>NZ_BSUL01000001.1 GCF_030161575.1 Arenivirga flava
CCGGCCAGGGCCACGGCCGCGGCGTACGAGTCGTAGAACGGTTCGAGCACGACGACCTCGTCGCCGTGGTCGACGAGCGCCAGGATCGTCGCGGTGAGCGCCTCGGTCGCGCCGGCCGTGACGAGCACCTGCGCAGCATCGAGCGGGATGCCGTAGAACCGCAGCTGATGCTCGGCGACCGCCTCCCGCAGCGCCGGCAGGCCGGGCCCGGGCGGGTACTGGTTGACGCCGTCGGCGATCGCCCGGCGCGCCGCCTCGAGCACCTCGGAGGGGCCGTCCTCATCGGGGAAGCCCTGCCCCAGGTTGATCGCCCCGGTCGCCGCGGCGAGGGCGCTCATCTCGGCGAAGATCGTGGTCGCCAGCTCGCCGGCGTCGTCGAGCAGCAGGGCGCCGCGGGCGGTGCGCTGCCAGGGGCCGGGGATGTCCATCGCTACCTCACGTCGAGCTCGGGGTCGGGCGGTCCACCAGCGGCGCGACCGCCCACCGCGAGGCTAGTGCCGTGGGCGTCACGTCCTCCACAGCTGCTCAGCCCTGCGTCTCTTCACGGAGAGCGGATGCACGGCGCCGGCAGCGCCGCCGCCCCGTAGGTTCCCGTGCCATGCACACCCCACGGACGCTCCTGCTCCCACTCATCACCCTCCCGCTCGCCGGCTGCGCTCTGCTGCCGATTCCGGGACCCGGTCGGGGCGACGTCGCTGCCCCGACGACAGCGCCGGACTCGTCCGCGACCGCGTCGGCGGAGCCCGTCAGTGACGAGGACCTCATGCGCGTCGCGGTCGCCGACTACCAGGACTACGTCGTCGTCGCTGGCGAGGTCGCCACGGGCCGGGCGGACCCGAGTGCGCTGAGCGCTCACCTCGACCCGTCGCTGCTCACGGCAGAGACATCCCTGAACGAGCGCCTGCACGCGGCCGGCCTCACGTTCGGCGCCGTCCCGGAGCTGGGCGAGGTGCGCGGCACGATCCTGCAGCAGAGCGACGAGCTGGCGCAGGTGCAACTCGAGGTGTGCCTGGAGGGCGAGCACGTGGCGCTCGGCGACAGCGGCCGCACGCTTGGCCGACTCGAGCAGACCGTCGACCTCGTCGCCGCGCCCGAGACGGGCTGGGTCTTCGTCGTCGAGCGATTGGCCGAGGGCACTGCCTCGCCCATCTGCCGATGACCCTGTGGACGGCCGGTTCGCGGAGCAGCGGGTGCGGCTACGGTGACGCCATGCTCCTCCGCCGCGCCGCCGCCCCGATCGCGCTCTTCACCGCCGTGGCATTCGCCGGCTGCACCGCGCCCGAGCCTGAACCGGAGCCGACGGTCGCGCCCCCGACGGACGAACCCATCTTCGCCTCGGAAGAGGAGGCGCTGGCGGCGGCGGAGGAGGTCTATCGCGCGTACGTGAAAGTCATCGACGACATCCTCAAAGACGGAGGGGCGGAACCCGAACGACTCGATCGATATGCCATCGGGCAGGCCGCCGAACTTCAGAAGGCCGGGTTCGCCGAAGCGCTGTCCAGCGGCGTCAGGAGCCAGGGTGAGACAACCTTCGTGATCGACAAGCTGCAGCATTGGAGTGGCAACCCCTCTGAGGGCTCGGAATCGATAGCCATCTTCGTTTGTCAGGACGTCTCAGCCACAGATTTGGTCAACGCCGACGGAAAGTCCGTATCCGATCCGGGCCGGCCACCGGTCCTTCCGTTCGAGATTGGATTGACGAGTACAGCGTCGGGCGCACTCGTGGTCTCGAGGGATGAGTTATGGCGCGGTCCAAACTTCTGCTGACACTCGCAGTTGTGACGCTACTAAGCCTCCTCCCAGGTGCCGCCTCGGCAGCTTCCGGGGCTGGCGGCACCGAGTGCGGGAGACTGCAGCAAGTCGCCGGATCCTGCCCGGTCATTGAGAGCGACAGCGACGGTCGGACTGTGACGTTGGACGGAGCAGTTGGTGCTCGTTCTGACGCCAACCAGTCGCGCTCCTCGGAGGCGACTGGTTCGGGTCCGGGCAAGAACGACTCCCCGTCGATGAAGCCCGAGGCGCCTGACCCGCGCGACTGCCTCCCGGTGAACGTCGTCGGCTCTGGAGAAGGATGCCTCGCGGGAGAGGACCAGCCGCCCCAGGACACCCCCGGCCCAGCCCCCACCGTCACGATCAACGACCTCGCCTCCTTCTCCCCGCGCGCCGACCGCCTCAGCGCCGAGCCCGGCGATTGGGCGATCACCGGGCTCCCCGTCAACCCGGTGGCCGACGACGCGCCGGTGTCCGCATCCGGGGAGCTGCTGGGCCTGCCCGCGGAGGTCCGCTTCACGCCGGTCGAGTTCCTGTGGGACCGCGGCGACGGGTCGACCCTGAGCACGCCTGACGGCGGCGCGACCTGGGCCGAGCTCGGGCAGGCGGAGTTCTCCGACACCAGGACGAGCCACGTCTACGACGATCCCGGCGTCTACACGCTGGCGCTCTCGGTGCGTTTCGCCGCGGAGTACTCCGTCGGCGGCGGCCTTGGACGCCGGTCCCCGGCACCCTGGTGTCGGAGTCCGGCTCGTTCGAGATCACGGTCGGCCGCGCGGGCACCGTGCTCGTCGACCGGGACTGCCGCACGGGAACCCGCGGCCCCGGCTGCTGACCGAGCGCTGCAGCCCGAACGGAGCGGGTCCTACGGCGGACTGCTCGCAGAGGCGCTCCCGGACGCTGGCCGATGCGGCGAAGCGCCTCCGCACCCGTTCCGATCCTCATCGACGCGGTGTTGGGGCGCTTCGCCGACAGTGGGGCGCGTGCCCGCATGCCCCGCTGTCGTCGAGGCGCCCCAATGCGGAGGATCGGACGCGAGCCGGCGCCCTCGGTCGCCTCTAGCCCCCTCCGTTCCGCCCCCGGCGAATCGCGCTGGCAACGCCATAGACAAGGGCCAACCCGCTCACAGAATCGCCATACAGTTCATTCAGGTGTGCGCTGGAAGCTGGCTCCGCCTGAAAGGAAACCCCGATGAACGAGAACCCGAACACCGGCGCCGGTGACACCGACCCGAACCGTCAGCACGACAGCGCGTCCGTCCCCGCCGAGGAGGGCTCGACGCCGGAGCAGCAGCAGCACGCGAGCCAGCAGGGTGCCGAACCGCAGCATCCGGCAGCCGCCGACGCGACCGCGCAGACCGCGGCCCAGCGGCCCGACGCCGCGACCGCGCAGACCCCGGTCCAGCAGCCCGCCCACTCGGCCCAGCAGCCCGCCGCGAACCCGCAGCACGGCGAGCGCCAGCAGTTCGCGCCCCCGGTCGCGCCGCAGGCCGCCGCCCACGCGCAGCACGGCGCGCAGCACGCCGCCTACCAGCAGCAGGGCCACCCCCAGCAGCACGGCCACCCCCAGCAGCAGGGCCAGCCCCAGCCGCAGTACGGCCAGTACGCCCAGCAGCAGTACTCCCAGCAGCAGCCGAGCCCGGGCTCGCACCACCTCCCGGGCGCCGCCTTCGGCCCCGCGGCCACGGGACCGGGCACCCAGCAGTGGGCCCCTCCCGCGCAGAACGCGCAGAACGCGCAGAAGAAGCCGAGGAACCGCCGCGCCGGCGTCGCCGTCGCGGCCCTGGCGCTCGCCGCGCTGGTCGGCGGCGTGTCCGGTGCCGGCATCACGTCGCTCATCGGCGGCGGTGCGGGCAGCAGCTCGGTCGCCGGCGTCGAGCACGCCAACCCCACCTCCGTCACCGTCAACGACACCGAGGACGTCAACCTCGTCACGGCCGTCGCTGCGCAGGCGACCCCCTCCGTCGTCACGATCTCCGTCTCCGGCGGCGACGCCTCCGGCAGCGGTTCGGGCGTCATCATCAGCGACGACGGCTACGTGCTCACCAACAACCACGTCGTCTCGCTCGACGGCTCGGTCGCCGACCCGAGCATCCAGGTCACCGACTCCGAGGGCCGCCTCTACGACGCCACGATCGTCGGGACCGACCCCGTCTACGACCTCGCGGTCATCAAGCTCGATGGCGCCAGCGACCTCACGCCGGTGGAGTTCGCGAACTCCGACGACCTCAACGTCGGCGACCGCACGATCGCGATCGGCGCCCCGCTCGGTCTGAGCAACACCGTCACCGACGGCATCGTCAGCTCGCTCAACCGCAGCATCTCGGTCGCGTCGAGCGAGGTGCCCGACGGGGGATCGACCGACCAGGGCGAGGGCAACCAGCAGAGCCCCTACGACTTCTGGGGCTTCGACCTTCCCGGTCAGGAGCAGCAGCAGCAGGCGAGCTCGACCATCTCCCTCTCGGTCATCCAGACCGACGCGGCGATCAACCCGGGCAACTCGGGTGGCGCGCTGCTCGACGCCAACGGCGACCTCATCGGCATCAACGTGGCGATCGCGACCGCGGGTGGCGGCGGCACGAGCTCGAGCGCGGGCTCCATCGGCGTCGGTTTCTCGATCCCGTCGAATGTCGCAGAGCGCATCTCCAGCGAGCTCATCGCGAACGGCGAGGCGACGCACGGCCTCCTCGGCGCGACGGTCGGCGACGTGACCAGCACCGACCAGTCCTCGACGGTCGGCGCGCTCATCGACGACGTCTCCCCGGGCGGCGCGGCTGCAGCGGCCGGACTCCGCTCCGGCGATGTGGTCACCGCCATCGACGGCAAGCCGGTGACGAGCATGAGCGACCTCGTCGCCCAGGTGCGCGCCCAGGCCGCGGGTGCCTCCGTCACGATCACCTACAACCGGGGCGACGGCGCCGGCGAGGTCGAGGTGACGCTCGGCTCCATGTGAGCCGCCGCGCAGGCCCCGTCCCGGCAGGGACGGGGCCTGCGCCATGCCCCCACTACCATGGGGCTCATGCAGCAGGACGACTCCCTTCCCGGCGTCTCCTACGTGATGCCGGTGCTCAACGAGGTCGAGCACGTCGAGGCCGCCGTCCGCTCGCTGCTCGCCCAGGACTACGCCGGCGAGGTCGAGGTCATCCTCGCGCTCGGCCCGAGCATCGACGGCACCACCGAGCTCATCGAGGCGATGTCGGCGCGGGATCCGCGCATCCGCTTCCTCGACAACCCGGTCGGCTCGACGCCGGCCGGCCTGAACGTGGCGATCAGGGCGTCGGTCTTCCCGGTCGTCATCCGGGTCGACGCGCACTCGGTGCTCACGCCCGACTACACCGCCGTCGCCGTCGAGACGCTGCTGCGCACGGGCGCCGACAACGTCGGCGGCATCATGCTGGCGGAGGGGACCAGCGCCTTCGAGCGCGCGGTCGCCTTCGCCTACGGCTCGCCCGTCGGGCTCGGCGGCGGCAGCCACCACGTCGGTGGCGAAGAGGGACCCAGCGAGACCGCCTACCTCGGCGTGTTCCAGCGGCACCGTCTGCTCGAGGTCGGCCTCTTCGACGAGGACATCAAGCGCGGCCAGGACTGGGAGCTCAACCGCCGGCTGCGCCAGACCGGCGGCACGGTGTGGTTCACCCCGCGCCTCACCGTCACGTACCGGCCCAGGTCGAGCCTGCGCCGCCTCACCCGCCAATTCGTCGCCACCGGCCTGTGGCGCGGCGAGCTGGCCCGCCGGTTCCCGGCGCAGAACTCGGTGCGCTACTTCGTGCCCCCGCTCGCGGTCGTCGCGATGCTGCTCGGCACCATCGCGGGCCTCGTGGGCGCGATCACAGTGTCGCTCGGCGGCGCCGCCTGGCCGCTGCTCGGTTTCGCAGTGCCCGGCCTCTACCTGCTGGGTGTGATCGCGGTCGCACTGGCGTGCATCCCCCAGCTGGGTGCGGGCGCGGCCCTGCGTCTTCTCGTAGTCTTGCCCTGCATCCACATCGGATGGGGGCTGGGCTTCGTCATCGGCTTCGCCAAGCTCACCCGCAACATCTCCTACTACCGAGGGCGCTAGTGACCGCATCACCCGCCGGCGTCCGCCCGGCCTCGATCGCCGAGCTGCGCGCGGTCACCCAGCCGCCGGAGGTGCGTCAGCGCGCCAACGCCGAGCACTGGACCGCCAGCCTCTACCTGCGCGACCTCTCGCCGTACCTGACCTGGGTGCTGCTGAAGACCCCGATCAGCGCCAACGGCGTGACCGGGCTCATGATCCTCACCGGCTGGGCCACGGCCGCCGCCGTGCTCATCCCGGGCATCCCCGGCGCGATCGTCGCCGTGCTGCTCGGCCAGCTGCAGATGCTCGTCGACTGCTGCGACGGCGAGGTCGCCCGCTGGCGCGGCACCCGCTCGCCGATGGGCGTCTTCCTCGACAAGGTGGGCCACTACACGACCGAGGCGCTCATCCCGATCGCGCTCGGCGTGCGCGCCGCGGGCTGGCCCTTCGAGGCGCCGGCGGACTACCTCTGGACCACGCTCGGCCTGCTGCTCGCGCTCGTCATCGTGCTCAACAAGGCGCTCAACGACATGGTGCACGTCGCCCGTGCCAACGCGGGGCTCGAGAAGCTCGCCGACCGCAAGCACGAGTCGGTGCCGACCTCCGGTGCGCTCGCCACGCTGCGCCGCGCGGCGCGCTTCCTGCCGTTCCACCGCCTCTACCACTCGGTCGAGCTCACGCTGCTCATCGGCGCCTCCGCCGTCGTCGGCCTGTTCGTCGGCGACATCGAGGCGGCCCGTTGGCTGCTGATCGCGCTCGTCCCGCTGTCGCTGCTCGCACTGGCCGGCCACTTCGTTGCGATCCTGGCCTCGAAGCGGGTGCGTTGACCGCCGCCCCGGACGGCCGAGCGGATGCGGCGCCGAGCGTCCCCGCGGACCGAGCGGATGCGAGCACGCCGCAGCCGTCGGCCGCGCCGCACACGCAGCCGGCCGCACCCGCGGCGCCGAGCGTCGGCGTCGTCTCGCTGAGCCAGGGCACCCGCCCCGACGATCTGCGCCACGGCCTCGAGACCCTGCTCGCGCAGACCGGCGTCGAGCTCGACATCGTGGTGGTCGGCAACGGCTGGGCTCCCGTCGGCCTGCCCGAGGGCGTCCGCGGGCTGCACCTGCCCGAGAACCTCGGCATCTCCGCCGGCCGCAACCGCGGCGTCGACGCGGTGTCGGGGGAGTGGGTCTTCTTCCTCGACGACGACGCGAGCCTGCCGAGCCCGACCTTCCTCGCCGACGCGATCGCCCTCATCCGCTCGGATCCGTCGATCGGCCTGCTGCAGCCGCGCGTCGTCGACCCCGAGGGCCGAGCGAACCCGCGGCGCTGGATCCCGCGCATCCGCAAGGGTGAGGCCACCGACTCCGGCCCCGTGTTCTCGGTCTGGGAGGGTGCGACCCTGCTGCCCCGAGCGGTCTTCGACCGGACGGGCGGATGGGCGGCGCCCTTCTTCTACGCGCACGAGGGCGTCGAGCTGGCCTGGCGGGTCTGGGATCAGGGCCTGCGCGCCTGGTACGCCGGCGACCTCGTGGCGCACCACCCCGCCATCGACCCCGCCCGGCACGACTACTACTACCGGCTCAACGCCCGCAACCGGGTGTGGCTGGCCAAGCGCAACCTGCCGTGGGTGCTCGCGCCGATCTACGTGGGCAGCTGGACGGCCATCCAGGTGCTGCGCTGGGCGCGCCGCCCGGAACAGCTGCGCGCCTGGTTCGGCGGCTGGGCGGAGGGATGGCGCGAGACGCCGCCCGGACGGCGCCGTATCTCTTGGGTAACGGTCGCACGCATGTTCAGGGCCGGTCGAGGACCGATCATTTAATCTGGTGCCTCCCCACGTTCGACTGGAGTTCACCATGCCCTTCCGCCGCGATCTGGCCACGGCGCGCAAGCTGGTCGTCGAGGCGCTGCACGCGCGGCGGCTGCAGCGCCGGCTCTGGCCCCTCTACCGCGAGCGCGAGCGGCTCGAGCGGGGCGAGGCCGAGGTGGTGGTCTACTTCGCCGACAGCGACGTGAACATGTACCAGATCCGCCAGTGGTACGCACCGCTGGCCGAGTTGCACAGGACGCATCCGGTGACGATCATCGCCCGGCACCCGACGGCCGCGCTCGCGCTGCTGCAGGAGTCGCCGGTGCCCATCGTCTACGCCAGGAAGGTGGCCCAGCTCGAGGACTTCATCGACAAGCAGGAGCTGCGCGTCGTCCTCTACGTCAACCAGAACGCCAAGAACTTCCAGATGATGCGCTACGGGCGCATGTGGCACGTGTTCATCAACCACGGCGAGTCCGACAAGATGTACATGACCACCAACCAGTTCAAGGCGTACGACTACGCCTTCGTGGCCGGCGACGCGGCGCTCGAGCGGCTCGGCAGGGTGCTCTGGGACTACGACTTCGACAAGCGCGCGATCCCGATCGGCCGCCCGCAGGCGGACCACTTCGCCGGCGCGCTGCCCTACGAGCCCGACGACCGCACGGTGGTGCTCTACGCCCCCACGTGGGAGGGCGACCGACCGGCGGCGGCGTACGGCTCCATCGCCACGCACGGTCGCGAGCTGGTGCGCGCGCTCACCGCGACGGGACGCCATCGCGTGATCTACCGCCCGCACCCGCGCAGCGGCGTGCTCGACGAGGAGTACGGACGCGCGCACCGCGAGATCGTCGCCGAGCTCGCGCGCGCGAACGCCGCCGATCCGGGCGCGCAGCACGTCTTCGACGACGGCCCCGAGATGGGCTGGCAGCTCGCCGCCGCCGACATCGCGGTCTGCGACATCTCGGCGATGGTCTACGACCGCCTCGCCACCGGCAAGCCGATCATGGTGACCCGGCCCGCGCATCCGGAGGCCAGCGTCGACGAGTCGGGCTACCTCGGTGCCGCCGAGTGGCTCACGGTCGAGGGCGCAGCGGATGCGGTGGCCGAGCTCGATCGTGTGATCGGCAGCAGCGACGCGCAGGAGCGCCTGCAGCACTGGGTGCACCGGCACTTCGGCGACACGGCCCCCGGCGCCGCCACCGCGCGGTTCCACGCGGCGATCGAGCGTCTCCTGGAAGCCTGGGATCGTCATGCCCGCCTGCACGATGCCACGGACGTGCCGACCGCGTCGGACCCGTCGTCGCAGCATCCGCTCCGTCAGGCCGGCTGAGTCGGGCTCACGCCGGCCGAGCTAGGACCGCTCCCGCTTGCGGCGGCCGGGGAGGAGCGCCCTGCGAGGCGCGAGGTCGCGCTGCTTCCGCTCCCGCGGGGCCTTCGTCTCGATCGCGAGCGCGTCGGGGAACACGTCGGCAGGCGGGCCGAACGCCGTGCGCGAGGCCGCGATCACGCGCCGGCCCAGGATGAGGTTGCCGCTGCCGCCGATCGCCGCGCCGATGCCGAACGGCACGAGCCGGCCGATCGCGCCGGCACCGGTGTTGGCCGCGAAGCGTCGCAGGAAGGCGTTGCGCAGCTGATCGCCGATCGGCCCGAACGCCGTGCGCGGCAGCCTCTGCGCCAGGGTGCTGCCCCAGTAGCCGCTCATGCCGACGCCGCTGCCGGTGGCCTGCGCGGTGAGGTGCTTCACCAGCTCGACGCCCGGTCCGCCCATGATCATCGTCATGACGAGCGCGCGGGCCCGTGTCGGATCCTCCAGCGCGATGCCGTGCAGCTCGGTGATGGACTGGGCGTAGAGCGCACTCGCCTCGAGGAAGCCGGCCGTCTCGACGCCGGTGAGGGCGAGCGCGGCGCCGGTGCCGAGCCCGGGCACGGCGGCGCTCGCGCCGACCGCCGCTCCGCCCGTGGTGACGGCGGCGAGGTAGCGGCGCTCGAGGATGCGCGCGATCTCGGCAGGGCTCGCATCCGGCTTGGCGCGACGGATGCTGCGCAGGTGGGCGAGCACGGCCGGCCGGTGCACGCTGAGCAGCTTGTCGACCCAGCCGCCGAGGCGCTCGGCCATCGGGTCCTGCGGCGGGCGCAGGTCGAAGTCCGGCATGTCGTGCGGTTGCGGTCCGCCGGATGCGATCGGCGGCACGATCGGGCGGATCGGCTCCTGGGGCTGGGACATGCTCCTCCTGGTTCGGGTGATGCACACGCTACGAGGACGGGATGCATGACAGATGTCACACGTCCGCATGCCGCCTGACACTGGCCTGAGCGCACCTCAGGAAGCCAAGCTGGAGATCACTCAGAGGAGGGGAGCGCCGCATGGCGAGACGAGGATCACCCATCGAGGTCAGGAACCTCACCAAGCAGTACGGGAGCGCGCGGGCCGTCGACGACCTGAGCTTCACGGTCGAGCCGGGCCGGGTCACCGGCTTCCTCGGCCCGAACGGCGCGGGCAAGACCACGACGCTGCGCAGCCTGCTGGGGCTCATCCGCCCCACCTCCGGCTCCGCGACGATCGGCGGCAAGCGCTACGCGGAGCTCGACAGCCCGCTCACCACGGTCGGCGCCGCCCTCGAGGCGAACAGCTTCCACCCCTCGCGCAGCGGTCGCGGGCACCTCGCCATCCAGGCGAAGGCCGCGGGCGTACCAGCGGCCCGCGTGGACGAGGTGCTGCTGCGCGTCGGCCTCGCCGAGGCCGGCTCGCGCAAGGTCGGCGGCTACAGCCTCGGCATGCGCCAGCGCCTCGGCCTCGCCGGAGCACTGCTCGGCGACCCGTCGGTGCTCGTGCTCGACGAGCCGATCAACGGGCTCGACCCGGAGGGCATCCGCTGGATGCGCTCGTTCCTCAAGGTGCTCGCCGAGGAGGGGCGCACGGTGCTGATCAGCTCGCACCTGCTCAGCGAGGTGCAGCAGACGGTCGACGAGCTCGTCATCATCGCGAAGGGCCGGCTCGCCTACCAGGGCGACCTGGCCGGCCTCGCCGGCGAGACCACCGTCACGGTCGACGCCCCGCGCCGGGCCGAGCTGCAGGCGGCGCTCGCGCCGCACGCCGCGGTGCAGCCGCTGCCGAACGGTCTCGTCGTCACTGGCCTCGACGCCGAGCAGGTCGGCGCGCACGCCTTCGCCGCGGGCATCCCGCTGAGCGCTCTGAGCACGACCGCGAGCGGGCTCGAGGACGTCTTCCTGAACCTCGTGACCGGCGAGCATACGACCACCGCGATGGAAGGAGCGGGGCGATGACCCTCATCCGCTCGATCAGCGCCGAGAGCGCGAAGCTCTTCGGCCTCAAGACCTGGTGGATCCTGCTGCTCGTCATGGTGGCGTACGTGGGCGCCTTCGCGGCCGGCATGGCCGCGATCTTCGGTGGTCTGCTCGGCGGCGATCAGCCGATCGAGGGCATCGCGGTCGCCGAGCTCGTCTACAGCCTGGGCAGCACGATCGCCTACGCCTTCCCGGTGCTCGTCGGCGCCTTCATCGTCACAGCGGAGTTCCGTCACGGCACCCTCACGCCCACCTTCCTCGCCACGCCGTCCCGTGCGGTCGTGCTCTCGGGCAAGGTCGTCGTCGCGGCGATCGTCGGCGCGGTCTTCGGCCTCGGCATCGTGCTCGCCTCGGTGGTGCCGGGTGCCGCGGTGCTCGGGGCGACGGGCGCCGAGACCGGGCTGGACGACCCCGACGTGTGGCTGATCATGGCGCGCACCGTGCTCGCCATGGCGATCTGGGCGGTGCTCGGCCTGGGGCTCGGCTCGGTGTTCCGCAACCAGGTGGTCGTCATCGTGATCGTGCTCGCGTTCACGCAGTTCCTCGAGCCCACCCTGCGCGTCGCGCTCGGCTTCACCGACCTCAACGCGAGCGTCGGGCAGTTCCTGCCGGGCGCCGCGGGCGACGCGCTCGTCGGGGGCAGCTCCTTCAACGCCATGATGGGCGGCGGGGGCGACCAGCTCGACTGGTGGCAGGGCGGGCTGGTGCTCGGCGGCATGGCCGCGGTGCTCGTGCTCATCGGGGCGCTGACCACCTGGCGACGCGACGTCGACTGACGGTCCTGGCGTGCATCCGCTCGACTGACGACGCGCGCGGATGCACGGGACGGGGCGGATCGCGCACGGCGCGTCCGCCCCGTCCGCCGTTCCCGGGCCGACCTCCTCGGAACTGGGATAGGTTAGGAGTTCCTAACCTCTCGCAGTCCTGGAGCCCCCATGCGCCCCCACCGCCTCCGTCACTCCGCGCCCGTCCTCGCGACGGCCCTGCTCGGCGGCGCGCTGCTCCTGCCCGCGTCGACCGTCGCTGCGGCGATGGAGGCGCCGACCGAGGGCTGCACCGTCGCCGACGCGAGCATCACCTGGGGCTTCAAGGAGTCGTTCCGCTCCTACATCTCCGGCTCGATCGCCAAGGGCACCTGGGAGGTGCTCGACGGCGCGACCTACGAGACGCCGTCCTTCGGCTTCAGCGGAGGCACGGGCACGGCGGACGCGGAGGCCGGCACGGGCTCGATCGCGTTCGGCGGTGCCATCCGCTTCACCGGGCACGGCGGCCTGCTCGACACGACCGTCGCCAACCCCACGATCGAGCTGACCGGACCGGATGCGGGCCGCCTGCTGCTCGATCTGCGCAGCGTGCCGATGGAGGCCGCGATGGCCGGGCAGACCGACGCCGAGACGCTGATCCAGGTGCCCTTCGCCGATCTCGACCTCTCCGGCGCGACGATCGTGCAGGACGGCGGGACGCTGACCATCGGCGGCGACGCCGTACCCGCCGCGATCACCGCCGAGGGCTTCGAGGCGTTCGGCAGCTACGAGGCCGGCACGGCGCTCGACCCGCTGACCTTCAGTGCGACGGGCACGTGCGCGGTTCCGACCGCCGCCGAGGCGACCGAGCCGTTGCCGGCCGCGTCGGAGGGGCCGGCGCTGGCGGCCGGTGACGACGACGTGCCGTCGCCCGGGCTCATCATCGCCATCGTCGGCGGCCTGATCGCCCTCGCCGGCGGAGTGACCGCGGCCATCGTCGCCGGCCGCAGGAAGTCCGGGGCGGCGTGATGCGGCGCACGGCGGGCATCCCCCTCGGGATCCTCGCGATCGTCGCGCTGGCCGCCTGCGCCGGCCCGTCCGGCAGCGGGCCGCTCGAGGCCGTCGCCGAGCAGCCGCGGGTGCCGCTCAGCGAGCTCGCTACCCTCGACGATCCCGGGGCGTACGTGGGGGAGTCGACCGCTCTCGTCGCCGACGCCGCCATCGAGCCGGTGCTCGACGACCCGCGGCCCGAGCTGCCGGTGACGATCGCCTCGCACGACCTGGCGGGCGATGTGGAGGTCACCGTCGACGACGCCTCGCGCATCATCGCCATGGATCTCTCCGGGTCGCTCGCCGCGACCGTCTGGGGCCTCGGCCTCGGCGGCTCCCTGGTCGGCCGCGACGTCTCGACGACCTTCCCCGGCAGCGAGGACCTGCCGGTGGTCACCTCCGGTGGGCACAGCGTCAACGCCGAATCGGTGCTCGGGTTGGACCCTTCCGTCGTGATCACCGACGGCAGCATCGGGCCGAACGACGTGGTGCTGCAGCTGCGCGATGCCGGCGTGCCGGTGGTCTTCGTCGACACCGCGACGTCGTACGAGGGCGCCGAGCAGCAGGCCCGCGAGGTCGCCGCGGCGCTGGGCGTGCCGGAGGCGGGGGAGCTGCTCGCCGAGCGCATCCGCTCCGACATCGCGGACGCCGTGCGGCAGATCGCGGCGATCGCTCCGCAGGACGAGTCCGAACGGCTGCGCATGGCGTTCCTCTACCTGCGCGGCTCGGCGGGCGTCTACTACCTCTTCGGCGAGGAGTCCGGAGCGGATGAGCTCATCACCGCGCTCGGCGGCATCGACGCGGCGGGCGAGATCGGCTGGACCGGCATGATACCGGCAACGGACGAGGCGTTCACCGAGCTGGACCCGGACCTCATCCTCGTCATGACCGACGGCCTCGAGTCGGTCGGCGGCGTCGACGGCCTGCTGGCCGAGAAGCCAGCGATCGCCCTGACCGCCGCAGGGGAGCACCGCCGCTTCGTCGACATGGCCGACGGCCAGGTGCTCTCCTTCGGCCCGCGCTCGGCCGAGGTGCTCGACGCGCTCGCCCGCGCGATCTACGCGCCCGAGGCCTGAGCCTTCCTCCGTTACCGTTCCGTGATCGGCGGATGCCCATGCGTCCTTAAGGTAAGGCTAAGCTCAGTGAGGCTGCCCTCACTTCCGGGCGCCGACCCGACTCACAGCACCAGGAGGTCTTGTCGTGCACAGAACCAGGAGGGCGCCCGGACGGCGCACCCTCTCGAGCATCGCGATCGGAGCGCTGCTCGCGAGCGCGGCGGCCTTGGGCGTCGCGGCCCCGGCGAATGCGGCCGCAGCCGTGCCCACGCTGACGCTCTCCCAGGCGACGGGCCTCGACCCCGCAGGTCAGACGATCACGGTCACGGGGACGAATTTCGATCCGAACCAGGCGATCTACCTCGTCGAGTGCCCCGACGTGCCTCTGGCGCAGGTCTCCTTCGCGATGGCGTTCAGCTGCCAGTCGACCGCCAAGCGCGTCGTGCCGATCGACGATCCGTCGCCTTCCCCCACGGTCGTCCGTTTCGCCGCCGACGGCTCGTTCACCACCGAGCTCACCGTGCAGCCTCGGGCGAACGGCACCGCGGTCTTCACCCTCGCCGACCACACCGGCATGGATGTTCGCACGCAGGACGCCAAGGCGTCCGTCACCTTCGCCGAGCCGATCCCCCTGCCCTCGCTCGAGCTGTCGAAGTCCGCTGACCTCGACCCGGCCGGCGAGACGGTGAGGGTGACGGGGAGGCACTACGACCCGAACCAGGCCATGTACCTCATCGTGTGCGATGAGGCGCCGGTCGACGAGATCGATTTCAGGTTCGCCCAGTCCTGCACGGCTGGCGCCAAGCGCATCGTGCCGATGGACGACCTCACCGCCTCGCCGACGGCCGTCCGCTTCGCGGATGACGGCTCGTTCAGCACAGAACTGCACATCACGCCCAGGAGCGGCTCGACTGCCGTCTACACCCTGGCCGACCACACGGGCATGGACGTCCGCACACAGGACGTCAAAGTTCCAGTGAGCTTCGCCACGGTCGTCTCACCCGAGCCTGAGCCTGAGCCCGAGCCCGAGCCCGAGCCCGCGCCTGAGCCCGCTGCACCGGCAGTGACCGTGGCCCCGGGCACGGCACTCGACCCGAACGTCGCCAACACCCTCACGATCTCCGGCACCGGGTTCACCGGTCCGGGTGCCGCGAACGGCGCCTACGTCGTCTTCGGTGCGAAGACGCAGTGGGCTCCCGGGACCAAGCCCGGCCAGAACGCTTGGATCGCGCAGACTCACGTTCCGAAGGGCTCGATCGCCGATGGCGCCTTCACGACGACGCTCACCATCCCTCGCGGTGAGCTCGAGCCGGGCACCGAGTACCAGGTCGGCACGTTCGCCGCGCACGGTCTGTCGCAGTCCGACCGCACCCTCGACACGTCGACGACCATCACCGTGCAGGACGTCGCCGTGAAGCCCGCGATCAACCTCAGCGTCGACACCGTTCTGCAGGGCGGCGAGCTCACCGTGCGCGGCGCCGGCCTCGCTGCCGGCAAGACCGCCGTCGTCACGGTCAACTCCGACCCCTACGAGCTCGGCCGCACCACGGTCGGCAGCGACGGACGCTTCTCGGTCACGGGCGCCCTGCCCGCGGACTTCGCGACCGGCGAGCACACCGTGACGGTGTCGGTGGACGGCGTCGAGCTCGCCTCCGCTCCGCTCACGGTCGCCGCGGCGATCCTGCCCGCGGCCGTCGAGGCGCCGCCCGCAGAGACCTGCACGGCCCGTGCCGTCCGCGGCGCGAGCATCTCGTGGAACGTCAAGGAGAGCTTCCGCAGCTACGTCCAAGGTGGCACCGCGAAGGGTTCGTACTCGATCAACTGGGGCGGCGGCAACGGCGCGTTCAACACCGAGGACGACCGCGGTCGCGTCGCCTACAGCGGCTCGGCCACCTTCTCCGGTCACAGCGGCGCGCTCGACATGACCCTGTCGAACCCGCGCATCCAGGTGGCGAGCGCCACCAGCGCCTCGCTCATCCTCGACGTGCGCTCGGCCGGGCTCGGCTCCAACCCGGGTGTGGATGCGAGCGGCGTCGTCTTCGCGACCCTGCGCCTGCCCGCGGCGACCGAGTCCGCGGACCGCATCAGCTGGAGCGGCGCCTCGGCGACGCTCACGGCCGCCGGAGCCGAGGCCTTCGCCGACTTCTACGACGCCGGCGAGGCCCTCGACCCCGTGTCGTTCAGCTTCCCGCTGGGCGCCGAGGTGGAGTGCGACGCCACCACCAGCACGACGCTCGCCAGCACCGGTTCCGAGCAGGGCGCTCAGACGCTCTGGATCGGCCTCGGTCTGCTGGTGCTCGGCGCGGGTGTCTTCGCCCTCCGCCGCCGCACCGCCGGCGTCTGACCCCGGTGCCGGGCCGCGACGCGCGGCCGGCACCGCACGAGCCCCGTCCCGCATCCCGCGGGGCGGGGCTCCGTCGTCCCGCGGTGACGGCCGAGCGGATGCGGGACCACGCAGGCCGCATCCGCTCGGTGCGATGGGGAGGGGCGCCTACGCCTGGTCGGCGTTGTAGCGCTCCACGACCTCGTCGATCGGGCCGTCGAGCAGCAGGCGGCCGCCCTCGAGGTAGAGGCCGCGGGTGCAGAAGCGGCGCAGGTCGCGCTCGGAGTGCGAGACGAAGAACAGCGTGCGCCCCTCCGAGAGCATCTCCTCGATGCGGGCGTAGCACTTCTCCCGGAAGCCCTTGTCGCCGACCGCCAGCACCTCGTCGACGAGCAGCACGGGCTCCTCGACGCGCGACATGACCGAGAACGCGATGCGCACCTTCATGCCGCTCGAGAGGTGCTTGTAGGGGTGTCGACGAAGTCGCCGACGCCGGCGAAGTCGATGATCTCGGCGAAGGCGTCGTCGATCTCGGCCTTCGACATGCCGTGCAGTCCCGCGGTCAGGTACACGTTGTCGCGCACGCTCAGGTCATCGACGAAGCCTCCGGTGATCTCGATCAGCGGAGCGACGCCGCCGTTCACGCGCACGCTCCCCTCATCCGGAAGCTGCACCTCGGCGACGAGCTTCAGCAGCGTCGACTTGCCCTGGCCGTTGCGGCCGACGACGCCGATCGCCTCACCGGCGCGCACCGTGAAGCTGACGTCGCGCAGCGCCCAGAACTCGTCGGGCCGCTTGCGGCGCAGGTTGCCGGAGAGCAGGTCCTTGAAGCTGCGACGTCCGCGACGGTTGCGGCGGTAGCTGATGCCCAGGCCCTCGACCTCGATCATCGGGTGCCCCTCGGTGACCGCGGCCATCACAGCTCCTTCAGCACGGCGCGCTCGCACCGCTTGAACACGAGCAGGCCGATGCCCAGGATCGCGAGGCTCATCGCGGCGCCGATGCCGATCGTGAGCCACTCGAGCTCCTGCGGGAAGAACGCCGAGCGGTAGAGCGCGAAGATGCCGGCGAGCGGATTGAAGGACGCGAGCAGATGCAGCGACTGCGGCAGCAACGCGAAGCTGTAGACGATCGGCGTCGCGTAGAACATGAAGCGCATGATGAGCTTCACGGCCCGCTCGAGGTCGCGGAAGAACACGACGATCGGTGCGACGATCAGGCCGAGACCGACGATGAGCGCGGCCTGCAGGATGATCGCCGGGATCCAGAGCAGCGCGGTCCAGTGCAGCGTGAGGTCCGACTCCGCGTCGAAGAGCGCGAAGGCGAGAGCGAAGCCCGCGAGCACCGGGATCGAGAGCAGGAACTCGATGCCCTTCGACGCCACGACGCGCAGCACCCAGATGCTGCGCGGCAGCTTCGTGGAGCGCACGAGCTTGGCGTCCTTGAGGAAGGCCCGCGTCGACTCGTTGATCGACGTGCTGAACCACATCCACGGCAGCAGGCCGCAGAGCAGGAACACGATGTACGGGTCCTCGCCGACGTCGCGCTTGATGACCACCGTGAAGACGAACCAGTAGATCGCCGACATCATCAGCGGATCGAGGATCGACCAGAGGTAGCCGAGCACGGAGGTCGTGTAGCGCACCCGCAGGTCGCGCTGCGTCAGCAGCCAGAGCGAGTGCCGGTACCGCGCGAACGGGCTGCGCGCGGCGCGCGCAGTTGGTGCGGCGGTCATCCGCTCATCATATTGGGCGCGCCGGAGTGAGCGGGCCCGCGCACGACGAAGGGCGACCGGATGCTCGAAGCATCCGGTCGCCCTCCGGTCGCGCGCCGCAGCGGCGCGTCATGACGCTCAGACGAAGAGGTTCGCCCGCTCCAGGTCCTCGGCGAAGTCGACCTCGACCGCGTACAGGTCGGAGATGTCGACCGGCTCGATGCGCACGCCGTCCTGCTCGATGGCGAGCTCGAGGCCGCGCTCGAAGTAGTCCTGGTCGCCGACGCGGGCCAGCTGGCGCACGAGGGCCGCCTTCTGGTGCGAGGCGATGTAGTTGATGCCCACGGCCTCGCCCAGACCGCCCTTGACGGTCTTCGACAGCTCCTTGATGAAGCCCTCGGCGTCGGTCGTGTACTTGACCTCCTCGTCGCTCACCTTGGCGGTGTTGACGGTCACGAAGGACTGGTCGCGGGCGACGAGCTTGGCCGCGCGGCGCAGCGCCTCGGGGTCGAAGACGACGTCGCCGTTCATCCAGAGCGTGCCGCCACTGCCGCCGGCGCGCAGCGCGCGCAGCAGGCTCTTCGACGTGTTCGTCTGGTCGTACTCCTCGTTGTAGACGAAGTCGGCGTCGGGGAACGCCTCGACGATGTGCTCGAGCTTGTAGCCGACCACGATGGTGACCTTGGCGTCCGCGCCGAAGGCGGCGTGGATGTTGTCGAACTGCTGCTGCATGATGGTGCGGCCGTCGCTGAGCTCGGTCAGCGGCTTCGGCAGCGAACGGCCGAGGCGGCTGCCCATCCCGGCGGCGAGGATGACGATCTGCGTGCTCACGTGGAGTACCTCCCTGATACGTCGTGAATGCGGGAGGGACATGGCGGCGTCGTTCGCTCGCCATTCACCCGCAGGTGGCTTGCTAGACACGACGACGTGCCTCCTCGATCATGACAGAGCGCCTGCGATTCCGCGGTGAAGCGCTTGCTCTGTGGCCAATTCGTGACCCGCGCTCCAACCTCCCGGCGGCGTCCTCGGCCGTTGGTACGGTGGTGCGGTGGAGTCGAAGAATACCCCCGAACTGGGCACGGATGCCGAGTTTCCTGTGAACGCGCAGGAACCGGTTGCGGAGACCTCCGGCAGCGACCCCGAACCCTCCTCGGAGGAGTCGGCTCCCGCGAAGCCCGCGCGGGCGCCGCGCAAGCCCGTCGCGCGCAAGCCGACGACGAAGCCGGCCGGGGCGGCCGCGACGGACGCGCCGGTCGATGAGACCGAGCTGCCGGGAGCCGCTGCGGCCGCGACGAAGCCCTCGACCGCCGCGCGCAAGCCCGCCGCGGCGAAGGCGACGGCCGGGACGACCGGTGCCAAGCGACCCGCCGCGCGCAAGACGGCTGCCGCGAAGACGACCGCGGGAGCGAAGACGCCTGCGGAGACGCCTGCAGCCGCGAAGAAGCCCGCCGCCGCGAAGAAGCCCGCCGCACGCAAGCCCGCTGCCCGCAAGCAGCCCGCGCCGCCGCCGGCGCCGCCGAAGCCCGTGGTGCTGCAGGTCAGCGGTCTCGAGAAGCGATTCGGCCAGAAGGTCGCCGTCGCCGGGATCGACCTCGAGGTGCGCGAGGGCTCCATCTACGGCGTGGTCGGCCCCAACGGCGCAGGCAAGACGACGACGCTCTCGATGGCCACGGGACTGCTCCGTCCTGATGCGGGCGCCGTGACCGTCCACGGCGCCGACGTCTGGGGCGACCCCGAGAAGGCCAAGCGCAACATGGGCGTGCTGCCCGACCGGCTGCGGCTCTTCGACCGCCTCACCGGTGCGCAGCTGCTGCACTACTCCGGCGTGCTGCGCGGGCTCGACGTCGCCGAGGTGCGCCGGCGCAGCGCCGACCTCGTCGCAGCCTTCGGCCTCGAGGAGGCGACGGGCCGGCTCGTCACCGACTACTCCGCCGGCATGACCAAGAAGATCGCCCTGGCGTGCGCGATGATCCACTCGCCGCGCCTGCTCGTCCTCGACGAGCCCTTCGAGTCGGTCGACCCGGTCTCGGCGGCGAACGTCACCGAGATCCTGCAGCGGTACGTGGCCAGCGGCGGCACGGTGGTGCTGTCGAGCCACAGCATGGACCTCATCCAGCGCGTCTGCGACACGGTCGCGGTGGTCGTCGACGGCCACATCCTGGCCTCCGGGCCGGTCGACGAGGTGCGCGCGGGCGCGACCCTCGAGGAGCGCTTCGTCGAACTGGCGGGCGGACGCAAGGCAGCGGAGGGCATGGAGTGGTTGCACACCTTCTCCGACTGAGGCTCAGCCTCTTCGCGAACAACTTCAAGCGGTCCCCGTGGCAGGTCGTCGGCCTGGTCGTCGGCCTGCTCTACGGCGGCATCATGGCGGTCGTGCTGCTCGGCGGTCTCATCGCGCTGCGCTTCGCGCCGCTCGACATCGCCCGGCCCGCGGTGGTGCTCGGCGGTGCGCTCGTGCTGATCGGCGCGCTCGTCGTGCCGCTGCTGATGGGCAGCGACGACGACCTCGATCCGCGTCGCTTCGCGCTCTTCGGCATCCCGCTCGACCGGCTGGTGCGCGGGCTGTTCCTCGCCGGGCTGGTCGCGATCCCGTCCGTCGTGCTGGCGCTGGCCGGGATCGCGCAGATCGTCACCTGGAGCCGCGATCCGCTCGCCCTGGCGCTCGCCATCCCGGTCGCGGCGCTCGTGCCGCTCGCCTGGGTGCTGGGTGCGCGGCTCACGACGAGCATCGCCTCGCTCTTCCTCTCCACCCGCCGCGCCCGCGAGTGGACCGGCATCATCGCACTGCTGCTCGTCCTGATGGTCTCGCCCGTGTTCGTGCTGCTCGGCCAGGTCGACTGGTCGGAGGACGGCGCGGATGTGGTGAGCCTGCTCGCATCCATCGCCGGGTGGACGCCGTTCGGCGCGGTCTGGGCGGCTCCCGCCGACGCTGCCGCGGGACTCGTCGGGCCGGCGCTGCTGAAGCTGCTGATCGGCCTCGCGTACGTGGCGCTGCTCTGGTTCGGCTGGCGCGCGATGGTGGCTCGGATGCTCTCGGCCCCGGACCACGAGGGGGCGGCGAAGGAGTACTCGGGCCTCGGCTGGTTCGATCGCATGCCCGGCACCCCGACCGGGGTCATCGCCGCGCGCAGCTTCGTCTACTGGCTGCGCGACCCGCGCTACCGGGCCTCCCTGCTGGTGCTGCCGATCGTGCCGATCGTGATGATCGTGCCGCTGGCCGTGTCGGGCGTGTCCACGGAGGTGCTCGCGCTCATCCCGGTGCCGATGATCGCGCTGTTCCTCGGCTGGAGCCTGCACGACGATGTCGCCTTCGACAGCACCGCGTTCTGGATGCACGTGGCCTCCAACGTGACCGGTCGCGCCGATCGCTTCGGTCGCCTCGTGCCCGCCCTGACGATCGGCCTGCCGGTCGTGCTCCTCGGTTCGGTCGTGAGCGCTTGGGTGCACGGCGACTGGTCGGTGCTCGGCTCGATCCTGGGCGTGAGCCTGTTCACGCTGCTGTGGGGTCTGGGGCTGTCGAGCGTCATGTCGGCGGCGTTCCCGTACCCGGTGGTGCGCCCCGGCGACAACCCGTTCACGCAGCCGCAGTCCGGCGGCGGACTGACGGCGCTGCTGCAGTCGCTCACGTTCCTCGGCACCCTCGTGGCCGCGGTGCCGGTCATCGTGCTCGCCGCGCTCGGACTGTTCCTCGACCCCGGCTGGCACGTGGCGGCGCTCATCGTCGGCGCGGTGCTCGGCGGCGCGTCCCTCGTCGGCGGCGTGGTCTGGGGAGCGCGCATCTTCGAGCGCCGCGCGCCCGAGCTGCTCGCGTTCACGATCAAGCACGACTGACCTGTCGTTTGCGCCGCCGTCCCCGCCGTGCGCGGGCGCCGAGGCTTATCATCGAGGGCATGAGCAGCAACGAGCCGACCGGCGGTGGCACCGACGTCCTGGACCGCGAGCTCGAGGAGCTCCTGAACCAGGAGGCCATCGAGCCGGGCGACCACGAGCGCTTCTCGCACTACGTGCCGAAGGACAAGATCCTCGAGTCCGCGATGACCGGCAAGCCGGTGCGCGCGCTCTGCGGCAAGAAGTGGACCCCGGGGCGCGACCCGGAGAAGTTCCCGGTCTGCCCGGCCTGCAAGAAGGTCTACGAGAAGATGAAGGCCGAGTAGCACTCGGCCGCACCACGAAGGGCTCCGCCGCGGCGGGGCCCTTCGTCATTCCGGGGCGGCGCATTCGGCCCGGCTTCGGGCGGGCCCGGGAACCAGCCGCGCCCCCGGCCGCGTCCGCGGCACGGGCGCCGCGCATCCGCGCGCCGCGCATCCGCTCGCCCAGCTGGCAAACCGGCACCAGTTCCCAAATGACGGAGATTCGAGCGGATGCACGCCTCATCCAGCCCGGAAGTGCTCGAAATCAAGCCCTAAGGCTTGTTGCCGCCGATCGAGCGCCCGACAGTTCCGTCATTTGGCACAGGGGAGCTGGGGGGCCGGGAAGCTGGGGGCCGGGAAGCTGGGGGCTGGGGGCTGGGGGCTGGGAGCAGAGTGCGGAGGCGGGGAGCAGCTTGGCGGCGAGCAGCGGGGATCGGGGTGCGTCAGTCGATGAGGGTGGGGATGCCGGCCTCGTCGCTGCGGCCGATGCGCAGCGCCTCGCGGGGAGCTCGCCCATCGCGTAGGCGTGGTGGGCGCGGGCCGCCGTGACGCCCGCCGGGCCGGTCCAGCGCTCGTCGACGGCGCCATCGACGACGAGCGGCACGAGCAGCTCGCGGGCGCGCTCGGGCGGCAGCCCCCGGGTGCGCACGATCTCGGCGATGGCGGTGCCCCGCGCATCCGTCTGCCGCCAGGCGCGCTTGCGCCCGCCGACGCTGGCCTTCGAGGCGCTGCGCTTCGCCACGGGCACCCAGGCGCCGTCGTCGTCGACGTGCGCGACCAGCTTGTAGACCATGCCCGCGGTCGGGGCTCCCGAGCCCGTCACGAGCGACGTGCCCACGCCGTAGGAATCGACGGGGGCGGCGCGGAGCGCGCCGATGGTCGCCTCGTCGAGGTCGTTGGTGACGGTGATACGGGTGCCGGTGGCGCCGAGCCCGTCGAGCTGGGCGCGCACCTCGGCGACGAGCGCGGGCAGGTCGCCGCTGTCGAGGCGCACCGCGCCGAGGCCGGTGCCGGCGACGCGCACGGCGGTCTCGACGCCCTGGCGCACGTCGTAGGTGTCGACCAGCAGCGTGGTGCCGGGGCCGAGCGCCTCGACCTGGGCGCGGAACGCCTGCTCCTCGCTGTCGTGCAGCAGCGTGAAGGCGTGCGCCGCGGTGCCCATGGTGGGCACGCCCCAGGCGCGACCGGCCTCGAGGTTGCTGGTCGCCGAGAAGCCGGCGATGTACGCGGCGCGCGATGCGGCCACGGCGGAGACCTCGCCCGTGCGGCGCGAGCCCATCTCGCTGAGCGGGCGGCCGTCGGCGACCGACACCATCCGTGCCGCGGCGGCGGCGACCGCGCTGTCGTGGTTGAGGATGCTGAGGATCACCGTCTCGAGCAGCACCGTCTCGGCGAAGCCGCCCTCGAGCACGAGGATGGGGGAGTTCGGGAAGAAGGGCTCGCCCTCGCGGTAGCCGTGCACCGTGCCGGTGAAGCGGTAGTCGGCGAGCCAGGCGAGGGTCGCCGGCGTGACGACGTTCTCGCGCTCCAGCCAACCGAGCTCCTCGTCGCCGAAGCGGAAGTCGCGGATCGCGTCGAGCATGCGGCCGGTCCCGGCGACGACGCCGTAGCGGCGACCGTTCGGCAGCGAGCGGGCGAACACCTCGAAGACGCTGCGGCGGTGCGCGGTGCCGGCGCGCAGGGCGGCATCGACCATCGTCAGCTCGTAGCGGTCGGTGAGGAAAGCGGTCGTGCCGGTCACCGCGCCAGCCTAGCCATCCGCGCCGGGGGCCCATCCCATCCGGGCGGGACGGCCAGGCGCCCCGCACTAGACTCGACCCCCGTGAACGATGCGCCGATCGGAGTCTTCGACTCGGGAGTGGGCGGCCTGACGGTCGCCCGGGCGATCATCGACCAGCGGCCGAACGAGAGCATCCTCTACGTCGGCGACACCGCGCACTCGCCGTACGGGCCGAAGCCCATCGCCGAGGTGCGCCGCTACGCGCTCGAGGTGCTCGACGACCTCGTCGCCCAGGGCGTGAAGCTGCTCGTCATCGCCTGCAACACCGCCAGCGCCGCCATGCTGCGCGACGCGCGCGAGCGCTACGACGTGCCCGTCGTCGAGGTCATCCAGCCCGCCGTGCGCCGCGCCGTGAAGACCACCCGCAACGGGCGGGTCGGCGTGATCGCGACCGCCGGCACCATCGGCTCGCGCGCCTACGACGACGCCTTCGCCGCCGCCCCGCACCTCGAGCTCTTCTCGAACGCCTGCCCGCGCTTCGTCGAGTTCGTGGAGGCCGGCGTCACGAGCGGGCCCGAGCTGCTCGCCGCCGCCGAGGAGTACCTGGCACCGCTGCGCGCCGCCGACGTCGACACCCTCGTGCTCGGCTGCACGCACTACCCCTACCTCAAGGGCGCGATCTCCTACGTGATGGGTGAGGACGTGACGCTCGTCTCGAGCGACGTCGAGACCGCCAACGATGTGTACCGCGTGCTCGCCGACCGCCGCATCGAGCGCACCGCCTCGACGCCGCCGACCTACCGCTTCCGCGCCACCGGCGAGAGCGAGGACGAGTTCCTGCGCCTCGCGCACCGCTTCCTCGGCCCCGAGGTGAACACGGTGTCGCTGGTGGAGACCGGCGCGATCGCCCTGCCGCGCGACCTGCGCGCCTGACCCGACCCTCCGCATCCGTCCATCCCCTCGAGAAGGAGCACCCCCATGAGCGAGACCCGCGTCGACGGCCGCAGCAACGACCAGCTGCGCCCCATCACGATCGAGCGCGGCTGGAGCGCCCAGGCCGAGGGCAGCGCGCTCATCAGCTTCGGCGGCACGAAGGTGCTGTGCACCGCCAGCTTCACGAACGGCGTGCCGCGCTGGATGGCCGGCAAGGGCAAGGGCTGGGTGACGGCCGAGTACTCGATGCTGCCGCGATCGACGAACGAGCGGATGCAGCGCGAGAGCATCAAGGGCAAGGTCGGCGGCCGCACCCACGAGATCAGCCGGCTCATCGGCCGCAGCCTGCGCGCCGCCGTCGACATGAAGGCGCTCGGCGAGAACACCATCGTCATCGACTGCGACGTGCTGCAGGCGGACGGCGGCACCCGCACCGCCGCGATCACCGGCGCCTTCGTCGCGCTCGTCGACGCCATCGAGTGGGGCCGCGAGAAGAAGTTCATCGGGCAGAAGGCGCAGGCGATCGTCGACAGCATCCAGGCGGTCTCCGTCGGCATCATCGATGGCACGCCGATGCTCGACCTCGCCTACACCGAGGACGTGCGCGCGGAGACCGACATGAACGTCGTCATGACCGGCCGCGGTCTCTTCATCGAGGTGCAGGGCACGGCCGAGGGCGCGCCCTTCGACCGCGAGGAGCTGAACGCGCTGCTCGAGCTCGGCACCGTCGGCAACGCCGAGCTGGCCCGCATCCAGGCCGAGGTGCTCGAGCAGTGAGCACCGTCGTGCTCGCCACGCACAACCAGCACAAGGTGCGCGAGCTGGGCGAGATCCTCGGCCCGCAGCTCGGCGGCATCGAGCTCGTCGCCTACGACGGCCCCGCCCCGGTCGAGGACGGGCTGAGCTTCACGGCGAACGCGTTCATCAAGGCCCGCGCCGCGGCGGCGCACACCGGGCTGCCGGCCCTCGCCGACGACTCGGGCATCTGCGTCGACGTGCTGGGCGGCTCGCCCGGCATCTTCTCGGCGCGCTGGGGCGGCCCGGCGCGCGACGCCGACGCGAACCTGGAACTGCTGCTCTGGCAGCTCGCCGACGTGGCCGACGAGCATCGCGGCGCGCAGTTCGCCTGCGCGGCGGCGCTCGTGCTGCCCGACGGCCGCGAGCACGTGGAGGAGTCGCGCTGGCGCGGGAGCATCCTGCGCGAGCGCACCGGTGCGGGCGGGCACGGCTACGACCCGATCTTCCGCCCCGAGGGCTCCGCGATCTCGGCCGCCGAGATGACCGCCGCCGAGAAGAACGCGGTCTCGCACCGCACGCAGGCGTTCAGCGCCCTGCTGCCGACCCTGCGCGAGCTGCTCGGCTGAGCGCTCCTGCGCGCCGCCCCCTGCGGCGCGTGGCCGGGCGCGGTCGCTCGCCCCGCCGGCTCAGAGCCAGCTGCGCTCGCGGGCGACCCGCGCCGCCTGGTGTCGTGAGCTGGTGCCCGTCTTGCCCATCGCGCTCGAGAGGTAGTTGCGCACGGTGCCGCCCGCGAGGTGCAGGCGCGCGCCGATCTCGCGTACCGAGTAGCCCTCCACGGTGAGCCGCAGCGCGTCGAGCTCGCGCTCGGTGAGCGGGCAGTCGTCCATCATCGCCGCCGCGGAGATCTCGCTGTCGATGTAGCGCTGGCCGCCGTGCACGCGCTCGACGACCTCGGCGAGCTGCGCCGGGTCGATCGACTTCGACACGAAGCCGCGCACGCCCGCGCCGAGGGCCCGCTTGAGCAGGCCCGGCCGCCCGTGCCGGGTGAGCAGCACGATCGCGCGGTCCGGGAACGCCTGCAGGATGCGGGTGGTCGCCTCGATGCCGTCCATTCGCGGCATCTCCATGTCGAGCAGCACGACATCCGGTCGGTGCTCGGCGTCGAGGGCGACCGCATCCGCTCCGTTGTCGGCCTGGGCGACGACCTCGATCTGGCCCTCCAGCTCCAGCAGGGCGCCGATGGCACCGCGCAGCAGGTTCTCGTCGTCGGCGAGCAGCACCCGGATCATGCGCGCACCGCCTCGCGGCTGCCGGCGAGGCTCGCCTCGGTCGTGAAGACGCCCTTGTTCACCGAGGCCTGCAGTGCGCCGCCCGCGTCGCGGAAGCGCTCGCCGAGGCGGGCCAGCCCGCGCAGCTTCGGCTCCGCATCCGCCGCCCCATCGTTGCTGAGCAGGATGCGCCGGTCGCCGAAGCGCACGTCGACCCTGCTGGCCTGCGCGTGCCGCAGGATGTTCGTCGTGCCCTCGCGCACGACGAGGCCGAGCAGCTCCTCGCCCTCCTCGGGCGGTGCGCCGTGCACGGTGAAGCGGATGCCCGCGGCCTCGAACAGCGCCTGCGAGTTCGCGAGCTCGGCGCGCAGCGACACCTCCCGCTGGCCGTAGGCGAGCGAGCGTGTCTCGGCGAGCGTCTCGGCCACCAGCCCCTCGATCTCGGCGAGGTGCTGCCGAGCGGCAGCGGGGTCGCGCTCGAGTAGCCGGTCGGCGAGGCGCGCCTTGAGCCGGATGACGTGCAGGGTGTGGCCCTGGATGTCGTGCAGGTCGGCGGCGAAGCGGAAGCGCTCCTGCATGACGGCCAGGCTCGCGGTGGCCTGGCGCGAGTCCTCGAGCTCGAGGGAGATGTTCCAGGCGTAGCGGTTGAGCCACATCATGAGCACGAACGCGAAGATCGTGCCGACGCCGAGCCCCAAGCCGAAGCCGGGCCCGTTCTCGACCGCGGCGCCCATGGTGGGCGGCCCGTCGAGGTCGACCCCGAGCGCCCGGACGATGACGAGGGGCGCCCAGCCGATCGCGCAGGCGAGCAGCGCCCACCACAGCCGGTGCCGCGGGGCGTACGAGACGAGCATGCCGGCGCCGAGCGCGAAGGGCAGGGCTCCCAGCGGGTTCGTGAGGCAGAGCACCGACACCCACCAGAGCGCATAGCCGGCGGCGGTCATGGTCGGCACGATCCAGCGCGGGCCCTGCTCGGCCCAGTAGAGCGCCAGCACGACCGTGGCGAGCACGCTGAAGGCGAGGCTCGTGAGCAGCAGGCCGGGGTTGTCGAACCAGCCGAGGCCGACGAACATGAGCATGAGGATCGAGCTCAGCAGCGACCACGTGGTGTACCGGTGCATCCGGGTCAGCGGCGACGCCCGCCGCTTCACGCGCTTGGTCCTCATCACGCGTCCACGCTAGCGCGGCCGCACGGCACGGAGCAGAGCGGATGCGCACGCCGCGATGTGACATCCGTCACGCGGATGCGTGCTCGCCGGGCACTACTGCGCCGCCGTCCTCCGGCGTTGGATCGGAGCCATGACGAACTCCACCGTGATCCAGGCCACCGGCCTCCGCGTCTCCTACGGCTCCTTCGAGGCCGTCAGCGGCGTCGACCTCACCGTGCAGCGCGGCGAGATCTACGCGCTGCTCGGCACCAACGGCGCCGGCAAGACCACGACCCTCGAGACGCTCGAGGGCCACCGCGCGCCGAGCGCCGGCACCGTCGAGGTGCTCGGCGGCGACCCCGCCGACCGCAAGCGCATCCGCCCGCGCATGGGCGTGATGCTGCAGGAGACGGGTTTCGCCGGCGAGCTCACCACGATCGAGATGGTCGAGCTGGTGGGCCGGCTCTCGGGGCGCAGCGATGACGCGATGCGCCTGCTGCAGGCCGTCGGACTGGCCGACAAGGCGCGCACCCGCCTCGATCAGCTCTCCGGCGGGCAGAAGCGCCGGGTCGACTTCGTCATGGCCATCTACGGCACCCCCGAGCTGGTCTTCCTCGACGAGCCGACCACCGGCCTCGACCCGAGCGCCCGCGAGGCGCTCTGGCAGGTCGTGGAGGACGTGCGCCGGGCCGGCAGCACGATCGTGCTCACCACCCACTACCTGGAGGAGGCGGAGCGCCACGCCGACCGCATCGGGCTCATGCACGAGGGCCGTCTGCAGCGGGAGGGCTCGCTGCAGGAGCTCGTGGAGGCGCATCCCTCCCGCATCCGCTTCGCGCCCGTCGAAGGGCTGGCGGAGCTGCCGCTCGCGCACCGCCTCGACGACGAGCTCGTGACCATCGAGACCTCCGAGCTGCAGGACGACCTCACCGCCCTGCTCGGCTGGGCCGCCGCCCGGGGCGTGCGACTCGACCGCCTCAGCGCCACCAGCTCGAGCCTGGAGGACGTCTTCCGTCAGCTCGGCACCGCGCAGCCCGCGAACGCCTGACACCCCCGAACCCGACAAGGAGAACCTGATGCTCGCCATCGCCGCCGCCGAGTCCAAGATGCTCGTGCGCAACAAGCTCGTCGCCTTCAGCGCCCTGCTCATGCCGTTCCTGTTCGGCTTCCTCATGATCAACATGAGCGACAACTTCGGCGGCTTCGCCTTCGCCGCCTCGTCCCTGGTCATCAGCGTGGTCGCGACCGCGGTCTACCTGACGTCGACGACGACGCTCTCCGCGCGCCGCCAGAACCTCTTCCTGAAGCGGATGCGCTCCACCGCCGAGAGCGATCTCGGCATCATCACCGGGCTGCTGCTGCCCACCGTCGTGCTCGCCGCGGTGCAGCTCGCGGTGATCCTCACCGGCATGGTGGTGTTCGGCGGCACGACCATCGCGAACCCCGTCGTCGTGATCGCGGCGATCCTGCTCGCGGTCGTCATGTTCGTCGGTCTCGCGCTCGCGACCGCCGGCGTGACGAACTCGCCGGAGCACGCCCAGGTCACCACGCTGCCGGTCTTCTTCATCGCCATCGCGGCCTCCGTGTGGGCGGGCATCGGCTCGCGGATCGAGGAGCCGGGCTCGGTCTTCGGCCTGGTGCGCGCCTTCCTGCCCGGCGGCGGCGTGGCCGAGCTCGTCGGGCTGGGCTGGAGCGGCGCACCGGTGGGCGAGCTCCTGGCCCCGCTCGGCGGAGCGGTGCTCTGGGCGGTCATCGGCCTCGTCGCGGCGCGGCGGATGTTCCGCTGGGAGCCGCGGGTCTGAGCGATCCGGTGCGCCGCCGCCCCGCGGCGCACGCCCGGCGGGAGCGACCGAGCGCGGTCGCTCCTGCCGGGCCGATCGGCACCGGGCCCCGTCTCGGCGGGGCCCTCTGCCATGTCGGCCGCCAGGCCGTCCGTCCGCAGTCCGTGGCCGGGCACGGATCCGGGGCTACTGTCGTGCTGCCGTGGTCTAAGGTTTCGGTATGCCGAAACTTCGATCGTCGACGTCCCTCGCGGCGGTGCTCACCGCTGGTCTGCTGCTGAGCGGATGCGCGAACCCGTTCGCCGACGGGGCACCGCCGACCGCCTCCGACGCCGCCGAGCGCCCGGTGGTGCTGACCACCTTCACGGTGCTCGCCGACCTCGTCGCCGAGATCGGCGGCGATGCCGTCGAGGTGCGCTCCATCACGCGGGTCGGCGCCGAGATCCACGGCTACGAACCGACGCCCTCCGACCTCGTCGCGGCGCAGGACGCGGACCTCATCCTGGACAACGGCCTGGGCCTGGAAGGCTGGTTCGCGCAGTTCACGGACGGCATCGATGCGCCGCACGCGACGCTCAGCGACGGCGTCGAGACCATCGCGATCGGCACCGGCGAGTACGAGGGGCGGGTCAATCCGCACGCCTGGATGTCGCCGAAGGAGGCCGCCGTCTACGTCGACAACGCGGTGGATGCCCTCTCGGCGCTGGTGCCCGCATCCGCTCGCTCCTTCGAGGAGAACGGCGAGGCGTACCAGGCCTCCCTCGCGGAGCTCGAGGCGAGGATCGTCGACGCCGTCGCCACGATCCCGCCGGAGCAGCGGATGCTCGTCACCTGCGAGGGCGCCTTCAGCTACCTCGCGCGCGACGCCGGCCTCGACGAGGCGTACCTCTGGGCGGTGAATCAGGAGCGTCAGGGCACTCCGCAGCAGACCGCCGCGGTCGTCGACACGGTGCGCGAGCGCGGGGTGCGCGCCGTGTTCTGCGAGTCGACCGTCAGCGACGCCGCGCAGCGCCAGGTGGCGCTCGAGACCGGGGCGGTCCTGGCGGGACCGCTGTACGTGGACTCGCTCAGCGAGGGCGCCCCCGTGCCCACACTGCTCGACCTGCTCGAGCACGACATCGACACCATCGTGGCGGCGCTCGCGTGAGCGCCGTGGTGGTCGCCGACCTCACCGTGCACTACGGCGAGGTGCTCGCGTTGAGCGCGGTCGACCTGCGGCTCGAGGAGGGCCGCGTGATCGGGCTGCTCGGCACCAACGGTGCCGGCAAGTCGACGCTCTTCAACTCCGTCATGGGTCTCGTCGCCCCCACCCGCGGGCGTGTCGAAGTGCTGGGCGGCGCCTCGTCCGACGCCCGCCGCCGCGGGCTCGTCGCCTTCGTGCCGCAGAGCGAGCGGATCGACACCGACTTCCCGGTCTCGGTGCGCGACGTCGTGGCGATGGGCCGCTACGGCCGCCTCGGCATCACGCGACGGCTGCGCGCAGCGGACCGCGACGCCGTGGAGTCGGCGATCGCGCGCGTCGGACTCGCGGAGCTGGCCGACCGGCAGATCGGCGAGCTCTCCGGCGGGCAGCGCAAGCGCGCCTTCGTCGCCCGCGGCATCGCGCAGGACGCCCGCCTGCTGCTGCTCGACGAGCCCTTCGCCGGCGTCGACGTCACCTCGCAGGCGCTCATCACACAGCTGCTGCACGAGCTGCGCGACGAGGGCCGCACCGTGCTGATCTCGACCCACGACCTCGCCGGCGTGCCCGCCCTCTGCGACGAGGTGGTGCTGCTGCACCACCGCGTCGTCTTCCACGGCGACCCGGCGTCGGCCATGGCCCCCGAGCGGCTCGCGCACGCCTTCGTGGGGCCGGACGCGCCGGATGCGGCGCACGCCCCGCCCGCCGCCTCCGCGCATCCGCTCGACCGATCGGGGAGCCCGCATGATCGACCTCATCCTCGAGCCGCTGCAGTACTCGTTCATGACACGCGCGCTCCTGGTCAGCCTCGTCGCGGCGGTCACCTGCGCCCTGCTCAGCGTCTGGCTCGTGCAGATCGGCTGGTCGCTCATGGGCGACGCGGTGTCGCACGCCGTGCTGCCCGGGGTGGTCATCGCCTACCTCATCGGCTGGCCGTTCGCGATCGGCGCCTTCGTGTTCGGCGTCGGGGCGGTGGCCCTGATCGGCGGCATCCAGGCGACGACGCGGATCAAGGCGGATGCGGCGATCGGCGTCGTCTTCACCGCGCTCTTCGCGCTCGGCGTGGTGCTCATCAGCCGCACGCCGTCGGGCGTCGATCTGAGCCACATCCTCTTCGGCAACGTGCTCGGCACCAGCGCCGCGGACCTCGTGCAGGTGCTGATCATCGGTGCGGTCACGGCCGCGGTGCTGCTGCTCAAACGCCGCGACCTGACGCTGTTCGCCTTCGATCCCTCGCACGCGCATGCGCTGGGGCTCAGCGTGCGGTGGCTGCGCGCACTGCTCCTGGGCCTGCTGGCGCTCACGGTCGTCACGGCGCTGCAGGCCGTGGGCATCATCCTCGTGGTGGCGATGCTCATCACGCCGGGCGCCACGGTCGTGCTGCTCAGCCGGCGTTTCGACCGCATGCTGCTGCTGGCCGTGCTCATCACGGCGGTGAGCGCCGCCGTCGGCGTCTACGCCAGCTACCACCTCGACGTCGCGACCGGCGGGTCGATCGTGCTCGCGCAGGCCGCGGCGTTCCTGCTCGCGTTCCTGTTCGGTCCGCGCGGCGGGATGCTCGTGCGGTTGCGCGGGCGGCGGCGGGCGCGGGCGGCGACGGCGCCGCCCTCCGGAGCCGGTCCGCTGCCGGCCGGCGGCGCATCCGCTCGTCTCGACGGAGTCGCGCCGTGAAGGCCGTCGCCGGGGCGCCCACCTCGGTCGCCGAGGACTATGTGAAGGTCGTCTACGGGCACACCGAGTGGCAGCCGGCGCCCATCACGACCTCGGGCATCGCGGTGCGACTCGGGCTCGCGGCCTCGAGCGTCACGGAGATGGTCAAGAAGCTCGCCGCGGCCGGCCTGCTCACCCACGTGCCCTACGGCGCCGTCGAGCTCACCGATCGCGGCCGCGAGCTCGCGCTGCGCATGGTGCGCCGGCACCGTCTGATCGAGACGTGGCTCGTCGAGCAGCACGGCTACGGCTGGGACGAGGTGCACGACGAGGCCGAGGTGCTGGAGCACACCGTCAGCGACCGGCTGCTCGACTCGATCGACGAGCAGCTCGGCCGGCCCGTGCGCGATCCGCACGGCGACCCGATCCCCGACGCGGCCGGAGCCCTGCACCGACCGGACGCCGTGCTGCTCGGCGAGGCTCCCGACGGCCACGTCGGGGCGGTCGTGCGCATCAGCGACCGCGACCCCGACCTGCTGCGCTACCTGGAGGCGGAGGGCATCGGGCTCGACACGACCATCTCGGTGCTCGGCAGGCGCCCGTTCGGCGGAGCGCTGGCCGTGCGCGCAGCGGAGGCGGAGCTCGACCTCGGCGAGGAGGTCGCGTCCAGCGTGTGGATCGCGCGCTGACGCGCATCCGATCGCGCAGGTGTCGGCGGTGGGCATCCGCTGTGCGTGAAAGCGCCGATCAGAGCGAGGATCGTTCTCATTCCCGAGATGCCCCACGGGTGACGGATGCGCCCTACGGTGGTCGCATGAGTCACGCGCACGAGCACGGTCAGGGATCGAACCGGCGGCGCCTGCTGCTCGCGATCGCGGTCATCGGCGGGTTCCTGCTCATCGAGGTCATCGGCGCCCTGCTGAGCGGTTCGCTGGCGCTGCTCGCCGACGCCGGCCACATGCTCGGCGACCTCGTCGGGCTCTGCGTCGCGCTCGTCGCGCTGTCGGTCGCCGCTCGGCCGGCCACGGATCGGCAGACCTTCGGCTTCCGCCGCGCCGAGGTGTTCGGCGCCCTGGTGAACGGCGTCATCCTCGCCGCCGTCGCGGTGAGCGTGGGCATCGAGGGCGTGCGCCGGCTCCTGGAGCCGGCTGAGGGCCACGTCGACGGCCCGCTCATGCTCGCGGTCGCCGCGGCGGGCCTGCTGGCGAACGTCGCGGCGCTGCTCGTGCTGCGCGGCGGCCGCGGCGAGTCCATCAACCTGCGCGGTGCCTACCTCGAGGTGCTCGGCGACCTGATCGGCTCCGTCGCGGCGATCCTCGCCGGCGCCGTCATCCTGACGACCGGATGGGCGCCCACCGACGCCATCGCCTCGCTCGCCATCGCGGCCCTCATCCTGCCCCGCGCCATCGCGCTGCTGCGCGAGGTCGTCCACGTGCTCAGCGAGAGCGCTCCGCGCGAGACGAGCGTCGCCGAGATCCGCGAGCACGTGCTCCGCGCCGACGGCGTCGTGGCGGTGCACGACGTGCACGTGTGGGCGATCACCTCGGGGCACCCGGTGTTCACCGCGCACGTCGTGGTCGAGGACTCGGTGCTCGAGTCGGGCGGCACCGATGCGCTGCTCGACCGACTCGCCGGCTGCCTGGCCGAGCACTTCGACGTGGCGCACTCCACGTTCCAGCTCGAGCCGGCCTCGCACGCCCACCACGAGGACGTCGCGCACCGCTGATCGGTGCGCTCCTCGTGGCCCTCGCCGGTGCCGCTCCTCTGCTCCCGGCCGCCGCTCCTCTGCTCCCCGGCAGCTGCTCCTCGTTGCGCAGTGCAGCACGCGAGCGACACGGGAGTATCGAGACTCCTACGTCTTGGTCGGTCGGATACGGCTACTCGATGGCCCGCGGCTGCGCACGCCAGCGCCCCTGGGGGATGCCGGCGCGCAGCATGGCCAGCCTCAGGGGCTCCACGCGCATCACGTCGCTCCAGATCCAGCGGATGAACGCATCACCGGTGGCGGCACGGATCGCGTCTTCGCGGAGCTTCTCATCGATGACCACCTCGGCGGGCGTGCGCCCCTTGCGGAACTCCGCGGCGCGGTACTTCTCCAGACCGTCGAACTCGCCCCGCCGACGCCAGCGGGGCCAGCCGAAGTCCGTCGCGTACGGCGTGCCGATGGCCGGCACCTGCAGCAGCGGCGCCGGGAAGCCGAGCTCGAGCAGCGTGGCTCGACTCGTCGACTCGCCCGCGTTCGCGGCGTGGCCGTCGGCCCAGCTGATGGCGAGCTGCGCACGGCGATGCGCACGGGGCGCAGCGGCATCCAGTTCGGCCGACAACGCCTCGCGCGACCAGCCGCGGCGCAGCGCCTCATCGAGGGGTGCCAGCGCGAAACGGAACGGCGACGTCGCAGCGAGATCCACGAGGGTGCGTCCGATGGGCGTGGCGAGCGCCGCCCCGACCCGCACGACGTCGACGGTTCCGCTGCTGGTATGGCGCAGGACCGCGGCGGTCGAACGCGAGCGGACCGTGCGTCGCTCCACGACCTCGGGGCGCTCCGGCATCGGCCCGATGAGCGGCAGACCGTGCGCGACGGCTGCCGAGCGATGGCTCAGCACCGCCTCCGGCACGGTCGCGACCAGCGCGTGGGTGCGGAGGGCGAACCGCTCCCTGGGGTTCACGAGCTCCCAGTCCCGTCGCGCGATGTAGGCGCCGGGGCGGATGCGCACGAGCGCGCCGCGCTGCTGCGCGCGCTGCAAGCCGCGAGGGTCCGATCCCGGGGAGCGGCCGATGATGATGAGTCGCGGGTCGATCTGCATCCGTCGACGATGCCGGCCGCGTCGCGGCCACGGTGACCGCCCGGGAGACCCGTGCTGGGAGCTCCCGTTGCGCCCGATGTGGAGGGATGGAGCACCGGAGCGTCACGGCGGTATCGGCACCGGTACGGCGCAGTCGTCCGCGTACTGCGCCGACGGCGTGGCATCGCCGGTGGCCCGGCGAGCGCCGTGAGAGGAGCGCACCGCGCACGCGGCTCGCATCCGCTCGGGGTGCCTCAGCGCCCGCGTCATACAGCGCCCGCGTCATACAGCGCCCGCGTCATACAGTGCCCGTGTCATGCAGTGCCCGTGTCATGCAGTGCCCGTGTCGTGCAGCGCCGGTGTCATGCAGTGCCCGTGTCATGCAGTACCGGTGCGACACGGTCGTACGGATGCCGCTACGACTGGGACGTTCGCGTACTCCTTCACGGGGAGGCGCGGCCGTGGTGGCCACAGCGCGTCGGCGCGCTGCCGCGGCATCGCGTCAGCCGAGGTGGCGCGTCAGCCGCGGCGTCGCGGCTCCGGGCCGTGCTCGTCGAGCGAGCCGTGCTCGATCGACGGCGACCTATGCGGCGCACCGGTCGACTCCGACCCGGTGCCGGGCGCAGCGGGCGCACCGATCGCCCCCGACTCGGTGCCGGGACCCCCGGGCGCACCGGTCGGCGCCGACTCGGCGCCGGGCGCCCCGGCATCCTCCTCCTCCTGGCGCTCGCGCCGCTCCTTCAGCCAGTGCACGACCATGCTCGCCACGACGATGACGACCAGCCCGATGAGCACGTACTCGATGTAGTGCGTGACGAGGTCCGCGACTCCGGGGATATGGGCCACGCCCCAGCCGACCATGACGAGCCCGACGCCCCAGACCAGTGCGCCCAGCACGTTGAAGAAGAGGAACTTGCGGTACGGCATCCGGCCGACGCCCGCGGCGACCGGCGCGATGGTGCGGGCAACCGGCACGAAGCGCGCGATCGTGACCGCGAGGCCCCCGTATCGCTCGAAGAAGGCGTTGGTGCGCTCGACGCTGCGGCGCGAGAAGAAGCCGCTCGACTTGCGCTCGAAGATCGCCGGGCCGCTCTTGACGCCGATCAGGTACCCCAGCTGGTCGCCGAGCACCGCTGCGGCGAAGACGGCCAGGCACACCAGCCACACGGGCTGCGGAATCGTGCCCTGGAAGGTGAGCACCCCCGTCACCAGCAGCAGGGTGTCGCCCGGCAGCAGGAAGCCGATGAGCAGCCCGGTCTCGACGAACACGATGGCGCACACGACGAGCAGGCCCCAGGTGCCGGCGCCGGAGATCAGGCCCTCCACGTCGAACAGGCCTGCGGCGAGCGTCTCCACGGGGGTCTCCTGATGCGGGGCCACGAAGCCGCGGCAGGGTGTGCGGGCCTCCTCCGCCATCGCGGCGAGCGGATGCGGGGAGGTTCGATCGGTGCGGAAGGAGGGACTCGAACCCTCACGCCCTGGAGCACAGGAACCTAAATCCTGCGTGTCTGCCGATTCCACCACTCCCGCGGGTGTGCCCAGTGTATCCGCGGGCGCCGTGCAGCCTCGTCCGACCGCGGGATGACGCAGGACGGCGCCCCGGACCAGTCGGGCCGTCGCCCGCCAGCGTCCTCCCGGCCCGCCTCAGCCGCAGAGCTGGAACACGTGCGCCGGGTCGCCGGGCACCGTGAGATCGCGATCGCGCAGCACCACCGAGGCCGGCGTGGCCGGATCGTCGCAGATCTCCTCGAAGGGCGCGGCAGCGCATCCGTGTACTCGATGTCGATGACCGCGTCGCCGTAGACGTCGGTGTAGGCACGGCACTCGTCGAAGGCCGCGCACTCCTCGACGACGGCGAAGTCGAAGCCGGCCTCGTCGTGCATCCGCTCGGTCAGCTCCGCCGCGTTCTTCTGGCCCGCGGCGAGCCCCGCGCCGTGCGCGATGTCGACGAGGGCGGATGCGAGCGCCAGGTTGTCGTCCACGGTCAGCGCGTCGTCCGAGCGCGTGAACGTGTCGAGGTTGTCGAACTCGACCGCGTCGAAGCCGTCCTCGGCGCAGCCCTCGATCCACGGGCCGACGAGGTCGACGATCGCGTCGCGGCCCTCGGCCGTGCTCGTGTCGAGCAGCGCCTCGTCCGGCCAGTCGGGGTCGAAGACGGTCTCGCCGTCCCGCTGCAGCAGCAGCTCGTCGGGCCACTGCTCGAGCTCGCCGGGCTGGGTCTGGAAGCCGTTGACGTAGCAGACCGAGTAGGCGCCCTCCGCGGGTTCCGCGGACCGGTCGCGGCCGACGATACCGACCGCGGGGTCGGGGTCGTAGGCGCCGCCGAGCTGGTAGTCGGGGGCCGCGCCGGCGGGGAAGCCGTCGTCCGGCTGCGCGGCGCATCCGCTCAGCAGCAGGGCCGTGACGGCGACGGCGGCGAGCGGGCGGATGCGGGGCACGGGATGAGCCTAGGCTCGCTCGAACAGCCCCGGGTAGTCCACGACGAGCCCCTCGTCGTCGACCTCGATCTCGCGCTCGAAGCCCCCGTCGAGCGCCTCGTACCGGTAGCGGCGGGCATCGAGGCGGGTGTACCGCTGCCCGTCGGGTTGCACGGCGAGGTCGGGGGAGACGTAGGCGGTGACGATCTCGGCGCTCGCCCCGACGGGCAGCCGCAGCCGCCGGATCGGCAGCGTGTTGGTGAACGGCGACAGGGCCAGGTCGATGTCGACGGCCGCCGCCAGATCGTCGCGGCGCTCGCCGTCGACCCGCCAGGTGCAGTGCGAGCGCTCCAGTCGCAGCTCCCGCTCGCCGTGGCGCAGCAGCAGGCTGCGGAACCACCACAGGGGCGACAGCTCGAGGCTGTAGCGGATGCGCCGACCGCCGGACTCGAGCGTGGACTCGGCCCGGATCCGCTCCGGTTCGCTGCGGAGCGCCAGACGCTCGATGCTCGCGGGATCGGTGCCGCGCCACGCTACGACGGTCATGCCCGAACGCTACGCATCGACGCTGATCAGCGGATGAACGAGGGTGGGGGCCGACGCCGGGGGGACATGACATCGACCCCCGGGAGACGAGAGTAGCCAGCGGCGGATGTGCGGACGCTCGGAGCGCCGGACGGTGGAGAACACTGCGCCCTGTGGATAACGCAGGCCCGCCGATCCGCGGCGAACGACCATGACCGCATGCCCACCGCCGTCGCCGTCATCACCGATCGGGTGCGCGAGCGCCTGCGACGCGACGGCGTCGATCTCGCCGTCCGTCCGGAGGCCGCGGGCTCCCTCGTGCGCGAGGAGGTGCGCCGCTACGCGGAGCGCGCGCTCGCCGGCGACGGCCCGCTGCTCGGCGACGAGCCCGGCACCGCGCGGCAGGTGCTCGCCCAGCTGACCGGCCACGGACCGCTGCAGCCGCTGTTCGACGACCCCTCGGTCGAGGAGATCTGGATCAACGGCGTCGACAAGGTCTTCGCCGCGAGGAACGGCGTCTCCGAGTCCACCGGCATCCGGCTCTCGCAGATCGAGATCCGCGACCTCGTCGAGCGGATGCTGCAGACCTCCGGTCGCCGCGTCGACCTCTCGAGCCCGTTCGTGGACGCGTCGCTGCCGGACGGCTCGCGGCTCCACGTCACGATCCCGGACATCACGCGCGAGTGGTCCGTCAACATCCGCCGCTTCCCGCAGCGCATCCGCTCGCTGCAGCGGCTCGTCGAGCTCGGGTCGCTCGACGCGGCGCTCGCCGAGGTGCTGCGCGACGCGGTGCGCGCCGGGCGCAGCATCCTGGTCACCGGCGCGACGCAGGCCGGCAAGACGACGACGCTGGCGGCGCTGCTCGGCGAGAGCGCGCCGAGCGATCGCATCGTCACGGTCGAGGAGACCTTCGAGCTCGCGATCGAGGCCCGCGACGTCGTGGCCATGCAGTGCCGGCAGCCGAGCCTCGAGGGCACCGGCGAGGTGACGTTGCGCCGCCTCGTCAAGGAGGCGCTGCGCATGCGGCCCGACCGCATCGTCGTGGGCGAGGTGCGCGACGCCGAGGCGCTCGACCTGCTGCTCGCGCTCAACGCCGGCCTGCCCGGCATGTGCACGCTGCACGCCAACAGCGCCCGCGATGCCCTCGCCAAGCTCTGCACGCTGCCGCTGCTGGCCGGGCGCAACATCGACGCCGGCTTCATCCTGCCGACCGTGGCCGCCAGCCTCGACCTCGTCGTGCACTGCGAGCTGCTCCCGGACGGGCGGCGCCGCATCCGCGAGGTCGTCGCGCCGATGGGCGTCGAGGGGGCGACGATCGCGGTGCGCACGGTCTACGAAGCGGATGCGGCGCCGTCCCCCGCTGCATCGCCGGCCCGGGCGGTGACCCGGTGACCGGGCCGATCCTGCTGGGGGCGCTGCTCGGCGCCGGTGTGCTGCTGCTCGCGGCGCCGAAGCTCTGGCCGCGCGCGACGCGCGAGCGCCGCCGCGAACCCGGCCCGCTGCGCCTGCTCCGCGACCGCCTCGTGCAGGCGGGCCTCGCCTCCGTCTCCGCCCCGGTCTTCCTGCTGGTCGTGCTGCTCGTCGCCCTCGCCACGACGGTGCTGGGCGCCGCGCTGCTGCCGGTGCCCGCGCTGGGCCTCGTGCTCGGCGCCGTGGCGCTCGTGCTGCCCTTCCTGCTGCTCGGCTCGCGGGCGCGCAGCCGGCGGCGCTCCGGCCGTGAGCACTGGCCCGACGTGGTCGACCTGCTCGTCTCCGCGGTACGCGCGGGCAGCACGCTGCCCGAGGCGATCGCGCGTCTCGGCGACGTGGCGCCGGAGCCCGTACGGCCGGTGTTCATCCGCTTCGCCGACGACTACGAGACGACCGGCGATGTCGGCCGTTGCCTCGACGACGCGAAGGCGCGGCTCGCGGACCCCGTCGCGGACCGCATCCTCGAGACGCTGCGCATGGCGCGCGAGGTCGGCGGCACCGAGCTGACCAGCGTGCTGCGCGGCCTCGCCGCCGCCCTGCGCGCCGAGGCTGCGGTGCGCCGCGAACTGGAGGCTCGGCAGGGCTGGCTCGTCAACGCCGCCCGGCTCGGCGTCGCCGCGCCGTGGATCGTGCTCGTCATGCTCGTCTCCCGACCCGAGGCCGCGGCGGCCTACGACACCCCGACGGGCGCCGCGGTGATCGTCGGCGGCGTCGGCGTCTCGCTGCTGGCGTACCGGGTGATGCGCGGTCTCGGACGGCTGCCGGAGGAGCGGCGGTGGTTCCGATGACGCTGCCGCTCGCGCTCGCGGTGCTCTGCGGCATCGGCCTCGGGCTCGGGACGTGGTCGCTCGCCTCCCTAGCGCCGCCGCTGCGCGGCCCCGCCTGCTGCTGCGGGTCGCGCCGGCGGTGGTCGACGTGTCGCCCGAGGCGCGCCGCCTGCTCGCACGGCGTCCCGCCGACCCGCTGCCCGTGCTCGGGTTCCTGCTCGCGCCCATCGCCGACGCCGGTCGCACCCTGCTCGACCGGGTGCTCGGCGGCGGTGAGACCATCGCTCGGCGGCTCAGCCAATCCGGCAGCTCCCTCGACCTGCGCGCCTACCGGTCGCAGCAGCTGCTCTGCGTCATCGGCGGCGGGGTGGGCGGGGCCGTGCTCGGCATCCTGCTGCTCGCCTCCGCCGGCGCCTCGCCCCTGCTGCCGTTCGGCCTCAGCCCGCTCGGCGCCGTCGTCGCGCTGCTGGTGCGGGAGCAGCTGCTGGCGCGTGCGGCGCGCGCACGCCTCGACCGGCTGGCCGAGGAGCTGCCCACGACGCTCGAGTTCCTCACCCTCAGCCTCTCCGCGGGCGAGGGGGTGCTGGATGCGCTGCGCCGCCTCGCCCGCGTCGGCCGCGGCGAGCTGGCCGCCGAGTTCTCCCGAGCCCTCGCCGAGCACGCCGCCGGTCGCCCGCTGAGCGAGGCCCTGCTCGAGCTGAGCGCCCGACTGCGCCTGCCCGTGCTGGAGCGTTGCATCGACCAGCTCGTCGTCGCCCTCGAGCGCGGCACCCCGCTCATCGAGGTGCTCCGCGCCCATGCCGACGACGCCCGCGAGCTCGGCAAGCGCGAGCTGCTCGAGTCGGCCGGGCGCAAGGAGGTCGCGATGCTCGTGCCGCTCGTCTTCCTCATCCTGCCCATCACGGTCGTGTTCGCGATGTACCCGGGCCTCGCCGTGCTGCAGATGGGCTTCTGAGATGGGGGAGCGGATGCGGGGACGGGCCGGCACGGCGCCCGCGGCCACGAAGGCGGCCGGGAGCCGAGCGACCGCTTCGCGCCGCACGACCGCTTCGCGCCGCACGACCACGGATCGACCGACCACGACGAGAGGAACGACCATGCGAACCCTTCGAACGCGAGCCGCGCTCGCCGCGGCCGCGGTGCACCGCCGCGCCGCCGACGATCGTGGCGACGTGCCCGGCTGGTCTGAAATTGGCTAGCACATATGACAGGCAGGTGTATGGAGGCTCGGGCGCAGGCTAGGCTTCACGGGTGGTTGGGGGCGAACGATAGCGATGTGGAATCCGGCGGATTATTTCGGCGCGGGACAACTCTTCGTCGCGATTTTGGGGTTCGGGATTGCCATATGGCAATTGGTGCGCACAGCGGACGCGACGGTCGAGTCCACCCGCCTCCTCGGTGCGAGGCTGCTCGCTAACGACTTGCTCGTACTGCTTCCGGAGCTTGAGGCTCTAGAAGACGCTGTTCACTCTGCAGTGAAATCCGAGGACGCGGATAAAGTTGGCATCGCGCTGGCAAAGTACGCGCGTCGGGCCCAGAGGGTTCACGGACACCTCACGTCAAGCCCAGTGTATGAAGGCGTTGTTCTCGTCGGCCTGATCAATGAGAGCGTTGAAGCCTGCCGTGACGCGAAGCAGAAGCTTTACGATAAGCCCAAAGTCAACATCATCCCAACCGTTCGCGCCGCAAGGCAAAGCATCGATAAAGTAGTTCTAGAAGCAGCAAGTTTCTCAGCTACTCTTCAGAAGGGGACCGAAAGTGGCAACAACAGAAGAAAACGTTGGTTCGGTTCTCGCCGCTCTGATCAGTGAGACTCGCTCAGGGGAGATGCACTGGGAGGACTCCATCGAGCCAACAGAGTACACCGCTCGAACAGGAAAATTTGGTTACTACATCAAATCTCGTGATGAAGACGGTCTCTCGCCCTTCAGGTTCCAAATCTTCTCGGAAGATACACCTTCGCGACCGATCTTAGAGATTGTCTCGGCAGACTTCCTCGAGAACCTGAATGACTCCTTCCGGGAACTCTACAACCTGGCGAAGGGAGCGGCGTCCGGGCTGTCCTCAAAACTCACAGCAGAAGTGCTCGAGGCCATCGAAAGGCATCGCGCCAACCCGTCATAAGTAAGGCGTATTTACTTCAAAACACGCCTGCCCTCGAGCGTCGCCACAGGTTGGTGGAGCTCGGGGGCTTCTCTATTTGGTACTTGCCAGGTACTCTTCTCAAGCCGGGACCATCCTGGTGGGCCAATCTTCTGTACGGTGGAATCCCAAATTTTGGGACGGCATGTGTAGTTAGCACATGGGCTCTTGCAGTACGCGCGGAGCATTCGTGTCTATCTCGGAATCTAGGGCTAACTGGGCCGCATCCTTCTATGGCCAGCCTGTTCATTATCAAGACAGAACTCGTTATACCCCTAAGCCTGTACTGCAGCTAACCAGGGAGCTTCAGAACTTCCTATTCGAGCAAAGTACACTCCAGGGACTCAAGCGGTGTAGTGACAGGTTTCCCTGCAGATGCGCCCTGTGCCCCTTCTGCGCTAGACGCCTTGCGGCCAAGGCGCGACGGGGCATCCACGGCAGTGATGTAGCTAACGCTCCCGCGTTGCTGCTTACCCTCACTACAGCGAGCTCGGCGAGCCTTGCTGAAGCATGGGATAACCAATCGCGAGTACGTGCAAGATTCCAGCGCAAATCATGGCTGTCGAGTCGAACTCAAGGCTGGACGCGAAATTCAGAAATTACGATGACGGACGCCGGATGGCACGTGCACGACCACTTTGTGGTGATGCCCGATGCAGCCAACCACGCCTTCCTCGAGGCGGCTATCCGGCACTGGCTCGCCGCTGCGGAGCATGAGGGCGTGGGAGCCTCGCAGAGCGGCCAGGACGCCCGGAGCTACAGGGATGCCCGGACAGCGGTGGCTTATGCGTCCAAGGGCTGGTTCAAGCCCGCCAAGGGCGCATCGCAGTCCCCGGGTGACATCCTTGCCGCCTTCATAGCCGGAGAGGCCGATGCGGCTGAGCGATGGCGTGAGTTGGAGGATCTTCTTATACAACGGAGGGTAGTTACCCGGGGTGCAGGTGGATGCCTCAAGAAGAACGCGCTGCTCAGAATTGCGAATGTGGAGTCTAGTGAGACCGTTACGAGTTCGTGACCGGATGGCGCCGATATAGCGACTTTTCCGGAATCCGAAAGCCGATAGTACTAGTAGAGGTAGTAGTAGAGAATAAGTCGTTCTACTCGGAATCGAATGGAGTTCGAAATGGCCAGGCCATGCGCTCTCTGCGGGCTCGCAAACCGCGACAACGTAGACGCCCGACTCGTTGCGGGTGCTCGCGTTGTGGACATCGCGGCTGAAGCCCGAGTCAGTGAGTCTGCCGTCCGCCGCCATGTCCGGAACCACCTCTCGCTGCCGCTCTTCCGCGACGGACTCGATGTAGACGATTTGTCGCCTTCTGACCTCATCGAAAAGCTCAGCGAGAACCTCCGTGACCTTGAGCGGGTTCGGAGTGCCGCATTGCGCACTGGTGCGAGCGGGACGGTTATCCGGGCCGCGTCTACTTCCTCAGACATCATCGCCACCCTCATGAACAGGCTTGGCATCGATGACCTGAGTATTGCGGGAGAGCTGGCGTACGCCGAGCAGCTAGCCCGAGCAGTCGCCACCGCCACGCGGTCCAGTCCGGCCCTCGCCGCCCTACTCGCGCCCGAACTCCGCACGGTCGGACTCGAAGCCGAGGCCGCCTCTCTAGATGCCTACGTCGCCCACCTAGGCGCGCTAACTACCCTACGCAAGGAGCCCTCTCATGACTGATAAGAAGCATCCTCTAGAAGGTGCGGAGATTCACTTCCTCCGCTCCATCACCGTCTATTTGGGTCAGCGCCAAAGCCGGGTGTTCGACCGCGGCGAGACCCTGACCCTCACCGCCGAGATTCTGGAATTCTCTCGGGACCGCCTCGGACAGTCTTGGTTCGAAACCGAGCTGGCGAAGGGCTCCGCGTCGCTAAAGATCGCTCGCGGCGCATGGCCGGAGGGGGTGCCGACTTGGATCGCTGGGGACGCAGCTTGGGCTACAGCGCGCGAGCAGGCGCGGCTGGAGGCATGGGCGCATCCCACGCTTGAAGAGCAGCTTGCTGCGCGAGCCGAAGTCAACAGGGTGTACGGCCCCGCGGTCACCTCCCGCACGCTAGGGCAGGTCGTGCGATGAGTGCCCCCATGGCCCCTATGGCGTTTCGGCAGCGCATCGCCGACGTGTTGCGGTCCTTCGGGGCTCCGGCACACGTCCGTGCCCGTTCAGACCGTCAACTCTCCGAGCTACTCGCCGAAGCTGAGCAGAACGCCGTGCGTCCGGACATCTTGGGACTGAAACGGTGGAGCATCAACGCTCGTGCCGACCTTGCAGTGTCCGGCGTTATCGCTTCCGCCGCGGAGGTTACGCGCGACGGGGCAGACTTCTCCGCCGTTGTAGTGCGTCGCCACGTCGCTGCGGGTGGCCGTGGCGGACTCGTCGCGGTCGTGCCTATTGCTGTCCTTGCCGATTTGATCGCGGAGAGTGAGGGTCAGCAGGGTATCTAATCTTGCGGGCCGCTTCCGTCCCCTACATGCGGCGGCCCGCGAGCGCGGATTTTCTTCGGGTCCGCGGTGGTGGCTGGGTTCTCCTTCCCTCAGCCCCCGGGGCCGGGCCTCTGCTGGGGCCCGGCCCTTTTTCGTTGCACTGATGCCGAGATTTCCGAATCTCGGGCTCGTAACGCGACCGCAGTCGCTGCATGACTTGAGCCACACGATAATGTCAGTTATCGTGTGTTTATGAGCGCGAGCGTCCAGGCCACCGACATCACGAGCAACACAACACGCCACGGGGCTCTCGCCGGAGCTTGGCTCGCATCGCTGACCAGCGACAACACCCGCCGCGCGTACCGCCGTGACCTGACGGCATTTCTCGAGTTCCTGGACGGTCACGGGGTCGACTTGTTCGCAGCTGAGCGCCCTCACGTTGACCTCTACCGGCTCAGCATCGAAGAGCAGTCCGCTGCCACGGTGGCCCGCAAGCTCTCTGCGCTGAGCGCGTTTTACCGCTATGCGCAGGATGAGGGGGCGGCGACGTCCAACCCCGTCGTTCGCGTCAAGCGCCCCAAGATCGATGCAGACCACTCTGAGACGCAGGGCCTCACCCGTGCACAGGCAATGGCGCTGCTCGAAGCTGCGAAAGAAGATTCCGCACGCTCGCACGCGCTCGTGGCGCTGCTCCTCTTCACCGGCGCTCGCGTCTCTGAGGCCCTAGGAGCGCGCGTGAGCGACCTCAAGCACAGTGGGGGCCACAGGGTACTTAGCGTGACCCGGAAGGGCGGTAAGCGGGCTCTGCTCGTGCTTCCGGCACAGGTGCTCGACGCGCTCGGCGGCTACCTGGGAACAGGGACGGCTCATGGCACTGAGGTCACCACCGCGGATGCGGCGAGCGCCGCCGATGCCCTGCTCTTCACTACCCGCACCGGGAAGTCGTGGGCGCCCTCTGAAGCCTTCCGCACGGTACAGCGGCTCGCTAAGGGCGCGGGTATTGAAGGGGCGCTCAGCCCGCACAGCCTCCGCCACACGCACGCCACGCTGGCGCTCGACGCCGGTATGCCTCTTGCCGAACTCCAGGATTCGCTAGGTCACGCCGACCCCCGAACCACGCAGCGGTACAACCGTGCCCGGAACCGGCTGGAGCGGTCGAGCGCTCACACCCTGGCGGCGGTGTTGTCCTGAGGTCGCACGCCTGTCGTACGTATCTTCACGCCGGAACAGCCGTACGCCAGTCGGGCGTGCATTGGGGTGTACATCCCATATACACGTGGTGCTAGAGTCAGACCATTGCTCCCCGCCCTCCCTAACGGGACTGGCGGGGCCTTTTTCTTTGGGGGACGTTTTGAGCACCGGCTGGCTCCTGATCGACTATCAGAATCTCCATTTCAGCGCTGGAGACGTGTTCGAGCCCCACGGGACGCCGCCCGAGGACTACCTTGTGCACCCCGACCGTTTCGCCGCGCAAGTCGAAGTCGAGTGGCAAAACAAGTTCGCTCAGCCTCTTGAGATTCGCCGTGTAGATGTGTTTCGGGGACTCCCTGATCCTCGCAAAGAGGGTGCGCTCAACGGTCATGTGAGCAGACAGAACCGCCTATGGACTAGTGGTCGAGTCAACGTCTACACCCGTGCTCTTCGCTATCCGCGGGACTGGCCGAACTCTCGCGCCGAGGAAAAGGGCATCGACGTGCTGCTTGCGCTGTCCTTCTTCCGCGCGGTGCTCGTCAAGAAATCGGACTATGTAATTCTCGCGTCGCGAGACACGGACCTCGTGCCTGCGCTTGAGATGGCCGAGACTGCTGTCCCTGGACGCGCTGCAATCGCGACATGGAGTGGTAGCTCCGTTCTCCGCCCGAAGACGGCGAACCAAATTCCGACCGTGCAACTCGGGCGTGCTGCGTACGAGAAAACTTTGGCCGAGCACGACGGGAGCTAGCCCCATCCGAAGTGATGGCGGAAACGTTTGGGATCAGCCCGGAACTCAAGAACCTTGCGCACCCGCTCCTCCCGATCTGCGCTGAGTTCGAGCGGAATCATCCGCCCGTCGTCCGGATGCACCCCATACGCCATCCAAAAGATCGTGTGTCCGCGCCCGATCCGCCGCCGCTCGATCTTGCCGAGCATGTCGCCGTTCTCGTTATGCAGCGTCCACGCCTCGCTTCCGGGTACCTTGCGTTCTTCCACAAGCTCGAAGGTAAAGGGCGCCTGAGACATTGAACCTTTCGAGCCCTCAGGCAGTGGATGGCCGCTCGCTCAGCGCCCGAATCCGAGCGACTGTGCGGTCCATTGCGATCTGGACTTCGATGGCGTCTTTCTTCCACTCCGGCCAGTCGGGGTCCTCAAGAAACTTCTGAAACCCCTCCTCGTCATGACCTACCTGCCGATCCCACTGCTCAGGCACGAGGTCTCGGCCAAGGAGTCCAACCAGGGTCAATGCCTCCGCGCCCATGACCTTCCGCTCCTGAGGATCACTTGATCCACCACGGTTTCGGTTCTGGAGAAGGCGGATCATCATTTCCAGGTCCAGCATGAGTTTGGCTTGCTCGATACTGGCACGCCGATCCTCCGCGGCGATGCGACGGGAGTTCACTCGATCTCGCCACGACACGATTAGAGCAACGACTGAAGCGCCTACGGCAACCACGACGGCAGCCGTCTGAATCCATAGAGCTAGGGCCTCTGGGTAATCCACGGGTTTCCTCCTCGTTGTGCACGATGCTGGTTCCATTCAGACACACTCAATGGCGGATGCCGTTTTGCCTTGACCGATGCGTACCCCCTCGACACGGGTCTACAGAATTGGATCGTCCGACTGCTTCCAATCCGGTGGCCAGCGCTTGCGGATGAACCCTGCTGACCACTCCTCGCCCTCTCCGGGCCACGAGGTTGGAGGTGCGTCGCCTTGGAAGACGAACTTGCTCCTATGCTCCGAACCCCCGATGCCTAGCACCCCACCGCCAGGTGTGATTCGCCAGGCGCGCCATACCTTGAACGCGTCAGCGGTCTCGATGTGCACACCGTGATTGGCGGGCAGCCCGTGAGCCGCGGCATCGATTAGAACATCGGGCACATCGTCCCAATATTGTGAGCCGCGTCTTTCGTACTGTCCGTTTTGCAGGACCCACAACCACTCAAGCTGTTCTTTCGTTTCGCGAAACTCACGACGATCAAGGTGCCTGCCGTCGGCGTCTCGCTCGTTCCGCCCGACGTTGCGTTCCAGTGCCGCGAGGCGATCCGCTTCGGCTTGAGCGGTCTTCCGAATGTCCGCCCGAACTTCTCTCATCCCGAGGAGCGACCCCCGCAAAGTACCGTCACGGGCGAACTCATCATGACGAGGGCGATATCTCTGCAAGATGCTCAGCCTGCCCTGAGAACCCAGGGCGAGACCAGTCACGTTGCGACGTGTGAGCTTCGTCCCTCGGATGCTGATGCGGGTGGTCACCTCTTGGAGGACTACGGAATATCCGAACCAGTAAAAGAAAGGAAACAGCGACAGCGGTAGCCAGAATCCGTAGAACAGGGACTGCATCACATCTGCCCAGTCCGGTGGCTGCGTAACGAAGCTCACCGACGTCCAAATGAATAGAGATGCCCCGATGAGGGCGAGTCCTTTGGTTGCCCAGTTGCTACCGCTGTCCTTGCCTTGCCGGGCCACTGCCACCGACGCAGCGACCAGGACAAGCACGATGACTTGAAGGAGAAGCTCGCCTAGGAGCGGAAGGGGGCTGTGTCTAGATAGAACGTGAGTAGGACGGACAACCCGAACGTCTCTTTCATGAGACGAGAGGCGAGGTGTCCTCCTGAGTCAGCTTTAAACGAGCGGTATGCAAGGGGAAACACCACAGTTGTGGTGAGGATGATGGAGTCCTTGAGCAGGTTCAAATCCCACAGCCCGATGCTCCTCGCAAGGCCGGTGGAGATGACTGCTGCACCTGCGACGACCATGAAGACCTTCAGCATGGTGATGTTGAAGACAGCGCGGAGCAGTTCGCTGAGGGATGGGCGAATCTGCCGCCGCACGTTGGGGATCGCGACAAAGATCAAGCCTGTAGCAACGATCACGATCAGAGAGGCAAGCTCTCGTGTAGTAAGCACATCCAGCATGTTGACTCCCTCGGTCAACAGCGTACGGTTCTCCACCGTCACCCATCTGCCCTCCCTACAGCACGAGACGGTTGCCGCGTGAGGTACCTGACGGTCGGAGCCGCACGCCATCGGCGAACGGCGGGCAGTGTGAGATGACGCCTTCGCTTAGCAGAGTGCCGCTGGGCTGAGAGGGAAGGAAGATCGCTAGGGTACGAGCGGCATTCGATGATCCTGGGGGGACTAATGCACGTCGTGTTCGTTGACGATTCGAAGCAAAAGGGCCGCAGGGAGGCGATGGGGAATCTCATCACCCTCGGCGCAGTCGCGTTCGCTGAGGACAAAGTGCGTCCCTTCGCGGAAGCGTTCAACGCCCGCCTCGATGAGTTCGATGTGCCGCGTGAAGTCGAACTGAAGTGGTCTCCTGACTCGAAGACCGACTGGTTCCGCAAGAACAAAAAGACCAGCATTATCGCTCCGCTCCGCGAGGCCATCCTTGCGGACGCTCTCGCACACGGTTGCAGGGTGGTTGCAGCTGTCTGGGATGACGAGCTCGCCGGACTAGGGATGAGAAATCAGACGGCGGAGCAATGGGTGATTCGGTTCCTCTTCGAACGCGTCGAGATGATGCTTCAAAATGAGGGGCACCGTGGGATTCTGGTTTTTGACAAGCCAGGCGGCGATCACCGTGCAGAGGATGCTTGGTTAGGTGAGACAGCGGACTTGACCTCGATAGGCACCGAATTCGTGAAGTCGGAAGCCATCGTGATACCCGTCTTGACTGCACCGTCTCACCGGCATCCACATCTCCAACTGGCCGATCTTGTGACGGGCGTAGTGACCGCAGCCCTCGCAGGATCGAAGTATGGAATGGCCCTCGCGAACATGGTCACTCCCATGTTTCACCGGAATTACTACGGAGGCATTGGAGGCGCGGGCCTCAAGCTCTACCCGGACTCGCTACTCAACCTGCTGCACTGGGTGTTCGAGGAAGAACGTTTCGTGCGTAACGGCATGGGCTTCGCCTTACCTGCGCCAGCGCTCGGGCGCTTCGGCGAGAACGACGGCCTTGCACCATCCTGACCTGCACGACACTGGTGCCACATCTCTTGATAACGGCCTCGAGCCCGGCTGGGCGTCAATCATTTCGCGTAGCCATGACCGGTGTCGGGGCTGTGAGCGCCACGCCGCCGAGATACACCGGGGTGCAGCAGGCTGATCCGAAAGTCACGAGATGGCTGCCCAGCCCTCGGGCTCGGGTTCGAATGAAACCGGATTGTCGAAGCCCATATAGTCCCCGCCAGGCAACTGCCCCAAACTCAGCCGACTGATCCCACGTCCACCAACCTTCACGGATGGGCGGTAGCGGGCGCGGATCATGGCCCGCTGACGGTCGATGGGCAGGCTGCCCCAAGCCTCACGGAGGCGAGCCTCCCAGGCCTCGCGCTCCTCGGTGTCTTTGAACGGAGCATCGTCCGAACGCCGCCACTCATCCAGGAACCCGGAGAGCGCACCACCATCGGCAGCGCGGGAGAGGAGGCGATCTCGCTCCGCTTCGAGCTCTTCTCGTTCGCTGTCGAGGGCTGCCAGATTCGATTTGCCCTGAGCGTGGATCGACTTGAGGGCAGGGTCGAGCAACTGTGCCCCTACGTGCTTCACGTTCTCTTGGTTCTCAATGAGTCGTTGAGCCAGGTCGCTCAGTTTGGCGCTTACGTCGTCGCCAGGAGCCTTGATCCTGTCGTGAAAGAGGTCCGCCAGGAGCGTAGCCGTGAAGAAATCATCGACGGCACCTTGGGCTATCGATGCATGGCGCTGGCTCTTGTCGTAGAGGGCCTTTGAGCATTTGTAGTTCTTGAAGACGTAGCGCTTGCCCGCGGGGACGTTGCCGCGCTCCTTATTGCGCTGGGAATAGCTCGTGGTGCCGTGCATGACGGCTCCGCACTCACAGCGGAGGACGCCGCCGAGCAGGGTCACGGCACGCTCAGACACCGGTGTCCCGGCCTTCACGCGGCTTTTCAGGGCCTCATGCTGTTCCGGCTCGATGATGCGCTCGATCTTGCTCTCTGCGAGCTGCTGACCCTTGTACACGAGCAGGCCAGCATTCCGAGGGCGAAGGAGCAGCTGACGGACCGTCGTCGCGGTCCAGACCGTTGACACCGGGCGCTTCTCACCATCCCTGCTGACTCGCTCCCGGTAGTCCCGGCCCGCCTCGACATCTGCCTCTGAAGGTCGCATCGCGTCCGTCTTGACGCCAGCAGCGGTCCAGTCCTTTGCGATTCTCAGCATGGAGCGCGTCCCGCTGAGGTAGTCGGCGACGGCGGTCCGAATGTATGCCGCCTCCTCCTCACGGACCGTGATCCGGTCGGGCTCGAATCCGAACGGACGGGTGCCCCACAAGGGCATCCCCGCGGCTCGCTCCCGCTCGTAGCGTCGTCGCTGACGTGCATCGCGGATGCGGCCCTCACGACGCCCTGACGTGAAGATCGCTACGGCTGTCTCCTCTCCATTCGGTGTGGAAACGTCCAGCGGGGTCCGGTCGCCCTCGAAGTGCCAGAGAACACCAGCGTCGGCGGAGGTCGAAATGAACTTCAAGCCGTCTTGATACGTCCTCGCCAGTCGCTCGCCTTCAACAGCAAGGAGCACATCGAACTCCTTGGCCTCCATAGCCTTCAGGAGAGCTTGTGCGCCGGGGCGCTTCTCCAACGTGGTGTCGTCGATGCTCTTGCCTGACGCCGCGATGCCGTCGTCCTGGAACACCGGCCCCACGGTGTAGCCGCACTCGCCAGCGAACAGCTTCAGGATCGCAATCTGATCTGCGACCTTTGGCGTTCGCTTGTCCTTATTGCTGATCCGGGCGTATATCGCAGCGCGCAGCTTCATATGTTGAACTCTAGTACTGGCTGGGTGCTGATCACGCTCATGACCGCCGGGCTGGTCCTCATCATCTGGGCGCTCGCCGAGCCTGCGCTCAGCGGGGTCTTCGACGCGGCCATCGCCCGCGTCATGGGGTACTGAGGGGCTGCGCCGTGCATCCGCTCGTCCGCTCCGTGCCCGCTTTCGTGGTGCGGATGCGGCATCCCCTCGCGGACGAGCGCGGTTCGGCGCCGGCGGAGTTCGTGATGGTGAGCGCCCTGCTGCTCGCGCTGCTGCTGGCGGTGCTGCAGCTGGGAGTCGCGCTGCACGTGCGCAACACCGTGACCGACGCGGCCTCGGAGGGCGCGCTTCGCGGCGCTCGCCGACGGCTCCGCCGCCGCGGGCGTTGAGCGCACGCGCGAGCTGATCGGCACCGCGCTCGGCCCGTCCTACGCCGATGACGTGACGGCGGTCGAGGGCGAGCATCTCGGCGTGCCGTCCGTCGAGGTCACGGTGCGGGCCGCACTGCCGCTCTTCGGACTGCTCGGTGTCGAACGCGGTCTGGAGGTGCGCGGCCATGCGGCCCTCGAGACGCTGCCGTGACACGAGCTCGGCGGTCGGAGCGCGACTGCGCGACGATCGCGGCAGCGCCTCGCTCGAGTTCCTCGGTGCCGGCGTCGTGCTGCTCGTGCCGCTGATCTACCTCGTGCTCGCCGTGTCGCAGATCCAGGCCGGAGCGCTCGCCGTCGAGGGCGCGGCGCGGCAGGCCGCCCGGGTGCTCGTCGCGGCGCCCGACGTGGCCTCCGGGCGGGAATCGGCCGAGCTCGCGCTGGCGTTCGCGCTCGAGGATCACGGACTCGACGACGTCGACGCCTCGCTCGCGCTCCGCTGCGATCCGGAGCCCTGCCTCGGGCGCGGCAGCCTGGTGCACGTGACCGTCACGGCCGAGGTTCCGCTGCCGCTCGTGCCGCCCTTCGTCCAGTCCGCGCTGCCCGTCACCGTGCCGCTCGAGGCCGTCGCCAGCCAGCGCGTCTCGCGCTTCGCGGGAGCCGGGTCGTGAGGGCGGCCGAGCGGATGCGCATCCTCCGCCGCGATGACGGCTCCGTCCTGCCGCTGGTGCTGCTCGGGGCCTTGCTCGGCCTGACGCTGATCATCGTGGCGATGGGCGCCACCTCGCTCTACCTGGAGCGCAAGCGGCTGCTGAGCCTCGCCGACGGTGCCGCGCTCGCCGGAGCGGAGGCGTTCGACCTGGCCGGCGTCGGCCCGGGCGGCGACTGGCGCGCGCCGAACCTCGACTCCGGCGACGTGCTCGTCACCGTCGAGGACCACCTCGCTGTGGTGCCCCACCGGCTCGAGGGCCTCGAGCTCGTGCAGGCCGGCACGCCCGACGGCCGCAGCGCCCGCGTCGTGCTCGCCGCCGAGTGGCGACCGCCGGTCGTCGGGGTCGTGCTGCCGGAGGCGCTGCGCCTCGAGGTGACGACGACGGCGCGCTCGGTGCTCGTCGCGCCGTAGGGGCCTTCCGCGACGTCTGGTCTCGACGCCGCCTCAGCGAGCGGTCGCGGGCGACTCGCCGGCCGGGCCGCCGACGGTCGTGTCGACGCGGTCGCCGCCGAGCGCCTCGCCCTGGAAGGTGCGCACGATCCACTCGCCCTCGGGGGTGTCCTCGGCCACGACGACGCCGGTGTTGTGCATCGGGTTGCTCAGGATGTGCTCGCGCGGCACGTTGATGCCGCGGATCGAGGCCCACGCGCGGATCGCCGCGCCGTGGCTCACGAAGGCGACGGTGCCCCATCCGCTCTCCTGCGCCTCCGCGATGACGGCGTCGTAGCGTGCGACGAACTCGTGGCCGTCCTCGCCGCCCGGGATGCGCGCACCGAGGTCGCCCTGCGACCAGGAGTAGACGGCGGTCATGTAGGTCTCGACGCTGGGACGGTCGCTGTGCATCTCGAGGTCGCCCGAGGTGATCTCGCGGATGCCGGCACGCTGGATCGGCTCGAGGTCGAGGGTCGCGGAGAGGTGTGCCGCGGTGATGCTGGTGCGCACCATGTCCGACACGTAGATCGCGTCGATGCGCTCGTCGCGCAGCGCCCCCGGCAGCGCCGCCGCCTGCTCGAGGCCGAGCAGCGTGAGGCCGGGGCCGGGCAGCCGGGTGTCGAGCACCCCCTTCACGTTCGACGGTGTCTGTCCGTGGCGGATGAGGATGAGGCGCACGTCGCTCCCTGTCTGTTCGGTGCGCCCAGGCTAACCGCGCAAGGGCGTCATCCGTCCCCACGACGTAGATCGTTGGCACTCGCGGTCGGCGAGGCGCGGCCCGAGCGCCGGAAGTGGCAACGATCCCGGCGCGAGCGACCCGAGCGCCAGAAGCCGCGACGATTCCGAGGCGCGGAGTGGGCCAGGGGACACCAGTTGCTCCCCGCGGACTCGGGAAGCGCAGCTTCCGTCCCCTCGGCGGGCATCGTTGCCACTCGCGGTCGGCGAGGCGCGGCCCGAGCGCCGGAAGTGGCACCGATCGCGGCGTGCGGCGTGCGGCGTGCGGGGTGCTCAGTCCCGCGGCGTGCGGCGTGCGGGGTGCTCAGTCCCGCGGCGTGCGGCGTGCGGGGTGCTCAGTCCCGCGGCGTGCGGCCCGGCGCGTAGCGCGGCAGGTAGCGCAGGAACACCAGGCCGCCGATCACGCCGAGCACGCCCATCGCAGCGCTCGCCGCCGAGAGCGACACGAGCGCGGTCAGCCCCGAGATGATGAGCGGAGCGGATGCGGTGCCGCTGTCCGCGATGAAGCGCCACGCCCCGAGGAAGGGCGCCGGGTCGCGCGGGTCGGCCAGGTCGGCGCCGACCGTCATCATGATGCCGCTGCCGACGCCGTTGGCGAGCGCCAGGAAGACGGCGACGGCGCCGAACCACCAGGCGGCGGCGCCGACGTCGTGCGTGAGGGCCAGGACCAGGTGCCCGAGTCCCAGACCCGTCATGGCGGGCACCGCCGACCAGGCGCGGCCGAAGCGGTCCATGATCCATCCGCTCACGAAGAAGAGGCCGAAGTCGATGGCCGCCCCGAGGCCGATGATCAGCGCCGCGTCGCGCTCGCCGATGCCGAGGCTCACGGCCCACAGCGGCAGCAGGGTCATGCGGCTCGAGCGCAGCGCCCCCATGAGCAGCACGCCCCAGCCGAGCCGCAGCAGCACGTCGCGCCGCCGCCACAGCGTGCGGAAGGTGCCGGCGGATGCGGCGGGCGGGTCGTCGTCCGCCCCCGGTCCGCGCTCGGTCGGCTCGAGTGCGGTGCGCGAGCCGGCGCCCGCTCCGAGCTCGGGCGACTCCGCCCTCGGGCGCTCGGCCGCGTTCGCTCCGAGCCCGCCGGCTCCGCCCGCCGCGGTCCTATCGGCAGCGCCGCCCGGACCCCGCCGCGCAGCGGCCCCGGCACCGCCGAAGCCGCGCAGCCCGGTCTCCGGGTCGCGCAGCGCCGCGAGCAGCACCACGCAGGCCAGCGCCATGACGGCCTGCACCCAGAACACGTTCCGCGCGTCGCCGGTCAGCTCGATGATGAGCGCGCCGACGAACGGGCCGATGAAGAGCCCGAGCCGGAACGAGCCGCCGAGGGTCGACAGCGCCCGGGCGCGCACCCGCAGCGGCACCCGCTGGGTCATGAACGAGTGCCGGGCCAGCGCGAAGGCGGTGGTCGCGATGCCGAGCACGAGGATCGCCGCCGCGAGCACGGCCGGGGTCGGCGCCAGCAGGCAGCCGCCCATCGCCAGCAGCGCGAGCACGCAGCTGGCGATCATGGCCGGGCGCTCCCCGATGCGGCTGATCACCCATCCGCTCGGCAGGTCGCCGATCAGCGTGCCGATCATGAGCATGCCGGCGACGAGCCCGGCGATCGCGAGGCTGCCCCCGGCGTTCGCCACGATCTGCGGGATGACCGGCAGGATGGCGCCCTCGCCGGTGGCGAAGAGCACGGTCGGCAGGAACACCGGGATCGCCACGGAGCGCCAACGGAAGGGCTGCTCGGCGACGCTCATCACCGCCGAGCCTACGCCCGTCGGCGCGGGCCTCCGGGGCGGTAGGCTGGTCGGCACAATGCTGGACGACTTCAACGATCAGATCGCCGCTGCGCGGGCCACCTTCGCCGACATCAAGGCGGTGGTGGACACCGAGCGCCTCGAGCGCGAGATCGCTGAGCTCAGCGAGCAGGCGGGCGCCCCCGACCTCTGGGACGACACCGCGAACGCGCAGAAGGTGACCAGCGCGCTCAGCCACGCGCAGGCCGCACTCGGCCGCGTCACCGCGCTCGAGCGCCGGCTCGACGACCTCGAGGTGCTGGCCGAGCTGGCCCGCGAGATGGAGGACGACGACAGCGCCGCCGAGGCGGAGACCGAGCTGAAGTCGATCGAGAAGACCATCGCCGACCTCGAGGTGCAGACGCTGCTCGACGGCGAGTACGACAGCCGCGGCGCGGTCGTGACCATCCGCTCCGGTGCCGGCGGCGACGACGCCACCGACTTCGCCGAGATGCTCATGCGCATGTACCTGCGCTGGGCGGAGCGGCACAAGTACTCGGTCAAGGTGATGGATACCTCCTTCGCGGAGGGCGCCGGCATCAAGAGCGCGACCTTCGAGATCGACGCCCCCTACGTCTTCGGCACGCTCAGCGTCGAGGCGGGCACGCACCGCCTGGCGCGCATCAGCCCGTTCGGCGGCGCCGACAAGCGACAGACGAGCTTCGCCGCGGTCGAGGTCATCCCCGTCATGGAGGAGGCCCAGGCCGTGGAGGTGCCCGAGAACGACATCCGCGTCGACGTGTTCCGCTCGTCCGGCCCCGGCGGCCAGTCGGTCAACACGACCGACTCGGCGGTGCGCATCACGCACATCCCGACCGGCATCGTCGTGTCGATGCAGAACGAGAAGTCGCAGATCCAGAACCGCGCCGCCGCCATGCGCGTGCTGCAGACCCGCCTCATGCTGCTGCAGCGCGAGGAGGAGGCCGCAAAGAAGAAGGAGCTCGCAGGCACCATCACCGCGAGCTGGGGCGACCAGATGCGGTCGTACTTCCTCTACGGCCAGCAGCTGGTCAAGGACCTGCGCACCGGACACGAGGTCGGCAACCCCGCGATCGTGCTCGACGGCGACCTCGACGGCTTCATCGCCGCGGGCATCCGCTGGCGCAAGCAGCGCGCTGGAGCTGAAGGCTGACGCGAAGCGTCAGTGCGACGCCAGCGCCGATCGAGCTGTGCTCGATCGGTTCGATGACGAGCACCGGGCGCTCTGTTCATAAGGAACCCTCAGGGACCCGCCGCCCCCGCGCGGGTGTCGCTCCCGGGATCGCGGATGCGGCGACCTAGGCTCGTGCCGTCATGATTCGATTCGACCAGGTCACCAAGCAGTACGCGCGCACCGCCCGCCCTGCCCTCAACGCGGTCGACCTCGAGATCCTGCGGGGCGAATTCGTCTTCCTCGTCGGCGCATCGGGGTCGGGCAAGTCCAGCTTCCTGCGGCTGATCCTGCGCGAGGAGCGCCCCAACCGCGGGCAGATCCACGTGCTCGGTCAGGACCTCCAGAGCCTGCCGAGCCGCAAGGTGCCGTACTTCCGGCGCAACCTGGGCGTCGTGTTCCAGGACTTCCGCCTGCTGCCGAACAAGACCGTGGCCGAGAACGTCGCGTTCACGCTGCAGGTCATCGGCAAGAGCCGCGGCTTCATCCAGGAGGCCGTGCCCGACGTGCTGCAGATGGTCGGCCTCGGCAACAAGTCGGAGCGCCTGCCCCACGAGCTCTCCGGCGGCGAGCAGCAGCGCGTCGCCATCGCCCGCGCGATCGTCAACAAGCCGCAGCTGCTGCTGGCGGACGAGCCGACCGGCAACCTCGACCCCGCCACGAGCCAGGGCATCATGAACCTGCTCGAGCGCATCAACGCCAACGGCACGACGGTGGTCATGGCCACCCACGCCGCCGATCTGGTCGACCAGATGCAGCGCCGCGTCGTCGAGCTCAGCGCGGGTGACATCGTGCGCGACGAGCGCGGCGGCGGCTACCAGACGCAGGCCGTGCCGATCCAGGCGCCGGCGGACGCGGAGCCCGTCGCCCGGCGACGCGATCTGCGCGAGACCGGCGCGGTGACCATCCCGAGCACGCCGGTGACCGCGGCGACGGACCTGCCGTCCGCGCCCGAGTCGCTGCGCACCGGCCAGCAGCCCGCATCCGCTCCCGCCGCGACGGAACGGCCCGCCAGCGCCGCGCAGCCTGCGAGCGCCGCCCAGCCCGGCGACGACGACCGCGACCCGCGCGGCTTCGACAAGCCCATCCGCAGTACCCGGTTCGACAAGGGGGACCGCGCATGAGGTTCGCACTCGTCATGGGCGAGGTGGGCCAGGGCCTGCGTCGCAACCTGTCCATGGTCGTCTCGGTCGTGCTCGTCACGTTCATCTCGCTGACCTTCGTGGGCGCCTCGGCCCTGCTGCAGCTGCAGGTCAACGAGATGCGCCAGTTCTGGAGCGACCGCGCCCAGGTGGTCGTCTACATGTGCACGGAGTCCGCGGCCAACTGCGAGGGCGTGGCGGCCACGGATGCGCAGATCGAGGCGGTGCAGGCGGAGCTCGACTCCGACGTGCTGCAGCCCTTCGTCTCCTCCATGTCGTACGACACCCCGCAGGAGAGCTACGACCGCTTCGTGCAGCAGTTCTCGGGCACGCCGACCGCCGAGCTCGGCAGCGCCGAGAACTTCGGCGGCACCTTCTGGGTCAACCTGGTCGACCCGGCGCAGTTCGAGGTGCTCACCGAGTCGCTGGCCGGCCTGGCCGGCGTGGACGAGGTCGTCAACCAGCTCAGCTACCTGGCGCCGATCTTCGACGCCCTCAACGCCTCGAGCGTCGCGGCGATCGGCATCGCGGCCCTCATGCTCGTCGCGGCGGTGCTGCTGATCGCCACGACCATCCGTCTCTCCGCCTTCTCCCGGAGGCGCGAGCTCGGCATCATGCGCCTCGTCGGCGCCTCGAACGCGTTCATCAAGACGCCGTTCATCCTCGAGGGCATCGTGGCGGCGCTCATCGGCTCGGTGCTCGCCTGCGCCGCACTGGTGGCGCTCGTGCACTTCTTCGTGGGCGACTACCTGACGGCGCAGCTCACCGCCTTCAGCTTCATCGACCTCGACGAGGTGTGGCTCGTGCTGCCGCTCGTGATCGGCGTCGGGGTGCTGCTCTCGGCGCTCAGCGCCCAGTTCGCCATCAGCCGGTACCTGCGGGTCTGAGGCCCGTCCGCGCGGTAGGCTGTGAGGCTGCCCGCACGGTCCGGTGCGCGGCGATGGACGGATGAGGTGAGACGGTGCCCAGGGAGCAGGGAGAGCGCGTCGTCGCGACGAACCGCAAGGCGCGACACGACTACTCGATCGAGGACACCTACGAGGCGGGCCTCGTGCTCTCGGGCACCGAGGTGAAGTCGCTGCGCGAGGGCAAGGCCTCGCTGGTGGACGGCTACGCGTACATCGACCGCGAGGAGGCGTGGCTCGACAACGTGCACATCCCCGAGTGGGGATCGGGCTCGTGGACGAACCACGCGACCCGCCGCAAGCGCAAGCTGCTGCTGCACAAGGCGCAGATCATCAAGATCAGCCAGCGCATCCAGGGCGGCGGCTACACGCTCGTGCCGCTCAGGATCTACTTCAGCGACGGCAGGGCCAAGGTCGAGATCGCGATCGCGAAGGGCAAGCGCGAGTACGACAAGCGTCAGGCGCTGCGCGAGCAGCAGGACAACCGCGAGGCGCAGCGCGCCATGCGCTACCGCAACCTGGGGGAGTAGGGCTCAGGCCGCGCTCCGCCCAGCACATCGCCCCCTGCTTCTCCGCCCCTCCGCTGTCCTCACCAGCCTTTGGGGCGCTTTGGCGACGCTGGGGCATGCGGGCGCACGCCCCGTTGTCGCCGATGCGCCCCAACGGGAGGATGAGGCGGGTGCGACCCGGCCTCAGATCCCCGCGCCCAGGTCGAGCTCGACGGGTACGGCTGGACCGGTGCCGATCTGCCGTGCGGGCACGCCGACCAGCGTGCTGCCCGGCGCCGCGTCGCGGGTGACGACGGCGTTCGCGCCGACGCGGGTGTCCGCGCCGACCGTGACGGGGCCGATGACCTTGGCGCCGGCGCCGATGACGACGCGGTCGCCGATGGTGGGGTGGCGCTTGCCGGTGCGCAGCGTGCGCCCGCCGAGCGTGACGCCGTGGTAAATCAGCACGTCGTCGCCGACGACCGCGGTGGCGCCGATCACGACGCCCATGCCGTGGTCGATGACGACGCGGCGGCCGATGCGGGCGGCCGGATGGATCTCGACGCCGGTGAGCGAGCGGACGAGCTGTGAGAGCAGCCGGGCCGGCAGCCGCAGGCCCGCGCGCCAGAGGGTGTGGGACGCCCGGTGGGCCCAGAGCGCGTGCATGCCGGAGTAGGCGAGCACGATCTCCAGGCCCGACCGGGCGGCGGGGTCGCGGGCCTGGACGGCGCGCACGTCCTCGCGAAGCCTCATGCGACCAAGGCTATCGGGCCGTGAGGTCAGGCCAGGTCCTCGTAGAGCACCGTCGAGAGGTAGCGCTCGCCGTAGCTGGCGAGGATCACGACGATGGTCTTGCCGGCGTTCTCGGGTCGCTTCGCGAGCTCGAGCGCGGCGTGCACCGTGGCGCCCGACGAGATGCCGGCGAGGATGCCCTCCTCCGTGCCGAGGCGGCGGGCGGTGGCCACCGAGGTCGCGATGTCGACGTCGATGATCTCGTCGTAGACCTCGCGGTCGAGGATCGGCGGCACGAAGTTGGCGCCGATGCCCTGAATCTTGTGCGGGCCCGGGTTGCCGCCGTTGAGGATCGGCGACTCGGCGGGCTCGACGCCGACGACCTGCAGGCCCGGCTTCTGCTCCTTCAGGTAGCGGCCGGCGCCCGTGATGGTGCCGCCCGTGCCGATGCCGGAGACGAAGATGTCGACCTCGCCGTCCGTGTCCTGCCAGATCTCGGGGCCGGTGGTCGCGTGGTGGATGGCGGGGTTCGCCTCGTTCGCGAACTGGCTCGCCAGCACCGCGCCCTCGCGCTCGGCGGCGATCTGCTCGGCACGGGCGACGGCGCCCTTCATGCCCTCGCCGCCCGGGGTGAGCACGAGCTCGGCACCGTAGGCGCGCAGCAGCAGCTTGCGCTCGTTCGACATGGTCTCGGGCATCGCGAGCACGACCTCGTAGCCGCGCGCCGCGCCGACCGCGGCGAGCGCGATGCCGGTGTTGCCGCTGGTGCCCTCGACGATCGTGCCGCCGGGCTGCAGCGCACCGGACGCCTCGGCGGCGTCGACGATGGCGATGCCCAGGCGGTCCTTGACGCTGGCGGAGGGGTTGTAGAACTCGAGCTTGCCCAGCACGGTGGCGCCGACGCCCTCGGTGACGCGGTTCAGTCGCACGAGCGGGGTCTTGCCGAAGGCACCGGTGATGTCGGCGTGGATGTTGGCCATGGGTTGCAGACGCTCCCTTGTCGGTCGGACGGGTCGTTGCGAAGCCTAGTGAGAGCGGGTGAGCGGTGACCTCGCGTGACGGCTCGATGCATCCGCTTCGCTCTGAGCGGATGCGCGGGGCATGCGCCGCGGGCGGGATGCGGGTTACACTGAACGGCCCGCCGGAAACGGCGGACACCGCTCGCGAGGGCGGCTTGGCAACTCCACAGCGCATGACGACGGCCCGCAGGGGGATGATCGGTTTCGACATCGCCTGGATGCGCACGAGAAGCGGGCCGAGGACGCGGGGTTATCTCGTTAACGCCCTCCGCAAACCAATAGGTGCCAATGCTAAGCGCACCGACTTCGCCCTCGCCGCCTAAGGCCAGCGCGTAAGTCCGTCAGACCGGGTTCGCCTCCGCCCCGGTTCCTGGCGTCATCTAGGAGGCTCGCTGCGCGGCGACGCCTGAGCGTCGCGCGGGACTTGTACTCGGGCTGGGCCTGTCGATCCAGGGGCTCATGGCAAGGATCGGGGCCGAGTAGAACGCCTTCATGAGCTGCGCCCGGAGAAGACGTGCAAACTCAGCGATGGACGGGGGTTCAATTCCCCCATCTCCACCATAGGAGGCTTATTAGAAACACCGTCCGCTGAAGCGGCGGTGATCAAGTAAGTCCAAGTCGTCGTCATGCGCTGTGAGCTGTCGAGAAGGCCGTCCTCCTGGGCGGCCTTCTGCTTTGCGGGGACGTTCCGCGCGAATGCAGCGTTGTAAGCCGCCTTGATCGCCTCAGCCCCGAGCCCAGCGTCCGATGCTCGGTAGGCTGCCTCCGTCGCCAGCAACTGGCCGAGCGGCTCGTTGAGCTCGGCGCCCTCCACGACCTCATCGCTGATGTAGAGCCGGTGGAAGATCGCCTGGTTGAGCCGGCGCCGAACCTCGTCCTCCGCGACCACGTAGAGCTCCTGCGGGTTCTCGAGGAGACGAAGGTTGGCCTCGATGTAGCGCACGCCCATCTTGAGATCGGTCTCGACGCCACCAAGCTGTCCGGAGAGGCGCTCGCGCTCGAGCTTGATCTTGGACAGTCGCGCCCGGATGCGAGCCTGCGGAACCTCGGGATCGGCCGCGAGATCGAGGAGGTTCTCCTCCTGCACGTCGTAGGACTTGAGCTGCTCGCGGAGCTGTCGCTGGAGCAGGCGCTGAGCGTCGGACTGGTCGGCGATCGTGCCCGTCATGAGGTCGCGCATCGCAGCGATGAAGTCGGGGCCGAAGCGCTTCGTCTTGTAGAAGTCCTCGACCGCGTACTCAACGCGCAGCACGTTGTGGTGCGGCTGGTTGCAGTCGCGCTCTCGCCGGCCAGGGCAGAAGAAGTAGTAGTACTCGCCGCCATTGCGCCCAACCGCCCGCTGCAGGATGAGACGCTGCTCGACACCGAATCGGCGCCTGCATTCACCGCAGTAGACGGAGCCCTTGAGGTAATGGTGGTGCTCACGGCGACGCTCACCCGAACGACCTCGTGATTCGACGAGTGCCTGTACGGCATTGAACAGTTCTTCGTCAATCAGCGGCTCGTGGCGCCCGGCGAACTGCTCGCCCTTGTAGCTGACGATGCCGACGTAGTAACTGTCGGTGAGCATCTGGTGGATCTTGTTGACCGATACCGGGCCGGCGGGGCGACTTGCTGTCGGGCGCGTAGTGAGGCCGCGCTCCGTCAACTCGTCCACGATGTCATTGAGGGTGTAGTTGCCGGTGGCGTAAAGCTCGAACGCGAGCTTGACGAAGGGGGCCCGATCCGGGTCGAGACCGACCGTGCGGATTTGCCGGCCCTCGCTCGAGTCGATCACGTTGAGGTAGCCGAGCTTGGCCTTGCCGAGCGTTCCACCGCGCCTGGCCTTCTCGCCCATCTTGAAGGCGATGTCAGCTCCTGAAGCCTTGGACTGGTACTCATTGATCACGGCCAGCATGCCGGGGACTGCCCCGACTTTGGTTGACATCTGAGTTCTGAGGCCCGTGGGTCTCTGATGGAAGGATGTTCCCTGTGCCGAAGCCGTATCCGAAAGAGTTCCGTGACGATGTCGTGGCCGTCGCCCGACGCGGGCAAGCGCCGCTGGTCCAGATCGCGAAGGACTTCGGGATCTCCGAAGGCTCGTTGACGAACTGGATCAAGCGCGCCGACATCGAAGACGGCGTTCGTGCCGGTGCGAGCGACGCCGACCGTGCCGAACTGCGTGAAGCGAGGAAGCGGATCCGTTTGCTCGAGCAGGAGAACGAGGTGCTGCGGCGGGCGGCGGCGTATCTGTCGCAGGCAAACCTGCCGGGAAAATAGTCTTCCCGCTCGTCCGAGAGATGGCCGAGCCCGGCGCCCGCGTGCGGGTGCCGGTCGCGGTGGCGTTGCGGGTCCTCGGCCTCTCGAGGCAGGGGTATTACCAGTGGTTGGCGGAGCCGGTGTCCCAGCGGGACTGGGACGACGCGCATGTCATCGACGCGCTGCGCGTCGAGCACGACAAGGACGCGACGCTCGGGTACCGGTTCCTGACCGACGAGCTCGCCAGTGAGCACGACCTGGTCGTGGGCGAGAACCGGGTGGCGCGACTGTGTCGTATCGCGGGCATCCAGGCCTCACACCACCCCAAACGCAGCAAGGCCGGCAGCGCCGGGCCCGCCCCGCACGACGATCTCCTCGCGATCGTCGACGAGCACGGCGTCGTCCGGCACCGGTTCGTCGCGGCCGGGCCGAACACGGTCTGGTTGTGGGACATCTCCGAGCACCCGACCCGGGAGGGCAAGGTCTACATCTGCGCGATCAAGGACCTCTGGTCGAACAAGATCGTCGGCTACTCCATCGGCGACCGCATGCGCGGCGAACTCGTCCGCGCAGCCCTGCGCAACGCGATCGCGTTGCGCTCCCCGGTCGGCACGATCTGCCACTCCGACCGAGGCGGCCAATTTTGTGCCAAGAAGACCCACGAGCTCCTGCAACGTCACGGGCTCGTCGGGTCGATGGGCCGCTCCTACGGCGCTGGCGACAACGCGAGCATGGAGAGCTTCTTCGCGCTGCTGCAGAAGAACGTCCTCAACACGCGCCGGTGGGAAACCCGGCAGGACTTGCGCCTGGCGATGGTGTCCTGGATCGAGACGAAGTACAACCGGCGCCGCCGCCAACGCGGCCTCGGGAAACTCACCCCGGTCGAGTTTGAGATGATCTACACGGCCGCAAAGGCGGCCTGATTTCTACAACCCCCCGACTGTCAACCAAACTCGGGGCAATCCCATCTGTGGTTTGTCGGAGATTAGGACTGGGACTCGTAAGGCGCTCGAAACGTGCGGCGGCGCGACCTCATTGCTAGGGCGTGGACGGTCACCTCGACCGAGTTGGCAGCCCGCGCCGCTTCAGCAGCGCGCGGATCGTCTCGCGGTGCACCTCGAACTCGACGGCCAGCGCCCGGGCAGACTCGCCCGCTTGATGCCGCTCAACGAGCTCGTCGATCCGCGCCTTCGACAACCTTCCCGACCGCTCGAGGGTTTTATTCACAGCAGGTGTCTCGAGCCGCGGAAGCCGGATCTCGCCCCGAGAAGCCCGATCCAGCAGCTCGATCACTGCATTCGCGGCCCTCGCGTGGTTGGAGTAGTGTCCCAGCACTTCCACCGAAGAGACGGTCGGATGGACGGTTGATGAGACGGGTGTGAGCTCGGCTGATCAGCTGGTTCCGTGAAGACCGTCGTGGTCGTCGTCATGCGTTGTGCTGCTGTAGTCCTGCTGCCCTCCCCGAATGAGCCACGCTTGCGACCGTGCCTGACTAGGCTCGACGCGCTGCGCAGGCGGCGGGATATCGGGGGATCGACGTGCGATTGAAGCTGACGGTGCGTTCGGAGCGCGGCGACGACGACGTGGTGGTGTCGTGCGACGCGACGGCGACGGTCGGGGATCTCGCGTCGGCGCTGTTCCGGCAGACGGTGGAGCAGCGGCTGCGGCAGCCGGTGACGTTGTGGACGGATGGCGGCGGGCGTACCGCCCCACGCGTGCTGAGCCCGTTGTTGTCCGTGCACGAGGCCGGGATCGGCTCGGGTGCGTTGGTGTCGGTAACGAGCCCGGAGGGTCCGGACGACGCCTTCGTGACTGCGCGGGCGACGGTCGTGGTGGAGGAGCCGCGCCGTGAGCGGCGCACGGTTCCCTTGGGCGACGGGGTGGCTTTCATCGGCCGGGATTCGGCTGCGCAGATCCGGTTGAACGATCCGAAGGTGTCCCGCCGTCACGCGAGCCTGCAGCTCGACGTCATCGCTCGCGAAGCCGATAACCAGCGCGCTCTAGAGGACATCAAGGCGGTGATGGAGCGATGAGGGGCAGAGCACGAGCAACGGCGACCGTCGGCGCGCTCGTCATCGCGATGCTCTTGACGGGGTGCGGAACGGAGGACCCGGTGGCCCAGGATCTCGAATCGGCCAAGCGCGCTGCGCAACAGCAGCAGGAGGCGATCGTTGCCTTGCTGCCGCAGGAGCTGATCGCATCACTCGAGCAGCCCGACACCGGTGTGCTGATGGCGTGCGAGTCGGAGGGCAGCGCGCAATGGACTGGAAGGGCGACCGTCGTGCTGTCCGAGCTGCCGGATCTCGAAGCGACGTTGGCGAGCATCGCAGCGGCATTCGAGGAACGAGGCTTCGCTGCACGGTGGGACCAGACGATCTCCGGCGAGCCGCGGGTGCAGCTGCTCGGAGCCGATGGCGATTCGTATCTCGTGTCGCCTTGGGCGGAGGAAATGAGTATCGGTGTGGCCTCCGCCTCGCCGTGCTTCCCGCTCGCTGATGACGAGCACCCAGGTCTGGTCGTCTGAAATCGAATCCGGCTCGAAATGTCGGAGTGTGGAGATGCGGGCGTGTCCGTGACTGACTTCCTCCCGCCGGATCGCCCCGCGGTCAGCCTTCTCGTGACTTCGCGCTGCGGCAACGAAGCTGAGGGAGGCTGAGCCACGACGACGACGGTAGTGAAATGACCAAGCCCATGCGACAACAACGGCTGCTGATCGCGGCGCCTCTCGGGTCGATGTTGCTCGCCAGATGCGCGACAGCCGATGTGAAAGAGAGCCCGTGTTCACGATCGAAGTCGTCTGCCGCATCGAGTCTGCTCAGCGAATCGACGTTGCTCATCGGAGCCGTCCAGTTGGGTTCGGCTGCTGTCGAGGGCGTACTCGCTCAGACCACGAGCATCCATCAGGCTCGTGTTGGTGCGGTCGCCAACCTGCTCGCTGTCGAGAAGGCCGGAGTGCGGGGCGCGATCCTCGAGTTCACCGGGGTCGACGAGCAAGCCGGCGAGACGGGGCGTCGGCTGGGAGCGGCCATCGGACATGGTGGGCGTCATTGGGCGAGCCTCAGCAGACCGCGCTGGTCCTCGGGGCCGCCGGTGCCATCGGCGCCCTCGGAGGGATCCCACCCCTCGCCCGCGCAGCCGCGAACCGGGTTAACGCGACAAGAGCGCTGACGACGATCGACGAGGAAATCCGCAGCGCCGAGGAATCCAGGCCGAGCGGAGCGCTCCGTGAGGAGGTATTCGCTGATCATCTCGAGAAACTTCGCGATGAGCGCACCTACGTCGCTAAGGTCGCTGAGGGCAGCGTGCAGCTCTATCTCTGGGACCGCGACCGCGGGCACATCGTCGAAATGGTCGGTGACTTCACGAAGGAGTACCACCGCGTCATCACCTACACGCCGGGTACATTCACGAACATGCAGTCGTTCTACGACGGTTCCGTGCAAGAGGCAGCGAAGTGGTTCACCGGAGAGAACTCCGGGGCGGTCGGTTTCGTCTGGAAAGGTGCCGAGTTCCCGGGGCAAACTCGCGAGCTCGGCAAGCCCGTCGACACCTTCGTCGGGATCAACGAGGCCAACGCCCAGCAGCTCGCACTGGATACCGGCTCCGCGCTCGCTGCTTTCCAGGACGGGATCCGGGCCGATCCCCGCATTGACGGCAGCCAGAGCATCGCGATGGGGCACAGCTGGGGTCTCGCAGCGACGACGGGATCGGAGGTCGCCGGCGCGCACTATGACCAGGTGCACTCGCTGGCCGGCGCCTGGATGCCGCAGGGCTGGGACGCCGACGGCGACACCGGCTACCACCATTGGTCATACACCGACTTCCTATCGGTCGCGCAGGACTTCGGGCTCGTCGGTGAAGGGAACGTGCCTGATACGGATCCCGCTTTCACGAGCACGATCTACGAATCCGACGAGGACTCGACGATCTACATTCCGACGACGACAAATCCCTGGGCACCGACCCCGCCCGGCGAGATCCGGAGCGCGTCCGGCGCCGGACTGACGGAGAATCACACCCTGATCGCAACGCAGGAGGACAAGAACTTGGAGGCGCTCCTGGACATGCGCGCGAGGATGGACCGGTGATGTCGAGAATGCGCAAAGTCGCAGGTATGGCGGTGCTCGGTGCAGTGATGACGCTCACCGCGTGCGCCAGCGTGGAGGAGGAACCGGTGGTGGACGAGACGATCACGCTCGAGACAGCGAAGCAAACGACGATGCAGGTGGAGCGACAGATCGCTGAGCTGGTCCCCGATGTCTCCCCGGATGCAATCCAACAGCAGCAGGAAGGCGTTCTGCTGAGCTGTTCCGATGACGGAGTCAAGCGCTGGACCGGACGCACCACTGTGGCGGTCGATCCTGGTCGCTCCGACGGTCTGCTCGATGCGGTACAAGAGCACTTCGCGGCGCTCGAAGGTTTCGAATCGCTCCGCGAGACCTCGCAGGGCGGCATCGATCTGACGACGGTGCGCCGAGACGGTTACCTCTGGCTCGTGTCCATCGAGCGGGACGGAGCGTTGCTCGACGTCACCTCAGGATCCGCGTGCATCCGTCTCGCGCCGTCGGAGGAGCGACTCAGCTCGTACTGACTTCGTGGGCAGTGGGCCGCCGCCTCAGTGATGCGGGGCGGTCAGCAGGCGAGGTGTCGAAGCTTCTCGGCATTCAGCAAGGTGGGACGACCGCGCCGGAACTCGCTATCACCACTGGGCCTACACCGACATCCTGACGATCGGTCAGACGACGGGACTCATCTGGAATGGTCGCATCTCAGCCAACGACGATGCGTTCTCGTCAACCGTCTACGAGCGAGAGGGTGACTTTGACTTCTATCTTGGGAGTGGCGGGGCGCTCAGTATCGAAGGCGAGACACCCAGCTTTCCGCTTTCGACGACGCCGGTCGAGAATCACGTGCTCATCGCCTCTGACGAGCTGGAGAACCACAGGGTGCTTGAAGACGTATTGGTCGAGTTACGGCGATGAGTAAACGGAGACTGCTGGCCGTCCTCCTAGGCGGCGCGATGATGCTGACAGGCTGCACGGCCGGAACGGAGAGCACTGTGGACACTGAACTCTCACTCGAAGAAGCTAAACAGGGCGCGATAGATCTGGCCTCCGAACTGGCAACGTTCATCCCTGCCAGCGCAGTTGGAGAGATCGAGCGACCACCGGACGGAATCCTCATGAACTGTGGCGATGACGGGTATCAGTGGACCGGCCGAACTGTGGTGCCGCTGCTTGAGCCGATCGACACCGATGCTTTGGTTGTCAGCATCATCGAACACTTCGAGGATTCTGTCGATCACGAGGCAATCTCCATCCCCACTGCGGATGGCGAACCTCGAGTACAAGTTCGAGGTCGATTCGGCGCCAGTGCGATCGTTGCCGAGCATCCCGACGAACCCGAGATCAGGATTTCATCCCTCTCCTCATGCTTCGTCTTGCCTGAAGGAGTAAGTCCGCTCGGTAGACACTGAGCTCGGCGAAGCGGTGGCGAGGGAGGACTGACCCGGCAAACAAGGGAGCCGAGTTGCTCGGGCAGACTTGAGAGCTCGGCAAGCCCGTCGACACGTTCACCGGCATCAACGAGGCCAATGCCCAGCAGCTCGCGTTGGACACTGGCTCCGCGCTCGCCGCTTTCCAGGAGGAGATCCGAACCGAATCCTTGCATCGACGGGGGTGGGATGTCGCTCGACCAGCTCGTCGATCCGCGCCTTCGAGAGCCTTCCCGACCGTTCCAGGGTTCATCCACCGAAGGTGTCTCGAACCGCGGCAACCGGATCTCACCCCTCGACGCTCGGTCCAGCAGCTCGATCACCCCAGCAGCGCCACCCCGAACCCCGCCACGACCGCGCGCACCTCGTCGAGGTAGCGCTGCGCCTGCTCGGTGAGGGGGATCGCGGCGTGGCCGATCCAGCCGATCTCGATGCGCTCGTCCACGTCGAGCGGCACGGCGACGATCTCGGGGTCGAGGTCGTCGCTGATGATGCCGGTGGAGATCGTGTAGCCGTCGAGGCCGATCATGAGGTTGAAGATCGTCGCCCGGTCGGAGACGCGGATCTGCTGGCGGCTGGAGAGCGTCGAGAGGATCTCCTCGGCGAAGTAGAACGAGTTGTTGGCGCCCTGGTCGAAGGTCAGGCGAGGCAGGTCGGCGAGATCGTCGAGCGTCGCGCGCTCCCGGCCGGCGAGGGCGTTGCGCCGGGAGACGAAGATGTGCGGCTCGGCGAAGAAGAGCGGATGGAAGGCGAGGCCGGATTCGCGCAGCAGCTTGTCGATCACGTTGCGGTTGAAATCGTTGCGGTACAGCACGCCGAGCTCGCTGCGGTGCGTGCGGACGTCCTCGATGATGTCCCAGGTGCGGGTCTCGCGCAGCGAGAACTCGTACTCCGCCGCCCCGCTGGCCTTGACCATGCGCACGAAGGCGTCGACCACGAAGGAGTAGTGCTGCGCCGAGACGCCGAGCAGCCGGCGCGACGGCGGCCGGCCGAGGTAGCGCTGCTCGAGCAGCGACGCCTGCTCGACGACCTGGCGGGCGTAGCCGAGGAACTCGACGCCGTCGGTGGTCAGCGTGACACCGCGGGCGGAGCGCAGCAGCAGGGCGCGGCCGGCCCGCTGCTCGAGGTCCTTCATCGCCGCCGAGATGGTGGGCTGCGCCACGTAGAGCACGTCGGCGGCAGCGCTGATCGAGCCCTCCGCGGCGACCTCGATGAAGTACTGCAGCTGCTGCAGCGTGATGCCGCTCGTGCGCTTCGCCATAGTCAAAGGCTATAGCGGTGCATAGTCGACCTGGATTACCCGATAGCGTTCCTCCGCCAGCAGCATGGAGTCATCCCCTCCCGACTCCCGGATCGGCCCCATGACGAACGCCTTCACGTACCGCATCACGACGACCCGCTTCGACGAGGACTACGCGCCGTCGGAGAGCTCGCGGGCCACCACGAACTTCGCCAACCTCGCCCGCGGCAAGCACCGGCAGCAGAACCTGCGCAACGCGCTGACCATGATCGAGGGCCGCTTCAACGACCTCGCGCGCTGGGACAACCCGGCGGGGGATCGCTGGGGGTCGAGCTCGACATCGTCTCGGTGCAGCTGTGCTTCGCCGCCGAGGGCGACGACCGCGAGTTCCCGCTGCTCGAAGTGCTCGACGTCACGATCGTCGACCGCACGTCGGGGCGTCGCCACCGGGGCATCGTCGGCAACAATTTCTCGTCGTACCTGCGCGACTACGACTTCAGCGTGCTGCTGCCGGCGGCGGGCGGATCGTTGCCGGAGGACTTCGGCGACCTTCACGGCAAGCTGTTCCAGCATTTCCTCGACTCCGAGGCCTACCGCGAGCGCTACGCGGGCTCGCCGGTCGTCTGCATCAGCGTCTCGACCAGCAGGACGTACGAGCGCACCGGCACCGTGCATCCGATCCTCGGTGTCGAGTACCGGCAGGACGAGCTCTCGCTCACCGACGCGTACTTCGGTCGGATGGGGCTGCGGGTGCGCTACTTCATGCCGCCCGGCAGCGTCGCTCCGCTCGCCTTCTACTTCCGCGGCGACCTGCTCGGCGACTACACCGACCTGCAGCTGGTCGGCACGATCAGCACGATGGAGACCTTCCAGAAGATCTACCGGCCGGAGGTCTACAACGCCAACTCGGCGGCCCCGAGCGTCTACCGCCCGAGCCTCGAGCGGCAGGACTTCTCGCGCACGCTGATCGATTACGACCGCGAGGAGCGCAGCCGCCTCGCCATCACGCAGGGGCGCTGGACCGACGAGCACTTCATGCAGCCGCACGGCGAGGAGCTGGCCCGCTGGGCCGCCGGCGCCGCATCCGCTCACGACCCGGCCCTCGCCCGATGACCGACGGAGGCGCCGTGAACGCGCTGCTGCCCACCTCGACCGTGGGCAGCCTGCCGAAGCCCTCGTGGCTCGCGGCGCCGGAGACGCTCTGGGCCCCCTGGTCGCTCGAGGGCGACGCGCTCATCGAGGGCAAGCAGGATGCGCTGCGCATCGCCGTGCAGGAGCAGCAGCGGCGCGGCATCGACGTCGTCAGCGACGGCGAGCAGACCCGCCAGCACTTCGTGACCACCTTCATCGAGCACCTCGAGGGCGTCGACTTCGAGCGGCGCGAGACGGTGCGCATCCGCAACCGCTACGACGCGAGCGTGCCGACCGTGATCGGCGCGGTGAGCCGCCGGCAGCCCGTCTTCGTCGAGGATGCGGCGTTCCTGCGCCGGCAGACCGACCGGCCGATCAAGTGGGCCCTGCCCGGCCCGATGACGATGATCGACACCCTCTCCGACCGCCACTACGGCAGCCGCGAGAAGCTGGCGTGGGAGTTCGCGACCATCCTCAACGAGGAGGCGCGCGAGCTCGAGGCGGTCGGTGTCGACGTGATCCAGTTCGACGAGCCCTCGTTCAACGTCTTCTTCGACGAGGTGCACGACTGGGGCATCGCCGCGCTGGAGCGCGCGGTCGAGGGGCTGCGTGCCGAGACCGTCGTGCACATCTGCTACGGCTACGGCATCAAGGCCAACACCGACTGGAAGGCCACGCTGGGTGCGCAGTGGCGGCAGTACGAGGCGTCGTTCCCGCTGCTGCAGCGGTCCTCCATCGACACCGTCTCGCTCGAGAGCCACAACTCGCACGTGCCGATCGACCTCATCGAGCTCATCCGGGGCAAGCGGGTGATGCTCGGCGCGATCGACGTGGCGAGCGAGGTCGTCGAGACCCCGGAGGAGGTCGCCGGCACCCTGCGCCGCGCGCTCGAGTTCGTCGACGCCGACAAGCTCGTGCCGAGCACCAACTGCGGGATGGCGCCACTGCCGCGCCGCGTCGCCTACGACAAGCTCGACGCGCTCGTGGCCGGAGCGGAGATCGTGCGCGCGGAGGTCGCGCCACGCGGCTGACGCGCCCGTCCCTCCCGCAGAGGGGCGTCGACGAGCGCGCCGCCACGTGCTATCTTCGCGATAGTCAGTTTCCACTGGATAGCTAGGAGTTGCACATGGCGAAGGTCGTCGTCTTCGGAGTCACCGGTTACGCGGGCGGTCACATCACCGCCGAGCTCGTCTCGAGGGGGCACGAGGTGCTCGGCATCGCGCGCGACGTCGCCGAGGCGCCGGAGGGCATCGAGACCCGCGCCGGCACGATCTTCGACGAGGCGCTCGTGCGCGAGGTGGCGCAGGACGCCGACCAGCTCGTGGTCGCGCTGCCCGCCCGCGCGCTCGAGGAGGGCGGCCCGAAGCTCATCGACGCGCTGCCCGTGCTCGTCGAGGCGTCCATCGCCGGTGGCGCGCGGCTGAGCTTCGTCGGCGGCGCCGGCTCGCTGCAGGTCGCCGAGGGCGGCCCGAAGGGCTACGACACCCCGGAGTTCGAGCCCGCCTACCTCGACGAGGCGCGGTCGCACGGCGCGATCCTCGACGCGCTGCGCGAGACCGACGCGGCGCTCGACTGGTTCTACGTCAGCCCCGCCGGCGGCTTCGGCTCATGGAACCCCGGCGAGCGCACGGGCGAGTTCCGCCTCGGCGGCGAGGTGCTGCTCACCGACGCGAACGGCGACTCGAACATCTCGGGCGCCGACTTCGCCATCGCCTACGTCGACGAGATCGAGCAGGCGGCGCACCCGCGCGGCCGCTTCACCGTCGCGTACTGAGCCGGTCGCCCCTCCAGAGGACGTCGTGACCGAGACCCCGGCCTTCGATCCGTACGCCGCCGACTGCCCCAGCCGGCAGCTCGTCGACCGCATCGCCGACCGCTGGGCCGTGCTCGTGATTGGCGTCCTCTCCGAGGGACCGGCCCGCAACGGCGAGCTCGCCGCCCGAGTCGGGGGCATCTCGCCCAAGATGCTCTCCCAGACCCTCAGGGGTCTCGAGCGCGACGGGCTGATCACCCGCGAAGCGCACAACACCGTGCCGCCGCGTGTGGAGTACGCGCTCACGGCGAGCGGTGCCTCGCTGCAGCCCGTGCTCATGGCCGTGGAGCAGTGGGCGCGCGACCACGCCGGCTCGGTGCTGCGCGCCCAGGCCGCGTACGACGGCTGAGCCGCCGCCTGCCCGCCCGAGCGCCGTGCGCATGGTCGACATCCGGTGCGTCCTCGCAGGGGCGCCGTGGTCTGATCATCGAGGGCATCCGCGCCCACCTCAGCGAAGGAGCCGCAGCATGATCGACGCGACCGAACTGCCCGCGCGCCGGCTCGTCGCGGGGCAGCGCGCCCGCATCCGCATCTGGGATCGCGCCAGCGGCGAGGCGCGCACCGTGCACGAGAGCGCCGAGCGGCTCTACGAGGCGCCCAACTGGACCCGGGACGGGCGGCTGCTCGTGAACGGCGACGGTCGCCTGTGGCTCCTGCCCGCGGACGGCTCGGCCGAGCCGGAGGCGATCCCGTCGCCGGGGCTGCCGAACGTCAACAACGACCACGTGCTGAGCCCCGACTCGCGCACGGTCTACGCCTCGGCGAACGACTGGCACATCTACAGCCTGCCCATCGAGGGCGGCGCGCCGACACGGCTCACGGAGGACGACGGCGCCTACCACTTCCTGCACGGCGTGCGGCCGGACGGGGAACGGCTCGCGTACGTGCGCCTGATCGCCGACGGCGACGCGTGGCCGAGCGCCGGCACGATCCACACGATCTCGAGCGCCGGCGGCGACGACCGCGCCGTGACCACCGACCCCGGGCCCGCCGACGGCTGCGCGTGGAGCCCGGACGGCGAGTGGATCCACTGCAACACCGAGCAGTTCAGCACGGCGCCCGGGCATGCCCAGCTCGCGCGCGTGCGGGAGGACGGCTCCGGACTCGAGCAGCTGACCTTCGACGAGCGCGTCAACTGGTTCCCGCACATCGCCCCCACCGGCGACGTGGCCGTGTACCTGAGCTTCCCGCCCGGCACGATCGGGCATCCGGCCGACCTGCCCGTGGAGCTGCGGCTCGTGACGGTCGGCGCGTGGGCCGACCCGACCACGATCGTGCGGCTGCACGGCGGCCAGGGCACCATCAACGTGCCCAGCTGGGCGCCCGACGGCTCGGCGTTCGCCTTCGTCGACTACCCCGTCGAGGGCTGAGCGCGGCAGCGGAGGGCCCGGACGCATCGGCCGTGCCCTCCGCTGGTCGACCGTGGTTCGTGCGGCCGGAGGACGGCGCTCGCTCAGGCGTCCATGTCCGCCGCGAAGGTGCGGAAGCCGTCGCGCCCGGAGTGGATGCCCCACAGCTTCTCGGCGAGCACGGTCGGGTCCTTCTCGGCGTGCCCCTGCTCGATGCCGCCCGGGATGATCAGCTGGCCGACGTGCACGTTCTCCGGCGCGAGCTGCTCGTGCAGGGCCTGCCCGTAGGCGCTCTGCCCGGCGAAGGAGATCGTGGTGCCGGCGAAGTCCGAGCGCGGGCGCACGGCCGTGCCGCCGTTGACGAAGAGCACCGTGCCGCGACCGAGCACGCGCATGCCCTGCAGCACGTGGTGCACGGCGGCGATCGGTCCGAGCACCGAGAACTCGATGGCCGCGAGCGCGTCGTCGGGCGTGGTCTCGAGCACGGGGCGCAGGAACTCCTTCTGCGGCAGCGGGCTGTACTGCAGCACCTCGATGGGGCCGAGCGCCGTGGTGGCCTCGTCGAGCGCGGCGATCAGCGAGGCGCGGTCGCGCACGTTCGCCGTGAAGCCCTGGGCGGTGACGCCCTCGGCGGCGAGCTCGGCGGCCAGGGCATCGACGCGCTGACGGTTGCGGGCGATGAGGGCGACGGAGAAGCCCTCCTTCGCGAAGCGGCGGGCGGTGGCGGCGCCGAGGCCGGAACCGGCCCCGATGATGGCGAGAGTGGTCATGCCGACCACGCTACGGAGCGAATGCGCGGCGAGGGATGCCCTGGCAGGGCGTCGCAGGTCGCGTCCAGCCCGCTCGCCGGATCGGCGAGGCGGGTGGCCCCGGACCGATCCACGGCCGGCTGCGCGGCGCCCGGCGGGCGGCGTGCCCGATGGGGTCGTGCTCGCGCGTCGGCGCGGCTAGCGGGCGGCCGCGCGCGGATCGAGCGGAGCGACCGAGGGCGTGCCCGTGACGGGGTCGGGCATGACGATGCAGGGCAGCCCGAAGACCTCGTGCACCATCTCGGCCGTGACGACCTCGGCGGGCGCGCCGGTGGCGACGATCGCGCCGTCGCGCATCACGACCAGGTGGTCGGCGTAGCGGGCGGCCTGATCGAGATCGTGCAGCACCGCGACGATCGTCCTGCCCTCCTCGTGGAGGGTGCGCAGCAGCTCGAGCAGCTCGTACTGGTGCGCGATGTCGAGGAACGTCGTCGGCTCGTCGAGCAGCAGGACGCCGGTCTGCTGCGCCAGCAGCATCGCCACCCACACCCGCTGGCGCTGGCCGCCGGAGAGCTCGTCGACGAGCCGGCCGGAGAGCTCCGTGAGCCGCGTGGCCTCGAGGGCGGCGCTCACCGCCTCCTCGTCGCTCGTCCGCCACTGCTGGAAGAGCCCCTGGTGGGGCGCCCGGCCCCGGGCGACGAGGTCGGCCACCCGGATGCCATCGGGCGCCAGCGAGCTCTGCGGCAGCAGGCCCATCCGGCGCGCGACCTCCTTGGCGCCGTACCGCGTGATCGCCCGACCGTCGAGCAGCACGCGGCCGGAGGAGGGGTCAGCACCCGCGCGAGGGCGCGCAGCAGCGTCGACTTGCCGCATCCGTTCGGTCCGATGATCGCGGTGAAGGAGCCGTCCGGGATCTCGAGCGACAGCCGCTGCGCGATCGTGCGCCGGTCGTAGCCGATCGTGGCGTCCTCGACGACGAGCGGGGGCGGATGCGCGGACATGGGACCTCCGGGGTCAGCGGGCCGCGCCGGACCGGCGGCGGGTCTCGCGGATGAGCAGGTGGATGAGGTAGAGCCCGCCGAGGCACACGGTGATGAGACCGACGGGGATGCTGCGGTACGCCTGGGCGATGAGCAGCGACAGCAGGTGCGCGGCGGCCAGCAGCGCGGCGCCCATGGCGGCCGCGCCGAGCAGGCTCACCCCGGCCGAGCGCGTCAGGCGCCGCGCGAGCTGCGGGGCGACCAGGGCGACGAAGCCGATGGGACCCGCGGCGGCCGTCACCAGCGCCGTGGTCGCCACGCCGATCACGAGCAGGGCGAGCCGCACGGGGCCCGGTCGGGTGCCCTGCGCCACCGCGGCGTCGTCGCCGAGCTCGAGACGCCGCAGCGCCGGCGCGAGCGCCGCGGCGGCGACGACGAGCACGGCGCCGAGTCCGAGGGCGGGGACGAGCCCCTCCCAGGTGACCCGGGTGATCGATCCGGCGCTCCAGAAGCCCACCGACATGGCGTCGGTGACGTCGGCGCGCGTGATGAGGTAGCTGTTGAGCGAGCCGAGCATGGCGGCGACGCCGATGCCGACGACGATGAGCCGGAACCCCTGCACGCCGCGGCGCCAGGCGAGCAGGTAGACGGCGAGGGCGGTCGCCAGCCCGCCGGCGATGGCGGCGCCGGCGGTCGACCAGCTGCCGCCTCCGGCACCCGCGAGCATGACGACGACCACGGCCGTGTAGGCGCCGGCGTCGAAGCCGATGACGTCCGGGGAGCCGAGCGGGTTGCGGGTGATCGACTGGAAGATCGCGCCGCCGATGCCGAGCAGCGCCCCGAAGGCGACCGCGGCGATCGCCACGGGCAGACGCCACTCGAGCACGACGATGCGGTGGAACGGCTCGCCGCCGCCGAGCAGGGTCTGCAGCACCTGCGTGAGCGTGAGCGGGTAGTCGCCGAGGGCGATGGCGACCACGGCGACCGCGGCGGCCACGCCGAGCAGCAGCACCGAGAGGCCGACCAGCCGCAGCGGCACGCGCACCGAGGTCCAGCGCGTGCGCAGCACCGCGTCGCGGTAGCCGACGTCCAGGCGCGCGCCGCTCACAGGCCGGCCGCCTTCCGCCGCCGCACGAGCGCGATGAGCACGGGCGCGCCGACCACCGCCGCGACGATGCCCACCTCGATCTCGCCCGGTCGCGCGACGACGCGGCCCAGCACATCCGCCGCCAGCACGAGCACCGGGGCGGCGACGGCCGAGGTGGCCAGGATCCAGCGCTGGTCGGGGCCGGTGAACCAGCGCACGACGTGCGGCACCATGAGCCCGACGAAGCCGATCCCGCCCGTGAGCGCGGTGCCGCCGCCCGCCAGCAGGGTCACGGCGACGATGCCGAGCACCCGCGTGCGGCCGACCTTCGTGCCGAGCGACGCCGCGAGGTCGTCGCCGAGGGCGACCGCGTTCAGGGGCCCGCCAGCGCGAGCGCCAGCACGAGGCCGGCGACGATGAACGGAGCGACGGATGCGGCGTCCGCCAGGCTCGTCAGCGCGATCGAGCCGAGCCCCCAGCTGCGCACGGCCCGGAAGGTCTCCTCGTCGAGGAGGGTGAGGAAGGTGCTGAACCCGCCGAGCACGGCGCTCAGCGCCACGCCGGCGAGCACGAGCGTGACGGGGAGACCCGGCCGCGCCCCGCCGAGCCGATGAGGTACACCAGCACGGTCGCGACGGCGGCGCCGAGGAAGGCGAACCAGACGTAGCCGCTCGCCCCGCCCAGCCCGAACGCGCCCACCCCGAGCGTGACGGCGAAGCCGGCGCCCGCATTGACGCCGAGGATGCCGGGGTCGGCGAGCGGATTCCGGGTGAGCGCCTGGATGAGGGCGCCGGCGACCCCGAAGGCCGCGCCGACCAGCAGGCCGACGACGGTGCGCGGCACGCGCAGCGACCAGACGATGAGCGAGGCCTCGCCGCCGTCGGGCCGCAGCAGCGCGTGCCGCACCTGCTCCAGGGGCAGCGGATTGGCGCCGAGCGCGAGGCTCGCGGCGCAGACGAGCACGAGCGCGACGGCGAGCAGCAGGAGGCCGACCGCGCGGCGACCGGCGCGGCCGCCCTGCTCGGTGCGCTCGGTGGTCGCGGTGCTGATCACGCTGCTCCTGCTGGCGTTCGGTTCGGGCGGTCGGGGTTCGAGCGAGCTGTGCCGCACGCGGCGGCGCGAGCCGGGCCTCATCCGAGCGAGGGCAGCGCCTCGGCGAGGTCCTCCCACGCGCGATGGGTGGCGGCTCCGACGAGGCCGAACTGGGTGAGCATCGCGACGCGACGGCCGCGGCGATCGACCAGCTCGAGCGCGCTGGTCGGGCCGTGCACGCCCGCGGTGCGCACGAGCACGCAGCCGCCGAGCGCCGTCGCATCGAGGTCGAGCGAGGCGTCCTGGAAGACGACCCCCAGTCGCCCGTCGTCGGCGCTGACCGCCTGCAGGGCGCCGGCGCAGGCCTGCGCGACGCCATCGCCGAGCACGGCCGCGCCGAACGGCAGACCCGTCGAGCAGAGATGGCCGAGCACCTCGGGCAGCAGGCGCAGGTCGATGTGCCGGTGCTCGACCGGCGAGCGCCCGACGCCGGCGAGCGCGTCGTCGAGCCGCGAGAGCTGGTCGTCGCCCGGCCACTCCGCGGAACCGGGGGATGGGGTCCAGTCGTCGAGCAGCGCCCCTGCGAGCGCGGCGGCCGGGCCCGGATGCTCGCGGGCGAGGCTGCGCAGGACGAGGTGGTCGACCGGCGTTTGCGAACGCAGGCGGTGCACCGGGCGCCCGGAGCCGGTGACGAGCTCCAGCACAGGGTCGCCGCCGCGGTGCTCGTCGAGCACCGCGCCCACGACCGTGCTCGGGTCCAGCCGCAGCGCGATCCGTCCGGGCGGTACCGCGAAGGCGGTGCCGGTGCGGGTCACCGAGGAGTACGCGCCCGCCTGGGCGATGGCGACGCCTTCGGTCCACGTGGTGGCCAGCGAGGACTCCAGGACGGGCAGGGTCGCGGCGACCTCGGGCGCGCTCGCGTCGATCGGGGTGCCGCCGTGCCCGGATGCGCAGCGACCGCATCCGTCCTGCGGGCCGCAGGGCGCTCCGTCGTCGGGCAGCGAGCCGGCGCTGCGCTCGCCCGAACCGGGATCGCCCTGCGCCGACATCAGTAGACGTCCCGCACGTACCGCTTCTCGCGCTTGAGCGCGGCGATGTACTCGTCGGCCTCGGCCTCGCTGCAGCCGCGGTGCGCCTGCACGATCTCGTGCAGTGCGTGCTCGACGTCCTTCGCCATGCGGGTCGCGTCGCCGCAGACGTAGAGGTAGCCGCCCTGCTCGAGCCAGGAGTAGAGCTCGGCGCCCTGCTCGCGCATGCGCGTCTGCACGTAGACCTTCTCGACCTGGTCGCGCGAGAACGCGAGGTCGAGGCGGGTCAGCACGCCGGAGGCCTGCATGGCCTCGAGCTCCTCGCGGTAGATGAAGTCGCTCGCCGCGTGCTGATCGCCGAAGAACAGCCAGTTCGGACCGGTCGCACCGCTGGCGGCCCGCTCGTGCAGGAATCCGCGGAACGGCGCGATGCCGGTGCCGGGGCCGATCATGACGACCGGGCGCTCGCCGTCCTCCGGCACGCTGAACGCGTTGTTCGGCTGCAGGTAGATGCCCACCGTCTGCTCGGCGTCGAGGCGGTCCGCGAGGTAGGTCGACGTGACGCCGCCGTGCTCGCGGTCCCTGCCGTGGCGCACGGAGGCGACGGTGAGGTGGATGCGGTCCGGGCTCTGCAGCGGGCTCGACGAGATCGAGTACGAGCGCGCCTGCAGCGGGCGCAGCAGCTCCGAGAGCTCGAGGGCGCTGAAGCGCACGTCCGGGCTGGCCTCGAGCAGGTCGAGGGTGTCGCGGCCCCAGAGCCACGAGTCCATCGCCGCGCGGTCCTCGCGGCGCACCATCGCGGCGAGCTCGCTCTCGGGGTCGCGCTCGGCGAGCGCGGCGATGAGGTCCTTCGACGGCGTCGCGATCTCCCACTCCCGCAGCATCCGCTCGCGCAGCGAGGCGCCGCCCGCGTCGACGTCGCCGTCCAGGCCCAGGCGGGCGAGCAGCAGCTCGACGAGCGCCGGGTCGTTGAGCGGCACGACGGCGAGCGCGTCGCCGGCGGCGTAGGTGATGCCGCTGTCGCCGAGGTCGAACTCGTAGTGGCGGATCTCCTTCGCGGAACCCTCGCCCGAGAGCACCCGGTTCACCGAGAGCCGGCTCGGATACGGGGTCTTCTTGTTCCAGGGGAGCGGGCCGGCGCCGGGGCGGTCGCCTCCGCGCCGCCGCCGGCCCCGGGGGCGCCTCCGCGACGAGCGCGGCGAGGGTCTCCTCGATCCACGCCTCGGCGGGCTCCTCGAAGTCCACGTCGCAGTCGACCCGGGCCACGATGCGGCCGGCGCCGAGCTGCTCGAAGCGCAGGTCGATGTCGCGGCCCGCCTGGCAGAAGTCGTCGTAGCCGCTGTCGCCGAGCGAGAGCACCGCGAAGCGGGTCTCCTCGAGGCGCGGCGCGGTCGGCGCGCTGAGCGCCTCCCAGAACAGCTCGGCGTTGTCGGGCATCTCGCCCTCGCCGTACGTCGAGGTGACCACGAGCACGTAGGGCAGCGTCGCGAGCCTCTCGGGCGTCATGGCGTCGAGCTCGGTGAGGTTCGCACCGTACCCCTTGCCGCGCGCGAGCGCTCGAGCTGCTGCGCGAGCATCTCGCTGTTGCCGGTCTGGCTGCCGTAGAGGATCTCGAGGGTCGTGGTCGGTGCGGCCTGACCGTCCTCCATGTTGCGCTTCATGGCGGCGAGGCCCGCCAGGAAGCCGTTCAGCCAGGCCTGCTGCGACTCGCTGAACGGCGTGCCCGCGAAGAGCGAGCCCGGAGCGGGCTGCGCGGCCAGGGCGAGCGCGGCCGAGCCGAAGGAGGCGTCCGCGGGGATCAGGAGGTCGCTCACGCGGGCACCGCCTCGGTGGTCGAGGTCTGCTCGTCGCGCACCGCGCTCGTCGCCAGGTCGGTCAGCGCCGAGCTGGCGAGCAGCTCGTCGAAGCGCGCACCGTCGGTGCGGCCCAGGTTCTTGCGCTGCTGGTGGAGGATCCAGCCGTAGGTGCCGGGCGCGTCGATGCCGCGCACGTTGCGCAGGCGCAGCGAGCGCTTGTAGTCGTCGATGCGCTTGATCGCGATGAGGGTGGCCAGCTCCGCGTCGTCGAAGCGCTCGAGGGCGTCGCGCAGGTAGCGCAGCACCTTCTGCATGACGAAGAAGTCCTCGGTGAGGATGAGCTTGCGCACCGCGTCCTGCACCCGCGGGTCCTCGGCGCTGGCGGCGCCGGGCACCCGGTCGAGCGCGATCTCGCGCGCCGCGTTGAGCACGGTGTACGACGAGAGCAGCGAGAACATGTCCGCCGCACCGTGCTCGCCGAGCCCGGGCGCGCGGCCGCCGAGCACCATGCGCTGGTCGCGGAAGTCGACCTTGAACGCGCGCAGCTTGTCGGTGGCGACGGAGTTCGCCAGCTCGTCGAGCAGCTCCTTGCGGCTCTTCTGCGCCAGGATCTCGTCGGCGTCCTGCGAGAGCAGCAGCGCCCGCGGCATGCCGACCACGACGTGCTCGCGCTCGGTCTCCCAGTGCTCGAGCAGGTGCGCGGCCTTCGCCGAGCCCGTCGCCTCGAGGTGCCACTCGAGCAGCAGCCGCACGGCCTGCTCGTGGAAGTCGCCCTGCTCCGCATCCGTCACCGGGAACAGCAGCAGCGAGTCGGCGCTCACCAGGCTCGGCAGCAGGCCCTCGGGGTCGTACTGGTAGAGGAAGCCGCCGCTCATGCCGTTGCCGACGCCCTTGCCGAAGGCGCCGAGGTTGAGCACCGCGCCGTTGGTCATGTACTCGCAGCCGAAGTCGCCCAGGCCCTCGACCACCGCGGTGGCGCCCGAGTTGCGCACGGCGAAGCGGTCGCCCGCCTCGCCCTCGACGAAGAGGCGGCCGCCCGTCGCGCCGAACAGGGCGAAGTTGCCGATGAGCACGTTGCCGCCGCGCACGGGTGCGCCGCCGCCGGGGGAGCGCACGATGACGCGGCCGCCGCTCTGGCCCTTGCCCACGCCGTCGTTCGCGGTGCCGGTGTGCTCGAGCGTGATGCCGTCGTTGGTGAAGGCGCCGTAGCTCTGGCCCGCCGAGCCGTCGGTGGCGATGCGCACGGCGCCGTCGACGAGGTAGGCGCGGCCGCGCTCGTCGCGCTGCACCGCGGGCAGCCCGGCGGTCTGCTCGGCCGAGAGCTCGTGGTTGAGGATGCGCTCCACGTCGATCGACAGCTGGCCGCCGACGGACTTGTTGCGGTTCATCAGGCTGACGCCGTCGATGCGCACCTCGGACTCGCCGCCGTCGATGATCGCGGCGCGCACGCGCTCGATGAGCGAGTCGTCGATCGCGAAGTCGCGCGGCAGCGTGATCGGGTCGGCGACCTGCGGGATGTCGTGGACGGCGAGCATGTCGCGCACGTCGAGGCGGCCGACCGCCGACGGGTGGTCGAGCAGCTGCAGCAGATCGGTACGGCCGCGCGCCTCGCGCAGCGACTTCAGCCCCAGGCCCGCGAGGATCTCGCGCACCTCGTGCGCGATGTTCAGCAGGTACTGCGCCAGCGCGCGCGGGTCGCCGTCGAAGGCCTCGGGGTTGGTCGTGAGGCCGGCCGGGCACTTGATGTTGCAGTTCTTGGCCATCACGCACTTGAGCATCATGAGCGCGGTGGTGCCGAACTCGAAGCTGTCGCCGCCGAGCAGGGCGCTGGTGACGACGTCGCCACCGGTCTGGTGGGCGCCCGAGCAGCGCAGGGTGACCTTGTCGCGCAGACCGTTGGCCACGAGCGCCTGGTGCACCTCGGCGATGCCGATCTCCGCGGAGCGGCCCGCGTACTTGAGGCTCGTCACGGCCGCCGCCCCGGTGCCGCCGGTGTTGCCGGCGACGTTGATGACGTCGGCACCCGCCTTGGCGACGCCGACCGCGATGGTGCCGATGCCCTCCGAGGAGACGAGCTTGACGATGACGCGCACGCGCGCCGCCTTCGCGTCGTGGATGAGCTGCGCCAGGTCCTCGATCGAGTACGTGTCGTGGTGGGGAGGCGGCGAGACGAGCTCGACGCCGGGCGTGCCGCCTCGGGCGGCGGCGATGTCGACCGTCACCTTGGCCGCGGGCAGCTGGCCGCCCTCGCCGGGCTTGGCGCCCTGGCCCATCTTGATCTCGATCTCCTCGAGCATCGGGTCGGCGAGGTAGCCGGCCCAGACGCCGAAGCGGCCGGAGGCGAACTGCTTGATGCGCGAGCCGCGGATCGTGCCGTAGCGCGAGAGGTGCTCGCCGCCCTCGCCGGAGTTCGACATGCCGCCGACCATGTTGGTGCCGTGCGCCACCGCCTCGTGGGCGGTCGCGACGAGCGCCCCGTGGCTCATGGCGCCGGACGCGAGCGAGCGCGTGATCTCGTGCGCGGGCTGCACCTCGTCGAGCGAGACGGCCTCCGGGGCCTCCTCGAGCAGCGCGAGCAGCTCCGCGGCGCGGCCGGTCGCGGTGATCGCGACGTGCTCGGCGTCCACGTCGACGATGGTCAGCTCCCGGCCGAGCGCGGCGGAGAGCCACTCCGCGAGCGCGGAGTGGCGGGCGTGGGAGTCCGCATCGATCGCGCTCTCGGCGAGGCGCAGCACGGTCGCGTCGCCGTCGCGCTCGATGCCGAGGCCGCGCACCGCGATGGAGGTGTTCCCCTCGATCGCGAAGCGGCGGAACTCCCGCTCGAAGTCGGCGGCCGTGCGCAGGCCGACGGTGTCCGCGGGCAGCGCGAGCACATCGCGCAGCGCGCTCGGGCGGCGGTGCCGCTCGGCGTTCGTCGTGGCGACGAAGTCGCGGTAACCGGGGGTGATGCCGAAGCCGTCGATCCGCTCGTCCGTCAGCGCCTCGTAGCCGGTGTTCGCGTAGGCGCGGTCGTCGAGGCCGAAGGCGTCGTCGAGCTGGCCGAGCGTCAGCATGCGCAGCGCGGTGTGCGCGGGGTCCTGCTCGTGACCGAACGCCGGCTCCTCGTCGGTCATGACGGCGAAGCCGCGCACCGAGGTCGTGCCGAAGCTGTGGCCGGCGCCCTCGGAGCGCTCCTTGAAGAGCCCCAGCAGCGGCACCTGCCCGTCGGTCTGCACCGAGCGCGCGCGGGCGTGCCAGTCGGTCGCCGCCTCGGCGATGCGGGCGAAGCCCACGCCGCCGACGGGAGCGTCGAGGTGCGGGAAGGCGCGCGCGAGCACGGGGTCGCGGGTGTCGAGGTAGTTCGGCTCGAAGAACTCGCCGCCGATGTAGCTCTCGACGGTGCAGAGGCCCACACGGCCCATCGTCTTGCCCAGCTGCTTGAGCGCCGCCTTGCGGAACCGGTCGAAGGCCCGGTCGGTGTCGGTCTGCTCGCCGGCGGGGCCGGCGGGCGCGGGGAACTGCTCCTCGGCGCGCAGACGGGCGCTGAGGCTGTACACGGCGCTCGCGCCGAAGCCGAGGGCGCTCGCGACGTGGTGCGAGCTCGGCAGCTGACCGCTCTCCGCCACGATCGAGACGCGCAGTCGCACGCCGGCCTCGATGAGGCGCTGGTTGATCGTCGCGACGGCGAGCAGCAGCGGCAGGGGCGCGTGCTCGGCGTCGATGCCGCGGTCGGTGACCACGGCGATGCCGCCGGCCGCGCTCGCGAAGGCGACCACCGCATCCGCCAGCGCATCCAGCGCCGCGACCATCGAGGCCGCGTTGGCGTCGGCGTCGCCCACGACCGGCGTGTAGAGGAGGTCGAAGCGCTCGAGGGGGTGAGCGTCTGCTCGCGCAGGCGCAGCATGTCGAGCTGGCTGAGGATGGGGGACTCCACGACCAGCTGGTGGGTCGCCGACGCGCCGCCGTCGGGCTTGGCACCGAGGGCGACGCGGAAGGTCATGCCGTCGGCCTCGCGGATGCTGTCGAGCGGCGGGTTGGTGACCTGGGCGAAGCGCTGCGAGAAGTACTTCGCCATGCCGCCCTCCTGGTCGGCGAGCGCGTGGATGGCGTTGCCGTAGCCCATGGCGGAGATGCGCTCGCCGCCGGTGGCGAGCATCGGGTCCATGAGGAACCGGAAGCTCTCCTGGTTCAGCGAGTACGACACGTACCGGCCCGACCGGCTCAGGTCGCCCTCGTAGCCCAGGGTGTCGTCGCCGCGCTCCAGACCGTCGAGCGCGATCGCGTCGAGCGGGGTGCGGGCCTCGGCGAGCAGCGCGCCGTAGTCGCGGCGCGCGGCGAGCAGTTCGAGCGCCTCGCGGCTGCGCAGCTGGCGACCGGTGCGGTGGTCGAAGGTGAGCATGCCGCCCGCCTCGATGCGTCCGCGGTGGAGGACCTCGTCCGGGTCGGCGTGCAGCTGCCCGGCTTCGGAGGAGACCATGAGGTACTCGGCCGTCTCGACCGTGCGCAGCGGGCGCAGGCCGAGGCGGTCGAGGCGCGCGCCGACGACGTCGCCATCGCTGAAGATCACGGCGGCGGGACCGTCGTTCTTCTCCTCGTAGAGCGAGAAGTACTCGAGCATGTCGCGCACGTGCTGCGGCAGCGTCGCGTCGTTCTCCCACGCCGGCGGCATGAGCGCGACGATCGCCTCGACGAGGTCGAGGCCGTCGTCGAACACGCGGCTCTGCAGCGTCTGGTCGAGGCGGCTGCTGTCGCTCTGGCCGTGCGGGCGCACGATCGTGCGGTCCTTCGCGCGCGCCAGCGCCTCGTCCGAGAGGCGGTTCTTGCGGTCGGTGTTGAGCTCGCCGTTGTGCGCCATGAGACGGAACGGCTGGGCCATCGTCGGGTGCGGCTCGGTGTTCGTGGAGAAGCGCGTGTGGAAGTAGAGCGTGCGCACCGAGTGGCGCTCGTCGAGCAGGTCGACGAAGTAGGGGATGACCTCGTTCGAGTTGAGGCGGCCCTTCAGCGTCTGCGTGCGGGTGCTCAGCGAGAGCGGGTACAGGCCGGCCAGCTCGGGGCGCCCGTAGGCCTCGCTCTCGATGGCGAGCAGCGCCTGGTTGGCGGCCTCGTCGGTGCGGGTGCGGTCCCAGCCCTCGGGCGCGCGGAACACCCACTGCAGGATGGGCAGCTGCAGCCGCTCGGCGGCCGGCACGGCGGCGCCGTGGTCGACCGGAACCGGGCGCACCACGAGCACCTCGAGGCCGGTGGCCTCGACGGCCTCCGTCACGACGCGACGTGCCTCGTCCTCCTGCGCGACGTCGTCGGGCAGGAAGAAGTTGCCCACGCCGAAGCGGCCGGGCTCGAGCGGCTCGCCGACGAGCGCGCCGAAGAACTCGGCCGAGAGGTCGACGTTGACGCCGGCGCCGTCGCCGACGCCCTCGGCGGACATGCCGCCGCGGTGGGGGATGGCGCACAGGGCCGCGTCGCCGCGCACGATCACGTCGTGGCTGGGGGTGCCGTCCTTGCGGGTGATGAAGCCGACGCCGCACGCGCTCGATTCGCGGGCAGGGTCGTAGAGGCCGATTCGGTCGAGAGTCACGGGCGGATCCTGGAAGTCGCCGGCATGCCGGAGGTGCTGTGGTTGCGGTGCCGCGACGTTGGGGCTCCGATCGCGCGCGGGCAGGGGTGCGTGCTGTGTGCGCGGAATTGCGGTGACATCACGGTAAGGCACCCCTTAAGGCTGCGCAAGCGAGGAAGGCCTCCGGGGCGGTCGCCCGTCCACGTGACACGGCGTGACACGACGTGACACGGCGTGACGACTCGGCTTCCGCGGCCTCCCTGCGCGCCGCATGCTGATCCGGCATCCACGACCGCTCCGGCTCACGAACGCCGAGCGGTCCCCACAGCCACGAGGAGATCCCATGTCCGAGCAGCAGAGCGACCTGCGCGCATCCGTCGAGAGCGCCGGGAAGAAGCGCCGCAACATCGTCATCGGCGCCGCGGGCGTCGCCGTCGTCGCGCTCGTCGCGGGCGGTGCCGTGATCGCGGCGAACCTCGGGGGCGGCGGCGACGCCGGCGCCTCCGCCGCCGAGGAGCGCCTCAGCCTGCGCCTCGCGGTCGGCGAGGACAACGCCTACACCGACGCGGTCGTCGCCTCGGCCGCCGACCTCGGCCTCGACCTCGAGTACGTCAACGTCGCCGACTGGGTGCTGCCGAACACCGAGGTCGCCTCGGGCGAGTTCGACGGCAACGCCTTCCAGCACATCACCTACCTGTCGACCTTCAACGCCGAGAACGGCAAGGACCTCACCCCCCAGTTCTCGACGATCATCGTGCAGTGGGGCGTCTTCTCCTCCACGCTCGAGTCGCTCGACGACCTCGGGCGGGGCGCGCGCATCGCGCTGCCGGACGACCCCTCCAACCTCGGCCGCGCGCTGCTGATCCTCGAGTCGGCCGGCGTCATCGAGGTCGACGACGCCGCCGGCATCAAGCCCACGGTCGACGACGTCACCGACAACCCGCTCGGCGTCGAGTTCGTGCAGATCGCCGCGCTCACCATCCCGCAGCAGTTCGACGACCCGAGCCTCGACGCGGTCGTGGTGGGCACCTCCTACTTCGACCCGAAGCAGGGCGTCACGGCCGACGACGCGCTCTTCATCGACGACGCCCTCGCCGAGACCTCGCTGCCCTACGTCAACGTCGTCGCGAGTCGCGCCGACAACGCCGACGACCCCGCCTGGGCCGTGCTCGAGGAGGCGTACCGGGACGAGCGGGTGCGGGACGCCATCGAGGAGGAGTTCTTCGGCACCACCATCCCCGTCGACGTGCCCGTCGACACGCTCCGCGAGCGCCTCGCCGAGCTCGAGGCGAGCGCGTCCGCGTGACGCGACGTCCGACCGCCGACGCCTCGGGCGCCCTCACGGGCCCGGGGCGTCCGGCCGCGCAGGAGGAGCGATGAGCACAGCAGTCACCTTCGAGCACGTCTCGAAGACGTTCTCCGGCAAGGGGGCCGCGGCGTCGCCGCGCTCGACGACGTGTCGCTGCGCGTCGAGGCGGGGCAGATCTTCGGCATCGTCGGCTACTCCGGCGCCGGCAAGTCGACGCTGCTGCGCACCGTCAACGCGCTCGAGCGCCCGACGGGCGGCAGAGTGCGGGTGGGCGACGTCGAGATCTCCGCGCTCGCCGGCCGCGAGCTGCACCGGGCCCGTCAGCGCATCGGCATGATCTTCCAGCAGTTCAACCTGCTGCGCTCGCGCACGGTGTACAAGAACATCGCCTACCCGCTAAAGCTGGCGGGCCTCGGCGAGGCGCAGATCCTCGACCGCGTCGAGGAGCTGCTCGCCTTCGTCGGGCTCAGCGACAAGGCGCTCAGCTACCCGTCGCAGCTCTCGGGCGGCCAGAAGCAGCGCGTCGGCATCGCCCGCGCGCTCGCCAACCGCCCGGACGTGCTCATCAGCGACGAGTCGACGAGCGCGCTCGACCCGCAGACCACCGGCGAGGTGCTCGACCTGCTGCGCCGTGCCAACCGGGAGTACGGCACCACGATCCTGCTCGTCACGCACGAGATGGACGTCATCCGCGAGATCTGCGACCGCGTCGCGGTCATGCAGGACGGCCGGGTGGTCGAGCACGGCGACGTCTTCGACGTGTTCGCGCATCCGCAGCACCCGACGACCCGCCGCTTCGTCTCCTCCGTGCTGCACCACCTGCCGAGCGACGAGACGCTGCGGCGCATCCGCGCGCGGCACCCCGGCAGGCTCGTGCAGCTCGACCACGCGCCGGACGAGTCGTCGGATCCGCTGGTCTCGCGCGTCGCGCGCGACCACGGCGTGGGGCTCGAGGTCGTGTACGGCGGCGTCGGCGAGCTGCAGTCGCGGCGCTTCGGCAGCCTGACCATCGAGGTCAGCGGAGCGGAGCCCGCGGTCGAGGCGGCGATCGTCGACCTCGTCGCGAGCGGACGGGCGGCGGAGGTGACCCATGCGTGAGACGGACTTCGGCGCCTTCCTGCCGCGACTCGGCGACGCGCTCCTCGAGACCCTGCTCATGGTCACCGGCGCGTTCCTCTTCGCCGGGATCATCGGCCTCCTGCTGGGACTGCTCCTCTACGCGTCCCGGCCGGGCAACCTGCTCGAGAACCGCGTCGTGTTCGCGGTGCTCAACGTCGTGATCAACGTCGTGCGGCCGGTGCCGTTCATCATCATCGCGATCGCGATCATCCCCTTCACCCGCCTGCTGGTCGGCACGAGCATCGGGGCCGGCGCGGCGATCGTGCCGCTCACCCTCGCCGCGGCGGTGGCCGTGGCCCGCATCGCCGAATCGAACCTCGTCGCGGTCGACCCCGGCGCGGTGGAGGCGGGCTTCGCCATGGGCGCCGGCCCTGCACGGGTGCTGTTCACGATCGTCGTGCCCGAGGCGCTCGGCCCGCTCGTGCTGGGCTTCACGTACATCGTCGTGGCGCTCGTCGACGCGAGCGCCGTGGCCGGCGTCATCGGCGCCGGAGGGCTCGGCGACCTCGCCATCCGGTACGGCTACCAGCGCTTCGACACGCTGGTGGTGGTCGTCATCGTGGTGATCCTCATCGTGCTGGTGCAGGCCGCGCAGCTGCTCGGCGACCGGATCGCCCGGGCGGTGATGCACTGAGCTCCTGAGCGAGCGGATGGAGCGCGGCGGCCGGCGGGCCGCCGCGCCCCGTCGTCGGTGCGTCGGGCCCGTCCGGGAATCGCCCGAGCGGCGGATGCGCGTCACCCGCCCGTCGGCTGGCACCCCCGGCTCCGAATGGCTAGCGTGATCGGGTTGAACGCACACAGACCCCCGCCCCGCCCCGGCGCCGCCGTCGCGGGCCACGGGCGCTCCCACGCCAAGCTCATCCTGTTCGGTGAGCACTCCGTCGTGCACGGGCACCCGGCCATCGCCGTGCCGGTGCACGCGATCGGCGCCGAGGCGGATGCGGTGCCCGTCGGGGGCGCGCTGAGCGTCTCCTCGGACGACGCGGCCATCACGGCGCGCGAGGGCTGGCAGGACGTGCCGGTCATGGCGATCGCCGCCACGCTGCGCCGCCTCGGACTGCCGGAGGAGGGGGTGCACGCGAGCATCCGCAGCCGCGTGCCCGCCGGCCGCGGCTTCGGTTCCTCCGCCGCCGTCGCCGGCGCGATCGTCGCCGCCGTCGCCGATCTGCACGGGGCCGAGCTCGACCGGCAGACGCGCTTCGAGCTCGTGCAGGAGGCGGAGCGGGTGGCCCACGGCAACCCGAGCGGTCTCGACGCACGCACCACCGTCGCCGATCGCGCCGTCGCGTTCCAGCGCGGTGCCGTGCGCGAGTTCGACATCGCGCTGCAGGGCTCCTTCGTCGTGGCCGACACCGGCGTGCACGGCAGCACCCGGCGGGCGGTCGCCGACGTCCGGGCGCTGCTCGAGCGGGAGCCCGAGCGCGCCGAGACGCTGCTCGATCGGCTCGGGGCCATCGCGGTGGACGCTGAGCGCGCCCTGCGCGTGGGCGATGCGCAGGCGACGGGTGGGATGATGGACGAGAGCCAGCGCATCCTCCGCGAGCTCGGCGTCTCCAGCGTCGAGATCGAGGCACTGGTCACCGCGGCGACGGGCGCCGGCGCACTCGGCGCCAAGCTCAGCGGCGGCGGCCAGGGCGGATGCATCGTCGCCCTCATCGGCGACGGCGACGACGCGACGGCGGTGACGGAGGCCCTGCGCGCAGCGGGCGCTGCCGGCATCTGGTCCGTGCCGCCGGCTCCCCATCCGAGCGGAACGACGACATGACCACCAGCAGCACCGCGGTCGCGCACCCGAACATCGCCCTCATCAAGTACTGGGGCAAGCGCGACGACCTCCTCATCCTGCCCGCCACCAGCAGCCTGTCGCTGACGCTGGACGTGCATCCCACCACCACCACGGTCGCCCTCGCCGAGGCCGACAGCGCCTCCCTCGACGGCGCACCGATGACCGGCGACGCGCTCGAGCGCGTCAGCCGCTTCCTCGACCTGGTACGCGAGCTCGCCGGCTCCGACGCCCGCGCCGCCGTGGTGAGCACGAACGCCGGCCCGACCGCCGCCGGCCTCGCCTCCTCCGCCTCCGGCTTCGCGGCGCTCGCCGCGGCCGCCGCGCACGCCTACGGCCTCGACCTCGACGAGCGCGCGCTCAGCCGTCTGGCCCGCCGCGGCTCGGGCAGCGCCAGCAGGTCGATCTACCCCGGCTTCGCGCAGTGGCACGCCGGCACCGACGACGAGAGCTCCTTCGCCGAGCCCGTCGAGGCCCCGGGCATCGACGCGACCATGATCGTCGCGGTCGTCGACGGCGGCCCCAAGCACGTCTCGAGCCGCGCCGCGATGCGCGAGACGGTGCGCACCTCCCCGTTCTTCCCCGCCTGGATCGACTCGAGCGCCGTCGACCTCGCCGACCTGCGCGCCGCGCTCGCGGCGGGCGACCTGCCGGCCGTCGGCGAGGTGGCCGAGCGCAACGCGATGCGCATGCACGCGACCATGCTGGGCGCCGAGCCGCCCGTGCGCTACCTGTCGCCCGCCTCCGTCGCCGTGCTCGACCGCGTGCGGCAGCTGCGCGCGGAGGGCGTCGGCGCCTGGGCGACCATGGACGCCGGCCCCAACGTGAAGGTGCTGACCGATCGAGCGGATGCGGAGCGCGTGCGCGCCGCGGTCGCGGAGCTCGGCGTCGCGAGCAGCCTGCTCGTCGCGGGGTCCGGCCCGGGCGTGACCGTGCGCGAGGGGGCACCGCGTGAGCGCCATCGTCAGCCGTGCGCCCGGCAAGCTCTTCATCGCCGGCGAGTACGCGGTCGTCGAGCCCGGGCACCCCTCCGTGCTCGTGGCGGTGGACCGGTACATCACCGTGACCCTCACCCCGAGCGAGGGCAAGGGATCGATCTCGAGCGACCAGTACGGCAAGCTGCCCGTGGTCTGGCGTCGGCAGGGCCGCACGATGGTGCTCGATCACGACCACCGGCCCTTCGACTACGTGCTCACGGTCATCCAGACGGTCGAGCGCCTCGTGACCGAGCTCGGCATCCCGCTGCGCTTCTACGACCTCGCCATCACCAGCGAGCTCGACGACGTCAACGGCCGCAAGTTCGGCCTCGGCTCGTCCGCCGCCGTCACGGTGGCGACCGTGCGGGTGCTCGACGAGCTCTACGGGCTGGGCCTCGGCCCGCTCGAGCAGTTCAAGCTGGCGCTGCTCGCCACCGTGCAGGTCGCGCCGATGGCCTCGGGCGGCGATGTCGCCGCGAGCCTCTTCGGCGGCTGGATCACGTACTCCGCGCCCGACCGCGCCGAGCTGCGCCGCCGGCTCGACGCCGGCGCCGGCATCGGCGAGCTCCTCGGTGAGGAGTGGACGCACCTGAACGTGCGCAACCTGCGCGCGCCGAGCTCGGTCGAGCTGCTGGTCGGCTGGACGGGCGAGCCGGCCTCGACGACCCGGTTGGTCGACGAGCTGCAGGGCCGCAAGCAGCGCGAGGAGAGCCACTACGCCGAGTTCCTCGAGGGCAGCCGTCGCTGCGTCGACGGCCTCGTGGCCGCGCTGGCCCGCGATGACGCCGAGGGTGTGAAGACCCGCATCCGCGAGGCGCGCGCGCTGCTCGCCTCGCTCAGCGCGAGCGCCGGCGTGCACATCGAGACCCCCGAGCTCGCGCAGCTCTGCGCCGCCGCCGAGTCGATCGGCGCGGCGGCCAAGTCCTCGGGCGCCGGAGGCGGCGACTGCGGCATCGTGCTCGCCGACACCGGTGCGCCGATCGGCGAACTGCTGCGACGCTGGGAGCACCACGACATCCGCCGACTCGATCTGGCCGTGCACCCGCCGCTGCCGACCGAGGTCACGGGGGCGATCCCCACCGTGCGCGCGGACTGAGGAGGAGAACCGCATGACCGTCCAGGACTCCGCCGCTCCCGTGCCGCTGCGCTGGATCGGCCCCGTCAAGATCAGCGGGGGCACCGTCGGTCGCGACGCCCCCGAGCTGGTCGAGGTGCCGCTGGCCACCTACGAGACCACCCTCTGGCCGAGCGTCAAGCGCGGCGCGGCGCTGTCGAAGCTCGCCGAGCGCGGCATCGTCGCGACCGTGGTGGACGAGCGGATGACGCGCTCCGTGCTCTTCGAGGCGGCCGACGCCTCCGTCGCCCTCGCCGCCGTGCGCGCCTTCGACGCGCAGCGCGCCGAGCTGGCCGCCGTGGTCGCGGCGAGCAGCCGCTTCGCCAAGCTCATCGACCTGCACACGCAGATCGTGGGCGATCTGCTCTTCGTGCGCTTCGAGTTCACGACCGGCGACGCCAGCGGCCACAACATGGTGACGCTCGCGAGCGATCGCCTGATGGACCACATCCTCGCCACCGTCCCCGGCCTGCGCTACGGATCGATCTCGGCCAACTACTGCACCGACAAGAAGGCCACCGCCGTCAACGGCATCCTGGGCCGCGGCAAGAACGTCGTCACCGAGCTGCTCATCCCGCGCGAGCACGTCGAGCGGCGGCTGCGCACCACGGCGAAGCAGGTCGAGACGCTCAACATCCGCAAGAACCTGATCGGCACCCTGCTGGCCGGCGGCATCCGCTCGGCGAACGCGCACTACGCGAACATGCTGCTCGGCTTCTACCTGGCCACCGGCCAGGACGCCGCCAACATCGTCGAGGGCAGCCAGGGCATCACCCACGTCGAGGACCGCGACGGCGACCTGTACTTCTCGTGCACCCTGCCGAACGTGATCGTCGGCAGCGTCGGCAACGGCAAGGGGCTCGGCTTCGTCGAGGACAACCTCGCACGACTCGGCTGCCGCGAGGAGCGCGAGCCGGGGAGAACGGCCGCCGGCTCGCCGTGCTGGCCGCGGCCACGGTGCTGTGCGGCGAGCTCTCGCTCATGGCGGCGCAGACGAACCCGGGCGAGCTCATGAGCGCGCACCTGAAGTTCGAGCGGTAGGAGGCATCATGACCCGCATCGGCATCCACGACATCGCCATGGCGACCACGAAGTACCGGCTCGACCTGCCGCTGCTCGCCGAGGCCCAGGGCATCGACCCCGAGAAGTACCGCATCGGCATCGGGCAGGACGCGATGAGCTTCCCCGCCGCCGACGAGGACGTGGTCACGCTCGCGGCCGCGGCCGCGCAGCCGATCATCGAGCGGCACGGCGTCGAGGGCATCCGCACCGTGCTGCTGGCCACCGAGACCGGCATCGACCAGTCCAAGGCCGCGGCGGTGTACGTGCACGCCCTGCTCGGGCTGCCGCACTCCGCCCGCGCCGTCGAGCTCAAGCAGGCCTGCTACTCGGGCACGGCCGCGCTGCAGATGGCGGCGGGGCTCATCGCCCGCGACCCGCGCCAGCGCGTGCTCGTGATCGCGACCGACGTGGCCAAGTACGACCTCGATTCGAGCGGCGAGTCGACGCAGGGCGCCGCCGCCGTGGCGATGCTCGTGAGCGCCGATCCCGCGATCGCCGTGCTCGAGGGGCCGAGCGGCGTGCACACCAACGACGTCATGGACTTCTGGCGCCCGAACTACCGGGTCACCCCGCTGGTCGACGGCAAGTACTCCGTGCGCGCGTACCTGCGCGCCGCGGAGGGCGCCTGGCTCGACTACCGGGCGCTCGGCGGCGCGGCGTTCGAGGACTTCGCCGCGCACTGCTACCACTCGCCGTTCACCAAGATGACGGCGAAGGCCCACAAGCACCTCATCGGCGTCAGCGGCGGGCAGGCCACGCCCGCCGAGGCCGAGGCCGCGCTGGCCGACACGGCCGTCTACAACCGGGCGATCGGCAACAGCTACACGGCGTCGCTCTACCTGGGGCTGCTCTCGCTGCTGGACCAGCGCGACGACCTCGCCGGCGAGCTGGTCGGCATGCTCAGCTACGGCTCCGGCGCCGTCGCGGAGTTCTTCGCCCTGCGCGTCGTCGAGGGCTACCGGGAGCACCTGCGCACCGAGCGCACCCGCGCGCAGATCACCCGGCGCGAGCCGCTCGACGTCGCGCACTACCGCGAGCTGCACGAGCTGCGCCAGCCGTCCGACGGCGGCGACCACGCGGTGCCCGTCGACACGGCCGGGCCCTTCCGGCTGGCCGAGTACAGCGGTCACCAGCGGGTCTACCGCAGCCGCTGAGCCGACGGTGGTCCGCGCAGGCCCCGCGATCCGTCACAATGGAAGCTGCGACGGCGCTCGACCCGATCGTGGGGATGGGGTCGGGTGCCGTCGCCCCAGCGCGCGGGCGCGGCCCGCGGCCTCCCGCTCCGCATTCACGAAGCGAGCGGAGGCGCCTCCCCGATCCCCGTGATCGCGGTGGCGACGGCGAGTCCGTCGCGCAGCAGCGCCGCATCCGTCCCCGGCTCCAGCTCGGCCTGCGGATCGGCGATCGTGAGGCGTGCACCACCGGCCTCGCCGGGCTCGGCGACGAGGGCCTGCACGATGCCGAAGCTCGACAGGGCGGCCCACTCGAGCGCGGCCGGCGTCGCGGTGTTCGGGGCGTTCACGTTCACGACCGTGCCCTCCTCCGCGGCCAGCACCGCGTCGAGCACGGTCGCCGCCGCGGCCGCGGCGGAGTCCCAGTGCAGCGCCTCCGGGCGCAGCCCGACGTCGAGCGACACCGCGAGGCCGCGCGACCCGTTCGCGCCGGCGGTGAGCGCCGCGCCGACGGTGCCGGAGTGCAGCACGACGCGGCCGACGTTCGCGCCGCGGTTGATGCCCGACAGCACCAGATCGGGCGGGGTGCCGAACGAGCCGTGCGCGCCGAGCAGCGCGATCAGCGCCGGAGCGGCCCCGACCGCGTAGACCTGCAGGCCGTCCTGCTCGCGGTGCTCGATCGTCACGCGGCCCTGCTCGTCCGCGCCAATGATCGCCGCGCCCGAGCCGCTGGCCTCGGTGCTCGGGGCGGCGACGACCACGTCGTGCCCGAGCTCGACGGCCATGCGCGCGAGCGCGTACAGACCGGGGAGTGCACCCCGTCGTCGTTGGTCACCAGGATGCGTGCCATCAGTCGTCCCCGTTCCTCTCGATCGGCTCCACGCGCACGTGCTCGCGCAGCCGGTGGATCGCCTCCCCGTCGCCGCTGCCCAGGCCGTGCCGGGTCACGTTGAGCGCCCCGGCCGCCGTGCCCAGCGCGACGGCCTCGTCGAGCGGGTCGCCGCGGTCGAGCGCGAGCGTCGTCGCCGCGGTGAGGGAGTCGCCGGCGCCGGAGGAGTCGACGACCTCCATCTCGGGGCCGTGCACGCGTCGGGCGCCGTCGCCGTCGAGCAGCAGCGTGCCGCTGCGCCGGGTGACGATCACCGCCTCGGCGCCGTCGGCGCGCATCCGCTCCATCGCCCGCAGGATGTCCCGCTCGTCGGCGTCCGCGCCCGGCCCGTCGATCAGGCCGTCGCGCTCCAGCTCCTCGTCGCTCACCTTCGCCAGGGCGACGCCGCCCTCGAGCGCGGCCTGCAGGCGCTCGCCGGCGAGGTCGACGATCACGCGCTTGCCCAGGCCGCCGAGATCGGCGGCCAGGCGGCGGTACACCTCGGCCGGCAGCAGGTCGTCCTCGGCCGGCCCGCTCAGCAGCACCGTGTCGACGGCCAGCGCCTCGCGCACCGTCAGGGCGTACAGCTCGTCGAGGTCGTGGCGGGTGAACGGTTCGCCGCCCGCCTCGGCGATCGGCTCGCGCTCGCCGTCGCGCCGGTCGTGCACGTAGGCGCTGCCGCGCGCATCGCGCCGGACGGCGCTCACCTGCAGGCCGAGCTCCCCGAGCAGCGGCCCGAGCACGAGGCCGGTCTCGCCGCTCAGCACGCTGCAGAGCGTCACCTGCGCGCCGAGCGAGCGCAGCATGCGCGCCTGCCAGACGCCCTGCCCGCCTGCGTGCACGTGCACGTCCGGGCCGTCGGGATGCTCCTCGATCGTCACGGTGAGCACGGGCGAGGGGGCGAGGATCACGAGGCGCTGCTGGGTCATGTCCGTCATTAAGGTACGGAGCCGGGAGGATGCGCGGCAGCTCTCGCGGGCCCCGTTCAGCGGGGCGTCGCCCGCCTGCACCACGGGTGTAGGCTGCCGACCGGCCCGCCCGGCCGCCGCCTCCTCGCGACGAGAGCCATGACGGACCCTGTCCCACGTTCCTGCGGAGGAGAGCCATGCCCGTCGTCCCCACCCGATCGCGCCGCGACTGGATCGTGCTCGTCGTGATCGGCCTCGCCGCCGGCTTCCTCTCCGGGTTCCTCGGCGTCGGCGGCGGCACCATCATCGTGCCGATGCTCACGGCGTTCCTGGCCTTCGACCAGCGCCTGGCCGCGGGCACCTCGCTCACCGCGATCATCCCTCCCGCGATCGTGGGTGTGATCGGCTACCTCATCACCGGTCAGGTCAACTGGATCGCCGGCATCGTGCTCATCGTGGGCGCCATCGCCGGCGCCTGGATCGGTTCGTGGCTGCTGTCGAAGCTGCCCATCCTGGTGCTGCGGTGGATCTTCATCGTCTTTCTGCTCTTCATGGCCGTCACGCTCTTCCTCGCGGTGCCCAGCCGCGAGTCCGAGGTCGACATGAACGTCCTCACGGTGGCGCTCCTGCTCCTGCTCGGCCTGGTCACGGGCATCATCTCGGGCCTGGTCGGCGTGGGCGGAGGGGTCATCCTCGTGCCCGCGCTCGTGCTGCTCTTCGGCGCCAGCGACCTCGAGGCCAAGGGCACGAGCCTGCTCGTGATGATCCCGACGACCATCACCGGCACCATCGGCAACGCGCGCCGCAAGAACGTCGACCTCAAGGCGGCACTCGTCATCGGCCTCACCGCGGCGCTGACGAGCCTGCTGGGCGTGTGGTGCGCGGTGCTGATCGACCCGCGGGTCGGCAGCATCCTCTTCGGCGCCTATCTCGTCTTCATCGCGCTGCAGAACACCATCAAGACCCTCAAGGCGCAGCGAGCGGCACGCGCGTGAGCGCCGGCGCAGAGTCGGCCGACCAGGAGCGGATGCGCTGGCGCGCCTTCGCGGTCTGCGTCGGCGTCGCCTGCCTCACCATCCTCGACCTGTCGAAGGTCAACGTCGGCCTGCCCGCGCTGGAGAGCGCGCTCGGCGCCGGACCGACCCAGCTGCAGCTGATCGTCGCCGGCTACACGCTCGTGTTCGGCCTCACGCTGGTGCCCGGCGGGCGTCTCGGCGACCTCACCTCCCGGCGCAGGCTCTTCGTCATCGGTCTCTCGCTCTTCACCGCCGCGAGCCTCCTGTGCGCGATCGCACCGACCATCGAGGTGCTCATCGCCGCCCGCCTGCTGCAGGGTGCGGCCGCCGGCCTGCAGATGCCGCAGGTGACGGGCATGATCCAGCAGCTCTTCCAGGGCCCGGAACGCGGACGCGCCTTCGGGCTGTTCGGCGCGATTATCGGTCTCTCCACCGCCTTCGGACCCGCCATCGGCGGCCTGCTCATCGCCGTCGGCGGCGAGCAGGACGGCTGGCGCCTGCTGTTCTGGATGAACGTGCCGCTCGGCGCGATCGCGCTGATCGCCGCGCTGCGGCTCCTGCCGCGGGAGCAGCGGTCGGAGGGCGGCCCGCGGGGCCTCGATCCGCTCGGCCTGGTCCTGCTCGGCGGGGCGATCCTCGCGCTGCTGGCGCCGTTCCTGCTCACCACGGGTGGCGAGTCCGACGACCCGCGGCGCTGGTTCCTGCTGCTGCTCGGCGCGGTGCTGCTGCTGGCCTTCGTGCTCTGGGAGCGCCGCTACGCCCGCGGCGGGCGCTCGCCGGTGCTCGACCTCGAGCTCGTGCGGCGCCCGTCGTTCCGCAACGGCGTCATCGTCGGCACCGCGTTCTTCGCGGCGATGCCGTCGCTCTTCCTCGTGGCGACGCTCTACCTGCAGCAGGGCCTCGCGCTCAGTGCGCTGGCCGCCGGCTCGGTGAGCATCGGCTTCGCGCTCGCGTCGGCGCTCGGCTCGTGGCTGAGCGGCCCGCGGGTGCAGCGCCTCGGACGGGCGCTCGTGGTCGGCGGCCTGGTCGTGCTGATCGCCGGGTTCGCCCTGGCACTGCTGCTCGTGCACCTCGTGCCGAGCGCGGCGGTGCCGTGGGCGATGGCCGGGGCGCTCACCCTCGCCGGCATCGGCGGCGGCTGCGTCGTCGGCCCCAACCAGACGCTCACGCTGTCGGAGGTGCCGGTCGCCCAGGCTGGCGTCGCGGGCTCGGTCGTGCAGCTCGGCCAGCGCGTGGGCACGGCCGTGGGCGTGGCGCTCGCGACCTCGACCTTCTACGGCGTGCTCTCGCGCGAGGTCGGCGCCGAGACCGACGCCACCGCCTACCTCGACGCCTTCTCGCTGGCCCTCGTCGTCGTCATCGGCCTCGCCTCCCTGGCCCTCGTCGCCTCGCTGCTCGACCTCCGCAAGCGCCACGAGGCCGGCACGCGCTGACCCGCTGCGCCCGCGCGCCCGCGCCTGCGCCTGCGCGCCCGCGCCCGCGCCTCGCCCCCAGCCCTCTCGCCCCCAGACTCTTTCGCCAAACGACGGAGATCCGGCCACCGGGAGCAGCAGGCACGGAGCGAAGCCCCGCCAACGCGGGTCCCACGCCGCTCGGCGCATCCGTCGTGCCTCAGATCTCCGTCATTCGGCGAACGGCGGGATGGACGGGGTGACGCGACGTACGAACGCGCGACCAGCGGCTGGCCGCACAGGCAGCTCCGAGGAGCCCGCCGCCGCGAGCTGCTCCGCCGTGCAGGGGCCCGGAGCTGCTCCGCCGTGCAGCGCCGCGAGCGGCTCAGCTGTGCAGCGCCGCGAGCGTCGCGTCGTGCAGCAGGCCGTTCGTCGCGAGCGCGCTGCCGTGCCAGGGGCCGTCCTCGCCGGCGACCGAGGTGAAGCGCCCGCCCGCCTCCTCCACGATCGGCACGAGCGCCGCCATGTCGTACACCTGCAGGTCGAACTCGCCGGCGACGTCGAGCACGCCCTCGGCGACGAGCATGTACGACCACATGTCGCCGTACGCGCGGGTGCGCCACACACGGCGGCTCAGCGCGACGAGGGGTTCGAGCATGCCGGCCTGATCCCACTGCTGCATCGAGTTGTAGCTGATCGACGCGTCCTCGAGGGCACCGACCGAGCTCACCGCGAGGCGCCGCGGCTCTCCGCCGCGCTCCGAGATCCAGGCGCCGCCGCCGCGGGTCGCCCACCAGCGCTTGCCGAGGGCGGGCGAGCTCACCACGCCGAGCACCGGCACGCCGTCGACCACGAGCGCGATGAGCGTCGCCCACACGGGCGCGCCGCGCAGGAAGTTCGCGGTGCCGTCGATCGGATCGACGATCCACTGCCGGCTCGCCTCGCCCACCGTGCCGTACTCCTCGCCGAGGAACGCGTCGTCCGGGCGCTCCGCCTCGACCCCCGAGCGGATGGCGCGCTCGACGGCCTGGTCCGCATCCGTCACGGGCGTGCGGTCGGGCTTCGTATCGATGCGCAGGTCCTGCGCGCCGAAGCGCTCCGAGCTGATGGCGTCGGCCGCGTCGGCGAGCCGCAGCGCCAGCGCGAGGTCGGTGGCGAGCTCATCACCCGCCGGCAGCGTGGAAGCGGATGCGGATGCGGGCGTCGGGTCGCTGGCGGAGCTCACGCGCCCAGCGTACCGGCGCGGGACGCCCGCCGAACGTCGCTGGATGCGCCGAGCGGCGCCGCACCGCGGCGCACCGCATCGCGGCGCCCGCACAGCGGCGCACCGCACCACACAGCGCCTACCGCACCGCGGCGTACCCAGGCGCACCGCACCGCACCGCAGCGCTCCGGCGCGCGTTCGGCCGGCGGACCGTGACCCGCGCCGCGGGATGACGGCCGGCCGCACCGCCCAGCGATGCCGTACGCGAACGTCAGCGCAGCACGCGGACCGATACCGCGCTGTCGCTGCGGTACTGCGCTGTACGAGACGGGGCACATCCCCGGCGCCGCACCGCCCGCGCTGTCGCCGCGGTACTGCGCTGCCGACCGGACCCGCGCCTACGCCGCACCACCCGCGCTCCCGCACCGGTACTGCGCAACCCGCCGGCCCCAGCGCGCGCCTACGCCTCGGGACGCTCCGTGCCCTCCAGCCCCGCGGCCGGGTCCTCGCCCAGCGCGCTGAGCAGCTTGCGCAGCGAGGCGAGCCGCTCGCGGCCGAGGTCGCCGAGCTCCCCGGCCTCGACGCGCTCGATGATCTCCCAGTCGTGCGCCTGCGCGAGCGGCACCTCCTGCTCCGGGGCGCCCTCGGGCACGATCGCGGTCGCGGCGAAGGAGCGCAGCACGCTCGCCGGGTCGACGTGGCCGAGGCCGAAGGAGCGCACGCCGGGGGTGTCGATGATCCAGCCGCTGCGACCATCCGCTCCCCGCATGCGCAGCGAGACGGTGGAGGAGGACGTGTGCCGGCCCCGCCCGGTGACGGCGTTGACCCGCCCGATGGCGCGCTTGGCGCTCGGCACGAGCGCGTTGACGAGCGTCGACTTGCCCACGCCCGAGTGCCCCACCGCCACCGTGGTGCGGCCGAGCAGCAGACGCTCGAGCTCGGCGCGCGGCACCTCGCCCTGCGCGCTCGTGACGACGGGCACGTCGAGGCAGGAGAACTGGTGCGCGAAGGCGGCGGGGTCCGCGAGGTCGGCCTTGGTGATGCAGAGGATCGGCTGGATGCCCGCGTCGAACGCCGCCACGAGGTAGCGATCGACGAGCCGGGCGCGCGGTTCCGGGTTCGCTGCGGCGACCACGATGAGCATCTGGTCGGCGTTCGCGACGATGACCCGCTCGACGTCGTCGCTGTCGTCCGCGCTGCGGCGCAGCAGGGTGCTGCGCTGGCGGATGCGCACGGCGCGGGCGAGGGTGCCCTCGTCGCCGCTGACGTCGCCGACGAGGTCGACCCGGTCGCCGGTGACGATCGACTGCCGCCCGAGCTCGCGAGCCCGGGTCGCGGTGAGCTCGCGCTCGTCGTGCCGCCCCTCGGCGACCAGCACCGAGTAGCGGCCGCGGTCGACGCCGAGCACCCGGGCCTCGACCGCGTCGTCGTGCTCCGGGCGCAGCTTCGACCGGGGCTTGCTGCCCTTCGGGTTCGGACGGATGCGCACCGCATCCTCGTAGCGCTCGTAGCCGGAGGCGCCGTCGTCGTCGCCGTCGTCCCACCAGCTCATGGGCGGCTCAGAACGCCAGACCGCTCGTGGGCGCGGGGGCCTCGCCGAGCATCCGCTTCCACAGCTCGGGGAACTGCGGGAGCGTCTTCGAGGTCGTGCGGATGTCCTCGATCTCGACGCCCGGCACCGCCAGCCCGATGATCGCGCCGGCCGTCGCCATGCGGTGGTCCTCGTAGGTTCGCCAGAGGCCGCCCGCGAGCGGGCGCGGCTCGATCGCCAGGCCGTCCTCGAGCTCGGTCACGGCGCCGCCGAGCCCGTTGATCTCGGCGGCGAGGGCCGCGAGACGGTCGGTCTCGTGTCCGCGCAGGTGGCCGATGCCGGTGATGCGGCTGGGGCCGCCGGCCAGCGCGGCGAGCGCGACGATCGCGGGAGCCAGCTCGCCGCCGCGGCTGAGGTCGAGGTCGATGCCGGGCAGGGGGCCGCCGTCGCGCAGTCCGCGCGCCTCGACCGTGAGGTCCGCACCCTCGCGGCGCACCTCGGCGCCGAAGAGCGGCAGCAGCTGCTCGAGGTCGGCGCCCACCTGGGTGGTCGAGGCCGGCCAGCGCTCGATGGTCACGGTGCCGCCGGCGACGATCGCCGCGGCCAGGAACGGCGCGGCGTTGGAGAGGTCCGGCTCGATGCGCACGTCGAGACCGCTGATCGCACCGGGCTGCACGACCCAGAGGCCGACCTCGGGCGATTCGACGACGACGCCGCGCGCCGCGAGCGCGGCGATGGTCATCTCGATGTGCGGCAGGCTCGGCAGGTGCTCGCCGACGTGGCGCAGGGTGAGCCCCTCGTCGAAGCGAGCGGCGGCGAGCAGCAGGCCGGAGACGAACTGGCTCGAGGCGCTCGCGTCGATCTGCACCTCGCCGCCGCGCACCGAACCGGTGCCGAAGAGGCTGAACGGCAGTGCTCCGCGACCGTCGTCGGTGACGTCGGCGCCCACCGCGCGCAGCGACTCGATGGTCGTGCGCATCGGGCGTCGGCGGGCCGACTCGTCGCCGTCGAAGGCGACGGGGCCGAGCGCGAGCGCGGCGACGGGCGGCAGGAAGCGCATGACGGTGCCGGCGAGGCCGCAGTCGATCGAGGTCGAGCCCGTCAGCTCCTCGGGCGGCGTGACGAGCAGATCGGGGCCGTAGCCGCCCTCGCCCTCGCGCTCCTCGATGGAGACGTCCAGGTTGCGCAGCGCCTCGATCATGAGCGCGCTGTCGCGGGAGTGCAGGGGCTCGCGCAGCAGCGAGGGCGCGTCCGCGAGCGCGGCGAGCACGAGCTCGCGATTGGTCAGCGACTTCGAGCCCGGCAGCGGCAGGACCGCCGCGAGCGGGGTCCCGGCGACGGGCGCCATCCAGCGCCCCGTGTCGAGGCTGCCCGCGGCGCGCTGGTCGCCGTAGGGGTCGAACTCGGGCTCGGAATATTGCTGAATGGGCATCGGTTCACAGACTACGGGAGAGAGCGGAGGACGAGCGGATGAGCATGGTGCTGGACGCCCCGGTGCGCGCCGATGACGCGGGTCTAGGCTGGGCCGCGATGAACCACGACACCGCAGTACCCGTGGAGGACCCGCGCGGCGAGGACGGCGAGCGCGAGACCGAGCTCGACGACGCGACCCTGCGCCGTCTCTTCGAGGAGCAGGCGCTGCCCTTCATGGACCAGCTCTACGCGGCGGGGATGCGCATGACGCGCAACCCGGCCGACGCCGCCGACCTCGTGCAGGAGACCTTCGTGAAGGCGTTCACCGCCTTCCGCCAGTTCCAGCAGGGCACGAACCTCAAGGCGTGGCTGTACCGCATCCTCACGAACACCTTCATCAACTCGTACCGCAAGAAGCAGCGCGACCCGTACCAGGGCACCATCGACGAGCTCGAGGATTGGCAGCTCGGCGGCGCCGAGTCGGCGACCGCATCGACCGGGCGCTCCGCCGAGGCCGAGGCGATCGACCACCTGCCCGACAGCACCGTCAAGGACGCGCTGCAGTCGATCCCCGAGGACTTCCGTCTGGCGGTGTACCTCGCCGACGTCGAGGGCTTCGCCTACCAGGAGATCGCCGACATCATGAAGACCCCCGTCGGCACCGTGATGAGCCGTCTGCACCGTGGCCGGAAGCTGCTGCGCGAGCGGCTGGCGGGGTACGCACGCGAACGGGGCATCCAGGTGCCCGAGAAGACCGGAGGCAAGCGATGAGCGACTGCGGCTGCGAGAAGGCCAAGGCCGAGCTCGAGGAGTACCTGCACCAGGAGCTCAGCGAGCAGGACTTCCAGGACATCACGGAGCACCTCGCGCACTGCGACGACTGCAGCACGGAGCACCTCGTGGGGATCGCCCTCACCGAGAAGATGCGCAAGGCGTGCCGCGAGCAGGCGCCCGCCGAGCTGCGCCAGGCCGTCGAGCTGAAGCTGCGCTCGCTCACCGCGAAGCAGTAGCGCACCCGCCGACCGACGACGAAGGCCCCGCCGGAGCGGGGCCTTCGTCGTTCGCGGGAGCGGATCAGGCGAGCGCGCGCTCCACGAGATCCTTCTGCTCCTGCGCGTGCCGCTTCGCGGAGCCGGCGGCCGGGGAGGCCGCGGCGGGACGGCAGACGACGTCCACGTGGCGGGCGCCCTCCGAGCGGTCGAGCTGGAAGTGGATGAACGGCCACGCGCCCTGGTTCTCGGGCTCGTCCTGCACCCAGACGACCTCCGCCGACTCCGGGTACGTCGCGAGGATCGCGCGGAACTCGTCGCGGGGGATCGGGTAGTACTGCTCGAGGCGCACGAGCGCGACCGAGCGGTCGTCGCGCTTGTCGAGCTCGCCGCGCAGGTCGTAGTGCACCTTGCCCGAGTGCAGCAGCACCTTGCGCACGGCGCTCTTGTCGGTGATGCGGTCGTCGTCGATCACCGGCTGGAAGCGGCCCTCGGTGAAGTCCTCCACCGCGCTGGTCGCGCCGCGCAGGCGCAGCATCGACTTCGGCGTGAAGACGACGAGCGGACGCCGCGGGCGGGCGTAGGCCTGCCGCCGCAGCAGGTGGAAGTACGAGGCGGGGGTCGAGGGCTGGGCCACCGTCATGTTGTTCTCGGCGCAGAGCTGCAGGTAGCGCTCGATGCGCGCCGACGAGTGGTCCGGGCCCTGGCCCTCGTAGCCGTGCGGCAGCAGCAGCACGACGCTCGAGCGCTGCGCCCACTTCTGCTCCGCCGACGAGATGAACTCGTCGACGACCGTCTGGGCGCCGTTCGCGAAGTCGCCGAACTGCGCCTCCCACAGCACCAGCGCATCCGCCCGCTCCACGGAGTAGCCGTACTCGAAGGCCATCGCCGCGTACTCGCTGAGCAGCGAGTCGTAGATCCAGAAGCGCCCCTGCTCGTCGGCGAGGTTGCCGAGGGGCAGCCACTCCTGACCGTTCTCGCGGTCGTGCAGCACCGCGTGGCGCTGCACGAAGGTGCCGCGGCGCGAGTCCTGGCCCGACATGCGCACCGGGGTGCCCTCGAGCAGCAGGGAGCCCAGCGCGAGCAGCTCGCCGAAGCCCCAGTCGATGCCGCCGCTGCGGCTCATGTCGACGCGCTTCCTGAGCAGCGCCTGCAGCTTCGGATGCACGGAGAAGCCGGCGGGCGGGTTGTCGTGCGCGTCGCCGATCGCCTCCACGACGCCGCGGTCGACCTTCGTCTCGAAGGCCGCGGTGTCGGCCTCCGCCTGCTGCGCGTCGGGGCGCTCGAGGTCGGCCACGGAGTCGCCGGTGACGACGGGGATCGAGCCCGTCTGCGCCGCGTGCGTCTCCGCGAAGGCGCGCTCGAGGCGCTCCTGGAAGTCGCGGTGCACGTTCTCGTACTCCTCGCGCGTGATGTCCTCGCGGCCCACCAGGTTCTCGGTGTAGAGGGTCCGCACGCTGCGCTTCGCCTCGATGAGGTTGTACATCAGCGGCTGCGTCATCGAGGGGTCGTCGCCCTCGTTGTGGCCGCGTCGGCGGTAGCAGACGAGGTCGATGACGACGTCGCGCTTGAACTGCTGCCGGTAGGCGAACGCCATCTCGGCCACGCGCACCACGGCCTCGGGGTCGTCGCCGTTCACGTGGAAGATCGGCGCCTGGATGGCCTTGGCCACGTCGGTCGAGTAGACCGAGGAGCGGCTCTCGTTCGGCGGGGTCGTGAACCCGACCTGGTTGTTGACGACCAGGTGCACGGTGCCGCCGGTGCGGTACCCGCGCAGCTGCGACATCTGCAGGGTCTCGAAGACCACGCCCTGTCCGGCCATGGCCGCGTCGCCGTGCAGCAGCACGGGCAGCACGGGGAACGTGCCGGGGGCCTTGCGGTCCTGCTTGGCGCGCACGATGCCCTCGAGCACGCCGTCGACGGCCTCGAGGTGCGAGGGGTTCGCGGCGAGGTACACGGGAACCTGCTTGCCGGAGGGGCTCGTGAAGGTGCCCTCGGTGCCGAGGTGGTACTTCACGTCGCCGGAGCCCTGCACGGTGCGCGGGTCCTGCGTGCCCTCGAACTCGCGGAAGATCTGCGCGTAGGTCTTGCCCGCGATGTTCGTGAGCACGTTGAGGCGGCCGCGGTGCGGCATGCCGATGGCGACCTCGTCGAGCTGCTCCTCGGCGGAGGCCTGGACGATCGCGTCGAGGAACGCGATCGTCGACTCGCCGCCCTCGAGGCTGAAGCGCTTCTGGCCGACGTACTTGGTCTGCAGGAAGGTCTCGAAGGCCTCGGCCTCGTTCAGCTTGCCGAGGATGCGCAGCTGCTCGTCGTGGCTGGGCTTCTCGTAGGGCACCTCGACGTGCTCCTGGATCCAGCGCCGCTGCTCCGGGTCCTGGATGTGCATGAACTCGACGCCGATCGTGCGGCAGTACGAGTCGCGCAGGATGCCGAGGATCTCGCGCAGCTTGGCCTGCCGCTTGCCGGCAAAGCCGCCGACCACGAACTCGCGGTCGAGGTCCCAGAAGGTCAGCCCGTGGCTCTCGATCTCGAGGTCCGGGTGGCTGCGCTGGCGGTACTCGAGCGGGTCGATGTCGGCCATGAGGTGGCCGCGCACGCGGTAGCTGTTGATGAGCTCCTGCACCCGGCTGGTCTTCGACACCCGCGCCGAGAGGTCGACGTTGATGTCCTGGCTCCAGTGGATCGGAGCGTAGGGGATGCGCAGCGCCGAGAAGATGCCCTCGTAGAAGCCGCGCGCGCCGGTGAGCAGCTCGTGCACCTTCTTGAGGAACTCGCCGCTGCCGGCGCCCTGGATGACCCGGTGGTCGTAGGTGGAGGTGAGCGTGATCGTCTTGCCGATGCCGAGCTCGACGAGCGTCTTGGTCGAGGAGCCCTGGAACTCGGCCGGGTACTCGAGCGCGCCGGCGCCGATGATGCTGCCCTGGCCGCGCATGAGGCGCGGTACCGAGTGCACGGTGCCGATGCCGCCGGGATTGGTCAGCGAGATGGTCGTGCCGGCGAAGTCGTCGCCGGTCAGCTTGTTGGCCCGGGCCTTCTTGACGAGCGCCTCGTACGCGGCGAGGAACTCGCCGAAGCCGAGGGTGTCGGCCTGCTTGATGCTCGGCACGAGCAGCGCGCGGGTGCCGTCGGGCTTGGGGATGTCGATCGCCAGGCCCATGTTCACGTGAGCGGGCTGCACCGCGGCCGGCTTGCCGTCGACCTCGTCGTAGTAGACGTTCTGGCTCGGGAACTCCTTGAGCGCCTGCACCAGCGCCCAGCCGATGAGGTGGGTGAAGGAGACCTTGCCGCCGCGCGTGCGCTGCAGGTGGTTGTTGATGACGATGCGGTTGTCGATCATCAGCTTCGCCGGCACGGTGCGCACGCTCGTCGCGGTCGGCACGGTGAGGCTCGCGTCCATGTTCGCGGCGAGGGCCTTGCTCATGCCCTTGAGCACGGTCACGACGTCCTCGGGGCCCTCGCTGGGCGCATCCGCCTCCGGCTTCGCGGTCGAGACGGGAGCCGTCTTCGGCGCCTCGGCCGGGATCGGCTTCTCCTTGGGCTGGACGGAGGTGGTCCTCGCCACCGGCTGCGTCGCCGGTGCGGTGGCCGAGGCGGGCGGGCCGGCGGGCGGGGGAGCGGATGCGGCGGAGGGGCCTCCCGAGCCGTACTGCTCGAGGATCGGCCACCATGATCGGTCGACCGAGTCCCGGTCGTCCTTGAAGCGCTCGTACATCTCCTCGACGAGCCATTCGTTCGCGCCGAACTCCCCGTCGGGAGCCTCACCGGTCTTCTGGTCGGACAAGCCGATCGCCCACTCTCCTGTTGCCTGACGCAACGTCGTCGTCTGGTGGTGGAAGCACGGCCGCAGCCGTGCGGGAATACCTCGTCCAGCCTAGGGGTTGGCGGCTCCGCGCCCGTTCAGGAAACCGCCCCTTGCGCGCAGCGGTCGAAAGTATGAGCGTGGGAGCATGCAGTTCATCGGGACGGCGCCGTCGCACGATCTGACCTACTCGGACGTGTTCCTCGTACCGAGCCGATCGACCGTCCGGAGCAGGCTCGACGTCTCCCTCGCGCCCGGCGACGGCACCGGTGCCACGCTGCCCCTGGTCTCGGCCAACATGAACTCGGTCACGGGACCGCGGCTCGCGGCCGCCCTGGCCCGTCGCGGCGGCCTGGGCGTGCTGCCGCAGGACATGCCGCTGCAGGATCTCGACGCAGCCATCCGCTGGGTCAAGGAGCAGCCGGTCGCCTTCGACACCCCCGTCGCCTTCGGGCCGGAGGCCTCCGTCGCCGATGCGCTCGCGGTGCTGCCGCCCGTCGACGGCCACGGCCTCGTGGTGCTCGATGCGCACGGCGCCTTCCTCGGCTGCATGGCGGCGACCCGGCTCGCGCACGCCCAGCCCGACGCCCAGCTCGTCGACCTGCTGCACGGCAGCCTCACCGCCTTCGAGGAGGAGGACCTCGGCGACGGCCGGCACGCCTTCGACACGATGGTCGCCGCGGAGCTCGACTACGCGCCGGTGCTGCGCCACGGGCACCTCATCGGCACCATCAGCCGCACCGGTGCCCTGCGCTCGACGATCTACGAACCGGCGGTCGACGCGCACGGCCGTCTGCGGGTCGCCGCCGCGATCGGCATCAACGGCGACGTCGCCGCGAAGGCCTCGGCGCTCGCCGCGGCCGGCGTCGACGTGCTCGTGCTCGACACCGCCCACGGGCACCAGGAGGGCATGCTCGCGGCCATCCGCACCGTGAAGGCGCTGCGGCTCGGCGTGCCGATCGTCGCGGGCAACGTCGTCACCGAGCACGCCGTGCGCAACCTCGTGGAGGCGGGCGCCGACATCCTCAAGGTCGGCGTCGGCCCGGGCGCGATGTGCACCACCCGCATGATGACCGCCGTGGGCCGCCCGCAGTTCTCGGCCGTGCTCGAGACGGCGGCCGCGGCGCGCGAGCTCGGCGCCCATGTGTGGGCCGACGGCGGGGTGCGCTACCCCCGCGACGTGGCCCTCGCACTCGCCGCCGGCGCCGCCAGCGTGATGGTCGGCTCCTGGTTCGCGGGCACCATCGAGGCGCCCGGTCGGCTGGAAGCGGATGCGGACGGCCGCCTCTTCAAGCAGAGCTGGGGCATGGCCTCCACGAAGGCCGTGCAGGAGCGTTTCGGACGCCTGGACGCCTTCGAGCTCGCCCGCCGCACCCTCTTCGCCGAGGGCATCTCGAGCTCGCGCATCTACCTCAACCCGCTGCGCCCCTCGCTCGAGGACCTGCTCGACATGATCACCTCGGGCGTGCGCAGCAGCCTGACCTACGCGGGTGCCCGGGACCTCGCCGAGTTCCACGAGCGCGCCGTCGTCGGCACCCAGTCGGCCGCCGGCTACGAGGAGGGCAAGGCGCTGCCGGTCTCCTGGTAGCGAACCGCCTGCCGCGGCGGCTCCGCCGCGAGTACGATCGGAGGTCCCATGGACGATCCTCCCAGTACCGCGACGCCTCGATCGGCGCGCCCCCTCCAGCCGATGAGGGGAGGCCGCGGTGTCCACTGAGTGGATCATGCTGATCGTGGGCGTCGTCCTCACGATCGGCACCGGCCTCTTCGTGGCGAGCGAGTTCTCGCTCGTCAACCTCGACCGCTCCGACCTCGAGCAGCGCCAGGAGCGCGGCGAGCGCCGGCTCGGTCCCGTGATCGGCGCCCTGCGGATCACCTCGACCCACCTGTCGAGCGCGCAGCTCGGCATCACCCTCACGACCCTGCTGACGGGCTACACGCTCGAGCCGGCGATCAGCGCGTGGCTGCGGCCCGTGGTGGAGCTGCTCGGCGTGCCCGAGGCGGTGGCGACCGTGGTCGCCGTCGTGCTCGCGGTGACGCTCGCCACACTGCTGTCGATGATCGTGGGCGAGCTGGTGCCGAAGAACTTCGCGCTCGCGCTGCCGCGGCAGACCGCGAAGCTCGTCATCCCGTTCCAGGTGCTGTTCACCACGGTCTTCAAGCCGATCATCGCGCTGCTCAACAACTCGGCCAACGCACTGCTGCGCGCCATCGGCATCGAGCCGAAGGAGGAGCTCAGCGGCGCGCGCACCGCCGACGAGCTGAGCTCGCTCGTGCGCCGTTCGGCCACCGTCGGCACGCTCGAGGCCGACACGGCCACGCTGCTCGAGCGCACCATCGCCTTCTCGGAGCTCAGCGCCGCCGACGTCATGACGCCCCGCCCGCGGGTGATCAGCGTGGAGCGCGGCGCGAGCGTCGACACGGTCATCGAGCTCGCCACCCGCACCGGCTTCTCCCGCTTCCCGGTCGTCGACGAGGACCGCGACGACGTGGTCGGCCTCGTGCACGTCAAGCAGGCCGTCTCGGTGCCGCGCGAGAAGCGCGCCGAGGTGCCCGTCGGCGCCATCGAGACCGAGGCGCTGCGCGTGCCCGAGACGATGGGCCTGGACGGCCTGCTCGCCGAGCTGCGCGGCCGCGGGTACCAGATGGCCGTCGTGGTCGACGAGTACGGCGGCACCGCCGGCGTCGCCACGCTGGAGGACCTCGTCGAGGAGCTGATCGGCGAGGTCGCCGACGAGCACGACCGCGCCCGCGTCGACGTGGTCCGCTCGCGCGACTGGCTGACCTTCCCGGGCGGGCTCCGCCCCGACGAGCTGCTCGACCGCGCCGGCGTGACCGTGCCGGAGGAGGGTCCGTACGAGACCGTCGCCGGCTACGTGATGGCCGAGCTCGGCCGCATCCCGGCCGTCGGCGACGAGGTCGTGCTGGAGGCCGGCCGCCTGCGCGTCGAGCGGATGGACGGCCGTCGCGTGGACCGCATCCGCTGGACCCCATCATCCGAGACGACGGAGGCGACCCGATGAGCGACTGGGCTGGACTGGCCTGGCTCGTGGTGCTGCTCGCCGCGAACGCCTTCTTCGTCGGCGCGGAGTTCGCCGTCATCTCGGCGAAGCGCTCCCAGATCGAGCCTCGAGCGGAGGCGGGCGGCAAGGCCGCAAAGACCGCGCTGTGGGCCATGGAGCACGCGACCCTCATGCTGGCGACCAGCCAGCTGGGCATCACCGTGTGCTCGCTGCTGATCCTCAACGTCTCCGAGCCCGCGCTGCACCACCTGCTCGAGGTGCCGCTCGCGCTGACCGGTCTGCCGGAGGCCGCGATCGGCGGCATCGCCTTCGCGATGGCGCTGGTGATCGTCTCCTACCTGCACGTCGTGCTCGGCGAGATGGTGCCGAAGAACCTGTCGTTCTCGGTGCCGGACCGCGCGGTGCTCATCCTCGCCCCGCCCCTGGTGTTCATCGCCCGCGCCCTCAAGCCGGTCATCTGGTCGCTCAACGCGATCGCGAACACCGTGCTGCGCGCGTTCAAGGTGGAGCCGAAGGACGAGGCGAACAGCTCGTTCACCCTCGACGAGGTGGCCACGATCGTGAGCCACTCGACGAAGGAGGGCGTGCTGACGGATGCGTCGGGCGCGCTCATGAACGCGTTCGAGTTCACGGAGAAGAAGGTCGCCGACGTGGCCCTGGGTCTGGAGACGCTCGTGACGCTCGACGAGGCGGCGACACCGGCCGAGGTCGAGCGGGCGGTGGCCCAGCACGGCTTCTCGCGCTACGTGCTCGTGCGCGAGGACGGCGAGCCGAGCGGCTACGTGCACCTGAAGGACGTCATCGACCTCGACGAGGACGAGTACGACGACCCGGTGCCGCCGAAGCGCATCCGGCAGCTCGTGTCCATCTACGCCGGCAGCGAGCTCGAGGACGGTCTCGCCACGATGCGCCGCCTCGGCGTGCACGTCGCGCGCGTCTTCGATCAGGAGGGCACGACCACGGGCGTCATCTTCCTCGAGGACGTGCTCGAGGAGCTCGTCGGCGAGGTGCAGGACGCCACCCGCCGTCGCTGAGCGGAGCGAGCGGCGGCGAGCGGATGCGGCCTGGACGCGGCCGGGGAGCAGGCGCGCCGCATCCGCTCGCTCGCTAGCGTGAGCGCATGAGCAGCGCCGACGTGACCGTGCCCTTCCGCAGCTGGAGCGCCGAGCGCGCGGCCGCGTGGATCCGCGTGCCCGCGCGGGACGACCACAAGTACACGCGCGGCGTGCTGGGCGTGGTGAGCGGGTCGCGCCGCTACCCGGGCGCCGCGGTGCTCGGCGTCGAGGCGGCGCTGCACACGGGCCTCGGCATGGTGCGCTACCTCGGCCCTCGCACGGTCGGCGACGCGGTGCTGGCGCGGAGGCCCGAGGCGGTCACGAGCGACGGCCGCGTCCAGGCGTGGCTGCTCGGCTCGGGGCAGGACCCCGCGGACCGCGGCAAGGCGACCGCCAGGCGTCTCGACGCGGCCATCGCCGACGGCCGCCCGCTCGTCGTCGACGCCGGCGCGCTCGACCTGCTGCCGCGCGCATCCGCCCCCGTCGTCATGACGCCGCACCACGGCGAGCTCTCGGCGCTGCTCGGCAGCCGCGGCATCGACGCCCCGCGCGAGGCCATCGACGCCGACCCGGACGGCTGGGCGCGCGCGGCCGCCCGCGAGCTGGGGGCCGCGGTGCTGCTCAAGGGGCCGGTCACCTGGGCCGCGGCACCGGGCGGCGAGCTGCTGCGCATCGCGGGCGGTCCGGCCTGGCTCGGCACGGCTGGTGCCGGCGACGCCCTGGCCGGGGTGCTCGGCGCGCTGCTCGCCGGGCACGGCGACCGGGTGCTCGACGACCCCACCGCGCTCGCGCCGATCGCGGCGACCGCCTCCTGGGTGCACACCCGCGCGGCCGAGCTGGCGAGCGCGGCGAACGGCGGCGGTCCCTTCACGATCCTCGGCCTGGTGGAGCGGCTGCCGCACGCGGTCGGCGAGCTCGCCGCGCTCGGCCGCTGAGCAGCGGCGAGCGCCCCCGGCGGTGCGCCGCGCTCGCTCGCTAGCCCAGGAAGCGCGCCAGGAAGGCGCACGTGCGCTCCTCGCGCGGCGCCGCGAAGACCTCGGCGGGCGGGCCCTGCTCGACGATCACGCCGCCGTCGAGGAAGACCACGCGGTGCGCGACGTCGCGCGCGAAGGCCATCTCGTGGGTGGCCATGAGGATCGTGGTGCCGCCCTCGGCGAGGGTGCGCACGAGGTCGAGCACCTCGCCGACGAGCTCCGGGTCGAGGGCGCTGGTGATCTCGTCGAGCAGCAGCAGCTCCGGCTCGGTCGCGAGCGCCCGCGCGATGGCGACGCGCTGCTGCTGGCCGCCGGAGAGCCGATCGGGGAAGTCGTCGGCCTTGTGCGCCAGCCCCACGCGGTCGAGCAGCTCGAGCCCGCGGGACTTCGCCCGGGCGCGCGGCACGCGGTGCACGTGCCGCGCGGCGAGCGTCACGTTGTCGATCACACTGAGGTGCGGGAACAGGTTGAACTGCTGGAACACCGTGCCGATGCGCGAGCGGATGCGGTCCGCATCCGTCCGGGGATCGGCGATGTCGTCGCCGCGCAGCTCGATGACGCCGTCGTCGATCGTTTCCAGGAGGTTGACGGTGCGCAGCAGGGTCGACTTGCCCGATCCGCTCGCGCCGATGAGCGCGACCACCTCGTGCGCGTGCAGCTCGAGGTCGATGCCGCGCAGCACCTCGTGCTCGCCGAAGGACTTGCGCAGGCCGGTGAGGCGCAGCAGGGGCGCGCTCATACGACCGCCCCCATCTGCTCGCGGCGGCGCACCCGCGCCGTGTACCAGTCCGTCAGCCGCACGGTCGGGATCGCCAGCAGCACGAAGAGCACGCCGGCCACGACGTACGGGGTGAAGTTGAAGCTCGCCGCGGTGGCGATCTGCGCGCTGCGCACCGCGTCGACGGCGCCGAGCACGGAGATCAGCCCGACGTCCTTCTGGAGGGCGACGAAGTCGTTCATGAGCGCCGGGGTCACCTTGCGCACGGCCTGCGGGATCACGACGAGGCGCAGGGTCTTCGCGTGGCTGAGGCCCATCGCGCGGGCGGCGAGCCGCTGCGACGGGTGCACGGCCTCGATGCCGGCGCGGAACACCTCCGACACGTAGGCCGAGTAGGTGAGCACGAGCGCGGCCGTGCCGAGCACCTCGCCGGGGATGAAGTCGTCGGTGATGCGCAGGCCGGGGATGCCGAAGCCGACCAGGTAGAGCACCAGGATCAGCGGCACCCCGCGGAACACGTCGGTGTAGGCGGCGGCGAGGAAGCGGATGGGGAAGAACACCGGCCCGCGCAGCGTGCGCAGCAGCGCGATGGCGAGCCCGACGATCAGCACGAGCACGGAGGCGATCGCGAGCACCCGCAGGTTGAGCAGGAAGCCCTCGGCGACGGCCGGGAACGCCCGGACCGCGTGCTCCCAGCTGAAGAAGGTCTCCTGCACGCGAGGCCAGCCCGGGGTGTTCGCGAGGGTGATCCACATGACCACGGCGAAGGCGACCGTGCTCAGCGCGGCGACGAGCACCGAGCGCTGCTGCCGCCCGCGACGGTACGCCCGGCGGCCCAGCTCGACCTCGCTGAGGTCGGCCGGGCCGCCGGGTTCGCGCAGGAGCCTGCTCACGCGCTGCAGGCTAGTTCAGGATGGGCGCGTCGGCGCCGTCGGTCAGCCACTCCTGCACGAGCGCGTCGAGGGTGCCGTCGGCGCGCAGCGCGTCGACCGCGGCGGTGACCTCGGCGGTCAGCGGGCTGTCCTTCTCCAGCACGAAGCCCCAGCCCTCGCTCTCGTCGGCCGTGCCGTCGAGCTGGCCGATGAGCACGCCGCCCTCGACCTGCACGCTCGAGACGAACAGCGCCGTCGGCAGGTCGACGACGATCGCGTCGACCTGGCCGTTCTGCAGCGCCAGCACGAGGTCGTCGTTGCTGTTGAAGACGAGCGCGTCGCTGGACGGGTCGACGACCTCGTTCAGCGCGGTCAGGCTCGAGGTGCCGGTCATCGCGCCGAGGCGCACGTCCCGCAGGTCGGCGAGGCTGCTCGCGTCCGCCGCGGGCGAGCCCTCGATGGACACGACGGCCTGGTTGGCGTTGTAGTACGAGCTCGAGAAGTCGACGGCCTCGGCGCGCTCCTCGGTGATGGTGAACTGCTGCAGGTTGAGGTCCCAGTCCTTGGCGCCGGGCGCGATGCCCTGGTCGAAGGTGCTGCGCACCCACTCGACCTGCTCGGCGTCGTAGCCGAGCTCCTCGGCCACGGCGTAGGCCACCGCGGACTCGAAGCCCTCGCCGCTCTCGGGGGCGTCGTCGATGACGTAGGGCGGGTACGCGGGCTGGCCGGTCGCGATCGTCAGCACGTCGGCGGATCCCTCGGAGGCGCCGGGTGCGGCCTCGCCGGTGGAGCACGCGGCCAGCGCGGTGACGGCGACGGCGGCGCCGAGCAGGGCGACGGGGCGGAAGCGGTTGCGGGGCATGGCGGCTCCTCGGGATCGAGCGGTGGGCAGGGGTGCTGTGGGGTCCATGATGCCCGAGCGGATGCGCATCCGCCCCCGTTCGATGACGCCCCGTGTCGAAGTACGCTGAAGCGCATGACGACGGATGCGGGCGCGCGCACGCGCGGCGCGCTGCTCGCGTTCACGGGACGCCCCGTGCCGCTGTGGATCGCGTTCGTGCTCGTGCACCTCTGGCTCGGGGCGCTCAACCTGCGCGGGCCGGGCTGGCCGCTCGGCGACGTCGTCTCCGTCTACCCCTTCTGGGCCCAGCAGGGTCTCGAGGCGGGGTACTGGCAGGGCATCCACGCGGCGTGGGTGTACCCGATCCTGGCGATCGTGCCGATGCTGCTCAGCGTGGCCCTCGGCGCGGGCTGGGCGGCGAGCGTCTGGCTCGGCATGATGATGGCGCTGAACGCGATCGCCCTGGCGGTGCTCACCGACGCGGGGCGCTCGGCGGCCCGCATCCGCTACGGCTGGTGGTGGGTGCTCTTCCTGCTCGCCCTGGGCCCGATCGCCCTCGGCCGCATCGACGCGGTGACGGTGCCGCTCGCGATCGCGGGACTCGTGCTGCTGACGCGGCGGCCCCGCGCCGCGGCGCTGCTGCTCACGATCGGCGCGTGGGTGAAGGTGTGGCCCGGCGCCATCCTCGCCGCCGCCGTCGTGACGATGCGCGCGCGGCCGACCATGCTCTCCATGGCCGTCGGCCTCTCGGGCGCGATCGTCATCGTCTGCCTGTTCCTCGGCAGCGGCGCCAACGTGCTCGGTTTCGTCACGCAGCAGACGGGGCGCGGTCTGCAGGTCGAGGCCGTGGCGGCGCTGCCGTGGTTCTGGGCCGCGGCGCTGGACGCGCCCGGTGTGAGCATCTACTACGACACCGAGATCCTCACCAACCAGATCGCCGGGCCCGGGGTCGACGCCGTCGCGGCCGCGCTCACCCCGCTGCTCGGTGTCGTCGCCGCGGTGCTGCTCGCGCTCGGCGGGCTCGCGGTGCGGCGGGGCGCCGCAGCCCAGGCCGTGCTGCCGCCGCTCGCGATGGCGCTGGTGACGGCCTGCATCGTGTTCAACAAGGTCGGGTCGCCGCAGTTCGAGTCGTGGCTGGCGGCGCCCGTGATCGCCGCGATGCTGGCGGGCGGATGGCGGGCCGCGCGCCTGCCCGCGGCCCTCGCGCTCGCCGCGGCCGGGCTCACGCAGGTGATCTACCCGGTGCTCTACGGGTGGTTCCTGGCCGCGCATCCGCTCATGGCCCTCGCGGCGACGCTGCGCGACGGCCTGCTCGTCGCGCTGCTCGTGCACGGCGTGCACGGCGTCGTGCGCGAGTTGCGCAACCCGGCCGCCGCACCCGTCGGCGCCCGCAGGACGGCACCGGTCGCGCGGTAGCATCGAGGGGTGGCCGTCGCCGGCCCGACTCAGCGCGGAGCAGTCCTCCCCACCCCCTCGCACCGTCTCCAGGAAGCCGCTCCATGTCGCTCTCGCCAGCCCGCGTCCGTCTCGCGCTCATCGCCCTCGCCCTCGGCGGTTTCGGCATCGGCTCGACCGAGTTCGTCGTGATGGGCCTGCTCTCCAACATCTCCGCCGACCTGCTGCCGGAGCTGTGGGCGAGCGACCCCGAGGCCGCGATCGGCCGCAGCGGCCTGCTCATCTCGGCCTACGCGCTCGGCGTCGTCGTCGGCGCGCCCCTCATCGCCGCGCTCGCGGCGCGGATGCCGCGCAAACGGCTGCTGCTCATCCTGCTGGTGGCCTTCACGCTCGGCAACCTCGCCTCGGCGCTGCTGCCGACGTTCGAGTGGGTGCTCGCGGCCCGCTTCGTGGCGGCCCTGCCGCACGGCGCCTACTTCGGCGTCGCATCGCTCGTCGCCGCGAACCTGCTCGGTCCGGGCAAGCGCGGCCAGGGCATCGCCTTCGTGCTCGGCGGACTCACCATCGCCACGCTCGCGGGCGTGCCGCTCATCACCGCGGTCGGCCAGGCTGCCGGCTGGCGCGCCGCCTACCTCTTCGTCACCGCGATCTTCGCGCTCACCGTGGTCGCCGTCGCGCTCGCCGTGCCCGCGCAGCCCGGCAACCCGAACGCCAGCGTCGCGAGCGAGCTGAGCCTCTTCAAGCGCAGCGCCGTCTGGCTGACGCTCGCCATGGGTGCCATCGGCTTCGGCGGCTTCTTCGCCGTCTACAGCTACGTCGACCCGCTCACGACCGAAGTCGCGGGTCTGCCGCTGTCGGCCGTGCCGCTGCTGCTCATCGTGATCGGCGCCGGCATGACCATCGGCAACTTCGTCGGCGGATGGGCGGCCGACCAGAACCTGCGGCTCACGATGTACACCGGCTTCGGCCTGCTGCTCGCCTCGCTGCTCGGCACCGCGCTGTTCGCGTCCTCGCCGATCGCGCTCGGCGTCTGCCTCTTCCTCGTCGGTGCCGCGTCCTCCGGTCTCTCGCCCACGATCCAGACGCGGCTGCTCGACGTGGCCGGCGAGAGCCAGACCCTCGCCTCGGCGCTCAACCACGCCTCGCTCAACCTCGGCAACAGCCTGGGCGCCTACCTCGGCGGCGTCGTCATCACCGCCGGGCTCGGCTACGCCTCGACGGCGTGGGTCGGCATCGCGCTCGGCGGCATCGGCCTGATCATCGCGGTCTACGCCCTGCAGCTCCACCGCACGGCGAAGATCGAGCACACGCAGCCGATCGCGTGGAGCCCGCCGGCGGGCTGACCGCATCCGCTCGTCCCGCCGCGGGGCGGGCACCCCCGAGGGCGCGCGGCCGTCGTCGTCAAGTCCGCCGCTGCGGACGAGCGCGGGAGCGGCGGCGTGCTAGAACGTGCGCGGCGCGGCCTGCTCGACGAGGATGCCGTCCTGGATGGCGCGCTTGCGCAGCGCCACCTTGGTGCCGACGTCGATGCCGGCCACGCGGTACTTCTCGCGGATGCGCTTGAGGTAGCTCTTCGCGGTCTCCTCCGAGATCGAGAGCTGGAAGGCCACGGCCTTCACGGGCTCGCCGGCGCCGTAGAGCGCCATCACGCGGCGCTCCTGCGCGCTGAGCTTCGGTGCGCCGCCGACCTCGCCGGCGTTGATCGCCAGGTCGAGCTCGGCCGAGATGTAGGACTCGCCGCGGGCCGCGAGGCGGATGGCCTCGACGATCATGTCGGCGTCCTCGCTCTTGACGATGTAGCCGAGGGCGCCGGCGGCGAGGGCGTCGCGCACGACGTTCGCCTCCGAGTAGGTGCTCATCAGCACCGTCTTCACGCCCGTCGTCTTCAGCGTCGAGATCTTCAGCGAGACCGGGATGTTGTCCTTGAGGTCGAGGTCGAGCAGCACGACGTCGACGGGGAAGTTCTCGTGGGTCAGGAGGGCGGGCCAGGTGTCGACCGCCGCGACCATCTCGATGTCGGCGGCGGCGCCGCGGATCCACTCGGTGAGCGCGCCGAGGAGCATCTTGTGGTCGTCGACGAGGGCGATGCGGATGGGAGTGGTGTCGGTCACGTTCGCTGTCCTCGGATCTCGGTAACGGTCGTCGTCAATGTTAGGGCTCCGCCGGGTCGGCCACCCAGCAGTCGATCTCGACACGCAGGACCTGCTGCCGCACGGAGTCGCGGAAGGTGCCGACCTTGCTGAGCTCGTCCCAGGTGGCGGGGTCGACGCCGCCGCGGCTGGAGTCCTCCACCTCGACGACGATCGGCACGAGCCTGCCGTTCGCGGCATCCGCGTCCTGCGGGCGCACGGGGCCGAGCGTGATCGAGATGCCGGAGCGCTGCAGTTCGCTGGAGAGCAGCCAGACGGCGGTGAGCAGCCCATCGCGCTGGTGCTGGTCGAGCAGGCCGGCGAGCGTGTGCGGGTCGCTCAGCCGCACGGTCGGCCCCAGCACCTCCGACTCGCTGACCGCGTGGTAGAGCCAGGTCTGCTTGCGGCCGTCGAGCAGGTGCAGGCGCAGCTCGGTCGCGATCGTCGCCGCGCGGGAGGCGCTGGCCGGGTCGAGCGGCAGCGGGCGACGTCCGTCGGCGACGGACTCGAGCATCTCCTCGGCCGCCGCGTCGAGCCGGGCGAGCTCCTCGGACGCCAGCATGCCGAAGGCCAGTCGCGGGCCGGCGATGGTCGACTGCACGAGCACGCGGTCGAGCGCCCGCTGCACGATGGCGCGGAAGCCGCCGACGACGACCAGCCCGATCACGGCCGGCAGGCAGGCGAGGCAGAGCGCGATGAGCTGCGCGGGCAGGGTCGCGGTCGTCAGCGGCGTCGTGGCGAGGATCGCGCCGAGCAGCACGGCGCCCAGCACGGCGACCGCGATGACGATCTCGCGCCGGCTGCGCTGCGCGATGGTGAGCAGCAGCGCGAACCCCGCGCCGATGGAGGCGCTGGCGTAGCCGCCGAGGTCCTCCACCGACCAGATGGAGACGAGGTCGAGCAGCACGGCCGTGCCGAGGGCCACGAGGAAGAAGACGAAGAGCCCGTTCGGCAGCCGCTCGCCGTTGTAGCTGACGATCACCGCGAGGGTCGCCTCGGCGAAGAGCAGCACGGCCCAGGCGGCGGCGGCCAGGAGGGGCAGCGGATGCGCGCTCCAGTTGGCGACGAGCACCGCGACCCCGAAGACCACCTGCAGACCGCAGATGATCGCCGCGAGCACGATGGGGGAGGCGCTGCCGACGCCGGCGCTGTGCACGCGGCGCGCGGCGATGGTGCTGCGGGTGCGCACGCGCCGCCGTCCGACGCCGGTGCGGCCCCCGACGCCGGTGAGGGTGGACTCGTCGATGCCGAGGCTCATGGTTTGGGGACCTCCAGGACCACCGTGGTGCCGCTGCCGGGGGCGGAGAACAGCCGCGAGCTGCCGCCGACCTCGCGCAGCCGGGCCACGACCGACTCCTTCAACCCGAGCCGGCCCTCGTCGACGAGGTTCTGGTCGAAGCCCACGCCCTGGTCCATGATCATGGCCCGCACGACGTGCTCGTCGTCGCTGATCGTCACGTGCGCCTCGGGCACGCCGGCGTGCCGGCGCACGTTCTCGAGGCATTCGCTGATGGCGCGCAGGAAGGCGTCGAGCACATCCGCCGGCAGCAGCAGACGGCCGGAGCCGTGCCAGTTGACCTGCAGGCCCATGCGGCCGAACCGCTGCTTCACGGACTCCAGCGTGTGGCCGAGCGGGGTCTCGTCGACGGGCTCCGCCGGGTTCAGGACCGTCACCGCCGAGTCCGGGACCGAGCCGGTCTTCAGCTGACGCAGCAGGCGGGCGTCGTCGCCGGCCTGGCTGCGCATCGCCTCGGCGTTCACGCCGTGCCCCGAGTGGGCGAGCAGGGTGAGGCTCGCCAGCACCGTGTCGTGCAGCAGACGGGCGTTCTGCCGGCGCTGGGCCTCGCGCTCGCTCGCCTGCCGCTCGGCGCGGTAGGCGCGGCCGATGCTCTCGATGCGCCCGGTGATGCGGGTGAGGCTGACCCGCAGCCAGTAGCCCAGGATGGCGAACATCAGCCATCCGAGACCGACCGCGACGGAGTAGGGCGTCAGCAGCGCCGAACCACCGGTGAGCAGCTCGACGAGGACCACGCTCGAGGCGGTGGCCGAGACGAGCAGCACGGCGCGGACGGCGCCGGCGGCGAGCACCAGCGCGAAGGCGGGCATGGCCCCTCCGGCGAGTGCGGCCACCGCGACCGCCACCCCCTCGGCGAGCGGCAGGGGCTCGAGCAGCAGCAGCGCGACGAGCACGAGCGTGCCGCCGACGAGGCCGACGATGGGCCAGGCGATCGAGCCGCTGCGCTCGACGGCGAGCAGCGCCAGGGCGAGCAGCAGCCAGCCGGGACCGGTGGCGACCCAGGTGGTGGGCTGGACGCCACCGCCGAGCAGCAGGCAGAGCAGCGCGATGATCGTGCTCGCGAGTCCGACGAAGCGCACCGATCGCTGCGCCAGACGGTCGCGCTCCTTCCCCATGAGCTCCATAGGGGCCTCAGCCTAGCGTCGGCGGGCGACCGGATCAGGGCCGCGCCGGTCAGTCCGGGGCGAGCCAGCCCTGCTTGATGCCGTGGCGGCGCAGCTCGATCTTCGTGCCGAGCTGCAGGCCGGCGGCGCGGTACTTGCGACGGGCGCGCTTGATGTACGACTTGACGGTCTCCTCCGTCGTCGACATCTCCGACGCCGCCTCGCGGATCGTCAGACCCGAGGCGAAGAGGCGCAGAGCCTCCTGCTCGCGCGCCCCGAGGGTGGGCTCGCCGGTGCGGGTCGGCGGGTCCGTCTCGAGCCCGGAGGTCGCGGTGCGGCCGGTCCCGGCGACGGACGCGACCGCCGCGACGAGGTCGTCCGCGCCGTCGAAGCGGGTCACCACGGCGTTGGCGCCGGCGTCCGTGGTGGCCTGCAGCCAGGCGGGATCGCGGCGCGGGCTGATGGCCACGATGGGGAGACCGCGTTCGGCGAGCGCGCTCACGCCGTCGAGCCCCCAGGTCACGTCGCCGGCGCCGAGCTCGACGACGACGACGTCGGGACGCGAGCGCATGCGGCGCTCCAGGTCGCGCCAGTCGAAGGCCGTCGCGACGACGTCGACCTCGGTCGAGCCGGCGCGCACCATGGCGACCAGCCCGTCGAGCGACAGCCTGCTGCCGCTCATCACCGCTACATCGATGGTCATCTCCACGCTCCTTGGGGAGTGTACTGCCCGGCTCGGACCGCCTCGGACCCCCGAAGGGGCTCGCTCAGCTGGCGAGCAGCCTCCGCAGCTGCTCGCCGACGAGCGCCTCCTCGATGAGGAAGCCGTCGTGGCCGTACTCCGACGAGATGACGACGGGGCTGCGCCCGTCGAGGCCGTTGGGCAGGTGCGACGCCAGCAGCTCCTGGTCGGACGGTGGGAACAGCCGGTCGCTGTCGATCGCGAGCACCAGGCTGCGGGCCGTGACCCGGCTCAGGGCGGACGCGAGGCCGCCGCGGTCGCGGCCGACGTCGTGCGAGTTCATCGCCTCCAGCAGCACCAGATAGCTGTTCGCATCGAAGCGACGGGTGAACTTGTTGCCGTGGAAGTCGAGGTAGCTCTCCACCGCGAACCGGCCCTCGCCGCCGTAGGGCGAGACCGCGCTCTGCCAGCTGCGGCTGAACCTGCCGCCCAGCTCGGCGGCGGAACGGTAGCTGAGCAGCGCCATCCGGCGGGCGAGCGCGAGGCCGCGGTGCGGGCCCTCGCCGTCCGGCAGGTCGTAGTAGTCGCCGCCGCGGAAGGCGGGGTCCATCCGCACGGCCTCCGACTGCGTCGTATTGGCGGCGATCTGGTCGGCGCCCGTGAGCGCGGCGGAGGCCAGCACGCCGAGGCGCTCGACGCGGTCGGGGTGCGTGGCCGCCCACTCGACGGCCTGCATCCCTCCGGCGGATCCGCCGATGACGGCCGCCCAGCGGTCGATGCCCAGCCGATCGCTCAGCGCCGCCTGCGCGGCGACCTGGTCGCGCACGGTGAGGTACGGGAACCGCGAGCCCCACTCGGTGCCGTCGGGCGCGAGCGAGCTGGGGCCCGTGGAGCCCTGGCAGCCGCCGAGCATGTTGCTGCAGACGACGAACCAGCGGTCGGTGTCGATCGCCTTGCCCGGGCCGACGATGCCCTGCCACCAGCCCGCCGTGGCGTGCCCGGGTCCCGCGGCGCCGAGCACGTGGCTGTCGCCGGTGAGCGCGTGCACGATGAGCACGGCGTTGTCGCGCGCCTCGTCGAGCGTGCCCCAGGTCTCGTAGGCGATGCGGGTGCCCGGCAGCTCGCCGTGCTCGAGCCGCAGGGTGCCGAGGCTCGCGAATCGCCGCTCGCCCTCGGGGTCCCCGATGCGCCACGCGCCGCTCGCGGCCGGCTTGCCGAGCAGCGAGCGGCGGTTCGCCTCGGTGATGATGCCGCTGGGGACGCTGTCCTCGGGTGTCTGCCAGTCCATGTCCCCTCCATTCTGGCGGAGACGGACGAGGGCCCGCGCGTGCGTTACGCGCGGGCCCTCGCCGGACGGGGACGGCTCAGACGGTCACTGCCGAGAGCGCTCGCGCCGCGGCGAGACCCGCCGCGAGATCGGCCTTCAGGTCCTCGACGTTCTCGAGGCCCACCGACAGGCGCACCAGGCCGGGCGTGACGCCGGCGGTGAGCTGCTGCTCCGGGGTGAGCTGCGAGTGGGTGGTCGAGGCGGGGTGGATGACGAGGCTGCGCACGTCGCCGATGTTCGCCAGGTGGCTGAAGAGGTCGAGGCCGTTCACGAAGGCCCGGCCCGCGCCGACACCGCCCTTGAGCTCGAAGCTGAGCACGGCGCCGACGCCCTTCGGCGCGTAGCGGTTCGCCGCGGCGTACCAGGGGCTGGACGGCAGACCCGAGTAGTTGACGTCGGCCACGTCAGACTGCGCCTCGAGCCACTCGGCGATCTCCTGCGCGTTCTGCACGTGGCGCTCCACGCGCAGCGAGAGCGTCTCGATGCCCTGGATGAGCGAGAACGCGCTGTCCGGCGAGATGGACGCGCCGAGGTCGCGCAGCAGCTGCACGCGGGCCTTGATGACGTACGCGATGCCGTCGCCGAGCGCGCCCGTGTAGCTGACCCCGTGGTAGGACGGGTCCGGCTCGGTGAGCCCCGGGAAGCGGTCGGCGTGCTGCGACCACGGGAACGTACCGCCGTCGACGATGACGCCGCCGATGACCGTGCCGTGACCGCCGAGGAACTTGGTGGCGGAGTGCACCACGATGTCCGCGCCGTGCTCGAACGGGCGGATGAGGTACGGCGTCGCGATCGTGTTGTCGACGATGAGCGGCACGCCCGCCTCGTGCGCGACGTCGGCGACCGCGGCGATGTCGAGGATGTTGATCTTCGGGTTGCCGACCGTCTCGCCGAAGAACAGCTTCGTGTTCGGGCGCACCGCACGGCGCCACTCGTCGACGTCGTCCTGGTTCTCGACGAAGGTCGTCTCGATGCCGAGCCTCGCGAGGGTGTACTTGAACAGGTTGTAGGTGCCGCCGTAGATCGACGAGCTGGAGACGATGTGGTCGCCGGCCTGCGCGATGTTGAGGATCGCGTAGGTCTCCGCCGCCTGGCCCGAGGCGACCAGCAGCGCGGCGGTGCCGCCCTCGAGGGCGGCGACCCGCTCCTCGACGACCGCCTGGGTGGGGTTCTGGATGCGCGTGTAGATGTTGCCGAACTCCGCCAGCGCGAAGAGGTTCTGCGCGTGATCGGCGTCGTCGAAGACGTAGGAGGTCGTCTTGTAGATCGGCGTCGCCCGGGCCTTCGTGACCGGGTCGGGCTGGGCGCCGCTGTGGATCTGCTTCGTCTCGAAGCGCCACTCCGTCGTGTTGTCGCTCATGCTGGCTCCCTCGGGTGCTCTGGCCGTCTCGGGTGGATCCGGCGCGGTCTGGTCTCGCGTGCTCGGCACGCTGTCCCTCGCGCCGCGCTGCGAGCCTAGGCAGACGCATCCCGCCGGGCAATCCGGGCGACATCACGCGTCATGCGCGGCGTCGCGGGTCAATCCTCCCGGGGACCGGCGCCGCTCGTCGGTCGGGCGCGCGGGGCGCCGCCGCGCGGCGGCAGCCCGTCCGCGAAGAGCCAGCTCGGCCGGGGTTCGATGAGCGGCCGCACCAGCCGCGCGACGGGCTCGGTCGCCAGCGCGGCGGAGAGCGCGAGGCAGAAGGCGACCACCGGCAGCACCCACCACTGCGCGGCGGCGTCGGACTGCAGGAATCCGCTCTCCCGGATCGGGTAGAGCACGAAGGAGTGCAGCAGGTACACGACCATGGTGCGCCGCCCCAGGGCGGTGGTCCAGTTGCGGCCGCGCGGCAGCAGCACCAGGAAGGCGGCCGACAGCAGCACGGCCAGCGCCATGAGCCCGAGACGCACGAAGCCCGCCCACCAGACGTCCTCGCCGAGCCCGTGGTAGCTCTCGCTGTAGAAGAACCAGAAACGCAGGTCGACGTCGCGGAACGTGTCGCGGTGCGCGATCACGATCGCCGTCCACGCCGCGAGCACGATGCCGGCGAGGATGCGGATGAGGGTCGAGCCGGTCGGCCTGCGCAGCCATTCGTCCACGAGGGCGCCCTCCCGCAGCTTCCAGCCGAGCACGAAGAACGGGAGGATGCCGATCGCCCGCGAGAGCGAGAACGTCGAGTCGACGTTGGCGAAGTAGCCGACGCCCACGGAGAGCACCACCGAGATGAGCAGCGGCCAGCGCAGCAGCGCGAGGTACGGCAGCACGAGGCGGAAGATCGCGAGCGCGAGCAGGAACCACAGCGTCCACGAGGGCTGGGACGGGTTGAACTCGCTGCTGCCCTCCACCAGGAACTGCACCAGGGTCCAGATCGACTCCATGATCACGTACGGCAGCACGATGTCGGTGAGCACCCGGCGCATCGCCTTCACGCTCGGCGGACCGGCCTTCGAGAAGTAGCCGCTGATGATGGCGAACGCCGGCATGTGGAAGGCGTAGATCACGAGGTACAGCACGAGGGCGCCGTCGAAGTCGGCGATGAGACGCTGCACGCCGTGCCCGATCACGACGAGCGTCACGCAGGCGAAGCGCGCGTTGTCCCAGAACGGCACGCGCTGCGTCTGGCTGGCGGCGGCGGTCATCTCGTTAGGGTGGCAGACAGCTGGTGGAGGGCGTGGCGCTTCCGGGCGCGCGTCGAGTGAGCGGATGGAGCGGGAATGGTTCTTCGGCGTGCGGTCGTGACGGGTGCGAGCTCGGGCATCGGCGAGGCGACGGTGCGGCTGCTGCGCGAGCGCGGCTGGGAGGTGCTCGGCGTCGCGCGGCGCGCGGAGCGGCTGGCGGCGCTCGCCGAGGAGACCGGTGCCGAGGTGCTCGCCGCCGACCTGACGGTCGCGGCCGATGTCGCCGCGCTGCGCGAGCGGGTCGAGGCGTGGGGGCCGATCACGACGCTCGTCAACAACGCCGGCGGGGCGAAGGGATCGGACCGGGTCGAGGACGGCGACGTCGACGAGTGGCGCTGGATGTACGAGATCAACGTGATCGCGCTGCAGCAGGTCACCGCGGCGCTGCTGCCGTCGCTGCGCGCCGGAGCGCGCGAGGCGGGGCACGCCGACGTGCTCAACCTCACCTCGACGGCCGGCTACTTCCCGTACGCCGGCGGCGGCGGCTACAACGCCGCGAAGTTCGCGGCCCGGGCGGTCACCGGGGCGCTGCGGCTCGAGCTGGGCGGCGAGCCGATCCGCGTCGTGGAGGTTGCGCCGGGCATGGTGCGCACCGAGGAGTTCTCGCTCACCCGCTTCGACGGCGACCGCGACAGGGCCGATGCGGTCTACGAGGGCGTCGAGCATCCGCTGCTCGCCGAGGACGTCGCCGAGGCCATCGTGCACGCCGTCGAGCTGCCCGGCCACGTGAGCAACGACCTGCTCATCGTCAAGCCGGTGGCGCAGGCCGCGATCCACCAGGTGCACCGCGATGGCCTGCGGGTCAAGGACTGACCGGCCGCCGCCGGTAGATTGAGCGGATGCACGAGCAGGCGACGACGGGACGACGGGCATGAGCGAGGAGCGGGAGGTGCTCGGCTGGGAGGAGTTCGCGGACGCCTCGCGGGGTCTGGCGGAGCAGGTGCTGCGCAGCGGCTTCGCCCCGGACGTGGTCGTGGCGATCGCCCGCGGCGGGCTGCTGCTCAGCGGCTCGATCGCCTACGCGCTCGGCACCAAGAGCTGCGGATCGATCAACGTCGAGTTCTACACCGACGTCGAGGCGACGCTGCCGGAGCCCGTGCTGCTGCCGCCGCTGCTCGACGCGCCGTCGTTGAAGGGGCAGCGGGTGCTGCTCGTGGACGACGTGAGCGACTCCGGCCGCACCCTCAAGATGGTCGTCGGCCTCATCGAGGGCATGGGGGCCGAGGTGCGCTCGGTCACCCTGTACTCGAAGCCCGGCACCGTGCTCGAGCCCGACTTCGTCTGGAGGCGCACCGACCGGTGGATCGTCTTCCCGTGGTCGGCGCTGCCGCCCGTCGCCGTCTGACGTCCGCGTGAGTCCGCAGCCGCTCTCCGAGCTCATCGACCCGGGCTGGGCGCGAGCGCTCGAGCCGGTCGCCGGCACGATCGCCGAGCTCGGCGAGTTCCTGCGCGCCGAGACCGCTGCCGGGCGCGGCTACCTGCCCGCCGGCTCGCTCGTGCTGCGCGCATTCACGTACCCGCTCGACGCGGTGCGGGTGCTCATCGTCGGGCAGGACCCGTACCCGACGCCGGGCCACGCGATCGGGCTCTCCTTCGCGGTGGAGCCGCACGTGCGACCGATCCCGCGCAGCCTGCAGAACATCTACCGGGAGCTGCAGAGCGATCTCGGCGTCACCCCGCCCGCGCACGGCGACCTCGGCCGCTGGAGCGAGCAGGGCGTCATGCTGCTCAACCGGGTGCTCACCGTGCAGCCGGGCGAGGCCGGATCGCATCGCAAGCGCGGTTGGGAGGCGGTGACCGAGCGGGCCATCGAGGCGCTCGTCGAGCGCGACGAGCCGCTCGTCGCCATCCTCTGGGGGGCGGATGCGGCCAAGCTGAAGCCGCTGCTGCAGGACGTGCCCGTCGTGGAGTCCGCGCATCCGAGCCCCCTCTCCGCCAGCCGCGGCTTCTTCGGGTCGCGGCCCTTCAGCCGGGCCAACGCCCTGCTCGAGGAGCTCGGCGACGACGGCATCGACTGGCGGCTCTGATGCTCGAGGAGGAGCCGTGCTAGAGGAGGAGTACGCGCCCCGCCGACGCCTGCCCCGGCACCTGCGGCCGAAGCCGATCCCGGAGCCGGGCTTCGCCTTCTCGCTGCGCGAGGCGCGGGCTGCCGACCTGCCGCACGTGCGCGAGATCTTCGGCCACTACGTCGAGAACTCGGCGATCACGCTGGCCGAGAAGCCCAAGACGCTGCAGGAGTGGCGGCGCACCTTCGCCTCCCTGCAGCGGCTCGGGCTGCCCTTCCTCGTCGCCGAGTCGCCGTCGCAGCAGATCATCGGCTTCGCGCTCGGCGAGCCGTGGCAGCAGCGCGCGGGCGGCCGCTACACGGTCGAGGTCTCGATCTACCTGCGTCCCGCCTCGACCGGCAAGGGGCTCGGCAGGGCCCTGCTCGCCGAGCTCGTCACCCGCTGCCGCGCCGCGGGCGTGCGCGAGATGCTCGCCGTCATCGCCGACCGCCGGGCGGAGGGGTCGATCCGACTGCACGAGCGCGCCGGCTTCGCAGAGATCGGGCGGATGGGGCGCGTCGGCTTCAAGTTCGACCGCTGGCTCGGCACGGTGCTGCTGCAGAAGCGGCTGTCGGAGGCGGACGGCCCCGGTCCCGAGCGCTCCGGCCTCGCGCGCCTGCTGGGCCGCGCGCGACGCCCCAGGCGCGGCTGACGTCGCACGCGCGGGTCGCACGCTCGCGCCATGCGGCTGATGCAGCACGTGAACGACTGGGCGGTACGCGGATGCGTACCGCCCAGTCGTTCACGTGCTGCCCTGCGCTGTTCGAGCGCGGCCGTGCCGACGAGCAGGAACGCCAGGCCGACGATCGCGATCATCGTGCCGGGCGCCCGCCAGCGGAAGAACACGCTCGCCATGGCCGCGCCGAAGGTGAACACCAGCAGGTGCAGGCAGACGTGGAACACGAACCTCCCGAGCGCGTCGACGTCGTGCAGCATGAGCGAGGTGAACATGCGGGTGCCCACCCGCCAGCCGCCCGTCAGCTCCTCGACCGCTCCGAGCGCGGTGTAGAGCGCGCTGTTGACGAGCGAGATGCCGAGGAAGACGACCCCGGTGCCGAGCAGGAACTCCCGGCGGGTCACGCTGAGGCCGAGCGCGAAGGGCAGCGCCGGGTTGATGGTCTGGATGGCGATCACGCCCAGGTACCAGAACATGGCCTGACCCGCCCCGGAGAACTGCACCCCCTCGGTGAAGCCGTCGTCGCCGATCGCGACGCCGGCCGCCCTCGCGAGGATGAGCGAGATCGCGATCGAGATCAGCAGCGCGGCGCCCGTGACGATCCACGGCACGAAGAGGTCGTTCCAGCCGTCGACGAGGTGCAGGCGCACCACGCCGAGCACGCGGGAGCGGCGGACGGGCCGTGCGCTCGAGAGGGTGGCGGCGGTCATCACGCCACCTCCTTCCGGTCCGCGCCCGACGTGCTGCGCACGACGAGCTCCTGCAGGCTGACGGGGAGAGGCCGAGTCCGGCGCGGGCGGCCATCTCGCGGTCCTCGCCGGTGAGCTCGCCGCGCACGGTGACGACGCTCAGGCCGCCGAGACCGGATCGGTGCAGCACGTCGCGGCCGGCGACGAAGCCGTCCACCGCATCCGCTCGTCCGGCCACTGTGGTGGCGGCGCGACGGGCGTTCTCGGCCTCGTCGTCGATGAGGTGAGCGGCGCGCGGGCGGCGAGGCCCACGATGACGCCGACGTTCTCGATCTGCTCGGCGAGCTGCACGAAGATCGGCTTGCCCTCATCCACGGATGCTCCTGGTCCACCTGTCCGGTTGACGGGTTCATCAGTGATGTCATGGACCAACCAGGACCGGGGTGAGAAGTCAATAGGCTCGACGCATGTTCGAACTGCATCACCTCAGCGCCAACGAGCAGTGGGACTGGCTGCACCGGGGCGAGCTCGATCCGGTCGACCTCGTCGAGCACTACCTGCGCCGGATCGAACGGCTCGACCCCGAGCTCGGCGCCTTCGCGACCGTCACCCCGGAGCTGGCGCTCGCACGGGCGCGCCGGCTGCGCGACGCCGGCATCGGCAGCACGATCCTCTGGGGCCTGCCCTTCGCCGACAAGGACCTCACGCCGCGCGCGGGCGTGCCGATGGGCGGCGGATCGCGCCTGCTCGACGGCTACGTGCCCGAGGAGAGCGGACCGCTCGCCCAGGTGCTCGACGACGCGGGGGCGATCAGCCTCGGCAAGACCGCGGTGCCCGAGTTCGGCTTCCCCTCCTACACCGAGCCGCTCGCCGGGAGGCCCGCCCGCAACCCCTACGACCCCTCGACGGGGGCCGGGGGTCGAGCGGCGGCGCCGCCGTCGCCGTCGCGGCAGGCATGCTGCCGTTCGCCCCCGGCTCGGACGGCGGGGGATCGGTGCGCATCCCCGCCGCCGTGACCGGCCTGGTCGGCCTCAAACCCAGCCGCGGCCTCGTGCCCGTCGGCACCGGCATGGACTCCCCGGGCGGGCTCGTCGTGCCCGGTCCGCTCGCGCGGTCGGTGGCGGATGCGGCACTGCTGCTGGAGGGCATGCTCGGTCGCGTGAACGGCCGCATCCCGCATCCGTTCGCCGTGCGCGCGCCGGAGTGGGACGGCGGCAGCCTCCTCGGCGCCGCCGTGCGCGGCGAGGGCCGCTTCAACCTCGGCGTCATGACGACGACGCCCTGGGACGAGTTCACCGACATCGTGATCGCGCCGGAGGCCGCGCAGCGCTCGAGCGGGGCGTGGCCGAACTGGCGGCCCTCGGCCACGGTGTCGAGGAGCTCGCCCTCGAACCCTCGCCCGAGTACGCCCCGGCGTTCCGGGTGCTCTGGCAGGCGGGCGCGGCGGGGCTGCCGGCCGAGGGCGACGAGCAGCTCGCGCTGCTCGAGCCGCTCACACGGTGGCTGGTCGGCCGCGGCCGCGCGCTCGGCGCCCGGGAGCTCGCGGCGGCGCTCACGACGCTCGCGGCGTTCGAGCGCAGCGTCATCCGCCAGTTCACCCACGTCGATGCCGTGATCACGCCGTCGCTCGCCATGACGCCCCGCCCGCTCGGCTGGTACGACCCGGACGACGCGGAGGAGAACTTCGCGCAGCAGGTGCGCTACACGCCGTTCACCTCGTTCCTCAACGTGACCGGGTTGCCCGCGATCACCCTTCCGGTGGATGTGACGGATGCGGGTCAGCCGATGGGCGTGCAGCTGATCGGCCGCCCGGGCGGCGAGGCGACGCTGCTCGCGATCGGCGCGCAGCTGGAGCGGCGCCTGCGCTGGCAGCGCCGGCATCCGCCGCAGTGGTGAGTAGCCGCTAAGCCGGCTTCGCGAGCGCGCCGATGAGGCGGAGGATCGTCGCGAGATCCCCGGACATGTCGGCGCCCGGCGCGTCGTCCGGCGCGAAGCCGGCGATGCTGGCGCCGACGAGCGGCAGCGCCGACCGGGCCTCGCGCACGGTGGTGAGCAGCTGCTCGACGGACCAGCCGAAGGGCACCGTCGAGTGGGCCGCGTCGAAGGCCCCGGGGTCGAGCACGTCGAGGTCGACGTGCAGGTGCAGCGCGTCGGCGTTCGTGGCCAGCAGCGCCTCGGCGATGCCGGCCGGGTCGTCCTGCACCCGCACACCGGCCTCGGCGAGGAAGGACTCCTCGGCGGCGCTGGCGTCGCGGACGCCGGCGAGCACGATGCTCGAGCCGTGCAGCACGCCGTCGTCGACGAGGTGGCGCAGCACCATGCCGGTGTAGGCGCCGCTGGGGGAGGACTCGGCCGACTCGGCGTCCGGATGCGCGTCGAGCCAGAGCAGGGCGACGCGTCGGGTCTGCGCCGCGTGCTCGACCGGTGCGTACGCGACGCCGCAGTCGCCGCCGATGACGATCGGGGTGCCGCCGCGCTCGTTCTCGACCTCGGCGAGCGCCGCGGTCAGCCGCTCGCGCACGAGCCGGATGGTGCTGAGCCGTCGGATGCGGGTGCCTTCCGCATCGCCCGCTTCGAGCGGCACGTCGACGGCGGCGGTCGCGGACGCCGGCAGGTCGCCGCGGATGGCCTCGGCGCCGGTGGCCAGCCGCATGGCGCGACTCGATCCGGAGCCCTGCCACTGCGGCACGACGAGGAATCGCGCGCTCATGGGATCAGTCTGGCACGGGTGCCGGAAAGCGGCCGCGGGCTGAGGTTAGGCGTGCCTATACTGTTCGCATGTCCCACCCCGCGATCGCCTGGAACCCCGGCAGCGCCGAGCGCATCCTCATCGCGGCGGGCGCGGACCAGCTCGACCAGGTCGAGGAGCTGCTCGCGGGCCTGCCCCTGTGCACGCGAGGTCAGGTCTTCATCGAGGCCGAGCGCGACCTCGAGATTACCCGCCTCATCGCCCCGGGCCGCGTCTCGGTGCACTGGCTCTCCCGCGAGCGCCGTCACGGCGCGGCGAAGGGCGAGATGCTCGACCGCGCGGTCGAGGCCTGGCTCGGCGAGATGCTGACCGGTTCCGGCACGGAGCCGAGCATCTACGCGTGGATCGCCCGAGAGGGCGCCGCGCGCCTGCTCGACGCGCGCGCCTGAGCGTTCAGCGCCCCACGTAACGGGCGCGCTCCCGCCTGAGGAAGGCCTCGACGCCGATCCGCGCGTCCTCGGTGGACATCAGCGCCGCGAGCTCGCCGGACAGCGCCGCGGCCGCGGTCCGCTCGCCCTCCTCGACGGCGATCCGGGCGTTGCGCAGGGTCGCCTGCACGGCCAGCGGGGCCTGCTCGGCGATGCGGCGGGCCAGCTCGAGGGCGCGCGGCAGCGGGTCGCCCTCCACCACCTCCTGCACAAGGCCGAGGCGCAGCGCCTCGTCGGCGTCGAACTCGTCGCCGGTCAGCATCCAGCGCATCGCGCCGCCCCAGCCGGCGCGGGCCGGCAAGCGCAGCGTCGCGCCGCCGAACGGCAGGATCGCGCGGGCCACCTCGAGCTGGGCGAAGCGGGTGCCCCGCGACGCGATCGCGATCTCGCTCGCCAGCGCCAGCTCGATCGAGAGGGTGAAACTGACGCCCTTGAGCGCCACCACGACCGGCTTGCGGCAGCGCTCGCCGCGCACGCCCCACGGGTCCAGCCCGTCCTCGGGCACCGCGTCGAGACCGTCCGGTCCGACCCTCGGGCCGATGTCCGCCAGGTCGAGGCCGGCGCTGAAGTGCTCGCCGTGGGCGTGCACCACGCCGACGCGCAGGTCCGCGTCCCGGTCGAGCAGCCCGTACGCGGCGGCGAGCTCGCGCAGCATCCGCAGATCGGCTGCGTTGCGCTTCTCCGGTCGGTCGAGGCCGATCAGCAGCACCGCACCGTCACGCTCCACGGTCACCCGCGGCCGTTCCTCGTCCACGCTCATCCGCACCTCCTCGTGCCCAGCCGTCGTCCTCGGGAGTCTGCCACGAGCGGATGCGCCGTGCTCGTCGTCCCGCGCGCGCCCGGCGCAAGCAGGGGACGAGCGGATGCGCGCCCTCAGCGCAGCTCGATCGGCGCGGGGGAGGAGCGCACGGTGCTCGGCTCGCCCGACTCGGCGAAGAGCTGCACGGTCACGACGGCGTCGTAGTCGCCCGGCGCCGGCGGGCCGTCGCCGCAACCGATCAGCGCGCCCTGGACGTCGATCTCCGTCGTGCCGCCGGCGTCGAGGTCGACGCTGCGCGCAGCGTCCGTGCCGAGGAGCGCCGCCACGACGCGATCGCCGTCGAGCAGCGCGATGGAGGTCACGAGCACCTCGCCGCGCAGGGTGCCGTCGAGGCTGCCGATCGACACGCTCGCGCCTCCGCCGCGGTCCAGGTCGGCGGGCGCGGCGATCTCCACGCCGCGTGTCTCGGCGGCGGCCGCGTCGGGCAGCGCGCAGGCGTCGCCCTCGCGCACCTGCGGCTGCGACGGCGCGGACTCCGCATCGGTCGAGAACGTGCCGCCATCGGTCGCGGGCTCCTCGGAGAGCACGGCCGTGTCGGACGCCCCCGGGCCGCCGTTGCCGGGCAGCAGCACGCCGACGAGCCCGGCCCCGGAAGCGATCAGCGCCACCGCGAGCGCGCCGCCCGCGATCGCGAGCCGTGGCTTCCGGCGTCGGCGCGAGCCGCGCAGCACGGCCTCCACGTCGACGCCGCGCCGACCGGGCTCGGACGCCTCGTGCAGGGCGGCGCGCAGCCGGTCCCGTTGCGGATCCTCTGTCATCGCCGTCGTCCTTCCACCGGGCCGAGCACGTCGCCGAGCTTGGCGAGCCCGTCGCTGAGGTACCGCTTCACCGCGCCGGAGCTGATGCCGAGCGTCGCAGCGACGCGGTCGACCGTGAGGTCCTCGTAGTAGCGCAGCACCACGCAGGCGCGCTCGCGCGGGCTGAGCCGCACCAGGGCGCGCCGCACCTCCAGGCGGGTGTCGACCGCGCCGTCGCTCGCGGGCACGCTGTCCGGTTCGGCGGCGAGGTGCGCGACCTTGCGCCACCGGCCGCTGCCCCGCCACTGGTCGAGGCAGCGGTTGAGGATGGCGCGGCGCACGTAGGCCTCGGCCTTCTCGACCCCGTGCCCGTTGCGCAGGCGTCCGAACGTGGCGACCAGCGCATCCTGCATCAGGTCGGCGCCGTCCTCCGGATCGCCGCAGAGCAGCGTCGCGTACCGCAGCAGCGCGTCGCCGCGGTGCTCGACCAGATCGGCCACGACCCGCTCCCACTCGGCGGTCCGGGGCGCGATGGAGTCCGCCCCCGCGGGGCTCCCGCCGCGTCGCGCCTCCACGGACGACCACACTGCCACGCTGCTCATGACCTCCGCGATGCCGCAGCGGCGCGTCGCGTCGGGGTGCTGCCTGGACGCGGCCGCAAAGTCGTCCCGTCCTCGTCAGCGGGCGCCGGGGCCAGGTCTACCGTTGGCTGAGTGAACGCGCAGAAGACCTCCAGCAGTACGAACCGCAAGGTCGTCGGGCTCGCCATCGCGGGTGCCGTCGGCGGCTTCCTCTTCGGCTTCGACTCCTCGGTCATCAACGGGGCGGTCGACGCGATCGAGGGACAGTTCGCGCTCAGCGACTTCCTCACCGGCTTCGCCGTCGCCAGCGCCCTCCTCGGTTGCGCCGTGGGCGCCTGGATCGCGGGCGGCGTCGCCGATCGCTGGGGCCGCATCCCCACCATGCTCGTCGGCGCGTTCCTCTTCCTGATCAGCGCGATCGGATGCGGTTTCGCCTTCGCCGTGTGGGACCTCATCCTCTGGCGCGTGATCGGCGGTTTCGGCATCGGCATCGCGTCGGTGATCGCCCCCGCCTACATCGCGGAGATCTCGCCGCGTCAACTGCGCGGCCGGCTCGGCTCGCTGCAGCAGCTGGCGATCACGATCGGCATCTTCACCGCCCTCCTCTCCGACGCCCTCTTCGCGGAGGCCGCCGGCGGTGCGGCGAACGAGCTGTGGTTCGGCCTCGAGGCGTGGCGCTGGATGTTCCTCGCCGGCGCGGTGCCCGCGGTGGTCTACGGCGTCATCGCCCTGAGGCTGCCGGAGTCGCCGCGATTCCTGGTGCGCAAGGGCAAGGAGGACGACGCCCGCCGCATCCTCACCTCCATCACGCCGCCGGACGAGGTCGAGCGCTCCTACAAGGAGATCCACGAGGCCATCGCGGCCGACGAGGCGGCCAAGGAGCACGGTACGGTGCGCGGACCATGGCTCGGGCTGAAGCCGATCGTCTGGGTCGGCATCGCGCTCAGCGTGTTCCAGCAGTTCGTCGGCATCAACGTGATTTTCTACTACTCCACGACCCTGTGGCGCTCCGTCGGCTTCGAGGAGAGCGACTCCTTCACCATCTCGGTGATCACTTCGGTCACGAACATCGTCGTCACCCTCATCGCCATCGCGCTCATCGACCGCATCGGCCGCAAGCCGATCCTGCTCGTCGGCTCGGCCGGCATGGCGCTCTCGCTCGCCACCATGGCCGTCGCGTTCTCGCAGGCCGTGCAGGTCGACGGCGAGCCGAGCCTGCCCGGCTCGTGGGGCCCGATCGCGCTCGTCGCGGCGAACGTCTTCGTCGTCGCCTTCGGCGCCAGCTGGGGCCCGGTGGTCTGGGTGCTGCTCGGCGAGATCTTCCCGAACCGCATCCGCGCCCGCGCTCTCGGCATCGCCGCGGCCGCACAGTGGCTGGCGAACTTCGCGATCACCGTCAGCTTCCCGCCCATGAGCGAGGCCTCGCTGGTGCTCACCTACGGCATGTACGCGCTCTTCGCCGCGCTGTCGTTCCTGTTCGTGTTCAGGGTCGTGCCCGAGACGAACGGCATGTCGCTCGAGCAGGCCGAGACCCTCTTCACCCGCAAGGGCGCCGCGAAGCGCGGCTGATGCGCGAGCTCGCGACCTAGGATCGCTGCGTGCCGCCCACCGAGACGACCGCCCCGACCAGGACGCCGCTCGCGCTGGTCCCCTCCGTACTGCTGGCGCTCTCGGCGCTCGCCCTCTTCGGCTTCCTGCAGCCGCTCGTCGGCTACCCGCTGCTCGCCGCCGCGCTGATCTCGGGCTTCCTGGTCGGCCGGGAGCTCGGCAGGGATCTCCTGCTCATCGGGGTCGGCATCGCCATCGTCTCGACCACCTCCGTCGAGGCCGACGTGTCGTGGCCGAGCTTCATCCGCATCGGCGCCGTGCTCGGCGCTGCAGTGCTCGTGCCGCTCCTCATCGACCGCTTCGTCTACCGCCGGCGGGCCATCGCGTTCCCGTGGCGCAGCCGCGAGCGGAAGACCCGCGGCGAGATCGCGTACCTGATCGCCGTGCCGGTGCTGGGCTGGCTGATCCTGCCGTTCTACTTCATCCGCTCGGGCGCCTACGAGAACTGGCCGCACATCACCGACCTGTCGGAGCTCGGCCGCTTCTTCGTGGGCGTCAACGCGGTCGGCACCTGGGACGAGCTGTTCTTCATCTGCACGTGCTTCGCGCTGCTGCGCCGGCACCTGCCCGACTGGCAGGCCAACCTCGTGCAGGCCGTGATCTTCGTCTCGTTCCTGTGGGAGCTCGGCTACCGCTCATGGGGCCCGCTGCTTACATTCCCCTTCGCGCTGCTGCAGGGCTACCTGTTCTCGAAGACCCGCTCGCTCGGCTACGTGCTGGCCGTGCACCTGCTCTTCGACGCGATCGTGTTCCTCGCGATCGTGCACGCGCACAACCGCGACTGGTTCCCGGTCTTCCTCTACTGATCGGATGCGGCGGGAACGCCGAAGGGCCCGTCAGCGGTGCCGACGGGCCCTTCGCAGTCGTGCCCCCGGAGGGATTCGAACCCCGACCTACGGTACCGGAAACCGGCGCTCTATCCCCTGAGCTACGGAGGCGGACTGGGCAACACTACCACCGCGGCGGTGCCGCCGACGCCGCTCAGGCGGCGGGCAGCCCGTCGACCGCCGAGCGCACGATCTGCTCGGCCTCGCCCGGCTCGACGAAGGCCGTCGAGGTCGCGACGACGCGGTACGGGCCGCTGAAGACCTGCGCCTCGCCGACGCCGTCGACCACCGTGAAGTACCCCTCGGCTCCGAAGGTCGGCACCGCGGTGCTCGACGCCTGCAGCGCCTCGTGCCGGTCGACGATCTCGCCGTCGCTGAGCTGCGAGACGCCGACCTCGATCGTGATGCCGCTGGTGAGGTTGACCCACTGGCAGCTGATGCCCTGCTCGGCGACGACCTCGGCCTGTGCGCTGCCGGCGGCCGGGGTCCAGTCGTCCTGGCGGCCGAAGTTCGGGTTGTAGGCGTACATCTCGTCGAGGGTCAGCACCTCGTCGCAGCCGAACGCGACCGGGGTGCCGTCGGGCTCCGGCGCCTCGGAGGCGCTCGCGCTCGGCGCGGGGCTGCTCGACGGTGCTTCGGCGCTGGGGCTCGGCGCCGCGGCGCTCTCGCTGGGCTCAGGCTCCCCCGACGCGGGCGTGCAGCCCGCCAGCAGCAGCCCGGCGGTGGCTGCGACGGCACCGATCGTGACGAGGCGGGATGAGCGGATGCGGGGCGGGCGCGACATGGTCAGGACTCTATCCGCTGCGTCGCTCCCCATCGGGCGCCGAGCGCGGCGGCGGCTAGGATCGTCCCCCGTGACCCCCGAAGAACTCGCCGCCCGTCTGCACGCCATCGTCCTCGGGATCGTCGAGCGACGCGGCCTCGGCGAGACCGTGGCGGTCGCCCCGGACGACATCACCCTCGAGCGCCCCCGCAACCGCGAGCACGGCGACTGGGCGAGCAACGCCGCCATGAAGCTGGCCAAGAAGGTCGGTGCGAACCCGCGCGAGCTCGCGGCCGAGATCGTCGAGGGCGTGCGCGCCATCGACGGTGTGAGCGCGGTCGACATCGCCGGTCCCGGCTTCATCAACATCACCCTCGACGCGGCAGCCGCCGGCGCTCTGGCGAAGGCGATCGTCGAGGCGGGGAGTCCTACGGCTCGAACGACGCCCTGGCCGGCCAGAGCATCAACCTCGAGTTCGTCTCCGCCAACCCGACCGGCCCGCTGCACATCGGCCACACCCGCTGGGCCGCGCTCGGCGACGCCCTCGCCCGGGTGCTGAGGGCGTCCGGAGCGGATCTGCGCAGCGAGTTCTACATCAACGACGCGGGCGCGCAGATGGACGTCTTCGGTGCGAGCGTGCTCGCGGCGGCGAAGGGCGAGCCGACCCCCGAGGGCGGCTACCCGGGCGAGTACGTGCAGCAGCTCGGCCGTCGCGCCCTCGAGGCCCGCCCGAACCTGCTCGAGCTGCCCGAGCACGAGGCGCTCGCCGAGGCGCGCGAGCTGGGCTACGCGTTCCAGCTCGAGGAGATCAAGGCCTCCCTCGAGCGCTTCGCCGTGCACTTCGACATCTGGTTCTCGGAGCGCGTGCTGCACACGAAGGACGCGGACGGATCGAGCGACGTCGACCGCGCCGTCGAGCGGCTGCGCGCGCAGGGCCACGTGTTCGACGAGGACGACGCGGTGTGGGTGCGCACGACCGACTTCGGCGACGACAAGGACCGCGTGATCAAGCGCGGCAACGGCGTGTACACCTACTTCGCCGCCGACGCGGCCTACTACCTCTCGAAGAGCGACCGCGGCTTCGCCAAGAAGATCTACCTGCTGGGCGCCGACCACCACGGCTACGTGCACCGGCTCAAGGCGATCGCCGGGGCGGCCGGCGAGGACCCGCAGCGCGACATCGAGGTGCTCATCGGGCAGCTGGTGAGCATCAACGGCGCGAAGCTCTCCAAGCGCGCCGGCAACATCATCGAGCTGGACGACCTGCAGGCGTGGCTCGGCACCGACGCGCTGCGCTACTCGCTGGCCCGCTACCCTGCCGACTCGCCGCTGACCCTCGACCCCGAGATCCTGCAGCGCCGCACGAACGACAACCCGGTCTTCACCGTGCAGTACGCCCACGCCCGCACCCGCTCGGTGGCCCGCAACGCCGAGACGGCGGGCGTCGAGCGGAGCGCCTTCGAGCCCTCGCTGCTCGCGCACGAGACCGAGAGCGTGCTGCTCGGCGCGCTCGGCGAGTTCCCGCGCATCGTGGCCCAGGCGGCCGAGCTGCGCGAGCCGCACCGCGTCGCCCGCTACGTGGAGGAGCTCGCCGGCCACTACCACCGCTGGTACGACAACTGCCGCGTGACGCCGCTCGGCGACGAGCCGGTCGAGGACGTGCACCGCACCCGCCTCTGGCTCAACGACGCCACCAGCCAGGTGATCCGCAACGGCCTCGGCCTGCTCGGGGTCTCGGCGCCGGACCGGATGTGAGCACCGTCGCCGAGCAGCGTCCGCCCCGTCGCCGACGGGGCCTGTTCGTCGCGCTCGCGGCGCTCGCCCTGCTGATCGTCGCGGGCGTCGTCGCCGACCGCATCGTGCGCGGCATCGCCGAGGAGCGGGTGCGCGAGCAGGTCGGCTCCGCCGTCGGCGTGCCCGCCGACGAGGTCGAGGCGACCGTGCACGGCTTCCCGGTGCTGCTGCAGCTCGCGCAGGGACGGCTGCAGGAGGTCGACGCGACCGTGCCCGGCGCCGACCTCGGTGCCGTCAGCGGCGACCTCGAGTTCACGGCCACGGGCGTGCCGACCTCCGGCGGCGGCGCCGTCGAGGCCGTCGAGGCCCGCTTCGCGATGAGCGAGGACGACCTCGCCCGCGCGGGCGACCTCTTCGGGCTCGCCGCGATCACAGGCGTCTCGCTCGCCGAGCCGGAGGTGCGCGTCGGCGCCGAGTTCGAGGTGTTCGGCATCGCGGTCGGCGTGGCCGTGGGGCTCGAGCCGAGCGTCGAGGACGGCGCCCTCGTGGTGACGCCGTCGAGCGTCGCGCTGAACGGCGCGCAGACGACGGTGCAAGCCATCCGCGACCAGTTCGGCACCCTGCTCGACGGCGTGCTGCAGCCGCGCAGCGTCTGCCTGGCCGATCGGCTGCCCGCATCCCTCACGCTCGAGTCGGCGGAGGTCGACGGCGACCGGCTGGTGGTCGCGCTCGGCGGCTCGGAGGTGCTGCTCGACGCCGAGTCGCTCGAGTCGGGCACCGGCTCCTGCGGCGCCTGAACCCCCGATAGTCTGCTCACCATGCCCGCCAGCCCGCTCGCCCCCGCGTGGCTGTCGTTCCCCGACGACGCCAACGCCCTCGCCCCGCACATCTGGAGCCGCCGCGCCGAGCGCGACGCCTCGGGCGAGCTGACGATCGCCGGCGTGCGCGCGACCGAGCTGGCCGAGCGCTTCGGCACCCCGCTCTACGTCGTCGACGAAGCGGATGCGCGAGGCCGCGCCGAGGAGGTCCGCTCCGCCTTCGACGCCGCGTTCGCCGCCATCGGCGGCAGCGTCAAGGTCTACTACGCCGGCAAGGCGTTCCTGTGCACCGAGGTCGCCCGCTGGGCGACCTCCGCAGGCCTCAACATCGACGTCGCCAGCGGCGGCGAGCTCGCGGTCGCACTGGCCGCGGGCACCGACCCGGCCCGCATCGGCCTGCACGGCAACAACAAATCGCTGCGCGAGATCGATCGCGCCGTGCGGGAGGGCGTCGGCGCCATCATCCTCGACTCGCTCGTCGAGATCGAGCGCGTCGCCGAGGCGGCCGAGCGGCACGGCCGCGTGCAGGCCGTGCGCCTGCGCGTCAACAGCGGCGTGCACGCCAGCACCCACGAGTTCCTGGCCACGGCGCGGGAGGACCAGAAGTTCGGCATCCCGCTCGCGGAGGTGCCCCAGACGGTGGCCCGCATCCGCGCGCACGCGAGCCTGCGCTTCCTGGGCCTGCACTCGCACATCGGCTCGCAGATCTTCGAGGCGGGCGGCTTCGGCGAGGCGGCCGAGCGCCTGCTGCGCGTGCACGCCGTGCTGCTGGCCGGCGGCGAGGTGCCGGAGCTCAACCTCGGCGGCGGCTTCGGCATCGCCTACGTCGAGCACGAGCGGCCGCTGCCCATCGCCGAGATCGCCCAGCGGATGGCCGCGACGGTCGCCGAGCACTGCGCCGCGCTGGGCGTGCCCGTGCCGGTCGTCGCCATCGAGCCGGGCCGCGCGATCATCGGGCCGTCGACCGCGACCCTCTACGAGGTGGGCACCATCAAGCCGGTGCTGGTCACCGACGGCGACGAGCCGGCCGTGCGCACCTACGTCAGCGTCGACGGGGGGATGAGCGACAACGTGCGCCCCTCGCTCTACGGCGCCGACTACACCGTGCGCCTCGCCAACCGCGCCTCCGACGCGGAGCCCGCCCTCATCCGCCTCGCCGGCAAGCACTGCGAGAGCGGCGACATCGTCGTGCACGCCGACTACCTGCCCGGCGACGTCGCACCCGGCGACCTGGTCGCCGTGCCGGCGACCGGTGCCTACTGCTGGGCGCTGTCGAGCAACTACAACTACCTGGCTCGGCCGGCCGTCGTCGCCGTGCGCGACGGCGCGGCCCGCGTGATCGTGCGCGGCGAGACCGAGGACGACCTCCTCGCCCGCGACGCCGGCCTGCACCCCGTCGCCTGAGCGGCGCCCCGAGACTCCCACCCCTGACCGCTCCGCACCCTGAGAACGGATCGCACCACATGATCGAGTACCGCACACTCCGTGTCGCCCTGCTGGGCGCCGGCTCCGTCGGCAGCCAGGTGGCCGCCCAGCTGATCGCCCGCGCCGACGAGCTCGCCTCCCGTGCCGGCGCGGGCATCGAGCTCGCCGGCATCGCCGTGCGCGACCTCGACGCCCCCCGCGATGCGGACCTGCCGCGCGAGCTGCTGACCACCGACCCGCACGAGCTGATCCTCTCCTCCGACATCGTCGTCGAGCTCATGGGCGGCATCGAGTCGGCCCGCACCCTCATCCTCGAGGCGCTCGGCACCGGCGCGGACGTGGTCACCGCCAACAAGGCGCTCCTGGCGGCGCACGGTCCGGAGCTCTTCGCCGCGGCCGAGCAAGTGGGGGCGCAGCTGCACTACGAGGCGGCCGTCGCGGGCGCGATCCCGATCATCCGCCCGCTGCGCGACAGCCTCGCCGGCGACCGGGTGCAGCGGATCCTCGGCATCGTCAACGGCACCACGAACTACATCCTCGACGAGATGCACACCAAGGGCCTCGGGCTCGAGGACGCGCTCGCGGTCGCGACCGAGCTCGGCTACGCCGAGGCCGACCCGACCGCCGACATCGAGGGCCACGACGCCGCCGCGAAGGCGGCGATCCTCGCGGGCCTCGCCTTCCACACCACCGTGCCGCTCGAGAGCGTGCACTGCGAGGGCATCACCGCGGTCACGGCCGAGCAGATCGAGTCGGCGAAGCAGGCCGGGTACGTCGTCAAGCTGCTCGCCATCTGCGAGCAGCTCGACTCGGGCGTCTCCGCCCGCGTGCACCCGGCCCTCGTGCCGGCCGCGCATCCGCTCGCCAGCGTGCACGGCGCGAACAACGCCGTCTTCGTGCAGGCCGAGGCGGCGGGCGACCTCATGTTCTACGGCGCGGGCGCGGGGGCATCCAGACCGCCAGCGCGGTGCTGGGCGACATCGTCTCGGTCGCGCGGCGGCACGTCGCCGGCGGGCCGGGCGTCGCGGAGTCGACCGGCTCGCCCGTGGGCATCGCGCCCTTCGGCAGCATCCAGACCCGCTACCAGGTCTCGCTCGAGGTCGAGGACCGGCCGGGCGTGCTGGCTGCGGTCGCCGGGGTCTTCAACGAGCAGGGCGTCTCGGTCGAGACCGTGCTGCAGTCGAGCTCCGCCAGCGCCGCTACGCTGGTGATCGTCACGCACCTCGCGCCCGAGTCCGCACTCGCCGGCACCGTCGAGGCCCTGCGTTCGAACGACGTCGTCCGCGACGTCACCAGCGTTCTGAGAGTCGAGGGACTGTGAGCATGGCCCACCAGTGGCGCGGAGTCATCCGCGAGTACGCCGATCGTCTTGACGTGACGGAGGCGACCCCGATCGTCACCCTGGGCGAGGGCGGCACGCCGCTCATCCCGGCCCGCGCGCTCTCCGAGCGCACCGGCGCGGAGGTCTGGATCAAGTACGAGGGGATGAACCCCACCGGCTCGTTCAAGGACCGCGGCATGACCATGGCGATCACCAAGGCCGTCGAGCACGGCGCCAAGGCCGTCATCTGCGCCTCGACCGGCAACACGAGCGCCTCGGCCGCGGCCTACGCGACCCACGCCGGCATCACCGCCGCCGTGCTCGTGCCCGAGGGCAAGATCGCGATGGGCAAGCTCAGCCAGGCGATCGCGCACAATGCGCAGCTGCTGCAGGTGCAGGGCAACTTCGACGACTGCCTCGACCTCGCCCGCGACCTCTCGGCGAACTACCCCGTGCACCTGGTCAACTCGGTCAACAACGACCGCATCGAGGGCCAGAAGACGGGCGCCTTCGAGGTCGTCGACGTGCTCGGCGACGCCCCGGACTTCCACTTCCTGCCCGTCGGCAACGCGGGCAACTACACGGCCTACTCCCGCGGCTACCGCGAGGACGCCGAGGCGGGGCGCAGCACGAAGCGTCCGCGCATGTTCGGCTTCCAGGCCGCCGGCAGCGCCCCCATCGTGCTCGGCGAGCCGGTCAAGCACCCCGAGACCATCGCGAGCGCGATCCGCATCGGCAACCCCGCCAGCTGGGAGCTCGCGCTCACGGCCCGCGACGAGACCCGCGGCTACTTCGGCGCGATCGACGACGACGGTATCCTCGCCGCGCACCGCCTGCTCTCGGCCGAGGTCGGCGTCTTCGTCGAGCCCGCGAGCGCCATCGGCGTCGCCGGCCTGCTCGAGCGCGCCGAGGCGGGGAGATCCCCAAGGGCTCCCGCGTCGTGATCACGGTCACCGGCCACGGTCTCAAGGATCCGCAGTGGGCGCTGCGCAACCCCGAGGGCACCGGAGACGTGCAGCCGACCGTCGTGCCCGTCGATGCGGCGTCCGTCGCCGAGGTGCTCGGGCTCCAGGCCGGATGACCGCGCTGCTGGGCCGCGCCGTGCACGTCACGGTGCCGGCGACGAGCGCGAACCTGGGTCCCGGCTTCGACAGCCTCGGTCTCGCCCTCGCGCTGCACGACGAGCTCGAGGTGCGGGTGCGCGAGCAGCCCGGCGCCTCGGTCGAGGTGCGGGGCGTCGGCGAGGGCGAGGTGCCGACCGATGCCACCAACCTGATCGTCCGCTCGATCGCGCACGCCTTCGCCTGGGCGGGGCAGGCGCTGCCGGGTCTCGACCTGGTCGCGCACAACCGCATCCTGCACGGTCGGGGGCTCGGCTCGTCCGGGGCCGCCATCGTCTCCGGCGTCATGGCGGCCAAGGGACTGCTCGACGGGGTCGTCGAGCTCTCCGCGAGCGACCTGCTGCGGATCGCGACCGAGCTCGAGGGCCACCCCGACAACGTCGCCCCCGCCCTCTTCGGCGGCCTGACCATCGCGTGGACCGGTCCCGAGGGTCCGGGCCACACGAAGCTCAACGTGCACCCCGGCGTCTCGCCGCTGGTCTGCTCGCCGGGGTACGCCGTCTCGACCGAGCTCGCCCGCAGCCTGCAACCGCTCACCGTGCCCCACGCGGATGCGGCGTTCAACGTCTCGCGCTCGGCGCTGCTCATCGCGGCGCTCACGCAGAGCCCGCAGCTGCTGCACGCCGCTACCGAGGACCGGCTGCACCAGGGCTACCGCGCGAGCGCGATGCCCGAGACGGCGAGGCTCGTGCTGGCCCTGCGCGGTGCCGGCCACGCCGCGGTTGTCTCCGGCGCCGGCCCGTCGCTGCTCGTGCTCTGCAGCTCGCCCGCGGAGCGCCTCGCGGCGGCGGCGATCGTCGACGCGCAGGCTGACACGCCCTGGCAGAAGCTCATGCCGGCCGTGGATGTCAAGGGTGCTACAGTGGTGCCGCACCGGGTCGATCCCGACTAACCCGAAAGCCCTCCAGTGCTACGGAGGGTTGCGGTCCAGGTTCCCCGGTGGTCATCCAACATCATCGCTCCCGCATCTCCGGTGAGCTCCGGGGTCCAGTAGCACGATCTTCCTCCTCGGCTGCCGAATGCGGGGGTCCCACCTGACGCGCCGTCGCGCGCGTGAGGCGAAAGGAACTTCGTGACTGATCTCGATGTCCGTGCAGAGAACCCGGACTCCGTCGCCGACCTGGCCGCCCTCCGTCTGCCCGAGCTGCGCGCCCTCGCGTCGCAGCTGGGCCTGACCGAGACCGCCAAGCTGCGCAAGGGCGACCTCGTCGCCGCCATCGCCGCCGCCCAGCAGGGCGCCGCCGCCGAGCCGGAAGCCGCCGCGGCCGAGGCTCCCGCTGCCGAATCCGCTGCGGACGACGCCGCCGAGGCGCCGGCCACCGAAGCACCGGCCACCGAGGCACCGGCCACCGCTCCCGAGGCACCGGCCGAGGAGACCGCGGCCGCCCCGCGCCGTCGCGCGTCGCGCCGCGTCTCGAGCTCGGGCGGCGAGCCCCCGCGTTCGGCGGCCGCCCACGTCAACGCCGACAGCGTCCCCGGCGAGACCGGCAGCGTCGTCGACGCCCCGGCCCCGCAGGCGCAGGCCGACGAGGTGCCTGCCGGCGAGCAGGAGGGCGCCGAGAAGCCCGCCGCCGGAGAGCGCGGCACCGAGCAGCTCGTCACGGGGCAGGACTCGGCCGAGCAGAGCAGCGCGAGCACCGGCTCCGAGCAGACCCAGCAGGACCGCCCGTCCCGCCGTAGCCGCGGCCGTGGGCGCGGTCGCGGGCGCGACCAGCAGCAGGGCGAGGCCCAGCAGGGCGACGCCGCCGAGCAGCGCGAGCAGAAGCCCGAGGCGCAGGGCGAGCAGAAGGCCGAGGAGACCGAGGCCAAGCCGCAGCAGCAGCGCCAGAACGGCGGCGACGGCGACTCCAACCGCGAGGGCGGCCGGCGCAGCCGCAACCGCGACCGCAAGCGCGGCCGCGGCCAGGGCGAGGGCGACGAGCCCGAGGTGACCGAGGACGACGTGCTGATCCCGGTCGCCGGCATCCTCGACGTGCTCGACAACTACGCCTTCGTGCGCACCACCGGCTACCTGCCCGGTCCGAGCGACGTGTACGTCTCCCTCGGCCAGGTCAAGAAGTACGACCTGCGCAAGGGCGACGCCGTCATCGGCGCCATCCGCCAGCCCCAGGGCGGCGACCAGGGCGGTCGCCAGAAGTACAACGCGCTCGTGCAGATCGACTCGATCAACGGCCAGAGCGTCGAGGAGGCGGGCAAGCGCGTCGAGTTCGGCAAGCTCACCCCGCTCTACCCCCAGGAGCGCCTGCGCCTCGAGACGGCCCCCGAGAAGCTCTCGACCCGCATCATCGACCTCGTCGCGCCCATCGGCAAGGGCCAGCGCGGCCTCATCGTCTCGCCGCCCAAGGCCGGCAAGACGCTCGTGCTGCAGGCCATCGCGAACGCGATCGCCAAGAACAACCCCGAGGCCCACCTCATGGTCGTGCTCGTCGACGAGCGCCCCGAGGAGGTCACCGACATGGAGCGCTCGGTCAAGGGCGAGGTCATCGCCTCGACCTTCGACCGCCCCGCCGAGGACCACACCACGGTCGCCGAGCTCGCCATCGAGCGCGCCAAGCGACTCGTCGAGCTGGGCCACGACGTCGTCGTGCTGCTCGACTCGATCACCCGCCTGGGCCGCGCCTACAACGTGACGGCGCCGGCCTCCGGACGCATCCTCTCCGGCGGCGTCGACTCGGCCGCGCTCTACCCGCCGAAGCGCTTCTTCGGCGCGGCGCGCAACATCGAGGACGGCGGCTCGCTCACCATCATCGCCACCGCGCTCGTCGAGACCGGTTCGAAGATGGACGAGGTGATCTTCGAGGAGTTCAAGGGCACCGGCAACATGGAGCTGCGCCTCAGCCGCCACCTCGCCGACAAGCGCATCTTCCCCGCCGTCGACGTGAGCGCCTCCGGCACCCGCCGCGAGGAGATGCTGCTTGCCGCCGACGAGGTCAAGGTCACCTGGAAGCTGCGCCGCGCCCTCGCCGGGCTCGAGCAGCAGCAGGCGCTCGAGGTCGTGCTCGGCAAGCTCAAGGAGACGCAGTCGAACGTCGAGTTCCTCGTGCAGATCCAGAAGTCGCTGCCGCAGGCAGGCGGCCACAGCCGCAGCGAGGGCTGAGCGTGTTCGAGTCGGTGGCGGTGCTGCTGGCCGAGCACGACGACCTGCAGCAGCAGCTCGCCGACCCGGCGCTGCACGCCGACGCCGGCCGCGCCAAGCGGGTCAACCTCCGCTACGCCGAGCTCAACCAGATCGTCGCCGCGCACACCTCCTGGGTGCAGCTCGGCGACGATCTGGAGGCCGCGCGCGAGCTCGCCCGCGAGGACGAGGCCTTCGCCGAGGAGGTCCCCGAGCTCGAGGAGCAGCTGCGCCTCGCGCAGGAGAAGCTCCGTCGCCTGCTCATCCCGCGCGACCCGGACGACGGTCGCGACGTGATCATGGAGATCAAGGGCGGCGAGGGCGGCGCCGAGAGCGCGCTCTTCGCCGCCGACCTCCTGCGCATGTACGTGCACTACGCCGAGTCGAAGGGTTGGAAGACCGAGCTCCTCGAGCGCACCGAGAGCGATCTCGGCGGCTATAAGGACGTGCAGGTCGCGATCAAGTCGAACGCCTCCGAGCCCTCGCAGGGCGTCTGGGCGCACCTCAAGTACGAGGGCGGCGTGCACCGCGTGCAGCGCGTGCCGGCCACCGAGTCGCAGGGGCGCATCCACACCTCGACCACGGGCGTGCTCGTGTTCCCCGAGGTCGACGAGCCCGAGGAGGTCGCGATCAGCCAGAACGACCTCAAGATCGACGTGTTCCGCTCCTCCGGTCCTGGCGGCCAGAGCGTCAACACGACCGACTCGGCGGTGCGCATCACCCACCTGCCGACCGGCATCGTCGTGTCGATGCAGAACGAGAAGAGCCAGCTGCAGAACCGCGAGGCGGCGATGCGCGTGCTGCGCGCCCGCATCCTCGCGAAGCAGCAGGAGGAGCTCGACGCGGTCGCCTCGGACGCCCGCAAGTCGCAGATCCGCGGCATGGACCGCTCGGAGCGCATCCGCACCTACAACTTCCCCGAGAACCGCATCGCCGACCATCGCACCGGCTACAAGTCCTACGACCTCGACCGGGTCATGGACGGCGCGATCGACGCGGTCATCGACTCCTGCATCCGAGCGGATGAGGACGCGAGGCTCGCCCAGATCGGCGACTCGGAGTGAGCGAGGCGGTGGCCACGCTGTGCGATCGCGCGGCCGCGGCCCTCGCCGCCGCGGGCGTGCCCGATCCCGAGGTGGATGCGGAACTGCTGCTCGCGCACGTGCTCGGCACCAGCCGCGGCGGCGTGCAGGCGCGGCTCGTCACCGGGGGAGCGGCGCCCGACGGCGCCGCCGACGCGCTCGCCCCGCTCGTCGAGCGGCGCAGTGCCAGGGAGCCGCTGCAGCACATCCTCGGCGTCGCCGCGTTCCGGCACCTCGAGCTCGAGGTGGGCCCCGGCGTCTTCGTGCCGCGGCCCGAGACCGAGACCCTCGCGCAGCTCGCCATCGACGCCGCCCTCGCCGCCGCGGGGCCCAGCCCGCGCGTCGTCGACCTCTGCACCGGCAGCGGCGCCGTGGCGCTCTCCATCGGCACCGAGGTGCCGCAGGCGGAGGTCGCGGCCGTCGAGCTGTCGCCGGAGGCGTTCGTCTGGGCCCGTCGCAACCGGGACCGCGCCGGCGCAGAGAACGTGCGGATGGTGTTCGGGGACCTCGCCGAGGCGCTGCCGGAGTGGGACGGCACGGTCGACGTCGTCGTGTCGAACCCGCCGTACATCCCCGTCGGCGCCATCCCGCGCGATCCCGAGGTGCGCCTCTTCGACCCCGCCCTCGCGCTGTACGGCGGCGCCGACGGCCTCGACGTCGTGCGCGCCCTCTCCCGGCGAGCGCTCGACCTGCTGCATCCCGGCGGCTACCTCGTCATCGAGCACGGCGAACTGCAGGGAGCCGAGATCCGCGATCTGCTGACGGCGGACGGATGGAGCGCCGCCGCGACCCAGCGCGACCTCCTGGGCCGCGACCGCTTCACGAGCGCGCTGCGCTGAGCTCGCTGCTGCGCCGCCGCCCCTGCGGCGCGGTGCCGCACGGTGCGGCGCCCGTAGCCGTGCTCGGGTGCCGGTCGCGTCTCCGCTTCGGGGCGCCTCGACGACAACGGGGCATGCGCGCGCACGCCCCTCGTCGCCGAAGCGCCCCATCGTGGAGGGGGAGTCCGGAGCCGGGGAGAGGGAGACGTGCCGCGGCATCCGCGAAAGTACTTGCCATTATGGAAAGTACATGCCAGAGTGGAACCACTTCCACTCGACGCAACGGAACGAGGACGCCATGAACGGCAGTACGCGACGCAGAACCGCCATCGGCAGCATCATCGGCACCTGGGTGCTGGGCGCGACCATCTTCGCGGTGCTCCTGCTGCTGCACGGCCCGACCCCGCCCGTCGTCATCGCGATGAGCACCGGCACGGCCGCGCTGGTCGCCGCGACGACCGCGGGCGCCATCGCGCTGCGTGGCGAGCGGGTCGCGCGATGAGCGCCGAGCGCGAGGACCTCGCGGCCCAGCTCGCGGCCGCCGACGCCGCGCAGGGTGCCGGCGGCGGGCTCGCCGCCGCCGACCGGCGCCGCACCCGGGTGCTCGGGGCGACGATCGGTCTCTCAACGGCGGCTCTGCTCCTGCTCACGGTCTACGTGCCGGTCGACGTCAGCCTCGTCGGCTGGGTTGCCGGCATGGTCGGCTACGGGATCGTGCTCGCCGTGGTCATCACCTGGTACACGCGGACGCGGCGGGCGGTCGCCCGGGGCTTCTCCCTGCAGTACGGGCTCGGCCTCGGCGGCACCATGCTGCTCTACATGCTCGGCATCGTCTCCTCGACGGCAGTCGAGGCGCGCGACTGGTGGATCTGGGTGCCGGCGGCCGTGCTCGTCGCGCTGCCGAGCACCCTCATCCCGAGCGGGGCGCGCCGATGACCGAGGCGCAGCACCCGCGGCATGCGCTCGACGATCAGCTGACCGCCCCCATCCGGCTCAGCATCATGGCTGCGCTCGACAAGCTGGACGAGGTCGACTTCGCCGCGCTGCGGGACGCCATCGAGCTGAGCGACTCGGTGCTCAGCAAGCAGCTGGCCCAGCTCGAGACCGCCGGCTACGTGTCGCTGCGCAAGGGCTACGTGGGCAAGCGCCCGCGCACCTGGGCCAGCGCGACGAAGGCAGGCCGCTCGGCGCTCGCCGCCCACCTGGCGGCGCTGCGCGCCCTCACGGGGCTCTGACGGGGCTCTGGCCGGGCGGGCCGCAGCAGTCCCGCATCCGCTCCGGGCTACCATGGGCTGGACATGCCCTCCATCCACGACGCCTCCTCGCCGGAGGATCTGCTCTCCGGCGCCCGGCTCGCCCGCACCGCTCTCGGGCGCGGCGAGCTCGTCGTGCTCCCCACCGACACGGTCTACGGGGTGGCCGCCGACGCCTTCCAGCCGGCGGCGGTGCAGCGCCTGCTCGACGCCAAGGGGCGGGGCCGTCAATCGCCGCCGCCGGTGCTCGTGCCCGACTTCGCCACGATGGACGCCCTCGCCGAGACGGTGCCGGATGCGGCCCGCAAGCTCGCCGAGGCCTTCTGGCCCGGAGGGCTCACCCTGGTGCTGCCCGCCCGCGCCTCGCTGAGCTGGGACCTGGGGGAGACCCGCGGCACCGTCGCGCTGCGGATGCCCGACCACGCCGTCGCCCGCGAGCTGCTCGCCGCGACCGGTCCGCTCGCCGTCTCCTCGGCGAACCTCACGGGCCAGCCGGCGGCGCGCACCGCGCAGCGGGCGCAGGAGATGCTCGGCGATTCGGTCGCCGTGTACCTCGACGCGGGCGAGGTCGGCGCCGATGCCGTGCCCGGTCGCGACAACGGCTCCACCATCGTCGACGCCACCGCGCTGCCCGACGGGCCGCTGCGCATCCTGCGCCAGGGCGTCATCCCGCTCGTGCAGCTCGAGGCCGTGCTCGACGGCGCGGCGCGGTTCGAGAGCGGCGTCTAGTGTTCTACGTCCTCACCGCGCTCGTCGCGGCCGGCACCGCGTTCGTCTTCAGCATCGTCATCTGGAAGCTCGCGCTCAAGTACCGCCTCCATCCCGCGGTCCGCGAGCGCGACGTGCACACGCAGCCGACGCCGCGCCTCGGCGGCATCGCGATGTTCATCGGCGTGCTCGTCGCGTTCGCCTTCGCCTCGCAGGTGCCCTGGTTCGATCTCGTCTTCGCCGATCCCGGGCCCATCCTCGCGATCCTCGGCTCGGCGCTCATCATCGTGCTGGTCGGCGTCGCCGACGACATCTGGGACCTCGACTGGATGACCAAGCTGGCCGCCCAGATCATCGCCGCGGGCCTGCTCGCCTGGCAGGGGGTGGCCATCGTGTCACTGCCCATCGGCGGCGTCGCCGTCGGCAGCTCGACCATGTCGCTGATCGGCACGATCCTCGTCGTGGTCGTCGTCATGAACGCGGTCAACTTCATCGACGGCCTCGATGGGCTGGTGGCCGGCGTCGTCATCATCGGCAACGGCGTCTTCTTCCTCTACACCTTCGTGCTCACGCGGGTGATCGGCGAGGCCGAGTACTTCAACCTCTCCGCGCTCATCAGCGTCATCCTGGTCGGCGCGTGCCTCGGCTTCCTGCCGCTCAACTGGCATCCGGCGAAGATGTTCATGGGGGATGCGGGCGCCCTGCTGTCGGGTCTGCTCATGGCCGCATCCGCCATCTCCGTCACCGGCCAGATCAGCGTGCCGGCGGTCGTCGCCGAGCGCACGCTGCTGCTGCCGGCCTTTATCCCCGTGGTGCTGCCGCTCGCGATCCTCATCCTGCCGCTGCTCGACTTCTCGCTCGCGGTGCTGCGCCGCCTGCGCGCCGGCAAGTCGCCGTTCGCGGCGGACCGCATGCACATCCACCACCGCCTGCTCGACCTCGGTCACAGCCACTTCCACGCGGTGCTGCTGTTCTACGGCTGGACCGCCGTCGTCTCCGTCGGCTGCCTGCTGTTCCTCTTCCTCGACTGGCGGCTCGCGCTGACGCTGATCGGCCTCGGCATCGCGGCCTGCACGGTCGTGACCGTCGCCCCGGTCGCCGCCAACCACCGCCGCCGCATCGCCGAGGAGCGCGCCGCGGCCCTCGCGCCCGCCGGCGCCTCCCCAGCGCCCCCGAACCCCGCCCAGGAGCACCCGTGAACGCCAGCATCGTCTTCCGCCGAGCCCTCGTGCTCTCCCTCGTCCTCGCCGCCGTCATCGCGGTCGTCGGCGGGGTGGTCTCCGGTCTGATCGTGGGCCAGGACGGAGTGATCAGCGTGCTGATCGGCACGGCGATGGCGGTCGTCTTCGCCGGCGTCACGGTCGTCAGCCTCATCGTGGCGATCAAGTACGACATCACCGTGTTCTTCGGCATCATCATGGGCGCGTGGCTGCTCAAGGCGGTGCTGTTCATCGTCGTGCTGGTGCTCCTGCGCGATGCCGCCTTCATCCACGACTGGAGCCTCTTCCTGTCGATCGTCGCCGCAGTCGTGGGCACGCTGGTGATCGACGCCGTCGTCGTCGCCAAGGGCCGCCTCGGCTACGTCAGCGATGTGGAGCTGCCGGGCGCGCCGAGCAGTGACAAGACCGACCATCAGGCCTGATCGAGCGGATGCGGTGAGGTGCATTCCTGCACCCACTGCAACATGCCCCGCTGATTCGACGTGACGTCGAACCCGCTGGTACTGTTGACCCGATTGCGTCGCGGCCGTTGCCGCCTGGCGGATCGCACCACAATCCCAACGCTCATGTGCCGTCGCACATGCCCCGATCACAGGAGAGAGCGCTGCACGCCGACACCGTGACCCTGGCCGCTGGCGAAGGGGGCGAGTTCCACGCTCCCGGCATCGGAGAGTTCCTCGGGCTCCCCGAGCTCTTCTTCGCAGGAACCCCGTTCGCGATCGACCGCATCGTCATGGTGCGCATCATCGCCATCGCACTGATGCTGCTGCTCTTCTGGCTCGGTCTGCGCCGTGCCAGGCGCGTGCCCGGCCGCGGCCAGAGCATCGCGGAACTCGCGCTCGACTTCGTGAACGTCCAGATCGCCGATCAGGTGCTGGGCGAGAAGCACGGCAAGCGGTTCCTCCCGCTGCTTGCGGCGATCTTCTTCGGCGTCTTCGCCATGAACATCACCGGCATCATCCCCGGCGCGAACATCGCGGGCACGGCCCTCATCGGCATGCCGCTGCTGCTCGGTCTCGTCGCCTACGTGGTCTTCATCTACGCCGGCATCAAGGAGCACGGCGCCGGCGGCTTCTTCCGCGGTCAGCTGTTCCCCTCGGGCGTGCCGTGGCCGATCTACATCATCCTGACGCCGGTCGAGTTCATCAACATCTTCATCGTGCGCCCGCTCTCGCTCGCGCTGCGACTGCTGCTGAACATGATGGTCGGCCACCTCCTTCTGGTGCTCTGCTTCTCGGCGACGCACTTCTTCCTCTTCAGCGCGGACGGCTTCTTCAAGCTGTTCAGCATCGGCACCCTCGCGGGCGGGTTCATCTTCACGCTCTTCGAGATGCTGGTCGCCGTGCTGCAGGCGTACATCTTCACCCTCCTGACGGCTGTCTACATCCAGCAGTCCGTCTCCCACGAGCACTGATCCAAGGCTCGGGCACCCGCCCGGTCCTCCCTACGGAAGGAAACCCACAGTGGACATCGCAGGCATCACCGGCAACATCGCCACCGTCGGCTACGGCCTCGCCGCCATCGGCCCCGGCATCGGTGTCGGAATCGTCGCCGGCAAGACCGTCGAGGCCATGGCCCGTCAGCCCGAGCTGGCCGGTCGTCTCCAGACCACCATGTTCCTCGGTATCGCCTTCGCGGAGCTCCTCGGCTTCATCGGCGTCGCCACCTTCTTCATCTTCCAGTAAGGGCGGGACCCCATATGGTCAGCATGATCCTTGCGGCTGAGGAGGGCGCGGTCACGAACCCGTTCCTCCCCGCCGACTACGACATCATCTGGTCTGCGGTCGTCTTCGTCGTCATCGCCGCCTTCTTCGGGTTCTACGCGATCCCGAAGTTCCGCAAGATCCTCGACGACCGCGCCGCGGTCATCGAGGGCGGGATCGCCAAGGCGGAGAACGCGCAGGCCGAGGCCGCGGCCCAGCTCGAGAAGTACAACCAGCTTCTCGCCGAGGGACGCGCCGAGGCTGCGGAGATCCGCGAGAAGTCGCGCGCCGAGGGCGCCGCGATCCTCGCGGAGCTCAAGGAGCAGGCGCAGGCCGAGTCGGCCCGCATCCTCGCCAACGCGCAGACCCAGATCGAGGCCGAGCGTCAGGCCGCCCTCGTCTCCCTGCGCGCCGAGGTGGGCACCCTCGCGATCGATCTCGCCTCGCGCGTGGTCGGCGAGACCCTGACCGACGACAAGAAGGCCGCCGGCCTCGTGGACCGCTTCCTCGCGGACCTCGAGACCAGCGAGTCGGCGAAGGCCTGATCGTGGGCAGCGCAACCAGGGAGGCCCTCGCGCTCTCCCGCGCGGCTCTGGCCGATGCGGGCAAGCCGAGCCTCGCCGCCGCGGAGGAGCTGCTCGCAGCCGCCCGAGCGGTGGGCGGGTCCGCGCAGCTGCGCGGACTGCTCGCCGACCCCGAGCTCGATGCGGACCGCAAGCAGGCGCTCGTCGAGAGCATCTTCGGCGCGAAGCTGGGGTCGCAGGCCAAGGGCCTGCTGCTGAGTCTCGTGGGCCGTCGCTGGTCGCGTTCGGAGGACCTGCTCGAGGGCATCGAGGAGATCGGCATCCGGGTGGCCGCGGGCTCCGCGCCCGCGCGCACGGCGGTCGACTCCGAACTGTTCGCCTTCCTGCGCGCCGTGGCCGGCGACGCCGAGCTCGAGCTCGCGCTGAGCAGCAAGCTCGGTGCTCCCGAGGCCAAGGCCGGCGTCGTCAGCGAGCTGCTCGAGGGCAAGGCGCACGCGACGACCATCGCGATCCTGCGGCACCTGGTGCAGCAGCCGCGCGGTCGCCGCATCCGTCCGCTCATCGAGGCCGCGGCCGACATCGTCGCCGACCAGGCCGGCAGCGAGGTGGCCACGGTCACCGCCGCCGCGCCGCTGAGCCCCGCGCAGCGCAAGCGGCTCGAGGAAGGCCTCACCGCCTCCCGCGGCCGCTCGTTCCGCGTGCAGGTCGTGGTCGACCCGTCGATCATCGGCGGGCTGCGCGTGCGCATCGGCGACGAGGTCGTCGACGGCACCGTGGCCAGCAGGCTCCAGGACCTCAAGCTCGCCCTCGCGAGCTGACGTTCTTCCAGACATCCCGAGGCCGTGGGCCTCGACAAGCAGAGAGACAGTGATGGCAGAGATCACGATCAGCCCGGACGAGATCCGGAGCGCGCTCAAGGACTTCGTCGGGTCCTACGAGCCCGGCAAGGCTTCCACCACCGAGGTCGGCCGCGTCACCGACGCCGGCGACGGCATCGCGCACGTCGAGGGCCTCCCCGGCGTCATGGCCAACGAGCTCATCCGCTTCGCGGACGGCACCCTCGGCCTCGCCCAGAACCTGGACGAGAACGAGATCGGCGTCATCGTGCTCGGCGAGTTCACCGGCATCGAGGAGGGCATGGAGGTGACCCGCACCGGCGAGGTCCTCTCCGTCCCCGTAGGCGAGGGCTACCTCGGTCGCGTCGTCGACCCGCTCGGCCAGCCGATCGACGGCCTCGGTGACATCGCCTCGAGCGGCCGCCGCGCCCTCGAGCTGCAGGCACCGGGCGTCATGGCGCGCAAGTCGGTGCACGAGCCGATGCAGACGGGCATCAAGGCGATCGACGCCATGATCCCGATCGGCCGCGGCCAGCGTCAGCTGATCATCGGCGACCGCCAGACCGGCAAGACGGCCATCGCGATCGACACGATCATCAACCAGAAGGCCAACTGGGAGTCGGGCGACGTCGACAAGCAGGTCCGCTGCATCTACGTCGCGATCGGCCAGAAGGGCTCGACCATCGCCTCGGTGAAAGGCGCGCTCGAGGACGCCGGAGCGATGGAGTACACCACCATCGTCGCGGCCCCCGCTTCCGACCCGGCCGGCTTCAAGTACCTCGCGCCCTACACCGGTTCGGCCATCGGCCAGCAGTGGATGTACGAGGGCAAGCACGTCCTGATCATCTTCGACGACCTGTCGAAGCAGGCCGAGGCCTATCGCGCCGTATCGCTCCTCCTGCGCCGTCCGCCGGGACGCGAGGCCTACCCGGGCGACGTGTTCTACCTGCACTCCCGTCTGCTGGAGCGTTGCGCCAAGCTCTCGGACGAGCTCGGCGCCGGCTCGATGACCGGCCTGCCGATCATCGAGACCAAGGCGAACGACGTCTCGGCGTACATCCCGACCAACGTGATCTCGATCACCGACGGCCAGATCTTCCTTCAGTCCGACCTCTTCAACGCCAACCAGCGTCCTGCGGTCGACGTGGGCATCTCGGTCTCGCGCGTCGGCGGCGACGCCCAGGTGAAGTCGATCAAGAAGGTCTCCGGCACGCTCAAGCTCGAGCTCGCGCAGTACCGCTCGCTCGAGGCCTTCGCGATGTTCGCGTCGGACCTCGACCAGGCCAGCCGCCGTCAGCTCGCCCGAGGCGCCCGCCTCACCGAGCTGCTGAAGCAGCCGCAGTACTCGCCGTTCCCGGTGGAGGAGCAGGTCGTCTCGATCTGGGCCGGCACCAACGGCAAGCTCGACGAGATCCCCGTCGAGGACGTGCTGCGCTTCGAGGCCGAGCTGATCGACTACCTCAAGCGCAACACCGAGGTGCTCGACAACCTGCGCAAGACCAACGTGCTGGACGACGACACCCTGGCGGCGCTCAAGGCCGGCACGGACGCCTTCCTCAAGGAGTTCCAGCCGGGTTCGGCCGCTCCCGTCGACACGGCCGCCGAGGCCGCGGACGAGTCGGACGTGAACCAGGCACAGATCGTCAAGGGCCGCCGCTAAGGCGGTCCCTCGGGGAGGCCCGCACGGGCCTCCCCGCGATCCGGCCGCTCGCAGCGGCCACGACCCAGACCAGAGCTAGACAGAAGGAAACGACATGGGAGCCCAGCTTCGGGTCTACCGGCAGAAGATCCGCTCTGCCCAGACCACCAAGAAGATCACCCGTGCCATGGAGCTGATCGCGGCGTCGCGCATCCAGAAGGCGCAGCAGCGCGTCGCGGCCTCGGCGCCGTACACGCGTGCGGTGACCCGTGCGGTCTCCGCGGTCGCGACCTTCTCGAACGTCGACCACGTGCTCACCACCGAGGCGGAGAAGGTGGAGCGGGCCGCAGTGCTCATCCTCGCCTCCGACCGCGGCCTCGCCGGCGCGTTCAACGCGAACGTGCTCAAGGAAGCGGACCAGCTCGCCGAGCTCCTGCGCGAGCAGGGCAAGGACGTGGTGTTCTACCTGGTCGGCCGTCGTGCGCAGGGCTACTTCGCCTTCCGCCGCCGCGCCTTCGAGCAGGTCTGGACGGGCGACACCGACAACCCGGGCTTCGAGACCGCCAAGGAGATCGCCGACACGCTCGTCGCGAAGTTCCAGCAGCCGGCCTCGGAGGGCGGCGTGGACGAGATCCACGTGGTCTACAACCGCTTCGTCAACATGATCAGCCAGGTGCCCGAGGTCGTGCGGCTCCTGCCGCTCGAGGTCGTCGAGGGCGTCGAGGCGCCCGAGCAGAGCGAGCTCCTGCCGCTGTACGAGTTCGAGCCCGACGCGGAGACCGTGCTCGACGCGCTCCTGCCGGTCTACATCGAGAGCCGCATCTTCAACACGCTGCTGCAGTCCGCCGCGTCGAAGCACGCGGCTACCCAGCGTGCGATGAAGTCGGCGAGCGACAATGCCGACAAACTCATCCGCGACTACACCCGTCTGGCGAACAACGCCCGCCAGGCCGAGATCACCCAGCAGATTTCCGAGATCGTGGGCGGCGCAGACGCCCTCGTCTCGGCGAAGTAGCTCCTACGAGGAAGAGAAGACAGATGGCTACCGCTACCGCAACCAACGCCACCGAGGCTCCGGCCGCGGCCGGTGTCGGACGCATCGCCCGGGTCACCGGTCCGGTCGTCGACATCGAGTTCCCGCACGACGCGATCCCCGAGATCTACAACGCGCTGAAGACCACCGTGTCGATCGGCGACCAGACCAGCGAGCTCGTGCTCGAGGTCGCCCAGCACCTCGGTGACGACCTCGTGCGCGCGATCGCCCTGAAGCCGACGGACGGCCTCGTCCGCGGCCAGGAGGTCACCGACACGGGCTCGCCCATCTCGGTGCCCGTCGGCGACATCACCAAGGGCAAGGTCTTCAACGTCACCGGTGACGTGCTGAACCTCCCGGACGGCGAGACCATCGAGGTCACCGAGCGCTGGCCCATCCACCGCAAGCCCCCGGCATTCGACCAGCTCGAGTCGAAGACGCAGCTCTTCGAGACCGGCATCAAGTCGATCGACCTCCTCACCCCCTACGTGCAGGGCGGCAAGATCGGCCTCTTCGGCGGTGCGGGCGTCGGCAAGACCGTCCTCATCCAGGAGATGATCCAGCGCGTCGCGCAGGACCACGGCGGCGTCTCGGTGTTCGCCGGCGTCGGCGAGCGCACCCGTGAGGGCAACGACCTCATCCACGAGATGGACGAGGCCGGCGTCTTCGACAAGACCGCGCTCGTGTTCGGCCAGATGGACGAGCCGCCGGGAACGCGTCTGCGCGTCGCCCTCTCGGCCCTCACCATGGCCGAGTACTTCCGCGACGTCCAGAAGCAGGACGTGCTCCTCTTCATCGACAACATCTTCCGCTTCACGCAGGCGGGCTCGGAGGTCTCGACCCTCCTCGGCCGCATGCCGTCCGCGGTGGGCTACCAGCCGAACCTCGCCGACGAGATGGGCGTGCTGCAGGAGCGCATCACCTCGACGCGCGGTCACTCGATCACCTCGCTGCAGGCGATCTACGTGCCCGCCGACGACTACACCGACCCGGCCCCGGCGACCACCTTCGCGCACCTCGACGCGACCACCGAGCTGAGCCGCGAGATCGCGTCGAAGGGCCTCTACCCGGCCATCGACCCGCTCACGTCGACCTCGCGCATCATGGACCCCCGCTACTTGGGCGAGGACCACTACCGTGTCGCTACCACGGTCAAGCAGATCCTCCAGAAGAACAAGGAGCTGCAGGAGATCATCGCGATCCTCGGTGTCGACGAGCTCTCCGAAGAGGACAAGATCACGGTGTCGCGCGCGCGCCGCATCCAGCAGTTCCTCTCGCAGAACACCTACATGGCGAAGAAGTTCACCGGTGTCGAGGGCTCCACGGTGCCCCTGAAGGACACCATCGAGTCCTTCGACGCCATCGCCAAGGGCGAGTTCGACCACGTGGCCGAGCAGGCCTTCTTCAACGTCGGCGGCATCTCCGACGTCGAGGAGCAGTGGGCGAAGATCCAGAAGGAGAACGGCTGATCGTGGCCGAGCTCAACGTCAGCGTCGTGTCGGCCGACCACGAGGTCTGGGCGGGTACCGCCTCCTCCGTGGTCGCCCGCACGACCGAGGGTGAGATCGGCTTCCTGCCGGGTCACGAGCCCGTGCTCGCGATCCTGGGCGCAGGCCAGGTCCGCATCACGCTCCCCAGCGGCGAGAAGCTCGTCGCGAACGCCGAGGACGGCTTCGTCTCGGTCGAGCACGACACCGTCACGGTCGTCGCGCGCGCCGCGTCGCTGGTCTGACCGCAGGGATCGAACCGTGCTGATCGCCATGGCCGGCTTGCCGGGTTCCGGCAAGTCGACCCTGGCGGCGGCGATCGGCGCCGAGCTGCGCCTGCCCGTCGTCTCGGTGGACCCCATCGAGGCGGCGATCCTGCGGGCGGGCATCGACGCCGGCCAGCCCACCGGGCTGGCCGCCTATCTCGTGGCCGAGGCCGCCGTGGAGCCGATCCTGGCTTCCGGCGGCCTCGGCGTCGTTCTGGACGCGGTCAACGCCGTCGGCCCCGCCCGCGACCAGTGGGTGGGCCTCGCCGAGCGCCAGGGCCGCGGCCTGCGCTTCCTCGAGGTCCACTGCTCCGACCCGGATCTGCATCGCGAGCGCCTCGAGGCGCGTCGCCGGCTCAGTCCTCCCGCTGCCGTGCACGCGGTCGAGGAGAGCCTGGACGAATGGGCCGAGTGGGACGGGGCCGCCGCGGGCGCACCGCGTCTGCGGCTCGACAGCGTGCATCCGCTCCCGGTGCTGCTCGAGCAGTCGCTCGCATTCCTGCGAGCGTGATCCGCCTCATCCTCCCGCCCTCCGAGACCAAGCGCGAGGGCGGCGCTCCCGGCAGTGCGCTCGACCTGTCGCAGCTCGCGTTCCCGGAGCTCACGGCCGCGCGGGCCGCCGTCGTCGATGCCGCGGTCGAGCTGGCCGGCGACGCCGAGGCCACGGTCCGCGCCCTCAAGCTGGGTCCGAAGCAGGCCGATGAGGTGGCCCGCAACCGGGAGATCGCGACGTCGCCGACGATGCCCGCGCTGCACCGCTACACCGGGGTGCTCTACGACGCGCTCGATGCGCCATCGCTGCCCGAGGACGCCTGGGAGCGCGCGCGCCGGTCGGTGCTCGTGCACTCCGCGCTGCTCGGACCGGTCGGCGCCGGCGACCCCGTGCCCGCCTACCGGCTCTCGCACGACTCCCGGCTGCCGGGACTGCCGCTGAAGCGGCACTGGCGAGCGGATGCGGCGGCCGCGCTGGCGGCGCTAGGCGAGCCCGTGCTCGACCTGCGCAGCGAGGGCTACGTCGGGCTGGGACCGCTGGACGGCGTCGCGGAGTCCGCGTACCTGCGCGTGGTCGCGGAGGGGCCGGACGGCCGCCGCCGCGCCCTCAACCACTTCAACAAGCAGGGCAAGGGCCGCTTCGTGCGCCGGCTGCTGCTGGACGGTGCCGAGCCCCGCGGCCTCGACGAGCTGCTCGACTGGGCGGCCGGCGACGGCGTGCCGCTCGAGCGCACGGGGGAGCGCGAGCTCACCCTCGTCGCCGAGCACTGATCCGCACGCCCACGCGTCCGCGCCCCACCCGGCACCGCCTCCGCGCACCACCCCACACCTTCTCCGCCGCACCAGAACGAAGGAGAAACTCGCGACACGCCGCGGTCCTCGACCGTGGCTCCGGCGAGTCGCGCAGATCTCCTTCATCTCGGCGAGGTCGGTGCCTTTGGCGAGGTCGGGACCTTCGGCGAGGTCGGGGCCTTTGGCGAGGTCGGGACCTTTGGGGAGGGCAGGGCCAACGGCGAGGTCGGGGCCTTCGCTGCGGCACACCGCGCAGGCGGCGGCGCGGCATGGGCGGCGGGTTGGGGCGCGCCGGCTCGGACGGGATGACGGGCGCGGCGAGCGCCGGTCGCGTCAGGGGCGCGAGGCGAACCAGACGGTCGTGTCCCCGTAGTCGCGGCGACGCTCGAGCTCGAGCGCCTCGGGCCAGGTGGGCTCCGGGGCACGGCCCGAGCGCTCGACGAGCACGACCGCGTCCTCGGTGAGCCGCGCGGGCAGCGCCGCCAGCAGCACGGCGAGCTCGGGCTCGCCCAGCTCGTACGGCGGGTCGATGAGCACGAGGTCGAAGGCGTCGCCGCCGGTCTCGACGAACGCCTGCGCCGAGACCGCGGCCACGCGCACCTGCGAGGTCGCACCCCGCGGGGCGCGGGCGGAGACCTGCGCGGCGTTCGCCCGCGCGATCCTCGCCGCGGGCCCGTGCTTCTCGACGAGCACGACCTCGGCGGCGCCGCGGCTCAGCGCCTCGAGCCCCAGCGCTCCCGTGCCGGCGAAGAGGTCGAGCACGCGGGCGCCCTCGACGGCATCGCGCGACTCGAGGGCCGAGAAGAGCGCCTCGCGCACCCGGTCGCTGGTGGGGCGCGTGCCGGTGCGGGGGACCTGCAGCGCGAGCGATCCCGCGAAGCCGGCGATGATGCGGGTCATGGGCATCGAGCCTAGCGGCGAGCGGATGCGCGGACGCGGCGGTCCGCATCCGCTCGGGCGGCGGTGCGTCAACCTGTCGAACCGACCCGTCGGTCCGCATCCGCTCGGGCGGCGGCGCGCCCGCCCTGCTGCGCGGACGCCGGGTCCGCATCCGCTCGACGGTCCGCCCCGCCGCGCGGGCGCGTCGGGGGTGCGCGATACGCTCGACGAGTGACCTCCTCGCCGCTCGACCAGCCGCTGGCCGCGGTGCTGGGGGAGCGCACCGCGAAGGCCTTCGCGCGCGGGCTCGGCCTCGAGACCGTCGCCGACCTGCTCGGCCACTATCCGCGCCGCTACGCCAAGCGCGGCGAGCTCACCGAGCTGGGTGCGCTGCCGCCGGACGAGAACATCACCCTGGTCGCCGAGGTGCTGCAGGTGCAGGAGCGCTCCATGCGCGCGCGCCGCGGTTCCCTGCTCGAGGTGCTGATCGGCGACGGCACCGGCACGATCAGCCTCACCTTCTTCAACCAGTCCTGGCGGGCGAAGGAGCTGCGCCCCGGCGTCCGCGGCATCTTCGCCGGCAAGCTCGGCGAGTACCGCGGCGCGATGCAGCTCGCGCACCCCGACTACGAGCTGTTCGACCGCGACGAGGGCGATGGGCGCGACCCCGAGGCGGCGAAGCGCTGGGCCGAGCAGCCGATCCCGATCTACCCGGCCACCGGCACCGTGGCGAGCTGGCAGCTGCAGCGTGCCATCGCCGTCGTGCTCGACGGGCTGCCCGACCTGCCCGACCCGATCCCGGCGATCGTGCGCGAGGGCGCAAGCTGCATCCGTACCACCGCGCGCTCGAGCTCATCCACCGGCCGACGACCGAGCAGGACGCGCACGCCGCCCGGCACACCTTGAAGTTCCAGGAGGCGCTGCTGCTGCAGGCCGCGCTGCTGCAGCGCCGCGAGCAGCAGCGCGCGAGCACCGCCTACGCCCGCCGCGCGGCACCGGGCGGTCCGCTGGAGCGCTTCGACGCGGCGCTGCCGTTCCAGCTCACCGGCGACCAGCGCGCGGTGGGCGAGACGATCACCGCAGGTCTCGCCAGCGAGAGCCCGATGAACCTGCTCGTGCAGGGAGAGGTCGGCTCGGGGAAGACGCTCGTGGCGCTGCGGGCCATGCTCGCGGTCGCCGAGGACGGCGGCCAGTCGGCTCTGCTGGCACCCACCGAGGTGCTCGCCGGCCAGCACCTGCGCTCCATCGAACGAACGCTCGGCCACGAGCTGGTCGCCGAGCTGAGGCCCGTGCTGCTCACCGGGCAGCTGCCGGTCGCCGAGCGGCGCAAGGCGCTGCTGGCCATCGTCAGCGGGCAGTCGCGCATCGTCGTCGGCACGCACGCGCTGCTCGGCGACGCGGTCGAGTTCAGCGACCTGGGCCTCGTGGTCGTCGACGAGCAGCACCGCTTCGGCGTCGAGCAGCGCGAGGCGCTGCGGGCCAAGGGCGCCACGCCGCCCCACGTGCTCGTGCTCACCGCCACCCCCATCCCGCGCACCGTCGCCATGACCGTGTTCGGCGACCTCGACGTGGCCACCATCCGCGAGCTGCCGGCAGGCCGCGCCGGCATCACCAGCCACGTCGTGCCGCTCGCCGACCACCCGCAGTGGATCGCGCGGGTGTGGGAGCGGATGGGGGAGGAGCTGGCCCAGGGCCGCCAGGCCTTCGTGGTGTGCCCCGCGATCGAGGAACCCGCCGACGGCAAGGCGTCGAAGACGACCGACGACGGCACACCGCTCGAGGAGGGCAGCGCGAGCGACGCCCCGCTCGCGGCGGTCGAGACGCTGCTGCCGCAGCTGCGCGCGCAGCCGGCGTTGGCCGGCCGGCGCATCGAGGCGCTGCACGGGCGGATGAAGGGCGAGGAGAAGGATGCGATCATGCGCGCCTTCGCCGCCGGTGACATCGACGTGCTCGTCGCCACCACCGTGATCGAGGTGGGCGTCGACGTGCCGAACGCCTCGACGATGGCGGTGCTCGACGCCGAGCGCTTCGGCGTCTCGCAGCTGCACCAGCTGCGCGGCCGGGTCGGCCGCGGCGGCGTGCCGGGCCTGTGCCTGCTCGTCACCCGCGCCGAGGAGGGCACGCTCGCCCGGGAGCGCGTCGAGGCCGTCGCGGCGACGCTCGACGGCTTCGAGCTGGCGCAGGCCGACCTCGACCTGCGCCAGGAGGGCGACGTGCTCGGCAGCAACCAGTCCGGTGGCCGGTCCTCGCTGCGCATCCTCCGGGTGGCGCGCGACGGCGATCTCATCGCGGCCGCCCGTGCCTCCGCCGAGCAGCTCATCGCGGCGCCCGGCGGCATCGCCGCGCATCCGGAGCTGGCCGCCGCCCTCGAGCGCCGCCTCGACGAGAGCGCCCGCGCCTACCTCGACAAGGGCTGAGCACCCAGCGGATGCGGGGGACCGTCGTCTGCGCATCCGCTCGACGCCGCGCGGCCGGTGCCGACGCTGTGCCGTTCGGCACGACCCCGGGCCCGCGGTTACGCTGAGCCCATGAGCAGGATCGCCGTCGTCCCCGGATCCTTCGACCCCGTCACCCTCGGCCACCTCGACGTCATCGAGCGCGCGGCTCGGATCTTCGAGGAGCTGCACGTCGTCGTCGTGCACAACCCGGCCAAGACGACGCTGCTCGGTCCGGAGGAGCGCATCGCCCTCATCGAGGAGTCGGTCGCCGAGGCCGGCATCGGCGGTCGCATCCGCGTGACCGACTGGGGTTCCGGCCTGCTCGTCGACTACTGCCGGCAGGTCGGCGCCGAGGTGCTCGTCAAGGGCGTGCGCTCGCAGCTCGACGTGAGCTACGAGACCCCCATGGCGATCGTGAACCGCGACCTCGCCTCGGTCGAGACGGTCTTCCTGTTGCCGAACCCCGCCCACTCGCACGTCTCCAGCTCGCTGGTGCGCCAGGTGGCGGCGCTCGGCGGCGACATCAGCCCCTACGTGCCGCCCGCGGTCGCGCGGCACCTGGCGTGAGCACCGCCCCGCGCATCGGCTTCGCGGCGATGCTCGAGCACCTGCCGCCGGCCGAGGCGGTCGAGCTCGCGGCGGTCGCCGAGCAGCACGGCTTCAGCGGCACCATGGCCAGCGACCGCTTCCAGCCCTGGGTGCCCGCGCAGGGCGAGGCGCCCTTCGTCTGGAACGTGCTCGCCGCGATCGGGCAGCGCACGACCAGCGATCTCGGCCCCGGCTCGATCGCGCCCACCGTGCGGATGCATCCGGCCGTCGTCGCCCAGGCCAGCGCCACGCTCGCGGCCATGCACCCGCACCGCCACTGGCTGGGCCTCGGCGCGGGCGAGGCGCTCGACGACCACGTCACCGGCCAGTACTGGCCCGAGGCGCCGCAGCGCATCAACCGCCTGTTCGAGGCGATCGAGGTCATCCGCAAGCTCTTCGCGAGCGGTCTGTCGGGCCGCGACGTCAAGCACGACGGCGAGTTCTTCCGGCTCGAGACCGCGCGGCTCTGGACGATGCCCGAGACGGCCCCGCCCATCCTCGTCGCCACCGCCGGACCGGTCACGGCCAAGCGCGCCGGCCGCAGCGCCGACGGCCTCATCGCCATCGGCGCGCCGCACGAGCAGCTGGCCCGACTCGTGCAGCGCTTCGACGAGGGCGCCCGCGAGGCCGGCAAGGACCCGGCGAGCACGAGCAAGGTGCTGCAGCTGCACCTCGCGTGGGCGCCCAGCCGCGACCAGGCGCTCGCGAACGCGCTGCGGCTCTGGCCGAACGGGGCGATGAGCTTCCCGAAGGGCGACATCCGCTCGCCATTCGAGTTCGCGCAGATCGCCAGGCTCGTGCGTCCCGAGGATCTCGCCGAGCGGATGACCGTCTCCGACGACCCGGACGTGCACCGCGCCGCCATCCAGCGCGCCCTCGACCTCGGCTTCGACCGGGTCTACCTGCACAACGCCGGCCCGAACCAGCGCGAGTTCCTCGAGGTCTTCGGCCGCGAGGTGCTGCCGGGGCTGCGGCGGTGACCCGGTTGGAGGTGCGGGCGCCCGCGGGTCTCGGCGAGATCCGGGAGGGCGACGACCTGGCCCGGCTGATCGGCGACCTCGTCGCTCCGCTCGAGGCCGGCGACATCCTCGTCGTCACGAGCAAGATCGTCTCCAAGGCGGAGGGGCGGATGCGCGAGGCCGCCGACCGCGAGGCCGCCATCACCGAGGAGACCGTGCGCGTCGTCGCGACCCGCGAGCATCCCGGCGGGACCACCCGCATCGTCGAGAACCGCCTGGGCATCGTCGCCGCGGCCGCCGGCGTCGATGCGAGCAACACCCCGGACGGCACCATCCTGCTGCTGCCGCTGGACCCGGATGCAAGCGCCCGCGCGCTCGCCGCCGCTCTGCGCATCCGCTTCGGCGTCGACGTGGGCGTCGTGATCTCGGACACCCTCGGTCGGCCCTGGCGCATCGGCCAGACGGACGCGGCCATCGGCGCGGCCGGGCTGCACGTCACCGACGACCTGCGCGGCGGCGTCGACGCGCAGGGCCGCCCGCTCACCGTGACGCAGGCCGCCGTCGCCGACGAGATCGCCGCTGCGGCCGACCTGGTGAAGGGCAAGACCAGCGGATGCCCGGTCGCCGTGGTCAGCGGCCTCGGCCGCCTCGTCGGCCCGCTCGACCTGCCGGGTGCGCGCAGCCTCGTGCGCACCGGTCCGAGCGACATGTTCGCCCGCGGCAGCCGGGAGGCCTACGAGGACGGCTACGCCGACGGCCTGGCCGGGTCGAGAGGTCGCCGGGCGCCGGACACCTGACCTGCCCGCGGCGTGCAGCTCGCTCTCCCTCCCCGGCGAGCCCCACCCGCCCCCTCTCCTCTTCCTCCCGCTCTCTCCCTGCCAAAATGAAGGAGATTCCGGCGGCGCGCCGACAACCGGGGCCGGTCGGCCAGCGTGTCGCGAAGAGCTCCTTCGTTCTGGTTGCCGCGGGCTTCCTGCTCGAGCGATCGGTGGCTCCAGCGATGCCGTGACCCGCCGGCGCCTCGGCCCCAGTCCGCGGTGTGGTGACCGCGACCCGAGATGCTCGAGTTCGCGGTGCCGCGACCGCGACCCGAGATGCTCGAGTTCGCGGTGCCGCGACCGCGACCTGAGATGCTCGAGCCCGCGGTGCCGCAACCGCGACCCGAGATGAAGGTGATCCTCGCGACACACCGACAGCTGGGGCTGCCCGTCCGGCGTGTTGCACGAATCTCCTTCATTTTGGTGCGGGGTTGGTGCGGGGTCGGGGCCGGGCGCGACGGTCAGGCCGTGGGGCGCCCGTAGGTCTCGAGCAGGCGCAGCCACACCTCGCTGATGGTCGGGTACGACGGCACGGCGTGCCAGAGTCGGCTCAGCGGAACCTCGCCGACGACCGCAATCGTGGCGGAGTGCAGCAGCTCGGCGACGTCCTGGCCGACGAAGGTGGCGCCGACGACGACGCCGCGGTCCTCGTCCACGACCATGCGTGCCTTGCCGGTGTAGCCGTCCGCGTGCAGGCTCGCCCCGGCGACCGAGCCGAGGTCGTAGTCGACGACGCGGATGCGCAGCCCGGCCTCCTCCGCCTGCTCGGCGGTGCGCCCGATCGAGGCCACCTCGGGGTCGGTGAAGGTCACCTGCGGCACCGCCGCGAGGTCGGCGGTGGCGGCATGCACGCCCCAGGCGCCGGCGTCCACCTCGCCGCCGGTGGCGCGCGCCACGATGACGTCGCCGGCCGCGCGGGCCTGGTACTTGCCCTGGTGGGTGAGCAGCGAGCGGTGGTTGACGTCGCCGACCGCGTAGAGCCAGTCGCGGCCGCGCACGCGGAGGGTGTCGTCGACGTCGAGCCAGTCGCCGTCCTCGAGCCCGATGCTCGCGAGGCCGAGGTCCTTCGTGGCCGGCTCGCGGCCGGTGGCGACGAGCAGGTGCTCGGCGCGCAGCACGGTGCCGTCCTCGAGGTCGACGGCGACCGAGCCGTCGTCTTCGCGCACGGTGCTGGCGATCGCCGCGCCGGTGCGCACGTCGACGCCGCGCTCGCGCAGCGCATCCGCCACGAGCTCGCCGGCGAACGGCTCCATGCCGCCGAGCAGGCCGCCGCGGGAGAGCACGGTGACGGTGGTGCCGAGGTCCGCGTAGGCGTTCGCCATCTCCGTGCCGACCACGCCGCCGCCGATGATGATGAGCGAGCGCGGCACGTCGGTGACGCTCGTGGCCTCGCGGCTCGTCCAGGGGTCGGTCTCGGCGACGCCCTCGATCGGCGGGATCGCCGCCGTCGTGCCGGTCGCGATCGCGACGGCGTGCCGGGCCTCGATCCGCCGCACCGAGCCGTCCTCGCCGGTGATCTCCACGACGCGCTCACCGGCGATGCGACCGTGGCCGCGGGCAAGGTCGATCCCCGCGGACTGCAGCCATTCGACCTGGCCGGTGTCCTCCCATCCGCTCGTGAAGGAGCTGCGGCGGCGCAGCACGGCCGTGGCGTCGACACGCGCATCGGGGTCGGCGGCGCCGGGGACGCGCTGGGCGGCGCGCAGGGCCGAGCCGCTGCGCAGCAGCGCCTTCGAGGGCATGCACGCCCAGTAAGAGCACTCGCCCCCGACGAGCTCGCGCTCGACGATGAGCACCGAGAGCCCGCCCTGCACGGCGCGGTCGGCGACGTTCTCGCCGACGGGGCCGGCACCGATGACGATCAGGTCGTATGCAGCGTCTGTCATGGAACCCATCATCCCCCTCCACCTAAATCGAATTCTGGGCTGAGCCGGTCACTACGCTGGACCCCACCCGAAGACATGCGTCACCCGGCAGGAACGAGCTCCCCTTGATCGAATTCCGATCCGTCAGCAAGCAGTTCCCGGATGGCACGAAGGCCGTGCAGGGCTTCGACCTCACGATCCCGTCGCGGTCGACGACGGTGTTCGTCGGTTCGTCGGGCTGCGGCAAGACGACCCTGCTGCGCATGGTCAACCGCATGGTCGAGCCCAGCGCCGGCCAGATCCTCATCGACGGCGAGGACATCGCGACGACGGATGCGGTGCAGCTGCGCCGCCGGATCGGCTACGTCATGCAGAACAGCGGCCTGCTGCCGCACCGCAGCGTGCTCGACAACATCACGACGGTGCTGCGGCTGAACCGCACGCCGAAGGCGGAGGCGCGCGAGCGCGGGCTGACGCTCATGGACACCGTCGGGCTCGACCGCGCGCTCGCGAAGCGCTACCCGAGCCAGCTCTCCGGCGGCCAGCAGCAGCGCGTGGGCGTGGCCCGCGGGCTCGCGGTCGAGCCGAACATCCTGCTCATGGACGAGCCCTTCGGCGCCGTCGACCCGATCGTGCGCACCGAGCTGCAGGAGGAGCTGCTGCGGCTGCAGCGCGAGCTCGGCAAGACCGTCGTCTTCGTGACCCACGACATCGACGAGGCGTTCCTGCTCGGCGACCAGATCGTGATCCTCAAGAAGGGCGGCGTCATCGCCCAGCAGGGCACGCCCGAGGAGATCCTCGCGAACCCCGTGGACGACTTCGTCGCCGACTTCGTGGGCGCGCACCGCGGCAAGCGCTCGCTCTCGCTCAAGCAGGTCGACGGCCGCACGATCGTGGTGGACGCCGACGGCAAGCCCGCGGGCGTGCTCGCCGAGGGTGCGGCGTGAACTGGGTCCTCGACAATCTCGACCTGATCGGCAGGCTGTCGCTCGACCACCTGCGGCTCAGCGTCGTGCCCATCGTGCTCGGCTTCGTGATCGCCATCCCGCTCGGCTGGGTCGCCTGGCGGCTGCGGATCACCGGCGCCGTGCTGCTGACCCTCGCCGGTCTGCTCTACACGATCCCGTCGATCGCGCTGATCGTGGCGCTCCCGGCCATCATCGGCACCAGCCTGCTGAGCGAGTCCAACGTGACCATCGCCCTGACCCTGTACGCGGTCGCGATCATGGCGCGCTCCGTGGCGGAGGCGCTCGGGTCGGTGGACGCGGGCACCCGGCAGGCCGCCGTCGCGATGGGCTACTCCTCCTGGCGCCGGTTCTGGGGCGTGGACTTCCCGCTCGCCGGCCCGGTGCTCCTCGCGGGCCTGCGGGTCGTGGCCGTGAGCACCATCGCGCTCGTCACGGTCGGCGCGCTCGTCGGCATCGACAGCCTCGGGTACCTGTTCACCAACGGGTACCAGCGCCGTATCATCCCGGAGATCCTCGCGGGCCTCGTCGTGACGATGGCGCTCGCGCTCATCGTCGACGGACTGCTCGTGCTCATCGGCCGGGTGCTGATGCCGTGGACGCGGGGACAGCGCGCAGCCACCACGACACTGGCTCCGAAGGGGGTCGACGCCGCATGAACCTCTTCCAGGAGGCCCTCGCCTGGCTCACCTCGCCGGATCGCGCCTCGGGCACACTGCCGCTCGCCGAGGCGATCGGTCAGCACATCGGCTTCACGGCGGTCTCGGTGCTCATCGCCGCCGCCGTCGCGATCCCGCTCGGTTACCTCATCGGGCACACCGGCAGGGGCCGGGAGATCGCGGTCGGGCTCTCCGGAGCCGCGCGGGCGATCCCGAGCTTCGGCCTCATCCTGCTGCTCGTCCTCGTGCTGGGCGTCACCCGTAGCGAGGTCGGCGCCGTCATCGCCTTCGTGCTGCTCGCCATCCCCTCAATCCTCGCCGGCGCCTACGCGGGCGTGCAGGCGGTGGATCGGCGCACCGTCGACGCCGCACGGTCCATGGGGATGACGGAGTGGCAGATCCTGCTCAAGGTCGAGGCGCCGCTCGGACTGCCGCTGCTCATCGGCGGGCTGCGCAGCGCGACGCTGCAGGTCGTCGCCACCGTGACGCTCGCCGGGTACGTCAACCTGGGCGGCATCGGCTTCCACATCATCCAGGGACTCCAGCTGCGCCGCTACGAGCAGATCCTCGGCGCATCCCTCATCGTCGTCGTGCTCGCGCTCGCGCTCGACCTGCTCTTCGCGCTGATCGCACTTGCCGTGCGTCCCGGCGGCAGCAGCAGCGCACGACCGCGCCGTCGCCTCGCGACCTCCTAGACCACAGCAGCAGACCCCTACAAGAAGAGAGATCACCATGCACGCACAGCACCAGCGTCGCCTCGTCGCGGCGGGCGTCGCCACGGCGGCCGCACTCGTCCTCGCCGGATGCGCCAGCGGCGACCCGCTCGCCGAGGACGAGGGCGGCGAGAGCGCGTCCACCGACGCGATCGTCATCGGCTCGCAGGACTACTACTCGAACGAGATCATCGCCGAGATCTACGCGCAGGCGCTCGAGAACGCCGGCATTGAGGTCGAGCGCAACTTCTCGATCGGACAGCGCGAGGCGTACATGCCCTCGATCGAGAGCGGCGAGATCGACCTCTTCCCCGAGTACACGGGCAACACCCTGCAGTACTTCGACGACACCGCGTCCGTCACGGAGGCCGACGAGGTCTACGAGGCGCTCGTCGCCGCGCTGCCCGAGAGCATCACGGCGCTCGACTACTCCCAGGCCTCGGACCAGGACTCCTACAACGTCACCGCCGAGTACGCCGAGGCCAACGACCTCACCACGATCGCCGACCTCGCCAACGTCGACGGCGAGATCCGGGTGGGCGGCCCGGCGGAGCTCGAGGAGCGCGAGTACGGCCCCCGCGGCCTCGAGGAGCTCTACGGTCTGACGGTCGCCTTCGAGCCGACGGCGGCCACCACGGCCGAGGCGCTCGCCGCCGGCCAGATCGACGTCGGCAACGTCTACAGCGCCGACCCGAACATCGCCGCGCTGGGTCTGGTCACCCTCGAGGACCCCGAGGGGCTCTTCCTCGCCTCGAACGTCGTGCCGCTCGCCTCGAGCGACGTCGCCGGCGAGATCGCCGAGGTCATCGACGCGGTCAGCGCCGCGATGACGGCCGAGGACCTGGTCGCGCTCAACCAGGAGAGCGTCGACGGCGGCTCGACCGACGACATCGCAGCCGAGTGGCTCACCGCCGCGGGTCTGGTCTGATCCTCCGCATCACCGAGACGGCCCCGGGCACCCGCCCGGGGCCGTCGTCGTTGCCCCATGATGGTGCGGTGCCCCTGCCCTGGACCGTCGTCGTGCCCGTGCGGCACCCCGAGCGCGGCAAGAGCCGGCTCGGCGCCGGTGCCGCCGTGGCCCGCGCCATCGCCGTCGACACGCTCGCGGCAGCCGCGCCCGCGGCGCACCGCCTGATCCTGATGACGGATGCGGACGACTGGACCGCGGGCCTGCCCGGCGAGGTGCGCCTCCAGTGCGCGCCCGGCCTGTCCGCGGCCGTCGCGGAGGGCGTCGCCGCCGCCGGCGACGGACCCGTGGCGGTGCTGCTCGGCGATCTGCCGGCGCTGCGCACCGCGGACCTGGCGGCGGCGCTGGCGGCGGCGGAGGCGCATCCGCTCGCTCGCGTACCCGACCACGAGGGCACCGGCACGACGCTCATCACGGCGCTGCGCGGCGGCGAGCACCAACCGGCGTTCGGCGAGGACTCGAACGCCCGCCACGCCGCCGCGGGGTACGTCGAGCTGACGCTGCCCGCGTCGAGCTCCCTGCGCCGCGACGTCGACCGGGCCGCCGATCTCGCGGCGCTCGCCGAGGCCGGCCTGCTCGGCGCCGCGACCCGCTCAGCGCTGCGCGAGGGCCAGCGCGTCGCGGGCGATGGCCGCGGTCTCCTCGACTGAGGTGAACAGCAGCGGCCGCGCGATGGTCGGGATGCCCTCGGCGGTGAGCCGCCCGGCGGCGCCCGCATCGGCCGTGTCGACGAGCCAGCCGTCGAGCAGCTCGGCGCCGTAGTGCTGCGCGACCGCCGCCGCATCGGTGTCGACGCCGATGGCCTCGAGGCACGCGTCCGCCATGCCGCGCACGACCCGGCCGCCGACGATGGGGGAGAGGCCGACCACCGGCGCGGCGGTCGCGACGAGCGCTTCGCGGATGCCCGGAACCGCGAGGATCGGACCGATCGAGACGACCGGGTTCGACGGTGCCACCAGCACCGCGTCGGCGTCGGCGATCGCCGCGAGCACCCCCGGCGCGGGCGTCGCGGCGCCGATGCCGTCGAGCTCGAAGCGCTCGGCCCGCAGCCCGGCGCGGTGCCGCACCCACCACTCCTGGAAGTGCATCCGACCCTGCTCCGCGGTGTGCACGTGCGTCTCGATCGGCTGCTCGCTCATCGGCAGCAACGCGACGCCGAGGTCCCAGCGGCTCGCCAGGCGACGCACGACCTCGGCCAGGCCGACGCCCTCGGCGAGCCAGTGGCTGCGGGTGATGCAGGCACCGAGGTCGCGGTCGCCGAGGGTGAACCAGGGCCAGCCGACACCCCAGGCGGTCATCTCCTCGGCAGCCCGCTCCGCCTCATCCGCTCGCCCCCAGCCGCGCTCGGCGTCGTTGACGCCCGCGAGCGCGTAGAGGATCGAGTCGAGGTCGGGGCAGACGCGCAGGCCCGCCAGGGTCACGTCGTCGCCGGTGTTCACGACGGCGGTGATCTCGTCGCCAGGCGCTGCGGCTGCCCGCACGCCCTTCAGGAAGCGGGCGCCGCCGACGCCGCCGGCCAGCACGGTGATCCTCATGACGACTCCTCGGTGCGCGCCTCCTCGAGGGCGATGATCGGGCGGCCGGTGGACGGATGCGCGAGCACGGTGGCGCGCACCCCCACACCGGATCGATGACGGCCGGCACGAGCACCTCGGCCGGGGTGCCGGCGGCGACGAGCCGCCCGCCGTCGAGCACGACCACCGCGTCGGCGTGGGCCGCCGCGAGCGTCAGGTCGTGCAGGGCGGCCACGACGGCGACGCCTTCGGCGGCGAGCTCGCGGGCGAGCCGCAGGGTCGCGAGCTGGGCGGCCACGTCGAGGTGGTTCGTCGGCTCGTCGAGCAGCAGCAGGCGCGGCTGCTGCACCAGCGCCCGGGCGAGGTGCGCGCGCTGGCGCTGCCCGCCGCTCAGCTCGTCGAGCGGTCGCTCGGCGAGCTCGGCGGCGCCGGCGCGGGCCAGCGCCGCCTCGACGACCGCCTCGTGCCCGCTGCCGGGCGCCGCGAAGCGATCGTGGTGCGGCGTGCGGCCCAGCGCCGCCGCCTCGCGCACGGTGAGCGGCAGCTCGCTGCGGCTCTCCTGCTCGAGCAGCGCGACGAGTCTGGCCCGTTCGCGGCGGCGGTAGCCGGCGAGCGGACGCCCCAGCAGCTCGACCGAGCCGGCGCTCGGGGCGTGCAGACCCGCGAGCGAACGCACGAGCGTGGACTTGCCGGCGCCGTTGGGCCCGAGCAGGGCCGTCACGGCTCCCTCCGCGATGTCGAGGTCGACCCCGTGCAGCACCGACCGGCCGCCGAGGCGCACCGAGAGACCGCGTGCCACGGCGATCATGCGGGGTTCCTGCGGTGCAGCAGCAGTGCGACGAAGACGGGCGTGCCGAGCACGGCGGTGACGATGCCGACCGGCAGCTCCAGCGGGTCGAGCAGGGTCCGCGCCGCGGTGTCCGCCCACACCAGCACGAGCGCGCCGCTGAGGGCGGCCAGCGGCAGCAGGCGCCGGTGGCGCGCCCCCACGACCAGCCGCACGGCGTGCGGCACCACGAGCCCGACGAAGCCGATCGCCCCGCTCACCGACACCATCGCGCCCGTGAGCAGCGCCGTCGCGATCATGAGCAGCCAGCGGGTGCGCGCCACGGGCACGCCGAGCGCCGCGGCGGCGGTGTCGCCGAACGCGAAGGCGTCGAGGGTGCGCGCCGAGCGCAGCAGCGGCAGGCCCACGACGAGCAGCGCGCCCACTCCGATCGCGACCGCCGGCCATCGCGCACCGGCGAGCGACCCGAGCAGCCAGCTCACGATCTCGCGGTAGGAGTCGCCCGTCGAGGTCGCGACGATCGCCAGGCTGGTGAGCGCCGCGCCGAAGGCGCTGACCGCGACGCCGGCCAGGATCATGCGCCCGGGCTCGAGACCGCGACCGCCGGCGGAGGCGATGAGCAGCGTCAGCGCCAGCGCCGCCAGCGCGCCGGCGAACGCCGCCGCCGGCAGGAGCAGGCCGACGCCGAGCAACAGCACCCCGACCGCGCCGACCGAGGCGCCGGAGGAGAGGCCGAGCAGGTACGGGTCGGCGAGACGGTTGCGCGTCACCGCCTGCATGACCGCACCGGCGAGCGCGAGGCCGGCGCCGACCGCGGCGGCGGTCAGCACGCGCGGCAGGCGCAGATCGGTGACGATCGCGGCGTCCAGGGGGTCGAGCGTCGGCGGCGCGCCCGTGACGCGGGCGCCGACCGCATCCAGGACGTCCAGCGGATGCAGGCCCGCCGCGCCCACGACGGTCGCGGCGGCGACGCTCGCGGCCAGCACGGCGGCGAGCACGATCGCGAGGGCGACCGTGCCCGTCCTGCCCGCTGCGCGCATCCGCTCGTCCGTCAGCCGGCGCGCAGCTGCGCGACGATGCTCTCGACGGCCTCGACGTTGCGCACGCCGCCCTCGCCTGCGGCGAAGGGCACGATCGCGTAGCGCTGCTCGCGCACGGCGCGCAGCTGCGACAGGACCGGGTCGCCCTCGAGGGTCGCGATCTTGTCCGCGGCCGTGTTCCAGCTCGCGTCGACGAGCACGATCACGTCGGGGTCGGCCGCCGCGATCGCCTCCCAGCCGAGCGGGCTCCAGGTCGCGTCGACGTCGGCGGCGACGTTGGTCAGCCCGGCGGCGTCGAGCATCATCTGCGGGGCGCCGATGCCCGCGCCGACGTAGGGCGTGTCGTCGCCCGAGGACCACCAGAGGACGGAGAGGCCCCCGTCCAGCGGCTCGACGTCGGCGAGCCGCTCCTCGAGCCCCGCGACGAGGCCCTCGGCGGCGGGCTCCGCACCGAGCACGCGCCCCGCCTCAAGCAGCTGGTCGAAGAGCAGCTCGAAGGTGAGCGGGTCGGGCTGGTAGCCGGGCTCGAGGCAGGCGGAGGGAGCGACGTAGGTGGCCACGCCGAGCTCGGCCAGCTCGTCGCGCTCGCCGGCGCCGTCCGCGCTGAAGTTCGACTCCCAGCCCCCGAACACCAGATCGGGGCGCAGCTCGAGCACGCGCTCCTGGTTCGGCAGCTGCTGCGCGATGACGGGCGGCTCGAAGCCGGCGAGCGTCTCGGGCAGCGGGCCGTCCGCGAAGGCGGTGCCGACGAGGTGGTCGCCGAGGCCGAGGCTCAGCACGAGCTCGGTGGCGGTCGACTTGACGGTGACGATGCGCTCGGGCGGCGCGTCGAGCGAGACCTCGGTGCCGCAGTTGTCGACGGTCACGGCGGCGGCGCTCGGCGACGGCGCCTCGGCGTCGACGGCGGGAGAGCAGCCGGCGAGCAGCAGGGCGGCGGGCAGGAGGAGCAGGGCAGGGCGGCGGGGCACGGGGGATCCTGACGACGGATGCGGATGCGTGGTTCCGGCGAGCGCGAGCGGCTGCGGACGGCCCGGCCCGGCAGGTCCGCCGAGCGTGCGCTCCGCCGGATGCACCGGGCGGGGGAGCGGGACCGCTGCGCACAGCCTAGGGGAGCCCGGTTCGCCCAGCGCGAGCAACGGCGCCGGGCGGATGCGCGGCACGTAGACTCGCCGGGTGTCCCGCACCGCCTCCCCCTACATCGTCCCGGTCCACGACCTCATCCGCCGGCCCGGCGAGAGCCGCGAGCTCGCGCTCGAGTTCGCCGCACCCGCGCGCCTCGGCGAGGCGCTGATCGCGGTCGAGGAGGGCGCGACGATCGCGGTCGACGGGCGTCTCGACAGCATCCACGAGGGCGTGCTGGTCGCGGGCCGCGCCCGCGCGACCGCCGTCGGCGAGTGCGGGCGGTGCCTCGGCCCGGTCTCCGAGGACCTCGACGTCGATGTGACCGAGCTCTTCGCGTATCCGAGCGAGGAGGAGTTCGACTTCCACATCCACGAGGAGCAGATCGACCTCGAGGAGCTCGTGCGCGACGCGATCGTGCTCGCGCTGCCGTTCCAGCCGGTCTGCCGCCCCGACTGCCCCGGCCTCGACCCGGAGACCGGAGCCCGCCTCGAGGACCACCCCGAGCTCGCGAACCGCGAGCAGCTCGACCCCGCTGGGGCGCGCTCGCGGGGTTCCAGGTCGAGCGCGACGAGGCCGACACGGAGCGCTGAGGCGCCGGAGTCGACGGCGACCGGCTTTTCGACTATCCTTGCAAGGTCCGTCGCGCGCCGACGGGCACCACAGGCTTATTCGGCCGAATCCCCACCGCAGCGAAGGCCACGGCCTCCTGCCCGCGGTCGGTCGGAGATCACGAGTTCGTCCCCAGGGCGACGCAGAGAGAAGAGAGAACCATGGCTGTTCCCAAGCGGAAGATGTCGCGCGCCAACACCCACGCCCGCCGTTCGCAGTGGAAGGCCGTGGCGCCCAAGCTCGTCAAGACCATCGAGAACGGCAAGGTCGTCTACAGCCTGCCGCACCGCGCCAAGGTCGTCGAGGACTCCGCCGGCACCCCCTGTACCTGGAGTACAAGGGCCGCAAGGTCGCCGACATCTGATTTGGCTCCCTCCACGCGAGGAAGCGAGCGGCCCGTGAGCGGTGAACCCACCGCCCGGGCCGCTCTGCTGCGTGCGCTCGGCATCGACCTCGAGCCCGGACTGCTGGAGCAGGCGCTCACGCACCGCTCCTACGCCTACGAGCACGGCGGCATCCCCGACAACGAGCGCCTCGAGTTCCTCGGCGACTCGGTGCTCGGCCTCGCCGTCACCGAGCGCCTCTACGGCGACCACCCCGACCTCGACGAGGGCGAGCTGGCCAAGCGCCGGGCGAGCCTGGTGAGCTCGGTGGCGCTGGCCGAGGTGGCCCGCGGCATCGGCCTCGGCGAGCACCTGCGGCTCGGTCGGGGCGAGGAGCTCACCGGCGGCCGCGACAAGTCCTCGCTGCTCGCCGACACCGTCGAGGCGATCATCGGCGCCACCTACCTCGATCTCGGCGGCGCCGCCGCGACCGATCTGGTGCTGCGCCTCGTGCGTCCGCTCATGGCCGATGCCGCCCGCTTCGGCGTGGCGATGGACCCGAAGACCGCGCTGCAGGAGCTGGCCGCCCGCCTGGGCCGCCCGGCCCCGCACTACGACGTCGAGGGCACCGGGCCCGACCACGCCCGCATCTTCACGGCCACCGTGCTGCTCGGCGACGAGGCGATCGCCACGGGCACCGGCACCAGCAAGAAGGCCGCCGAGGTCGCCGCCGCGCTCGACGCGTGCGCGCTGCTCGGCCCCGCCGCCGAGTAGCCCGTGCCGGAGCTGCCCGAGGTCGAGGTCGTGCGCGCGGGCCTCGAGCCCGCCGTCACCGGCGCCCGCATCGCCGAGGTGCGCGTGCTCGAGCCGCGCTCGTTGCGCCGCCACCCCGGCCCGAGCGAGGACTTCATCGCCCGCCTGACCGGCCGGCACCTCACCGCGGCGGTCCGCCGCGGCAAGTTCCTCTGGTTCCCGATCGCGGTGCCGGGCGCGCCGGTGCCCCGGCCCTCCGCATCCGCGTCCGCACTGTCCGCGTCGGCTGCATCCGCATCCGCTCCTCCGCCCGCCGCGTTGCGAGAAATGCAGGACGACCGCACGGGTACCTCCGCTCATCCGGCGGCACCGGTGATCGACGCATCCGCTCCTCCTGCATTCCTCGCACGAGCGGATGCACGAGCGGATGCACGAGCGGATGCGGGTGCCCCCGAGGAGGCGCTCGTCGCGCACCTCGGCATGAGCGGCCAGATGCTGCTGCGCGCGCCGGACGCCCCGGCCGAGCGCCTCACGCGGGCGCAGCTGCTGCTCGAGCACCCGACCCACGGACCGCTGCGCCTCGACTTCGTGGACCAGCGCATCTTCGGTTCGCTCGCGATCGACGACCTCGTCGTCACGCGCGACGGCCGGGCCGCGGGTTTCGCAGGCGCCTCGGACGCCAGCGACCGCATCCCCGCCGCCGTCGCGCACATCGCCCGCGACCCGCTCGACCCCGCGCTCGACGAGCGCGCCGCGCTCGCCGCCCTGCGCCGAGGGTCGAGCGTGATCAAGCGCGTACTGCTCGACCAGGAGCGCCTCAGCGGCATCGGCAACATCTACGCCGACGAGTCGCTCTGGGCGGCCCGCCTGCATCCTGAACAGCCCGCCTCGACGGTGAGCGCCCGCAAGGCCCGAGAGCTGCTCGAGGCCGTGCGCGCGGTGCTGCGCAAGGCGCTGGCCGAGGGCGGCACGAGCTTCGACGCGCAGTACGTGAACGTCAACGGGCAGAGCGGGTACTTCTCGCACTCGCTCAACGCCTACGGGCAGCACGGCAAGGCCTGCCTCCGCTGCGGCGGCGTGATCATCCGCGAGCAGTTCATGAACCGCAGCTCGCACTTCTGCCCGCGGTGCCAGCGGCTGCGTTGAGCGGAGAGGACCCGTCTCAGCGGCCGGGGGCGATCACCTGCACGCCGATCGCACGAGCCGCCTCGCCGAGCCGACGGTCGTAGGTGAGGATGGCGGCTGCATCCAAGCGCAGGGCCGTCTCCAGATGCAGCGCGTCCAGCGTGCGCAGGTGTGGCCCGGGCAGCAGGCCCGCGCTCCGGTAGACGGCGCGATCCATGGAGGCCAGGGCGACCCCGTCGAGCAGTCGTGTGACATCCGCCTGGTCGAGGTCCGCCCTGACGGCGAGGCGACGGAGCTCCGTCTCGAGCAGATCGCTGGAGACCAGTTCGGCCTCGGTCTCGTCCAACCACTCCTGCACCGCGATGCTCTCGGGCTGTTCGACGAGCAGCGCGCCGAGCGCCGAGGTGTCGACGTAGACCAGGGGGCGGGGGTTCACGCCCGATCCTCCCGCAGATCGTCGAGGATCTCGGAGAGCGGCTGATCCACGGATCTCCGCCGGATGCCCAACGCGGCCCAGCCGCCGTCGCGTTTGGCGGGCCGGGTGATCGCCAGTCCTGGGCGGGGAGCATCCAATGGCACGATGCGGCCCACCGGCACTCCGCTGTTGGTGAGCACGAACGACCGACCTGCACCGACGGCTCGAAGGACGCGGCCGGATTCGTTGCGCAGCTCGCGTTGCGACAGGCGCTCCGGTATCGGCTCGATGGCAGTCATGTCCGCAGTGTAGCGCCCGTGCTACAGAGTCGAACGGGCAGGATCGGATCATGAGCACGAGCCAGCTTCCCGTCGACCTGCTGGAGTACTGGTGGGTCCTCGAGCTTTTCAGTCCGCAGAAAGTCCCGAAGCCGACGGGGCGTGCGATGCGACCTGAGGGCCGTCAGGTCGTGGAGTGGCGGCCCGGGGAAGCGCTGCCATGGCAGGTGCTGCAACCGCCGCGATCGGTGGGCAAGACGCCACGAACGTGGCGTCACACCCTGTATCTCGGCGTTTACGACGTGGAAGCGACATATCAGCGCCTTCACGAGGCATTCGCAGAGGATCGCGACGCCTACGACGAGCGTCGTGCTGGGCTGAGCGCGTGCGCAGGGGTGCTCGTCGATGGAGACGGAGTGCTCTTGTCGAACTCGGCGGTGTTGTCATCTGCGCTGTGGGCCGTCTCGAAGCTGGCCGCGGGCACGCGTCCGCGCGGGACGGGATGGGCATCCGGGTTCACGGAGGCCTCGGCGGGCCTGGCCATGGAGTTCGATGCTCTCGAGGGTGCCCGTCGCGAAGCCGCGGGCCTCGAACTGCCTCTGGCTCAGGACGAAGAGTCGTTGCAGCGGCTTCTGGTCGCCGCGCATGCTGCGGCGGGAGCCACGGGCGACAACGAATTGGCAAGTCGACGCATCGTCATCCAATCGGTCGCCGTCTCGGAGCGTCTGGACGAGGACTCGACGACCGACATGGACTTCTTGAACAGCTTTTTCCTCGACGACCTGGCCGCCGTCCACGAAGACGTCGCGACCAACGGACCCGTCGGCGCGCTGGCCGACTACCTGACCGCGGACACGGATGTTCGTGATGATGCGCGGGTTGACGTGATGACCAGTCACCACGTCGTCGACGACGCAGTCTCGATCGGTCGGTTGCCGAAGGGGCGGTGGCCGGCAGACCCCGATCATGGGTTGGCTCTGCGACAGCAGTTCGCGGTCAACCAGGCGTTGACGGATTTGCCCAGCAGGTGCGGTCTGATGGGAGTCAATGGGCCCCCGGGCACGGGGAAGACGACCATGCTGCGCGACGTCCTGGCGGGGAACGTCGTGGAGCGTGCTCGAAGGCTGGCATCACTGTCCCGTCCGGCGGACGCATTCACCCAGATCACGCACCGATGGGTCGCCGCCGACGGGTATCCACGGCGAGTGCGGCAGCTGCGGGACGACCTGACCGGGTTCGAAATGGTGGTGACGTCGGCGAACAATGCCGCGGTGGAGAACGTGTCGATCGAGATACCGTCCCGCGCTGCTGTTGCCGAGGACTGGCAGGCCGAGGCCGACTACTTCGCTGATATCGCGACGGCGACCCTGCGAGCTACCGCGAAGGTCGGTGAATCCTCGCCCGTAGAGACAGACGACTCGCTCGCGGCGTGGGGGCTGGTGGCAGCCAGGCTGGGCAACAAATCCAACCGTGGAGCGTTCAGATCCGAGTTCTGGTTCGACAAGACGAATCCGCGCACGAAGCAACGCATTCCAGGCACAGCACCACGCATGCAGTCGCGGCTGCTCCAGTGGCGTGACGGTGAGGTGCCGACGAGATCTTGGTCGGAAGCACGGGACGCGTTTCGCCAGGCCGAGCGGCGTGTTGACGAACTCATCGAGGCGCGTCGGGGTGCCGAGGACCGGCTGGCGAGGTTGGGCGACGCGCTCAGGGCCGTCGATGAGGCGGCCGAGCGCGCCACGAACCTCGAGGCCGAACTCGCGCTCGTGGCTGAAACGGAGCGGAGCCACGCCCGCGAGGTCGAGCGTTCCGCGTCCGCCATCGTGGAGGCGACGGAAGATCGTGGTCGGCACGTCGAAACCCGACCGAGTGCGCTGGAGACCCTGCTCAGCCTCGGGCGTGCGGCCCGCGAGTGGCGGGATGCTCTCGTGCCTCTCGACGCGGCTGTGCAGGAGGCCAAGCAACGCCAGCGGGCAAGCCAGGAGCGGGGGAGCCAGCTCGAGGACGCCAGAGCGGGGCTCACTGCCGAGTACACCGGCAACGAAGAGACCCGAGCCCGACTTTCGGCCGAGCTTGCCACCCTGCGGAGACACCTGGCTGCTGATCGCGACCGATACGGTGCCGCGTACCCGGGCGAGGGGTGGAGCGAACGGAAACGCGAGCTGCGGGCCCCATGGCTTGATGCTGAGATCGACGCAGCGCGTTCCGATCTGTTCCTGGCTGCGCTGAGGCTGCACGAGGACTTTCTGGCAGCCACCGCCGGGGACATGCTCGAGGGGCTTCGCGCCGCGATCGAAGTCGTCGCCGGTGCCCATCCGAGTCGCCTGGAGCCGGAGAAGGTGCGCGCGGCGTGGCAGCTGTTCTTCCTCGTCGTGCCCATGGTCTCGACGACGTTCGCGTCCTTCGGACGCATGTTCAGAGGACTGGGTCCGGGATCGTTGGGATGGGTGCTCATCGACGAAGCCGGGCAGGCCTGTCCGCAGTACGCGGTCGGAGCGATCTGGCGGTCTCGTCGTGCGATAGCCGTCGGCGACCCGCTGCAGCTGCAGCCGGTCGTGACGATCCCGGCCAAGGCACAGCGCGACATCGCCGCCGCGTATAGCGTCTCGGACCCGTGGATCCCTCCCCGTGCATCCGTGCAGACTTTGGCTGATCGTATCTCCCTGCACGGCACTGAACTACGCCATGGCGAGGAGAAGGTGTGGGTCAGCGCCCCGCTGACCGTGCACCGCCGTTGCGACGAGCCGATGTTCAGCCTGTTCAATGACATCGCCTACAACGGGATCATGGTCAGCGGCGTCACTCGCGACCCAGACCGTTTCGACGGTTCGCAGATCGAGGCGAGCCATTGGCTGGACGAGCCTGCGACGACTGGCGGCACCCATCTTCAGCGGAATGAGATCGCCCGACTGCGGCGGCACATCGAGAGACTCATAGACGAGGGAATCGCGGTTGACGACATCATCGCCATCTCGCCATTCCGAGAGATCGCCGACCACCTCGCACGACTCGACCGGGATTACCCAGGGCTCAGGGCAGGCACGATCCACACCGCGCAAGGACGTGAGGCCGACGTCGTATTCCTCGTCCTCGGCGGCGACCCCACAGCGCCCGGAGCGAAAGCGTGGGCGGCGGCCACGGTCAACCTCGTCAACGTTGCCGCCAGCCGTGCCAAGCGACGCCTCTACGTCATCGGCGACCGGTCCGCTTGGGCGAAGCACAACTACTTCGAGCAGCTTGCCGCAGCCCTCGACCAGCACTGTCGAGATCGACGAGGAGAGTGACCTGGGCATGGGACACATCACGAACTGCGAGACCGCGAAGACGTACACTTGCGTGTGCCCCTGCGGAGGAGGCACGACATGGCGCGATCCTGATCAGGGGCATCGCTACCTCTGACCCGGCAGTGCGAGCCGAGGCCATCGATTGGGCCGAGCTTCGCCGCTGGACTCGTTTGCCGGAGGCGGCACGGCTCACGACGGTCGAGGACCGAATCGCCGACCGGCCATCCCGCTGTCACGGGAATCGTCAGCGAACTGGTGATCGCCCTCGTCGAGCAGGCCCGCAGCGACGCCGCGATCGACGCCGTCGCCGCGCTGGCGCACCAGGTCTCGGCCGAGATCGGCGGCGGGTTCGAACGGCATCTCGATAGCGGCGGCCCCGACCGTCGCAGCACCCGGCACCTCTGGTGCGTCGTCCTGGCGACATGCTGCCGCCTCTACGACCGCGGGTTCGACCTCGCCGACGGGACCCTTGACGGGCGCGTCGAGAGGATCATGGAGACCCTGCGGAAAGACATCTCGACCGCCAGGGGCGAAGAGAGCCACCTACCCCTACAGGCACCGGATCGTCGCAGCGTTCGAACTCGCCGAGTACGTGTTCCGGAAGCGCTGATCAAGAAGGCGGTTCACACGGTCACGGCAGCGATCAATGAGATCGGTGAAGAGGCCGTGTTCGAGCACCTTCGCCTGATCGGCGCGATCACGTGCCCCGACCCCGATAGACACCCGGACGTCGGCAAGCACTGCTTGTGGCCCTCACTGGCCGGGCCGTTCAAGGAGATGCTCGAGGACGGCATCGCGAGCGAGATGCACACATGGTTGCGCAACGCGTACCTCGTGGTGCCCGCTCATCGAGAACGTGACCGCCGTGCGGTCCGCCCCGGAGCGCGCCACCCGGCCGATCCCCGCCGTTCCGGTAGCGTGAGCCGAAGACCACGGGCGGCTCACAGGAAGGCGGTGCGGTGCATCTCAAGAGCTTGACGCTCAAGGGCTTCAAGTCCTTCGCGCGGCCGACCACCTTCGCCTTCGAGCCCGGCGTCACCTGCGTCGTGGGGCCGAACGGCTCGGGCAAGTCGAACGTCGTCGACGGCCTCGCCTGGGTCATGGGCGAGCAGGGCGCGAAGACGCTGCGCGGCGGCAAGATGGAGGACGTCATCTTCGCGGGCACCTCGTCCCGCGGGCCGCTCGGCCGCGCCGAGGTGACGCTCACGATCGACAACGCCGACGGCGCGCTGCCGATCGAGTACAGCGAGGTGACGATCCGGCGCACGCTGTTCCGCAACGGCGGCAGCGAGTACGCGATCAACGGCGAGACCTGCCGCCTGCTCGACGTGCAGGAGCTGCTGAGCGACTCCGGCCTCGGTCGGGAGATGCACGTGATCGTCGGCCAGGGTCAGCTCGACAGCGTGCTGCAGGCCACGCCGGAGGAGCGCCGCGGCTTCATCGAGGAGGCCGCGGGCATCCTCAAGCACCGTCGCCGCAAGGAGAAGACGGTGCGCAAGCTCGAGGCGATGCAGACCAACTTCACCCGGCTGAACGACCTCGCCGGCGAGCTGCGTCGACAGCTCAAGCCGCTCGGGCAGCAGGCCGAGATCGCCCGCGAGGCCGCCTCCATCGCCGCGATCGTGCGCGACGCCCGCGCCCGCCTGCTCGCCGACGAGGTCGTCGAGCTGCGCAGTGCGCTCGACGCCTTCACCCGCGACGACAGCGAGCGGCGCAGCGAGCGCATCGTGCTGCAGGAGCAGCTCGACCGGCACAAGCTGCGCGAGCAGCGGCTCGAGCAGGCGATGGTCGGCGACGAGGTCGACGAGGCCCGTCGCGTCGCCTTCGGGCTCGAGAGCGTGCAGGAGCGGCTGCGCGGCCTGCACACGCTCGCCAACCAGCGTCTGGCGCTGCTGGGCGGCCAGGATGAGGCGCCGGATGCGGGCGTGACGGTCACGCAGGACGCCATCGACGCCGAGCGGGCCGAGATCGCGAGCATCGACGAGGCCATCGAGGATGCGGAGCGCCGGCTCCGCGAGGCGCAGTCCGGCACGCTGCGCGCCCGGTCGGCGCTCGACGCCCTCGACGAGCAGATCAGCGCCCAGAGCGCGCTGGTCTCGCAGCACGACCTCGCGCTCTCGAAGCTCTCCGGACAGGCCGACACCGCCGCGAGCCGCCTGGCCGCGGTGCGCGGCGAGGTGCTGCGCCAGCAGCACGCGCTCGACGCCGCGCTGCTGCGCCGCGAGAGCGCCGAGCGGGAGTTCGAGCAGCTCGAGGTGCAGAGCGCCCCCGAGGAGGCCGGCGACCTCGACCAGGCCTACCAGCACGCCCAGTCGGCCGTCGCCGACGCCGAGTCGCGCGCGGCGGAGCTACGCGAGCGGCTGCACGGGCTGGAGCGCGAGCGCGACGCGCTCGAGTCGCGCCGCAGCGCGCTCTCGCTGGCCTTCGGCGCGAAGGACGGCTCCAACGACCTCGTCCGGGCCGACCTGCCGGGCATCCGCGGACTCGTCGCCGATCACGTGCAGGTGCGTCCCGGCTTCGAGGCCGCGGTCGCCGCCGCACTCGGCACGCTCGCCGACGCCGTGCTCGCCGACGACCGGGACGCGGCCATCGCCGCGGTCGAACGAGCGGGGGAGCAGGACTGGGGGCGTGTCGAGCTGGTGCTCGCCGCGACCGGTCGACCGCGCCTCGCCGGGCCGGCGCTGCCGGCCGGGACGACCGCCGCATCCGACGTCGTGACCGCGCCGGACGGCGTGCACGGCATCCTCGCCCGCACCGTCATCGCCGACGACCTGGCCGCGGCGCGCACCGCCTGGGAGGGACTGCCGGCGGGGGAGGGCTGGACCTTCATCACGCTGGGCGGGGACGTGCTCACCGAGTACGCGCTGCGCGGGGGCAGCGGCGCCGAGCGCAGCCGCCTGGAGCTGGCCGCCGAGCGCGACGCCGCCGCGGCCGGGCTCGACGCCGTGCTCGGCCAGCTGATCCGCGCCGAGGAGGAGCTCGAGCAGCAGCGGGCCGTCACCCGCGCCGCGAAGGAGCGCTCGTCGGCGGCCTACGTCGAGCTGCGCGAGTTCGACGCGCAGCTCGCCGCGCACAGCCAGCAGCTCAGCCGCGGGCGAGCCCGGCTCGAGGCGGCGCAGGCCGAGTCGGACCGCCTCGGACGCTCGCTCGAGCTGGCGACGGAGCAGGTGCAGGAGGCGGAGGCCGCGCACGAGCGCGCCCGCGGCGAGCTCGAGACGCAGCGCGCCGCACCGCGCCCCATCCTCGACGTCTCCGAGCGCGACGGCCTGTCGGCCGAGCTCGAGCAGGCGCGCGAGGCCGAGGTCGAGGCCCGCCTGCAGCTCGAGACGGCCCGCGAGCGCTCCCGCGCCCAGCAGGCCCGGGTCGAGCAGCTCGTCCGCCAGCGCGCGACCGAGCGCGCCGCCGCCGAGGAGGCCGCCCGCCGAGCCGTGATCCGCCGCCGTCAGCTGCAGGCCGCCGAGGGCGTCGTCGCCGCCCTGCCCGCGGTGCTCGCGGCGACGGACCGCAGCGTCACCGAGGCCCGCGTGGCCCTGGCTGCCCGCGAGACCGAGCGCTCGGCGCGTAACGAGGAGCTGCAGGCGCTCCGCCGCGAGGAGGCCGGTCTGCGCGAGCGCCTCGCCGCGGTGCAGGAGAGCGTGCACGGCCTCGAACTGCAGATCTACGAGCGCAGGCTGCAGCTCTCGGCCCTGCTCGAGCGCGCCGGCAGCGAGCTCGGCCTCGTCGAGCAGGTGCTCGTGGCCGAGTACGGTCCGGAGCAGCCAGTGCCCGACGACCAGCGCCTCGGCGAGAGCGCCGAGGCCGCCGCGCAGGCGCAGGCCCGCCAGCGCGCCGAGCGCGCGCTGGCGCTGGAGGAGGCAGGTGAGGACGGCGACGACGCCGAGGCGTCGGAGACCGAGCCCTGGACCATCCGGCCCGAGCCGTCCGAGAAGCCGGGCCGTCCCTTCGTGCGCGACGAGCAGCGCGCCCGCCTGCGCGACGCCGAGCGCAAGCTCGCCCGTCTCGGCCGGGTCAACCCGCTCGCCCTCGAGGAGTTCGCGGCCCTCGAGCAGCGGCACGCCTTCCTCAGCGAGCAGCTCACCGACCTCGTGAACACCCGCAAGGATCTCCTGACGATCATCGAGGAGCTGGACGAGCGGATGCGCACCGTCTTCGAGAGCGCCTTCGCTGACACGCAGGCCGCGTTCGACCGCGTCTTCCCGATCCTGTTCCCGGGCGGCACCGGCAGCCTGCAGCTCACCAACCCCGACGACATGCTGCTCACCGGCATCGAGGTGGCCGTGCGCCCCGCCGGCAAGAAGATCGAGCGCCTGTCGCTGCTCTCCGGCGGCGAGCGCTCGCTCGCCGCGGTCGCGCTCATGGTGTCGATCTTCAAGGCCCGTCCGAGCCCGTTCTACATCATGGACGAGGTCGAGGCGGCGCTCGACGACGCCAACCTCGGCCGGCTGCTCAGCATCTTCGAGGACCTCCGCGCGAGCTCGCAGCTCATCGTCATCACGCACCAGAAGCGCACGATGGAGATCGCGGATGCGCTCTACGGCGTCTCGATGCGCCAGGACGGTGTGAGCGCGGTCGTGGGCCAGCGCGTCGAGGGCCGCTCGACCGTGGAGGTCGAGGCCGAGGGCGTGACCACCGGAGCCGTCACGGTCTGATCGGTCTCACGCCGACGCGACCGGCAGCTCGCGGAAGCGGGCGTAGCGGGCGAAGGCGCGAGCGGCCCCCGCAGCCTGCGGCGCGGAGAGCTCGCCGAACCCCCGCCACTCGGGCACCAGCGCGCCCTTGCGCGTGCTGCGGCCCCAGGTGCCGATCACCCGCCCGCGCGAGACGAGGATCGGCTGGAGGACGCCGTTGCCGCCGGGGATCACCGCCGCCTCGTGCTCGGCGCGGATCACCGGCGACCTGTCCTTGAAACCGAGGAGGTACTCGTCGAAGGCGGGCAGCGCGTGCACGATCGTCGGCACGTCGCCGGGCTCCGGCAGCACGCTCGGATCGAGCAGCACCTGCCCGGCGATGCCGCGGGTGCCCTCGAGCTGCGCCCGCTCGAGCCGCTCGCCGGCGAGCGCGAGCGCCTCGCGCCCCTCGGCTGCGGTGAGCCTCGTCCAGTGCAGGAAGTCCTTGAGCGTCGCGGGCCCGTGGCCGCGCACGTAGCGGACCAGCAGCTCGGCCAGCGCCTCCTCCCGGCCGAGGCGGCAGGGCTCGGGGATCCACTCCTCGTTCAGCACCAGCAGCTGCTCGCCGGTGCCGGGTGGGCCCCAGCACACCAGCCCGGTCTGCGAGGCGAACCAGATGAGGTGGTACCCGCGGCCGCCGGTCGGCTCGAGGCCGGCGTCGGCGAGGCGCTCCTGAGCCTGCGCCCGGGTCAGCGCGCCGCCGCCCCGCAGCGCGTCGTGCAGCACGTCGCGGCCGCGCTCGACCTGCGCGCGATCGAGGCCGAGGTTGGCCCAGCGCTTGTCGAGCCCGTTCGTCAGCCGCTCGGTGGTGAGCGAGAGCATCCAGCCCAGCTCCCGCGCGGGCAGCAGGTGCAGCGTGCCGCGCATCGGCCAGGCGCGCACGAGCTCGCCGGACGCCATGGCGCCGAGCACGGCCCCCTCGGTCGCCTGCTCGGCGCGCGTGCGGGCGCCGACCGCCCACAGCACCGACGCGAAGTCCTGACCCTGGAGGGCGAGCATCCGCTCGAGCACGTCGGCGGGGGAGGATGCCTGCTCGCCCGCGAGCAGCTGCGCGTGCATGCGGAAGCGCAGCAGGTCGCGTCGGGCCAGGAAGGCGCTCATCCGCTCAGTCTGCCCGCCCGCGGCGGCGACGGGGAAGGGCGGGAACGGCGACGGCGCCGCGGAACCGTGGGTTCCGCGGCGCCGTCGGGCGGAGCCTGCGTCAGCTGTGCGAGCCGGGAGTCCGGTCGTCGGCGCTCGGCGCCTGCTCGGTCGGCGCCTGCGCGGTGCGGCCCTCCACCGAGGTCGATGCGCCCTCCTGCTCGGTCTCGCCGCGCTCGAGGCGGCGCCTCGAGACGACGATGCTCGCGACCGCGGCGACGGCGATCGTGCCGGCGATGACGGTGAGCGAGAGCCAGATGGGGATCTCGGGCACGTTGTTCAGCGGCTCGCCGCCGTTGATGAACGGCAGGTTGTTCTCGTGCAGCGCGTGCAGCACGAGCTTGACGCCGATGAAGGCGAGGATGATCGACAGCGCGTGGGCGAGGTAGATGAGGCGCTCCAGCAGGCCGCCGATCAGGAAGTACAGCTGGCGCAGGCCGAGCAGCGCGAAGGCGTTGGCGGTGAAGACCAGGTACGGCTCCTGCGTGATGCCGAAGATCGCCGGGATCGAGTCGAAGGCGAAGAGGAGGTCGGTGAAGCCGATCGCCAGGATGACGAGGAACATCGGCGTGAACATCTTCTTGCCGTCGACCTTGGTGCGCAGCTTGTCGCCGTCGTAGTCCTGCGAGGTGGGGATGAAGCGGCGCAGGTTCTTGACGAGCTTGCTCTCGCCGTCCTTGTGGTGGTCCTCCTTGGAGGTCGCCTCCTTGATCTGCTGGTAGGCCAGCACGAAGAGGAAGGCGCCGAAGAGGTAGAAGACCGCGACGAACTGCTCGATGATGACCGCGCCGACGGCGATGAAGATGCCGCGCATGACGATGGCGATGACGATGCCGATCAGCAGCACCTTCTGCTGGAAGGCTCGCGGCACGGCGAAGCTCGTCATGATGAGCAGGAAGACGAAGAGGTTGTCGACCGACAGCGCCTTCTCGGTGAGCCAGCCGGCCATGTACTCGCCGCCGAACTGCCAGCCGCTGGCGACGCCAACGCCGACGCCGAAGATCACGGCGAAGGCGATGTAGATCGCGGACCAGATCGCCGACTCCTTGAGGGTCGGCTCGTGCGGCTTGCGCACGTGACCGACGAAGTCGAAGACGATCATGCCGATGACGAGCGCGATGGTCGCGCCCCACACCCACAGGGGGACGTTCATGGATTCCTCCAGCACAGAGTCGAGTGCTGAAGGTCTCTTCCACCCGGATGGACGGGCCGCCGCCCCGGGCCCGGATCGATCCGGACCGTACTGACGAGGTCGGCGTGATGGGAATACTCCCCTTCGCGCATCACATGCTAACGGAGCCGGCGATGCCGTCATTCCCCGCTCCGGGTGCCCGTCCAGCCTCCGCCCGCCCGACGACTAGCATCGGAGGCATGGCCGATCGCTCCTGGTCCCTCGCGAGCCGCCTGCGGGGGATGTTCACCAAGCCCACCATCGACGAGACGACGTGGGAGGACCTCGAGGACGAGCTGCTGCGCGCCGACTTCGGCCCCGACATCACCGAGCAGCTCGTCGACCACCTGCGCGCGCAGGTCGAGCGCTTCCGCACGACCGATCCGAAGGACCTGCAGCGGATGCTCCGCGAGACGCTCGAGGAGCGGCTCGCCAAGCACGACCCCACCCTGCGCCTCACCGACCGCCCCGCCGTGGTGCTGGTGGTCGGCGTCAACGGCGTCGGCAAGACCACCACGATCGGCAAGTTCGCCAAGTTCCTCGCCGGCTACCGGCGCAGCGTCGTCGTCGGCGCCGCGGACACGTTCCGCGCCGCGGCGGTCGAGCAGCTCGCCACCTGGGCCGAGCGCGCCGGCGCCACGGTCGTGCGCCCCGAGCAGCAGGGCCAGGATCCGGCCGCGGTGGCCTACCAGACCGTCGAGCTGGCCAAGCGCGAGCACTTCGACGTCGCCATCGTCGACACGGCCGGCCGCCTGCAGAACAAGAACGGGCTCATGCACGAGCTCGACAAGATCCGGCGGGTGATCCAGAAGCAGGCGCCCATCGCCGAAGTGCTGCTCGTGCTCGACGCGACCACCGGGCAGAACGGCCTGGCGCAAGCGGAGGCCTTCATCGAGCACGCCGGGGTGACCGGCCTGGTCGTCACGAAGCTCGACGGCTCGGCCAAGGGCGGCTTCGTGCTGGCGGTGCAGGAGCGCACCGGCATCCCGATCAAGCTGCTCGGCCAGGGCGAGGGCATCGGCGACCTGACCGGCTTCACCCCGCACGCCTTCGCGGCCCAGCTGGTCGGCTGAGGGCGACGGGCATGGAGCACGAGTACTTCGGCTGGATCGAGGTCGAGGACGGCCGTCTGTCCTGGGGCGAGACGCTCGAGTCGGGCGACCAGCCCGTCGACGTCCGCCTCGCGGGCCCGGCGAAGGTCGCCGAGGAGGCGCTGGAGCTGGCCGCGAGCGTGGTCCGCGGCCTCGAGGCGCTCGACGCCAACCTGCGCGAGGTCTTCGTGGGCGAAGTGGCGAGCGACGGCAGCGGCACCGTCCGCTTCCTCGACGCCCACCTCGACGAGCTGGTGCGGTTCCGCCCGCAGCTGCTCGGGCAGGACTCGGGCGACATCGCGATCGACGTCATCCGCTCGCTGCAGCTGCTCAGCGTCACCGTGCTGCCGTCGGGCACGGGCGAGGACGACCCCTTCGTGGTCGCCGCCTACGCGCTCGACCCCGACGAGGCCGAGCTGGCGCTGGTGGTCAGGCTCGACGCCACGCTGCAGCCGCTCGGCACCGACGTCGAGCCGCTGTAGCCCGGCTGACGACGATGGGCGCCCCGGACCTCGCTCCGGGGCGCCCCTCCGTCGTCCTCCACGTCAGTGCGCGACGGTCGGCACCGAGCCGCTCGGAGCGTTCGGCTGCACGGCGGCGAGCCGCGCCTGGCGCTCCCGGTGCGGGCGGATGAGCGCGATGGCCGCGACCGAGACGAGCAGCATCGCGCCCGCCGACACCGTGAAGGCGGTGTGGTACGCCGTCATGAGCGCCTCGGCGGAGGCGGACGGGTCGCCGGCCGCATCGCTCATGCCGCGGTCGAGCGCATCCGCGAAGATCGTCGACAGCAGGGCCGTGCCGATCGCCCCGCCGATCTGCTGTCCCGTGTTGACCGTCGCCGAGGCGACGCCCGCATCCTGCCTCGCCACGCCCGTGGTCGCGGTGTTCATCGCCGATGAGAAGATCAGGCCCATGCCGAGGCCGATGACGATGAGCGCCGGCAGCACGACGGCCGCGTAGGTGCTGTCGGCCTCGGTGCGCAGCAGGAGCAGCAGGCCGGCGGCGCCGAGCATCCCGCCGGCTCCGATGAGCAGCTTCGGGCCGACCCGTGGCAGCAGGCGCCCGCCGATCTGCGTCGCCGAGAGCATGATCGACGCCGGCATGGGCAGGAAGGCGAGTCCGGTCTGCAGCGCCCCGAAGCCCAGCGTGCCCTGCAGGTAGTAGGTGAGGAACAGGAAGATGCCGAACATGCCGATGCTGCTCATCGAGATGGCGAGCAGCGCGCCGCCCCGGTCGCGGTCGAGCACGATGCGCAACGGCAGCAGCGGCTGGGCCACGCGGCGCTCGATGAGCACGAAGGCGACGACGAGCAGTGCGCCGCCGACGAGCAGCCCGATGGCCAGCGGCGAGTCCCAGCCGTCCGTCTCGGCCGCGGAGAAGCCCCAGACGATGCCGACCAGGCCGGCGGTGATGGTGACGACGCCGGCGACGTCGATCCGCGGACGCTGCGCGCGCGGCGGCGTCCTGAGCAGCACCGCGCCGCCGATCACGCCGACGACGGCGAAGACGACGTTGACGAAGAGGCACCAGCGCCACGAGGAGTACTCGGTGAGCAGCCCTCCGAGCAGCATGCCGACCGCGGCGCCCGATCCGGCGATGGAGCCGAAGATGCCGAAGGCGCGCCCGCGCTCCCGGGGATCGATGAAGGTCGTGGTGAGCATGCCGAGCGCCGAGGGGGCGAGCAGCGCGCCGAACACGCCCTGCAGCGCGCGGGCGGCGACGAGCACCTCGAAGCTCTCGGCGAAGCCGCCGAGCACCGAGGCGAGGGCGAAGCCGACGAGCCCGATGATGAAGGTGTTCTTGCGCCCGAAGAGGTCGCCGAGGCGCCCGCCGAGCAGCAGCAGCGAGCCGAAGGCCAGCGCGTAGGCGGTGATGACCCACTGGCGCTGCTCGTCGGCGAAGCCGAGCGCCTGCTGCGCCGAGGGCAGCGCGATGTTCACGATGGTCGCGTCGAGCACGACCATGAGCTGCGCGATCGCGATGATCGCGAGGCCGAGCCAGCGGTGGTCCTTCCGCCCGGGAGCGGCGGATGCGGGTGAGGTCATGAGGTCCTCCAACGGGAGCGGATGATGCGGGGCGCCCGGAGGGCCGATGCGCGGGACGCGTCAGCGCCCGGAGGGAGCCTACCCCTAAACGGATGCGCAGTATCCGGTTATTCCCGGCGTCGTTCGCTACCGTCGTCCCCATGGACCCGAGCGCCGCCGATCACGATGCGGAGCGTCCGCTGCGGGCGGACGCCGCCCGGAACCGCACCCTCATCCTCGATACCGCCCGCCGCGTCTTCGCCGATCGGGGGATCGGCGCGACGCTCAACGACGTGGCGCGCGAGGCCGGCGTCGGGGTCGGCACCGTGTACCGGCGCTTCGCCGACAAGGAGGCGCTGCTCGCCGCGCTGCGCGCCGACAAGTTCACGGCGCTGCGGGCGCTGGCCGCCGCGGCGCTGCGGGTCGACGATCCTCGCGAGGCGCTGCGCGGCTACCTGCACGAGGTCATCGCGCTGCGGGTGCGCGACCGGCTCATCAACGAGGTCGTCGCCGCCAGCCCCCACGACCACGAGGCGCTCCGAGCGGAGCGCGAGCGGCTCTCCGAGGACGTCGAGCGCGTGATCGCCCGAGCGCGGGACGTCGGGGCCGTGCGCGAGGGGTTCGCCGCCCGTGACGTGCCCGTGCTCACCCTGATGGTGGGTGCCCTCGCGGACCGGTCGGCGTCGGTGGATCCTGAGGCGTGGCGGCGCTACGCGTCGCTGCTCGTCGATGCCGTCTGCCCGACCGAGGAGCCGATGCCGATGCCCGGAGGTCCCTTCGGCGAGCACCAGCTGCCCCTGGTCATGCACCCGCGACCGTAGCCGGCGTCCGCGGGCTCACAGCGCGCGGTGCGCCCGGGTCAGCTCGCGGTAGGTCGCGGCGTTGCGGCGGATGTGCTCCAGCTCGTCCTCCGTCAGCCCGCGGCGCACCTTCGCCGGCACGCCCGCGACGAGCGAGCCCGGCGGCACGACGGTCCCCTCGAGCACCACGGCACCCGCGGCGACGAGCGAGCCCGTCCCGATCACCGCGCCGTTCAGCACGGTCGCGCTCATGCCGATCAGCACGTCGTCCTCGATCGTGCAGCCGTGCAGCACCGCGCGGTGCCCGACGCTCACGCCGCGGCCGATCACCGCGGGGCTGCCCGGGTCGGCGTGCACGACGACGCCGTCCTGAAGGTTGCTGCCCTCGCCGAGCACGATCTCGTCGCGGTCGCCGCGCAGCACCGCGCCGTAGTAGACGCTCGAGCCGGCCGTCAGGCGCACCCGCCCGATGAGCGTCGCGTTCGGGGCGGCCCACGCGTCGGGATCGATCTCGGGGGAGCGTCCGTCGAAGGGCAGGATGAGCGCGGCACCGGTCATGCCGTCACGCTAGACCGGCCGGCGGCCCGGCGCAGCCCCCGCCGGTAGACTGCTCGGATCATGGCGACCTTCGGCACCCTCAGCGACCGCCTGGCGGATACGTTCAAGAACCTCCGTACGCGCGGCAAGCTCACCGCATCCGACGTCGACGGCACGGTCCGCGAGATCCGGCGGGCGCTGCTCGACGCGGACGTCGCGCTCGAGGTCGTCAAGACCTTCACCGGCGCGGTGCGCGAGCGGGCGCTCGGCGACGAGGTCAACAGGGCGCTGAACCCGGCGCAGCAGGTCGTGCAGATCGTCAACGAGGAGCTCATCGGCATCCTCGGCGGCCAGCAGCGCCGCCTCGAGTTCGCCAAGAACCCGCCCACGGTCATCATGCTCGCCGGCCTCCAGGGCGCGGGCAAGACCACGCTCGCGGGCAAGCTCGCGCTGCACCTCAAGGGCGAGGGCCACACGCCGATCCTCGTCGCGAGCGACCTCCAGCGCCCCAACGCCGTCAACCAGCTGCAGGTCGTGGCCGAGCAGGCCGGCGTCGCCGTGTTCGCTCCGGAGCCCGGCAACGGCGTCGGCGACCCCGTCAAGGTCGCCAAGGACGGCGTCGCCTACGCGAAGCAGAAGCAGCACGACATCGTCATCGTCGACACCGCCGGCCGCCTCGGCGTCGACGCGGACCTCATGAAGCAGGCCTCCGACATCCGCAGGGCCGTGAACCCCGACGAGGTGCTCTTCGTCATCGACGCCATGATCGGTCAGGACGCGGTCGCCACGGCGCGCGCCTTCCAGGAGGGCGTCGACTTCACCGGCGTCGTGCTCTCCAAGCTCGACGGCGACGCACGAGGCGGTGCCGCGCTCTCGGTGGCCAGCGTCACGGGCCGGCCGATCATCTTCGCCTCCACGGGCGAGAAGCTCACCGAGTTCGAGCCCTTCCACCCCGACCGCATGGCGAGCCGCATCCTCGACCTCGGCGACATCCTCACCCTCATCGAGCAGGCGCAGGGCGCCTTCGACGAGGAGGAGGCGCGCAAGGTCGCCGAGAAGTTCGCGACCGACAGCTTCACCCTCGACGACTTCCTGCAGCAGATGCAGCAGCTCAAGAAGATGGGCTCGCTGAAGGGCATGCTCGGCATGCTGCCCGGCGCGCGCGGCATGCGCGACCAGCTCGACAACTTCGACGAGCGCGAGATCGTGCGCACCGAGGCGATCATCCAGTCGATGACGCCGGCCGAGCGCCGCACGCCCAAGCTGCTCAACGGCTCGCGCCGCGTGCGCATCGCCAAGGGCTCGGGCATGACGGTCACCGATGTCAACCAGCTCGTGCAGCGCTTCGAGCAGGCCAGCAAGATGATGAAGACGGTCGCCAAGGGCGGCGTGCCGCAGATCCCCGGCATGGGCCCGATCCCCGGCGGTGCCGGCGGTCGCAGCCGCAAGGCGGTCAAGGGCAAGGGCAAGTCCGGCTCGAAGTCGGGCAACCCCGCGAAGCGGGCCGCCGAGAACGCGGCGCTCGCCGCGGGCCCCGCGCCCGCGAGCTCCGGCGGCTCGTCCTTCGGCCTGGGTCGGGGCGGCGCCGAGCCGAGCGCCGACGACATGGCGACGATCCAGCGGATGCTCGGCGGCAAGGGCTGAGCGGAGCGCACGTCGAGGAGGGGGCCGGCATCGCCGGCCCCTCCGTCGTTCCCGGACCGCTCAGCCCGCGCGCCGCCGCCGCATGACGAGCAGCGCCGCGCCCGCGGCGACGAGCAGCGCGGCCCCGGCGGCCCAGAGGCCTGCGGTGGGGGAGACGCCGGTCTCCTCGAGGCGCCCGGCGCGATCCGTCGCCGCCCCGTCGTCGCCCGCGGCCGGCGCGGTGGCCGGCGCGTCCGCATCCGGCCGCCCGCCGGCGTCCGGCGCATCGGTGCCCGGTGCATCCGTGCCCGGCTGGTCGGTGCCCGGCGTCTCGGCGCCCGGCCCGCCCGCATCCGGATCCTCCGCCTCCCGGCCCAGCGCGAAGCGGTCGATCACGGCCGGGGCGACCCCCGGCGTCCGCACGTCGAACGCGTAGCTGACGACCTCGTTCGCGCCGGTGTCGAGCACGGCGAAGACGGCCAGGTCGTTCGACTGCACGAAGGGCTCCGGCTGCCCGGTGGTCTCGTCGAGGAACGGCCGCTCGCTCGGTACGATCGGCTCGAGTCCGCCGGGGTTGCCCTGCGCGAGGTAGTCGGCGTCGTCCCACGGCGCCCCGGGCAGCGGCCGGCTCCGACCGCTGAGCGGGTGGTAGGCGCCGTAGCTGTTGCCGGTGTTCGACGTCTCGAGGTAGTTGACGCCCTGCTCCGAGCGGAAGCGGTTCCACAGGTGGCTGTGCCCGTTCAGCACGAGGTCGGTGCCCGCGCCCTCGAGCAGTGGGCTGAGGTCCTCCAGCAGCATGTTCTCCTCGGCCGGGTACTCGTAGCGCACGCCGATCAAGGCGCCGTCGGCATCCCGCTCCTCCACGCGCACCGGGTCCGTGAACTGCGGCATGACGTTGTCGCCGAGCCCCTGCGGTCCCTCGTGCAGGATCACGACCCGGAATCGCGCGTCGCGGTAGGCGTCGCCCGCGAGCTCCTCCTGCAGCCACGTGTGCTGCTCGCTGCCCACCTCGAGCGACTCGAAGACGTGCTCGCCGTAGCCCTGGGCGAGCGGATCGCCGAGGCTCGCCGACGACTCCTGGTACCGGCTCTGCGCCGTGCGCGCCGCCGGGTCGGCGTTCGCGGCGGTGCCGCGCCAGATGCGCGTCGAGTAGAGCGAGACGAGGCGGATGTCGCCGATCGTCGTCGCGTAGTAGGTCTCGCCGCCGGGACCGTCGTCGGGCAGGGTGAACATCTCCTCGTAGCTCGTGGTGCTGAACGAGTTGTCCTCGATCCACCGCTCCCGCACCAGCGGGTCTCCGGACGGGTTCACGCTCGCGGCGACCTCCTCGTAGGCGGCCTCGGCGATCTCCACCGGCACGGGCGCGTTGAAGCTCGCGCCGATCGTGGCCGCGCCGTCGACGCGCCCCTGCACCTCGTGGTTGCCGACCGCGGGGTAGAGCGGCGCGTGCTGCAGGATCTCGCCGCCGACGTACTGCTCGCCGTTGGTCGAGGCTCGGCCGCCGTTGCCCTGCAGCGCGGCGAAGAAGGCGCTGCCGCGGCTGTCGTCGAACCACTCCGAGGCGCGGTCGGGGTGGTTGACGAGGTCGCCGGCGAGGAAGACGGCATCGAGCTCCCCGAGGGTCTCCGCCGCCTTCTGCAGGTTCGCCGGCGTGTTGGCCATCGCCTGGTGGTCGCTGGTGAGGAGCACGCGCAGGTCGTCGCCGGGCCGCGGCAGCGGAGCCAGGCTGAAGGTGCCCGAGGCGCCGAGGGCGCCGTCGTCGATCGACACCACGCGGTAGGGCTCGCGCTCGCCCGGCTCGAGGCCCTCGACCAGGGCCTCGTGCCGCCACACCTCCCGGGCGACCACGCCGTCCTCCGCCGCGGGCCGGTCGGCCAGGTTCGACTGGTGGTCCTCGGCGAGCCGCGAGAACCGGGCGCTGGTCGCCGTCACGACCCGCACACCCGGCGTCGGCACGCCCTCCGCCGCGGCACGGGTGCCCGCCTCGTCGAGCGCCGCGACCCCGTCGCCGACCAGCACGACGCTGCGGTCGCCCTCGAACGCCGTGTTCCACACGACATGCACCTCGTCGTCGCCGGGCAGCTGCAGGAACGGGTCGCTCAGCAGCGGCAGCGCTCCGATCGGATCGGTGGACGGGGCTTCGTCGGCCGAGGCCGGCGCGACGGCGAGCGTCGCGCCGACGATGGCGCAGCCCGCCAGCGCGGCGGCGGCGAGCGGTCGGGATCGGGGAGCGGTTCGGGCGGGCATGACGTCCTCTCGGGGGTTCCTGCGGCGGGCCGTCGACCCGCCCTCCGAGGCTTCCGGGAGCGGATGAGCGCGGCTCGGCGCGGCCGTGAACGTCCGATGAACGAGCGCCCCTTCCGGGGCTCCGCCGCGTCCATAGGCTCGGGGCATGACCACTCGTCGCATCCGCCTGGGCGTCCAGGTGCAGCCGCAGCACGCCACCTATCCGAAGATCCGAGCGACGGTGCTCGAGCTCGAGCAGCTCGGCGTCGACGTGCTCTTCAACTGGGACCACTTCTTCCCGCTCTCGGGCGAGCCCGACGGCCTGCACTTCGAGTCGTGGACCGAGTTGGCCTCGTGGGCCGAGCTGACCAGCGACGTCGAGATCGGCGCCCTCGTCAACTGCAACAGCTATCGGGGCGCCGATCTGCAGGCCGACATGGCCCGCACGATCGACCACATCTCCGACGGTCGCTTCATCTTCGGCACCGGCTCGGGCTGGTTCCAGCGCGACTACGACGAGTACGGCTACGAGTTCGGCACGGTCGGCGGCCGCCCGGACGCGCTCGCCGAGGCGCTGCCGCGCATCGAGGCGCGCTGGCCGAAGCTCAACCCGCCGCCCACGCGCGACATCCCCGTCCTCATCGGCGGCGGCGGCGAGAAGAAGACGCTGCGCCTCGTCGCGAAGCACGCCGACATCTGGCATTCCTTCACCCCGCCGGAGGACCTGGGCCGCAAGCTCGGCATCCTGCGCGAGCACGGCGAGGCCGTCGGGCGCGACATCGGCGAGATCGAGCTCTCGAACGAGCTGCGCGACCGCACCGAGGCGCAGGCCGAGTCGCTGCTCGAGCAGGGCACGACGCTCTTCACCCTCGGCATCAGCGGACCCGACTACGACCTCGCGCCGGTGAAGCGATGGCTCGCCTGGCGCGACTCGCGCAACGGCTGAGCGGTCGCTCGGTCCGGTCCGTTCGAGCGGATGCGCGCGAGGCGCGCCGACGGGCGCGGCCGACCACGCGCGCCGGGTGCACGGACGGGCGGATGCGGGCCCACCGCATCCGCTCGTCTCATCGTCAGGCGGGCGTACCCGCCCGCAGCTCGGCCGCGAGCGCGCCGACGACCGCGCGCGCGTCGCCGTCGCGGCTCTGGGCGACCCGCAGCTGCCGCTGGTAGCTGGCGCCGCGCTCGAGGATGATGCGCACGTCGTCGAGCTCGGCATCGCAGCCGAGGCGATCGGCGATGGGCCGCAGCGTCTCGAGCAGCTCAGCGAGGTCGTCGGTCATGAGCCGCTCGTCCCCGGCCGCGTTGCGGATGAGGATCGTCTCCATGCCGTACCGCGCCGCCCGCCACTTGTTCTCGCGGGTGAACCACGGCGGCAGCACGTCGAGCCGCTCGCCCCGGTCGAGCCGCTCGGAGAGGTGCTCGACGAGGCACTGCACGAGCGCCGTGAGCACGGCCACCTCCCGCAGGGTCGGCGATCCGTCGCAGATGCGCACCTCGAGGGTGCCCCAGCCGGGGAGGGGCGCAGATCCCAGCGCAGCTCGGAGTGGTGCTCGATCACCCCGGTGTGCCGCAGGTCGCCGACGACCCGCTCGTAGGCGGCCCAGTCCTCGAGCGGGTAGGGCAGTCCCGCCGTCGGCAGCTGCTGGTAGACGAGCGCGCGGTTCGACGCGTAGCCCGTGTCGTCGCCCTCCCAGAACGGGCTCGAGGCGCTGAGCGCCTGCAGGTGCGGGAAGTAGGTCAGCAGCGCGTTCATGATCGGCAGCACCTTGTCGCGCCGCTCGATGCCCACGTGCACGTGCACGCCCCAGATCGTCATCTGGCGCCCCCACCAGCGCGCCCGGTCGACCAGCGTGGCGTAACGCTCCCTGGCCGTGACCTCCTGGTCGGCCCAGCGGCTGAAGGGGTGCGTGCCCGAGCCGATCGGGTCGATGCCGAGCGGATGCGAGGCGGCCAGCACCGCGTCGAGGCCGGCCCCGAGGTCGGCCACCGCCGAGCCCACGCGCTCGTGCGCGCCGGAGACGAGCTCGACCGTGTTGGTGAGGAACTCGCGGTGCAGGTTCGGGCCGTTCGGATGGGCGGGGAGCCGCGCGGCGGCGAGCACGTCGTCGGCGAGCGGCACCAGCTCGCCGGAACCGCGGTCGACCAGCGCGAGCTCCCACTCGACGCCGACGCTGGAGCGCGGCGATCGCGCGAAGTCGATGCTCGCCGGCTGCGCGCCCATGTCGGCCCTCCCGCGGGTCCGCCGTTCGCACCCTCACCGGATCTTGGCACGCTGCCGCCCGGTGATTTCCCGGCGCGCAGGAAATCTGACAGAATGACCCTCTGGAACCCGACGGACGACCCTCTATCCTCCGCTGGGATTCCCCCTCAGAGCTTCATGTCGAGTGTGCCCCCACGCGCACGGCCGGCAGTTCGCACTTCTACGACTCATTTCAGGAGCAATTGTGGCCGTCAAGATCCGCCTCAAGCGCCTCGGTAAGATCCGGGCGCCCTACTACCGCATCGTCGTCGCCGACTCGCGCACCAAGCGCGATGGTCGCGTGATCGAGGAGATCGGCAAGTACCACCCCACCGAGGAGCCCTCGTTCATCGAGGTCGACTCCGACCGCGCGCAGTACTGGCTCTCCGTCGGCGCGCAGCCGACCGAGCAGGTCGCCGCGATCCTCAAGCTCACGGGCGACTGGGGCAAGTTCAAGGGCGACGCCGACGCGGTCAGCACCGTCAAGGTCGCCGAGCCGAAGGCGCCGTTCGAGGCCGACAGCGCCAAGAAGCCGGTGCTCAAGCCCAAGACCGAGAAGGCTCCCGCCAAGGAGGAGGCCGCCGAGGCGCCCGCCGCCGAGGCCGAGTCGACCGAGGCCGCCGAGTAATCTCGGCGCCCGGCAACAACAGCAGTAAAGGACGAACCGTGCTCGCAGCCGCTCTCGAACACCTGGTCAAGGGGATCGTGGATCACCCGGACGAGGTCGATGTCGTGGCCAAGGGCTCGTCCCGCGGCGAGGTCCTCGAGGTGCGCGTGCACCCCGAGGACCTCGGTCGCGTGATCGGCCGCGCCGGCCGCACGGCCAAGGCGCTCCGCACGCTCGTCTCCGCGCTCGCCGACGGCAAGCGCGTTCGCGTGGACGTGGTGGACACCGATTCCTGAGACGCCGGACCCCGCACGCACCCAGCTCCGGGTGGGGCGACTCCTGAAGGCCCACGGCCTCAAGGGCGCCATCAAGGTGGAGCTGTACACCGACGAGCCCGAGCGCCGCTTCGCGAAGGGCTCGGTCTTCTCCCTGCAGGTGCCCGCGTCGCACGCGTGGCACGGCAGGAGCATCACCCTGCGCGAGCTGCGCTGGTACAACGAGAGCCCGGTCGCCTTCTTCGAGGGCGTCGACGACCGCACCGCGGCGGAGGGCCTCATCAAGGCGATCCTCTGGGTCGAGCAGGCCACGGCCGAGCTCCCCGTCGAGGACGACGCCTGGTACGACCACCAGCTGGTGGGCCTCACCGCGCTGCGCGACGGTGAGAAGGTCGGCGTCGTCGCGCAGGTCGTGCACCTGCCCGCCCAGGACCTCCTGGGCATCAAGACCCTCTCGGGCGAGGAGGTGCTCGTGCCCTTCGTCAAGGCGATCGTGCCGAGCGTCGACCTCGCCGCGGGCACGCTCGTGGTGACCCCGCCCGCCGGGCTCTTCGAGGAGCTGCCGGACGACGACGTCGCCGCTCCCGAGGGCGACGCCGCGCCCTCCTCCTAGGCTGGACGCCATGCGGCTCGACCTCGTCACGATCTTCCCCGCGTTCTTCGAGGCGCTCGACGTCTCACTGCTCGGGAAGGCCCGTCAGAAGGGCCTCATCGACAGCCGCGTGCACGATCTGCGCGACTTCACGACCGACCGGCACCGCACGGTCGACGACACGCCCTACGGTGGCGGCGCGGGCATGGTCATGCGACCGGAGCCGTGGGGCCTCGCGCTCGACGCCATCCTCGATGGCGACGACTCCGCATCCGACCCCGTCGTGATCTTCCCGTCGCCGGCGGGGGAGCGCTTCACCCAGGCGATCGCGCGCGAGCTCGCGCAGGAGCAGCAGCTCGTCTTCGCCTGCGGCCGCTACGAGGGCATCGACCACCGGGTCGTCGAGCACGCCGAGGGCCGCGGCCGGGTGCGGCTGCTGAGCCTCGGCGACTACGTGCTCAACGGCGGCGAGGTGGCCTCGCTCGCCATGATCGAGGCCATCGGCCGCCTCGTGCCGGGCGTGGTCGGCAACCCCGAGAGCCTGATCGAGGAGAGCCACGAGGACGGCCTGCTCGAGTACCCGAGCTACACCAAGCCCGCCGAGTGGCGCGGCCACGAGGTGCCGCCGGTGCTGCTGAGCGGCAACCACGGCGCCATCGCGGCCTGGCGGCGCGAGCAGCAGCTCGAGCGCACGCGCCGCGTGCGGCCCGACCTGCTGCCGCCTGAGGAGCTCGCCGGCGCCTGAGCGCCGCTCGTCGCCTCCGCTGGCGGCGCCCGCCGCTGCCGCAGCGGCGTCGAGCGGATGCGGTCAGCGCCCCCGCGCGCGCCGCTCGCGCTCGGTGACGCGCAGCCCGCTGCGGATGAGGCGCCGCGTCAGCTCGTTCGCGGTCACCGGCGACGCCCCCGCGGCCACGAGCTCGTCGTAGCGCGAGGCGGGCACGTCGTAGTGGTCGAGATCGAAGCTGCGCGGCGGCAGGCCGAGCCGACGGGCGAAGGCGTGCAGCTCCTCGAGGGAGGCGTCGCTCACGAGGTGCGACCAGAGCGTGTCGTGCGCGGGCCAGAGCGGCGGATCCAGCAGCACGGTCATGGCATCATGGTAGGTGCGTCGGCATCCGAAGCCTGGCGCGCGACGAGAATTGACCGACCCGGCGTCAGCCGGTATGCTCTCACTTTGGTGTGCGCTGGGCCGAGCTCGCGCAAGACGCCAACGTCTTCTTTGTCTATCGAGTAAGGGTTTCACGTGGTTTACGCAATCGTGCGCGCCGGCGGCCGCCAGGAGAAGGTCGAGGTCGGCACGATCCTGACCATCGACCGCATCAAGTCCGACGAGCAGGGCAACATCACGCTGGCGCCCGTGCTCCTCGTCGACGGCGACAAGATCACGAGCGACGCCACGTCGCTCGCGAAGGTCACCGTGACCGCCGAGGTCCTGAACGACCTCCGCGGCCCGAAGATCGTCATCCAGAAGTTCAAGAACAAGACCGGTTACAAGAAGCGCCAGGGCTTCCGCGCGGACCTCACGCGCGTCAAGGTCACCGGCATCAAGTAAGGGCGGCACTGACATGGCACACAAGAAGGGCGCAAGCTCCACCCGCAACGGTCGCGACTCGAACGCGCAGCGCCTCGGCGTCAAGCGCTTCGGCGGCCAGGTCGTCTCGGCCGGCGAGATCCTCGTCCGTCAGCGCGGCACCCACTTCCACCCCGGCGCCAACGTCGGCCGCGGTGGCGACGACACCCTCTTCGCCCTCGCCGCCGGCGCGGTCGAGTTCGGCAGCAAGGGCGGCCGCAAGGTCGTCAACATCGTCGCCGCTGCTTCCTGAGACGCAGCGCAGCGAGCGGAGGCGGGCTTCGGCCCGCCTTCGCCGTTTCCGCGGGCTGATCGCGCCGATCCGCCCGCTCCCGCGAGACCAGCTCTCGCGAACCGGACCCGCCCGCTGAGGCGCGTCCGCATCCGCTCGGCCGTCCGCCGACGCGGACCGGCAGCACGAGAGGAGCACGGAGCATGGCGACCTTCGTCGACCAGGTGACCCTGCACCTCCGCGCAGGCCACGGCGGCCACGGCTGCGTGTCGGTCAAGCGCGAGAAGTTCAAGCCCCTCGCGGGCCCCGACGGCGGCAACGGCGGCCACGGCGGCGACATCGTGCTGCTCGCCGACCCGCAGGTCACGACGCTGCTGAACTACCACCGCGCCCCGCACCGCTCGAGCGACAACGGCGGCCCCGGCATGGGCGACCACCGCGCCGGCTACAACGGCGAGGAGCTCGTGCTCTCGGTGCCGGTGGGCACCGTGGTGAAGAGCAGCGACGGCGACGAGCTCATCGACCTCACCGAGGCCGGAACCCGCTACGTCATCGCCCCCGGCGGTCAGGGCGGCCTGGGCAACGCGGCCCTCGCCACCACCAAGCGCAAGGCCCCAGGCTTCGCGCTGCTCGGCGTGCCCGGGTGGGAGGGCGACGTCCTCCTCGAGCTCAAGACCGTCGCCGACGTGGCCCTCGTGGGCTACCCGAGCGCCGGCAAGTCGAGCCTGGTTGCCGCCATGAGCGCCGCGAAGCCGAAGATCGCCGACTACCCCTTCACGACCCTGCACCCGAACCTCGGGGTTGTCGACATCGAGTCCAGCCGCTTCACCATCGCCGACGTGCCCGGGCTGATCGAGGGCGCCAGCGAGGGCAAGGGGCTCGGCCTCGAGTTCCTGCGCCACGTCGAGCGCTGCAGCGCCCTGCTGCACGTGCTCGACTGCGCCACCCTCGAGCCGGGCCGCGACCCGCTCAGCGACCTCGACGTGATCCTCGGGGAGCTCGGCGCGTATCCGGTGCCCGAGGGCCAGACCCCGCTGCTCGAGCGCCCCCAGCTCGTCGCGCTCAACAAGATCGACGTGCTCGAGGCGCGCGAGCTCGCTGAGTTCGTCAAGGCCGACCTCGAGGGCCGCGGCTACCGCGTGTTCCTCATCTCGACCGTCGCCCGCGAGGGCCTGCGCGAGCTGGCCTTCGCGCTCTCCGCGCTCGTCGAGCAGGACCGCGCCGAGCGCGCCGCCGCGCCGGTCCCGCAGCGCATCGTGCTGCGGCCGAAGGGCGTCGGCGAGAAGGACCACCGCATCGTGGTCGAGGGCGGCAGCTACGGCAACATCTACCGGGTGCTCGGCGAGAAGCCGCAGCGGTGGGTCGCGCAGACCGATTTCACCAACGACGAGGCCGTCGGCTTCCTCGCCGACCGTCTCGCGAAGCTCGGCGTCGAGGACGACCTCTTCAAGGCGGGTGCGGTCGCCGGCTCCACCGTCGTGATCGGCCCGGGCGAGGGCATCGTCTTCGACTGGGAGCCGACGCTCACCTCCGCCGCCGAGCTGCTCACCGGCCCGCGCGGCACGGACGACCGCATCGGCGACCGCACCCGGCGCACCAGCAAGGACCGCCGCGAGGCCTACCAGGAGCGGATGGACGCCAAGGAGGCGGCCCGCGCCGAACTGCGCGCCGAGCGCGAGGCCGGTCTGTGGCGCGAGGATGCGGACGCCGACGCGGAGAACCTGCGCATCGCGCGCCAGGAGCGCCGCTTCGGCGAGGACGACTAGACGGGACCGGAGCGGATGAGCGATCAGGGTGCCGAGGCGCAGCGCACCGGCAGGGCGGCGCCGTCCGCGATGCTGCGATCGCGTGCCGAGGTGCCGACGGCGCGGCGCATCGTCGTCAAGGTCGGCTCGTCCTCCATCTCGGGCCCGAACGCCGGCCAGATCGCTCCGCTCGTCGACGCCCTCGCCGCGGCGCACGCCCGGGGCGCCGAGGTCATCCTGGTCTCCTCGGGGGCGATCGCCACCGGCATCCCCTTCCTGCAGCTGGATGCGCGCCCCACCGACCTCGCCACGCAGCAGGCCGCGGCCGCGGTCGGGCAGAACGTGCTCGTCTACCGGTACCAGGAGAGCCTCGACCGCTACGGCATCGTGGCCGGCCAGGTGCTGCTGACCGCCGGCGACCTCGAGCAGCCGATCTCGCGCGGCAACGCGATGCGGGCCATGGAGCGCCTGCTGGGCCTGCGCATCCTGCCCATCGTCAACGAGAACGACACGGTCGCGACCCACGAGATCCGTTTCGGCGACAACGACCGGCTGGCGGCGCTCGTGAGCCGGCTCGTGCGCGCCGACCTGCTCGTGCTGCTCAGCGACATCGACGCGCTCTACACCGCGCCTCCCGGCGAGCCGGGCGCCCGCCCCATCGCCGAGGTGCCCGCCGACGACGACCTCTCGGGCGTGCGGATCGGCGACATCGGCGCCGCCGGCGTCGGCACGGGCGGCGCGGCCACCAAGATCGCCGCCGCCAAGCTCGCCGCCGACGACGGCACCGCGGTGCTGCTCACCTCCACCGCGCAGGTCGCCCAGGCGCTCTCGGGCGAGCGGGTCGGCACCTGGTTCGAGGCGACGCCCCGCAGCTGAGGCCACGGCTGCGCCGGTGCCGGCAGCCGACGCGGTCGTAGGATGAGCGCATGCCCGACCGCGCCGCCGCCCCGACCCTGCAGGACAAGCTGGCCGCCGCGAAGCACGCCTCGACGGCGCTCGCCACCGCGACGACCGAGCAGAAGCACGCCGCCCTCCGTGCCATCGCCGAGGCGGTGCGCACCGGCGCCGACCGCATCCTGCCGGCCAACGAGCTCGACTTGGCGAACGGCCGCGAGAACGCCATCGGCGCCGGTCTGCTCGATCGGCTGCGCCTCGACCAGCCGCGTCTGGACGCGCTGGCCGAGGCGGTGGAGGTCGTCGTCGGCCTCGTCGACCCCGTCGGCGAGGTCGTGCGCGGGCGCTCCCTGCCGAACGGCCTGCAGATCAGCCAGGTGCGCGTGCCCTTCGGCGTCATCGGCGCGATCTACGAGGCGCGACCGAACGTGACCATCGACATCGCCGCGCTCGCGATCAAGAGCGGCAACGCCGTGGTGCTGCGCGGCGGCAGCGCCGCGGCCCACAGCAACGGCGCCCTCGTCGCGCTGCTGCGCGAGGCGCTCGAGTCCGCCGGGCTTCCGGCCGATGCCGTGCAGACCATCGACGAGTTCGGCCGCGAGGGTGCCACCGAGCTCATGCGGGCGCGCGGCCTCGTCGACGTGCTCATCCCGCGCGGCAGCGCTCAGCTCATCCAGACGGTCGTGCGCGAATCCACCGTGCCGGTCATCGAGACCGGCGCGGGCGTGGTGCACATCTACCTCGACGAGAGCGCCGACGAGGCCATGTCGGTCGACATCGTGCGCAACGCCAAGGTGCAGCGCCCCAGCGTCTGCAACGCGGTGGAGACCGTGCTGGTGCACGCGGGCGCCGCCGACCGCCTGCTCGGCCCCGTGCTCACCGCGCTGCGGGAGGCGCAGGTCACCATCCACGCGGACGAGCGCGCCATCGGCGTCGTGCCCGGCGCGCTCCCGGTCACCGAGGAGGAGTACGCCACGGAGCACATGGCGCTCGAGCTCTCCGTGCGCGTGGTTGACTCCTTGGACGAGGCGATCGCCCACATCCGCTCCTATTCGACCGCGCACACGGAGTCGATCATCACGGGCGACCTCGGCAACGCCGAGCGCTTCCTGCGCGAGGTCGACTCCGCGGTCGTCATGGTGAACGCGTCGACGCGCTTCACCGACGGCGGCGAGTTCGGTTTCGGCGCCGAGGTCGGCATCTCCACGCAGAAGCTGCACGCGCGCGGGCCGATGGGACTGCCCGAGCTAACCAGCACCAAGTGGATCGTGCGCGGGCAGGGGCAGGTGCGCGGCTGAGCGCAGCCGCGCGACTACACTGGTGGGCGGCCCGAGCCCCCGCAGTCCGAACGGAGCACCACCATGTCGCTGATCACGACGATCGCCGCCGCCGCCGAAGCCGAGCACGAGCTCGCCCCGCTGTGGATGCCCGCCCCGATGTTCGGCGTGGTCATGGCCGGGATCCTGCTGGTGCTGGGACTCGTCACCTACAGCTACCGCGACGTCGCGAACCGCCACAGCCACAAGACGGGCGGCGGCGACCACGACGGCCACGGCCACGGCGACGGTCACGGTCACGGTCACTGACCCCGGCCCCGACGGCATGATCGCGCCGACCGGCCGCGTCGAGGGCATCGACGGCGCTCGCAGGGCGCCGCGCATCGGCGTGATGGGCGGCACCTTCGACCCCATCCACCACGGCCACCTCGTCGCGGCGAGCGAGGTCGCGCAGCACTTCGACCTCGACGAGGTCGTCTTCGTGCCCACCGGCCAGCCCTCGCACAAGCAGGCCGCATCGCCGGCAGAGCATCGCTATCTCATGACGGTCATCGCGACCGCCTCCAACCCGCGCTTCTCGGTCAGCCGTGTCGACATCGACCGCGACGGCCCCACCTACACGATCGACACGCTGCGCGACCTGCACGCCGAGCGCCCCGATGCCGAGCTCTTCTTCATCAGCGGCGCGGATGCGGTGGCGCAGATCCTCGGCTGGAAGGATTCCGACGAGCTCTGGTCGCTGGCGAGCTTCGTCGCTGTGAGTCGCCCAGGGCATCCGAGCCGGGTTTCCGCTCTCGAGGGCGCCGACGTAAGCTGGCTCGAAGTCCCCGCGCTGTCCATCTCCTCGACGGACTGCCGTGCCCGCGTCGAACGAGGGCACCCGGTCTGGTACCTCGTGCCCGACGGCGTCGTCCAGTACATCTCGAAGCACCACCTCTATCGGAGACCGGTATGACCCAGTGGAACGACCAGGCACCGCTCTCGCGGCGCCAGGCGCGTGAACGTGAGCGTCACGGAGACGGCTCCCTGCCCGCGTCCGCCGTCTCGGCCGCGTCGCCCGTCGAGCCGGAGCCCTCGATCACGTCGCCGTTCGGCTCGGCAGCCGGGCCCGGAGCGGCGCGTCCCGCCAGCGCCGGGCAGCCCGGCAGCGCCGTGGACGGATCGGGCGAGCGCAGCCGGGGTCGTCGGGCCTCCGGTGCATCGGTCGACGGCGCTGCCGCCGCCCCCGGCCCCGCCTCGGTGGCGAGCGCTGCCGAGCCCGGTCTGCGTCGACGCGATGCGCGCTCGCGGGGCACCGCTCCGGCGACCCCGTCGCGCGATGCCGCAGCCAGGGCGCCCGAGCCCTCCGTGAGCGAGCCTGCCGTTCCTCCCGTCGTCTCGGCGTTCACCGCGGCCTCGGCGGCCGAGCCGGGGAGCCGGCGCGCCCGTCGTGCGGCGGAGCAGGCGCGAACCGAGCCGCAGGCGCCGTCCGTCGCCATCACCGATTCGCAGTGGGCCGCGGTGACCCAGCGCGGATCCGCCGCGGAGCCCGGCGATCGGCCCGCGCCGTCGTTCTGGTCCGACGCGTCGACCCGGACGGCAGGCCCGCAGCCGGCACCCGAGTGGGCGCCGCCGGCCGCACTGCCCGAGGTGCGCTCGGCCTCAGAGCCCGGCGATCGGACGCCCGAGCCCATCGCCGCGCCGCCGGCCGTCGTGCCCGGTCCGCCCGAGGCCGGCTCGGATGAGCCGGCCGAGGAGCAGGGGTCGGGTGAGGCCGCAGCGGCGACCGATCCGACGAGTCCCGCAGCATCCGACGCACCGGAGCCGGCCGTGCGCCGTCGTGGCACGTGGCAGGCTCCCGAGCAGCCCGCCGAGCAGCAGCACACCACGGCGCCGCAGCCGTTCGGGCGTCGCAGCGAGCCCGTCGCCGCCCCCTCCGAGGAGCGGCCGGTGCCGCCCGCTGCGGAGACGATCGTCCCGCCCGTCGGTCCCGGCGTCGGTCACTGGAGCCGCCAGTCGCAGAGCGAGGACGACACGCAGAGCGGCACCGGCGCGATCGGCCGCGGCATGGGTTTCGCCAGCCCGCTGAACTCCACGAACTCCCTGGTGCTCCCCTCGATCCCGGAACCGGGCGGCAACCTCACCGGCCCGCTCGGCGGCTCCGGCGAGGTGCTGCTGACCGGGTCCATGGAGCTGCCGCGCTCGCTCGGCAGCTCCGGCGCCGATCCGCGCCGCTACGACACCTCCGAGGTCGACCGGCTGTTCGAGACGGGCGACTACGAGGAGGTCTCGACCGACTCGACGCCGGTGCTCGCCGCGCGCGCCATCAGCTCGCACAGCGCGACCCGCGGCCTCGTCGCCGCCCAGAGGCCGCGGGGCAGCCAGCAGTTCCCGACCGCACTCGCCATCGGCGCCGGAGTCGCGGCGGTCGTCGTCGTCGGGCTCTTCGTCGTCATGGTGGTCACCGGCGTCTTCACCAACTGAACCCACGAGCAAGGATTCCATGACCGCCTCCGCCAACGCCCTCGAGCAGCTGCAGATCGCCGCACTCGCCGCCGACGAGAAGCAGGGCGACGACCTCGTCGCCCTCGACGTCTCGGGGCCCCTGCCCCTGACCGACGTCTTCCTGCTCGTCACCGGCCGCAACGAGCGCAACGTGCTCTCGATCGCCGGCGAGATCGAGGACAAGCTGATCGCCGCGGGTCACAAGCCCCTGCGCCGCGAGGGCCGCTCCGAGGGCCGCTGGGTGCTGCTCGACTTCGGCGACATCGTGATCCACGTGTTCCACGAGGAGGAGCGCACCTACTACTCCCTCGAGCGCCTCTGGAAGGACTGCCCGGTCCTCCCGATCGAGCTGCCGGAGCGCGCGGGCAGCGCCTCCGAGTAGCCGGCCTTCGAGGCGACGCCCCAGCCCGCAGCACGCGGGACGGGGCGTCGCCGCGTTCAGCGGGCCGCGGCGTCGTGGTCTGTGACGAGGTACCGTTCCGGGTCCTCCGCGAACTGCGGCCCGCCCAGCACGGTGGCGAGCCGCGCCGCCGTGCCGAGATCGACGTCGACGACCGTGTAGTGCTTCTCGCCGGCGCCCGTGGTGGCGACGACGGAGGCCAGACCGAGCCTGCGCTGCAGCATCGACTGCTTCACGTGGGCGCCGCTGATGCCGCGCAGCTGCACGACGTCGGTGCGCCGCCAGAAGAAACCGCGGCGCGCGGTCAGCGAGCCGTCCTGGATGCGGTGCCCGAGCGTCCGCCCGTTCGCGATCGCGGCGGGGACGAGCAGCACGGCGAGCACCGCGGGCGCGAGCAGCAGCCACGGGGTCCACTGCCAGAACCACCAGGCGGCTCCGAGCGCCGCCGCGAGCAGCAGGTTCCGGAGCTGGTAGCGCACGACGATGCGACGTCGTGCGGACGCCGGATGCGCCTCGAGCCAGCCCGGCGCCAGCCGTTCCGGGGCCAGCACGTCCTCGTCGAGCAGCTCCCGGGCGAGTGCGGCGGAGGCGGTGCGGGTGGTCGTCGGCGTCATCGCGCCCGACTCGCTCATCTGCTGCGCAGCGCTGATGCCGGTCACCACGGGGGCGAGGGTCGCGCCCCGCAGCAGCCGCGTGGTCAGCGCCTCCGACAGCGTGACGCCCCGCAGCCGCTCGGGGTCGATGGTCAGCGACCGGGTCGTGAGCAGGCCGCGGCGCACGAGGTAGCGCCCCTCGGGCTCGTGCACGAGCCGGTAGCCCCACCACGCCTCGACGAACTGCAGCGAGCCGCCGATCGCGCCGATGAGCAGCACGGCGAGAACGAGCGCGCCCACCCAGACGACGGGCGGCACGGAGCCGATGACCGCTCCGAAGAACCAGTCGAACCACGTGTCGGGGTCGATGCCGACGAGCGGGCCGAACTGGAAGGCGGAGCCGAGCAGCACGGTCGGCACGAGGAGCGTCCAGGTGCTCAGCAGGCGGAAGCGCAGCCAGCCCCAGTCCATCCGGAGCACGGTGCGCTCCGCCTGCTGTTCGACGGCCTGGGCGGGGCCGTCCGCTCCGACCGCCACCGAGTCCGCATCGGGAGCGTCGGCTCCGCCCGCGAGCGCATCCGCTCGTCCGGTGGAGAGTTCGTCCTGCGTCGCCTCGGCGGACGGTGGGACGGCCTCGCCGCGGGCCTCGGCGGCCCGTCGGGCTCCGGCGAGCAGCTCCGCGCGCAGCTGCGCGGCCTCGTGCGCTCGGATCGCGTCGAGCGTCAGCGCGCCGGCCCCGCTCTCGACCTGCTGCCCGGTGCCGATCGTCAGCAGCGCGAGCGAGAAGATGCGCAGCACCGGCTTCGCCGAGATGTCGACGGTGCGGATGCGGTGCAGCGGGATCCGCTGCACGGTGCGCACCGCGATGCCCGCGGTCACCTGCAGCTCGCCGGCGACGATGCGGTAGCGGAAACGCAGGTAGCGCAGCACGTAGCCGACGGGGCCGAGCAGGCTGAGCGCGCCGATGCCGAGCGCGATCAGCGAGCCGGTGCCGGTGTCGCCGAGCAGGAAGTACGCGAGGGCTGCCGGGATGAGGCCGAGCACCGCGCGGATGAGCGCAGCCGGCACCATGCGCAGCGAGAGCCGGCGCCAGGGCGTCGGGTCCTCGGCGGCGACCTCCTCGAGGGAGCCCGGGGAGCGGCCTGCTCGCTCACGTCGCGTCGCCCACGGTGTGCTCGGTCGCCTCGGTGAGCTCGGCGACGAGGCGCTCGGCCAGCTCGTGGTCGAGGCCCTCGATGACGATGTCGCCGTAGGCGGAGGCGGTGGTCACCTTCACCTGCGCGAGCCCCAGCAGCTGGTGCAGCGGGTTCCGCTTGGCCTTGACCGACTGGATGCGCGAGAGCGGGGCGACGCTCCACTCGCGGCTGATCCATCCGCTCTTCGCGTAGACGGCCGTGCCGCTGGCCTCCCAGCGGTGCACCCGGTAGCGCACGAACGGCGAGACCAGCACGACGACCAGCTCGATCGTGCCCAGCACCGCGGCGGCCAGCAGGAACCAGAAGCGGATGGGCTCCCAGACGACGGCCGGCACGATGAGCACCGCCATGGTCATCACGAATCCCAGGGCACCGTTGATCAACCAGTACCAGCGGGCTCTCGGATCGATGCGGTGCCTCGGTGCACGCGGTTCCTCCATGTGAGCTCCCTCCCTCGCCTGGGGGTCAGCTTAGCCAAGCCGGATGCACGGACGTCGGAGGTGGTCATCGGCGCCCGGATTCTGTAGTACGCTTGTCGAGTTGCCGGAACGGCCGAGAGGTCGGAACGCAGCACGTGAGGGCCTGTGGCGCAGTTGGTAGCGCACCTGCATGGCATGCAGGGGGTCAGGGGTTCGAATCCCCTCAGGTCCACCATCACCCAGAAGAGCCGCCCGGCAGGGCGGCTCTTCTGCGTTGTGCCGGCGTCCCGGCTCAGGCGTTCGGCGTCAGCGCGGTGCCCGCGCCGCGACGCCGCGTGTGGGGCGGGGTCGAGTGCGCCCGCTCCTCCCGCTCCTCCCGCGGCTCCCGCTGCTCTGCGACGAAACCGTTGTCCCGGATGAGCTCGAGGTCGGCGGAGGCGGCCTGGCCCTCCGCGGTGAGGTAGTCGCCGAGGAAGATCGAGTTGGCCACGTGCAGGGCGAGGCCCTGCAGGCTGCGCAGGTGCAGTTCGCGGCCGCCGGCCAGTCGGATCTCCGTACTCGGGCAGACGAGGCGGGCGAGCGCCACGATCCGCAGGCACTGCGCCGGGGTCAGGTCCCAGCGCCCCTCCATCGGCGTGCCGTCGAAGGGCACGAGGAAGTTGATCGGGATGGATTCCGAGCCGAGCGCCCTGAGCGCGAAGAGCGCCTCGACGATCTGCTCATCCGTTTCCCCCATCCCCACGATGAGGCCGCTGCACGGCGAGACGCCGGCCTGCTTCGCCTTCGCGATCGTCGCAACCCGGTCCTCGTAGCGGTGCGTGGTGACGATCTCGTCGTGGAGCGACTCGGCCGTGTTGATGTTGTGGTTGTAGGCGTCGATGCCGGCTTCGGCCAGCCGCTCGGCCTGCCCCTCGCGCAGCAGGCCGAGGCAGGCGCACAGCTCCACATCCGGGTGCTGCTGCTTGAGCTCGGAGGCGATGGCCGAGACGCGCTCGATGTCGCGGCGCATCGGACCGCGGCCGCTGGCGACCAGGCACACCCGGGCCGCCCCGCCGCCGATGCCCGCCTCGGCCTGGCGGACCGCCTCCGCCGGTTCCAGCCAGCTGTACCGCAGGATCGGCGCCGTCGCTCCGAGCGCCTGGGAGCAGTAGGAGCAGTTCTCCTGGCACAGACCCGACTTGAGGTTCACCAGGTAGTTCAGCTTCACGCGGTTGCCGAAGTGCTTGCGCCGGAGCGCGCCGGCTGCGGCGACCAGATCGAGCAGCTCCGAGTCGGGTGCTCGGAGGATCGCGACGGCCGCGGAGGCGTCGTCGAGGATCGCGCCGTCATCGATCTCCCGGGCGAGTGCGCGGTAGTCCGTCAACGTCCGCCCCCGTCGGTGCTCGCCTCGATCCTGCCGACCAGCCGCCATGCCGAGGGCAGCAGCGCGGCCAGCGCGAGCACCTTGAGGGCGTCGCCGATGAGGAACGGGTACACGCCGAGCGCCAGGGCCTCGCCCAGGTCGACGCCGAGCGAAAGGGCCAGCCACGGCACGCCGCAGGCGTAGAGCACGAGGCTGCCGAGGGCGCCGAGGGCGAGCGTCGACACGACGCGCCGGTCCGCCCCGCGGCGGGCGAGCTGGCCGGCGACGAAGGCGGCGACGACGAAGCCGACGACGTAGCCGAAGGTCGGGAAGCCGACGCCGGACTGGCCGTTGGCGAAGATCGGTGCGCCGAATGCGCCGAGCCCGAGGTACAGCGCCGCGCTGAGCGCGCCGCGCAGCGGGCCGAGGGAGGCGCCGGTGACGAGCACCGCGAGCGTGGACAGCGCGATCGGCACCGGGGTGAAGGGCAGGGGAGGACGACGAAGGCGCTGAGGGTGATGAACGCGGTGCCACCGGCGACCAGGACGGCATCGCGTACGATGCCGGCCCGCCACAGGTCGGCGAGGTAGAGCGGCGGGCGGGCTGCGAGAGTGTGAGCGGACACGGGGGAGCCTTCCTGAGGGGTGTTCGGTGAACGGCGTTCAGTGAACGGTGTTCAGGAGGGTAGCAGGGCGGCTGCCGACGCGTGCCCAGGTAGCATCGGTGGGATGCAGAGCCCGAGGCTGTCGAGGGGGAGGTGGCCCGCGCGGCCCTGCGCATCCTCGACGAACTGGGTCTGCCCGACCTGACCATGCGCCGCCTCGCCGCCGATCTCGGGGTGCAGCCGAGCGCGCTGTACTGGCACTATCCGAACAAGCAGACCCTGCTCGCGGAGCTCGCCGATCGCATCGTGCATCGCGGTGCCGCCGAGCAGTCCACGGCGGGATGGGACGAGCGCGTCCGGCAGGAGGCCCTCGCCCTCCGCGGTGCGCTGCTGGCCTACCGGGACAGCGCCGAGATCGTCTCCAGCTCGCTCGCGCTGGGCCTCGGCGAGAATCCCGCGCACCGGCGACTGCGCGGCGCGTTCGAGGGCGGCCCGTTCGACCCCGCGACGGTCGCGAGCGCGGCGGCGACCATGCTGCACTTCGTGCTCGGGCACGTGTCGCTGGAGCAGCAGCGCTCGCACTACGACCGGCTGGGCGCGCTCGAGGGCCGGACGGTGCCGCTCGAGGCGAGCGAGGGGGACTTCCTGTTCGGGGTCGACACGATCATCGCCGGGCTGCGACAGCGGGCTGCATCCGCAGCGGAGGCGCTCGGCGGATGAGCGAGGGGAGGGTCGGCATCGTGCTGCTGCACGGGCTCGGGCAGGGCCCGGAGTCCCGGAACGCCGTGCGCGCACTGCTGCCCGCGAACCTCGGCGCCGCTCGGCAGCTCGCGAGCGGCATCGGCGGTGCCGAGCTGCGGATCGTCCCCGGCGTCGGGCACGAATGGAACGTGCGGCAGCCGGAGCGCTTCGCCGCCGAGCTGGAGCGGTTCCTGGCCGCACGGCGCTGAGCGCCTGCTCAGTCGAAGGCGCGCAGCAGGTGCCAGGCCCCGTCGCCGGCCTGGCGCACCTCGAACATCAGCGTCTCGCCGCGCGCGCTGGTGGCCTGCAGCCGCCATCCCGTCCAGGGCTCGACGGGATGCGTGAGCGCGGGGTGCCAGAGGTCCTCGGGGCGCGATCCGATGCGCGTCGGCACGTCGCTGGCCCTCCAGCGCTCGCCGCGCCACACGAGCCGCACCGGCACCTCGTCGACGAGCCACAGGGCGACGATGTCGGGTTCGATGAGCGTGGTCATGGCGGCCTCCTGCGGGACGGATGTTCGAACGAATGTTCGAATGCAGGAAGAGTATGTCGAAAGCCTCCGACATGCCAAGTCTGTGGAGGAGGACTCAGCGGATGGGATCCAGCACGCGCGGATCGTGACGGATGGACGGGTCGGCGACCCGGTTGATCCGCCGGTCCACGGCATGGCTCGTGATGCCCGCGGCGACCTCCACCGCGCTCGCGCCGATCAGACCGGTCATGGCGGCGGCGTCCTCGAGACGGCCGGGTGCGAGCCAGGCCTCCCGCGCATCCGCCGTCAGGAAGACGGGCATGCGCTCGTGCACCGCGCCCGCGCCGTCGACGGCCTCGCAGGTGAGCACGGCCGCCGTGAGCAGCCACGAGCCGTCGTCCTGCCGCACGTGCTCCGCGATCGCCGCGGCGACGAGCAGCCCGTCGCCGTGCACCCAGTACGGCTGCTTGCCGCCGTCCTCCTCGAGCCACTCGAAGTAGCCGCTCATCGGCACGACGCAGCGGCGCTCGGCGAAGGCCCTGCGGAAGGTCGGCTTCTCGGCCGCGGTCTCGAGGCGCGCGTTGATGAGCGGACGCGCGGGACCCTTCTTCCACGCCGTGCGCAGCCCCCAGCGCGCCAGCGCGATCTCGCGGCGCAGGCCGCCTTCGGCGACGCGGTCGCGCACGATCGGGATCTCGTCGGTGGGAGCGATGCTGAGGGTCGCCGGCCAGTCGGCGAGCGCCTCGATGCCGTGCTCGGCGACGAAGGCCTCGAGCAGCTCGTTCATGTCGCCGTCGATCGCGAAGCGCCCGCACATGCGCCTCAGCCCCGCGCGCGCAGGTACGGCACCGGCCAGGCGTGCTCGGCGCCGAGCTCGGCGGCCGCGCGGCGCGGGAAGCTCGGCTCGCGCAGCAGCTGGCGGCCGAGCAGCACCACGTCGGCCGAGCCGTCGTCGAGCACGGACTGCGCCTGCGCGGCGGTGTCGATCAGGCCGACCGCGGCCACGGGGATGGAGACCGCCTCGCGCACCGCGTGCGCGAACGGCACCTGGTACCCCGGCCCGAGCGCGATGGACTGCTCCGGGTCGAGGCCGCCCGTCGAGACGTCCAGCAGGTCCACGCCGCGCTGCTCGAGCAGGCGCGCGAGGCGCACGGTCTGCGGCAGATCCCATCCGCCCTCCACCCAGTCGGTGGCCGACAGGCGCACGAGCACCGGCATCGACTCCGGCACGGCCGCACGCACCGCGTCGACCACCTCGAGCGTCAGGCGGGCGCGCGCCTCGAAGGAGCCGCCCCATCCGTCCTCGCGGTGGTTCGAGCGGGGGAGAGGAACTGGTGCAGCAGGTAGCCGTGCGCCGCGTGCACCTCGACCGCGTCGAAGCCCGCGTCGACCGCGTGGCGCGCCGCCCGCGCGAAGTCGTCGACGACCGAGCGGATGCCCGCCTCATCGAGTGCGTCCGGTGCGTCGTAGCGCCCGAAGGCGAGCGGCGAGGGCGCGACGGTCGGCCAGCCGCCGTCCTCGTGCGGCACGCTGCCGCGGCCGAGGTGCGGCGGTGCGGTCGACGCCTTGCGGCCGGCGTGGGCGAGCTGCACCGCGATCGAGGCACCCTGGGTGTGCGCGAAGGCGGTGATGCGCCGCCAGGCCGCGACCTGCTCGCCGCGCCAGAGCCCGACGTCGGCGGGGGAGATGCGGCCCTCGGGCGAGACCGCGGTGGCCTCGGCGATGACCAGTCCGGCGCCTCCCGTCGCGAGCCCGCCGAGGTGCACGAGGTGCCAGTCCGTCGGCACGCCGTCCGGCCCGGCCGAGTACTGGCACATCGGCGGCGCCCAGAGTCGGTTGGCGAGCTCGAGTCCGCGCAGGCGGATGGGTGCGAAGAGCGAGGTCATGGTGGTGGCCAACGTCGTGCCGTCCGGTGCGATTCCCGGGAACGCCGAAGGGCCCCGCCGAGTGGACGTCGCGGTCCGGCCGGCAGGGCCCTTCGTGGTGATCAGACGATCAACCGCTCTGCGTTCAGAGCGGGCGGATGTTCTCCGCCTGCGGGCCCTTCGGGCCCTGGTTGATGTCGAACTCGACCTTCTGGTTCTCCTCGAGCGAGCGGTAGCCGCGCGAGTCGATGGCCGAGTAGTGGGCGAAGACGTCGGCGCCGCCGTCGTCCGGAGCGATGAATCCGAAGCCCTTTTCGGCGTTGAACCACTTGACGATTCCGGTGGTCATGCTGTGTTCCTTACTGTCGTGCCGCCCGCGAGGCGCGGTTGGCGAGGTTGTGTGTCGGGTCGGTCTGACTGGGTGCCGCCCGGCGGCTCGGGCGCTGCGATGATCGCGGCGCGGCACGGAGGGGCCAGGGCGGAGGGGAAAACGGCGGCTGCTGGAGAGAGGTCCTCGTGGGGTCCGTGTGCAATGGACCCCGCCTTGAAAGCGGAACCGGCTTCGTGGAGATCCCCCGTGAACTGCACGATCACACGGCTCCCCGAGACCGGGCTCGGTGCGCTCAGCCTAGCGGTTGAGCGTTCGTGCGCAAGGGGCAGCCGGCGGATGACGATCTGCATCGTCGTTCATCGCGGGTCTATCGTCGCCCCGTGACCTCCGTGCAGCGCCTCGTGCTCGTCATCGCCGTGCTCGGCTCCTTCGTCGCCTTCCTCGACGGCAGCATCGTCTCGGTGGCCCTGCCGGCCATCCGGGAGGAGCTCGGCGGCGGGCTCGCGGCCCAGCAGTGGGTCATCGATGGCTACCTGCTCAGCCTCAGCGCCCTCATCCTGCTCGCCGGCTCGCTCAGCGACCTGCTGGGCCGCCGCAGGGTGCTCGCGCTGGGCCTCTGGGGGTTCGGCGCGGCCAGCGTGCTCATCGCCGTCGCGCCGTCCATCGAGCTGCTCGTCGCGGGCAGGGTGCTGCAGGGCGTGGCCGGTGCGCTGCTCGTGCCGAGCTCGCTCGCCCTCATCACGCAGACGTTCTCGGGGCCCGCGCAGGCGGCCGCGATCGGGCAGTGGACCGCCTGGACCAGTGGCGCCTTCATCGCCGGGCCGCTGCTCGGCGGGCTCTTCGTCGACCTCGGCTCGTGGCGCTGGGCCTTCGCCGTCAACGTGCTGCCGATCGCGGCGACGCTGCTCGCGCTCGCCCGCCTGCGGCGCCTCGACGCGGCGGAGGAGCGGATGCGGGGCGTCCGCATCGACTGGGCCGGCGCCGTCCTCGGAGCGGTGGGCCTGGGCGCGACGGTGGTGGCGCTCATCGAGCAGGGCTCGCTCGGGTGGACGCATCCGCTCGTCCTGATCCCGCTGGTCGTCGGCGTGCTCGCGCTGGTCGGCTTCGTCGTGCGGCAGGCGACGGCCGCGCAGCCGATGGTGCCGCTCGAGCTGTTCCGCAGCCGCAACGTCGCGGCCGGCAACCTCGCCACGCTGTTCGTCTACGGCGCGCTCGGCATCGGCACGCTCATCGTGGCGCTCTACCTGCAGGAGGTCGGCGGCTGGTCGGCCACGCTCGCCGGGCTCGCGATCCTGCCGGTGACGGTGCTCAACATCGCGCTGGCCCCCGTCGCCGGGCGCCTGCACGGGCGCTACGGGCCGCGCTGGTTCATGGCCGGCGGTCCCGCCCTCGCGGCGGCCGGCTTCCTGCTCATGACCGGTGCGGGGGAGCGCCCGGACTACTGGCTCGGCCTGCTGCCGGGGCTGGTGCTCTTCGGCATCGGTCTCGGGCTCACGGTGACGCCGCTGACGGCGGCGGTGCTCGGCGGGGCCCCGGCCGGGCGCTCCGGCATCGTCTCGGCGGTGAACAACGCGGTCGCCCGGGTGGCGGGGCTGATCACCGTGGCGCTGCTCGGCGTGATCGCCGGCGCCGAGGTGTTCGACGCGGACGGGTTCCGGCGCACCGCGCTGGCGACGGCGGCGCTGCTGGCCGTCGGCGCGGTCGTCTCGGCGGTCGGCATCGAGAACCCGAGGCGCACGAGGGCCTGAGGGCTACTCCGCGGCCTCGGGTGCGGTGAGCTCGACCTCCCAGGCCTCGGACTCGATGGGGTTGTCGTCCACGCCGAGCAGGGGCGGCCGGGTGTAGCGCAGCACGGCGGCTGCGGGGTCGGTCGGGTCGACGGGCTCCGCGGTGGCGCCCTCCGGGGCGCCGATGCGGAACGCCGTCCATCCGGTCACGGTCTGCTCCACGCCCGCGCCCTCCGCGGGCAGCACGACGTAGCCGGCGGCGACCATCGCCGCATCCGCCTCCGGCAGCTGCACGCCGATCGGCGCGGAGAGGTCGTCCGGGTCCTGCACACCGGTGGCCGCGGGCGGGTTCGCGAAGGAGAGCATCGCCGGCGTCACGGAGGTGCGGTAGACGGCGCCGCCGGTGAGGCTGAGCTCGACGAGCACGATCTCGCCGCCCTGGCCGAGGTCCTCGGCGCCCGGGATGGTCGCGTCGCGCACGATGCGGGTCGCCGTGACGACGTGCTCCATCGTGTCGTCGTCGATGACGCCCTCGACGGCGACGGCGCCCTCGGGCTCGCGGCTGCCCGGCTCGATGACCTCGGCGGAGGGGAGCTCGAGACGGTCGGCTCGGGCGCGGCGTCGGTGCACGCGCTCAGCGCACCGACGGCGATCAGCGCGAGCAGGATGGCGGCGGGGCGACGGCGCATGCGGGACGGGCTCTCTCGGGACGGTTCCGGTCGGCGGAGGGCGCGACCTGGCCGAAGCTTACGGCCCGCCCGGCGCGGGAGCCTGAGGGTGCCGGGTCAGGCCCGCAGGCCCGGGAGGGGCTCAGGCCGGCAGGCCCAGGAAGAACGACGCGACGGAGCTGAGCGCGCCGAACCCCAGCAGCACGAGCCCCAGCCGGCGCATCGGGCGCCACAGCACCCGCGGATGCACCAGGCGACCGCGCTCCGGCCGAGCCGGCCGGTAGTGCACCGTCACGGCGTCGCCGGGCTCGAGACCGCGATCGATGCCGTGCGGGTCGTGGTCGTCGCGGATCCCGCCGTCCTCGTCGAGCCAGCGCAGCATCGGCCCGTGCTCCTCGGCGTCGTGCTCCGGCGCGTCGACGACGACGCCCTCGGCCGTGGCCCAGCGGCTCAGCGCCCCGCCGAGCAGCAGTCCCATGAGGAACAGGAGCACGCCGATGCTCGCACCCGCCCAGCCGAGCACCTCGGTGACGAGCGCGGCCACGAGCAGGGGATCGTCCATCCCGGTCATCGTAGCGTCGCGGGCGCGTCTCCCCGCGGGCCGATGGCCCGGCGATCAGGGGCGGGGCGAGCGGATGCGGTTGAATGGGGGCGATGCCCACCGCGCCGATCGACCGCCTCCGCTCCGACCTCACCGACGCCGGATTCACGGTGCAGCAGCTCGACGGCCTCTGGCCCGACGCGGCCGCCGACGCGCTGCGCCGCGGCCACCCGAGCAGCGCCCGCCGGGCCCTCGGACGCCTCGAGCGCAGTCCCCGTACCACCCTCGCCGCCCTGTTCCTGCTCGGCGACCCGGTGCCCGCGGCCGACGCCGCCGCCGCGCTGCCGGCGCTCGGCATCGACGGCGCCGTCGAGCTCGGACTGCTGCGCGTCGCGGACGGCAGCGCCGCCGCGGCGCTCGACCTGCAGCCCTACGCCTTCCGCGACCGGCACGGCGAGGGCCACTGGTGGCTGCTCTCCGATCTCGGCGAGCGGATGCGCGGCGGCGAGCCCCTGCCCGAGGACCACGTGCTCGGCATCGGCGGGGCGACGCTGACGCTCAGCGGCCTCATCCCGCCGGCCCGCCCCGACGGTGGACGCTTCGCCGCAGCGCTGGACCTGGGCACCGGATGCGGCATCCAGGCGCTGCACGCGGCACGGCACGCCGACCGCGTGGTCGCCACGGACATCTCGCACCGCGCGCTGCGCCTCGCCGAGCTCAACGCGCGGCTCAACGGGGTGGTCACGATCGAGTTCCGTCACGGCGACCTCCTCGATCCGGTCGCGGGCGAGCGCTTCGACCTCGTCGTCTCCAACCCGCCCTTCGTCATCACCCCGCGCGTCGACGGGGTGCCCGCCTACGAGTACCGCGACGGCGGCCGCGTCGGCGACGCGCTGGTCGAGGAGGTCGTGCGCGGCATCGCCGGCGTGCTCGCACCCGGCGGCGTCGCGCAGCTGCTCGGCAACTGGGAGCACCGCTGGGGCGCCGACGGCCTCGACCGCGCGGCCGGCTGGGCCCGCGAGGCTGGCCTCGGGCACTGGATCGTCGAGCGGGAGCGGCAGGACCCGGCCCTCTACGCCGAGACCTGGATTCGCGACGGCGGGACCCGCCCCGGCACGCCCGCGTTCGCATCGCTGCTCGATGCGTGGCTCGACGACTTCGAGGCCCGCGGCGTGCTCGGCGTGGGCTTCGGCTACATGCTGCTCACCGCCGACCCGGGACTCGCGCGCTCCGAGCGGCTCACCGGCGCGCTCGGCGACACCCCGGCCGGCCTCGGCGAGCACCTGCACGCGCGCCTGGCCGCCCGCGCGGCGATCGTCGGACTCGACGACGCGGCGCTGCTGCGCATCCGCTTCGCCCGGGCGGTGGACGTCACGGAGGAGCGGCACTACTGGCCGGGCGAGCCCGACCCGACCGTGCTCCTGCTGCGCCAGGGCGGCGGCTTCGCCCGCACGATCGAGGCCGGGACCGGCCTCGCCGCGCTCGTCGGCGCGAGCGACGGCGAGCTCGCGCTCGGTCAGCTCACGGCCGCCATCGCCGCCCTGCTCGAGGCGGACCCCGCAGCGCTCGCCGCGGAGCTCGCGGAGCAGGTGCGCGAGCTCGTGACCGCCGGCCTCCTCGATCCGCTCGTCGAGATCGCAGCCGGGGAACCGGCGTGAACGCGACGACGGCGCCCCTGGCCGGCATCGCCGCCGGGGCGGGCGACGCGGAGGCGGTGCTCGACGGCTTCATCGCGTGGAGCGCCGGTCGCGGCATGCCCCTCTACCCGGCGCAGGAGGAGGCCGTGCTCGCGCTCGTCAGCGGCGAGCACGTGGTGCTGAGCACCCCCACCGGCACCGGCAAGTCGCTGGTGGCCGCCGCCGCGCACCTCGCGGCGCTCGCCGAGGGCGCCGCAGCGTCTACACCGCGCCGATCAAGGCGCTCGTGAGCGAGAAGTTCTTCGCCCTCGTCGAGCTCTTCGGCGCCGAGAACGTCGGCATGATAACCGGCGACAGCGCGGTGAACGCGGACGCGCCGATCCTCTGCTGCACCGCGGAGATCCTCGCCAACCTGGCGCTGCGCCAGGGACCGGACGCGCCGGCCGACCTTGTGATCATGGACGAGTTCCACTTCTACGGCGAGCCCGAGCGCGGCTGGGCCTGGCAGGTGCCGCTGCTCGTGCTCGAGCGCAGCCAGTTCCTGCTGCTCTCGGCGACGCTCGGCGACGTCACGTGGCTGCGCGAGGACCTCGAGCGCCGCACCGGCCGGGGCGTCACCCTCGTCACCGGCGTCGACCGTCCCGTGCCGCTGCACTTCCGCTGGGCGCTCACCCCCGTGCACGAGACGGTCGAGGAGCTGCTCGAGACCCGCGAGGCGCCCGTCTACGTCGTGCACTTCGCGCAGGCGGCGGCCGTCGAGCGGGCCCAGGCGCTCCTCAGCGCCAGGGTGGCCAGCCGCGAGCAGCGCGATCGCATCGGCGAGGCCATCGCCGGCTTCCGCTTCGGGCCCGGCTTCGGGCAGATCCTCGGCAAGCTGCTGCGCGCCGGCATCGGCGTGCACCACGCCGGCATGCTGCCGAAGTACCGCCGCCTCGTCGAGCAGCTCGCGCAGCAGGGCCTGCTGCGGGTGATCTGCGGCACCGACACGCTGGGCGTGGGCATCAACGTGCCCATCCGCACCGTGCTCTTCACGGCGCTCACGAAGTTCGACGGGCAGCGGATGCGCCGCCTGAACGCCCGCGAGTTCCATCAGATCGCGGGGCGCGCCGGCCGCGCCGGCTTCGACACCGCGGGCACGGTGGTGGCGCAGGCGCCCGATCACGAGGTGGAGAACGCCCGCCTGGTGGCGAAGGCGGGTGACGACCCCAAGAAGCTCAAGCGGGTGCAGCGGAAGAAGGCCCCCGAGGGGTTCGTGTCGTGGAGCGAGGCGACCTTCGAGAAGCTGCAGGGGGCCGAGCCCGAGGCGCTGACGAGCCGGATGACCATCTCGCACGCGATGCTGCTGAACATCATCGGCCGCGGCGGCGACGTCGTCGCGAACGTGCGCACGATCGTCGAGGGCAACCACGAGCCGCGCCGGAGGCAGCTGGCCCTGGCCCGCCGCGCGCTCGAGCTCTACCGCTCGCTGCGGGCCGCGGGCGTCGTGGAGCAGGTGCCGGACGGCTCGGGCGGCACCTCCATCCGCCTCACCGTCGACCTGCAGCCGAACTTCGCGCTCAACCAGCCGCTCTCGCCGCTCGCCTACGCCGCCTTCGAGCTGCTCGACCCGGAGAGCTCGACTTACGCGCTCGACATGATCTCGATCGTCGAGGCGACCCTCGACGACCCGCGCGCGGTCCTGAGCCAGCAGGAGTTCAAGGCCCGCGGCGAAGCCGTCGCGGCGATGAAGGCCGAGGGCATCGAGTACGAGGAGCGCATGGCGCTGCTCGACGAGGTCACCCACCCGAAGCCCCTCGACGAGCTGCTGACGGCGGCCTACGAGGAGTTCAAGTCCGTGCAGCCGTGGGTCGGCGACTACGCGATCAGCCCCAAGAGCGTCGTGCGCGACATGGTCGAGCGGGCCATGAACTTCTCCCAGTACGTGCAGTACTACCAGCTCGCCCGCTCCGAGGGCCTCGTGCTGCGCTACCTCTCCGACGCCTACCGCACCATGCGGCAGACGATCCCGGAGGACGCGAAGACCGAGCCGCTGCACGAGCTCATCGACTGGCTCGGCGAGCTGGTGCGCCAGGTCGACTCGAGCCTGCTCGACGAATGGGAGCAGCTCGCGAACCCGACCGAGGCAGCGGCGCAGCAGCAGGAGGCCGCGCCGCCGAGCGCCCGCGGCGTCACCGGCAACGTGCGCGCCTTCCGCGTGCTCGTGCGCAACGAGCTCTTCCGCAGGGTCATCCTGCTGTCGCGCGGCGACGTGGACGCGCTCGGCGCCCTCGACGGGGCCGACGGCTTCGACGCCGACGCCTGGGACCGCTTCCTCGACGACTACGAGGGGAGTACGACGCGGCGGTGCCGGACGGACCGGCCGCGCGCGGCCCCGGCCTGCTGCTCCTGGAGGAGGGCCGCGACCGCTGGACCGCCCGACAGGTCATCGACGACCCCGCGGGCGACCGCGACTGGGGCTTCAGCGCCGAGGTCGACCTGGCCGAGAGCGACGAGCAGGGCGTCGCCGTGGTGCGCGTGACGGCCTTGGGGCGGCTGTGAGGCGCGCCGCCGCTGCGCTCGTCGCCGCGGCGGCGCTGCTGGCGGGCGCTCCGGCCGCCGGGGCTCCGGCCGCTGGCGGCCCCGAGCTGGGGCTGCCGGAGGACGGCCGCGCCCTGGACGCCGCCGAACGGCTCGCCGCGATGACGACCGAGGAGAAGGTGCGCTCGCTCCTCGTCTTCCACGTGCCGGGCACCGACCCCGCGGCGATCACCGCCGCGATCGACGCCCAGGGGCTCGCCGGCGTCATGCTCATGGGCGACAACGTGCCCGAGGGCGGCGCGCCGGGCCTCGCGGCGATGACCGAGCGCATCCGCCCGGCCGACGGCCTGCCGCCGATCGTCGCCATCGACCAGGAGGGCGGCCCGGTCGCCCGCCTGCGGCCCGACCCCGGGCGGGCACCGGCCGAGCTGCGCGGGGAGCGGCCGCCGACGTGCGCGAGTCGTCCCTGCGACGCGCGGCGGCGCTCGAGACGGCCGGCGTCGACCTCAACTTCGGCATCGTGGCCGACGCGACGGCCGACGAGTCCTCGTTCATCCGCTCGCGCGTGCTCGGCGATACGGGCGCGCAGGCGGCACCGCTGGTGGCCGCGGCCGTCGAGGGCGAGCGCGGCACGGTGCTCAGCACGCTCAAGCACTTCCCCGGCCACGGCGTCGTGTCGGGCGACTCGCACGTGAGCGTGCCCGTCTCGCCGCTCGATCTGGACGGCTGGCGAGCGGATGCGGCCCTGCCGTTCGCCGCGGGCGTGGACGCGGGTGCGGAGGCGGTCATGACCGGCCACCTGCGCTTCCCCGCGGTCGACGCGGCCCCGGCGAGCCTCTCGCCGGTCTGGCACGACCTGCTGCGCGAGGAGCTCGGCTTCTCCGGCCTGATCGTCACCGACGACCTGCTCATGCTGCAGGCGAGCGGCGACGCCGAGTTCGCCGATCCGACGGAGAACGCGGTGCGGGCGCTCGCAGCGGGTGCCGGGCTGCTGCTCTACGCGATGCCCGCCGACCCGGCTGCTGCCGGCGTCGATGTGCCGGCGCTCGTCGCGGGGGTCGTGGACGAGGTCGGCGGCCGGATCGATCCCGCAGCGCTCGACCTGGCGGTGCTCAGGGTGCTGCTGCTGCGCGCCTCGCTGGAGGCGTGAGGCGAGCCGCGTCAGTCGTCGAGCGGGAGCGTGGGCAGCTCGCCGTCGACGGCCGCGCCGCCGGAGACGAGCGAGTGCTCCGCCGCGGGAGCTGGCGCCTGCTCGGCGGGCAGGGCGGCCGCCGTGCTGGCGAAGGCGGTGCCGGCGAGCAGCGCGAGGGCTGCCGCGGGGAGGGCGAATCGCTTCATGCGGTGTTCCGTTTCGGGTATGGAACGCTGCGCGGCCGGGTGGACGCGCGGGGTGGGACCGGTGCGGAGCGGGTACTCGCGCATCGGCGTGGGCCGTGTCGGGGAACACGGAGGCATCCTGGGCGGGATGCGGCTCGGGTAAGCTCCCCGAACCTAGCAGCGGGGGCTGCCGGGCGAACCCCTCGGGCGCACCCCAGTGCGGGGGAGCGGTGCGACCCGCCGCGTGAGGACTCCCTCATGGCCCGCGCGCCCGAGCTGGTGTTGACTGGGTGGATGGACAGCGATGCGGAGCTCCTCGCGCAGCCGCGGTCCGCTCTCGATGCGGCGCTCGCGGGCAGCGGACGCTCGCTGCGCGAGTGGCGGCTGAACCGCGTGGAGGCCTCCGGCGGCGGCCGGCTCATGGGCTTCGACGTCGACCTGGACCTCGAGGGCGGCGGCACCGAGACCGCGCTCGTCTTCCTCGACACCGGCGAGCGGCCCGTCGACACCGACCGCGTCCGCCTGCTGCAGCGCCCCGAGGGCGGCCCGCCCGTGCGCGCCTGGGTCTACCCGCAGGACCCGTACCTGCCCGCACTGCCCGCCGCGACCGTGCCCGAGGCCGCGGCGGTGCTCCTGGCCCGGCTCGGCGCCCCGCTGCCGGGAACGCCCGCGCTCGAGGTGCTCTCGTACCGACCCGGCAAGCGCGCCGTCGTCAGGGTGGCGGAGGGCGGCCGCGATCGCGGTTACCTCAAGATCGTGCAGCCGGAGCTCGCCTCGCACATCGCGGCGCTGCACGAGGCCTTCCTCGGGGCCGGGGTGCCGGTGCCCCGGGTGCTGGCGTGGAGTCGCGACGGCCTGCTGCTGCTCGAGGCGCTGCCGGGGGCGCCCGCGGCCAGCGTCATCGACCGGGTCTGCGGCAGCGACGCGTTCATCGACGAGCTCGACGGTCTGCGCCGGCTCGTGGAGCGGGTGCCCTGGGTCGAAGCCGCGCGGCCCGGCGCCGTGGAACGCCGCGACTGGTACCGCGACGCGCTCTGCGAGGCGCTGCCGGCCCGTGCAGCGCGCGTCGAGGCGGTCTTCGCGCGCCTCGAGCGGTCGCTCGCCCGCCATCCGGAGCCCGCGCCCACGACCGTGCACCGCGACCTGCACCTCGACCAGGTGCTCGTCGACCGCGACCATCCCGACCGCATCGTCGGGCTCATCGACATCGACACCGCGGGGCTCGGCGACCCGCGCAGCGACACCGGCGGGCTGCTGGCGCACCTCGCCGTGCTCGCGCACTGGCATCGCGACCACGACCGTGCGGAGGCGGAGTCGGCCGTGCGGCTGGGCGAGGCCATCCTGGCCAGGAGCGCGACCCGAGGGCGCTCGCACCCGTGCTCGCGGCGAACCTGCTCGCGCACGCCCTGAGCGCCGCGCTCGGCGGCGCCGACGGCGACGAGCGCGCGCTCGCGCTCATCGAGGACGCGGAGGGTGCGCTGCGCGTGGATGAGAGTCCTCTCATCCCGGTCTCCTCCGCGGCTCACCTGGCGCCGTGACGATGGTGGTCGAGCGGGGCACCATCCCCGTCACCCGAACCTCGCCCACCATCTGGACGTCATCAGGAGAACCCGCATGAACAGGAAGCAGTGGATCGCCGTCGGCAGCGCCTCGGTGCTCGGCCTCGGCATCTTCAGCACGGGCGCCGTCGCGACGGCCAGCACCCTGCGCTTCGACGACGTGCCCGGCCAGCGACTCGACCTCGAGGGCGTGCAGCCGGCCGGCGCGAGCACCCCGGCGACCGGGGAGCGGCCGGCGAGCGCGAGCGGACCCTCCGCCTCGCCGACGACCGAGCCGACCGACCCGGCCGCGACGCAGGTGCCGTCCGTCGTCGAGCCGGAGCCCGCGCCCGCCCAGCCGGCGCCAGCCCAGCCGGCGCCCGCCCAGCCGGCGCCGGCCCAGCCCGCGCCCGCCCCCGCGCCGCAGCACGTCTCGGCCGACAGCCCCGTCACGGCGGCGTCCCCGGCCAGCGCCGACTGAGCCCATCCGCTCCGGCGCATCCGAGCGGACGCCCCGACCGACGCCATCCCCTCCGTCGGCCGGGGCGTCCGCGCGTTCGCGCCCGCGCGCCTCAGCGCAGCCGGTAGCCCATGCCGCGGACGGTCTCGATCCGCTCGCTGCCGATCTTGCCGCGCAGGTAGCGCACGTAGACGTCGACCACGTTCGAGCCGGGGTCGAAGTCGTAGCCCCACACGCGGCTGAGCAGCTGCTCGCGGCTGAGCACCTGCTCGGGATGCCGCAGGAACTCCTCGGCGAGCGCGAACTCGCGCGCCGAGAGGTCGACGCTGAGATCGCCGACGGTGGCGCGGCGCGTGCGCAGGTCGAGACTGAGCCCGTCGTGCTCCAGGGCGGTCTCGCTGCGCCCGCCGGCGTCGCGCAGACGCGAGCGGATGCGGGCCAGCAGCTCGTCGAAGCGGAACGGCTTGGCCACGTAGTCGGCCGCTCCGCCGTCGAGCCCCGCCACCGTGTCGGCCGCGGAGTCGCGCGCCGTCAGCATGATGACGACGAGGTCGCTGCCCTCGGCCCGCAGCCGCCGCAGCACCTCGAACCCGTCGATGCCCGGCAGGCCGACGTCCAGCAGCAGCAGGTCGAAGGCCTCGCTGCGCGCGAGCTCGAGCGCCTCCAGGCCGTGACCGACCGTGCGCGTCGAGTAGCCTTCGGCGCGCAGCCCCTTGTCGACGAACGCGGCGATGCGCGACTCGTCCTCGGCGATGAGGATGCTCGTCATCCCTCGGTCCTCTCCTCGGCACCCGTGCGGACGGGCACCACGATCGTGAAGCGCGAGCCCAGGCCGGGCACGCTCTCGAGCTCGACCCGGCCGCCGTGCGAGGCGGCGATCGCCGCGACGATCGGCAGGCCGAGCCCGGAGCCCCGCACCCCGCGGCCGGTATCCACCCTGCCGAAGCGCTCGAAGATGCGCTCGCGGGCCTCCGGCGGGATGCCCTGGCCCTCGTCCTGCACCCAGCAGTGCAGCTCGCCGCCCTGCACCTGCGAGCCCAGGGTGATGGTGGTGCACTCGTCGGAGTACTTGGCCGCGTTGTCGGCCAGCTGCAGCCAGGCCTGCGTGATGCGGTGCGGATCGAGCAGCGCGCTGCCGGTGGCGCGCAGCTGCTGCGCCCACTGCCGGCACGGCACCACCGAGACCTTGGCGAGCACCTGCGCACCGAGCTCCTCGAGGTCGACCTCCTCGACCTGCGCCAGGTCCGCGTGGTCGGCGCGGGCGAGGGCCTCGATGTCCTTGACGAGCCGGGCCATGCGATCGAGCTCGTCGAGCGCGAGGTCGCGGGTCGCGCGCACGTCGTCGGGCTGCTCCGGGTCGAGCAGCTCCAGGTGCCCCTGCAGGATGGTGATCGGCGTGCGCAGCTCGTGCCGCACGTCGTCGAGCAGCTGGCGCTGCGCGGTCATCGCGCCGTCGAGGCGGTCGAACATGCCGTTCATGGTCCGGGTGAGCCCGGAGACGTCGTCGTTGCCGACCACCGGGATCCGCTCGCCGAGGTCGCTGGCGGTGATCCGCGCCGCCGTGCGCTCGAGTCGTCGGATGGGGCGCAGCAGCCGTCCGGAGACGAACCAGCCGACGATGGCGATCAGGGCGAGCGCGCCGATCGAGATGAGGGCGTAGATCGTGAACGCCGTGTCCACGTCGTTGAGCTCGGCGTCGAGGTCGACCGCGGTGACGTAGAGGCCGACCGCGGGGTCGCCCTCCACGCCGACGCGCATCGCGAGGTAGCGCAGCGAGCCGAGCTCCGGCGAGACGACCGTGCCGATCACCGCGCCGTCGGCCTCGGTCTCGACGAGCATCCGCGCGAGCATGTCCTCGTCCCGGCTGAGGTCGATGTCGGGTGCGGTCGGCGGCTTCCAGCGGATCGCCGCGTCGACGAGCGCGATCGAGCCGTCGTGCTGCAGCGGCGGGATGCGGGTCATGATCGACTCGAGCAGCTTCACCGTCGACTCGGCGGCGGGCGGCTGCTCGGCCGCGGAGTCGCCTGCCGCATCGGCGACGGGCATCCGCGTGACGATGCCCTCGACGCGCTGCGCGGTGGTGCGGAGGTGGTCGTCGACCTCCTGCAGCTCCACCTCGCGCTGCACGAAGAACGCGGTGCCGCTGGCGATGGCCATGCCGAGCGCCGTGACCACCAGGATCGATGCCAGGATGCGGACCCGCACCGACGCACGGCGCTGCGGCCGTCGGGTGGCGGGCTCGTCGGACATCACCTCAGTATCCCGGCGCGTCCGATGGGATGCGGTGCGGATGAGAGCACTCTCATCCGCTCGGCTCAGGCGGTCTCCCGAGGGTCGAGCAGGTCGATCTCGACGAGCTGCTCGGCCAGGCCGGCCCCGTCGGGCGCGGAGATCCACGGCACGCCGTCGCCGTGCTCGTCCGGTCGGGCGCGTCCTCCCGCCCACACGGCCTCGCCGATCGAGAGGTTCCGGATCGCGATCGCGGCCACGTTCTCGGGGTGCTGCTCGGCGAACTCCCCGTACAGCCCGGGGTCGTGCTGGCCGTCGTCGCCCACGAGCAGCCAGCGCACGTGCGGGAACTCCTCGGCGAGTCGCGCGAGGCTCGTGCGCTTGTGCTCCTGGCCGCTGCGGAACCAGCGGTCGGTAGTGGGGCCCCAGTCGGTGAGCAGCAGGGTGCCCGGCGGGTAGAGGTGGCGGCCGAGGAAGCGGTCGAGCGTCGGCGCGACGTTCCAGGCACCGGTGGAGAGGTAGACGAGGGGCGCGCCCGGGTGCGCGTGCTGCAGGCGGTCGTAGAGCACGTTGACGCCCGGCACGGGACGGCGGGCGTGCTCGTCGAGCACGAAGGTGTTCCACGCCGCGAGGAAGGGGCGGGGCAGGGCGGTGACCATGACCGTGTCGTCGATGTCGCTGACGATGCCGAACCGGGTGGCCGGGTCGACGACGAAGATCCGCGCGACGACCGGCTCGGAGCCCTCGCTGCTCAGCGTGATGTCGTTCCAGCCCGGGGGCAGGTCGGCGTCGACGACCGCGTCGACGACGCCGCCGCGGTCGGCGATCAGGGTGCGCTCGACCTCGCCGATGCGCACGACGACCTCGGCGCCGGCGACCGGCACGCTCGTGAAGCTGCGCCAGCCGCGGATGGAGGAGGGTCGGGGTCGCTCGTCGCGCTGCGGACGCGCGAGCAGTACCCGGCAGAGCACGCGCACCCAGCGGCCGTCGCCGTAGCCGGTGTACGGGACGACGACGGGCAGCTTGCCCCCGCGCCGCGCCCAGGCTTCGCGCCACCCGTGAATGCGGTCCTCGATGCGCGCCGCCCGATGCAGGATGGGCGCCGCGGCCCCGCGGGTCCGGCTCGAAGGAGTCATCGAGGCCATTCTGACACGGGGCGCCCCTCCCCGAACGGGGCATGCCCCAGAACGGGGTCGCATGTAGTGTGATCATCGAACTATCGAATCCAGCAGAAGGAGCGACGTGGTACCGGGTCTTGAAACGGGGATCTCGGGGGTTGCAAGAACGTTGAGGAACGAGCCGGTTCAGGCTCGCAGCGCCGCCAGGCTCAAGGCGCTGCTGGATGCGACGGCGGAGGTGCTCGACGAGGTCGGGTACGAGCGCTTGACGACGGCCATGATCGCCGAGCGCGCGGGGGCGTCGATCGGCACGGTGTACCGGTACTTCCCGGATCGCCTGGCCGTGCTGCAGGCGCTCGGGCGGCGCAATCTGGCGTCGTTCCAGTCGTCGCTGGCCGAGCGCTTCGCGGAGCGCGCACCTCAGCACTGGTCGGCGGTGTTCGACGCGCTGCTCGAGCTGCTCGAGCAGCGCTTCGCCGAGGTGGCCGGGTTCCGCTCCATCCGCTTCGGCGACGTGATCGATCTCGGCCTGACGGGTGACCGGGCGCAGGGCGGCGATGCGCTGGGGGCGCAGCTCGCCGAGCTCCTGGCCGCATCGGGGCTGGCCGACGGCCCCGAGCTGCGCTTCCGCTCGCGCTTCGCGCTGCAGATCGCCGAGGCGGGACTGACGCTGGCCTTCAGCGGGCCGGAGGAGCGGCGCGCCGAGGCGATCCGCACCACCGGCGCGACGCTCACGGGTTACTTCACGCACTTCCACCCCTGACCGGGGCGACGAGGGCGGCCGTCGTCAGCGCGACGAGCCGCCCTCGGGTGCCTGTGGGTCCGCATCAGCTGCATCGTGCATGTGCCGCGCGCTGAGCCTGCCGAGCAGGATCTTGAGCAGCCACGCGAGCACGAGGAACGCCGCGATGATGCCGACGAAGACGTAGCCCGCGCCGTGGATGCGGTCGCTCAGCTCCTCGTAGGTGCCCGCGGCCGCCCAGCCGATGGAGGCGTAGGCGAAGGCCCACACGAGGCAGGCCGGCACGGTCCACGTCATGAAGCGCCGATAGGGCATCGGGCTCATCCCCACCGTCACCGGGGTGAGCGCATGGAAGACCGGCAGGAAGCGGGATGCGAACACCGCGATGCCGCCGCGGCGCGCCACGAAACGCTCGGCGCGACCCCAGTTCTCGCCGCCGATGCGGCGCCCGAGCCGGCTGGCGCGGATGCGCGGGCCGAACCAGCGCCCGATGGCGAAGCCGACGCTCTGCCCGCCGAGGGAGCCGGCGATGACCACGGCGACGAGCCACCAGTACTCGACGGGCGAGGCGATCGCCGTGCTCGCCACGATGACCACGGTGTCGCCCGGCACGACGAGTCCGACGAGCAGCGAGGTCTCGAGGAAGATCGCGAGCCCTGCGACGATCGTGCGCAGCACGGGGTCGACGCCCTGCACGAAGCCGATCACGCCGTCGAGGATCTCGTTCACGCGCCGAGCCTAACGACGCTCGGGTGGACGCGGCCTGACCAGCGTTCTACCGGATGTAGAAAAAGTTCTACGTCGAGTAGAAACGACCTTCTACTTTCCGTAGAATCGGAGCGCGCCACCACCCCGGCGACGCTCGACCACCTCTCGAGAGGCACCCCCTTGAACGAGCTCCTCGACCCGCTGATCCTCGCCCGCTGGCAGTTCGGCCTCACCACGCTGTACCACTTCCTCTTCGTACCGCTCACCATCGGCATGGCCTTCCTCGTCGCCATCCTGCAGACCGCGTGGGTGCGCACCGACAACCCCGCCTACCTGCGCCTGGTGAAGCTGTTTGGCAAGATCTTCCTCATCAACTTCGCCATGGGCGTCGTCACCGGCATCGTGCAGGAGTTCCAGTTCGGCATGAACTGGTCCGAGTACTCGCGCTTCGTCGGCGACGTCTTCGGCGCCCCGCTCGCCATCGAGGGGCTCGCAGCCTTCTTCGTCGAGGCGACCTTCATCGGACTGTGGATCTTCGGATGGGACCGGCTGCCCCGCCTGCTGCACCTCGCCAGCATCTGGATGGTCTCGCTCGCGACCATCGCCTCGGCCTACTTCATCCTCGCCGCGAACGCCTTCATGCAGAACCCGGTCGGCTACGCGATGAACGCGGAGCGCGGCCGCGCCGAGCTGACCGACCTCGGCGCCGTGCTCACGAACCCCGTCGCCCTCGCGGCCTTCCCGCACACCATCTTCGCTTCGCTCATGTTCGCCGCGACCGTCATCGTCGCCGTGGCGGCCTGGCACCTGAAGCGCGGCCAGCACCTCGAGGTCATGCGCAAGGCCCTGCGGTTCGGGCTCTGGAGCAACATCGTCGCCTTCGTCGGCACCGCGATCTCGGGCGATCAGCTCAGCCTCGCCATGGTCGACGCGCAGCCGATGAAGATGGCCGCCGCGGAGGGGCTCTACGAGACGAGCGCCCCCGCGAGCTTCTCGATCTTCACCCTCGGCACCCCCGACGGTGCGAGCGAGCTGTTCTCCATCCGGATCCCCTACCTGCTGTCGTTCCTGTCGACCCACACGCTCGACGGCGAGGTGGAGGGCATCAACGACCTGCAGGCGCAGTACGCCGCGCAGTGGGGCCCGGGCGACTACACCCCCATCATCTGGGTCACCTACTGGTCGTTCCGCTGGATGATCGCGCTCGGCGGCCTGGCCGCGCTCGTCTCGGTCGTCGGCCTCTGGCTGACGCGCAAGGGGGCGAAGCGGCCCGTGCATCCGCTCGCCTGGAAGATCGCGATCTGGACGGCGCCGCTGCCCATGATCGCCGCGCTCGTCGGCTGGATCTTCACCGAGATGGGCCGGCAGCCGTGGATCGTGTTCGGGCTGCTCAAGACCGAGGCGGCCGTGTCGCCGAACGTCGCGGGCTGGCAGGTGCTCGTCTCGCTCGCGGTGTTCACCATCGTCTACGGCTCGCTGGCCGTGGTCGAGTTCAAGCTCATCACGAAGGCCGCCCAGGAGGGGCCGCCCGAGATCGAGGTGGACACGGACGCGGACGGCAGACCGCGCGTCGACCCCGACAAGCTCGCGATCGTCTACTAGGAGGACGTCATGGACCTCGCATACCTCTGGTTCGGCATCGTCGGCTTCTTCTTCATCGGGTACTTCGTGCTCGACGGCTTCGACTTCGGCGTCGGCATGAGCATCCCCTTCCTCGCGAAGGACGACACCGACAAGCGCCAGATCATCAACACCATCGGTCCGATCTGGGACCTCAACGAGACCTGGGTCATCGTCGCCGGCGCCTGCCTCTTCGCGGCGTTCCCCGAGTGGTACGCCACCCTCTTCAGCGGCTTCTACCTGCCGCTGCTGCTCATCCTGGTCGCCCTGATCCTGCGCGGCGTCAGCTTCGAGTACCGGCACCAGAAGGCGGAGTGGGCCGGGCGCTTCGACCGCATGATCGTGATCGGCTCGGCGCTGCCCGCCCTCCTCTGGGGCGTCGCCTTCGCCAACATCGTGCAGGGCGTCGCCCTCGACGAGGGCAGCAACTACACCGGCACCGTGCTCGACCTGCTCAACCCCTACGGCCTGCTCGGCGGCCTCACCACGCTCGTGCTGTTCTTCACCCACGGCGTCGTCTTCGTGGCCTTGAAGACGGATGGGGAGTGCGCGAACGCGCCCGCCGCCTCGCCGGGCGGGCCGGCCTCGTCACCGTGGCGCTGGCCGCCGCGTTCCTGGGCTGGACCGTGCTCGGTGCGACCGATGCGCCGCACTTCGCGCTGATCGCCGGCCTCGCCGCCGCGGCCGCGGGAGCGCTCGTGCTCGGCCTCATCGCCAACGCGGCCGGCCGCGAGGGCTGGGCCTTCGCCGGCCTCGCCGCGACGACCGCCCTCGCCGTCGGCACCCTGCTCGCAGCGCTCTTCCCGAACGTCATGCCCTCGACCAGCGGCGTCGGCGGCCTGACCATCGAGAACGCATCGAGCAGCGCCTACACGCTGCAGGTCATGAGCTGGGTCGCGCTCGGCATCTCGCCGATCGTGCTCGGCTACCAGGTGTGGACCTACTGGGTCTTCCGCAAGCGGGTCACCCGCGACCGCATCCTCGCGGCTGCGCACTGAACCGCCTCGATAGCCTGAAGCCATGAAACCGCTGGACCCCCGGCTGCTCCGCCACGCCGCCGGGGCCCGGCGCTTCCTCCTCCTGGGGGCCGCGCTCGGCCTCGCGCAGACGCTCGTCATCCTGGCCTTCGCCTGGCTGCTGGCGGATGCGATCACCGGCGCCATCGAGGGACGACCCGTCACCGCCTCGCTCGCGGCGCTCGCCGCGGTCGTGGTGCTGCGCGCCTCCATCGTCTGGGCGCTCGAGGCGGCCTCGGCGCGGGCGGCCGCGGTGGTGAAGAGCGAGCTGCGCGCGAAGGTCGCGGACGCCGTCGTGCGGCTCGGACCGGACTGGGCGGCGCGGCAGGGCTCGGCGAGGCTGCTCACGATCGCGGGCAGCGGGCTCGACGCGCTCGACGGGTACTTCGCCCGCTACCTGCCGCAGCTGCTGCTCACGGCCATCGCCACGCCCATCCTGGTGCTCGCGCTGCTGTCGCAGGACGTCGCCACCGCCGTGATCGTCATCGTGACGCTGCCGCTCATCCCCGTCTTCATGATCCTCATCGGGCTCGCCACGCAGGCGGTGCAGCGGCGGCAGTGGCGCCTGCTGAACCAGCTCGCGACCGCCTACCTCGACCTCGTCGAGGGGCTCGCGACCCTCAAGATCTTCGGCCGGGAGCGCCGGCAGGCCGGCACCGTGCGGGCCATCACCGACCGGTACCGCGGCTCGACGATGTCGGTGCTGCGGGTCACCTTCGTGTCGGGCTTCGTGCTCGAGCTCGCGGGCACGCTCTCGGTGGCGCTCGTCGCCGTGTCGATCGGCATCCGCCTCATCGAGGGCGACATCGGGCTGCTCGCCGGCCTCTTCGTGCTGCTCGTCACGCCCGAGGCGTTCCTGCCGCTGCGGCAGGTGGGCGCCCAGTTCCACGCGGCGGCCGACGGCGTCGCCGCCGCGGAGGACGTGTTCCAGGTGCTCGAGGAGGCGGAGTCGGCGCCCGCGGCGCCCGCAGCGCAGCCCACCGGTCGCGGGGATCTGCTCTTCGCCGGCTTCTCCGTGCGCCGCGGCGGGGAGCGCGTCGTGGAGGGCTTCGACGCGACCGTCGAGGCCGGAATGCTCACGGTGCTGGCGGGCCCCTCCGGCGCGGGAAAGTCGAGCATCGTCGCCGCGCTGCTCGGCTGGGCGCCGTCCGCCGGCACCGCCACGCTGGGCGGGGCGCCCGTCGGACCCGCGCAGCTCGCCTGGGCCGGACAGCGCCCCGGCCTGATCTCGGGCAGCGTCGCGGACAACGTCGCCCTGGGCGACCCGGAACCTGACGCCGGTCTGATCCGCCGCGCGCTGGACGAGGCCGGCCTCGACCTGGACCCCGGCATCGAGCTCGGCGCGGGCGGCTCCGGGCTCTCCGGCGGGCAGTCGCAGCGCGTCGCCATCGCCCGCTCCCTCTACCGGCTGCGCCGCCGCGACCTGCCGGCGCTGATCCTCGACGAGCCGAGCGCCGCGCTCGACGCCGGCACGGAGGCGGCGCTCGTGGCGCGGCTGCGCGCGGTCGCGGCGGAGGGACGGGTCGTGCTGGTCGTCAGCCACCGGCCCGACGTGCTGGCCGCCGCCGATCGCGTCGTCCTGCTCGAACCCCGGGCGGTGACCGCGTGAGCGCGCCGCTGAGCCCGCGGGCGAAGGCCGTCCTCCGCCTCGCCCAGCCCGCGCCGCGCCGGGCGTGGCCGGGCATCGCCCTCGGCGCCCTCAGCGCGGTCTGCGCGGTCGCGCTCATGGCTGCGAGCGCCTACCTCATCACCCGCGCGGCCGAGCAGCCGCCCATCCTCTACCTCTCCCTGCTCGTCGTCGGGGTGCGGGCCTTCGCGCTCGGCCGCGCGTTCCTGCGCTACCTCGAGCGGCTCGCGAGCCACGACGCCGCCTTCCGCAGCCTCGCCGACCTGCGCGTCGGCGTGCTGGAGCGGCTCATCCCGCTCGCGCCCGCCGGGCTCGCCCGCCGGCGTCGCGGCGATCTGCTCACGCGGCTCGTCGCCGACGTCGACCAGCTGCAGGACCTGCCGCTGCGCATCGTGCAGCCGCTGGTCGTCGCCGGGCTCGTCTCGCTGCTCGCCGTCGCGGGCGTCGCCTTCGTCTCGCCGCTCGCCGCCGCGGGGCTCGTCACGGCCCTCGCCCTCGCGCTCGTCATCGGCGGGCTGCTCAGCCGGGTGCTCGCGGCGCGCGCCGAGCGCGCCGTGGCGCCCCTGCGCGCCGACCTCGCCGACCGCCTGCTCGACCTCGTGCAGAACCTCGAGACCCTGCTGGCCTTCGACGCGGCCCCCGCCGCCCTCGCCCGGGTGCGCGACGCCGACGCCGCCCTGCGCACCGCGACGCTGCGCCGAGCCGCCGGAGCCGGGCTCACCGCCGGGGTCGTCTCGCTCGCGGCCGGAGCGGCCACCCTCGCCGCGCTGCTCGCCGGCATCCCCGCGCTGCAGCCCAGCGCACCGCTCGGCCCGGAGTTCGCGCCGTCGCCGGGCGTCGTCGACGGTCCCATGCTCGCGCTCATCGCGCTCACGCCCATCGCCGTCTTCGAGGTCTTCGCGAGCGTGCCGCTCGCGCTGGCCTCCTGGCGTCAGGTGCGCGTCGCGGCCGAGCGGGTCGCCGAGACCGTTCCCGACGCGGTGCCGGCCGGGATCCCGCTCGACCGGGGCACGGCGGCCGCGCCGGCCGATGCGACCATCGTGCTGCGGGACTTCGCGGTGACCTGGCCCGGTGCATCCGCCGCCGCCCTCGCCCCCGTCGACCTCGTGCTGCGCCCGGGGGAGCGGATGCTCGTGACCGGGCCCAGCGGCGTCGGCAAGACGAGCCTGGCGAACGGCCTGGTGCGCTTCCTCGAGCACAGCGGCGAGTACACGATCGGCGGCGTGCCCGCCCGCGAGCTCACGTTCGAGGCGGTCCGCTCCACGGTCGGGCTCATCGAGCAGCGGCCGCACCTCTTCGCCGGCAGCCTGCGCAGCAACCTGTCGTTCGCCGACGACGAGGCCGACGACGAGCGGCTGCTCGACGCCCTCGATCGCGTCGGACTGCGCACCTGGGCCGAGTCGAGGGGCGGACTGGATGCGGAGCTCGGCGAGCGGGGCGCCCTCGTCTCCGGCGGCCAGGGCCAGCGCATCGCCCTCGCCCGCGCGCTGCTCGCGGGCTTCCCGGTGCTCGTGCTCGACGAGCCCACCGCGAACGTCGACCCGGACCGTGCGGACGCGCTGCTGCGCGAGCTGCTCGGCGCCGTCGGCGACGAGCGCGCCGTGCTGCTCATCGCGCACACGGCGGTGCCCGACGAGCTGGTCGACACGCGGCTGCACCTGACCCCAGTAGGCTGAACCACCGGGTGGAGGCGCCCTCGCGCCCGCCCGCAGACCCCCCAGCGACGAAGTGTGAGCACCCCAGTGTCAGAAGAGCAGCGCGACGCCATCGAGTACGACGTCCACGCCCTCCAGGTGAAGTGGCAGTCGTACTGGGACGAGCACGGCACGTTCCGCACCGACGACCCCGCCGACACGCGGCCGCGCAAGTACGTGCTCGACATGTTCCCGTACCCCTCCGGTGACCTGCACATGGGCCACGCCGAGGCCTTCGCCTTCGGCGACATCGTCGCGCGCTACTGGCGCCAGCAGGGCTTCAACGTGCTGCACCCGATCGGCTGGGACAGCTTCGGCCTGCCCGCCGAGAACGCGGCCATCAAGCGCGGCGTCGACCCGCGCGACTGGACCTACGCGAACATCGAGCAGCAGAAGACGAGCTTCCGCCGCTACGGCACCAGCTTCGACTGGAGCCGCGAACTGCACACGAGCGACCCCGAGTACTACAAGTGGAACCAGTGGCTGTTCCTCGAGATGTTCAAGAAGGGCCTCGCGTACCGCAAGGCGAGCTGGGTCAACTGGTGCCCGAACGACCAGACCGTGCTCGCCAACGAGCAGGTCGTCGAGGGTCGCTGCGAGCGCTGCGGCGCCGTCGTCGAGAAGCAGAAGAAGACCCAGTGGTACTTCAAGATCACCGACTACGCCGACCGCCTGCTCGACGACCTCAAGCAGCTCGAGGGCAGCTGGCCGGCCAAGGTCATCGCGATGCAGCGCAACTGGATCGGGCGCTCCACGGGCGCGGAGGTCGACTTCGCCATCGAGGGCCGTGATGAGAAGGTCTCGGTCTTCACCACCCGCCCCGACACGCTCTTCGGTGCGACGTTCATGGTCGTCGCCCCCGAGAGCGATCTCGCCGCCGAGCTCGCCGAGGGCAGCACGGATGCGGTCAGGGCCGCCTTCGCGGACTACCGCCAGCAGGTGCAGCAGTCGACCGAGATCGAGCGGCAGGACGCCAGCCGCCCGAAGACCGGTGTGTTCCTAGACCGCTTCGCGATCAACCCGGTCAACGGCGAGCGCCTGCCCGTCTGGGCCGCCGACTACGTGCTCGCCGACTACGGCACCGGCGCCGTCATGGCCGTGCCGGCGCACGACCAGCGCGACCTCGACTTCGCCCGCGCCTTCGACCTGCCGGTGCGCGTGGTCGTCGACGTCAACGCGCCCGTCACCGGCGCGATCCCGGTCATCGAGCTCGATGAGCAGGGCGACCCGATCCTGCCGGAGCTGCCGGACCTGAACCCCGCCGCGACCGGCGAGGCGCTGGCCGGCGAGGGCCGCCTGATGAACTCCGGCCCGCTCGACGGGCTCAGCAAGCAGCACGCCATCAAGCGCATCATCGAGCAGCTCACCGCCGACGGCACCGGCCGCGCCGCGAAGAGCTACCGGCTGCGCGACTGGCTCATCTCGCGGCAGCGGTACTGGGGCACCCCCATCCCGATCGTCCACGGCGCCGACGGCTCGCTGCACCCCGTGCCCCTCGAGCAGCTGCCGGTCGAGCTGCCCCGCACCGAGGGCCTTGACCTGCAGCCGAAGGGCCAGTCGCCGCTCGGCGCGGCGACCGAGTGGGTCGAGACCGTGAACCCGGTCGACGGCTCGCCCGCGCTGCGCGACACCGACACGATGGACACCTTCGTCGACAGCTCCTGGTACCCGCTGCGGTTCCTCAGCGCGAACGACGAGACCCGCGCCTTCGACCCGGCCGAGGCCGAGAAGTGGTCGCCCGTCGACCAGTACGTCGGCGGCGTCGAGCACGCGATCCTGCACCTGCTCTACTCGCGCTTCATCACCAAGGTGCTCTACGACCTCGGGCACATCACGTTCACCGAGCCGTTCAAGGCGCTGCTGAATCAGGGCATGGTGCTCATGGACGGCGCGAAGATGTCGAAGTCGAAGGGCAACCTCGTCGAGTTCGTCGAGCAGCTCGACCAGTACGGCGCCGACGCGATCCGCGTCACCATGGCCTTCGCGGGCCCGCCCGAGGACGACATCGACTGGGCCGACGTGTCGGCCAACGGCAGCGCCAAGTTCCTGGCCCGCGCCTTCCGTCTGGCCAAGGACGTCACGAGCGAGCGCGACGTCGTCTGGAAGGGCGGCGACGAGAAGCTGCGCCGCCAGACCCACCGCCTGCTCGCCGACGCGCCCGGCCTCACCGAGGCGTTCAAGTTCAACGTCGTCGTCGCGCGCCTCATGGAGCTCGTCAACGCGACGCGCAAGACGATCGACTCGGGCGCCGGCGCGGGCGACCCCGCCGTGCGCGAGGCGACCGAGGCGATCGCCCTCGTGCTCAGCATCTACGCGCCCTACACGGCCGAGGAGATGTGGAGCGTGCTCGGTTACGAGGGCTCCATCACGTCCTTCGGCTGGCGCAAGGCCGACCCGACGCTGCTCGTCGAGCAGAGCGTCACCGCGGTCGTGCAGGTCGACGGCAAGGTGCGCGATCGCGTCGACGTGCCCCCGACGATCGACCCCGACGCGCTGCAGGCGCTCGCGCTCGAGACCGCGGGCGCCAAGCGCGCCATCGGCGACAAGGCGATCGTGAACGTGGTGGTGCGCGCCCCGCGCATCGTGAGCATCAGCACCAAGTAGCGCCCGGGCGGCCGGTTCGGCCGCTCCCGCATCCCGCCCTCCACCGGCGCCGGGCCCCGCGCTCGGCACCGATGGAGGGCGGTGCCGTTCCCGCATCCGCCCCGCTGCCTAGCGTGGCCGCCATGTCGACGGATGCACGGAGCCTGCTGGCGGCGCCCGGCGCCCCCGCGGGCGGTCGCGGGCGCAGCGCCCTGCGGCGCATCGGCCTCGGCGCGCTGGTGCTGCTCGGGCTGGCGGCCGCGGTCGGTGCGGTGCTCGTCGGCGCGCTGCGCGGCGGGGGCGCCGCGAGCTCGGTGCCGTTGGCGCCGGCGACCAGCAGCCCGGCTCCCGCCGCCCCGTCGCTCGTGCTCGTGCACGTGCTCGGCGCCGTGGCGCGGCCCGGCCTCTACGAGCTCGCCGAGGGCGACCGCGTGGTCGACGCCGTCGCGGCGGCCGGCGGCTTCACCGCGGAGGCCGATCAGGCGGCGCTGAACCTGGCGCAGGTGCTCGCCGACGCGCAGCAGGTGCAGGTGCCGCGGGTCGGGGAGGCGCCGCCGGCCCCTCCCGGCGGCGCGGCTGCGGGCACCGCCGCGGGCGGGCTCGTGAACCTCAACACGGCGGATCTCGCGGCGCTCGACACCCTGCCGCGCGTCGGCCCGTCGACGGCGCAGAAGATCCTCGACTGGCGCGAGTCGAACGGGCCGTTCACGAGCGTCGACGATCTGCTCGCGGTGAGCGGCATCGGCGAGGCGACGCTCGAGGGACTGCGCGACCTGGTGACGGTCTGACGTGCTGGACCGCTTGCGCCCGGAACCCGCGCAGCTGCGGGTGGCGTTGCCCGCCGGCCTCGCCTGGGGCGGGGCGGCGCTGCTCATCGGAGCGCCGTCCCTCGTGCCCGCCGTGGTCGTCGGCGCGACGGTCCTGGCCGCCGGCGCCGTGCTGCTCCTTCACCGCGGCAGACGTGCGCCCGGGTCGCGCTGGGGCGCGCCGGCCGCCCAGACCGTGCTCGAGCACGCCGCGCTGACGTTCGCGCTGCTGGCCGCCATCGCCATCGCCACCGGATTCGGCGCCGCCCGGCGCTGGCCGCCGGCCCTCGACGACGCGGCGGACCGGCCGGTCGAGCTCGTCCTGCGTACGGAGGAGACCCTCCACCCCGGCGACCAGGCGCCCTGGGCCGCGATGGTCGTGCTGCTGGACGGCGCCCCGGCCGAGGTGCCGGCGCTCGTGCTCGACACGCGTCCTTCGCTGGATCGCGCGGTGCCGATCGGCGCGGAGATCGCGCTGCGCGCCCGGGCCGTCCCCACGGAGCCGGGGGAGGAGCGGGCCGTGCTGCTCGACGTGCTCGGCGACGCGATCGTGGCCGCCGAGCCCGGCGGCGTCGCGGGGCTGCGCACGCCCTCCGCGAAGGCTTCCGAGCCGCCGCGGCAGACCTGCCCGGCGACGGCGGCATGCTGCTGCCCGGACTCGCCATCGGCGACACCGCCGGGCTCGACGCGGAGCTGGAGGAGGCGATGCGGGTCTCGTCGCTCTCGCATCTCACCGCGGTCTCCGGGGCGAACTGCGCGGTCGTGGTCGCGCTGATCATGCTGCTGGGCGGCGCGCTCCGGTTGCCCCGTGCGGTGCGCATCCTGCTGTCGCTCGCCGCCCTCGGCGGCTTCGTGGTGCTCGTCACCCCCGAGCCCAGCGTGCAGCGGGCGGCGGCGATGGCGGCGCTCGTGCTGCTCGCCCTCGCCCGAGGGCGGCCAGCGGGTGGCCTGCCGATGCTCGGGGCGGCGGTGGCGCTGCTCCTGCTGTTCGACCCCTGGCTCGCCCGCAGCTACGCCTTCGCCCTGTCCGTGCTCGCGACCGCCGGGCTGCTGCTGCTCACGGGCCCCCTGACCGCGCTGCTGTCGCGCGTCCTGCCGACCGCCCTCGCCGCCGGCCTCGCGGTGCCCGCGGCGGCCCAGGTCGCCTGCCAGCCGGTGCTGCTGCTGCTCGATCCGGTCATCCCCGTCTACGGTGTGCCCGCCAACCTGCTCGCCGCCCCCGCCGCGCCGATCGCCACCGTCGTCGGGCTGCTCGGCTGCCTGGCGCTGCCGCTGCTGCCGGCCGTGGGCGTCGCGCTGCTCCACCTCGCCTGGGCCCCGGCGGCATGGATCGGCTCGGTGGCGCGCACGGCCGCCGCAGCGCCTTCGCCGTCGCTGCCGTGGCTCGACGGTGGGCTCGGGGTGCTGCTCTTCGTGCTCGCGGCCGTCGCAGGCCTCGCGCTGCTGCTCGGCCGGCACCGTCGACGCGAGCGCTGGTACCGGGCACTGCTCGGCGGCAGTGCCGGACTGCTCGCGCTCGCCGTGTCGGTCGCCGCGGGCGGCGCCCTGGGTCGCGCCGTCACCCGACCCGCCGACTGGTCGATCGCGCTCTGCGACATCGGACAGGGCGACGCGGTGCTGCTGCGCAGCGAGGGCGCGGTGGCGCTCGTCGACACCGGCCCCGATCCGGAGCCGCTCGCGGACTGCCTGGACGAGCTCGGCATCCAGCGCATCGACCTGCTCGTGCTCACACACTTCGACGCCGACCACGTGGGCGGTGCCGAGGCCGTGCTCGGCCGGGTGGAGCGGGTGGTCAACGGCCCGCCGTTGGAGGCGGATCACCATGCCCTGCTCGAGCGGCTCGCGGCCGGCGGGGCGGCGGTGCAGCAGGGTGCCAGCGGCGACACGGGTGCGCTGGGCGCGCTCGACTGGCTGGCGCTCTGGCCGCCCCCGGGCGGTCTCGGCATGCACGAGGGCAACGACCTCAGCCTGGTGCTGCGCTTCGCACCCCGCCCCGGTGCGGCGGGCGCAAGCGTGCTCCTGCTGGGCGACCTCGGCGAGCTCGCGCAGCGGCTGATGCTCGGTCGCGCCCCGCCCGGTTCGCTCGACGTCGACGTGGTCAAGGTGTCGCACCACGGCTCCGCCGATCAGGCGCCGCCGCTCTACGCCGCGGCGAGCCCGAGCCTGGCGCTCATCGGCGTGGGCGAGAACGACTACGGCCATCCTGCGCCGTCGATCCTCGACGAGCTCGACGCCCTCGGCGCGGAGGTGCTGCGCAGCGACACCGACGGCCTGGCGGTGGTCGCGGTCGAGGACGGCGTGCTGCGCCTCTGGACCGAGCGGGGCGGATGAGCGGACGAGCGGATGCGGCGTGCCGCGCCCCTGGACCGAGCGGGGCGGCCGAGCGGGGCGGCGTGCCGCGCCGTCGACGTCCGGGCGCCGGTCCGACGCGCGGGTGCCGGTCCGATGCGCGGGCGCCGGTCCGACGCGCGGGTGCCGGTCCGATGCGCGGGCGCCGGTCCGATGCGCGGGCGCTGGCCGGACGCGCGGGCGCCGGCTCGATGTCCGGGCGTCCGGCTCGACGCCCGGTGTCGGCTCGATGCCCGTGCACCGGCTCGACGCCCGGTGTCGGCGGAGCCCCGTAGGCTGGACGCACCGGCGCGGCGCCGGTCGGAACGGAGGCCCGCGTGGCGGCGACAGCAGCTCGGTCGGGTGCGCGGGGCGGTAGGGCGACGGCGGCGAAGGCCGCCGCGAAGATCCCGCAGCTCGCCTGGAACGAGGCGCGCAGCGCTCCGGTCGTGCTGGTCTCGGGCGGCGAGTCGTTCTTCGCCGACCGTGCGATCCGTCGCATCCTCGACGCCCAGCGCGCCGCCGACCCCAGCCTCGAGGTGCACCGCATCGACGCGGACGCGTACGGGCCGGGCGAGCTGCTCACCCTGGCCAGCCCCTCGCTCTTCGCCGAGCCCCGGCTCATCCGCGTCGACAAGGTCGAGCAATGCACCGACGCGTTCCTCGAGGAGATGATCGCCTACCTCGAGGCGCCCGCCGATGAGGTCGTCGTCGTGCTGCGTCACGGGGGCGGCGTGCGCGGCAAGCGCCTGCTCGATGCCGTGCGCTCAGGCCGCGGCGGCGGCGTGGAGGTCGTCTGCGCCGAGCTGAAGAAGGACGACGAGCGCCACGCCTTCGCGGCAGCCGAGTTCCGCGACGCCGGTCGCCGCATCCAGCCCGGCGCCCTGCGCGCGCTGCTCTCCGCGTTCACCGGCGACCTCGCCGAGCTGGCCGCAGCCTGCCAGCAGCTGCTCGCGGACGCCGCGGAGGAGATCTCCGAGGCCACGGTCGAGCGCTACTACGGGGGCGCGTCGAGACGAACGCCTTCAAGGTGGCCGACGCCGCGGTCGCGGGTCGCTCCGGCGAGGCGCTGATCCTGCTGCGCCACGCGCTCGCGAGCGGCGCGGATCCCGTGCCGATGGTCGCGGCCTTCGCGATGAAGCTGCGCGTCATGGCCAAGCTCTGGGGCGCGCACGGCAGCGGCGGCGAGCTCGCCAGACGCTTCGGTGTGGCCCCGTGGCAGGTCGACCGCGCCCGCCGCGACAGCCAGGGCTGGTCGGAGGAGGGCCTCGGCCGCGCCGTGCAGTGCATCGCCGCCACCGACGCCGCCGTCAAAGGCGCCTCCCGCGACGCCGTCTACGCCCTGGAGCGCATGATCGTCCTCGTCGCCCGCCGGGGCCGCTGACCCGCCCGCCCGACGCGCACCCGCCGACCCGAGCCCACCCCCCGCCCATCGCGAGGAATGCAGGCGTTCAGCACGCTCATCCGCTCGTCCGGGCGCCGCACGGCCGGCCCCTCCGACGAACCTCCTGCGTTCCTCGCCTCGAGCCCCGACCCCAGCGCCGATGCGAGGAACGCAGGATGAGCGCGCTCGCGCTGCCGAGTGACCGGGCAGGTCGGGGGAGCACCGTGACGAGGCTCCTGCGTTTCTCGCCCCGGGGCGTGTTCCCGTTGACGGAGAAAGGGCCCCGTCCGAATGGACGGGGCCCTTCCTGGAAGCGCTGAGCTCAGAGCGCGGCGGTCTGCTTCGCGAGCGCCGACTTGCGGTTCGCGGCCTGGTTCTGGTGGATGACGCCCTTGCTCACGGCCTTGTCGAGCTTCTTCGAGGCGTTCTTGAGGGCGGCCACGGCCTTGTCCTTGTCGCCCGAGGCGATGGCCTCGCGGCTGGCGCGGACGGCGGTCTTGAGCTCGCTCTTGACGGCCTTGTTGCGCTCCTGCGCCTTCTTGTTGGTGAGGATGCGCTTGATCTGCGACTTGATGTTCGCCATGCGGATGACTTCCTAATGCTTCGAGTGGATGTGTGTTCTGCGGCCGGGCACCGGGTGTGACGTGGGGACTCCCGGCCGCGATCCGCGTCGACGGCCGAGAGGGGACCGGACGCGCAAGCCAACAGGAGACGATACCAGGGACGACGCAGGCGGGGCAATCCCGCCGCTCGGCAGGCCGTCGAGGGTGCGTGGCGGGACGGCGCGCCCATCGCATCCGCTCCCACCTACGCTCGTGCCATGCCCTCGCTCTCGCCGCACATCGGCTCGGTGCCGCCCTCCGGCATCCGCCGCATCTTCGAGCTCGCGCAGCATGTCGACGACGTCGTGCTGCTGGCGGTGGGGGAGCCCGACGTGCCGGTCGCCCCGCACATCATCGCCGCCGCGCGTCAGGCGTGGGCGCGGGACGACACCGACTATTCGCCGAACGGCGGCATCGCCCCGCTGCGCCGCGCGATCCAGGGCAAGCTCGCGCGCGAGAACGGCACCGAGGTCGACGTCGAGCAGATCTGGGCCACCGCCGGCGCCACGCAGGGCCTGCACCAGGCGATGGGGCTGCTGCTCGATCCGGGCGACGAGGTGCTCGTGCCCGATCCCGGCTACACGACCTTCACCATGAACGCGCGCATGCTCGGCGCCGTGCCGGTGCCGTACGCGCTGCGCCCGGAGCTCGGCTTCCTGCCGGACCTCGCTGAGCTCGAGCGGCTCGTCACGGCCCGCACCCGGGTGCTCATCGTCAACTCGCCGTCGAACCCGCTCGGCCGGGTGTTCCCCGAGGCGACCCTGCGCGCCCTGCTCGCTTTCGCGAGCGCCCGCGACCTCTGGGTGATCAGCGACGAGGTCTACGAAGCGTTCACGGGGTCCGAGCGGCACGTCTCGCTCGCCGCGCTCGACGTCGAGGACCGGGTCTTCACCGTGTTCTCCCTGTCGAAGACCTACGCGATGACGGGCATCCGGGTCGGCTACCTGGTGACGCCGCCCGGCCTGACCCGGGTGATGAGCACCGTGCAGGAGGCGGCGATCAGCTGCGTGAGCATGCCGGGCCAGTACGCCGCCCTCGCCGCGATCGAGGGCGAGCAGTCGCACGTCGCGGCGGCCGCGGAGCACTACCGCGCCAATCGCGTGCTCGCGGAGGGCCTGCTCGACGAGCGCGGCATCGCCTACCTGCGCGCCGAGGGCGCCTTCTACCTGTGGCTGGACGCCTCGCCGTTCAGCGATGGCGACGTGAGCGGATGGGCGGAGCGGCTGCTCCTGCAGCAGCGCGTCGCGCTCGCCCCGGGTCGGGCCTTCGGCGTGCAGGGCGAGGGGTGGGCGCGCGTCTGCCTCGCCGCCCATCCGGCCGCGCTGCGCACCGGCCTCGGACGCCTCCCGTCCCTCCGCTGACTTCCTCGCCCCCGCGCCGTGCGAGGAATGCAGGCGCCTCGCATCCGTCCTCGTGCGATCGCGGCGTCCAGCGGCGCGGGCGCGCGCATCCGTCCTGCATTCCTCGACCTCGCGTCGATGCCCAGCCCCGTGCGAGGAATGCAGGCGCCTCGCACGTGCATCCGCTCCACCGCGATGGAGACGAGCGGATGCGGGCGCACGGCACCTGCATTCCTCGCACCGCACCCGCCACGGGTCGCACCGCACCCGCCACGAGTCGCACCGCACCCGCCACGAGTCGCGCGGGATTCGCCGCCGACCCGAGGGGATGGGAGAATGGCTCGATCCCGCGCCACCGTGCGCATCCGCTCCGCCATCGATAGGTCCCCGTGAGCCCCAGAGCCGCCCGTCCCCTCGAGCCCGCCCGCACCGCGCCCGAGGCGATCCGCAACTTCTGCATCATCGCCCACATCGACCACGGCAAGTCGACGCTCGCCGACCGCATGCTGCAGATCACCGGCGTCGTCGCCGATCGCGACATGCGCGCGCAGTACCTCGACCGCATGGACATCGAGCGCGAGCGGGGCATCACGATCAAGAGCCAGGCCGTGCGCATGCCGTGGGAGGTCGATGGCCGGACCTTCGCGCTCAACATGATCGACACCCCCGGCCACGTCGACTTCACCTACGAGGTCAGCCGGTCGCTCGCCGCGTGCGAGGGCGCCATCCTGCTCGTCGACGCGGCGCAGGGCATCGAGGCGCAGACCCTCGCCAACCTGTACCTGGCGATGGAGAACGACCTCGAGATCATCCCGGTGCTCAACAAGATCGACCTGCCCGCGGCCGATCCGGAGAAGTACGCGGCCGAGATCGCGGGCCTGATCGGCGGCGATCCCGAGGACGTGCTGCGCGTCTCGGGCAAGACCGGCATGGGCGTCGAGGCACTGCTCGACCGCGTGGTGCAGCGCATCCCGAACCCGGTCGGCGATGCCGACGCGCCCGCCCGCGCGATGATCTTCGACTCCGTCTACGACCCCTACCGGGGCGTCGTCACCTACGTGCGGATGAAGGACGGCCGGCTCAGCCCGCGCGAGAAGGTGCGGATGATGAGCACCGCCGCCACCCACGAGCTGCTCGAGATCGGCGTGAGCGCGCCCGAGCCGAAGCCCAGCCAGGGCCTCTCGGTCGGCGAGGTCGGCTACCTCATCACGGGCGTGAAGGACGTGCGCCAGTCGAAGGTCGGCGACACCATCACCAACGCCGCGAAGCCCGCCGAGGATGCGCTGCCGGGCTACACCGAGCCCAAGCCCATGGTCTTCAGCGGCCTGTACCCGATCGACGGCGCCGACTACCCCGACCTGCGCGAGGCGCTCGACAAGCTCAAGCTGAGCGACGCGGCGCTCGTCTACGAGCCCGAGACCTCCGTCGCCCTCGGCTTCGGCTTCCGCTGCGGCTTCCTCGGCCTGCTGCACCTCGAGATCATCACCGAGCGCCTGCAGCGCGAGTTCGGCCTCGACCTCATCGCGACCGCGCCGAGCGTGTTCTACGAGGTGCGCGCCGAGAACAAGGACCTCATCCACGTCACCAACCCGAGCGAGTTCCCCGAGGGCAAGATCGACGCGGTGATCGAGCCGATCGTCAAGGCGACGATCCTCGCGCCGAAGGACTACGTCGGCACGATCATGGAGCTCTGCCAGAGCCGCCGCGGCGTCATGGAGGGCATGGACTACCTCAGCGAGGACCGCGTCGAGCTGCGCTACACCCTGCCGCTCGGCGAGATCGTCTTCGACTTCTTCGACTCGCTCAAGAGCCGCACCCAGGGCTACGCGTCCTTCGACTACGACGTGAACGGCTCGCAGGAGGCCGATCTGGTGAAGGTCGACATCCTGCTGCAGGGCGAGAAGGTCGACGCGTTCAGCGCGATCGTGCACCGCGACAAGGCCTACGCCTACGGGGTGCTCATGGCCGGCAAGCTGCGCGAGCTCATCCCGCGCCAGCAGTTCGAGGTGCCCATCCAGGCGGCGATCGGCGCGCGGATCATCGCCCGCGAGACGATCCGCGCCATCCGCAAGGACGTCCTCGCCAAGTGCTACGGCGGCGACATCACCCGCAAGCGCAAGCTGCTCGAGAAGCAGAAGGAGGGCAAGAAGCGGATGAAGATGGTCGGCCGCGTCGAGGTCCCCCAGGAGGCCTTCATCGCCGCGCTCTCCTCCGGCGAGCCGACCAAGGAGAGCAAGAAGTAGTGGAACCGATCCGACGACGCTCCGGTGGCGAGCCGGCGGGCGAGCCGACGACCTACGCGGCCGTCGGCGGCACCCAGGCGGCCGATCTGCTCACCTACCCGCCGGCCGGATTCCGTCCGATCGAGCGCCGGGTGCGCATCGGCCACGGCCCGGAGCGCTTCGAGGCCGCGAGCCTCGCGGTCCTCTCCTGGCAGGTGCAGCTGCGCAGCGGCATGACCGTCGAGATCGAGAGCCGACCGGATGCGGAGCAACGCGGCTACCGTCCCGTCGGCTTCGACGAGGACGGCGCCGCTGTCGAGCCCGCCTCGCTCGAGCGCAGCGAGGTGCAGTACGGGCCCGATGGCTCCGAGCTGCTGGTCGCCGGCGAGACCGTGCGCCTCGGCATCCCGTTCCTGCTGTGGCGGGTCGGGGCCAGGGCGCGCGTGGTCTACGTGATCGACGAGCCGACCGTGCGCGGCTTCGCCTACGGCACGCTGCAGGGCCACCCGGAGAGCGGCGAGGAGGCCTTCCTCGTCGAGCTGCACGACGACGGATCGGTGTGGTTCGTCGTACGCGCCTTCTCGCGCGGCGCGACCCGCTTCTACCGTTTCGTCGGACCCGTCCTGCGCATCACCCAGTGGCACTACACGCGCCGCTACCTGCGCGCCCTGCTCGGCCCCACCGAGGAGCGCGGCCCGGGCACCGAGGTCGTCCGCGCCGGCTGATCCACGCCGCCGCGTGCTCCGAGCGCGCCCCTCCACGCCGTTGCGAGAAACGCAGGAGCATCGCGGCACGGCACCCGCGGATCGAGTCCGTCCGCGCCGGCGCGCAGGCGTCCGTCCTGCATTCCTCGCACGCGCGCTCGAGACGGGCCCCTGCGAGAAACGCAGGGGCATCGACCCGTGTCGGGGCCCCTGCGAGAAACGCAGGAGCATCGACCCGTGGCGCCCGCACGACCGGCCCGAGCGCGTCCGAGCGGATGCGTGTGTCCTGCATTCCTCGTAACGAGCGGATGCGGGGTCGCTATCAGGGTGCGCGTCACGCCGCGCGGGCGCCGGGTGGGAGAATGGTCTGATGCCCTCCGCCCTGCCGCTCGCCGATCCCGCGCCCGCCGACGGGGCGCTGCCCGCGAGCGTCGTGGAGGGCGCGGCCGAGCGCGACTTCGGCGTCTACCTGCACGTGCCCTTCTGCCGGGTGCGCTGCGGCTACTGCGACTTCAATACCTACACGGGCGACGAGCTGCGCGGCGCGAAGCGCGAGGACTACGCCGACGAGGCCGCCCGCGAGGTGCGCCTCGGGGGACGGGTGCTCGAGGCCGCCGGCCTGCCGCCGCGCGCGGCCCGCACCGTGTTCTTCGGCGGCGGCACGCCGACGCTGCTGCCCGCATCCGACCTCGTCCGCATGCTCGACGCGGTGCGCGGCACGTGGGGCCTCGAGAGCGGCGCCGAGATCACCACGGAGGCGAACCCCGACAGCGTCGACGAGCGCTACCTCGCGACCCTCGCCGAGGCCGGCTTCACCCGGGTGAGCTTCGGCATGCAGTCGGCGGTGCCGTCGACGCTGGCGACGCTGGAGCGCACGCACGACCCGGCGCGCATCCCGCTCGTGGTTCGCTGGGCGCGCGAGGCGGGCCTCGACTGCAGCCTCGACCTCATCTACGGCAGCCCCGGCGAGACCCTCGACGAGTGGCGCACCTCGCTCGAGGCGGCGATCGCCGAGCAGCCTGACCACCTCTCCGCCTACGCGCTCATCGTGGAGGACGGCACGAAGCTGGCTCGCCAGATCCGGCGCGGCGAGGTGCCCGAGCCCGACGACGACCTGCACGCCGAGATGTACGAGCTGGCCGACCGGATGCTCGCCGACGCCGGCTACGACTGGTACGAGGTGAGCAACTGGTCCCGTGGCCGCGAGCACCGCAGCCGGCACAACCTCGCCTACTGGCGCGGCGCGGACTGGTGGGGCGTCGGTCCCGGCGCGCACAGCCACGTCGGCGGCGTGCGCTGGTGGAACGTCAAGCACCCGGCCGCCTACGCGCAGCGCATCGCGGCGGGGGAGAGCCCGGCGGCGGGTCGCGAGACCCTCGATGCCGCCACGCAGCACCTCGAGCGCGTGCTGCTCGAGGTGCGCCTGGCCGACGGCCTCGACCTTTCCGCGCTGGCGCCGGGCGCGCGCCGCGCGGTCGCCGGGCTCATCGCCGACGGGCTCGTCGAGCCCGGTCCCGCGCTGCGCGGCACGCTCGTGCTCACGCTGCGGGGCCGCCTGCTCGCCGACGGGGTCGTGCGCGAGCTGCTGGAGGCGGAGGAGTCCGCAGCGGATGCGGGAGCGTCACTGCTCTGAGCGGCGGCGCATCCGCTCGGACCGGATGCACGCCCGCGGGAACGCCGACGGGCGCCGGCTCCGAGGAGCCGACGCCCGTGCGCGTTCCGGTCGCGGTTACTTGATGAACTGGATCGCGATCGGGTAGCGGTACATCTCGCCCTTGTTCGCGGCGATCGCGGCGATGATGCCGAAGATCAGCGACAGGACGCCGGCGGCCAGCGTGATGAGCGCGCCCACGAAGATGACAGTGAGGATCGCACCCGCCACGTAGCCGATGAGGATCGTCAGCTGGAAGTTGAGCGCCTGCCGCGTGTGCTCGCGCACGAACGGACCGCGGTCCTTGAACACGAGGTAGGTGATGAGCGGCACGACGAAGGTGAAGAGGATGCCGCCGACGTGGGTCAGGGTCGACCACAGCTTCTCGTCCGAGGGGCTCAGCGGCTGCTGCGGCTGCTGGTACGCGCCGGGCTGCTGGTACGGCTGCTGCGGTCCCGGCTGGTAGGGCTGCTGCGGTCCGGGCTGTCCGGACTGTCCGGGCTGCTGGTTCGGCTGGCCGTTGGGCGGGGGTGCGTCGGTCATGCTTCCTCCAAGGTCGTGGGCGGTCGGTGCTGCGTCGTCACGCTCATCATGGCGCACACGGGCCTACTTGAGCAGCCTTACCGCGAAGGGGTACCGGTAGCCGGGCGCGCCCTGCCCCATGCGGATCCCGCCGACGACCGACAGCGCGACGTTGACGAGGTACAGCAGCCACGGCACGAGCGAGAGCAGTGCCTGCACCGTCCAGCCGAAGCCGGGCAGCAGGGCGGCGAACAGGCCGCCGACGACGCCGACGAGCGAGACCTGCACGGCGAGCGCCGCCAGGCACCAGGTGATCTGCCAGTTGAGCGCCTCCTTCGACTCCTCCCGCACGAGCGGGCCGCGGTCGCGGAACGCCAGGAAGAGGATGAGCGCAGGCAGCGGGCCGAGGATGCCGCCGAGGTGCGCGGCCAGCGCGACCGTGCGGTCGGTCTCGGCGCCGAAGGCGGGGCTCGGGACGGGGACGGATGCGGTGGTCGGGGTGGGCTCGGACACGACCGGCGGCCTTTCTGCAGCGCTCCGGGCCACGGATGCGGGGCCCGGCCGCCACGGCATCCCCTTCCGGGGGCCGGGTGCCGGGCGACGCATCACTGTACCGCCGCGGCGCGCCGGTCGCGGCGCCGTGCGGGGCCCGTGTCGCCGCGCGGTACGATTGGCAATCACCCCGACCGAGTGCCAGCGAGCGGAAGGAGCGGCCGAGATGGTGTCACCCCGCGGACTGCAGGTGCTCAGCGCGATCGTGCAGGACTACGTCGCGTCCCGCGAGCCCGTCGGCTCGAAGTCGATCGTCGACCGCCACGCCTTCGGCGTGAGCGCCGCGACCATCCGCAACGACATGGCGCTCCTCGAGGAGGAGGAGCTGATCGCGGCCCCGCACACCTCCTCCGGTCGCGTGCCGACCGACAAGGGCTACCGGCTGTTCGTCGACCAGCTGGCCGACCTCCGTCCGCTCTCCGCGGCGCAGCGCACGGCCATCGAGACCTTCCTCGACCAGTCGGCCGACCTCGACGACGTGCTCGGGCGCACCGTGCGGCTGCTCTCGCAGCTGACCCAGCAGGTCGCGCTCGTGCAGTACCCGACCCTCGGTGCGGCGAAGGTGCGGCACATCGAGCTGGTGCCGCTGGCCGACACCCGCATCATGACCGTGCTCATCACCGACACGGGGCGGGTCGAGCAGCGCATCGTCGAGCTGCCCGCGGCCGTCGACGAGGTGTTCCTGGGCGAGCTGCGCGCGAAGGTGAACGCGGCCGCCGACGGCCTGGGCCTCGCCGAGGCGGCGCAGGTCTTCGCCGCCCTCGCCGAGCGCTTCGCGCCCGAGCGGTCGGGCGTCGTCGAGCGCCTCGCCGCCGCCCTCGTCGAGCAGGTCGCCGCCAACCGGCAGGACCGCCTGGTCATCGCCGGGGCCGCCAACCTCGTCCGCGACGAGCGCGACTTCGACGGCAGCGTCGTGCCCGTGCTCGACGCGATCGAGCAGCAGGTCACCCTGCTGCGCCTCTTCACCGAGATGGAGGCGGAGACGGCGATCGCCGTCACCGCCCGGATCGGGCGCGAGAACGAGTCCTTCGGGCTCGGCCAGACCTCCGTGCTCTCGACGGGCTACTCTGTGCCGGGCGCTGGGCTCGGACGGCTCGGCCTGCTCGGTCCGACCCGCATGGACTACCCGAACAACATGGCCGCCGTCCGCGCGGTCGCCCGCTACCTGTCCCGCCAGTTCGGCGAGGACCAGTAAGGAATCCCCAACCCGTGGCAGACCACTACGAAGTCCTGGGCGTCGAGCGCGACGCGAGCCCCGAGCAGATCAAGAAGGCGTACCGGCGCCTCGCCCGCGAGCTGCACCCCGACGTGAACCCGGGCACCGAGGCGTCCGAGCGCTTCAAGTCGGTGACGCACGCCTACGACGTGCTCAGCGACCCCAAGCAGCGCCAGCAGTACGACCTGGGCCCGCAGGCACAGGGCGGCTTCGGCGGCGGCAACTTCGGCGGCTTCGGCGACATCTTCGAGACCTTCTTCGGCGCGGGCGCCGGCGGTCGGGGCGGGCCCCGCAGCCGCCGCGAGCGCGGCGAGGACGCGCTGCTGCGCCTCGACGTCGAGCTCGACGAGGTCGTCTTCGGCACCACCCGCGAGCTCGAGGTCGACACCGCCGTGCTCTGCGACACCTGCAACGGCTCCTGCTGCTCGCCCGGCACCTCGCCGGTCACCTGCGACATCTGCCACGGCAGCGGCCAGATCCAGCGCGCCGTGCGCAGCCTGCTCGGCAACGTCATGACCTCGAGCCCCTGCGGCACCTGCCGCGGCTACGGCACCGTCATCCCGCATCCCTGCGTCATCTGCCAGGGCCAGGGTCGCGTGCGCGCCCGCCGCACCATCCCGGTGGAGATCCCGGCCGGCATCGAGACCGGCCTGCGCCTGCAGCTGCCCGGCCAGGGCGAGGTCGGCCCCGCCGGCGGCCCGAACGGCGACCTCTACCTCGAGGTCAAGGTGCGCCACCACGACGTGTTCAGCCGCGACGGCGACGACCTGCTCGCCACGCTCGAGGTGCAGATGACGGATGCGATCCTCGGCACCACCGCGACCGTGCACTCCCTCGACGGCGACGTCGAGCTCGAGGTGCGCTCGGGGGTGCAGTCCGGCGACGTGCTGACCATCAAGGACCGCGGCATCACCCGCCTGCGCGGCACCGGCCGCGGCGACCTGCGCGTCGGCGTGCAGGTAGTGACGCCGACGAAGCTCGACCACAAGGAGCGCCAGCTGATCGAGCAGTTCGCGGGCAGCCGCAGGCACGTCGACCCGCAGCTCGCGCAGTTCCAGCAGGGCCTCTTCGCCAAGCTGCGCGACCGCTTCACCCGCGGCTGACGCCGACGGGGCCCACGGACGAGACGAACGCAGCGGAGACGAGCGGATGGCGCACCGGTACCTCGACGAGAGCCTGGCCGCGACCGAGGTCGGCGCGGTCGTCGAGCTCGTCGGCGACGAGGCGCGGCATGCCGTGCAGGTGAGCCGCGTGCGTGCCGGCGAACGGCTCGAGATCGGCAACGGCCGCGGGCTGGTCGTGTCGGGCGAGGTGCTCTCCGCCGAGCCGGGGTCGCTGCGGCTCGAGGTGGTCGAGCTGCGCGAGGAGGCGTCGCCGAGCCCGGAGCTCTGGCTGGTGCAGGCCCTCGCCAAGGGCGACCGCGACGAGCTCGCCGCGCAGGCCGCCACGGAGCTCGGCGCCGCGGGCGTCGTGCCGTGGGCGGCCGCGCGCAGCGTCGTGCGCTGGGAGGGCGCGAAGCGCGACAAGGCGGTCGCCCGCTGGCGCACGATCGTGCGCGAGGCGGCCAAGCAGTCGCTGCGGGCGCACCTGCCCGAGGTGGCGCCGCTCGCCAGGCTCGCCGACCTGGTGCGCCTCGCCGGCGAGCACCGCGTCGTGCTGCTCGATCCCCGCGCGGAGACCCCCATCGACCGGCTCGACCTCGACGGCGTCGGGCGCGTCTACCTCGTCGTCGGACCGGAGGGTGGCATCGCACCGGAGGAGGTCGCGGCGCTGCTCGCGGCGGGCGCCGTCCATGCCCGGCTCGGCGGCAACGTCCTGCGGGCCTCGACGGCGGGCCCGGCGGCGATCGCGGCCCTGTCCGGGCCGTTGGGGCGCTGGTAGGCGCGCGCATCCGTCCGTCGCCCCAGCGCCGCCGCCGTGAGCGAACGGCGCCGCGGCACCGGGGCTCGCGCCGCTTAAGATAGGTGCATGACGACTGACGGCCCTTCGATCTTCACGCGCATCATCGGGGGCGAGATCCCCGCCGACGTCGTGCTCGACACCGAGCGCCTCATCGCCTTCCGCGACATCGCCCCGCAGGCCCCCGTGCACCTGCTCGTCGTACCCAAGACCGACGCGTACGCGACCGTGGCCGAGCTGGCGGCGGGCGACCCCGCGCTGCTCGCCGAGCTCGTCGCCACGGCGAGCGCCCTCGCCGCCGAGCACGCCGACGGCGACTACCGACTCGTCTTCAACTCCGGCCCCGCCGCGGGCCAGACCGTCTTCCACGTGCACGCGCACGTGCTGGCCGGCGGTCTCGAGGAAGGAACCCTTGCCCACTGAGCATGAGCCCGTCGACGAGTCCGTCACGGGCATCGACCCGGCCGCGGACGCGGCGCGCACCCTCCGCATCGAGGTCGACGGCGTCGCCATGGTGCGCCTCCTCGGCCCGCAGGACCGTCTGCTGAAGACGGTCGAGCAGCGCTACCCCCTGGTGCAGGTGCTGGCGCGAGGGAATCAGATCACGCTGAGCGCCGGTCCCGGTGGCGAGCAGCAGTTGGATGCAGCCGGGGAGCTGGTGGAGGAGTTGATGCGCATGGTCGGCGACGGAGTGGAGCTGGAGCCGGCGGAGGTGGCCACCTCCGCGCGCATCCTGGACCGCAAGGACGGCAGCCGTCCCGCGGCGGTCATGGGCGAGGCGATCCTGTCCAGCCGCGGCAAGACGATCCGCCCCAAGACCCTCGGGCAGAAGCAGTACGTCGACGCCATCGAGGACTTCACGATCACCTTCGGGATCGGCCCCGCCGGCACCGGCAAGACCTACCTCGCGATGGCGAAGGCCGTGCAGGCGCTGCAGCGCAAGGAGGTGGACCGCATCATCCTGAGCCGTCCGGCGATCGAGGCCGGTGAGCGGCTCGGCTTCCTGCCCGGCACGCTCACGGACAAGATCGACCCGTACCTGCGGCCGCTCTACGACGCGCTGAACGAGATGATGGACCCGGAGCTCGTGCCCAAGCTGCTCGCCGCGGGCACGGTCGAGGTCGCGCCGCTGGCCTACATGCGCGGTCGCACCCTCAACAACGCCTTCGTGGTGCTCGACGAGGCGCAGAACACGACGCCCGAGCAGATGAAGATGTTCCTCACCCGGCTCGGCTTCGGCTCGAAGATGGTGGTCACGGGCGACATCACCCAGATCGACCTGCCGACGAACGCGAGCGGGCTGCGACTGGTCACCCGGGTGCTCGATCACGTCGACGACATCCACTTCGCCCACCTGACGAGCGAGGACGTGGTGCGCCACACCCTCGTCGGCCGCATCATCGACGCGTACACCGAGTACGACGCCGAGCAGCAGGCGCGCCAGTACGAGCGCGACCACGGCGGAACCGGCGAGGGCGCGAACCGCGCCGAGCGCCGCAGCGGCATGGGCCGAGGCCCCCGGGACCGGCAGCAGCGCCGGGGAGGACGAGCATGAGCATCGAGGTCAACAACGAGAGCGCCATCGAGGTCGACGAGGCCACGCTGCAGCGCCTGGCGGTCTTCGCCCTCGATCATCTGCACGTGCATCCGGATGCGGATCTCGCCATCGTGCTGGTCGACGAGGGCGCCATGGAGCAGCTCCACGTGCAGTGGATGGACGAGCCCGGTCCCACCGATGTGCTCAGCTTCCCGATGGACGAGCTGCGCCCCGGCAGCGAGGACGAGCCGGCGCCCGCCGGGCTCCTCGGCGACATCGTCGTCTGCCCGCAGGTCGCGGTCGAGCAGGCTCGGGCGGCCGGACACAGCCCGCTCGAGGAGATGCTGCTGCTCACCACCCACGGCATCCTGCACCTGCTCGGTTTCGACCACGCCGAGCCCGAGGACGAGAAGGAGATGTTCGGCATCCAGCGCGACGTGCTCCTCGGCTTCGCCCTCTCGGAGCGGGCACGCCGAGCGTGATCGCGCTCTTCCTCGTCGCCGCAGCGCTGCTCGTCGCCCTCGGCGGCCTGCTCGCGGCGGCCGATGCGGCGATCGGCGCGCTGAGCCGCAGCGACCTGCTTGAGGTCGCCGTCTCCGCGCGGGCGAAGCGCTCCATCGCCGCGATCGCCGCGGACCCCGGTCCGCACGCGAACGCCGTCAACTTCCTCCGCATCGTCGCCGAGACCACGGCCGCCGTGCTCGTCGCGATCGCGCTGCTCGACGCCTTCGACGACCTGTGGCTCGCCCTGCTCGTCTCCGCCCTCGTCATGACCGGCGCGAGCTTCGTGCTCGTCGGCTCGAGCCCGCGCAGCGTCGGGCGGCAGCACGCCCGCTCGGTGGTCCGCGCCACGGCGCCGCTCGTGCGCGGCATCCGGGTGCTGCTCGGTCCCATCGCGGCGGCCCTCGTCGCCCTCGGCGACCGCGTGACCCCGGGGCGCACCGGCGGCGCGAGCGGCGTGTCCAGCGAGGAGCACCTGCTCAGCATGGTCGACGAGGCCGCCGAGAACGACGTGCTCGAGGAGGACGACCGCGAGCTCATCCACTCGATCTTCGAGTTCAACGAGACCTACGTGCGCGAGGTCATGGTGCCCCGCACCGACATGGTCACCCTCGAGGGCGATGCGGGCCTCGACGAGGGCTACGCCACGTTCTTCGAACGGGGCGTCTCGCGCATCCCGGTCATCGGCGGCGACGTCGACGACGTGCTCGGCGTGCTCTACCTGCGCGACCTGGCGCGGCTGCTCCGGGGCGGCGAGACCCTCGCGGTCGCCGGCCTCGCCGAGCTCGTCCGCCCCGCCGTCTTCGTGCCCGAATCGATGCGAGCGGATGCGCTGCTGCGCCGCATGCAGATCGAACGCAACCACCTGGCCATGGTCGTCGACGAGTACGGCGGCATCGCCGGCCTCGTCACGATGGAGGACCTCATCGAGGAGCTCGTCGGCGAGATCTCCGACGAGTACGACCGCGCGGTCAGCGAGTCGGAGCAGCTCGGCGATGGACGCTGGCGAGTGCCCGCCAGGCTGCCGGTCGACGAGCTCGGCGAGCTCTTCGACCTCGAGCTGGAGGACGACGACGTCGACTCGGTCGGCGGCCTGCTCGGCAAGGCGCTCGGCAAGGTGCCGGCCACCGGCGACACCGTCGTCGTGTCGGGCATCGTGCTCACCGCCGAGCGCACCGGCCGCCGTCGCCGCCTCGAGACCGTGGTCGCCGAGGCCGACCAGAGCCTGATCGACGTGCGGGCGGCCTTCGGTCGCAGCCGCGACGGAGGAGAGAACGCATGACCGAGAACAGCACCGCCCCCGAGGGCTTCCGAGCCGGCTTCGTGAGCTTCGTGGGCAGGCCCAACGTGGGCAAGTCCACGCTGACCAACGCCCTCGTCGGCGAGAAGGTGGCGATCACCTCCTCGAAGCCCCAGACCACCCGTCGCGCCATCCGCGGCATCGTGCACCGCCCCGACGGCCAGCTCGTCATCGTCGACACGCCGGGCATGCACCGGCCCCGCACCCTGCTCGGCGAGCGGCTCAACGCCGTCGTGCAGAACACGCTCGCCGACGTCGACGTGATCGGCTTCTGCGTGCCCGCCAACGAGAAGGTCGGGCCCGGCGACAAGTTCATCCACGAGCAGCTCGAGCAGTTCCCGCGGGCCAGGAAGGTCGCGATCGTCACCAAGATCGACGCCGTCGCCCGCCCGGTGGTGGCCGAGCGGCTGCTCGCGGTCTCGGCGATGGGGGACTGGGAGGCGATCGTGCCGATCTCCTCGACCAGTCGCATCCAGCTCGACGTGCTCGGCAAGGAGCTCGTGCAGCTGCTGCCCGTCTCCGAACCGCTCTACCCCCGCGAGATGACGACCGAGGAGACGCTCGAGGCCCGCATCGCCGAGCTCATCCGCGAGTCCGCGCTGGAGGGCGTGCACGACGAGCTGCCGCATTCGCTGGCCGTCACGATCGACGACATCGTCGAGCGCGACGACAAGGACCTGGTGGAGATCTACGCGAACCTGTTCGTGGAGCGCGACAGCCAGAAGGGGATCGTCATCGGCAAGGGCGGCGAGCGGCTGCAGCGCATCGGCGCGGAGTCGCGCGCGCAGATCGAGCCGCTGATCGGGCGGCGGGTGTTCCTGTCGCTGCGCGTCAAGATCGCCAAGGAGTGGCAGCGCGACGCCAAGCAGCTCGGCCGCCTCGGGTTCTGAGCCGCCCCATCCGCTCGACCGCTCATCCGGCCGGATGATTCTGCCGAGCGGATGCCGGGGCGCCCGCCCCGGTCGCCTAGCGTGGTGGGCATGAACCGACGCCTGCGCCCGTGGCAGTACGCCATGGACGTCGGCATCGCGATCGTCTACCTCGTCTTCACCGTGCCCGGGCAGCTGACGGCGTCCGGCTCGCCCACCGCAGGCATCGCCGTGCTCGCCGTCTACGCGATGGCGCTCCTGCTGCGACGGTTCAGCCCGGGGTCGGCGCTCGGCATCGCCTGGGTGGGCGCCATCACGCAGGTCGCCTTCGACGTCTACCCGAACCTGTTCAACGTCGCGGTGCTCGCGGTCGTCTACACGACCGCCGCCTACGGCGGACGGGTCGTGCGCTGGCTCGGACTCGCCTCGGTCGGACTCGGCGCCATCGTCGCCAGCTGCTACTTCCTGCTGCGGCAGGAGGTGATCGGCGGGGCCGACATCTTCGCCTGGAGCGGCCTGCCCACGGCCGTGCTGCAGTTCGGCGTGAGCGCCGCGACGCTCGTCACCGTGATCGGCCTGCCCTGGCTGCTCGGCCTGCTCGTGCGCGCGATCGTGCGCACCCGGGAGAGCGGACGCGCCCGCGAGGCCGCGGAGCGCGACGTCGCCCTGGAGCAGGAGCGGGGTCGCATCGCGCGCGACATGCACGACATCGTCGCCCACTCCCTCGCCGTCGTCATCGCCCAGGCGGACGGCGCGCGCTACGCCGCCAGGGCAGACCCGACCGCGGTCGACACCGCGCTCGCCACGATCGCCGGCACGGCCCGCGAGGCACTCGGCGACGTGCGCGTCATGCTCAACCAGCTGCGCCACTCCCAGAACGACGCCCCTCAGCCCGTGCTCAGCGACCTCGGCCGCCTCATCGAGCAGGTGCGCGCCTCCGGGCTCGACGTGCGGCAGGTCGAGCACGGCGAGCCCGCCCCGCTCGGCGCCGCCCGCGAGCTCGCCGTGTACCGCATCGTGCAGGAGGCGCTGACCAACGCACTGCGCCACGGCGACCGGGAGCGGCCGGTGGAGCTGCTGTTCGACTGGCACACGACCGAGCTGCGGCTGGACATCAGCAACTGGCTGCGCCCGGAGGCGGTGCTCACCGGCACCGCGACGGGCAGCACCGGCCACGGCCACGGGCTCGCCGGCATGCGCGAGCGCGCCGCGCTGGCCGGGGGAGCGGTCGAGCTCTCCGCGCAGGGCGGACGTTTCCGGGTGCGCCTCGCCGTGCCCGTCTCCGCGACCGCCGCGATCGCCATCCAAGCCCCGGCTGGTACGGGGCCCACCGTCCTCGTCGCACCGGCCTCGCCGCGGACGCCTGGGTCGCCGGCCACCGCGCCCGGTCTCCTGCCCTTCTGGGCCGGCGCCGCATCCGCGCATGCCCAGCCCGACGACAGCCGCCCGCCCGTCTCCGCGCCGTCCGGCCCGGACCGCACCGAAGGAAGCAGCACCCCGTGACCCAGAACACCCCCATCCGCGTGCTGCTCGTCGACGATCAGGCGCTGTTCCGCACGGGCATCCGCATGCTGGTCGACTCCCAACCCGACCTCGAGCTCGCCGGCGAGGCGGGCGACGGGCAGGAGGGCATCCGGGTCGCCGCGCAGACGAGGCCCGACGTGGTGCTCATGGACATCCGCATGCCCGTGCTCGACGGCATCGAGTCGACGCTCGGGATCCTCGGCGGCGCCGAGGCGCGCGGCGAGCAGCCGCCGAAGGTCATCGTGCTCACCACCTTCGACCTCGACGAGGCGGCGGCGCGGGCGATCCGCGCCGGCGCGAGCGGTTTCGTGCTCAAGGACGCCGACCCCGAGTTCCTGCTCGCGGCGATCCGCACCGTGCACGCCGGCAGCGCGGTCATCGCCGCCTCCGCCACCCGCGAGCTCTTCGAGCACTTCGACGCGCGCGCGGCCGCGGCCGCCGTGCCCGAGACCTTCGACGCCCTCACCGCCCGCGAGCGCGAGATCTTCCTGCTCGCCGCCCGCGGCCTCAGCAACTCCGAGATCGCCGGCCGGGAGTTCCTCAGCGAGGCGACCGTGAAGACCCACATCAGCCGCATCCTCGGCAAACTCGGCCTGCGCGACCGCGTGCAGCTCGTCGTCTTCGCCTTCGAGCACCGCCTCGTCGACTGACCCCGGCCTCCGGGTCGGGGTTCTCCCTGAGACCGGATCATCCGGCGGGACGAGACCGCGGCGTCCACGGGCCGACGCCCCGCATCCGCTCGGCTCCGTAGCGTCGAGGGCATGCACACCCTCCGCCGACCCGGCGCACGCGATCGCCCGGGTCGAGACCCTCAGCAAGACCTACGGCCACGGCCGCACCGGCGTCACCGCGCTGCGCGACATCGACCTCGAGCTGCGCCGCGGCGAGTTCACCGCCGTCATGGGCGCCTCCGGCAGCGGCAAGTCGACGCTCATGCACATCATGGCCGGCCTCGACTCCGCGACGAGCGGACGCGTCTGGTTGGGCGACACCGAGATCACCCGCCTCGACGACGACCAGCTCACCCTGCTGCGCCGACGCCGGGTCGGCTTCGTCTTCCAGGCCTTCAACCTCGTGCCCACGCTCGACGTGCTCGGCAACATCCGGCTGCCCTTCGAGCTCGACGGCCGCGAGCCGAACCCCGACGAGGCCGCCCGCATCGACCGCCTCGTGCAGACCCTCGGGTTGGAGGAGCGCCTCCGCCACCGTCCGCACGAGCTCTCCGGCGGACAGCAGCAGCGCGTCGCGATCGCGCGGGCGCTGGCGACGCAGCCCGACCTGATCCTCGCCGACGAGCCCACCGGCAACCTCGACTCGCGCACCGGCCGCGAGGTGCTCGCGGTGCTCTCCGCCGCAGCTCGCGATTACGGCCAGGCCATCGCCATGGTCACCCACGACCCGGTCGCGGCGAGCTTCGCCGACCGCATCGTCTTCCTCGCCGACGGCCGCATGGTCGAGGAGCGCGGCCGCTCCAGCGCCGAGCAGATCAGCGCGATCATGCTCGGCATGGAGGCCGCGCGATGAGCGCCGCGCTGCGCGAGCACCGCTCGAGCCTGCTCGTCGCCGGCCTCTCCTCCGCCTTCGGCGTCGTGCTGCTCTCCATGATCGGCGCGATCGACACGGCGGCACGAGCGGATGCGGTGGTCGGCGCGAGCGACACGGCCAGCGCGCTGCTCCTCGTCGCAGCGAGCCTGTTCATCGGCATCGCGCTGTACGTCAGCGCGGTGGTCACGGCGAACACGGTCGCGACCATCGTCGCCGGCCGCACCCGCACGATCGCCCTGCTGCGCCTGCTCGGCTCGTCGGCGCGGCGGCAGCGCAGCGCCGTCACGCGCGAGGGCCTGGGCGTCGGCCTGATCGGCGCGGCGCTCGGTGCGCTCGCCGGCGAGGCGCTGCACCTGCTGCTCGTGCTGGTGCTGCGCGAGACGGGCGTCCTGCCGCCGGCGGACTACCCGCTCATCGCCCCGGTCGCGCTGCTGCCGGTCATCGCCGTGGTGCTCACCACCTGGGCGGCGTTCCGCACCGGCTCGCGCCGGGTGCTCGCCGTGCGGCCGATGCAGGCGCTCGGCGCCGCGGTGGAGCGCAGCGGCGAGGAGGTCGGCCGCCGTCCGGTGCGTCACGGCATCGCGGTCGTGCTCGTCGCCCTGGGCACGCTGCTCCTCGGCGGCGGGGTGGCCGCAGGGCTGGTCTCGTCGTTCGGCGTCGTGATCGCCTTCTTCGGCGGCATCCTCTCCTTCACCGGCATCGTGCTCGCCGCCGACCTCGTCATGCCGCCGCTGCTGCGCCTCGTCGGCCGCGCCATGGCTCGCACCGCCACGGGTCGTCTCGCCGCCGAGAACGCGGTCCGGTCGCCGGAGCGCAGCGCCCGGACGACCATCGGGCTCGTCATCGGCGTCGCGCTGGTCACCACTTTCGCCGTGGGTCTCCAGTCGTACATCGACATGCTGGCCCGCGCGCAGGCGAACGACCCGGCCTACTACGCCGGCATCGACGAGGCCTTCGCCATGACGGTGGCCGTGTTCCTGGTGCTCATCGGCTTCAGCGCGGTCATCGCCGCGGTCGGCATGGCCGACGCCCTGTCGCTGAGCGTGCTGCAGCGCGGCCGCGAGCTCGGCCTGCTGCGGGCGCTCGGCTTCTCGAAGGGCCAGCTGCGCCGCATGATCCTCGCCGAGAGCGCGCAGCTCACCGTCACCGCCTCCGCCTTCGGCGTCGTCCTGGGCATCGGATACGGATGGGCGGGCGCGCAATCCCTGTTCGGCTCGATCGAGGGCGGCGGCCTGGTGCCGCCCGGCATCCCCTGGCTGCTCGTGCTGCTCGTCGTCATCGGCACCGGCGCCCTCGCGGCGATCGCCGCGGTCGCCCCCACCCGCCGCGCCGTGCGCGTCACCCCGATCGAGGCCCTGGCCGCGCCCTGACCCGCGCCCGCGCCCGCCCTCGACTCGACCGGCCGCGCTCGCCCCTCCGCGCCGCGCCGCCCGGCGCCGGCACCCCGCACCCAAGCCCGCGCCGCGCCCAGCCAGGCCCGCGCCGCGCCCACCCAAACCCGCGCCGCGCCCACCCAAGCCCGCGCCGCGCCCACTCAAGCCCGCGCCGCGCCCACTCAAGCCCGCGCCGCGAGAAATGCAGGAGCCTCGCCCCCGGGGGCGCGGTGCTCCTGACGAGCGCCGCGGAGGCGCGTGCGAGACTCCTGCGTTTCTCGCAGCGCGCCGCCGTCGTCTCGTGCGGGCCGGCCGCGCTGGCAGCGCGCGAAGTCCGCTCGCACCGACTCGTGCATCCGCTCGCAGCGGTGTCCGCTCGCACCGACCCGCGCATCCGCTCGCAGCCGCCGAGCGAGGAATGCAGGTGTCGCGCACCGCGCCATCGAGCCGAGCGGATGCGCCGGGCAGGTCGAACGCGAGGCTCCTGCATTCCTCGCGGGGCGGCACCCGCGTCGCTCGCGCCACCGCGGCAGCCCGCGCCACCGCGGCAGCCCGCGCCACCCCGGCAGCCCGCGCCACCCCGGCAGCTCGCGCCACCAGGCCCCCGGTGCTAGCCTCGGACGGATGGCACTCCACCTCCTCCTCCTTCGCTGCCGCGACGAGTCCTAGTCCAGGCCTTACTCGTCGCGGAGTCCGTCGTGGTCAGCAACGAGAACGCGAAAGAGTCGAGATGAAGAACAACCAGCAGCCCTCGGGCATGCCGATCCAGAAGTACCGTCCCTTCCACGAGCAGATCGTGGTCGATCTGCCCGACCGCACCTGGCCGACGAAGCGCATCACGGAGGCGCCGCGCTGGTGCGCCGTCGACCTGCGGGACGGGAACCAGGCACTCATCGACCCGATGAGCCCCGAGCGGAAGCGGATCATGTTCGACCTGCTCGTGAGGATGGGCTACAAGGAGATCGAGGTCGGCTTCCCGAGCGCCAGCCAGACCGACTTCGACTTCGTGCGCAGCCTCATCGAGGAGGGCGCGATCCCGGACGACGTCACCATCCAGGTGCTCACCCAAGCCCGCGAGCACCTCATCAAGCGCACCTACGAGTCGATCGCCGGCGCGAAGCAGGCGATCGTGCACCTCTACAACTCGACGAGCGTGCTGCAGCGCGAGGTCGTCTTCCGCACCGACCGCCAGGGCATCATCGACATAGCGATGAACGGCGCCCGCCTCTGCCGCGAGTACGAGAAGACCGTGCCCGAGACCGACGTGTACTACGAGTACTCGCCCGAGTCCTACACCGGCACCGAGCTCGAGTTCGCGCTCGACATCTGCAACCAGGTCGTCGAGGTGCTCGGCGCGACCCCCGAGCGCAAGGTCATCGTCAACCTGCCGGCCACCGTCGAGATGGCGACGCCGAACGTCTACGCCGACTCCATCGAGTGGATGAGCCGCAACCTCGCCAACCGCGAGAGCATCATCCTGAGCCTGCACCCGCACAACGACCGCGGCACCGGCATCGCGGCAGCCGAGCTCGGCTACCTGGCCGGCGCCGATCGCATCGAGGGTTGCCTCTTCGGCAACGGCGAGCGCACCGGCAACGTCGACCTCGTCGCACTGGGCCTCAACCTGTTCACCCAGGGCATCGACCCGCAGATCGACTTCAGCGATCTCGACGGCATCCGCCGCACCGCGGAGCACTGCAACCAGCTCAAGGTGCACGAGCGCAGCCCCTGGGCCGGCGACCTCGTCTACACCGCCTTCAGCGGCTCGCACCAGGACGCCATCAAGAAGGGCTTCGAGGCCATGGCGGTCGAGGCATCCGCGAAGGGCGTCTCCGTCGATGAGATCGAGTGGGCCGTGCCGTACCTGCCCATCGACCCGAAGGACGTCGGCCGCAGCTACGAGGCCGTCATCCGCGTGAACTCGCAGTCCGGCAAGGGCGGCGTCGCCTACCTGCTGAAGACCGATCACAACCTCGACCTGCCGCGTCGCCTGCAGATCGAGTTCAGCGGCGTCGTGCAGTCGAAGACGGATGCGGAGGGCGGCGAGGTCTCGAGCGAGCAGATCTGGACCGTCTTCCAGGACGAGTACCTGCCGTCGAGCGCGGACCACGCCAAGTGGGGCCGCTTCGAACTGCTCTCGACCCGCACCGCGAGCGAGATGACCGGCAGCGTCACGCTGCAGGCCCGCGTGCGCGTCGGCGACGACGAGCTCGACCTCGAGGCGACCGGCAACGGGCCGATCGCGGCGTTCATCCAACTGCTCGGCGCTCAGGGCGTCGACGTGACCCTCAACGATTACGTCGAGCACGCGCTGAGCGCCTCCGGCGACGCGCTCGCCGCGGCGTACGTCGAGCTCAACGTTGAGGGCACCGTGCTCTGGGGCGTCGGCATCGACGCCGACATCTCCACCGCCTCGCTCAAGGCCGTCGTCTCGGCGGTCAACCGCGCGGTGCGCGTGCGGCAGCACGACCTGGAGGCCGTCGCGTCCTGACGCGTCGACCCCATCCGCTCGACCCGAGGGGCGGCGCCGACCGGTGCCGCCCCTCCGCCGTCCCGTCGTCCGTGGACGTCGCCCCGCCGCCGCCGCATTGCGGGAAACGCAGGAGTCGAGCGGATGAGGGTGCGCGCCTGCGCTGATCCTGCGTCCGGCCGTCCGCACTCCACCTGCATTCCTCGCGCAGGTTCCGGGGTTCCCCCGTCCTGGAGGCACCCCTAGGCTCGTGTCGACCCGCAACGACGCGAGCGACAGGAGTCCGACGATGGCCGAACCCCGATCCACGAGGCAGTTGGAGCAGGACCCGGCGCTGCCGCCGGTCGCCGCACCCGAGCCGAGAAGGGGTTGGACCCCGCCGAAGGTGCTGCTGTGGGTGGCCATCGCACTGCTCGGCGGCGTCGCCTGGACGATGCTCGCCATCGTGCGCGGCGAGACCGTCAACGCCATCTGGTTCGTCTTCGCGGCCTGCTGCTCCTATCTGATCGGGTACCGCTTCTACTCGAAGGTGATCGAGCGCTTCATCACCAGGCCCGATGACCGACGCGCGACCCCGGCGGAGTCGAAGGCCGACGGCAAGGACTACGTGCCGACCGACCGCCGCGTGCTCTTCGGGCACCACTTCGCGGCCATCGCGGGCGCCGGTCCGCTGGTCGGGCCCGTGCTGGCGGCGCAGATGGGCTTCCTGCCCGGCACGATCTGGATCGTCGTCGGCGTCATCTTCGCCGGTGCGGTGCAGGACTACGTGGTGCTGTTCTTCTCGATGCGGCGCGGCGGCCGCTCGCTGGGCCAGATGGCGCGCGACGAGCTGGGGCGCATCGGCGGCACGGCCGCGATCCTCGCGACGCTGCTCATCATGATCATCATCGTCGCGATCCTCGCGCTCGTCGTCGTCAACGCCCTCGGCGAGAGCCCGTGGGGCGTGTTCAGCGTCTCGATGACCATCCCGATCGCCATCTTCATGGGGCTGTACCTGCGTTTCATCCGCCCGGGCCGCATCACCGAGGTGTCGGTCATCGGCTTCGTGCTGCTCATGGCCGCGATCATCGCCGGCGGCTGGGTGGCCGAGACCGACTGGGGCGCGGCGATGTTCACCCTCGACCGCACGACGATCGCGTGGGGCATCATCGTCTACGGATTCGTCGCCGCCGTGCTGCCGGTGTGGCTGCTGCTCGCGCCGCGCGACTACCTCTCCACCTTCATGAAGATCGGCGTCATCGTGATGCTGGCCGGCGCGATCGTGGTGGTGCGCCCCGAGATCGAGGTGCCCGCCTTCAGCGAGTTCGCCGGCGGCGAGCTCGGGCCGGTGTTCAGCGGCTCGCTGTTCCCGTTCCTCTTCGTCACGATCGCCTGCGGCGCGCTGAGCGGTTTCCACGCGCTCATCGCGAGCGGAACGACCCCGAAGCTGGTCGAGAAGGAGAAGCAGACCCGCTTCATCGGCTACGGCGGCATGCTCATGGAGAGCTTCGTGGCGATCATGGCGCTCGTCGCGGCGATCTCGCTCGACCGCGGCATCTACTTCGCCATGAACTCCTCGGCCGCGGCCACCGGCGGCACCGTCGAGGGCGCGGTCGCGTTCGTGAGCTCGCTGGGGCTGACCGGTGTCGAGGTCTCCGCGGAGCTGCTGCAGACCACCGCCGACAACGTCGGGGAGGAATCGATTGTCAGCCGTACGGGCGGCGCGCCGACGCTCGCCCTCGGTCTCGCGCACATTATGCAGCAGCTCATCGGCGGCACCGCGATGATGGGCTTCTGGTACCACTTCGCGATCATGTTCGAGGCGCTGTTCATCCTGACCGCCGTCGACGCCGGCACCCGGGTCGCCCGCTTCATGCTGCAGGACTCCATCGGCAACGTCGCGCCGCGCTTTAAGGACACCGGGTGGCGTCCCGGGGTCTGGATCACGACCGCGATCATGGTGGCCGGATGGGGAGCGATCCTGATCATGGGCGTCACCGATCCGCTCGGCGGCATCAACACCCTGTTCCCGTTGTTCGGCATCGCGAACCAGCTGCTCGCGGCGATCGCCCTCGCCGTCTGCTTGGCGATCGCCGCGAAGCGCGGGGTGCGCTCGTGGCTCTGGGTGGTCGCGGTGCCGTTGGCGTTCGCCTCGGTGGTCACGATCACCGCCTCGATGTTCAAGATCTTCTCGCCGGTGCCGGCGGTCGGCTACTGGGCGAACCACGTCGCCTTCCGCGACGCGCTGGCTGCGGGCGAGACGACCTTCGGCACCGCGACGAGCGTCGAGGCGATGGAGGCCGTCGTGCGCAACACCCTCGTGCAGGGCACGCTCTCGATCGTCTTCGTCAGCCTGGCGATCGTCGTGATCGTCGCGGCGCTCATCACCACCGTGCGCGCGCTGCGCGGACGAGCGGCGCCCGAGGCCGAGGACGCACCGCAGCCCTCGCGTCGCTTCGCCCCCGCGGGGCTGATCGCCACGGCCGAGGAGCGCGTCATCCAGCGCGAGTGGGACGCCCGCGGGCCCCGCGAGCCGCGAGGGGGCCACTGATGGGCCGCGCAGGATCCGCCGTGGTCGCCGCGCTGCGGCGCGCGGTCCGGGGCTTCGGCGCGGTCCTGGGAGAGGGCGCCTACCCGGCGTACGTGGCGCATCACCGAGCCGCGCACCCGGGCGTCCCGCCCCTGGACGAGCGGACGTTCTGGCGGGAGCGCTACCGCAGCCAGGACCTCGAGCCCGGCGGCCGCTGCTGCTGAGCGGGCCGCCGCCCGCCGCATCCGCCCGCCCTGACGCTCCCGTCCTGCCGTGCGCACGCCGCGCATCCGCCCGCCTCGACGCTCCCGTCCTACGAGAAACGCAGGACGAGCGGACGACCACGGCCGCCGTTCAGGCCCGACCACCGGCTCCGGGCGACGCTCCTCCTGCATTCCTCGCACGCAGCGCACGCGCAGGCGAGGAACGCAGGAGGAGCGGATGAGCGGATGCGCGCCCGTGGGCGCCCCGCGGACGTCGCGCGACGCTCCACCTGCGTTTCTCGCAGGGCGAGCGGAAGGCGTGCTGGGGTCGGCCTCAGGCCGCGCCGCCCTCCTGGCGGCGTCGGCGCAGCTGGAGGGCCCGCTGCTCGGGCAGGCTCCAGCCGAAACGGACGGCGAGGATGCGGATGAGGGCGGTCACGATCACGCACACCGCCGCAGCGACGGCGATGGGCGCCCCGGCGACGGCGAGGCCGAGCAGCGCGGCGCTGCCGGCCGCCGCGGGGATCGCGTAGATCGGCCCGACGTGCATGATGCCGATGGGCAGGCCCAGGAGCACCTCGCGCACGATGCCTCCGCCGACCGCCGTGATCACCCCGAGAAAGATCGCCGGCAGCTCGGCCGTGCCGAGGGTCAGCGCCTTGGTCGTGCCGATCGCGGCGAAGAGCCCGATGGCGAGCGCATCGAGCCCGGTGATCGCCCAGTCCACGCGTCGGAACAGCTGGCCGAGCGCCATGCCGGCGAAGGCCGCGAGGGTCGCGACGGTGAGGTACCAGTTGGTGGTGAAGGCCACCGGTGTGACGCCGAGGAAGACATCGCGCAGCAGCCCCCGCCGAGCCCGGCGGCGATGCCGATGACCGCCACGCCCAGCAGGTCGAGCCGGCGGTCGCGGTAGGCGGCCACCAGCAGGGCGCTCTGCAGGCTGCAGACGGCGATGGCGAGCAGGTCGGCCCAGAGGGGGACGACCAGGGCCTCGACGATCACGTGGCAACCGTAGCCGAGCGGCGCGGCTGCGGACGACCCGCAGCCACCGGGGAGGATAATCGCCGGGTGCCCCTCTACCGTGACGAGGCGGTCGTGCTGCGCACCCACAAGCTGGGCGAGGCCGATCGCATCCTGACCATGCTGACCCGTCAGCACGGCAAGGTGCGCGCGGTCGCGAAGGGCGTGCGGCGCACCTCGAGCCGCTTCGGTTCGCGCCTCGAGCCCTTCATGGTCGCCGATGTGCAGTGCTACGAGGGCCGCAACCTCGACACGATCACCCAGGCGGAGTCGCTGGCCAGCTACGGCGCGACGATCGCCGGCGACTACGGCGCGTTCACCGCGGCGAACGCGATGGTGGAGGCGGCCGACCGCCTCACCGAGGACGAGGGCTCGCTGCAGCAGTACCTGCTGCTGGTCGGTGCGCTGCGTTCCCTCAGCCGTGGTGAGCACGAGGCGGGTCTCACCCTCGACTCGTACCTGCTGCGTGCGCTCTCCATCGCCGGATGGGCGCCGAGTTTCGTCGACTGCGCCGTCACGGGAGCCCCCGGCCCGCACCGGTACTTCGTGCCCCAGCTCGGTGGCGTCGTGGCCGACGAGGTGGCCCCTCCGGGCTCCGCCCGGCTCGACCCCGGCACCCTCGACGTGCTCGGCGCACTCCTCGCGGGGGACTGGCCGGTCGCCGAGGAGGCGCCCGAGCGCAGCAGGGCGCAGGCCAGCGGCGCCGTCGCCGCCTACGCGCAGTTCCACCTCGAGCGCGGCCTGCGGTCGCTGCAGCACGTGGACCGCAGCGCATCGGAACCACCGCGCCGTGCATCCGTCCGTCCGCCCATCGGCTCCGTCGACCTCCTCCCCGTGCCCACGGTCGCAGCAGCGATCGATCGAGCGGACGGACCCCCGCGCCGGGCGCGAGCGACGCAGCACCGCCCACCACCGCCGCAGCGCCCGCAGGGCACCCCGAACCCCAGGAGCCCTCCGCGTGAGCCGCCGCACCATCCCCGCCGAGCCCTTCCGTCCGATCGACTGGACCGGCCAGACCCCGCCGGACCTGCCCGCATCCGCCGTGCCGCGGCACGTCGCGATCGTCATGGACGGCAACGGGCGCTGGGCGAACCAGCGCGGCCTCACCCGTGTGGAGGGCCACAAGGCCGGCGAGGCGGCGCTGCTCGACGTCGTCGCCGGCGCGCTGCAGCTCGGCATCCAGCACATCAGCGTCTACGCCTTCAGCACCGAGAACTGGAAGCGCAGCCCCGACGAGGTGCGCTTCCTCATGGGCTTCAACCGCGAGGTGCTGCACCGCCGCCGCGACCAGCTGAACGACTGGGGCGTGCGCATCCGCTGGGCCGGCCGCAAGCCGCGGCTGTGGCGCAGCGTCGTCGACGAGCTGCAGCACGCGGAGCGGATGACCGCGCACAACACGAGGCTGACGCTGACGATGTGCGTCAACTACGGCGGCCGGAACGAGATCGTCGACGCGGTGCGCGGTCTCGCCGAGGAGGTGGCCGCCGGACGGATGAAGCCCAGCGGCATCACCGAGAAGGCCATCCAGCGCGCGCTCTACACGCCCGATATGCCGGACGTCGACCTCTTCGTGCGCTCGAGCGGCGAGCAGCGCACGAGCAACTTCCTGCTGTGGCAGTCGGCCTACGCCGAGATGGTGTTCCTCGACACCCTGTGGCCGGACTTCGGCCGCGCCCAGCTCTGGCGGGCCGTCGAGCACTACGCCGGGCGCAACCGGCGCTTCGGCGGGGCGGTGGACGCTCCGACGGATACGCCGCTCGGCTGACGCCGGTGATCCTGCGCCGGCGAGGCGCGCAAGCCGGCACCCGCCCCAACCCTCGCACGCGAGGAACGCAGGTGCCTCGCGAGCAGGATGAGGCGCCCGGGCCCCGAACTGCGGACCTCACCGGCGCTTCACCTGCATTCCTCGCGATGAGACCGTCGCCGCTCGACTTCGAGTCACGATTACGCGAACTCCGGCGAACGGCGCTACGCTCGCTTCGAGTCACCCTGACCTGAACCCGGAAGCCCATGGACGAGCACCCCTCACTCGCCGTCTCGACGGTGATCTTCGCGCTGCGCGACAGCGAGCTCTGGACGCCGCTGGTGCGCCGCATCCGCCAGCCCTACCAGGACCGCTGGGCGCTGCCCGGCGGCTGGGTCGCGCCGCAGGAGGGCCTCGAGACCACCGCCGCGCGCAAGCTGCTCGAGACCACCCAGCTCGACCCCACCTACCTCGAGCAGCTCTACTGCTTCGGCGACATCGGGCGCTCGCCGAGCGGCCGCGTCGTCAGCGTCGTCTACTGGGCGCTCGTGCGGCCCGACCAGGCGGAGCGCTCCAGCGACGACGACAACGTCCGGTGGTTCCGAGCGGATGCACTGCCCGGCCTCGCCTTCGACCACAACCGCATCGTCGAGTACGCGCTCTGGCGGCTGCGCAACAAGATGGCCCACAGCTCCATCGCGCACGGCTTCCTCGGCGAGACCTTCACGCTCGCCGAGCTGCGCGGCGTCCACGAGGCCGTCCGCGGCGCCACCCTCGACCCCGCGAACTTCCGCCGTCAGGTGCTGGCGGGCGGCAGCATCGTGCCGACCGGTGAGCACGTCGTCGGCGCATCCCATCGCCCTCCGGCCCTGTACCGCTACACCGACGCGACGCTCGTCGATCAGGGACCGCTGCTCGCATCCGCGCTCACCGACAGGGAGGACTGACCGCCGTGTCATCCGTCGCCACCACCATCGAACGCATCCGCCTCGGCGCCGAGGCGGGCGAGACCTGCGCCCCCGAGCTCGCCGACGGCCCCTGGACGGTCGACCGGCTGCCCACGCCGACCTACGGGCCGGGTGCGTCGATGACCGACGTCATCCCGACCGGCTCGCCGCGGCAGGGCGCGCTCCCGCAGGGCTACCGCGACGCCTCGAACGACGAGCTGCACGCGCGCATCCGGGCCGCCAAGGCGACGCTGGGGGAGCGGGTCGTCGTGCTCGGCCACTTCTACCAGCGCGACGAGGTCGTGCAGCACGCGGACTTCCTCGGCGACTCCTTCCAACTCGCGAACGCCGCGCAGACGGTGCCGGATGCGGAGACGATCGTCTTCTGCGGCGTGCACTTCATGGCCGAGACGGCCGACATCCTCGCGCAGGAGGGGCAGCGGGTGATCCTGCCGAACCTCGCCGCCGGCTGCTCGATGGCCGACATGGCCGACATCGACAGCGTCACGGACGCCTGGGAGCAGCTCGAGGCCGTCTACGGCACGGAGCCGGATGCGGACGGGCGCGTGCCGATCATCCCGGTCACCTACATGAACTCATCCGCAGCGCTCAAAGGCTTCTGCGGCGACCACGGCGGCATCGTCTGCACCTCGTCGAACGCCGCGACGGTGCTCGACTGGGCGTTCGAGCGCGGGCAGCGCGTGCTCTTCTTCCCGGACCAGCACCTGGGGCGCAACACCGCGAAGGCGATGGGCGTGCCGCTCGAGCGGATGCCCATGTGGAACCCCCGCAAGGCGCTGGGCGGCAACGACGAGCAGGGGCTGCTCGACGCGCAGGTCGTGCTCTGGCACGGCTTCTGCAGCGTGCACAAGCGCTTCACGGTCGCCCAGATCGACCAGGCGCGGGCCGAGTTCCCGGGCGTGCGCGTGATCGTGCACCCGGAGTGCCCGATGGAGGTCGTCGACGCCGCCGACGAGGCCGGCTCGACCGACTACATCCGCAAGGCCGTCGCCGCCGCCACCGAGCCGACGACCTTCGCGATCGGCACCGAGATCAACATGGTGAACCGGCTCGCCGCCGACTTCCCGCAGCACACGATCTTCTGCCTCGACCCGGTCGTCTGCCCCTGCTCGACGATGTACCGCATCCACCCCGGCTACCTCGCCTGGGTGCTCGAGGAGCTCGTCGAGGGCCGCGTCGTCAACCGGATCTCCGTCGACGCGGCGGTGACCGCCGGTGCGAAGGTGGCGCTCGAGCGGATGCTCGCCGCACTGCCCACAGGGATCGCCCCGTCGGGCGCCGCGGCGCCGTCCGGAACCGAGGCGCTCACCACTGGGGCGGCAGGCCCTGCGGCGCCCTCGGGCGTCGCCGCACCAGGGTCGGGCACGGCGCGCACCACTGCAGCGCGGTAGACGGGACGAGCGGATGCGCGTCATCGTCGTCGGCAGCGGCATCGCCGGTCTCGTGGCCGCGATCCGCGCGGCCCGTCATCACGAGGTGCTGCTGGTGACGAAGGGCGCCCTGGAGGAGGGGAGCACCCGTCACGCGCAGGGCGGCATCGCCGCGGCGCTCGCCGAGGCCGCCGCCGACGCGCACATCGCCGACACGCTCGCGGCCGGGGCGGGCCTGTGCGACCCGGAGGCGGTGCGGGTGCTCTGCGAGGAGGGGCCGCAGCGCGTGCGCGACCTCATCGCCTTCGGCGTCGAGTTCGACCGCGACCCCTCGGGCGCGCTCGCCCGGGGCCTCGAGGCGGCGCACTCGGCGCCGCGCATCCTGCACGCGGGCGGCGACGCGACCGGTGCGGCGATCGAGGCGGCGCTCGCCGAGGCCGTACGCGCCACGGCCGTCGACATCATCGAGCACGCGATGCTCGTCGACCTCGTGCTCGACGACAGGACCCCGGACCACCCCCGCCCCTGCGACGAATGCAGGTGCCTCGCAAGCGGGACGCCCGCATCCGCTCGTCCCGACCTCCGATCCCCGACGAGGCTCCTGCATTCCTCGCGGAGCCGCTCGTCGAGTCGCCGCCCCTGGCTCCCCGGGGTCCGGAGGCTTCGGCGGGCCCTTCGGCCGGCGGAGGCTCCGTACCCTCGCCGAACCGCCGGGTCGTCGGCGTCGAACTGCTCGTCGAGGGCGCGCGGCGCATCGAACGAGCGGATGCGGTGATCCTCGCGACCGGGGGCGCCGGACAGCTCTACGCCCACACGACGAACCCCGGCGTGGCCACGGGTGACGGCATTGCCGCCGCGTGGCGTGCCGGCGCCGAGATCGCGGACCTCGAGTTCGTGCAGTTCCACCCGACCGTGCTGGCCGACGGGTTCCTCGTCTCCGAAGCGGTGCGCGGCGAGGGCGCGGTGCTGCGGGACGCGGAGGGTCGGCGCTACATGCCGGCCGTCGATCCCCGCGCCGAGCTCGCGCCGCGGGACGTCGTGGCCCGCGAGACCGCGCGCGTCATGACCCGTCAGCATGGCGCGCCAGCGCTGCTCGATGCCACGGCCGTTCTGCTCGACCTCCCCGCGCGCTTCCCGAGCATCCACGCTCATCTGCGCGATCTCGGCGTCGATTGGACGCGGGATGCGGTGCCCGTCACCCCGGCGGCCCACTACACGATGGGCGGCGTCTCGACCGATCTGCTCGGGCGCACGAGCCTGCCCGGACTCCTCGCCGTGGGCGAGGTCGCGCGCACGGGCGTGCACGGCGCCAACCGCCTGGCGTCCAACTCGCTCCTGGAAGGGCTCGTCTTCGCCTGGCGCGCCGCCGACGCGCTCACCCCCGAGGTCCTACCGCGAGCACCGCTCGCCCCCGACCGCACGGGCCTGCGAGAAATGCAGGCGTTCCGCAACGATCGCCCCATCGCTGCCGCTCGGGCGACGGCATCCGACCCCGAGGGTCCTGCATTCCTCGCACGAACCCGCCCCGCGACCCGAGCCGAGATCCAGTCGCTGGCGTGGCGGGACCTCGGACTCGTCCGCGACGGTGCGGCGCTCGCCGCGGCCGTCACCACCCTCGCCGGATGGCGTATCGAAGGAAGCACCGTGCACGATCTCGAGAACCGCAACCTGCTCGACCTCGCCCGTCTCATCGCCCGGGCGGCGCTCGTGCGCACCGGCAGCGTCGGCGCCCACCACCGCAGCGACGACCCCACCACGACGGCGGCCTCCGCGTGAGCGCCTACCGGGACGCCGTCGATCGCGTCGTGCGCGCCGCGCTCGCCGAGGACGCCCCGTGGGGCGACATCACGAGCGAGCACCTCATCCCCGCCGACGCGACGGCTCGAGCGGCCGTCGTGGCTCGCGAGCCCGGTGTGCTCGCCGGCGGTGCAGGGGTCGAGGCCGCGTTCGCGCAGATCGACCCGTCGATCGTGGTCGGCGATCTCGTCGCCGACGGCACGGCGTTCAGCGCGGGCGAGGTGCTGGCGCGCATCGAGGGACCTGCCCGTGGCGTGCTGCGCGGCGAGCGCATCGCCCTCAACCTCGCGCAGCGCCTCAGCGGCGTCGCCACCCTCACCGCCCGGTACGTCGCGGCCGTCGCAGGAACGGACGCCCGCATCGTCGACACCCGCAAGACGACGCCCGGGCTGCGCCTGCTCGAGCGCCACGCGGTGCGCGTCGGCGGCGGGCGCAACCACCGCTTCTCGTTGAGCGACGCCGTCATGGCGAAGGACAACCACCTCGCGGTGCTCGCCGCGCAGGGCATCGGCACCGCCGAGGCGCTGCGCCGCCTGCGCGCCCAGCTGCCGCACACCGTGCGGATCGAGGTCGAGGTCGACCGCCTCGACCAGGTGCCCGAAGCGCTCGACGGCGGCGCGGACATCGTCATGCTGGACAACTTCAGCCTCGACGAGCTCCGCGCCGGCGTCGCGCTCATCGCCGGCCGCGCCGTCGTGGAGGCCAGCGGCGGCGTGACCCTCGACACCGTCGCCGCGATCGCGGCCACGGGTGTCGACGTCATCTCGGTCGGCGCGCTCACGCACAGCGTGCGCGCGCTCGATCTCGGCCTCGACATGCGGATCGATGCCTGAGATCCATCTCGACCACGCCGCTACGACGCCGGTGCGGCGCGAGGCGCTCGAGGCGATGTGGCCCTACCTCACCGGCGCCTACGGCAACCCGTCGAGCCGGCACCGCCTCGGTGAGGAGGCGGCGCGCGCGCTCGACGACGCGCGCGAGCGCGTCGCGGCCGTGCTCGGCGCCCGGCCCGCCGAGATCGTCTTCACCTCCGGTGGCACCGAGGCCGACAACCTCGCGGTCAAGGGCCTCGCGCTCGCGAACCCACGCGGCCGTCATGCGCTCGTCGCGGCCACGGAGCACGAGGCCGTGCTCGAATCCGCCGCAGTCCTCGAGCGGATGCACGGCTTCGCCGTCGATCGCGTCCCCGTCGATGCTGACGGTCGCCTCGCACCCGCATCCCTCCGCTCCTCCCTCCGCGACGACAGCACCCTCGTGAGCGTCATGCTCGCGAACAACGAGATCGGCACCGTGCAGCCGGTCGCCGAGCTCGCCGAAGCCGCGCACGCCGTCGGGGCGCGGTTCCACAGCGACGCCGTGCAGGCCGCCGGCTGGCTGCCGCTCGACGTCGCCGCGCTCGGCGTCGACGCCCTGACGATCTCGGGTCACAAGGTAGGCGCGCCCAAGGGCATCGGAGCGCTCTACCTCCGTCGCGGTGCACGGGTCGAGCCCGTCCTGCACGGTGGAGGACAGGAGCGCGGCCGACGCAGCGGCACCGAGGACGTGGCCGGAGCGGTCGGCCTCGCCGTCGCCCTCGAGCTGGCCGAGCGCGACCGCCGAGCACGAGCGGATGCGATCGAGCGGATGCGGGACGCCTTCATCCGCTCGGTCCTCGCCATCGCGCCCGAGGCCAGACTCACCGGGCACCCGGCCGATCGACTCGCGGCGAACGCCTCGTTCTGCTTCCCGGGCACGGCGGGGGAGGCGGTGCTGCTGCAGCTCGAGGAGCGCGGCGTGCTCTGCTCGAGCGGTTCCGCCTGCGCCGCGGGCAGCGAGGAGCCGTCGCACGTGCTCACCGCGCTCGGCCTCGACGACGCCACTGCGCAGACGGCGGTGCGTTTCACGCTCGCCGCGAGCACCTCCGAGGCCGAGCTCGAGCAGGCGGTGCTCGCGCTGCGCGCCTCGCTCGATGCGCTGCGGGGGCTGGCGATGCGCTGAACGGGGGCCGCGACGGCCCGGGGCTAAGCTTGTCCCTCGTCCCGCACCCCATCGACCGCGCAGCCGGCGCGGCTGAACCTTTGGAGCTCTCCCCGTGGCATCCGCCCCCTCCCGTCTCGAGTCCGCCATCAACCTCGCGAAGCGCCGCGGGTTCGTCTTCCAGGCGGGGGAGATCTACGGCGGTTCGCGCTCCGCGTGGGACTACGGTCCCCTCGGCGTCGCGCTCAAGGAGAACATCAAGCGCCAGTGGTGGCAGTCGATGGTGCAGGGCCGTGACGACGTCGTCGGCCTCGACTCCTCCGTCATCCTGCCCCGCAAGGTGTGGGAGGCTTCCGGCCACGTCGAGGTCTTCAGCGACCCGCTGATCGAGTGCCAGAGCTGCCACAAGCGCTACCGGGCCGACCACCTCGAGGAGGACTTCGAGGCCAAGAAGGGCCGCGCCCCCGAGCCGGGTCTCACCGACGTCGTCTGCGTCAACTGCGGCACCAAGGGCCAGTGGACCGAGCCGCAGAACTTCTCCGGCCTGCTCAAGACCTTCCTCGGCCCGGTCGACAACGAGGAGGGGATGCACTACCTCCGCCCCGAGACCGCGCAGGGCATCTTCGTGAACTTCAACAACGTCGTGACGGCGTCGCGGATGAAGCCCCCGTTCGGCATCGGGCAGATCGGCAAGAGCTTCCGCAACGAGATCACGCCCGGCAACTTCATCTTCCGCACCCGCGAGTTCGAGCAGATGGAGATGGAGTTCTTCGTCGCTCCGGGCACCGACGCCGAGTGGCACCAGTACTGGATCGACACCCGCCTGCAGTGGTACGTCGACCTCGGCATCGACGCCGACAACCTGCGCCTGTACGAGCACGCGCAGGAGAAGCTGTCGCACTACTCGACCCGCACGGTCGACGTGGAGTACCGCTTCGGCTTCACCGGCGGCGAGTGGGGCGAGCTCGAGGGCATCGCCAACCGCACGGACTACGACCTGAAGACGCACTCCGCCGCGTCGGGCACCGACCTCAGCTTCTTCAACCAGGCCGAGAACGAGCGCTACACGCCCTACGTCATCGAGCCCGCGGCGGGCCTCACCCGATCGCTCATGGCGTTCCTGGTCGATGCCTACCACGAGGACGAGGCGCCGAACACGAAGGGCGGCGTCGACAAGCGCGTCGTGCTGAAGCTCGACCGCCGACTCGCCCCGGTCAAGGCCGCGATCCTGCCGCTGTCGCGCAACGAGCAGCTCTCGCCGCTGGCGAAGCAGCTCGCAGCGACCCTGCGCAAGTACTGGAACGTGGACTTCGACGACGCCGGCGCGATCGGCCGCCGCTACCGCCGTCAGGACGAGATCGGCACGCCGTTCTGCGTCACGGTCGACTTCGACTCGCTCGACGACAACGCCGTGACCGTGCGCGAGCGCGACACGATGTCGCAGGAGCGCGTCCCGCTCGACCGCATCGAGGCCTACCTCGCGGAGCGCCTGCTCGGCGCCTGACGCACCCTCGCCGCAGCGCCCGCCCGACCGGCTCGGCCGGGCGCTGCGCCCCCCGCCCCCCGCGCCCCGCTCCCTCACCGCGAGAAATGCAGGCGTCTCGTGCGGCCTCCGCGGAACGAGCGGATGCGCCCCGCCCGGGCCCGGCCGGGACGCCTGCATTCCTCGACGAGGCTGCTGCCGCACCGCCCCTCCACACCGGCGAACCATCCACGGATGACCCGCCGCGAGCCGGCGGATGGACGCCCTGCGCCACCGTGGCCGCATGGACCTCGTCGGCATCGTCAACGCCTCGGGTGGATTCGCCCGCACCCGCGAACTCCTCGCAGCCGGCGCGACCCCGCGTCTCCTGACCGCGGCAGTCCGCGACGGGCGCCTCCGCAGAGCCCGCAACGGCTGGTACTCGACCCTGCCCGAGCACGACGCCCGCTTCCGTGCGGTCCGGGTCGGCGGCAAACTCACCGGGCTGTCGGCGCTCCGTGAGCTGGGTGCCTGGACCCGGGGAGGCGGCCGCGTCCTCCGCATCAGCGTCCCGGCGCACGGGTCCAGGCTCCGCTCGCCTCGCAGCGGCAGGCGCGGCCCGCGACGTCGCGACGACCCGATGCGCGTCAGCTGGGACCCGCCCGAGGTGGTCCGTTCCGGGGACGCCGCGAGCGTGCATCCGCTCCATGCCCTCGTCAGGGTCGTGCTCGACGAACCCTTCGAGGAGGCCGTCATAGCGCTCGACTGGGCCTGGCGGGCGGGGCTGCTCGACGAGGTGAGCTTCGCCTGGCTCATCGCCCAGCTGCCGAGGCCGCTGCGGCGCATCCGCGACTGGGTCGACCGGCGCAGTGAGAGCCGCAACGAGACCATCGCCCGCATCCGAGCGCGAGGCGAGGGGTGGCGCGTCGCGACCCAGGTGCGGCTCGGCGACGTCCAGCGCATCGACCTGACGGTGGAGGATGCGATCGGATGGGAGGTGGACGGCCGCCAGCACGCCGATAACTTCCACGCGGACCGCCTCAAGGACTTGCGGATCGCTGCGGAGGGACGCCAACCGCTGCGCACGGACGCCGAGCTGGTGAACGCCGATTGGGTGCTCGTGCGGTCCGCGATCCGACGCTCTCTGGCAGCCCGGCTGGGATGGCCGGAGCTCCAGCGGCGCGAGCGCGCCGGACGGGCGTCGTCGATGCGACCGCGAGGTCGGGGAGGCGCTGGCACCGCAGCCCGATCCGCATCCGCTCGCATCCGCCGACCGAGGGAATACCGGCGATGCTGCCGCGTTGGCCCTGAGGTGAGCAACTCCATCAAGGTCGACATCTGGTCCGACGTGCAGTGCCCGTGGTGCTACATCGGCAAGCGGAAGTTCGAGGCGGGCGTCGCCGCCTCCGGCATCGAGGTCGAGGTGGAGTACCACTCCTTCGAGCTCGCCCCGGACACCCCGGTCGACTACGAGGGCACCCCGATCGACTACCTGAGCGAGCGCAAGGGCATCCCCGCCGAGCAGGCGGAGCAGATGATCGGTCGCGTCACCGAGATCGCCGCGAGCGTCGGCCTCGACTACGACTACGACCACATCCACCAGACCAACACCGTCATCTCGCACGAGCTGCTGCACTTCGCAAAGTCGAAGGGCCTGCAGCTCGAGATGAAGGAGCGGCTGCTCAAGGCCTACTTCGTGGAGGGCCACCACGTCGGGCGCATCCCCGACCTGGTCGACCTGGCCGTCGAGGTGGGACTCGACCGCGACGAGGCCACCGAGGCGCTCGAATCGCATCGCTTCCTCGCCGACGTCAAGGCCGACGTCGCCCAGGCGCAGGCGTACGGCATCAACGGGGTGCCGTTCTTCGTCGTCGACGGCAAGTACGGCATCTCGGGCGCGCAGGACGCGGAGACCTTCGCGGGCGCCCTCGCCCAGGTCGCGGGCGAGCGAGCGTCGGCGTGAGCGGCGAGACGCCGGACGGCTTCACGATGCTCGGCACCCCGGACGCGGCGGCGTGCGAGGGCGACGCCTGCCTCGTCCCGAGCTCAACCGCGGTCCCTGCGCCCGAAGCCTGACCCGCCAGCCCGCTCGCTGCGAGAAATGCAGGCGCCTCGCGACGGCACCCCTCCACGACCTGCGAGGAATGCAGGCGCCTCGCATCCGCTGGCTTCCCTACCGGTCGCCGCGGCGGCCGACGCCTGCCGCTGCGCCTGTATTTCTCGCAGACGCGGCGCAAGCGGGCTCCGGCTCATCCCTCCGGTTCGGTGCAGATGTCGGCGACGGTCGCCTCCAGTGAGCGGATGAGGTCGGCCGATTCCACGAGCAGGCTGGCTCCGTGCCACCCGGCCCCCATCGCGATACGCCCTCGGATGGATGCGTCCGCGAAGACGGGCCACGCGGTCGTGCTGCCGAGGGGCACGATCGTCCCCCGCTCGTAGCCCGTCGCCTCGAACGCCTGCTCGGCGGGCGGCAGCTGCAGCTTGTTCACGCCGATCGCGGCCCGCAGCTTCGGCCACGAGATCTGCCGATCACCCGGCACCAGCGCGAACCAGAAGCCGTCCCGGCCCTTCACCACGAGCGTCTTCACGATCTCCGGCGGCGCCACTCCGAGCCGCGCGGCCGCCTCTTCGAGCGACCCCGCCGGACCGCGCTCGACGATCTCGATCTCGAGCCCGCGCTCCGCGGCATCCGCCTCCGCCCGTCCCATGCTCATGCCCGCCCCAACCACGGCCTGCCCCGCGCGATTCCCTCCCAGCCCCACGATCAGCCGCCAGCACCCGGCCCTGCGAGAAATGCAGGCGTCGCGTGCTCTACCAGCCGGGCCCGAGCGGATGCGCGGCGCAGGCTCTCACGAAGCACCTGCATTTCTCGCAGAGCGTTCGTGCAGGGCGACCGACCGGTCTGGTCCCCGCAAGCGCCCCGCCCCGCCTCGACCCCGTGGGACAATACGGGGATGCCCTCCACCCTCGCCGCGCCGGCCCCCGCCCTGCGCATCGGACCGATCGAGCTCCACGCGCCCGTCGTGCTCGCGCCGATGGCGGGCATCACGAACACCGCGTTCCGGCGGCTCTGCCGCGAGTACGGCGCCGGCCTCTACGTCAGCGAGATGATCACGAGCCGCGCGCTCATCGAGCGCACGCCCGAGTCGATGCGCCTCATCACGCACCACGAATCGGAGACGCCCCGCAGCATCCAGCTCTACGGGGTCGACCCCGCCACGGTCGAGTCCGCGGTGAAGATGCTGGTCGATGAGGACCGCGCCGACCACATCGATCTCAACTTCGGCTGCCCCGTGCCCAAGGTCACCCGACGCGGCGGCGGCTCCGCCCTGCCCTGGAAGACCGACCTCTTCGAGGAGATCGTCACGCGCGCCGTGAAGGCGGCCGGCGACATCCCGCTCACGGTGAAGATGCGCAAGGGCATCGACGCCGACCACCTCACCTACCTCGAGGCGGGTCGCATCGCCGAGGGTGCGGGCGTCGCCAGCATCGCGCTGCACGCCCGCACCGCCAGCGAGTTCTACTCGGGCCACGCCGACTGGAGCGCCATCGCCTCGCTCAAGGAGACCATCACGAGCGTGCCGGTGCTCGGCAACGGCGACATCTGGAGCGCCCAGGACGCCCTGCGGATGATGGACGAGACCGGCTGCGACGGCGTCGTCGTCGGTCGCGGCTGCCTCGGCCGTCCGTGGCTCTTCGGCGATCTCGCGGACGCCTTCGCCGCCCGCGCCGAGGGTCGCGAGGCCGTGACGATCCACCCGACCCTCGGCGACGTGGCCCGCGCCTTCCGCCGCCACGCCGAGCTGCTCACCGAGTTCTTCAGCATCCCCGGCAGGGACGGACGAGCGGATGGGGAGGAACGCGCCTGCCGCGACATCCGCAAACACGTGGCCTGGTACTTCAAGGGATACGCCGTCGGCGGCGACCTGCGCAGCCGCATGGCCATGGTCGAGTCGCTGGCCCAACTCGACGACCTCCTCGCCGAGCTCGAGCACGACCAGCCCTACCCCGGCGAGGCCGCGGAGGGGCAGCGGGGCCGGGCCGGCAGCCCGAAGATCCCCACCCTCCCCGACGGCTGGCTCGACAGCCGCACTCTCGCCTCCGCGGACCGCGCCGAGGTCGCCGCCGCCGAGGCCCACCACTCCGGCGGCTGATCCGCCGCGCGCCCCGCGACAGCCACCCGCCCCCTGCTGCGAGGAACGCAGGCGCCTCGCATTCCACCGCCCGCCGCCTCGGAACCGTGCACGCCGCATCCGCTCGCTCCTCCTGCGTTTTCTCGCCGCGGCACCGAGCGCGCCTCGTCGACACGCCGTCGTCGAGGCCGCAGTCCACCGTCCTCGACCGCGCGACCGCTTCCGCGCGACCGCTTCCGCGCGACCGCTTCCGCGAGGAATGCAGGAGACGAGCGGATGCGCGAGCGCGCCACTGCGCCTCCGCTCGTCGCACCCGTGCGAGGCTCCTGCATTCCTCGCAGGAGCTCCCCCAGCCCGCAGCGCCCCCCAGACCGCAGCGCCCCCAGCCCGCAGCGCCTCCAAACCGCAGCGCCCTCGTCCGATACCCTGGACTGCCCGCGCCAGCCGTCGCGGCGAGAGGGAGACCAATGACGCAGCCGGTGCCGGGCTACGGCTCGCACGACACCGACCGTTGGCTGCCCGAGGAGCACTCGAACCACCGGCGCAGCGACTTCGCCCGCGATCGAGCGCGGCTGCTGCACTCGAGCGCTCTGCGCCGCCTGGCTGCGAAGACGCAGGTGCTCAGCCCGACGGCCGGCATCGACTTCGCGCGCAACCGGCTCACCCATTCGCTCGAGGTCGCGCAGGTCGGCCGCGAGCTCGCCAGCCAGCTCGGCCTCGACCCCGACGTCGTCGACACCGCGTGCCTCGCGCACGACCTCGGCCATCCGCCCTTCGGGCACAACGGCGAGACGGCGCTCAACGCGTGGAGCGAGGGCATCGGCGGCTTCGAGGGCAACGCGCAGACCCTGCGCCTGCTCAGCCGGCTCGAGCCCAAGACCTTCGGCGCCGACGGGCGCCCGTACGGGCTCAACCTCACCCGGGCGAGCCTCGACGCGAGTTGCAAGTACCCCTGGACCCGGGCCGAGGGCGTGCACGACGGCGAGCGGATGAAGTTCGGCGTCTACGACGACGACCGCGAGGTCTTCGCGTGGTTGCGCGACGGCGCGCCCGCCGGTGTCAAGTGCATCGAGGCGCAGGCGATGGACCTCGCCGACGACATCGCCTACTCGGTGCACGACTTCGAGGACGCGATCGTGGGGGAGTCCATCGACCCCGCCTTCCTCACCTCCCGCGTGGGCCATGACGCCCTCATCCGCTCGGTCCAGTCGTGGTCGCCGGCATTCAGCGTCGAGGAGCTCGCGGAGGCCTTCGACCGCCTCAGCTCCTGGGAGTTCTGGCTGTCGAGCTACTCGGGCGAGCGCCGCGATCAGGCGAGGCTCAAGAACCTCACGAGCCAGCTCATCGGCCGGTTCGCCGCCGCGGCCATCAACGCGACCCGTGAGGCGAAGCCGAGCGGAGCGCTCACGCGCTTCTCGGCGAACATCGTGGTGCCCCGGCCGATCCGGGCCGAGATCGCCGTGCTCAAGGGCATCGTCGCCGCCTTCGTGATGGCCAGCGAGGCCCGGCAGCCGCTGTACGCCGAGCAGCGGACGCTGCTCTCCGGGCTCGCCGATGCGCTCCTCGAGGCGGGTCCGGCGGAGCTCGAGCCCGGCTTCGCCGCCGACTGGGCGGATGCGGGGGACGACGCCGGCGCGCGTCGCGTCGTCATCGACCAGGTCGCCAGCCTCACCGACCAGTCCGCGATCGCCTGGCACCGCCGCCTCGTCGGCTGAGGCCTGCCGCCTACGGCCCAGGCGCCGCGCATCCGCTCGTCACGCAGCCCTCGCGGGCGAACGACGCGACCCCTCACGAGCCGCCGGTGAGCGCCGCCGAGCACCGCGAGAGCCGCGGGCAGCCCTGCAACGGGAACCGCAGGCACGCGACCCCTGCGAGAAATGCAGGACGACCGTCACCGTCCTGTCCGCCGGCGCGGTCGACATCCGAGCAGCGGATGCGGTCGTCCTGCATTCCTCGCAGCGAGCGGATGCGGTGGGCGCTCGGTCGGTGCCGCACGGCGCGATCGAGCCGCAGCCCGACCCTCCTCGAGGTTCGCAGCCCCCCTACGATGGGACGATGCCAGGCCTGATCCGTCGCTCCGACATCGACACGGTGCGCGACCGGGTCGACATCGTCGACGTGATCGGCGAGCAGGTCGCGCTGAAGCGGGCCGGCGTCGGCTCCATGAAGGGGCTCTGCCCGTTCCACGACGAGCGCACGCCGAGCTTCACGGTGCGCTCCGGCGTCGGCCGGTACCACTGCTTCGGCTGCGGCGAGGACGGCGACGTCTTCACGTTCCTGCAGCGCACCGAGCACCTGAGCTTCAGCGAGGCGGTCGAGCGCCTGGCCGGCCGCATCGGCTACCAGCTGACCTACGAGGACGGCGAGCGCGCGGCCGACACCTCCAATCGCGCGCGCCTGCTCAAGGCCAACGCCGCCGCCGCCGAGTACTTCCAGGACCAGCTCGGGCGCGACGAGGCGCAGCCCGCCCGCGACTTCCTCGTCGACCGCGGCTTCGACCAGCAGGCGGCTCTCGACTTCGGCGTCGGCTACGCGCCGCGCGGCTACGAGTCGCTCGGCCGGCACCTCCTCGCGAACGGCTTCGGCAAGGACGAGATCCTCGCCGCCGGCCTGGTCGGCAGCGGCGAGCGCGGCCTCTACGACCGCTTCCGCGGGCGCCTGGTCTGGCCGATCCGCGATGTCACCGGGCAGCCGGTCGGCTTCGGGGCGCGCAAGCTCTTCGACGACGACAACGGGCCGAAGTACCTCAACACCCCGGAGACGCCGGTCTTCCACAAGTCGCAGGTGCTCTACGGGCTCGACAAGGCCCGTCGCGAGGTGAACAAGCAGCGGCGCGTCGTCGTGGTGGAGGGCTACACCGACGTCATGGCCTGCCATCTCGCGGGCATCACGACCGCCGTGGCCACCTGCGGCACGTCGTTCGGCGTCGACCACATCAAGCTGATGCGGCGCGTGATGGGCGACTTCGAGGTGACCGACCAGCGGGGCTCCGGTCAGGTCATCTTCACCTTCGACCCGGACGAGGCCGGCCAGAAGGCCGCCAGCCGGGCCTTCGCCGAGGAGCAGCGCTTCGCCAGCCAGACGTTCGTCGCGGTGCCGCCGGAGGGCCTCGACCCCGCCGACCTCTGGCTGCACCGGGGCGCCGGTGCGGTGCAGGAGATGATCGAGGGGCGCAAGCCGCTCTTCGAGTTCATGCTGCGACGCGTGCTCGCCGGCCATGACCTCGACACCGTCGAGGGCCGGGTGCAGGCGCTGCGCGCGACGGCGCCGATCGTGGCGAACATCCGCGACCGCGCGCTGCACGACGGCTACGCCCGCGAGCTCGCCGGATGGCTCGGCGAGGACCTCGAGGCCGTGCGTCAGGCGGTCGCGGGCGCGCGCGGCCGCGTCATCGCCACCTCCGACCGTCCCGGCCGCATCGCCATCGAGGCGGCCACCGCCGCCGCATCGATGCCGCCGGATGAGGACGGCCGGGGCGACCGCTGGAAGCAGCAGGACGGCGACCGCAAGCCCTGGCATGACGCCGAGCGCCGGAGGCAGGACGGCGACCGCAAGCCCTGGCACGACGATGAGCGCGGACCGCGCCAGGGTGGCGAGGGCCGCCCCCGGCAGGATCGTCCCCGCGTCGTCGTGCCCGACGAGCAGGGCCGCTACGCTCCGGACGACCGCGACGCGCCGCCGACCGAGGAGGAGCTGGCGCGGGCCCCCCAGCAGAGGGAGCCCGAGCCCCGAGCATCGGATCCCGGACCCGCCCGCCACCGCGCGACCCCCAGCGACGAGCAGGCCCCGGAGCGGGTGGGCGCCAGCATCGCCGAGCTGCCGAGCGATGTGAACATCCGCGTCGAGCGCGACGCGCTGCAGGCGATCCTGCAGCACCCGGAGTTCTTCGGCGAGGACCTGCTGCGCGCCGCGAGCCGCGCCGCCTTCGCCAACGGTCTGCTGGCGGTCGTGCGCGACGGTCTCGCCGTGGCCATCGAGGCCGGCCCGCCGGTGAGCGGTGCGGAATGGCTCGACCGCATCGCCCGCGAGGTGCCGCCGCACTACGCCGGCCTCGTGCGCGAGCTCGGCGTGCTCACGGCTCCCGTGCGCGACGAGGAGAACCTCGAGCGCTGGGCCACCGACATCGTCGTCTCGTTGGTCGACCGCGACCTGCTGCGCCAGAAGGTCGAGCTGCTGGGCAGGCTCCGCCGCAGCGAGGGCGACGCCGAGGGGCACCGCGCCATCCAGCACGAGCTGGTGGCGCTCGAGGAGCAGCGTCGCGCGCTGCGCGGCGAGTAGGCGCACGGTGCGGAGGAGGATCGGATGAACGCGACGGATGCGGTCCTGCGGCTGAGCGACCTTTCGCTCGGCTACTCCGCGCACGGTCCCTCGCCGGCGGTCGCCGCGGTGCGGGGCGTCTCGCTGCGCGTCGAGCCGGGCCAGGTCGTCGGCATGCTGGGGGAGTCCGGCTCGGGCACCTCGAGCATCGCCCGCCTGGTCGCGCAGCAGGGCCTCGCGCCCGGCCGCGGCCCCGGCGCCCCGTCGATCACGGGCGGTTCGATCGCGCTGTTCGGCACGGAGCTGCGCCGCGCATCCGCCCGCCGGCTCGACCGCCTGCGCGCGGAGGTCGGCTACCTCGCTCAGGACGCCGCGGCCACGCTCGACCCGCACCGCTCCACGCTCGAGCTCGTGGCGGAGCCGTTGCACGCCCGGCTCCGCCGCGGCCGCGAGCTGCCCGATGAGCTGCGCCAGCGCGTGCGCGACGTGCTCATCGCCGTCGAGCTCCCACCCGAGCTGCTGCGCGCGTTCCCGCACGAGCTGAGCCGCGGGCAGCGGCAGCGCGTCGCCATCGCGCGGGCGATCGTCACGGCGCCGCGCCTGCTGGTCGCCGATGACCTAGCGGCCGGGCTCGACCCGGCCGTGCGCCCCGGCATCGTGCGCACGCTCGCCGAGCTGCGGCGGCTGGAGGGCTTCTCGGCGCTCGTCATCAGCCACGACCTCGACGTGCTCGAGCCGCTCGTCGACCGCCTCGACGTGCTGCACCGCGGCGAGATCGTCGGCAGCGGCACGGTCGCGCAGGTGCTCGACGACCCCTGGCACCCCTACGTGCGCCGGCTCGCGCAGCTGCGCTCGGAACGCTGACGCCGTGGTCATCGCGCCCCTCCGCGCTCTGCTACAGTAATCAGCGCTGCCGGACGCCCCTCGAGGGAACCGGTTGATCCTCGGTAGCTCAATTGGCAGAGCAATCGGCTGTTAACCGATAGGTTCTTGGTTCGAGTCCAAGCCGGGGAGCGAGAGAAGGCCCGTGACGTGCTCACGGGCCTTTCGCGTTGCCGCGACGACCGGAGGAGCGACGGATGCGGGCCCTGAACGAGCTGCCGGACGACCCGGTCGTCCTCGGTCTCGCCGCCGCCTCCGCGCTGCTCCTGCTCATCGCGATCGCCCTGCTCGCGCTCTGGCGCCGATCCGCCCGCACCGCGAGGCGGGCCGCGGTGCGCGAGGCGGAGCAGCTCGACGCGGCCGATGAGCTCGAGTACCGTCTGGCCGAGCAGTCCAGCCGCCTCCGCATCATCCGGGAGCTGCACGAGGTGGCCGTCCGCTCCGTCTCCGACGTCATCCGTCAGGCCGACGGCGCGCGCTTCGCTGCGGCGAACGACCCGCAGGCCGCCGTTCGCTCGCTGCCGGCCATCGCGGAGGCGTCGCGCGGCACGCTCGCCGAGTTGCGCCGGCTGGCCGGGATCGTCCGCGAGGGCGAGCTCGGGGCCGCACCGCAGCCGAGGATGCGCTCCGTGCGCGAGCTCGTCGCCGCGGTGCGCGAGCGCGGCCTCGTCGTGCGCTTCGAGGAGCGCGGCGACCGCTTCGCGATCACGCAGGGCGCCGAGCTCGCCGTGGTCGGCATCCTGCAGGAGGCCCTCGAGAACGCTCTCGGGCACGGCGGGGCCGGCACGGAGGCGCGGGTCGTCTTCGCCTGGAGCGGCGGCGGTCTGCAGGTGCTCGTCGACGACGACGGCGAGCGCGCCGCGGCGAAGCGCGCGGGTCTCGACCCCGACGAGATCGGCATCGACAAGGGCTACACCGCGGCCGACGACCTGGCCGCCCTCACCGAGGAGCCCGCGGGTCGCGGCATCGCCGAGATGCGCGAGCGCGCGCGGCACTTCGGCGGCGTCTTCACGAGCTACCGGGTGCCCGGCGTCGGTTTCTCGGTGTCGGTCGTCTTCCCCCGCCTGCGCAGCCAATCGGGTGCCGGACCGCGGGTCTGACCCCCGTCGGGAGGCCGAGGAACGCTCGTTTCATCACGATTGCGCAACGACCGCATGCGCTCGTGCGCGCCCCGGCTCGGCCGTCCCGCCGCACCCTAGGCTCAGCCGCAGGACCAGCATCGCGAGCGTCGAGGGGAGGGCATCGGATGGACGGCACCTCCGTCGCCCCCGCCGCACTCCCCGGCGCACCCGCGGCCCTGCCCCGCACCCACGTCGCACCCGTGACGAGCACCATCGCGCTGCCGGGCTCCGGGCTCGCGCCCGCTCCGGCCGGGCACCAGCTCTCGGGCGACCTCGGTCACCTGCCGATCCCCGTCGGGCCGGTCGCCCCGCAGCACCGCAGGATCGGTGAGACCGGCATCTCGGTGCTGCCGCTCGCGCTCGGCGGCAACGTGTTCGGCTGGACGCTCGACGCCCCGCAGTCGGAGGCGGTGCTCGACGCCTTCGCGGCGGCCGGGGGTGCCTTCCTCGACACCGCCGACTCGTACGCGGGCGGCCGCAGCGAGATCATCATCGGCAACTGGATGCGCCGGCGTCGCAATCGCGACGAGATGGTCGTCGGCACGAAGATCGGCAAGAGCGCGGACCACCCGGGGCTCGGGCGCTCCAGCATCCGCGCCGCCGTGCGAGCGTCGCTGCGCCGGCTGCAGACCGATCGCATCGACGTGCTCTACCTGCACCTCGACGACCCCGCGACCCCGCTCGAGGAGACGCTCACCGCGGTCGACGAGGCCATCCGCGCCGGCCTCGTCCGCGAGGCGGGCTTCTCCCACCACTCGGCGTACCGCGTCATGGAGGCGCGGATCCTCGCCGGGCTCCTCAGCACGCGTCCGCTCGCCGCCCTGCAGAACCAGTACAGCCTCATGGAGCGCTCCGGCTACGAGGGCGACCTCGCCGGCGTCGCGCGCGCCCAGGGTCTCGCCGTCATGCCGCGCTTCGCGCTGGCGAGCGGCTTCCTCTCCGGCAAGTACCGCAGCCGCGCCGACCTCGGCGGCTACCGTCGCGGCGGCGAGGCGGGCAAGCACCTCGGCAAGCGCGGGCTGCGCGTGCTCGCCGCGCTCGACCGCGTCGCGGCGGAGCACGGCGTGGCCGTCGGCGCGGTCGCCATCGCCTGGCTGCTCGCCAAGCCGCTGGTCGTGGCGCCGGTGACCAGCGCGAGCACGCCCGAGCAGCTCGCCGAGCTGCTCGCGGGCCCCGGCGTGCAGCTCAGCCGGCAGCAGGTCGCGCTGCTCGATCGGGCCTCGTCCGGCGCCTGAGCCGCGGCGCGCCCGGACTCGCCGCGGTCGCGCCCGCTGTCGGTCGCCGCACCTAGACTCGCTGCCGATGAACTCCTCCGTCGCACTGCCCCTCGATCTCCCCGAGCTCCGAGCGGATGCGGCGGGCGGCACCCTCGTGCGCCGCACCGTGCTGCCGAGCGGCCTCCGCGTGCTGACGGAATCCGTGCCGGGCGCGCAGAGCGCGACCGTCGGCTTCTGGGTCGGCGTCGGCAGCCGCGACGAGCAGCCGGTCACGTTCGGGTCCACGCACTTCCTCGAGCACCTGCTGTTCAAGGGCACCCCGACGCGCAGCGCCCTCGACATCGCGATCAGCTTCGACGAGGTCGGCGGCGAGCACAACGCGATGACCGCCAAGGAGTTCACCTGCTACTACGCCAAGGTGCGCGATCGCGACCTGCCGATGGCGGTCGAGGTCATCCGCGACATGCTCGAGCACTCCCTGCTCGACCCGGTCGAGTTCGAGACCGAGCGCGGCGTGATCCTCGAGGAGCTCGCGATGGCCGAGGACGACCCGGCCGATGTAGCGGGGGAGCGGATCGCGCGCGCCGTCTACGGTGCGCATCCGCTCGGCCGGCCCATCGGCGGTACGCCGGAGAGCATCCGCGCGGTCGACCGCGACGCGGTGCACCGGCACTACCGCGAGACCCACGTGCCCGGGTCGATCGTGGTCACGGCGGCCGGGGCCGTCGACCACGACGCGCTGGTCGCCGCGCTCGACGGCGACGGCGCGGGCTCGCCCCGGGAGCGGCGCACCGTCGAGCCCGTCGTCGGGCACGGCGGCGGCCGCGAGTTCGTCCACCGCCCGACCGAGCAGGCCAACCTCATCCTCGGGCTGCCCGGGCTCACCGTCGGCGACGGCCGTCGCAGCGCCCTCGCGGTGCTCAACGCGGTCCTCGGCGGCGGCATGTCGAGCCGCCTGTTCCAGGAGGTGCGCGAGCGCCGCGGCCTCGCCTACTCCGTGTACTCCTTCGCCTCGGCGTACAGCGACCTCGGCATGCTGGGCCTCGCGGCCGGCTGCTCGCCGCGCAACGCGGCCGACGTCGCGGAGCTCATGCTGGCCCAACTGCAGGGCCTCGCGAGCGACGGCATCACCGAGGCCGAGCACCGCCGCGCCGTCGGGCAGCTCTCCGGCGCCAGCGCCCTCGCGCTCGAGGACTCCGACTCGCGCATGTCCCGGCTCGGCCGCGCCGAGCTGAGCCTCGGCGAGTTCGTCGACCTCGACGAGTCGCTGCGCCGACTCGCGCTGGTGACGCGCGATGAGGTGCGCGAGCTCGCGGCGGAGCTCGCCGCCGGCCCTCTGTCCATCGCCGCCGTCGGCCCCGTCGACGCCGCATCCTTCGACGGCCTCACAGCCGCCGCCTGAACCCGAACCACCACGAGGAGACGACGTTGTCCCGCTACCTGTACCTGGTCCGCCACGGCGAGCAGCTCGACGCCGAGCACGGCCTGCCCGACGGCCCCCTGTCGCCGCGCGGCCGCCGCCAGGCCGAGGCCATCGCGAGCCGCCTGTCCGGCATCCCGTTCACGAAGGCCTGGCACTCGCCGCTCGAGCGCGCCGAGGAGACGGCCCGCATCATGACGGAGCGGATGCCCGCCCTCGTCAGCGAGCCCAGCTCGCTGCTCATGGACTGCATCCCCTCCGGCCCGCCGCCGTCGACGAACGCCTGGGACGCCTTCTTCGGCAGCATCAGCGAGGCGCAGATCGAGGCCGGTCAGGCCCAGATGGCCGACGCCGCCTCGGAGTTCCTCACCCCCGCGATCGGCGAGAACCACGAGCTGATCATCACCCACAACTTCGTGATCTCGTGGATCGTGCGCGAGGTGCTGGAGGCGCCGTCCTGGCGCTGGATGGGGCTCAACCAGGCCAATTGCGGGCTGACGATCGTGCGCATCCGCTCGACGAAGCCGAACGCCCTCATCGCGCACAACGACCTGGGCCACCTGCCGGCCGAGCTGCGCACCGGCGAGCCCGTGGTGCAGCCCTACTGAACCGGGCTCAGAGCCGCTTCGCGTACCAGTTCGTCGCGTTCGCTTGTGTGAAGATACGTAAGTGACCGTCCCGAAGCTCCGTGCCGCCCTATACCTGCGCATTTCGAAAGATGATGGGCGCACCGGACTAGCCGTAGAACGGCAGCGTGAAGAGTGCCTGAGGGTGATCGAGCGCGAGGGGCTGGAGCTAGTAGGGGAACCGTACGTGGACAACGGCGTGAGCGCCTACAACCGCAACGTGACCCGCCCCGCCTTCGACGCAATGACGCACGACTACGAGCGGGGAAAGTTCGATGCGGTGGTGTGCTGGGACCTAGACAGGTTCAGCCGTCAGCCCGCGCAACTGGAGCATTGGATTGAGATGGGCGAGGCCCGGGGGCTCCGCATCTACTCCCCCTCAGAAATCACCGATCTTGGCACCGACAACGGGCGCATGTTTGCCCGGATGAAGGCGACGATTGCCCGCGCGGAGGTGGAGCGGAAGAGCACCCGTCAGAAAGCGCAGGCGGCACAGGCCAAGGCGCTGGGGACCTACAAGGGCCGTACCGGCTTCGATGATGCACCAGTCATCCGGCGCATGTTCGCGCTCGCTCTGGCGGGCAGCGGACCCTACGAGATAGCGGCCAAGTTGAACGCGGACGGACTCACCACGGCCCGGGGCATCCCGTGGAGCGGGCAGGCAGTGAAGGGCGTGACGCGTTCACAGCGGCACCGGGGCGGGCTCGTGACCGAATCCGACTTCGACAAGGTGCAGGACCTCCTCTCGGCAGGCGTGCGGGTCGGTCCGAAGGCCCGCGGGCTGTATTCGGGCATCGCCCGGTGCTCGACGTGCTCAGCCGCCATGACGGCCTCGGGGGACCGGTACAAGTGCTCCTATGCCGCGAACCACCCCGGCTCCACTGGACACCAGACCATCCTCCGGACCGTGCTCGAATCTCGAATTGATGCCGCCATGGTGGACGCCATCATCCTTGGCCCAGAGTCGCAAGAAGATTCGGGAGAGGTAGCGGCACTGGATGCTGAGCTTGCCCGTATCGAGCAGTCCCGGAAGAAGATTTCGCGGCTGGTCGCTGCGGACCTCCTCCCCGAGGCGGACGCCGCTGCCGACCTCCGAGCGCTGAAGGCGGAGGCAGAGTCTCTGACAGCCCAGAGGACCCGCGCCATCACTACCAGTGTGAACCGTCGGCTGCTGGACGGGCTCACGGTGGACGTGATCTTCCCGGGTGAGCCGCATGCACAGAGCGCCCTACGCCTCCGAGAGGCCGTAGGGAGGCGCTGGAAGGCCCTGGAGGGCGACGAGAGGCGGAAACTGGCACGGGAGTACCTGGGGGTCACCGTGCAGCCGCGTACGGCCCCCGAGCGGCTGCGGGTGCGTCATCTCGTGGTCACCGACCTCAACCCCGCGGACGACGCCTAGGACAGGCGCACTATCCCGCACTCGGAGCACTGCCAACGGACCCCGGCCCCCTCGCCCTCCAGCGTCATCGTGAGCAGACAAGTAGGGCAGTTAGGCACTCCGAAATCTTGTTACTCACAGGAGTTGTCCACAGGGCAAAAGAAGAATTTGAGTACCAAGGCGAGCGCCGCGATTTCGAGAAATGAAGGCCGGTTGCGGCGCTCGCCGCAGTGTGCGACTATTTATCCAGCACCGCCCTGAACCACCGCAAGTCCACCAGAGAATAATTCACTGGGCGACCCACGGAGACCCAGGGGAAGGGCGGTGCACAGGTTGATCCATCGTCCGGATCGAAGGCCCCCGCTGAAGCCCCTATCCAAGGCTTCTCCAAACCGGGGGCCTTCCCCTTTTCTGTACTCGTGTATGGTGACCCGAAAGGCTAGCCCGAGTACGGGTTTCCGCACAGACGCGGAGGGCTGCGGGGACGCAGGGTCACAACGTACGGACGATGTATGAAATCTCCATCTCGTCGGGCCACCGCACCCCGACCACGCCAGCCCTTCCCGGCCCCCCGTTTCTACTCGAAGAGCGAGCGGGAGCGCGGCTGGGACTACTCGTCAGATGTCAACCAGTGGCTCGCGACCGAGGGTCGCCGGTTCGACCTGGCGGAGTACAGGGCCGACCGCGCTCTGACCCGAGAGGCCGTGGAAGCTCATCTGACGGCCCTGGCGTTCACGGAGGGTGGTCGATACGTCCTCGACGCCCAGGACGGCTCTACGGGCCGCAAGAGCGGTATTGCGTTCGACAGGCTCCACGACATCATCGCGGATGTTGCCCGCTACATCGTGAGCACCAGCGATCCCAGGGCATTTCTCGAAATGTGCAGCCGTGGCGGGCGCGCCCCACGCTCGACCACCATGCACTGGAGCGCGCTGGACCCGCTCGAAGGCCTCTCGATCCCCGAGCAGGCGGAGAGGCTGGGGTGCTCGATTCGACAGGTCAGCAACCTTCGGGCGGCTCGGCGCAAGGCCATTGCCGCCGCCAGGCAGCGCCAGGTGCGCTTTGATCATCTGCTCTCCCCCGAGCCCGGAGCCCTGCAACGGAGTACGCAAGGCCCACCCCTGCACGGGAGTACGCGGAATGCCCCTGCACTGGAGTCCTCCTTCCCAGGAGGAGAGAGGGAGCACAGCCCTGAGCCCGCCAGGGAGCTATCCAACACAGCAGTAGATCATCTACTCACTCACGAAGATGAAGTTGAAGCACACAGCGCAGTCGATCACGTGCTCACTCACGAAGAAACTAAAGCTGAAGTAGCCCCCACCATCACAAGCTCACAGCCCTTCGCGATTGAGGACCATCTGGCGAAGGCTCGTGAGGCTGCATGGCTGGCGATGGCGGAAGAATTGGCAAACACATGAATCGCTCGTCAGCTACTCGCGTGCTAACCAGTAGAGCTATTTCGAGAAACGAGTTAGGTCACAGAATGGTCACGGTATTCGCTAGGTGCGACCTTGCGGAACATTCGGGCTCGTCGCGGTCGATATTACAAGAGAAGGGGCAATCGCTCCGCCACAGGTTTAGCGACTGGAGAGGGATATGGCACGGTCCTGCATCGTCTGCACGCACCCGGAGCGTGTAGCCGTCGATGCGGCCCTAGTAGCAGGGGAAACGCAGGCAGCCGTCGCCTCCACGTACTCGCTCCCGCCCTCTTCCGTCAGCCGTCATTTCAGGGGCCACCTTGACACCGCACTCGTCGGCTTCAGCGGGAATGAGGCCGGGGAGGGGCTCTCGCTCATCGATCGTCTCGTGCGGTCGCTTGGAGACCTAGAAGCCGTCAGGCGGCAGGCGCTGACCAGCGGCAACAGCGGGCACGTCATCCGGGCTGCCGCGGCCTCCAACGCCCTCATCCAGACGCTCCTAGATCGACTGGGCGTCGATGACCTCAGCGTGGCCACGGACCTGCGTACGGCCCACTTCCTGGCACTCAGCGTGGGTGCCGCCACCCGAGTGAACCCGGAGACGGGGCGGCTCATCGCTGCACGCCTCCGGGACCACGGACTCCACGACGATGCAGCCGCGCTCGATGCCGTAGCGGCTAAGGCCGAGCAGCAGCAATTCGAGAATCGACAGAACGGGATCGAGAAATGACCGACACCACCACCCCCGCGGCTAGCAAGTACGCGGGCCTCCGCATTCACTTCAAGCGCGCCATCACCGTGAACCTGGGGACCACGCTGGCGTCCGGCTCGGAAGTATTCCAGCGAGGCAACGAACTGACCCTGACCGCCGACATCATCGCTGCCAGCCGGGACCGTAATGGCGATTCTTGGATCATCCGAGAACTCGACAAGGGAGCCCAGTCGAGCACCATCGGGACCGGTCCGTGGCCGGAGGATGTACTGCCCTGGCGTGTCGGCAGCGCGGATTGGGCAGACGCCCGAGAAAAGGCGCGAATCGAAGCACACAAGCACCCGACCGAGGCTGAGGTGGCGGAGGCACTGGCGGCTGTGCGACGCCGCTTCGGCCCCTCCGCTCCTACCAGCCGCACGCTGCGCACGGAGGCCAGCTAATGCCCATCACACCTGCACGCGCTGCGTTCGATTTCCGCGAGCTGATCGTCCTCCTCCTCCGTGCAGAGGGGGTCACGGCCCCGGATGGTGGGGACATCACCGCTCGCGCCCTCCCAAAGTCCCGCCTCGGGGAGCGGTTCTCCGACCCCGAGGATGAGGACCGGTCGGACATCCAGGGCCTCGATATCTGGCACCTGACGACGAACCTCTCTTCGAATGAATCCCGGGACATGAGCGGTGCGCTGGACCGTGCGGGCATCGCCGCTGAGCGGGATGGCAAGCGCTATCACGCCAACATCTGGCACCGCAGGGGCCGACCCGCCGCGGAGTCCTACGCAGTGATGCCCCTTCGGGTGTTGGCAGAACTCATCCGGGAGACCGAGGCGGCTGCATCCCTCGCAGCGGAGGCGTACGCCGAAGCACAGACGGCTCGCGACAACGAATCCCTGGAGAACGCCAAGGCCGCAATGGCGGCTGAGAAGGAGCGGGAGCGCAACATCGGCTTGGCTGCGTTCGCCCACCTGATGAAGCACGGCACCCTGCCTCCCACCGGACAGGAGGCGTCCTGATGGCCACCGTCGTCTGGCAGGGGATCGTGGTGAGCACAACGCCGGGTGTCGAGGGCGTCGAGGTGTACGGGGTAGGCGGTCGTCGCTTCGATTTCCCGCCCGCGGTGCAGGAAGCCATCCGCAGGGCGGCATTTCCAGAAAAGGAGACGACCAATGCCGATGAAGATGCTTAGCGAGGCCCGACAGGTGCATTTGCACGGTTGGAACTTGCGAATCGAGCGGGCCGACGAACCCGAGGACGTGCACGTGACCATGGCAAACGGGACCACGCTTCATCTTCCACGGGAGACCCGCCGAGCACTCTTCAGGCGGACGTTCGCTCCCCAGTAAGCCCCGCGGAGGCCCAGGGCTCGGCATGCCCCTCTCCTCCTCCGCGGCACGTGCGCTAGCTATATTCCTGGCAGCGACCGCACACCGAGGCCCCGGTGCCTGCTCTCTCTCCTCAAGTTGGAGGGCACCGGGGCCTCTTTCATTTCTCGAAACGCCGCTCTCAAAACCCATGATCCAAGTGAAGAGCACCAGGGCCTCGAACGGCGAAGATTCGCCATCCGAGGCCCTAGCCAGCGAGTAGGTCGTCTAGTTGCTGCTGCCGTAGTTCTTCGCTTTTGCGGGTCCCCGTCGACGACGGACATTAACTAGGAGGAAGCAGAGGAGCGCCGCGATCGCGCCCGCCCCGAACCACAGCCACGAGTTCGGTTGCCCGGCAAGAGCCCCGACCAAGGAGCCAACCAGCCCGGCAACGAGCATCAGCATCGGCAGGATTCGCCGTGCCCGGTTACGGTGGGACGGAGTGGAGCTCATATCACTGAATCTTAGTGAAGCGGAGCGCACACTGGTCGTTCGTGCACTGTGCGGTCGGTGTGATCTGCGGCCCGACGAAGTTCTTCGAGTAGGCGATGTGGTTGATCTCGAACTCCTGGTCGAAGCCGCAAACGGGTCCCGCGGTGGCCACGCAAAGCTTGATCAGCGCGTCGCTACGGAAGGTTGATCGCCCGGTGGACTCCGCGACCTTGTTGGTCTGAGCGTTGTCGAAGCGGTAGCCAGCAGTCGTCCCGAGGGGAGATGCGCTCCACGTCATCGAGCCGGTGGATGATGTGGTGGTGGAGCCGTCGACGCAAATGTTCTGCGAAACCGTGATCGTTCCGATGACCGCGGTGATGACGTCGGACTCGTGCACGTCCCACTTGTGCTGAACCGGGTTACACACCTCAGCGGCCTGCGCGGGACTGCCCCGACTTTGGTTGACATCTGAGTTCTGAGGCCCGTGGGTCTCTGATGGAAGGATGTTCCCTGTGCCGAAGCCGTATCCGAAAGAGTTCCGTGACGATGTCGTGGCCGTCGCCCGACGCGGGCAAGCGCCGCTGGTCCAGATCGCGAAGGACTTCGGGATCTCCGAAGGCTCGTTGACGAACTGGATCAAGCGCGCCGACATCGAAGACGGCGTTCGTGCCGGTGCGAGCGACGCCGACCGTGCCGAACTGCGTGAAGCGAGGAAGCGGATCCGTTTGCTCGAGCAGGAGAACGAGGTGCTGCGGCGGGCGGCGGCGTATCTGTCGCAGGCGAACCTGCCGGGAAAATAGTCTTCCCGCTCGTTCGAGAGATGGCCGAGCCCGGCGCCCGCGTGCGGGTGCCGGTCGCGGTGGCGTTGCGGGTCCTCGGCCTCTCGAGGCAGGGGTATTACCAGTGGTTGGCGGAGCCGGTGTCCCAGCGGGACTGGGACGACGCGCATGTCATCGACGCGCTGCGCGTCGAGCACGACAAGGACGCGACGCTCGGGTACCGGTTCCTGACCGACGAGCTCGCCAGTGAGCACGACCTGGTCGTGGGCGAGAACCGGGTGGCGCGACTGTGTCGTATCGCGGGCATCCAGGCCTCACACCACCCCAAGCGCAGCAAGCCCGGCAGCGCCGGGCCCGCCCCGCACGACGATCTCCTCGCGATCGTCGACGAGCACGGCGTCGTCCGGCACCCGTTCGTCGCGGCCGGGCCGAACACGATCTGGTTGTGGGACATCTCCGAGCACCCGACCCGGGAGGGCAAGGTCTACATCTGCGCGATCAAGGACCTCTGGTCGAACAAGATCGTCGGCTACTCCATCGGCGACCGCATGCGCGGCGAACTCGTCCGCGCAGCCCTGCGCAACGCAATCGCGTTGCGCTCCCCGGTCGGCACGATCTGCCACTCCGACCGAGGCGGCCAATTTCGTGCCAAGAAGACCCAAGAGCTCCTGCAACGTCACGGGCTCGTCGGGTCGATGGGCCGCTCCTACGGCGCTGGCGACAACGCGAGCATGGAGAGCTTCTTCGCGCTGCTGCAGAAGAACGTCCTCAACACGCGCCGGTGGGAAACCCGGCAGGACTTGCGCCTGGCGATGGTGTCCTGGATCGAGACGAAGTACAACCGGCGCCGCCGCCAACGCGGCCTCGGGAAACTCACCCCGGTCGAGTTTGAGATGATCTACGAGACCGCACACGCGGCCTGACTGCTACAACCCCCGACTGTCAACCAAACTCGGGGCAGTCCCTTAGCGTGGGTCACGAAGGCCTCCGTGGATGGTGATGTGTGTCGTAACTCACATCGTCCCGGAGGCCTTCGCTAACGCCCCCAACGTTCACAACCTCCCAAGGAAGTACAGCTAGACGGCCCGAGCCCGTGGGGAGTGACTGAACTGCGAACAGTCTTGCTGGCCGAATACGCCCTCCTCCAGCATCGGCGACTGCTCGCGTTGGAGCGTTCCCTGGCGTCGATGCGTGCAGGGGAACGTGGCCTGCGCATCAAGTACCGCCAGGCCATCCGGCTCTTTTCGGAACTGCGGCAAGGCGAGGCCAGGACTGGTGAAGCGAGGGAGTCCGCCAGTCATCTGCTGCGGGAGTTCAGGGCGGAAGAAACGCGGCGCACTATCGAATCTGCTCTCAACCTCTCCTCCGCCGCGCATAGCACCAGGTCGGCGGCGAAAGCCACTAGGCGCTCATGGTGGCTAGCGGTGGTCGCGACGGCTGTCGCCGTGCTGGTGAGCTTGGCTCCTCTTCAAGATTTGGTCAGCTACGGGCGAAGCGCCCGGGACGAACTTCCGAAGTGGATCGGTGCCGCTCTCGACCTACTGGCCGAACAGCCGCTGATTGCTGCTCTTCAAGTCGTTGCGAGCATTCTGGCGCTGTCCCTTGCTCTCTGGTTTGTGACTTGGCTCGGGCGTAGCGGTCCCAGGGCGCTCCCGTCACTGACGCGTGGCTTCTCGTGGCCCGTTCATATCCGAGTGAGCGAGGCCTCCAGAGAGGAGGCAGAGGAACTGCGTCGAGCATCGAACTCGATGCATTCTTCGACCGACGAGGAGTCCCCTCAACCCTAAAGGCCGGTCCAGGGCTCCTGCGGGCCTAACTGGCTCTCCCTGATCTTCTCGGGGCTCCACCCCAAGTAGTGCTCAGCGACAAGTGCAGCAAGCTCGCTGTAGACCGCGTGCGCCCACTCGATTCCATCCGGCAGGGCGTAGTAGGCCAGCACCTCAGGAGGCACAAGCACCTTGCCGCCGTGGATCGTCTTGTTTCGCAGCAGCCGCAGGGGATCGCGGTTCGGGTGCTCCCACGCCTCTGAGAGGGCCGTGGAGGGGTACTCCTCGCGTAGCTCGTGCCACGTCGCCAAGGCCGCGTAGACCATGGTCAGCCAATAGCGCAGAGCTTGGTACTCCTCGCCGGGATGCTCCTCCCGGCGCTGAGCCGCCCGCATCCATATCTCTTCGGCGTAGTGGGCCAGATTCACACCAGTGACGATGGCCCCAATGCCCTGGTCGGCAGGCTCAACCGGGGATGGCTCAGTGGGCACGGTGCGGTGCGCGCTCTAGCTGATCCGCTGCCCAGCGCAGGGCGTCCGCAACATCCGTGTGCTCGTGCTCGCCTACAAGATTGAGGTGGACGGGCGTGGGATCGAATGGCGCGTCTTCCTCGGGGCCGCCCCAGATGTGCGAGTTGCCAGGCTCGATAGTCACTCGGGTCTGCCCGGAATTGCCGTTCAGCGGCTCGATGTAGTGGACATGGACGGTGAAGGGGCTGATGCCGTTGAAATCTTTACTCGTGATGCTCATACCCTGATCTTGGCTCAACGGTAGTGCTGCCGAAAGCGCTCGGGGTGCTCCCGGAAATCGAGAATCGTCGCACCTGCTGACCGGGGGTTTGACGATCCGACAGCCCTCGCCGGGATCACGAGCTAGCGCGGCCTATAGGGCTCCGGTCGATGACCTTACGGAACCATCGGTTTGCGTTCGGGTTGTCGTTGTACGGCTCCACGCCCACGTACCCGGCCCCCGCGTAGAGCCCCGCGGCCGCCGCGAGCGAGGCGTTCGTGTCGAGCACCATCTCCTCGGCGCCGAGCTCGGCGGCGCGGCGCTCGAGCTCCAGCAGCAGCGCCTTGCCCAGACCGCGACCGCGCGTGCGCTCCTGCAGCCAGAGGTGCTTGACCTCGTAGCGCACGGCGCCGTCGGGGCCGGGGGCGATCCGCCGCACGCCACCGCAACCGACGGCATCCTCGTCGTCCTGGACGACGAGGAACACCCCGGCCGGCGGCTCGAAGGTCGCGCGCGCCGGGCGCACCGTCGTGTAGGTGCCGCTCGTGAAGCCGAGCTCGCGGCTGGTGAAGTACTCGGTGAGCAGCCGGGCGCTCAGCGGATGGTCGACGGGCAGGGCGCGGTAGGTCGGCATGCCATCAGATTACGAGCCGCCGCTCGCTAGGCTGGCACCATGACGACGACCGTGGCCCTCGCGGGCGCCTCAGGCCGCATGGGCCGCCTCGCAGCGTCCGTGATCGAGCGGATGGAGGGCGTCGAGGTCACCGCCCGCCTCGGCTCGGCGGATGGCCCGGAGGTCATGCTCGGCGCCGACCTGCTCCTCGACTTCACGCTGCCGCACGTGAGCCCCGCGCTCGTCGACTTCGCGCTGCACCACGGTCTCGACGTCGTGGTCGGCACGAGCGGGTGGTCCGCCGACCGCCTCGTGAGCCTCGAGCGCACGCTGTCCGGCGTGCCCGAGCGCGGCGCCATCGTCATCCCGAACTTCTCCGTCGGCTCGGTGCTCGCCACCGCATTCGCCGCGCAGGCGGCACGTTTCTTCGACTCCGCCGAGATCGTCGAGGCGCACCACGCGGGCAAGGTCGACTCGCCGTCCGGCACCGCGGTGCGCACGGCGGAGCTCATGGCCGCGGCCCGCGCCGAGCTGGGTCCGGTCTCCGCGCCGCACAGCGACCAGCGCGCCCGCGGTCAGCTCGTCGGTGGCATCCCGGTGCACAGCCAGCGCCTCACCGGGGTCATCGCCGAGCAGGAGGTCGTGCTCGGCGGCACCGGCGAGCTGCTGCGCATCGCGCACCAGACCATCTCGCCGTCGTCCTACGAGGCCGGTATCCGCCTCGCGATCGAACGCGCCCCCGAGGCGACCGGCCTCACGGTCGGGCTGGACCGCCTGCTCGGCATCTGATGCGCGGCGCAGCATGAACCGCTCCGTCCGGGGCACGATCGCCGGCGTCGTCGTCATGTCGGTGCTGCTCGCGCTCTACCTCGCCCTCGCGGGCTGGCGCGCGGTCGCACTGCTCGCGTCCGGCGAGGCGCTGGCGACCGTGTTCGGCGTCGCGCTGCTCGTGCTGCCGCTGATCGGGGCGTGGGGCCTCGTGGTCGAGCTGCGGTTCGGCCTGCGCAGCGCGCGGCTGAGCCGCATCCTCGCGGAGGAGGGCGGGCTGCCCGAGTTGCCGGCGCAGGCGCAGCCGAGCGGACGCGTCGATCGCCAGGCCGCCGACGCGGAGTTCCCGCGCTACGCCGCCGAGGCGGAGGCGGCGCCCGGCGACTGGCGCGCCTGGTTCCGGCTGGGGCTCGCCTACGACGCTTCCGGCGACCGCCGTCGCGCGCGCCGCGCGGTGCGCCAGGCGATCGCGATCGAGCACGGCTGATCGCGCGGCCTCCGCGCCCGCGCAGGAGGCGGGCGCCGCGGGTTCGGTCGCCGCGCAGTCGGTCGCCGCGAGTTCAGACGCCGCGCAGTCGGTCGCCGCGCGCTCGGACGCCGCGCGCTCGGACGCCGCGCGCTCGGACGCCGCGTGTTCAGGCGCCGCGTATTCAGGCGCCGCGCGCTCAGACGCCGTCGGCCACCAGCGCGTCGACCGCCGCCTCGGCGGTCTCGTGCCGGAAGACGAATCCGTCCTCGAGCAGTCGCTTCGGCAGCACCTTCTGACTCGACAGCAGCAGCTCGCGCGCATCCTGCAGGGCCAGGTCGATGATCGGCTCGGGCACCCGGAGCAGGTAGGGGCGGTGCAGGTCGCGCGCGAGGCGCTCGGTGATCCGGTCCGCGGTCGCGGGCGTGGGACCGACGAGGTTCACCGGTCCGCTGAGGTCGGAGCGCAGCAGCAGGTGCAGGATCGCCTCCACCTCGTCGTGCAGGCTGATCCAGGGCCAGTGCTGGCCGCCGGTGCCCAACCGGGTGGCGAGACCGAGCTTCGTGAGCGGGATGAGCGGGCCGACTGCGCCGCCCTCGGGTCCGAAGACGAGGCCCGTGCGGAACGTCACCGTGCGCGTCGTCTCCGGCGCGATCGCGGTCGCGCTCTCCCACGCCTCGACGACGTCCGCGAGGAATCCCTCGCCGCGCGGGGAGTTTTCGTCGAGGCGCTCCGCGGGACGATCGCCGTAGTAGCCGACGGCGGATGCGGAGAGGAACGTCTGCGGCGGGGTGCTCGCCATCGTCATCGCCTCGGCGAGCGTGCGGGTGGCCTGCACGCGCGACTCGAGCATCCGCTGCTTGCGCCCCGGCGTCCAGGGCAGCTGACCGAGCGGGGAGCCGGAGAGGTTGATCACGGCGTCGACGGTGTCGATGAGGCCGTGGTCGAGCATGCGCGCGCTCGGCGCCCAGTTGAACTCGTCCGGGCCCTGCGGGGTGCCCCGCACGAGCCGCAGCACGGTGTGCCCCTCCTCCTCGAGGCGCCGGCGCAGCGCCGTGCCGATGAAGCCGCTGGCACCCGAGATCAGGATGCGCTGGGCGGCGGGGGAGGGGCGCGTGGAGGGAGTGGTCACGTTCAAGCCGGCTTCGCGTCGTCGGTGCTTCGGAGGCCTTCACCCTAGGCCACGGCACGGCTCAGCCGCCGCAGGCCGACGGCGCGCCCGCCCCCCACCCCACCCGGCCCGCCTGCGAGGAATGCAGGCGTCGCGCAGTGCGGGTCCCGGGGACCCACGAGCCCGCCGCCGCGCATCCGCTCTCCTCCTGCGTTCCCAACAGGAGCGGCTCCAAACAGGAGCGGCTTGTGACAGGAGCGGCTCCTGACAGGAGCGGCTCCCGCCGAGGAGCGCTCGGGCCCGGCGACGGGCTCCGCATCCGAGACCGACCAGCGGATGCGAGGCACGCGAACGCGAGGAACGCAGGACCCTCGCCGCCCCTGTCCCCACGGTTCGGAGCGCCCACCACCTCGGCCACGCGAGTCACCTGCGTTCCCGACCACGAGCGGATGCGCCGGCGGAACTCACGTGCGACAGAGACGAGCGGATGCACGGCGCCGGGCGCGAGAAACGCAGGCGCACCTGCATCCCGCTGCAGTGACGGCCCCGCGCAACGCAGCACGACCCGCACGACTCCTGCGTTTCTCGCCGCGGGCCGCGCGGTGAGCACCGACCCCGAGCACCGGCCCCGAGCACCGGCCCCGAGCGCCGAGCCATGGCGCCACCCGGCGCGTGTCGGGCCGCGCGCCATGACGGATAAGCTCGTGAGCCGTGACCCACGAGATCGAGTTCCGCTCCCAGATGACCGTCGAGCTGGTGCGCTCCAGCGCGCAGGACTCGGACGTCATGTTCGCCGCCCGTGTCTCCACGATCGGCGAGCAGAGCCTCGAGCAGGACCAGGCCGTCATCGTCGATCCGGAGGCCGCCGAGAAGCAGGCCAAGCGCGACCGGGGCCTCATCAACTACCTCATGCGCGATCGTCACGGCTCGCCCTTCGAGCACAACTCGATGACCTTCTACGTGCAGGCGCCGATCTTCGTGTTCCGTGAGTTCATGCGCCACCGCATCGCCAGCTACAACGAGGAGTCGGGCCGCTACACCGAGCTGCGCCCCGTCTTCTACGTGCCCGCCGAGGACCGCAACCTGATCCAGCAGGGCAAGCCGGGGGCGTACGAGTTCCACCCCGGCACCCCGGAGCAGTCGGCGCTCGTCGCCGAGCAGACGAGGGCGGTCTCGACGGAGGCCTTCGCGGCGTACCAGCGGATGCTCGAGGCCGGCGTCGCGCGCGAGGTCGCGCGCATCGTGCTGCCGCTGAACATCTACTCGTCGATGTACGTGACCATGAACGCCCGCGCGCTCATGAACTTCCTCAGCCTGCGCACCAAGCACGAGGCCACCACGTTCCCGAGCTTCCCGCAGCGGGAGATCGAGATGGTGGCCGAGCAGATGGAGCGCGAGTGGGAGCGGCTCATGCCGATCACCGCGGCGGCCTTCACCGCGAACGGCCGCGTCGCGCCGTAGGCGCGCGCCGCCCCGCGTTCGGCTCCCGCGACGCTGATGGGCCCTGCGCGACCCGTCCGGCTGCCACGCCGCGCCGCCACCCGCGCTGCGCGGTAGGCTGGCCCGCGTGTCCAGCAACGCCAACCCCTTCGGCCAGGTCCTCGTCGCACTCGTGACCCCGTTCACCGCCGAGGGCGAGGTGGACTGGGCCGGCGTCGAGCGGCTCATCGACGACGTCATCGTGCAGGGCGCCGACGGCGTCGTCGTCACCGGCACCACGGGTGAGACGAGCACGCTGACGGATGCGGAGAAGATCCGCCTCGTCGAGGTCGCCGTGAAGGTCTCCGCGGGGCGCGCGAAGATCACCGCCGGTGGCGGGTCGAACGAGACCGCGCACGCCATCGAGTACGCGCGCAAGGCCGCCGCGGCCGGTGCCGACGCGAACATGGTCGTCACCCCGTACTACAACAAGCCGACCCAGGCGGGCATCCTCACCCACTTCCGCATGATCGCGGATGCGACCGATCTGCCGGTGGTGCTCTACGACATCCCCGGGCGTGCGGGCATCCCGATCAAGTACGAGACGATCATCCGCGCGGCCAAGCACCCGAACATCCGGGCGGTCAAGGACGCGAAGGGCGACTTCGCCGAGGTCAGCCGCGTGCTCAACCAGACGGACCTGCTCTACTTCTCGGGCGACGACACCAACGTGCTGCCGCACCTCTCGATCGGCGCGACGGGCCTCATCGGCGTCACCGCGAACGTGGCCGCCAAGCCGTACCGCATCATCGTCGACGCGGTGAACGCCGGCGACCTGCGCGCCGCCACCGCCGCGCACCAGGCCCTCGAGCCGCTCGTGCGGGCGGTGATGACGCACGTGCCCGGCACGGTCGCGGCCAAGTACATCCTCCACGGCCTGCACCGCATCGGCTCCCCGCGCGTGCGCCTGCCGCTGGTCGGCCCCGAGGAGGCCGAGGCCGCGCTCATCGAGGACGGCCTCGCGCTCGTGAAGGACATCCCCGGCCTCGACCTCTCCGACTTCCGCCCCGACCGCAACGCGGCCGCGGGCGGCGCGCTCCCGCGCATCGCCGGCACCACCCGCTGAGCGGGCGCCGCACCACAGGACTCACCACCGGGGGCTGACGGCCCCATGACCGCGCGTCGAACGCGCACGAACGATCGGATCCGATGCCCACCAACGTCTACGAACCGCGTCCCCTCGAACCCGGCACGCTCCGGGTGATCCCCATCGGCGGCCTCGGCGAGGTCGGCCGGAACATGACCGTCTACGAGATCGACGGCAAGCTGCTCATCGTCGACGTCGGCGTGCTCTTCCCCGAGGAGCATCAGCCCGGCGTCGACCTGATCCTGCCCGACTTCACCCCCATCAAGCACCGTCTGGGCGACGTCGTCGGCATCGTGCTCACGCACGGGCACGAGGATCACATCGGCGCCGTGCCGTACCTCCTCAAGCTGCGGCAGGACATCCCCCTGATCGGCTCCACGCTCACGCTCGCCCTCATCGAGGCGAAGCTCAAGGAGCACCGGATCAAGCCGTACACGCTCAACGTGAAGGAGGGGCAGGTCGAGCGGCTCGGCCCGTTCGAGCTCGAGTTCGTCGCGGTCAACCACTCCATCCCGGACGCGCTCGCGGTGCACATCGCCACCAGCGCGGGCACGGTGCTGCACACCGGCGACTTCAAGATGGACCAGCTGCCGCTCGACGACCGCATCACCGACCTGCGCGCCTTCGCGCGGCTCGGCGAGCGCGGCGTCGACCTGTTCCTGCCCGACTCCACGAACGCCGACGTGCCCGGCTTCACGCCGCTCGAGCGCGAGATCGGGCCCGTGCTCGAGAACGTGATCGCCAAGGCCCCGCGCAGGGTCATCGTGGCGAGCTTCTCGAGCCACGTGCACCGCGTGCAGCAGGTGCTCGACGCCGCGGTCGCGAACGGACGCCGTGTGGTGCTGCTGGGGCGCTCGATGGTGCGCAACATGGGCATCGCCGCCGACCTCGGCTACCTCAAGGTGCCCGAGGGGTGCTCGTCGACGCCAAGAAGGCCGGGGACATCCCCGACGAGCAGCTCATCTACATGTCCACCGGTTCGCAGGGCGAGCCGATGGCGGTGCTGAGCCGCATGGCGAACCTCGAGCACCAGATCGAGCTCGGCAGGGGCGACACGGTCATCCTCGCGAGCTCGCTGATCCCGGGCAACGAGAACGCCGTCTACCGCGTCATCGACGGGCTCACCAAGCTCGGCGCGAACGTCGTGCACAAGGGCAACGCCAAGGTGCACGTCTCCGGCCATGCGGCGGCGGGCGAGCTGCTCTACTGCTACAACATCCTGCGGCCGAGGAACGTGCTCCCCGTGCACGGCGAGCACCGCCACCTGTACGCCAACGCCAAGCTGGCCATGGCGTCGGGCATCCCCGAGGAGAACATCGTCCTCGGCCAGGACGGCACCGTGGTCGACCTCAGGGACGGCAAGGCGGAGGTGGTCGGACAGCTCGACATCGGCTACGTCTACGTCGACGGCTCGAGCGTGGGCGAGATCACGGATGCGGACCTCAAGGACCGCCGCATCCTCGCGGAGGAGGGCTTCATCTCGATCTTCGTGGCGATCGACGCGCAGACCGGCAAGGTCATCGTGGGCCCGGAGATCCAGGCCCGCGGCTTCGCCGAGGACGACGCGATCTTCGACGACATCAAGCCGAAGATCCTTTCCGCCCTGAAGGATGCCGCCGAGAACGGCACCCGCGACACGCACGCGTACAGCCAGGTCGTGCGCCGCACGGTGGGCCGCTGGGTGGGCACGAAGATCCGTCGCCGACCCATGATCGTGCCGGTGGTCATCGAGGCCTGAGCGCCTGTCGACCCGGGGAGGGGTCGGGGTCTTCCCCCATCCCTCCCCGGTTCCCTCGCACGGAGGATGCGGAGCTTCCCAGCGGATCCCTAGATTCGGGATCGGCGGGAGGCTCCCGTCGTCTCAAGGGGGTTCCTCATGCACGTCGCCCGCACCTGGGTGTTCCCGATCCTCAGGATCGTCATCGCGATCGTCATCGCCGTCGCGCTCGTCCAGCTCGCCTTCTTCTCGGGAGGGGCGGATGCGGAGGAGACCGCGACGCCGACCGGCTCGGTCGGTCAACCCGAGGTGCTCGTGGAGCGCGCGGACGTCGAGAACGGCGTGCGCTTCGACGCCGCGATCGCAGCCGACGAGGCCGTCCCCGTGCTGACGGCAGCGGACGCCACGGTGCGCACGGTCCCCGTCGCGATCGATCAGCGCGTCGCGGCCGGTCAGGTGCTCGCCACCGTCCGCAATGCGGCCGGCCGCACGGTCGAGATCACCGCGCCGGTGGCCGGCACGGTCGTGCAGCTCGAGGTGCTCGTCGACCAGTTCCTCTCCGTCGGGCAGGCGGTGGCCGCGGTCGCCCCGGACACCTTCCATGCGCGGGCCGTCATCGACGCCGCTCAGCAGTACCGGCTCGTCGATCGTCCGGACGTCGGCACGGTCACCGTCGCCGGCGGGCCGCAGCCGTTCGAGTGCACCGGGCTGCGGATCGACGCGACCGCCCCGAGCGCCGAGGCCGGCGGCACCGTGGAGACCATCGTCCGCTGCGCCATCCCCTCGGAGGTCGTCGTCTTCGCGGGCCTCTCCGCGGAGCTCGAGATCACCGCGGGCAGCGCCGAGGACGTGCTGGTCGTGCCGACCACGGCGGTCGAGGGCAGCGTCGGCGCCGGAACCGTGTACCTGCCGTCCGGCGGTGACGAGCCGGAAGACCGCGAGGTCGTGCTCGGCATCACCGACGGCGTCAACGTCGAGATCGTCGAGGGGCTCGAGGAGGGCGATTCGGTGCTCGCCTTCACGCCGACCGCGACGGCGAACGGAGCCGAGGGCCTCTGCTACCCCGACGCCGGCGGGATGGTCTGCCCGTGAGCCTGCTGCGCCTGGACGGCGTTACCCGCAGCGTGCACCTCGCCGACGGCTCGCTGCTCGAGATCCTGCGCGGTGTCGACCTCGCCGTCGACGCGGGCGAGCACGTCTCGATCGTCGGTCGCAGCGGTTCGGGCAAGACGACCCTGCTCAACCTGCTGGGCTTCCTCGACGAGCCGGCCTCGGGCAACCTGCTGTGGGAGGGCCGCCCGCTGCGCTCCCTGTCGACCCGCCAGCGGGATCGGCTGCGCGGCCGCGACATCGGGTTCGTCTTCCAGCAGTTCAACCTGCTTTCCGGGCGCAGCGCGCTCGACAACACGATCGTGCCGCTGCTCTACGCCGAGAGCGCCCTCTTCTGGCGGCGCCGCGTCCTGGCCACCGCGATGCTCGAGCGCGTGGGCCTGGGGGAGCGGCTCGGCAGCACTCCCGAGCAGCTCTCCGGCGGCGAGCAGCAGCGCGTCGCGATCGCACGAGCGCTCGTCCGCGGGCCGCGGCTGATCCTCGCGGACGAGCCGACGGGAGCGCTCGACGTCGAGACCGGTGCGCGCGTCATGCGGCTGCTCGACGACGTGGCGCGTGCCTCCGGCGCCGCCCTCATCACCATCACGCACGACCCGGCCATCGCGGCCCTCGCCGACCGCAGCTACCGGCTCGACGCGGGCTCGCTGGTGCTCGACGCAGCGGGGGTGGCCGCGTGAGGCGGCTGCGCGAGGGGTGCACCGTGATGGTCGCGACCCTGCTCGAGGGGTGGACCGAGCTCAAGGTGCAGCGCACCCGCGTGCTGATGAGCCTCATCGGGATCGCCCTGGCCGTGTGCGCGCTGACGCTGGCGGTGGCCGCCGGCAGCTTCGCCGAGCAGGCGCTGCGCGAGCGCGAGGAGGCGGGCAGCGGTCGGCCCGCCACCCTCACGGTGTCCGTGTGGAGCGAGACCGAGGCGACCGATCCGGGCTTGCTGCGCGAGCGGCTCGATCCGCTGCTGGAGCGCTACGGCATCGACTACGCCACGCAGCGCGGCTGGGGCGGTACGAGCCTGGCCGTCGCGTCGGACGCCGGGCTGCTGAACCTCGACGCCGGCATCGTCGATCCGCCCTACGGCGCGATGTTCCGGGTGCCGATGGCGCAGGGCCGCTGGCTGATCGCCTCCGACGAGCGGATGCTCGCCCCGGCCGTCGTGGTCGACGAGATCGCCTGGGAGAATCTCGGCTCGCCGCCCCTGGAGGGCATGCCGACGATCACGATCGAGGGCGAGCGGCCGACGACGGCGCTCATCGTGGGCGTGGCCGCCAGCGAGGACTCGTCGCGGCCATGGTCGCCGGGCTCCATCCACCTGCTCAGCGACGACTACCTGCAGCTCGTGCCCGACGCGAGCGATCCGATGTCCAACGGCATGGAAACCGTGCTCTGGGTTCCCGAGGGCGAGGCGGAGAGCCTGCGCACCGCCCTGCAGGCCGACCTCCAGGCCCAGTACCCGTTGAACCAGACGATCGAGGTGCAGCGCAGCGATCCCGCCGCCTGGGGTGGCGGCTCGGCGATGGGCCTGCTCTGGGTGCGGCTGGGGGTCGGCGGTGTTGCGGGCCTCGTGCTGCTGCTCGCCGCGATGGGGCTCGTGAACATCACCATGGTCACGGTCAAGTACCGGGTGCGCGAGATCGGGATCCGCCGTGCCTTCGGTGCGACCGCCCGACGGGTCTTCGTCGGCGTGCTCATGGAGAGCGTCGTCGCGACGGCGTTCGCCGGGGTCATCGGCATCGCCGTGGCGATCCTCGCCGTGCAGAACCCGTGGGTGAGAGGCCTCATCGGCGACGGTGTGGTGGAGCTGCCGGGGTTCCCGTTCGAGGCCGCCCTCGTCGGCCTGCTGGTCGCGACGGGCATCGGCGCGGTGGCGGGCATCCTGCCCGCACTGGTGGCGGTGCGCGTGCGGGTCATCGACGCGATCCGGTTCTGATGGAGAGCGGATGCGCTGCCGGGCGAGCCCGCACGGCTCGCATCCGCGTCTCCGCACCGCCTGCCGTGCCGCGGCGGTCTCGGCGGCTCGCCGCGCCCGGTCCGGGCTCGCGCGCGGGCCTGCGAGTACCCTGGCCGGCATGGCTACGAGCTCCCGGTCCTCGCGCGCCCGCTCGGGCGGAGCCGCGACCGCTCGCGGCAAGGCGCAGGGCACCGCGGCCGTGAAGACCAAGAAGCTGCCCGCGGGCGGCGTGCCCGACAAGCCCGAACGCGGCCTCCTCGCCCGTGCCTGGATGGGTCTGGCGCACCTCACCGGCGGGGCCTTCCGCGCCCTCGGGCACGAGAAGCTCGCCAAGGAGGAGCGCCGCGACGGGCTGCCGTTCCTCCTCGTGCTGCTCGCCGCGGCGGGCGCCGCCGTCGAGTGGTTCAACCCGACCCACGAGGTCGCGATCACGCTCGACGCCTGGACCTTCGGGCTGCTGCTCGGCCGGGTCGCCTTCGGACTGCCGGTCGTCTTCGTCCTCTTCGCAGCCTGGCTCTTCCGCCATCCGGCCTCCGTGCACGACAACACCCGCATCGGCATCGGTCTCGCGGTGCTGCTCGCCAGCGTGAGCGCGCTCTGCCATATCGCCGGCGGTCAGCCCGAACCCGCGCAGGGCGTCGAGGCGATCGCCCAGGGCGGCGGCATGGTCGGCTGGGTGCTGGCCGCACCGCTCATCGCGCTGGGCACGCCGCTGCTCGCCACGCCGGTGGCGATCGTGCTGCTCCTCCTCTCGCTCTTCATCATCACCAAGACGCCGCCGAACAAGCTCGTGCACCGCCTGCGCGAGCTCTACGCCTACCTGTTCGGCGCGCCGGCACCCGACGCGGAGGCCATCGCCGCAGCGAAGGCCGCCAGGCGCGAGCAGCGCTTCGCGGGCGTCGAGGACCTCGACGAGGTCGCCGAGCCAGCCGACACCGACTCGTTGCCGTGGTGGCGGCGCAACAAGGACCGCCGCGAGGCCGACCCCGCCTACGACTCGCCGGTGCTGGTCGACGGCGCCACCGACGTCATCGACCCGCTCGAGCCGTCGATCGACCGCGAGCTGCTGCACGACCTCGAGGCAGCTGAGGAGGCGGTCAAGCGCTTCGGCACGGGGAGGCGCCCACGGCGCACGCGACCGGCCTGCGCGACGACGAGGGGCCCTCGGCGCCGCTGCCGGGCTTCGCCGAGAAGGCGAGCGAGCGCGGCGCGCTCGGCGAGTTCGAGGACCCCGCCGAGGCGATCGTGAACCCCGTCCCGGTGGCCGAGGCCGACCGCGAGACCCAGGCCGTGGACCCGGTCGAGGCCGCGGAGGTCGACGGGGGAGCGGATGCGATGAGCGGCGACTACGCGCTGCCCGCCGCCTCCACGCTCGGGGCCGGCACGCCGCCGAAGGCGCGCTCCTCGGCGAACGACGAGATCGTCGCCGCGATCACCGAGGTGCTCACGCAGTTCAAGGTCGACGCGACGGTCACCGGCTTCAGCCGCGGCCCCTCCGTCACCCGCTACGAGATCGAGCTCGGCCCGGGCGTCAAGGTCGAGCGCGTCACCGCGCTCAGCAAGAACCTGGCCTACGCGGTCGCCAGCAACGAGGTCAGCATCCTCTCGCCCATCCCGGGCAAGAGCGCGATCGGCGTCGAGATCCCGAACCGCGATCGCGAGATCGTCTCGCTCGGCGACGTGCTGCGCTCGCAGGCCTCCGTCAAGAGCACCCACCCCATGACGATCGGCATCGGCAAGGACGTCGAGGGCGGCTACGTCGTCGCGAACCTCGCGAAGATGCCGCACCTCCTGGTCGCCGGATCGACCGGCTCGGGCAAGTCGAGCTTCGTGAACTCGATGATCACGAGCCTGCTCATGCGCGCGAAGCCCAGCGAGGTGCGCATGGTGCTCGTCGACCCGAAGCGCGTCGAGCTCTCCATCTACGCCGGCGTGCCGCACCTGATCACCCCCATCATCACCAACCCGAAGAAGGCGGCCGAGGCGCTGCAGTGGGTCGTGAAGGAGATGGACATGCGGTACGACGACCTCGCGTCGTTCGGATTCCGCCACATCGACGACTTCAACCGCGCGGTCGTGAACGACGAGATCAAGCTGCCGGCGGGCTCCGAGCGCAAGCTGCGCCCGTACCCCTACCTGCTGGTCGTCGTCGACGAGCTCGCCGACCTCATGATGGTCGCGCCCCGTGACGTCGAGGACTCGATCGTGCGCATCACGCAGCTCGCCCGCGCCTCCGGCATCCACCTCGTGCTCGCCACGCAGCGCCCGTCGGTGGACGTCGTCACCGGCCTCATCAAGGCCAACGTGCCCTCCCGCCTCGCCTTCGCGGTCACGAGCGTCACCGACAGCCGCGTCATCCTCGACCAGCCGGGCGCCGACAAGCTCATCGGCCAGGGCGACGGCCTCTTCCTGCCGATGGGCTCGTCCAAGGCCGTGCGCGTCCAGGGCGCCTGGGTCAAGGAGGACGAGATCAGCAAGGTCGTCCAGCACGTCACCCGCCAGGCTCGACCCGAGTACCGCAACGACGTCGCCGCCGAGGCGCCGAAGAAGGAGATCGACGAGGACATCGGCGACGACCTCGACGTGCTGCTCTCGGCGGTCGAGCTGGTCGTCACGACGCAGTTCGGATCGACGTCGATGCTGCAGCGCAAGCTGCGTGTCGGCTTCGCCAAGGCGGGGCGCCTCATGGACCTCATGGAGTCGCGGGAGATCGTCGGCCCCTCCGAGGGCTCGAAGGCCCGCGACGTGCTCGTCGCGCCCGACCAGCTGGCCGGCGTGCTGGCGAAGATCCGCGGCGAGGACGCCCCCGCATCCAGCGGCGGTCCCCGGCCGGCCGCCGATCCCGTCGCGGAGATGACCGAGGGATACGATGAGGTCGACGGCGACTCGGGCGAGGACGCCTGGGGCCTGACCGGCAGGGAGTAGCAGTGATGACCTCCGACGGCGGACCGCTCGCCGGACGCTTCGTCCGTGCGGGCGAGGGCCCGGCCAGCAACGGCAACCTCGCGAACCTCATCACGATCGCGCGCATCCTGCTCGCGCCCCTCTTCCTCTGGCTGCTGCTCGACGACGCCGGGCAGGGCGGTGCGGGTCGCTACGCCGCCGCCGCGCTCTTCATCCTGGCCATCGCCACCGACAGCCTCGACGGGCACCTCGCCCGACGCAACGGCCTGGTCACCGACCTCGGCAAGCTGCTCGACCCGATCGCCGACAAGGTGCTCATCGGCGGCGCCCTCGTCGGCCTCAGCCTGCTCGGCGAGCTCGACTGGTGGGTCACGATCGTCATCATGGTGCGCGAGCTGGGCATCACGGCGTTCCGCTTCGCCGTGCTGCGCGACCGGGTCATCCCCGCCTCTCGCGGTGGCAAGCTCAAGACGGTCGTGCAGGCCGTCGCCATCGCCGTCGCGCTCGTGCCGCTGCCCCTGCTGCTGGGCGACTGGATGCACGGGGTCAACACCGCGCTCATGACGCTCGCCCTCGTGCTCACCCTCGTCTCCGGCATCGACTACCTGGTGCAGGCCTGGCGCGGCAACCGCGCGCCGTGAGCGCGGCGTCGACGACCGAGGAGCTCCTGGCGGAGCTCGGCACCCGTGGGCTCACTCTCGCCGTCGCGGAGTCGTTGACCGGAGGGCTGCTGACCGCCGAGCTGATCCGTCCCGCAGGCGCCTCCGCGGTCGTGCTGGGCGGGGCCGTCTGCTACGCCACCGAGCTCAAGCGGCGCCTGCTCGGCGTCGACGCCGAGCTGCTGGAACGGCACGGGCCAGTGCACCCGGAGGTGGCCGGGCAGATGGCCGACCGGGTCCGGAGCGCCCTCGCCGTCGAGGGGCGCGCCGCCGACATCGGGCTCGCCACCACCGGCGTCGCGGGCCCGGAACCGCAGGACGGCCACCCGGCGGGGCTCGCCTACCTCGGCGTCGCGATCGGCGATCGGGTCGAGGCAATCGAGCTGCGCCTGGCCGGCGGGCGTGACGCCGTGCGGGCCGGGGTGGTGGAGCGCGCGGTCGTCGAACTCGCCGAACGGCTCCCGCGCTGATGGGCCCATCCGGGTGGCCGTCCGCTGCGAACCCCTCGAGCGACGGAGCGCCTTCGGAATTCTTGAGTCGAATCGGCTCAGCACGGAATACCCACGGGATCGCTGCGTTACATCAGACGGAGTTCCCCGGCGCCACCCAGTGACCGACGGATAGAGTTCCGGCTACGGTCGTCGGGTGAGTCACCCGCATTACCGGGGTCGCTCTACTCCCGAAGAGCTGATGACGCCACACGAGTAAGGAGGGTCCCATGGTTCTGGTCCGTCAAGAGATCGGCGATGTGCTCCGCGACTTCCGCCTGCAGAAGGGGCGCACGCTCCGTCAGGTGGCGAGCAAGGCGAGCGTGGCGCTCGGTTACCTCAGCGAGGTCGAGCGCGGGCAGAAGGAAGCCTCGAGCGAGATCCTCGCGTCCGTCGCCGACGCGCTCGACACCCCGATTTCGATCATCATGCGCGAGGTCAGCGACCGCCTGGCGGTCGTCGAGGGCCTGACGATCGTGCCGGACACGGTGCCGGTCGACATGGTGGCCGACTTCGACGCAGATCTGGTCGCGCGCTGACATCGATCACGAGCGATGCGAGGGCGTCCCGCTTCGGCGGGGCGCCCTCGCCGCGTGCCGGGCGGGTTCGCGCGGCCGGAGCGGATGGGGGAGGATGAGCGGATGCGCCTGAGCGAGTTCCAGTACGCCGTCGAGCAGGAGTTCGGTGCGTACGGCGCCGTGCTCGTCCGCGATCTGGTGCTGTCGGCGCTGGGTGGCCGCACCGCCGAGCAGGCGATCGCCGCGGGCGTGCCGCCGCGCGACGTGTGGCTCGCGCTCTGCGCCGCCGAGGACGTGCCGGTCTCTCGCCGCCATGGCGCCGGGCTGCCGAAGCCCAGGAACTAATCCGCCGGCTCGGCCGCGACGCATCGCGAGCTCGTTCGAACACCGCTACGACACGCCGAGCCCCGCCATCGAACATGCGTTCGGATGCGCGCTAGACTCCTCCACAACGCAGGACCGCTCCGGTTCCGCACCGCACGGACCGCGGCCGACCTCGATGTCGGTGGCCGGCCGTAACGTTCGGAGCACGCGGAACACCGCGCAGCCTTGCCGACGAAGCCGGATCCTCACGGGGGTCCGTCGGGGCGCGGCAGCCTACAGGCGACACCGCACCGAGTGAAGGAGCCCAGCATGCCCTCTGCAGCAGACCGCGAGAAGTCCCTCGAGACCGCCCTCGCCCAGATCGACCGCCAGTTCGGCAAGGGAACGGTGATGCGCCTCGGCAGCGACGAGCGCGCGCCCGTCGCCATCATCCCGACCGGATCCATCGCCCTCGACGTCGCCCTCGGCATCGGAGGGCTCCCGCGCGGTCGCATCATCGAGATCTACGGGCCGGAGTCCTCCGGTAAGACCACGCTCACCCTGCACGCCATCGCGAACGCGCAGCGCAACGGCGGCATCGCTGCCTTCATCGACGCCGAGCACGCGCTCGACCCGGAGTACGCGAAGAAGCTCGGCGTCGACATCGACGCCCTGCTGGTCTCGCAGCCCGACACGGGTGAGCAGGCGCTCGAGATCGCCGACATGCTCGTGCGGTCGGGCTCGATCGACCTCATCGTCGTCGACTCGGTCGCGGCGCTCGTGCCCCGGGCCGAGATCGAGGGCGAGATGGGCGACAGCCATGTCGGTCTGCAGGCGCGCCTCATGAGCCAGGCGCTGCGCAAGCTCACCGGTGGCCTCAACCAGACCCAGACCACGATGATCTTCATCAACCAGCTGCGCGAGAAGATCGGCGTGTTCTTCGGCAGCCCCGAGACCACCGCGGGCGGCAAGGCGCTCAAGTTCTACGCCTCGGTGCGGCTCGACATCCGCCGTATCGAGACCCTCAAGGACGGCACCGACGCGGTCGGCAACCGCACCCGCGTGAAGGTCGTCAAGAACAAGATGGCGCCGCCCTTCAAGCAGGCCGAGTTCGACATCCTCTACGGCGTGGGCATCTCACGAGAGGGCAGTCTGATCGACTTCGGCGTCGAGCACGGCATCGTCAAGAAGTCGGGTGCCTGGTACACCTACGACGGCGACCAGCTCGGCCAGGGCAAGGAGAACGCGCGCAACTACCTGCGCAACAACGCCGATACCGCTGCGGAGATCGAGCGCAAGATCCTCGCCAAGCTCGGCGTGGGCGGTGCCAAGCCCGAGGCCGAGGCACCCGTGCAGCCGATCTCGGCGCCGGAGCGGAAGGCCCCCGCGCGCAGCGCCGCCAGCGCCTGATGCGCGAGCGCAGCGACTCCACCGGTCGCACCGAAGGCCTCGCCCCCGTGCACTACCTGTTCGGGGCGGGGCCCTCGGGTTCGGCCGCGCCGGTCGGCCCCGGCGTGACGCGGTCCTGCGAGAGCGGCTCCGACTCGGCGGGGTCCGGTCAGACCGGCACCGACCCGGGGGACGCCCTGGACGCCGTGCGCTCGGACGAGCCGGGCGATGGCACCCGATGGTTCGATCCGTCGGTGGACGGCGAGGAAGGCTTCCTCGACGGCGCGGCCCAGGAATCCGCGCGAGCCGGTTGGGCGTCCCAGCAGGGTGCGCGCAGCATGCGGGCGTTGCGCCCGGCGTCGGAACCGTCCGATGACGAGTACGGTCGGCACCGCGCCAGGAGCGTGCCCGCCGAGCCGGAGGCGCCCGGCGCGGCGCCGCCGGGTCGCGCCGAGCGGGACGAGCAGCGCCGACGACAGCGCGCGGAGCGTGACGAGCAGCGCAAGGCCCGGCGCGCGGAGAACGTCGCGATGCACGCGCTCACGCGGCGCGGGCAGTCGGTGCAGGAGATGCGCGACCTGCTCACCGCACGCGAGCTCGGAGCAGACGAGATCGAGGCGGAGATCGAGCGGCTGCTCGGCGCAGGGCTGCTCGACGACGCGGACCTCGCGCAGAACCTCGTCCGGTCGCTGACCGAGCGCAAGAAGCTGGGCCGCTCCGCTCTGCTCGCGGAGCTCCGTCGGCGCAAGCTCGACCCGATCGCGATCGAGGAGGCCGTGGCCGAGCTCGATCGCGACGACGAGGATCAGCGCTGTCTCGAGCTCGCGCGCCAGCGCGCCCGCCAGCTCAACAGCGTCGACGATCAGACGGCGGAGCGACGGCTGAGCGCCTTCCTGCAGCGCAAGGGCTACTCGGGCGATGCGATCCGCACGTCGGTGCGCACCGCCCTGCGCGACGAACGCGGTGTCCGCTTCGTGTAGTTCGCCGGTTCGGGCGTCGGATCCCGGATCGTAGAATCGTCACCATCATGAGCACTCCCGTCAGCACGCCGACCCTGATCGCGCCGTCACCGGCGGCCCTGGCCGAGGACGGCAGTGCCCGCACCTTCGAGGTGCGCACCTTCGGCTGCCAGATGAACGTGCACGATTCGGAGCGGCTGAGCGGCTCGCTCGAGTCGGCCGGGTACCTCCGTCACGGCGATGAGGGCGATGCGGACGTCGTCGTGATCAACACCTGCGCCGTGCGCGAGAACGCCGACAACAAGCTCTACGGCACGCTCGGCCACCTCGCGCACCGCAAGAAGACCCACCCCGGCCTGCAGATCGCCGTCGGCGGCTGCCTCGCGCAGAAGGACCGCAACGTCATCCTCGAGAAGGCGCCGTGGGTCGACGTCGTGTTCGGCACGCACAACATGGGGTCGCTGCCCGCCCTGCTCGAGCGGGCGCGGCACAACGGCGAGGCGCAGCTCGAGATCCTCGAGTCGCTCGAGACCTTCCCCTCGACCCTGCCGACCAAGCGGGACTCCACGCACAGCGGCTGGGTCTCGATCTCGGTGGGCTGCAACAACACCTGCACCTTCTGCATCGTGCCGAGCCTGCGCGGCAAGGAGAAGGACCGGCGCCCGGGCGACGTGCTCGCCGAGATCCAGGCGCTCGTGGACGACGGCGCCATCGAAGTCACGCTGCTCGGCCAGAACGTCAACTCGTACGGCGTCGAGTTCGGAGACCGCCTGGCCTTCGGCAAGCTGCTGCGGGCCGCGGGTGCGATCGAGGGTCTCGAGCGCATCCGCTTCACCAGCCCGCATCCGGCGGCCTTCACCGACGACGTGATCGACGCGATGGCCGAGACGCCCGCGGTGATGCCCTCGTTGCACATGCCGCTGCAGTCCGGCTCCGATCGCATCCTGAAGGCCATGCGCCGTTCCTACCGCTCGGAGCGCTTCCTCGGCATCCTCGACCGGGTGCGCGAGCGGATGCCCCACGCCGCCATCACGACGGACATCATCGTCGGCTTCCCCGGCGAGACCGAGGAGGACTTCGCCGAGACCCTGCGCGTGGTCGAGGCCAGCCGCTTCGCGTCGGCGTTCACGTTCCAGTACTCGATCCGGCCGGGCACGCCCGCGGCCACGATGGACGACCAGATCCCCAAGGCCGTCGTGCAGGAGCGCTACGAGCGGCTCACCGCGCTGCAGGACGCGATGTCCTGGTCGGAGAACAAGGCCCAGATCGGCCGCACGGTCGAGGTGCTCGTCGCGAAGCACGAGGGCCGCCGAGACCACGACACGCGCCGCATCTCCGGCCGTGCCGAGGACAACCGCCTCGTGCACGTCGACCTGCCCGAGGGGCAAGCCGAGCCGCGCCCCGGGGACGTGGTGACGGCGACGGTCACCGAGGCCATGCCCTTCTACCTGATCGCCGGCACGCCGGGCGGGGGAGCGCTGCCCGTCCGCCCCACACGCGCGGGCGACGCGTGGGACCGCGCCGAGGCCGCATCGTGCGGCGTGCCCGCGCAGCCGTCGGACGCCGCCACGGGCCGCGTCTCGCTGGGCCTGCCCGGACTGCGCATCGGCGCGCCGGGCGCGTGACCGCGGCGCATCCGCTCGTCGTCGTCGTCGGCGCGACCGGCACGGGTAAGAGCGACCTCTCGCTCGATCTCGCCGAGGCGATCGCTGGGAACGGCGGGGCGGCCGAGATCGTCAACGGCGACGCGATGCAGTGCTACCGGGGCATGGACATCGGCACGGCGAAGCTGCCGCTCGTCGAGCGCCGCGGGATACCGCACCATCTGCTCGACGTGCTCGACGTCACCGAGGAGGCGAGCGTCGCCGCCTTCCAGGAGCAGGCGCGCGCGCTGATCGGCGGCATCCGCGCCCGCGGCGCCGTGCCGATCCTCGTGGGCGGCTCCGGGCTCTACGTCGACGCGGTGGTGCGCGACTTCCGCTTCCCGGCGCGCGACCCGGCGGTGCGGGCGCGCTACGAGGCCCGACTCGAGGCGGAGGGCGTCGCCGGGCTGCACGCCGAGCTGCTGGCCGTCGACCCCGAGGCCGCGACCGCCATCGGCCCGCACAACGCACGGCGCATCGTCCGCGCCCTCGAGGTCGTCGCCATCACGGGCGAGCCGTTCGGCGCCGGGCTCCCCGAGGAGGAGCGCGCCTGGACCGAGGCCGTCACGATCGGCCTCGCCCTGGAGCGCGAGCGGCTGGTGCCGCGCCTGGACGCGCGCGTCGAGCGGATGTGGGCCGCCGGCATGGTCGACGAGGTCGCCGGCCTCCTGCGGCTCGGCCTCGAACGCGGCGTCACCGCGAGCCGCGCCATCGGCTACGCGCAGGCGATCGAGCAGCTGCACGGACGGATGAGCGAGGCCGAGGCCGTGGCCGCCACGCAGGCGCTCACCCGGCGCTACGCACGCCGCCAGGTGAGCTGGTTCCGGCGCTCGGCGAGCACGCACTGGCTGCCCGCGGAGGCGCCGGACATCGCGATGCGGGCCTCGGCGCTGGTGCCCGCCGCGCGCTGAGCCCTCCGCAGACGGGCCCGTCGAGCCGAGCGAGCGGCCTCGCGCACGTAGACTCGAGCGGGTGGCGAGCATCACCTTCACCAAGGGCCAGGGCACGGGTAACGACTTCGTGCTGTACGCCGATCCCGCCGGTGAGCTCGATCTGAGCCCCGACCAGGTGGCCGCCGTCTGCGACCGCCACTTCGGCGTGGGTGCCGACGGCCTGCTGCGCGCGGTGCGATCGAGCGCCATCGAGGCCGGTGCCGCGGCCCTGGCCGAGCACCCGGGCGCCGAGTGGTTCATGGACTACCGCAACGGCGACGGGTCCACCGCCGAGATGTGCGGCAACGGCGTGCGCGTCTTCGCCCGGTTCCTCACGGAGACCGGCCTGCTCGACCTGCCGGAGGGCGCGCAGGCGGCGATCGGCACCCGCGCCGGCGTCAAGCTCGTGGAGCGCAGCGGGGACGGCTTCCGAGTCGACATGGGGCCGTGGCGGCTCGACGGCAACGACGCGCTGGTCCGCGCGAAGGAGCTCGACGTGCCGCGCCCCGGCCTCGGCGTCGACGTCGGCAACCCGCACGTCGTCGTGGCGCTGCCCAGCGAGGACGACCTGGAGCGCGCCGACCTCGCCTACGCGCCCGTCCTGGAGCCCGTGCAGCCCGCTGGAGCGAACGTCGAGTTCGTCGTGCCGCGCGATCCGATGGTCATCGACGGCGTCGGCTACGTGCGCATGCGCGTGCACGAGCGCGGCAGCGGCGAGACCCTCTCCTGCGGCACCGGAGCGGTCGCCACGGCGCTGGCCGTGCGCCACTGGGCGGGCGCCGGCGCCCCCGACGACTGGAGGGTCGCGGTGCCCGGCGGCGTCGTGGGCGTGCGCATGTTCCCCGGCCCGGATGGCGAGCACACCAGCCTCGAGGGTCCGGCCGAGCTGGTCTTCACCGGCACGCTGGAGGTCTGAGCGACCCCGGTCAGCGGTGCCGGACCCGCAGCACCCGGAACCCCTTGTTCGTCGCGGCGCGGAAGGTCTGGAAGCCCTGCGGCAGGCTGTCGCCGAGCCACCGCTGCAGCGAGTCCGACCCCAGGTGCCGCGCGACGACCATCCACGCCTCGGCGTCGCGCTCCAGTCTGGGCAGCCAGTGCAGCAGCATGGCGTGCAGCTCGTTCTTGCCGACGCGGATGGGCGGATTCGAGCGGATGGACATGAAGCGGACGTCCTCGGGAACGTCCTCGGGCAGCACGGCGTTGACGTTGTCGAGGCCCAGCTTCTCGGCGTTGCGCCGCACGAGGTCGAGGGCGCGGCGGTTGACGTCGACGGCCCAGACGGTGGCGTGCGGCGCCTCGAGGGCGAGCGAGAGGCTGATTGGGCCCCAGCCGCTGCCGAGGTCGAGCAGGTGCCCGCCGGGAGGCGGGGAGGCGTGTTGGCGAGCAGCACGCCGGTGCCGAGGTCCACGCGGTCCGGGCTGAAGATGCCGCCGGCCGTGACGAGATGCCGGGGATGCCCTGCGAGCTCCACGTGGAGGGGTCGGAGACTCGAGTCGCTGGCCGGTTCGGCCGAGAAGTAGTGGTCCGACTCCATGGGCCGACTGTATCGGAGACCGGCGGCGAGCACGAACACGCGAGGACGTAGACTGGACGCGAATGAACAACGACAACGACGACGTGGTGGACCGTGTGCTCGCGGCCGCCGAGAGCCGCTCGGCCGGCTCGTCCATCTTCGGCGCGGGAGCCGCGTCAGAGCAGCGCGCCCAGGCCCTGCAGCGTGACAACGCCTACGAGTCCGATCGCGACGGCGACCAGTTTGACCGCGAGGAGCGGCAGGCGCTCCGGCGCGTCTCCGGCCTGCGCACCGAGCTCGAGGACGTCACCGAGGTCGAGTACCGCGAGCTGCGCCTCGAGAACGTGGTGCTCATCGGCGTGCACCCGCAGGGTGCGCAGGAGGACGCGGAGAACTCGCTGCGCGAGCTCGCCGCCCTGGCCGAGACGGCCGGCGCCAGCGTGCTCGACGGCCTGCTGCAGCGGCGTCCGCATCCGGACCCCGCCACCTACCTCGGCCGCGGCAAGGCGGAGGAGCTCGGCATGATCGTCGCGAACCTCGGCGCCGACACCGTCATCGCCGACACCGAGCTCGCGCCGAGCCAGCGCCGCGCGCTGGAGGACGTCGTCAAGGTCAAGGTCATCGACCGCACCGCCGTGATCCTCGACATCTTCAGCCAGCACGCGAAGACGCGCGAGGGCAAGGCGCAGGTCGAGCTCGCACAGCTCGAGTACCTGCTGCCCCGCCTGCGCGGCTGGGGCGAGTCGATGAGCCGCCAGGCCGGCGGGCAGACCGCCGGCGGCGCGGGCATGGGCTCGCGCGGCCCCGGTGAGACGAAGATCGAGCTGGACCGTCGTCGCATCCACAGCCGCATGGCGAAGCTGCGCAAGCAGATCCAGAGCTTCGCACCGGCGCGCGAGGCCAAACGCGCCAACCGCAAGCGCAACGTCATCCCCTCCGTCGTCATCGCCGGCTACACCAACGCCGGCAAGTCGAGCCTGCTGAACCGCCTCACCCGTGCCGGCGTGCTCGTCGAGAACGCGCTGTTCGCCACGCTCGACTCGACCGTGCGCAAGACGCGGGCCGAGGACGGTCGGCGGTACACGCTCGCCGACACGGTGGGCTTCGTCCGGAACCTGCCGCACCAGCTGGTCGAGGCGTTCCGGTCGACGCTCGAGGAGGCGGCGGATGCGGACGTGATCGTCCACGTCGTCGACGCCTCGCATCCGGATCCCGCCAGCCAGATCGCCACGGTGCGCGACGTGCTCGGCGAGGTCGACGCGCGCGACATCCCCGAGATCGTCGCCTTCAACAAGGCGGACCTGGCGGATGCGGATGCGCGCCTGCTGCTGCGCGGCCTGCATCCGGACGCCGTCTTCGTCTCCGCCCGCACGGGCGAGGGCGTCGAGGAGCTGCTGGAGCGCATCCAGTCCCTGCTGCCGGATCTCGGCACCGAGGTCGACGTGCTCGTGCCCTTCGACCGGGGCGACCTCGTCGCGCTCGCGCACGACACGGGCCGGGTCATCGCCACCTCGTACGAGGAGGGCGGCACGCGCCTGCACGCGATGGTCGACGAGCAGCTCGCGGCTCAGCTGCGGGCCCTCGAGCCGGCCGGAGCCTAGGGGCTGACGATCCCCAGCTCGTAGCCGAGGATCACGGCCTGCACGCGGTCGCGCAGGCCGAGGCCGCGCAGCACGCGGCCGACGTGCGTCTTGACGGTCGACTCCGAGAGGAACAGGCGCTCGGCGATCTCGCCGTTGGTCGCGCCCTCGGCGATGAGCTGCAGCACCTCGCGCTCGCGCTCGCTCAGCACCGCGAGCCGCTCCTCGGCGTCGGAGGCCGCGCCGCCGCGGGCCAGCGCGGGCGACGCCAGCTCTACGAGGCGCGCGGTCACCCGGGGCGCTACGACGGCATCGCCGCGGTGCACGGCGCGGATCGCCTCGACCAGCTCGGCCGGACGCGCGTCCTTGAGCAGGAAGCCGCTCGCGCCGGCCTGGAGGCCGCCGAAGGCGTACTCGTCGAGATCGAAGGTGGTCAGGATGATGACGCGCGTCTCCGGCAGCATCGCCGTGATGACCTCGGTGGCGCGGATGCCGTCCATGCCGGGCATCCGCACGTCCATGAGCACGACGTCCGGGCGGTGGGCGCGGGCCAGGCCGATGGCCTGCTCGCCGTCGCCCGCCTCGCCGACGACCTCGATGCCGTCCTCGGCGTCGAGCACCATGCCGAAGCCGCGCCGCACGAGCAGCTGGTCGTCGACGAGCAGGATCCGGATCGCCTCGATCATGCCGTTGCTCCTCCCCGCAGCATCACGCTCACGGCCCAGCCGCCCTCGGGGCGCGGACCGGCCTCCACGGTACCGGCGTAGAGCGCGGCGCGCTCGCGCATCCCCAGCAGGCCGCGCCCGGCGCCCTGCGAGGGCTGCCCGGCTCCGGGGCCGTCGTCGACGACCTCGATCCCGACCCCGTAGTCGGACCAGTGGACGGATGCGGTCACCGCGGCTCCCGGCGCGTAGCGCAGCGCGTTGGTCAGCGACTCCTGCACGATGCGGTAGACGACGAGCCCGAGGGACTGGTCGTCCGTCGGCTCGCCCGAGCTGCGGTACTCGAGCCGCATGCCGGCGGCCCGGAACCCTGCCGCGAGCCCGTCGAGCTCGGCGGCGCCGGGCTGCGGGCGCCGGTCGGCCTGCTCGCCGTCCTCCTGCAGCACGCCCAGCAGGCGGCGCACCTCCGCGAGGGTGCCGCGCCCGGTCTCGGCGACCTGGGCCATCGTCTCGGCGGCCTGCTCGGGCCTGGACCGCGAGGCCGCGGCGGCGCCCTCGGCGAGGGCGATCATCACGGAGACGCTGTGCGCGATGACGTCGTGCATCTCGCCGGCGATCCGGCTGCGCTCCTGGGCCCCGGCGATGCGGGCCTGGGCGTCCCGTTCGCGCACGAGCTGCGCGGCACGGTCGATGAGCGCCTGGGTGTAGCGGCGCCGGTTGCCGACGCTCGTGCCCATGAGGGTGGCGATGAGCAGGAAGATCACCATGCTCGTGACCGCCGACACCGTCAAGCCCAGGTCCAAGGCGTCGCCGTTGCGCAGCACGCTCAGGGGGCCGGCAGCGCCGAGCATCACGCCGGTGCTCGATGCGGCGGCCACGGCGCCGAAGCCGATCCAGGCTCCGCGCGACGAATGGAACGCGCCCATGCCGTAGAGCGCCACGAGCACCGGCAGCGCCTCCGTGCCGGCCGTGGACGGAAGCGGGACGAAGGATGCGATGGCCGCGACGACGAGCACCAGCACGGGCCGGCGACGGCGCTGCGTCAGCAGGACGCAGAGCCCGACCGCGACGGCGGCGGCCAGCGCCGTCCACCACCAGGCGTAGGGCAGCCCCCACGACGTGGTCCGCCCCTGATACGACTCGCTGGCGGCGCCGCCGATGACCAGCACCGCGCTCGGCAGCGCGTAGACGGCCACCACGACGCCGTCGACGATCCGCGGATGCCGGCGCAGCCAGCTGCGGAAGCCTCCGGGCGGTTTGGGCAGCGCGAGGTCCCCGGCGTCGCCGAGGGGCGTCGCCGGGGACTCGTGCGTGCTCGAGCGGGTCAGGCGTCCCGCCCCTTGAGGGCGAGTGCGCCGAGCAGCAGGGAAGCCGCCGACCACGCGGCCAGGATGAGCAGGGAGGCGCCCATGCCGTACGCCGGGTCGCCGAACAGCGCGTTGCCTTCGACGCCGGTGAGGTTCATCCCGACCTGCGAGGGCAGCACCGCGAGCACCTCCGTCACCCAGTCGATCCAGCCGCTGAGGATGCCGCCGACGATCGGCAGCACCATGATGAGGCCGACGACGATCGCGATGCCGCCGGCACCGGCGCGGACCAGCGCGCCGATGCCGAGTCCGAACAGCGCGATGAGGCCGAGGTACACCGCTGCGCCGAGGAACGCGAGCAGCACGGGGCCGTCCGGGGCTCCGGCGAGCCCATCGGCGGCGAAGAACGGCTGTGCGGCCAGGAACGAGAGCGTCACGCTGAGCGCGCCGAGCAGGAACGACCACACGAACACCACGACGGCCTTGGCGGCGAGCACCGGCAAGCGGCTGGGAACGGCCGTCAGGCTCGAGCGCACCATGCCGGTCGAGTACTCGCCCGAGAAGGCGAGCACGCCGAGGATGCCGGCGACGAGGACGCCCACGTTGACGCCGATGGTCGCGGGGATGACGGCCAGGTACTGCCGCAGCTCGTCCTCGCCGACGCCCTGCACCGAGAATTCGGAGAAGCCGGCCATGAGCAGGGCGAAGCCGATCCAGACGAGCAGGATGACGCCGCTCGTCCAGTAGGTCGATCGCAGGCTCGTGAACTTGATCCACTCGGAGCGGAGCACGCCGCCGAAGCCGAGTCGTGCATCCGCTCGCACGGATGCGGTCGCCGTCGCGGTCATCGCGCACCTCCCTGGGTCGACGCCGGCACGCCGCCGGCGCGGTACTCGACCTCGTCCTGGGTCAGGGTCATGTAGGCCTCCTCGAGCGAGGAGGAGACCGGGGTCAGCTCGTGCAGCACGACGCCGGCCGAGGCCGCCGCCTCGCCGATCTGCTCGGCGGTCACGCCGCTGAGGCTGATGGCGCCGTCGGGCAGCTGCGTGCCCGGTGCGCCGGGCAGCGCGGCGGCGAGCAGGTCGGGGCGCGGGGTGCGCACGCGCACGGTCGCCGTGCCGGAGCCCGCGATGAAGTCCTGCACCGGGGCGTCGGCCAGCACCTGGCCTCGGCCGAGGACGATGATGTGGTCCGCGGTCAGCGCCATCTCGCTCATGAGGTGCGAGGAGAGCAGCACGGTGCGGCCCTCGGCGGCGAGGGAGCGCACGAGCATGCGCACCCAGGTGACGCCCTCGGGGTCGAGACCGTTCACCGGCTCGTCGAGGATGAGGGTCTTCGGGTCGCCGAGCAGCGCCGCGGCGATGCCGAGCCGCTGCCCCATGCCGAGGGAGAAACCGCCGACGCGCTTGCGGGCGACCTTGTCGAGACCGGTGAGCGCGATCACCTCCTCGACGCGGCGCTTCGCGATGCCGTGCGTCGCCGCCTGCGCGAGCAGGTGGTGGTAGGCGCTGCGGCCGGTGTGCACGGCCTTCGCATCCAGCAGCACGCCGACCTCGCGCAGCGGCGAGCGGTGCTCGGCGTAGCGCTTGCCGTTGACGGTGACGCTGCCGCTCGTCGGCTTGTCGAGCCCGACGATCATGCGCATGGTGGTCGACTTGCCGGCGCCGTTCGGGCCGAGGAAGCCCGTCACCTTGCCGGGCTGCACGGTGAAGTCGACGCGGTCGACGGCCGTCTTGCTGCCGTAGCGCTTCGTGAGCGCTCGTGCCTCGATCATGATTCCCCTCCGGTCGGTGTGCGGGCTCCTGCCCGCGACCTCCACGCTAGGGAGCGGATGCGCTCGGCCGCATCATCCGACCGGATCGAGCGGATGCGCCACGCTGGCACCCTGGTACCAGTGCGGCGCAGGGGCGGCGGCCCTCCGTGGGCGCAGTGCGCCGCAGGGACGGCGGCGCGGCGCCAGCTCAGACCGCCCGCAGCACCGCCACGACCTTGCCGAGGATGTCGGCGTGGTCGCCCAGGATGGGCTCGTAACTGCTGTTGCGGGGGAGCAGCCAGCGATGCCCGTCGCGCTCGCGGAAGACCTTGACCGTCGCCTCCTCATCGAGCATGGCCGCGACGATCTCGCCGTTCTCGGCGGTCTGCTGCGACCGCACGACGACCCAGTCGCCGTCGCAGATGGCGGCGTCCACCATCGAGTCGCCGACGACCTTGAGCATGAAGAGCTCACCCTTGCCGACGAGCTGGCGCGGCAGCGGGAAGATCTCGTCCACCTGCTGCTCGGCGGTGATGGGGATGCCGGCCGCGATGCGTCCGACGAGCGGCACCATCGCCGCGTCGCCCACGGGGGTGGCCTCGGCCTCGGGGGCGGGCACCTCGAGGAGCACCTCGAGCGCCCGCGGGCGGTTGGGGTCGCGGCGGATGGCGCCGGCGAGCTCGAGCTGGTTGAGCTGGTGGGTCACGCTGGAGAGCGAGGAGAGCCCCACGGCGTCGCCGATCTCGCGCATGCTCGGCGGGTAGCCGCGCGTCGCGACCGACTGCTGGATCGCCTCGAGGATCGCCTGCTGCTTGGCGGTCAACGCCTTCCTCGTGCGCGGAGCGCCGCTCGTGCCGTCCATCGTCCACCCTCCCGGTGCCCGCCGCTCCGCATCCCGGAGCGGATGTCGGTGGTCCCTGATTGCCTGTTCCCGGCGTTCGAAACTGTATCCAGTTCCGGGGTCGAGGCAAAGCTGTGTTCGAAGCGTGTCGCGGGATTTCACGCGTTCCTTCTCCGGAATGGCTTGCTTCGAACCCGATTCGAAGATATCTTCGGAACACGGCTTCGGTTTCGCGTCGAGAGCACGTCATCGGGCCGACCGGCCGATGACCGGGACCGACCGTCGAGAGACACGAGGAGCAGACGACATGAGCATTGCAGCCGCACCGGGCACCGCCGCACTTCAGCAGCCGCGCACGCGCCTGCGCCTCACGCGCCGGGGGCGCGTCGTCTTCACCGGTCTCGCGGCGCTGCCGCTGCTGGTGGGCGTCGTGCTCGCCGCGCTCAACGGCGGGGCCGCTTCGGCCGACGCCTCGCCGACGATCGTGACCGTGCCTGCGGGCGGATCGCTCTGGAGCCTGGCCGGCGAGATCGCGCCGGAGGACGACCCCCGCGACGTGGTCGCCGGGCTGGTCGCGGCGAACGGGCTCGAGAGCTTCTCGATTCGAGCCGGTGAGCAGCTGGTCGTGCCCGCTCACTACGCGGGCTGAATCGCGCCGCCGTCGCGGCAGGGGACCGGGGCCTCGTCGCTCCGGCCGCCAGTAGCCTGATCGGGTGACGAGTCTCGACGACCTCCCCATCCGCGACGATCTCCGGGGGCACGTGCCCTACGGTGCCCCGCAGGCGCCCGTGCGCTATCAACTGAACGTCAACGAGAACACGCATCCCGTGCCGCAGGAGGTCGTCGACGACGTGCTCGTCGACCTCGCCACCGCGCTGCAGGGGGTCAACCGTTATCCGGATCGCGAGTTCACCGAGCTCCGCGAGGGCCTCGCGGGCTATCTCGGCAAGGGGATCGCTGCGGAGCAGATCTGGGCCGCGAACGGTTCGAACGAGGTCCTGCAGCACGTGCTGCAGGCGTTCGGCGGACCGGGGCGCTCGGTGCTCGGGTTCCCGCCCACCTACTCGATGCACTCCATGATCGCGACGGGCACCGGCAGCACGTGGATCACCGGTGAGCGCGACGCCGACTACGCGATCACCCCCGCCACCGCCACCCGCGAGATCGAGCGGCTCGACCCCGACGTCGTCTTCCTCTGCGCGCCCAACAACCCGACCGGCACCCCGCTGCCGATCGAGACGATCGAGGCCGCGTACGAGGCGAGTCGCGGCATCGTGCTGGTCGACGAGGCCTACGCCGAGTTCGCCCGGCCGGGCACGCGCAGCGCGCTCGACCTCCTGCCGGGACGACCGCGCCTGCTGGTCTCGCGCACGATGAGCAAGGCCTTCGCGTTCGCGGGCGTGCGCCTCGGCTACCTCGCCGCCGATCCCGCCGTCATCGACGCGCTCCGGCTGGTCCGCCTGCCCTACCACCTCTCGGCCCTGACGCAGGCGGCCGCGACCGCGGCGCTGCGGCACGCTCCGGTGATGCTCGCGACCGTGGGCGACATCGCCGCGCAGCGCGACCGCATCGTCGCGGAGCTGCCCTCGCTCGGGTACCGCCCCTACGCGAGCGACTCGAACTTCGTCTTCTTCGGCGGGGTCGACGACCCGCACGCCGTCTTCGAGGCGCTCTTCGCGAAGGACATCCTCATCCGCGACGTCGGCATCCCCGGGCACCTGCGGGTCACGGCGGGCACGGCGGAGGAGACGGACTACTTCCTCCGTTCGCTCGCCGAGATCAGCCCGCGCTGACGCGGCCCGGGGCGGAGGACGGAGGGCGCCGCTCAGTAGAGTGGACGCATGACCACTGGGCCCTCCACCCCCGCTTCCGCGCGCGTCGCAGAGCTGTCCCGCGCGACCAGCGAGTCGAGCATCGAGCTCCGCATCGACCTCGACGGCAACGGCACGTCGTCGATCGACACGGGCGTGCCCTTCTTCGATCACATGCTCACGGCCTTCGCGAAGCACTCGCTGACCGACCTGACGGTCAAGGCGACCGGTGACACGCACATCGACGTGCACCACACCGTCGAGGACACCGGCATCGTGCTCGGTACGGCGATCCGCCAGGCGCTCGGCGACAAGTCGGGCATCTCCCGCTTCGGCGACGCCCTCGTGCCGCTGGACGACGCGCTCGCGCAGGCCGTGGTCGACATCTCCGGTCGGCCCTACCTCGTGCACTCCGGCGAGCCCGCCGGCTTCGAGCTGCACCTCATCGGCGGGCACTTCACCGGCTCGATGATCCGCCACGTCTTCGAGGCGATCACCTTCGCCGCCGGTCTCACGGTGCACCTCACCGTGCTCGCCGGTCGCGACCCGCACCACATCGCCGAAGCCGAGTTCAAGGCCTTCGCGCGGGCCTTCCGCTTCGCCAAGGCCCACGACGCCGCGGTCGACGGGGTGCCGTCGACCAAGGGGAAGCTCTGATGGCGAAGGTCGTCGTCCTCGACTACGGCAGCGGCAACGTCCACTCCGCGGTGAAGGCGCTCGAGGCCGCCGGAGCCGAGGTGGAGCTCACCGGCGATCGCCGCGCCGCGCTGGAGGCGGACGGCCTCCTCGTGCCCGGCGTCGGTGCCTTCCCGGCGGTGATGGACGCGCTGAACGCGGCCCGCGGCGGCTCGATCATCGAGTCGCGCCTCGCCGGCGGGCGTCCGGTGCTCGGCATCTGCGTCGGCATGCAGGTCTTCTTCGAGCGCGGCATCGAGCGCGGCGTCGAGGCGGAGGGGTTGGGGGAGTGGCCCGGCACGGTCAGCCAGCTGCCGAGCGCCGTCCTGCCCCACATGGGCTGGAACACGGTCGAAGCCCCGGAGGGATCGGTGCTCTTCGACGGCCTGCACGACCAGCGCTTCTACTTCGTCCACTCCTACGCGGCGCAGGAGTGGACGCTCGACGTCATCCCTCCCTTCCCGCAACCGCACGTGACCTGGGCCGAGCACGGGGGCGCTTCCTCGCGGCCGTCGAGAACGGCCCGCTGGCGGCCACGCAGTTCCACCCCGAGAAGTCGGGCGAGGCGGGCATCCGACTGCTGCGGAACTGGATCGGCTCGCTCTGAGCGCGTCGCGCCCGCCGCTCGGGGAATACCGGGCGCCATCCGCCGGTTGAGGGAACCCCTCCGCCCGGGGCTAGGATCGTCCACGGCCATCCGCCCTCCCCACAGAAAGCACCGCCCGAACGCATGAGCGAGTTCAACCGCACCCCCGCACTGACCCTGCTCCCGGCGGTCGATGTCGCCGACGGCAAGGCCGTTCGGCTGACGCAGGGCGAGGCCGGCACGGAGACGAGCTACGGCGAGCCGCTCGGTGCCGCCGAGCAGTGGGTCGAGGGCGGCGCCGAGTGGATCCACCTGGTCGATCTCGACGCGGCCTTCGGGCGCGGCGACAACCGCTCGGTCATCAAGAAGGTCATCAAGTCGCTGCGCGGCGAGGTCAACTTCGAGCTCTCCGGCGGCATCCGCGACGACGCGAGTCTGGAGGCCGCGCTCGCGACCGGCGTCACCCGCATCAATCTCGGCACGGCGGCCCTCGAGAACCCGGAGTGGGCGGCGAGCGTCATCGCGACCTACGGCGAGGCCATCGCCGTCGGGCTCGACGTGCGCGGCACCACCCTCGCCGCCCGCGGCTGGACGCAGGACGGCGGCGACCTCTGGGCCGTGCTCGACCGCCTCGAGGAGGCCGGCTGCTCGCGCTACGTCGTGACGGACGTCACCAAGGACGGCACCCTCAAGGGTCCGAACGTCGAGCTGCTGCGCCAGGTCATGGACCGCACCGACAAGCCCGTCGTCGCCTCCGGCGGCATCTCCAGCCTCGACGACATCGCCGAGCTCCGCGAGCTCGTGCCGGCGGGCCTCGAGGGCGCGATCGTCGGCAAGGCCCTCTACGCGGGCGCGTTCACGCTGCCCGAGGCGCTGGACGTCGCCGGCTTCTGATGCCGGAGCAGGACCACGATCCGCTGAAGGACTCCGCCGGTCGCCCCTGGGCGGGTCGGCAGTTCGAGGAGAACCGCAGCGCCGCCGACGACGGCTCGGCGCCGCCGGAGCTGCTCGCGGCGGTGGTGGCGTTCCGGTGCGGCGAGACCGGTCCGGCAGCGGTGGTGGACGCGCTGCGCGGCGCGCGCCTGCTGATCCCGCTGGTCGCGAAGCTCGGCGAGTCCGGCGAGGGCGCGCACGGGCGCACCGTCGACAAGAGCGCGGAACTGGCGATCGTGACGGTCGCCGGACCGGACGGCCGCGACGTGCTCCCGGTCTTCTCGTCGGTGACCGCGATGGCGGCATGGAACCCGAAGGCGCGCCCGGTGCCGGCGGACGGCGTGCGCGTGGCCCTGGCGGCGGCGAGCGAGCGCACCGACCTCGTCGTGCTCGACCCGGCCTCCGAGACCGAGTTCGCACTGCGCCGCCCCGCGGTGTGGGCGATGGCGCAGGGCGACCCCTGGATGCCCGCCCACGACGACCCGGACGTGCTGGCCGCGTTCGCCGACGTCGTCGCCCCCGAGCCGCGGATCGACGGGATGCTCGTGCGGGCCGGCGACCCGGACGCCCGGATGCGCGGCCCCGAGATCGTGCTGCGTCTGCGCCTGCGGCCCGGCCTCGATCGAGCCGAGCTGCAGGAGCTCCTCGACGGGGTGCAGCGGCGCATCGCCGCCTCGACCGTAATCGCCGACCGCGTCGACTCGATGAGCCTCAAGCTCGAGACCGCCGGCTGACCCCTCGCTCAGATCACGGAGCCCGTGAACTTCTCGCCGGGGCCCTTGCCCGGTGCGTCCGGGATGCTCGACGCCTCGCGGAACGCCAGCTGCACCGAGCGCAGCCCGTCGCGCAGGGGACGCGCGTGCGAGTCGCTGATCTCGGGGGCGGCGGCGGTGACGAGACCGGCGAGCGCGTTGATGAGCTTGCGGGCCTCGTCGAGATCGGTCTGCGCCGCCGGGTCGTCGGCCAGGCCGCACTTCACCGCCGCAGCACTGAGCAGGTGGATCGCAACGGTGTTGATCACCTCGACCGCCGGCACCTCCGAGATGTCCCTGGACTCGTTCGTGGACTCGGCCGTCTGCTCCGACATGCTCGCCTCTCGCTTGCAGGCTCTCGCTCTGCTACTCTGATGCAGGCTTCGGCACCGTCAGGCTGCCGAAGAGGAAGAGGAGATTCTCCCACCCGCGCATACCGTCACAGGTTACCGGGTCTTGGCACTCCGCCCCGAGGGTTCGCCCGAGGGGCAGGCAGGGTGCGGCGCACCGCTCCGGCGGGGCGCTCGGATGGCCGTGGCCGTCCCGCGTGTTGAAACTCCTCTCCGCCCCGCCGGCGCTCGTCGGCGCAGGGCCCAGTCAACGAACAGAGGAGACACGCATCAGCGATCCGCGCACCAATGACCGCATCAGGGTCCCCGAGGTCCGCCTCGTCGGCCCCGGCGGCGAGCAGGTCGGCATCGTCCGCATCGAGGACGCGCTGCGCCTTGCTCAGGAGGCCGACCTGGATCTGGTGGAGGTCGCCCCGAACTCCCGCCCGCCCGTGGTGAAGATCATGGACTACGGCAAGTTCAAGTACGAGGCGGCGCAGAAGGCCAAGGAGGCCCGACGCAACCAGGCGAACACGATCCTCAAGGAGGTCCGTTTCCGCCTCAAGATCGACAAGCACGACTACGAGACGAAGATGAAGCGCGCCGTCGGCTTCCTCAAGGAGGGCGACAAGGTCAAGGCGATGATCCTGTTCCGCGGCCGCGAGCAGTCGCGTCCCGACCAGGGTGTGCGCCTCCTCCAGCGCTTCGCGGAGGACGTCGCCGAGTTCGGCTCGGTCGAGTCCACCCCCACCATCGACGGCCGCAACATGACCATGGTCATCGCGCCGCACAAGAACAAGTCCGAGGCCAAGGCCGAGCAGAACGCGCAGCGCGCGGCGAGCAAGGCCGAGTCGAAGGGCGCAGCGGAGGCTCCGGCCGCCGCAGCCGCCGAACAGTAAGAGAAAGAGAAACTGATGCCCAAGCAGAAGACCCACTCCGGGGCCAAGAAGCGCTTCAAGCTCACCGGCAGCGGCAAGGTCATGAAGCAGCAGGCCGGTATGCGCCACAACCTCGAGGTCAAGGCCTCGAAGCGCAAGGCCCGTCTCAACCAGGACCAGGTCCTCGCCGCCGGCGACGCCAAGGTCGCCAAGAAGCTCCTCGGTCACTGACCGACCCTGAACGGTAAGGAAGTAACGACATGGCACGCGTCAAGCGGGCAGTAAACGCACACAAGAAGCGCCGGACCATCCTCGAGCGGGCCGAGGGCTACCGCGGTCAGCGGTCGCGCCTCTACCGCAAGGCCAAGGAGCAGGTCACCCACTCCCTCGTCTACGCGTACCGCGACCGTCACGCGAAGAAGGGCGAGTTCCGTCGCCTGTGGATCCAGCGCATCAACGCGGCGAGCCGCGCCAACGGCCTGACCTACAACCGCCTCATCCAGGGCCTCGGCCTGGCCGGCGTCGAGGTCGACCGTCGCATCCTCGCCGAGCTGGCCGTCAACGAGCCGGCGACCTTCGCCGCCCTCGTCGAGACCGCCAAGAAGGCCCTGCCGGCCGACACCTCGGCTCCGAAGGCCGACGCCGCGGCCTGACGTCGTCCGTGGCCATCCGGCCACGATGCCCGAACGGGGCGCCCGCAGCAGCGGGCGCCCCGTTCGCCGTTCCGCGCCCGAGCCTCAGGCGGAGACGATGCCGTCACTCCTCCAGCGCGCTCGCTGCGCGGCCGAGGGCAGCAGCGCCTCATCGTCGATGACGAGACCGAGGTAGGCCACCAGCGCCTCGGCCGGCTCGATCGCGTCGGGGTCGTGCAGCCACTGCAGCTGCACGCCGTCCCAGAGCCCGATGAGCAGCGCCGCCGCGGTCGCCGGGTCGACGCCGGGTCGCAGCGCCCCCGCTGCGCCGAGCGCCGCGAACTCCGCCGCGTACTCCTCCCTGAGGCTCGCGAAGCGCTGCGCGAAGTAGTCGCGCGCGGGATGCTCCGCGGTCGCCGACTCCGCGGTGAGCACGCTGTAGAGCTGGATCAGCCGTGGGACGCCCTCGTTCGCGACCGCCTGCCCGACCACGGTCTGCGGGAAGCTCGGCAGGGCTCCGGGAGCGCGCTCGAAACGGTGCTCGTCGCGGTGCGTCATCGTGGCGTGCAGCAGCTCGACCTTACTGGGGAAGTGATGCTGCAGCGTCGAGAGGCTGATACCCGCGGCTTCGGCGATCTGCCGCAGCGACGCCGCCCGCCAGCCGCGCTCGGCGAACACCTCCGTGGCCGCCTCCAGGATCGCGAGACGCCGCTCCGCGGTCTTGGCGTAGGGACCGCGGGCGCGCGCTGCGACCTGGCCGCCTGCATCCGTGGTGGTCATCTCGCTCCGATCCGGGCCGATCCGTCCTGCCCGTGACACCGCTGCGCTGCGGTGGCCGCCAGCGTACCCCGAATGCGGGTCGTTCGACCGGTTTTGCTGCTAGCGTGACCAGACCGCAGCGCCGCGGCCCCCGGACGGGTCACGCAGCGCGCCGCACGACGAAGTGAGGACCGATGAACGCCCTGTCGAGACGACAACTCCTGACCCTCGGGGTCGGCGCCACCGCGGCGACGATCCTGGCTGGGTGCTCAACACCGGGTACGACCTCGGTGAACACGCAGCCGACGCTGCCGCCCGCGGACGGCCCGATCCGGCTCACCTACTGGTCCTGGCTGAAGGATCTGCAGAAGGTCGCCGACGTCTGGAACGCCCAGAACCCGGATGTGCAGGTCGAGGTCTCGTGGATCCAGGGCGGCAACGCCGGCGGCTACCAGAAGCTGTACTCGGCGCTCGCCGCCGGCAGCGGTCCTGACCTCGCCCAGGTGGAGATGCGCAGCCTGCCCGAGTTCATGCTCGTCAACGGCGTCACCGACCTGTCGCGCTACGGCGTGCAGCAGTACCGCGACCGCTACGACGAGACGCTCTGGAACCAGGTCAGCTTCACGGGCGGCGTTTACGCCATCCCGCAGGACTCCGGCCCCGTCGGCATGTACTACCGTCCCGATCTCTTCGAGGCCCGAGGGCTCGACATCCCCGCCACGCGCGAGGAATGGTTCGCCGCGGGGGAGGTGTTCCGCGACGAGGGCTCCGCGCTCATCGATGTCTTCCCGATCTCGGACACCTCCGGCTTCGCGGGCTACGCCGGTCAGGCCGGCGCCACCTGGTTCCGGGCGGATGAGGACGGCTGGGTCATCGACATGGCCGACGAGGCCACGCTCGAGGTCGCGCGCTTCTTCGACCGCGCGATCGACGAGCGCATCGTCGGCACCAGTTACAACCCGTACACCCCCGCCTGGTTCGCCGCGGCGGCGCGCGACGAGGTCGCCTCGCTCGTGAGCGCCAGCTGGGGCGACGCGCTCATGACCGGCATCAGCGGAGCCGAGGGCAAGTGGCGCGTCGCGCCGGCACCCACCTGGAGCACCGGCTTCGGCTCGACCTACCAGGGCGGTTCGACGGCGGCGGTGCTCGCCACCAGCCGGCATCCGAAGGAGGCGATGGAGTTCGCGGTGTGGATGACCACCTCGCAGGAGGGCATCGACGCGATGATCGCGAACTCCGGCATCGGATGGTCGCCCGCCCGCGACATCATCGGCACGGCCCGGGAGGGCGGCAGCGAGTTCTTCGGCGGCCAGTCGTACAACACCGAGGTGTTCCAGCCGGCGACCCAGCAGCAGAACCCGGACTGGTCCTGGTGGCCGGTCACGCAGCAGACCTTCAACATCCTCGCCGACGGCTTCCGCCGCAAGACGAGCGGAGGCACCCTCGTCGACGCCATCGCCACCACCGAGGCGCAGGTCATCGAGGTCTTCCGCAACAAGGGCCTCACCATCCGGAAGGCGGACCGATGACCACCACCGCACCCCGTGCATCCGCTCGTCCCGAGGCCCGCCGCAGACCGCGCTCCACCGCGGTCTCGCGCGCCCCGTGGATCCTGCTGGCGCCGTTCCTCGCGCTCTTCGGACTCACCTTCCTGCTGCCGATCGTGGTGGCCATCGGCCAGAGCTTCACGAGCGTCACGCGCGAGGGTCTGTTCGGCGAGGCGGGCGTGACCAGCCAGTTCGCCTGGTTCGACAACTACCGTCAGGCGCTCGAGGACGGCAACTTCATCGCCTCCATCGGCCGGATGTTCCTGTTCGGCATCGTGCAGGTGCCCATCATGATCGTGCTCTGCACGATCCTGGCGCTGCTGCTCGAGTCCGCCGCAGCCAAGCTGCCCGGGCTCTTCCGTGCGGCGTACTTCCTGCCCTACGGCATCCCCGGCGTGATCGCCACCATCCTGTGGTCGTTCCTCTACGTGCCGGGCCTCAGCCCGATCATCGACATCGCGTCGAGCGCGTTCGGGCTGCAGCTCGACTTCCTCGGCGCCGGCACCGTGCTCTGGTCGATCGCGAACATCGTGACCTGGACCTATACGGGGTACAACATGATGATCATCATCGCCCAGCTCAAGGCGATCCCCACCGAGCTGTACGAGGCGGCGCGCGTCGACGGTGCCGGCCCCTGGCGCATCGCGCGCAGCATCCAGCTGCCGCTCATCCGGCCCGCCCTGGTGCTCACGACGGTCTTCTCGATCATCGGCACCCTGCAGCTCTTCGCCGAGGCGCAGCTGCTGCAGGTCGTCTCGCCCGCGATCGACTCGCAGTACACCCCGAACCTCTCGGCCTACACGACGGCCTTCGCCTACAACGACTACAACGTGGCCGCAGCCCAGTCGGTGCTGATCGCGCTCGTCGCGTTCGTGCTGTCCTTCGTGTTCCTGCGCCTGACGAACAGGAGCTCGAAGTGAGCACGACGACCACCAACCGCGGCGCCGGTCGCAAACCGGCCACGACGATCCTCGTCACCGGCATCCTCACCCTCGTCTCGGTGTACTTCCTGGTGCCCGTCTACTGGGTCATCATCGCCGCGACGAAGAGCACCGACGACCTGTTCGGCACCAACGGCTTCCTGCTCGCCGGCACCAACAACCTGATCGCGAACCTGCAGGCGGTGGTGAGCTACGACGGCGGCATCTTCCTGCGCTGGGCGCTCAACTCGGTGCTCTACGCCGGCGTCGGCGCCCTGCTGGCGACGTACTTCGCCGCGGCCGGCGGCTACGCGCTGGCGAAGTACCGCTTCCGCGGCAACAACACGATCTTCGGGCTGATCCTCGGCGGCGTGCTGGTGCCGGGCACGGCGACGGCGCTGCCGCTGTTCCTGCTGTTCAGCCAGCTGGGGCTCGCGAACACGTACTGGAGCGTGCTGCTGCCGTCGCTGGTGTCCCCGTTCGGCTTCTTCCTGTGCCGCATCTACGCGCAGGCGACCGTCGACGACTCGCTCGTCGAGGCGGGACGCATCGACGGAGCGGGGGAGCTGCGCATCTTCCACACGCTCGGGCTGCGCATCATGACGCCGGCGCTCGTGACGGTGTTCCTGTTCCAGCTCGTCGGCATCTGGAACAACTACTTCCTGCCGTTGGTGATGCTCTCCGACGAGCGGCTCTACCCGATCACGCTGGGCCTCAACAACTGGCGCGCCCAGACCGACCGGCTGCCCGAGTTCTACGAGCTGACCGTGGGCGGCGTGCTGCTGTCGATCATCCCCCTGGCGATCGCCATGATCGTGCTCCAGCGGTTCTGGCGCGGCGGTCTTACCGAGGGCTCCGTCAAGGCCTGACCGGGCGGACGAGCGGATGGGGGAGCGCGGCGCTCGCCGCGCCCCCGTCCGCTCGGCCGGGGACACCTTCCCGGCCCATCGGGCTCGCTATCCTGGCGCCATGCTCGACAACCCGCGCTCGCCCCGCGTCCGTGCCGTCGCCAAGCTCGCCAAGCGGAAGGCGCGCACCGAGACCGGGCTGTTCCTCGTCGAGGGGCCGCAGGCGGTCGTGGAGGCGCTGCGCCACCGGCCCGAGCGCGTGATCGACATCTTCGCCACGCCCGCGGCGATCGAGCGACACCACGACCTGACGGTCGCCGCCCGCGCCGCGCGCATGGACGTCGAGGAGGTCAGCGAGATGGTGCTCGCCGTGATGGCGGACACCGTCACGCCGCAGGGCGTCATCGCCGTCTTCGCGCAGTTCTCGACGCCGCTCGAGGACCTGCTCGCCGCGGGTCCCCGCCTCGTCGCGGTGCTGGAGGAGGTGCAGGACCCCGGTAACGCCGGCACGATCATCCGAGCAGCGGACGCCGCAGGTGCCGACGGCGTCGTGCTCGCCGGGCACAGCGTCGACCCGTACAACCCGAAGGTCGTCCGTTCCACCACGGGCTCGCTCTTCCACCTGCCGGTCGTGGTCGGCGGGGAGCTGCCCGAGGTGCTCGGCGCGCTTCGCGGTGCCGGGCTGCAGGTGCTGGCCGCCGATGTCAAGGGCGGCGATCTGCTCGAGGCCCGTGAATCGGGCGCACTCGCCGCACCCACGGCGTGGTTGTTCGGCAACGAGGCGCGAGGGCTGCGCGACGATCTGCTCGAGCTCGCCGACCGCGCCCTCGTGGTGCCGATCTACGGCCGAGCCGAGTCGATGAACCTCGCCACGGCGGCGAGTGTCTGCCTCTACGAGAGCGCCTTCGCGCAGCGACTCGACTGAGGTCCGCTCGACTCCGAGCACCCCGCCGGTGACGAGCCGTACCCGGCGGATGACGGCTGGGTTACAGTTCGGGCCCCGTGTTGGAGCCAGCGGGTGTCCTCTGCCAGGGTGAGGGAATGCCCGACAGCGCCACCACCTCCGCGGAACCCCTGGTCACGATCACCGGGGTCAACAAGCACTTCGGCCCGCTGCACGTCCTCAAAGACATCAGCACGACCGTCGCCCGCGGCGAGGTCGTGGTCGTCATCGGCCCCTCCGGTTCCGGCAAGTCGACGCTCTGCCGCGCGATCAACCGCCTCGAGACCATCGACGACGGCGAGATCACGATCGACGGCAAGCGCCTGCCCGAGGAGGGCGCCGCGCTCGCGAAGCTGCGCGCCGACGTGGGCATGGTGTTCCAGTCGTTCAACCTCTTCGCGCACAAGACCGTGCTCGAGAACGTGACGCTCGGCCCCATCAAGGTGCGCGGTCTGTCCAAGAAGGACGCCGAGGCGAAGGCGATGGCCCTGCTCGAGCGAGTCGGCGTCGCGAACCAGGCGCAGAAGCTGCCGGCGCAGCTCTCCGGCGGTCAGCAGCAGCGCGTCGCGATCGCTCGCAGCCTCGCGATGGACCCGAAGCTGATCCTGCTCGACGAGCCGACCAGCGCGCTCGACCCCGAGATGATCAACGAGGTGCTCGACGTGATGGTCGAGCTCGCTAAGGAGGGGATGACGATGGTCGTCGTCACCCACGAGATGGGCTTCGCCCGCAAGGCGGCGAACCGTGTCGTCTTCATGGCCGACGGCGAGATCGTCGAGGAGGCCGAGCCGGAGATCTTCTTCACGGCGCCGAAGTCGGATCGGGCGAAGGACTTCCTCGCCAAGATCCTGACCCACTGAACCCGTTCGAATGCACCACCTGACACAGCGATACGGAACCTAGGAGACAGCTCATGCGCAAGCGCACCCTCAGCACGCTGGCCGGCACGGCCGGCCTCATCCTCGCTCTCACAGCCTGTTCCGGCGACGGCGGCGCGGAGCCGCCCGTCGAGGAGGTCGACGCAAGCGACTTCGCCGAGGGCTCGACGATGGCGTCGCTCGCGGAAGCGGGAACCATCCGCATCGGCACGAAGTTCGACCAGCCGCTCTTCGGACTCGATGACGGCACCGGCAACCCGCAGGGCTTCGACGTCGAGATCGGCAAGATCATCGCCGGGGAGCTCGGCATCGAGCCGGGCGACATCGAGTGGGTGCTGACCGAGTCGGTCAACCGCGAGCCGTTCATCGAGAACGGCGAGGTCGACATCGTCATCGCCACCTACACGATCAACGACACGCGCAAGGAGGTCGTCTCCTTCGCCGGTCCGTACTACGAGGCGGGTCAGGCGCTGCTCGTGCCGGAGGGCAACCCCGAAGGCATCACCGGTCCCGAGGACCTCGAGGGCAAGCCTGTCTGCACCGTCGGCGGCTCCACGTCGGAGCAGAACATCCTCGAGTACGGCGCCGACGTCACGGCACTCAACGGCTACGCCGACTGCCTCGATCCGTTGCGCAACGGGCAGGTCGTCGCGCTGACCACCGACAATGTGATCCTCTCGGGATACGTCGACCAGAACCCGGGCGAGTTCCAGCTGGTCGCCGACGAGGACGACAACCCGGTGCTCTTCACCGAGGAGCCCTACGGCATCGGACTGGCTCTCGACGACACGGACTTCCGCGAGTGGATCAACGACGTGCTCGAGGCATCGTACGAGGACGGGCGCTGGGATGCCGCCTGGGAGGCCACGGCCGGCGCCGTCCTGCCGCTGCCCGAGGCCCCGGCGGTCGACCGATACTGACCGATGTCCGGATCGGGGGCGCCGTCACGGCGCCCCCGGTCCCGGGTAGCCCCCGCTACCTGCCACCGCTAGAGACTGGAGCACCGTGGACGTCGTCCTCGCGAACTTCCCCGCATACATCGATGCGTTCCTGACGACACTGCGACTGCTCGTCGTGGCGGGCCTCGCCGCGTTCATCATCGGCACCGTCGTCGCCGCGATGCGGGTCTCACCGGTCGCGGCATTGCGCGCTGTCTCCGCGACATACACCGAGCTGATCAGGAACACCCCGCTCACCTTGGTGCTGTTCTTCTGCGCCGCCGTCGTACCGAACCTGTTCGGCACGTTCGGCATGAGTCTGAACCCCTACTACCTCGCAGCCGCGACCGTCGCGTTGGCGATCTACACCTCGCCGTTCGTCGCCGAAGCGCTCCGGTCGGGCATCAACGGCGTGCCGGTTGGTCAGGCAGAGGCCGCCAGGTCGGTCGGGCTCGGTTTCGGACAGACGCTGACCACGGTCGTGCTGCCGCAGGCATTCCGCATGGTCGTGCCGCCGCTCATCAATGTCGTCATCGCCCTGACCAAGAACACCTCCGTCGCCGCGGGCTTCGGTGTGGGCGAGCTGTTCCTGCTGGGACGACGCCTCGCCAACGCGAACGGCAACGCCGTCATCCCGATTCTCCTCGGCGTCGTGACGTTCTACCTCATCATCACGATCCCGCTCGGCCTGATCGCGAACCGCATCGAGAAGAAGGTGGCGGTGCTCCGATGACCTCCGTGCTGTATGACGCCCCGGGCCCGAAGGCCCGTCGACTCTCCCGCATCATCTCGGTGCTCACCGCCCTCGTCGTAATCGCCGCCCTCGCCGGGCTGATCTGGACGCTCGCCGCACCGCGGACCACCGTGAGCGGAGCGGAGCTGCCCGGGTACTTCGATGCGACCCGATGGAACATCTTCGACCGGGAGGCCGTCTGGATCGCCATCGGCCGAGGCGTCTGGGGGACCCTCTCGGCCGCTGGCGTCGCCGCTGTACTCGCGCTCGCATTCGGCGTGGTGCTCTCGCTCCTGCGTGCATCGGAGTTGCCGGCGGTGCGTATCCCCACCACCATCGTGCTGGAGTTCATCCGCGGAGTGCCGGTCCTGCTGATGATGCTGTTCATCCTGCTCGTAGCGGGCAGCGGGGCCTATTGGGCGGTCGTCGGGGCGCTGGCTCTGTACAATGGCGCGATCATCGGCGAGGCGCTGCGCGCCGGCATCCGCTCGCTGCCTCGCGGCCAGCGCGAAGCCGGGCTTTCGCTCGGATTGAGCGGTTTGCGGACTCGCTTCCTCATCGAATTCCCGCAGGCGTTCCGCCAGATGCTGCCGATCATCATCGCGCAGCTCGTCGTGCTGCTGAAGGACACCTCGCTCGGCTACGTCGTCGCGTACCCGGAGATCCTGTTCATCGTCGGCGGCAACATGCCCGACTCCTACGGCAGCCGTTACCAGTTCACGTTCTTCGTGGTCACGATCGCCATCTACCTCGCCATTAACCTCGCTGTATCCGCCCTTGCGCGATTCATGTCGCGCCGGCGCATTCCACTGGGCTGAGGCTTTCGCTTACAGAATTCACAGGCCGAAAAGAACGCTTGCGCGACCTAAATTCCGGGCGTAACTTGCAACTCCAGTAAGTGTCGACGGGTGAGGGGTGTTCGGTATGACTAACTCAGTTTCTATCTCGGGTTTCACCACCAAGGCGAAAATCGCGTTGCTTGCAATCCTCGTGCTTGGCGGATCAGTTCCGGTGATAACGGGTCCAGCCTCGCCGGCTGCTGCGGCTTCGGAATGCAGGTCGAGTAAGGTTTCGAATCAAGAAAAGGCAGAATCGATCTGTGACGCCAACATGTTCGGAGTTCAGCACAGAGTCGTGATTCAATGCCGCAGCGGTAGCACCGTGAGAACGGTTTATGGGGCGTGGAGGGGGTCAACGTCGGTGTCGGATGCAAAGTGCGTATTCCCCGCAACGCTTGTCTCCCACCGAAGCGTCTGGCAGCAGACGCAGGGTTGACGTAGAGGGCGGGCCGGGCCGAGTCCGGCCCGCTCTGCTCTCCGGACCTAAGCGTTTCGAGCGGAGGAGGTCAGATAGAGTCTCTCCTCGTGTCCGAGCCCAATCCCATCACCGAGGACGCTGTCGGCGCCGCGGTCGAGGAGGCCGTCGCGGCCATCGCCGCGGCCGGCGACTCCACGGCCCTCAAAGCGGTCCGCACGGCCCACCTCGGCGAGTCCTCGCCCCTCGCCCGTCTGAACGGCGCCATGCGCCAGGTCGCCCCGGAGCAGAAGGCCGCCGCCGGCAAGCTCGTCGGCCAGGCCCGCGGCCGCGTGAACCAGGCCTTCGCCGCGCGCGAGGCCGAGATCGTCGCCGCCGAGGAGCAGGCAGCGCTGCTGGCGGAGACCGTGGATGTGACCGCCGTGGCGCGCCGTCGCCGGGTGGGCGCCCGCCATCCGATCTCCCTCGTGCAGGAGCAGATCGCCGACGTCTTCGTCGGCATGGGCTGGGAGGTCGCGGAGGGCCCCGAGCTCGAGAACGAGTGGTTCAACTTCGACGCCCTCAACTTCCCGCCGGACCACCCCGCGCGGGCGATGCAGGACACCTTCTTCGTCGACCCGGTCGACCGCCACCTCGTGATGCGCACCCACACGTCGCCGGTGCAGCTGCGCGCGCTGCTGAGTCGTGAGCTGCCGGTCTACGTCGTCGCTCCCGGGCGCGTCTACCGGTCCGACGAGTTCGACGCCACGCACCTGCCCGCGTTCCACCAGATCGAGGGCATCGCCATCGACAAGGGCCTCACGATGGCGCACCTGCGCGGCACGCTCGACCACTTCGTCAAGGTGCTGTTCGGCGAGGAAGCGAAGGTGCGCCTGCGCCCCAACTACTTCCCGTTCACCGAGCCGAGCGCCGAGCTCGACCTGTGGCACCCGACCTTCAAGGGCGGTGCTCGCTGGATCGAGTGGGGCGGCTGCGGCATGGTCAACCCCAACGTGCTGCGGGCCGCGGGCATTGACCCGGACGAGTACCAGGGCTTCGCCTTCGGCATGGGGGTCGAGCGCGCCCTGATGTTCCGCAACGGGGTGCAGGACATGCGCGACATGGTCGAGGGCGATGTGCGCTTCAGCGAGCAGTTCGGGATGGTGGTCTGATGCGCGTACCGCTCAGCTGGCTCCGCGAGTGGGCCGAGGTGCCCGCCGACACGACCCCCGAGGCGGTGCACGAGGCGTTCGTCTCGGTCGGCTTCGAGGAGGAGGACGTGCACGGCTTCGGCCTGACCGGCCCGATCCTGGTCGGCCGCGTGGTCGACTTCGTCGAGGAGCCGCAGTCGAACGGCAAGACGATCCGCTGGTGCCAGGTGGATGTCGGCGAGGCCGAGCCGCGCGGCATCGTGTGCGGCGCCGGCAACTTCCACCCCGGCGACAAGGTCGTGGTCACCCTGCCCGGCGCGGTGCTGCCCGGCCCGTTCCCGATCGCGGCCCGGAAGACGTACGGCCACGTCTCCGACGGCATGATCGCCTCGGCCAAGGAGCTCGGCCTCGGGCAGGAGCACGCCGGCATCCTACGGCTCGTCGAGCTGGGTCTCGATCCCGAGCCGGGTACCGACGCGATCGCCCTGCTCGGCCTGGACGACGTCGCCGTCGAGGTCAACGTCACGCCGGACCGCGGCTACGCCTTCTCGGTGCGCGGCCTCGCCCGCGAGTACGCCCACGCCACCGGCACGCCGTTCACCGACCCGGCCGCCGAGCCGGGCGAGCGCGGCCGGGCCGCTGCTCCCACCGGCTTCGACGTCGTCCTGCGCGACGACGCCCCGATCCGCGGTCGCGACGGCGCCGTGCGCTTCGTGGCGCGGGCGGTCGAGGGGCTCGATGCGAGCCGGCCGACCCCCGCATCGATCACCGCCCGGCTGAGCCTGGCGGGCATCCGCTCGATCTCGCTGGCCGTCGATGTGACCAACTACGTGATGCTCGAGCTCGGCCAGCCGATCCACGGCTACGACCTCGACGCGCTCACCGGCGGCATCTTGGTGCGTCGCGCGGCGGCGGGGAGACCCTCGAGACCCTCGACGGCCAGGTCCGGACGCTGCACGTCGAGGACCTGCTCATCACGGACGGCTCGGGCCCCATCGGCCTCGCCGGCGTCATGGGCGGCGCGAGCACCGAGATCTCGGCCGGCACCACCCGCGTGCTGGTCGAGGCCGCGGTCTTCGACCCCGTCTCCATCGCTCGCACCGCGCGCCGGCACAAGCTGCCCAGCGAGGCGTCCAAGCGCTTCGAGCGCGGCGTCGACCCGCACGTCGCGGAGGCGGCCGCGCAGCGCGTCGTCGACCTGCTGGTCGAGCACGGCTGCGCGCACGCCGTCGAGCTCGGCGCCGTCGTCGGCGAGGCGGCGCCGCGCGAGGCGATCGCGTTCCCGCACGGTTTCACCGACCGCCTCGTCGGCGTCGTCTACGCGCAGGAGCGCGTGCGGGCGATCCTCGAGGAGATCGGATGCGCGGTCGAGTCGACCGCGGACGCCCTGCTGGTCACGCCGCCGAGCTGGCGCCCCGACCTCGCGGTGCCGGTCGATCTGGCGGAGGAGGTCGCCCGCATCGACGGCTACGACCGGATCCCCTCCATCCTCCCGACTGCGCCGTCAGGCCGCGGTCTCACCCGCGAGCAGCTGCTGCGCCGCCGCAGCGCCGACGCGCTGGCGGCTGCCGGGCTCGTCGAGGTGCTGAGCTTCCCGTTCCAGACGGCCTCCGAGGTCGCGCTGTTCGACGGCGACGCCCCGACGGTCAAGCTGGCGAACCCGCTCGACGGCCAGGCGCCGCTGCTGCGCCGCAGCCTGCTGCCCGGCCTGATGGGCGCCGCGCATCGCAACCTCGCGCGCGGCACCACCGACCTGGCGCTCTTCGAGATCGGCAACGTCTTCCTGCCCGGCGACGGCGACGGCATCGACGCGCTGCCGGTGGGAGCGGCCAAGCCCAGCGCCGAGCAGTTCGCGGCCATCGAGCAGGGGCTGCCCGAGCAGCCGCGGCGCCTCGCGCTGCTGCTGACCGGTGCGATCACGCCGAAGCAGCCCGGACAGGAGGCGCTCGTCGCCGGCCTGGGCGATGCCCTCGCCGCCATCGACGCGCTCTCCGTCGCCGTCGGCGCATCGTTCGAGATCCGCCAGGCGCAGCGCGAGGGCTTCCACCCCGGCCGCACCGCCGAGCTGCTGCTGGGCGGCGAGGTCGTGGGCGTCGCCGGCGAGCTGCTGCCCGCCCTCGCCGAGGCGGCGCACCTGCCCAAGCGCGTCGCGGTGGCCGAGGTCGACCTCGACGCGGTCATCCGCCTCGCTCCCGCCGTCGTGCAGGCGGCGTCGCTGTCCACGCAGACGGCTGCGACGCAGGACCTCTCGCTGGTGGTGCCCGTCGAGCTGCCGGCGGGCGAGCTCATCGCGACGGTCGTGGAGGGCGCGGGCGAACTGCTCGAGCTCGCGCGCCTGGTCGACGACTACCGCGGGCAGGGCGTCGCCGAGGGCGAGAAGTCGCTCACGCTGGCGCTGCGATTCCGCGCCGAGGACCGCACCCTGACGGCGGCCGAGGCCAGCGGGGCCAAGGACGCCGGTGCCGCTCTCGCCGCCGAGCGGCACGGAGCGAGCCAGCGCGAGTGATCGCGGTGCGGACGAAGTTTCGCGAATCTTGAGCCTCCTGCCGGTCCCGCCTTGAGGCGGGACCGGCAGAGTGTTCACCAGCGGAGGGAACCCGAACCCGACGCTGACGGAGGGAACCCGAACCCCTCCACGAGCATCGGACCGGAACCACCCCGACGGGCGCCCTCCCGTCCCGGTCCGCTCGACAGCATGACGAGAGCCCCCTCCCGGCAGGAACCCGAACCCCGCCGGCGAGGGGGCTATGCTGTTCCCCATGGGTATCGAGATCACCGCGCGTCGCGCGCAGCGACGTCGTCGGGCGTCGCCTCGTCCCTGAGCGCTCCCAGCGTTCGCGAGGTGCCGCCGGTGAAGTCTCCCGCCCCTCTCGAACAGTAAGTTGGACCCATGCCCTTCTCCGTCGCCATCGCGGGCGCGAGCGGTTACGCCGGCGGTGAGCTGCTGCGGTTGCTCGCCGGCCACCCCGAGCTCGACGTGCGCACCGTCACCGCCCACAGCAACGCGGGACAGCCGCTCGTCGCCGTGCAGCCCCACCTCCGCTCCTACGGATCGATGATCCTGCAGCCGACCACCCCCGAGGTGCTCGCCGGTCACGACGTGGTCTTCCTGGCACTGCCGCACGGCGCGTCCGGCGAGATCGCCGCCGCCCTGCCCGAGGGCACGCTCGTCGTCGACTGCGGCGCGGACCACCGCCTCGAGGACCCCGCCGACTGGGCGGCCTTCTACCCCGGCGAGCATCACGGGTCGTGGACCTACGGCGTGCCCGAGCTGCCCCGCGCGGGCACGAGCGTCCGCGAGCAGCTCGCCGGCACCAGGCGCATCGCGGCGCCCGGCTGCAACGCGAGCGCGGTCTCCCTGGCTCTCGCGCCGGGCGTGAGCGCGGGCCTCATCGAGACCGACGACCTCGTCGCCGTGCTCGCGGTCGGTCCGTCCGGGGCCGGCAAGAGCACCAGGGTCGACCTCTCCGCGAGCGAGATGCTCGGCAGCGCGCATCCGTACGCCGTCGGCGGCACGCACCGGCACATCCCCGAGATCGCGCAGAACCTGCGGCATGCGGGAGCGGATGCGGTGCGCCTGTCGTTCACGCCGATCCTGGTGCCGATGGCCCGCGGCATCCTCGCCACCTGCACCGCCCGCATCCGCCCCGGGGTCACGGCCGTCGACATCCGCGATGCGTGGGAGCGGGCGTACGACGGCGAGGCCTTCGTGCAGCTGCTGCCCGAAGGCGTCTTCCCGCGCACCGCCGACACGGTCGGGGCCAACACCGCGCTCGTCGGCGTCGGCGTCGACGAGGCCGCGGGCCGCGTCGTCGCCATCGTCGCCATCGACAACCTCGTCAAGGGCACCGCCGGCGCCGCCATCCAATCCACCAACGTCGCCCTCGGCCTGCCCGAGGGCCTCGGCCTCCCGCTGAACGGAGTCGCCCCGTGACCGTCACCGCGCCCCAGGGCTTCCTCGCCGCCGGCGTGACCGCCGGCCTCAAGTCGAGCGGCGCCGCCGATCTCGCCCTCGTGGTCAACGAGGGCCCCTCGACGGCCGCCGCCGCGGTCTTCACCGCGAACCGCGCGAAGGCCAACCCCATCCTCTGGTCGCAGGAGGCCATGAAGGGCGGCGCTGCCAGGGCCATCGTGCTCAACTCGGGCGGCGCGAACTGCTTCACCGGTGCGCAGGGCTTCCAGACGACGCACGCCACGGCCGAGCACGTCGCCGCGCTGCTCGGCATCGGCGCCGGCGAGGTGCAGGTCTGCTCCACCGGGCTCATCGGCGAGCAGCTCGATCTGGCCAAGCTCACCGAGGGCTCGACCGCGGCGCATGCCGCGCTGAGCGCCGATGGGGGAGCGGATGCGGCCCGCGCCATCATGACCACGGACACCGTGCCGAAGACGGCCGTGCACGAGGGCGACGGATGGACGATCGGCGGCATGGCCAAGGGCGCCGGCATGCTCGCCCCCGGCCTCGCCACGATGCTCGTGGTGATCACCACGGATGCGGACCTCCCGTCCGCCGATCTCGACGCCGCGCTGCGCGCCTCCACGCGGGTGACCTTCGACCGGCTCGACTCGGACGGCTGCATGTCGACCAACGACCAGGTGACCCTGCTCGCGAGCGGAGCCTCCGGCATCCGTCCCGACCTCGCCGACTTCACCGACGCGCTCACGGCGGTATGCGCCGACCTGGCGACGCAGCTGCAGGCCGACGCCGAGGGCGCGAGCCACGACATCACCATCGAGGTCGTCGGCGCCGCAACCGAGGACGAGGCCGTCGAGGTGGGCCGCTCGGTCGCCCGCAACAACCTCTTCAAGGCCGCCGTCTTCGGCAACGACCCCAACTGGGGCCGCGTGCTCGCGGCCATCGGCACCACCTCGGCCGCGTTCGACCCGTACGCGGTCGACGTCAGCATGAACGGGGTGCGCGTGTGCCACGCGGGCGAGCCCGACCGGCCGCGCGACGAGGTCGACCTGACTCCGCGCGCCACCCACCTGCTCATCGAGCTGCACGCCGGCGCCGCGCAGGCGACGGTGTGGACCAACGACCTCACGCACGACTACGTGCACGAGAACAGCGCCTACTCGAGCTGAGACGATGACGGAACAGCAGCAGTCCCTGGCCGACTTCGACCCGGCGCTCAAGGCGGCCACGCTCATCGAGTCGCTGCCCTGGCTCAAGGCCTTCCGCGACCGCATCGTGGTGATCAAGTTCGGCGGCAACGCCATGGTGAGCGAGGAGCTGCAGCGCGCCTTCGCCGAGGACATGGTCTACCTGCGCCTCGCCGGGCTCAAGCCGGTCGTCGTGCACGGCGGCGGCCCGCAGATCTCGTCGATGCTCGACCGGCTCGGCATCGAGAGCGAGTTCCGCGGCGGCTACCGGGTGACCACGCCCGAGGCGATGGACGTCGTGCGCATGGTGCTGACCGGCCAGATCAGCCGGCAGCTCGTGACGCTCATCAACGAGCACGGACCGATGGCCGCCGCCATCAGCGGCGAGGACGCCGGGCTCTTCCGCAGCCGCCGCAAGGGCGTCGTCATCGACGGCGAGTCCGTCGACCTCGGCCTGGTCGGCGACGTCGTCGGTGTGGACCCGGAGGCGGTGCTCACGCAGATCGAGGCGGGGCGCATCCCCGTCGTCTCGTCGATCGCGCCGGACGTCGACGCCCCCGGCCAATCGCTGAACGTCAACGCGGACTCCGCCGCCGCGGCGCTCGCGGCCGCGCTCGGCGCCGAGAAGCTCGTGATCCTCACCGATGTCGCCGGTCTCTACTCGGATTGGCCGAATCGCGACTCGCTCGTCTCGCACATCGACGTCGAGCAGCTCACCGCCCTGCTGCCGAGCCTCGAGTCGGGCATGATCCCCAAGATGACCGCGTGCCTGGACGCCGTGAACGCCGGCGTCGCGAAGGCCGCGATCATCGACGGTCGACGACCCCACTCGATCCTGCTGGAGATCTTCACCCGAAGCGGGATCGGCACCGAGGTGGTGCCCCTGGCGACCGTCGACCCCAACGAACCCACGGATGTGACCGCATGACCCGCACGACCGACTCCACGACCAGCATCGACACGACCGCGTGGCGGCAGCGCTACGCCGACGCGATGATGCGCTCCTTCGCGCCCCCGCTCACCATGCTCGAGCGCGGCGAGGGCTGCTGGGTGCAGGACGTCGACGGCAAGCGCTACCTCGACTTCCTCGCCGGCATCGCGGTGAACGCGCTCGGCTACGCGCACCCGGTCTGGGTGGAGGCGATCAGCCGCCAGGCGGCGACGCTCGCCCACGTCTCGAACTACTTCACGACGCCGCAGCAGCTCGGCCTCGCCGAGCGGCTCCTGCAGATCAGCGGCGCCGGCGACGCCGGGCGCGTCATCTTCGGCAACTCCGGGGCCGAGGCCAACGAGGCGGCGCTCAAGCTCGCGCTGCTGCACCGTCACGCCACCGGCAAGGCCCGCATCCTCGCGCTCAACGCCGGCTTCCACGGCCGCACGACGGGCACGATGGCGCTCACCGGCAAGCCGGCGCAGCGCGAGCCCTTCGGCGAGCTCATCCAGGGCATCGACCACCTCGACTCCACGCTCGAGGCGCTCGAGGCGGGCTTCGGCGACGACGTCGCCGCGCTCATCCTCGAGCCCATCAAGGGCGAGGCCGGCGTGCGACCGCTGCCCGAGGGCTACCTGCGCCGGGCGCGCGAGCTGGCCACCGAGCACGGCGCGCTGCTCATCGTCGACGAGATCCAGACCGGCATCGGCCGCACCGGGGCGTGGTTCGGCTTCCAGCACGACGGCATCGTGCCCGACGCCATCACGGTCGCCAAGGGCCTCGGCGGCGGCGTGCCGATCGGCGCGCTGATCGCCTTCGAGTCCGCTGCCGACCTGCTGCAGGCCGGCATGCACGGCAGCACCTTCGGCGGCAACCCGCTCGCGACCGGCACGGCCCTCGCCGTGCTCGCCGAGATCGAGCGCTCCGGCCTCATCGCGAACGCCGCGGCGCGCGGGCAGCAGCTGATCGAGCGCATCGCCGGCATCGGGTCGCCGCTCGTCGAGGAGGTGCGCGGGCGGGGACTGCTGCTCGGCATCGCCCTGACGGCACCCATCGCCACCGAGCTGCGCGCCACGGCCCAGCACCTGGGTCTCATCGTCAACGCGGCCAACGAGTCGACCATCCGCATCGCTCCGCCGCTCATCGTCGGCGACGCCGAGATCGACGAGTTCATCGCCCTCTTCACCGACGCCCTGGAGGCTCACGCATGACCCGGCACTTCCTGCGCGACGACGATCTGAGCCCGGCCGAGCAGGCCGAGGTGCTCGATCTCGCCCTCGCGCTCAAGGCCGACCGCTTCTCCGCCAAGCCGCTCGCCGGCCCGCAGACCGTCGCGGTGGTCTTCGACAAGACCTCCACCCGCACCCGCGTCTCCTTCGCGACCGGCATCGCCGACCTCGGCGGCGTGCCGCTCATCATCGGCGGCGGCGAGAGCCAGCTCGGTGCGAAGGAGTCGATCGCCGACACCGCGCGCGTGCTCGAGCGGATGGTCGCGGCCGTCGTGTGGCGCACCTTCGCCCAGGCAGGCCTCGAGGAGATGGCGGAGGGTACGACGGTGCCCGTCGTCAACGCGCTCAGCGACGACTTCCATCCGTGCCAGCTGCTCGCCGACCTGCTGACCATCCGCGAGCACAAGGGCGCCCTCGCCGGCCTCGCGCTGGCCTACGTCGGCGACGGGGCCAACAACATGGCCCACTCGTACCTGCTCGCCGGGGCCACGGCCGGTCTGCACGTGCGCGTCGGCGCCCCGGAGGGGTACCTGCCCGATCCCGCGATCGTTCGGCGCGCATCGGAGATCGCCGCGGGCACCGGGGGATCGGTGACGGTCACCACCGATCCGGCCGCGGCCGCCGCCGGTGCGGACGTCGTGACGACCGACACCTGGGTCTCCATGGGCCAGGAGGACGAGAAGGCCGTCCGACAGGCCGTCTTCGCCGACTACATCGTCGACGCCGCGCTCATGGCCCGCGCCGCGGATGACGCGATCTTCCTGCACTGCCTGCCCGCGTACCGCGGGTACGAGGTCGCCGCCGAGGTCATCGACGGCCCGAAGAGCGTCATCTGGGACGAGGCGGAGAACCGCCTCCACGCGCAGAAGGCGCTGCTCGTCTGGCTTCTGGAGCGGAGCGCCGCGTGACCGCCGTCGCGCGGGTGCGGGGCTCGGCCTCGCGCCTGCGCGCGTCGCGCATCATCGGCGTCGACGTCGCCCGCGGGCTCGCGGTGCTGGGCATGCTGGCCTCGCACATGCTCATCACGACGCCCTTCGACTGGGCCGAGCCCGGCACCTGGACCGAGGTCGTCGATGGGCGCTCGTCGATCCTCTTCGCGGTCCTCGCCGGCGTCTCGCTCGCGATCCTCTCCGGGGGACGGCGCCCGCACGATCAGCTCGGCCGGGCGCGGATGCGCATCGCCGTGCGCGCCATGGCGATCTTCGCGCTGGGCTCGGTGCTCACCTCGCTGGGCACGCCCATCGCCGTGATCCTCGAGTACTACGCCGTCCTGTTCCTGCTCGCGCTGCCGGTGCTGCGCGCGCGGCCTTCGACCCTGTTCATCGCGGCGGGGGTCTGGATGCTCGTCATGCCGTGGGTGCGGCAGTCGCTCTGGTCCGGCCTGCTCGGCTCGGGCGCCGACCAGCTGCCGTTCCTCGACCTGCTGATCACCGGCTACTACCCGGCGCTCGTGTGGTTCGGCTACACGCTGCTCGGTCTCGGGATCGGCCGCCTCGCGCTGGGCGAGCGGCGCGTGCAGCTCCTGCTGCTCGCCGTCGGCGCGGCGCTCGCCGCGGTCGGCTACACCGCCGGCGCGCTGGCCGGCTCGCTGCTCGAGCGGGACCCCGCGATCGCCGGCAGCCTGCAGTCGCTGTTCGCCGAGCCGTTCGAGCTGCTCAGCGCCGGCCCGCACAGCGACTCGACCTTCGAGGCGATCGGGTCGAGCGGGTTCGCGCTCGCCGTCCTCGCCCTGTGCCTGCTCGCGACCGGGCCGCTGCGCGTGATGCTCGCGCCCGTCGCCGCCACCGGGGCGCTCGCCCTCACGGCGTACACCGCGCACATCGTCGTGCTCTGGGTCCTCGGCGTGGAGTTCTGGCTCGTCCACCGCGGGCCCGGCCAGTACCTCGCCTACGCCGTGCCGATCGTCGCCTTCTGCACGCTGTGGTGGCTGCTGCTCGGCAAGGGGCCGCTCGAGCGACCCCTGACGTGGATCAGCAACCGCGTCGCCGACCTCGGGCGCGTGCCGACGCAGCGCCCCGCCGAACCCCGAAGCTAGGATCGTCCACCGATGACTACCAACCGCGCGTCCGAGGCCGGAGCCCTCTGGGGAGGCCGTTTCAGCGACGGCCCCGCCCCCGAGCTCGCCCGGCTCAGCAAGTCCACCCACTTCGACTGGCAGCTCGCCCCCTACGACCTCGCCGGGTCGAAGGCGCACGCCACGGCGCTCGCCGCAGCCGGGTACCTGACGACCGACGAGCTCGCGGACATGCACGCCGCCCTCGACGAGCTCGGCCGCCGCGTCGCCGCGGGCGGCTTCACGGCGGCGGAGTCGGATGAGGACGTGCACTCCGCCCTCGAGCGTGGCCTCATCGAGATCGCCGGCGCCGGGCTCGGCGGCAAGCTGCGCGCCGGCCGCAGCCGCAACGATCAGATCGCCACGCTCATCCGCCTCTACCTGCTCGACCACGCGCGCGTGATCGGCGCCGATGTCGCCGAGCTCGTGCGGGTGCTGGCCGCGCGCGCCGCGGAGCACCCCGAGGCGCCGATGCCGGGCCGCACCCACCTGCAGCACGCCCAGCCGGTGCTGCTCGCGCATCACCTCCTCGCGCACGCCTGGCCCCTCGTCCGCGACCTCGAGCGCCTCGCCGACTGGTCCACGCGCGCCCAGGTCTCGCCCTACGGCTCCGGAGCCCTCGCCGGCAGCACGCTCGGCCTCGACGCCGAGCTCGTCGCCCGCGAGCTCGGCCTGGCCGGCGCGGTCGAGAACTCGATCGACGGCACAGCCAGCCGCGACGTCACGGCCGAGTTCGCGTTCATCGCGAGCATGATCGCCGTCAACGTCTCGCGCCTGGCGGAGGAGGTCATCCTCTGGTCGACGGCCGAGTTCGGCTTCGTCACGCTGCACGACGCCTGGTCGACGGGCTCGTCGATCATGCCGCAGAAGAAGAACCCCGACATCGCCGAGCTGGCCCGCGGCAAGTCCGGGCGCGTCATCGGCAACCTCGCCGGTCTGCTCGCCACCCTCAAGGGCCTCCCGCTCGCGTACAACCGCGACCTGCAGGAGGACAAGGAGCCGGTGTTCGACTCGGTGGAGACGCTCGAGGTGCTGCTGCCGGCCTTCACCGGCATGATCGCCACGCTGACCTTCGAGACCGAGCGGATGGCCGAGCTCGCCCCCGCGGGCTTCTCGCTGGCCACCGACGTGGCCGAGTGGCTCGTCAAGGAGCACGTGGCCTTCCGTGACGCCCACGAGATCACCGGCGAGCTGGTCGGCTACTGCGAGCAGCGCGGCATCACGCTCGAGCAGCTCTCGGACGAGCAGCTCGCCGAGGTCTCGCCGCACCTCACGCCCGCGGTCAAGGCCGTGCTCAGCGTGCCCGGCTCCATCGCCGCGCGCGACGGCCGCGGCGGCACCTCGCCCGCCAGCGTGCAGCGCCAGCTGGCCGGCATCGCGCCTCGTCTCGAGGCGGTGCTCGCGCGGCTGGCGTGACGACCGCATCGGCGGCGGGGCTGTTCGACGGGCGCGATGCGCTGTCGGCCGCCCCGCTGCTGCTCGGTGCCGTGCTGCGGCGCACCGACGCCGACGGCGCGGTGGCCGTGCGGCTGACCGAGGTCGAGGCCTACCTGGGCTCGCAGGACCCGGGTTCGCACGCCTTCCGGGGCCGCACGCCGCGCAACGCCCCCATGTTCGGCCCGCCCGGGGCGCTCTACGTGTACCTCTCGTACGGCATCCACCGCTGCGGGAACATCGTGTTCTCGCCGGAGGGCGAGCCGTCGGCGGTGCTCCTCCGGGCCGGCGAGGTGGTCGAGGGCGTCGAGATCGCACGCCGTCGGCGCCCCGGCGTGCGAGCGGATGCGCACCTGGCGCGCGGACCCGGCAACCTCGGCACGGTCATGGGCTGGTCCCTCGACGACTCGGGGCGCATGCTCGGCGGCGAGCTGCAGCTGCTCCCGTCGGTACCGGCGCTCCGGGTGCTGCAGGGCCCGAGGACCGGCGTGGCGCTGCCGGGCGGGGAGCGGAGCATCCGTGGCGTTTCCACCTGCCGGGGGAGCCGTCCGTGTCTCCGTACCGGGCGAGCGCGTCGCGCGCATCCGCCCGCTGACCGCGGCGCGCCTCAGTGCAGCGAGATCACGGTCTTGCCGCGAGCCCGCCCCGCGCCCACGTGCTCGACCGCCGCGGCGGTCTCGGCGAGCGGTCGCACCGATTCGATCGGTACGAGCAGGCGACCGGCGCGCACGAGCGAGCCGAGGTGCTCGAGGTCCGCGGCGCGCCCGCGCGAGACCAGCGAGCGGAGCCGCTGCCTCGAGCCGATGCCGGCCAGCGACGCTCGCAGATTCCGGTCGATGCCGCCGAGCAGCGCTCCGCCGCCCTCGCCGCCGACGATTACGAGCGTCCCGCGCTCGGCGAGGATGCCGCGCAGGGCGGCGAGCGGACGGTTGCCCGCGGTGTCGATGATCGCGTCCCAGCGCTCGTCGAGCGTCGTGGGCTCCTCGGAGGCGTAGTCGATCGTCCGCTCGGCGCCCATACCGCGGGCGAAGCCCGTTTTCGGGCCGCTGCAGACGGCGGTGACCCGGGCTCCGGCGCCGGCGGCGAGCTGCACCGCGTACGCGCCGACACCGCCGGCCGCGCCGAGCACCAGCACGCGCTGTTCGGAGCGGACGCGCGCCGCATCGCGCACCGCCTCGAGCGCGGCGACGGCGGAGACGGGCAGCGCGGCGGCACGCTCGAGGTCGAGGCCGTCGGGGACGCGGGCGAGCTTGCGAGGATCCGCCAGCACCAGCTCGGCGAGCGCACCCGGAGCGGTGCCGAACACCCGGTCGCCGGTGGCGAGGCCGCTCGAGCCCGCATCCTCGACGACGCCTGCGAAGGCCAGGCCCGGGGTGCGCCGGCGCGGCGCCCTGCGTCCGGCGGCGAGTCGCACGAGCCTCGGCGTGCCGGTGACGAGGTGGTGCGTGCCGGCGTCGATGCCCGCGGCCCGCACCCGAACGAGCACGCGCCCCGGGCGGGGCTGGGGCCGCGGCACCCTCGAGAGCGCCAGGGCGTCCACGCCGTAGCGGTCCTGCACGATGGCGAGCATGCCGGTCATGGCCGGTCCTCCTGACGATCGGGTGGGTGATCGGATGCGCAGCGGACGGGGTCAGGCGATGGCGGCCCGTACGATCGCGCCGAGCGCGACGCCCCAGATGAGGCTCGCGAAGGTCCCGATGATGAAGTGCTCGCGCGCCTCCGATTCGTCCAGCTCGGAGAACCGCCCGACGCCCTTGACCGCCACCACGATCGCGATGCCCTCGGGGTAGCCGAAGACGATGACCGCCGCGATCGCGAAGCGCTCGAGGTAGCCGATGGCGATACCGCCGCGCAGCACCTCACGCGATTCGGCCTCGGCGGCAGCCTTCGCCCGCACGAGGATGCCGCCGTGGTCGCCCTCCCGGGTCGTCTTGGTCGCGAGTCGGAAGACCATCCGCACGAACGGCGCGCCGCCGATCGTGGCGGTCGCGAGCCCGATCGCGATGAGCGCCACGGCTCCCCACGTCGAGACCGGGCCGACGGGCAGCGCCAGCAGCAGCGCCGCCAGCAGGACCGCCCCTATGGAGCCGACGGTCAGGGCGAGCGAGCTCCGGCGCTGCGCCTGCACGCCGAGGATCAGCGCGGCGATCAGGCAGGCGGCGAAGAGCAGCCACACGATGGTGGCGATCACGTCGAGCGGGAAGGTGGGGGAGATCTCCGTCATCGTTCCTCCGGCGGATCGAGCTGGCGGTCGAGCATCCCGAGCAGTGTACTGAGCGCCGGTCGCGCGGCGTCGTCCCATCGCCATCCGGCGGCGCGCGCCCGCAGGCTCACGGCCTGCGGCGTCACCGCGAGCCGCTCGGCGACCTGCGCCTGGGTCGACCCGCCGTCGAGCAGGTCGGAGACCTCCCAACCGGCATCGCTGCGCCGGTCGCGCACGGCGAGCAGCAGATCGATCAGGGCTTCGACGTGCTCCGCCGTGGGCGCATCGTGGTCGGGCACGGCGCGGACGGCGAGACCGAGCGGCGAGGATTTGGCGGCGTCCACCGCGCGCCGGGCTGCGACGAATGCGTCCCCCGCGCCGCTGCGGATGCTGGAGAGCAGCGGGCGGCGCACCGAGCCGATGCCGAGGCCGACGTGCCAGCCTCCGTCGCGGAGCACCGCGAGCAGCAGCGCGAGCGCGCATTCCGGCTCCTCCGTCGCGGTCTGCACCTCGTCGCCGGCCGTGCGCTCGGGGGCGGCGGCGAGCTCGTCGCCGCCGAGCGCGCGCAGCCGCTCGATCAGGTGGTCGACGCGATCGGTGCCGTCGCGGCTGCGCCGCTGATCGATGGTGAGCACGAACATGCATCAAGCCTAAAAGCTTGATCTCGCCCGATCAAGCCCAGGAGCTTGTCCCGCGCGCGGCGGTCGCTGGATACGATGGGGCGCGTGACCAGCCCCACCCTCGCCGAGCAGCAGAACGACGCCTCCTTCGACGACATCTGGGAGGAGCTGCGCTACCGCGGGCTCGTGCACGTGTCGACCGACGAGGCCGCGCTCAAGCAGCTGCTCGCCGGGCCGCCCATCACCTACTACTGCGGCTTCGACCCGACCGCGCCCAGCCTGCACCTCGGCAACCTGGTGCAGATCCTGCTGCTGCGCCGGCTGCAGCTCGCCGGCCACAAGCCGCTGGGGCTGGTCGGCGGTTCCACCGGCCTCATCGGAGACCCGCGCCCCACGGCGGAGCGCACCCTCAACAGCACCGACACCGTCGCCGAGTGGGTCGGCCGCCTCCGCGGCCAGATCGAGCGCTTCCTGAGCTTCGAGGGCGGCAACGCCGCGCGCATGGTCAACAACCTCGACTGGACCGCGCCGCTCAGCGCCATCGACTTCCTGCGCGAGATCGGCAAGCACTTCCGTGTCGGCACGATGATCAAGAAGGACGCGGTCAGCGCGCGCCTCAACTCCGATGCCGGCATCAGCTACACCGAGTTCAGCTACCAGATCCTGCAGGGCATGGACTTCCTGGAGCTCCACCGCCGCTACGACTGCGTGCTGCAGACGGGCGGCAGCGACCAGTGGGGCAACCTCACGAGCGGCACCGACCTGGTCCGCCGCGTCGAGGGCGTGAGCGTGCACGCCATCGGCACCCCGCTCATCACGAACTCCGACGGCACGAAGTTCGGCAAGAGCGAGGGCAATGCCGTCTGGCTCGACCCCGAGATGTGCAGCCCCTACGCGATGTACCAGTTCTGGCTCAACACCGACGACGCCGACGTCGTCGCGCGCCTCAAGGTGTTCACGTTCCTCCCGCGCACGGAGATCGAGGACTACGAGCGACAGGTGGCCGAGGAGCCCTTCAAACGCGCGGCCCAGCGCCGGCTCGCGCACGAGGTCACCGGCCTGGTGCACGGAGCGGATGCGGTCCAGGCCGCCATCGACGCGTCGGCGGCGCTCTTCGGTCAGGGCGAGCTCGCGGCGCTCGACGAGCGCACGCTCGAGGCGGCTCTCGCGGAGCTGCCCCGCGCATCCGCTGCCGGCGGCGCGCCCATCGCCCAGCTGCTGGTCGACGCCGGCCTCACGAAGAGCCTCGGCGAGTCTCGCCGCGCGATCGCGCAGGGCGGCGTCTACCTCGACAACGTCAAGGTCGACGACGAGTCGGCCGTGCTCCCGACCGAGCTGCTGCACGGCCGCTTCGCCGTGCTGCGGCGCGGCAAGCGCACCCTCGCGGGCGTCGTCGTCGCCTGAGCCCGTCCGGCGCGAGCCGTTCCGACCCCTCGGGCCGGTCCGGGCGAGCTCAGGCCTCGATGAGCCGCCGCGCGGCCGTCTCGTCGATCACCAGATCGGTCACGAGGCCGGCTGCCAGCGCTCCGCGCAGGGCGGGGATCTTCGAGACGCCGGCGACGACGCAGAGCCTGCGGGGAGCCCGCCGCAGCGTCGCCACGTTGGGCCCGCTCGCGCGCTCGTTCAGACGGATGCCGGCCGAGCTGCCGTCGGCGCGGTAGAACACGGTCGCGACGTCGCCGGCCACGCCGTCCTCGGCCAGCGAGGCGTAGTCCGCGGCGTCCAGGTAGCCGCCGAGGTACACGTGACTCGGCACCTCGGCAGTAGGCGAGCCGACGCTGAAGAGCACCAGGTCGAGCGACGCCTGCATCTCGAGCATGCGTCCCACGCTGCGCTCCCGCCACATGGCGTCGCGGGTGGACGGGTCGTCGAAGAACGCGGGCACCGGGAATTGGTGCACCTGGGCACCGAAGGCCGCACCGAAGCGGCGGAGGATCTCGCTGGTGTAGTCGATGCCCGACGTGAGGTTGTTGGCGGCCCCGTTGAGCTGCACGATCGCCGTCGCGTGCATCGACTTGGGCACGAGGTGACGGCTCAGCGCGCTCATCGTGGAGCCCCAGCCGATGCCGATGCGCATGTTCGAGTCGACGTAGCGGCCGAGCAGGCGGCCCGCGGCGAGCGCGACCCGGTCCAGCCGGTCGACGTCGCTCGTGGCGTCGGGCACCGGGATCACATGCGGATGCACGTGGTACCGGCGCTGGATCTCCCGTTCCACGCGCTCCCTGCCCTCGTGCGGCGAATGGATCTGGATCTGCACGAGCCCGGTCTCGCGCGCGTAGGCGAGCAGCCGCGAGACCGAGGAGCGGGAGGACCGCAGCTCCCGAGCGATGGCCTCCATCGTGAGCTCCTGCACGTAGTAGAGGTGCGCTGCGCGGAGCGCTGTCCTGGTGCGCTCGTCGAGGTCGGTGTCCGGGGTCACGCGCTCAGCCTTGCACGTTTTCCCACTCAGCTTGCAACGATGGCCGGGAGCGGAGCACGCTGATCCGGTCGAGCCCGGCGCCCCGAGGCGGCGCGGCGCGGCGGCACGCGAATCAGCAGCACCGGAATGGACCGACGATGAGCCAGCAGAACTCCGTGAACACCCGAACCCGACCCGTCGTGAGCGCCCTCCGCGAGCGCCCCGAGGCGGACGTCCTCATCATCGGTGCCGGCATCAACGGCATCGCCACGTTCTGGGACCTCGCGCTGCAGGGCATCGACGCCGTCATCGTCGACAAGGACGACTTCGTCTCCGGAGCCAGCGCGGCGAGCTCGCACATGATCCACGGCGGCATCCGCTACCTCGAGAACGGCGAGTTCCGGCTCGTCCGCGAATCGGTCGAGGAGCGCAACGGCCTCATCCGCACCGCCCCGCACTACGTCAAGCCGCTGCACACGACCGTGCCGATCTTCTCCACCTTCTCCGGCGTGCTCAACGCGCCGTTCAAGTTCATCGGCCTCGGCTCCGGCAAGCCCAGTGAGCGCGGTGCGGCGATCATCAAGATCGGCCTCAGCTTCTACGACGCCTTCTCCGGCGGTGGCGGCGGCACCGTGCCGCGTCACGAGTTCCGCGGCCGCAAGGCGTCACTGCACCGCTTGCCCCGACTCAACCCGGGCATCAAGTACACGGCCACCTACTACGACGCCTCCATGCACGACCCCGAGCGCCTGGCGCTCGACGTCCTGCGCGACGGACTCGAAGCGCAGGAGTCCGGCCGGGCGGCGAACTACGTCGAGGCGGTCGGCTCGCAGGACGGCGCGGTCGTGCTGCGCGATGTGCTGACGGGGGAGGAGTTCCCCTTCACGGCCAAGGCGGTCGTCAACACCTCCGGCCCCTGGACCGACCTCACCAACGAGGCGCTCGGCACCCCGAGCCGCTACATGGGCGGCACCAAGGGCTCGCACATCGTGCTCGACAACCCGGAGCTGCTCGCGGCGACCGGCGGCGGCGAGATCTTCTTCGAGCACAGCGACGGGCGCATCGTGCTCATCTACCCGCTCAAGGGCAAGGTCATGGTCGGCACCACCGACCTCGAGCACGACATGCGCGAGCCGATCCGCTGCACCGACGACGAGGTGGACTACTTCTTCGAGCTCGTCTCGCATGTCTTCCCCGACATCCGGGTCGACCGCTCGCAGATCGTCTTCCGCTTCTCCGGCGTCCGGCCGCTGCCCCGCCACGACGAGGCGAGCCCCGGCTCGGTCTCGCGCGACTACGCCATCGAGCGAGGCACGCTGCAGGGTACGGACGTTCCGGCGCTCAGCCTGGTCGGCGGCAAGTGGACGACCTTCCGAGCGCTCGCCGAGCACCTCTCGGGCGAGGTGCTCGCGCTGCTCGGCCGCCGTCGCACCACCAGCACCGAGGGTCGCGAGATCGGCGGGGGCCGCGACTACCCGGTCACCGGCTCCGCCCTCACGGTCTGGCTCGGCGAGCACGCCGGCCCGGTCGGGCGCGAGCGCGCCGAGCAGCTCCTCGAGCGCTACGGCACCCGTGCCGAGCAGCTCATCGCCGAACTCGGCGACGACGCTCCTCTCGCCAACGCCGCCGACTACTCGGCGCAGGAGATCGCCTGGCTCGTCGAGCACGAGCGGGTCGGACGCCTCGACGACATCGTCCTGCGCCGTACGAGCCTCGCGTTCACCGGCAAGGTGACCACCGCGCTGCTGCGCGAGCTCGCCGAGATCAGCGCGCCCATCCTGGGCTGGGATGACGCACGAGCGGATGCGGAGCTCGCCCGAGCGGTCGACCTGATGCGCGAACGCCACGGCCTCGAGCTCGACGCACCGGTGTCGAGCCCGGCCAACTAGACCCGGCGCCGAGGGAGGCGCCGAACCGAACGCCGACGACGGCGGGCGGTGAACGATGAAAGGAGTCAACGTGGACAATCTCGGGAGTATCTTCCTGTCGGAGACGGTCGGCACGGCCATGCTGCTGCTGCTCGGTGGCGGTGTGGTGGCCAACGTCCTGCTCACGAAGTCCAAGGGCTTCAACGGCGGATGGCTGTTGATCAACTTCGGCTGGGGCCTCGCGGTCTACGCCGGTGTCATCGTCTCCTACAACTCGGGCGCGCACCTCAACCCGGCGGTCACCGTCGGCCTGTGGGCATCCGGTGCCGACGAGTTCATGCCGGGGGTGGCCGTCAACGCGCTGTCGATCCTCACCTACTTCGCGGCGCAGATGCTCGGTGCCGTCATCGGCGCCGCGCTCGTCTTCCTGGCCTACAAGAAGCACTTCGACGAGACCGAGGACGCCGGTCTGAAGCTGGCCGTGTTCTCGACCGGTCCGGGCATCAAGGCGTACGGATGGAACCTGGTCACCGAGATCATCGCCACCTTCGTCCTGGTCTTCGTCGTCATCGGCTTCGGCCGCAACGGCGAGGCCGGCGGCCTCGCCGCCCTCGGCGCCCTCCCGGTCGCCCTGCTGGTGCTCGCGATCGGCGCCTCGCTCGGCGGTCCGACCGGGTACGCCATCAACCCCGCCCGCGACCTCGGCCCGCGCATCGCGCACGCCCTGCTGCCCATCAAGGGCAAGGGCTCGAGCGACTGGTCCTACGCCTGGGTGCCCGTGGTCGGCCCCCTCGTCGGCGGCGCGCTCGCCGGCGTCGCCTCCACGGCGCTGCTGCCCCTCTGATCCCACCAGCACGACAACCTCGAAGCAAAGGAGCCTCATCCCATGGCTGACTACGTCCTCGCGATCGACCAGGGCACGACCTCGTCCCGCGCCATCATCTTCGACAAGCAGGGGTCGATCGTCTCGACCGGGCAGCTCGAGCACGAGCAGATCTTCCCCAAGGCGGGCTGGGTCGAGCACGACCCGGCGGAGATCTGGCGCAACGTGCGCGAGGTCATCGGCCAGGCGCTCTCGAAGGCCGACCTCACCCGGCACGACATCGCCTCGATCGGCATCACGAACCAGCGTGAGACCGCGGTGGTCTGGGACAGGAACACCGGCGAGCCCGTCTACAACGCGATCGTCTGGCAGGACACCCGCACCCAGGACATCGTCGACCGCATGGCCGCGGACGGGGGTGTCGAGCGCTTCAAGCCCGTGGTCGGGCTGCCGCTGGCGACCTACTTCTCGGGCACCAAGATCGTCTGGATCCTCGAGAACGTCGAGGGTGCCCGCGAGCGTGCGGAGGCCGGCGACCTGCTCTTCGGCACCACCGACACCTGGGTGCTGTGGAACCTGACGGGCGGTACCGACGGCGGTGTGCACGCCACGGACGTGACCAACGCGAGCCGCACGCTCTTCATGGACCTCGAGACGCTCGAGTGGCGCGACGACATCCTCGAGGCGTTCGGGGTGCCCCGTTCGATGCTGCCGGAGATCCGCAGCTCGTCCGAGGTCTACGGCCACGCCGAGTCGAGCAGCCTCCTGCGCGAGACGCCGATCGCCGGCATCCTCGGCGACCAGCAGGCGGCGACCTTCGGACAGGCGGCATTCGACCAGGGCGAGGCCAAGAACACCTACGGCACCGGCAACTTCCTGATCTTCAACACCGACACCGAGATCGTGCACTCGAAGAACGGGCTGCTCACGACGCTGGGCTACAAGCTCGGCGACGAGCCCGCCCACTACGCGCTCGAGGGCTCGATCGCCGTGACCGGCTCGCTCATCCAGTGGCTGCGCGACAACCTCGGCATCATCTCGTCGGCACCGGAGATCGAGAAGCTCGCGGCCACGGTCGAGGACAACGGCGGGGCCTACTTCGTGCCGGCCTTCTCGGGTCTGTTCGCCCCGTACTGGCGAGCGGATGCGCGCGGCGCGCTCGTGGGCCTGACCCGCTACGTCAACAGGGGGCACATCGCACGCGCTGCGCTGGAGGCCACCGCCTACCAGACCCGCGAGGTGCTGGATGCGGTGAACGCCGACTCCGGAGTGCCGCTCACGGAGCTCAAGGTGGACGGCGGCATGATCGCGAACGACCTCCTCATGCAGTTCCAGGCCGACATCCTCGGCGTCCCCGTCGTACGTCCGGTCGTCGCCGAGACCACCGCGCTCGGCGCCGCCTACGCCGCGGGTCTCGCCGTGGGCGTGTGGAGCGGGCTCGATGACCTGCGCGGCAACTGGCAGGAGGATCGCCGCTGGGAGCCGAAGCTCGACGAGGAGGAGCGCGAGCGCCTCCTGCGCAACTGGAAGAAGGCCGTCACGAAGACCTTCGACTGGGTCGACGAGGACGTGCGCTGATCAGACGCGGATCAGGCAGTCCAGCAGGGCCGCGCCGGGTTCACCCGGCGCGGCCCTGCTGCGTCTCCGGGCCCGACCACGCAGGGCGAGGAGACGCGACACGCCCGGGATGCGCGGTGGTTTGCGCCCCCTGAAACATCGACGTAATGTAATCCCCTGTCGCCGCAAAGGAGCCGGGGAAGCGGGAAAGCTTCTCCTCCTCAACTGGCGAATATCTCACCTCGCAGACGATGACGAACTCTTCGGAGAAACCATCAGCGAGGTGGAACACAACACAGACATCTTCGCGGCGATGGACCAGTCCATCGCCGGAACAGGTCGGGACGCGGATTCGCGGATCGGTCCGGAAGATGTAAGGTAGTGAAGTTGCCTCCGGGCGAAGGTCGTGAGACCGGAACCGGGGTGCGTCCGATCCTTGAGAACTCAACAGCGTGCACATGTCAAATGCCAAATTATCCTCGTGCCGGTCTATTTCTGGACTGGTGGAGAGATTCCTTTGGATTGATTGATTGTCAGTAGACGATCTTTTGGTCAGATCAACTCGCTTGTGACTTCGGTTGCAGGTTTTTGAATTGCCTTGGTTTTCGGATCAGGGTGTTTGAACCTTTACGGAGAGTTTGATCCTGGCTCAGGATGAACGCTGGCGGCGTGCTTAACACATGCAAGTCGAACGATGAAGCTGGAGCTTGCTCTGGTGGATTAGTGGCGAACGGGTGAGTAACACGTGAGTAACCTGCCCTTGACTCTGGGATAAGCGCTGGAAACGGCGTCTAATACCGGATACGAGCTTCCACCGCATGGTGAGTTGCTGGAAAGAATTTCGGTCAAGGATGGACTCGCGGCCTATCAGCTTGTTGGTGAGGTAACGGCTCACCAAGGCGACGACGGGTAGCCGGCCTGAGAGGGTGACCGGCCACACTGGGACTGAGACACGGCCCAGACTCCTACGGGAGGCAGCAGTGGGGAATATTGCACAATGGGCGCAAGCCTGATGCAGCAACGCCGCGTGAGGGACGAAGGCCTTCGGGTCGTAAACCTCTTTTAGCAGGGAAGAAGCGAAAGTGACGGTACCTGCAGAAAAAGCACCGGCTAACTACGTGCCAGCAGCCGCGGTAATACGTAGGGTGCGAGCGTTATCCGGAATTATTGGGCGTAAAGAGCTCGTAGGCGGTTTGTCACGTCTGCTGTGAAAACTGGAGGCTCAACCTTCAGCCTGCAGTGGGTACGGGCAGACTAGAGTGCGGTAGGGGAGATTGGAATTCCTGGTGTAGCGGTGGAATGCGCAGATATCAGGAGGAACACCGATGGCGAAGGCAGATCTCTGGGCCGTTACTGACGCTGAGGAGCGAAAGCGTGGGGAGCGAACAGGATTAGATACCCTGGTAGTCCACGCCGTAAACGGTGGGCGCTAGATGTGGGGACCATTCCACGGTTTCCGTGTCGCAGCTAACGCATTAAGCGCCCCGCCTGGGGAGTACGGCCGCAAGGCTAAAACTCAAAGGAATTGACGGGGGCCCGCACAAGCGGCGGAGCATGCGGATTAATTCGATGCAACGCGAAGAACCTTACCAAGGCTTGACATACACGAGAACGGGCCAGAAATGGTCAACTCTTTGGACACTCGTGAACAGGTGGTGCATGGTTGTCGTCAGCTCGTGTCGTGAGATGTTGGGTTAAGTCCCGCAACGAGCGCAACCCTCGTCCTATGTTGCCAGCACGTTATGGTGGGAACTCATGGGAGACTGCCGGGGTCAACTCGGAGGAAGGTGGGGATGACGTCAAATCATCATGCCCCTTATGTCTTGGGCTTCACGCATGCTACAATGGCCGGTACAAAGGGCTGCAATACCGTAAGGTGGAGCGAATCCCAAAAAGCCGGTCTCAGTTCGGATTGAGGTCTGCAACTCGACCTCATGAAGTTGGAGTCGCTAGTAATCGCAGATCAGCAACGCTGCGGTGAATACGTTCCCGGGCCTTGTACACACCGCCCGTCAAGTCATGAAAGTCGGTAACACCCGAAGCCGGTGGCCCAACCTTTTTGGAGGGAGCCGTCGAAGGTGGGATCGGTAATTAGGACTAAGTCGTAACAAGGTAGCCGTACCGGAAGGTGCGGCTGGATCACCTCCTTTCTAAGGAGCTTCTGCCAGGTCGCCTCAGGGTGGGCCTGGCCAGAGCCACGCTCGGGCCGAATGCGCTCGGGGTGGTTGCTCATGGGTGGAACGTTTGACATGGCCGGTCGCGAGATCAGTGCTGCTCAGTACATCCCTTCGGGGGTCGGAACGGTGTCGCTGGGGGAGTGGTCGGCATGCACGCTGTTGGGTCCTGAGGGACCGGACACCGGTTGATGTCGGAGGAGCCTTACGGGGTTGCTTCGGGTCGATGGTGACTGTTCCTTCGGACCCTTTGCTGGTTCGCCGTTTTGACGGTGTGCTGGTGGGGGTACCGACCGTATGTTGAGAACTACACAGTGGACGCGAGCATCTTAGATTCTTGTCGTTTGAATCACCTTGTCGAGGCTTTTGGGTCTTGCGGGTGGGAGTCGCGGCAATGAATTCTTAGATCTAATTTTTTAGATCATTGGTCTACCGTGTCGGCTTCGGCTGATGCGGTACGACGATTCTGAATACTCATGTAGTCAAGTTTCTAAGAGCAAACGGTGGATGCCTTGGCATCTGGAGCCGATGAAGGACGTAGTAATCTGCGATAAGCCTCGGGGAGCTGATAAACGAGCTGTGATCCGAGGATTTCCGAATGGGGAAACCCCGCCAGGCGTTGCTACGACCTGGTGACTCCCGCCTGAATATATAGGGCGGGTAGAGGGAACGTGGGGAAGTGAAACATCTCAGTACCCACAGGAAGAGAAAACAACCGTGATTCCGTAAGTAGTGGCGAGCGAACGCGGAAGAGGCCAAACCGATCATGTGTGATAGCCGGCAGGCGTTGCATGGTCGGGGTTGTGGGACTCCAACGTACTTCTGCCGAAGTGCACGTTGACATGCGCGATATAGACGAACGACATTGAAAGGTCGACCACAGGGGGTGCCAGTCCCGTAGTCGAAATGTTGCGCAGCGGCGTGGAGGATCCCAAGTAGCACGGGGCCCGAGAAATCCCGTGTGAATCTGTCAGGACCACCTGATAAGCCTAAATACTCCCAGATGACCGATAGCGGACAAGTACCGTGAGGGAAAGGTGAAAAGTACCCCGGGAGGGGAGTGAAATAGTACCTGAAACCGTTTGCTTACAAACCGTTGGAGCCTCCTTGTAGGGGTGACAGCGTGCCTTTTGAAGAATGAGCCTGCGAGTTAGCGATATGTGGCGAGGTTAACCCGTGTGGGGTAGCCGTAGCGAAAGCGAGTCTGAATAGGGCGATTCAGTCGCATGTCCTAGACCCGAAGCGAAGTGATCTATCCATGGCCAGGTTGAAGCGACGGTAAGACGTCGTGGAGGACCGAACCCACTTAGGTTGAAAACTGAGGGGATGAGCTGTGGATAGGGGTGAAAGGCCAATCAAACTTCGTGATAGCTGGTTCTCTCCGAAATGCATTTAGGTGCAGCGTTGCGTGTTTCTTGCCGGAGGTAGAGCTACTGGATGGCCGATGGGCCTCACCAGGTTACTGACGTCAGCCAAACTCCGAATGCCGGTAAGTGAGAGCGCAGCAGTGAGACAGTGGGGGATAAGCTTCATTGTCGAGAGGGAAACAACCCAGACTACCGACTAAGGTCCCTAAGCGTGTGCTAAGTGGGAAAGGATGTGGAGTTGCTGAGACAACCAGGAGGTTGGCTTAGAAGCAGCCACCCTTGAAAGAGTGCGTAATAGCTCACTGGTCAAGTGATTCCGCGCCGACAATGTAACGGGGCTCAAGCACACCACCGAAGTCGTAGGATTCGTATGTTAGGTAGGCCTTCGTGGTCCAGCCGTACGGATCGGTAGGAGAGCGTCGTGTGGCCAGCGAAGCGGCGGGGTAACCCAGCCGTGGAGGCCACACGAGTGAGAATGCAGGCATGAGTAGCGAAAGACGGGTGAGAAACCCGTCCTCCGAAAGACCAAGGGTTCCAGGGCCAGGTTAATCCGCCCTGGGTAAGTCGGGACCTAAGGCGAGGCCGACAGGCGTAGTCGATGGACAACGGGTTGATATTCCCGTACCGGCGAAGAACCGCCCAAGCTAATCCAGTGGTGCTAAGAGTCCTAGCTCCAGTTGTCGGAAGCCCTTCGGGGTGGATGCGCTGGTGTGAACGCTCGACCCCATGCTGGTGCGGCTAGCGTATTAACAGGTGTGACGCAGGAAGGTAGTCGGTCCAGTGCGATGGTTGTCACTGGCCAAGGCCGTAGGGCGAGAGATAGGCAAATCCGTCTCTCATATGCCTGAGAACTGAAGGGTAGTCCGCAAGGGCAAGATCCGATGATCCTATGCTGCCGAGAAAAGCATCGACGCGAGGTTCCAGCCGCCCGTACCCCAAACCGACTCAGGTGGTCAGGTAGAGAATACCAAGGAGATCGAGAGAATCGTGGTTAAGGAACTCGGCAAAATGCCCCCGTAACTTCGGGAGAAGGGGGCCTGAGGCGTGAAGGGATTTACTCCTGGAGCGTTTGATGGCCGCAGAGACCAGTGGGAAGCGACTGTTTACTAAAAACACAGGTCCGTGCGAAGACGCAAGTCGATGTATACGGACTGACGCCTGCCCGGTGCTGGAAGGTTAAGAGGAAGGGTTAGCGCAAGCGAAGCTCTGAATTTAAGCCCCAGTAAACGGCGGTGGTAACTATAACCATCCTAAGGTAGCGAAATTCCTTGTCGGGTAAGTTCCGACCTGCACGAATGGCGTAACGACTTCCCAGCTGTCTCAACCGCGAACTCGGCGAAATTGCACTACGAGTAAAGATGCTCGTTACGCGCAGCAGGACGGAAAGACCCCGTGACCTTTACTACAGCTTGGTATTGGTGTTCGGTGTGGCTTGTGTAGGATAGGTGGGAGACTTTGAAGCGGTGACGCCAGTTACCGTGGAGTCATTGTTGAAATACCACTCTGGTCACTCTGGATATCTAACTTCGAACCGTGATCCGGTTCAGGGACAGTGCCTGGTGGGTAGTTTAACTGGGGCGGTTGCCTCCCAAAAAGTAACGGAGGCGCCCAAAGGTTCCCTCAACCTGGTTGGCAATCAGGTGGCGAGTGTAAGTGCACAAGGGAGCTTGACTGTGAGACTGACAGGTCGAGCAGGGACGAAAGTCGGGACTAGTGATCCGGCAGTGGCTTGTGGAAGCGCTGTCGCTCAACGGATAAAAGGTACCTCGGGGATAACAGGCTGATCTTGCCCAAGAGTCCATATCGACGGCATGGTTTGGCACCTCGATGTCGGCTCGTCGCATCCTGGGGCTGGAGTAGGTCCCAAGGGTTGGGCTGTTCGCCCATTAAAGCGGTACGCGAGCTGGGTTTAGAACGTCGTGAGACAGTTCGGTCCCTATCCGCTGCGTGCGTTGGAATATTGAGAAGATCTATCCCTAGTACGAGAGGACCGGGATGGACGAACCTCTGGTGTGTCAGTTGTTCTGCCAAGGGCACCGCTGATTAGCTACGTTCGGAACGGATAACCGCTGAAAGCATCTAAGCGGGAAGCCGGCTTCAAGATGAGTGTTCCATGGTCCTCGAGACCGAGAGGCCCCCAGCCAGACGACTGGGTTGATAGGCCAGATGTGGAAGCACAGTAATGTGTGGAGCTGACTGGTACTAATACGCCGATGACTTGACAACATATACATCAGTATTCTGCTGAGTGTTCGCGTCCACTTTGTGGTTCTCGATAGACGGTCGAGAACTGCGACCCAGCCACCACAGGCTCGATCTGTGGGAGGTTGGCCGTATAGACTGAAATATCAATAGTGTTTCGGCGGCCATAGCGCGAGGGAAACGCCCGGTTACATTCCGAACCCGGAAGCTAAGACTCGCAGCGCCGATGGTACTGCAGGGGGACCCTGTGGGAGAGTAGGACACCGCCGGACTTCTTTTGTGAAATGGCCACCCAGCAATGGGTGGCCATTTTGCGTTTAACCGTCCGTGACAGGACGCAGAGAGGAAGCCACCGTGAGCGACGCCAACGGTTCCAACGACGCGCGCGAGGGTCGCCCCGCGCGCAAGCCCGACACCCGGCGCGACGACCAGAGCGGTCCGCGCCGCGGCGGGCCCCGTGACGGCGAGCGCCGTCCGTTCAACGGCGGCGATCGCCGCGACGGCGAGCGTCGTGAGGGTGGCTCCGGCCAGCGGCGCGACGGGGGATTCCGTCCACAGAGTGACGGCGAGCGTCGCCCCTACAACGGCGATCGCCGCGAGGGCGGGTACGGACAGCGGCGTGATGGCGATCGCGGTCCGCGCCGCGATGCCGGCTTCCGCCCTCAGCGCGACGGTGAGCGTCGCCCGTTCGACGGCGACCGTCGCGAGAGTGGGTTCCGTTCCCAGCGCGACGGTGAGCGGCGTCCATTCAACGGGAACCGTCGTGAGGGCGGTTACGGCCAGCGTCGCGACGGCGACGACCGTGGGCCCCGCCGTGATGGCGGTTTCCGCGGGCAGCACGATGGCGAGCGACGCTCGTACAACGGCGGTGAGCGTCGCGAGGGCGGCTTCCGTCCCCAGCGCGACGGCGACCGCCGACCTTATCAGGGTGGCCCTCGGGACGGCGGCTACGGTCAGCGTCGTGATGGCGACGAGCGGGGTCCCCGCCGCGACGGCGAGCGTCGCCCCTACAACGGCGACCGCCGCGAGGGCGGTTACGATCAGCGCCGCAACGATGACCGCGGACCTCGCCGCGAGGGCGGTTTCCGCCCGCAGGGCGATGGTGAGCGTCGTTCGTTCAATGGCGGGGACCGTCGCGAGGGCGGTTTCCGTCCCCAGCGCGACGGCGAGCGTCGTCCGTACAACGGGGGCGACCGTCGTGAGGGTGGCTACGGTCAGCGTCGCGAGGGCGGCTCACGTCCGCAGCGCGACGGTGAGCGTCGCCCGTTCGACGGTGGCGAGCGTCGCGAGGGTGGCTCACGCCCGCAGCGCGAAGGCGAGCGCCGGCCGTACAACGGGGGCGACCGTCGTGAGGGCGGCTACGGCCAGCGACGTGACGGCGACGAGCGCGGCGGCTACCGCCGCGACGGCGAGCGCAACGGCGCCGGGGGCCGCGGGGGAGACCCGCGACCGTACCGCGGCGGTGCCGAGCGGGAGGTCGAGGACCGCGATCCGTTCAACACCCGGTCGGTGCGCGAGCGCCACGAGGACCCCTTCGTGCCGTCGGACGTCGAGGCGCGTCACCTCGACAAGGCCGCGCGCATCGAGCTGAAGACGCTGAGCAAGGACAACGCGGACGATGTCGCGAAGCACCTGGTGCTCGCAGGTCGGCACATCGAGGAGGACCCGGAGCTGGCGCACCGCCACGCGCTCTCGGCCGCGCGTCGCGCAGGCCGCATCGCGGTCGTGCGCGAGACGCTCGCGATCACCGCGTACGCCACGGGCGACTACGCGCTGGCGCTGCGCGAGCTGCGCACCTACCGGCGCATCTCGGGCAGCAACGAGCAGCTGCCCCTGATGGTCGACAGCGAGCGGGGACTCGAGCGCCCGGACCGTGCGCTCGAGCTCGGTCGCTCCGTCGACCGCGAGACGCTGACCGTGCCCACGCGCGTCGAGCTCGCGATCGCGATGTCCGGCGCTCGCCTCGACCAGGGGCAGCCCGATCTCGCGCTGGCCGAGCTCGAGATCCCGCAGCTCGATCCCGAGCGCGCCTACAGCTGGAGCCCGGCCCTCTTCGGCGCCTACGCGACGGTGCTCGAGGAGCTCGGACGCGACGCCGACGCCGAACGCTGGGTGGCCCTCGCCGAGCGCGCCGCCCGCGCGCTGCAGGACGAGGTCGGCGACGAGACCATCGAGATCATCGATGTGCAGATCGACGACGACGAGGCCGCGCTGCTCGACGACGAGACCGGCGTGCGCATCCAGGTCCCGCAGGAGCCCGAGGTCGGGACCGACGTCGACGAGGACGAGGAGGACGATCGCGTCGAGGACGCGGACGCTCCGGTCGAGATCGTCGAGGACATCGACGGCTCGGCGGCGCCCGAGCCGGCCGACGGTTCGTCGGATGTCGTCGCGGGCGCCGTCGCGCACGCCGACCCGAGCCCGTTGAGCTTCGAGGACGACGTCCGCGCGGAGGTCGAGCAGCTGCTCGCCGAGGACAAGCAGCCCGATGCGCTGGACGCGCTCGTCGCTGCGGCGATCGCCGGGTCCGCATCCGCTGCGAACCCCGATGCGGTCGAGACGCCGGTCGAGGGGGACGCGTCGGACGCGGACGCAGAGCCCGCGCCGATCGGGAAGAAGCGCGCGGCGAAGAAGGCTGCGCCGAAGCGGACCGAGGAGGGCGAGTCGGATGGCGTGGTGGAGTCGGAGCCGCAGGGTGACTGAGCCCACGGCGACACCGCTCGACGGCGTCTCCCTGGTGCTGGCCGACCTTGACGGTGTCGTCTACAAGGGACCGGGGGCGATCCCGCACGCCGTGGACGCCCTCATCCGCTCGGGTGAGACGCACCGCGTCGCGTACATCACCAACAACGCGGCCCGTACCGCGGCGTCGGTGGCCGAGCACCTGGCGGGCTTCGGTCTGCCGGTCACCGCCGACGACGTGGTGACCTCGCCGCAGGCGGCCGTGAAGCTGCTGCTCGACATCGTGCCCGTCGGCTCGCTGATCCTGGTGGTCGGTGGGGAGGGGCTCGTGCACGAGCTCGAGCTCGCCGGCTACCGCGTGACGCGATCCGCCGAGGACCAACCGGACGCGGTGGTGCAGGGCTTCCATCCGACCGTGGGCTGGGAGCAGCTGGCCGAGGCGTCCTACGCGCTGCACACGGGCATCCCGTGGGTGGCGACGAACACCGACTGGTCGATCCCGCAGGCACGCGGCATCGCACCGGGCAACGGCACGCTCGTCGCCGCGGTGCACAGCGCGGTCGCCCGGCTGCCCGTGTTCGCCGGCAAGCCCGAGGTGCCGATCTTCGAGGCGGCCTTCGAGCGCTTCGGCACGCGGGAGGCGCTGTTCATCGGCGACCGCCTCGACACCGACATCCTGGGCGCGCGGCGGGCGGGCATCCCATCCGCTCTCGTGCTCACGGGCGTCGACCAGGCGAAGCAGGTGCTCGCCGCGCGCGAGGAGGAGCGGCCGACGTTCATCCTCGGCGACCTGCGCGAGCTGCACGAGCCGTACCCGGCGGTGCAGCGCACCATCGGCAAGGACGGCGCCCACACGGTGACCGTGCGCGGTGCGACCGTGCGCCTGGCCGGGCACGTGCTGAGCATCGTCGAGGCGGGGGAGCACCGCATCGACCTGCTGCGCGCCGGCGCCGCGGCCATCTGGGACTCGGGGCTGCAGATCTACGGCCTCGACGTGGCCGAGGGGCTCTACGCCTGAGTACGGTGACGGCATGAGCGACGAGCGAGCGGATGCGGACCGTCCGGTTCCCGAGCGGAGCGGAGCGGATGAGGGCGACGCCCTCGTCTCGCGCGTGCGGCTGATCGAGGAGCGGCCGATCGAGGAGCGCGCCGAGGCGTTCGCGCAGCTGCACGACGAGCTGCAGCGGGAGCTCGAGGGGCGGTGAGCGGGCCGGCGGCCTACTCCGCGTCCCAGAGCTCCCGGTAGAAGCGCATCCGCTCGTCGTCGAAGGGCACGCCGTAGCCGGCGACGAGCGCGCGCTCCCAGCCGGGCCCGTAGTTCCACTCCGTGCTGCGCGCCGCGACGGCGATGTCGGCCCAGCGGTCGGCGATGCCGAGGGCGCCGAGGTCGACGTGGCCGGCACCGGTGCCGTCCTCCGCGAGCAGCGTGTTGGGCGCGCAGGCGTCGCCGTGGCAGACGACGAGGCGGTCGACGGGCGGTGCCTCCGCGAAGCGCGGCGCGACATCCGGCGGTGCGAGCCGCAGCCGCTGCTCGACGGACCAGTCGTAGGGGCAGCGCTCGACGTCGAAGCTCTCGTGCAGCCGGCGCAGCTCCCGGCCGATCGCCGGGACGGCCACCTCCGGCCTGGCGAGCCAGACCGGGTCGACGGCGCTGCGTCCCGGCAGGGCCGCGGTGACCAGCCACTCGCCGCGGCCGTCGGCTCCGTGCTCGAGCACGCGGGGGACGGTGGTCGGGTGATCGTCGTCATCCGGCCCCTCCGCGCCGATGCCGTCGAGCCGGGCCGCGACGATGCGAGCGGCGACCTCGTCGGGCTCCGCGGGATGCTCGGCGGCGGCGGCGCCGCGGCGCAGCGCGAGTTCCCGGGAGGCCCAGCGCAGACGCTCCTCCTCGAGCGCGAGGGCGGGCAGCCGTGTGCCCGGGGGCTGCCACTTGAGGTAGGCGTCCTCGTCGGGCAGGCGCACGGTGACGCCGTCGAGCGCGTTGACCCAGACCGCCTCGGCCGGGCGGCCGGCCAGCAGCGCCGCGAGCGGCTCCGGGAACTCGTAGGAGGGCTCGGGCGCTCGGGCGGTGAACATGCGCTCATCCTGCCGCGCCCGTCCCCGCGGCGCCGCAGGCTCGCCCCTATCGTGGACGGATGCACTCCTCCCGACTCGACGCCGCCCTCGTCGAACGCGGCCTCGCCCGGTCGCGCAGCCACGCCGCGCAGCTGCTCGAGCGCGGCCTCGTGACCCTCGACGGGCGCCCGGTCGTCAAGGCCTCGACGAAGGTGACCCTGCTGCAGCAGGTGGGCGTGCGCGAGCTCGACGGCTACGTCGGCCGTGCGGCCTACAAGCTGCTCGCCGCCCTCGACGCGTGGAGCGATCTGCGCGTCGACGGGCGCGAGGCGCTCGACCTGGGCGCCTCGACCGGCGGCTTCACCCAGGTGCTGCTGGAGCGCGGCGCGAGCCGCGTGGTCGCGCTCGACGTGGGCCACGGGCAGCTGGCGCCGAGCATCCGCTCCGACCACCGCGTCGACGTCGTGGAGGGCTTCAACGCCCGCGACCTCAGCCGCGAGTCGCTCGGCGCAGCGGCAGGCCGCACCGTGCGGCCGCAGGTCGTCGTGGCCGACCTCTCCTTCATCTCGTTGAGCCACGTGCTGCCGCCGGCGGCCGCGACGGTCGGCGAGGGCGCCGACTGGGTGGTGCTCGTCAAGCCGCAGTTCGAGGTGGGCAGGGGCGGCGTGCGCGAGGGCATCGTGCGCGACCCCGCGCTGCGCGAGGACGCGCTGACCGCGGTGCTCTGGGCGGCCTGGGACGTCGGGCTGCGAGCGGCCGGTCTGCTGCCCTCCCCGATCCTGGGAGGGGCTGGGAACCACGAGTACCTGCTGCGTCTGCGCTCCGGAGAGGGCGCCGATCCGACAGAATGGAGGGACCGCGTGCACGAGCTGTGCGCGGCCCCGTGACGACCTCCCGCATCCGATCCTCGACCGCCGCGCGTCGCCGTGCTGCGTGATCGACGGCGACCGGACGGGCGGATGACCGACGAGAGGACGGCGCCCGTGGCGACCATCGCGCAACCCGAGCAGCCGCGTCGGATCCTGCTCGTCTCGCACACCGGCCGCCAGGATGCGATCTCGGCCGCGCTGCAGGCCATCGAGGAGCTGCGCGCAGCAGGTGTCGAGGCGGTGCTGCCGCGATCGGAGTACGAGGACCTGCGCGCTGCCGCCGGCGACATCGGACCGGTCGAGGTGCTCGACGAGCAGGTGTCGGCGCACGGGCTGGAGCTCGCCATGGTGCTCGGCGGCGACGGCACGATCCTGCGCGCGGCCGAGCTGGTCCGCGAGGCGCAGGTGCCCCTGCTGGGCGTGAACCTCGGCCACGTCGGCTTCCTCGCCGAGGCCGAGCGCGACAGCCTCGCCGAGACCATCGCCCGAGCCCTCGCCCGCGACTACCGGGTGGAGGAGCGGATGGCGGTCGACGTGCGCGTCGTCGACGGCGAGCGGGAGGTCTTCCGCACCTGGGCGCTCAACGAGGCGACCGTCGAGAAGGCGAGCCGCGAACGGATGCTCGAGCTGGTGCTGGAGGTCGACGGGCACCCGCTCTCCAACTTCGGCGCCGACGGCGTCGTCATGGCCACGCCGACGGGTTCGACGGCCTACTCCTTCTCCGCGGGCGGGCCGGTCGTCTGGCCGACCGTCGAGGCGCTGCTGTTCGTGCCGCTGAGCCCGCACGCGCTCTTCGCGCGGCCGCTCGTGGTCGGCCGCGACTCGGTGCTCGCCGTCGAGGTGCAGCGCCGCACCGACGGGCACGGCGTGCTCTGGTGCGACGGCCGCCGCACGCACGAGCTGCGCCCCGGCGCGCGCGTCGAGGTGCGCCGCTCGCCGGTGCCCGTCCGCCTCGCGCGCCTGGCGGTGGGGGAGTTCACCGACCGCCTCGTGCGCAAGTTCGACCTGCCCGTGACCGGCTGGCGCGGACCCGCGACCGAGACGGAGGAACCGCACGCATGATCGAGGAGATCTCCATCCGCGACCTGGGCGTCATCGGCGAGGCGACGTTGCCGCTCGGTCCGGGGTTCACCGCGCTGACCGGCGAGACGGGCGCCGGCAAGACCATGGTCGTCACCGCGCTGGGGCTGCTGCTCGGCGAGCGCGCCGACAGCGCCGCCATCCGGCTCGGCAGCGGGCAGGCCGTCGTCGAGGGGCAGTGGGAGGTGCCCGCGCAGGGCGCCGTCGCCGAGCGCGTGCGCGACGCCGGCGGCGACCTGGACGTCTTTGCCGACGACCGCGCCTCGCTGCTGCTCAGCCGCACCCTCTCGGCCGAGGGCGCAGCCGCGCCCACGTCGGCGGCCGCACGAGCCCGGTGAGCGTGCTCGGCGAGATCGGGCACCAGCTGGTCGTGGTGCACGGCCAGTCCGAGCAGATCCGCCTGCGCTCCGCGACCGCGCAGCGCGAGGCGCTCGACCGCTTCGCCGGAGCCGAGCTGGCCGAGCTGCTCGCGGAGTACCGCGCGGCGCACGCCCGCTGGCTGGCCGCGAGCACCGAGCTGGACGAGCTCGTCGCCGACCAGGACCGCCGCGCCCGCGAAGCCGAGGAGCTGCGCCTGGCGATCGCCGAGATCGAGGAGGCCGCCCCCAGCCCGGCGAGGACGCGGAGCTCGCCGAGCGTACCGAGCGGCTCGGCAACCTCGAGGAGCTGCGTCAGGCCGCGAACCAGGCGCACGAGCTCGTCTCCTCGCAGGGCGTCGACGAGGTGCAGGACGCGCTCAGCGCCATCGAGGGCGCCCGCCGGCAGCTCGACCGGGTCGTCGCCCACGACGCGACGCTGCAGCCGATCGCCGAGTCGCTCGGCGAGGCGAGCTACCTCGTCTCGGACATCTCCGCGCAGCTCTCCACCTACCTCGACGGCCTCGACGACGACAGCGGCCGCGAGCTCGAGACGCTGCAGGAGCGGCGTGCGCTGCTCGCGGGGCTCATCCGCAAGCACGGTCCGACCCTCGACGACGTGATCGACCGCCTGAGCACGGGCAGCGGACGCCTGCTCGAGCTGGACAACGACGGCGAGCGGATCGAGGCGCTCACCGCATCCGTCGCCGCCGACCTCGCCGAGACCGAACGGCTCGCGGGCGGCCTCACGGCGCTGCGGACCGCGGCCGCCGAGCAGCTCGCCGAGCGGGTCACCGCCGAGCTCGCGGCGCTGGCGATGCCGCAGGCGCGCCTCAGCGTCGCCGTGACCGAGCGCGAGGAGCTCGGCCGCAGCGGCCGCGACCTCGTCTCGATCCTGCTGCAGCCGCATCCTGGCAGCGAGCCCCGACCGCTCGGCAAGGGCGCCTCCGGCGGCGAGCTCTCGCGCGTGATGCTGGCGATCGAGGTCGTCATCGCCGGCAGCGACCCGGTGCCGACCTTCGTCTTCGACGAGGTCGACTCGGGCGTCGGCGGCGCCAGCGCCATCGAGATCGGCCGGCGCCTGGCGCGCCTCGCCGAGAGCGCCCAGGTCATCGTCGTGACGCACCTCGCCCAGGTCGCGGCCTTCGCGACCAATCATCTGCGCGTGGCGAAGGACAGCGACGGCGCCGTCACGGCGAGCAGCGTCGAGCAGCTGACCGGCCACGCCAGGCTCGCGGAGATGGCGCGCCTGCTCTCCGGCCTCAGCGACTCCGACAGCGCGCTCGCGCACGCGCAGGAGCTCATCGACACCGCCCGCGCCTCGGTCTGAGGCCCGCGCGCGCCGGGGACGCGCCCGTCCCGTTCGGGGAGGCACCGCATCCGCTCGCCGTGAGGGTACGATGGAGGCCCGTGGCGGATATGCAGAGCACGGACAAGATCACCAAGCACATCTTCGTGACCGGGGGCGTGGTCTCGTCGCTCGGCAAGGGCCTCACGGCGGCCAGTCTGGGCAACCTGCTCACGGCCCGCGGCCTGAAGGTCGTCATGCAGAAGCTCGATCCGTACCTCAACGTCGACCCGGGCACGATGAACCCGTTCCAGCACGGCGAGGTCTTCGTGACCGACGACGGCGCCGAGACGGACCTCGACATCGGCCACTACGAGCGCTTCCTCGGCATCAACCTTAGCCAGGCTGCCAACGTGACCACCGGTCAGATCTACTCGCAGGTGATCGCCAAGGAGCGCCGCGGCGAGTACCTCGGCGACACCGTGCAGGTGATCCCGCACATCACCGACGAGATCAAGCGGCGGATGCGCCTGCAGTCGATCCCCGAGGACGGCGAGAGCGCCCCCGACGTGATCATCACGGAGATCGGCGGCACGGTCGGCGACATCGAGAGCCAGCCCTTCATCGAATCCGCCCGCCAGGTGCGCCACGAGCTCGGCCGCAAGAACGTCTTCTTCACGCACGTCTCGCTCGTGCCGTTCATGAACGCCTCGGGCGAGCAGAAGACGAAGCCCACGCAGCACTCCGTCGCCCAGCTGCGCTCGATCGGCATCCAGCCGGACGCGCTCGTCCTGCGCAGCGACCGCCCGGTGAGCGAGTCGAACAAGCGCAAGATCGCGCTCATGTGCGACGTCGACGAGGACGGCGTGGTCAACGCCACCGACGCGGCGAGCATCTACGACATCCCGGAGATGCTGCACCGCCAGGGCCTGGACCAGTACATCATCGACGCCCTCGAGCTCGAGGCCGGCGAGGTCGACTGGACCGCCTGGAACCCGGTGCTCAAGGCGGTGCACGAGCCCGAGCAGGAGGTGACCATCGGCCTCGTCGGCAAGTACATCGACCTGCCCGACGCCTACCTGTCGGTGACCGAGGCGCTGCGCGCGGGCGGCTTCGCGCAGGCCACCAAGGTCAACATCCGCTGGATCGCCTCCGACACGGCCGAGTCCGAGGAGGGTGCGGCCAAGCACCTCGCCGACCTCGACGGCATCTGCGTGCCGGGCGGCTTCGGCGTGCGCGGCATCGAGGGCAAGCTGGGCGCCCTGAACTACGCGCGCAAGAACGGCATCCCCGTGCTCGGCCTCTGCCTGGGCCTGCAGTGCATGGTGATCGAGTTCGCCCGCAACGAGGTGGGCCTCGAGGGGGCGAGCAGCACCGAGTTCGACCCCGAGACCGAGTTCCCGGTGATCGCGACGATCGCCGAGCAGGTCGACATCATCGCGGAGGGCGACCTCGGCGGCACCATGCGGCTCGGCCTCTTCGAGGCGAAGCTCGCGAGCGGCTCGATCGTGGAGGAGCTCTACGGCTCGCCGACGATCAGCGAGCGCCACCGCCACCGCTACGAGGTCAACAACCACTACCGGCAGCAGATCGAGGCGGCGGGCATGATCGTCAGCGGCACCAACGCCGAGCACGGGCTCGTCGAGTTCGTCGAGCTGCCCCGCGAGGTGCACCCGTTCTACGTGGCGACCCAGGCGCACCCGGAGCTGCGCTCGCGGCCGAACGCCCCGCATCCGCTCTTCCGCGGCCTCGTCGCGGCCGCGATCGAGCGCCAGCGCGCCGAGCGGCTCTTCGAGGTGGAGCGTGGCTGAGCCGATCCGCGACGAGCCCTCGCCCGTCGCGGTCGGCAACTCGGACGTCGTCTTCGGCGGCAAGGTGTGGGACATCCGCCGAGACGAGTTCGTCTACGGCGACCACCTCATCATCCGCGAGTACGTCGACCACACCGGCGCCGTCGCGGTGCTCGCGATGGACGACGAGGACCGCGTGCTGCTGATCCAGCAGTACCGGCACCCGATCGGCGCCCGCGACTGGGAGATCCCGGCCGGGCTGCTCGACGTGGAGGGGGAGGACCCCCTGGCGGGCGCGCGGCGCGAGCTGGCAGAGGAGGCGGACCTGGCGGCGACCGACTGGTCGCTGCTGTCGGACTTCCAGACGACTCCGGGCGGCAGCAACGAGGCGATCCGCGTCTACCTGGCCCGCGGGCTCAGCGCGACGCCGCCCTTCGCGCGCAGCGAGGAGGAGGCCGACATCGTCACGGCCTGGGTGAGCCTCGACGAGGCCGTGGAGGGCGTGCTGGCGCACCGGCTCGCCAACGGCATCCTCGGCCACGCCGTGCTCTCGGCCTTCGCCGCGCGCGCCAAGGGCTGGGACTCGCTCGGCCCGGCGGACGCGCCCTGGACCCGGCACCCGCGCCTGCGGGGCTGATCGCGGTGCGCCGGGCCGAGCGGATGCGCGCAGCGGCATGAGCGCGCCCGCGGACGACCCGGCACCGGCCGCGCCGGCACCGGTCGCGCTCGATCCGGACGCTGAGCGCTTCCTGCGCCACCTCGCGATCGAGCGCGGGCGCAGCGCCAACACGCTCGCGGCCTACCGCCGCGACCTGCTCGCCTACGCCGCGCACCTGGACGGGCTGCCGGCCGCACGCGCGACGCCCGAGCACGTGCAGGGCTTCGTGCGCGGACTGCGGGACCGCGGGCTCGGCGCGACGAGCGCCGCCCGCATGCTCTCGGCGGTGCGCGGCCTGCACCGCTTCCTCGTGGAGGAGGGGGTCGCCGCGACCGATCCGGCGCACGACGCGAGGCCGCCGAAGCCGCCGAGCCGGCTGCCGCATCCGATCGCCCTCGAGCAGATCGAGGCGCTGATCGCGGCCTGCTCCGGCGACGACCCGGTGCGCCTGCGCGATCGCGCCGTGATCGAGCTGCTCTACGCCACGGGCGCGCGCGTCTCGGAGGCGACCGGGCTGGGCGTCGACGACCTGCTGGGGGAGGACGGCCGCGAGGCGGACGTGCTGCGGCTGCTCGGCAAGGGCGCCAAGCAGCGGTTGGTGCCGCTCGGCCGCTACGCCCGTGAGGCGGTGGGTGCGTACCTCGTGCGCGGTCGTCCGGCGCTGTCGTCGAGGGGTCGGGCGACCCCGGCGCTGTTCCTGGGTGCCCGCGGCGGCCGACTCGGCCGGCAGGGGGTCTGGGATCTGCTGCGCGGCGCCGCGGGGCGGGCGGGCCTCGACGTCGAGCTCTCGCCGCACACCCTGCGGCACAGCTTCGCGACGCACCTGCTCGAGGGAGGCGCCGACGTGCGCGTCGTGCAGGAGCTGCTCGGGCACGCCTCGGTGGCGACGACGCAGATCTACACGCTCGTCACGGCCGACGCGCTCCGCGACATGTACACGACGGCCCATCCCCGCGCCCGGTGACGTTCCCCCAGTTCGGGGGCTCAGTGCCGTGTTACGCGCTTCACGGCGACAGATGTCGGCTAACTGAGGTTCGCCCGACCGAATTGTTGCGCTCCGAGTGGGGCGGTCGACCCAGTTGTGGCGTTATATAGAGGGGTGCGGTCGTCCACGGCCGTTCGCATGGAAGCGCAGGAGACGAATCAGAGGCGTCGCGCGACCTACCGGGGAGGACGTCCCGGGGCGGCGAATCTGGAAGGGACCCAGCCAGCGCCGCCCCAGGGACTGCCACCGTCCTGCTCCTCAGCGCACCGCATCCGCTCGCGCAGCGTGGCAGTCGATCGACGGAGCACGGCGCGGGGGCTCGAGTCCAGAGCGATCCATCCGCCGACCCGATGGGCGAAGGCGGCGGCGAAACCGCCGAGCCGGGTCGATGGCGGGTGCTGCCGCCTCGGTAGACTGACGGGATGACGGAGTTCCCTGCGCCTGCGCCCCTGCGTTCCCACGGCCCGGCCAGGATCATCGCCCTGTGCAATCAGAAGGGCGGCGTGGGCAAGACCACGACCAGCATCAACCTCGGCGCCGCGCTGGCCGAGTACGGCCGCAAGGTGCTCGCGATCGATTTCGACCCGCAGGGCGCGCTCTCCGCCGGCCTCGGGGTGCAGACGCACGACGTGCCGACCATCTACGACCTGCTCTCCGGCGGCAGCAAAGACGTGCTCGGCGCGATCCAGACGACGGGCGTGCCGAACCTCGACGTCATCCCGGCCAACATCGACCTCTCCGCCGCGGAGGTGCACCTCGTCAACGAGGTCGCCCGCGAGCAGATCCTCGCGCGGGTGCTGCGCGACGTGCGCGACCGCTACGACCTCATCCTCATCGACTGCCAGCCCTCGCTGGGCCTGCTGACGGTGAACGCGCTCACCGCGGCGCACGGCGTGCTCATCCCGCTCGAGGCGGAGTACTTCGCGCTGCGCGGCGTCGCGCTGCTCGTCGAGACCATCGAGAAGGTGCAGGACCGCCTGAACCCGGCGATCACCCTCGACGGCATCCTCGTCACCATGTACGACCCCCGCACGCTGCACTCGCGCGAGGTCTACGACCGCGTGCGCGAGGCCTTCGGCGAGCGGGTGCTCGAGAGCGTGATCTCCCGCACGGTCAAGTTCCCCGACGCCACCGTGGCCGCCGCCCCCATCACGAGCTTCGCCCCGAACCACCCCGCGGCCGAGGCCTACCGCAGCATGGCGAGGGAGCTGATCGCGCGTGGCGCGGTCGCCTGAGCCCGCGGGGCTTGACACGGAGGGCGCGGTCGCCGCGCCCGGGTTCTCGGTGACGCTGGAAGGCTTCGAAGGGCCCTTCGACCTGCTGCTCACCCTCATCACCAAGCACGAGCTCGACATCACTGAGGTGTCGCTGTCGCGCGTCACGGACGAGTTCATCGGCTACCTCAAGGGGCTCGACACCGCGCAGGAGATGGATCGCGCCAGCGAGTTCCTGGTCGTGGCCGCCACGCTGCTCGACCTCAAGATCGTGGGACTGCTGCCGCAGGGCGAGCTCGTCGACGCCGAGGACGTGGCGCTGCTCGAGGCCCGCGACCTGCTCTTCGCCCGGCTGCTGCAGTACCGGGCCTTCAAGCTGGCGTCGCAGTGGTTCCGGAGCCGCTTCGAGGCGGAGACGACGCGGCACGCGCGCACCGTGCGGATGGAGGAGCGCTTCCGCGCCCGCACCCCGGAGCTCGTCTGGACCCTGAGCGCCGAGGATTTCGGTGCGCTCGCGGCGCTGGCCATGGCGCCGCGGGAGCTGCCGACGGTCGGGCTCGACCACCTGCACGCGCCGCTCGTCAGCATCCGCGAGCAGGCCGGGCACGTCGTGGCGCTGCTGCGCCGTGGCGAGCCGATGACCTTCCGCGAGCTCATCGTCGGCGCCGAGCTGCGCGGCGTGATCGTGGCCCGCTTCATCGCCGTGCTCGAGCTGTACCGGCACGCGGCGCTCGACTTCGAGCAGCTCGAGCCGCTCGGCGAGCTGACCCTGACCTGGACCGCCGAGCACTGGTCCGACGAGAACCTCGCCAGCCTGGGAGCCGACTATGACCGCTGAAGCCCCGCTCGACGACCTCGTCGAGGTGCACGGGCCGAGCCTCGCGCTGGACCGCGCCGTCGAGGCGATCCTCTTCGTCGCCGACGAGCCGCAGAGCCTCACCTCGGTCGCGACGGCGCTCTCGAAGCCGGTGGCCTCCATCCGCTCGGCCGTGCATCGCCTCGTGGCCGACTACGACGGCGTCGCCGAGGGCTCGGTGCGCCGCGGCTTCGAGCTGCGCGAGGTGGGCGGTGGATGGCGCTTCTACGCCCGCGCCGAGTACGACGAGGTCGTCGGCGACTTCGTGCTCACGCAGAACCCCACCAGGCTGTCGCAGGCTGCGCTCGAGACCCTCGCGGTGATCGCGTACCGTCAACCCATCAGCCGCGCCAGCGTGGCGCAGATCCGTGCGGTGAACGTCGACTCCGTCGTGCGCACGCTGCTCGGCCGCGGCCTCATCACCGAGGACTCCACCGACCCCGAGACCGGGGCGATCAACTACAGGACCACCGAGCAGCTGCTCGTGCACCTCGGCATCAACTCGCTCGACGAGCTGCCGCCAGTGTCGCCGCTGCTCGACGACGGAACGGCAGGATTCGATGACCAGCGCTGAGCACGACGACCGCGACGGGGAGATCGAGTTCCTCGACTCGATCGAGGAGCGCGATCGCGCCGAGGAGCCGGAGCACGACGACGACGTCGAGGGACTCGAGATCGTCGACGAGGAGGACCTGACCGACGAGGAGCGCGCCGAGTACGAGGCCTGGGAGGCCTCGCAGGGGGCTTCGTCCGACGCCGCGGCGCTGCCGACCGGCGAGCGCCTGCAGAAGGTGATGGCGGCCGCCGGCGTCGCCAGCCGGCGCGTCTGCGAGGACCTCATCGCCGCGGGTCGCGTGACCGTGAACGGGCAGCGCGTCGACGAGCCGGGTCGTCGCGTCGATCCGCTCGTCGACCGCGTCGCCGTCGACGGCGTGGCGGTGCAGCTCGACACGAGCCGCCGCTACCTCATGCTCAACAAGCCGCGCGGCGTCGTGAGCAGCCTCAAGGACGAGCACGGGCGCCCCGACCTCAGCGAGTGGACCGAGCGCTACGAGGAGCGGCTCTTCAACGTCGGCCGCCTCGACTACGAGACGAGCGGACTGCTGCTGCTGACCAACGACGGCGAGCTCGCGCAGGTGCTCTCGCACCCCTCCTTCGGCGTGCAGAAGACCTACGTGGCGAAGGTGCGCGGCGAGATGACCGCGGCCACGGTCGGCCGGTTGCTGCGCGGCGTCGAGTTGGAGGACGGCCGCATCGCCGCCGACGACGCCAGGGTGGTGGGCGTGCAGGGCGGGTCGACGATGGTGGAGATCGTGCTGCACTCCGGCCGCAACCGCATCGTGCGCCGCATGCTCGAGGAGGTCGGCCACCCGGTCATCGAGCTCGTGCGCCGGCAGTTCGGGCCGCTGAACCTCGGCACCCTCAAGCTCGGCCGCACGCGCGAGCTGACCAGCCACGAGATGAACCAGCTGCTGACCCTCGCCCGTACGCCCGAGAACGCGCGCAAGCGCCCGGCGAAGGTGCGCGGCGGCGCCGCGCAGCGCGGGGCGCCGCGTCGTGATGATCGCGGCTCCGGCGGAGGCCGTCGGGACGAGCGGCCGCGGCGCGACGGCGGGTCGCGCGGCGGCGGGCGGCAGCGATGAGCGACGCGCTGCTCGGCGCCGACCGGCGGCTCGAGGGGCCCGTGCGCATCGTGGGCACCGGGCTGCTCGGCACGAGCATCGGACTGGCGCTCTCCGAGCGCGGCGTCGACGTGAGCCTCGCGGACGCGTCGCCCGCGTCGCTCGCCCTCGCCGTCGACTACGGCGCGGGACGCCCCGCGGGGGAGCACGACGAGCCGAGGCTCGTCGTCGTCTGCGTACCGCCGGACGTGACCGCGGCGGTGGTCGCGGCGGAGCTGGCGGCGCATCCCTCCGCTCTGGTCACCGACGTGGCCAGCGTGAAGCTCGCGCCGCTCGAGCAGCTGCGTGCGCTGGGCGCCGACCTGACGCGCTACCTCGGATCGCACCCGATGGCGGGTCGCGAGCGCGGCGGCGCCATCGCGGCGCGCGCCGACCTCTTCATCGGCCGCCCCTGGGTGATCGCGGGCCACGACGGCATCGGCTACCGCGACGGCGGGCCCGTCGAGGACCTGATCCTCGACCTCGGGGCGACGCCGATCGAGATGACCGCCGAGGAGCACGACCGCTCGGTCGCGCTCGTCAGCCACGTGCCCCAGGTGGTCTCGAGCCTCATGGCTGCGCGACTGGCCGAGGCGAGCGATGCCGCGGCGGGTCTCGCCGGTCAGGGCGTGCGCGACGTGACCCGCGTCGCGGCGAGCGACCCGGCGCTGTGGGTGCAGATCCTCGGCGCCAACGCCGCACCGGTGCACGAGGCGCTCGTGGCGCTGCGCACCGACCTCGACGGCGTGATCGGCGCCCTCGAGCAGCCGACCGCACCGGGCGCGCGGCGCGCGGTGGCCGAGGCGCTGGCCGCCGGCAACGCGGGTGTGGCCCGGCTGCCCGGCAAGCACGGCACCCGTACGCAGTTCGCTGCCCTCGTCGTGATGATCGACGACCGGCCGGGCGAGCTCGGGCGCCTGCTCGTCGAGATCGGCGAGATCGGCGTGAACATGGAGGACCTGCGCCTGGAGCACTCTCCGGGCGCCCAGATCGGGCTCGCGGAGATCGCCGTGCTGCCCGAGGCGGAGCAGCGCCTGAGCGAGGAGCTCGCACGGCGCGGATGGAGGATCGCGGGAGCGTGGCAGTGAACTACGAGACGGCGGACCACGGCGTGAGCGTCGTGGCCGTGGACGGACCGGCCGGCAGCGGCAAGTCGAGCGTGAGCAAGGCGGCTGCGCGCCGCCTCGGCTTCGCCTACCTCGACACGGGCGCGGCGTACCGCGCCCTCGCCTGGCACGCGCTCGACACCGCGATCGACCTGGACAGCGCGGATGCGGTCGTGGCCTCCTTGCACGGCTTCGCCTACGCCATCAGCCTCGACCCCGCCGACTACGGCGTACGGGTCGGTGCGACGGACGTGACCGAGGCCATCCGCGAGCCCCGGATCAGCGAGGTCGTCTCGAAGATCGCCCGCGTTCCCGAGGTGCGCGGGCACCTCAACACCCTCTTCGGCGGTCTCATCGCCGGATGCGGCCGGCCGGGCATCGTGGTCGAGGGCCGGGACATCACGACGGTGGTCGCGCCGGAGGCCCCGGTGCGCATCCTGCTGACCGCCGACGAAGCGGTTAGACTGTCACGGCGTTCGGCCGAGCTCGGCGGTGCCAGTGCGGAAGCACTCGCCCAGCAGCTCAGCGCCCGCGACCGGCAGGACTCCAAGGTGGTCGACTTCATGACCGCCGCCGACGGGGTCACCACGCTCGACTCCACGCACCTCGACTTCGACCAGACCGTCGACGCCGTGGTGGAGCTCGTTCACCGCGTCGTGCCCCTCGAGCGCCCGCAGAGCTGAAGGACGATATGAGCAACCACGACGACATCAACGACGTCGACGCGCACCCCGAGCTGGACCCGCAGCTCGTCGAGCGACTCGACGGCATCGACGAGGACGAGGCCGCGCAGCGCGCCGAGTCCCTGCGTCGTGGGCTCGAGGACTACGACCTCGACGACGAGGACCTCGCGCTGCTCGACGCCGCGGGCGACGACCCCGACGCGATCACCTACCTGCCGGCCCTGCCGGTGCTGGCGATCGTGGGCCGACCGAACGTGGGCAAGAGCGCGCTCGTGAACCGCATCCTCGGCCGCCGCGAGGCCGTCGTCGAGGACAAGCCGGGCGTCACCCGCGACCGCGTCTCGTACAAGGCCGAGTGGAGCGACCGCCGCTTCACCCTCGTCGACACCGGCGGCTGGGAGCCCGACGCCAAGGGCATCAACGCCTCCGTCGCCGCCCAGGCCGAGGTGGCCGTCGACCTCGCCGACGCCGTGCTCTTCGTCGTCGACGTCAACGTGGGCGCCACCGCCACCGACGAGCACGTCGTGCGGATGCTGCGTGGCTCCAAGAAGCCCGTCATCCTCGTCGCCAACAAGGTCGACGACGTGCGCCAGGAGGCCGAGGCGGCGTCGCTCTGGAACCTGGGTCTGGGGGAGCCGCACCCCGCATCCGCTCTGCACGGACGCGGCGTGGCCGACCTGCTCGACCACGTGCTCACCGTGCTGCCGAAGGTCTCGGCCGTGGCGAAGGAGGAGGTCGGCGGGCCCCGCCGCGTCGCGATCCTCGGCCGCCCGAACGTGGGCAAGAGCTCGCTGCTCAACAAGGCCGCGGGCGAGGAACGCGTGGTCGTCAACGAGCTCGCGGGCACCACCCGCGACCCCGTGGACGAGCAGGTGGAGATCCTGGGCAAGGTGTGGCGCTTCGTCGACACCGCCGGCATCCGTAAGCGCGTGCATCTGCAGCAGGGAGCGGACTTCTACGCCTCGCTGCGCACGCAGGCCGCGTTGGAGAAGGCCGAGGTCGCGATCGTGATGATCGACGTGACCGAGGAGATCTCCACGCAGGAGCTGCGCATCATCGACCTGGTGCTCGAGAGCGGCCGCGCCCTCGTACTGGCCTTCAACAAGTGGGACCTGCTCGACGACGACCGCCGCCGCTACCTCGAACGCGAGATCGAGCAGGACCTCGCGCACGTCGCGTGGGCGCCGCGCGTGAACATCTCGGCGCGCACCGGCCGCCACCTCGAGAAGCTCGTGCCCGCGCTGGAGCTCGCACTCGAGAGCTGGGACACCCGCATCCCGACCGGCAAGCTCAACGCGCTCATCGCCGAGCTCACCGCGGAGCACCCGCACCCGGTGCGCGGCGGCAAGCAGCCCCGCATCCTGTTCGGCACGCAGGTCTCGACCCGCCCGCCGACGTTCGTGCTCTTCACGACCGGCTTCCTCGACCCGCAGTACCGCCGCTTCATCCAGCGCCGCCTGCGCGAGATCTACGGCTTCGAGGGCACGCCGATCGTGGTCAACATGCGTGTGAGGGAGAAGCGCAAGCGCTAGCGCAGTGCTTCCAGGAAGCCCCTTTCGGGGCTTCCTGCTCATACGCCGGGCGCGTCTCGCGCCCGGTAGGAGAACGGGCGCGCGCAGCGCGCTCCTCTTCCGCGAAAAGAGGAAGCGCGGTGCTCGCAGGGCGGGTCGGAGTTCTTCCGGCCCGCCTTCGGCATTCGAGGGGACGGAAGGTGCTCGTCCCGGGCGTTCTGGGAGCAGGTGCTGTCCCCTCGGGGTACGGGCCTCGGCGTGCGCGGCTGCGAGGGGACGGGAGGTGCTCGTGCCGGGGCTTTGGGGAGCAAGTGCTGTCCCCTCGAAGCCCCGGGAGGTGATCCTGCACGCCCGGGACGTCACCCGGCGGGAACGTTGCCACTCGGCGTGCTCTGGCGCTCGCAGCAGGGCGACACGTGGCAACGATGCGCCTCGCGGGGCGAGCGCGCACGGAGGCGGAGCGCTGCGAACTGCAGCGGAGGAGCTCAGCCCTCGACGTGGTCGGGGCGGTTCCAGGCCATTCGGATGAGCTCGTCGAGCACGAGCGCGTCCACGCCGACGAGGCGGGTGACGGAGAGGCAGCTGGCGCCGAGCTTGACGGTGCCGAGGCATTCGACGAGCGCGCGCGATTCGGGGTGATCCTGCAGGCCGTAGAGCACGAGCGACGTCTTGCGCCCGGACAACGCGACCGTCGCGGTCTCGCTCGAGTGGCCGCTCGCCTACCGGTAGGTGTAGCGGCCGACGCCGACGATCGTGAGGCCCCAGAGCTGCGGGTCCGCGCGCGTGACGGCGCGCATCCGCTCGATCAGGGCCCGGGAGTCGTGCTGGCGGCGCACAGGCTCGACCGCAGCCAGATCCTGCTCGGCGGCGTCCGGGTTCGGGAAGGTCTTCTGCTCGGTGGCCATGAGGTCGGTGGCCATGAGGTCAGTGGCCTGCGCCGAGGCGCGCCGGGCAGGACGGCGAGCGGATGCGACGCGGGCGCGGCCCCTCAGCGCGCGAGCAGCGGGGCGAGGAACGCGCGCACGTCGTCGAGCTCCTCGCGGCTGATGCCGTGGGCGATGCCCGGGTAGAGCTCGCGGGTGACCAGCGCATGACGCGGCAGCCACGCGTTCGTGCGCTCGATGGCGACCGGAGCGATGACCGGGTCGGCCTCATCGCGGCCCCAGAACACCGGCACGGTGCGCTCGGCGAGCACGGCGTCGCCTTCGAGCGAGCCCCCTGCCGCGAAGCCCGACAGGTTGACCGCGCCGGCGAAGCGCCGCGGGGCGAGGCGCAGCAGCTGCAGCGCCATGGCGCCGCCCTGCGAGAAGCCGAGGGGCACGACGGGCCCGGTGGCGTCGAGCGTGTCCAGCCAGTCGAGCACGCCCAGAGCGGATTCGGTCACAGCGTCCGCGTCGGGCACACCCGGCTCGGCGAGCGGGAACCACGCGAAGCCGGGGCCGGCGGGCAACGGGGCGCGCGGCGCCGCCGTGACGACGCCCTCGGGCAGGTACGGGGTGAGGCCGGCCAGGTCGCGCTCGTGGCTGCCGTAGCCGTGCAGCAGCAGGACGAGCGGGGCACCGGCGGCAAGGGCCGCCTCGTGGTCGGGGGTTGACCAGATGACGCATTCGGGGTCGACCGGGAGCGCGCGGGGGAGCGGGGCGGCGGACCGGGGCTGCGCGGATGACGCCGCGGCGGTGCGTGCGGGATTGGACGTCGGCGCATCCGCATCCGCTTCTCCCGCCTCTCCGACGGGCGACGAGTGCGCCTCGGGCAGCACGTCGCGGGGGCGCTCCTCGGCGAGCAGCGGCAGCAGGTGCTCTGCGCTGAGCGGGGCGACGTGCAGGTCGCCCCAGTCGTGCGGGTCGACCCAGCGCAGCTCGGCGATCTCGGCGGCGACGGCGAAGGGGCCGCGCACGTCGGCGCGGAAGACCTCGGCCTCGAGGGCGTGGCCGGGCTCGTTGGCGGCGTCGGAGCGGACGAGGCCCACGTACTCGAGCTGCTCGGCGGGGATGACCGCGCCGAGCTCCTCGGCGAGCTCGCGGCTGAGGCAGTCCGCGGCGCTCTCGCCCGGTTCCGGCTTGCCGCCGGGCTGCATGAACGCCGAGGTGCCGTGCTTGCGCACCATCAGGGCGAGGCCGGCGTCGTCGGTGATGAGGGCTGCGGAGACGCGGATGACGGGCATCCGCTCAGCCTAGGCGGGCAGCTCCGCGCGCAGCGGCCACCACTCGGGCGCGAGCTCGGCGAAGGCGCGCAGGTAGGCGGCGCGGTCGCGCGGCGCCGGGGCGCGCAGCCAGACGTCCATGAGGCCGACGGAGCCGTCGGCGATGAACCGTGCCGCAGCGCTGCGCAGGAACTGGCCGTCCGGCATCGGCAGTGCACCGCGCTCGACGAGCAGCTCGATGCTGGCGCGGAAGTGGCGGCTGAGCGTGGAGTGCAGTGCGCTCTCGCCCTCGGCGCCGAGCGCGCGCACATAGACCTGGTCGTAGTGCTCGACGTGGTCGAGCACGGCGGTGGTCGCGCTGGCGATGGCCACGCCGATGGTGTCGCGGGTGGCGCCCTCGAGGTGGCGGGTGCGGATGGCGTCGAGCTGCTCGGTGACGATGAGGCGCAGCAGGTCGGGCGGCGACTCGGCGTGCTGGTAGAAGGTGGAGCGGTTCAGCTCGGCCAGCTGGGCGATCTCGCTGGCGCTGATCGCGGAGATCGGGCGTTCCGCCGCGAGCCGCAGCACGGCCCTGCCGAGGGCGTCGCGGCTGCGCCGCTGCCGTGCGTCCATGGTCCCTCCCGGGGCTCGTCGATGAGTCACCCTCATTGTGCGCCATCCGGTGGATATGCGCATCCGCCTCCCGGACGAACCGCTGGCCGGTGGTCGAGCGGATGCGGGCGGCTCAGGGCACCGGGAACCAGGCGGGCAGGTGCGTCTGCACGCGCTGGGCGTAGCCGAGCGCATCCGCTTCGTCGCTGAAGGCGTACGCCTCGATGGCGCCGACCATGCCGCCGCCGATGACGGCGGAGGCGGTCTCGACATCGACGTCGGCGGCGAGGCCGTGCTCGCGCAGCACCCCGATGGCGAGCTCGGCGCGCTCGACGAAGCCGGTGAGCATGCGGCGGCGGAACCCGAGCGACACGGAGGAGCCGAGCAGCGAGCGGAAGGCGGTGCGCTCGGCCTGCACGGCCTCCAGGATGCCGACGAGGGCCTCGCGGTAGCGCAGGGCGAGATCGGCGACCGAGTCGGAGGCGGGGATGTCGACGGCGCTGCGCTCGTCGATGGTGGTGGCGTAGAGGTCCGCGGCCACGTCGCCGACGCCGTCGTAGTGGCCGTAGAAGGTGGTGCGGTGCACGCCGGCCTCCCGGCAGAGCTCGGCGACGCCGACGCGGCTGAAGTCCTCGTCGGCGACGAGCTGGCGCAGCGCCTCGCGCAGCCGCTCGCGGGTGCGCACGGCGCGGGGGTCGTCGCTCGGGGTCGTGCTCACGGTGCTTCCTCGCTGCCTTCGGTGCCGGGCCGCATCACGGGCCCACCGCAGTATGGCGGCTGGCGGCGCCCGGGCCGGGCACCGCCATCCGCTCGTGTCGTGCGCCTACTCGACCGGCGCGGCCAGGCCCGCGGTCTCGCCGCCGTCGGCGACGAACTCGGCACCGGTGGAGAAGGAGGACTCGTCGCTGGCGAGGAAGAGGATGAGGTTGCTCAACTCGAGCGACTCGCCCATGCGCCCCAGCGCCACCCGCGACTGGTCGACGCCGAGCCCGTCGGTCATCGGCGTGCGGATGTTGCCCGGGTGCACCGAGTTGACGCGGATGTTGTACCGCCCCAGGTCGAGGGCCGCCTCCTTCGAGAGCCCGCGCACGCCGAACTTGGCGGCGGTGTAGCCGGGCAGCGCCGGCACGCCCTTGAGACCCGCCGTCGACGAGATGTTGATGACGGATGCGGCGCCGGACTCCTTCAGCGCCGGGATCGCGGCCTTCAAGCCATAGAAGACGCCGTTGAGGTTGATGTCGATGATCTGCCGCCACTGCTCGAGGGTGTAGTCCTCGATGAGCGCGAAGTTGGCGATGCCGGCGTTGTTGACGAGCACATCGAGGCGTCCGAAGGTGTCGACCGCGACCTGCACTGCGGTCTCCCACTGCCCGTAGTCGGTGACGTCGAGCCGCACGAAGGCCGCGTTCTCGGCGCCGAGCTCCTCGACGAGCGCCGCGCCCTCCGCCTCGAGCAGGTCGCCGATCACGACCTTGGCGCCCTCCTGCACCAGCAGTCGCGCGTGCTCCGCGCCCATGCCTCGTGCTGCTCCGCTGATCAGTGCGACCTTGCCGCTGACTCGTCCCATGCCGGACCTCCTCGTTGTGTCGGCCTAAATCTACACCTGTAGCCATTCGTGGTCATCGGAGACCGCGGAAAGGCGCTAAGCTTTCGGAGGCCCAACGAGCGATCGCGGGGCAAGTCACGGGCTGTGGCGCAGCTTGGTAGCGCACTTGACTGGGGGTCAAGGGGTCGCAGGTTCAAATCCTGTCAGCCCGACCGAGACAGCGAAGGCCGACCGTCACGAAGTGGCGGCCGGCCTTCGCTGTCTCTGTCGTTCGGCACCGAGAACCCGAACCCGCGAGCCAGTGGAAAATGCTTGTCAGCCCGACCGAAACGCCGAACGCGGCAGCTTTGATGAAACAACCCTCGTCGTTTGCGAGCTGCAGGACCAGGTGCACGCTCAGCACACAAGCTGATTGGCTCCACGCAAGTGCTCTGGCGCTGCGAGCTAGCTGTAGTTCCCAGTGAGGTTGTGAACGCGGTCGGCGGGCGTGAGCCCGCCGATCCCGGTGTGGGGCCGGTGGTGGTTGTAGTGGTGGATCCAGTCGACGTAGGTCGCTGAGCGGGCTTCGTCGGTGGAGTAGAGCCGTTCGTAGGCCCACTCGGTCGCGAGGGTGCGGTTGAAGCGCTCGACCTTCCCGTTCGTCTGTGGCCGATAGGGGCGGGTGCGTCGATGCTTGACGTCGCCGAGCGCCGTCGCGAAGACGCGGGAGCGGTAGCAAGAGCCGTTATCGGTCATCACCGCGCTGACGGTGAAGCCCGCGGTCTCGAAGAACGCCCGCGCCCGCAACCAGAACCCGGCCGCGGTCTCCTTGCGCTCGTCCGTGTGCTGCTCGGAGTAGACCAACCTCGAGTAGCTGTCGATCGCGTGATGCAGGAACGCGTAACCCCGGCCCCGCTTCTTGTTGTGCCGGTTCCCGACCGTGCGGCCGAGCATCCGGTGCCCGCCGCCGTCAGGGATGCGCCCGAGCTTCTTGATATCGATGTGGACCAGCTCGCCCGGCCGGGTCGCCTCCATCCGGACCGGGGCAGCCTTGCGAACGGGGAGCCCGGTGGCCTGATCGAGATGCACCAGGCGTGGCATCCGGTAGCGGGCCAGGACCCGCTCGACCGTGGAGCGCGGGATGCGCAAGTGGTAGCCGATGCGGTGCGGACCCCAACGGCGGGTGAACCTCAGCGCGACGATCCGCCGCTCCCGCCGCCGCGTCGTCCGCGATGGCGAACGATGCGGCGTTGAGGACCGGTCCGTCATCGCCTGCCCGGCCCGGAACCGGGCAGCCCAACGCGACGCGGTCGCGGGCGAGCACTGAAACCGCTCCGCAGCACGGCGCACCGACCAGCCCTCCTCGACGATCAACCGGGCAAGACGAGTCCTGCCCTCCGGGGTGAATGGCGCGTTAGCGTGGGTCACGAAGGCCTCCGTGGATGGTGATGTGTGTCGTAACTCACATCGTCCCGGAGGCCTTCGCTAACGCCCCCAACGTTCACAACCTCCCAAGGAAGTACAACTAGCCGTAGGGAAAAAGGGGGACAAGATGACGACACAGTTGACAGCTTCTGGCAGCCCGGCCAACATCCGACGGCTTGGAAGCGGCAGCGCTACTGCCGCGTGCGGTGGACGCGAAGCGAACCCGGCAACCCAGTAAGTCACGCAGCGCGGGTGCCCCTGAGGCCTGAACGCGTTTGACTCCGAAGTTCTACTTCGGCTTCTTTTTTATCTTTCGTGAGATGCGAGTCCGTTTGCGCTCACTCCGGAGGTGCGCCTCGACATAGTCAGTTACGGCAGGTTCCACATGTAGCTTCCAGTGCTCAACTACCTCGCGGTCGAAATAGTCTTCTGTCGTCTCGCCCTTCCGGGCTTGAATGGACTTTGTAGGGATGTCGGCGTCCATGAACGGTGATAACAGTTCTTCTTCGTCGATTGAGCGAGCTCTGTTGATGTGCTCGAGCATGGGATTGAGTACCCGGCGGACGAGGTACAGATACGTGCTGCCCGTCAGCTCAATCGTCCCAGATGTGGCGTTGAGAAGGGGGAGCTCTGCCCTGCCCTGTGTTATGAACTCGGGAACAGTTTCATGATCCACTGTCAGCTTCTTGAGATCACTAACGGCGCGGGTCGCCCAGCCGGCTCCCCCTCGAAGAGACAGTGCTGGCTAGTGAGGAAATTCCCACTCGTGACAAAAAACATCAGAGTGTCGGCATTCACAATATTCTTCTTGATCATGTCTGGCGGTGCATGAGCTGCCCCAACCTGATCAGTGGAGTTATCTTTGGATGTGTAGAAAACTTCGTTCGATCTGACGCCCCTTGAGATCAGAAGTTCGTACAGTTCACACAGTCAGACCGGTACTCCGAATACTTGTTCCAGGAGTGCAAAGCTCGCGCAGTAGATGCGAACGGCGCACGCGTCGCCGGGTCGAACGCTACGTTCGGTGGCGGCTTTCTGCTGCACTGGCCGGACGCCGAGCACGAACCCCTGTCCTGTATATCGGCGCGGGTGTGGATGGATGGACGAGAGCGAGACTAATGTGAGGCTCGATTCGGTGTGGCGCTGATCACGCCACTGTATGACCGCTGAGCAGCCTTTCGTCTGCAGCACTCCCCGCGGTGAACTCATTCAGCTCGCTGGCGTTCTCTCGAGGATCGCTAATCGCAGGAGGCGTGGCTTCAGCACGATCGTCGTCGTCGTCGTCGTCGCCGTGATCGGGGCGGTACGGGTGGTCGGCGTTGGCGCGATGATGACCGGTCCGCTGCACCTCGGCTAGCCTCGCGCTCCCGACTTGCCGCTGCGCCTCGAACATCATTACTGGTCGCGAAGAGGTCTCGTCTCGTGCTCACCGGCGACCGGCGTCGATGTCCCGTCGATGCGAGCCAACCAGGAGCTGGATGAGCTCATGGCGCAGTCGGTTGTCGAGCGTGAATCCTGCAGGCTCCATTGCGACGTCGCAACGGACGCGGCCAGCGCCGATGGGCCCGCCCCGAGGGCGGAACCGGGTCGCGAGTCAGTCGAGGACCGCGGTCGCTTCGATCTCGACGAGGAGCGGCGGCGTCCACAGCGAGTGCACCCCGATGACGGTGAGCGGAGGGAGGGGCGTGCGGAAGCCGTGCGCTTCCTGCGCCCGGGAGAGGCCGTCGAACAGTGCGGACGCCATCTCCTGCTCCCAGCGCACGACGTAGACGGTCAGCCGGGCGACGTCGTCCGGGGTGCCGCCAGCCCCCGCACACCAGCGGCGATGTTCGCCATCGCCGCCTCGACCTGACCCGCCAGATCGTCGGAGGCGGGCGCGCCGGCGGGGGTGACGCCGGCCTGGCCGGCGAGGAGCATGAACCTGGAGCCGCTGGCCACCGCCACCGGCGCGTAGTCGTCTTGCTCGAGGAGGCCTTCGGGGTGGCTGAGTCGTATGGTCATCTGCGCTTCCTCTCACCGGGGATCGGCACGTGCCTCCGCTCAGACAAGCCCATGTGCCTGGCATCGGGTCGAGATTCCCCGGAAACTCCGCGAGGACGGGGACCTTCGTCGCGTGGTCGACCATCGCGAGATCCTCATCGACGGAGACCTGGTGTGCAGGCCGCGAGCGGCGTGGACGGAGACCATCCATGCGCTGCTGCATCATCTCCGGGCTTCGGACCTGCCCGTGCCCGAGCCGGTGCGCGTGGACGAGGTCTACGAGTACGTGCGCCTCGTACCAGGGGACGCGGGCGCGGATGCCTGGAACCACCAGGTCACGACGGATGCGGTCGCCTCTGCAGGCGCCCTCCTCCGGCGCGTCCACGACGCCACGGCGACCTGGCGTCCGCCGCGCTGGGCGCTCTGGGCCGTACCCGCGGAGGGTGGCTCGATCATCTGTCACGGGGATCCGCAGCCGGCCAACTTCGCGTGGCGGGATGCGGCAGCGGTCGGGCTGTTCGACTGGGACGTCGCCCGCCCGGCGGAGCGCCTGAGCGATGTGGCCTACGCGCTCGAACGGCTCGCGCCGTTCGAGACCGACAGCGCCGAACTGCGACGCCGGGGCTTCGGCGACGACCTGGACCGTCGAGCGCGGATCGATGCCTTCCTCGACGGGTACGGATGGCAGGAGCCGATCGATGTGGTCGACGTGGTGATCGGTCGGCAGGAACGCGCTATCGACGAGGTGCGCTGGCTCGGCGAGCGAGGGTAAGAACCTCAGGCGACGTGGTTGCGGGCCGGCTGGCCCGATCGTTGGCGGTCGAAACTCGACGTCACCGACAGTCTGCGGGAGCAGCTGGATCCATCCTGATCGGTGCCGCACCAGTCGTGTTCCGTCGAACGGCGTCCGGGCGCGTCATCGGCCCGATCCGCGTCGCTGCTCGCTACGGTTCGAGCCATGGGGGAGCTGCGTCGACCGAAGGTGTGGGGTATGTCCCCGGAGCTCGCTGTCGGCGTCGGCCTGCTCCTGACCACCGTCAGCGTCGGGATCATCGCGTTCGCCGCCTTCGTCGCGCCGGCTCTCGGCACCGGCCGCTTCGGCTTCCTGCTCTTCATCGGCGCCGTCACCGGACTCGGCATCCTCATCGCCGGCATCGTGCAGTGGGTGCGGGAGACCCTGCTGAACCGGCGGCGTAACGATGACGCCTCCGCTGATCAGTAGAGCCTGAGCACCTCGCGCGCCACGGGCGTCGCGCGCGGCCCGTCGCCGCGGGCGAAGTCGGCCCAGACCGTGCGGATGGCGGTGCCGACGCGGCGGAGCTCGGCGAGGTCGGCGCCGCGGTAGGGGAGCAGGGTGATGGCGAGCTGCTCGGTGCCGAGGACGAAGGGCACCTCGATCGCGTGCGAGGAGCGGTAGCGGTTGCGGCGGGCCGACCAGGTGAAGCGGTAGCGCAGGGCGCGGCCGCCGGCGGCGCGGTAGGCGCGCACGAAGCGGCGGGCGGGGGCCTCGTAGACGAGCTGCGTCATGAGCGCGCTGAGCGCGGCGGCGAGCGGGCGTCCGATGAGGGGCAGGGCCGCGAGGCGTTCGAGCGCGGGCACCGCGGTGAGGAAGAGGTTGGTCTCCTGCGCCGTCGTGCCGATGAGCAGGGGGATGTCCGGCGCGACCGAAGCCCACCGGCGGCGTACCTCGCGCTCGGCGGGCAGGGGAGCGTGCCCGTACTGGATGCCGAACGGCATGAGCGAGGGCATGCCGAAGGTCGAGCCCGCGGTGAGCACGGCGGCCTGCGCCGCCACGACGTCGGCGATCGGGGTGTCGGCGGTGAGATCGCGGCTCGCGGCGAGCATGGCGGCGCTCATGCGGGCGCGGCCGCGGGTGACGCCGAGCGGGGCGCTCTGCACGATGGTGCGGGAGAAGAGCTGCCGGGCGCCCTCCGTCGCCATGAGATGGAGCACGGCGTCGCCGCCGGCGGACTGCCCGAACGCGGTGACCCGGCGCGGGTCGCCGCCGAAGGCCGCGATGTTGCGCTGCACCCACCGGAACGCCTCGAGCTGGTCGAGCAGACCGAGGTTGGCCATCCGCTCTCCGCCGCCGCCGAGGTAGCCGAGCAGGCCCAGCCGGTACGTGACGGTGACGACGACGACGCGCTGCTCCGCAGCGAGGACGGACGGATCGTAGACGGGCGCGTCACCGGCGCCGCTCACGTAGGAGCCGCCGTGGACCCAGACCATCACCGGCAGCAGCTCGCCGTCGGTTCGGTCGGCGGGTGCGGTGACGGAGAGGTGCTGGCAGTGCTCGCGCTGCGGCAGTCCGCCCGACTGCTCGCCGATGACCTCCTCGAGCACGGCCGGCGGCTGCGGGCTGGCGGGGGACGGATGGCGTGCGTCGAACGGTTCCGTCCACTCGGGCTCGGGCGTCGGCGCGGCGAAACGCTGCGCGCGGGCGTACGGGATGCCGGTGGCCCGGACGACCTCGCCGTGGCGGCGTCCGCGGACCGGGCCGACCGGGGGATGGAACAGGGTGGCGGCGTCCACGGGCTCTCCTCGCGCATCGATCGACGGGCCCAGGCTACGAGGGCCGCGCCGGACGCCGGCTATCCGCCCCGCGCGATCGGTCGATCGCTGACTTGTTAGAAGGTCTAACGAAGTGGGACGCTCCCCCCAATGGGTGACCTGCAGACCGACCGAGGGAGTATCCGCATCATGATCGCTCCGACCTTCTCCACCGTCCCTGCCGCGGTGACCCGATGACCCGGCGCAGCGAGCTGGGCTCCTCCGCCAGCGTGCCGACCTTCCTCACGCTCGGTGGCGAGGCGCTCGGACTCGCCGAGCAGGTGGTCGCCTTCGAGCAGCCCGCCGGGCAGGGTGAGCCCCGCGCGGTGGTCGAGTTGCGCGACGTGCACGGCAATCTGCTCGCTCGCAGCGTGTTGCCTATGCGCGGGGACGCGGAGGCCGCCGCCGACGAGCTGCTCCGGTCCGTGCAGCTCGAGCGCTGCTCGGAGTTCATCTTCGACCCGCTGAGCCGCGTGAAGATCCGGCGTTCCGTCGCCGCGGTCAGCCCGACCGTCGGCGGTCGGTCGTCGCGGTACGAGCAGGTGCGCGCCAGCGCGCCGGGCATGGCGGTGTGAGCGCTCCGCGCGAGCGGCGGATGAGCGACGGGCGCAGCGCGCGGGAGCGCGCGACGCTCGTGACGATGACCGTCGCCATGCTGGTCCTGGCCGCGCCCATCCTCATCGCCGGGGTCGGTGCCATCGTGGTGGGCGCCCTCGAGCACGAGGCTGGGGATTCGGCGATCCTCGAGCCCGTCGCCCTCGCGATCCGCCTGCTCGTGCCGGCGGGAATCGCCGCCCTGGTGCTCGGCGTCGCCGGGTATGCGCTCGGGGCCCGCATCACCGCCGTCGTGGCCGCGGTGACGGGCGCGGCCTACGTGGTCGGCGGCGGGATCCTGCTGCTCGGCGGGCTCTGAACGGATTCGACGCCCCTCTCGAGCGTTCGACGTGCGCCCCGGAAACCCGGAGCGGTCGACGGCGATGAGGTCCGCAGAAAAATCTTGATTTCCTAATTGCTAGCCAGGCTAGGGAAATGCCATAATGGTTCCAGTTGCGAAAGACCAGATCGCGGAAGGAACCCGACATGACCATCGCTCTCTACAGCCGGACCTCGTGGCGGGAGGTCGACACCGACTTCACCGTGGGTCAGACGGACGGCGAGTTCGCCGGCACGGTGGAGCGGGTCGACGGTCGCTTCCTCGCGACCACGAGCGTCGGCGTCAAGCTCGGCAGCTTCCGCTCCGCCGACGCCGCGCAGCGCGCCCTCGAGGACGCCGCGGAAGCCGGAGCCGGGCGGAGCGCGGTCGGCCGCTGGCAGCTGCCCGTCATCATCGCCAGCCTCGCCACCGTGTGCGCCACGGCCCTCACCGCGGTGGTGTCGCTGTGACCATCGAACGCACGTCCTACGTCAGCGGCGTCACCGGCCTCGCCGCCCTCCGCGTCGAGGACGCAGCCGCCGCGCACCGTGCGACCGCCAACGCCCGCGTCGGGCGCGACGGCGTCGCATCGATCATCGTCGAGGTGACCGACCGCCGCGGCAACCTGCTGGCGCGCGAGATCGTGGACTCGGATGCGAAGCGCGAGATCGCCGCCGATCGCATGCTGAGCGGCTCCCGCATCGAGCGCTGCGGTCCCTGGCGCGTCGACCCCGTGCACAAGAACCGTCGACTCGTCGCCGAGGTCGCCCTGCGGATGAGCGACAGCGTCGGTTCCCTCGGGCGCGAGCGACGCGCCGCCGCGACGAGCGCATGAGCGAGTTCGGCGTCGGCCAGCGGGTTCGCGAGGACCCGGTCGGTGCCGCCCTGCGCGCGGCGACGGCAGCGATCATCGCGCTGCGCACCGTGAACCGGCGCGCAGCTCGACGGCTCTCGACGACCTTCGATCAGATCGCCCAGCAGCACACGAGCGGACTGCTCGACGACACGGAGACCATCCGCGCCCTCGCCCGCATCGCGAGCGATGCCGGTCGCGAACAGCACGCCTGAGCGGCGCTCAGACGTCGCGGTACTGCTGTTCGCCGCGCTCGCGCATGCCGTCGAGCACGTGCACCAGAGTCCGCAGGTGCTCGCTCGGCACCTCGGCGACGAGCGCGCGGAACTCGTCATCGTGCTGCCGCAACTGCTCCGACACGAACGGCGCGGCCTCGCCCGCGACGAGCAGGAACGCGCGGCCGTCGGCCGGGTCGGCCGTGCGGCGGACCAGTTCCCGGCCGACCAGCTCGGTGACGATCGCCGAGGTGCCGGCGGGGCTGATGCGCAGCGCGGTCTGCACCGAGACCTGCCGAAGGGGCTCGCCCGCCGCATCCGCCCGCAGGATCATCGTGAGCGCGAGCATCGAGCTGTGACTGAGCCTGGCCACGAGGCCGGCGCGACGCCAGAGGTCCATGTCCGCCTCCCGGAACGCGAGGAACGCGGCGAGGGCGAGTTCTGCGTCCGGTGCAGCGTCGTCGTCGCCTGTGCTCACCCGGCGACCGTAACCGGCAGTTCGCGGGAGGCGCTGCGGCGTGCGGCTCGCATGGAGGCTCGACCGTTCCGCCACCGTTGCTGGGCGCGCCGTCGGCGCCCGCTGGGTGCGCCCCGCGTGGTCGCGGGCCGAGCGCTGCACACGGGGCGGAACGACCCCGGCCGCCCCGGCGATCCGCATAGCGTCGAGGCATGACCACGCATCCGGACCGTCGCAGCCGAGAAGACCTGCCCGTCCTCTTCTTCGTGCACGGCCTCGGGCTCGGTGCCGCCGCGGCCGGCCGCATCGCCGAGCTGCTGCGGGACACCGTGCGGGTGCAGGGCATCGACCTCCCCGGTTTCGGTGCGGCAGCGGATGCGACGCCGCTCGGTCTCGAGGACTCCGTCGCCTTCGTCGAGCGCCGCATCGGCGAGCACAGCGCCGCGCAGTGGGGCCTCGCGGGGCACAGCATGGGCGGCAAGATCGCGGCCCTCGTCGCCGCGCGGGCCCTGAGCGGCCAGTCGGGGCTCTTCGGCCTGCGCGGCCTCGTGCTGCTCGCCGCGTCGCCGTTGCGGCCCGAGCCGATGGACGAGGAGCGCCGCCGCGACATGCTCGCCTGGACCGACGGCCCGAGCATCGGCGACGAGCACGCCGAGACCTTCGTGGAGGCCAACGCCGCCGAGGGCTTCGCCGGGCCGGCGCGGGCGCTGGCCGTCTCGCTCGTCGCGGGCACCGCCTCCGAGGCGTGGCGGAGCTGGCTCGAGCGCGGCAGCCGTGAGGACTGGCAGGCCCGCGTGCCGGTGTCGCCCGTGCCGACCCTGATCCTGTCCGGAGCCGAGGACGGCGACGACCTCGGCGCTGCGGCCCAGGCCCGGTTGAACGCTCCGCAGTACGAGCACGCGCAGCAGGCGATCGTCGAGGGAGCGGGGCACCTGCTCATGCTCGAGCAGCCGACCGCCGTCGCCGAGCTCATCGCCGGGTTCTGGCGGGAGCGGGTCGAGAACGGCCCCTCCGTGCCCGCGGCGGTCGCGCGCACCATCGCCTCGCCCCGCACGAGCGCGCGGACCAGGGGCGTGCTCGCCCGACGCGCCCTCGCCGACCCGATCGCCTCCGATCCGCTCGCCCTCACCGCGGGGCAGCTGGCCACGCTGCGGACGCTCGCCGAGCACGTCGTGCCCCAGGACGGGCCGCGCATCGACCTCGCCGTGCGCGTCGACCGGCAGCTGAGCCGTGGCGAGGGGGACGGATGGCGCCCAGCCGACCTGCCCGACGACGCCGGGGCGTACCGGCTCGCGCTCGACGGGCTCCGCGGCTGGGCCGAGCTGCCCGAGGCGGAGCGCTCGGCCGCACTCGAGGGGATCGCCGACGGCTCGACCGCCGTCGACGGCCTCACCGGCGCGCAGCTGTCGTCGTGGTTCGAGGACGCGCGCGTCGACCTGGTGCGGCAGTGGCTGGCGCACCCGGCGACGATGGCGCGCATCGGCTTCGACGGCTTCGCCAACGGCGGCGACGGAGCCCGACTGCAGGGCTTCACCGAGCTGCGCGCCGGCAGCCGGGAGGCCTGGGAGCCGATCGCGGCGACCACGACGGAAGAGGAGACCCGCTGATGGATCTGCGCAGCATGCGGCACCACGATCGCAGCGAGGAGGTCGACGTGGTCGTCGTCGGCACCGGAGCGGGAGGGGCGCCGCTGATCGCCTCGCTCGCCGCTCGCGGACTGCGCGTTGTCGCGCTCGAGGCCGGTGCGAACAGCGAGCCCGGCGAGCACACCGCCGACGAGCTGGAGGGCTCGGACATCAACTGGATGGACGAACGACTGAGCGGCGGCGGCACCCCGACCGCGTTCGGGCCCAACAACAGCGGCCGCGGCGTCGGAGGGTCGACCCTGCACTGGGGCGCGTTCTCCCCCGCCCCGATGCCCGCGACCTGCGCCTGCGCAGCACCACGGGCGAGGGCGTCGACTGGCCCGTCGATCCGGCCGAGCTCACCGGCTACCTCGAGCGCGTCGAGGACTTCGTCGGCGTGGCCGGCCCGGCGCACTACCCGTGGGACCCGTCGCGGCGGTACCGGATGGCCCCGCCCGCGCGCAACGCCTCCTCCGACGCCATGATCGCCGGATGCGAGGCCGTCGGCATCACCGCGACGGATGCGCCCGTCGCGCTCAACACCGAGGATCGCCAGCAGCCGCACTTCGGCCTGCGCCAGGCCTGCGTGAACAGCGGCTCCTGCCACCAGGGCTGCCGCGCCGCCGCCAAGGTGAGCATGGACACCACCTACCTGCCCTTCGCGGTGGCGCACGGCGCCGAGATCCGCCCCGATGCGACCGTGACGGGCATCGAGCTCGACGCGCGCGGCCGCGTCGCCGCCGTCGTCTACGTGCAGGACGGCCGCGAGCTGCGCCAGCGTTGCGCCGCCCTGGTGCTCGCGGCCGGCGCGGTCGAGACGCCGAGGCTGCTGCTGCACACGGGCCTCGCCAACGGCAGCGGGCAGGTCGGCCGCAACTTCATGGCGCACCCCTCGGTGCAGGTGTGGGGTCGCTTCGACACCCCGATGCGCAGCCACCGCGGCTACCCGTCGTCGATCATCAGCGAGGACATGGTGCGGCCGGCCGGTGCCGACTTCGCGGGCGGCTACCTCATGCAGAACCTCGGGGTGATGCCCCTCACCTTCGCGACCACGCTCGTGCGTGGCGGCGGGCTGTGGGGGCCGGCGCTCACCGGTGCGATGGACGACTACGCCTACTACTCGGGCGCCGGCATCAACGGCGAATGCCTGCCCTCGGAGCGCAATCGGCTGACGCTGGCGGACGAGGCGGACGCGCTGGGCGTGCCCCGCGCCCGCATCGACTTCACCACCGGCTCGAACGAGGACGCCATCACGGCCCACGCCGTGCCGGTGCTGCGGAGCATCCTCGAGGCGGCCGGCGCGCGCAGCACGATGGTGCTCGACCGCACCGCGCACACGATCGGCACCTGCCGCATGGGCGACGACCCGGCGACCTCGGTCGTCGACCCGCACGGGCGCAGCTGGGACGTGCCCAACCTCTGGATCAGCGACAACTCGACCTTCCCCAGCTCGCTGACCGCGAACCCCGCGCTCACGATCATGGCGCTGTCGCTGCGGACGGCGGATGCGATGCTGGCGGCCTGAGCGCACGGCGCATCCGCTTTTCCCGCTACGGTGAGCTAACACATCCGTCTGGGAGAGGGTTGAGCGATGTCGTCACCGGTGGAACTGCTGTTCTCGATCCCGGCGGAGCCGGCCAAGGTGCACCTGGCGGCCGCCCTGCAGGAGCAGGGCTTCTCGGTCTCGCCGTCCGCATCCGGCGGCCTGCTGGTCAAGCGGGGCAGCCTGGGCACGACGCTGGTCGCCGGCGCGCTGGCCGGCAACGACATGCACGTGGAGTTCGGCATCGAGGTGACGCCGACGCCCGAGGGCACGCTCGCGCAGGTGCGCCGCTCGGCCGCCAGCGGATTCCTCAAGGGCGGGGCCATCGGCGCGGCCAAGACGAACGACGTGATCCAGACCGCCATGCACCAGGCCGGGGCGCGCCTCGCGCAGCAGGGCGTGCTGGTCGGTACGACGCCGTCCGCGGACCCGACGCAGCCGGCGCCGATGCCGTACCTGCCGCCGCCCGTCGACTACGCGGGCCGCACCAACGTCGTGGCGATCGTGGCGCTCGTGCTCGGCTTCCTGTTCCCGCTGGGCGGCATCATCGCCGGCGCGGTCGCGCTCGCGCAGGTGAAGCGTACCGGCGAGAAGGGGCGCGGCCTCGCCATCGGCGGCATCGTCGTCGGCTCGCTCGCCACGCTGCTGCTGATCGGCATCGTCGCCGTGGCGACGATCGTCGGCATCGCGACCTCGTCGCAGACCGCCCCGCCGGTCACCGCGCCGCAGAGCAGCTCGGTGCCGGAGGAGGGCGGCGACGAGGTGGACGTGTTCTCCGTGGCCGTGGGCGACTGCATCAACGACTTCGGCACCGGCGAGGTGAACTCCGTCGAGGCGCTCGACTGCGCCCTGCCCCACGACTACGAGGTGTACTCCGAGATCACGATCCCCGGCAACGAGTTCCCCGGCCAGGACGCGGTCACCGCCGCCGCCGACGACCAGTGCGTCGCCGCCTTCGACGCCTTCGTCGGGCTGGGCTACCAGGAGTCGCTGCTCGACTTCTCGTACCTGGCCCCCACCGCGGACTCCTGGCAGCTCAACGACGACCGCCTCATCACCTGCCTGATCTACGACCCCGCCGGGCAGACCTCGGGGTCGCTCGCCGGCGCCGCCCGCTGAGGCGGCGCGGGCGCGTAGGGTGGCCGTGATGTCCTCCCTGCGCGCGCTGCTGCTCCCGATCCTCGGGACGGCGCTCGTCGTGCTCGCGCTCGGCGCCTCCGCCGAGCCGGAGTCGCTCGCCGCCGCCGCCGGACTGCTCGTCGCCGCGGCCGCCGCGGCGGCGGTCGTCGCCGTCGTGCTCCAGCGGACCGCGCGGCCCCTGGGCATCGCGAGCCGGGCGGTCGCGCACCGCGGGCTGCGGCAGCCGGAGCCCGAGCCGGACCACCCCGACACCGCCGGCCGTCCGCGCCCCCGCGCGCCCGGCATCCTCCCCGCGGCCGCGTAGACCGCTCGTCTCCGAGCGGCCCGCGGCCCGGCGGCGCGCCGACGACCCTCGACGCGCCGTCGTGATCGATCGAACCCACATCATCGATCCCGGGAGTCACCGTGAACCTGTACGACCTCGCCCCCGTCGCCGCCCTGCTGGAGGGCGCATCCGTTCTGCTGACCGTTCTGACCGTGCTGCTCGACCCGCTCGCCGGCCCTGCCGCCGCCGCCCTCGTCGTGGTGCTGGCCACGCTCGGCGTACGCCTCGCCCTCACCCCGCTCACCCGATCGCAGGTGCGCGCCGAGCTGCACCGCGAGCGGCTCGCCCCGCAGCTGCGCGCCCTGCAACGGCGCTACGCGAAGCGTCCCGAGGTGCTGCAGCACAAGACCCTGGAGCTCTACCGCGAGCACGGCACCTCGCCGTTCGCGGGCATGCTGCCGGCCCTCGCGCAGAGCCCGGTGCTGCTCGTCGTCTACGGCGTGTTCACGCACCCGATCATCGGCGGCGAGCCGAACGCGCTGCTCGGGCAGTCGTTCGCCGGCGTCGAGCTGGGCGGCACGCTGCTCGGCGACCCGAGCGGATGGCTGCCGCATGCGCTGCTGCTCGTCGCGATCGCGGGCGTCGCCGCCCTGCACCGGCTCGTCGCGCTGCGGCGGATGGCGGACGCGGTCGCGTCGGGCGCGCCCGAGAGCGGACTGCAGCGCGCGCTGACCTGGATGCCGTTCGCCGTGATCGTCGTCGCGGCGATCGTGCCGCTGGCGGCGGCCCTGTACCTGACGGTGGGTACGGCGTTCACGCTGGGGGAGCGGCTGATGTGGCGGCGCGTGCTGCGCGGCCGGGGCGGGACGGTGATCGAGCCGGTCGCGGCGGGGTGAGGCGCCCGGCGGTCAGCGCTCCCCGGACCGTGCTCCTCGCTCAGCGCCCGGCTCGCCGCGGCGTGCGGAACATCCCCGTGAAGCGCCGGCCGCCCCGCCCGTCGATGCTGCCGCCCTGCACGAAGCCGAAGCGTTCGAAGAAGCGCTGCTGCCGCGGCGTGCGCGCCTCCAGGTAGGCGAACTGGCCGGTCGCGTCGAGGAGCGCGAGCTGGCGCTCCAGCAGGGCCGAGCCGGTGCCCGCCCCGCGCTCGTGCTCGGCGACCACGACGTTCTTGAGGTACCAGTGCGGCTCAACCGGCCGGTGGCGCTCGAGCTGGCGCTGCAGTCGCACGCCGCGCAGGCTGTCAAGGATGCCCAGCGCGCGCACGAAGTGGAACGCGAAGGGGATCTGCCCGAGCACGGCGGAATCGCGGCCCACGTCGAGCCGCTCCCAGAGCGCCGCACCGACGAGGGCGCCGTCGGCGTCGCAGGCGACGTCGACCTGCAGGCGCGCGATCGGCTGCGCCCTGAGGTAGGCCAGGAAGAAGCGGGCCCGGTGCGCCTCGGAGCGCCCGAGCCCGATGAACATCGCATCGGAGGCGGCGGCGCGCGCGAAGAGGTCGACGACAGCGCGCCGATCGCGTCGTGTGCCCTCGCGCACCGTCACCACCGCGGGCGCGGCTCCCTCGTCGATCATCGTGCTCCTCCGGTCGTGTCGGCTCAGTCTCCGATCGGATCGCTCGCCCCGGTGCGCATGCTCGGCTGGCGTCGAGGCGCAGCGCGGGGCATGATGGCCGCTCATCCGCAGGGCACCGGCTCCGGGCTGACACCCGGCTGAACGACAGGGTGACGCTCCTGTGCCCCGGTATCGTGTTCCTCATGAGTTCGCCGACAGCTGCCGCTGACGCCGTGCGAGCGCTGGCGGCCTTCCTCGAGTTCCGCGAGTCGGACATGGAGCTGTGGACGCGAGCGGGTGACAGTCTCGGTCTCTCCCGCACGGCCATGCTGGCCCTGGCGCGCATCATCCGGGCCGACGACGCCGGCACCCCCTGCGGCAGGTCGATCTCGGCCGGGCACTGCTCGCGAGCCCCGCGGGTATCTCGGCCACCATCGACACGCTCGAGGCCAAGGGACTGGTGCGGCGGGAGCGCTCCACCACCGACCGGCGAGCGGTCGCGCTCGTGCCCGGCGAGCACGCCGCCCCCACCGTCGAGGAGGTGCTCGGCGCGGATGCGCGCTTCGTCGAGCGGGCCACCGCGCTGACCCCGGAGGCCCTCGGCGGCTTCATCGAGCTGATGGACCACATGAACGGCGTCTCCGCCGGCAAGTACCGAGACGCCTGAACACCGCCTGCGGCGCTCGCCGCATGGCCTCGCCGCGCGAGGATGATCGGCCCGTGCCTCCGCTGCTCGTCGCCGCCCTCGCCGGACTCGCCTCCGGGCTCGCCCTCGTCGTGGGCGCCGCCGTCGCCTGGTTCGTCGCGGTGCCGCGCTGGCTCGTCGCCGCCATCACGGCCTTCGGCGCCGGTGTGCTCATCTCCGCGCTCGCCTTCGACCTCGTCGAGGAGGCGCGACGGACGGGCGGCTTCGCCTCCGCCATGGCCGGCTTCCTCGCCGGCGCCGTCGTCTACGTGCTCGCCGACAAGGCCCTCGACCGGCTCGGCGCCCGCAGCGCACGCAGCAGGGGCGGCTCCGGCGGATCGGGCACCGGCATCGGCATCGCGCTCGGAGCGCTGCTCGACGGCATCCCGGAGACCTCTGTGCAGGGGCTCGGGCTCGCGACCAGCGGCAGCCTGTCGGTCGCGGTCGTCGCGGCCGTGATCGTCTCGAACATCCCGGAGGGGCTCTCCAGCACGGCCGACATGCGACGGAACGGTCGCGGCGCCCGCTCCGTCTTCCTCATCTGGGGCGGCATCGCGGTGGCCTGCACCCTCTCGGCGGTGGCCGGTCTCGCGCTGCTCGGCCAGGCGCCGGACGCGGTGAGCAGCTTCGTGACCGCCATCGCCGCCGGTGCCATCCTGGCCATGCTCGCCGACACGATGCTCCCGGACGCGTACCGCGAGACGAAGGCCTGGACCGGACTCCTGGTCGTCCTCGGCTTCTTCGCCAGCTACGGCATCCACGAGCTCGGCGGGTAGTCGGGGCCGGATGCGCGCTGGGCGGAGCCTGCGCGCGGTCGCTGCATCGCGCATCCTCTCGCGCCGTGGTCGCAGGCTCGTCGGAGAACCGACGAGAGGATCACAGCATGACGCAGCAGCCCAGCACGCGAGCCACGGTGCCGGCGGCGGAGGGACGCCGTGACCAGTACTCGTTCGTCGATCCGCGCACGGCCTTCGCGGTGATCGAGCCGCCCGTGCAGCAGCAGGAGGAGCCCGGACTACAGTCGCGCATGGAGCCGGTGCCGGACCTCGGCGAGACCTCGTACCGCGGCACCGGGCGCCTGCAGGGCCGCCGTGCGCTCATCACCGGAGGGGACTCCGGCATCGGCGCCGCGACCGCCATCGCCTTCGCCCGCGAGGGGGCGGATGTGGCGCTGAGCTACCTGCCCGAGGAGCAGGACGATGCCGAGTACGTCGCCTCCTTCGTCGAGGCGGCGGGGCGCCGGGCGGTGCTGCTGCCGGTGGACCTCGGCGAGGAGGGAGCGCCCGCGGCCCTCGTGGCGCGGGCGGTCGAGGCGCTCGGCGGGCTCGACGCGGTCGTCAACGTCGCGGGCCGCCAGATCCAGCAGCCCGAGCTCGAGCAGCTCGGTGCCGAGCAGTTCGCCGCGACGTTCCGCGTCAACGTGTTCGCGACCTTCGAGATCGTCCAGGCCGCCCTGCCGCACCTGCCGGCGGGCTCGACGATCGTCAACACCGCATCCGCCGAGGCGTACCAGCCCGCGCCGGACCGCATCGACTACGCGGCCACGAAGGGGGCGATCAACAACCTCTCGAAGGGGCTCGCGCAGCAGCTCGTGGAACGGGGCATCCGCGTCAACGTGGTGGCGCCCGGTCCCACCTGGACGGTGCTGCAGCCGACCCAGGGCGTCGACCCCGAGGAGCTGCCGGAGTTCGGGGCGAGCGAGGCGCCGCTCGGCCGTGCCGCCCAGCCCGCCGAGATCGCCCCCGCCTACGTCTTCCTCACCTCGGCGGAGTCGGCGTTCGTCGTCGGTGCCACGCTGAACGTCAACGGCGGGATGCCGACGCCCTGAGCCGCGCGCGCCGGGTCAGGGCGTGAAGCGCAGGATGCGCACGCCCGCCGCGCGCAGTGAGGAGCGCGTCGCGTTGAGGCGGAGGCTCGTCCACCAGGAGACCTGCGCGTCCGCGCCGGCGAAGGCGTGCTCGACGAGGTAGAGCAGCTCGGGCGCGAGCTTGCGCACGAGCCGTTCGGAGACGACGCGCGCGGCGCCCGAGCGGATGATCGCGATGGCCACGGCACCGTCGGCGAGCGCGTCGCCGAGCTCCGCCACCGCCGCGACGGATCGGCGCAGCGCGGACTCGCCGCGCCGGACCGCGAAGGTCGTGATGACGAGCGAGGCCGGTTCGCCGTCGACGTCGTCGGTGCGGACGGCGAGGTCGTGCTCGCGCGCGGACTGCGCGATGCCGGCCAGCAGCTCGGGGGAGTCGCCGACGAGCTGGATCGTGCCGACGCGGTCGCGGGCGGCCCGGTCGATGCTCCTGCGATCCGCTCCCCGCTCCATGAGGACATCCTGCCCTGCCGGAGCGCGTCCCGGTGCCCGTGGAACGCGGTCGGCCCGGGCAGGACTCCCGCATCGAGTCGAGCCCTGCTCATCATGTGCGCAGCCTGACAGTCGCGAACCCCGCACGGGGGCCGCCGAACGACTCTCTGTGCCGACCGACGGCCGACATCGATCCGCAGGAGGAACGACCCATGCAGAAGAGCACCCGCACCCTGAGCGCCCTGACCGCTGCCGCCGCACTCACGATCGGGGGCATCGCGCTGGGCGGGTCCGCATCCGTCGCCGCCGACGTCCCCACCGCCACCTCGCACCAGGCCGCCCTCATCGAGGGGCCGCTCATCGCCGGACCGCTGCTCGACCTCGGCGGCATCCTCAACGCGCTGCAGATCGGCCAGTTCCAGTAGGCCGCACCGGCCGCACCGACCGATCAGCAGACCGGAGCCCCGCGAACCTCGCGGGGCTCCTCCTCCGAGGGGCCCATCAGTGACCGAGAACCCGGCCGACCACCAGTCCGAGCGCCTTCCGTTGACCGCCGCGCAGCGCGGCATCTGGTTCGCGCAGCAGCTCGACGCCGACAACCCGAACTACCAGATCGGCCAGTACCTCGATCTGCGCGGCGGCATCGAGCCGCGGCTCATGCGCATCGCCATGACCAAGGTCGTGGCCGACCTCGATGCGCTCAGCCTGCGCTTCGCCGACGACGACGGCGAGCCCTACGGCGTGCTGCGCCGCCCTGCCCCCGGCGACGACGTGCTGCACGTCGAGGACCTGCGCGGGCTGGGGGAGTCGGCCTTCGATGCCGCGCGGTCGCGGATGGACGCCGAGATGCTGCGACCGCGCGACCTGCGCGGCAAGGAGCTCTTCGGCGCGATCCTGTTCCTGCTCAGCGACGACCGTGCGCTGTTCTTCCAGCGCGTGCACCACATCCTGCTCGACGGCTACTCCGCCGTCATCGCGCTGCGCTACCTCTCCGAGGTCTACACGCGCCTGTCGAAGCGGGCCCCCTCGGGTCGCCTGCTCGACGCCATGGCCGGCCCGATCGCCCGGATCGCCGCGCGCGTGCCCTCCCCGCTGCCCTCGCTCGACGAGCTGCACGACGACATCGCCGAGTACGAGGCGTCGCCGCAGCGCGAGGCCGACCACGCCTTCTGGACGGAGGCGCTGGCCGACGAGGCCGCGGTGGAGGGGCTGGAGGGCGTCTCCGGCTCCGTCGCGACCACGGTCGTCCGGGTCGCCGTACCGCTGGACCGCGAGCGCACCGAGCGGCTCGCCGCACTGGGGCGCGACCTGCCCAAGACGGTGGTGGGCATCGTCGCCCTCTACCTCGCGAAGGTCACCGGCGAGCAGCGCGTCTCGCTCGGCCTGCCCGTGACGGCGCGTCGCGGCAAGGTCGCGAAGTCCACGCCGTCGATGCTCTCGAGCATCCTGCCGCTGCGCATCGACGTGGCCTCGGCCGCGACCATCGCCGACACCATCGCGCACGCCGGCGACGTGGTGCGCGGAGCGGTGACGCACCAGCGGTTCCGCGTCGAGGACGTCGATGGCGCGCCGCGGCACGCGGGCCCCTCCGTCAACCTGCTCCCCGTCATCGACGCCCTGCGCTTCGGCGACGCCAGCGGACAGGTGCAGGTGCTCTCGACGGGACCCGTGCACGACCTCTCGATCGTGCTCTCCGGACTCTCGAGCGACGCCGCGGACGCGCAGCTACAGCTGGAGGGCGATGCCGAGCTGCACTCCGAGGAGAGCCTCGGCGAGCACGCCGAGCGCCTGCTCGCCCTCCTCGACGACGCGCTGGCCGACCCGACCGGTCTCACCGTGGCCGGCGCCGGCATCGTCGGCGACGACGAGGCCGCGGCGCTGATCGAGCAGGGCGTGGGCACCCAGGCCGGCATCGAGCGGCAGACGGTGCTCGAGGCGTTCGCCGCGGTCGTGCGCGAGCGACCGGACGACACCGCGGTCGTCGGCGACGACGGCACCATGACCTTCGCGACGCTCGACGCCGACGCCACGCGACTGGCGCAGCACCTGGTGCGGGAGGGCGTGCGACCGGGCAGCCGCGTCGCCGTGCGCATCGAGCGCAGCGTGCTGCTGCCCATGCTCGTGCTCGCGGTGCTGCGGGCCGGCGGCGCCTACGTGCCGCTCGACCCCGAGTACCCGATCGGGCGCGTCGCGGGCATGATCGAGGACTCCGAGCCGGCCCTGCTGCTGACCAGCTCCGGCCAGCTCGAGCGCGACCGCGCCGCCGGCGCCGCGTGGACCGTCCCGACGCTCGCCGTCGACGCCGACACCTCCGCCTGGCGTCGCGGCGGCGAGAGCGTCCCCTGCCCGCGGTCGGCGACGACGACCTGGCCTACGTGGTCTTCACCTCCGGTTCGACCGGACGGCCGAAGGGCGTCGCCGTCAGCCGCATCGCGCTGCGCAACCTCTTCCAGCACCACCGGGCCGAGATGTTCGACCCCGCTGCCGAGCGGCTGGGGCGCCCGGCCCGGGTCGCCCACACCGCCGGGCTCTCCTTCGACGCGGCTTGGGACCCGCTGCTCTGGCTCTGCGCCGGCCACGAGCTGCACATGATCGGCGACGACGACCGCCGCGACCCGGAGCGTCTCGTCGCGCTGCTCGCCGAGCGCGGCATCGACGCGATCGAGACCACGCCCTCCTTCGCCGAGGCGCTCCTGGCGGCCGGCCTGCTCGAGGGTGAGCGGCACCCCACCGAGATCGCGCTCGGCGGCGAGGCCGTCGGGCCCGCGCTCTGGGACGCGTTGGCGGCCCGCGACGACGTGCACGCCGTCAACCTCTACGGCCCGACCGAGACCACGGTCGACAGCCTCACCGCCGTCATCGAGCCAGGAGAGCCCCACCTCGGCGGCTCCGTGCGCAACAGCCGCCACTACGTGCTCGACGCGAGCCTCTCGCCCGTGCCCGGCCGCGCGGTCGGCGAGCTCTACGTCGCCGGGCCGAACGTCGCCCGCGGCTACGTCGGGCAGCCCGGACGCAGCGCCGAGCGCTTCGTCGCCGATCCCTTCGCCGCCGACGGCTCGCGGATGTACCGCACCGGCGATGTCGTGCGCCGCCGCAAGGACGGTTCGCTGCGCTTCGTCGGCCGCATCGACGACCAGGTCAAGATCCGCGGCTACCGCGTGGAGCTCGACGAGGTGGAGGCGGCGATGCGGCGCCAGCGCGGCGTGACGCGCGCCGCGGCGATCGTGACCGGCGAGGGCGCATCCGCTCGCATCGTCGGCTACGTCACCGGCGACGGCGACCTCGACGGGCTGGGCGCCTCGGTCAAGGAGTCGATGCGCGCCTCGGTGCCCGACTACATGGTGCCGTCGACGATCATGGCGCTCGGCGACCTGCCCATGACGCCCAACGGCAAGCTCGACCGCCGGGCGCTGCCCGCGCCGGAGCGCTCGAGCGGCGACGTCGCGCAGCGTCCGCGCACCACCGCGCAGCGCATCGTCGCCGAGGCCTTCGCCGAGGTGCTCGATCTCGACGCGGTCGGCGTCGACGAGGACTTCTTCGCCGCCGGCGGGCACTCCCTGCTGGCCACCCGCCTCGCCTCCCGCCTGTCCGAGCGGATGGAGCGGACCGTCACCGTGCGCGACGTCTTCGAGCACCCGACCGTCGCGGCGCTCGCCGCGCGCGCCGCCGAGGCCGGCACCGCCGACCGGCCCTCGCGGCTGTCGCGAGCCACTCGACCCGACCCGCTGCCCGTCTCGCTCGCGCAGCGTCGGCTGTGGTTCCTGAACCGGTTGGAGCCCGACTCGGCCGCCTACAACATCCCCGTCGTGCTGCACCTCGAGGGTCGCGTCGACACGGCCGCGCTGCGCGCCGCCCTCGCCGACGTGGTGCGCCGCCACGAGCCGCTGCGCACCATCGTGCCGCTCGCCGGCGCGGAGCCCGAGCAGCGGATCCTCGACGAGGCCGACCCCGCGCTGCTCGTCGTCGACGTGCCCGCGACGCGGATGGATGACGTCGTGCGGCTGGAGGCCCTGCGGCCGTTCGACGTGACGACCGAGACGCCACTGCGCGCCGTCCTGCTGCGCGTCGCCGAGGACCGCCAGGTGCTCGTCATCACGATGCACCACATCGCCGCCGACGGCTGGTCCCTCGCGCCCTTCGCCCGCGACCTCTCCACCGCCTACGCCGCGCGGGTGGCCGGGGGCGAGCCGGCCTGGGCGCCGCTGCCCGTGGACTACGCCGACTTCGCGGTCTGGCAGCGCGAGTTCCTCGGCGACGCCGAGGACGACGGCAGCGAGCTCGCCCGCCAGCTCGCGCACTGGCGCCGCACGCTCGGCGGCGCGCCCGAGGAGATCGCACTGCCCCGCGACCGGGCGCGAGGCGCCGCCCTCGACCCGCAGCAGCAGGGCGTGGGCGAGGTCGCGCTCGAGCTCGACGCCGAGCGCCACGCCGCCGTGCGCGCGCTGGCCGCCGAGCACCGCACGAGCCTCTTCATCGTGCTCCACGCCGCCCTCGCCGTCATGCTGGAGCAGCACGGCGCGGGCGACGACCTGGTGATCGGCACTCCCGTCGCGGGCCGCTCCGACCCCCAGCTCGACGACCTCGTGGGCTTCTTCGTCAACACCGTGGCCCTGCGCACCTCGCTCGCGGGCGACCCGACCCTGGGCGAGCTGCTCGAGCGGGTCCGCGCGAGCAACACCGAGGCGTACGCGCACCAGGACGTGCCGTTCGACGCCGTCGTCGACGCGCTGCGGCCGCCGCGCGTGGCCGACCGCCATCCGCTCTTCCAGGTGCTCTTCACCCTGCAGAGCACCGAGCCCGCCGCGCTCGACCTGGGCGACGTGACCGTCACGGTGCCCGGCCAGGTGACGAGCGCCGGCGTCAAGACCGATCTGCTCGTCGACGTCACCACCCCCGACGGCGAGACCGGTGGCCTCGTGGCCACGCTCGGCTACGACCGCGCGCTCTTCGACCAGAGTACGATGGAGCGGATGCGGGACGCGCTGGGCCGCGTGCTCGCCGCGTTCGTCGAGCACCCGCACCGCCGGCTCTCCGCGGTGCCTGCGCTCGGCAAGCGCGCCCGCCGGCAGCTGGAGGAGCAGGCGACCGGGCGTCCGCTCGCCACCGGCGGCACCGTGCTCGACCGCCTCGCGGAGACGATCGCCCGCATCCCCGAGCAGCCCGCACTGGTGGACGGCGACGGCGTCACGACCTTCGCCGGGCTCGGCCGCCGCGTCGACGCGGTCGCCGCGGGCCTCGCCGCTGCCGGGGTCGGCCGCGGCGACCGGGTCGGCGTCGCCCTGCCCCGCACCGCGGACGCCGTGATCGTCGTGCTCGGCGCGCTGCGCGCCGGTGCCGTGGCGGTCGCGATCGACGTCGCCTACCCGGACGCCCGCATCGGGCGCATCGTCGAGGGCGCCGAGCCCGCGGTGCTCGTGACGGAGGAGACCGAGCGCGTCGCCGGCCTGACCGACGCCCGCGTGCTGACGGTCGCCGAGCTGCTCGCCCAGCGGGGGACGGTGCCGACCGCACCCGTCGCCGAGGACGTCGCCTACCTCGTCTACACCTCCGGCACCACGGGCGCGCCGAAGGGCGTGCAGGTGCCGCACGCGGCGCTCGTCGCGCTGCTCGCGCAGCACGAGGAGGCGCTGATCGGCCCGGTGCGCGAGCGCGTCGGCGCCGCGCGCGCCCCGCGCATGCTGCACCTGTCGGGGTTGGGCTTCGACGCGGCCTGGGACCCCATCCTCTGGCTCGTCGCCGGCACCACGCTCGAGATGGCCGACGACGCGACCCGCACCGACGCCGAGGCCGTCGTGCGCGCCATCGCCGAGCACGGCGTCGACGCGCTCGAGACCACCCCGTCGTACGTGCAGCAGCTCGTCGCGGTGGGGCTCATCGAGGCCGTCGCCGAGCGCGGCACCGCGCTGACGGTGGCCCTCGGCGGCGAGGCCGTGCCGAGCGGTCTGTGGGACCGCATCGCCGCGAGCGAGCACCTCGACGGCTGGAACCTGTACGGGCCGAGCGAGAGCACGGTCGACGCGGTCGTCGCACCCATCCGCCCCGGCGCCGTCACCATCGGCGCCCCCATCGCCAACGTCACCGCGCGCGTGCTCGACCGCTTCCTGCGCCCCGTGCCCGCCGGCGTCGAGGGCGAGCTGTACCTCTCCGGGCGCACGCTGGCGCACGGCTACCGCGGCCGCCCCGGCGAGACCGCCGGCCGCTTCGTGGCCGACCCGTACGGCGACGGCGAGCGGATGTACCGCACGGGCGACATCGTGCGCCGCCGCCCGAGCGGCGAGCTCGAGTTCCTGCGCCGCGACGACGACCAGGTCAAGCTGCGCGGCTACCGCATCGAACTGGGCGACGTCGCGAGCGCGCTCGAGCGCGTGGACGGCGTGCGCGGCGCGGTCGTGCGCGTCCTCGCCCCGGCCGGAGCCGACAGCGCCCGCCTGGTGGCCTGGGTCGCGGGCGAGGTGGACGAGCTGGCCGTTCGGCGCTCGGTCGCCGCCGAGCTGCCCGACTACATGGTGCCGCCGAGCATCGCCGTCGTCGACGAGATCCCCCTGACGCCCAACGGCAAGGCCGATCTCGCCGCGCTGCCCCAGCCGACCGCGTCGGCCGGGTCGCGGGAGCCCCGCACCGAGGACGAGCGGGCCGTCACCCGCGCGTTCGGCGCCGTGCTCGGTGTCGACGGCGTCGGCCTCGACGACGACTTCTTCGCGCTCGGCGGGCACTCGCTGCTCGCGGTCGGGCTCATGGGGCGCATCCGCGAGGAGCTCGGCCGAGCGCTGCCGCTGCGCAGCATCTTCGACGCGCCGACGCCGGCCGGCCTCCTGGCCGCCCTCGGCGGCGACCGTGCAGCGGATGGGGACGCGGGCGAGAGCGCATCCGTCCCCGCCCTGCGCGCCTGGACCGAGCGCCACCCGCGCGTGGAGGGCGAGGAGCTGCCGCTGTCGCCGAACCAGGCCCGGCTGTGGTTCCTCAACCGGCTGGACCCCGCATCCGCCGAGTACAACGTGGTGCTGCAGGCGGCCTTCGAGGGCGACCTCGACGCCGACGCGCTGGCCGGGGCGATCGACGACCTCGTCGCCCGGCACGAGGTGCTGCGCACCACCTACCCGGAGGTCGACGGGCGACCGGTGCAGCGCATCCACGCCCCGGTCCCCGGCGTGCTCGGCGGCGACGCCGTCGACCCGACGGTCGGCTTCGACCTCGTGCGCGACCTGCCGCTGCGCGCAGCGCTGCACGCCGACGGCGACGGCCGCTGGCGGATCACCCTGGTGCTCCACCACATCAGCACGGACGGGGCCTCGCTCGCGCCGCTCGTGCGTGACATCGCCACCGCCTACGCCGCCCGCACGGGTGGGACGGCGCGGGCGCAGCGGGCGCTGCCGGCGCAGGTCGCCGACCACGCCCGCCTGCAGCGCTCCCTCGAGCAAGCGGACGGCGGGCTGCACGACGCCTCGCTCGCCTCCTGGACCGAGCGCCTCGCCGGCATCCCCGACGAGCTCGAGCTGCCCGCCGACGGCCGCCGGCCCGAGACCGCGACCCGCAGCGCCCGCCAGCTGCGCTTCACGATCCCCGCCGAAGTCGCTTCGGCGCTGCAGGGCGCGGCCGCGCAGGCCCGGGCGAGCGGCTTCCACGCCTGGCTCGCGGGCCTCGCCGGGTATCTGCACCGCATCGGCGCGGGCGATGACGTCGTCATCGGCTCGCCGTCGGCCGGCCGCGCCGACCCCGATGTCGGCGAGCTGATCGGGTTCTTCGTGAACACGCTCCCGCTGCGACTCGACCTGGGCGATGCGCCCAGCCTCGTCACCGCCATCGAGCGCGCGCGGGCCGCCACCCTGCACGCGATCGAGCACGAGTCCGTGCCGTTCGAGCGCATCGTCGAGGCGATGGCGCCGGAGCGGCGGCTGGGGCGGCATCCGCTCTTCCAGACCATGCTCTCCGTCGAGGAGCAGTCCGGCGTCGCCCTCGAGCTGCCCGGCGTCACGACGGTGCCGCTGGAGTCGGAGAGCTCCGGGGCGGCCAAGGTCGACCTGTCGTTCACACTGCGACCGCAGCCCGACGGCTCGGTGGCGGGCGTGCTCGAGGTCGACGCCGCCATGTTCAGCGAGCGCGCCGCGCGGGGGCTCGTCGACCGGTGGATCGCGTTCCTCGCCGCGGCGACGGAGGCTCCGGATCGCGCGCTGCGAGACGCCGAGATGCTGCCGGGCGCGGGTCGCCTGGCCGGCTGGGCGGCGCGGGACGCCGCCCGCCCGACGGTGCTCGAGGCCTTCGCCGCCTCGGTCGCCGAGCACCCCGAGCGCACCGCCCTCGTGGCCGGCGACGACTCCCTCGACGGCGCCGCCCTCGCGGCGCGCGTGGACGCCCTCGCGGCGGGCATGATCGCCGCGGGCGTGGCCCCCGGCGAGGTGGTCGCGCTGCGGCTGCCGCGCTCGATCGACACCGTCGCCGCGCTGCTCGCCGTGTGGCGGGCCGGCGCGGTCGTCGCGCCGGTCGACCTGGAGCTGCCGCGCGAGCGGGTCGTCACGATGCTGCGCCGAGCGCAGGCGCGGCTCGTCGTGCACGCGGGCGACGCGGCCGAGCAGGAGGACGCCGTGGAGGAGGCGGGCCTGGCGGCGGAGCGTCTCGTCGCCGTCGACGCCCTGCTCGACGCCGGCGGCAGCGCACCCGCGGTCGCGACCCGCCTCGACGACCCCGCCTACCTCATCTTCACGTCGGGCACGACGGGCGAGCCGAAGGCCGTGCAGGTGCCGCACCGCGCGCTCGCGAGCCTGCTCGCCAGCCACCGGGCGACGCTGCTGCCGGACCCGGCCGAGCGCCGCATCCGCTTCGCCCACACGACCGGCGTCGGCTTCGACGCCGCGATGGACCCCGTCGTCTGGCTCGCCGCCGGGCACGAGGTGCACGTCGTCGCCGAGGAGGTGCGCCGCGACCCCGAGGCGCTGCTCGCCCTGTTCGAGCGCGCGGGCATCGACGCGTGGGAGACCACGCCCAGCTACGTCGCCGCCATGGCGGGGCAGACCGCGCTCGCGGCGCTGCTCGACGCCCGGCCCGCCGAGCGCCCGTTCGCGATGCTGCTCGGCGGCGAGGCACTCGACGCCGGCCTCTGGACCTGGCTGCGCGAGCGGCCCGCGGTCGACGCCTGGAACCTCTACGGGCCGACGGAGGTGGGCGTCGACTCGCTCGTCGCCCGCGTCGCCGACGTGCCGGCGCCGCAGCTCGGCGCGACGACCGTCGACACGCTCGGCTACGTGCTCGACGAGCGCCTGCGGCCGGTGCCGGCCGGCAGCGTCGGCGAGCTCTGGCTCGCCGGTGCGCAGCTGGCCCACGGCTACGCCGGGCGAGCGGATGCGACGGCCGAGCGCTTCGTCGCCGATCCCTTCGCCGCCGACGGCAGCCGGATGTACCGCACCGGCGACCTCGTCGTCGTGCGGGATGCGGATGCGGGCGAGCGCCCCGCCGTCGTCTCGCTCGGCCGCGGCGACGGTCAGGTGAAGATCCGAGGACACCGTGTGGAGCCGGGCGAGGTCGAGGCGCTGCTGCGCGCCGCCGACGGCGTCGCGCAGGCGGTCGTGCGCGCCGTCGAGACCGGCCGCGGCACCGCCCTCGGCGCCTGGATCGTGCCGGCGGGCGACGACGACGCGTTGCTCGAACGGCTGCTCGACGGGCTGCGCCGCCGCGTGCCGGACTACATGGTGCCGGCCGGCATCACCACGATCGACGCCGTGCCGTTCACACCGAACGGCAAGCTCGACGCCCGGGCGCTGCCCGAGCTGCGCACCGGCGGCGGCGAGGGTCGGGAGCCCGAGGGCGCTGCCGAGGCGGCTGTCGCGGCGGCCTTCGCGGAGCAGCTCGGCGTGGACGACGTGCGCGCCGACGACTCCTTCTTCGCGCTCGGCGGCCACTCCTTCGTGGCGCAGCCGACCGTGCAGGCCGTCAACGCCGCGCTGGGCGCCGATCTGCCCGTGCAGGCGCTCTTCCAGGCGCCCACCGTGGAGGGCCTCGCCGCGCTCGTGACGTCGGGCACCGCCGACGTCGCCGAGAGCCTGCGGGTGATTCTGCCGCTGCGCGAGCGGGGCGAGGGCGAGCCCGTGTTCGCCGTGCATCCCGCCAGCGGCATCTCGTGGAAGTTCAGCAGCTTCGTCTCGCGGCTCGACACGCGGCGGCCGATCCTGGGTCTGCAGATGCCGGGCATCGCGCCGGACGAGCCGGAGCCCGCCGTCGCCGAGTCGTTCGACGAGCTGCTCGACGCCTACGTGGCCGCCATCCGCTCGGTCCAGCCGCACGGGCCGTACCATCTGGCCGGCTACTCGTTCGGCGGACGCCTCGCCCACCATCTCGCCGCACGGCTGCAGGCGCAGGGCGACGAGGTCGCGCTGCTCGCGATCATCGACGCCTACCCGACCGAGGGATCGGCGCTCGACGGGGTCGCCGAGGCCGACGACATGTGGCGGGGCTTCCTCGACGCCAACGGCGTCACCGCACCCGAGGGGCCGCTCGACGTGCACGTGGTGCTCGGACTGCTCGGCGACGCCGGCAGCCCGCTGGCCGACGTGCCCACCGAGTCCGTGGAGCGGATGGTGCGGCGCTTCCTGCGGCTCGGCGAGCTGCTCGATGCGGCACCGATCCCGGTGGTGCAGGGGAGCCTGCACGTCTTCGCGGCGACGGAGGAGGTGCCCGTCGACCGGCCGGAGCCGGAGGCGTGGGCACCCCACGTCACCGGGTCCGTCACGGCGAGCACCGTGGCCGCGCGGCACCAGGACATGCTCGGCGAGCGCGCGATGGACGACATCGCGCCGGTGCTCGACGCCCTGCTGCGACCTGAGGGCGACTCGAGTTCGAACCGCTGAGCGGATGGCTTCGAAGCACTCTGCAGACGACACGACATCGATACCGACGTGAAATGCGAGGTCCGATCATGACCAACCCCTTCGACGACCAGGACGGCACCTTCCGCGTGCTCGTCAACGAGGCCGGCCAGCACTCGCTGTGGCCCGAGTTCGCCGACGTGCCCCGCGGCTGGGTCGCCGTGTTCGGCCCGGCGACCCGCGCCGAGAGCCTCGACTACGTCGCCGAGCACTGGCAGGACATCACGCCGGTGGTCGAGCGCGACCGCGTCGCTTCGTGATCTCCATCCGGGGCATCCGCAAGCGGTTCGGCGACCACCAGGCGCTTGACGGCGTCGAGCTCGAGGTGCCGGCCGGCACCGTGCAGGGGCTGCTCGGCCCGAACGGCGCCGGCAAGACCACCACCGTGCGCGTGCTCACGACCCTCCTCGTGCCCGACTCCGGCGAGGCCGTCGTGGCGGGCCACTCGGCGATCACCGACGGTCACGCGGTGCGCCGCAACCTCGGCGTCTCCGGGCAGTACGCGGCGGTCGACGAGAAGCTCACCGGCTTCGAGAACCTCACCATGGTGGGGGAGCTGTACGGCATGCGCCGACGCGAGGCCAAGGCCCGCGCGCGCGAACTGCTGCGCGACTTCCGCCTCGACGACGTGGCCGACGGCAAGCGCGCCGGCGCCTACTCCGGCGGCATGCGCCGACGCCTCGACCTCGCCGGCGCGATCGTCGCGCGCCCGCCCGTGGTCATCCTCGACGAGCCGACCACCGGTCTCGACCCGCGCGGCCGCCGCGACACCTGGGATGCGATCGAGTCCCTCGCCTCCGGCGGCACCACCGTGCTGCTCACGACCCAATACCTCGAGGAGGCGGACCAGCTGGCCGACTCCATCGCCGTCATCGACGCCGGGCGCATCATCGCCGAGGGCACGGCGTCGCAGCTCAAGGCGCAGGCCGGAGGAGGCCGCATCGACATCGTGCTCGGCGCCGACGCCGACCTCGACGACGCCCGCGTCGCCATCCGCTCGGTCGGGCACGACGTCCACATCGACGAGCGCTCGCGCCGGCTCACCAGCCCCGCCCATGACGGCGAGGATGCGCTGCTGGCCGTGCTGCAGGCGCTGCGCGGCGCCCGGGTGCCCGTCGCGGAGGCCGCCCTGCGCCAGCCCACGCTCGACGAGGTCTTCCTGCAGCTCACGGGCGCTCCCGCCGAGACGGAGCCCGCGCTCGAGGAGGTGCCCGCATGAGCCTCGTCGGAGCGCTCCGCGACGGCGGCATCGTCGCGCGCCGCAACATCACCGGCGTGCGCCGCACCCCGGGCGCCCTCGTCACCGGCGTGGCCCAGCCCATCATCTTCGTGCTCATCCTCGCCTTCGTCTTCGGCGGGGCGCTCGGTGGCGACGACTACCGGCAGTTCCTGATCGGCGGCATCCTCGCCCAGACGCTCACCTTCAACTCGTCGTTCACCGCCGTCTACCTGGCGAAGGACCTGCAGACCGGCCTCATCGACCGCTTCCGGGCGCTGCCGATGTCGCGGGTGGGCGTCATCCTCGGGCGCACGACCTCCGACCTGCTCACGAGCGTCATCTCCATCGTCGTGATCATCGCCTGCGGGCTGCTGATCGGCTGGCGGATCGACGCCGGCATCGGTCAGGTCGTCGTCACCTTCCTGCTGCTGCTGCTCTACGCCTTCGCGATCTCGTGGATCGGCGCCTTCATCGCCATGACTGCCCGCAGCGTGGAGGTGGCGCAGAGCCTCGGCCTGCTGTGGCTGTTCCCGGTGTGCTTCATCTCGGGCGCCTTCGTCTCGGCCGACATGCTGCCCGGGCCGCTGCGCGCGATCGCGGAGTGGAACCCCGTCACGGCGGTGGCCACGGCCGTGCGCCAAGGCTTTGGCAACGCGCCGCCCTCGGGCTTCGCGGCCGCCGGCGGCTGGCCCGCCGAGAACGCGCTGCTCTACGCGACGCTCTGCTGCGTCGCCATCATCGCGATCTTCGCTCCGATCGCCGTCGCGCAGTACCGCCGGATCAGCAAGCGGTGATCGACCTGCTGTCGGCCCCCGTCGACGCGGTGCTCGCGGCGGGGGAGCGGATGGCGGGCGGCGACGCCCGCAAGCTCGTCGCCCCCGCGGACCTCGCCGCCGCGGAGGAGCGCGTGCGCGAGGAGGACCGCAGGCGCACGCTCGCGGGCCGGCTCGCCCTGCGCCTGCTCGCTGGCCGACGGATCTGCGAGCGCCCGGCGGCGCTGACCGTCGACCGCTCCTGCGACCGGTGCGGCGCACCGCACGGCCGACCGCGCCTGGCGGGGCTCTCCGCCTCGACGTCGACCTCCGGTGATCGCGTGCTCGTCGCCGTCGGCCCGCCGGATGCGGAGCTCGGCGTCGACGTGCAGGTCGTGCCGGAGCGTCTCTGGGACGGATTCGACGAGTACGCGCTGCACCCGTCCGAGCGCCGCGCGGGCCTCGACGCGGCGGAGCGCATCCGCCTCTGGGCCGAGAAGGAGGCGGTGCTGAAGGCCGCGGGCCACGGTCTGCGCGCAGCCCCGAGCCGGCTGCGGCTCGGGGGCGGCGAACCGTGGCGCGCCGTCGCCGAGACCGCGATCCCGGGCACCGCGCACCTGCGCTGCACCGTCGTCGAGCGCACGGCGTCGTCCTGGGCGGTGCTCGCCTCGGCGCGCGAGCTGCCCCTGCGCCGGTGGAGCATCGACCCCGGTGGCGAGGGCCTCGTCGCGGAGCCGGTCGGCGCGCTCGCCTGAGAGACCTCGGGCAATCCGCTGCACCCGCGGACCATGCGAACGCACGGACGCCGTCCGCCCGAGACCATGGGTGGCGCACCGACACGCGACCCCCGACCGAGACGAGCCGCATGCCGACCTCAGGCCCCCGCACCCTTCACGAGCAGCCGAACGGACGGGGTGGTGCCGCGTGAGGATCTCGGACACGGGCGACCGCTGGTGGAAGACCGCGGTGTTCTACAACCTCGACGTGAAGACGTTCCTCGACTGGAACGGCGACGGCATCGGCGACTTCGAGGGGCTCGCGAACCGCCTCGACTACCTCGCCGACCTCGGGGTCACCTGCCTCTGGCTGGCGCCGTTCTACCCGTCGCCGCGTGAGGACAACGGCTACGACATCAGCGACTACTACGGCGTGCACCCGGACTACGGGCACCTCGGCGACTTCGTGGAGTTCGTGCGCACGGCCAAGGACCGCGGTATGCGCATCATCGTCGACCTGGTCGTCAACCACACCTCCGACCAGCACCCCTGGTTCACCGCGTCGCGGGAGGACCCGTCGGGGGAGTACGGCGAGTTCTACCGCTGGGCCGACGAGCGCCCCGACGACGCCACCGCGAACATGTTTCCCGACGTCGAGGACGGCGTCTGGTCCGAGGACGAGGTCTCCGGCCGCTTCTACCGGCACACCTTCTACCGGCAGCAGCCCGACCTGAACACCGACGCCGAGCGGGTGCGCGAGGAGATCGAGAAGGTGATGGGCTTCTGGCTGCAGGTCGGCGCCGACGGGTTCCGGGTCGACGCGGTGCCGTACCTGATCGAGAGCGAGCAGGGCCGCGAGCACGACTTCCTGCGCAGCCTGCGCGGTGCGCTCACCCGCCGTCGGGGCTCGGCCATGATGCTCGGCGAGGTCAATCTGCCCTACGACGAGCAGCTCGAGTTCTTCGGCGGCGAGGACGGCGACGAGTTGACCATGCAGTTCGACTTCGTCGGCAACCAGGCGCTGTGGCTCTCGATGGCCCGGCAGAACGCCGGTCCGCTCCGCGAGGCGCTGCTCGCCCGCCCCGAGCTCGCGACCGGCAACCAGTGGGGCAACTTCGTGCGCAACCACGACGAGCTGACGCTCGACCAGCTGACCGAGGCGGAGCGGTACGAGGTCTTCGACGCCTTCGCTCCCGAGGCGTCGCAGCGCATCCATGATCGGGGCATCGTGCGCCGCGCGCCCGGCATGCTCGAGAGCGACCCGCGCCGGCTGCGGATGCTCTACAGCCTCGCGTACTCGCTGCCCGGCGCCCCGGTGCTCTACTACGGCGAGGAGATCGGCCTCATCGAGAACGGCGCGATCCCGGGTCGCAGCGCGGTGCGCACGCCCATGCAGTGGACGGATGGGGAGCACGGAGGCTTCGCGCCCGCCGGCACGCCGGAGATCGTGGCGGAGCAGCCCGGCGAGGGCGCCGCGCCCGCGCAGATCAACGTCTCGGCCCAGCTGCGCGACGAGGACTCGCTGCTGGCGTTCCAGCGCCGCCTCATCGCCGCCTACCGGTCGTCGCCGGAGATCGGATGGGGTGAGCTGACCGTGCTCGACGCAGGCCACGACTGCGTGCTCGCGCACCGGCTGCGCCTGGACGGCGCCGACTTCCTCGCCGTGCACAACCTCGCGGCCCACGGTCGCAGTGTGGAGCTCGCGCTGGACGGCCTGGCCGACGAGACCGCGGTGGTCTCGCTGCTCGACCCCGCCAGTCGCTCGGAGCTCGACGGCGGCAACCTGTCGCTCGAGCTCGACGGGTACAGCGGGCTCTGGCTGCGACTCGTCCCGCAGGGTTCACGGCGATTGCACTGACCCTCGGCAGGGCGTGAGCCCTGCCGAGGCTGGACGACACCTGCCAGCGATGCGTCGGTCGCGAACCGATGCATTCGAATGGGCATGCACCGCCGAGGCGGGCGGTGCGGAACACGGAGCAGCACATGGCCGCGAGGCGAGCGTCGGAGGCGGAGCGGCAGCTCACGGCCCGGATGGCACGAGGGGATCGGGACGCGTTCGCGAGCGTCTTCGATGAGCACGTCGACGAACTGCGCTCGTTCGCGCGCGACCTGGGTCCGTCGCGGATCGACGCGGTGCTGCACGAGGCGTTCCTCGCGCTCTGGCGGCAGGCGCCGCGCCTCGACCCGTCCGTGCCCATCCGCGATCAGCTGCTCGCGCTCGTCCTGCTGCACGGCCGCCCGGAGCCCATCGCCGCCTGAGGCCGACCCCAGCGGTCGCGCCGCGGAGGGGGGACGGTTCCGGCGGCGCGACCCGGCCGCGAGGGGACTGCTCGGGTGCGGCCGACTGCCTCATCCCTGTGGCAGCAGCAGCACGTTACGCCCGTAACGCGCGAACCGGAACAGGCTGCGGCGAAGTCGCGGCGAGCTCGCGGCGCCTCGGCTGCCGAGGCGTCTCAGCCCCCGGCGACCCCCGTGAACGAGAACCGGAACTCGAGGCGTCCGCTGCGCGGCAGCCGGAACTCCGGCAGCGGACGGGCGCCCCACGAGTCGTCGCCCGCCACGCCGCGGCGCTGCAGCGCCGGGCGCAGGACCGTGCGCTGGATCGGCGGCAGCTCGTTGGGGTGCTGCGCATTCTCGATCTCGTACGGGGTCCACGGCAGGGCCGAGAACTCCATCCGCTGCTCCGCGTCGAAGCGCAGGCCGAAGCCGTGCGCATCCGTCACGGTCGCCCAGCGGACCCCGGTCCGGCTGCCCGACTCCTGCGGCCTGAGGTAGGGCGGCAGCGCCGTGCGCACGTCCTGCTCGAACACGTCGACGCGCGCGCCGAGCCGGCGGTCAACGGCCGTCTCGTCCGGCCCCTCGCCGTACCAGCGCAGCAGGTGCGCGTCGGCGCTCGTGGCGAGCTGCAGGCCGAACTCGGGCAGCTCGGGCAGCCCGGGCGGCAGGTCCATCGACACGGTCACCGCGACGCGGCCGTCACCGGTCACCCGGTAGTCGACGTCGCAGACCGCGCGCGGGCTCGTCGGCAGCTCGTAGCGGTAGCCGACCGTCACCGCCTCGTCGTCGTGTGACACCGACGCGGTGCGCAGCTGCGTGCCCACCGGCCGCGCGTAGCGGCTGGCGAGCAGCCACTGGCCGTCGTCGAAGGGGCCGCCCCAGCCGCGCTCGTTCGAGGTCGGCGCATGCCAGAAGCTGGGCTTCGGCATCGCCGTGAGCAGCTCGCGCCCGCCGAAGCGGTAGGAGAGCAGACCGCCGTGGAGGCGCGAAAACAGCGCGCCGAAGTGCTCGCCGTGCACGCCGACGTTGTGCGCGCCCTCGACGAGCCGGGGGCGCTGCCCGCGCCGCACCGGGCGGGGACGCGAGCCGCTCACCACACCCTGTCCGCGGGCGACGATGTGCCCCGCCTCGGCCCAGCGCGTGGCCTCGCGCAGCCGCAGCTCGACGTCGACCGTCACCTCGCCGGCGTCCCGCGGCACCGCGAAGGGCAGCGGATGCACGGCCGAGGTGCCGGGCGGCACGTGCGTCTCGAGCACGGCCGAGCGCAGCAGCTCGCCCTCCCGGCGCAGTGCGACGACCGTCTCGTAGGCGCTCGAGGCGGTGGTGAGGGAACGGTTCTCGATGCTCACCGCATCCGAGCCGACCTCGATGCGGAAGGGCTGGTAGAGGAAGGCGACCTCCTGCAGGGCCGGCTTCGGCGTGCGGTCGGCGAAGACGATGCCGTTGCCGCTGAAGTCGCCGTCGTGCGGCGCCTCGCCGAAGTCGCCGCCGTAGCCCAGGAAGGTGCGGCCGTGACGGTCGACCTGCTCGAGCGCCTGGTCGGCGAAGTCCCAGATGAAGCCGCCCTGGAAGAGCGGGTCGCGATCGGCGAGGTCGAGGTAGCGGTCGACCCCGCCGAAGGAGTTGCCCATCGAGTGCGCGTACTCGCACAGGATGAAGGGCTTGTCGCGGTGCTCGCGCAGGTACGCCTCGACCTCGGCGGCCGGGGTGTACATCTGGCTGACGACGTCCGTGGTCTCGGGGAAGCGCGGGTCCCAGTGCACGCCCTCGTAGTGCACCGGCCGGTCGTCGACGCCGCGGAACCAGTCGGCGAGGTCGCGCAGCAGCGAGCCGCCGTACGACTCGTTGCCGAGCGACCACATGACCACGCTCGGATGGTTCTTGTCGCGCTCGAACAGGCTCGCCGCGCGATCCTGCAGGGCCGCGCGCCAGCGCTCGTCGTCGCCGGGCAGCGCCTCCTCGACGGGCGCGTCCAGGTAGCGGATGCGATCCCACCGCCCGTGCGTCTCGAGATTCATCTCGTCGACGACGAGGAAGCCGTACTCGTCGGCGAGCTCGTAGAAGAAGGAGTTGTTCGGGTAGTGGCTGGTGCGGATCGCGTTGACGCCCGCGCGCTTGAGCAGCTGCAGGTCCTGCTCCGTCTGCTCGCGCGTCATGACCCGGCCGTTCAGCCCGAACTCGTGCCGGTTGACGCCGAGGAACACGATGCGCTGCCCGTTGAGCTGGAGCACGCCCTCCTCGATCGCGAAGCGGCGGATGCCCACCGGCTGCGCGATCACCTCGGTCTGCGCGCCGGACTCATCGAACGCGCGGATGGTGAGGGCGTACAGGTGCGGGTCCTCGGGACTCCACGGGCGCGGATCGGCGACGCGGATGCGGAAGCGACCCTGCGCATCCGCCGTCAGCTCGCCGACCCCCTCGAGCGCGACCGACGCGTGCCCTGCCCCGTAGAGCTGCAGGTCGACGACCACCTCGGCGCCGTCCTCGCCGAGGGTGGCGGTGACGCGCAGGTCCTCGACGTGCACGGCGGGACGGCGCAGCAGCACGACGTCGCGGAACAGGCCCGAGAAGCGGAACATGTCCTGGTCCTCGAGCCACGATCCGCTGCTGAAGGTGAAGACCTGCGCGGCCAGACGGTTGCCGCCCGGCTGCAGCGCCTCGGTGAGGTCGAACTCGCTCGGCGTGAAGCTGTCGGTGGCGTAGCCGAGGTACCGGCCGTTCAGCCACACCGCGAGCGCGCTCTCCGCGCCACGGAACTCCACGCTCATCCGCTCGCCCTCGTCCAGCGGCCGGTCGAGCTCGAAGGTCGTGACGTAGGAGGCGACGGGGTTGGCGAGCTGCGGCACCTGGCCGGGCTCGATCGACTCGTGCCCGTCCCAGGGGTACTGGATGTTGACGTACTGCGGGGTGCCGTGCCCGTGCAGCTGCAGGTGGCCCGGCACCGGGATGGTGCCCCATCCGCTCACGTCGAAGCCGGGCTGCTCGAAGCCGGGCACGACGGATGCGGGATTCGGCGCCACCTGCACCCGCCAGAGACCGTTCAGCGACTGCTCGAAGCCGCTGACCCCGGCGGCCCGCTCCGCGTCGTCGCGGAACCACCGGTGATCCGATCGTGCCGCACGGCGGTGCTGGGCGACGAAGCCGGGGTCGGGGACACGGGTCGCGTCGAACTCCGACTCGATCACGCCGGCCAGCTCCTGCTCGATCCGGCCAGCGGCTTCGATGCTCACTTGATCGCTCCGGTGATGCCCTCGGCGAAGGTGCGCTGCAGGATCAGGAAGATGACCATCGTGGGCAGCGACGCGAGCAGCACGGCGAGCATGAGCACCCCGTAGTCGGTCACGTAACCGGCGGCCAGGTTCGAGATGAGCATCGGCATCGTCTGGAAGGCGTTGTTGACGAGGATCACCTTCGGCCAGAGGAAGTTGTTCCAGGCCGTCATGAAGGTGATGACGGCGGCCGCGGCCATCGTCGAGCGCATCGAGGGCAGGTAGATCCTCGCGAAGATGCCCACCTCCGAGACGCCGTCGATGCGCGCGGCCTCGATGATCTCGTAGGGGAAGGAGCGCGAGGCCTGTCGGAACAGCAGGATGAGGAACGGCGTGGAGATCGCGGGGATGATGACCGCCGCCAGCGAGTTGACGAGGCCGACCTCGGCGAAGAGCCGGAACAGCGGCACCATCGTCGCCGCGAACGGGATCATGATCGCGAGGAGCAGGATCGCCATGACGAAGTCCTTGCCCCTCGAGTGGAAGATCTCGAAGGCGTAGCCCGCGATCGAGCACACGACGAGTGCGAGCACGGTCGTGCCGACCGCCACGGAGAACGAGTTCCACATGGCCGAGCCCAGGTCCTGCACGCCGATGAGCTTCGCGAAGTTCTCGAAGAGCTGGTCGCCGGGCAGCAGGCGGGAGTCGAGCACGTCGCGGCTCGAGTTGGTGGCCGAGACGGCCATGAAGTAGAGGGGAAGATCGAGAAGATCGCGAAGACCGAGAGGAAGACGTACCTGGGGGCTGCGCGGAGGGTCCTAATCACGCTTGTCACCGACCTTGAGCTGGATGAACGCGAGGATCGCGACGAGGATGAGGATCACGTACGACAGCGCGGACGCGTACCCGAAATTGGGGTTCTTGAGGAACGAGACCTCGAAGAGGTAGTGCGACATCGACATGGTCTGGTAGGCGGGACCGCCTCGCGTGAGCGCCCAGGACTCGTCGAAGAGCTGCAGGGTGCCGTTGGTCGACATGATCGCCGTGAGCAGGATCATCGGCTTCAGCTGCGGCACCGTGACGAACCAGAACGTCTTGAACGCGTTCGCGCCGTCGACCTTGGCCGCTTCGATCGTGGAGTGGTCGATGTTCTGCAGGGCCGCCAGGTAGAAGACCATGTTGTAGCCGGTCCAGCGCCAGAGCAGGCCGAGGATGATGACGAAGCGCGCGGTCGTGGGGTCGCCGAGCCAGTTGATCGGCGCGTCGATGAGGCTCAGGCCGAGCAGCAGGTCGTTCACGAAGCCGTCATTGGCGAAGATCGTGCGGAAGACGAGCGAGTAGGCCACGAGCGAGACGGCGCAGGGCAGGAAGATGGCGGTGCGCCAGAAGCTCTTGAACTTGAGGTTCTTGGAGTTGAGCACGCTCGCGAGCACGAGCGCGACGATGAGCATGATCGGCACCTGGATGAGCAGGTAGATGAACGTGTTCTGCAGCGTGAGCTTGAAGATCTCGTCCTCGAACAGGCGGGTGTAGTTGCTCCAGAGCGGTTCGGCGAAGGTGAAGTTCGCACCGCGTCCGGTCTGCAGCGACAGGATGAACGCCTGGGCCATCGGGATGAAGCTCATCACGAGGATGAGCAGCGCGGCGGGCATCAGGAACGCCCAGCCGGTGAGGCTGCGGCGGCGGGCTCCGGAGAGCCACGGGCGGTTCGAGGGGTGCGGTTGCCCCGCGGCGGGGCTGCCCGGCGAGCGGTGCGCTCGCGAGGCGGTGCTGTGGTCGTCACGTCGATCTCGCAATCAAGAGCAGTGGAGTGGGACGGGGAGCCGTGCCGGGGAGGGGTTCCCTCCCCGGCACGGCGGTGGATCACTCCATCGCGAACTCGACGTTGGCCTGGGCCTCGCCGAGCGCGGTCTTCAGGTCGGCGCCGCCGATGATCTGCGTGATCGCCGCGCTCACCGCGTCACGACCCTCGTAGTAGTACGCGCCCGTGTTGTTGCTGGGCACCTCCGCGCCGAAGCGCACGACGTCGGCGAAGATCGGCTGACCGCCGAAGAACTCGTTCGGCTCGGCGTAGACCGAGGACCCGCCGGCCGGGATCCAGTTCGCGACCGCGCCCGACGTCGGCAGGATCGTGTCGTAGAGCTCGGTCGAACCGGCGAAGGTCGTGGCGAGGAAGTCGGTGGCGAGGTCGACGTTGGCGTTCGAGCTCACGACCCACGACGAGCCGCCGTTCGCCGAGAACTGGGTGGCGCCGTCGATGCCTTCGGCGCGCGGCAGGTTGGTGGCCGCCCACTTGCCGGCCTGGTCCTCGGCGCCCTGGATCGAGCCGACGATCCAGATGCCGTTGATCGTGCCGGCGACGGAGCCGTTCACGAAGGTGCCCAGGTACTCGTCCCACGAGTTGACCTCGACGAAGACGCCGGAGTCGACGAGCCGCGTGTAGATGTCGATGGCCTCGTCGAGCGCCGGGTTGTCGTCGATCGTGGGGTTGCCCTCATCGTCGAACAGGCTGGCACCCGCGCTCTGCAGGATCATCATGACGGTGTCCGCGGCGCCGGCCTGACCGGAGAGCAGCGGCATGCCGGTCTTGGCCAGCACGTCCTCCGCCTGGGTGATGAACTGGTCCCAGGTGATGTCGGTGAAGTCGTCGATCGTGTAGCCGGCCTCCTCGAGCACGTCGGTGCGCAGAGCCTGGATGGCGGTGCCGTTGTCGAAGGGCACGCCGTAGTTCACTCCGTCGACGGTCGAGTACGCGGTGACGGCCTCGGGGAACTGGCTGAAGTCGACCGCGTCGGTGTCGATCTCGCTGAACAGGTCGGGGTAGTTGACGCCGTTCTTCTGGAAGGCGTTGTTCTGCATCAGGAAGATGTCGGGCAGCTCGCCGAACTGCTGCGACTGCGCCAGCGTGGTGAGCTTGGGCTCCAGGTCCTCCCACGGGGTCTCGACGATCTCGAGCTCGAAGTCGGGGTGATCCTCCTGGTAGACCTTCTCGGCCTCCTCGAGGGCGTTGATGTTGAAGGTCGGGTCCCAGGCCCACGCCGTGAGCGTGTTCTCGTCGCCGCCGGCGCCGCCACCGCCACCGCCGCCCCCGGCGGAGCAGGCGCCGAGCGCGAGGGTGAGGGGGAGCGCGACGGCCACGGCCATCGTGACCTTCTTGCTGAATGCGTGCATGGTCATCCTTTTCTGTGTGCACTGCTGCGTGGTGCTGCGCTGCGAGCTGCGTCGCTCGCGGCGCGACGGTCGCCCGGTCGGCTGGCCGGGCGGTGGGGTCGAGGGGTCGCCGATCGTCGCGGCGGCACGGCTCCGTCGCAGCGGATGCGGTGGTCGCCGTCGATGCGGCAGCGGCGTCGTGACGCCGGTCGTGCGGATCGCGCCGCGAGCGGCGCGCGTCGCCGCGCGGAGCGGCGGGAGGGGGATCAGCCGGTCGCGAGGACCTCGGGGGTGATCACCGGGGAGTGGTTCGCGGGCTGGTGCGGGGCTGCTCGCAGGGGAGCGGGCCGGGTTCCATACATGCAGGTCCTCCGTCGTTGCAGGATGCTGGTACAGCGCTGTACCAGCAGAAGATAACCCAGACCCGCGGTGAGGGCAAGGGGTTTTCCCAGCTTCATCGGATGCCGGTCGCGAGCCGCTGCACGGGCTGGTCGCGGGCGGCTTCGTGGGTTGGCCGCGGGCCGCTTCACGGGCTGATCGCGGGCCGCTTCGTGGGTCGGCTCGTGGTGCTTCGCGGGGCGCTTGCGGAAGCTCACGGGCACGCGCCTCGTCGCTCGACGGGCTGCTGTCGATCCGTCTCGCAGGCTGACCGTGGGCTGTTTCGTAGGCCGCTTCGTGGCCGGGTTTCGAGCTGCTTCGCGGAGCGTTCGGGGAGCCTCGCGGGCACGCGCCTCGTCGCTTCGCGGGCTGCTGTCGATCCGCTTCGCGGGCTCGCTTCGGGGCGGTTCGAGGGGACGTCTCACGCAGCTCCACGGGCTGGTCCCGTGCGCGTCGATGCTCTCATCCGCCGCGATGCCGGGCGCACCGCGACCGCGTGCCCGAGCTGGTGTCCCGGGCCTAGCGCGTGGTACCGCGCGCGACGAGCTGCGTTCGCGCGAACGCCTTGCCCACCGGCAGCGAGGGGTGCTCGACGCGGCGCAGCAGGTGCTCGAGCGCCGTGCGGGCGATCCAGGCGATGCGCGAGTCCATCGTCGTGAGCGGCGGGGTGAGGTAGGCGGACTCCTCGATGTTGTCGAAACCGATCACCTGCACGTCGTCGGGCACACGCAGACCCTCCTCCCGCAGCGCCGAGATCGCCCCGATCGCGAGGCCGTCGTTCAGGCAGACCATGCCGTCGAAGGGCACGCCCGAGGCGATCGCAGCGCGTGCGGCGCGCGACCCCGATCCGATGGTCCAATCGTGACCGGTGATGCCCACCAGCCGCGGATCGAGCGGTCGGTCGGCGGCTCGCAGCGCCTCCTGCACGCCGCGGAGGCGCAACTCGGCGTTCCCCTCGGATGCTTGCGCGATCGCGTGCTCGTCGAAGGCGTCGCGGGCGCCGACGACCGCGATCGAGGTGCTCCCTCGGGCGAGCAGGTACTCGGTGGCGGTGCGCGCGTCGGTCACGTCGTCGGTGGTCACCAGCTCGGCGCGACCGTAGGTGCTGCGCGTGCCCAGGCAGACGAGTGGGAAATCGACGTCGAAGTCGCGCTCCTCGAGCCGCTCGAACTCGGGCAGGGTGATCACCAGGCCGTCGGCGAGCTGCGGATCGTAGCGGCGCAGGAACGCACGGCAGCCGCCTGCGCCGTCGTCGGGGTACGTGAGGATCGTCGTCGTGAGGCCGAGCCCGCGCGCCGTCTCGACGAAGGCCTCGGCGAGCTCGGCGAGGTAGGCGGCCTTCAGCGTCGGCACCGCGAACGCGATCGTCCCGGTCCGGCCGGTCGTGAGGTTGCGGGCGGCCATGTTGGGCCGATAGCCCAGCTCGTCGATCACGGCGAGCACCCGCTCGCGCGTCCTGGTGGCCATGCGCCCGGTGCCGTTGACCGCGTTGGAGGCGGTCTTTGCCGACACGCCGGCCTGCAGCGCGACCTCCTCCAGGGTCACGATCCGGCGCTGTCGCGGCATGCCATTCCTCACTCGGTCCGGCCCGGGCCAGGGCCTGCTCCGACGTTAGCGCCTCGGCGCGCAGCCTCGCCGCGGCCTCGTGGCGCGGCGCGGCCGCCGCCGCCGCTCGTCGCCACGGCCCCCGCTCGTCGCCACGGCCCCCGCTGCCGCTGCCCCCGCTGCCGCTGCCCCCGCTGCCGCTCCCCGCCGCCGCTCCCCGCCGCTGCTCGCCGCCGCCGTGTCTCAGCACCGGAGCGACGACTCAGGGCTGTGGAGCGTGCTGACTTGTCGCTTCGAGGGTGAGTCGTCGAGAAGGTGCGTGCGGCGCGGCACTGCTCGGCCCCGCGCGGTTCTGCTCGGCGCCACGCGCTGTTTGTCGGTACCGCCACGCGTTGCCCGTTGGTGTCGCCACGCGCTGCGCGTCGGTGCCGCCACGCGCTGCCCGTCGGTGTCGCCGCCGGCCGCCGCCGCTGCGACTCAGCACCGGAGCGACGACTCAGGGCTGTGGAGCGTGCTGACTTGTCGCTTCGAGGGCGAGTCGCCGGGAGCGGGCACGCGGCGCCGGGCACGCGGCGCCGGGCGCGGCGCCGGGCCACAGCGCGCGGCGCGCCACGGCTCCGCGCGCCACGGCTCCGCGCGCCACGGCTCCGCGCGCCACGGCTCCGCGCGCCACGGCGCCACGGCGCCGCGCGGCGCGGCGGCGGCCGCACGCGAGCGGATGCGCTCAGGCGGGCAGCGCCACCTTCGCCTTCGCCCAGGACCGCCCCGCGGTGTCCTTGAGGATGTCGTACTCGGCGTCGACGTGCGGCTCGATCGCGCTGTACTTGTCGTTCGGCGCGCCGATGACGAGCTGGAAGCCGAGGCCCCGCCAGGCGCCGATCGCGCGCTGGGTGAAGTGCGCATCCGCTTTGATGAGCGCCTCGTCGAGGAACACCGGAGCGTAGCGCGGGCGCTCGGCGCCGGCGTCGCCGAGCTGGTAGCGCAGCGCGGCGCCCACGATGAAGGCGATGAGCTCCTGCGATTCGCCGCCGGACTTCTCGCCGATGTGGTCGTAGAGCGCGACGTGCGCGCCCGTCTCGGCGACGACGCGCTCGGCGCTGACCCGCACGTGGCCGCGAACATCGACGAGCTCGGCGTGGTCCGGCGCGCTGCGGCGCAGGCGGCCGATCAACCGGGTCATCCGCTGGTAGACGGCCTCGCGCTCCTGCTCGGTGCCGGCCTCCTCGATGGCGGCGCGGACCGCGCGCAGCTCGCGACGGAAGCGGCTGCGCGTCTCGGACTGGTTCTCGCGCAGCGTGATCTGCAGGCGGTGCCCGTCGTCGTAGAAGGGCAGGTCGCGCATGATGCGGTTGATCGGCTCGATGCGCTCGCGGATCTCGCGCAGTGACCGGGCGATCGCCGAGTCGAGATTCGTGAGGTCGTTGCCCGAGAGCGTGAGCAGGCTGTCACGCCACTCGGACTCCAACTCGTGCAGACCGCTGGTCTCGAGGTCGTCGAGGATGCGCTCGAAGTCGCCGAGGGCGGTGTCCGGATCGGGCAGCAGGTTGGGGTTCGGCCAGCGGTCGAGGAAGGTCGCCAAAATCGAGCGCAGCCCCTCGCGCTGCTCGACGAGGGTCTGCTGCGCCTCGAGCTGCTCCTCCGCGAGCCGCCGCGTGGCGGAGTCGAGCGCCGCGTCGAAGCGGCGCAGCCGGTCGGCGGCGCTGCGATCGTCGCGCATCGCGGGGGCGTCGAAGCGCTCCTCGAGGTAGGCGCGCTGCGCAGCGTCGAGCTCGCGCTCCGCCCGCTCGGCGGCGTCCACGGCCGCCTGGGCCTCGTCGACCTCGTCGATGACGTCCGACCAACGCTGCTCGATCCGGTCGAGCTCGCCCTTCGCGCTGCCGACCTGCTCGCGGAGCGCCCGCACCTTCGCGGCGAGCGCGGTCATCTGCGCCTTGAGCTCGGCGATGCGGGAATCGCCCGCCGTGAGCTCCTCGATGAGGGTGCTCCAGCGCAGCTGCTCGGCCTCGACGGCGGCCACGTCGACCTGCTCCCAGGTGAGCTCGCGCACCCGCTCGAAGGCGCTGCGACGGGCGTCGTGGGCGTCGAGCGCCGCGCCGGCACGCTCGGCGGACTCCACGGCGTCCGCGAACTCCGAACGCGCGCGGAACAGCTCGCGGTCGAGCTCCGCCAGGCGCCGCGCGTTCGAGAAGCCGAGCAGATTGCCGCGGCCGTGGCCGCCGTGCGCGCCGCGGGCGCCGTTGGAGACCTGGCCGGCGAGGGTGAGCGCCTTCGCGTGCTGCGACAGCTCCGCGGGGCGGTCGACGCAGACGAACGCGAACTGCCGCTCGAGCCGGTCGCGCAGCCAGCCGGCGAAGGGGCTGTCGGCGAGGTCGACCCGCCCGGGCAGGGTGCGCTCGTCGGCGGGACCGCCGAGCGGCACGTCGGTGCTCGCGCCCTCGTAGCTGAGCCGCTCGGCGGTGCGCACGCTGTCGATCGCGGCGCGGAAGGCCGGCAGCTGCGCCGAGTCGATGAGCAGCGTGCGGGCGAAGCCGCCGAGGGCGAGGTTGAAGGCCTCGCGCCACGGCTCGAACTCGGCGCGCACCTCGAGCAGTTCGCCCACGAACGGCAGGTCCTCGATGCGCAGCCCGGCCGCCTCGGCGAGGCGGCGACGCGACTCGTGCAGGGCGGAGGGGATGCTGTCGCGGCGCAGCTCCGCCTGCTGACGCTCCGCGGTGAGCCGCTCGACGACGCCGCGCAGCTCCTTGCGGGTGCTGCTGGCGACGGCGTAGGCCTCGCGCGCGGACTCCTTGCCGCCCGCATCCCGCAGCGCCGACGTCGCCTGCCGGGAGAGCTCGGCGAAGTCCTCCGTCGACCGGGCCTCGGCGCCCAGCGCGACGAGGGCGGCGTCGAGCCGCTCGCGCTCGCGGCGCGTCTCGATGTGCCGCCGCTCCAGGCCGCGCAGCTCGCGCTCGGCAGCGGCGACCTGGTCGCCGCCGGCCGAGCGCAGCACCTCGACGAGGCCCTCGCGCTCGGCGTCGGCGGCGTCGGCGAGCGCGTGCCGCTCGCGCAGCAGCTGCTCGGTGGCGCGTTTCGCGTCGCCGAGCTCCGTCTCGACCTCGCGCAGCAGTTCGAGCCTGCGCTGCGCCCGCCAGAGGGTCGCGAGCGAGTCCGGCGCGTCGAAGCGCCCCAGCGCGTCGATCAGGCGCATCCGCTCGGCGGACTCGATGATGCGCTCGCGGGAGGAGCGGATGGGGGCGAGGTGGCGCACCTGCTGGCGCGCGGTGACCATCCGTCCCCGTGTGCTCTCGAGGCCGTCGAAGTGCTCCACCACGGCCTCGGCGGTGGCGAGGGTCTCCGGCTCCTCGAGCACCATGCGCTTGTAGAGGTCGTCGACCGTCGTGATCTGCTGGCCGGCCTGGATGCGGGCGAGCAGGCTCATCGCCTTCGAGCCCGCTCCCGAGGCGCCGATGCCGAGCACCGTGTGCAGGCGCGCCGAGAACTCCCGGTCCGTGGCGACCGTGTCGAGGCCGGTGGCGCGCACCGCCGAGTCGGCGAGGTGTCGGGTGGCCGCCGACTCGAGGACGCTCAGGTCGAAGGCGCCGTGGAAGGTGCCGCGCACGCGCACGGTGTCTTCGATGATGCGCGCGCCGGCGGGGATGTACCAGGCGCGAACGGCGGTGAAGCGCGACCCGTCGTGGTCGGCCCAGGTCATCGCGATGGCGGTCCAGGTGTCCACCCCGTCGCCGCGGAGCACCCGCACCTTCGTGCCCTCGTCGGTGCGCGACTCGTCGAGCTTGCCGCGGCCGTAGGAGAGGATGTTGCGCTGCTCGGCGCCTCGGGCGCGCCCGCTGACGGCGCCGTTCGAGGCGCCGTTGAACGGCGTGGTGTGCGGCATCATGAGCGCGACGTACGCGTCCATGAGCGTGGACTTGCCCGAGCCGGAGCCGCCGCAGAGCAGCGTCGCGGTGGGCGCGAAGCGCACCCGGTGCGCGCCGTCGTAGCCGCCCCAGTTGACGAGCTGCAGGTCCTCGGCGACCCACTGCTGCCCGCGGGAGGCGGCCGGGATGAGGCCGAAGAGCGTATCGAGCATGGTCATGAGGCGGCCTCCTCGGCGTTCGTCTCGTCCGCGTTCGTCTCGTCGGAGCCGTCCTCACCGATCTCGACCGGTCGCTGCTCCTGCAGCCAGGCCACGAGCTCGCGCAGCCGCTCCGAGCTCAGCACGATCTCGACGACGGGGGTGATGCGGTAGCGCCCCTCCGACTCCTCCTCGATCACGCCGTCCTGGCGCAGCCGGGCGAGTGCCGAGCGGATGGCCTTCTGCCGCCGGGCGGTCGTGCCGTCGGCCTCGGCGAAGTAGCTGAGCACGGTCTGCTCGATCTCCTCCACGTCGACGCGGGCGGAGCCCTCGCCGCTCGTGGACTCGCGCTGGTACACGGTGCGCAGGTGCACGAGCACGAGGGTCTCGGCGCGCGAGTAGGCCTCGTCCTTGAGCAGGATCGGCACCTCGAGCTCGTCGGAGCGGATCTGCCGCTTGTAGGCGACCCCCGCTCGTGGTCGACGACGAGCTGCACGTACAGGTCGTGCAGCCGCGACTCGACGGTCGCCTGGTGCTCGAGCAGCACCGCCCAGTCCGCGGGGGAGGAGGCGGATGCGAGGAAGCGCCGCTGCAGCAGGCGCACGAGCACCCGTCGCACGCCCGGGTCGAGCACGCCGCGGTCGCCCGCGAAGAGGCGGTCGGGGTCCTCCTCCATCGCCACCGGCGTCAGGAAGGCATCGGGCTCAGTCATCGTCGTTCCTCGTCGTGCTCGCGGTCACCGCGCCGAAGGCGAAGCGCCGGGTCGTGCCGTCGGGGCGCAGCGCTTCGACGATCGAGATCTCGTCGTGCTCGGTCATGCCCTCGCGGTGGGCGATCTCCAGCAGGCCGACGAGGTCCACCGGTCGCCGCGTCGCATCGGAGGCCGACTCGAAGGCCTGCGCCAGGTCGAAGCGATCGCCGAGGCCCGCGACGTGCTCCTCGAGCTGGCGGTAATGCGGCCCGCCCCAGGCGCGGGTGTCCGCGTCGACGAGCTCGACCGAGCCGTCCGCCTGCGTCAGTGGCGCCGGCGAGCTCGGTGGGCGCAGGTCGCTCAGCGTCTCGCGCAGGTGCCCGACGCCGGCGGTGGGGAAGGCCCGCACGGGTTCGACGCGGTCGGTCGCGCGCGAGGTCTGCATCCAGCGGTGCAGCCCGGCCATCGCCCCGCGCAGCAGCTCGTCGACCTGGCGGTCGCGCGCCGGGTCGTGGGTGCGCACCTGCGCGGTGATCACGTGCGAGGCGCGGCGCTGGGCCGTGAGCACCTCCTGCACGCCGTGCTCGACGCGGCGGCCGATCGCGTCGAGGTCGTCCCGCTGGGCGGGGGACATCCGGTGCGTGAAGGGCTGGGTGAGCAGGTCGCGCAGCTGCTCGGCGAGCCGGTCGATGCTCTCGGGATCTCCGACGAGGCGCAGCGCGCCGTCGAAGGCGCGCCCCTCGGGCGTCGCGCGCATGATGTGCTGGCCGCGCTGCAGGTACTCGCGCAGGATCTCGCCGGTCGGGCGTACGTCCCGCCGCAGCTCGGCGACGACGTCGCGCTGCATCGCCTTGATCGACTCCGCCACACGGGCGAAGTCGGCGGGCAGCTCGCGGGCGAGGTGGATGACGTGCTCGGCCTCCTCGAGCAGCTGCTCCTCGTCGGGCTCGACGGCCTCGCCGGCGTCGAGCCGGGCGAGCTCGGCGTCGAGCTGCGCGCGCTGCGCGAGCAGCTGCCCACGGCGCCGCTCGGGGTCGGCCTCGGCGTCGCTCGCGAGCCGGTCGACCGAGTCGAGCAGGGTGCGCACCCGCGAGCGCGAGACCTTCGTCCCGCCCGTACCGGCCCGGCCGGCGATGTCGAGCGCACCGACGGCGTGCGCCGAGAGCCGGTACACCTCGGTGTCGCCCTCGAGCTGCGGCACCAGCCATCCGCCACGCACCCATCCGCGGCAGATGTCGCGGGCGCTGCCGGCGGGCAGCCGCTGGTCGTCGTCCTCCGATCCCGCGGCGCGCAGCTCGTCGAGCGCCTCGCCCAGCTCGGCGTGCGCGTCGGCGACCGCGACGGCCGGGCGGTCGGCCGTGAACATCACCGAGAGCATCGCCACGACGAACGGAGCGGTGCGGCCGTGCAGCAGGTCGAGGGTCGGGTCCTTGAACGCGGCCACGGCGCGCTGGAAGGCGGCCTCGGTGCGGGTGCTCGGCATGGGCTCTCGGCGGATCGGTGCGGTCGGATGGGGTGGGCGGGCTCGGCGACGCCCCCGCGACGCGGTGTCGCGAGGGCGCCGGCCGTGCCGTTCGATCAGTGGCGCGGCTTGCGGGCCGGTCGGTCGTCGCGCGGTCCGCGGTCGTCGCGGCCTCCGCGCGCACCCCGGTCGTCGCGGTCGCGGCGCTCCGGCCGCTCGCCGCGCGGGTCGCTCCACGGCGCGCGCTCGCTGCGGCGCGGGGCGCCGCTGTCGCGGCGGATCTCGATGAGCTGGCCGCTGATGCGGGTGTCGCGCAGACGGTCGAGCGCATCGGCGGGCAGGTCGGCCGGCAGCTCGACGAGCGAGAAGTTCGGCTTGATGTCGATGCGGCCGAAGTCCTCGCGGCGGAAGCCGCCCTCGTTCGCGAGCGCGCCCACGATCTGGCGCGGGTCGACGTGCTGGCGCTTGCCGACGGCCAGGCGGTACTGCACGAAGTCGCCACCGCCGCGCGGCCGGCGCTCGGGACGCTCACCGCGGTCGTCGCGTCGGGCGGCGCGCTCGTCGCGGTCGCGGCTGCCCCGCTCGAACCGCTCCTGGCGCTCGACCTCCGGGTCGAGCAGCAGCGGCGTCTCGCCCTGCGCGACGACGGCCAGCGCGGCGGCGACGTCGGCCTCGGGCACGTCGTGGTGCTCGACGTAGTGGGCGATGATGTCGCGGAAGGCGGCGATGCGGTCGGTGCTCTCGAGCGCCGTCGTGATCGCCTCGTCGAAGCGGCTCAGGCGCGTCGCGTTGACGTCCTCGACGCTCGGCAGCTGCATCTGGTCGAGCGTCTGGCGCGTGGCCTTCTCGATGTTGGCGAGGGTGCGGCGCTCGCGCGGGGTGACGAAGCTGATCGCGTCGCCGGTGCGGCCGGCACGGCCGGTGCGGCCGATGCGGTGCACGTACGACTCGGTGTCGATCGGCAGGTCGAAGTTGACCACGTGGGTGATGCGCTCGACGTCGAGGCCGCGGGCGGCGACGTCGGTGGCGACGAGGATGTCGAGCTTGCCGGCCTTGAGCTGGTTCACCGTCTTCTCGCGGTTGGCCTGGGCCACGTCGCCGCTGATCGCGGCGGCGGTGTAGCCGCGGGCCCGCAGCTTCTCGGCCAGGGTCTCGGTCTCGTTCTTCGTGCGGACGAAGATGATGAGCCCATCGAAGTTCTCGACCTCGAGGATGCGGGTGAGCGCATCGACCTTCTGCGAGTACGACACCACGAGGTAGCGCTGCGTGATGTTCGTGTTCGTCGAGGTCTTCGACTTGACCGTGATCTGCTCGGGATCGGTGAGGTACTGCTGCGAGATGCGGCGGATCTGGGCCGGCATCGTCGCGGAGAAGAGCGCGACCTGCTTGGTGTCGGGGGTGTCGGCGAGGATCGTCTCGACGTCCTCCGCGAAGCCCATCTTGAGCATCTCGTCGGCCTCGTCGAGCACGAGGAAGCGCAGCTCGGAGAGGTCGAGGGTGCCCTTCTCGAGGTGGTCCATGATGCGGCCGGGGGTGCCGACGACCACGTCCACGCCTCGGCGCAGCGCCGAGAGCTGGGTGCCGTAGCCCTGGCCGCCGTAGATGGGCAGCACGTGCACGTTCCTCTGGTGCGACGCGTAGCGCTCGAAGGCCTCGCAGACCTGCAGCGCGAGCTCGCGCGTGGGCGCGAGCACGAGCGCCTGCGGCGTCTGCTGCGAGCTGTCGAGCTGCGAGAGGATCGGCAGCGCGAAGGCCGCGGTCTTGCCGGTGCCGGTCTGCGCCATGCCGATGACGTCGCGGCCCTGCAGCAGCGGGGGATGGTGGCGGCCTGGATGGCCGACGGGGTCTCGTATCCGACGTCCTTGAGGGCGCGGAGGACCGCGGCGTCGAGCCCCAGATCGGTGAAGGTCGGCGACTCGGCGGTCGCCTCGGTGGTGGGCTCGTTCTCGGTCATCCGACCAGGGTATCCGCTCGGCCCGCGACGGCCGATTCGGCGGGGATCCCGGGCCCGTCCGTGAGGTCGCTGGAATGCAGCCGAGCGGATGCGCGGAGCCGTGTCGCCCATCCGCTCGGCGATATATCGTTCAAGGCGAACCGACGACACGACCGGGAGGTCAGGATGAGCAACGCGTTCCGCGCCGGGGGCTTCGGCTCCGGGCAGCACGCCGACCAGCTGATGCAGGCGTTCGAGCAGCTGCGCAGCCAGTTCGAGCAGAAGGTCGGCCGCCGCGCCGGCCGCGGCGACGTGCGCGCCGCCGTGCTCGCCCTGCTCGCCGAGGAGCCGAAGCACGGCTACCAGATCATCCGCGACATCGAGGAGCGCAGCGGCGGTGCCTGGAAGCCGAGCGCCGGCTCCGTCTACCCGACCCTGCAGCTGCTCACGGACGAGGGGCTCGTCAGCTCCGAGGAGTCCGGCGGCCGCAAGACCTACGCGCTCACCGCGGCCGGCCGCGAGGTCGCCGACGCCGAGGGCGCCACCGCCTGGAGCGGCGCGGAGGGCGCCGCCGGCACCCCGAGCCCCACCGCCCTGCCGAAGGCCGGCATCGAGCTCGCCCAGGCTGCCGCGCAGCTCGCCCGCACCGGCACGCCGGAGCAGGTGCAGGAGGGCACGGCCGTGCTCGACGAGGCGCGCCGCAGGCTGTACTCGATCCTCGCCCAGGGCTGAGGCGGTGACCCAGGCGCAGCCGCCCGAGCTGCACCGCGCCCGCTACCGCCGCATCCTGCGCTTCGCCTCCTGGCACCTCGCGATCACCTGGTGGTTCGAGATCGCGCTGCCGCGCCTCGGGCTCGCTCGCATCGCCGAGCGCACCAGGGCGCGGCGGATGCGGCGCTTCGCCCGCCGCTTCCACGTCCTCGCCGTCGATCTCGGCGGCCTGATGACCAAGGTCGGGCAGTTCATGTCATCGCGCCTCGACGTGCTGCCGCCCGAGATCACGGCGGAGCTCGAGGGGCTGCAGGACGAGGTGCCGGCGGTGCCCTTCGAGCGGATCGCCGCCGCGGCGGAGGCGGAGCTCGGCATGCCGCTGGAGCGCGCCTTCGCGAGCGTCGACCCGCATCCGATCGCCGCCGCCTCGCTGGGTCAGGCGCATCGCGCCCGGCTCGGCCCGCTCGACGCGATGGAGACCGGCCTCTCGGAGGTCGTGCTCAAGGTGCAGCGCCCCGGCATCGACGACATCGTCGCGGTCGATCTCGCGGCGCTGCGCAAGGTGGGCGGCTGGCTCAGCCGCGTGCGGCTCGTCAGCGACCGCGTGGACATGCCCTCGCTCGTCGAGGAGTTCGCGGTCACGAGCCTCGAGGAGATCGACTACCTGCACGAGGCGGCGAACTCGGAGCGCTTCGCGGCGCTGTTCGCCGACGATGCCCGCGTGTCGGTGCCCGCGGTGGTGTGGGAGCGGACCACGCGTCGCGTGCTGACGTTGCAGGACGTCACCGCGATCAAGATCACCGACGTCGACGGTCTGCGCGCCGCCGGGATCGACCCGGCCGAGGTCGCCCCCGTCTTCGCCGAGGTCATGTTCGACCAGCTCTTCACCCACGGCTTCTTCCACGCCGACCCGCACCCCGGCAACCTCTTCGTCACGCCGCGGGCGGAGGGATGGCGGCTCACGTTCATCGACTTCGGGATGATGGGCGAGGTGCCGGCCACCCTGCGCGGCGGACTGCGCAAGCTGCTCATCGCCGCCGCCTCGCGCGACGGCCGGGGGCTGGTCGACGCCATCCGCGACGTGGGGGTGCTGCTGCCGAGCGCCGACACCCGCGAGCTCGAGCGGGCGATGACGCACCTCTTCGGCCGCTTCGGCGGCATGGGCTTCGCCGAGCTGCGCGAGGTCGACCCGCGCGAGTTCCGCGCCTTCGCCGTCGAGTTCGGCGACGTGGTGCGGGCGCTGCCGTTCCAGCTGCCCGAGAACTTCCTGCTCGTGATCCGCGCGATGTCGCTCACCTCGGGCGTCTGCAGCGCGCTGGTGCCGAGCTTCAACCTCTGGGACTCGGTCGAGCCCTACGCCGCGCAGCTCATCGAGGACGAGCGCGGCAACGTCGTCGACGACCTCGGCCGCGAGGCCCTCGAGATCGCCGGGCTCGCCTGGCGCCTGCCACGACGAGCGGATGCGCTCATCACCCGCATCGAGGACGGGGACGTCGCGATCGAATCGCCCCGGCTCGAGCGCCGGGTCGCGCGGCTGGAGCGCACCGGCCGCCGCCTCGTCTCGGCGACGCTCTTCGGCGGTCTGCTCATCGGCGGCGCGATCCTGCGCGCCGACGATCCGGTGCTCGGCACCGTGCTGCTCGTCGCCTCGGTCGTGCCGCTGCTGCACGCCGTGCTCGCGGGACGACTGCCCGGCTGACCCCTCCTCGACCTCCCGTGACGCGGCCGGACCGCTCTCCCGGCGGCAGCGGCCGGGATGGGCCGCAGCCGTGTCCTCATCCGCTGCGCGCTGCCGGTACCGTAGGCGCGTGCCCGAAACGACTTCACTGAACACCGGATCGATCGCGCGGGTCACGGCGGGTCAGGAGATCCCCGAGCGGATGCGCGCCGACGTGCGCCTGCTCGGCGAGCTGCTGGGACGCGTGCTGCGCGAGAGCGGATCGCCCGGCCTCTTCGAGGACGTCGAGCGCCTGCGCACCGCCACCATCGACGCCTACACGGACGAGAGCGGCGAGGCTTTCGACCGCGCCGTCGCGATCGCCGACGCCCTGCCCTCGGCGCGCGCCGAGGAGGTCGCCCGCGCCTTCACCGTCTACTTCCACCTCGCGAACCTCGCCGAGGAGCACCAGCGCGTGCGCGTGCTCCGCGAGCGCGCCCGTACCGACGTCGACGCCACCCGCACCGACACCGTGCCCGGCGCCTACGCCCAGCTCGCCGCCGAGCTCGGCGAGGAGGCCGCGCGCGAGCACCTGCAGTCGCTGCGCTTCCACCCCGTCTTCACGGCGCATCCGACCGAGGCGCGCCGCCGCGCCATCTCGGACAGCATCCGCCGCCTCGCGGGCCTGCTCGACGAGCTCGACGGCGGGGGCTCCGGCGCCGCGGTCGAGGGCCCCGAGGGCGGCCGCATCCGCCGCAGCATGCTCGAGGAGGTCGACACGCTCTGGCGCACGGCCCCCCTGCGCTCCGAGAAGCCGACCCCGGTCGACGAGGTGCGCTCGGTCATGGCGGCCTTCGACGAGACCCTCTACACGGCGGTGCCGGAGGTGTACCGCCGCATCGAGGCGATCCTGCAGGGCGACCGGGCCGGTGCTGTGCGGCCCGTGGTGCGCCCCTTCGTGCGCGTCGGCACCTGGGTCGGCGGAGACCGCGACGGCAACCCCTTCGTCACCGCCAAGGTCACCCGCAAGGCCGCGGGCATCGCCAGCGAGCACGTGCTCATCGGCCTGGAGCGCTCGGCGCAGCGCATCGGCCGCTCGCTGACCCTGTACGTCGGCACGACCCCCGCATCCGCCGCCCTGCAGCAGCTCTTCCAGCGCATGGCCGACGCCGACGCCGCCGCAGCCGAGATCCTGGAGCGCTCGCCCGGCGAGCTGCACCGGGCCGCCGTGCTGCTCATCGGCCGCCGCATCGGCGCGACCCGCTCCCGCGACGCCGACCTCGCCTACCGCGAGCCGGCCGAGCTGCTCGCCGACCTGCGCACCGTGCAGGACTCGCTGGCCGCGGCCGGCGCCCACCGGCAGGCCTTCGGCGCCCTGCAGGAGCTGCTCTGGCAGGTGGAGACCTTCGGCTTCCACCTGGCCGAGCTCGAGGTGCGCCAGCACTCCGCCGTGCACGCGAAGGTGCTCGCGGAGATCGACGCGGGCGGCGCGCTCGGCGAGCAGGCCGAGGAGGTGCTCGAGACCGTGCGCACGATCGCGCACATCCAGCACCGCTTCGGACCCGCGGCGGCGGGCCGCTACATCGTCTCGTTCACGCAGTCCGCCGAGGACCTCGCCAACGTGCACCGCCTCGCGCGGGCGGCGGTGGGTCCCGAGGGCACCCCGCCCGTGCTGGACGTGGTGCCGCTGTTCGAGACCTTCGCCGACCTGCAGGCGGCGCCCGCGATCCTCGCAGAGATCGTCGAGCACCCCGAGTTCGCCGCGCGCCTGGAGGCCACCGGCCGCAAGCTCGAGGTCATGCTCGGCTACTCCGACTCGTCGAAGGACGTCGGCCCGGTCGCGGCGACCCTGGCCCTCTACGAGGCGCAGCAGAGGATCGCCGACTGGGCTCGTGAGTCCGGCATCGAGCTGACGCTGTTCCACGGGCGCGGCGGCGCGCTCGGCCGCGGCGGCGGCCCCGCCAACTCGGCCATCCTCGGCCAGCCCCCGCACTCGGTCGACGGCCGTTTCAAGCTCACCGAGCAGGGCGAGGTCATCTTCGCCCGCTACGGCGACTCCGACATCGCCATGCGCCACATGGACCAGGTCGCCGCGGCCGTGCTGCTGGCGTCGGCCCCCTCGATCGAGCAGCGCAACGAGGGCGCCGCGACCCGCTACGCCGAGGTCGCCGCGACGATGGACGCCGCCTCGCGCGAGCGCTTCTTCGCGCTCGTGAAGGCCGAGGGCTTCGCGCCCTGGTTCGCCACCGTCACCCCGATGGAGGAGATCGGCCAGCTCGCGCTCGGCTCGCGCCCGGCCCGCCGCGGCCTCTCGGTGTCGTCGCTCGAGGACCTGCGGGCGATCCCGTGGGTCTTCTCCTGGACCCAGGCGCGCATCAACCTCACCGGCTGGTTCGGCCTCGGCACGGCGCTCGAGGCGGTCGGCGACCTGCCGCTGCTGCAGCAGGCCTACCGCGACTGGCCGCTGCTGCACACCATGATCGACAACGTCGCCATGAGCCTCGCGAAGGCCGACGAGCGCATCGCACGCCACTACCTGGCGCTCGGCGACCGCGACGACCTCGCGCAGCTCGTGCTCGACGAGATGGCGCTCACCCGCGACTGGGTGGTGCGCATCGCCGGCGGCGGCGAGGTGCTCTCGAACAAGCCCGTGCTGCAGCGCGCCGTCAAGATGCGCAGCCCGTACGTCGACGCGCTCTCGCTGCTGCAGCTGCGCGCCCTGCGCGCGCTCCGCGACGCGCCCGAGGGCGCCGAGGTCGACCCCGACCTGCAGCGTCTGCTGCTGCTCAGCGTCTCGGGCGTCGCGGCCGGTCTCCAGAACACGGGCTGAGCGCATCCGCTCGTCCCGCGGGGCGCGTCGACCACGGTCGGCGCGCCCCGCGTCGTGTCGGCTGCTGCCGCCGACGGCCCCGAACAGCCTCGCGCTCCGGCACGCCGGGCCGCACGCCGTCCGCGCCGAGCCGTGCCCCCTGCGGGGGCGTTGCCACCCGGACGGGGACCCCTCAGAATCGGAGCAGTTCAGTGGACCAGCCGCGAAGGAGCCGTCCCGGATCGCTGCGCGTACGAAGTCCACTGCACCAGGAGGTCCGATGTCCGCTCGCTCGCACCGTCGGAAGCCGCCGCGCCGCCCCGATCGGATGGACCGCATCCTCATTCCGATCGCCGTGGTGCTCGCCATCGGCGCCGCCGTGCTGGTGGTGCTCGCGTTGACCCGCTGAGTCACGCGCCCGTTCCGCGTCGCCGACGCGCCCTCTCGGCCGGCGCTTCCTGTGCACCCGCCCAGCGCCGCCGGCCTCGGGTCGGGCGGGCCGTGCGCCGCCGGTAGCATGGCCTCGCCGATGCCCAGCGCTCGGCTCCGGCGTACGCAGCCGGCCGCCGTCGCGGCCCCGTCGCCGGCCACCGCACGAACGGCAAGGCACCCCATGACCGCAGAGCGTCCGGCGCACGGAACCGACCCGCGCCCGGGCGGAGTGGTCGCACGCCCCGGCGGAGCGCATCCCGGCGCCGCGGCACCCGGAGGGGTCGTCCCGGCGGCGGTCACTCCGGGCACGCGGGGCACCCCGGGCACACGGGGCGTCCCGGTCACGCCGAACACGCGGGGCGGCCCGGGCACCCCGGCGCCGCCTCCGGGCCGCTGCCGGCCGCGATCCGCGCGGCGAGCCCGCGGTGGGCGCTCGTCGCGTCGGCGGCGCTCGCGTGGGGGTCCGCATCCGCCACCGCCGTGCTGTTCGTGCTCGCCGGTCACGGCATCGACGACCTGCTGGCCGGCAGCCGGCCCGACGGCCTGCTCGGCATGGGCGTGCTCGCCGTGCTCGCCGGGGTGCTCGCGGGTCTCGGCGCCTGGTTCTCGCAGCGGGCGGCGGCCGATGCCGAGCGGCGGCTGCGCGGCACCGTGCTCGCCCGGGCGTTCGAGCGCGGCGCGGTGGACGTCGCCGGGCGCACGGGCGCCCTGCTCGCGCTGGCGACCGGCGCGGTCGAGCGCGTGGCGCAGTACCGGGCGGCGTTCCTGGGGCCGATGCTCGGGGCGCTCACCAGCCCGCTGCTCGCCCTCGCGGTGCTCGCCGTGACGGTCGATCCCGTCGCCGCAGGCCTGCTCGCCGCGCTCCTGCTCGTCGTGCCGCCCATCATCGGGGGCTTCCAGCGCCTGGTCCGCCCGCTCGGCGGCGCCTCGCGGCGCACGCAGGCGCGCCTCACCGCCGAGTTCCTCGAGGCGATCCAGGCGATCGGCGCACTCGTCTACGCGCGCGCCGCCCGGCGCACCGGCGAGGAGCTCGCCCGCCGCGGCGAGGCCTACCGCCGCGACCTGCTGCGGGTGCTCGCGGGCAACCAGCTGTTCATCCTCGTCGTCGACGCCGTGTTCTCGCTCGGCGTCATCGTGGCCGCGGCCGTCATCGCCGCCGCGCGGGTCGCCTCGGGGGCGCTGACGCTCGGCGAGGGCGCGGCGGTGCTGCTCGTCGCGCTGCTCGTCACCGGGCCGGTCGACATGATCGGCCAGTTCTTCTACGTCGGCATCGGCGGTCGCGCCGCGCAGGGGCAGATCGCCGCCCACCTCGCCGGGCCGCGCCGGCGCGATGGTGCGGAGCGAGCGGATGCGCCGGCCGGCTCGATCGTGCTCGATGCGGTCACCGCGGGCTGGCCCGGTGCCGAGCCCGTGCTGCGCGAGCTCTCGCTGCGGGTCGAGGCGGGGGAGCGGGTGGCGCTGGTCGGGCCGAGCGGCGTCGGCAAGTCCACGGCCGCCGCGCTCATCCAGGGGCATCTCCTGCCGAGCGAGGGGCGCGTGATCGTCGACGGCCTCGTCGGCGACCCGGCCGCGCTCCGCGAACGGCTCTCGGTCGTCGAGCAGCGCAGCTTCCTGTTCCTCGGCAGCGTCGCCGACAACCTCCGCGTCGCCGCGCCGGAGGCCTCCGACACCGAGCTCTGGGCCGCGCTCGACGCCGCCGGGCTGCGCGAGGAGATCGCCGCCCTGCCCGACGGGCTCGGCGCGGAGGTCGGCGAGCAGGGCGCGCTGCTCTCCGGCGGACAGGCCCAGCGCCTCGCGATCGCTCGCGCGTTCCTGCGCGACGCGCCCATCCTGCTGCTCGACGAGCCGACCTCGCAGGTCGATCTGGCCGCCGAGGCCGCGATCCTCGCGGCGCTCGACCGGTTGGCCGCGGGGCGCACGGTGCTCATGATCGCCCATCGGCCCGGCGCCATCCTCGCCGCCGACCGCGTCATCGCGCTCGGGGGCGCCTCGTGAACCGGCTCGCCGTGCTGCGCTGGCTGCTGAGCGGCATCCGCGGCCTGCTGCCGGTGCTCGGCGTCTCCGTGCTGGCGCGCGTGCTGCAGCAGCTGCTCGGCGTCGCCCTGCTCGTGGTCGCCGCGGCGGCGGTCGTCGCCGCCGAGCCGCCGACGTGGGCGCTCGCGGGCTGGTTGGTCGGCATCGCGCTCGTCAAGGCGGCACTGCGCTACCTCGAGCAGTACGCGGGGCACTGGGTGGCCTTCACCGCGCTGCAGCGGCTGCGCGAGCTGTTCTTCGCACGGCTCGCACCGCAGGCCCCGGCCGCCACGCAGGGCCGCGCCGGCGCCGAGCTCACCGAGCGCGCGACCCGCGACATCGACCGCGTCGAGGTGTTCTTCGCCCACACGATGCCGCCCGCGATCTCCGCGGTGGCCGTGCCGGCGATCGCGCTCCTCTGGCTCGGCGCGGCGGTCGACGCCCGGCTGGCGCTCGTCCTGGCCCCCTTCGCCGCCGCCGCGATCGCGCTGCCCTTCCTCGCCGGCGGCGCGTCCTGGCGCGGCGCCCGCGCGGTCGCCGCGCGTCGGGGCGCGCTCGCCGCCCGGATCGGCGACGACCTGCAGGGCATCCGCGAGGTGCTCGGCTTCGGCATCCAGCACGCCCGCCTCGACGCCCTCGACGGCGCCGACCGTGCGCTGACCGCCGCCCGCAGCCGCGACGGTGCGCTGCAGGGCGTGCGCACCGCGTGCGTCACGGCGCTGCTCGGCGGCTCGCTGGTCGCGGTGCTCGCCGTCGCCGCGGACGGAGCGGATGCGCTGCTCGCCCTCGCGGTCGCCGCGGGCCTGTGGACGCCCATCCGCGGCGTGGACGCCTTCGCCAGCGGACTCGACACGGCCTTCGCCGCCGCGGCGCGCGTGCGCGAGGTGGTGGAGGCGCAGCCGCTCGTGCGCGACGACACCGCGACGACGGGGGCCGGCCCCGCGGGGACCGGACCGGCGGGATCGGCCCCGCCGGCCGCATCCGCTCCCGGCATCGTGCTCGACCGCATATCGCTCACCTACCCGGGCCGCGCCCGCCCGGCGCTCGACGCGGTGAGCCTGCAGCTCGCCGCCGGCGACTGGTCGACCATCGTGGGCGTCTCGGGCAGCGGCAAGAGCAGCCTCGGCGCCCTACTGCTGCGCGGATGGGACCCGGATGCGGGCACCGTCTCGCTCGACGGCGTCCCGCTGACCGCTCTGCCGCTGGACGCGCTGCGGCGGCGGGTCGCGCTCGCCCCGCAGCAGCCCGTGCTGCTCAGCGGCACCGTGGCGTCGAACCTGCGGCTCGCCGCGCCCGACGCCGACGACGCGCGGCTGCTCGACGCGCTGCGCACCGTCGCCCTCGACGACTGGCTCGCCGGTCTGCCCGCGGGGCTCGACACGCCGCTGCGCGAGCGCGGCGTCGACGTCTCCGGCGGGCAGCGCCAGCGGATCGCACTGGCCCGCGCGCTCGTCGCCGAGCCGGAGGTGCTCGTGCTCGACGAGGCGCTCAGCCAGCTCGACGGCGCCACCGCCGCGACCGTGCGCGCGCGGCTGCTGGAACGGCATCCGGGGCTCACCGTCGTCGAGATCACGCACCGCGCCGACCTCGTGCCCGACGGTTCGCCGGTCGTGGTCCTCGATGCGGGGCGGGTGCTCGAGACGGGCCTCGCCGGCGCGCTCCGCGCCACGGGCGGGGCCTTCGCGAGCATCGAGGCCCGGGCGCGCTGAGCGGACCGTCGCCGCCTCGACGGCTGCGGCCGTGCGCCGCGGCTCAGAACCGCAGCAGCACCTTGCCCGAGACGGCCGCGTCGCGCGCGACACCGAACCCCTCGAGCGCGTCCTCCACGCGGTACTCGTGCGTGACGACGGCAGCGGCATCGAGCGAGCCGTCCGCGAGCGCGGCGATCACCTCGTCGATCTCGCCGTTGAAGCGGAACGAGCCGACGAGCTCGAGCTCGCGTTGGAGGGCCGTGGCGATGAGGACGGGCTGCTCGCCGGCGGGGAGCAGCCCGACCATGACCAGGCGTCCGCCCCGGGTCGTCGCGCCGATCGCGGACGACAGGCCGCGGAGGCTGCCCGACGACTCGAACGTCACGTCCGCATCGACGGCGGCGACCGCGGCCGCATCCGTGGCCGGGATGGTGCGGGTGGCGCCGAGGGCGCGAGCGCGAGCGAGCGCGGAGGCCTGCAGATCGACCGCGACGATCTCCGCAGCCCCGGCGCGGCGCAGCACGGCCACGATGAGCCCGCCGATGGGGCCGGCGCCGATGACGAGCACCCGCTTGCCGGCGACGTCGCCGCCGCGGCGCACCGCGTGCCAGGCAACGGCTGCGGGCTCCACGATCGCGGCGGTACGCAGCTCGAGGCCGTCGGGCAGCGGGCGCAGCATGCGGCTCGGCAGCGCCACGCGTCGGGCGAAGGCGCCCTCCGTGTGCGGGTCCTGCTGCGCGCTGCCCAGGTAGGTGACGCCCGGGGAGAGGTTGGGGCGGTCGGCGGGCCAGCGCGCTCCGGTTCCGCCGGGGGTGGCCGGATGCACCGCGACACGGGTGCCCGTCGCAGGACCGGAGCCGTCCGCTGCGGCCTCGAGCACCGTGCCGACGATCTCGTGACCGAGCACCATCGGACGCTTGAGCACCGACGCTCCCGCGGCACCGTGCAGCCAGTAGTGCAGATCGCTGCCGCACACCCCGCCGTAGGCGATCGCGAGGACGGCCTCATCGGGCGCCGGACGGGGTTCGGGGCGCGCCTCGACGCGCAGATCGCCCGCCGCGTGCGCGACGACGGCGAGGTTCGGGCGCTGATCAGACGACAACGGTCATCCCACCGTCGATGAAGACGACCTGTCCGTTGACGAAGTCGCTGCCGTCCGAGGCGAGCCAGACGGCGGGGCCGGCGAGGTCCCGCACCTCGCCCCAGCGGTTGGCGGGCGTCCGCCCCAGGATCCAGCCGTTGAACGCCTCGTCGTCGATCAGCCTCTGCGTCATCTCGGTGCGGATGTAGCCGGGCGCGATCGCGTTGATCTGCAGGTTGTGCTGCGCCCATTCGGCCGTCATCGCGCGGGTGAGGTTGCGCAGGCCGCCCTTCGCCGCGGTGTACGGGGCGATCGTGGGGCGGGCCAGGTCGGTCTGCACCGAGGCGATGTTGATGATCTTGCCCTCGCCGCGGCCGATCATGTGCCGGGCCGCCTCGCGGCCGACCAGGAAGGCGCTGGTCAGGTCGGTGTCGATCACGCGTCGCCAGTCGGCCACGTCGAGGTCGAGCATGGGCACCCGGTGCTGGATGCCGGCGTTGTTGACGAGGATGCGCAGCGGGCCGATCTCCCGCTCGATGCGCGCGACCGACGCGGCCACCGCATCCGCATCCGTGACGTCGAAGGCGATGGCACCGATGCGCTGCTCGCCGTAGCGCTCCGCGAAGGCGGCGCGGGTCGCCTCGAGGCGCTCGGGGTCGCGCCCGTTGAGTACGAGCGAGGCGCCGGCGTCGGCGAGGGCGAGGGCGATCTCGCGGCCGATGCCGCGGCTCGAGCCGGTGACGAGGGCGAGGCGCCCGCTGAGGTCGAAGAGGCTGGTCATGGTGCTCCGGATCAGTAGAACTCGACGGTGTTCACGCGGTTGCGCAGCGGCTCGCCATCGAGCAGGCGCCGCGCGTTGTCGGCGAAGAGCTCGGCGATGGCGCGTTCCTCGCCGTGCGAGAGCGCGGCGGTGTGCGGGCTGATGAGCACGTTCTCGAGGCCCCAGAGCGGGCTGTCGGCGGCGAGCGGCTCGACGGCGACGACATCGAGCGCGGCGTAGCCGACCCGGCCACTGCGCAGGCCGGCGATCAGCGCCTCCTCGTCGACGACGGTGCCGCGGCCGACGTTGACGACGGTGACCCCGTCGCGGGCCGCGCCCAGCAGCTCGGCCCCGAGCAACCCGTTCGTGGCGTCGGTGCCCGGCAGCGTGTTGACGATCGCGTGGGCGCGCGGCGCGACCTCGATCAGGCGGTCCGGATGCACCAGCTCGACCGGGAAGTCGGTGTGCGTCACCGAGCGGCTGGTCGCGATCACCGTGGCGCCGAGGGCGGAGAGGATGCGCGCCGTGCGCTCGCCGATGCCGCCGAAGCCGAGCACGAGCACGGTCTGCTCGGCGAGCTGCCCCATGGTCCAGCGGCCCGGCCACGTGCGGGCGGCCTGATCGCGCTGGAGGCGCACCAGCCCCTTCGCGCCGGCGAGGACGCCGAGGAGCGCGAACTCGGCGAGCGGCGCGCCGTGCACGCCGGCCGACGTCGTGAACGCGACGCGCCCGAGCTCCGAGTCGTCGAGGCCGGCAGCGCGCACCTGCGCGCCGCCGCCGGCGGCCATGGTCTGCACCCAGCGCAGGCGCGGGTTCGCTCGCACCGCTCGGGCGAGCGCGGCCGGATCGACGTCGGGGATGCCGTAGAGGGCGTCCGCCTCGTCGATCAGCGCCTCAAAGGCGGCCTGCTGCTCGAGAGTGCGGGCGAAGGACGGGTCGCCGGAGTAGTCGGCCGGCCAGCGCATGGGCGGCAGGAGCGACGGCTCGCGCACGAGCTCGACGCGCGGCTCCGTGCGTTCGATCAGGGCGCAGAGCTCCTCGCTCAGCGGGGTCGCGACGGCGACGCGGAGGGTGGTCATGCGGGGGTGGGCTCCTCTCGGGATGCGTGCGGGGCGCATGCCGGGTGCTCGGCGGGCGCCCGGGTGGGTCAGCGCAGGGCGCGCACCGCGGCGTCGACCGCGGCCGCGCCGCGCTCGATGACCTCCTCGCTGGTGGCGAAGGAGATGCGGAAGAACGGCGCGGTGCCGTAGGCGGAGCCCTGGATCACGGCGACGCCGGCGGCCTCGAGCAGGTGCAGGGTGACCTGCTGGTCGTCCTCGAGCACGGTGCCGTCCGGCGTCGTGCGGCCGATCAGTCCGGCGCAGTCGACGTAGAGGTAGAAGGCGCCGTCGGGCACGAGCGGTTCGAGACCGTCGATCGCGCCGAAGCGCTCGACCGCGAGGTCGCGCCGCGCGCGGTAGGCGGCGACGCTCTCCCTCACGAAGCCCTGATCGCCCGTCAGCGCCTCCGCCGCCGCCGCCTGGCTGATCGACGACGGGCACGACGACACCTGCGACTGCAGCTTGTTGATCGCGCCGACCAGCGTGGGATGGCCGATGCCGTAGCCGAGTCGCCAACCGGTCATCGCATAGCTCTTCGAGACGCCGTTGACGCTGAAGACCCGGTCGCGGATGGAGGGCGCCGACTCGGCGAGACTCACGAAGGGCTCGTCGGCGAAGAGGATCTCGTCGTAGATCTCGTCGGTGAGCACCCAGACGTGCGGGTGCCGCTCGATCACGGCGGCCAGCGCCTCGAGCTCGGCACGGCTGTAGACCACGCCGGACGGGTTGCTGGGCGCGTTGAGGATGACCCACTTCGTGCGCTCCGTGATGGCGGCCTCGAGCTGCTCGGGGGTGAGCTTGTACCGTTGCTCGGACGAGGTCTCGACGATCACGGGCGTGCCGTCGTTCGCGAGCACCATGTCCGGGTACGAGACCCAGTAGGGCGCGGGGATCACGACCTCGTCACCGTGGTCGAGGGTCGCGGAGAAGGCCATGTAGATGACCTGCTTGCCGCCTCCGCCGACCGTGATCCAGCTCTGGTCGTAGGCCACGCCGGTCGCGCGCTCGGTGCGCTCGAGGATCGCGGCGCGCAGCTGGGGGTGCCGTTGACGGGGGTGTACTTCGTCTCGCCGGCCTCGATGGCGGCGATGCCCGCATCCTTCACGTTGCGGGGCGTGTCGAAGTCGGGCTCGCCCACGGTGAGGTCGATGATCTCGCGCCCGGCGGCCTTGAGCTCGCGCACCTTGGCTGCCGCGGCCGAGCTCGGCGAGTCGCGGATGCGCCGCACCCGCGACGAGACGATCGTGCTGTCGCTCACCGCTCGCCCAGTCCCTGGTCCGGGTCGATGCCGTCGAGATCGGTGGTGATGCCCTTCTCGCGCAGCTTGTCGTGCAGCTTGCAGAGGTCGATCGTGGTGCGGCCCTGCTTGTAGAGCTCGATGAGCTCGCGCTCATCGGCGTCGCGTGCCTCGCTGAGCGCGATGACCTCGTCGATCTCCTCGCGGCGCACGACCACGATGCCGTCGGCATCGCCCTTGATCACGTCACCGGGGTGGATGATCTCGTCGCCGAAGACCAGCGGCTGGTTGATGTAGCCGAGGGTCTCCTTGACCGTGCCCTTGATCGACACGGAGCCCGAGAAGACCGGCAGGCCGAGCGCCCGCAGGTCCTGGGTGTCGCGCACGCCGCCGTCGGTGACGAGGGCCGCGATGCCCTTGGCCTTGCAGGCGTTGCCGAGCACGTCGCCGAAGGTGCCGGCCTCGGCGAACGCGCCGGTCGAGACGACGAGCACGTCGCCGGGCTGGGCGAAGTGGATCGCGACCTGCAGCATGAGGTTGTCGCGCACCCCGCCGACCACCGTGACGGCGGACCCGATGAAGGAGCTCTCGAGGTCGATCGGCTTGATCGTGGAGGAGAGCGCGCCGCGGCGTCCCTGGGCCTCGTGGATGGTGGCCGAGCTGCTGCGCCCGAGGCGTTCGATGGCCGCCGCATCCGCTCGCTCGATGCGGGTGGTGACGTGCGGGGGTGCGATGCGGGTGACCGCGGGGGCGATGCTCATGCTTCTCTCCGATCGAAGGTCAGGCCGCCGGCGACCTGGAAGGTTGGGGTGATCTCGATGAGGCCGAGGTTGACGTGCCGCGGCGCGGCGACCGCGAAGTCGACCGTGCTGACGATGTCGGCGGTGGTCAGCGACTCGTAGCCCTCGTAGTAGGTCTCCCAGGCCTGCTGCAGCGCCTCGGGGGTGCCGCCGAGGTTGCGCCCGAAGATCTCGGTCTCGACCCGGCCCGGGCACACCTCGGTCACGCGGATGCGCTTGCCGACGGTGTCGTTGCGCAGCTGCCGGGAGATCTGCCCGACGGCGGCCTTGGTCGCGTGGTAGGCGGTGTGGCCGAAGAAGTTGTAACGACCGGCGATGCTGGAGATGTTGATGACGTGGCCCAGATCGCGCTCCACCATGCCCGGCAGCAGCAGCCGTGCGAGGTGCAGCACGGCGCCGACGTTCACGTCGATCATCGCGTCGACCGTGGCGCGGCTCGCGTCGAGGATGTTGCCGGTGGCGCTGACGCCGGCGTTGTTGACGAGCACGTCGATCTCGAGACCGCCGAGCTCGCGCTCGAGGGCGTCGACGTCGGCGAGGTCCACCGCGTGCGGGATCGCGCCCGTCTCGTCCGCGAGCCGGCGCAGGCGCTCGGCGTCGCGGGCGACGGCGTGCACCTCGAGCCCCCGTTCGCGGAACTGCTCGACGATGGCGGCGCCCATGCCGGTGGAGGCGCCGGTGACCAGGGCGGTGCGGTAATCGGAGTACGGCACGTGATTCCTTTCGTGGAGGTCGGAGGGGCTCAGTCGCGCAGCGGCTGGTGGGCGCGGTCCTTGACCGTGAGCACCGCGGCGAGCGTGCCGAGCGAGGTGAGCACCGCGTAGAAGGCGGGCATGTAGACGTTGCCGGTGCTGCCGATGAGCCAGGTCATGAGCAGCGGGGCGGTGCCGCCGAAGAGGGCGGAGGAGATGTTGTAGCCCAGCCCGTAGGCGCTGTAGCGGATGCGGGTCGGGAACAGCTCGACGATCATGATGTGGATGACCGCGGTGTGCCCCGCGAAGACGACGGCCATGACGCACGCGCCGAGGATCGCGAGCGGCAGCTGCCCGGTGGCGATGAGCGCGTAGCTCGGCACGGCGAGCACCGCCATGGCGATGGCCGCCCCGGCGAGCACCCGCTTGCGCCCGATCCTGTCGGAGAGGCCTCCCATGATCGGGATCGCGATGCAGATCGCCACGAGGCTGGAGGCGGTGACGACGAGTGCCGTGCCCATGTCGAAGCCGATGGTCTCGCCCTTGAGGAAGGTGGGCATGTAGGAGAAGAGCACGTAGTAGCCGGAGCCGTTCATGAGCGGGATGAAGAGCGCGAGCAGCATCGCCCTGCGGTGCTCCGGCGTGGAGAAGGCCTCCTTGAGCGGATTGCGGCTCAGACCGCCCTCCTGCTGCAGTTTCTTGAAGTTGGGGGTGTCGTCGAGCGACTTGCGGATGACGAAGCCGATCACACCGAGCGGCACCGCGACGAGGAAGGGGATGCGCCAGGCCCAGGCCCCGAAGCCGTCGCCGGTGAGCGCCTCGTCGGTCAGCCAGGGCGACATCATGAAGGCGACCAGCGTGCCCACGAGGAGCGCGCCGAAGGAGGCGATCTGGGCGAGGCTCGTGTTGAAGCCGCGCTGGCCCTCGGGGGCGTGCTCGGCCAGGAAGGTCATCGCGCCGGCCGCCTCGCCGCCGACCGAGAAGCCCTGCATGAGGCGGAACAGCACGAGCAGGATGGGTGCCGCGATGCCGATGGCCGAGTAGGGCGGCAGCAGGCCGAGGCCCGCCGTCGCGACGCTGATCAGCATGATCACGGCCACGAGCATCCGCTGGCGGCCGAAGCGGTCGCCCATGAGCCCGAAGAAGATCGCGCCGAGCGGACGGACGAAGAAGGAGACGGCGTAGCCGGCGAAGACGAACACCAGCGCGGTGGTGGGGTCGCCGGAGGGGAAGAAGACGATGGCGAGGGCCGCCGCCATGAAGGCGAAGATGCCGTTGTCGTAGAGCTCGACGAAGATGCCGATGCAGCCGGCGACGAGCACGCGTCGGTTGGACGGGTGCTCCTGCTGCACGGCGGTGGCCGGAACGGTGGATGACGCGGTCATGAGTGCACTTCCCAAGCGATGGTGTGGTCCGCTGCGGCGGACGGGACGGCCTCGGGCAGCCCGAGCTGGGCGGCGACGCCGAGGCAGGAGTAGATGGTGCCGATGCGCTGTCGCAGGGCATCGAGGCGGTCGCGCCACAGTCGCGCGTTCCGCTCGGCCTGCTCCACCGTCGAGTGACGGAAGCGCACCCGCTGGCCGGGTCGCACCTGCCCGAGATCGTCGAGCGAGAGGGGTGCGACGACGGCGAGGACGGGGTAGCCCGCCGTGACCCCGCGTCCGCGGTGGAGGACGAGGAGCTCGTCGCCGGGAGGCACCTCGACGGCGCCGACGGGCACGCCGCGCGAGATCACCTCCTCGGTGCTGCGCCGCACGGGCAGGTCGCCGGTGAGGCGGAGTCCGATGTGGTTGCTCTTGGCGGTGACCGTGAACGGCTCGCGGAGCAGCCGGTCGGCCGTTCCCGCGAACTGCTCCGCATCGGGGCCGTCGGTGACGTCGATGATCGCGTCGCCGCCGAGGTAGGGCACGAGCACGTCCAGGTTGAACAGGGACATGTCGAAGTAGGGATTGACGATCGGATCGATCGAGCGGCGCACGGGCAGCGCGGTCCCGGGGGCGAGCACGGTGCCGAAACCCGCGACCGTGTCGGGCGCGCAGCTGCCGAGCAGCAGCGGCACGTCGAAGCCGCCGTGCACGGCCACGTAGGTGCGCAGCCCCTCGGTCATGCCCGCGAGGCTCACCGACTGGCCGGCGCGCACGGAGACGGGCTCCCACATCGGGCGCGGCACGCCGTCGACGCGCACGCCCATGGGAGCGCCGGTGACCGCGAGCAGCACGTCCGCATCCGCGGTGAAGGCGAGGTCGAAGGCGGTGACCTCGATGATCGGAGCACCCTCGTCGTTGGCGACGAGGATGTTGCCCACGCGTGCCGAGTACTGGTCGAGTGCGCCGTTGACGGGCAGCCCCAGCGCCGGCCCGCGCGCTCGCCCGAGATCGGTGACCACGGCCACGCGGGACTCGGTGACGAGCAGGGCGCCGCTCATGCGAGCACCTCCTCGGCCCGCAGCATGGCGCCGTCGAGCCGCGCGAACTCCGCGTCGTCGATGGCGCGGAAGCGCAGGGTGTCGCCCGGGCGGTAGGGCACCGGGGGCTCCTGGGTCAGGTCCATCACCCGCAGCGGAGTCCGGCCGATGACGCACCAGCCGCCGGGGGCTACGGCGGGTGTGAGCGTGGCCTGCCGCCCCGCGACCGAGATCGCGCCGACCGGCACGCTCGTGCGGGGGCTCGCGAGCCGCGGCACGGGCACCGGGAACGCCGGGCCGTCGAGCATGGGTGAGCCTCCAGGGGCGCCGAGGCAGCGCACCGTGTACGTGGGCTCGCCGTGCAGGCGGACCACCTCGGCGGCGTCCAGGCCGGTGAGCCGAGCGACGTCGTCGAGGTCGGGCCCGTGCTCGCCGCCGTAGACCACCGGCACGGTGAAGCGGCGCGGCCGCTCGCTGAGCGGTGCGTCGGCGTCGATGGCGTCGAGCAGGGCGTCGACCACCGAGCGGATGCGGGCGCCCGTGGTCGCGAGCGCATCGAATTCGACGAGCACCGACTCGTAGGTGGGGATGCTGCCGAGGTAGCCGGCCGGTGCCTCGGCGGCGAGACCGCGCGCGAGATGGTGCACCGTCCGCCAGTCGCGCTCGCGATCGCCCGAGACGCCGGTGACCCGCAGCGCGGCGGGTCCGCACGGGGCGATCTCGATGCCGTTCACGCACGCCGCCCGGGCGCTGCGATGGCGATGCCGTTCGTCTCGAACCCGGCGCGGATGCGCTGCGCCACGGCAACGGCCTCGGGGGAGTCGCCGTGCAGCAGGATCGAGTCGCAGTCCACGGGCACGACGGTGCCGGCGCGGCTGATCACGACGCCCTCGAGCACCATGCGCAGGGCCCGCTCCGCGATCTCGCCGGCGTCGTGCAGCACCGCGCCGGGCTGCGAGCGCGGCACGAGCGTGCCGTCGTCCTCGTAGGCGCGGTCGACGATGCCGACGATGCCGACGGCGATCCCGTCCGCTCGGGCCGCGTCGGCCAGGCAGCCGTCCTGGGCCAGGATCCGCAGCGAGGGGTCGACATGGCGCACCGCGTCCACGACCGCATCCGCGTAGTCCTGCCGCGTCGCCACGAGGTTGCCGAGGCGCCCGTGCGGGGCGAGGTGCACGACCTCGGCGCCGTGGTACGCGGCCACGGCGCGCAGGGCGCCGAGCTGGTAGACGACGTCGGTGCGCACCTCGTAGCCGGTGAGGTCCATCGCACGGCGGCCGAAGCCGACCAGGTCGGGGAAGGCGGGATGCGCGCCCACGGCGACCCCGCGGCGCACGCATTCCGCGACGGTGCGGTCCATCACCCTCGGGTCGCCGGCATGGAAGCCGCAGGCGACGTTGGCGGAGGAGAGGATCTCGAGCAGTGCGGCATCGTCACCCATGCTCCAGTCGCCGAAGCTCTCGCCGAGATCGGCGACCAGGTCGATGGTGCGGTGCGTCATGCTGATGAGCCCTTCCGTTGCGGCGTCCTTACCGAGCAACGTAGGAAACGCTACGTTTCGGCGGTGTTACGCCTCATCGACCTTGCCAACTCCGTGCCAGATCGCCGTCCCGGAACCCCGTAGGGTGCGGATGCAGGGCGATCATGGCCGCGGAAACGTGGCACGAAAGTTGCCGGATCGCTTGCCACCGCCGCCGACGCCGCCGACGCCGAGGCGCCCATCCGTCCCGTCGAACCCGAGGAGCCGATCGTGCAGCCCTCCCGCCGCGTGCAGCGCCGCGTCACCCTCACCGAGATCGCCGCGGCCTGCGGCGTCGCCCCGTCGACCGTCTCCCGCGCCCTGTCGAACCCGAACCGCGTGAGTCCGCAGATGTACGAGCGCGTCGCGCGCAAGGCGCGCGAGCTGGGCTACGGCTCGGCCGCGATGGCCGAGCAGCGGCGCCGGGTCGCCCGCGGCACCATCGCGCTGCTGCTGCCGAACCTCACCAACCCGTTCCTGCTCGACTTCATCCGCGGCAGCCAGGCGCAGGCGCAGGCCGCGGGTTTCCTGCCGCTGCTCGCCGCGAGCGAGGAGAGCGAGCAGGTCGAGGCGGATCTGCTCGACGAGCTCGCGCACTCGGTCGACGGCATCGTCGTCGTCTCGCCCCGATCCGACGACGCGCTGCTCGCGCAGATCGCCGAGCGGGTGCCGCTGGTCGTGCTCAACCGCGACGTACCGTGGATCTCCGGCGTGCTCATCGACACCGCGGCGGGCGTGGCCCAGGCGTTCGAGTACCTCGTCTCGCTCGGCCACGAGCGCATCGCCTACGTACGCGGGCCGGCGACGTCCTGGACCGACAAGGCGCGTTTCGCCGCGCTCGAGGCGGTCGCGGAGCGCAACGCCGCCGAGCTCGTCGCGGTCGGGGCGTTCCGGCCGACGCTCGCCGCCGGTGCCGCGGCGGCCGACGCGGTGGCCCTCGCTCGGGTGAGCGCCGCGATCTTCTTCAACGACACCCTCGCGATCGGTGCGCTCGGCCGCTTCCAGCAGCGCGGCATCACGGTGCCCCGTGACATGAGCGTCGTCGGCTGCGACGACGTGTTCGGCGCGTCCTTCACCTCGCCGCCACTGACCACGGTCACCGCCTCCGGCGAGCAGGCCGGTCGGGCGGTCACCGACCTGCTGCTGAGCGGCTTCATGGCGAAGGGTCGCCCGCACCGGCTCGACTCGCTGGCGACGCACCTCACCGTGCGCGAATCGACCGCGCCCGCGCCCTCCGCCTAGCCGTCGTCTCTGCGCCCGTGCACGCGCCGGGCGAGTGCAGCGCGTCGCGATGAACCCCCGCCCCAGTGGGCGGAAGATGCGCCGCACGCGCGTCCGAGAAGCACGTGGTGTCCCCTCGGGTCGTCGCTGCACGACCTCCCGAGGAGCTCCTCCGAGGGGAGCCGCGATCCGCCGTGCGGCACCACCCGTGCCGTCGCGAATGGCAAGAACGTTGCCAGATCTGCGACGGTCCGCATCCGCTCGTTCCCGCTGGATCGGGGGATCGCGTGGCGCTCTCGGCACGCGCTTGGCAAACCCGAGGCTATTTACCCCGTTGTAACAAGCCGTTGCCTAGCGTTCACTCACCGGCCACCGCGCCGGTGCCTCGCACCGCTCCACCCCACCTGCTGCGGTTCCGTCACTGCAACGCCGCAGCAACTCGAAGCACCACGAGAGGAACCACCGTGAAGTACACCCGAAGCGCTCGTCGCACCGCCGTCATCGCCGCCGGCGCCGCGACCACCGCGCTGCTGCTCAGCTCCTGCTCGGCGACCACCGACGCCGAGCCGTCGGGTGACGGCGGCGGGCTGACCGGCGAGCTCGTCATCACCGCCTACGCCTCCATCTGGGAGGAGCAGTACCGCGCCGCCGTCATCGACCCGTTCCTCGAGGCGAACCCCGGCGTCTCCGTCACCTACAACGCCCGGCGCTCCTCGGCCGAGATGCTCAGCGCCCTGCAGGCCGAGGGATCGGCAGCCACCAGCGACGTCGCGATCATGGACGTCTCGGTCGGCAACACCGGCAACGCCACCGGCCTGTTCCGCACCTACGACGAGACCGAGGTGCCGAACCTCGCCGATGTCGCCCCGGAGTTCCAGAACGCCGACGGCTACGGTCCGGTCGTCATGGCCGACGCCGTCGGCCTGCTCTACGACGCGCAGACCTTCGACGAGGCGCCCGACAGCTGGGAGGCGCTCTGGGACGACGACTACGCCGGCCGCGTCTCGGTGATGGCCCCGCCCTCGGGTCTCGGCATCAACCTCACCGCGATCACGGCCGACCGCATCGGCGAGGACTTCACCCAGGGCATCGACGAGACCATCGCCGAGCTGCAGGAGCTGGCCCCGAACGTGCAGACCTGGGTGCCCAGCCCCGACGAGTACCAGAGCGTGCTCACCGGGCAGACCGTGCTCGGCATCGGCCAGAACGCCCGCGGGCAGTTCTACGCCGATCAGAGCGGCGGCAAGCTCGGCGTGACCATCCCCGAGGAGGGCACGGTCTACCAGCTCAACACCATCAACATCCGGGAGGGCTCCCCGAACGAGGAGGTCGCGCTGGCCTTCGTCGACTACGCCCTCTCCGCCGAGGCGCAGGAGGCCTTCGCCGCCGCGCTCTTCTACGCCCCGACGGTGACGGATGCGGAGCTGCCGGCCGAGGTCGCCGATCGCGTCGTGCAGACCGACGGCTCCACGAACGTCATCGAGCTCGACCAGGCGTGGCTCTCGACCGTGCGCGAGGCGTGGAACGAGCGCTGGCAGCGCGAGGTCATCGGCTGACCCCGAGCCCGCATCCGATCGAACCGCTACCGGAGACACCCATCATGACCGCCGTCAAACTCACCCTCGATCGACTCACCAAGCAGTACCGGGCAGGCCTCGCGCCGGCGGTCGACCGTCTCGACATGGAGGTCGAGGAGGGCCACCTCGTGGCGCTCCTCGGCCCCTCCGGTTGCGGCAAGACCACGACGCTGCGCATGGTCGCCGGCCTCATGGACCCCACGGCCGGACGCATCGTCGTCGACGGGCGCGACATCACCGCCACCCCGGTGCACGAGCGCGGGATGGGCATGGTGTTCCAGTCCTACGCGCTCTTCCCGCACATGGACGTGGCCGCCAACGTGGCCTTCGGGCTCCAGATGCGCAGGGTCGCGAAGAGCAAGCAGACCGAGCTCGTCAGGAACGCGCTCGACATGGTCAAGCTCGGCCACCTCGCGAGCCGGCACCCGAAGGAGCTCTCCGGCGGCCAGCAGCAGCGCGTCGCGCTCGCCCGCGCCCTCGTCGTCGAGCCGACGCTGCTGCTGCTCGACGAGCCGCTGTCGAACCTCGACGCGAAGCTCCGCGAGACGATGCGCACCGAGATCCGCTCGATCCAGCGCCGCACCGGGGCCACGACCCTGTTCGTCACCCACGACCAGGACGAGGCGCTCGACATGGCGGACCGCATCGCGGTCATGAACGGCGGGCTCATCGAGCAGTTCGGCACGCCCGCCGACATCTACGAGCGCCCGCGCACGCGCTTCGTGGCCGACTTCATCGGCCGGGCCAACCTCTTCGAGGCGAGCGTCGCTGCGGCGTCGGGCACCGGTTCGAAGGGCGAGACCGTCTACCGCATCGACGTGCCCGGGATCGGCACCTCGGAGGCCATTGGCGAGGCGGGCCTCGAGGGCTCGCAGCGCACCGTGCTCGTGCGGCCGCACCGCGTGCAGGTCGAGCTGGGCGCGCAGCCCGGGGGTCTCACGGGCACGATCGAGAACGTGAGCTACACCGGCGACGCGCTCGGCTACAGCATCCGCCTCGGCGACGTGCTGCTGCAGGTCGAGCGGCACACGGCCGACGGCACCATCCCCGCTCGCGGCGAGCAGGCGACGGTCCGCTGGGCGGCGGAGGACGCCTACGTGCTGCCGGAGGAGGTGCGGGCACCGTGACCGCCACGCAGGCGATCCGCACGGTCGCGCAGGGGGAGCATCCGCCGCTGCAGCGCAGCGCCGAGGAGCGGCGCAGCCGCACCAGGCAGCGCCGCACGTTCTGGCTGCTCGCCGCGCCCGCGATCCTCGGCCTCTTCGGCAGCTTCGTCGCCCCGCTGCTCTACATGGTGCGGATGGCGTTCAACCGCGGCTCCAGCGACGGCGTCATCGAGGAGACCTTCACGCTCGACACCTTCGCCCGAGCGGTCGAAGACCCGTACTACTGGAAGGTCACGCTCGACACGTTCCTGATGGGACTCACCGTCGCGGTGCTCTGCGTGATCGTCGCGTACCCGATCGCGCTGTTCCTCATGCGCTCGCAGAGCCGGTTCAAGAGCGTGCTGATCGCCCTGGCCATCGCACCGCTGCTCACCTCGGCGGTCGTGCGCACCTACGGCTGGATGGTGATCCTCGGCGGCGGTGGCCTCATCAACGGCACGCTCATTGACCTCGGGCTCATCACGATCCCGCTACAGCTGGCGAACAACTTCACCGGCGTCATCATCGGCCTCACCGAGATCTTCATGCCCTACGCGATCCTCGCCATGATGTCCGGCTTCGGCAAGCTCGATCCGCGCCTCGAGGAGGCGGCGGGCTCGCTCGGCGCCAACCGCATCCGCACCTTCCTCAAGGTCACCCTGCCGCTCAGCCTGCCCGGCGCGCTGGCCGCCGGCCTGCTCGTCTTCGTCCTCGCCATCAGCACCTTCGTCACGCCACGGCTGCTGGGCGGCGGCGCGGTGCGGGTGCTCGCCACCGAGATCTACGACCAGGCGACCGGCCTCATCAACTGGCCCTTCGCGGCCGCCCTGTCCATCCTGCTGCTCCTGCTCTTCGGCGCGATGATCGCCGGCTACCAGGCGCTCGTCCGCAAGTTGGGAATCGACCGATGACCGCATCCGCTCCCGCCCCGTTCAAGAAGCGCGTGGACGGTGGCGCCATGGCCTTCCGCGTGATCGTGGCGCTGTCGTACCTGTTCCTGCTGGCACCGCTGCTCATCGTGGTCGTCATCGCGTTCAGCTCGAACCAGTACCTCTCGTTCCCGCCCGAGGGCTTCACGCTGCGCTGGTTCGCGGAGCTGCCGCAGCAGGCCGGCTTCATGCAGGGCCTGCAGACGAGCCTCATCACGGCGAGCGCGGCGACGCTCATCGTGCTGGTCATCGGCGTCTCGGCCGCGCTGGCGCTCGACCGCTACGACGTGCCCGGCAAGGCGGCGCTGTCGTCGTTCTTCCTCTCGCCGCTGCTCGTGCCGACGATCGTGATCGCGCTCGGCCTGGTGCTGGTCCTCGGCCCGCTCGGCCTCACGAACACCTACGAGTCGATCGTGCTCGGCCACATCGGCATCACCCTGCCGTACGTGGTGCGCACCACCCTCATGAGCCTGGCGACGAGCGACACCTCCTGCGAGGAGGCGGCGCGGGTGCTCGGTGCGAACGCCTTCACCGTGTTCCGCAGGGTCACGCTGCCGATCATCCGGCCGGGCGTGATCGCGGGCGGCGTCATCGCCTTCATCGTCTCCTTCGACGAGGCCGTCATCTCGCTGTTCGTCGCCGAGTCCGGCCGCCCGACCCTGCCGGTGCAGATCCTCCGCTACGTCGAGTACTCGGCGGATGCGGCGGTCGCGGCGCTGTCGGTCGTGCTCATCGTGTTCAGCGCGGTGGTCGTGGTGGTCGTCGAGCGGCTGATGGGGCTCAAGCGCACCCTGGCCTGATGCGAGCGGATGCGGGTCGCGCCGCCCGCGTCCGCTCGGGGGCTCCCGCGGAATGGCCGCGGGGCGCCCCCTCGCCGATCAGGCGGCGCCGAGCGTCTCGTCGGGCACGAAGTCGAACTCGGTGAAGTCGGCGACCTCGACGAGCCAGCGCTCCTGCACGAAGGCCTGGTGCACCGGGTGCTGGTCGTAGGCGGTGTAGGCCGCCTGGTCCTCGAACGCCATCGAGAACTGGAACTGCAGATCGCTGTGCCGTCCGGTCTGGCGGGCGATGGTGAAGTCGTGCACCCCGGGGATGCCGGTGAGGTCGCGTCGGGCGGTGCGCAGGAAGTCGGCCTCCTCGGCGGAGCCGGACTCGTGGCGCAGCGTGAAGCAGACGGTGTGGATGATCATGATCCGAGGCTAGCTCCGAACCTGCACGGTGCAGGGGATCGCGCGGTCGGTGGCGGGGCTCGCGCCGCACCCGACGACGCTGCTACCGTGGCGCCGAAGCACGGGAGTCCGATGAGTCGGGCTGAGAGGGAGTTCTCCAACTCCGACCGTCGAACCTGATCCGGATCATGCCGGCGCAGGAAGCGATCAGCAGGGCCATGCCAGGTCGGCGTGCGTCCTCCCGTGCTCTCGAGCACCGGGAGCGAACCGCATGACCACCACCTCCATCGCCCGCACCGCCGCCGAGGCGGCCGAGCTCCGCGACGACCCGCTGCGCTTCGGCGTCGGCGCGCGCGTGACCGTCTCGATCATGGCCGACGACTACGCGGCCGTGATCCTGGGCGCTCTCGCCGCCACCGATACCAGCGGACTCGTCGTCGACACGGGCGACGTGAGCACCTACCTGGGCGGCGCCGAGGGCGACCTGCTGCGCGCGATCACGCAGCTCACCGCATCCGTCGCCGCCGGCGGGCACCACGCCAGCGTCACCGTGCACCTCTCGCGCGGCTGCCCCGGCGAGGCGGTCTGCGAGCTGTCCGGCGGCGCCGGCGCGCGCGGCGTCGAGACGCTGCGGGGCGAGCGCACCGGCCGCTGGACCGCGGCGGAATGGGCGCTCTACCCGCTCGCCGACGCCCCGGGCGCCGACCACATGAGCGACATCCACGCCGCCATCGACTTCGCCCGCGGCAACGGCACCTTCCGCGGCAGCGAGCACTTCGTCACCCGTCTCGAGGGCGATGTCGGCGACGTGCTCGCCACCGCCTTCGCCGGCTGGACGCTCGTCGGCCGCAGCGTGCAGCACGTCACGAGCCACCTGACGCTGTCGCTGAACAGCCCGTCGCACGCGGGGGTGCAGCGATGAGGCGGCTGGCCCTGCGCGACATCGTGCTGCTCGTCATGCTCGGCGTGGTCTTCGGCTTCCTCTACTGGGCGCTCGTGCAGGCCTGGAACGGCCTCGCCATCGCGATGGGGCCCGCCGGCGACCTCGCGCAGCACGTGCTGCTGGGCGGTTGGCTGCTCGTCGCGCCCATCGCCATCGCGATCATCCGCAGGCCGTTCGTCGGCATCCTCGCCGAGGTCATCGCCTCCGTCATCGAGGTCGTCTTCCTCGGCTCGCCGGCCGGACCCACCCTGCTCATCGCGGCGACCCTGCAGGGACTCGGCAGCGAGCTGCCCTTCGCCCTCACCCGGTACCGCCGCTTCGGCTGGTGGGTCTACGCGCTCAGCGGGGTGCTCGGCGCCCTGCTCGTGTTCTTCTACTCGGCGTTCCGCTTCGGGTGGTTCGGGCAGGAGATCCTGCTGCTGCGCCTCGGCATGCAGCTCGTCTCGGGCCTCGTGCTCGGCGGACTGCTCGCTAAGGTCATCGTCGACGCGCTGCGGCGCACCGGCGTGCTCGACGAGTTCGCCATTGGTCGAGCGGATGCGGCGCTCGGCGGGCCCCGCCGTGTCGGCTGAGCCGGTCGTCGCGACCCGCTCGCTCGAGGCCGTGCTGCCCTCGGGCGATGGCGTCGGCCCCGTCGACCTGTCCCTGGGGCCGGGGGAGCGGATGCTCGTGCTCGGCCCCTCCGGCAGCGGCAAGAGCACGCTGCTGCGGCTGCTGCACGGTGCGATCCCGCACGCCTTCCGGGCGACGGTGAGCGGATGCGCCAAGCTGGCCGGCCACGACGTCGCCTCAGCTACGGTGGCCGGCCTCGCCGCGCACGCCGGGGTCGTCGCCCAGGACCCGGTCTCGGGGGTGTGCCTCGCCACGGTCGAGCAGGAGGTCGCCTTCCCCCTGGAGAACCTCGCGATGCCCCGCTCCGCCATCGAGCCGGCCGTCGATGTCGCGCTCGCCCGAGCCGGGGCGGCGCACCTGCGCCACCGCGGCACGGGGGAGCTCTCCGGCGGCGAGCTGCAGCGCGTGGCCCTCGCCGCCGCCATCGCCGCCGAGCCCGCCGCGCTGCTGCTCGACGAGCCCACGGCGATGCTCGACGCCGCCGGCATCGACGCGGTGCGCGCCGCCCTCGAGACGGCGCGCGCGGCCACCGGCGCCGCGAGCGTGCTCGTGGAGCACCGGCTCGACGAGCTGGCGGGCGACGCGGGGGCCGCCGCGCTGCCCGAGCGCTGGCTGGTGCTCGGACCCACCGGGCGGGTCCGCTGGCAGGGGCACCGGGAAGCGCTCGACGTCGAGACCTTGCGCGAGCTGATCGCGCTCGGCTGCTGGCTGCCGGCCGACCTCGAGCTCGCGGCGCTCGCCGGGGACCGGGACCTCGAGCTCGAGGCGGCGCTCGCCGCGGTGCTGGGGGAGGCGAGCCGGGCGAGCGGCCGGTCCGGCGAGCTCGCGGTCGGCCCCGACCCGTCGGCGTCCTGCGATCCCGGAGCGGGTGCCGTCGCGTCCGTGACGACCCCGGCGGCTCGCAGCGATCCGCCGGGCACCGGGCGCGTGCATCCGCTCGGCGCCCTCACCGCCGAACCGCTGCTGCGCGCCGAGGGAGTCGCCGTCGGGCACCGCCGCGCACCGGTGCTCGAGGGGTTCGACCTGGCGCTGCGCCCCGGGGAGGTCGTGGCGCTCGTCGGCGCCAACGGCACGGGCAAGACGACGCTGCTCACCGCGCTGGCCGGCCTCACGCGTCCGCTGGCCGGCAGCGTGCGCGGCGAGCGCGCCGGCATGGTGTTCCAGCACCCCGAGCATCAGTTCGCCGCGTCGACGGTCCGCGCCGAACTGGCCGTCGGGCTGCCCGCATCGCTGCAGGACCGCATCGGTCCGATGCTCGAGCGCTTCGGGCTCGAACGGCTCGCCGAGCGCAGCCCGCACCGGCTCTCCGGCGGCCAGCAGCGCCGGCTCAGCCTGGCGGCGATGCTCGTGCACGAGCGCCGCGTGCTGCTCGCCGACGAACCGACCTTCGGTCTGGACCGCCACGCCGCATCCGCCGCGCTCGGGGCGCTGCGCGAGGCCGCGGACTCCGGGGGCGCCGTGCTGCTCGCCTGCCACGACCTGCGCGCGGTCGCCGCACACGCCGACCGCGTGCTCGTGCTCGCGGACGGCCGGCTGCTCGCCGACACGACGCCGCTGGCGCTGCTGCGGGACGAGCGGATGCACGTCGCCGCCGGCCTGCGCCCGTCGCGCCTGCTGCGCGCCCTCGCCGCCCGCGCGGTCGACGACGCCGCGCTGCGCGACGAGCTGGCCCGCCTGGAGGCCGCGGCGCAGGCGCTGCGCGGCGAGGTCGACCTCGGCGGGGCGCCGCCGGCTGTCGACCGGGGGATCAGCTCCGCGCATCCATTCGCCACCGCCTCGACCGGGGCTCCCGCGTGACCGCCGCCGGCGTGGCTCCGCTCGCCCGCCGCAATCCCACGGCCAAGGCCGCGGTGCTGCTGGTCGTCTCGCTCGGCGTGATCCTGCTCGACGCGCCGGCGCCGTTGCTGGCGCTCTGGCTGCTGGCACTCGCCGTCGCGCGCTGGGCGGCCGGGATCGGCTGGCGCCGGCTGCTGCTGGCACAGCTGCCGTTCCTGCTCTTCGCGATCGGGGTGGTGTCGGTCAACGCCCTCACCCGGCCCGGTGCGCCGCTCCTCGACGCGCCGGTGCACCTCTCGGCCGAGGGCACCGTGCTCGGGCTCGCCTTCGCGCTGCGCGGCTTCGTCATCGGCACGGCGAGCCTCGCGTTCCTCGCGTCGACGCCGCCGCGCGAGCTCATGACCAGCCTCGTGCAGCACGCCCGGCTCAGCCCCCGCTACGCGGCGGCGCTGCTCGCCGGGCACCGCATGCTCGAGGCGACACCGGAGCGCTGGGCGACCATCCGCGCCGCCCAGACGGTGCGCGCTCCGCTCGACCGCCGCGGCCGTCCGCGCTTCGGCCTCGCCGGCTTCGGGCGTACCGCGTTCGCGTTGCTCGTCGTCTCCATCCGCTCCTCGGAGCGCATCGCCCTCGCCCTCGAGAGCCGCGGACTCGGCGACGGCCCGCGCACCGTCTGGCACCCCGTGCCGCTGACCCGAGCGGATGCGCTCCTGGCGGCCGCCGTGGCCCTGGCCGTCGCCGCCGTGGTCGCCGCCTGCGCGCTCACCCTCGGCTGGCACGCGGTCTGACCCGCCCAACCCCGACCCCTCTTCACCAAAACGAAGGAGATCTCGACGACACGCCGGTTGCAGGGCGCAACACGCCGGCACCTCGCCGCGAGCTCCTTCGTTTTCGAAGGGACGACGCACCTCAGGCCGAACAGCTCGGCGATGTCAGCGCGGCATGCCGACCATCGCTGTGCGTGGCCGCAGTGCGGCGCCGTCCACCGTTGTGCGCGGCCGCGGCTCAGATGAGCCCGCGCAGCAGCTCCTCGGGACTGCGGCCGGCGGCCTTGGCGCGCTGCAGCAGGCGCCGGTGCTCGGCATCGTCGAGCCGCAGCGTCAGCTCGTGCGCGGGCGCGGCGGCCTCGTCGAGCTCGAACAACCCGTCGAAGAGGGTGTCGGCGGCAGGCTCGGCGAGCACCCGCTCGGCGGGACGCGCGGTCACTGGCGCGGGCGCGCCGCCGCCGCGGGTGAAGCCCGGTCCGCTCGGCACGGCCGTGCCGCGCTGGAACGCCTCGGCCGCGGCACGGGCGCGCACATCCGCCGCCTCGTTGAGGTCGTGGCCGGCATGCCCCTTCACCCACTCGAAGCGGTAGCGGCGCCCCTGGATCGCGGCGTCGATCTCCTTGAGCAGCTCGACGTTCATCACCGGCTTGCCATCGGCCTTGCGCCAGCCCTTGCGCTTCCAGCCCGGCATCCACTGCGTCACGGAGTTGATCACGTATTGGCTGTCGCAGAGCACCAGCAGATCGTCGTCGACGTGCGCGGTCGCCCGGAACAGCTCCAGCACCGCCTGCAGCTCGCCGATGTTGTTCGTGCCGTGCGGCCAGCCGCCCGCGGCCCAGCAGTCGTCGTCCACGTACCAGGCCCAGCCCGCCGGGCCTGGGTTCTTGAGGGCGGATCCGTCGGCTGCAGCGGTGATCGTCACCGACCCATCGTAGGGAAGCCCGAGGACACGAGCGGATGCGCGGCCGGCCGCGCCGCGCCGCGCTCCCACCCCATGACTCATCACCCGAACGACGACTCAGCACCGCAGAAGCTGCTGAGTCGTCGCTCGGATGCTGACTCGCGCACGGCGTCTCCGCGCCAGGGGCAGGTCACACCGTGCATCCGACGTGTCGCCTCGGAGACGGGGAGCCGCCCCAGGCTCAGCGCAGCAGCGCGGCCGCGAGCGCCGCAGCGGTCTCCGCAGGATGCGTCACGGGGAACAGATGGCCCCCGGGCGCCTGCAGCACCTCCGCGCCGAGCTCGGCTGCGAAGCGTTCCTGCGTAGGTCGACGCGGATCGCCCTCGGCGCAGACCACCAGCAGCGGGCCCTGCGGTCGCCCGATCCGATGCGGCGTCCGCAGGCGCGAAGCCGCGCTGTCGAGCGGCAGAGCGGAGCCGAGCGGAGCGGATGCACCGTAGCGGTGGAAGGTCGCGATGCGCAGCCGCTCGGCCAGTGCGGTCGACCACGGTGACCGGTGCGCGGCAAGCAGGAGGGCGCGGAGTGCGGGCCTGCCGGATCGGCGCCGCGGAACGCTCGGCGCCAGAAGAATGGTCGTACCGTCGATCGGCTCACCCAGCGCGTCGAGCGCGCCGAGCGAATGCGCGATCGCAGCGACCGGCCAACCCTGCATCCGCTCCAGCAACGGGAGGTAGTCCTCGTGCGTGAGCGGGAAGCCCGGGTGGACGCGGATCACGAGCGGATGCGCCTACAGGCCCCGCCGCATCCGCTCGATGCGCGTGCGGTTGTGCACGGTCACGGCGAGCAGCTCGCTGCCGCCGACGACGAGAGCGATGATCGCGCCGACGACGAGCGCGGACCACGACTGCGGCAGCGCCGGTGCGTCGAGCAGGGGGAACAGGATCGCGAACAGGGAGCCGGCGCGCAGCAGGTGCCGGTGCCAACCGTGGGACGGGACGCCGCGGCGGTAGGTGAGGGCCTCGGGTCCTGCATCGCGAGCATCGAGCAGCGTCCCGACGAGTACGCCCGCGATGCCGATGGTCAACAGGATGATGTGGGCGGCCCCCATGCGAGCAGTCTCCTGAAGTGGGGGAGCACCCCGCAACCCTCAGCAGTCGAAGCGCTCGCCCTCCGGCTGCGACGACCGCAGCAGCATGAGCGCCAGCACGAACGGCCCGAGCGGAAGCCCCGAGACGAGCAGCCAGAGCCCCGAGAAGTTCGCGTCGTGCAGCCGCCGCACCGCCACGGTGATGCCGGGCAGCACGGTGCCGAGCGCCAGGGCGATGAAGAGCATGTTGGCGGCCACGACCAGGCCTGGCGTGGTGCCCTCCGGCCCCGTCGACTCCAGGACGGGGAACGTCGCGAAGGGTCCGGCCAGACTCAACACGACCGGGTTCGCCCCGTAGCCGAGCAGTGCCGGCACCCCCGCGACCAGCACCAGCGACACGGCGGCCTGCACGAGCATCCACCACCAGTACTCGCTGCGACTGGCCCTGCCGCGGATGCGCAGCCCGTGCGACAGGAACCGCCCCATCGCCTGCGCGAGCGTCGCCCCGCGCAGCGGTGCGTCCCGCACGTCGATCTCGTCGACGATCCCCATCCGCCCCATGCCTGCGAGCCTAGGCCCGAGCGCGCCAGGATGGTCACCACCACCCGAACGGAGCCCGCCCATGCCCTTCGCCGACGAGCTGCTCGGCCCCGAGCAGGCCGCCGCCATGACGCGCAGCATCGCCGGCGCCCTCGGTCGGCGCCCCGAATCGCTCGCCGCCGCCGAGTCCGCGCTCGCGCCCCTGGCCCTGCGCGAGCGGGCCGATCTGCTGCGCGACGCACTGCTGGCGGATGCACCGGCCGGCTACCCGGCTCTCGCCCGCCTCGTGCGCGACGCGGCCGCCGACCCGGCGCTCACCGGATGGACGATCTGGCCCGTCCTCGGCGCGATCGCCCAGCGCGCCGTGGAGGACGGAGGAGCGGAGGCGTTCGACGACGCGATGGCGCTGCAGGCCGAGCTGACGGGCAGGCTGACGGCCGAGTTCTCCGTCCGCACACTGCTGCGGCACGACCCCGACCGCGGCCTCGCCATCATGCTCGGCTGGACGACGCACCCCGACGAGCACGTGCGCCGGCTCGCCAGCGAGGGCAGCCGCCCGTTCCTGCCGTGGGGCCTGCGCGTGCCGGCGCTCGTCGCACGCCCGGAGGCGACCCTGCCCATCCTCGATGCGCTGGAGCGCGACGAGAGCGAGTACGTGCGCCGCTCGGTCGCGAACCACCTCAACGACCTCAGCCGCGAGCACGGCGTGCTCGTCGTCGCGACGGCGGCGCGATGGCTCGAGCGCCCAGCGCCGACGACCCCCGCCCTCGTGCGCCACGCGCTGCGCACCCTCGTCAAGCGCGGCGACCCGGCGGCGCTCGCCCTGCTCGGCTTCGCCCCGGCGAGCATCGAGGTCGACGGCCCGGTGCTCGACGCCGTCTCGGTGCCGATGGAGGGCTCGATCGGCTTCTCCGCCGAGCTTCGCAATGCCGGCGACGAGCCCGCCCGCATCGCGATCGACTACGTCGTGCACCACCGCAAGGCGAACGGCGCGTTCACGACCAAGACCTTCAAGCTGACGACGGCCGCGCTGCAACCGGGCGAGCGGATGCGCGTGGAGCGCCGCCACCCGTTCCGCACGATCACGACCCGCCGCTACCACCTCGGCGAGCACGCCATCGCCCTGCAGGTCAACGGGGTCGCCACCGAGCCCGCGCGCTTCGAGCTCGTCGCGGCGGAGTAGGACCCCTACCCCACGCTCGCCAGCGCGAACGGCAGCACCGCATCCGCTCCCGCCCGGCGCAGCGCGCGCCCGGCGACGGTCAGCGTCCAGCGTGAGTCGACGAGGTCGTCGACGAGCAGCACCGGCCCGCGGTGCCCTGCGAGCGCCGCGGCCAGCGCGGGGCCGACCGCGAAGCCCTCCCACACGCCGCTGAGCCGGTAGGCGCTGTTCACCGAGCCGTCGCCTCGACGGGTCGGGGCGCCGTCGAGGTCGAGGGTGCCGAGCAGCGGCAGGCGGCCGATGGTCGAGACGGCCTGCGCGAGCGATCCGACCAGTTGGGGGCGGCCGCGCGAGGGCATCGCGACGACGGCGGTCGGGCGCTCCGCCCAGGGCCAGTCCTTGAGGGTGCGCACGCAGGCGTCCACGAGCGGCGCGGGAACGGGCCCGTCCGCGGCGCCTGGCGCGAAGAGCGTGCGCAGCGGGCCGCCCCAGCCGAGGTCGGTGAGGCGCGCGACGACGCGGCCCTCGAGCACGCGCTCGCCCGGGTCGAGCTTGCCGCGCACGGGCACGCCGAGCGACTCCATGCCGCTGGGCCACTGGGCGCGCGGGGCGATCTCGACCCCGACCCCGTCGAGGGCGCGGGCGGCGTCGCCCGAGGCGTCCTCGGGCACGTCGCCGGGGTACCAGGCCCCGGCGCAGACGTCGCAGCGGCCGCAGGGGGCGGCGGCGGGGTCGTCGAGCTGCTCCTGCAGCAGCTGCATGCGGCACGAGCCGGTGCGCTCGTAGTCGAGCATCGCCTGCTGCTCGTCCTCCCGGGCCCGCGCGACGCGCTCGTAGCGGTCCGCGTCGTAGGTCCACGGATGGCCGGTGGACACCCATCCGCTTTGCACCCGACGCACGGCGCCGTCGACGTCGAGCACCTTGAGCAGCAGCTCGAGGGTGGTGCGCTTGATGTCGACGAGCCCCTCGAGCGCGATGGTCGACAGCGGACGCTCGGTGTCGAGCGCGGCCAGCACGGCCTCGGCGCGCTGCTCGGTGGGCATGGAGGCGCTGGCGAAGTACTGCCAGATGTCGCGGTCCTCCGGCCCCGGCAGCAGCAGCACGTCGGCGTTGTCGACGCCGCGGCCGGCGCGGCCGATCTGCTGGTAGTACGCGACGGGGGATGAGGGCGCGCCGAGGTGCACCACGAAGCCCAGGTCGGGCTTGTCGAAGCCCATACCGAGAGCGCTGGTCGCGACGAGCGCCTTGAGCTCGTTGCGCTTGAGCTGCTGCTCCAGCTGCGCGCGCTCCTCGCTGTCGGTTCGCCCCGTGTACGCGGCCACCGCGTGCCCGGCCCGACTCAGCAGCCGCGCGGTGTCCTCGGCGCCCGAGACGGTCAGCGAGTAGACGATGCCGCTGCCCGGCAGCTCGCGCAGGTGCGCGAGCAGCCAGCCCAGCCGGGCCCGCGCATCCGGCAGCCGCAGCACGCCGAGGCGCAGCGAGGCGCGGGCGAGCGAGCCGCGGATCGTGAACACCGGCGCGCTCGACCCCGAGGTCAGCTGCTCCTCGACGTCGGACACCACCCGCGAGTTCGCGGTCGCGGTGGTCGCCAGCACGGGCACGCCCTCGGGCAGCGAGCGGATGAGGGCGGCCAGCCGCCGGTAGTCGGGCCGGAAGTCGTGCCCCCAGTCGCTGATGCAGTGCGCCTCGTCCACCACCAGCAGCCCCATGCGCGCCACGAGCGACGGCAGCTGCTCCTCGCGGAACCGCGGGTTGTTGAGCCGCTCGGGGCTGACGAGCAGCACATCGACCTCGTCGGCGGCCAGCGCCGCCTGCGCCTGCTGCCACTCGTGCGCGTTCGCGGAGTTCACCGACACGGCCCGCACCCCGGCGCGCGCCGCCGCCTCGACCTGGTCGCGCATGAGCGCCAGCAGCGGCGAGACGAGCAGCGTCGGCCCCGCACCGCGCCGTCGCAGCAGCAGCGACGCCAGGAAGTACACGGCCGACTTGCCCCATCCGGTGCGCTGCACCACCAGGGCGCGCCGCCGGTGCTCCACCAGCGCGGAGATGGCCTCGAGCTGGCCGTCGTGGAAGACCGCATCCGCTCGCCCCGTCAGGGCGCGCAGCGCCTCGAGCGCCTCGTCGGTCAGCTCGGCGGAGGGGGCGTCGTGCGCTAGGTGGCTCATCCGCACCATGGTCGCAGGAACCGCCGACACCGGCTGCGAGGATGGACGCACCGTCAGAGAGGACACCCCATGCAGCACCACCCCGCCCCCGTCTCGACCGCGAGCTCTCCGCCATCGGCCTCGGCACCTGGCAGCTCGGCGCCGACTGGGGCGACGTCTCCGAGGACGACGCGCTCGCCGTGCTGCGCGCCTCCGCCGACGCCGGAGTCACCCTCTTCGACACCGCCGACGTCTACGGCGACGGCCGCTCCGAGGCGCTCATCGGCGCCTTCCTGGCCGAGCGGACGGCCGAGCGAGCGGATGCGGGCGTCACCGTCGCCACGAAGATGGGCCGCCGGCTGCCCCAGGAGCCGGGCAACTACACCCCCGAGCACTTCGCGGAGTGGACCCGTCGCTCGCGCCTGAACCTCGGCGTCGACCGCCTCGACCTGGTGCAGCTGCACTGCCCGCCGAGCGCCGTCATCGACGACGACGCCACCTACGACGCGCTCGACGCCCTCGTCGCCGAGGGCTCCATCGCCGCCTACGGGGTCTCCGTCGAGACCAGCGACCAGGCGCTCGCCGCCATCGCGCGCCCGAACGTCGCGAACGTGCAGATCATCATCAACCCGTTCCGCCTCAAGCCCCTCGACGCGGTGCTGCCGGCGGCGGCGGATGCGGGCGTGGCGATCTTCGCGCGCGTCCCGCTGGCCAGCGGCCTGCTGAGCGGCAAGTACACCGCCGAGACGACCTTCGCCGAGAACGACCACCGCACCTACAACCGCGACGGCTCGGCGTTCGACCAGGGCGAGACGTTCTCGGGCGTCGACTTCGCCACCGGCCTCGAGGCGGTGCGCGAGCTGCAGACGGCGCTGCCCGACGGCGTGAGCCTCCCGGCCGCGACGCTCGCCTGGATCGCCGGCCTGCGCGGCGTGACCACCGTCATCCCCGGAGCCCGCAACCTGCGGCAGGCCGAGTCGAACGCCGCCGCCGCGCAGCTGCTCGACGACCGCACCGACCTCTCCGGCTTCGACGCCGCCGTGCACGAGGTCTACGACCGGCTGCTGCGCGCGGAGGTGCACCCGCGCTGGTGAGGGCCGACGCGGACGTGTGCTGAGGCTCGCGCCCTAGGCTCGACGCCATGAGCGCCCCGATCGTCGACCTCGCCCTGGACCTGCCCGAGCACTGGCTGCCCGTGCCCGTCGAGCGCGACCTGCACGCCGGACGGGCCTGGGCGATCGACCTCGCCCAGCAACGGGGGCGACCCCGGCGCTCGCCGGCGCGCTCGCCGCGGAGCAGGCGCGTCTCGCGCTCGAGGAGCCGCTGATCGGCCTCGTCTTCGTGCCCGACGCCCGCGCCGAGCGCCTCGAGGCGAGCCTGCGCATCGACCTCCTGCAGGCGGAGGGGAGGGGGCGATCGACTCGCCCGAGGCCTTCCTCGCCGGCATCGAGGCGGAGGCGCGGGCCGCCGGCGCGCGCGAGGTGCGCTCGTGGTCGTCCCCGCATCCGCAGGGCGCCGTCGCCGGCATCTCGTCGGTGCAGGCCGCCGCCGGTCCGGGCGGCCGCGGCGAGGCGCTGCTGCGCAGCACGATCGTGCTGTTCCCGGACGGCGCCGCGCAGGCTGTGCGCCTGGTGCTCGACGCGCACCCCGTCGCGAGCCCCGCGCTGCGCGATCCGCTCGCCGCTGCGAAGCGCCTCGCGACCTCGCTGCGGGCCGTGCTCGAAGCGTGAGCCGGATCAGGCGCGCCCTTCGACCACCTTGCCGATGAGCAGGGCGTACTCGCCCGTCGAAGTCGGACGGTAGACGGGCACGCCGTGCAGCGCCGCGGCGCCGGTGAGCGCGGCGCCGAGCCGCGCGACCTCGTCCGTCTCCATCACTACGTCCAGCGTGAGCGTCAGATCACCGGGCGTTCGGCCCGTGGAGTCCTTCGACCAGAGCCGCACGAGCTTCGCGTCCTCGGGCGGCTGCACGAGCGCGCGCACCGCCTCGCCGTCGTGGAAGGCGAGCGTCGCCGCGATGCTGCCGTCGCCGCCGTTCATGGCCATCGCCGCGCCCCACCCCACGATGGGCACGCTGCGCTGGGCGCGGTTGCGCGCCGAGTCGTCGTAGAGGATCACCCCTCGCACCATCGACCACGGCAGCGAGCGGATGCGCGGCAGCGTGATGCCTTCCGCCCCGACGGACACGGTGGTACCGCCCACGGCGGCGCGACGGAGGTTGCGATGCCGCAATCGGAGCGACTTGCGCACGGTGAAGATCATGGCCAGCAGGAAGAGCCCGCCGACGACGAAGAAGGAGACGTGCCCGTATCCGCTGACGATGACGACCGCGAGCAACACGACGACCACGATCGACGCCAGGAGGGCGCCGACGATGCTGCCGGTATTCCACCGGCGCGCCCGTGCGAGCAGGCGGGGCGAGAGCACGGCGTCGTGCCGGCCGCCCGCGCCGAGGTGCTCGGCCCATCGCCGATCGAGCTCGCCGGGAGGCGTCGCCGACGTCACCGCACTCCGCCCTGCGCGCGCAGCGGGTTGCGGTCGTCGGGCAGCGGGCGGTCGAGGCCCTGGCGCAGCGCGGCCTGCAGCGCATCGAAGTGCGCGCCCTCGAGACGGATGAGCGGTGCGTTCAGCGTCGACTTCGCCGCGGCGCCCCAGCTCAGCCCGACGTACCCGACCCGATCCTCGTTCGCGGTCCACACCATGACGACGGCCGGGCCGCGCTTCACCTGCTCGGGCAGCGGCGTGTACGCGCCGGGGTCGCCGGAGGCGTAGGCCCCATGCAGCGCGTCGAACTGCTCCGGCGACATCGCGTGGTAGCCCTCGAAGCGCTTGTGCAGCACCGCACCGCTCGCGGCTCTGGTCCAGACGCGGGTGCCCGCGCCGACGAGCGCCATGACGGCCGCGACCGCCAGGCCGGCGGCGAGGATGATGATCGCCACAGGCAGGAAGCCCCCGCCGTATCGGTAGCGCACGCGCGAGGCGTCCTGCGCGTTCTCACGACCCTGCTCGGCGAGGTCCAGGAAGTTCGCCGCCGAGTACACGATGGCCGCGATCGCGACGATGATGGCGAGGACGGCGAGGACGGTGCGCACGGTGGAGCGGCGGCGAGCCAGCTCGGGCGCCTTGGCGAGGGTCGGATCGTAGAGGCTCACCCGCACATCCTGCCCGTTCGGGTGACGGGGGCGCGACTAGACTCGCCCCGACCGATCCGCATCGACCCGGGGGCTGACATGACCGATCTTCGCGAGGAGCGCTGCGCCGAGCTGCTGCCCGTCCTCTCCGCCATGACGCCGCTGCTCATCGAGGTGCAGGGCGACAGATCGCGGGCGAAGGAGCTGCTGCCGCTCGTCGCGCAGCTGCGCGCGGTCGCATGGAAGGGCGCCGAGGGCGTCGACGCGGCACCCTACCGCCAGTGGATCGCCACCTCCGAGAGCAGCCTCGACGCCATGGAGGAGGCCCTGCGCGACGGCGATACCCAGAAGGCCTGGCAGCTGTTCGCCGACCAGTCCACCGGCGTCAATCTGCTGGGCCAGGCCTGCGCCGACTGCGCCGGCTGGTAGATTGGCTCAGCCGCAGTCGACGGCGACGTCTTCGGGTGCGGTGACCGCCTCGGTTCCGCTCCAGTCGGCGAAGTCGATGCTGGCGTTGCCGCTCACGTCGCCGACGACCAGTCGCTGCGGCAGCGGGGCGTAGACGGCGCTGACGGTGAGGGCTCCGACCGGTGCCCCTCCCGCGCCGACGACGATCTCGGTGGTGCCGCCGCCGTCGGCCGGCGCATCCACGCCGAGCTCCGCACCCCCGAGCGCCTCGTCGATCAGCTGCGCGGGATCGGTGAGCGTGCGCCACTCCGTGACCAGGTCGTCGTCCGGGGTGAGGCACACGAAGCCCGAGACGAAGCGCTCGTCGCCCACGCGCTGCGCGTAGGCCGCGTTGCCGCGCAGGTACGCGGCGCCGTCGGCGACGATGAGCTCGAGCTCCTGGCCCTCCACGGTCAGCTGCGCGCGGTACGCGCTGGCCGTGCCCGCGACGGCGAGGTCGATGCGACGCCCGGGCACCGGCGTGGCGTCCTCCACCGGCACCGACTCCTCGATCCATCCCTGCATCCGCCCGCCGCCGCCGGCCCGCACGGCGTCCACGACGCGCTGCAGGGCGGTGGGCCCGTCCAGCAGCCAGATACCGTTCGCTGTCTCATCGTCGATGTCGACGGCCTCGAGGTCGACCCCGGCGGGCGCCGGCGGCGGCTCGATCTCGTCGCCGACACTGCAGCCCGCCAGCGCGGCGATGGCGATGGACGCCGCGACGAGGCGCAGCACGCGGAGCCTCCGGCGAGGGGTCATCGGGCGTCGGCGACGCACGCGCTGCGCGCGCCCTGCTCGTCGAGCGCGGCGGCGTCGAGGCTGACCTCCGCATCGGCGTTCGCGTGCGGTCGCACCACGAAGCAGGTGCCGTCGTCGAAGCCGCCCTGCGCGAGCGGCAGGCCGACCGGGAACCAGGCCTCGTCGCCGCTGCGGACCAGCTGCGACATGTCGAGCACTTCGCCGCCGTTGACGACGTAGAGGTCGACCGGCTCCTCGGCGCCGGTCCAGGTGAGGTGCGCGTTGCCCTGCCCGACCTCGAGCTGCACGTCGTCGACCCGGTCGGGGCCGTCGGAGAGCAGCCAGAGCACCAGGAACACGCCCGCGGCGATGAGGGCGGCCAGGGTCAGCGCGACGGAGACGATGAAGGCGGGGTGCTTCCAGAGCGGCCGGGGCTTCGCGACGGTCTCGTCGAGCTCCGGGATCACGCTCTCCGTCGCGACGATCGGTCGCTTGGCCGCGGTGGGCGCGCCGGTTGCGCCGATGTCGGTCTGGCCCGACTCCCGGCCGAGCACGCGACGGCGTCCGCCAGCGGATGAGGGCGCCGCGTTCGGGGCGCGGTTCACGTCGGTCACGAACGTCCCCTGCAGATTCGAGTCGCGCCACCTGCTGGCGACGACTGGTGGGTATTGTCTAACACACGGTCCGAGGCGACGTGAGGGGGTCGACACCGCATGGTGCTGCACCACCGTGTCCGCGCCCTCGGAGCGGTCGCCTCCCTGGCCCTCGTCGCGATGCTCGGCATCGCCGCTGCTCCTGCCGCTGCGCAGCCACGAGCGGATGAGGCCGCCGTGGGCGCGGGCAACCAGGTCTCAATCCCGTACCTCGGCGAGATCCAGGTGACGCCGGCGGAGGGCTGGCGCTTCGACGACTGCGCCGCGGTGCTCGCTGCCACGCCGCTGGCCACCGGATGCACCCCCGAGCAGCTCGTCTTCTCCGCCGCGGAGTACGACTCCGACGCGGCCCCGGTCCGGGTGCCGGTCGCGCAGTCGAACGGCACCGTCTCGCTCGTGGTCGACTACGTGGTCGCGCTCGAGCCCCCGGAGGCGCCGGCCTTCGCCGAGGCCGTCTACGGCTATCCGCTGCCGGCCGGCGGGCGCGTCCTCATCCCGCTCAGCGACCTCGGCGCGGTCTGCACCGCCTGCGACGAGTCGGGCGGGCCGCGGGTGCGGGTCGACTCCGTCTCGCCGGCGTCGGCCGGGACGGTCGAGGTGACCGCGACGCATCTCGTGCTCGCGGCCGCACCTTCGTACACCGGCAACGTCGAGCTGGCGCTGCGGATCGGCGACGATGTCGGGCAGTGGAGTGCGACCACGGTGCTGCAGTTGCGGCTCGTCGAGTCCTCCGCCGAAGGCGCGGGTGCGCTGCACGTGCTCGTGCAGATGGACCCCGGCGGCGTGACGCAGCTCGACCTGACCGCCTTCGTCGACGCCGACGAGGCCCGGGTGATCGGATGCGGCGCCGCCGCGGAGGGCACGGTGTCGTGCGCTCCGGGCGGCACGGCGACCGTCTCCGGCTCGACGCGCGACGTCGACCAGTTCTCGTTCCACATCGTCGATGCCGCCGGTGATCAGAGCACCGGCAGCGTGACGCTGATCCGGCCCGGCTCCGAGGTCGTGCCGGACCTGGACGGACCCGTCCTCGCCGGCGCGATCGGCGAGGACGAGCTCGCCGCGATCGTGCCCGCCACCATCCCCGTCGACGGGGCCGTCGAGGAGGGGACGGGCGTGCTGACGCCCATCCTCGGTGTCCTCGACCGCCTCGGCGCGTGACCCCGCCCGGAAGGCTGAACCGATGACGCTGCGATTGACCCTCGGCACGGACGACGGCGAGCGCTCCTGGATCGTCCGCGCGGACGACGCGACCACCGTCGCCGAGATCGCCGAGTCGCTGGACGTGGAGCCCTGGAGCGTCGCGCCCGCGATCGAGCCGACCACCCCGGCCGTCGCCGCAGGACTCCTCAACGGCATCGCGCTGCCCGCCGCCCCCTCGTCCGAGGTCCAGCCGGGCACGCCCCGCATCGAGATCGTCGGCGGTCCGTTCGCCGGCGAGTCGATCCCGCTGCGGGCGGGGGAGACGCTGCGCATCGGCAGCGGCGAGGGTGTCGAGCTCCCGGTCGCGGACCCGTACCTCGCCGCGCATCACGCCACCCTGGTGCTGCAGGCGACGCACGGTGAGGACGGGCGCCCCGCCCCGCTCGCGGCGGAGATCTCGGCGACCGACCCCGCCCATCCGCTCCTCGTCAACGGCGAGAGCGTCGCCGGCGCCGCGCGCATCGTGCCCGCCGACGTCGTGCAGCTCGGCAGCATCGTGCTCCGCCTCGGTGTGCAGCCGGGATCGGATGCGGACCTCTCGCCCGATCGCGTCGGCATGCGGGGCTTCAACCGGCCGTCGCGGATCGCCCCCGCCCGCCCGCAGCCGGTGCTGCAGCTGCCCGGCGACCGGCCGGAGGAGCAGGACCGCTCCCCGCTGCCGTGGCTCTCGGCGGTCATCCCGGTCGTGCTGGGCGTGACGATGGCCGTGCTGTTCCAGCGCCCGGTGATGCTGCTCATGGCCGCGGCGTCGCCGATCATGGTGATCGGGTCGTTCCTGACCAACGCGAAGCTCGCCAAGCGCAAGGGAGAGCGCACGCAGGCGCAGTGGGCCGAGGACGTCAAGAAGGGTGCGAAGCGCGTCACCGCCCTGGTGCGCGAGCAGCGCCTCGACGGCTGGTACCGCCACCCCGACCCGGTCGTCGTGCGCGACATCGCGACGGCGCCGCTCTCCCGGCTCTGGGAGCGGCGCAAGGGCGACGACGACGCGCTGCAGGCGCGCATCGGCCTCGCGGAGGTGACCCTCGACGTGCGCTACGAGGGCGGATCGTCCAAGGAGCGCGGCTCCCGCCGGGTCGGCGTCGCCCCCGCGCCGGTCGCGGCCGACCTGGCGCTCGGCTCGGTCGGCGTCGCCGGCGAGATCGATGCGGCCCGCAGCACCGTGCGCGCCATGCTCGCCTCGCTCGTGACCCTGCGCTCGCCGCGCGACCTGCGCGTCGTCGTGCTGTGCGACGAGGGTGACCAACAGCAGTGGTCGTGGCTGACCTGGCTGCCGCACACGAGCGGCGGCGAGGGCGCCATAACCATGATCGGCAACACGGACGACACGCGGCGCGAGCGCCTGCGCGAGCTGACCGGGCTGCTGGCCACCCGCATCCGCGCCACAGGCGACCGCGGCGGCTCCTTCGCCGAGGACATCGTTGTCGTGGTGGACGGCGCGCGTCGCTACCGCACGCTGCCGGGCATGGTGCCGCTGCTCGACAAGGGCTCCAAGTTCGGCATCCACGTGGTGGCGATCGACGTCGACCGCTCGCGGCTGCCCGAGGAGGCGACGACCGTGGTCGCCCTCGACGGCGCCGACCGATCCCTCGCCCGAGTCGAGTCGATGAGCGACTACTACGGCAGCGTGCTGGTCGACGGCATCTCGCTGCCCGCGGCCGAGCAGATCGCGCGTCGGCTCTGCTCGATCGAGCACGTGAGCGGCGTCGGCGACGAGGGACTGCTGCCGGCCAGCGTGCGCTTCGTCGACCTGCTGGCCCTCGATCTCGACGACCCGGAGCAGCTCGCGCGGCGTTGGAGCACCTCCCGCGCCGCACCTTCGTCGTGGTCGGCGCCAACGCCGACGGCGAGTTCGCCTTCGACCTCGCGAGCGACGGGCCGCACGCCCTCGTCGCGGGGACGACCGGCTCGGGCAAGTCCGAGTTCCTGCAGACGCTGGTCATCTCGCTCGCGCTGGCGAACCGCCCCGACGCGCTCAACTTCGTGCTCGTCGACTACAAGGGCGGATCGGCGTTCGCGGACTGCGAGCGCCTGCCGCACACGGTCGGCATGGTCACGAACCTCGACGCGCGCGAGACCGAGCGCGCGCTCGCCTCGCTCGACGCCGAGCTCAAGCGGCGCGAGCGGGTGCTGCGCGAGCTGGGGGCGAAGGACATCGACTCCGCGTGGGCGAAGGATGCGGAGGCGGCCGGTCGGCTGGGCCTGGCGCGCCTCATGATCGTCATCGACGAGTTCGCCGAGCTCAAGACCGAGCTGCCCGACTTCATCACGGGCCTTGTGCGCATCGCGCGCGTCGGCCGCTCGCTCGGCGTCAATCTCGTGCTGGCGACGCAGCGTCCGTCGGGCGTGGTGACGCCCGAGATGCAGTCGAACATCAACCTGCGCGTCGCGCTGCGCGTCACCGACCGCGCCGACTCCACCGATGTGCTCGGCTCCGCTGAAGCGGCGCTCATCAGCCCCGGCACGCCGGGGCGCGGCTACGTGCGCGCCGGTCAGAGCGCCGACCCCGTGCCCTTCCAGACCGCCCGGGTCGCTGGCCTGCGCCAGGGCGCCCAGCGCGTCGCCCGGGTGCTGCCGGCGAAGGCGCCCATGGAGTGGTCGGCGCTGGGCTTCGCGGCTCGCTTCCCGGCGAAGCAGGCGCAGACGACGCGCACCGATCACGACGACACCGACCTCCGGGCGCTCGTCAACCTCGTGTCGGCGACGACGCACGCCCTCGGCATCGAGCGCAACCCCTCGCCGTGGCTGCTGCCGCTGCCGACCCTGCTCACCCTCGACCGCTTCGCCGGCGACGAGCTGCCGGCGGACTCGGTCGTGCTCGGTCTTGAGGACGTGCCGGCCGAGCAGAAGCAGCGTCCCCGGTTCTGGAACGTGGTCGCCGACTCGCACCTGCTCTTCATGGGCGGCGCGCTCTCCGGCCGCACGACGGCGTTGCGCACCGTGCTGGCGCAGGTCGTGCAGCGCTTCGCCCCGTCGGACCTGCACCTCTACATCGCCGACTACGGCAACGGCGCGCTGCTCCCGCTGGCCGACGCCCCGCACTGCGGAGCGGTCGTCACCCCGCTCGACCAGGAGCGCTTCCCTCGTCTCGTGGGCCGTCTGCTCGAGGAGCTCAGCCGTCGCCAGAGCGTGCTCTCGCAGGCCGGGGTGGGCAGCATCACCGAGCAGCGCCGACTGGCCGCGCCGACCGACGCCCTGCCGTACGCGATCGTGGCGATCGACGGATGGGAGCGGCTGGCCTCGAGCCTGAACCCGGACCAGCTCATCGCCTTCCGCGACCAGCTCATGCGCGTGCTGCGCGAGGGACCGGCGGTCGGCATCCGGGTGCTCATGACCGGCGACCGTGCCATCAGCGGCGACAAGGTCTCCAGCTTCATCGACGCGCAGTACGTGCTGCCGATGCGCGACGTGAACGACTACCGCGCAGCGGGCATCATGATCCGCGACATCCCCGGCGATCTGCCCCCCGGCCGCACGCTGGTGGGTGCGCAGGGCGCCGAGGTGCAGCTCGCCGTGATCAGCCGCGAGACGAGCGGCGAGGCCCAGACCGCGGCCTTCCGCGCGATCGTCGAGCACGTGCGCGACCACTTCGACGCCTTCCCCGAGCTGGCCGACCTGCCGCGGCCGTTCCGCGTCGATCCGCTGCCGGCGTACATCGCGCTCTCCGCCGCGTACCGGCTGCCGCTCGCGGCGGGCTGCACGGCGCCGGTGCCGACCGTCGGCGTCGGCGGCGACGAACTCTCGCGCATCACCGTCGACTGGTCGGGCGAGCAGGGCTTCGTCGTGGCCGGTGCACGCGGCACCGGGCGCTCGAGCGCGCTCGCCGCGATCGCGCACCAGCTCGCATGGGCCGAGCATCCGGTGCTCGTCGTCGCGCCGAAGGAGTCGGTGCTCACGCAGGTGGCCGGCGGGCACGGCATCACCGTGGTCTCCGACCCGCAGACCGACCCTGCCGCGCTGCTAGCCACTCTCGACGGCGTCGCCGCCGGGCGGGGCGGCAGGGTCGTCGTGATCGTCGACGACGCCGAGCAGCTCAAGGGCGCGCCGATCGAGCAGGCGCTCAGCGGCGTGTCGGCGGGGGCGAGCTTCTGCGTCGGCGTGGACACCGAGTCCGCCTCGAGCATGTTCGGCGGCGCGCTGCCCATCGCGCGCAAGGCGCGGCTCGGGCTCGTGCTCTCCCCGCTGAACGCGATGGCCGGCACGACGCTCTTCGGCACGCAGATCCCGCGCTACATGCTCGGCGCGCAGACGCCCGGCGGGGCGGCGCTGCATCGCGACGGCGCCTGGCAGGCTGTGCGGGTGCCGGATGTGCGCCAGTGAGCGCCATGGGGAACGGTACCCGAGCCGGACGGGCCTGCTGAGCGCACGGCCCGCGTAGACTTTTCGAACAACCCGGCCCCCTGCGCGGCGGCCTGTGAGGAGTGGTGGGATGTCCGCACGCTGTGCGTACTGCGACGCCGAGCTGCGGCCCAACTCGATGTTCTGCTTCGAGTGCGGCCAGCTCGTCCAAGGGGCGACCCCTCCGGTGCCTGCCGGCTTCGCCGCGCCGCCGCCCGTGGCGCCGCAGCAGGCGGCGAGTCCTGCCGCCGCGACGATCCGACCGGAGGCGGAGCGCCCCGTCGTGCCGCTCCCGCCCGTCTGGCAGCCGGCGCCGTCAGCACGGCCTGCGGAGGCCGCAACCGCCGCGCCGGCGCCTGCCGCGCCCGCTGCCGCATCGGCGTCGGGTCGCGTGCGCCTGCGGTTTAGCACCGGCGAGCAGGTGGTGGTCGCAGGCCGCGCCATCATCGGTCGCCAGCCGCACTCGACCGCCCAGAACGAGGGTGCGCAGGCCGTCGAGGTGCACGACCCGAGCCGATCCGTCTCGCGGGTGCACCTGATCGTCGAGGTCGACGCGAACGGGGTGTCCGCCGCGGACGCTGGGTCGGGCAACGGCTCTGACCTCGAGCGGGGCGGGGTGCGCATGCCGCTGCGCGAGGGGCGCCCCGCCGCCCTGCACCCGGGCGATCGGCTCTGGATCGGCGAGGTGTCCATCGAGGTCGACGCGGCCTGAAGTCCGTGAGCTGCATCCTGCGAGCGCGGCTCATGGGCAGTGCTCCCCATTCCGTTGCACGCATCCCTTTCAGTAGGGTCATCCCTGTCGGCGCGAGGGGTGCCGGCGACCACCCACTCTCCCTGGAGGAAAAATGGCCGAGATCCGCGTTACTTCCGAATCGCTCGCCGGTGTCGCCGGACAGCTCTCGTCGGGCGCCCAGTCCATCGAGTCGCAGCTGCAGAACCTCAAGTCGCTCGTCGACGGCCTCGTCAGCGGCGACTGGGGCGGCTCCGCCTCGCAGAGCTTCAACGAGCTCTACGGTCAGTGGGACACCGCGGCCATCCAGCTCAAGGAGTCCCTCGCCGGTATCAGCGACCTGCTCAACCAGGCCTCGCTGAGCTACGAGGACTCGGAGAACGCGATCTCCGGCACCTTCCGCGGCTGAGCCGCGTTCCGACCGATCGAGTTCGCCGTGCGCCCTCCGGGGCGCGCGGAGGTGAGGGGACATCATGGTGCAGTTCCGCGTCCGGGCGCAGTCGCTCGGCGAGGTCGCAGGGCATCTGCAGACGGCGATCGCGGTCTTCGACGGGCACGTCGCGCAGGTCGACGGTGTCGTGGGCGGCGTCGTGCAGACGTCGTGGCGGGGCGAGGATGCCGACAAGTTCGCCGAGTACTGGCAGCAGTGGCACGCCCAGGCCGACGCCGTCCGGCTGTCGCTGAGCACCCTCGCGACGCTGCTCGCGGCTGCGGAGGGCACCTACACGACCACGGAGTCCTCGCTCACCGCTGCTTCGACGCGGGAGCGTCAGGAGGACCGCGTCGTGATCGAGACCGTCGGCGAGGTCGCCGAATCCGTCGAGCTCGGTCTCGAGTCTGCGGCGGCAATGGAAGCTCCGCAGCTCGTGAACGCCTCGCTGTCCGGCGTGAGCGGCCCGAGCGCCGGCGGGCAGCGTCTCGAGACCGTCTCGGCGGCCGTCGAGCAGGAGACGAATGGGGTGTCGGAGGATGTCTGAGCAGGCTGTCGACACGGTCGCCCTCAGGGCGATGGCGGATGCGCTCACCGAGCTCACCACGTACGCGGGCATGCTGCGGGACGGGGCAAGCAGCTTCGCCCACATGCTGCCCGCCGAGTGGCAAGGGCCGGCCATGACCCAGTTCCTGGCGACCTTCCAGACCTGGTCGGTCTCCGCCGAGGGGCTCAGGGCCCAGACCGAATCGCTGCAGCAGCTCGCCGCAGCAGTGGTCACCGCATACGAAGGCGCCTCAGAACAGCTCGACACCACCTGGTCCCAGGTGGCGTCCGGTCTGCAGGCGTAGACGAGGGGAAAACGACATGGTGGAGATCCGGGTCAATCCCGCGGTCCTCGTCGGGGACGGCGACCAGCTGTACTCGATCGCGAGCACACTCACATCGGGCATCCGCGCGGCGGCTTCGCAGCTGCGCGGCACTGACGGCATGGCGGGCAGCGACCCCGTCGCCGAAGAGTACGCCGAGATCTACGACGGCGATGCTCCGAAGATCATCGAGGGAGCCTGGAGCCTGGCAGAGGCGCTCCGCGGCCTTGATTCGGCCGTCGCTGCTACCGCCGCGGGTTACGACGCCGCGGGCAACGTCGGTTCCGGCCAGCAGGGCAGCACCATCCCGGTGCCGCAGCACGGGACGCTCGGCGCGGCGCCGACCATCGGCCGCGCCATAGGCGCTGGCGTGCAGGGCGACTTCCTCGGTATCGACATCGGTCTGATCGCCGAGTGGGTTGAGGATCGGCTCGCCGACCTCGGCATCATCATCCCCAATGGCGACACAGGCGCCCTCGCGACGGCAGCATCGGCTTGGGATGGCCTGCAGGGCGACCTGGACGCCGCGGCCGTCGCCGTCAACGGCGCTTTCACCGCGACGCAGTCCATGGACTTGCCGCAGAGCGGTGACATGCTCGCCAGTCGCGACGCCGTAGGCAGGATGCTCAATGCCCTGAAAGGCAACGCGCAGGCGATGAGCCAGGGGTGCACCGGCTTCATCGACACCATCGAGCAGATGCGTACGGAGCTCTTGTGGCTCGTCCGTCAGCTCGTCGCCGAGGTGCTGCTCGACGTCGGGCTCTCTTTCGCACTGGGTGCCCTCACCGCGGGCATCGGCGCCGCCGCAGGCGCGGCGAAGGCCGCAACGACGATCGCGCGCTGGGTGCAGCGCATCGCAGAGCTCATCGTCGAGACGGCGCAGAAGATCCGCAATTTGAAGCTCTGGATGCGGGGGCTGATCCGGGCCGCTGCCGAGGGTGTGCAGGGTGCAGCGGTCTCGGTCACCGTGCAGGCGGCCGTCAATCAGGCACGGTCTGGCGAAGAAGGCTACGTGCCCGTCAACCTGTTGCAGACGGGCGTCGCATCCTTCGTCGGCGGCGCTGCGGCGAGCCCGGTCGGCAACTTTGTCGCGGGCCAGTCCGGTCGCGTCGGTCGTGAGATCCTCGGCGGTGTCACCGAGGGCGCTACCGATGGTGCCGCGTCGAGTGCGGTGGATGCCCTGTGGGAGGGCAAGCCCTGGGACCCGTGGCAGGACATGGTGCTCGGTGGCATCCTCGGCGGTGCGCTGCGCCCAGCGCTCTCGAATCTTCCGTCGATGGGCGATCTGGGTGCTCCCGGCGTCGGGCTGCGTGCTCCGTCCGCCGATGCGAGCACGATCGGCGTGCCGACGGTGACGGGTGCGGATACGAGCGGAGGCACGTCCACGGGTCCTGCGGGTGGCAATGCGCCGTCGACGCAGGGCAACGCCCCGCAGCCCGGCGTCGGCACGGGCGGTGGGGGCGGGTCGCAGCCCGCTGGTGGCAACGGTGTGAATGTGCCGGACAACTCGGCGCCGCAGCCCGGCATGGGCAACGGTGGCGGTGGCGGCTCGCAGCCGGCCGGTGGTGGTGCTCCGCCCATCGACAACTCGGCTCCGCAGCCGGGTGCCGGTGACGGTGGCGGTTCGCAGCCCGCCCCGAGCAATGCGCCGGAGGTGCCGAGCGGCGACGTGCCGTCGCCCGCGGGCGACGCGCCTGCGGCTCCGCCGGCTGACGCGCCTGCGGCTCCGCCTGCGGATGGTCCGGCGGCCCCGCCTGCGGCTCCGCCTGCTGACGCGCCTGCGGCTCCGCCTGCTGATGCTCCCGCAGCTCCGCCCGCTGATGCCCCCTCGGCTCCGCCCGCCGATGCTCCCGCGGCTCCGCCTGCTGATGCTCCGGCGGCCCCGCCCGCGGACGCTCCGGCTACGCCTCCTACGGATGGTCCTGCGACCCCGCCGGCCGATGCTCCTGCGGCTCCGCCTGCTGACGGTCCTGCGGCGGATGCGTCCGCGGCAGACGCGCCTGCCTCGGATGCGCCGGCCTCCGATGCTCCGCCGGCTGACGGGACCACCTCCGATGCCTTCGGCATCCCTGTGGTCGACCTGCCGAACCTGCCCGATGCCCTGCCTTCCAGTGCACCGTCCGGCCCCGAGTCGCCCTCGAGCGCCGGTGACGCTTCGACGAATGCCTCGTCACCGGCGAGCGACGCTCCGCAAGACGCTGGCCCGATGCCCGCGAGCACTCCTGCGACGGTGTCGCCGTCTCAGCCCGCCGCCGACGCGGATGCGCCTACGACGAGCGATGCCGGTTCGGACGCACCCGGCCAGGATGGAACCCGCCCGCCCGCACCCGACGCAGCCGATGCTGCGCCCGATGCGTCCGATGCGGCGCCTGCCGAGGCGGAAGGGCCCGCTCCGGCAGATGCGGACGGTGAAGGGTCGGACGCCCCGATCGACATCGAGGATGCTGCCGCGATCGCTGGGGGCTCCGCCGCATTCGTCGCTGCGGGCACCGTCGCCTCGGGCCGCCTGCCGAACCTCTTCGACACGGGACGTCCCGCGCCGGACGGCACCGCTCCCGAGGCGGACGGCAGCACGCCTGACGCGGACCGCGGCGGCGACTCCGACGACGCCTCGAGTGCCGCCGACGACACGTCGATCGGCGACTCGGATGCGAAGGCTGACGAGCCGACGTTGCGCGGGAATGAGCCTTCGACGCTGACGATCGATGAGATCCGTGAGCGGATGGCGCAGATCAATCCGAACTTCGATGCGACGGACCCTGCGAACGAGTTCACGCAGAACTGCGGCGATACGTCGTCGATCCTCAATGACGTGCTCAACGGGGGTCCGGTGCGTCAGGCGGGAACGGACACGTTGACCATCGAGCAGATGCAGGCTCGGACCGGTTTCGAGCAGACGTCGATGTCCCCGACGGAGATCGCGGACGTGTTGCGGCGGATGGGGGCCGGGTCGCACGCCGTCGTCGGGGTCGATCGTGCTGGTGGTCAGGACGGGCACTGGTTCAACGTCTACTTCGATGGCACGGATGTGTGGACGTTGGATGCGCAGACGAATGAGATCGGCGGCTTCCCTCCGCTCGAGCCCGATGCGATCCATTGGGACGTCTCGATCGAGGTCGAGCGACCGGACACGACGGATGCTCCGGGAGCGGATGCCGATGCGACAAGTCCGGGGGATGAGTTCGCCGGCGCGGACCGGGGCAGTTCGACGCCGATCTCGGACCGGATCGCCGCGGGTACCGACCCGACCGGCGTCGCCACGCCGCCGCCCGGCGCGAGCTGGGCGAATGGCACGGATCTCGCCCCGACCCCGAAGAACTTCACTTACGGAAGGCCGATGACTGTGCATGGTGTTGCAGAGCCTGCCCCTGCGCCGCTGGCGCCCCATTCCGGGTACGACATGGTCGCTCATCCCGACAACTCCTATGGCAACAGCGGCATGTCGCGAACTGAGTACGAGCGCATCTACAAGCTCGCTCGACTGGACCCGATGACGGGTCTCCACTGGGACAACTACCCGCCGAATGATGGGGCGGTGTACAACACGCGCCGTGTCTTCGACGATCTCCTGAACTTCTCTGTGGAGTACGGCGATCGTTTCGATCGCATCGGTGACGATCGCGGCACCTACCTGGGTCTCGCCCCGGATGGGCAGCCGGCGAGTTGGGAGCAGCGCGCACTGCCGGTCAGTAGTCTCGGGAAGCCGGTGCACGACTACCGCCTCGACCCGAACGCGATGCTCCCTTCGGGGTGGACGATCGAGATCAGTAGAATCGCTCCAGGTTTCGGGCATCCAGGTGGGGGTCTGCAGGTCCAGGTCAAGGACGCCGATGGCGAACCCCAACGTGCGCGAGTGCTGGCTGGACTCGGTATCATCAAGGAAGTCGGAGGGGTGTTGTGAACATCAGGTTGACCGACGAGTTCGAGGTCTTCGCGAGGACCGCTGGATACACGGTGGAGTACCTCGAGGACGCCGTGGAGATCTACAACCTGGGCGGCGAGATCCGCTCCTTGGTGCATCGAGTCGGTGCTGAGGTCGTGATCGAGTCCGCTGAGCGCGCGCGCGATTACTCGGTGGAAGCAAAGACGAGCACGGAGATTGACGCCGAGCGGTATCTCACTTACGAACTTGGTGGGCCTTTCCGTGAGGCGCTCGGTCTTCGGGTGATCGTCACGGGGTTTGTCTCCGTGGGAGCGCCAGAGGTGTTAATCACGTATGCGCCTCGCGTCACCACGTTGGAATGGACCGGTGAGCCGGACCGCAAGGTGCAGCTTTTCGGGCCTGGAAAGCACAGCGGGGAGATTTTCAGCTTCGCCATGAAGCTCTCGCTTGCGGAGCTTCGAGCGTCGTTCGCGGCGGAGGACGGCCTGCCGTTGTATGCGTTCCTGCATCGAGATGACGCCTCGGCCTCGACGTCGCAGGTCGAGGCGTTAGGCGAGATCGGTCGGGGGCTCTTCCACTCGCTTGCAGCGAAGGCGGGTCAGACGCTCGACGATCCGCTCAACGTCATCCCCTTCGATGGTGGCGTCGCGGTGATCCGCGCCGTCCGTGGTGGTGGCAAGATCTTCGTCGCTGAGGACGGTTCGGTGATGTACCGGGGCTCGTCGTACACGTTCGAGCGTGCGTTGGAGGAGTTCCGGGCGGGGGAGCGGACACCGTTGGAGTCGTTCCGCTGACTGGTCGGTCATGCGGGCTCGTCTACGGTGACTCACCGCTGATCGTGGGGAGGCCAGGGATCAGATCCTAGGGTTCGTTATCGGCGGATGTGGCGACTCGGCTTTCGCGCAGATCCCTGACGATGTCATCATCGGCGATGGACCGCCGCAGGCCAGCCATGCGCCGTCTGGGGTGACCGCGGCGGCGACATGGTCATCGAGAGGACCCTCTGAATCGGATGCGCAAGTTGCAGTGGCTGACGAGAATCCTCGCCTCGCCTCGACGGCATGAAGAGCTCCGCTTCGACGCCCAGCAGTGGTCCGTGCTCGGGGGTCACGATACGGAGCTGCTCGATGCCGCATCGGTGCGGGCCAGGTTCAGCGATGAGCCGTTCCGCAGGGTCAAAGCCTTCGAGGCGGAGGAGGCCGACGCGTTCAGTCCATCGATGACTCCGCTGCTCGGGCGACGTCCGATCGGGGCAGCGGAGCGGGCCGGTTGGATCGTGGTCGAGGATGCAGACCGGCGTGCCGAGCTGCGGCGCGATGCCGCGAGGCTGCGCGTCGAGCCGGATGGGCACTGGTGGCTGCGAGTCGCCCTCAGCCTCGAGGGCGTCGAGGTCGGCAGCGGCACGAGCGCCGACGTCGGGGCTGTCGAGGAACTCCTCGTCCTCCTGGCGGAAGGAGGTTCACCGTCGTCGAACCTCGCTGAGAAGTTCTACTGGAGGGAGCATGACGCCGACGTGGACCCCGCGTAGTCGTCGGGAGCGCTGAATCCGACTGGAGATCGACCGAGATCGTCGCGCAGTCCTGCGGTCGAACGCGCGGTCGAGTTGAGCGGATCATCGTCCCACCGCCCGGAGTCGGCCGAATGCGACGGCGCCCCGAACCGTTCCGCCCGGAAAGCCCCAAACCTGACAGACTGCACCGTCGCCATCCGGCGGCAGCACGACTGAGGACGGACCACATGAGCGCCACGAGCATCGATGACCTGGCCGCGGCGGTGCGCGCCGGCGACGCTGAGCTCGAGCAGCTGCTCATCGCGGTGCTCGAGGCCGAGCTGCTCGCACCGAGTCCCACCGACCCTGCCGTCGACGGCTTCTCGGGCGCCTGGGCCGACATCGAGGGCGTGCCGCACCTCGTGCTCGGCACGACGCCGCAGAGCCTGCGGGCCCTCGGCGACCGCGCCTCCTACGCGCTGACGCTCACCGGACGCCGCGCGCTCGGCGGGCTCGGCGAGGGCGCCGGGGCGCTGCTGCACACGGCGCACGGCGTCTTCGCGATCGGGCCGGAGCTCGTCGAGGGCCTGCGCGCCGGCTCCTAGCCGACCCGCACCGCCCGCCGCCGCACCCTGAGCGTCGCCACCGCGAGCCCCGCGATCATCACCGCGCCGCCGAGCAGCTCGCCGGCGCCCGGCTCCTCGCCGAGCAGCAGCCAGGCGCTCAGGATGCCGACGAACGGCACGAGCAGCGTGAACGGCACGACCTTCGCCGGCGCGTGCAGGCCGAGCAGGGTGTTCCAGATCGTGTACGCGACGAGGGTGGCGAGCACCACCGTGTACGCCGTGCTGGCGAGGGCCGGCAGACTGATCGCTGCGATGCCGTCGGCAACGCCTGAGGGACCATCCACGACCAGCGCCATGAGCAGCGCCGGGACGGGCACGAAGAGCGCGCCCCACACCACGATCGACAGGCCGCTCGCGCCCTTCGCCGTGCGGCTGACGATGTTGCCGATGCCCCAGCTGAGCCCCGCGGCCACCGTCAGCAGCAGCGGCAGCAGCGGGGCGCCCTGACCGTGCGTCCCGCCGACGATGGCGAGCCCCGCCACCCCGATGCCCACGCCGAGCAGTTGACGCGGGCTGGGGCGCTCGCGCAGCACGATGGCGCCGAGCACGATCGTGAAGACCACCTGCGCCTGCAGCACGAGCGAGGCGAGCCCGGCCGGCATGCCGAAAGCCATCGCCAGGTAGAGCAGCGCGAACTGGCCGAAGCTCATGAAGATCGCCAGCAGCGCCAGCTTCCACCACGGCAGCTTCGGCGGCTTGACGAAGAAGACCGCGGGCACGGCGACGAGCGCGAACCGCAGCGCCAGGAACACGAACGGCGGCACGTCCGCCAGACCGACGTCGATCACGACGAAGTTGACGCCCCAGATCAGCACCACGGCGAGGGCGAGCAGGGTGTGGCGCAGGGGCATGCGCTCATCCTGTCGCACGGTCGCGACCGTGCAGGGACGAGCGGATGCGGCTGGCCGTCACGCGCCGGAGGATGGCGCTTCCTCGACGGAGCCGGGCGCCGCATCCGCTCGCGCTGCACGTGCACTCCACGCCCGCCCGCTCGCGGTCGCCGCTCCCTAGCGTGGAGTCGCGCCGTGCTCGACCGGGCGCGGCGGTCGAACGGAAGGCAGCCGCACCATGACCACCACCGTCCTCTCCTCGCCCGCCCGCTACGTGCAGGGGGCCGGCGCCATCGCCGACCTCGCCGAGCACGTCGGCAAGCTCGGCGGCACGCCGCTCGTCGTCAGCGATGACACGGTCTGGGGCATCGTCGGCGAGGCGGTGGGGCGCAGCTTCGAGGCCGCGGGCACGCCGCTGGTGCGCGTCGGCTTCGGCCGCTTCGCCACACCTGGCGCAGTCGACGAGCTGAAGGAGCGGATCGAGGCGGACGGCCACGACGTCATCGTCGGCGTCGGTGGCGGCTCGACGATCGACGCGGCCAAGGCCGCGGGTCACCTCGCCGGCATCCGCTGGGCGAGCGTGCCGACCGCGGCCTCGAGCGACGCGCCCACGAGCGCGCTCAGCGTCATCTACAGCGAGGAGGGCGAGTTCCTCGAGTACCGCTTCTTCCCGCGCAACCCCGACCTCGTGCTCATCGACACGCAGCTCGTCGCCAACGCCCCCGTGCAGTTCCTGCAGGCCGGCATCGGCGACGCCCTCGCCACCTGGATCGAGGCTCGCGCCGCACGCCGCGGCCAGGGCTCGACGATGGCGGGAGGCCGCCCCACCCACGCCGGCACGGCCCTCGCCGAGCTCAGCTGGAAGCTGCTGCACGAGAACGCCCTGCTCGCACTCGACGCGGTGCGCGCCAAGGTCGTCACCCCGGCGCTCGAGGCGGTCGTCGAGGCGAACACGCTGCTCTCGGGCCTCGGCTTCGAGTCGGGCGGCCTGGCCGCCGCGCACGCGATCCACAACGGCCTCACCGCGGCGCCGCAGACCCATGGCCTCACGCACGGCCAGAAGGTCAACCTCGGCTCGATCGCCCAGCTCGTGCTCGAGGGCGCGCCGGCCGAGGAGATCGAGGAGTTCATCGTCTTCACCACCCAGGTCGGCCTGCCGAACTCGCTCACCGAGGTCGGGCTCACCCCGGAGCACACCGCCGAGCTGCGCGCCGTCGCCGAGGCGGCGACCGCCGAGGGTGAGACCATCCACAACATGCCCTTCCCCGTGACCGCCGACCTCGTGGTGCAGGCGCTCGTCGCCGTGGAGGGCATCTCGCGCCGCATCCGCGCCGAGTACGGTCTCGACGCCCCGGAGCTGCACGTCGCGGAGCACTGACGGGGCGGAACGTCGGCGATCGAGCGGATGCGGGCGGCCCCGCATCCGCTCGTCGCCCGCCGACCTGCTCGGCGATGCCGTACGCGCACGACCGTGCCGTACCGGCACCGGTACTGCGCAGTCGTCCGCATGCTGCCTCGCCACATCGCCCGGGCCTGCCCGCGGCATCGCCGGGGCCGGGCGACGCCGAACGCCCGCGCGCCGCACCCCTACGATGAACGGATGATCGCCGCACAGCGCCGCAGGCTCATCCTGGCCGCGCTCCGCGGCGATGGCGCCGTCTCGATCGCCGCCCTCGTCGAGCAGCTGCAGTCGAGCGCCGTCACGGTGCGCCGCGACCTCGACCTGCTCGCCGACGAGGGGCTACTCGACCGCACCCACGGCGGCGCCGTGCTGCGCTCGAGCTCGCGGGAGTCGTCGTACGCCGAGAAGCTCTCCCAGGCGCTCGCCGAGAAGACGGCGATCGCGGCCCGCGCCGCGGCCGGGGTGCGCGACGGCGACAGCATCGCGCTCGGTCCGGGCACGACCACCGAGCTGCTGGCCAAGGCGCTGGTCGGGCGGATGGGGCTGCGCGTCGTGACCAACTCGCTGCTCGTCGCCGAAACCTTCACCGCGTCGCCGGAGAACGAGGTCGTGGTCGTGGGCGGCGAGCTGCGGCACAGCATCCGCGCCGTGGTGGGCGGCACCGCCGTGCAGCAGCTCGCGGGCCTGCGCGCCGACACCGTCTTCCTGTCGGGCAACGGCCTCACGGCCGATTTCGGGCTCTCCACTCCGGCGCTGCCGGTGGCGGACGCGGACCGGGCGCTCGCCGCCGGCGCCGAGCGCGTCGTGGCGCTCGTCGACCGCACCAAGGTCGGCGTGCGCTCCTCGGTGCTGACCGTGCCGACGACGCGTCTCGACACGCTCGTCACCGACGGGGGAGCGGATGCGGGCGAGCTCGACGCCCTGCGCGCGGCCGGCGTCGCGGTGGACGTCGTGTCCGCGTGAGCGACGGCGTCGACGAGCGGCTGCTGCCGCTGTACGCGGCGGGCGAGCTGGAGGTGCCCTTCGTCATCGCGGGCTGGGACGAGCGGGTCGACCGCGACACGCACTGGCCCGCCCACTCGCATCCGACCCACGAGCTGCTCTGGAACGAGCGCGGCGCCTCCACGGTGTCGGTGGGCCCGCGGGTGTTCACGGTCACTCCCGCGCTCGGCCTCTGGACCCCCGCCGGCACCGTGCACTCCGCCGATGCCCCGGCCGGTACCTGGTACCGCGCCGCGCACTTCGGCATGCAGGCCGTCGAGCCGCTCGCCGCCGAGCCGACCGCCGTGGCGATCACCCCGCTGCTGCGCCTGCTGCTCGCGCGCCTCCTCGAGCCCGGGCTCTCCGAGGGGAGCCGCGCCGTCACGGAGGCCGCGGTGCTCGACGTGATGGCGCCCGCGCCGCGCGAGCTGGTCGTGCGCATGCCGCGCTCGGCGCTGCTCGCGCCCTCGTGCGCGCACTGCGTGCCCGGCCCGGCGATCCGCGCTCGCTCGACGACTGGGCGCGCGAGCTCGGGGTCAGCACGCGCACCATCACCCGGGCGCTGCAGGCGGAGACGGGGTTGGGCTTCGCGCGCTGGCAGGCCGCGGTGCGGGCCAACCACGCCGCCGTGCTGCTCCTGCGCGGCGACGATCTCGACGAGGTGGCGAGCGGATGCGGCTTCGCCACGGTCAGCGCGTTCGGCACCGCCTTCCGCCGCGCCACGGGCGTCACACCGGGTGCGTTCCGCTCGCAGGGCCGCAGCCTGGCCTGAGCCGACGGAGGCGCGCATCCGTCCGCCGCGCCGCGTCATCCGTCCGAAGGCGCGCATCCGTCCGCTGCATCGCCGTCGGCCCCGCTGTCCGAAGCGCGCATCCGGTCGTCGGATCTGCGCGATTGCGTCTCCTGTTGAGGCACGCCTAACCTAGCTGAGGCTTGCCTGACCCACCCGGGGCTCGATCCCCGCGGTCCGGCTCCGCGGCCCTCGCCGCACCCCGCAACCCCTCACCGACTGGAGTCGATCCCGCATGCGTCCCTCGCGCCTCCTCCCCATCACCGCGGCCTCCGCTGCGCTCGCCCTCGGGCTCGTCGGCTGCGCCAGCGGCAGCGGCGCCGAGACCGGTGGCGCCACCGGCGACACGGTCACCATCGAGCACGCGCTCGGCACGGTCGAGGTGCCCGCGAACCCCGAGCGGGTGGCCACCGTCGCCTGGGCGAACCACGAGGTGCCCCTGGCCCTCGGCGTCGTGCCGGTCGGCATGGCGGCGGCGAACTTCGGCGACGACGACGGCGACGGGCTGCTGCCCTGGGTCAGCGAGAAGCTCGAGGAGCTCGGCGCCGAGACCCCCGTGCTCTTCGACGAGACCGACGGCATCGACTTCGAGGCCGTCGCCGACACCGACCCCGACGTGATCCTGGCCGGCTACTCCGGTCTGACGCAGGAGGACTACGACACCCTCAGCGAGATCGCCCCGGTCGTCGCCTACCCGGAGGGCCCGTGGGCCACCAGCTGGCGCGAGCTCATCGAGATCAACGCGGCCGGCATCGGCCGTGCCGACGAGGGCGAGCAGCTCATCGCCGACATCGAGGCGGAGATCGCCGAGGCCGCGGCCGAGCACCCGGAACTCGAGGGTAAGACCGCGGGCTTCATCACCCACATCGACCCCACCGACCTCAGCGAGATCTCGTACTACACGACCGCCGACCCGCGGCCGGCGTTCTTCGAGGACCTCGGCCTCGTCGAGCCGGCCGGCATCGCGGCGGCCTCGGAGGAGGCCGGCGACGACGTGTTCAGCCTGACGCAGAGCGCCGAGCAGGCCGACTTCTTCGACGACGTCGACATCGTCGTGACCTACGGCACCGACCTGCTCACCACGCTGCAGGCCGACCCGCTGCTCTCGCAGATCCCGGCCGTGCAGCGCGAGTCCTTCGTGCAGCTCGACGGCACCGGTCCGCTGGGCACGGCGGCCAACCCGACGCCGCTCGCCATCTCGTGGGTGCTCGACGACTACCTCGAGCTGCTCGCCGAGGCGGCCGCCAAGGTCGACCAGTAGGCAGCGCATGACCACGGTTCCGGTCGGAACCGCTTCGGACGCCGCGGCCGAGAGGCTGCGGCGTCCGACCCGCGTCCGGCTCCTCTGGTTCGCGGCGTCGCTCGCGGCGCTCGCGCTGATCGTCGCCGCCTCCGTGGCGATCGGGTCGCGGGACGTGCCGCTGCCCGCGATCGTCGCGGCGCTCGGCGGCGGCGGCGACGGCCTCGACGCGGCCGCCGTGCAGACCAGGGTGCCGCGCACCGTGCTGGCCCTCGTCGTCGGCGCCGCGCTGGGGGTCTCGGGCGCCGTCATGCAGGGCGTCACCCGCAACCCGCTCGCCGACCCGGGCATCCTCGGCATCAACCAGGGCGCGTCGCTCGCCATCGTCGCCGGCATCGCCACCGTCGGGCTCACCTCGGCGACGCAGTACGCCTGGGTCGCGATCGCGGGCGCCGCGGTCTCCGCGGTCGTGGTCTACACCATCGGCTCGCTGGGGCGCGGGGGAGCGACGCCGCTCAAGCTCGCCCTCGCGGGCGCTGCCACCACGGCCGTGTTCAGCTCCTTCATCACGGCCATCGTGCTGCCGCGCAACGACATCAACTCGGTCGTGCGCTCGTGGGAGATCGGCGGGGTCGGCGGCGCCCGCTGGGACGTCCTCACCCAGGTCGCGCCCTTCCTCGTCGTCGGCCTGCTGCTGAGCCTCGGCTCGGCCCGTGCGCTCAACTCGCTCGCCCTCGGCGACGACCTCGCCGCAGGGCTCGGCGAACGGGTCGCGCTCGCGCGCATCACCGCTGCGCTCGGCGCCGTGATGCTGTGCGGCGCGGCCACCGCGGCCGCCGGGCCGATCGCGTTCGTCGGCCTGGTCGTGCCGCACCTCTGCCGGCTGCTCGTCGGCGTCGACCACCGCTGGCTGCTGCCGTACTCGGCGGTCGTCGGCGCGGCGCTCCTCGCCGCCTCCGATGTGCTCGGCCGCATCGTCGCTCGACCTGCGGAACTCGACGTGGGCATCGTCACCGCCGTCGTGGGAGCGCCCGTGTTCATCGCCATCGTGCGCCGGCGCAAGGTGCGCGAGCTGTGAGCGTCGTGGACCGCATCCGCTCCTCCGACGGCGCGCTCGCGCGCGTCGTCGCCGGCAGGCGTCGCCGTTCCGCGCGGCGGCGGGCGATCCTGCTGGGGCTCGGCGTGCTCATCGTCGCGGCCTTCGTGGTCACCCTCATGGTCGGGCGCACCTTCTACGGGCCCGACGAGGTGCTCGCCGTGCTCTTCGGCCGGGACGTGCAGGGCGCGACCTTCACCGTCGGACGGCTGCGGTTGCCGCGCGCGGTGCTGGCGGTCGTCGCCGGCGCCGCCTTCGGCATGAGCGGCGCGGCGTTCCAGACCATGCTGCGCAACCCGCTCGCCAGCCCCGACATCATCGGCATCACCTGGGGCTCCGGGGCCGCGGCCGCGTTCGCGATCGTGGTGCTCGGGCTCGGCGGCGCACCGGTCTCCGCCATCGCGATCGTCGCGGGCCTCGCGGTGGCGCTCGCCATCTACCTGCTCTCGCGTCGCGGCGGGCTCGTCGGCCTGCGCCTGGTGCTGATCGGCATCGGGGTCGCCGCGATGCTCCACGCGGTGACGCTCTACATCCTCTCGAAGGCCCCCGACTGGGAGGCGCAGGAGGCGATGCGCTGGCTGGCCGGCAGCCTGAACGGCGCGAACTGGCAGTCCGCCGCCCCCGTGCTGGTCGCCCTGACGGTGCTCGGCCCCGTGCTGGTGCTGCTGGCCAGGGACCTGGATGCGCTGCGGCTCGGCGACGACACCGCCGCCGGCCTCGGCGTGCGCACCGAACGCACCCGGCTGCTGGTGCTCGTCGCAGCAGTCGGGCTGCTCGCCTTCGCGACGGCGGCGACCGGCCCGATCGCGTTCGTCGCCTTCCTCGCCGGCCCGATCGCATCCCGGCTCGTGGGCGCCGACCGCCCGGTCCTCGTGCCGGCGGCGCTCATCGGGGCGCTGCTCGTGATCGTCGCCGACTTCACCGGTCAGTTCCTCGTCGGTGCCCGCTACCCGGTCGGCGTGATCACCGGGGTACTCGGCGCGCCGTACCTGCTCTTCCTCATCATCCGCAGCAACCGAACGGGAGGCTCGCCATGACCGTCGCCCACACCCTCGAGGCGCGATCGCTGAGCGTCGGATACCAGGACCGCGAGGTGCTGCGCGGCCTCGACCTCCGCATCCCGCCCGGCCGCATCACCGCCATCGTCGGCGCGAACGCCTGCGGCAAGTCGACGCTGCTGCGCTCGATGTCGCGCCTGCTCGCGCCGCGCGCCGGCCAGGTGCTGCTCGACGGCAAGGCCGTGCACCGCACGCCCGCCAAGCAGCTCGCCCGCACGCTCGGCCTGCTGCCGCAGTCGCCCGTGGCGCCGGAGGGCATCACCGTCGCAGACCTCGTCGGTCGGGGGCGGCACCCGCACCAGGGCGTGCTGACCCGCTGGCGCACCGAGGACGACGAGGCGGTGGCTGCGGCCCTCGAGGCGACCGGGTCCGTCGAGCTGGCCGACCGCGACGTCGACGAGCTCAGCGGCGGCCAGCGCCAGCGCGTCTGGATCGCGATGGCCCTCGCCCAGCAGACCGAGCTGCTGCTGCTCGACGAGCCGACGACGTTCCTCGATGTGAGCCACCAGGTCGAGGTGCTCGACCTGCTCACCGACCTCAACCGCGCCCGCGGCACCACCATCGTCATGGTGCTGCACGACCTCAACCTCGCGGCCCGGTACGCGGACCACCTCATCGCCCTCGCCGACGGTGCCGTGCACGCCGCGGGCGCCCCGGCCGAGGTGCTCGATGCCGGCCTCGTCGAGGCGGTCTTCGGCCTGCGCAGCACCGTCATCGCCGACCCGGTCTCGGGCAGCCCGCTCATGCTCCCGATCGGCCGCCACCACAGCGGCTGAACGACTGCCGCCTGGCAGACTCGCCCGCATGCGCATCGACCTGGCCCTGCAGCCGTACGCCGACTCGCCGTCGCTGCGGGAGGTGCTGCTCGAGGTGCTCGCCGACGACCGCTACACGAGCCTGCGCATGGTCACGGCGTGGGTGCGCGCCAGCGCGCTGCCGGCCCTGGACGAGCGGATGCGCGCCTTCCGCGCCCGGGGCGGCCGCATCGAGCTGACGAGCGGCCTCAGCCAGGGCGCCGCGACCCGCGCCGGCCTGGCGAAGTCGCTCGCGCTCGTGGACGAGTCCTGGGTGCTCTTCGACGCCGACGGCCGCACCTTCCACCCGAAGGTGCACCTCGCCCGCGGCGAGGGCGTCGCGCTGCTCTTCATCGGCTCGCAGAACCTCACCGCCGGCGGCCTGTCGACCAACGCCGAGGCCGGCGTCGTGCTGCGCCTCGAGCACCCGGACGACCCGTGGCACCTCGCCGACGAGGTCGACGCCTACCTCGACCGCCTGCACGCGGACGCCGGCATCGCGCGGCGGCTCGACGAGTCGCTGCTGCAGCGCCTGGAGCGCGACCCGTTCGTGGCGCTGGCGGACCGTCCCGGGGGAGCCGTGCATCCGCATCCGCTCTTCGCCCCGTTCGCCGGCGACGTGCGCCCCCTGCCGAAGGGCGCCGTGCCGCCGCCCTCCCGCATCCCGCGCCGCCCGTGGTGGCAGCGCCTCCTCCGCCGCCTCGACTGAGCCCCGCCCGCGCCCGCCCCCCGCGCTTTCCGCCGGCGCCCCCGCCTCCCGCACGCGCGCACCCCACGACCCGCGCCCCCCACCACGCCCCTCGCCCGCGCACCCCGTGCGATTCGGAGGACCACCACCCTCCTCGCCCGTGCGATTCGGAGGAACCCGCCGCTTCGTCAGGCGTCCCGCGGCAGCCCTGACCGGAACGACCCCAGGATGCCCGGGCATCAGCTCGGCGCGTCGAACCTCCGTGACGCTCGCACTCCTCCGAACCGCACAGGCGGCGGGAGCGCCCTTCAAGCACGTGCCCGCAGGACTCCTCCGAATCGAACACGAGCGGATGCACCCGGCGGGCCTGCGACCGCAGGACTCCTCCGAATCGAACACGAGCGGATGCACCCGGCAGCCTCGCGACCGCAGGAACCCGTCCGCATCGCCCGGCCGCAGCAGTCCGGAGCACACCCCGCCGAGCGCGACACGCCCGGGCCCCCGCGGTGCCGTACCCTGGAGGGATGCCCACGAACGCCGGTAACCCCACCCCCATCCGCGAGCGCCGCCCCCAGGTGCGCCCGGCGACCGAGGGCTGGACGCAGGCGCTCGACGCCGACGGCCGCCCGAAGCTGCAGTTCGCCTCGCCCAAGAAGGGCAAGCCGCCCGTGCACTGGGCCGACCTCACGGTCGAGGAGCGCCAGGCGAAGGTCGTGGAGCTGGGCCTGCCGAAGTTCCGTGCCAAGCAGCTGTCGAACCACTACTTCGCGAACTACTCCAGCGACCCCGCGACGATGACCGACCTGCCGGCCGAGGGCCGCGAGGAGCTCGTCGCCGGCCTCATGCCGCCGCTGCTCACCGAGGTGCGCCGGCTCGAGACCGACAAGGGCGACACGATCAAGTTCCTCTGGAAGCTGCACGACGGGGCCCTGGTCGAGAGCGTGCTCATGCGCTACACCGGCCGCATCACGCTCTGCATCTCCTCGCAGGCCGGATGCGGCATGAACTGCCCGTTCTGCGCCACCGGCCAGGCGGGCCTCACCCGCAACATGTCGACGGCCGAGATCGTCGACCAGATCGTTCGCGCGAACGCCGCCCTCGCTGCGGGCGAGCTCGGCGGCCGCAAGAAGGGCGACAACACCCCCGACCGGGTCAGCAACATCGTCTTCATGGGCATGGGCGAGCCGCTCGCCAACTACAAGCGCGTCATGGACGCGGTGCGCTCGATGGTCGCCCCGCAGCCCGACGGTCTCGGCATGAGCGCGCGCGGCATCACCGTCTCGACGGTCGGCCTCGTGCCCGCGATCAAGAAGCTCGCGGACGAGAACGTGCCCGTCACCTTCGCCCTCTCGCTGCACGCGCCCGATGACCAGCTGCGCGACGAGCTGATCCCGATCAACTCCCGCTGGAAGGTCGACGAGGCGCTCGACGCCGCCCGAGAGTACTTCGAGAAGACCGGCCGACGCGTCTCGATCGAGTACGCGCTGATCAAGGACATGAACGACCACGCGTGGCGCGCCGACCTGCTCGCCGAGAAGCTGCTGGCCCGCGGCAAGGGCTGGGTGCACGTCAACCCGATCCCGCTGAACCCGACGCCCGGCTCGATCTGGACCGCCAGCGAGCCCGAGGTGCAGGACGAGTTCGTGCGGCGACTGAACGCCGCAGGCATCCCGACGACCCTGCGCGACACCCGCGGCAAGGAGATCGACGGGGCCTGCGGCCAGCTCGCCGCGGCCGACGCGTAGTCGACGAACGGATGCGGGCACCGGCCCGCCGCGCGACAGCGAGCGGATGCGGGGCCGGCCCCGCTGCTAGGCCTCGAAGTACAGCGCGTGGTGCAGCGCGCACCCCGGATTGAATCCCGCACCGCAGGCGGGGCAGGCGTCAGCCTCGAGGTACCCGTCCACGCTCATCGCCGCGCGGCACACCCCGCACAGCACGGCCGGCTCCTCACGCCGGGCACGCGGCCACGGAGCGATCGCGTGCCCGGCCTCCTCCTCGTGACAGGCGTGGCAGGGCCACCACCCCTCGCAGCAGGCCAGGCGCATCGCGACCACGTCGAGCGGGCTCGCGTAGTGGGCGCAGCGGGTCGCGCCGTCGACGACGGCGCCGCGCACGCGCATCCGCTCGACCGAACCGTCCATCGGGGTCGAGCGTAGCCCCGACCGCACGTGGGCGACCGGCCGGCCCGGTACCCTGGAAGCTTGACGATCACCCCACGTCGAGAGGAACCACACCACGTGACCGAGTGCCGCCATGGATTCGACGAGGAGCTCTGCGACATCTGCTCGCCGCGCCGGACGGCCGAGCCGGTCCGGACCGCTCCGGCCCCCCGACGGGCCCCGGTGTCCAAGGCGCGCGAGCGTGTCGCCCCCACCTCCCTGCGCGACCCCGCTCCGGCGGCGACCGTCGTGCACCAGGCCAAGACGTCGGTGCCGTTCGCGCAGCGGCGGCTCTACCACGTGACGCACGTGGACAACATCGCGGGGATCCTCGCGGACGGCGCGATCCGCGCCGGGGCGATCCCGGATGTCGATCTCATCACCCCGGAGGGGCGCGCGGCGATCGCCGAGCGCGAGCTCGTCCCGGGCGCCCCGCTCGCTGGCTTCGTGCCGTTCCTGCTCTCGCCCGACGCCCTGTGGTGGAACGCGCTGCGCGCCGCCGAGGCCGGCGAGCAGTACTCGCGCGCGGCGCGCAAGGCCGCCACGGCCGACTTCGTCGTGCTCATCGCGACGACGGCCGCGGCGGGGCCGGAGATCGTCGTCACGGACGGACCGGTCGGCGCGGCGTCGACGAGCTTCGCGGTGGGCGCCGATGCCGCGGTGCCGCTGCTGCGGCGCGTCCAGGTGCGCGACCCCGACCTGCGCTCCGCCGAGGCCTACGTCAACGGCTCCTACGCGGTCGCCGAGCTGGCGATGGTGGCCACGGCGAACGAGCCGATCCGCGCCGAGGTCAAGCGCCTCGTCGGCCTCGCGGGCGTGCGCCTGCCGCGCCTCGGCGTGTTCCCGCCGATGTTCCAGCCCACCGTCGACGACGAGGTCTGAGCGCGCGGCGCGCAGCGGAGTCGCCATGGGATCGCTGCAGCGCGCCGCCGAGTCGCTCGACGGGGCGCGCGTGGCGCTCGCTGCGGCTGGCGCCGGCACCGAGGTGCTCGCCCGCTGGCAGCGGCGGCGCCGTGCGCTCGGCCTGCTGGGATCGGAGACCGCGCTGCGCCCGGTCGGCACCGCCTGGCGCCTGGGCGTGCTGCTGCTGCCGACCGATCCCGCCGGCACCGCCGGCGCGCTCGCGGCGGGCGGCACGACGACGCGGGCCGTCGACGACGGCCCGCGCGGCTACACCGCTGACTCCGCACGCGCTCGCGGCGAGCTGCGCGTCGCCGCTCGCCGCGGGGAGCGCCGGAGGGCGCGACGGTCGCCCTCGACTGGGTGATCGTGCCGCTCGGGGCCGGCCTCGGCCCCGACGGGGTCGAGCAGGAGGACGGCCCGCCGCTCGGTCCCGTGCTGCTGCGCGGCGGCGAGCTGCTCGTGCGCTGGGCCGGCCTCGGCGCGCCGCCCGCGCCCTTCGACGGCTACCTCGCCGAGCACCTCGCCCTCGCGCTCGAGGCGGCCCGTGGCTGAGCGATGCGGGGACGGCCCGCCGGTCGGCGACGCGGCCCGCCGCTGAGCGGCGGCGCCACCCGTCACAGTACGTCACGCGAGTTCCCCGCATCCGGCCGACGGTCCTAACCTCGCAGACGCGGCACAGCAGCCCGCCCCTCCCGACACCCCATCGAGGCCCCCATGACCCACCGCACCCCCGCTCTCGTGCTCGGCGGCGTCGCCGCCGCAGGTGCGCTCCTGCTCGCCGGCTGCGCCAGCACGCCCACCACCGACGACGACGCCGTGAGCATCGCGCTCGTCCGCCAGCTCAGCTCGGGCGACTACTTCGAGCAGTGGCTCACCGGTGCGCGCGCCGAGGCCGACCGCCTCGGCGTCGACCTCGACGTGCTCGAGGCCAACGGCGACGACGCCCAGCAGGCCACGTACCTCGAGTCCGCCGTCACCCAGGGCTTCGACGCCATCGCGATCAGCCACGGCTTCACCGAGACGGTGCAGCCGGGCGTCGCGGATGCGCTGGCCGCCGACATCCCGGTCGTCACCTTCGACGTCGACTCCGGTGAGGACGGCGCGATCACGGTCGCTCAGAGCGACCAGCAGCTCGCCACCCTCGTGCTCGACCAGCTCGTCGAGGACACGGCCGGCGAGGCGCAGGTCATCTACGCCTACGTCGCCGGCTTCGCGCCGCTCGACCGCCGCGACGAGGTCTGGCAGGAGGTGCTCGCCGACAACCCCGGCCTCGAGCAGGTCGCCCAGGTCGGCAGCGTGAGCGAGAGCACCGCCGCCGAGACGGCCGCGCAGGTGAGCGCCGCGCTGCAGGCGAACCGCGGCACGACCGCGATCTTCGCGCCGTACGACGAGTTCGCCAAGGGCGCCGTGCTGGCGCTGCAGGAGCTCGGCCTGGAGGACGAGGTGCAGGTCTACGGCGCCGACATCTCCACCGCCGACATCGAGGTCATCACGGCCGACGGCAGCCCCTGGGTCGCCACCGCCGCCACCGACCCGGCGAACGTCGGCGCCGTCACCATCCGCGCCGCGTATCTCGCAGCGACCGGCGGCGAGGTCGACGACACCATCGAGATCACGCCCGCGCTGCTGACCCGCGACGCCCTGCTCGAGGCGGGTGTCACCACGATCCAGGAGCTCACCGAGGCCTTCCCGGAGCTCTCGACGCCGGACATCGCTCCGGCAGACTGAGCGGATGAGCTCGGAACCCGATCACGGCGGGCCGGGAGAGCAGGGGGTCACCCCCGTGCTCTCGGCCCGCTCGGTCGTGCAGCGCTTCGGCGCCACGACCGCGCTCGCCGGCGTCGACCTCGAGGTGCGCGCCGGCGAGGTGCTGGGCCTGGTCGGCGCAAACGGCGCCGGCAAGTCGACGCTGATGGCGGTGCTGGCCGGTCTGCTGGCGCCGACGGAGGGTCGCGTCGAGGTCGACGGCGAGCCCGTCGTGCTCGGCATCCCGGCGGCGGCAGATCGGCACGGCATCGCGCTCGTGCCCCAGCACGTCGAGACGGCGCTCGTGCCGGAGCTCAGCGTCGCCGAGAACCTCGTGCTCTTCGCCCTGGCCCGCGGCGAGCTCGGACCGCTGCCGGGGCGCCGCCGCATCCGCGCCGCCGCGCGCGCGATCGCCGGCGACGACCTGCTCCAGCGCGCCGGTATCCGGCTCGACGCGCGCGCCGGCACGCTGCGCACCGCGCAGGCCCAGCAGCTGCTCATCCGCCGCGCCCTGCACCGCGGCGCTCGCGTGCTCATCCTCGATGAGCCCACCGCGGCGCTCAGCGTCACCGAGCAGCGCGAACTGCACGAGCAGGTGCGCCGACTCGCCGCCGAGGGCACCGCGGTCGTGTACATCACCCACCACCTCGCGGAGTTCGTCGGACTCGCCGACCGCGTCGTCGCCCTGCGCGAGGGCCGCGTGGTCGACGCGTTCGATGCCCCTATCGAGCCCGCCCGGCTCGTCAGCGCCATCCTCGGCCCGATCGAGCACCTGCCCGAGGAGCGGCCCGTCCGCGAGGCCGGCGAGGTCGTGCTCGCGCTGCGCGGGCTCCGGTCGCGAGCGGATGCACCGCCCGTCGACCTGCAGCTGCGCCGTGGCGAGGTGCTCGGCATCACCGGTCTGCTCGGCGCCGGCAAGACGGAGCTGCTGCGCCAGGTCGTCGGCGCGGAGCCGCTGGTCGACGGGACGATGACGCTCGACGGGACGGCGTTCGCCCCGCGGCATCCGGCCGACGCGATCGCCCGCGGCATCGGCTTCGTGCCGGAGGACCGCCGGCGCGACGCGGAGCTGCCGGAGTGGGATCTCGTGCGCAACACGACCCTCGCCGAGCTGCGGCCGCACCACCGCTTCGGGCTGCTCAGCGCGCGCTCCGAGCGCTCGGCGACCGCCGCCCTCATCCGCTCGCTCGGCATCGTCGCGGCCGGACCTCGCGCGCTGCTCTCCAGCCTGTCCGGCGGCAACCGGCAGAAGGTCGTCGTGGCCCGCTGGCTCGCGGCCGGCAGCCGGGTGCTCGTGCTCGACGAGCCGTTCCGCGGCGTCGACCTGGGGGCGCGTGGCGACATCGGCGCGCTCATCCGGTCGTCCGCCGTCGAGGCCGCACTCGTCGCCTCCAGCGACCCCGAGGAGATCCTCGAGGTCGCCGACCGCATCGTCGTGCTCGCCGGCGGCGCCGTCGTCGGCGAGTTCCGCCCGGACGAGCTCGACGAGGCCCGCCTCGCCGAGCTGCTCGTCACCAGCACCGCGAAGGACCTCGCATGACCATCAGCCTCGCCGACCGAATTCGCGACGGCGTCTACCGCTCCGGGCTGCTCGTGCTGCTCGCCGCGCTGATCGTGACCTTCGCGGTGTCGCTGCCGGCGTTCGGCACGCCCCGCAACGCGGTCATCATCCTGCAGTCCGTCGCGATCACGGCGATCATCGCCCTCGGCGTGACGATCTCGCTCACGGTCGGCGGCTTCGACCTCTCGGTGGGCTCCACGGTCAGCTTCGTGGTGATGCTCACCACCGCCTCGCAGGTCTACTTCGAGGCGCCACCGGTGGTGGCGGTGCTGTTGGGCCTCGTCGCCGGCGCCGGCATCGGGCTCATCAACGGCCTGCTGGTCGTCGTCGCCCGGGTGCCCGACCTGCTCGCGACGCTCGGCACCATGTTCGTCTTCGCGGGTCTCGCGCTGGTCATCACGGCCGGCCAGTCGGTGTCGTCGGGGGCGACCTTCGACGGCCAGCCGGCGCCCGGGCGCATCACCGAGGGCTTCGCCTGGCTCGGTCGCGGCGACGTGCTGGGCCTGCCGGTGCCGGTCGTCGTCATGGTGGTGCTGGGCGTCGTCGTCACCGTCATGCTCTCGCGCTCGCGCCTCGGCAGGCTGCTCGCCGCGGTGGGCGGCAACGCCGATGCGGCGCGGCTCGCCGGCGTGCGGGTCGGCCGGTTGAAGGTCACGGCCTACGTGCTCTCCGGAACCCTGGCGAGCGTCGGCGGCGTGCTGCTCGCCGCGCGGCTCGGCCGCGGCGACGTGGGCGTCGGCGGCGCGTACCTGCTCGAGACGGTGGCCGCCGCCCTCATCGGCTTCGCCGTGCTCGGCGCGAACCGCCCGAACGGCTTCGGTACGCTCGTCGGTGCCGTCTTCGTCGGCGTGCTGCTCAACGGGCTGACCATGCTCGACGTGCCGTACTACACCCAGGACCTCATCAAGGGCGCCATCCTCGTGGGCGCGCTCGTGATGAGCTTCTCGGCCCTGTTCAAGCGAAAGGACGCCTCATGACCGTCGAGGTGCTCACCGTCGAGACGATCCCCGCCTACCTCGCCTCGCGCACCGACCTGGCCGGCCTGGTCGACCTGGAGACCGTCACGGTGCAGGAGGTCGGCGACGGCAACCTCAACCTGGTGTTCATCGTCACCGACGCCGCCGGCGACTCGCTGGTCGTCAAGCAGTCGCTGCCCTACGTGCGCATGGTGGGGGAGTCGTGGCCGCTCAGCCAGGACCGCATCCTCGCCGAGGCCCGCGGCTACGACGCCGCCTCGACGCTCAGCCCCGACACGATCCCGACCTACCACGGCCTGCATGAGGAGCGCCGGGTCATCGTGCTCGAGGACCTCTCCGCGGGCACGGTCTGGCGCCGGGCGCTCAACGAGGGCCGGATCAGCCGCGGCGCCGCGGCCGTCATCGGCCGCCACGTCGCCCGCGTCGGCTTCGGCACCTCGCCGTTCGCGCTCGACTCGGCCGACTACCTGCGCGCACTGCAGGCCTCGCCGAACCCGGAGCTCGAGCGCATCACGCTCGACCTGGTCTTCACCGATCCGTACCGCGACCACCCCGACAACGCCTGGAACCCGGCGATCGACGCGGAGGTGCTCGGCCTGCGCGAGCCCGCGCTGCTCGACGAGGTCGCGGCGCTGAAGCTGCGCTTCCAGACGGGCGCCGAGGCCCTGGTGCACGGGGATCTGCACACCGGCAGCGTCTTCGTGCCGGCCGAGGGCGATGCGGATGCGCCTCCCGCCAAGGTCTTCGACCTCGAGTTCGCCTTCTACGGCCCGGTCGGCTTCGACCTCGGCGCCTTCTTCGGCAACGTGCTGCTCGCCCAGGCGCGAGCGGCCGTGCTGGACCGACCCGCCGAGTTCCAGGAGTGGCTGGGCTCGCTCGTCGCCGAGGCGTGGGCCGCCTTCGACGCCGAGTTCCGCGCGCTCTGGTCGACCCGCGTCGACTCCGCCTTCAGCGACGGCTTCCTCGAGCGGTGGCTGCAGCGCACCTGGACGGATGCGATCGGCTTCGGCGGCCTCAAGGCCATCCGCAGGATCGTCGGCCTCGCGAAGGCGAGCGACATCGAGACCCTCGATGAGGCGCAGCACATCGCCGCCGCCCGCTGGGTGCTCGGCACGGCGCGTGCGATCGTCGAGGGCCGGGAGGGCCTCGCCGACCGCGCCGCGCTGGCGACGCTCGTGGGCGGGCGCCTCGAACGGCTGCGGGGTCGCGCATGACGGTGCTGCCCCCTCCGTCGCCTGGGACGGCACGATGTCATCCGGGCTCGTCGAGGCGATCGCCGTCATCGACCAGCGCCTGCTGCCCGGCGAACTCGTCGTGCGCCGCCTCGAGACGGTCGAGGCCGTCGTCGACGCGATCGCCACGCTCGCGGTCCGCGGCGCGAACGTCATCGGCTCGGCCGGCGGTCTGGGCCTGGCCCTCGGCATCCGTCAGGGCCTCGACGCGAACACCACCGCCGAGCAGCTCATCGCGGCGCGCCCGACGGCGGTCAACCTGGCGGTCGCCGTGAACCTCGTGCTCGCGGCGCACGACGCGGGGGAGGACCCGCTCGAGCGCGCGCTGGCGCTCCTCGCGGAGGATACGGAGCAGACGCGCCTGATCGGCGAGTTCGGCCGCGCCGAGCTCGCCGGCGTCACCACCGTGCTCACCCACTGCAACACGGGCCGCCTCGCCACCACCGGCTGGGGCACCGCGCTCGGGGTCGTGTACGCCAAGCAGGCTGCCGGCGAGGAGATCCACGTGATCGCCACCGAGACCCGGCCGTTACGGCAGGGCGCGCGCCTGACCGCGTGGGAGCTGCACGCCTCGGGCGTGGACGTCGCCCTCATCCCCGACTCCGCCGCCGCCAGTGCGCTCGCGCAGGGCCGGGTGGGCGCGGTCATCGTGGGCGCCGACCGCATCGCCGCCAACGGGGACACGGCGAACAAGATCGGCACGCGAGCGCTGGCCGTGGCCGCGCACCACGAGGGCGTGCCGTTCTACGTGGCCGCCACGCTGAACGCCGTCGACCTCGGCACCGTCTCCGGCGACGCCATCGAGATCGAGGAGCGCGGAGCCGGCGAGATGCTCGAGGGCATCCCCGTGCCCATCCCGGTCTGGAACCCCGCGTTCGACGTCACCCCGGCGCACCTCATCGCCGGCATCATCACCGAGGCGGGCGTGCTCAAGCCGCCGTTCGACGCATCCCTGAAGGGCGCCATCGCATGACCGAGGTCATCACCGCCGTCTACGAGATCACGGCGGAGGATCCGCTCTCCCGAGCCACCGACGTCGCCGTCGAGCAGAGCCACGAGCTGCCCACCGAGCTGGCTCCGCAGAACGCGATCGAACTGTCGCTCGGCCTCGTGCGCTCGATCGAGCAGCGCGCTGGACGCTCTGCCCTCGCCACCGTCGACTACCCGGTCGACCTGGCCGGCGGCGAGCTCGGCCAGCTGCTCGTGCTGCTGCTCGGCAACGTGTCGCTGCAGGACGGTGTGCGCCTGGTCGACGTCGAGATCCCCGCCTCGCTGCTCGCCGCCCTGCCCGGCCCCCGCCTCGGCGTCGCCGGCGTGCGCGAGCTCGTCGGCGAGCCGCGGCACGCCCTGCTCGCCACCGCGCTCAAGCCGGTGGGCATGTCGAGCGAGCAGATCGCGCAGCTCGCCTACGAGATCGCGGCCGGCGGCCTGCACATCGTCAAAGAGGACCAGGGGCTGGCGAACCAGCCCTGGGCGCCGTTCGTCGACCGCGTGCCGCGCATCGTCGAGGCGGTGCGCCGCGCCAACACGGAGACGGGCGGCCGCAGCGTCTACCTGCCGGTCGTCAACGGACCCGCGGCAGGCTTTGACGACCAGGTCCGCTTCGCCCGCGCGCAGGGTGCGGACGGCGTCATGGTGCTGCCCGGCGTCGCCGGCTTCGGCAGCCTGGCGCGCGCCGCCGAGCTGTTCCCCGGTGGCATGATCCTGTCGCATCCGTCGTTCCTCGGCGGCTTCACGGCCAGCGCGACGCACGGCATCGCACCCGACGTGCTCTTCGGCACGCTGCTGCGGCTGGCCGGAGCGGATGCGAGCATCTTCCCCGGCTGGGGAGGCCGATTCAGCCTCACCCGCGAGCAGTGCCTCGCCATCGGCGACGCCGCGCGGCGTCCGCTGGCCGGCCTCGCCCCGATCCTGCCCGCACCGGGCGGTGGCATGTCGATCGAGCGCGCTCCCGAGCTGCTCGACGCCTTCGGCCCCGACACGGTGTTCCTCATCGGCGCCGGCCTGCAGCGTGGCGGCGACCCCCGCCGCGCCGCCGAACGCCTCGTGGCCGCCACCCGCTGAGCATCCCGCTGCCCCCGCCCCGCTGTCCCGGCCCCGCCCCGACGCCCCGCGCCCGGGCCGGGTCCCCGTTCCCAAACGACGGAGATCAGCATCCCTGACGACCGCATCCGCCCCGGACCAGCTCGTTTCCCGGTGATGAGCTGCGGGATCTCCGTCGTTCGGCGATCGAAAGCGGCTGAGGCATGAAGGGGGACGGGCCACGAGCGGATGCGCGTCGGCCCCATCTCGCCGGCACGGCGGAACGCGGCGACCGAGGGACGAAGCGCTCAGTACCGGATGAACTCCGCGATGGCCGGGTCCTGCTCGAACGCCGCGATCTGCTCGGGCGTGGGACGCACGGGCCGATCGCGCTCGGCGGTGACGGCGCAGAGGAATCCGAAGGGCTCGTCGCCGGTGTTGCGGAACTGGTGCCAGCCCCAGCTCGGCACGAAGACGACGTCGTGCTGGGCGAGCGGCACGATCCGGTCCTCGACGAGCGCGGCGCCGATGCCGCGGATCGGGATCACGACGTGCGTGTGCTCGTGGTGCTCGAGCGTGGTGTGCCCGCCGACGCCGACCTCGAAGTAGCGCAGCGACGACCCCTGACCGTGCTCCGCATCGGCCAGCACCTGGCGGGTCACGGAGCGGAACGTGCCGTCGGCCTCCTTGTAGGCCAGCACGTCGCCCCCTCCCACACGTAAGGCTCGGTCTGCGCGCGGTGGGTGGCGGGGGTGCTCATCCTCCGATGCTACGTCGCCGCGCCCCTGACGGAATGCCAAGAACCATTGCGCACGCGCGGGGCGCCGCGTGAGAATAGCCGACGGCGGTCGTCCCCGCCGCGCCCCCTCCCCGGAGCGCGGTACCCCGAGCTGCGCGAGCAGCGGAGGCCGCCGAGGGTCCGTCGAGGGCGGATGCGGAACGCGCGGCCGACCGCCGCGCGCCGTGCCGCAGGAGCCCGAGGACCCGACGACCGGCGCACCGGCGCGCACGGCGGAGAGCGGATGCGCGCATCCGGCCCGCCTGCCCGCACCGGAATGCGCGGGCGCGGTCGACCGTTGAACACTGCGTCAGGAGGAACACCATGGGCAAGCGTTACGAAGAGGTCGAGACCGACACCGGCACGATCCTGCGGTACAAGCGCCACGAGAACGGCGGCGGCATGATCTCTCCCGGTGCGTGGGTGGACCCGAGCGCCTACGTCTCACGCAGCGGCTACGTCGAGGCCGGCGCGCACGTGAGCGCGAACGCCTGGATCGGCGCGGGCACCTGGGTCGATTCCGGGGCGTCCGTGGAGGCCGGCGCTCGGCTGGGCGCCGCCGTGCACGTGGGCCGCGGCGCGACCGTCGGCCGCGGAGCTCGCGTCGGCAGCAACACCCGCATCGGCATCGGAGCCAGCGTGCGTGCCGGCGCGACCGTGCCCGGCGACGCCATGATCGCCGGCGCATCGCTGCAGGAAGTCGCCTGAGCCCACCCGCTCCCACGAGGCCGGCCCCATTCGGGGCCGGCCTCGTCGCGTCCCCCGCTTGCGGGATATGGGGTAGGTAAGGCTAAGCTGAGTTCGATCCCATCCGGTTCCGGGCGCCCTGTGCGTCCGGCTTCAGCCATGCCCTGGAGGCACCATCGTGACCCTCGCCCGCCGCATCCTCCCCGCATCCGCCGGCCTGCTCGTGGGCGGGCTCGTGCTCGCCGGCTGCTCGGCTGGGACGCCCGCCACCGACGACTCGGCCCGGACGGTGACGGTCGCGACGAACCTCGGCGAGGTCGAGGTGCCGGTCGCCCCGGAGCGCGTCGTCGCCCTCGACAACACGTCGTTCGAGACCTTGCGGGACTGGGGCGTCACGCCCGTCGCCCTGCCCAAGGGCCTGCTGCCCGACGAGGGCTTCGAGGACTGGCTGGCCGACGAGGACATCCTCGACATCGGCATGCACCGCGACCCGAACCTCGAGCTCGTCAGCGAGGCGGAGCCCGACCTGATCATCGGGGGCTACCGCTTCCAGGACTACCAAGACGATCTCGAGAGCATCGCGCAGACGATCGACGTCGCGGGCAGCGACGTCGCCGCGGACGGCTGGGTCGAGTCGCTCAAGGATCAGACGGCCGCACTCGGCGCGATCTTCGAGAGGGAGGACGAGGCCGCCGCCCTGGTCGAGGAGTTCGAGACGGTCGAGGCCGAGGCGGCCGCCGCCACGGGTGGCGAGAGCGTGTTCCTCGCCGTCGTGTCGGCCGGTCAGATCGACAACGGCGCCCAGCGCATCGGCCGCCTGCTCGAGCCGCTCGACCTCGTCGACGTGTTCGCCGGCGAGGAGGGCGACGTGCACGGCGACTCCGGTCTCGCACCCGAGACCGTCGCGCAGGCGAACCCCGACTGGGTGATCGTCCTCGACCGCGACGCGGCGGCGGGCGAGGGCGAGGTGACGCCCGCCGAGCAGGTGTTCGCCGAGCAGGAGGCGTTCGCCGGCACGACCTTCACGACCGAGGACCAGATCGTCTACCTCGACCCGTTCTTCTACACCCGCGAGGGACTGCAGGCCTACCAGCAGGCCTACGAGCAGATCACCGAGGCCTTCTCCGCCTGACCGCCGTCGTCGAGGGGCCGCCCACCCGGCGGCCCCTCGACGCGTGGAGACGACCATGCGACGCACCCGACGCCTGCCGCTGCTCGCGGCGCTGCTGCTGCTCACGACCGCGCTGATCGCCGCCTCGCTGATGGTCGGCGGCTACGACATCACCCTCGACGCGCTCGTCACCGACCCGGCGGCGCTGGAGATGTTCTTCATCTCGCGGGTGCCGCGCACACTGGCCCTGGTGTTCGCCGGCGTCGCCATGGCGATCTCGGGCGTGCTCATGCAGCTCATCACCCAGAACCGCTTCGTCGAGCCGTCGACCGCCGGCAGCAGTCAGTGGGCGGGCCTCGGCATCCTGGTCGTCACCATCGCCATGCCGGCCGCGCCGGAGATGCTCAAGATGCTCGTATCGACGGGCTTCGCCTTCGTCGGCACGATGCTGTTCATCCTGGTGCTCCGGCGGGTCCGGGTCACCGCGAACAGCATCGTCGTGCCGCTGGTCGGCATCATGCTCGGCGCGGTCGTTGGCGCGATCACGACGTTCCTCGCGAACGAGTCCGGGCTGCTGCAGACGATGGCGGCCTGGCGTTCCGGCGGCTTCAGCAGCATCGTGCGCGGCTTCTACGAACCGCTCTGGATCGTGGTGGGCGTCGCGATCCTCGCCGTGGTGCTCGCGGACCGGTTCACCGTCGCCGGCCTCGGGCGCGACCTCGCCGTCAACGCCGGCCTGCACTACGAGCGCCTCGTCCTGCTCGGCGTCACCATGGTCGCGCTCTGCGCCGGGGTCACGGCGGTGGTCGTCGGCTTCATCCCGTTCCTCGGCCTCGTCGTGCCGAATCTCGTCTCCATGCTGCTCGGTGACGACCTGCGCAGGAACCTGCCGTGGGTCGCGGCGCTCGGTGCCGCGCTGCTGCTCGCCTGCGACCTGGTCGGCCGCGTCGTCGTGGCTCCGATGGAGATTCCCGCCTCGGTGATCCTCGGCGCGGTCGGCGCCGTGGTGTTCATCCTCTTCGTGCTCCGACAGCGCCGCCATGTCGCCGCGTAGCGCCGTGGTGCGCGCGAGTCGGGGCGCGGCAGAGCGGATGCGGGCCTTCAGCCCGAACGCCCGGCTCGTCATCGCCGCTGCGATCGTGCTGCTCGTGGTCGCGTGCTACCTGGTCCTGTTCCTGCGCGGCAGCCTCGCCTTCGCCGTGCCGCGTCGTCTGACGACGCTCGGCGCCATGGTCGTGGCCGCCTTCGCGCAGGGGATCGGCACGGTGCTCTTCCACACGGTGACTGGCAACCGCATCCTCACCCCGTCGATCGTCGGCTTCGATTCGCTGTACGTGCTCATGCAGACGCTCATGGTCTTCGTCTTCGGCGGGTCGGTGATCGCGGCGACCGAGGGCATCCCGAAGCTGCTGACGCAGACCGCGCTCATGGTCGGCTTCGCCGTGCTGCTCTACCGATGGCTGTTCTCCGGGCGCTTCGGCAGCCTCATGCTGCTGCTGCTCATGGGGGTCGTGCTCGGGCTCGCTTTCGACAGCCTCTCCACCTTCCTGCAGCGCCTGCTCTCGCCCACGGAGTACGACCTGCTCTCCACGCGCCTGTTCGGTCGGATCGGCGACGTCGAGCCGAGCTACCTGCCCATCGCCTTCGCGGTCTGCGTCCTCGTGGGCGTCGTGGTGTGGCGCCGCCGGCACGTGCTCGACGTGCTGCTGCTCGGGCGCGATCACGCGACGAGTCTGGGCATCGACCACCGTCGCGAGCTGACGCTCGCGCTCGTGCTCATCGCCGTGCTCGTGGCCTTCTCCACGGCGCTGGTCGGGCCGCTCACGTTCTTCGGCTTCGTCGTGGCGACGCTCGCGTACCAGCTGGCGGGGGACTGGCGGCATCGCGTCGTGCTGCCCATGGCGTTCCTGCTCGGGCTCGGCACGCTCGCCGGCGGCCAGTTCGTCCTGCAGCACCTCCTCGCCGCGCGCGGCATGCTCACCGTCATCATCGAGTTCGTCGGCGGGATCGCGTTCCTGCTGCTGCTCCTGCGCAGGAAGGGCGCGCTGTGATCGAGTTCCACGACCTCACGAAGGACTACCTGGACGCGCGCGTGCTCGGTCCGGTGTCGGGCTCGATCGAGCCGGGCGGCATCACGGCCCTGATCGGTCCGAACGGCGCCGGCAAGTCGACGCTGCTGACGATCATCGGACGCCTGCTCGAGCCGAGCGGCGGCTCCGTGACCATCGACGGCACGGAGGTGCGCAGCGTGCGCTCGCGCGACCTCGCGCGGCGGCTCGCGATCCTGCGGCAGGAGAACCACCTCACGGCGAGGCTGACCGTCGAGGACCTCGTCGGTCTCGGCCGCTTCCCGCACTCCCTGGGGCGCCTGACGGCGTCCGATCGCGAGCAGGTCGAGAGCGCCATCTCGTTCCTCGACCTCGGCGACCTGCGCCACCGTTTCCTCGACCAGCTCTCCGGCGGGCAGCGTCAGCGCGCCTTCGTCGCGATGGTGCTCGCCCAGGACACCGACGTCGTGCTGCTCGACGAGCCGCTCGCGAGCCTCGACCTCAAGCACGCCGTGCACATGATGCGGCGTTTGCGCGAGGCGGCGTCGGCGCTCGGCAAGACGATCGTCATCGTCATCCACGACATCAACATGGCGGCCGGATACGCGGATCGCATCGTGGCGCTGCGCGACGGGGTCGTGCACTCCAGCGGCACCGTGGCCGAGATCATGACCGAGACGGTGCTCAGCGCCGTCTACGACACGGTCATCCGCGTGCACGATCTCGACGGGGTGCCGACGGCGGTCGTGGCGCACTGAGCGGTGACGGCACGCGGGCGTAGGCTCGCCGGCATGACGCGCCCCATCCGCACGGCGCCGGCCTGGAGCCGGCCATGAGCGATCCGCTGGCGCGACTGCTCGAGGAGGCCGAGCTGGAGGCTCGTCGGCTCGACGAGGCGCTCGCGCAGGCCCGGGCGGCGCGGGCGGACCAGGGCGACGACGAGCACGATCCGGAGGGAGCGACGGCGGCCGACGACTGGTCTCGCTTCACCGCGCTCCGCCAGGCGAACGAGCGCTGGCTCGCCGAGATCGCCCGTGCCCGGACGCGCCGGGACGCCGGCGCGTACGGGGTCTGCCTGGTCTGCGGGCAGCCGATCGCGCCAGAGCGCCTGGCGGTTCGCCCGACGGCGGACCGCTGCCGGGACTGCGCGGAGCGGAGGGCGTGAGCTCCCCGCATCCGCTCGAACGGTGCTCCAGACGCACGGTGCTTGCGTGCTGCGCAAACGGGCTGCGGGGAGCGGGCAGCCTCCGGGTTTTCACCTACCGCGACGTTCGCCGCCGGGCATATGGTGAGCGCCATCGGGCGATTCGGGTCGCTCGCAGCGAGTGCAGCGGGGTCAGCCGCCGGTTCGGCGACCGGCTCCCGCGGAGGGGGTGCAGTGCGCAGTGGGTTGAGCGCCGAGGGTCTCGGGGACCATCGGACGGGGGACATCCTGGCCTTGGCGGAGCGCGCCGGGCTGCAGAGCATCGAGTGGTCCGGCGATGCGCAATCGCTCTCCGGAGACCGGCGGCGCGCGGCCGAGCTCGGCAGCCGCACGCGGGACGCCGGGCTCGTCGTCGGCGGGTACCGCACGCCGTACCGGGTGGGCATCGACGAGCAGGACGACGCGCTCGTCGACGAGGCGCTCGCGCTCGGCGCGCGGCGCATCCGGGTCCGAGCGGGCCTGATCGGAGCCGGGGAGGCGGATGAGGCCACCTGGCGGTTCGTGATCCGCGCACTGCGCGGACTCGCCGCGCGCGCGAGCGACGTCGGCATCGGTGTCGGCATCGGCATGTACCCGGACTCGCTCGCAGACTGCGTGGAGACCGCATCGCTGCTGGTTGAGCGCGTCGGCGAGCCGACCGTGCGCCTCTACTGGTCGCCGCCTCGTTTCGAGCCGGCCGGCACGGCGCTGCGCGGTCTCTACGCGTCGCTGCCCCTCGTGTGCGCCGTCGAGGCGCCGGTCGCCGGTCGCGAGCCGCTCGCCGAGCGGTCGGCCCTCTGGGAGCGGGCCCTGCGGCTCGTCGACGGCGACGACATCGACGTGCTGCTGCAGGCCGACTGCGCGATCGCCTCCGATCCGCTCGTGCGGGACGCGGCCTACCTGATCGATCGTCAGCGCGCGGTCGGCTGAACCCGGTTCCACGGCCCGTACGATTGACGGGACGCGCCGATCGGAGCGCCGATCGGAAGGACCGCCGTGCCGCAGACCCTCGTGGTCATCCCGACCTACGACGAGCGCGAGAACCTCGAGTCGATCGTCGAACGCGTGCTCTCCCTGGGCGTCGGCGCGCACGTGCTCGTCGTCGACGACGATTCCCCGGACGGCACCGGTGCGCTGGCCGACGCGCTCGCGGCTCGCCGCGCCGAGGTGCACGTGCTGCACCGCTCGGGCAAGCGCGGCCTGGGCGCCGCCTACCTGGCCGGCTTCGACTGGGCGCTCGAGCGCGGCTACGAGGCCATCGTCGAGATGGACGCCGACGGCTCGCACCACCCCGAGGAGCTGCCGCGCATGCTCGAACTGCTGCAGGGGCACGACCTCGTGCTCGGTTCGCGCTGGGTGCCCGGCGGCGCCGTCGAGCACTGGCCGAAGCGCCGCGAGCTGCTCTCCCGCGGCGGCAACCTCTACACCCGCATCGCCCTCGGCATCGACGTGCGCGACTCCACCGGCGGGTACCGCGTCTTCCGCGCCTCCGCGCTGCGCGGCATCGACCTCGACGGCGTCGCCAGCCAGGGCTACTGCTTCCAGGTCGACCTGCTCTGGCGCGCCCTGCAACGCGGCCTCCACGTGATCGAAACGCCGATCGTCTTCACCGAGCGCCAGCACGGCGCCTCGAAGATGAGCGGCTCGATCGTGCGCGAATCGCTGCTGCGGGTCACCGGCTGGGCCGTGCGCCGTCGCCTCTTCGTCACCAAGGAGGCCCTCCGCGGCCGCCCGGTCCCGTCCCTGCGCGACCTCAGCACCCGCTGACGACGACATCCCCTACGCTGAGCGCATGGGGGAGCGGATGCGATCGAACGGTGCTGCGCGGACGTGGTGGACGCAGACGCTGGTCCAGTCGATCGGTGCAGTGGCGCTGACGCTGCTGACGGGCCTCGTCTACGCCCTGGCGACCGGGTTCGAGCATGATCCGCTCCACCGCGCCTCCTTCGTCCTCCCCGCGATGCTGGTCGCCATGACGCTCTGGATCCTCCTGGCCGCGGTCCTCGGCTCATTGCTGCGGCGCTCGACGCCATCGGTCCGAGCGGCGCTCTCCGGCCTCCTCGCGGCGATCGTGGTCCTCTCCATCGCCGTCGCCTGGTGGCAGCTGGGGACCGGGCCCGAGATCGCTGGCTCGGATCTCGCCTGGATACCCCTCTGGCGCGCCGCGCCACTGCACCTCGCGCTCGTCGCCGCGCTCCTCGCCGCGGCGCTCCTTGGTCTCGCCCTCGCCCTCGACCTGGCGGTTGCGCGACGCTGGTCCATCGTGGTCGCCGCTGGCCTGCTCGCCGTCGGCGGCGCCGTCACCGCCGCGCTGCTCTACCAGTCGTTCTTCGCAAGCTGGTGGATCGTCTTCGTGCCGGTCGAGGTGCTCCCGCACGAAATCCTCGCAGGAGTCGCCGTGGCTGCGTTCGGAGTCGCGGCGCTCCTGCTGGCCTCCGCCCGCCGGTGGTCCTGGTCCGCGCTCCTGGCAGCGACCGCGATCGCGGTCCTCGCGCTGTCCATCGCTCTCGCGCCGGGCGGGGGATTCGTGGCACCGGCGCCGTCGAGTAGCCCGTCGTCCTCGCCCGCGGAGGGTGCGCCGATGCCGGAACAGACGCAGCCGTCGGCACCGGCGCTCGATCCCACATCGCCGCCATCGGAGCCGGAGCCCGCGCCGACCTGGACGGTCCCCGACGACTACGCCGAGTGCGCGTTCGACGCGAGCCGCCCCGGCTGCGGCGGCTGACGGCGCGACCTCACGCCTGCGTCTGCGCCGCCGCCTCGCCGATCATCGCGTGCAGGTCGGCGGTGCGGGCGAATGCCGCCCGCTGCCAGTGCGCACCCGTGCCGCCGTCGAGCATCCGCTCGAGCCATCCGCGCACGGCGACCTCGTCGCCCGTCTCCGCGAGCGCGCCGGCCACGTGGGCCGCGAGCGACTGCACCACGTCGCGAGCGGATGCGGGCCGTCCGGTGAGCGGGTGCACGAGCTCGCCCTCGACGCCCGAGATCGACGCCCGCCACGACGCGAGACGCAGCGTGTCCGCCGACGGCTTCGGGGGCTCGATACCGCGGCGCCACTCGGCTGCGGCCGTGGCCACGAGCCCTCGGATCAGCGCCGCGATGGACGCCGAGGTCTCGGCGTGCAGGCTCACATCCGCCACGCGCACCTCGACGGTGGGGTAGCGCTTCGAGGCGCGCGCCTCGAAGTGCAGCATGTTCTCGTCGATGAGCACGCCGGTCTCGAGCATCTCGTGCTCGTAGGCGTCGAGGGCCTCGACCGAGCCGAAGTAGGGGGTTGGGTTGGCCGTGGGCCAGCGGCGCCAGAGCTGGGCGCGGTAGCTGGCGTGCCCGGTGTCCTGACCGGCTGAGAACGGCGAGTTCGCACTGAGCGCGAGCACGACGGGCAGCCAGGTGCGGATGCGGTCCAGCACCGCCACCGCCTCCTCGCGCGAGTCGACGGAGACGTGCACGTGCTGCCCGCAGGTGATGCTCTCGCGGGCGGTCATGCCGTAGTGGTCGAGGATGCGCCGGTACCGCTCGCCCGGCATCACGTGCGCTTCGACGGCGAGCGGCGGCGAGGCCAGCGCGACGATGCGCGCACCGTGCTCGCGGGCCAGCTCGTCCGCGGCGCGCCGGTTCTCCCGGATCGCGGCCAGCATCCCGTCGAGCGTGGTCTGGGGCTCGGTGACGAGTTCCAGCATCTCCTGCTGGATCTCGGCGTCGAAGCCCTCCCGGTGCTGCTCGTCGACCGCCCGCCGGAGCACCTGCCGGGCGACGCTGCGCGCCTCACCCGTGGTCCCGTCGACCAGCAGGTACTCCTCTTCGACTCCGAACGTCCTCATCCGCCCAGTCTGCTCGGAGCCGCATGCGCGCGCACCAGGCTGCGGCTGAGCGCAGGCTGAGGGCGGTGCGTCGTCGAGGCGCGGCGGTCAGCCGAGCGCGGGGACGACGTGGCGCACGATCGCCTCGAGGGTGCGCGCGTTGAAGTCGACACCGAGCTGCGACGGGATCGTCACGAGCACCGTGTCGGCCTCGCGCACCGCCGCATCCTGCGCGAGCTCGTCCGCGATGACGTCGGGCTCGCCGATGTAGCTGCGCCCGAACCGGGCGAGGCCGCCGTCCAGGTGCCCGACCTGGTCCTTCGACTCCGCCTGCGCGCGCACGCCGAAGTACCGCCGCGTCACGTCGTCGATGATCGGCACGATGCTGCGGCTCACCGAGACGCGCGGCGTGAAGTCGTGGCCCTGCTCGGCCCAGGTCGCGCGATATCGCGCGATCTGCTCGGCCTGCAGCTGATCGAAGGGCACGCCGGTGTCCTCGGTGAGCAGCGTCGACGACATGAGGTTCATGCCCTGCTCGGCGGCCCACTCGGCGCTCGCGCGGGTGCCGGCGCCCCACCAGATCCGCTGCCCGAGGCCGGGGAGTGCGGCTGCACCATGAGCGGTTGCGAGACCCCCGTCATCCGCGGGTCGCTCATCGCGACGCCCGCGCCGTCGATGGCGCCGCGGAAGAGCTCGGTGTGACGGCGGGCCATGTCCGCATCCGTCTCCCGGTCCGACGGCACGAACCCGAACGACTCGTAGCCGCGCACCGCCGTCTCGGGTGAGCCCCGGCTGATGCCGAGCTGCAGCCTGCCGCCGCTGATGAGGTCGGCGGTCGCGGCGAGCTCGGCGCTCATGAGGGGGTTCTCGTACCGCATGTCGATGACGCCGGTGCCGAGCTCGATGCGGCTGGTGCGCGCGGCCATCGCGGCCAGCAGCGGCCAGGGCGAGGCGAGCTGCGGGGCGAAGTGGTGCACGCGCAGGTACGCGCCGTCGACGCCGACGTCCTCGGCGGCCACCGCCAGTTCGATGTGGTCCCGCAGGGCCTCGGCGGCGTCCGGCGAGCCGGCCTGGCCGGGGCCGTGGTGGTGTCCGAAGGAGAGGAACCCGATGCGCTTCACGGTCGGTGCAACCGTCCCGCGTCCGCCGTCATTCCGCTTCCGCGGACGCTTCGGGGCGCTCGCCCGTCAGGGTCGCGCCGTCGTCGACGGGCGGGTCGGGCAGCCCGAGCACGTCGGCGACGCTCAGCGGGCCAGCAGGTGCGCCTTCTCGGGGTGGCGCTCGAACCAGTCGCCGACGTACCAGCACAGCGGAACCATGCGCGCGATGCCGCGACGCTCGGCGTCCTCGACCGCGAAGGTGGTTACGACGTCGGCGTAGCCGCGCCCGCGCAGCGCCGGATTGGTGAAGGCCCGCGTGAAGCTGATCGCGTCGCCGCGCTCCGCGATGTCGAGCACGCTGGCCACGACGCCGTCGATGCGCAGCACGTAGCGGTTCGCATCCGGTTCGTGCGTCAGCTCCTGTCCCATGGGAGCGAGCCTAGGACGACGACGGCCCGGGAGCGGATGCTCCCGGGCCGCGTCGAGGTGCGAGCGGTCAGTGGCCGCCGTGCGCCGGCGCGCCGTTCGCCGGCTTGCGCACGAAGAAGGCGAGCACGATCGCGAGGATGGAGATGACGCCGCCGCAGAGGAAGGCGGCGCGCATGCCCTCCGCCGTCTCCGCGAGGCCCGCCTGCTCGAGTCCCGCGGAGGCCGTGGCCTCCGCCGTGACGATCGTGAGCATCGTCACGAACAGGGCGGTGCCGGCGCCGGCGGCGACCTGCTGCAGTGTGCTGACGACCGCGCTGCCGTGCGAGTAGAGACGCGGCTCCACCGAACCGAGCGCCGAGGTGAACAACGGCGTGAACAGGAAGGCGAGGCCCACGCTGAGCGCCGAGTGTCCGATCGGCACGACCCACACCGGGGTGGTCTCGCTCAGCATGGTCATGGCCCACAGCACGCCGCTGACGATGGTCGAGCCGGTCAGCAGCAGCGCGCGCGGCCCGAACCGGTCGTACAGGCACCCGACGAACGGGCTGAGCAGCGCCATCACGATGCCGCCGGGCAGCAGCACCAGGCCGGCGTTCAGCGGGTTGAGCAGCAGCACCTGCTGCAGGTAGAGCGGCAGCACGATGAGCGTGCCGAAGAGCGCCATCATGCTGATGAGTAGCATCACGAGCGACACGGTGAAGTTGCCGGAGCGGAACACGCGCAGGTCGAGCAGCGCTCGATCCGCCTTGGCGAGCGCGAACTGCCGCCAGGCGAAGACCGCGAGGGCCACGGCGCCGATCGCGATCGGGGCCGCCGGCGGCACCACCGCGACGCCGCCGTGGGCAGCGGCCTCGCCGATGCTCGAGAGGCCGTAGATGAGCGCGCTGAAGCCGAGCGCCGACAGGATGACCGAGATCACGTCGACCCGGCCCGGGCGGGGCTCGGTCACGTTCTGCATCCGCGCGGCGCCGAGGATGAGCGCGCCGACCGCGAGCGGCAGCATGACGATGAACATCCAGCGCCACTCGAGCGCGTTGAGGATGATGCCCGAGATGGTCGGGCCGAGCGCTGGGGCGACCGACATGACGATGGAGATGTTGCCCATGGTGCGGCCGCGCCGCTCCGCCGGCACCAGCGTGAGCACGGTCGTCATCAGCAGCGGCATCATCACGGCGGTGCCGCTGGCCTGCACGATGCGGCCCGCGAGCAGCACCTCGAAGCCCGGGGCCGCGGCGCTGATCGCGGTGCCCGCCGTGAAGAGGGTCATGGCGGTGAGGAAGAGCGTGCGGGTGTGCAGGCGCTGGATGAGGAAGCCGGTGATCGGGATCACGACGGCCATCGTCAGCATGAAGCCGGTCGTCAGCCACTGGCCGGTGGCCGTGGTGATGCCGAGGCTGCGCTCGAGGGCGGGCAGCGCCACGCCCATGATCGTCTCGTTGAGGATGACCACGAAGGCGCTGACGAGCAGCAGCGCGATGACGAGGCGGTTGCGCCGCTCGGTGGCGTCGTCGGTCGCGGCGGACGCGTTGAGGGTCTCGGTCACGGGGGAGGGGGATCCTGTTCCTCTGAGGGCGGCCGGCCTGGCCCGCTTCGGGAGCGGATGCGGCGCGGAGGGAGCGGCGCGCCACGGGCGCGCGATGCGACGGGAACCCGCCGACAGGTGGGGCCAACGCCGTGCCCATCCTCCCTCATTCCCGATCCGCGCGATCTGGCGGTGCCGGGTGCGCGTCGAGAGCGGATGCGCGCCGCCCCTAGGATCGGAGCGTGGAGCAGGCGGAGCCGACGGTGAGCGATCGCATCCTCACCGTGCCCAACCTGCTGAGCATGCTGCGGCTGGCCCTCGTACCGCTCTTCCTCTGGCTCATCGTGTCCGGCGACGACGTCGCGGCCCTGGTCGTGCTGGTCGTCGCGAGCTGCACCGACTTCCTCGACGGCAAGCTCGCCCGTGCCTGGAACCAGATCACGCGGCTCGGGCAGCAGCTCGATCCGGCGGCCGACAAGCTGTACATGCTGGCGGCCCTGATCGGCTTCACCGTCCGCGAGCTCGTCCCGGCGTGGCTGCTCGCCGCGATCGTGCTGCGCGAGCTGGTGCTGCTGGTCATCGGCATCGTGCTGACCCGGCACGGCATCGGCCCGCTGCCGTCGAGCCGGCTCGGCAAGATCGCGACCTTCGTGCTGTTCACGGCGATCCCGGTGCTCATGCTGGCGCATGCCTTCCCTCGCTGGCCGCGGCCGCGCATCCGCTCGGCTGGGCGCTCGCGCTGTGGGGTCTGCTGCTCTACTGGTGGTCCGGCGTGCGCTACGCCCGGCAGGCGGTGCGGGTGGTGCGGAATCCGCCGCGCGGCGCGGGTGCCGATTCCGATACGCTGAACGTCCTAGGAGGTGGATGATGTCCGAGATCCACGATCGCCGCAACGCGGAGGCGGCCCGCCGCAGTCAGAACGACTCGACTGCGACGTTCAGTCACGAGTTCAGCGCGCAGCTCGCGGCCATGGAGAGTGGCATCTCGCTCGAGGAGCAGGAGGCCATCGGAGCCCTGCCGTCCGGATCGGCGCTGCTGGTCGTGCGCCGCGGTCCGAACGTGGGCGCACGATTCCTGCTGGACGCCGACGTCACCGTCGCCGGCCGCCACCCGAACGCCGACATCTTCCTCGACGACGTCACGGTCTCGCGCCGGCACGCCGAGTTCATCCGCTCCGGCACCGCCTTCCAGGTGCGCGATCTGGGGTCGCTGAACGGCACCTACTTCAACGGCCAGAGCATCGAGTCGGCCGCGCTCGACGACGGCGCCGAAGTGCAGGTCGGCAAGTTCCGGCTCACCTTCTACGCATCGCGGCAGGATCTCGCCGCAGCTCCGAGGGGCTGAGTGGCCCGCGCGACCGCGGCGGCGGCGAGCCCCGCGGGCGACGGGGGAGCCCAGCTGCTCAGCATCGGGCAGGTGCTCGCGCGCCTCACGCCCGAGTTCCCCGACCTCTCCCCGTCCAAGCTGCGCTTCCTCGAGGAGCGGCAGCTCATCACCCCGCAACGCACCGCGTCGGGCTACCGCAAGTTCTCGCCGGCCGATCTCGAACGGCTTCGCTTCATCCTGCAGCTGCAGCGCGATCACTACCTGCCCTTGAAGGTCATCCGCGGCCACCTCGACGAGCTCGACGCCGGTCGGGTGCCGCAGCTGCCCACGGGCGCCGGCACGCCGAGCATCTTCCCCGCCGAGCGCCGGCTCAGCCGCGACGAGCTGCTCAAGGAGGCGGGCGCATCCGCGCCGCTGCTGGCGGATGCGGTCTCCGCCTCCCTCATCGCGCCGGCCGAGCACCACGGCGAGGATGCGCTGGCCGTGCTCCGAGCGCTGGCCGAGCTGCAGCGCGCCGGTATCGAGCCGCGGCACCTGCGCGGCCTGCGCGCCGCCGTGGAGCGCGAGACGGCGCTCATCCAGAGCGCCCTGGCACCCGCCGCGCGCCGAGGCGACACGGCGAGCCGGGCCCGGGCGGCGGAGCTCGCCCGCGAGATCTCGGCGCAGCTCGACCTGGTGCGCGGCAGCCTCGTGCGCAGCGCGCTGTCCCGTCTCGACGGCTGACCGGGCGCGCCCGCTGGCGCTGTCGTCGGTCGGCCGTACACTGGTCGAGCGAGGGCTCGACATCGGGGTCCGACACGCCGGACCAATGTCGGTCGGCGTGGGGAGCCGTCGCTAGCGTGGACCTCGTCAAAACCGTCAACCTGAACTTGAGGTTGAACGCAGAGCCCGAAAGGCACGTCGATGAGCGAAGCACCCCGTCCCGAGGACTCCCGGTACGATCTCGGCTTCCTGTTCACCGACGGCCTGCCCGAGATGGACCCGACCGCCGGGTACCGCGGCACGGTGGCGGCGAAGGCCGCCGGCATCACCTACCGGCAGCTCGACTACTGGGCTCGCACCGAGCTCGTGGAGCCCACCGTGCGCGGCGCCGCCGGCTCCGGATCGCAGCGCCTCTACGGCTTCCGCGACATCCTCGTCCTCAAGCTCGTCAAGCGTTTGCTCGACACGGGCATCTCCCTCCAGCAGATCCGCACCGCCGTCAACCAGCTGCGTGAGGCGGGTGTCAGCGACCTGGCCCAGACCACCCTCATGAGCGATGGCGCGGGCGTCTACCTCTGCACGTCGAACGACGAGGTCATCGACCTCGTCAGCCGCGGCCAGGGCGTCTTCGGCATCGCCGTGGGCAAGGTGCTCCGCGAGGTCGAGACCTCCCTCGTCGAGCTCGACACCGCGCAGGGTGATCCTGCGGACGAGCTCGCCGCCCGCCGACGCTCCCGTCAAGCCGGCTGACCGCTCAGCGGCTCCCGCCGCGCCGCCCACCTGCTCCGGGGCGACCGCACGCGCGCCGGGGAGCGGAGGCCCGCGGTTTCAGATGCCGATGCGACCGGCGCGCATGACCCGCTCGAGGAGCATGTCGAAGTTGTGCGCCATCTCCTGCGCACTCTCGCCCGGCCACATGTGCAGCGGCTTCGCAGCGCCCTGCGCCTGCTGCAGCGACGTGCGCTCCGGCAGCTGCGGGCTGAGCACGAGCGGCCCGAACATGTCGCGCAGCTCCTTGATGCGGAACTGGTGCTCGAGCGACTGCACGCGCGTGCGGTTCACGACGATGCCGAGCGGCTGCAGACGGGGGAGAGGCCGCGGCGGATCTCCTCGATCGCGCGCAGCGCGCGGTCGGCTGCGGCGACCGAGAACAGGCCGGGCTCCGTCACGACGATGACCCGGTCGCTGGCCGCCCACGCGGTGCGGGTCAGCGCGTTCAGCGAGGGGGCGGAATCGATGAGCACGAGGTCGTACTCGTTCTCGACGTGCGCCAACGCCTCTTCGAGCTTCCAGATGTCGCGGATGCTCGGATGCGGTCCGTCGAAGTTGATCGCGGAGGGGCTGCCGATCATCACGTCGACCGTGCCGTTGCGACCGCGAGTCCAGCCGCTCGGCGCGATGGCCTGGCGGACGGTGCGCTCGCGCGGTGCCGTGAGCACGTCGGCGACGTTCAGGTGACCCGCGACGGCGATGTCCATGCCGGTGGAGACGTCCGATTGCGGGTCGAAGTCGACCACGAGGGTGCGGAGGCCTTTGGCGAACGAGGCGGAGGCCAGACCGAGGGTCACAGTGGTCTTGCCCACACCGCCCTTGAGGGAGCTGACGCTGAGTACGTGCACGATCCATAACGTTACCGTTACGAAGCTGGAAGGGCTCCGACCGGATGCGGCGCGCCGCGCTGCGCTCGGACCGCATGCCGGGCACGGGGTGCCCGTGGAGCGGCGGACCCCGCGCGGTAGGATGGGAGTTCCCCGTGCATCGAAAGGCAGCCACAGTGGCACTGAACCGCAAGAAGCCTCTGGGCGACGACGAGGTCTTCCCGGATCACGCCGACGCCGGCGATCGGGGACGGCTGCACGACGACCCGACCGAGCCCTCCGGCGAGGATCTCACCCTCGTCGTGCCCGAGCACCTCACCTTCTCCGTCGACCTGCCCGAGCAGGTGCACGACGCCCCCGAGGACGAGCGGGCCGTCGCGATCGACGACACCACGGTGGATCCGGGCCGCCTCGATGTCGGCCCCGCGGCGACGACCTCCATCCCGGTCTCCCCGCCCGTCGAGGAGACCACGGGTGACGGGCCGAGCCGACGCGAGCGGCTCAAGGGCGGCACGTCGGAGACGCCCGAGTCCGCAGCCATGCTCACCGCCGACCGCCTCATCGAGCCGCGTCGCCGGCACCGGCCAGCGCCCGAGGGCGGGTTCAACGCCTTCCTCTACGCCGCGACGTTCCACAACGTGAACCTCGGCGACTCGAAGAGGGTGCGCGCGCGCAAGGAGGTCGAGGCGCGCATGGCCAAGAAGTTCGAGGGCGGCACCCGCTTCGTGCCCGTGCTCACCCGCAAGGGCGGCGTGGGCAAGACCACCATCACCACGCTGCTCGGCATGGCGCTGGCGGATGCGCGCGAGGACCGCGTCATCGCCATCGACGCCAACCCCGACCGCGGCACCCTCTCGGAGCGGGTGCACAAGCAGACCCGCGCCACCGTGCGCGACGTCGTCACGAGGGCCAGCTCGGTGGTCGGCTTCACCGACTTCGCGAACCTCGTCTCGCGCGACATCACGCGGCTCGACGTGCTCGCCTCCGACACCGACCCGCTGCTCTCCGAGGCGTTCAGCGAGGACGACTACAACGTCGTGGCCGACCTCGCGCAGCGCTTCTACTCGATCGCCCTCACCGACTGCGGCACCGGCATCGTCCACTCGGTGATGCGGGCCACGCTCGGCCGCGCCGACTCGGTGGTCATCGTCTCGGGCGGCAGCGTCGACGAGGCGCGTCTCGCCTCCGAGACCCTCACCTGGCTGGAGGCGAACGGCTACGGCGACCTCGTCCGCAATGCGGTCGTGGCGATCAACACCGCGACCCAGGGCACGCAGCTGGTCAAGCTCGAGGAGATCGAGTCGCACTTCCAGTCGCGCGTGCGCGCGACCGTGCGGATCCCCTACGACCCGCAGCTCGCCGCCGGCTCCGTGGTGAGCTACCGCGATCTGCACGAGGTCACCAAGCAGGCCGCACGCGAGCTCGCGGCCCTCGTCATGGACGGGCTGCCCGTCCGCCGCGATCGCTGATGGCGGAACGCGCCATCCGGATCTTCGGCGACCCGGTGCTCAAGACCGTCTCGGACGCGATCGCGGACCCCGCATCCGCTCGCGCCCTCGTGCAGGACCTGCTCGACTCGGTGGCGCTGCCCGGGCGCGCGGGCGTCGCGGCCTGCCAGATCGGCGTCAATCTGCGCGCCTTCAGCTGGAACGTCGACGGCGAGACCGGCTACGTCATCAACCCGACGCTGGTCGAGGTCGCGGGCGAGGCGGAGCTCGTCGACGAGGGCTGCCTCTCCGTGCCCGAGCTCTTCTTCAAGACCCCGCGGCATCCGTTCGCGCGCGTCGTCGGCGTGGACCTCGACGGCGAGACCGTCGACGTCAGCGGCACCGGCCTGCTGGCCCAGGCGCTGCAGCACGAGTGCGACCACCTCGACGGCCTGCTCTACCTCGATCGGCTCGAGCAGCCGACCCGGCGCGAGGCCCTGAAGGCGATCCGCGGCACGAGCTGGTTCTGAACCGCACAGGTCGAGGGCCCGGGAGCGCACGCTCCCGGGCCCTCGACACGTGCACCGACGTCAGTGCGCCAGCGACTGCCCCTGCGTCTTCGGCGCCGAGTCGTACATGCCGGTGATCTCCGCGGCGAAGTCCGCGAGGATCAGGTCCCGCTTGATGCTGAGCTTCGGGGTCAGGTGCCCGCTGGCCTCCGTGAGCTCGATCGGCAGGATCGTGAACTTGCGGATGGATTCGGCGCGCGACACGAGCGTGTTCGCCGCGTCGATGGCGCGCTGCACCTCGGCGAGGACGGTCGGATGCGCGGCCGCCTCCGCGAGGCTCAGCGTGCCCTGCACCCCGTTGTTGGCGAGCCACGCCGGCAGCATCTCGGGATCGAGGGTGACCAGCGCCGCGATGAACGGCTTCTGGTCGCCCGTCACCACGACCTGCCCGATGATGGGGTTCGCGCGGATCGGGTCCTCGAGCACGGCGGGGGCGACGTTCTTGCCCGCGGCGGTGACGATGATCTCCTTCTTGCGACCGGTGATGGTCAGGTACCCCTCGGCGTCGATCGCGCCGAGGTCGCCGGTGCGGAACCAGCCGTCCTTGGTGAAAGCGGCCTTCGTCGCCTCCTCGTTCCTCCAGTACCCCTGGAACACGTTGATGCCGGTCACCTGCACCTCGCCGTCGTCGGCGATGCGCAGACCGACCCCCGGCAGCGCGGGACCGACGGTGCCGATCTTGAACTTCGAGGGCACGTTCACCGAGGCCGGTGCCGTGGTCTCGGTGAGGCCGTAGCCCTCGAGGATGCGCACGTCCATGCTGCGGAAGAAGTGCCCGAGGCGGGGGCCGAGCGGCGCCGAGCCCGAGACGGCGTATCGGACGTTGCCGCCCATGGCGGCCTTGAGCTTGCCGTAGACCAGCTTGTCGAAGAGGGCGAACTGCAGCTTGAGGCCCAGCGGCACGCTGCCCGCGTCGAGCGCCTTGGAGTGCGCCACGGCGACGTCGGCGGCGCGACGGAAGATCTTGCCCTTGCCGCCGGTCTCGGCCTTCTGCTCGGAGGCGTTGTAGACCTTCTCGAAGACGCGCGGCACGGCGAGCAGGAAAGTCGGCTTGAAGCTGCCGAGCGACGGCAGCAGCAGCTTCGTGTCGGGCTGGTGGCCCACCTTGACGCCGGCGTGCACGGCCAGCACCGAGATGAACCGCGCGAAGACGTGGGCCAGGGTGATGAAGAGCAGGGTGGAGGAACCCGGCGCGACGACCTCCGCGAGCTCCTTCGCCGAGTTGCGCGCCAGCTCGACGAAGTTCGAGTGGTTGAGCACGCAGCCCTTCGGGCGGCCGGTGGTGCCCGAGGTGTAGATGAGCGTGGCGATGTCGTCGGCGTTCGCCAGCGTGCGGCGTCGCTCGATCTCGGCGTCGGTCACGGAGGTGCCCGCCGCGGTGAGCTTGTCGAGGTCGCCCGTGTCGATCTGCCAGACGCTGCGCACCTGGGGGACATCCGCGTGCACCTCGTCGAAGCGCGCGAAGTGGTCGCTGTTCTCGACGATGACGGCGACCGCCCCGGAGTCGGAGAGGTTCCACTGCACCTGCGAGGGGAGGACGTCTCGTAGATCGGCACGAGCACGGCGCCGGCGAACCAGACGGCGAAGTCGATGAGCGTCCACTCGTAGCGGGTCTTCGCCATCAGGCCGACCTTGTCGCCGGGCTCGATGCCGCTCGCCGCGAGCCCCTTCGCGAGCGCGGTCACCTCCTCCAGGAAGCGGCGCGAGGTCACATCCGTCCACCCGCCACGGCCGTCGGGCAGGGCGAACAGCGGCGCATCCGGGGTGAGGCGGACCCGCTCCACGAGCAGGTCGGTCGCATTGGCGGTCGGGTCCGCGGGGACCACGGCGGGCACGATCTGATGGTTCACGGCAACTCCTTCGGTACCGGTCAGCGTAGAGCTCGTCACCACCCTAGCCCGCGGTGCCGAGCCGACGCCGAGCGGAACGTCCCCCGTCCGGGCCGCTCTGGGGGACGGAACCCTGGGGGTAGAGTGGAGCGGTCCGTCCCGAGGTGAGGTCTCCATGTTCTACTGGCTGATGAAGCATCTCGTCGCCGGCCCCATCGTCAAGGTCGTGTTCCGTCCCTGGATCGTCGGGTTGCAGAACATCCCCGAGCACGGCGGAGCCATCCTCGCCTCGAACCACCTCTCCTTCGTCGACTCGGTGTTCCTGCCGCTCGTCCTCGACCGGCGGATCAGCTTCCTCGCCAAGAGCGACTACTTCACCGGCCGCGGCATCAAGGGCTTCCTCGTCCGCCTCTTCTTCGAGGCGACGGGCCAGCTCTCGATCGACCGCTCCGGCGGCAAGGCCAGCGAGGCCTCGCTCAACACCGGTCTGCAGGTGCTGCACAAGGGCGACCTGCTCGGCATCTACCCCGAGGGCACCCGCAGCCCTGACGGGCGCATGTACCGCGGTCGCACCGGCGTCGCGCGCATGGTGCTCGAGGGCAAGGTGCCGGTCGTGCCCATCGCGATGATCGACACCGAGAAGATCATGCCCATCGGCACGAAGATCCCCACGGTCCGCCGCGTCGGGATCGTCATCGGCGAACCGCTCGACTTCTCGCGCTTCGAGGGACTCGAGGGCGACCGCTTCATCCTGCGCTCGATCACCGACGAGATCATGTACGAGCTCGGCAAGCTGAGCCAGCAGGAGTACGTGGACGCCTATGCGTCGTCCGTCAAGGAGAAGCGCGGCCCCGCCGCCCGATAGGCTCAGCCTCGGTCCGCGCTCCCCGCCGGACCGTCAGGACCGGCGCCACCCCCGCCACCCATCGAAACTCCAGAGGAATCACCGTGGTCGACTCCACCGAACCCGTCATCACCGCAGCACCGGCCGTGATCGAGGGTCTCGACTACTGGCGCACGCTCCCGGTCAAGCAGCAGCCCTCCTGGCCGGACGCCGCCGCCACCGCGGCCGTGTCCGCCGAGCTCTCGACGCTGCCGCCCCTCGTCTTCGCCGGCGAGGTCGACCAGCTGCGCGACCGGCTCGGCAAGGCCGCGCGCGGTGAGGCCTTCCTCCTGCAGGGCGGGGACTGCGCGGAGACCTTCGCGGGCGCGACCGCCGATCAGATCCGCAACCGCGTCAAGACGCTGCTGCAGATGGCGGTCGTCCTCACGTACGGCGCCTCCATGCCCGTCGTGAAGATGGGACGAATGGCGGGCCAGTTCGCCAAGCCCCGTTCGAACGACTTCGAGACCCGCGGCGACGTCACGCTGCCGGCGTACCGCGGCGACATCGTCAACGGTTACGACTTCACGCCGGAGTCGCGTGAGGCGGACCCGCGCCGTCTCCTGCAGGGCTACCACACGGCGGCATCGACGCTGAACCTGGTGCGCGCGTTCACGCAGGGAGGCTTCGCCGACCTTCGCGAGGTGCATAGCTGGAATCGCGGGTTCGCCTCGAACCCGGCGAACCAGCGCTACGAGCACCTCGCCGCCGAGATCGACCGGGCCATCAAGTTCATGGAGGCTGCCGGCGCCGACTTCGACGAGCTCAAGCGCGTCGAGTTCTACACGGGTCACGAGGGTCTGCTCATGGACTACGAACGGCCCATGACCCGCATCGACTCGCGCACCGGCACCGCGTACAACACGTCGTCGCACTTCCAGTGGATCGGCGAGCGCACCCGCGAGCTCGACGGCGCGCACGTCGACTTCTTCTCGCGCGTGCGCAACCCCATCGGCGTGAAGCTCGGCCCGACGACGACCCCGGAGACGATGCGCGAGCTCATCGAGAAGCTCGACCCGAACCGCGAGCCCGGCCGCCTCACCTTCATCACGCGGATGGGTGCGGGCAGGATCCGCGACGCGCTGCCCCCGCTGCTCGAGGCCATCAAGGAGACGGACGCGCTGCCGCTCTGGGTCACCGACCCGATGCACGGCAACGGCATCACGACGTCGACCGGCTACAAGACCCGCCGCTTCGACGACGTGGTCGACGAGGTCAAGGGCTTCTTCGAGGCCCACCGCGCGGCGGGCACCCACCCGGGCGGCATCCACGTCGAGCTGACCGGCGACGACGTCACCGAGTGCCTCGGCGGCTCGGAGCACATCGACGAGGCGACGCTGGCCACCCGCTACGAGTCGCTCTGCGACCCGCGCCTCAACCACAAGCAGTCGCTCGAGCTGGCGTTCCTCGTCGCGGAGGAGCTCGCGGCGAAGCACTGACGCGTTGGAGAAGGGGGCGGATGCGATGCATCCGCCCCCTTCCGTGTATCGCGCGCCTCAGCCGGTGAGGCTCCAACGCAGCGTGATGGTGTCGCCGACGCGCGCCTCCTCGCCGGCGCCCGGGGAGATCTCCGTGACCGTGGCGAAGGCGCCGAAGGGACCGGGGTCGCTGTAGGCCACCTGCAACCCGGCGCCCTCGAGCGCGGACACGGCGTCGTCGACGTTGTCGCCGACGACGTCGGGCACCTGCACGGGCTCCGGCCCGTCGGAGACGTTCACCACGATGGCGGTGCCGGGGACCACGGGCTCGCCCTCGTCGACCTGCGCGTACCAGTCGATGACCCGGCCCTCGGCCACGTCGTTGTTGTACCGGCGCTCGCCCTCGCGGAACTGGAGGCCGGCGCCCTCGATGATGCCGCGCGCGGACGCGGCCGTCTCGCCGGTGACGTTCGGCACCGGGCCGGCGGAGACCACCAGGGTCACCGGCTGCTGCTCGGCGTACTCCTGACCCGGCTCGAGCGCCATCGATCCGCCCTCGGCATCGATGCCGGTGGCGCGGATGACGGCGCCGGCATCGATGTCGGCGTTGAACTCGGTCACGTCGTCCTGCAGCTGGAAGTCGCCGAGGTCGGCGCGCACGTCGTCGGCGGGCCTGCCGGCGAACTCCGGCAGCGCGATCAGCCGCGGCCCAGCGGAGACGACCAGGTCGATCTCCGACTCCGGCGGCAGATGCGTGCCGGCGCCGGGCGACGACTCCATCACCTCGCCGGCGGGCACATCGAGACTCGTCTCCGGCGTGACCGTCCCGACGGCGAAGCCGGCGCCCTCGATCGCCGTGCGCGCATCCGCCTCGGAGGTGCCGACGAGCGTCGGCACCGCGGCGTAGGAGCCGGGTCCGGCGAGGAAGTACCAGGCGGTGGCTCCACCGCCGCCGAGCAGCAGCACGAGCACGACGATCAGAGCGATCAGCCGTCCGCGCCGCTTGCGCGGCTCGTCCCCGTCCTCGCCGTCGCCGATCTCCCCCGTGCCGGCGTCGTCCCCACCGCTGCCCGTCTGGGCGGGGAGAGCACCTGGGTGAGACCCTGCGAGATCTCATCGGTGCCGGCGACCGGCGCGAGCACCCGGGTGGGCTGGTACGCCGCGGTGCCGGCGGCCGTGACGACCGGATGGGGCTGGGTCGCCTCCGGCACGACGATGCGCCGTGCGTCGGTCACCTGCTCGAGCAGGCTGCGCGCGTCCCGCGGGCGCGATTCGGGCTCGCGGGCGGTGGCCCACAGCACGAGCTCGTCGAGCTCTGCGGGTACGTCATCGACGACATCCGACGGCGGGGGCACACTGTCGTTGGCGTGCTGGTAGGCGATCTGCATCGGCTGCTCGCCCTTGAAGGGCTGCTCGCCGGCGAGCATCTCGAACATCATGATGCCGACCGCGTAGATGTCGCTGCGGGTGTCCGCGACGCCTCGGGTGACGAGCTCGGGGGAGAGGTAGGCGATCGTGCCGAGCAGCGCCTGCCCGGTGGCCGTGTTGGCGCTGACGGCGCGCGCCAGGCCGAAGTCGCCGATCTTGATGCGGCCGTCGTCGGCCAGGATCACGTTCTCGGGCTTCAGGTCGCGGTGCACGATGCCCGCACGGTGCGCGGCGGCGAGGCCGGCGAGCACGGCCTCAGAGATGTCGAGCATCTGCTCGGGAGTCAGCCGCCCGTATTCCTGCAGCAGGTCGCGCAGGGTGATGCCGGGCAGGTACTCCATCACCAGGTAGGCGGTCTCGGCCTCCTGCCCCTGGTCGAAGACGTTGACGACGTTCGGATGCGCGAGGCGCGCGGCGGAGCGCGCCTCCTGGATGAAGCGCTCCTTGAACTGGTCGTCGTCGGCGAGGTGCGGATGCATCACCTTGACGGCGACGCGGCGGTCCAGCCGCAGGTCGGTCGCCAGGTACACCGTGGCCATCCCGCCACGGGCGATGCGTGAGCGCACCTCGTACCGACCATCGATCAAACGGCCGACGAGGGGGTCCTCGGTGGGGTTGCTGCTCACCCTGCGAGTCTAGGGCTGGGCTGGATGGCAGTCCGCCCGAAACACCGTCCGACCCGCGGAAGACGGGCTGCGATCAGCCGAGCTCCGCGAGCCAGGACCAGGCGGAGGCCTCCCACTTGGCGTAGGCGGTGGGGTGGGCGGAGATCTGCACGGCCTGCGCAGCCTGGGTGAGGGTCATCGACTGCCATCCGCCGATGTCCAGCAGGCCGCGATTGCCCTCGGGGGTTCCCTGGTAGAAGGTCCGCGCGGCGTAGGCGGGGTCGAGGATCTGTTCGACCGAGCCCCAGCCGAAGCTCGGCCGCTGCTGGAACAGGCCGACGGAGTCGCGGTCACCGTAGTCGATGTTGCGCAACGAGGACTCCTGCATCGCGGTCGCCAACGCGATCACGATGCCGTAGTCGGAGACGCCCAGCTGGCGACCGACGTCGACGATCACCTTCGCGTTGGGGCGCATCGTCGAGCTGAGGCCCTGGACCGTGCCGGTCGCCGAGCCCGCGGGCGCGGCGGGGGCCGGAGCGGCCGGCGCGGGGCTCGCGGAGGAGCTCGATCCGGTGCCGGCCGCCGGCTGACCCGACGCGCCGGGGATGGCCAGCTCGCTGCCCGGGTAGATGATGCTGGTGCGATTGAGCCCGTTCGCGTCGAGGATGCTCGACACCGTCACGCCGAAGCGGGCGGCGATCGCGCTGATCGTCTCGCCGGCGCCTACCGTGTGGCGCGTTCCGCTGGTGGAGGAGGACTGCGTGTCGGCGGGCTCCTCCGCCGGCGCCTGCTCGGCGACCGTCTGCTCGGCGGGCTGCTCGTGGGCGATGAGCCGGGGCGCCCCCGGCAATGACGGCACGGCGCGGTCCGCACCCGGGAGCACGATGCTCTGGCCGGGGAAGATGGTGCTCGACCAGCTGAGACCGTTGGCCTCGAGCAGGTCCACCGTGCTGAGACCGTGTGCGGCGGCGATGCCGGCGATCGTGTCGCCCTCGGAGATCGTGTACGAGCCCGCGCCGGCGCTGGAGCCGCCGGGCGTCGGCGCGGCCGCGATGCCGTTGCGCAGCGTGAGGGTCTGCCCGGGGTAGATGGACGAGCGCCAGCTCAGCCCGTTCAGGGCCAGGATGCCGGCGGTCGAGAGCCCGAACTGCTCGGCGATGCCGCTGACCGTGTCACCGTCGGCGACGGTGTACCGGGAGGGCACGGCGGCCAGCGCGCGGACCGGCTCGACGCTCGCCGCACGGATCGTCGTGGACGCGGCGGCGAGACCGCGCACGCCCTCGTCGTGCTCGCTCGGTTCATCCGGCTGCGGCTGCGCGACGGCGTCGAGGTTGCCGGTGAGGTTGAGGGTGCCGATCGCGACCGCGCCGGCGATCATGATCGGCATCGTCGCGGCGCGCCCGCCGCCGCGCTTCGACGCAGCCTGCTTCGTCGCGCGTGCCTGCTGCCGTCGTGCGCCGTTCGCCGCGGCGTCGCGCCAGAACGGCGTGCGCTCGGTCTCGGCCCGGCTGGGGCGCAACCCGTCGAACACGGCTCGCGCGATGGCGTCCGTATCGCGGACCGCGGTGCTGTCGTCGGAAGCTCGATCGTCGCTGCGATCCATAGCTCTCACCCATCCCGATCTCATGGCTCGCGCGGCTCGTGGGGTGCGCGCGGGCGCAGTTGTACCCCGATAACGCTGTCACAGCGGTACAGAGCAGTCAACACGGCGGGCGCGTGCGACGCTGGGAGCCAGCCCATGGCACGCTTGACCTGTGACTGAGAACGCCGCCGCCTGGTTGACCGTCCCCGACCTCGTCGAAGAGCTCGGGCTCGGTGTGGGACAGATCCACCGCCTGCTCGAGGACCGCGCGCTCCTCGCCGTGCGCCGCGACGGGGTGCTCGTGGTGCCCGCGGAGTTCATCCGCGATGGGGAGCCGGTCGTGGGGCTCGCCGGGACGATCACGCTCCTCGCCGACAGCGGCTACTCCGACGACGAGGCCATGCGCTGGCTGCTGGCCGAGGAGGAGTCGCTCGGCAGGACCCCGATCGCCTCCCTCCGCGACGGGCACAAGTCCGCCGTGCGTCGCGCCGCCCAGTCGCTCGCCTTCTGATCCACCCCGCCGCGTCCTCAGCGTGGCGGGGGTCCGCAAGCCCGGTCGGACGAGCGGAGGGCTCAGGCCTCGCGGCGGATGACCGCCTCGCCGAGCCGCCGCAGCTCGTCGCGGGCCGAGCGGCTCAGCGGCGCTGCGGCGAGGCCGTCGAGCGCATCGCGCAGGCCGGCTTCGATGCGGCGCTCGATCTCGGCCACCGCACCGGACTCGCGCAGGGAGGCTCTGATGACCTCGACCTGGGCGTCGTCCAGATCGGGGTCGCCGAGCATCTCGTCGAGCAGGCGTCGGGCGCCGGAGGGCAGCGCCTCCCGGGCGAGGGCGATGAGCACCGTGCGCTTGCCCTCCCGGAGGTCGTCGCCCGCGGGCTTGCCCGTCACCGCCGGATCGCCGAAGACGCCGAGGAGGTCGTCGCGCAGCTGGAAGGCGATGCCCAGCGGGATGCCGAAGTCGCGCAGGGCCTGCACCTGCTCGGGCGAGCCGCCGCCGAGGCTCGCGCCGATGACGAGCGGCGCCTCCACGCTGTATTTGGCGGACTTGTAGAGCACCACGCGCGCGGCGCGGTCCGCGAGGGTCGACTCGGGGGCGTGCATCCAGGCTGCCTCCTCGAGGATGTCGAGGTACTGGCCCACGGTGACCTCGGTGCGCATCCGGTCGAACTCCGCCCGCGCCGATGCCGTGCGTGCGGGGCCGAGTCGCTGCAGGCCGCGCAGCAGGATCTCGTCCGACCAGGCGAGCAGCAGGTCGCCGAGCAGCATGCCGCCGCCGAGGCCGAACTGCTCGGTCTCGCCCGACCAGGCGCCCTCGCGGTGCAGCTGTTCGAACCGGCGGTGGGATGCGGGGAGTCCGCGACGCGTGTCCGAGCGGTCGATGATGTCGTCATGGACGAGCGCCGCGGCATGGAAGAGCTCGAGCGCCGCGCAGACCTCGACGATCGCGTCCAGGGCGACCGGGTCCGGGGCGTCGAGGCCGACGGGCGCCGGTTGCACGGACTGCCACCCCCAGTAGCTGAAGAGGGCCCGGAACCGCTTGCCGCCGCGCAGCAAATCGCCGGAGAACCGCGTCAGGTCGACGAGCTCCGGGGCGATCCGGGCCAGCTCTCCGGTCTTCTGCTCGAGGAAGTCGTCGATGCAGTGCTGCACCCTGTCCACTAGTCGGAGACTCTCAGCCACCCCGGTAGCCTAGCCTTCGGGCCGGGCATAGGATGGTGCTCCAGCGTCAGCGGGGTCTTCGATCCGAAAGGGGAACCCATGCCACTCTCCGAGCAGGAGCAGCGACTTCTCGACGAGATGGAGCGCAACCTCTACAAGCACGATGCGGACTTCGTCGCCACCGTCGGTGCCCGCCGAGTCGGCGCCCCGAACTACCGCATGATCGTCATCGGCGTACTGGTCGCGCTCCTCGGGGTCGCGACCATCGTGACCGGGGTGGCGCTGCGGGTCCCCGTCGTCGGGATCCTCGGCTTCGTGCTGCTCCTCGGCGGTGCCCTCCTCGCGCTGTCGTCCCCGCGTGGGGCGAAGGGTCGTGCTGCGTCCGCTCCCACCGGCGCTACCCCGAAGGCGCGGCAGCAGCAGAGCCGCGCGGGATTCATGGACCGTATGAACGACCGCTGGGAGCGACGCCAGGACGGCGACCGCTAACCTCCGAACCACTCGATCAGGGATCGGCCTCCGGGCCGGTCCCTTTTTCGTGCGCCCGGACGCATCCGGACGGCGAGGGCCGATCCGCCGCGTCCGCATCCGCTCGGGCCGATCGGGCCGTCCTGCGGGATCCCGCCGGCCTCCTCCACTTCCCTCCCCGCTGCCTCGGCGCGGCGTTGCCCGGCGCGGGGGAGGCCCGTGCGCAGCGGGATCACCGGGGCTGGCGATCTGAGGCGGACCCGCGTCCTCCACCCGGCTCAGTCTGTGTCTGAGCTGGGTTTTCTCGTGCAATAGCATCGTCGACGCGCCGTCAATCCTTCTTTTGTGGGGCTCAGTGGAGTAAAGTGGAGGAAATCGGCGATCGGCATCGAGAGGGCAGGGGGTGTGCACCGTGTTTCTCGGTACCTACGCTCCGAAGCTCGACGAGAAGGGCCGCATCGTGCTCCCGGCCAAGTTCTGGGACGAGCTCTCCTCCGGCCTGGTCCTCACCCGCGGGCAGGAGCGCTGCATCTACGTCTTCCCTAACCGCGAGTTCGAGCAGGTCCACGAGAAGATCCGCCAGGCCCCCGTGACGAGCAAGACCGCTCGCGACTTCCTGCGCGTCTTCCTCTCCGGCGCGCACGCCGAGGTGCCCGACAAGCAGCGGCGGGTCACCATCCCCGCCGCGCTGCGCCAGTACGCGGGCCTCGACCGCGAGCTCACCGTCATCGGTGCCGGCAGCCGGGCCGAGATCTGGGACACCGCTGCCTGGGAGGCGTACTACGCCGAGCAGGAGGCCGAGTTCTCCGACGTGTCGGAGGAGGTGATCCCCGGCCTCTTCTGATCCCTGATCGTCGACCCCCAGCCGACCGCCCTGGCGCACCTTCCCCGGTGCCAGGTCGCCGGATGGGGATCGATGAACAGGGGTCCAGCCGGAAGGAACCCATGCAGCACCACGACCGTCACATCCCCGTCCTGCTCGAGCGGTGCGTCGAGCTGCTCGCCCCTGCGCTGGAGCGCCCGGGCGCCGTCCTGCTCGACGCGACGCTGGGGCTCGGCGGCCACGCCGAGGCGTTCCTGCAGCGCTTCCCCGAGCTGACCCTCGTCGGGCTCGACCGCGACCCCGACGCGCTGGCCAGGACCGGGGAGCGGCTGGCGCCGTTCGCCGACCGCATCCGCCTCGTGCACGCCGTCTACGACGAGGTGCCGGAGGTGCTCGAACGGGAGGGCATCCCCGCGCTCGACGGCGTGCTCTTCGACCTCGGCGTCTCGTCGATGCAGCTGGACGAGGCCGAGCGCGGCTTCGCGTACGCGCAGGACGCGCCGCTCGACATGCGCATGGACAACAGCACGGGCGTCACGGCCGCCGATGTGCTCGCCGAGTACGACGAGTCCGAGCTGCGCCGGATCTTCTACGAGTACGGCGACGAGAAGCTCGCACCGCGTTTCGCCAGCCGCATCGTCGCGCGACGGCAGGAGCGCCCGATCCTGCGCTCCGGCGATCTCGTCGACATCATCGCCGCCGCCACCCCCGCAGCCGTGCAGCGGACCGGGCACCCCGCCAAGCGCGTCTTCCAGGCCCTGCGCATCGAGGTCAACCAGGAGCTGTCGGTGCTCGAGCGCGCCGTGCCGAACGCGCTCGACGCCCTCGCGGTCGGCGGACGCATCGTGGTGCTGGCCTACCAGTCCCTGGAGGACCGCATCGTCAAGCGCGAGCTCGCTGTGCGCACGGCGAGCACCGCTCCGGCGGGGCTCCCCGTCGAGCTGCCGGAGCACGCGCCGCGGTTCCGCGCCCTCGTGCGCGGCGCCGAGCTCGCGGGCGACGAGGAACGTGCCGTGAACAGCCGAGCGACGCCCGTGCGACTGCGCGCGGCGGAGCGCATCCGCGAGGAGAACCGATGAGCGCCGCCCCCAACTACCGTCGCCCGCTCGCGCCGCTGGCCCGACCGACCGCCCCCGAGCGCCCCGCGCTGCAGGCGGTCGAGGTCGCGCCGAGCCGCGCCTCGAAGCGGGCTCGGCCCCGTCCGCTGTACGCGGCCATCACCCTCGGCGGGGTCTTCGCCGTCATCGTGGCGCAGCTGCTGCTCAGCCTGGTCGTCTCGAACGGCGCCTACGAGCTCTCCACCCTCTCGAGCGAGCGCGCCGCGCTGACCCGCGAGGAGCAGCAGCTGCGCGAGCAGATCGACGTGTCCGGCTCGCCGCAGAACCTGGCGACGGAGGCCGAGCGACTCGGGATGGTCGCCAACGGCAGCTCCGCCGTGCTCTGGCTCTCGGATGGGCGCGTCGACGGCAACGTCGGGGCCGCGGAACCGGGCGCCGGCGTGGTGGGCTCGCACGGCAACCTGGTGGCGAACGCGCTGCTGGCGCAGCAGGCTGCGGCAGGTGCCGCCGTCGAGGCGCCGACCGGGTCAGCGGACACGCCGGAGGCCGCCGCGGCATCCGCCCCGGAGACTCCGACAATGAGTGGGCTTCCGACTCCCGCGACGCACTGAGCGTCCTCGTCGGAACGGGAAGGAACGCCTCGTGAGGTACCCCGCACGCACGCGCGGCCGGCTGGCGCTCGCGCTGATCGTCGTCGTCGTCCTGGTCGGCGTCTTCGTGGTCAGGCTCGTCGACCTGCAGGTCGTGCGCGCCGCCGATCTCGCCGAGCAGGGCGCGGATCGCCGCGGCGTCGAGGCGACCGTGTACGGCCGGCGCGGCGAGATCGTGGACACCAACGGCGTGGTGCTGGCCGACAGCGTCACCCGCTACGACCTCAAGGTCGATCCGGCGAATGCGAAGGACCGCGAACGACGCGTCGACGGCGAGAAGGTCGTGACCACGCGCGACGAGCTGCTCGAGCAGATCGCCGCCATCACCGGAGGCGACGCGGCCGAGTACGCCCGCATCATCGATGAGCGGCTGGCCGAGGACCCGGATGCGAACTTCGCGAACCTCGCCAAGGACCTCGACGTCGACGCCTACAACGCCATCAACGAGCTCGGTATCGCCTGGATCGGCTGGGACACGGTGCCGAGCCGCACGTACCCGGTCGGCGCCGTCGCCGGGAACCTGGTGGGCTTCATGGGCACGGACGGACCGCAGACGGGTCTCGAGCTCATGTACGACGAGGCCTGCCTCCAGGCCAGCAACGGCATCGAGACCTACGAGCGGAGCCCGGACGGCGTCCGTCTGCCCGGCAGCGTCGTCACCACCGTGCCGGCCGAGGACGGCGGCACGCTCAAGCTGACGATCGACAGCGACCTGCAGTGGTTCGTGCAGCAGCGGCTCAGCGAGTACGCGCTGTCGCTCGGCGCGCAGTGGGGCGCTGCGGCCGTGGTCCGCGTCTCGGACGGGCACATCATGGCGATGGCGGACTACCCGTCCGTCGACCCGAACGACGTCGGCGCCGTCGGAACCGACGCCCTCGGCTCGCGGGCGTTCTCGACCCCGGTCGAGCCCGGCTCGGTCATGAAGATGCCGGCCGCCGCGACCCTCCTCGACGAGAACGTCGCCGACCCGTACACCCGCCTCGAGACGCCCGGTTCCTGGACGGTCAACGGCGGCACCATCAACGACTGGTGGGCGCACGACACGATCCCGCTGACGCTCACGGGCATCCTCATGAACTCGTCGAACACCGGCACCTCGATGCTGAGCGACCGCATCGACGTGCAGACCCGCTGGCAGCACTTCTCCGACTTCGGCTTCGGGCAGAAGACGGCCGTCGGCTTCTCCGGCGAGTCCGCCGGCACGATCGGCTCGAGCGGCGCCTCGTGGGACGGTCTCACCAAGTACCTCGTCACCTTCGGCCAGGGCATGAGCGCGACGGTGGCGCAGATCGCCAGCGCCTACCAGGCGCTCGGCAACGACGGCGTGAAGATGCCGCTCACGCTCGTCGAGGGCTGCCAGTGGGCGGACGGCACGGTCACCGAGGCCCCGAGCACCGAGGGCACGCCCGTCATGCAGTCCGACACCTCAGTCGAGCTGCGCGGCATGCTCGAGAGCGTCGTCAACGAGGGCTACGCGGCGCACAACTTCGACATCCCCGGCTACAACGTCTCCGCCAAGACGGGTACCGGCGAGGTCGCGATCGACGGCGCCTACACCGCGGAGCGCACGCTCTCCGTCGCCGGCGTGGCACCCTCCGAGAACCCCGAGTACGCGGTCGTGGTGACCTACTACCGCCCCGCCAACAGCAAGAGCTCGTCGTCGGTCGCCGAGCCGTTCAGTAAGATCATGAGCCAGGTGCTGCAGACCTACCGCGTGCCGACCTCGACGGTCGGACCGGTCGGCTACCCGACCGAGTGGTGACCGGCATCCCGATGAAAGGCGCAGTGTGACCGAGGCTTCCGTGGGAATCCGTCCGGAGCATCCCTCGGCTCGATCGCTCGCCGCGCTCGTCGAGGATTCCGGTGTCGAGGTGTGCGGCAGCGTGCAGGGCGTCGAGGTGACGGGAGTGAGCCTCAGCAGCCGCGAGGTGCTGCCCGGCGACCTGTACGTCGCGCTGCGCGGCGATCGTGCGCACGGTGCCGCCTACGCCGCGCAGGCGCGTGACGCCGGCGCGGTGGCGATCGTGACCGATGCCGAGGGCGCCGAGCTCGCCGCCGATGCGGGACTGCCCGTCCTCGTCGTCGACGAGCCCCGCCTCGCGCTGGGCGACCTGGCCGCCTGGGTGTACCAGACCGACGAGCTGCGACCGACCCTCTTCGGGGTGACCGGCACGAACGGCAAGACGTCGACGTCGTATCTGCTCGACGGCCTGCTGCGCCAGCTCGGCCTGACCACCGGTCTGAGCACCACCGCCGAACGACGCGCGGGCGACCTGGTCGTCGAGGCCAAGCTGACGACGCCCGAGGCGCCGGAGCTCCACGCTCTGCTCGCCCGGATGCGGGAGTCGGAGGTGCGCGCAGCCGTCATCGAGGTCTCCTCGCACGCGCTGGGGCGCCACCGCATCGACGGGCTGCTGTTCGATGTCGTCGGCTTCACCAACCTCAGCCACGACCACCTCGACGAGTACGCCGACATGGACGAGTACTTCGGGGTCAAGCTGCAGCTCTTCCACCCCGATCACGCCAAGCGGGGCGTCGCGAGCCTCGACACCCCCTGGGGGAGCGCGTGCTCGAGGAGTCCCGCATCCCGGTGACCACGGTCGTCCTGGCCGAGGCCGGACGGAGCGCCGACTGGACCGTGACCGTCCTCGAGGAGCGGGTCGACCGCACCGTGTTCCGCCTCGACGGGCCCGACGGCCGCGAGCTGGTCACCAGCGTGCCGCTGCTCGGCCGCCACATGGCCTCGAACGCGGGACTCGCGATCGTCATGCTCGTCGAGGCCGGCTTCGACCTCGAGGCGATCGGCCAGGCGCTGGGCGATGACGGCATCGAGGCCTTCCTGCCCGGCCGCATCGAGCGCGTCTCGGGGAGCGGGGGCCTGCGCTCTTCGTCGACTTCGGCCACAGCCCGGAGGCGTTCCGCACCACCCTTGAGGCGCTGCGGCGCTTCACCGAGGGCGACATCGTCATGGTCTTCGCCGCCAACGGCGATCGCGACCACAGCAAGCGCGAGGCGATGGGGGCCATTCCCGCGGAGCTCGCCGACCATCTCATCGTGACCGACCTCAACCCGCGCACGGAGGATCCCGCGTCCATCCGCGCCGTGCTCCTCGAGGCGGCCCGGGCGACGGCGCCCGGCAAGCCGGTCGAGGAGATCGCCGACCCGACCGCGGCGATCCGCCGCGCGGTCGAGCTGGCGGGACCGGGAGACAGCATCCTCTGGGCCGGACCCGGCCACCAGGAGTACCGAGAGATCGGCACCGACAAGGTGCCGTACTCCGCGCGATCCGAGGCGCGACTCGCGCTGCAGGACGCCGGATGGGAGCCCGCATGATCGCCCTGACCCTCGCCGACCTGGTCGGCATCCTCGACGCGCGCCTCGTGCTCGCGCCCGGGACGACGGAGGAGACCGTCGTCGACGGCGCCGTCGAGACGAACACCAAGGACCTGCTGCCCGGTGGCGTCTTCGTCGCGTTGCCCGGCGAGACGACCGACGGCCACCGCTTCGCCGACGCCGCGGTCGAGGCCGGTGCCGTGCTGCTCATCGTCGAGCGCGAGCTGGAGCTCGCGAAACCCGTGCCGCAGCTCGTCGTGACGGACGGCGTGCAGGCGCTCGCGGCGCTGGCCCGGGAGGTGGTCGCCCGCGTGCGTGCCGGAGGCTCGCTGCAGGTCGTCGGCATCACCGGCTCCAACGGCAAGACGACCACGAAGAACCTCGTCGGCGCCATCCTGTCGGCCGAGGCGCCCACCGTCGCCCCGCGCGAGAGCTTCAACAACCACGTCGGCGCGCCCATCTCGATGCTGCGCATCGATCACGACACCCGGTTCCTCGTCGTCGAGATGGGCGCGAGCGGCACCGGCCAGATCCAGCACCTCGTCTCGATCGTCGTGCCCGACGTCTCCGCGGTGCTGAAGATCGGCATGTCGCACGTCGGCAAGTTCGGCGGCATCGAGGCGACCGCCGAGGAGAAGTCCGCGATCGTGCGGGTGCTGCCGGGAAGCGCGACCGCGATCCTCAACCACGACGACCACCGGGTCGCGGCGATGGCCGAGCGCACGGCGGCGAAGGTGCGCTGGTTCGGACTCGACGGCGGCGATCTGCGCGCCGAGGACATCGTCGGCACCGCCACGGGCACGGCGTTCACGCTCGTCGCCGGCGAGCGCCGGCTGCCCGTGCGCCTGCGCATCCTGGGCGAGCACCACGTCATGAACGCGCTGGCGGCCCTCAGCATCGCCGACGAGCTCGGCGTACCGCTCGAGCGTGCGATCGCCGCGATCGAGCAGGTCGCGCGCGCCGAGCGCTGGCGCATGGAGGTGCTGCACCCGCAGGAGGGCGTGGTGCTCATCAACGACGCCTACAACGCGAACCCGGAGTCCATCGCCGCAGCACTGAAGACGCTTGCGCAGATCACGGAGCCAGGCCAGCGCCGCATCGCCGTGCTCGGCGAGATGGCGGAGCTCGGCGAGCACGCCGACGAGGAGCACGACCGCATCGGCCGCCTCGTCGTGCGCCTCGGCATCGAGCAGCTCTACGTCGTGGGCCACGGCGCCCGGCACATCCACAACGCCGCCGGTCTCGAGGGTTCCTGGGACGGCGAGTCCGTGTACCTCGAGACGCACGACGACGCCTACCATCGGATCCGTGAAGATCTGCGCCCAGGTGACGTCGTGCTCGTGAAGTCCTCGAGGGTCGCAGGACTCCGGTTCCTCGGCGACCGCATCGCAGGCATCGGCTCGGACGGCGCTCCGCTGGAGCCCGTGGCATGATCGCGCTCCTCCTCGCGGGCGGCATCTCCATGCTGTTCACGCTCGTCGCCACGCCCCTGTTCGTCCGCCTGTTCCGACGGCTCCGCTGGGGCCAGTTCGTCCGCGTGGACACGGCCGTCGATCACAAGACCAAGCGCGGTACGCCCACCATGGGCGGCATCGTGTTCATCGTCGGCGCGCTGCTCGGCTACTTCCTCGGCAAGATCCCGACGCTGGGGGAGTCCGGCTACAGCGCCTCCGCCCTCCTCGTCATCCTGCTCATGGTCGGGCTGGGCCTCGTCGGCTTCCTCGACGACTTCATCAAGATCAGCCGCCAGCGCAGCCTGGGCCTCACGCCGTGGGCGAAGATCGCCGGTCAGGTCCTCGTGGCGAGCGCCTTCGCGGTGCTCGCGCTGAACTTCCCCGACCGCTACGGCCAGACGCCGGCCTCCAGCGCGATCTCGTTCATCCGCGACATCCCGCAGCTCGACTTCCGCGTGCTCGGCCTCGTGGTCGGCGGCATCCTGTTCGCGATCTGGGTGCTGCTCATCGTCGTGTCGACCTCCAACGGCGTGAACATCGCCGACGGCCTCGACGGCCTCGCGACCGGCGCCTCGATCTTCGCGATCGGCTCGTTCATCTTCATCGGCTTCTGGCAGTTCAACCAGTCCTGCGTGAACCTCGCCGGCGACGACCCCTTCCTCTACAAGTGCTACGAGGCCCGCGACCCGATGGACCTCGCGATCCTCGCGACGGCGATCACGGGCGGCCTCATCGGCTTCCTCTGGTGGAACACCTCGCCGGCGCAGATCTTCATGGGCGACACCGGCTCCCTCGCGCTCGGCGGCGCGCTGGCGGGCCTCGCGATCCTGAGCCGCACCGAGCTGCTGCTCGTGCTCATCGGCGGCCTGTTCGTCATCTCGGCCGGTTCGGTCGTGCTGCAGCGGGCCAGCATGAAGCTGCGCAAGAAGCGCATCTTCCGGATGAGCCCGATCCACCACCACTTCGAGCTGAAGGGATGGGCGGAGGTGACGGTGGTCGTGCGCTTCTGGATCATCGCCGCGCTCTGCGTCGCCGGCGGCGTCGGCCTGTTCTACCTCGAGTGGGTCAGCCGTTGAGCGGCGGGAACCGCCTCGACGGTCTGACGAGCTGGCACGCCGACTGGCGCGGGCTCCGGGTCGGGGTGCTCGGCCTGGGGGTCACGGGCTTCGCCGTGGCGGACACGCTCGTCGAGCTCGGCGCGCAGGTGCTGGTGGTGGCCTCGAAGGGGGCGCCGGATCAGGTGGAGCTGCTCGACGTCATCGGCTCCGGTTTCGTGCAGCAGGACGACCTCTCGACGCCGCCGCGGGAACTCATCGATCTCGATCCCGAGCTGCTCATCGTGTCGCCCGGCTTCCACCCCGACCATCCGCTGCTCGCCTGGGCCGCGGACCGCGGCATCCCGCTGTGGGGCGATATCGAGCTGGCGTGGCGCCTGCGCGACAAGGTCGGCGAGCCGGCGGAGTGGATCCTGGTCACCGGCACGAACGGCAAGACCACGACGACTCAGCTGACCGCGACGATCCTCGCGGCGGACGGCGTGCGCGTCGCGCCCGTCGGCAACATCGGCACGCCCGTGCTGGACGCGATCCGCGATCCGGAGGGCTTCCAGACGCTCGTCGTGGAGCTCTCGAGCTACCAGCTGCACGCGCTGCCGCTGACCGGGCCCGGGGCTCTGCATCCGCTCGCCAGCGTCTGCCTCAATCTCGCCGACGACCACCTCGACTGGCACGGCAGCGCCGACGCCTACCGCAGCGCGAAGGGCAAGGTCTACGAGAACACCCGCATCGCCTGCGTCTACAACAGGGACGACGAGGCGACGAGGCGGATGGTCGAGGAGGCGGACGTCGAGGAGGGCGCCCGCGCCATCGGCTTCGGCCTCGGCATGCCGGGCCCGAGCGACTTCGGTCTCGTCGAGGACCTGCTCGTCGACCGTGCGTTCCTCGAGACGCGACGCGACCAGGCGCTCGAGCTCGTCACGCTGGACGAGCTCCGCGCCGTCGGGCTCGGCGCGCCGCACCTGGTCGCCGACGTGCTGGCGGCCAGCGCGCTGGCCCGCGCCGCCGGCGTGCCCGCCCCCGTCGTGCGGGAGGCGCTGCTCGCCTTCCGCGTCGACCGTCACCGCACGGAGACGGTCGCCGTCGCAGCCGAGGTGCGCTGGGTCGACGACTCCAAGGCCACCAACCCGCATGCGGCCGAGGCCTCGCTGCGCGCGTTCGACTCGGTGGTGTGGATCGTCGGCGGTCAGCTGAAGGGCGTGGAGATCGCTCCGCTCGTGCAGCGGCACGCGAAGCGCCTCAGCGCCGTCGTGCTGATCGGCACCGAACGCGAGCCGCTGCGCGAGGCGTTCGCGCGACACGCGCCCGCGGTGACGCTGCTCGAGGCGTCCAGCGCCGACACTGAGGGGGTCATGCCCGACGCGGTCCGCTTGTCGGCCGGGGTCGCGCGGCCCGGGGACACCGTGCTCCTCGCACCGTCCGCGGCGTCGCTCGACCAGTTCGACGGGTATGCCGACCGAGGTCGCCGCTTCGCGGCCGCCGTGCAGCAGTTCCTGGGAGGTGACGCGGATGGACCGGAAGCCGCGCACCGCGCACCCCGCGACTGAGTCCGCGGCGCCCTCACGACCCGCCGCCGCGCTCGTCAGGGTGCGCAGCCTCTTCACGCCCGAGCACGCCAACTTCACGATGTTGCTCGGCATCACCGTGTTCATGGTGGGCTTCGGCCTGCTCATGGTGCTCTCGTCGTCCGCGATCACGAGCTACCGGCAGAACGACGAGGACTTCTTCTACACCGCGTCGCGCCAGGCCATGTTCGCGATCATCGGCCTGCCGCTGATGCTGATCGCGTCGCGGACGCCGCAGCGCTTCTGGAAGCGATGGTCGAACCTCGCCCTCTGGGGCTCGCTGGCCATCCAGTCGCTCATCTTCGTGCCCGGCATCGGCCAGAGCTTCGGTACCAGCAACACGAACTGGATCGCCATCGGCCCCGTGCAGGGCCAGCCCAGCGAGTTCGTTAAGATCGCGCTGGCCATCTGGCTGGCCTCGGTCGTCGCCGACCGCCCCGAGATCGTGAGCGACTGGCGGGCGCTGCTCAAGACCGTCGGCCTGCCGATCGGCCTTGCCCTCGGGCTGGTGCTCGCCGGCGGCGACCTCGGCACCGCGATCGTCATCGCCCTGATCGCGTTCGGCGCGCTGTTCGTCGCCGGGGTGCGCCTGCGGGTGCTGCTGCTGCCGATCGTCGTCGGCGCACTCCTCGCGATCATCGTGACGATGAGCTCCGCCAGCCGCTCCGGCCGTGTGATGACCTTCCTGAACGGCGGATGCGCGTCGGTCGACGAGGCCGACCAGGCCTGCTGGCAGACCGTGCACGGCCTCTACGCGCTGGCCACCGGCGGCGTCTTCGGCGTCGGCCTCGGCAACTCCCGCGCCAAGTGGTCCTGGCTGCCGCACTCGGAGACCGACTACATCTTCGCGATCATCGGCGAGGAGCTCGGCCTGATCGGCGCAGTCGTGGTGCTGCTGCTCTTCGTGGTGCTGGCGATCGCGCTGCTGCGCATCATCCGAGGCTCCTCCTCGCCCTACGTCAAGATCGCGGTCACGGCGATCATGGTCTGGATGATCGGGCAGGCCTTCATCAACATCGCGGTGGTGCTGACGCTGCTGCCGGTGATCGGGGTGCCGCTGCCCCTCATCTCTCAGGGCGGTTCGGCGCTCGTCGCCAACCTCTTCGCCATCGGCATCGCCCTCTCCTTCGCCCGCCGCCCCGCGGTCGAGCAGACCACCGACGGAGCCCCCGCCTCATGACGACGTACCTCCTGGCCGGCGGCGGCACCGCCGGCCATGTCAACCCCCTGCTCGCGGTCGCCGACCGCATCCGCGCCCGCGAACCCGAGTCGACCGTGCTCGTGCTCGGCACCGCCGAGGGACTCGAGTCGCGCCTGGTGCCGCTGCGCGGCTACGAGCTGCTCACGGTGGAGCGGCTGCCGTTCCCGCGCCGCCCGAACGGGGCTGCGCTGCGCTTCCCGACCCGGCTGGCGCGCAGCCGGGCGCGCGTGGTGCGGCTCATCCGCGACCGCGGCGTCGACCTCGTCATCGGCTTCGGCGGCTACGCGGCCGCTCCCGCCTACCTGGCCGCGCGACGTGCGGGCATCCCCTTCGCCCTGCACGAGGCCAACGCGATGCCCGGCATCGCGAACCGTCTCGGCGCCCGACTGACCCGCCAGGTCGGCGTCGCGTTCCAGGGCACGGTGCTGCCGAACGCCCGCTTCGTCGGCATGCCGCTGCGCCGCGAGATCGAGCTCCTCGACGTCGACGCCGCCCGCGCGGAGGCACGCCGTGAGCTCGGCCTCGATCCGGACCGCCGCACGCTGCTGGTGACCGGCGGATCGCTCGGCGCGCGCCGCATCAACCACGCCGTGCACGGCACCGCCGCCGAGCTGGTCGCCTCCGGCGCCCAGGTGCTGCACATCCAGGGGCGGATGACCGAGCTCGCGGATCCGGGCGTGCCCGGCTACACGCTCCTGGAATACTGCGATCGCATGGACCTCGCGCTCGCGAGCGCCGACCTGGTGCTCTCGCGCTCGGGCGCCGGCACGGTCAGCGAGATCTCCGCGCTCGGCCTGCCGGCCGTGTACGTGCCCTACCCCGTCGGCAACGGCGAGCAGCGCTTCAACGCGCGCGACGCGGTCGCCGCCGGGGCTGCGCGCATCGTCGAGGACGCGCTGGTCACCCCGGAGTGGGTGCGCGCCGAGCTGCTGCCGCTGCTGGGCGACGACGCCGTGCTCGGCGCCATGGCCGCCGCCGCGACGGCGTCCGGTATCCGCGACGGCGCCGACCGCATGCTCGACCTCGCGCAGGAAGCGCTCCGCCCGAGCGCGCAGAATGGATCCCGATGATCACCCCCGACCTCTCCGTCCCCATCCCCGCCGAACCCGGCACGCTGCACTTCGTCGGCATCGGCGGCAGCGGCATGAGCGGCATCGCCCGCATGTTCCTCGCCGCGGGCCACCGCGTCACCGGCTCCGATCGCAGCGAGTCGGCGACGACGCAGCAGCTGCGAGAGGCCGGCGCCGAGGTGTTCATCGGTCATGACGCGCGCCACCAGGAGGGCGCCGACACGCTCGTCGTGACGAGCGCGCTCTGGCCCGACAACCCCGAGTACGTCGCGGCGAAGGAGCGCGGCATCCCCGTGCTGCACCGCTCGCTCGCGCTCAAAGCGCTGACCCGCGGTCGCCGCCTCGTCTCGGTCGCGGGCGCGCACGGCAAGACCACGTCGACGGGCATGCTCGTCACGGCCCTGCGCGAGCTCGGCGCCGACCCCTCCTACGTGAACGGCGGGGTCATCCAGAACCTCGGCGCGAGCGCCGAGCACGGCGACGGCGAGCTCTTCGTGCTCGAGGCCGACGAGTCCGACGGCTCGTTCCTCATCTACGACACCGCCATCGCGCTCGTCACCAACCTCGACTCGGACCACCTCGACCACTACGGCACCGCCGAGGCCTTCGACGACGCGTTCGTGGAGTTCTGCTCCGCGGCCTCCGAGCTCGTCGTGCTCTCCGCCGACGACGAGGGCACCCGCCGCATCGGCGGGCGCCTCGTCGGCAGCCGGGTGCTCACCTTCGGCGAGGCGGCGGATGCGGATGTGCGCATCGCCTCCATTCGCACCGACGGCCCGGTCGCGTTCACCGTCGTCATCGACGGCCGCGAACTCGAGGGCCGGTTGCAGGTGCCCGGTCGCCACAACGCCGTCAACGCGGTCGGCGCCCTCACCGTGCTCGTCGGCCTCGGCCACGACCCGGAGGCGTCCCTGCGCGCGCTCGAGGCCTTCTCCGGCACCGGCCGCCGCTTCGAGCTGCACGCCACGGTGAACGGCGTGAGCGTCTACGACGACTACGCCCACCACCCGACCGAGGTCGCGGCCGCCCTGGCCGCCGCACGCACGGTCGTGGGGGAGGGGCGCATCATCGCGGTGCACCAGCCGCACCTCTACACCCGCACGCGCGACATGGCGGGCGAGTTCGCCGAGGCCTACGAGGCCGCCGCCGAGCACACCGTGGTGCTCGACGTCTACGGCGCGCGGGAGGACCCGATCCCCGGCGTGACCGGCGAGCTCGTCTCGGCGCGCTTCGGCGACGCGCGAGCGGTCGACTACGTGCCCGACTGGCAGGAGGCGGCCGACCGGGTGGCCGAGCTCGCGCGACCGGGCGACTTCGTCATCACGCTCAGCTGCGGTGACGTGTACCGCATCATCCCGCAGATCGTCGACGCGCTGGGCGCCGCCCGCTCGTGAAGCGTCCGGAGGGCTTCGAGCGCCGGCAGCCACCGCCGGCGGAGCAGCCGCCGACGCCGCCCCGTCGGCCGGCGCGCCGCGCCGTGCCCGCCGATGCTCCGGAACGACCGCTGCGCGCCGAGGCGGCAGCGGTGCGTCCCGCCCCCGCCTCCGCGGGGACCCCTCCGACCCCGGTCGAGGCCCCGGAGCAGCCCCGCAGCGGGTGGCGGCGCGCCTCGCACGAGGGCGCGGTCGGCGCCGATCGCGCCCCGCGGCGCTGGCTCGAGCGTCCGTCGGCGGATCCGGACGACCCCGTGGCCGCCACCAAGGCGCTCATCGTGGAGGCCCGCCGCGAGGAGCGGGCGGCGCGCCGCGAGGCGAAGCAGGCGGTCAAGGAGCGCAAGGCCGCGGAGCGCGGCGAGGTGCGGCGCTTCACCAGGCGCAGCCGACGTCGGCGGATCGGATGGATCACCGCCGGAGGCATCGTCGCCGGCCTCGCTCTGCTGGTCGGCGTACTCGTCGTCTCGCCCGTGCTCGCGCTGCGGTCGATCGAGGTCGAGGGCGCTCAGCGCCTGGACCCCGCAGCCATCGAGGCCGCGCTCGAGCCCCAGCTCGGCACTCCGCTCGCCCTGCTGGACGGCGACGCCGTGGAGCGCGAGCTGGGCGCCTTCCCCGTCATCGAGAGCTTCGTCACGGAGGCGGTGCCCCCGAGTACGCTCGTGGTGCGGATCGTCGAGCGCCAGGCGGTGCTCGCGGTGCCGACCGGAGCGGGCTGGGATCTCGTCGACCCCGCAGGGGTCACCGTCCAGACCGTGCCGGATCGTCCGGCGGAGTTCCCGGAGATCGTGGTGCCGGATGGCGAGCTCGACTCCGCCGTCTTCCGCAACGCCGCAGCGGTCGTGGAGACGCTCGACGCGGAGCTGCGCGGCAGGGTGGTCCGCGTCGAGGCGACGACCCTCGACGACGTGACGCTGCTGCTCGACGGCGTCGGCCAGACGGTCGTCTGGGGAGGCCCGGACCGGCCCGCTGCGAAGGCTGCGCTCCTGCGCGCGCTGATGACCGCGGAGGGGCAGGACGAGGCCGTGCAGTTCGACGTGACCGCGCCCGAGACCACCGGCATCGTGCGCCGCTGAACCGCATCGCGGCTCGCCTGAGAATCCGATCGCGACACGCGGCGCGCCTGGTGCTCCCGCCACCGCCTCGCCCATACCCTCGTAGAGGAAATTGCATACCCAGTAAGACTTTAAATCTCAGCTTGAGGTTGAAGGTTTCTCGGAGGCCGGAATCGTGACCACGAACCAGAACTATCTCGCCGTCATCAAGGTCGTCGGCATCGGCGGCGGCGGCGTGAACGCCGTCAACCGCATGATCGAGCTCGGCCTGCGCGGCGTCGAGTTCGTGGCGATCAACACCGATGCGCAGGCGCTGCTCATGAGCGACGCCGACGTCAAGCTCGACGTGGGCCGCGAGCTCACCCGCGGCCTCGGCGCGGGCGCCGACCCCGAGGTCGGCCGTCGTGCCGCCGAGGACCACGCGGAGGAGATCGAGGAGGCGCTGCAGGGCGCCGACATGGTCTTCGTCACCGCGGGCGAGGGCGGCGGCACGGGCACCGGCGGCGCGCCCGTCGTCGCCCGCATCGCCAAGTCGATCGGCGCCCTCACCATCGGCGTCGTCACCAAGCCGTTCACCTTCGAAGGCCGTCGCCGCGCCGCGCAGGCGGAGGCCGGCGTCGCCGCGCTCAAGAACGAGGTCGACACGCTCATCGTCGTGCCCAACGACCGCCTCCTCGAGGTGAGCGACCGCGGCATCAGCTTCCTCGAGGCCTTCGCGATCGCCGACCAGGTGCTGCTCTCGGGTGTTCAGGGCATCACCGACCTCATCACGACCCCGGGCCTCATCAACCTCGACTTCGCCGACGTGAAGAGCGTCATGCAGGGCGCGGGCAGCGCCCTCATGGGCATCGGCTCCTCGCGCGGTGCGGACCGCGCCATCAAGGCCGCCGAGCTGGCCGTCGCCAGCCCGCTGCTCGAGGCGAGCATCGACGGCGCGCACGGCGTGCTCATCTCCATCCAGGGCGGATCGAACCTCGGCATCTTCGAGATCAACGACGCCGCGCGCCTGGTGCAGGAGACGGTGCACCCCGAGGCGAACATCATCTTCGGCGCCGTCATCGACGACACGCTCGGCGACGAGGTGCGCGTCACCGTCATCGCCGCCGGCTTCGACGGGGGCGAGCCGATCGTCAAGCAGCCCGCCAGCGAGCGCCGCTCGAACTTCGTCGCCGCCGATGCCGCGCCGGCCGCCCCCGCGGTCGAGTCGCACGGCGCGAGCTCCCCGGTCGCGCCGATCGAGCGCCACCCGGAGCCGGTCGCGAAGGGCGAGGATGACGACCTCGACATCCCCGAGTTCCTCCGCTGATCCCGAGCTCGCGGACCGCCTCGCGGCGGTCCGCGACCGGATCGCCGAGGCGGCCCGCAGCGCCGGTCGCGACCCCGAGGAGCTCACGACGATCGTCGTGACGAAGTTCCACCCGGCGTCGCTGGTGCGCTCGCTGCTCGATCTCGGCGCGACCGAGTTCGGCGAGAATCGGCATCAGGAGGCCCGCGACAAGGCCGCCGAGCTCGACGGCACCGCCGCGCGCTGGCACTTCGTCGGCCAGCTGCAGGGCAAGAAGGCGCGCCAGGTGCGCGCCTACGCCGATGTCGTGCACTCGGTCGACCGGCCGAGCCTGGTCGACGCGCTGGCCGACCCCGCGCATCCGCTCGACGTCTTCGTGCAGGTGAACCTGACGGACGACCCGGGTCGCGGCGGCGTCGCGCCCGCTGAGCTCGAGGCGCTCGTCGAGCACGCCGAGGCTGCTCCTGGTCTGCGACTGCTCGGGCTGATGGCCGTGGCGCCGCTCGACGAGGAGCCCGCGCGCGCCTTCGCGAGGCTGCGTGAGCTCGCGGACCGGGCCCGCTCGATCGCCCCCGAGGCTCGCTTCCTCTCGGCGGGCATGTCCGCCGATCTGGAGCAGGCCGTCGCGGAAGGCGCGACACACCTTCGCATCGGGACGGCAATCACGGGTTCGCGCCCGGTCGCTGGTTAATCTCGAAGAGCACACGGATACCTGGAGGACGACATGAGCAACCCCTTGCGCAAGACCATGGTCTACCTCGGCCTGGCCGACGAGGAGCTCGTCGACGACCAGCCGCAGCCCGCCGCCGAGAAGGCGCAGAACCAGAGCGGCCCCGTCGCCCCGGTCACCCCGATCCCGACGCCGCAGGCGGCCAGCCGCCCCGCATCCGGATCGCGCAAGACGACCTCCACCCCGAAGAACACGGCGGCCCCCGACATGAACGAGATCCTCACCGTCCACCCCCGTCAGTACCGCGACGCCCAGGTGATCGCCGAGAGCTTCCGCGACGGCATCCCCGTGATCATCAACCTCTCGCAGATGCAGGAGGCGGATGCGCGTCGCCTGGTCGACTTCGCCAGCGGCCTCTCGCAGGGGCTCTATGGCAAGATCGAGCGCGTCACCAACAAGGTCTTCCTGCTGTCGCCGTCGCACATCGCGGTGAGCGGCGAGCAGGCCGAGATGGAGTCCGACATCGAGGCGTCCTTCTTCGGTCAGTCCTGACCTGCCCCCGCGTCCCCGCGCGGCCCGAACGGAGTACCCCCGCCCGTGTTGCTGCTCTACGGCATCATCCAGTTCCTGCTCGGCCTCTACCTGCTCGTCATGTTCGGGCGGTTCATCCTCGACTGGGTCCAGGCCGTCTCGCGCGGCTGGCGCCCCCGAGGGCCCATGGTCGTCGTCGCGGAGATCGTCTACACGATCACGGACCCGCCGATCAAGTTCGTGCGCCGCTTCGTCAAGCCGATCCGCCTGGGCGCGATCCAGCTCGACCTCGCGTTCACGATCGTCATCTTCGCCGTGCTCATCCTGCGCAGCTTCGTCGTGCCCGCGATCTTCCGGCCTCTGCTCGCGATGTGATCGCGACACGACGCACGGCGCAGCTTCCAGGCTGCGGGCGCGTCCCCTGTGTAGGGTGGGTGACGGATTCCGGGCGGAGGGCCATCCTCCGGCGCTGGTAGCGTTATCGCACCGTTATCTTCTCAGTGCCAGTTCGACAGAAGAGGTGACTCCATGGCCTTGACCGCGGAAGACGTCGTCAACAAGAGGTTCCAGCCCACCAAGTTCCGCGAGGGCTACGACCAGGACGAGGTGGACGACTTCCTCGACGAGATCGTCATCGAGCTGCGTCGTCTCAACCAGGAGAACGAGGAGCTGCGCCAGCGCCTCATCGCCGGGGAGTCCCGCATCTCCGAGCTGCAGCGCAGCGGCGGAAGCGCGCAGAGCGCCCCCGCTGCCGCCCCGCAGTCGAGCTACGAGCCCGAGCCCGCCGCCGAGGAGTCCGCTCCGGAGCCCGCGCCCGTCGCCGCCGCGGAGCCGGCACCCGCCGCCGTGCCGACCTCAGTGCCCGGTCTGCCGTTCCCGACGCCGAGCCTCGACATCAACGCGATCGACCCGAGCAGCACCAACAACCTGCTGCAGCTGGCCCGCCGCCTGCACGAGGACCACGTGCGAGAGGGCATCGAGAAGCGCGACGCGCTCATCGCCGAGGGCAATGCCACGGCCGCACGCACGGTGCAGGAGGCCGAGGCCAAGCAGCGTCAGCAGATCAACGCCCTCGACCAGGAGCGCGCGCTGCTCGAGCACCGCATCGACGAGCTGCGCACCTTCGAGCGCGAGTACCGCCAGAAGCTGCGCGGCTACATCGAGGGCCAGCTCTCCGAGCTCGACGGCTCGCTGGGCGGCAGCTCCGCCCCGCAGCAGCCCGCCCCGTCGTTCGGTACGCCGAACGGCAGCTACCAGGGCTTCGGTGGCAACTGACGCCGAGCCCGCGCGCACGGCACCGCGACCCCGGCCGAGCTGGAGGCATCTCCTCCTGCTCGCCGGGGTCGCGGTCGTCGCGTACGGGCTCGACCTGCTGACCAAGACGATCGTCGTCGCGACGCTGCCGCTGCACGAGCGCAACGAGATCCTCGGCGAGTTCCTGATCTTCCAGCACGTCAAGAACCCCGGCGCGGCCTTCTCGCTGGCGGAGGGCATGACCTGGGTCTTCACGACCGTCGCCGTCGCCGTGGTCGTGGTGATCGTCCTCTTCTCGCGGCGCATCCGGCACGTCGGCTGGGCCCTGCTCTTCGGCATGCTGCTGGGCGGCGTGCTCGGCAACCTGACCGATCGGCTCCTCCGCGAGCCCGGATTCGGCGTCGGCCACGTCGTCGACTTCATCTACACGCCCTGGATGCTGCCGGCGATCTACAACGTGGCCGACATCTTCGTCGTCTCGAGCCTCGGCCTCTTCATCCTGCTCACGATCCTGAACGTCAATCTCGACGGCACCCGCCCGCCGAAGCGGTCGAAGGCGGCAGCGGATGCGGAGCCCGTCGACGGCGACGCGCCGGCAGCGGACGGCGAGGGCCGCTGAGGTGGAGTCCCGCAGCCTGCCCGTGCCCGACGGCCTGGTCGGGGAGCGCGTCGACGCCGCCCTCGCCAAGCTGCTCGGCTTCTCCCGCAGCTTCGCGGCGGAGGTCGCCGCCGAGGGCGGCGTGAGCGCCGACGGCGTCGTCCTGTCGAAGTCCGACCGCCTGCAGCGCGACGCCTGGCTCGAGGTGAGCTGGCGACCCAAGCAGGAACCGACGATCGTGCCGCAGCTCGTGCCCGAGCTGACCGTGGTGCACGACGACGACGACATCGTCGTCATCGACAAGCCGGTCGGCGTGGCCGCGCATCCCTCCGTCGGCTGGGAGGGACCGACCGTGCTCGGCGCGCTCGCCGGCGCGGGCTTCCGCATCGCCACCTCCGGCGCGACCGAGCGCGCCGGCATCGTGCACCGGCTCGACGTCGGCACGAGCGGCCTCATGGTGGTGGCGAAAAGCGAGAGCGCCTACACCTGGCTCAAGCGCGCGTTCCACGACCGCGAGGTCGACAAGATCTACCACGCCGTCGTGCAGGGCCACCCCGATCCGCTCGCCGGAACGATCGACGCCCCGCTCGGCCGTCACCCCGGGTCCAGCTGGAAGTTCGCGGTCGTCGCCGACGGCAAACCGTCGGTGACGCACTACGAGACGCTCGAGGCGTTCCCGGCGGCCTCGCTGCTCGAGATCCACCTCGAGACCGGGCGCACGCACCAGATCCGCGTGCACATGGCGGCGCAGCGCCACCCCTGCGCGGGCGACGCGATGTACGGCGCCGACCCGACCCTGTCGGCCCGCCTCGGGTTGCAGCGCCAGTGGCTGCACGCGGTGCAGCTCGGTTTCCGGCACCCGGCGACGGGGGAGCCGGTCGTCTACCGGACCGTCTACCCGGACGATCTGCAGCACGCGCTCGACGTCCTGCGCGCTGCCTGACCGCATCCGCTCGAGCGCTCCCGCAGCGAGTCCGCCGCCGAGCGAATGATGGCGGCGGCGGGTAGCCTGGACCCTCTCACCGCACCCCTCCCGACGAGAACGGAGCCCCGTGGCCTCGAGCGATTCCTTCGTCCACCTGCACGTGCACAGCGAGTACTCGATGCTCGACGGCGCGGCCCGGGTCGGACCGCTCATCCAGGCCGCCGTGGAGGAGGGCATGCCGGCCATCGCGGTCACCGACCACGGCAACATGTTCGGCGCCTTCGACTTCTGGCGCACCGCCACCGAGGCCGGCATCAAGCCGATCATCGGCACCGAGGCCTACATCACCCCGGGCACCGCGCGCGGCGACAAGACCCGGGTGCGCTGGGGCCGCCAAGACCAGCAGGGCGACGACGTCGGCGGCGGCGGCGCGTACACGCACATGACGCTGCTCGCCGAGACGACGGAGGGCATGCACAACCTCTTCCGCGCCTCCTCGCTCGCCTCGATCGAGGGCTACTACTTCAAGCCGCGCATGGACCGGGAGCTGCTCTCGCGCTACTCGAAGGGGGTCATCGCGACGACCGGATGCGTCGGCGGCGAGGTGCAGACGAAGCTGCGCCTCGGGCTCTACGACGAGGCGCGCAAGGCCGCGGGGGAGTTCCAGGACATCTTCGGCAAGGAGAACTTCTTCGCCGAGGTGATGGACCACGGCATCGACATCGAGCGACGCACGATGCGCGAGCTCATCGACCTCGCCAAGGACATGGGCATGCCGCTCCTGGCCACCAACGACCTGCACTACACGCACGCCCACGACGCCACCGCCCACGCGGCGCTGCTCTGCGTGCAGTCGGGTTCCACGCTCGACGACCCGAAGCGCTTCAAGTTCGACTCGAACGAGTTCTACCTCAAGAGCGCCGAGGAGATGCGCCGGCTGTTCCGCGACCACCCTGAGGCGATCACGAACACGCTCGCCATCGCCGAGCGCGCGAACGTCGAGTTCGACACGCGGGCCAACTACATGCCGGTCTTCCCGGTGCCGGAGGGCGAGACCGAGGCCACCTGGTTCGACAAGGAGGTGAAGGCAGGGCTCGAGTACCGCTACAAGGGCTCGATCCCCGAGGACGTGCAGCGGCAGGCCGACTACGAGGTCGGCGTCATCAAGCAGATGGGCTTCCCCGGCTACTTCCTCGTGGTCGCCGACTTCATCAACTGGTCCAAGCGCAACGGCATCCGCGTCGGCCCCGGCCGAGGCTCGGGCGCCGGGTCGATGGTGGCGTACGCGATGCGCATCACGGACCTCGACCCGCTGCAGCACGGGCTCATCTTCGAGCGCTTCCTCAACCCCGACCGCGTCTCGATGCCCGACTTCGACGTCGACTTCGACGACCGTCGCCGCGGCGAGGTGATCAAGTACGTCACCGAGAAGTACGGCAGCGAGCGCGTCGCGCAGATCGTCACCTACGGCACCATCAAGGCCAAGCAGGCGCTCAAGGATGCCGGGCGCGTGCTCGGGCACCCCTTCTCGATGGGCGACAAGCTCACCAAGGCGATGCCGCCGATGGTGATGGGCAAGGACATCCCGCTCACCGGCATCGTCGACAAGGAGCACAAGCGCTACAAGGAGGCGGCGGAGTTCCGCGCCGTCGTCGAGGCCGACCCCGAGGCGCAGACCGTGTTCGACACGGCGCTCGGGCTCGAGAACCTCAAGCGCCAGTGGGGCGTGCACGCGGCTGGCGTGATCATGTCCAGCGATCCGCTCATCGACATCATCCCGATCATGAAGCGCGAGCAGGACGGTCAGATCGTCACGCAGTTCGACTACCCTGCGGCCGAGTCGCTCGGCCTCATCAAGATGGACTTCCTGGGGCTGCGCAACCTCACGATCATCTCGGACGCCCTCGACAACATCGAGCAGAACCGGGGCGTCACACTCGACCTCGAGGAGCTCGAGCTCGACGATCCGGGTGCCTACGAGCTGCTCTCCCGCGGTGACACGCTGGGCGTGTTCCAGCTCGACGGCGGGCCCATGCGCTCGCTGCTGCGGCTCATGAAGCCCGACAACTTTGAGGACATCTCCGCCGTCATCGCGCTCTACCGCCCAGGCCCCATGGGCGCCGATTCGCACACGAACTACGCGCTGCGCAAGAACGGGCTGCAGGAGATCACGCCGATCCACCCCGAGCTGGCCGAGCCGCTCCAGGAGATCCTCAGCACCAGCTACGGCCTGATCATCTACCAGGAGCAGGTCATGGCGATCGCGCAGAAGGTCGCCGGCTTCTCGCTCGGCCAGGCCGACATCCTGCGCCGCGCGATGGGCAAGAAGAAGAAGTCCGAGCTGGACAAGCAGTTCGCCGGCTTCAAGCAGGGCATGAACGACAACGGCTTCGGCGACGATGCGGTCGACAAGCTCTGGGAGATCCTGCTGCCGTTCTCCGACTACGCCTTCAACAAGGCGCACTCGGCCGCCTACGGCGTCGTCAGCTACTGGACCGCGTACCTCAAAGCGCACTACCCGGCCGAGTACATGGCCGCCCTGCTCACGAGCGTCGGCGACAGCCGCGACAAGCTGGCGATGTACCTCAACGAGTGCCGGCGGATGGGCATCCAGGTGCTGCCGCCGGACGTCAACGAGTCCATCGGCTTCTTCTCGGCCGTCGGCGAGGACATCCGCTTCGGCCTCGGTGCCGTGCGCAACGTCGGCTTCAACGTCGTCGACCAGATCATCGAGGCCCGCAAGGCTGCGCCGTTCACCGGCTTCCACGACTTCCTCGCCAAGGTGCCCTCGGGCGTGCTCAACAAGCGCACGATCGAGTCGCTCATCAAGGCGGGCGCCTTCGACACGAGCGGCGACACCCGCCGGGCTCTCGTGGAGATCCACGAGAACGCCGTGGACGGTGCCGTGAAGGTGAAGCGCGACGAGGAGCGCGGCGACGTCGGCTTCGACTTCGACAGCCTCTTCGACGAGCCGCAGGAGACCAGCCAGGTGCCGCCGCGGCCGGAGTGGACGAAGCGCGACAAGCTGGCGTTCGAGCGCGAGATGCTCGGCCTCTACGTCTCCGACCACCCGCTCGCCGGACTCGAGGTGCCGCTGGCGAAGCACGCGACGCTCTCGATCCCCGACGTCGCGTCCATGTCGAACGGCGTCAAGGAGGGCGACACCGTGGTGATCGCGGGGCTCATCACCAGCGCCCAGCACCGCACGGCCCGCAACAGCGGCAACATGTACGGCATGGTCGAGGTCGAGGACTTCGCCGGCCAGATGACCGTCATGTTCATGGGCAAGACCTACCGCGAGTTCGGTCCATCGCTGCAGAACGACACCATCGTCGTGGTGCGCGGTCGCGTGAGCGCGCGCGACGATGGCGCCACGCTGCACGCCGTGAGCATGTTCCAGCCCGACCTCGGCAGCGAGGGGGCGTGAGCGGACCGATCTCGATCGCGCTGAGCGAGTTCCGGGCCACGACCGAGACCGTGCGCTCGCTCGGCGAGGTGCTCTCGCGCCACCGCGGCGACAGCGAGGTGCGGCTCAAGCTGATCAAGGGCGACGTGGCGCGCATCTTCGAGCTGCCGCACCAGGTACGCGTGAGCGCCGACCTGTACGGCGAGCTCAAGAGCCTGCTGGGCCCGGCCTGCCTCTTGTGACTCCGTAGACTGGACGGGTCATGATGCGAACGATCGATCTCCGCGGCCGCCGTCCCTCCGCTGCCGAGCTGCTGCAGCTCGTGCCCCGACCGGAGACCGACGTCGCGACGGTGGCGGATGCGGTGCGCGGCATCATCGCCGACGTGCGCGATCGCGGCTCCGCGGCCCTGCTCGATCAGGCCGAGCGCTTCGACGGGGTGCGCCCCGCCGCGCTGCGGGTGCCGGCCGAGGAGCTGGCCGGCGCCGCGGACCGCCTCGACCCGACGGTGCGGGCCGCTCTCGAGGAGGCCATCGTGCGCGTGCGCGCCGCGTCCACGGCCCAGGTGCCCGCGGGCGCAACGACGAGCCTCGGCGCGGGCGCCGAGGTGCGCCAGCGCTGGCAGCCGGTGCAGCGGGTGGGCCTCTACGTGCCCGGCGGAACCGCCGTCTACCCGTCCAGCGTGGTCATGAACGTCGTGCCCGCCCAGGTCGCCGGTGTCGAGTCGATCGCCCTCGTCTCCCCGGCGCAGCGCGAGTCCGGCGGGGTGCACCCGGTCATCCTCGGCGCGGCCGCGCTGCTCGGCGTCGACGAGGTGTACGCGATGGGCGGCGCCGGCGCCATCGGCGCGCTGGCGTACGGCGTGCCCGACCTCGGACTCGACCCGGTGCAGAAGATCACCGGACCCGGCAACGTCTTCGTCGCCGCCGCGAAGCGGCTGGTGCAGGGCGTCGCCGGCATCGATGCGGAGGCCGGCCCCACGGAGATCCTCGTCATCGCGGACGACACGGCCGACCCCCGCAACGTGGCCGCCGACCTGGTGAGCCAGGCCGAGCACGACGAGCTCGCCGCTGCGGTGCTCGTCACCGACTCGCCCGAGCTGGCCGAGCGCACCCTCGCGGAGGTCGAGCGCCGCGCGGCCGCGACCGCGCGCGCCGACCGGGTGCTCGTCGCGCTGCGCGGTCCGCAGTCCGCGGTCGTGCTCGTCGACGACCTCGAGCAGGCGGCGGCCGTCAGCGACGCCTACGGTCCCGAGCACCTCGAAGTGCAGACGGCCGATGCCGAGGCGCTGCTGCCGCACCTGCGCAGCGCGGGCGCGATCTTCCTCGGCGCGCACACGCCCGTCAGCCTCGGCGACTACCTCGCCGGATCGAACCACGTGCTGCCGACCGGCGGCCAGAGCCGCTTCGGCGCCGGGCTCGGTGCCTACGCCTTCCTGCGCCCGCAGCAGATCGTCCGCTACGACCGCGGCGCTCTGCAGGAGGTCGCCGAACGCCTGGGCGCGCTCGCCCGAGCCGAGGGACTGCCCGCGCACGCCGAGGCCGTCGAGGCCCGCTTCGAGGACTGAGCGTCGAGCGCGACGGTATCCTCGAAGCACCATGTACTGCCCCTTCTGCCGCCATCCCGACAGCCGCGTGGTCGACTCCCGCACGAGCGACGACGGCGTCTCGATCCGCCGTCGTCGGCAGTGCCCCGAGTGCGGCCGCCGCTTCACCACCAACGAGACGGCGAGCCTCAACGTCATCAAGCGGTCGGGCGTCGTCGTGCCGTTCAGCCGCGAGAAGATCGTCTCCGGCGTGCGCAAGGCCTGCCAGGGTCGACCGGTCACCGACAGCGACCTGGCCGTGCTCGCGCAGAAGGTCGAGGAGACCGTGCGCTCCAGCGGCGCCAGCCAGATCGACGCCAACGAGATCGGGCTCGCGATCCTGCCGCCGCTTCGCGAGCTCGACGAGGTCGCCTACCTGCGCTTCGCGAGCGTCTACCAGGCGTTCGACTCGCTCGACGACTTCGAGGCGGCGATCGGCACGCTGCGCGTCGAGAACCGCGAGCGCCGCGCCGCGCAGGACTGAGGCAGCGGGGGAGCGGATGCGCGGCCTGCCGGGCGCTAGCCTGGCCTGAGCATGTACCCCCTCCTCTTCGACCTCGTCCTGCGCCGACTCGATTCCGAGCGCGCCCACCATCTCGGCGCCGCCGTCATCCGCGCGTTCGGCGCCTCGGTGCCCGGCGCGCTCGCCCGCGCGGCGACGCGACCCGACCCGTCTCTCGCGGTCGACGCCCTCGGGCTCCGCTTCCCGAGCCCCTTCGGCGTCGCCGCGGGCTTCGACAAGCAGGGCTCGATGATCCTGGGCCTCGGCAACCTCGGCTTCGGGCACATCGAGGTCGGCACCGTCACCGCGATCCCGCAGCCGGGCAACGACCGCCCACGGCTCTTCCGGCTGATCCCGGACCGAGCCCTCATCAACCGCATGGGCTTCAACAACGACGGAGCGGAGGCGGTGGCCGAGCGGCTGCGCCGCGTGCGCGCACGGCGGCGGCGCCCCATCATCGGCGTGAACATCGGCAAGAGCCGCGTCGTCGCCGTCGAGGACGCGGTGGACGACTACCGCACGAGCACACGCATCCTCGCCCCGCTCGCCGACTACCTCGTCGTGAACGTCAGCTCGCCGAACACCCCGGGTCTGCGAGGCCTGCAGGATCGCGAGCAGCTCGAGCCGCTGCTGCGCGCGGTGCTCGCCGAGGCGGGCTCCGTGCCGGTGCTGGTCAAGATCGCCCCGGACCTCGACGACCAGGCGATCGAGGACGTGGCGAGCCTCGCCGCCGAGCTCGGTCTCGCCGGCGTCATCGCCACGAACACGACCATCGGGCGCGACGGACTGCGCACCCCGCGGTCGGCCGTCGAGCGCGCCGGCGCCGGCGGCCTCTCCGGCGCGCCGCTCGCGGAGCGCTCGCTCGAGGTGCTGCGGCTGCTCGCCCGCGTCGCCGACCCGTCGCTCGTGCTGGTCGCCGTCGGCGGCGTGGAGACGTCGGCCGATGTGCGCGCCCGGCTCGATGCCGGCGCGCATCTCGTGCAGGGCTACACGGCGTTCCTGTACCGCGGACCGCTCTGGGCGCGGCAGATCAACCGGGGTCTGCGCTCGCACTGACGCCGCTCACGACGAAGGCCGCCGATCCGGGGATCGGCGGCCTTCGTCGTGCAGCGCTCGCGGCTCACTCCGGGAAGCGGCCGTACTTCGCCTGCGGCTTGGGGATGCGCAGCATCCGCAGCTGCATCGCGCGCATGCCGAAGTACCAGGCGTTGCCCTTCTGCAGCCTGTCCTCGCCGAACTTCGCGCGCAGGCGGCGCTTCAGGAAGACGTTCGCCAGCGTGATGTCGAGGATCGAGATCAGCATGTAGCCGAGCAGGAAGACGAAGGTGAGGTCCTGCAGCTGGATGGGCAGCAGCGTGGAGAGGATGATGATGACGAACATCACCGGGATCAGGATCTCGCCGATGCTGAAGCGCGCATCCGTGTAGTCGCGGATGTAGCGGCGCTGCGCCCCCTTGTCGCGCTCGGGCAGGTACTTCTCGTCGCCTGCCGCCATGCCGAGGCGGTACTTCTCGCGCACCGCGCGCTCCTTCTCGCGAGCGGCCCGGTTCGCCTCCTTGCGGTCGGTCGGCACCAGCGGGCGCTTGTTGGCGGCCTCGCGCTCCTTGCGGCTCGGCGTGGCGCGGCCCTTGCCGGCGCTCGGGTTCTGGGCCTCGACGGCTTCGTCGGGCTCGGGGGTGTTGGTCTTCGGCACGGTGGGGTCCCTCGATCGGATGCGGCCTTTAAGATTACCTGCATGAGCTCCGAACTCCCCGCCGTCGACCCGTCCGCCATCAGCGATCTGGTCCGGCAGGGCTTCCCGACGACCATCGCGGACCTCGCCAGGCTGGTGCGCATCCCCTCCGTCTCCTGGGACGGCTTCGACCCGCGGCATGTCGCCGACAGCGCCGAGGCGGTCGCCGGGCTGCTGCGCGACCTCGACCTCTTCGAGTCCGTCGACATCCGCCGCGCGCCGCTCGCGAACGGCTCCGGCCTCGGCCAGCCCGCCGTGCTCGCGCGCCGCGCCGCGCGGAACGGCCGCCCGACCGTGCTGCTCTACGCGCACCACGATGTGCAGCCGCCCGGCGCGGACGAGGACTGGGACACCCCGCCCTTCGAGCCGACGCAGCGCGGCGACCGCCTGTACGGCCGCGGCGCCGCCGACGACAAGGCCGGCGTCATGGCGCACGTCGGCGCCCTGCGCGCGCTCAAGGAGCACGCGGGTGACGACCCCGACCTCGGCATCGCGGTCTTCATCGAGGGCGAGGAGGAGTTCGGCTCCGGTTCGTTCGCGGCCTTCCTCGCGGAGCACCGCGAGGCCCTGGCCGCCGACGCGATCATCGTCGCCGACTCCGGCAACTGGGACGAGACGACGCCGGCGCTCACCGTCGGCCTGCGCGGCAACGTGACCTTCAACCTCACGGTCGAGACGCTCGAGCACGCCAGCCACTCGGGCATGTTCGGCGGCGCGGTGCCGGATGCGATGCTCGCGACCGCCCGCCTGCTCGCGAGTCTGCACCACGACGACGGCTCCGTGGCCGTCGAGGGGCTGCGCGGCATCGAGCAGGAGACCCCCGCCTACGACGAGGCCCAGCTGCGCGCCGAGACCGGGCTGCTGCCCGAGGCGCAGCCGGTCGGCCGCGGCACGATCCTCAGCCGGATCTGGTCGCAGCCCGCCGTGACGGTCACGGGCATGGACCTGCCGAGCGTGCAGAACGCCTCCAACACCCTCCTGCCGAAGGTGCGGGTGCGCATCAGCGTGCGCATCGCGCCCGGACAGCCCGCGGCGGAGGCCTTCGACGCCATCGAGGCGCATCTGCGCGCCCACGCCCCCTTCGGTGCGCGGCTCTCGATCGACGAGGTCATCACCGGCGAGCCCTTCCTGGTCGACACCGACGGCTGGGCGGTCGCGGCCATGAACCGCGCGCTCGAGGATGTCTGGGGGTCGCCCCCGTGCAGATGGGCGTCGGCGGTTCGATCCCGTTCATCGCCGACCTCGTCGAGGTCTTCCCGGAGGCGCAGATCCTCGTCACCGGCGTGGAGGACCCGCACTCGCGGGCGCACAGCCCGGGGGAGTCGCTGCACCTCGGCGTCTTCCAGCGCGCCGTCGCGAGCGAGGCGCTGCTGCTCGCGCGCCTCGAGGCTGGCGAGGGCGCGGCGTAGGGAATGCATCCGCGGACGCGGTGCTTACACTGGGACGAGCGGATGCGCGCCCGGGCGGGCGCCGCGACCTCCCATCCCACCATCGCGAGGAGCACGACATGAGCGACACCGTCAGCGACGTCACGCTGGGCCAGACCCGCACCAGCGCCGACCCCGAGCACGGCGTGCTCATCAGCGACGCGGCCGCCGACAAGGTGCGCAGCCTGCTGGCGCAGGAGGGCCGCGACGACCTGCGTCTGCGCGTCGCCGTGCAGCCGGGCGGATGCTCCGGGCTGATCTACCAGCTCTACTTCGACGAGCGCCTGCTCGACGGCGATGCCACCGTGGATTTCGATGGCGTCGAGGTCGTCGTCGACAAGATGAGCGTGCCCTACCTCAGCGGCGCGAGCATCGACTTCGAGGACACGATCCAGAAGCAGGGTTTCACCATCGACAACCCCAACGCGCAGGGTTCCTGCGCCTGCGGCGACTCCTTCCATTAGGAATTGTCTGCGACACGCCAACGAGGCCCGATCCGACCGGATCGGGCCTCGTCGCGTGCATCGCCGAATGCGCGGGGATCCGCCTTCTACAATTCGTCGTAGTAAGGCTGCCCTTAGCGTCTGCGGGGCGTCCTGGGCGGTAGGGTTGGGGCGTTCCCCAGGTAAGCTGGCTCGCAGCAGCTGGCCGTGTGTCCGAGAGGTTTTTTCAGGTGCGCTCAAGTCGTCGTCTTCGGTGGGCCTCCGTCCCGGTATCGATCGTGCTCGTCGCGGTTCTCGCGGGATGCACCCACGAGCAGCTCCGCGGCTGGCTGCCCGGTGACGAGAACGGCATCACCAACCACACCGACCGCGTCGTCGGCCTGTGGACCACCTCGTGGATCGTGCTCCTCATCGTGGGCGTCATCACCTGGGGTCTCATCATCTTCGCGGTCGTCGCGTACCGCCGTCGCAAGGGTCAGACCGGCTTGCCGGTGCAGATGCGCTACAACATGCCGATCGAGATCCTCTACACGGTGATCCCGCTCATCCTGGTGCTGGGCTTCTTCGCCTTCACCGCACGCGACCAGGCCGCGATCGAGGAGCCCTACGCCGAGCCCGACGTGCAGATCGAGGTCATCGGCAAGCGCTGGGCCTGGGACTTCAACTACCTCGACGCGAACGGCGAGCCCGACGTGTACGAGTCGAGCCAGCAGGTCTCGCGCGACACCCCGACCGGCGAGATCGACGAGTCGACCATCCCCACGCTGGTGCTGCCGGTCAACCAGACCGTCGAGATCACCATCGAGTCGCGCGACGTCGCGCACTCCTTCTGGATCGTGGACTTCCTCTACAAGAAGGACATGATCCCCGGCAAGAGCAACCACCTGTACTTCGAGCCGCTCAAGGAGGGCACCTACTCCGGCAAGTGCGCCGAGCTCTGCGGCCAGTACCACTCGCTCATGCTCTTCAACGTCGACGTGGTCTCGCAGGACGAGTACCAGGACTACCTGGAGGAGCTGCGCGACGCCGGCCAGACCGGCTCGGTCGGCCTCGAGTACAACCCGAACCAGAACCTCCCCGGCACCGAAGCCGCGCGGACCGAGCACTGAGCGACGCGAGAAGTAGAGGCGATCGACTGATGACCACCACCGCTCCGGCACCCTCCGCGCAGGCCCCCTCGGCCCTGCCGCCGCGGCCCAGCCGCAAGGGCAACATCATCGTGTCCTGGATCACGTCCACGGACCACAAGACGATCGGGTACATGTACCTGATCACCTCGTTCCTGTACTTCTGCCTCGGCGGAGTCATGGCGCTGATCATCCGCGCCCAGCTCTTCGAGCCCGGGCTGCAGGTCGTCGCGACCGAGGAGCAGTACAACCAGCTCTTCACCATGCACGGCACGATCATGCTGCTCATGTTCGCGACGCCGCTCTTCGCGGGCTTCGCCAACGTGCTCATGCCGCTGCAGATCGGCGCCCCCGACGTCGCCTTCCCGCGACTCAACGCGCTGGCCTACTGGTTCTACAGCTTCGGCTCGCTCATCGCGGTCGCCGGCTTCCTCACCCCGCAGGGCGCGGCGTCGTTCGGCTGGTTCGCCTACGCCCCGCTGTCGAACACGACGTTCTCGCCCGGCATCGGCGGGGACCTGTGGGTCGTCGGCCTCGCGCTGAGCGGTTTCGGCACGATCCTCGGTGGCGTCAACTTCATCACCACCATCATCACGATGCGCGCGCCTGGCATGACCATGTGGCGCATGCCGATCTTCACCTGGAACATCCTGGTGACGTCGATCCTCGTGCTCATGGCGTTCCCGGTGCTCGCCGCGGCGATGTTCGGCCTCGCCGCCGACCGTCTCTTCAACGCGCACATCTACAACGTCGAGGCCGGCGGTGTGATCCTGTGGCAGCACCTGTTCTGGTTCTTCGGCCACCCCGAGGTGTACATCATCGCGCTGCCGTTCTTCGGCATCGTGTCGGAGATCTTCCCGGTCTTCAGCCGCAAGCCGATCTTCGGCTACAAGACACTCGTCTACGCGACGATCGCGATCGCCGCCCTCTCCGTCACCGTGTGGGCCCACCACATGTATGTGACCGGATCGGTGCTGCTGCCGTTCTTCTCGCTCATGACGATGCTGATCGCGGTGCCCACCGGCGTGAAGATCTTCAACTGGATCGGCACCATGTGGCGCGGGTCGCTGACCTTCGAGAGCCCGATGCTCTGGTCGATCGGCTTCCTGATCACCTTCACGTTCGGTGGCCTCACCGGCGTCATCCTCGCGTCGCCGCCGCTCGACTTCGCGGTCTCCGACACCTACTTCGTGGTGGCGCACTTCCACTACGTGGTCTTCGGCACCGTCGTGTTCGCCATGTTCGCGGGCTTCTACTTCTGGTGGCCCAAGTGGACCGGCAAGATGCTGGACGACCGCCTCGGCAAGATCCACTTCTGGTGGCTGTTCATCGGCTTCCACATGACGTTCCTCATCCAGCACTGGATCGGCGTCATGAGCATGCCCCGTCGGTACGCGACCTACCTCGAGTCCGACGGCGTGACCTGGATGAACCAGCTCTCGACCGTGGGCTCGATCATCCTGGGCCTCTCGCTCATCCCGTTCTTCCTCAACGTCTACCTGACGGCTCGGAACGCGCCCAAGGTGACCGTGAACGACCCGTGGGGCTACTCGCGGTCGCTCGAGTGGGCCACCTCGTGCCCGCCGCCGCGGCACAACTTCACGTCGATCCCGCGCATCCGCTCGGAGTCGCCGGCCTTCGACCTCAACCACCCCGAGGCGGGCGTGCCGGTCGGCATCGGTCCGGCGAAGGACGCGCCGGACGCGCCGGTCAAGGACATCTCGGACGGAAAGGTCAAGTAAGACCTCATGAAGACGAACATCGGACTCTTCTGGATCCTCGCGGTCTTCTTCGTCCTCGCGGACGCGGCCTACATCGCCTGGAGTCTCATCGACCACGGATCGATCGAGTGGACCGGCACGCTCGGCATCGGCCTCGCGGGTGTGCTGTCGGCCTTCATCGCCTTCTACGTCAACCTCAGCTACAAGGCGCAGGGCGGCGAGCTGCCGGAGGACCGCCTCGACGCGGCGATCGACGACGGCGAGCCTGAGCAGGGCTTCTTCAGCCCGTGGTCGTGGTGGCCCCTGGCCCTCGCCTCGGGTGCTGCGGTCTGCTTCCTCGCCCTCGCGGTCGGCATCTGGCTGCTCTTCATCGGCGTCGCCTTCACGGTGGTCGCCCTGGTCGGATGGACCTACGAGTACCAGCGCGGTAACTTCGGTCACTGATCGATTCCGCGGAGGCCCCGCCCGAGCTTCGGCTCGGTCGGGGCCTCCGCCGTCTCCGCGACCCGCGCGTTGCCCGTTCCGCAGGGGACCCGTCCCGTTCTGACCCGGCCCGCAGACGCCCCGCGCGCACCGGCGGTCAGTCCCCGCTGCGCCGATTGGCGTCGTCCGGTCGGTTCTGCTCTACTGGCAGCATGACGAGCACTGCTGCAGGCGACGGCGCCGAGGCGACCACCATCATCCGCGCGGCCCGTGGCAGTGACGGCGATGCCGTCTTCGCGCTGCTCGCCCAGCTCGGAGCGGAGACAGCCGCCGATCGCGCCGAGTTCGATCACGGCTTCTCCGCCTGCCTCCGATCGCCCGATCCGACGTTCCTGCGCATCCTGGAGCATGAGGGCGTGGTACGCGGCTATGCGCTCACCAGCATCGTGCCGCTGCTCTCCGCCAACGGTACGAGCGCGCAGGTGCAGGAGATCGTGATCGACACCGCCCTGCGCGGGTCCGGACTCGGGCGCCTGCTGCTCGAAGCGGTCGAAGCGGAGTGCCGCGATCGCGGCGTGCGTCAGGTGACGGTCGCGAGCCGCCGTAGCGCCGGCTTCTACGAGCAGCAGGGCTGGGTGCGCAGCGCCGACTTCCTGCGCCTGGAGCTCTGACGGGCCCACAGGCGCTCGCCTGAGCGGGGGAGCGAGCGCGCCACACCCGTGGACGACCAGCGCCTCGTGCTGCGCCGTGACTGCACGTCGACGGACAGCGCTGCACCGCGCCTGCGGTCGACCACGAGGGCGACCGTGCCCCTACGTGTCCCTACCGCTCGCGCTGACGAGGGAAGCCGCGATGGATATCGCGGTGGAGCGGAGGAGAGGACCCGCTCAAGGGCTCGTCGTCCTCGGCTGGCCACCGGACGGCTCACGGTATGACGGGCCCGTCCGTGAACGTACGAAGGCCCCGTCCGTGAACGTACGGCGGCCCCCGTCCGCGAACGTACGGCGGGCCCGGGGGATGAACATCCCGGGCCCGCCGTGTCTCGATCAGGAGCGGCCGATCAGTGGTGGCCGTGCTCCTTGGCGTGCTCGATCTCGCCCTTGGTGGGCGGGACGATCCGGTCCTCGAAGAACCAGCGCGAGAGCGCGGCCCGCGCCCGCTGGGTCGCGGTGATGCGACCCTTGGCGTTCGGACGGATCATGAGCGGCGCGTAGTCGGTGTAGCTGACCAGACGCCAGCGCTCGTACTCGTCGAGCTGCTCGTGCACCTCGATGTAGGCGCCGCCGGGCATGCGCACGATGCGTCCGGACTCGAAGCCGTGCAGGGCGATCTCGCGGTCCTTCTTCTGCAGGCCGAGGCAGATGCGCTTCGTGACGATGTAGGCGATGACCGGACCCACGAAGAGCAGCGCCTGCAGGGTGTGGATCACGCCCTCCATGGTGAGCATGAAGTGGGTCGCCATGATGTCGGAGCTCGCCGCGGCCCACATGACCGCGTAGAACGTGACACCGGCGGCGCCGATCGCAGTGCGGGTCGGTGCGTTGCGCGGGCGGTCCGCGATGTGGTGCTCGCGCTTGTCGCCGGTGATCCACGCCTCGAGGAAGGGGTAGATGGCGACGACCACGAGCAGGCCCACCAGGGCGATCATCGGCACGAGGATGCCGAAGGGCAGCGTGTAGCCGAAGACGTGCACGTCCCAGTTCGGCGGTGCAAGACGCAGCGCGCCGTCCGCGAAACCGATGTACCAGTCGGGCTGGGTTCCGGCGGAGACGGGGGAGGGGTCGTAGGGGCCGTAGTTCCAGATCGGGTTGATCGTGAAGAACGTGGCGATCAGCATGATCACGCCGAAGACGAGGAAGAAGAAGCCGCCGGCCTTCGCCGCGAAGTGCGGGAGGATCGGCACGCCGACGACGTTCTCGTTCGTGCGGCCGGGGCCGGCGAACTGCGTGTGCTTGTTCACGATGAGGAGCACCATGTGCAGCGCCAGCGTGACGATGAGGATCGCCGGCAGCAGCATGATGTGCAGCACGTAGAGGCGCGGGATGACCTCGACGCCGGGGAACTCCCCGCCGAAGAGGAAGTACGAGATCCAGACGCCGACCACGGGCAGGCCCTTGAGCATGCCGTCGATGATGCGCAGACCGTTGCCGGAGAGCAGATCGTCGGGCAGCGAGTAGCCGGTGAAGCCCTCGGCCATGGCGAGCACGAAGAGCACGAAGCCGATGACCCAGTTGATCTCACGCGGCTTGCGGAACGCGCCGGTGAAGAACACGCGCAGCATGTGCAGGCCGATCGAGGCGACGAAGAGCAGCGCAGCCCAGTGGTGCACCTGACGCATCAGCAGACCGCCGCGGACCTCGAAGGAGAGGTCGAGCGAGGAGTGGTACGCGACCGACATGTGGATGCCGGAGAGCGGCATGTACTCGCCGTCGTAGTACACCTCGGTCATCGACGGGTCGAAGAAGAAGGTGAGGAAGGTACCCGAGAGCAGGATGACGACGAAGCTGTAGAGCGCGACCTCGCCGAGCATGAAGGACCAGTGGTCCGGGAAGATCTTGCGGCCGAGCTCCTTGACGGCGCCGGAGATGCTCGTGCGCTCGTCGAGGTAGTTCGCGGCCGCGGCCGTGAAACGGCTGCCGCGCGTCTGCGGGGTGACGGTGGAGGTGCTCAACGCTCGCGCTCCCAGAAGCTCGGGCCGACGGGTTCGGTGAAGTCGCTCTTGGCGACCAGGTAGCCCTCGGCGTCCACCTCGATGGGCAGCTGCGGCAGGGGGCGGGCGGCCGGTCCGAAGATCACCGCCGCGTGGTTGGCGACGTCGAACTGGGACTGGTGGCAGGGGCAGAGCAGGTGGTGCGTGTGCTGCTCGTAGAGCGCGACGGGGCAGCCGACGTGGGTGCAGATCTTGGAGTACGCGACGATACCGTCGTACGACCAGTCCTTGCGGTCCTCGCGCTCGTTGAGCTCAGCGGGGTTGAGACGCATGAGCAGCACGACGGCCTTGGCCTTCGCGTCGAGCACGTGGTCGGCTTCCTCGAGGTTCTCGGGGATCACATGGAAGGCCGAGCCGATGGTGACGTCCGCGGCGCGGATGGGCGTGCCGTCGGGGTCGCGCACGAGACGGATGCCCGCATCCCACATCGTGTGGCGCAGCAGCTCGTGCGGTTCCGCGGCCGGCGCGAGGTCGCGGAAGAGGAAGATCGCCGGAAGCGGCCAGGCTGCGATGGCGCCGAAGAGGGTGTTGCGGATGAGCTTGCGACGGCCGAAGCCGGACTCCTTGTTGGCGTCGTCGAAGATCTTCACGACCTTCGCGCGGACCTCGTCGGTGCCGCGCGTGCCGTGGCGCTGCTCGACGAACTCCTCGCCGCTCATGAGGTTCTTGCCCCACAGGACGACGCCCGTGCCGATCGCGAGCAGCGCGAAGGCCAGACCGATGCCGATCGCCATGTTGTTGTTGCGGATCGTGCCGAAGCCCTCGACGCTGACGTCGATCGGCCAGACGAAGTAGGCGACGATCGCGAAGATGCTCGCGAGGATCGAGAACAGGAAGAGGGCGACCACGCGACGCGACATCTGCCGGTCCTTGCGCGGGTCGAGATCGGTGACCCGCTCGCGGTGCGGCGGCAGACCGGGGTTCTCCACGGCGTCGGAGTTCGCGACCGCGGTGCCGATCGAGACCTCGCGCGGCGTGTGCGCCTCGACGGCCGAGCCCGTGGCTTCGTCGTCGTGCTGTGACATGCTCTTCCCTTTCTCGGAAGCTTGGTGCCGGTGCCTCAGTTCGCCTTCGCGGTCAACCAGACCGTGATGGCGATGACGGCTCCGAGTCCGAAGATCCAGATGAACAGACCCTCGGCGACGGGGCCGAGGCTGCCCAGCTCGAAGCCGCCGGGGCTCGAGTTGTCGTCGACGTAGGTCAGATAGCTGATGATGTCGGCCTTGTCGGCGGGCGAGAGGTTCATGTCGTTGAAGACCGGCATGTTCTGCGGTCCGGTGACCATGGCCTCGTAGATGTGCTCGGGCGCGACGCCGCCGAGCGGCGGGGCGAACTTGCCCTCGGTGAGCGCGCCACCCGCGCCGGCCACGTTGTGGCACATCGCGCAGTTGATGCGGAACAGCTCGGCGCCGTTCGCCGCGTCCGTGTCGCCCTGGAGGTACTCCTCGTCGGGGATGGCCGGGCCGGGCGAGATGGAGGCAACGTAGGCGGCGAGCGCCTTGACCTGCTCATCGGTGAACTGCACGGGCTTGCGCTCGGCCTGGGCGCCGTCGAAGGCCATGGGCATGCGGCCCGTGCCCACCTGGAAGTCGACGGAGGCGGCGCCGACGCCGTGCAGTGACGGGCCCGCCTCGGTGCCCTCGAGTGCTGCGCCGTGGCAGGTGGCGCAGTTCGCGGCGAAGAGCTTCTCGCCCTCGTCGAGGGTCGACTGCGACACGGCGGTCGTCTCGTCGGCGGTCGCGGTCGCACCGAAGGCGGCGTACGCGCCGCCGGTGCTCAGCAGGCCGATCACGATGAGAGCGGCGGCGGCAAGCGGGTGCCGACGGCCGGTCTTCTTCGCGGTGCGGGCTCGGGGGTCTTCGCCATGGCTTCGGTGATCCTCTGGGTGCTTACTTCAGGAAGTAGATGACGATGAACAGGCCGATCCAGACCACGTCGACGAAGTGCCAGTAGTAGGACACGACGATGGCGCTGGTGGCTTCCTTGTGACCGAAGCGCTTCGCCGAGTAGGCGCGGCCGATCACGAGCAGCATCGCGATGAGACCGCCGAGCACGTGGAGGCCGTGGAAGCCGGTCGTGATGTAGAAGGCCGAGCCGTAGGCGTTCGAGCTCAGCGTGACGTGCTCGCTCACGAGCACCGCGTACTCGTAGGTCTGGCCGGCGACGAAGAAGGCTCCGAGCGCGAAGCTCAGGAAGAACCACTCGACCATGCCCCACTGGGTGGGCTTCCAGCCCGTCGCGTGCGGCTGGAGCCGCTCGGCGGCGAACACGCCGAACTGCATCGTGACCGACGAGAGCACGAGCACGACCGTGATCGTGAAGGCCCAGGGCACGTTGAGCAGTCCGGCCTCGCCGGCCCAGAGCTCGGGGGACATCGAGCGCAGCGTGAAGTAGATCGCGAAGAGGCCAGCGAAGAACATGACTTCGCTGCCGAGCCACACGATCGTGCCGACGGCCACGGTATTGGGTCGGTTCACGACGGCGGCCGACCGCTCCAGAGAGGTGCTTGTCACGGGGTCCATTATGCGGGATTTCGCTCTCGGCGTTTACTAAGGCTGCCCTTGCTTCGACGTGATGTCGAACATCTCACGAGGGTGCCGGGGGTCCCATCGCCGCAACGGCGGGGGAGGCGCGCTCGGGAAGTCGTCGGAACGGATTCGCGTGAGCGGCGCGTCGCGGCGCCGGAGAGGCCTCCGGGGCGTCGCTAGGGTGATCGCATGAGCACCGAGCACAGCTGGTCCGGCATCCTGGGCGCCCTCCTCGAAGGGCGCGACCTGAGCATCGCCGAGGCCACCTGGTGCATGGAGCAGGTCATGCTCGGCGCGGCCAGCCCGTCGCAGCTCGCCGGGTTCCTGGTCGCGCTGCGTGCGAAGGGGGAGACGGTCGACGAGATCGTCGGGTTCCGGGACGCGATCCTCGCGCACGCCGTGCCGCTGCCCCTGCCGAGCATGGCGGTCGACATCGTCGGCACGGGCGGCGACCAGGTCGGCACGGTCAACGTGTCGACGATGGCCGCAGTGGTCATCGCCGCGGCCGGGGTGCCCGTCGTGAAGCACGGCAACCGCGCTGCGAGCAGCCGATCCGGCAGTTCGGACGTGCTCGCCGCGCTCGGCGTCGACCTCGACCTCGAGCCGGAGCAGGTGGCGGCGAACCTCGAGAGGGTCGGCATCACCTTCGCCTTCGCGGCCAAGTTCCACCCCGGATTCCGCCACGCGGCCGTGACCCGTGGGGAGCTCGGCATCCCGACCGTCTTCAACTTCCTCGGCCCGCTGGTCAACCCGGTGCGCCCGGAGGCGAGCGCGGTCGGCGTCTCCTCGCTGGAGAAGGTGCCGCTCGTGGTCGGCGTGTTCCGCACGCGCGGTGCCACGGCGCTCGTCTTCCGCGGCGACGACGGGCTCGACGAGCTGACGACCACCGGGCACAGCCACATCTGGGAGGTCAGCCGCGGCTCCGTCACCGAGCACGACCTGGACCCTCGCGACCTCGGCATCGCCCTGGCGGCCATCGAGGACCTGCTCGGCGGGGACGCGCAGGAGAACGCGCGCATCGCCCGCGAGACGCTCGCCGGCGCATCCGGTCCCGTGCGCGACATCGTGCTGCTGAACGCCGCGGCCGGCCTCGTCGCCTTCCGGCTCGCCGAGGATCCGGCGCAGGCCGACCGGCCGCTGCTCGATCGGCTGCGCGAGCAGCTCGCGGTCGCCGCGGCGACGATCGACTCCGGCGCCGCGATCGCGAAGCTCGACCAGTGGATCGGCGGCTGACGCCCGCTACTGGAAGTCGCGGGACCGGGTGCGGACGCCCACGTCGAGAGTCTCGAAGCGGTCGGCCACCAGGTTGATCACGCCCTCCGGACTGCGCTCGAGGATGCCGCGCACGATGAGCGCAGGACTGCCGCGAGCGATCGTGCGGTACCGGCCCCAGACGCCCACGCTGCAGATGACGTTGAGCATGCCCGTCTCGTCCTCGATGTTCATGAAGGTCATGCCGCCCGCGGTCGCCGGGCGCTGGCGGTGCGTGACCACGCCGCCGACCTCGATCCGGCGGCCGGACTCGGCTGTGGCGAGCGCTGCGACGTCCAGGGCCCCGCGACGGCGCAGACGCGTGCGCAGATGCTGCACGGGATGCCCGTCGGGCGTGATCCCGGTCGCCCAGAGATCGAACGCCGTCTGCTCCGCGCCGCTCGGCGCGGGCAGCAGCGGCAGCTGCACGGACACCGCGGTGTGCGGCAGCTGCTCCGGCCGTTCGCGCGCGGCACGACCCGCCTCCCAGATCCCCTCGCGCGCCCCGACGCCGAGGCTCTCGAGCGCGCCCGCGCCGGCGAGGCCCTCGATCTGCGCGCTCGTGAGCCGCGCGCGGCGCGCCAGGTCGTGCAGGTCCCGGAAGGGGCCGTCCTGCTCGCGGGCGTCCACGATCCGCTGGGCGGATTGCTCGCTCATGCCGGAGACGTCCGCGAGGCCGAGGCGCACCGCATGGCGTCCGTCGCGGCGGTGGGACGGGAGCGCGGCGGTGCTCGCACGGTCGAAGCGCTCGGGCACGGGCGGCTGGGCGCGCTCGGCGCATCCGCTCAGCCCGGTCGGTCCGTCGCCCTCCTCGATGCGCTCGAGGCCCGGCTGGGCGGCGGAGCGCTGCACGTCGGGCCGCAGGGTGCGCACCCCGTGGCGGCGTGCATCCGCCGTCAGCGTCTGGCTCGAGTAGAAGCCCATCGGCTGCGAGCGCAGCAGGGCGGCGAGGAAGGCGGCCGGGTAGTGCAGCTTGAGCCAGCTGCTCGCGTAGACGAGCAGGCCGAAGCTCAGGCTGTGGCTCTCGGCGAAGCCGAAGTCGGCGAACGCCTGGATCTTGTCGTAGATCGCGTTCGAGGTCTCCTCGTCGAGGCCGTTCTCGGCCATGCCCGCGTAGAGCTTGCTCTTGAGGGTGTCGATGCGCTCGCGGCCCCGCTTCGAGCCCATCGCGCGGCGCAGCTGGTCGGCGTCCTCGGCGGAGCAGTTGCCGATGGCGACGGCCATCTGCATGAGCTGCTCCTGGAAGATCGGCACCCCGCAGGTCTTCTCGAGCACGGGGATGAGCTTCGGATGCGTGTACTCGATCGTCTCCTGCCCCAGCTTGCGGCGGATGTAGGGGTGGATCGCGCCGCCCTGGATCGGCCCGGGCCGGATGAGGGCGATCTCGATGACGAGGTCGTAGAACCTGCGCGGCTGCAGGCGGGGGAGCGTGCCCATCTGGGCACGGCTCTCCACCTGGAAGACGCCGATCGAGTCGGCGGTCGCGAGCATGTCGTAGACCGCGGGCTCCTCCTTCGGCAGGGTGTCGAGGGTCCACCGCTCGTCGAGGTGCTCGGCGACGAGCTCGAAGCAGTGGTTGAGCGCCGAGAGCATGCCGAGGCCGAGCAGGTCGAACTTGACCAGGCCCATGTAGGCGCAGTCGTCCTTGTCCCACTGCAGCACGGTGCGGTCGGCCATCCGCGCCTTCTCGATCGGCACGACCTCGCCGACGGGGCGGTCGGTGAGCACCATGCCGCCGGAGTGGATGCCGAGGTGACGCGGGGACTTCAGCAGCTCGTCCGCGAGCTCGAGCACCGGCAGCGGCACGCCGGTCTCGGCTGCGGGCAGCGGTCCGTAGGCCTCCACGTTCTTCGACCAGGCGTCCTGCTGGCCGGGGCTGAAGCCGAGCGCCTTCGCGATGTCGCGCACGGCGTTGCGCGGCCGGTAGGTGATGACGTTCGCGACCTGGGCGGCGTTGCGGCGGCCGTAGCGCTCGTAGACGTACTGGATCGCCTCCTCGCGACGGCTCGAGTCGAAGTCGACGTCGATGTCGGGCTCCTCGTCGCGCAGGCTCGAGAGGAAGCGCTCGAAGGGCAGCTGGAAGAGGAAGGCGTCGACCGCGGTGATGCTCAGCACGTAGCAGACGACGCTCGAGGCGGCCGAGCCGCGGCCCTGGCAGAGGATGCCGCGATCGCGCGCGAAGCGCACGATGTCCTCGACGATGAGGAAGTAGCCGGGGAAGTCCTTCGCCTCGATCACGTCGAGCTCGCTCGCGACCCGGGCCTCGATCGCCGCGTAGGTCTCGGCGTCGACGTGGGCGTACTTGGCGGGCAGCCGCTCGGCGACGAGCGCGCGCAGCCAGCTCATCGGCGTGTGGCCCTCCGGCACGTCGAGCTTCGGCAGGCCCGGCGAGGCCTTCTTGAGCGGGAAGGCCAGCCGCTCGGCGAGCTCGACAGTGCGCTCGACGGCGCCGGGGTAGCGGATGAAGCGGGCGGCCATCTCCTCGCCGGAGCGCAGGTGCGCCCCCGCCGTCGCCGGCAGCCAGCCGTCGAGATCGTCGAGGCTGCGCCGCGCCCGCACCGCCGCGAGGGCCTCGGCGAGCCGGTGCCCCTCGGGGCGCGCGAAGTGGGCGTTGCCGGCGGCGATGGTCGACAGCCCCCGCGCCGCGGCGAGGGCGGCGAGGGCGTCGTTGCGCGGGTCGTCCAGCGGGTCGCCGTGGGCGGTGAGCTCCACGACCACGTGCTCGGTGCCGAAGAGGGCGACCAGCTCGTCGAGCGCGATGCCCGCGGCCTCGCGGCCGGCCGCATCCGCTGCTCCGAGCGCCCGCCGCACCCGTCCCTTGCGGCAGCCGGTGAGCGCCACGACGCTGCCGCGCACGCGCTCGGCCAGCGCCTCGACGTCGTAGACGGGACGACCCTTCTCGGCGCCGTCGGCGAGCTGCGCGTCGGTGATCGCGCCGGCGAGCGCGTGGTAGCCCTCGGCGCCGCGGGCCAGCAGCAGCAGATGCTCGCCCTCGGGATCGGCGACGCCCTGCTGCGGGGCGGCGAGCCCGATCGAGAGCTCGGCGCCGTAGACGGTCGCGAGTCCGTGCGCCTCGGCCGCCTCGGCGAAGCGCGCGGCGCCGTAGAAGCCGTCGTGATCGGTGATCGCGAGCGCGGTGAGGCCCAGCCGCACGGCCTCCTCGACGAGCTGCTCGGGCGAGCTCGAGCCGTCGAGGAAGCTGTAGCTCGAGTGCGCGTGCAGCTCGGCGTAGGGCACGGTGCCGACGGGGCGCTCGACCTCGGGGGCGTCGTAGTGCGCGCGCTTGCGTGAGAAGGCGGGGCCGTCGCCGCCATCGCGGCCGGTGAAGCCCGAGGGGTGCTCCACCGCGATCTCGGTGGCGGCGTCGATGCCGCTGGGCCGCGGGCGCGCCGACGAGCGGATGCGGTCGGAGCGGTCGCTGCGTGTGCCGTGCGCGGAGGGGGTCGGCGGCGGCTGCCCGCCCGCGGCGCCCGTCGCGTCGTGCTCACCGGGCGCGGAGGGTCGGCGGGTGGCCGAGAGCCGGCGCTCGATCTCCGACCAGGGCTGCGGCGGGTTCCTGAAGGCCATGGAGTCTGCCTCCTCGATGCATCGCGGATGCGGCTGCCCGCATCCGCCTCCACTATCGAATGCATGTTCGAGTTGCGCAAGTCGACTGCGGAAGCCGGCCTGGACCTACGCCTCCCCTCGGTCGGTCGGTCGCGGCCCGGGCCTCGAACTCGCGCTGCACCTGGTCGAAGAACTCCGTCTTGCCGAGCGTGTAGTCGTCGTAGTCGGCTCGTCCGACCTGCTGGGCGCTGAGCGCGCGCTTGACGGCTTCGTAGCGTTCGCGAGCGCTCGGCTCGGCCCGCAGCCAATCGCGGAACCAGACCGTGTAGAGACCCCACGGCGAATCCGAGCGCCTGACGTGCAGGATCGCCTGCTCCTCCTCATGCCAGAACAGCAGCTTCTCCCACACCGCGGGATCGGCCTCGATCGAGCCTCGCGGCAGGTCGCGGTCCACGCCGGGGGAGTCGGGACGGGAGCCGCGGGCCCGCACGTAGCCGAGCGGTTCGAGCCTCTCGACGAGGGCGGCCTCGTCGGGGAGCGGCGCGATGCGCAGCTGGAGATCGATGAACGGCTTGGCCGCGAGACCGGGCACGGAGGTCGAGCCGATGTGGTCGAGCGCGGCGTCGGCGGCGCCTTCCACGTCATCGAGCGCATGCCTCAGGCGGGCGAGCAGCCATGATGCCTGCGGGGCCCATTCGGCCCGATGCTCGACCAGGGCGGCGGGATTCGTCTCGTCGGTCACGAGCGGACGCTACCGACCTCTCGGCGCTGCGGCAACGGCCGGCCTGCGCGCCGCGCGCATCCGCTCGCGCGCATCCGCTCGTCGCAGGCGATGACTCAGCACCGTCGCGACAACTCAGCGCGCCCGACGGTGCTGAGTCGTCGCCTCGGCGCTGAGTTGCGCGGGGCGGCGGGCGCGCTCGACGCGGTCGCCGCCTGGTGGGCCGCGCGGGGCTGAGCAGGAGCCGCCCGCCTAGGATCGCGGCATGCCCATCGTGGACCTCGCCATCTACGCCGACGGTCACCGCACGGCTGACCCCACGAGCCTCGACGAGGCCTTCGAGCTGGCCGGCGAGCGCGGCGGCTTCGCCTGGATCGCGCTCGACGACCCCACTTCCGAAGAACTGCACGCCGTCGCCACGGAGTTCGGTGTGGATGAGCCCTTCGTCGGCCACGCGCTCGCGCCGCACCACCGTTCGGGTCTGGAGCGCCTCGGCGACGCGCTGCACCTCGTGCTGCGACCCGCCCGCTACGACGACGCGGCCGAGGCGGTGCGCTTCGACGAGCTGCACGTGCTGCTGCGCGACGATCTCGTGGTCACCGTGCGGCACGGCGACGCCCCCGACATCGCGGCGGTGCGGAACCGGCTCGAGGCGCATCCGGAGTGGCTCGCCAATGGCGCCACCCGCGTGCTCGGCGCGCTGCTCGCCCAGGTGGTGGAGGACTACGCGCCCGTCGTCGCCGGCCTCGAGCAGGACATCGACGAGATCGAGGAGCAGCTCTTCGGTGGCGACGAGCACGTGTCGCGGCGCAGCTACGAGCTGCTGCGGGAGGTGATCCGGTTCCAGAAGTCCGTGCATCCGCTCGCCGACATCGTCGACGCGCTCGCCGAGCGGGCGCAGGAGGAGGGGACGGCGGATGCGGTGCGCCGCGCCCTGCACGCCGTCGGCGGGCGGGTGCGCCGGGTCTCGGAGCGGGCGGATGCGTTCAGCACGCTGCTGCAGAACGCCCTGACCGTGCACTCGACACTGGTGAGCCAGCGCCAGAACGAGCAGATGGAGCAGCTCAGCGAGGCGAGCGTGCGCCAGGCCGAGCAGTCGAAGCGGATCTCGGCGTGGGCGGCGATCCTCTTCGCCCCGACGATGATCGCGGCGGTCTACGGCATGAACTTCCGCGTCATGCCCGAGCTGCACTGGGTGTGGGGCTACCCGGCGGCGCTCGGGGCGATGCTCGGGGTCGGGGTGCTGTTCTGGGTGGTCTTCAAGCGGCGCAAGTGGCTCTGAGCTGCCAAGCGGTGCTGGGCGGTCAAATGGCGCTGGGCCGTCAGTCGTAGCGCCCCTCGGCCCGCCAGCGGCCCTCCTCGAGCAGCAGCAGCCAGGCGGTGCCGTCGGCCTCGACGAGCTGCAGCCGCTGCGCGGCGCGGTGGCGCGCCGGGTCCCACCAGCGCTGCTGCAACGGCCAGGGGCCGGCCCAGGCGCGCACGTCGCTCGTCGCGCGGCGCTCGGCGGGGGCGAAGAGCGAGGGCGGCGCGCTGAGCGCCCCGCGCTCGTCGACCCGCACGGGCTCGCCGGTCTCGTCGAGCAGCAGCACCGGCGGCGGCTCGGCGAAGACCGTGGCCGGCGTGGGGCCGGGCAGCGAGCCCGGCCAGGGGGCGCCCGGGGCGGCGCCCGCGGGGCGGATCCCCGAATCCTCCGCCTCGCCCCAGGGCACCAGCACGCGGCGCTCGTCGAGCAGCCGTCCGCCGCCGACCGCCGCGGTGACGACGGCCTCGTGGCCGAGCAGGCTCTGCACCCTGCTGAGGGCGGAGTGTACGCGCTCCTCGGGCGCACCGCCCCAAAGCCCCTGCTCGTGGTTGCCGAGCTCGTCGGCCTCGTCGGGCACGAGCCGCACGCCCGTGATCGGCGCACCGAGCTGCTCCCCGCCGCGCATGGCCCCCTGCAGCTGCCAGCGCAGCCGGTCGACGACATCGCCCGGCGAGAACCAGCGCGGGTGCAGCCAGGCGCGCTCGCTGCGCCCACCGGCCTCGTCGTCGATCACCACGCGCAGGCTGGTGCACGCGAGCCCGGCGCCGCGCAGGCCGGCGATGAAGCGCTCGGCCGGCTGCCGGGCGGCGAAGGCGAGCTGGTCGACCCGGTCGAGCGGAGGCTCGAAGGCGAGGGCCACCTCGAGCTCGGGCGGCGGCACCCGCGGCTGCACGGCGCGAGGGTCGCGCCCCGCCGCGAGCGCGTGCGCCCGCGCCCCGGCCTCACCGAAGCGGTCGCGCACCGCCGCGGCCTCGAGCGCGGCGAAGCCGCCCAGGGTGCGCACCCCGAGTCGGCGCAGCAGCGCGGCGAGCTCCTCGTCGCCGAGCGCCGACACCGGGAGTCCTGCGAGGAAGGCGGCGCCCTCGCCGGGCGGCACGGCGAGCACGCCGCCGGCCTCGGCCGCCCGCGCCGCCTGCTCGGCGGTGTACGGCCCCTCGGCGATGCCGAGGCGGGCGCCGGGCACTGCCACGGCCCGCAGCAGCTCAGCCCCGGCCGCAGCCTCGCCGCCGTAGAACCGGGTGGGTCCGCGGGCGCGCAGCGCGCAGAGCCCGGGCCGGATGGCCTGCACGCCGGGCATGACCGCCTCAATGCGGTCGAGCACCGGCTCGAAGGCGCGGTGGTCGGCGCCCGGGTCGTAGGGCAGCGGGCGCAGCGCCGGGCAGCGCGACTGCGCATCGCGCAGCCGCTGCCCGCGGCGCACGCCCTCCGCGCGGGCGGCGGGGGAGCAGGCGAGCACGACGCCCTTCTCGATGAGCGCGAGCGGATGCGCGGGGTCGTGCCCCGCATCCGCCACCGCCGCGAGCACGGGCCAGTCGGGCACCCACAGCAGCATCGTGCGGACCGGCTCGGCGGCCGGTGCGCGACCGCTGCGGGCCGCGGGTGCCCGATCCCACGGTGACGGGCCGGGGCTCATGGCGGGCCTCCGGAGGGGTTCGTCGCGCGCATCCGCCGGGACCCGCGGGGCGGATCGAGGCGCGTCGCCCGTGCTCCGAGAGGGCTCATGACACCGCCGCCGTCCGATGCTCGACGCCCGCAGTCGGCAGCGCGGCGGGCTCGCGAGCCGCCGCAGCGACGTCCGCGCCCAGATCGTCGAGGGTCGCCGTAGAAGCCGTCGCCCCCGCGCCGGGCAGCACGATCGTGGCGCGCTGCATCCGCCCGCCGCGCGAGGCGGTCTCGACGCGCAGCTCGCGCCGCTGCAGCAGGCCGTGGCCGGTGCCGAGCCCCGACCAGCGCGCCCCGGCCACGCGCAGCACCGCCTCGCTGCCGGGCCAGGCGCCGAGCGCCACGAGGCTCGCGCCCCGCTCGCGCAGGCGGGCGGCGAGGCGGCCGAGCGCCGCATCCGCTGCCGCACTCGAGGAGGCCGCCGCGCCGCCGGGGTGCACGAGCACCAGATCGAGGGCGTCGGCCACCGCGGCCGTCACCCGCAGCCACTGCTCGCCGGGTCGCGGCACGAGCACGAGCCGGCGCAGGTCGATGCCCAGGGCTGCCGCGGCCTCGGGCGCCAGATCGGGCAGCCCGACCGCGCCGCACCAAAGCCCCGCCCGGCTCGCCTCGGCGAGCATCGCCAGCCCCAGCGAGAGCGTGCCGGCCGCGCCGGGCTCGGGCAGCGAGTAGACCGACCCGGCTCGCAGGGCGCCGCCGGGCAGCGCGGGGGCGATCGCCGCCGCGGTCGGCAGGGCGGCGCGGTCGTCGATGCGGGTGCGCTGCATGGCGCTGATGCGCGACTGCAGCTCGCGCACGGCGCCGTCGCGCTCGGCGGCGTCGCGCGGGGCGCGCGGCACGGCGCGCAGGCTCGAGCGAGCCGGCGCCGGAACCTCGGGTGCCGGTCCGGCTGGCAGATGCTGCGCGGCGGCGTTCACCTCGTCATGCTCGAACATGTGTTCGATTAAGTCAACAGCCACCGACATCGCCGGTCGGACGCGGGAACCTCGGCTGACGAGAGGCTCGGATCGCCCTACGATCCTGATCATGGAGCACGGGGACGCGGCTGAGGCCTTCGCCGACGCGGTGCTGCGCGGGCCGCGCGGACGGCGTCTCTGCGCGGCGATCCTCACCAACCGGAGCCTCGAGCTCTGGGAGCAGATCGCCCGTGCCGGCTTCGAGCCCGGCGATGCGGGCCTGCTGCGACAGCTCGTCGACTCGCTCGACGCGACCGAGGTGGTCACCACCTCGTACGAGGAGAGCCCGCGCGCCTTCCTGCCCGCGCTGCGCGAGGCCGTGCGCTGGGCCACCTACTGGCAGCAGCCCGACGCCGAGGACCGCCTGCTGGCCGGTCCGGAGGTGCTGACGGCCCTGCATCCGGTCGCCCGCGCGCTCGGCGACTCACCCGCCGCCGCATGGTGGTCCGCCCCGATCGACCGGGCGACGCAGCACCACGTGGCGTTCGTGGAGCACAGCCACGCCGCACCGCCCGAGCTCGGACGCAGCGCCGCCGCGATCGCGCAGTGGCGGGCCGGCCTCGACGCCGAGCAGGCCCGCGCCGACCTGCGCTCGGCCGACCCGCGCTCCGCCTGGAGCGGCGAGTGGTGGTCTGCGCCGACCGGTCTGGTGGCCACGACCCGCGGCTTCGACGGCTTCGGCGCGGTCGGGCTGCAGCTCGTCGAGGACGAGATCGAATGGCTCGACGCCTGCCTGCAGCGCCTGCGCCCGCGCGACGATGCGCGCGTGCTCGAGCTCGCCGGCCCCGAGGACTGGATCGACCTGGTGGGCCGCTACCCGCTCGAGGTCACCGCCAGCCGCCGGCACGACTGGTGGCGCGCCACCGGCGGCGAGGAGCGCTGGCTGCTGCCCGACTGGGCGCGTGTCGCCGAGGAGTGGGACGGCGTGCACCTGAGCGTCACCGCCTATCTCGCGACCGCCGGCCGGCGTCTCGCCGTCGGCGGCGGCTCGGAGACGGTGCTCGCAGGCTGGGACCCCGACACGACCCACTGGCTCGCCGATGTGCTCGAACCGGTGGGCGAGGCGGAGCACTGGCACCGCGACGGCGACGAGGACGGCGAGGGCGCCGGCTGGACGCCCGTGCCCGTCTTGGAGCGGGACGAGTCCGGCGACTGAGGGCCCATCCGCGCACCGGACGCCTGGAAGCGCCCCGCCAGCGCAGCTTCCGCCCCGCCGCGTCCCCTAGCGTGGACGGGTCCGACGGAAGGGACCCGATGACCGCCACCACCGAGCGCCCCTGGCTCTCGTCCTACGCCGACGGCGTGCCCACCGACATCGAGCCGGTGACCGGCTCGCTCGTCGACCTGCTCGACGACGCGGTGCGCGCGCACAAGCGCCGCGTCGCCCTCGAGTTCTTCGGGCGCACGACCACCTACGCCGAGCTCGGCGAGCAGGTGGAGCGCGCCGCCCGGGGGCTGCAGCGCCTCGGCGTCGAGGCCGGCGACCGGGTGGCGATCATCCTGCCGAACTGCCCGCAGCACGTGGTCGCGTTCTACGCGGTGCTGCGCCTGGGCGCGATCGTCGTGGAGCACAATCCGCTCTACACGCCACGGGAGCTGCGGCACCAGTTCGAGGACCACGGAGCGAAGGTGGCGATCGCGTGGGACAAGGTCTACGACTCGCTCGACGAGTTCCCCGAGGACGTCGCACCCGAGCACATCGTGGCCGTCGACCTCACCGAGGCCATGCCGCTCGGCACCCGTCTCGCGCTCAAGCTGCCGGTGCCGCGCGCCCGGGAGGCGCGCGAGCGCATCACCGCGGCGCCGAGCGCCCGCAAGGTCTTCCCGTGGAGGAAGCTCGTCGACGAGCGGCGCCTGTCGAAGCGGCACCCGCGACCGGTCGTCGGCGACACGGCCGCGCTGCAGTACACGAGCGGCACCACCGGCAGCCCCAAGGGCGCCGTGCTGAGCCACGGCAACCTGCGGGCGAACGCCGCGCAGGGGCGCGCCTGGGTGCCCGGGCTGCGCGTGGGGCAGGAGGTGTTCTACGGGGTGCTGCCCCTCTTCCACGCCTACGGCCTGACCCTGAACCTCACTTTCGCCCTGAGCATCGGTGCGCGCCTCGTGCTCTTCCCGACCTTCGACCTCGACCTCGTCGTCGCGGCCGCGAAGAAGTCGCCGCCGACCTTCCTGCCGGCCGTGCCGCCGATCTACGACGCCCTCGCGCGGGCGGCGGAGCGCGGCAGGGTCGACGTCTCGCGCATCCGCTTCGCCATCTCGGGTGCCATGGCGCTGCCCGTGGCGACGGTCGAGCGCTGGGAGGCGGCGACCGGAGGCCTGCTCGTCGAGGGCTACGGCATGACCGAGACCTCGCCGGTGGCGCTCGGCAACCCGATCGGCCCGACGCGGCGGCCGGGCACGGTCGGTGTGCCGTTCCCGTCGACGGAGGCGCGCGTGGTCGACCCCGACGATCCCTCGGTCGACCGGCCGATCGGCGAGGCCGGCGAGCTGCTGCTGCGCGGCCCGCAGGTGTTCCAGGGGTACTGGCGACGACCGGATGAGACGGCCGAGACCCTGCTGCCCGACGGCTGGGTGCGCACGGGCGACCTCGTGGTGATGGAGGCGGACGGCTTCGTGACCGTCGTGGATCGCAAGAAGGAACTCATCATCACGGGCGGCTTCAACGTGGCGCCGAGCGAGGTGGAGGACGTGCTGCGCCGCCATCCGGCGGTGGCGGATGCGGCCGTCGTCGGCCTGCCGCGATCGAGCGGCGGCGAGGAGGTCGCCGCCGCGGTCGTGCTGCGCGAGGAGGACGGCGCGACGCCGGAGGAGATCCGCGAGTTCAGCCGCGACCTGCTCGCCGCCTACAAGGTGCCGCGCCGCGTCATCGTCGTCGACGAGCTGCCGCGCTCGCTCATCGGCAAGGTGCTGCGTCGCGAGGTGCGCGACCGCCTGCAGGCGGCGCTCGGCAAGTAGCGTCGCCCGGGTCCGTGCGGTTTCGAGGGGTGGCGGCACCGGCTCACCCCAGGCGCGCTGCGATCGTCGGGATGAGGATCGGGGCGTCGACCGCGGCGTGGAGCAGCATGCAGGCGACGAGGTTGCGGCGCCAGAGGTAGAGGGCGTAGATGGCGAGGGTCCCGCTGCCGTGGAGCAGCAGCCACATGGGCCCGAACACCACGAGATGCGGCACCACGAAGAACGGCATCGTCGCGGCGACGGCCACCCAGCGCCTGCCCGTGAGCTCGATGAGCCGTTCGAGCGGATAGCCGCGGAACAGCAGCTCCTCGAAGACCGCCGCGCTGACGATCAACGCGACGACCATCAGGACGGGGAGCGCCGCGATCGATGCGGTGCCGGAGTCCTGCGCGTCCTGAGGCCAGAGGAGGCTCGCGAGCCAGCTCCACGCCATCGCCGCACCGAAGAGGATCAGGGCCCATTCGAGGTCCTTGCCCGACGGGCGGACGAGCCGCACGGACGATAGCCCTCGCCGCTCCACGAGCACCATCCAGGCGAGGAGCAGCGCGGCCGCCAGCGCGTTCCAGATGATCGCACCGGATGGACCCGGGAATCCGATGTCCGCCAGGGTCTCCCGCGCGTCCCAGCCGACGAGCCGCGCCGCGGGCGGCAGCCACAGGGGAGTCCAGGCGAGCGCGATGCCCAGCAGCGCGATCGCCCACCGGGCGGCGTGAGGGCGAGACGGAGCTGCCTTGGTCGAGACGTGACCGGAGTCGTTCATCGCGCTAGCGTAGCCGCTCTAGAGTGTCCGCTCTAGTGCTGCGCTCGAGCCTCTGCGGCGGTTACCGTGATGCCATGGCTGCTCGACGCGACACTCGCCCGTACGAGGAACGTCGGAGCGCGATCCTCGAGAGTGCGGCCGCGGAGTTCGCCGCCTCGGGATTCACCGCCGCGACGATGGCGTCGATCCATCGTCGAGCGGGCATCTCCTCCGGAACGCTCTTCCACTACTTCCCGACCAAGATCGATCTGCTGCTCGGCGTCCTCGACGCGGGCAGGCGCGACACCGAGCGCACGCTGCAGGCCATCGAGGCCGAGGCGGCCGGTGCCGCGGCCATCCTCCGGTACGCCTCGCATGTCGAGACCGAGATCACCGACGCGATCTACCCCGGGCTCGTGCGCGCCGTCGCCGATGTCGAGCGCCTGCCGCAGGTGGCGGAGGCCCTGGCCGTCGAGACCGCGCTGATCGACGCGTTCATCCGCCGGCATCTTCCCCAGGACCCGGAGCACAGCGGGACGGCGGCGCCTGACGCGAGTGCTGCACGCGCCATCCGCTGGATGCTCGACGGCGCGTCCACGGACGCGCTCGTGGAGCCGGTGCCTGCCGGCTCGCTCGAACGATCGGTCGCCCGCTTCCTCGACGGCGGACCCCCGCGAGGTGCTCCGGCGGAGGGAGCTCCACGGCGTGCGGGGCATCCTCAGGCCGGAGCGCCCGCCGCCAGGAGCCGGAGGTAGGCGCTGAGCTCGGCGAGGCCCGCCGGCTTGGCGGGCAGGAAGTCGGCGAGGTCGGGGGAGTGCACGAGGTGCGCGGCCCACTGCGCGCGCGAGATGGCCACGTTGAGCCGGTTCGCCATGAGCAGGAAGCCGATGCCCCGGGGCACCTCGGCGTCGCTGGAGGCGGTCATGCTGAGGATCGCGATCGGCGCCTCGCGGCCCTGGAAGAGATCGACGGTGCCGACGGGCACCTCGCCGAGGCCGGCCGCGGCGAGCCGCTCGCGCAGCAGGTGCACCTGGGCGTTGTAGGGCGCGACGACGATCAGGTCGCCCTGCTCGATCGGCCGCGGCTCGGCCGTCAAGGAGGCACGCCAGGCGCGTCCCAGCGCATCCCGGGCGATCGCGACCACCCGGTCGGCCTCCTCGACGCTCGCGACGTCGTTGCCGTGATGCTCGACGGCGTGCACGTGCAGTCCGGGGGCGACCCCCTCGAGCATCCGCTGGCTCGCCTCGGGTTCGCGGGAGTGCAGCGCGCCGTCGTAGGAGAGGTCCGACACGGGCGCGGCGACGGCCGGATGCATGCGCCAGCTCTCGGCGAGGAAGTAGCCGCGCTCGGCCGGGATGACGTGGTGCCCCTCCTGCAGCCAGGCGAGGGCCGACTCGTCGACGGGCTCCGGATGCGAGCCCTGGCTCACCTGCGGCAGCTGCTGCGGATCGCCGAGCAGCAGCAGGTTGCGCGCGGAGACCCCCGCGGCGATGGTCGCCGCCAGCGAGAACTGCCCGGCCTCGTCGACGACGAGGAGGTCGAGCTGCCCGCGCCCCACGCGGCCGGTGTTCGCGAAGTCCCAGGCGGTGCCGCCGAGCACGGCACCGCCGACACGGGCGAGATGCTCCGGCACGGCCCGCTCGCCGAGCGGTGTCCACGGCGCGTCCTCCGCATCCTGCGGACGCCCCCGCTTGCCGATGGCCTCGCGGGGCACCCCGGCGCGCGAGACACCGGCGAGTACGTTCTCGACGGCGGCGTGGCTCTGCGCGACGACACCGACGGTCCAGCCGTGGTCGCGCACCAGGCGGGCGATCACGCGCGAGCCGACGTAGGTCTTGCCGGTGCCGGGCGGGCCCTGCACCGCGAGGTAGGAGTCGTCGAGGTCGAGCAGCGAGTCGAGGATCGCGGCGGCCGTGTCGCCCTCCGCCACCGGGGTGAGCGGCGCGCCCGAGCGGCGGCGGGGCGCGCGGCGCACGAGCAGGTCGGTGACGGCGTCGCACGGCAGCGGATCGGCGCCCACGAGGGTGCCGGCCCATTCGGCGATCGCGGCGACCAGCGCATCCGTCTTCGGCGGGGTGGCGGGGGTGAGCGCGGCGGGCAGGTCGTCGTAGTGCTCGGCTCCGGCCGCCAGGGTCTCGACGAGCTCCATGACCCCGTCGTCGACCGCCTGCACCGTGACCGCTCGCGACGGCCGGGTCGTGGGCGGCAGCGGACGTCCGAGCTGCGGCCCTGGAGCGTCGTAGAGCGCGAAGGGCTGGCCGCCGGGCGCGATGCGGCTGCCCGGGGCGAGCTGGCCGCTGACCCGCAGGATGCGGCGGTCGCTGCGCTGGCGGCCTTCGCGATGCCAGTCGCGTACGACCTCGGCACGTTCGATGACGAGCACGTCGCGGGTGTCGGCCCACTCCTCGATCGGCTGTTCGAGCCGCGCGAAGTGATCCCACCAGTACTGCTTCTGCTCGCGGTCGTAGTAGTCCACCGCGGCACCCGCGAGGGCGAGTGCCGTCTGCTCCGGCGTGCGGTCGGCCGGGGCGACGTGCTCGAGGCCGGCGGTGAGGCGCGCGGCCAACCGGCTGCGCTCCTCGCGCGCCATCTGGGCGGCGCTGGGCAGCGGCTCCTCCACGTCGAGCGGCGCCGACCAGGGGACGACCCCAGCCTCGGCCGCGCGCTCCAGGAGCCAGTCGCGCAGCCGCAGCGTCGAGCGGCAGTCGTAGGCGTTGTAGTCGGCGATCTCGGCGAGCAGGTCCGCGGCCTCCTGCGCGCGCCCCGTGTCGCGCAGCTCGCGCCAGTGCGCGTAGGCGTCGACGGAGCCCGCCCCGGTGGTGACCTCGCTCGTGCGCAGGTCGTCGCCCATGTAGAGCGGTTCGAGCTTCTTGAGGCTGGAGGAGGGCGACGACACGCGGACGCTGCGACCGACGACCGTGTACAGGTCGACGAGCACCTCCTCGCGCAGCAGGGTGTCGACGAACGCCTCGCCCACGCCGTGACGGGCGGCCAGCGAGGCGAGATGCGTGCGCTCGTAGGCGGCGTAGTGGTAGACGTGCATGCCGGGATGCGCGGCTCGCCGCTCGGCGAGGTAGTCGAGGAAGTCGATGAGCGCCTGCCGCTCCTCGGCGTGGTCGTGCGCCCAGAACGCGCGGAACCGCGGCGCCGCGCCGTCGACCGGCGCCTCGACGAGGCCGAAGAGGTAGTCGAGGCCCCAGTCGTCCCGGCCGCCCTCGGCGTAGAGCGGGTCGCCCTCGAAGTCGAAGAACACGTCGCCCGCGTCCGGGGCAGGGATCGCCGCCAGCGCGGCCGGGTCGTGCACGACGTGGTGCAATCGGCCGTCCCGCTCCGCGGCCAGCTGCAGCCGAGCCTGCTCGCGCAGCCGGTGCAGCGTGCCCGCAGCGATCCCCGGGACGGCACCGTGCGAGGCCGCGAGGGCGTCGATCGTGCGGATGCCGGCCTCCAGCAGCCGGCCGCGCTGCGACACGCGGGAGCCGCCGACGAGGAGGACGTCGCGGTGCCGTTCGAGCTCGGCGGTGCACGGCGCGCAGCGGAAGCAGGCGGTGAAGCGGGGGTCGCCCCACGCCAACGGTCCGCCGTCCGCGACGTGCGCGTCGACGATGGCCTCGAGCCGCTCGCGTCGGCGCAGGTAGACCGGCAGCACGTCGTCGAGCGGGTGCGCCACGGCGCTGCCGTCGCCGAGGAGCAGGTGCACCTGCGCGCCGAGCGGCACCCCGGCATCGAGCAGCTGCTGCGAGTAGGCGGCGACCTGCAGCAGGGCGGTGACCTTGGCCGATCGGGCCAGTTTGGTGTCCGCGACCTCGTAGCGGGCGGGGCCTGCGGCGGTCGACGGGACCCGGAGGATGAAATCGGCGAAGCCGATGAAGCGCTCGTCGGAGAAGGTGGCCTGGAAGACGACGTCGGCGCCGTCGCGCATCGCCGCGAGCCCCTGCTCTCGGCGGGCGGCCACGTCGTCGGCATCGAGCACGTCCGGCCGGGCGATCTCGGCCACGCCGCCGGGCGCGCCCGGGACGTGCGCTCCGAAGCGGCGCCGGTAGCCCTCCAGCACCCGCTCCTCGTGTTCGTCGCCCAGGCCGGCCGCACGGACGAGCATCGGGTCGTCCACCACCTCGAGCGCCTCGCTGCGGCCGAGCTTCGCGTCGAGGGCGCGGAGGAAGGCGAACTCGCAGGCGGAGGCGGTGGACAGGTCGGTCGCGCTCGTGACGACCGAGCCCCCGCGGATGAACATGCGTTCAGCGTAGGGGCGGCCGCCGACACCGGACGGTCTCGACCCGTGCCGGACCCCCGCCGCCCTAGGCTGTGCGGGTGAGCGCCGCCGAGACCCCGCCCCCGGGAGCGATCGGCCGCGACCCGGGCGATGCGTGGGTCGAGGCGCCCGACGGGCGCCGCTACTGGGGACGCTTCGGCGCCGCCGGCCTGCTGGCCCACGATCCGGCGCGCGGCGTGCTGCTGCAGCACCGGGTCGGCTGGAGCCACTTCGGCGGCACGTGGGGCATCCCCGGCGGGGCGGTCCAGCAGGGCGAGACCGCCGTGGACGGCGCCCTGCGCGAGGCGGCGGAGGAGTCCGGCGCGCCCCGCGCATCCCTCGTCCTGCAGCGCACGAGCGTGCTCGACCTGGGCTTTTGGAGCTACACCACCGTGCTGGCGGCGGTGCGCAAGCCCTTCGAGCCCGTCATCGCCGACGCGGAGAGCCTCGAGCTGCGCTGGGTGCCGCTCGACGAGGTCGGCGCACTGCCGCTGCACCCGGCTTCGCCGCGAGCTGGTCCGCGCTGCGCGCCATGCTCGAGGCACCGCTGACGCTGCTCGTCGACGGCGCGAACGTGGTGGGCTCGCGCCCGGACGGCTGGTGGCGCGATCGCGCGGGCGCCGCGGCGAGGCTGGCCGACGCCCTCGGCGCGCTGGCGGTCGCCGGTGCGCCGGCGGCCGCGCTCGGCGTCGCCGGCTCGCACGCGTGGCCGGCGATCGAGCTCGTCCTCGAGGGAGCGGCGCGGCCCGCCGCCGAGCGCACCGTGCCCGGCCTCACCCAGCACGCGGCGGCGGCCGATGGCGACGGGGCGCTCGTCGAGCTGGCCGGGCACCGTATCGGCGAGGGCCGCGCGGTCGTCGTCGTGACGGCCGACCGCGGGCTGCGCGAGCGCCTCGCCGCCGAGGGGGCCGCGGCGATCGGGCCCGGAGCGCTCCTGGCGCTGCTGGCATGACCCCTCCGCTGCGACCCGGCTGGGAGGAGCCGGGCGCTCAGGTCGCCGAGGGTAGCGTCGGCGGGTGACCCGCAACCGAGCCCCCGACTCCCCGACGCGGAGCAGTTCGCGATCACCTGGGGCATCCCCGACGATTTCGGCGGCATGACCAGTGCGCTGCTGCAGCGGTCCGCCGCGTTCGCCGCCGCCGGCTGGCCGGTCACCGTGCTCACCTTCGACGACCGCCTCGACACCGCGGCCGTGGTCGAGCGGATGCGCGCCTCGGGCGCGCTCGCACCGGGCGTCGCCGTCACGCAGCTCTGGGACTGGCTGGCCGCCCACCCGGTCACCGCCGGCGCAGGAGCGGACCGGCTCTTCACGCCGCTGGGCGACGGGGAGGACGAGCATCACGAGGGTGTGCTGCGCCGTCGCACGCGCCGCGGCCCGGACGGCACCGTGCTCCAGGTGGACCGCTACCGCCCCGACGGCTCGCTGCTCGTCAGCGACCGCCGCGACGTCACGGAGCCCGGGGTCCTCGGCGGTCGCTCGGTGGTGCTCTGCGACGCGCACGGCGAGCCCGTGCGCGGCTGGGGCAGCGTGTGGGCGCTCTACCGGTTCTGGCTCGACGCGCTGACGGACCGGCGCCGCGCGGTGCTGATCGTCGACTCGAAGACCTCGGCGCGCTTCGTGCGGGGGTACCGGCGAGCGCACGCGCTCACGGTGCACCTCGTGCACAGCTCGCACCGCGGCGCCGACGGCGCGTTCAAGGCGAGCCGCCGCGAGGTGCTCGAGCACGCCGACCAGTACGACGCCGTCGTCGTGCTCACCGAGCGGCAGCGCCGCGATCTGGAGCACGACCTGACCGTCCGGGCGCACGTCGCCGTCGTGCCCAACGCGCGCGAGCTCGACGAACTGATCGCGGCGCCGATCGACCGCCCGAGGGGCCGCGGCGTCATGCTCGCCTCCCTGACCGGCCGCAAGCGCGTGCCGCACGCCGTCTCCGCCGTGGCCCGGGCGTCGCATGCCGTGCGGCTCGACGTGTACGGCGACGGCGACCGCCGCGGCGAGGTGGAGGCGGCCGTCGCCGCCGAGGGCGCCGCCGAGCGCGTCGTGCTCCACGGTCACCGGAGCGGGGCCTCGGGCGCCTTCCGCGACGGCGACTTCAGCCTGCTCACCTCCACCGCCGAGGGCGCACCGCTCGTGCTCGTCGAGTCCATGGCGGCCGGATGCATCCCCATCGCCTACGACATCGAGTACGGCCCCAGCGACATGATCCGCGACGGCGTGGACGGCTACGTCGTGCCGGCCGGCGACGTGGCCGCGCTGGCCGAGCGGATCGACCGGCTGCAGGAGCTGCCGGAGGATGCGGTCCGCGCGATGCGCGCCAGCGCCCGCGAGGCATCGCTCGGCTACACGGACGAGGCGGTCACGCAGCGCTGGTCGCAGGTGCTGGAGGCCGCGGCGGCGCGCAAGGGCTGGCGGGCGGAGCACCGCGGTCCGGTCGAGCGGGTGCTCGGCGGACTGCGCCGCCGGGTTCAGGCGCGGCGCGCGCTGCCGGCCGACTGATCCGGCTCGTCGCTCGGGTCGCCGCCGAGCGGCTCCGCCGGGGGCTGCTGGAACCGCTTCAACGCCTTCGACACCCGCTTGCCCAGGCGCTTCGCGAGTCGCTGCGAGGGGGCCTCGACGAGGTCGGTGAACGCCCATCCGATCAGCAAGGAGGCGGGGATGCCGATCAGCGCGACCGCCCACCAGCGCTCGTCGCGGAACACGTAGGTGAGCGTGCCGAGGATCGGCGCGTGCACCAGGTACAGGCTGAACGAGGTGCGGCCGAGCCACTGCGCGGTGCGGCCCTCGAGCGCCCTGCGCGCGCGCACCCAGCCGAGCGCGACGAGCAGCACACCGGCGGCTCCCGTGGCCGACAGCCCCCACACCGCGGCGTTGGCGATCGACCCCGAGGGCAGCAGCGGACGAGTGACCCAGCTGGCGATGAGCAGCATCACCGACACGACGGCGAAGGCCGGCCAGTAGCCGCGGCGGCGCGGCCGGGCCGCCCAGGCGCGCACATCCTCCATCCGCACCGCGATGAGGGCGCCGACGAGGAAGACCGGCAGGTACACGAGCGCCTCGAGGTCGACGAGCCGACCGAGCAGGCTCACGCCGAGCGCGACGATCGCCGCGAGCAGCGCGCGACGGCGCAGCAGCAGCGCCGCGCCGACGAAGACGGGCAGGGCGAGGGAGAAGATCAGCTCCCAGCGCAGCGACCAGAGCACGTTGTTGAGGTCGTAGGTGACGGGCGCCAGGCTGGCCTCGCCGAGCACCATCGCGAGACTGACCTCGCGGGCCTGCGCCGTATCGCTCCACGAGCCCTCGACCACGCGCGAGAGGTCGCGGGGCACGAGCAGTACGAGCGCGGCCGCGAAGACCAGCGACGCGGCCACCGGCGCGTAGAGGCGGATGAGGCGCGAGCTCATGAAGGCGGGCCAGTCGAACCTGGCGCGCAGCGCCGGCAGCGTGACCACGAGGCCCGAGAGCACGAAGAACACGAGCACCGCCTCGGTGCCGGCGAAGACGACCTTGGCGGGGGAGTGGGTGAGCCAGGCCCACGCGTCCGTGCCGTCGACGAGGGGTCGGGCGACCAGGCTCACGTGGTAGAGCAGCACCACGACCGCGGCGACGCCGCGCAGCCCGTCGAGGCTCGGGATGCGATTGCTCACGCGGCGCGGGCTGGGACTCGTCACCGCGCGACGGTACTGCGGGGCGCGGCATCCCGCCTGTGCGCGACCTGAACGTCACGTGCGGGCGCACCGAGCCCGGCGTCTCGCTCGGCGCAGGTGCAGTCAGTGCAGCTTCACAGCCGCGGGATACCCGATCACAGCAGGATGAGCGCATGAAGTGCCCCCAGGACAACGCCACCCTCGTCATGAGCGAGCGCTCCGGCGTCGAGATCGACTACTGCCCCGAGTGCCGCGGCGTCTGGCTCGATCGCGGCGAGCTCGACAAGATCCTCGAGCGCGCCGAGCAGCAGCTCCAGGCCGCCGCGCCGCCCGCCCGGCCGCAGCAGCCCGCGCAGCCGAGCGCCGCGCCCGCGTACCCGCCGCAGCAGCCCCCCATGCAGCCCTACCCCGGAGCGATGCCGCCACGCGGGCACTACAACTCGAGCCCCGGCAGCTACCCGCGCGGTGGCGGCTACGGCTACGGGCAGCAGCCCTACCGCCGCAAGAAGGGCGGCTGGCTGGGCGATCTGCTCGGCTGAGGCGCATCCAACGGCGAGGGTGCTGGACGTCCTCTCCGCGCTCGGTGCGGATCCGACCACCGGCCGGATCCGCTTCATAGCGTCGGGGCATGTTGCACGTGACGCTCCCGACCCCTGAAGACCTCGCCGAGCTGATCGACCAGCGCCACGCCGCCAGCGTGTCGCTCGTCGTGCCCTCGTCGAACCGACCCGCCGAGGCCGACGCCGCACGTCTCGCGTTGCGCGGTGCCGTGCAGGACGCGCTCGGCCAGCTCGGCGCCGAGGACGCGGCCGAGGTGCGGCCCGCGCTCGACGAGCTCGTCGACGACGACGGCTTCTGGCGACGCCAGGCCCGCAGCATCGCGGTCTTCGCCGCCCCGGGCGTGCTGCACGCCTTCACCCTGCCGAACCGGCTCGAGCCGCTCGTCGCGGTCGGCGACCGTTTCGACGTGGGCCCGCTGCTGCGCTCGCTCGCGATCGCGCAGGAGGGCTGGGTGCTGCTGCTGCACGAGCAGGGCGCCCGGCTCTTCGCGGTGAGCGCCGAGGGCGCGCCCGAGGAGCAGCCGCTCGATCTGCCCGACGACCTGCACTCGATCCTCGAGATCACCGAGCAGGGCGGTCAGGCCGACCTTCCTCGCGCCAAGGGAGCCACCGGCGAGACGCCGGAGCGACGCCGCTTCGCGAGCGCCGTGCAGGACGCGGCGCTGCCGCACCTGCGCACGACGCAGCGTCCGCTCATCCTCGCCGCCTCCAACGACCTCGCCCCCGCGTACCGCGCCGTCAACCGCTACGAGCATCTGCTGGCGGAGGGCATCGAGCAGCATCCCGGATCGCTCGATGCGGGCCGCGTCGCCGAGCTCGCCCGCGGGGTGCTCGACCGTCACGGCGCCGCCGAGCTCGTCGCCTGGCGCCAGCGCTTCGAGGATCGCTTCACCGCGGGGCGTTCGGCCGGCGACCTCGCGCAAGTGGCCCGGGCTGCGACGCTCGGCCAGGTGGAGGAGCTGCTGATCGACATCGATTGGGGCGTGGAGGGCTCGATCGACGAGGCGGGTGTCGTCACCGAGCTGCCCGAGCCCACGCCGGATGCGTACCGCATCGTCGACGAGATCGCGGCCCGCGTGCTGCGCCACGGCGGCGCCGTGCGGGCCGTGCGAGCGCAGGACCTGCCGAACGGCAGCCCGGTGGCGGCGCTGCTGCGCTACGCGGGCTGATGCGGGCGGGGGACGGGCGGCTCGCCCTCGATAGGCTCGTCGGGTGAGCCGTCCCACCCCCGCGAAGCCGCCCGTCCGCCGTCCCGCGATCGCAGCGGGCATCCTCGGCGCGATCGTGCTGCTCGCCGGGACGTTCCTGGTGGGCACGGATGCGTTTCTCTTCATCCGCTACGCCGCCGCGATCCTCGCGCTCATCACCATCGTGCTGCTCGTGCAGGTCAAGCGCTTCGCCTGGATCGCACCGCTTGCGGCGATCGCGGTGCTCTGGAACCCGGTGGTGCCGTTCGGCTTCTCCGGGCAGCTGTGGGTCATGGCGCAGTACCTCGCCGCCGCCGTCTTCCTCCTCACCGCGGTGCTCGTGAAGGTGCCCGACACCGACGGTCCGCGGCGGGGCTGAGCGGCGATGGCACGGCACGACGACTGGGACGCACTGACCCCCGAGGCGCTGCGCGAGCGCGGCGGGCTGAAGTGGACGCTCACTGACCCCCGCGGCGTCCCCGCGCTCGGCGCCTGGGTCGCCGAGATGGACTTCGGCACCGCGCCGCCGGTGCTCGAGGCGCTGCGGGAGGTCACCGAGCGCGGCGACTTCGGCTACGCCTCCGAGGCGCTGCACGAGCGGATGGGGGATGCCGCCGCGGACTGGATGGGGCACCGTTACGGCTGGCGGCCGGAGGCGGCGCACGTGCATCCGCTCGCCGACGTCATCCAGGGGCTCGTGCTCGCCATCACGGAGTTCTCGCGCCCGGGCGCGCCGGTCATCGTGCCCACGCCCGCGTACATGCCGTTCCTCGACGTGCCGCCCTCCCTCGGCCGCCAGGTGCTGCAGCTGCCGTTCCTGCGGGATGCGGGCGGGGGCTTCGCCATGGACCTGGACGCGCTCGACGCGGCGTTCGCCGCGGGCGCGGACGTGCTCGTGCTGGCCAACCCCGGCAACCCGACCGGCAAGGTGTTCGCCCGCGACGAGCTCATCGCGATCGCGGAGGTCGCCGCCCGCCACGACGCCCGCGTCTTCGCCGACGAGATCCATGCGCCGCTCACCCTGCACGGCCGGCGGCACGTGCCCTACGCCTCGGTGTCGCCGGAGGCGGCGCGCACCGCGGTGACCGCCATGAGCGCCTCGAAGGCGTGGAACCTGCCCGGCCTCAAGACGGCGCAGATCGTGCTGACCAACCCGCGCGACCGCGCGCGCTGGGGCTCGATCGGCTTCATGGCCAGCCACGGGGCCTCGACCCCGGGCCTGCACGCCACCATCGCCGCCTACGCGGCGGGGGAGCCGTGGCTCGACGAGGTCACCGCCTACCTCGAGGGCAACGACCGCACGCTGCGCGAGGGCCTGGCCGCCGTGCTGCCCGAGGCGCGGGTCGCGCCGCTCGAGGGCACCTACCTCGCCTGGATCGACCTGACCGCCTACGCGGCGCTGGGCGAGCCGGCCGATCGGCTGCTCGACGCCGGCGTCGCGGTGAACGCCGGACCGAGCTTCGGGCTCGCCGGCGCCGGTCACGTGCGCGTGAACCTGGCGACGGGCCGCCGCGTGGTCGAGGAGATCGTGGCCCGCGCCGCGGAGCTCGCCCGCTGAGCCCGGCCGGCGGCGCTCAATCGGCGATGAGGCCGTAGACGACCTCGAGGTACTCCTCGATGCCCTCCTCGCCGCCCTCGCGACCGAAGCCGGAGTGCCCGACGCCGCCGAAGGGCGCCGCGGCGTTCGAGACGACGCCCGTGTTGATACCGAGCATGCCCGAGCGGATGCGCCGCAGCAGTCGGTGCGCCCGCGTCACGTCGGCCGTGCAGGCGTAGGCGACCAGCCCGTACGGCGTCGCGTTCGCGAGCGCGACCGCCTCGTCCTCATCCGCGAAGGTCGTGATCGGCGCGATGGGGCCGAACACCTCCTCCTCGAGCACGCGCGCTCCGGCGGGCACGTCGGCGAGCACCGTCGGCTCGAAGAACGCCCCGTCGCGGCGCGAGCCGCCCGTGCGCAACACCGCGCCGCGATCCAGCGCGTCGGCGACGAGCTCGGCGCAGCGCTCGGCGGCGGAGGTGCGGATGAGCGGGCCCAGGTCGACGCCGTCGTCCGTGCCGCGCCCGAGGCGCAGCGCGCCGGCCCGCTCGGCGAGACGCGCCGTGAAGGCCTCGGCGACGGACGCGTGCACGAGGAAGCGGTTCGCCGCGGTGCAGGCTTGGCCGATGTTGCGGAACTTCGCCGCCATCGCGCTCTCCACGGCCTGCTCGAGGTCGGCGTCCTCGAACACGAGGAAGGGGGCGTTGCCGCCGAGCTCCATCGAGGTGCGCAGCAGCTGGCCGGCGGACTGCGCGAGCAGCTGGCGGCCGACGGGGGTGGAGCCGGTGAAGCTGAGCTTCGCCAGGCGGGGGTCCGCGAGCAGGGCGTCGCTGACCGCATCCGCCCGGCTCGTCGTGACGACGTTGACGACGCCGTCGGGCACGCCCGCCTCGCGCAGCAGCTCGGCGAACCAGAGGCTCGTGAGCGGGGTCGCGTCGGCGGGCTTGAGCACGACCGTGCAGCCGGCGGCGAGCGCCGGCGCGATCTTGCGGGTGGCCATGGCCAGGGGGAAGTTCCACGGCGTGACGAGATAGCAGGGCCCGACCGCGCGGCGCTCCACGATCATCGTGCCGCCGCCCTCGGGCAGCCGGGCGGTGCGACCGCCCATGCGCACGGCCTCCTCGGCGAACCAGCGCAGGAACTCGCCGCCGTAGCGCACCTCGCCGCGGGCCTCTTCGAGGCTCTTGCCCATCTCGAGCGAGATGAGCAGCGCGGCCTGCTCGGCGCGCGCCTCGAGCAGGTCGAACGCGCGGCGCAGCACCTCGGCGCGCTCGCGCGGCGCCGTGTCGCGCCAGGCCGGGAAGGCCTCGTGCGCGGCAGCGAGGGCGTCGAGCGCGTCGTCGCCGTCCGCGTCCGCGACGGCGGCGAGCACCGCGCCGTCAGAGGGGTCGCGCACGTCGAAGGTGCGCTCGGCGGTGCGCCAACCACCGCCGATCAGCAGGCCTCGCGGCACGGCGTCGAGCAGGGCGGTCGGATCGGTTGCGGCGCTCATGCGCGCAGGCTACGCCGGCAGGCTCAACGCCGCTTGCCGCGACCCTTGGAGCGGTCCCTGGGCGTGCGGGCCGGCGTCGCGCTGCGGCGGGCCGGCGAGGCGGGCTTCGCGTGCTTCGGGGCCTTCCCGGCGGGCTCGGAGGCGGTGCCGCGGGAGCTGCGGGCGGTGCGGCCGCGCACGACGCCCATGAACTCCTGGGCGAGCGGGCCGTCGGCATCGCGCAACCAGACGAGCCCCACCCGGGTGGTCGGCGCGTCGTCGACGGGCCTCGCGATCACGTCCTTGCGGGCGTGCAGCCGTGCCACCGACATGGGCAGCACGACCACCCCCACGTTCGCGGCGACCAGCTCCACGGCGGCCTTCACGGGGTCGGGGACCCCGTCCTCGATGCGTGCCCGTTCGCCGACCGGCAGCACAGTCTCGGCCTCGACCTGGGCGAGCGTCACGGACTCGGCGGCCTCGAAGTCGTGCTCGACGGGGGCGACGACCACGGCGCGCTCCTCGTAGAGCGGCACCACGTGCATCCGCTCGTCCGCGTTCTCGAGCGGCAGCCGCACCAGCGCCAGCAGCGCGTCGCCGGCGCGCACGGCCTCGACGGCCTCGGCCTGCTCGGCGAGGCGCACCTCGAGGGGGTGCGCGGGCATGCGCTCGGCCCAGGCGCGCTGCCACTTGGCCGGCGTCACGCCGGGGACGAAGCGCACGACGACCGGTTCCACCATGGGTCCAGGCTAGTCGCAGCCGGCGTTCGGATACCCTGTGCTGGTGCCCGACAGCCCGCTCTCCGACTCGCCCTACGAGGTGCTCGGGGTGCCGGCCGACGCCGACCACGACACGCTGCGCCGCGCTCACCGCCGGCGCCTGCGCGAGACGCACCCCGACACCGGCGGTCGGGCGGACGAGTTCCACGCGGTGCAGGCCGCCTGGGACCTCATCGGCACCCCCGAAGGCCGCGCCCGCTACGACCGCGGTCGTCTCGCGCACGCCGACGAGCCCGCGAGCTGGGCGCCGCGAGCGCGGGAGCGCCGCGAGACCAGGCCGCAGGCGCGCAGCTACGGCCATCCGGGCGGATGGATGCGCCAGCGCTACCTGGAACTCGTGCGGGAGTGGGCGGGCCGAGGCGCCGACCTCGACGACCCCTTCGACGCCCGCATCGTGCAGAGCGCGCCGCGGGAGCTGCGCCTGTTGCTGGCGGATGCGATCGCCGAGGAGGCCACGGCCGCCCAGATCGCCGAGCTCGGCATCGCCTACACGGCCTGGCACGACGTGATCGTCGAGCAGCGGGGCTTCTCCGGCGGCTTCGCGCCGGGGGAGGACGGACTCGGTCCGGCGAGCGCCACGAAGCTCGACCACGTCGTGCTCGGCCCGAGCGGGCTGTTCGCCGTCGCGTCGCAGGACTGGGGTGCGCCGGTGAAGCTCAAGCGCGGCGAGCTCATCGGCGAGGGACTGACGCACGGTGAGACGCCGTTCGCCACGCTGGCCCAGCGCGCGAAGGCCCTCGGACGCGCGGCCCGGGTGCGGGTGAGCGGGCTGCTCATCGTGGTGCCGGACGGCGCCAGCCCCGAGGGCGTGCTCGACGCGGGCAAGCACCGGGGCATGGCCGCGGCGCTCGTGCAGCGCCCGCGCCTGCCCCACGTGCTGCGCATCGGCGTGCTCGGCGCGCCGGCCATCGGCGGGCAGGAGCTCTTCGAGGTGCGCACCCGGTTGCAGGAGGCCGTGCGCTTCGTCGAATGACGGGCGGGATCAGTCCGCCCGGCCGAGCACCTCGAGCATCCAGGCCAGCTCGAAGGCGCGCTCCCGCCACGACTCGTAACGCCCGCTCACACCGCCGTGTCCGGCGCTCATCTCCGTCTTCAGCAGCACCGGCGCGTCGACCTCGCGCAGCCGCGCCGTCCACTTGGCGGGCTCCACGTAGAGCACGCGGGTGTCGTTGAGGCTGGTGACGGCGAGGATGCGCGGGTAAACCGCATCCGCTCGCACATTCTCGTAGGGGGAGTAGCCGGCCATGTACCGGTACACCTCGGCGTCGTGCAGTGGGTCACCCCACTCGTCCCATTCGATGACGGTGAGCGGCAGGGTGGGATCGAGGATGCTGGTGAGCGGATCCACGAACGGCACCGCCGCGAGGATACCCGCGAAGGCCTCGGGCGCGAGGTTCGCGACGGCGCCCATGAGCAGGCCGCCGGCGCTGCCGCCCTCGGCGACGAGCTGCTCGGGCGCGGTGCGCCCGATCGCGACGAGGTGGCGGGCGACGGCGACAAAGTCGGTGAACGTGTTCACCTTGGTCAGCGTCTTGCCGTGCTCGTACCAGGCGCGCCCCAGCTCGCCGCCGCCGCGCACGTGCGCGATGGCGAAGACCACGCCGCGGTCGAGCAGCGAGAGGCGGGGGATCGAGAAGCCCGGGTCGATGGAGTGCTCGTAGGAGCCGTAGCCGTAGAGCAGGGTCGGGACGGGTCCGTCGCCGACGGCGTCGCGGCGCCAGACCAGCGAGACGGGCACGCGGGTGCCGTCCTCGGCGACGGCCCAGTCGCGCGCCTCGGCGTAGTCGGCGGGGTCGTAGCCGCCGAGCACCGGCTGCCGCTTGAGCACCGTGCGCTCGCCGGTCGCGACGTCCAGGTCGAGCACCGTGCGCGGGGTCGTGAAGCCGCCCAGGCTCAGCCGCAGCACCGGCTGCGACCACTCCGGGTTGCCGCCGAGCCAGAGCGCATCGAGGGCGCCCTCCGTCTCGAGCTCCTCGAAGGCGATCGGCGAGCCGTCGAGGCGCGCCACCGCGACCCGCGGCAGCGCCTCGCGGCGGTAGTCGAGGGCGAGCTGGCCGGCGAAGGCGTCGACCGACTCGAGACGCACGCCCTCGCGGTGCGCGACGAGCACCTCGGGCTCGGCGCTCGGGTGCGCCGCGGGTACGCTCACCAGCTCGAAGTCGAGCGCGCCGCGGTTGTGCACGATGAGCAGGCGGTCCTCGCCGTCGATCACGGCGTGCTCGACGTCGTACTCGACGCCCTCCTCGCGCGGCCAGACCGGCGCGAAGGCCCCGGTCGGATCGGAGGCGTCGAGCAGCAGGGTCTCGCTCGTGATCTTCGAGCCGAGCTCGATGAGCAGGTAGCGCTTCGAGCGGGTCAGCCCGGCACCCACCCAGTAGCGCTCGTCCGGCTCGTGGAACACCCGCACGTCGGCGGTGGCGGCGGTGCCGACCTCGTGGCGCCACACCGTGTCGGGGCGCCAGGCCTCGTCGACGGTCGTGGAGAAGACGTAGCGACCGGAGGGGTCGAAGAAGGAACCGCCGGCGGTGTCCTGGAGCACATCCGGCAGCGTCACGCCGGTCGTCAGGTCCCGGATGCGCAGCGTGTAGCGCTCGTCGCCCTCCGTGTCGACGGCCCAGAGCAGCAGGCGCCCGTCGGCGCTCACGTCGAAGCTGCCCAGGGCGAAGAAGTCGTGGCCCTCGGCCTCGGCGTTCTCGTCGAGCAGCACCTCCTCGTCGGGCAGGCGCACCACGGCGTCGCCGTCCGGCTCCGGCACGCTCGGCGGTGTCCAGTCGTCCGCATCCGTCACCGGCACTCGGCAGTGCTCGCCGTACTCGGCGCCCGCGATCGAGCGGCCGAAGTACCACCAGCCGCCCTCGCGCACCGGCACGCTGAGGTCGGTCTCGAGCGTGCGGCCCTTGATCTCCTCGAACAGGCGCTCGCGCAGCGGGGCGAGGTGCGCCGTCTCCGCCTCGGTGTGCGCGTTCTCGGCCTCAAGGTGCGCGATCACCTCCGGCGACTCCTTCTGGCGCAGCCACTCGTACGGGTCCTCGAAGCGGTGCCCGTGGTGCTCGCGCACGGTCGGTCGGCGGGCGGCGATCGGTGCATCCGTCATCCGCCCAGGCTATCGGCGGGCTCGTCAGCGCGGCAGCACGCCGGCGAGTTGCAGCGCCTCCTCGACGAAGAAGGGACCGGTCACCAGCAGCGCGACGACCGCGGCGACGAGCAGCGCGGAGGCGATCGGGCGGCGGCGCGAGCGGATCACCCCGAGCAGTGCGAGCCCGGCGGCGGCGAGCAGCAGCGGCGTGGCGAGCAGGTTCGCGCCGCTGAGGCGCGCGAGCGGCGCGTAGCGCAGCGCCGGATCGTCGACGGGTCCCGTGGTGAACTCGACGAGACCGACGAGGAAGGCTCCGACGAGTAGCACCAGCGCGACGATGCCGGCGGTGAGCGACCAGCGGATGAACCCGTCGTGCGGACGGGGGAGCACGGCGTCCGATCGTGGCGCGTCCGCGCCGCCGGCCGTCATCGCATCCCGTCCGCTCATCCGCTCCTCCGTCCGCTGCTGCACACAGTCTGGCAAGGCGAGTCTGGGCGGTGCCGGTCCTTCACCCGATCGTGATGCGGGCTGCGCCCGGCGAGGGGCCGCTCCTAGGCTGGGGTGCGTGAGGTCACCGCGCTCCCTGCTCCTGCTGCCCGTGGCGGCGCTCGCCCTGGCCGTGCTGCCCGCCGCGCCCGCCGCCGCCGACACCGACGACTTCGAGATCCCCGCTTTCGACGCGAGCTACCGGCTGAGCCTCGACGACGAGGGCCGCTCCGTGCTCGACGTCACCGAGACGATCACGGCGGTGTTCCCCGAGACCGATCAGAACCGTGGCCTGCGTCGCGTGCTCGTCGACGACTACCAGGGGCACAGCACCCGGCTCGAGGTGCGCTCGGTGACGGACGCGTCGGGTGAGGCGCGGGCCTACGAGCAGGACGGTGAGACCCTCGAGATCGCCGACGACGCGTACGTGCACGGCGAGCAGGTGTACGTGATCCAGTACCGGCAGCACGACGTGGTGCGCGTCGACGATGGCGCCGTCGAGTTCTACTGGGACGTCAACGGCACCGATTGGCCGCAGGCGATGGGCGAGGTGCAGGCCACGGTGCGCTTCGACGACGGGCTCGCCGAGCAGCTCACCGGCGACGTGACGGCGGTGCAGGGCGCCGAGGGCGAGTCCCGCCCGGCCGACATCGTGCCGGGCGCCGACGGCGGCTTCGCGTTCCGGGCGTCCGATGTGGCGCCCGAGCAGACCCTCACCTTCGCGATCGGGCTCGAGGAGGGCTCGGTGCAGCCCTTCGACGGCAGTTTCGGCGCCTCGCCCTGGCCCACGGTCTCCGCCGTCGGCGCGGGCCTCGCGCTGCTCGTCCTCCTCGGCGCGGCCGTCGCGCGGCGCACCCGGCTGCGCGACGCGCCCGGGCGGCCCACGATCGTGGCCGAGTACCTGCCGCCGAAGGGCGTCTCCATCCCGACCGCCGCGCACCTGCTGCACCGCGGCGCCAAGAGCACGGCCGCGCAGATCGTCGACCTCGCGGTGACCGGCCACATCCGCATCGTGCAGCTCGAGGGCACCCGCAAGCCGCAGTACCGGCTCGAGTACGTGCACGACCGCGACATCGACGAGCACGAGCGCGAGTTCCTGCACGCGCTCTTCGGCGGCACGCTGACCCCCGGCGAGCACCGCGATCTCGCCACCCCCGACACCAAGGCGGGCGAAGCGCTCGAGCGGCTCACCGGCACGGTGACCCGCCAGCTGCAGGAGCGCGGCTACCGGGTGAGCGGCCTCGGCGGACTGCAGGGCACCATCGCGCTCGCCGCGATCCTCGCCGGTCTGGTGGCGATCGTCGGCGGCCTCGTGGCCCTCACGCAGTCGATCGGATGGCCGTGGTCGCTGATCACGCTCGTCACCGGCCTGGTCGCCGGGGTGGTCGCCCTCGTGCTCGTGGCGCACACGCCCCTCACCGCACTCGGTGCCGAGGTGGAGGACCATCTCGCGGGCCTGAAGGAGTACCTGCAGCTCGCCGAGGCCGACCGGCTGCGCATGCTGCAGTCCGTCGAGGGCGCGGAGCGCATCGACGCCGGCGACGGCACCGCCGTCGTGCGGCTCTACGAGCGCCTGCTGCCGTACGCGGTGCTCTTCGGCATCGAACGCGAGTGGGGCGAGGTGCTCGGCCGCGCCTACGAGGGCTCGGCGCGCAGCCGGACTGGTACGTGGGCTCGGTGCCGTTCAACCCCGCCGTGCTCGGCGCCGGGATCGGGTCGTTCTCGACGTCGGCGGTCAGCAGCTACAGCGCCTCGTCGCCCGGCTCGACCGGCGGGGCGGTCGCCGGCGGCGGCGGTGGAGGCGGAGGCGGCGGCGGGATCTGAGCCGGGGCGCTTGCTCGTCCCCGTGCCTCCCGGTGCCGTCCCGGTGCCTCCCAGCGCCTCGCGGCGGCCAGTGCGCGGGCCTTCCCTCGTCCACGTGCCTCGCGGCGGCCAGTGCGCGGGCATTCCCTCGCGACGGCGTATCCGGACGACAGTGCAGTACATCGATCTGTACTGCGCGGTCGCTCGGATACTGCAACCCCACGCGGCTCGGGCGGGCGTCGGGCGTCGGGCGGCGCGCTTGCGCCTCGCGCCTCGCGCCGTGCGCCACGCGGCTCGGGCGGGCGTCGGGGCGGCGCGCCTCGCGCCGCGAGCCTCGCGCCGTGCGTCGGGCGGCGCGTCGAGTCCGGGAGCCCGCGCTCAGGCCGCCGCGAGGCGGGCCCGGGTGCGGCGGATGCGCACCGCGCGGCGTCGCAGCACCAGCGCGGCGACGAGCGCGAGCACCAGGGCGAGTGCGACGAGCCACGCGGGCGATACCGCGAGCACCCCGATAGGGAGACTCGTCGCGGTCGCGTCCGTCCAGGCGTCCTCGCCGACGGCCACCGGGCTCGCCCGCACGTCGCCGAGCAGCCAGGCCAGCGGCCACGCGGGCACGCTCGCGGTGACCACGGTGCGGTCGCCGGGCAGCAGCTCGACCGCATCCGTCGCTCCGCTGCGCTCCATCAGCAGCCCGAACGGGCCGCCGAGCGTCGTGGCGATGCCGGGGGAGACCCGCACGTTGCCCGTGTTCTCGACGGCGACGCGCACCTCGGCCGTGCCGGGCTCGAAGGGGTTCCAGGACCAGTCGTAGCCGGTGCCGAGCACCTCGGCCTCGAGTGACGGGGCGAGATCCCCGGCGACCTGCAGGTGCAGGCGCACGCCCATGCGGTGCTGCACCTGCACGCCCTCCGTCCCGGCTCCGGCCAGGCCGACGACGATCCCGGCCGGGTGGTCGCCGGGGGTGGCGTTCACGGGCACCGCGATCTCGACCGGCAGCACGACGGTGGCTCCGGGCTCCACGGCGACGGCGCCGCGCTCGTCGAGGCCGCCGACCGTGAGCCAGGCCCCGCCGTGCTCGGGCTCGCCCTGGCGGATGTCGAAGGCGCCGTTCGCACCGACCATGCCGTCGCCCGCCGCGACGAGGTACTCGACAGCCTCGGCGCCGTGGTTGCTCACCGCGATGCGGTCGCTCGCGGTCGCGCCGGCATCGAGTTCGTGCCGCAGCGAGATGCGTCCGTCGGGGCCCGTCTCGTCGGCGGGCGCGACGCTCCAGCTCGCGGCGCTCGTCGTGCCTGCGGTCGTCGCGGCGGGTGGGGTGCTCGTCGTGCTCGCTGTCGTCGTCGTCGCAGCGGATGCGGACGCCGGCGCGAGCGCGATCGGTGCGATCGCGATCGCCGCCGCTGCGGCGAGGGCGCCGAGGTGTCGGATGATCATGGTGCGGATTCCGTTCGTGGTGCGCTGTGCGGTGGTCGCGCATCTGCTCGTCCTCGTCGAGTCGCGGACCTCCGTCGCCTCCGAGCGGGACGAGGCGACGGAAGTCCGCAACTCGACGCGCTGGGAGCGGTGCGGGGGCGGGGAGGAGAAGGGCCGTGATGCGAGGCGGGCCGGGGTGCCGGGAGCAGAGGCGGTGGCGTGGGGTGCGAGGCAGCCGGGGTGCGAGGCGGGCCGGGGCATCGAGCAGCTCGAGGTGCCGGGCCCGGCGCGGCCGGCGGTGCGGGGCGGCCCGGGCGGGCCGCCCCGCGGAGGGCGTCAGTCCTGCGCGAACAGGGTGACGGTGATGGTGCTGCCGTAGTTGCCGGACTTCGCATCGGCGGGCACGCCGAGCTCCAGGTCGGCGTCGACGGCGGTGCTGCCGAGGCGGGTCTCGCGGTCCGCGCTGGCGAGCACCGCGGCCTCGCCGAGCCCCTGGCCGCCGTCGAGGGCGCCCTCGACGGCGGCGCCGGCCGCTGCGGAGCCGTCGAGCACGCGCGGCGTCCAGCCGAGGTGGTCGCTCGTGATGGCCCGGTTGCCGGCGCGGAAGTCGGCGGCCTGACCGGAGACCGTCCATCCGCGGCCGAGCGCGTCGACCTCGCTGCGGGTGTCGGTCACGTTCACGGTCGGCAGGGTCGCGCGCAGGCGTCCCTGCGCATCCTCGAAGGCGACCGCGCCGCCGAAGTCGGCGACGTCCAGCGCCAGCGTTCCCGCGGGCGCGGCCGACTCGACCTGCGCGGTCACGCCGATGCCCCCATCCGCTCCATCGGTGGCGGCGTGCCCGATGAGGTCGAAGAAGACCTCGCCGATGTCGGTGTTGTCGAGGTAGGCGCCGCGCACGAGGTCCCAGTTGGTGGCGCGGGCCGCGATGGCCTCGCTGCCGGCGCCCTTGGCGTAGACCGGCACGAGCGCGTTCGTGTGGTTGCCGGAGTGCCAGGAGGCGTCCGGCATCTCGCCGGGCTCGCCGGTGATGGGCGTCCAGGTCTCGCCCGCGCCGCCGCCGGCGAGGTAGCCGGTCTCGTGGTCGGCGGTGACGACGACGAGCGTCTCCTCCCAGCTGCTCTCGGTCTCGACCCACTCGGTGACCGCCTCGATGGCGCCGTTGAAGTCCTGCTGCTCCTCGATCGTGCGGCCGGTCTGGTTGGCATGGCCGGTCCAGTCGATGGCGCCGCCCTCGATCATGGTGAAGAAGCCCTCCTCGTTCTGGTCGAGCACGTTCAGCGCGCCCGTCGCGAGGGTCGCGAGGGCGGGCACGTCGTTGAACGGCACCTCGCCGGGCAGGTGCTCCTCGTCGCCGCCCGCGCGGTTCTGCTGCAGCGTCGTGGCGACCTGGGCGATGCCGAAGACCCGCTCGGGCACGTCCTCGCCCGAGGCGAGCTGCTCGAACTGGCGGTTCTGCTCGATGAACGACCAGTCGCTCGCGCCGGACTGCAGCGCCTCGAACTCGGGCTGACCGATGTACTGGTAGTTCGGCGTGCGCGAGGTGTTGTCGTCGGTGAAGTTCGGGTGGCCGGCGCCGATGACGACCTCGAGGTCGCTCTCGAACATCTCCTTGGCGATGCCGGTGAGGTTGTTGCGGTCGCTGTTGTGCGCCACGAAGGCGGAGGGCGTCGCGTGGCTGAAGGGCACGCTCGAGACGACGCCGGTCGACTTGCCGACCGCCTCCGCCTGCTCGGTCAGGTTGAGCAGCCCCTGCTGCTGGGCGTCGACGCCGATCATGCCGTTGTTCGTCTTCACACCCGTGCCGAGCGCGGTGCCGGCGGCGGCCGAATCGGTGGCGCCCTGCTTGACCTGGTCGAAGTCGCTCCAGGCGTCCTCGGTGACGTACTCGGCGACGCCGTTCGCGGCGTAGTGGCTCTGGCCGACGCGCACCGGCCAGTCCTCGAAGCCCTGGGTGGCGACGCTGTCGTGGTGCACGACCTCGCCGGTGGCCGGATCGACGGAGACCTGGTTCTGCGAGGTGCCGGCCTCGAAGACGTTCGCGAGGTCGACGTGGTTGTACCCCATGCCGTCGCCGATGAGCAGGATGAGGTTCTTGGGCGTCTTCGGCGCCTCGTCGGCCTGCGCCGCGGTCGGCAGGGCGATGACCGCGGCGCCCGCGATCAGGCAGGTCGCGCCGGCGGTGGCGGCGCGCTGGAAGGAACGGTGCATGGGGCTCTCTCGTCTCATCGGCGCACCGCCGCACGCGCCCCCGGATGGGCGCGACCCGAACGGGGGTGGCCGCGTCCACGGTCCCGATCCCGCGCGACGCGAGCGCGACCATCCGCGGGCCATTCGACGACGAGCGGATGAACGGCTGGTGTCGGCCCTAGCGTGGAGACCATGACCTCATCGATCCCGTACCTCGCCACCGTCGGCTACATCCTCGTCCCCGTGCTGGTCGCGGTGCTCGCGTACCTCGCCATCCGCTTCGGTGTGCAGCACGGCGTGCGCTCGGCGCTCGCCGATGCCGATCGGCGCCGCCTGCGCGAACGGCTCGAACGGGAGGGAGACGGTTCCGTCGGCGGATGACGTCGTCCGCCGGTGCTCGGGAGGTCGTGGACACCGTCTCCGACGCGGCCGCGTCCGCCTCCGTGCAGGGGTAGGGCCGCGCTGCGCCGCCGTCTCCAACGGACCCGCCGTGCAGAGCCAGCTCGCGCGAACGGCGGATGCGGCGTGCGCCCTGCATCCGCTCGCCGGTCGGCATGGAGGACGCTGACGCGACGAGACGGCCGCTCAGCGGTGGAAGGGGCAGCGCGAGGGCTCGCCCGAGCCGCGCACCGCGCCTCCGGAGCGCGGCTTCGTCGGCAGCCGGCGGCGGTTCACCTCGAGCCCCTCGCCGAGGATCGCGACCTCGGGCTCGCTCAGCGCCGTCACGGCCGCCGCGAGGCCCGCGATCGCCAGCTTCTCACCGGGGCAGCGGTGGCCGTCACGCGGGTCGCCGCCACCGTGCGGGATGAAGGTCGCGACCGCCTCGTAGTCCTCCACCCCGACGAAGCGCTCGGGGTCGAACTCGTCCGCGCGGTTCCACGACTCCGCATCCGTGTCGGTGCCGAGGATGTCGAGCAGCAGGCGCCCGCCCTCGGGCAGGCGGTGCCCGTCGAGCTCCAGCTCGCGCTTCGCGAAGCCCGGCAGCAGCGGCACGAAGGGCGCGGTGCGGCGCACCTCCTGCGCGAAGGCGGTGGCGAGCGGCCCGCCGACCAGCGCGCCGCGCTCGGCGGTCTCGGCGGCGATCCGCTGCCGCCAGTCGGGACGGTCGTGCAGCTCCTTCGCGGCGAAGGCGACGAAGCGCGCGACCGCGATCATCGGGCGGATGCTGTTCTGCAACTCGACGCCCGCCAGCCGCGCCGGCAGCAACTCGCCGTCCCGGTCGCGGTGGTGCGCCCAGGCGTGCAGCGCCGTGCCCTCCCGGGCCTCGAGGGTGCCGCGGCGCACGGCCTCGATCAGCTCGGCCGCGTGGCGGTCGGACCAGAAGCGGTTCGCCATCGCGAGCAGGTACTCGGGCGAGTAGGGCGCGCCGAAGCCGTCGACGATCTGGGCGAGGCGCGCGGACCAGCGCGTCTGCGCATCCGCCGTCCCCGGCAGCCCCGCCCAGCGCATGCTCGCGCGACCGAAGGCGCCGACGGCCGCGTCGTAGGCGCTGCGCCGGCCACCGCCGCGCCAGTCGGCGAGCTCGGCCGCCCACTCGCGCTCGAGCAGTGGCGCGAAGCGCTCGACCTGCGCGTCCTCGTACGCGACGTCGAGGAAGGTCTGCTTGCGGTGCCGGTGCTCATCACCGTCGAGGCTGTGCACCGAGCCGTGTCCGAACAGCGACTCCTGCACGAGGCCGGGCATCGCGCCGTGCCGACGGATGCTGCCCTCGTCGTAGAACAGCTCGACCGCCTCGGCGCCGCGCACGAGCAGCGCCGGATCGCCGAGCAGCTGCAGCGGCGCCGAGCGCGCACCGCGGCGCACGCGCCGCCAGATGCGCTCACCGAAGCCGTAGCCGTGCAGCAGGAGAGCGGGGGAGTCGTCGCGCAGAAGGGCCATGCCCCCACGTCATCACGCAAGCGGATGCGGTCGCCGGCGCCCCCGTCCGCTCGCACCGACCGCGCACGCGGCTCCCAGGCGCGGACGAGGCGCCGGCCCCTGGGGACCGGCGCCTCGCATCCGCTCGAGGATCAGGCCAGCTGCAGCGACACCGTCACGTAGGAGTGCGGCGGCAGCTCGACCTCGAGGCCGCGCTCGTGCTCGCGCACGCCCGTGTGGGTGACCGGCGCGACCGCATCCGGCCGCTCGGGGGTGTTGTGCGTCTGCAGGGTGTCGGCGGTCAGCAGCGTCGCTTCGACGCCGGTGAACGCTCGGCCGCGCAGGTCCAGCACGATCGTCGTGGCCGAGGCCGCGTCGAGGTTCGACAGCGAGATCAGCGCGGCGCCGTCCTTCGTCGACGCCGAGGCGGAGACGAGCGGCACCTCCGCGCCCTCCACCGACCGGGTCGGCAGCGCCTCCTTGAACGCGAGCGGCAGCCGCGCGGCGTCGTGATGCCCCGTGTTCATCGCGAAGACGTGGTAGCTGGGCGTGAGCACGAGCGCGCCCGAGTCGGGGTCGGTGAGGATCATCGCCTGCAGCACGTTGACGGTCTGCGCGATGTTCGCCATGTGGATGCGCTCGGCGTGCTCGTGGAAGAGATCGAAGTGCACGCTCGCGACGAGCGCATCGCGCATCGCGTTCTGCTGATACAGGAAGCCGGGGTTGGTGCCCGGCTCGACATTCCACCAGGTGCCCCACTCGTCGACGATGAGGCCGACCGTGCGCTCGGGGTCGTAGGCGTCCATCACCGCGCTGTGGCCGCGCAGCAGCTCGCCCATGCGCTGGGCGCGCTTGACGGTCACGTAGTAGTCGTCCTCGCCGAACACGGTGGCGTCGCCCTTGTCCTGCCACGACCCGTTGATCGTGTAGTAGTGCAGCGACAGACCCTGGAACAGCTGGTGGGCCCGCTTGTCCGCGCCGCCGAGTCCGCTCTGCGCCTGCATGAGCGACTCGGTCCAGCCGTAGTCGTCGACGTTCGCGCCGGCAGCGATCTTGTAGACCGGGGTCTCGCCGTGGTTGCGGATGTACGTGGAGTACTGCCGCGCCAGGTGCGTGTACTGCCCGGCCGTCATGTTGCCGCCGCAGCCCCAGGCCTCGTTGCCGATACCGAAGAAGGGCACGGTCCACGGCTCGTCACGGCCGTGCTCGCGGCGCAGCGCCGCCATGGGCGAGTCGTCGCCGCGGGTGAGGTACTCGACCCACTCGCTCATCTCGCGCACGGTGCCCGAGCCGACGTTGCCGTTGATGTACGGCTCGGCGCCGAGCAGCTCGCAGAGGTGCAGGAACTCGTGCGTGCCGAAGGCGTTGTCCTCCACCACGTCGCCCCAGTGCGAGTTGACCATGCGTGGCCGCTCCTCGCGCGGGCCGACGCCGTCGCGCCAGTGGTAGTCGTCGGCGAAGCAGCCGCCCGGCCAGCGCAGGTTCGGGATCCTCAGTGCGCGCAGCGCCTCCACGACGTCGAGGCGGATGCCGCCCTCGTTCGGGATCTCGCTGTCCTCGCCCACGTAGAAGCCGCCGTAGATGCAGCGGCCGAGGTGCTCGGCGAAGTGGCCGTAGACGTGCCGTGAGATGCGCGCCCCGGGGAGGTCGAGGTCGATGACGGCGGTCAGCTGGGACATGGTTTCCGTTCTGTTCTCGGTACTGCGGTCGGTCATCCCTTCACGCTCCCCGCGAGGAGGCCGCTCACGATGTGGCGCTGCGTGAAGACGAAGAAGATCACCATCGGGATGAGGGCGATGACGGTCACGGTCATGAAGGCCGGCCAGTCGGTGGTGAACTCGCTGACGGCGCTGTAGACCTCCAGCACGACGGTCTTCTTCGCCGGGGTGGAGAGGAAGACCGTCGGCAGCAGGAAGTCGTTCCAGACCCACATGGTCTGGAAGACGCCGACTGTGATGAGGATGGGGCGGATGAGGGGCAGCACGATGCGCCAGAACACCTGGAACGTGCCGGCCCCGTCCACGCGCGCCGCCTCGATCACCTCGTAGGGGATCGTGCGCATGTAGCCCTGGATGAGGAAGAAGCAGAAGATCGACCCGCCCAGGTACATGAGCACGAGCCCGTTGAGGTTGTCGACCAGGCTGAGGCCCACGAGGGTGCGGTACAGCGGGATGAGCGTCGACTGCCCCGGGATCATGAACCCCAGCAGCATGGCCGCCGCGGCGAAGCGGGCCAACCTGCTCGAGGTGATGAGCATCGCGTACGCGGCCATCGCGCCGACCAGCAGCTGCAGCAGCACGCCGAGCACGGTGATGTAGAGGGTGTTGCCGAAGGACTGGTAGATGCCGGGATCGGCGAGCGTCGAACCCCAGTTCTCGAACGTCCACTGCTGCGGCAGGGCGAGCGGCGAGGCCACCATCTCGGCCTGCGTCTTGAAGGTGTTGACGACGATGTAGTACAGCGGCACCGCCATGATCAGTGCGAGCGCGATCATCACGACGCTCAGCGTGGTGCGGCGCCAGACGGGGACCCTCATGAGAACCGCTTCCCGATCGCGCTGGCGACCTTGAGCTGGCTGAAGCCGATCACGGCCACGGCGATGGTGAAGAGCACGGCCAGAGCGGATGCGAGACCGTAGCGCCCCTGCCCGACACCGGAGACGACGATCGACTGGGTGATCGTGTAGGTGGTGAAGCCGGGCCCGCCGCCGGTGAGGGTGAAGGGCAGCTCGTACACCTTGAGCCCCGCGGTCAGCAGCAGGAAGGTGCTGATGACGATCGCGGGGGTGAGCAGCGGCAGCGTGATGCCGAAGAACTGCTGCCGGCTGCTGGCGCCGTCGATCTTGGCGACCTCGTAGTACTCGGCAGGGATCGACTGCAGGTAGGCCACGTAGAGCACCGCGTGCCAGCCGGTCTGGGCCCAGACGCCGACGAGGATCACGGAGCCCTGCGCCAGCGTGTTGTCGCTCAGCCACGAGATCGCGTCGATGCCGAACCAGTCGTTCAGCAGCGTGTTGAACACACCCGACGGCAGCGGCGAGAGGATGTACCCCCACACCAGACCGAGGATCGCCATGCTCGGCACGGCGGGGAAGAACCAGAGCGAGCGCACGAAGCTGCGCCCCGCGAAGGCCTTGTTGAGCTGCACGGCGAGCGGGATCGCGATGAGCGTGGTCACGAGCGTGGAGCCGACGGCGAAGACCAGCGTGAAGCTGAGGCCGGCGAGCATCGACGGGTCGGCCATGATCGCCGCGTAGTTGGCGAGGCCGACGAAGTTCGCCTCCGTGCTGTACCCGGTGAAGTCGGTGAGCGACCAGTACAGCGACTGGGCGAGCGGGATGATGAACAGGAAGACGAAGACGACGACGGCGGGCAGCAGGAAGGCGCGGTTGAGCGCGATCTGCTTCCATCCGCCCTCGACGGAGCGGCGTCGCGTCACCGGCTTCGCGGAGACGGAGCCGGCCGGCGGTGCGGGGCGCGTGGCGAGTTGCGATGTCATGGAGTCACCTCGGGAGGGGACCCGACGGGGCCTGCGCAGCCCCGCCGGATCCGCATCCGCTCGCTCAGTCGCTCAGCTTCGCGTCGAGGGCGGCGGCGACGTCCTCGGGCTCGATCTGGCCCTGGATCATGCGCTGCATCTGGGCCACGGCCTCGACGTTGAGCACGTCCTCGTCGCGCTGCCACGAGATCATCGGCAGGTAGAGCTGGCCGTCGCGGATGGGGGCGACCATGGGTTCGAAGATCGGGTTGACCTCCGGCGTGAACGACTCGGTGACGGTGACGTCGTTGGTCTGCTGGTTGAACAGCTCCACGCCTTCCGGGCTGGCGAGCCAGGTGAGGAAGGTCTTCGCGGCCTCCTGCTTGGCCTCGTCGCTCTTGGCGTTGATGGCGTAGCCGGGGCTCGCGGCGCCGGCCTGGAACGGCTTGCCGCCCTCGATGCCGGGCACGGGTGCGAACGAGAACTGCAGCTCGGGGTTGGCCTCGGTGACGGCGTTGATGATCCACGGGCCGGCGTTGATGATCGCGACGCGCTCGTTGGCGAACTCGTCGCGCACCTGGTCGCCGTCGAGGGCGACCACGTCGCTGCTCACGAGCCCCTCGGTGTAGAGGCGGTCGTACTGCTCGAGCACGTCGCTCCACTCGTCCTCGAAGGTCGAGGCGCCCGAGAAGATCTGCTCGTCGAGGCTCGGGTCCATGCCGCTCGACTTCGCGCCGATCATGGCCGACACGGTCGTGGGCATCTGGTCGACGCTCTCGAGGAACGGCGTGTGGCCGGCGTCCTCGAGCGCCTGCAGCAGCTCGAGGAACTCGTCCCAGGTCTCGGGGATCGCGTCGTAGCCGACCTCGGCGAGCATCTCCTCGTTGTACGCGTAGCCGGCGGCCCAGCTCGAGAGCGAGAGGCCGTACTGCGCGCCGTCGCGGCCGTACGTGTCGAGGTTGAACTCCTGCACGCCCTCCATGAAGGGCTCGTCGCTGAGGTCGACCACGGCGCCCGCGTCGATGAGGTTGGTCTTGTTCTCGGCGGCGATGAGGAAGACGTCGGGAGCGGTGCCGGAGAGCACGCGGGTCTGCAGGGTCTGGATGTACTCGGCCACCGGCGGCGCGTACGAGACCTCGAGCTTCACCTCGGGGTGGTCCTCGGCGAAGGCGTCGAGCACCGGCTGCATCTGCTCCTCGCCGGTCCAGCTGAGGAAGGAGATGGTGGTGACGCCCTCGGCGTCGCCGCCGGCCGAGCAGGACGCCAGGCCGAGGCCGAGCGCGGCCGCGGCGGTGATGGCCGAGGCACGCACGAGACGTGACTTCATGGAGAACTCCCTTGTTCGCATGAGCGGGGCGTGGCTGCGGCCCCGTTGCGGTATATCGTTATACCGAACTGCAGGGAAGAATAGCCCGACGGTGCGGTGCCGCGTCAAGGGGCAATTCCGCTGCCATGCTGAGCGCAGCCGAGGGAGGTGCGCAGTGCCCACGATGAGCGATGTGGCGGCGGAGGCCGGCGTGTCGGTGATGACCGTCTCGAACGTGCTCAACGACCGCCCCAAGGTCGGTGCGGCCACGAAGCTGCGCGTGCTCGACGCCGTCGAGCGGCTCGGCTACGAGATCAACCTCACCGCCCGCGGCCTGCGCTCCGGCCGGACCGGCACCATCGGCCTCATCGTGCCGCGCTTCGACCACCCGTACTTCGGCGAGCTCGCCGCCAAGCTCGCCGTGGCGCTCGCGGCCACCGGTCGCCACCTCAGCGTCGAGCAGTCGAACGCCAGCCCCGAGAGCGAACGCGAGGCGCTCTCGCAGGCCCGCCTCGCCACCTACGACGCGGTGCTGCTCAGCGTCGTCGGCCTGCACTACGACGACGTCGACCGCCTGCGCACGAGCAAGCCGGTGGTGCTGCTCGGTGAGCAGCAGATGCCGCCGCGCTTCGACCACCTGCAGCTCGACAACGAGACAGGGGCCTACCTCGCCACGAGGCACCTCATCGAGGGCGGCGCCCGCAAGCTGCTCATGATCGGCGGCGGCGACGAGGGCTTCCCGTCCATGTCGACCATGCGCACCGTCGGTTTCGAGCGGGCGCTCCGCGAGGCGGGCCTGCAGGGGTCGGTGCGGCCGATCATCCGCTACGAACCGGCGGATGCGCGGGTGGCAGTCGCCGAGCGCCTGCGGCAGGACCCGGGGGTCGACGGCGTCTTCGCGATCACCGACCAGGTCGGCATCGGTGTGCTCGCCGGCGTGCGCGACGCCGGACTGCGCGTGCGCGACGACGTGCAGGTGGTCGGCTTCGACAACCTGGCGTTCGGCGAGCACATCGACGATGGCCTCAGCACCATCGACCCCAGCCACGACTGGGTCGTCTCGCGCGTCGTCGAGCTGATCGACCGGCGCATCGCGGGGGAGCAGCTGCCGCCGCAACACCTCACGAGCCCGGCGACGCTCGTGGTGCGCGGCTCGACGCGGCTGCCCGGCTGAGCGGGCGCCGGCCTGAGCCCGCCTGCCGTGTCGCGCGGCCCGGTGCGGTCCGCGCCCGCCGCCCGCCCGTGTCGCCCGCATGTGCTGCCCACCCGCCCACGCCGCCCACCCGCGCGCGCTGCCCGCCCGCGCGCGCTGCCCGCCCGCGCGCGCTGCCCGCCCGCGCGCGCTGCCCGCCCGCGCGCGCTGCCCGCCCGCGCGTGTCGCTCTCGCACTTCTTCCACATCGAGTTGCCGCGTATGGCTGTTTCGGCCGCCTCGAGACCGCCGTTCGCGGCAACTCGGTGGCGGTTCCGCTTGTAGCTCCCTTTCGACGAGCGGCCGAGCGGATGCGTTGGCCAGGTCACGGCGCCGCCGTCACTGTCCGTGTCGCGTGTCGCGACTCGTGACCGCAGTACCCGTCGAGTTGCCGCGTATGGCTGCTTGGGCCGTCTCAAGACCGCCGTTCGCGGCAACTCGGTGGCGGTTCCGCTTGTAGCTCCCTTTCGACGAGGGGCCGAGCGGATGCGTTGGCCAGGTCGCGGCGCTGCCGTCACCCTCCGTGTCGCGTGTCGCGACTCGTGGCCGCAGCATCCGTCGAGTTGCCGCGTGTGGCTGCTTTGGCCGCCTCGGGACCGCCGTTCGCGGCAACTCGATGGGCAGGCCGCTGTGAAAGCGCCCCCAGTGCTGACAACGGCGATGCGAACGAGCGGATGCAGATGCCCCAACCAGCACCGCTGGCATCGACGACCTCTCTGAGAACCGGCCGACCGACTCGCGCTACGAAACGCCTGGCATCCCGGTAAGGCGCCGCGATCGCCGGCGGATGGGCCACCCCAGCCCGCGATCGCCGGTGGGTGCATCAGCCCGCGAACGGCGCCGGATGGATCACCCCCAGACCGCGGTCGCCGGGTCCACGCCGTGCGCCCGCGCGTTCTCCTCGATGACCGCCCGCAGCCACTGCGCGAGCCCCTCGGCAGTGCGGTCGTAGTGGGCGCGGAAGCGCTCGTCGTCCACGTACCTCCGCGACAGGCAGACGTGCATCGCGTGCGTGCAGGCGAACTGGGTGCCGATCGTGGCGCGGTGGCGCTCGGCGAGCGCGTTCGCCGCATCCGATCCCGGCACCGTGCCGGCGAGCATAGCCGCGGCGAGGTTCTCGTCGAGGGCGCGCATCCGCTCGGCAACGTCCCGCCAGTCGTCGGCGTCGCGACCCGCCGCGCGCTCGGCGTACTCGCGCCACTGCGCGTTGCCGCCCCAGCGCTCACGGGCCTCGTCGAGCCAGGCGGGGTCCCATCCGGGCCCGAAGATCTCGGCCTGCTGGCGCGCGGTCAGCAGGAGTCCTCGGGAACCGGCGTCGATCATCCGCTCGACCCCCTCGACCATGCCCTGCAGGTCGCGGATGCGCTGCTGCAGCCGATCGCGCTGCTCGCGCAGCGAGGCGCTTGCGTCGCCCCCGTCGAGCAGGGCGGCGATCTCGTCGAGCGGCAGTTCGAGCGCGCGGTAGACCTGCACCCGCTGCGCCCGCGCGAGGTCGGCGGCGGCGTAGAGCCGGTAGCCGGCCTCGGAGCGAGCGGCCGGCGCGACCAGGCCGATGTCGTGCCAGTGGTGCAGCGTGCGCACGGTGACGCCGAGGCTCGCGGCGGCCTCGCCGACGGTGAGTCCGTCCATGGTCCCCAGTGTCGCAGCGCTCACGGAGCGATGCCGATGTCGGCGAGGTTCCGCGCCTCGATGCTCGCTGGGTCGAACGGCTTCGCGGCGGTCATGACGACGCGGGCCCCCTCCGGCGTGACGACCTCGAGGTCGACGGTGTTCCACGGCGTGTGCCGCGGCTCGACCCCGGTGCGCCGTGCGAGCTCGTCGATCTCGCCCAGCACGCAGGCGAAGCTGACGCTGCGCCCGTCCGCGGGCTCCGGGTCGCCGGGCGCCAGCAGCACGTCCTGGAACGCCCAGCGCCGCAGGTGCGTCAGCTGGCCGGGGATGCTGAACAGGTCGATGAAGCCGAGCGCGTCGATCCAGAAGCGGCGGCTGGCCTCGAGGTCGGCGGTGGGCAGCGTGACGAACATCGGCATGCCGTAGATGGCGCGGCTGATGCCGGGGGAGACGGCGTCGGGGCCGGGCGCGGGCACGGGGCTGAGGTCGAAGGCGGTGAAGTTCTCGGTCATGGAGTCGAGCGTGGGGGCTCACGCCGCGTGAGGGTCAAGCGGATGCAGGCATCGAGTCGCCGCGAGCTGAGATCGAGCGGATGCGCGCCGTCGCGTCGAGGTGCCGCGAACGGCTGGCATCGCGCGCTCGACGAGACCGTTCGCGGTAATTCGATGTCGTCTCAGACGAGCTCGGGTCGACGGATGCTCTCCGCGCCGCCGTCCGCGAAGATCACCTGTCCGGTGACGTAGAGGTTCTCGGGGCTGATCAGCCACGCGAGCAGGTTCGCGATCGCCGCGGGGTCGGCGGCCGGCCCGCCGTAGGGCGCGGGCGCGCCGGCGTCGAGGGCGGCGCGGCCCTCCTCGGTCTCGAGGGCGGCGGCGGTCATCGGGGTAAGGATCACGCCCGGCGCGACGGCGTTGAGCGCGATGCCGGCCTTCGCCCAGTCCGCGCTCGGCGCGGTGCGGCGGGTCCAGCGCGCGACCGAGAGCTTCGAGGTCGTGTAGAGCACGGAGGAACCGGTGGCGTTCGCGGTGGCGCCGAGCGAGCCCGCGTGGGCGAGCGCCGCATCCTCGTCGCCGGTCTCGATGAGGCGCAGCAGCTCCTCGTCGACCTCTTCGAGGGCGGCGAGCGAGGCGACGACGGCGGCACGCGGCGCCTCGGACTTCGCGAGCAGCGGCCGCAGGCCCTCGAGCGTCGCGATGGCGCCGAAGTGGTTCACCGCGACCGTGACCGGTGCGGGCGCGACCAGGCCGGCGATGGCGAGCACACCCTCGACGACGCCTCCGCTCAGCTCGGTCGCCTGCTCGACGAGCGCGGTGCGCCCCTCGGCGGTGGTGAGGTCGACGGCGATGTCGGCGTCCTTCAGATCGACGCCGATCACGCGGTGGCCGTCCGCGCGCAGCTTCGCCGCGGTGGCCTCGCCGATGCCGGATGCGGAGCCGGTCACGATGATGGTGCGGGTCATGGGTGCTTCCTCTCGTCGGGCTGCGCGTCGCTGCTCAGCCAGGTGGGCAGGAGTGCGAGCAGCTGCTGCTGCACGGTCTCCACGGGTGCGGGCTCGTCGCTGAGCAGCCAGGCGGTGAGCACGGCGAGTGTGCCGCCGGCAAGGTACTCGGCGGCGATGCGCGGGTCGAGGTGCGCCGGCGCGGTCTGCAGCATGGTGCCGAGCGCCTGCTCCGCGAACGCCTCGCTCACGGCCCGGTGCGTCTCGGTGGTGGTGCGGCTGCCGAGCACGCTCGCGTAGAGCGCGCGCCGCCGGGCGAACTCGGCGACGAGCTGCGCGGTGGTCGCACGGGCGGCGTCGATCGGGCTGGAGGTCGACCGCAGCTCGAGGTCGAGCGCCTCGATCTCGGCGAAGGCGCCGGTGAGGATGCGGACGGCCAGCGCATCGAGATCGCGGAACTGCGTGTAGAACGTCGAGCGGCTGATCCCCGCCTCGGCGACGATCGCGGGGACGGTGATCTCCTCGTCCCGCTCCGAGAGGGTGCCGACGGCGGCGAGGATCGCGGCGCGCGTGCGCGCGGGGCGGGGATCCTCGGCTCTGGGGGTCACGGGTCGACGGTAGCACTTTTCGGACGGCCGTCCGGAAAAGAGCTTGGCTAGGGTTGCCTCATGGACTGAGGATCCTTGGCGGAATGGTTCACCGTGCTCGTGACGGTGCCGACACTCATCTACGCGCTGGTGCAGCTGCGGTCCGCGCGCGATGCTGTCGACGCTGCGCGCGAGGCGACGCAGGCCGAAACGCGACCGTACGTGTGGCTCACCTTCCACGAGTCGGTGAACGAGCATGAACAGATCGGCGTGCGGCTCTGCGTCGCAAACAGCGGTCGCACGCCAGCGTTCGACGTCGTGATCACCTTCGACGACACATCCGCGCCGTGGAAGGACCCGAGCATCGCTCCGGGCTTCATGTTCTTGCGGGATGAAGGGGGCATCCGCACGCTGCCGCCTGGTGCCGAGCTGCGCTATCACGTAGGCCCTTGGAAACGCGGTGCGGCGCTCGTCACCGTCGCCAAAAACAGAGGCGTCTCGACCGGCTCCATCGAGTACCGAACGGCCGACGGCCGGGTCTTCTCCGAGCCCTTCGCCATCTCGCTTCGCGACCTCGCCGGCACAGGTGAGCTCAAGTCACCGCGTCAGTAGTGGTACCGAGCCTGGGCAATCCGGATCTCGTCGTCCATGATCTTGTAGACCAGCCGGTGCTCATCCGTGATGCGACGCGACCAGTACCCCTGGAAGCCGTGTTTCAGCGCCTCCGGCTTGCCGATGCCCTCATTGCCGTTGCGACGGATGTCCTCGAGCAGCAGGTTGATGCGCTTGAGCACGCGACGGTCGGTTGCTTGCCAGTGCAGGTAATCGGCCCACGCATCGTCCGACCAGACGAAGCTCATGCCTCGTCGAGCAGATCGCGCGCCGTGCCGCCGCCGCGTTCGAGGGCGTCGATCGAGCGGAGGAGACGGGCCGCGTTCGCAGGGCTGCGCAGCAGGTAGGCGGTCTCCTTGAGCGACTCGTAATCCTCGAGGCTCACGATCACCACCGGATCTTTGCCCGCACGCGTGATGACGACCTCCTCGCGGTCGTCGATCACGCTGTCGAGCGTCTGCGCGTAGTTGGCGCGCGAGGTGGTGAACGAGATCGTCTTCATGGTGGCCTCCTGTACATGAAAGCGTACACCCAGCCCCCGAACGCGGACTCTCGAGACCAGCGCGTCACTGCGTACCCTCTCGCAAGGGAGTACTGCGCATGACCGGCTTCGCCACGATCGACTTCGAGACCACGGGTCTTTTCCCGACCAAGCACGACCGCGCCATCGAGGTGGCCGTCGTCCACTCCGACCCGGATGGACGGATCACCGGGCGCTGGGAGACGCTCATCAACCCGGGCCGCGACCTCGGCGCGCAACGCATCCATGCGATCCGCGCCGCGGACGTGCTCCGAGCGCCGACGTTCGCGGACATCGCCGCCGAGCTCGTCGACCTGCTGAGCGGACGCGTCGTCGTCGCCCACAACGCCAGCTTCGACCAGCGTTTCCTGCTCGCGGAGCTCGACCGCATCGCGTATTGGGCGCCGCAGTTCGACCCGCTCTGCACGATGCGCCTCGCTCGCGACATCCTCCCCGGCGCCGGCCGCAGCCTCGCCGACTGCTGCGCGGCCTTCGACATCGACCTCACCGGCGCGCACCGCGCATCCGTCGACGCCTTCGCCACCGCCCAGCTGCTCGAGGCCTACATCGCGAGCACGAGCGACTGGAGCGGATGGGCGTGCGCCCTCGCCGAGGCGCAGCCGTGGACGCCGCACGACGCGCCGCGCCTCGCCTGGTTCAGCCGCGACGACGTCAGCTCGGACGAGCCCGCCGACTTCCTCGAGCGCATCACCGTCAAGCTGCCCGAGCACGCCGGCCCCGCCGAGCACCAGGACTACCTCGCCCTGCTCGACCGCTGCCTCATCGACCGTCACCTCTCCATCAGCGAAGCGGATGCGCTGGTCGCCGCAGCGGAATCGCTCGGCATCAGCCGCGACACCGCCGCCCGCCTGCATGACGACTACTTCGCGGCGCTCACCGCGATCGCCTGGGCGGATGCGGTGCTGACCGATGCGGAGATCGCCGACCTCACCGCGGTGGCGGCACTGCTGCGCATCCCGGATGCACGGCTCGCGTTGGCGCTCGTCGCGCCTGACGTTGAGGCCCCGGTTGCGGTCGCCGCCTTCGCGCTCGAGCCCGGCGACCAGATCGTGCTCACGGGCGAGATGACCCGCCCGCGCGTCGAGATCGAGGCGGAGCTGATCGCCCGCGGCTTCGTGCCGAAGTCGGCGATCACGAAGAAGACCAAGTTGCTCGTCGCGGCCGACCCGGACTCGCTCTCGGGCAAGGCCCGCAAGGCGCGGGAGTACGGGGTGGCCGTGGTGGGGGAGAGTTGGCTCGCCGGGCTGCATTGAGAGCGGACAGCTGACGACGCGGACGCGTTCATGCATGGCGGGGCGTTCCAGCGAAACGATGAGCGGCGATGACGTCGGCAGCAGACAACGCTGCGGCTCGGATCTCGTTCCCGCCGGCTGGGCGTTTCGGTGGCGCGCTCCACATCGGCCGCGCCGATTCTCGCGGGCAGCGGCGTGCCTCATGGGCGCGGAGAAGAACGGCCGTCGGCCTTCCTCGTCACCATTGCGCAGATGTTCGAGGACCTCGTTGCGGCGCAGCTCCGGCTGCATCTCGGGCGTCGTGCCGGTCGCGTACTGAGCCAGTGCTCCGACCAGCCCGATGAGGCGGGTCGATTCATCATCAGGCCCGACGTCGTGTGGTCCCGTGACGGCGCAGTGGCGGCAGTGGCCGGCGCCGAGCACAGTTCCGAGAAGCCGCAGGGATTCCCACGTGCCGACATCGATCGGTTGCACGTTTCCTGCAGCCGGTTCGGGCTGGCCGATGCCCATCTCATCTCTGCGCGCCGAGGAACCGACCGTGCACCAGCTGCGGGGAAACGGCGTGCGCGTGCATGGTCACGCAACCGATCTGAGTACGCCGGACGCTGCACAGGCGTCGATGGCGCGGGTCGCGGAGGCCATAGCCGCCGCCTCGCCGGAGGGGATGCCATAGCAGGAGAGCGCCGTATCGGCCTCGCTGCGCTGGGACTCAGGCGCCGGGCCGCAGTGTCGGCACGCCGAGCGATTCTGCGGCACGGGCGAGTGCCGTGTCGGTGGTGCAGAGGGTTGCATGATGCTGCTGTGCCGCGTGCAGCACGACCGCATCGGGCATGCGCAGACGCGATCGTGCGCGCAGCTCGGCCAGGGACCGGGCATCGCTGCCGCCCAGGACGAGACGCTGCAGACCGATGCTGTCGAGGGCTCGCTCGGCATCGCTGGCCGTACCCGCGAGTGACGGATGGACGAGCGCCTCAGCGATGGTGAGCGCGGTGCTGGCCAGCGCCTCATCGGCCGTCATGGCCAGGCTGTCGACGACCGCTGCGTGGTGCGCCTCATCGCGATCGAGGAAAGCGATCAGGATGTTCGCGTCGACGACGATCACGCCGGCCATTCGTCGTGCAAAGCCGCTGCGGCGCCTGCCGGGAAGCTGCCGGTCGCAGCGCCAGCGGCACCGCGCACCCGCTGCTCGCGCTCATCGCGCTGCAACCGATCCTCACGCTCGAGGCTCTCGGCCCCGCGCGCGACGAGAGCGCGCAGCAGCGCAGCACGATCGTCGCGCTGCGCGGGCCAGTGCTCGCCAGCGACGCGTAGCGCCGCCGCGAGCTCGTCAGTCTCGGTCAGCGTGTGGCGCGGGCGGGTGGTGGGCATGGCGGGAGTGTAGCACCGCGGGTTTCGGTGCAGCACTGCCCGGATCGATGGGTGTCTCGCGCCCTGACCTGGATCAGTCGAGACCAAGATCGGGCAGGGCGTCGACGATGCGCATCGTCTCGAGGCTGACCGTGACGACGCGGCCGATGAGATCGATGATGTAGCGCGGCTGCCCGTGCTCGCGTGACCAGTCGTTGGGGTCGTTGACGATGCCCGAAGGCTTGTCGGTCCTCACCTGGTAGCGCTCGAGGATCCAGTCGAGGCCCGAGCGGCTGCCGAGCAAGTAGCGCTGCGCCTCCTCGGGAATGCCGTCGAGGTCGACGGAGGCGTTGTAGCGGATGCGCGTCTTGTCCCATGCGCCCGCCTTGCCGGCATAGCTCATCTTGCGCACGGCGAACCGCTCGTAGGGATCGGTCGGTGCACCGCTCGCGACAGTCTCGACCAGCGGATGCGGCTCGACGCTTTCGTAGCCGATGTGCAGCTCGCTGAGCGCCCGGCCCGCCGTGGCGAACGCGTCGAAGCGCTCGCGGCCCGGCACCAGCGGGATGCGCGGCAGCTGCTTCTTGAGGTCGGCGGCGTAGCGATCGCGGTACTCGGGGAGTGCAACAGTCCGTAGACGGAGAAGAAGATGTCGTCCTTCGAGACCTGCGGGCCGTAGGTGCGCTGGTACTCGCCGAGCGCCCAATCGCTGATGTTGTCGATTCGCTCTGGCTCGGCGAAGAGCTGATTCTCGTCCGGCTGCGCGTAGGAGTAGCGGGCGAAAAACTGGCCCCCACTTCCCGCGCCTGTCACGTGGAGGTCTGGAAGATGATCGATCATAACGACGCTGAACGGAACGGCTGAGCCAGCGCCCACCTGGTAGAACCCTAAAGTTCCATTTCCAGCGTCGGGGAACAGGTCGTTCAAGCGGTAGATCATGTCGTTGGCTTGGCGGTCGAAGTACACATGCTGCTTCTGGAATGGTCGATACTGGGCAACTCGGGGAGCGCCAGGATCGAAGGTGTAGCGGCGGCCTCGAGCGAGGTGGACTTTGTCGGCACGGTTCCAACTGATCTTCGCGGGGTCGTTGTCGATGAACGCGCCGACATCCCCGCCAACACTCTTGTAGCGTTCGACTTCGCGGTTGTAGAAGTCGAGCATGCGCGTCACATTCGAAGTCAGTTCCTCGGTAGAGGAGTTGTAAACCCATGCGTCTCGAGCTGTTGCGAGGCCGCGAGTGTGAAGAGCAAAGATCGTCTCGCGCGCACCCTTCTCCGCGATCGGCGTGTAGGTGTCGAAGCGTGCATCCCGCTGGTTGATCCAGTCGCCCTCGGCGTTCGGCGTCAGCCGCTGCCAGTCGAGCGTGCCGATAGACGCCGCGTCGACAAGCGCGAGCTTCTGCGAACGATCGAGATAGTCACCGATGTCGCGGTAGTGCAGTGTGCTCGACTCCACCGGTCCGGGGCGCTTGATGAGCAGCAGGATCGCGACGGTGTTGCGCGATCCGGAGTCGAAGACCTTGCCTCCCTCCTTCCGGCTCTGCTCACCAGCAGTGCGCTGATTGCCGCGCAGGTTGTAGACGTACACGTCGTGAAACTCCTCCGCGAGGGTCAGCCGCAACCCGTCGGCGGTGTTGCCGTCGATGTAACCCCCGTTCGAGACGAAGCAGACGATACCGCCCTGCTCGGCACGCAGTACCCGGTTCGATGCCCAGCGGATGGCGCGGATGTACGAGTCGTAGAGCGAGTTCTTGTTCGTCGCGGAGGAACGTGCAGCGTAGGTGTTTCGGATCGACCGATCGAGGCTCGGGTACGACTGGTTCGCATTGTTGTCGTTGCCGCTCGTCTGTCCCACCGAGTACGGCGGGTTGCCCACGATCACCCGGATGTCGAGTTCGTTCTGCTCGACGGCTCGCTCGTTGTTGGCGGTGAACATCCGCTCGTCGAGGGCATCGCCGTCCTCGGTCATCTGGAAGGTATCGGCGAGCACGATGCCGTCGAAGGGCGCGTAGCCGACCTCCTTCGACGCTTCCGTCTGCTCCAGCTGCAGTGCGTGGAAGGTCGCCTCGATGTTGATCGCGGCGATGTAGTACGCCATGAGCAGGATCTCGTTGGCGTGCAGCTCCTGCGTGTACTTGCGCAGCAGATCCTTCGGGTCGATCAGTCCCGACTGCAGCAGCCGCACGATGAACGTACCGGTTCCGGTGAAGGGGTCGAGCACGTGCACGCCCTCGTCACTGAGGCGCGCGCCGAAGTGCTGCTGCAGCGCGTCGTTCACTGCGCGCAGGATGAAGTCGACGATCTCCATCGGCGTGTAGACGATGCCGAGGCTTTCGGCCACGCGCGGGAACGCGAGCTTGAAGAAGCGCTCGTAGAGCTCGGTGATGATGCGCTGCTTGCCGGCGGCATCCGTGATGCCCTCGGCGCGCACCCGAACCGAGTGGTAGAAGCGCTCGAGGTTGGCGGTCTCGCTGTCGAGGTTGTATCCGTCGAGGGTGTTGAGCATGCGGTCCATGACCTGCGACACCGGATTGTGCTGCGAGAAGGCGTAGTCCTCGAAGAGCGCGTCGAAGACGGGCTTGGTGATGAGGTGCTGCACCAGCATGTCGACCGCATCCGCCCGCCCGATGCCGTCGTTCAGATTCGCTTGCAGCGCCTCGTGGAAGCCGACGAACTCCTCGTTCGCCGCCGGCACCGTGTCGAGGATGGTCGTGATGCGGGTGACCTGGCGGTCGGTGATGTCCTTGACGTCGCTGGCCCAGTCCTCCCAGTAACGGCGGTCACCGACCTTCTTGACCATCCGGGCGAAGATCGCGTTCTGCCACTCGGTGGCGTTGAACATCGAGAACAGCGCCTGACCGGTGTCCCCGCCGTCGGAGGGCTTGCCCATCTCGCGGTCCTGGCCATCGCCGCCGACGCCGATCACGTCGATGCGCTTGTTGGCCTTCGGGTCGAGGTCGATCTTGTTGATCATCGCCTCGAAGCGGTCGTCGTGCGCGCGCAGCGCCTGCAGCACGTCCCACACGACCTTGTACTTCTTGTTGTCGCCCAGCGCCGTCTCCGGGTCCTGTGACGCGGGGACCGCGATCGGCAGGATGATGTACCCGTACTCCTTGCCAGCGGCGCGGCGCATCACGCGACCCACCGCTTGCACCACGTCGACCTGCGAGTTGCGCGGGTTGAGGAACAGCACCGCGTCGAGCGACGGCACGTCGACGCCCTCGGTGAGGCACTTCGCGTTGGTGAGGATGCGGCACTCGTCCGCGCGCTCTCCCGCCTGCAGCCAGCGCAGTCGCGCCGAGCGCTCCAGCACGTTGAAGGTGCCATCGACGTGCTGCGCCGCGAGCTGCAGCGACGGCGCATCGCCGCTGGCGTTCATCGCCAACTCCTGTCCGATGACATCGAGCTGGTGGGCGATCGCCTTCGACTCTTTGATGTTCCGGGCGAAGGCGACGGCACGCTGCATGGGCGCGTCGTCGGTGATGGAAAGCCGCTCACCGTTCACGCCGCGCTTGGAGAGGCCGTTCCAACAGCCGACGATGCGGGCGACGTCGTCGAGGTTCATATCGCCCTCGCGGGCCAGCAGGTCTTGGAACGACGAGGCCACCGACTCCTCGTCGACGGCGAGGATCAGCACCTTGTAGTCGGCCAGGTGCCCCATCTCGACCGCGCGGCCGAAGCCGAGGTGGTGGAACTCGGGGCCGAAGACCGCCTCGTCGTCCATGGAGTAGGTGGCGATGCCGTCCTTCGCGGCCTTCTGCTTCGAGTCCTCGACGTAGATGCGCGGGGTCGCCGTCATGTAGAGGCGCTTCTTGGCGCGGACGAAGGATGCGTCGTGCACCCGCACGAAGGCGGAGTCGTCGCTGCCTGGCTGCGAGATGCCGGTCGTGCGGTGCGCCTCGTCGCAGATGATGAGGTCGAACTCGGGCAGGCCGAGCTGCTGGGCGCGGTGTACGACATCGATCGACTGGTAGGTGGCGAAGACGACCGAGATCGTCTCCTGGCCCATCGAGATGCGGAAACGGTGGAACAGCTTCGAGGGGTCGGTCGTGGCGGGGAACCCGAGATCGTGGCTCGAGACGTCCTCGTTCTCGCGTCGGCCGACGGAAGCATCCGAGCACACGGCGAAGGGGCGCAATGGCTGGTCGGCCTGCGCGGTCCACTCGTTGAGCGTCTGCTGCAGCAGCGCGATCGACGGCACGAGGAGCAGCACGGAGCCGCCGATGGGCACCTGCTGCTCGACGAGCTTCAGTGAGGTGAAGGTCTTGCCGGTGCCGCAGGCCATGATGAGGCGCCCGCGGTCGTGCTGCATGAATCCGCTCGTGACGTCGTCGATGGCCACGCGCTGGTACTGGCGCGGCTCCTTGCCGGCGCCCTTGTAGAGCACCTCGGGCGTGGACGGGTCGAACTGCGACCAGTCGATGCGCGAGTCGGCCAGGTTGTTCAGGTCGACCCGCTGGATCGGCTTGCTCTGCTCGACGAGCGCGGCTTCGGCGTGCTTCGACCAGTTCTGCGCGGTCGTGACGATCATGCCGCTCGTGAACGGCTCCTTGCCCAGCTCGGTGAAGAAGGAGTCGATCTGCTGCTTCGGCAGCGGGCGCGCCGGGTCGAAGAACTTCGCCTGGATCGCGATGAACTCGCCCGTGTACCGGTCCTGTGCCACGAGATCGATGCCGGTATCGGGACGGCCCGCGCGCCCATCCCACTCCTGCCAGAGCCACACGTTCGAGAAGAGGTCGGCGTACTTCGGCTCGGTCTGCAGGTAGGTCTTGAGGAACCGTTCGAAGCGACTGCCCTTCTCGCGCTCGCTGGACGCGCCGTGATACATCCGATCGAGCAGGTCCCAGAGCGAGAACTGCGCGTCGGTGAGCGGCCGAAGGCCGCGACGGGAGCCTTCTACGACCTCAGCGGGGGGGGGGGGGGGAGTCACGGCCATCTTCTAACAGTGCCAGACGTCGCGCATCCGGAGGAGAGCGGCACGAAGTCGGTCGGTGGTGCGTGACTTCGACTCGTGTCCGACGTCCGCCGCACCACCCCCGCCGACCTCGAGACCTCGGCTCCGCTCGTCGAGGGCCACCTCCGCTTCTGCGGTCGCGCACTGCTGCGTGCGGTGGTCGAGGCGGCGCGTGAGGCGGGCGCCGTCGCGGTGAGCTTGGCGACGCAGCACGAGAACGAGCGGGCGCAGGCGCTGTACGAGTCCGAGGGGTTCGTCGCCGACAGCGCCTTCACGCACTACTCGAAGGCGCTGGAGTTCAGGCGCTGACCGCCCGGTTGTGCCGCACCGTCACGACGATCCACGGCAGCAGCATCGCGGGCAGCACGATCCACACGAGCCAGATCGACAGCGGGGAATCGACGGCCAGCGTCATCCCGCCCCAGATCGTCATGCCCGCGCCGAGCCCCAGAATCACCCTGAGTCGCCAGCCAGTCCCCGGCGGGTAGATGCCCGTCCAGGACAGTCGCTGGGGGCCGACCTTACGTGCCACGCGTGACCATCCCCATCCGATCACGCACATGCCGATGATGAGCACGGCAGCGGCGGCGATGAGCATGCCTCGACGCTCGCAGAGTCCGAGCGCCCGGTCAAGGCTCGTTACCCTGGAGCCGATGACCGAGTCGAAGCCCCGCACGTACATCCGTCCCCGCGTCGCCCTCGGTCTGGCGATCGCCGGCTTCATCGTGCTGGCGCTCATGGGCAGCACCATCGCCGGGGAGTCCGAGCTGGCGCAGACCGCCACGGGCGGCGGTGGGGCCGGGGGAGTCGCGGTGCTCCTCTCGACGTTCGGGCTGGCGGCCGGGGTCGGCTTCGTGATCGGGGCGATCATCGTGGCGCTCGACCCGATCATCCGCGACCGCGGTCGGCGGATGGGCGTCGCGGCCATCGTCGTCGCCATCGCCGCGCCGCTGGCGGCGGGCGTCGTCAACACGCTCGGGTGAGCGACGGGAGGGCTCGTGCGCCCTTCCCCTTCGATATCACCGCTGAGATACTCGAAGGGTGTCTCGATTCGATGTGCTCCGCGCTGCTGAGCTCATCACCGCTGCTCGGAAGGACGCGGGTCTGACGCAGCTCGAGCTGGCGGAGCGGTCGGGCGTGAAGCAGCAGGTATCCGACAGGCGGCCCTCCGCTACGGGCTGAGCGATCCCCGCGTGTTCGGTTCGGTGCTGCGGGGCGATGACCACTTCTACAGCGACATCGATCTCTTCGTGACCGCGACGAGCGGCGCAGGGCTCATCCCCGTCGCGGCCTTCGCCGACGCGGTCGAGCAGCTCACCGGGTTCCCCGTCGAGGCGATCGCGGAGCATTCTGCGGCGGCGACGCCACTCGGGCGCCGCCTGCTCGCAGAGGCGGTGCCGCTGTGAGCTTCGAGCCTGTGCCGAGAAGGGACGCCGCAGATCGGCCGCGGCACGACCTCGCGAATCTCCAGGACGAGTTGCGGCGCATCGAGCGGCGCCTGGAGGAGCGAGTCGTGGGCGGCGACCGCGCGGTCTTCCTCGACGGCTCCGATTCGTACGATGCGGCCTCGATGGCGGTGGTCCGCCTGCACGGCGTGCTCGAACGGCGAGAGTACGCCTTCCTGCTCGACGCCGTCTCCGACACCGAGATGCGCGCCATCTCGACGATTCGCAACACCGTCTCGCACGGTGGCTACCGCTCCATGGACGACGAGAGCTTCTGGGAGACGGCGACCTTGCAGCTGCCCGACCTCGTCCTGCGTCTCATCGCCCGGGCTGATGCCGAACCGGGCGCATCCGGTCGCTGACACCGGCTCAGCGGCGTCGCTGCGCCCGCACCCTCACCCGCACGGGCTGCCCGTCCGAGCCGCGACGACGGCCGTGCACGATGAGCAGCGCGCCGACGATCCACAGCAGGAACGCCATGGCCGCGAGCACGCCCTGCGCGAGCGGATGCGCGACGCCGTAGACCGCGGCGAGCAGCGCCACGAATCCGAGGAGCTCCATGACGATGCCGGCGGCGGTGAAAGCGCGGTGCTGGAGCACGAGCGTCCCTTCGGGTAGGAGCGGATGCGGGCAGCGTAGCGAGGCCGCCTGGGTGGTCGTCGACCGCGGCTGAGACCGTTTGCGCAACTCCGCGCCCCTGTTGTCAACCGGTTGCCATACTGAACGGGCCGCAACGGAGCGCGCCACCGCGCCGGCGGCGGAAGGAACGACGATGACGACCGACCTCCATCCCGCCTGGTTGCCGGATGCGGCCCTCGCCCCGATCGGCGCCGCCCGCGTCGCGGTGCTCACCACGGGGCCGCTCGCCGCGGCCGTGCGCGCCGAGGTCGAGCGAGCGGTCGCCCTGCACGGCGGCACCATCACCACCGAGCGGCCGGAACTCGTGCTCGCCGACACCGAGGCCGCGGCCGCCAACGAGGCCCACCGCGCCGCGCTGGAGGCCGGCCCCATCCCCGCCGACGGCTACGTCATCGCCCGCCGCGACGGCACGACCGCCGTCGTGGGCGCGGGGAGCGCGGCCTGCTGGTCGGGCTCTTCGCCCTGCTGCGCACGCCCGCCGACGCTGAGCTGGTGCGGGACGCCCCGGTGCGCGCCACCCGCATGCTCGACCACTGGGACAACATCGGCAGCCACCCCGTCATGGGCACCGTCGAGCGCGGCTACGCCGGCGACTCCCTCTTCTTCGACGAGCACGGCGTGCGCGCCGACCTGAGCCGCATCGACGCCTACGCGCGGCTGCTCGCCTCCGTCGGCATCAGCGCGATCGCGATCAACAACGTCAACGTGCACGCCCGCGAGGCGCGGCTGCTCACCGACGATCTGCTCGACGTCGCGCGGGTGGCCGACGTGCTGCGTCCCTGGGGCATCCGGCTGCACCTCTCGGTGAGCTTCGCGGCGCCGATGCTGCTCGGCGGGCTGACCACCTCCGATCCGCTCGACGAGGGCGTGCGCGCGTGGTGGCGAGCCGCGACGGATGCGGTCTACGCGGCGATCCCCGACTTCGGCGGCTACCTCGTCAAGGCCGACTCGGAGGGGCAGCCCGGCCCGTTCGCCTACGGCCGCGACCACGCCGACGGCGCCAACGCGCTCGCCCAGGCCCTCGCCCCGCACGGGGGCGTCGTGCACTGGCGCGCCTTCGTCTACAACCACCATCAGGACTGGCGCGACCGCGGCACCGACCGGGCCCGGGCCGCCTACGATCACTTCGCCCCGCTCGACGGCCGCTTCGCCGACAACGTGGTGCTGCAGGTCAAGCACGGGCCGATGGACTTCCAGGTGCGCGAGCCGGTCTCGCCCGTGCTCGGCGCGATGCCGCGCACCCGGCTGGCGCTCGAGCTGCAGGTGACGCAGGAGTACACCGGCCACCAGCGGCACGTCTGCCACCTCGAACCGATGTGGCGCGGGGTGCTCGACTTCCCGCTGCCCGACCGCCCGGTCGCCGAGCTCGTCGACGACGTGGTGGCCGTCGCCAACGTGGGCACCGATCGGTACTGGACCGGGCATCCGCTCGCCCAGGCGAACCTCTACGCCTTCGCGCGCCTAGCCTGGGGCGCCGAGGGCGACCTGCTCGAGGAGTGGCTCACGCTGACCTTCGCGGGCGCCGAGCCCGAGGTGGTCGACACGGTGCGCGACCTCATGGCCGACTCGTGGCGCACCTACGAGCACTACACGGCGCCCCTCGGCGTCGGCTTCATGGTCGCGCCAGGACACCACTACGGGCCCGATGTCGACGGGTACGAGTACTCCCGCTGGGGCACGTACCACTTCGCGGATCGCGACGGCATCGGCGTCGACCGCACGGTCGCCACGGGCACCGGCTACGCGGGCCAGTACCCCGAGCCGTGGCGCAGCGCCTACGAGTCGCTCGAGACCTGCCCCGACGAGCTGCTGCTCTTCTTCCACCACGTGCCCTACGGCCACCGGTTGCGGAGCGGCTCGACCGTCATCCAGCACATCTACGACACGCACGTCGAGGGCGCGGCCGAGACCGAGCGGATGCAGCGCGCCTGGCAGGGCGTGCAGGGCCGCGTCGACGACGCCCTCCACGAGCGGATCGCCGAGCGCCTCGCCGAGCAGGTGCGCTCGGCCGCCGAGTGGCGCGACCAGATCGGGGCGTACTTCCAGCGCAAGTCCGGCGTGCGGGACGAGCGCCTGCCGGCCTGAACCGGGCACGACGAAGGGCCCGCTGCGGATCGCAGCGGGCCCTTCGTCGCGCGGCAGGCCGGGCTCGCGCGACCTGGCGGCGCGCGCGAGGACTCAGTCCTCCCGCAGCACGATCACGTCGCGCGGCGCGATCGTGAGGGTCTGGCCTTGCTCGATGCGCGCGCCAGTCAGCACATCCACCCCGCTGGCGTGGGCGATGACCTCCACCGGCTCGAGGCCGTGGTGCAGCAGGAACGCGAAGCGACCGCCGGTTCCCTGGCGCACGGCGAACTCGAGGTCGTGCGCACCGGCGTAGGGACCGACGAGGCCGTGCCGCTCGAGGATCGGCGCGAACAGCCGCGCCAGCGCCGCGTCGTCGGCATGGGCGGCCACGTACCAGGCCTCACCCGAACCGACCGCGTTGCGGGTGACGACGGGGCGGCCGGCGTAGAAGTCGTGCTCGTAGACCGCCTCCGTCTCGGCGCCCTCCGGAACGAGGAGCTCGAAGACCAGGCTCGCTGAGCCCTCGACGCCGTCGGCCCAGCGCACGCCGTTGACCTCGCCCGGCGGCAGCGAGTCCGTCTCCTCCACGCGCACGCCGAAGAGCGGGGCGAACGGGCCGGGTGCGTCGCCGAGGAAGGCGTTGTCGCTCGCATCCACCCGCCCCGTCAGGGCGCTGGCGACGACGGTGCCGCCGCGCTCGGCGACGGCGCGCATCCGCTCGGCCACATCGTTCTGCACCAGGTGCAGCTGCGGCGCGACGACGAGGTCGTAGCCGTCGAGGTCGTCGTGCACCGAGATCACGTCGAGGTCGACACCGGCCTGCCAGAGCGCGCGGTGGTAGGCCTGCACGACGGCCGGGTAGGCGAGGTGCCGGTTGAGGCCGTCGGTGATCTCGCTGGCCCACCAGCTGTTCCAGTCGAAGACGAGGGCGGCCCGCGCCGGCGTGCGAGCGCCGAGCAGCGCGTCGCCCACCCGCTCGAACTCGGCACCGAGCGCCGCGGCCTCGCGGAAGGAGCGCGTGTCGGTGCGGCCGGCGTGGTCGAGCAGGGCGCCGTGGTACTTCTCGCAGGCGCCCGGCGACTGCCGCATCTGGAAGTAGAGCACCGCATCCGCTCCGTGGGCCACCGACTGCCACGACCACAGTCGCAGCACGCCGGGACGCTTGACCGGATTCACGTCGCGGCTGGCCGTGATGGTGGGCGTCTGCTCCATCACCCAGAACGGATCGCCCTGCTTGAGGCCGCGCATGAGGTCGTGCGTGAGCGCCATGCGCGCGTGCTCGCGGTCGCCGGGCGGGTAGTTGTCCCACGAGACGAAGTCGAGGTGCTCGGCCCAGCGCTGGTAGTCGAGCGGGCGGAACATCCCCATGAAGTTCGTCGTCGCCGGCGTCGTCGCGTCGTGCGCGCGGATCGCGGCCTTCTCGTCGAGGTAGTTGCGCAGCATGCTGTCGCTCATGAAGCGCAGGTAGTCGAGGGTGTTGCCCTGGAACGCGGTGTGGTTGGGGCCGCGCCAGTGCTCGCTGAGGATGTTCGGCGGCACGATCTCGTCCCAGTCGCCGTAGGTGTGCGACCAGAACGTGGCGTTCCAGGCGCGGTTGAGCTCGTCGAGGCTGCCGTAGCGCTCGCGCAGCCACACGCGGTATGCGATGCCGCAGTTGTCGCACCAGCAGCCGCCGTCGAAGCCGCCGTACTCGTTGCCGATGTGCCAGGCGACGAGCTGCGGGTGGTTGCCGTAGCGCTCGGCGAGGCGGCCGGCCAGCGCGGGGGAGAGGCGGCGGAACACCGGCGAGTTCGGGCAGTGGTTGTGGCGCTGCCCGTACCGGTGCTTGCGACCCTGGAAGTCGACGCGGGTCACCTCGGGGTGCTGGTGGGCGAGCCACGGCGGCAGCGCGCCGGTGGCGGTGGCGAGCACGAAGCTGCGACCCGTCGCCACGACGTGCTCGATGATCGCGTCGAGCTGGCTGAAGTCGAACTCGTGCTCCGAGGGCTGCAGCTGCGCCCAGTCGAACACGCCGAGCGTCAGGGTCTCGATGCCGGCCTCGGCGAACGCCGCGGCGTCCTCGTCCCACACCTCCCGCGGCCACTGCTCGGGGTTGTAGTCGCCGCCGTAGAGGATCTTGCGGGCGGCGGCGTCGGTGCGGTCGGTGAGCGTCACGAGACGAAGTTCTCCTCGATGTCGGAGCGGATGGGGCGGGTGCCGTGCAGCAGCACCAGCGCGAGGACGGCGCTGAGCAGGATCGGCACGAGCTCGGAGAGCAGCACCAGCGAGGCGGCGATCACCACCGCCAGCGCGAGCGTCGCGAGCGTCGACCGCGGCGAGCGGACGACGTAGTAGGCGGCCAGGCGCAGCACGTCGCGGGTGCGCAGCGCGTACAGGGCCGTGATGACGAGGGCGTTCGCGGCCACGAGCAGCAGCACGACGAGCAGCACGACGGTGATCGCGCCGAGCACCTCGCCGCCGGGCACCGCGTCGGCGCCCAGCAGGTTGATGCCGAGCACGGTGGCGGCGCCGAGGGCCGGCACCCACCACCGCAGCACGGGCAGGGCGTTCAGCCGGTAGCCGCGCCAGAAGTGGCGGGCCGGCTGGAGGAGGGCTCGGCCAGCGCCCGCCGCCACGCGAAGAGCGCGGCGGCGAGCGACGGGCCGAGCGGCACGGCCGCGAGGGCGACCAGGGGCAGGTTGCTCGCATCCGCTCGCAGCAGCAGCAGCATCGCGATGCCGGGGCTGGCCGTCAGCAGCAGCAGTCCCTGGTACACGAGCACGTGGTAGACGGCGAGGGCGCCTCGGGCGAGGGCCCCCTCACCCGCCTCCCGGCGCTGCGGAGCGGTGGCGGTCATCAGCCGTTCGCCTCCTCGAAGCGCTCCGCGGCGCCGTTCACGAGGTCGACGTAGGTCGAGGAGCCCTTGGCCTCGAGCTCGGCGACGTAGGAGTCCCAGTCGTCGAGGCTGCGGTCGCCGAGGATGAACTGCAGCGTCGCCTGCGCCGTGAAGTCGGCCAGCGGCGTCTCGAGCAGGGTCGCCTGCTCGCGCTCGGCCTCGCTGAACGGGTAGGCCGGCGGCAGCGGCAGCGTCTCCTTCTCGTTCATGGCGGCCTGGAACACGAGCTCCTCCTCGGAGAAGGTCGACTGCAGCAGCTCGGTCGGGCCGCCGTACGCGAAGACGCCGTTCGAGAAGCCGAAGTCCTTCTGCAGGTGCTTCGTGGCACCCGGGTTGAGGCCGACGAAGTCGATGTCCTCGGCGAGCACGCGCTTGCCCTCGGCGTCCTTCGTGAAGGTGGTGCCCTCGACGCCCCACTTGGCGAACTCGAGGCCGGCGTCGGAGTACCAGAGCCAGTCGATGAACTGCATCATCGCGACGAAGTCCTCCCGCTCGGTGGCGGCGGAGCTGATCATGATGCCGTTCTCGAGCTGCGTGGTGCCGCTGATGACGTTGCCGGCGGGGCCGGCGGGCAGCGGGATCTTGACGACCTCCGCATCCGGCTGGGTGTCGGCGAGCGTCGGGCGGTAGTCGTTCACGAGCGTCTGCGCGTTCGTGCTGATGGCGAAGGAACGCCCGTTCGTGAACTTCTGGATGGCGGTGTCGTCGTCCTGCGTGAAGCTCTCGGGGTCGACCAGTCCCTCCTCGACGAGGGAGGACACGTACTCCACGAAGTCGCGGTACTCGTCGGTGCCGCCGGTGTAGGCGAACTCGCCGGAGGCCTCGTCGAAGGTGGCGTCGTTGTAGCCCCAGCCCGCGGAGGTGCCGTAGGTCATCGCCACCAGGCTCAGGAAGTTGCCGCCCGGGGTCGGCACGTTGAAGCGGTCCGACAGCGGGTACATGTCCGGGTACGCGGCCTTGACGGCGCGCAGCACGTCGCGGAACTCGTCCCAGTCGCCCGGTGCCTCGAGGCCGAGCTCGGTCATGATGTCCTGCCGCACGGCGATGGTGTAGTCCTGCCACGGGTTCTCGTGCAGGCCGGGCAGCACGTAGAACTCGCCGTCCTCCTGGCGCAGCGTGTCGAGGTTGTCCTCGAGACCCCAGCGCTCCACCTTGTCCGTGAAGTTCGGCATGAGGTCGAGGTAGTCGCTGACCGGCAGCACCGCCCCGGAGGCGACGAAGGGCGTCTCCTGCCCGGCGTAGGTCTTCGGCAGGATGGGCGGGGCGTCGCCGGCGCCCACGAGCAGGCTGCGCTTCTGCTCGTAGTCGCTCATCGGCACGATGGTCGGCTCGAGCGTCACGTTCGTGCGCTTGCCGAGCTCCTCCCAGAAGAGCCAGTCGTCCTTGATCGGGTAGTTCGGGTGCTCGCTGTAGAGGATCGGGAAGGTCAGCGCCTCGGTGGCGGTGAACTGGTCGCCGACCGCGTACGCGTCCATCGCGCCGAGCGTCTGCTCGCTGACGTCGACGTCCTCGCTGCTGCTGCCGCAGGCGGCGAGGCCGAGGCCCAACGCCACGGCGGCGCCGACGCCGCCCGCCCTGAGGAGTGCTCGTGACTTCATGCTGTGTTCCTTTCGTAGCCGACGTCGCTGTCGGGGGTGGTGGGTCAGCCCTTGACCGAGCCGAGCATGACGCCCGACACGAAGTAGCGCTGGATGAACGGGTAGACGCAGAGGATCGGCAGCACCGTGAGCACCATGGTCACGGCCTTGATGTTCGAGGCGACCTGGGCGAGGTCGCCGCTGCCGCTGCCGAGCGAGCTCGCCGTGGAGGCACCCGCGATGAGGTTGCGCAGGTAGATGGTGACCGGGAACAGCTCCTGCTGGTTGAGGTACAGGAACGCCTGGAACCAGGAGTTCCAGAACGTCACCGCGTAGAAGAGCACCATCGTGGCGATGACGGCCTTCGACAGCGGCAGCACGATGCGCAGCAGGATCCCGTACGTCGAGAGCCCGTCGATCTGCGCCGCCTCCTCCAGCTCGGCCGGCAGGTTCTCGAAGAACGCCTTCATGACGAGCAGGTTGAACACCGAGATCGCGTTCGGCAGCACGATCGCCCAGATGCTGTTCGTGAGACCGAGGCTCGAGATGAGCACGTAGTTCGGGATCAGCCCGCCGTTGAAGAACATCGTGAACACGGCGATGCCGATGAGCAGGCCGCGACCGCGGATGTTCCGCTTCGAGATGACGTAAGCGTACGTCGTGGTGAGCACCATGGCGATCGCCGTGGCGACGACCGTGTAGAGCACGGTGTTGCCGTAGTTGCGCCAGAACATGCCGTCGCCCATCACGAGTTGGTACGTCGTGATGTTGAACCCCTGCGGGATCAGGTTGACCTCGCCGGCGCGGATGAAGGACTCCCCGCTGAACGACTGGGCGATGATGTTGAGGAAGGGGTACAGGGTGACGAAGACGACCCCCAGCAGGACCGCGCCGTTCACGACCTGGAAGACGCGGTAGCCGCGCGAGTCCTTCATCCGCTTCGGACGGTTCGAGCGGATGCGGGGGCGGTCGTCGTTCGTGATGGTCACCACAGGCTGGTCCCGACTACTCGGCGCGAGATCGCGTTGGCGGAGAGGATGAGGGTGAGGCCGATGAGGGCCTCGAACATGCCGATCGCGGCGGCGTAGCTGAAGTTGTTCGACTCGAGGCCGACCCGGTACAGATACGTGGCGATCACGTCGGCCGTGGGATACGTGAGGGGGTTGTAGATGAGCAGGATCTTCTCGAAGCCCACCGCCATGAAGGTGCCGATGTTGAGGATCAGCAGCGTGATCATGGTCGGGCGGATGCCCGGCAGGGTCACGTGCAGCGTCTGCTTCCAGCGGTTCGCACCGTCGATGCGGGCGGCCTCGTAGAGGCTCTGATCGATCTGGGTCAGCGCCGCGAGGTAGAGGATCGTGCCCCAGCCGACCGTCTGCCACACCTCGGAGGAGACGTAGACGGTCAGGAACCACTCGGGCCGCTGCATGAACGGCACGGCATCGCCGCCGAAGGCCCGCACGACCTGGTTGACCGTGCCCTCGAGGGAGAGCAGCTGCAGCAGCATGCCGGCGATGATGACGATCGAGAGGAAGTGCGGCAGGTACGAGACGGTCTGCACGAAGCGCTTGAAGTAGCGGGTGCGCACCTCGTTGAGCAGCAGCGCCAGGATGATCGGCGCCGGGAACGCGATGAGCAGCGAGACCAGGCCGATGGTGAGCGTGTTGCCGAAGACGTTCCAGAACGTGGGGTCGTTCAGGAACATCTCGACGTAGCGCAGGCCCACCCACTCCTCGCCGAAGATGCTGCCGCCGGGCTGGAACCGGCGGAAGGCGATGACGTTGCCGGCCATGGGCAGGTAGCGGAAGATCAGGAAGAAGGCGAGCGGTAGCAGCACCAGCGTGTAGAGCTGCCAGTCGCGGCGGATGGCCTTGCGCCAGGGGAGCTTGCCGCGGCCGGTCGCCGCCCGGCCGCGTCGACCGCGCGGCGGGCGGGCCTCGGCGGCGAGCATCGCGCTCGTGGCCGCCTCCGGTCCGCTCGCGCGAGCGCCGTCGGGGGCGGTCGTTGGTTCGTGCAGGCTCATACCGGCACCGCCTCGAACGCCTCGACCCTCGCGGTCGCGAGCAGTTCGCGGTCCTGCCCGACGCGGCGCTCGGCGCCGACGGAGACCAGGTCGAGCTCGGCGACCACGTCACCGCTCGACCGAGCGACGCGCAGCTGCACGGCGCCCGGCTCGACGATGCGGTGTCCGGCCCGTCCCGTGAAGGAGAGCAGGTCGGCGTGCACCGTCAGCACGACGCGGGCGCTGGCCCCCGGCTCGAGTGCGACGCGCTGGAAGCCGACGAGGCGCTGCACCGGGCGCACGACCTGCGCGACTGGGTCGTGCGCGTAGAGCTGCACGACGTCGGCGCCGCTGCGCTCGCCCGTGTTGGTCACGGTCACCGCGACCTCGACGGCCGAGTCGACCGGCCATTCCTCCGCGCCGCCGAGGATCTCGACGCCGCTCCACGCGAAGTCCGTGTAGCCGAGGCCGTGACCGAAGGGGTAGAGCGGGGTCGGGTCGATGTTGGAGACGCCGGAGCGCTGACCGAGCGGTGCCGTCAGGTAGGTGCCCGGCTGTCCGCCGGGGTCGCGCGGGATGCCGACGGGCAGTCGACCGGAGGGTGAGACGGCGCCGGTGAGCACCTCGGCGATCGCCGGACCGCCCTCCTGGCCGGGGAAGAAGCCCTGCAGCACGGCCGCGGCGCGCTCCGCGATGCCGCCGAGCGCGTAGGGGCGACCGGTGAGCAGCACCACGACGACCGGCCTGCCGGTGTCGAGCAGCGCCTCGAGCAGTTCGCGCTGCACGCCGGGCAGCCGCAGGTCCGCGGCATCGCAGCCCTCACCGGAGGTGCCACGGCCGAAGAGCCCGGCCCGGTCGCCGACGACGGCGATCGTCACGTCGGCGTCCCGAGCGGCGGCGACGGCCTCGGCGAAGCCGCTGCGATCGTCCGTGTCGACATCGGCGCCGCGTGCGTGCGCCGCGGCGAGGCCGGCCTCGCGCAGCGAGCCGAGCACGGTCGGGATGTCGAGGCCGATCGGCACGTCGGGATGCTGCGAGCCGACGTGGGCGGGGAAGGAGTAGCAGCCGAGCATGGCCATCGCCTCGTCGGCCAGCGGACCGACCACGGCGAGGCGTGCATCCTGTGCGAGGGGAGCGCCCCGCGGTTCTCGAGCAGCACGAGCGACTCGCGGGCGAGCCGCCGGGCGAGGTCGCGTGAGTCCGCGTCGTCGAGCACGGGCGTCTCGGCAGCTGCGACCGCGGCCGGGTCGTCGAGCAGGCCGATGGCGATCTTCTGCTCGAGCACGCGCAGCAGGGCGCGGTCGACGAGCGCCTCGTCGACGCGCCCGTCGAGCACGGCCTCGCGCAGCGGCGCGCCGAAGGCGTCCACGGTGGGCAGCTCCACATCCACGCCGGCCTCGAGCGCGAGCCCTGCGGCCTCGCCGCCGTCGCCGGCCACCCTGTGCAGCCGCTCCAGGAAGCGCACGCCGAAGTAGTCGGCCACCACGGTGCCCTCGAAGCCCCACTGCTCGCGCAGCAGCTCCGTGAGCAGACGGCGGTCGGATGCGGAGGGCACACCGTCCACATCCGAGTAGGAGTGCATGACGGAGCGGGCGCCGCCGTGGCGCAGCGCGGTCTCGAACGGCGGCAGGATCACGTCCGCGAACTCCCGCGAGCCCATGGAGACGGGGGCGAGGTTTCGGCCGGCGCGCGACGCGGAGTAGCCCGCGAAGTGCTTGAGGGTCGCGATGACGTCGCTGCCCTCGAGGCCGGCGACGTAGCTCGCCCCGATCGCGCCCACGAGGTACGGGTCCTCGCCGATGGTCTCCTCGGTGCGCCCCCAGCGGTGGTCGCGCGCGACGTCGAGCACGGGAGCCAGTCCCTGGTGCACGCCGGCGGCCCGCATGCTGCTGCCGATGCGCCCGGCCATCTCCGCCACCAGCTCCGGATCGAAGCTCGCACCCCACGACAGCGGCACCGGGTACGCGGTGGCCCGCCAGGCGGCGAAGCCGGCCAGGCACTCCTCGTGCACGAGCGCGGGGATGCCGAACCGGCTGTTCGCGGCGATCGCCGCCTGCGAGGCCTCCAGCGAGCGGGCCCCGGCGACGGGATCGACGGGCGCGGTGCCGTAGGGGCGGGTGAGTTGACCGAGGCCGTGGCGGATGGTCTCGTCCCAGTCGAGCGAGCCGGCCATGTCGGACTGGTGCGGTGCGACGCCGCCCCCGGAGGCGTCCGCGCCGACCCAGACGCCGACCAGCTGCGCGAGCTTCTCGTCGAGCGTCATGCGGGTGACCAGATCCTCGGCGCGGGCGCGCGCCGGCAGCGACGCGTCACGCCAGGCCTCGAGCGGATGCTCGTGGGGATGGGGCTGCGGCATGGGACTCCTTCGTCTGCGCTCGGTGGCGCAGCCGAGGGGCGCGAGCCCCGCATCCACGACACCGTGTTTCGAAACTTTCGCTCTTGAGAGCGATAGTCGTTGCACCGACCGTAGGGCGCAGTCGCCCGGTCGTCAAGCCGTTTTCTGCAGGAGTCGTCTCGATTGTTTCGAGACCGTAGAGGGAACGCGCCCGCTCTGCTAGCGTCGCCCCGATACTTTCGCTCGATGAGAAGGGCGCTCCGTTGACGACGACGAGTCCTGCCGACAGCCCTGCGGGCGCGCCCGCCACGATCGCTTCGATCGCCGCCGAACTCGGGGTCTCGGTGCCCACGGTGTCGAAGGTGCTCAACGGCCGCGCCGACGTCGCCGCCGACACGCGCGCCCGCGTCGAGGGCGCGCTGCAGAAGCACCAGTACCGGCGGCGCACGCAGGCGACCGGTCCTCGATCCGCTCCGCTCATCGACCTGGTCTTCCACGAGCTCGACTCGGCGTGGTCGATCGAGATCATCAAGGGCGTGCGCCGCACCGCCGGCGACCTCGGCATCGGCACGGTGCTCTCGGAGCTCGGCGGGCGGCACAGGCCGCAGCAGAGCTGGCTCGACGGGGTTCTGGCACGGCGGCCGCTCGGCGTGCTGCTGGTGCTCTCGCGCCTCGAGGCCGCGCAGCAGCACCAGCTCGAGAGCCGCTCGATCCCGTACGTCGTGCTCGACACCGACGGCGAGCCGCAGGCCGATGTGCCGACGGTCGGCTCGAACAACTGGATGGGCGGGCTCTCGGCCACCCGGCACCTGCTCGAGCTCGGCCACCGCCGCGTCGCGGTGATCTCCGGGCCGGCGGACGTGCTCTGCTCCCGGGCGCGCATCGACGGCTTCCGCAGCGCGCACGACGAGCTCGGCGTGGGCGTCGACCCCTCGCTGGTCCGCTACGGCGACTTCGAGGTGGAGGGCGGCTACCGCCACGGTCGCGAGCTGCTCGACCGCCCGGACCGGCCCACCGCGATCTTCGCCGGCTCCGACATGCAGGCGCTCGGCGTGCTGCGCGCCGCACGCGAGCTCGGCATCGACGTGCCCCGCGAGCTCTCGGTCGTCGGCTACGACGACCTGCCGCTCGCCGCGTGGGTCGGCCCGGCGCTGACCACCGTGCATCAGCCCCTCGTCGAGATGGCGGCCACGGCGACGAGGATGCTCGTCGACCTCTCGCGCGGCGTGCCGCCGAAGCCGCCGCGCATCGAGCTGCAGACCCAGCTCGTCGTCCGCGAGAGCACCACCGCCCCGCCCGCCGTCTGAAGGAGGCCCCGTGGCCCAGTTCGATCTGCCCCTCGAAGCGCTGCGCGAGTACCGTTCGGACTCGCCCGAGCCCGACGGCTTCGACGCGCACTGGGCGCGGACGATCGCCGCGGCCCGAGCGCACGACGTGATCCTCGAGCGGCGACCGGTCGAGACGGGGCTCAGCGCCGTCGACACGTGGGACGTGCGCTTCGCCGGCTTCGACGGGCATCCGATCGCCGCCTGGTGGACCGTGCCGCGCCACCGCCGGGCGCATCGCGGCGTGGTCGTCGAGTACCTCGGCTACGGGCGCGGGCGCGGTCTGCCCCACGAGCGCCTGCTCTGGTCCGCCGCCGGTTACGCGCACCTGCTCATGGACAGCCGCGGGCAGGGCGGCCAGCACGGCAACGGCGGCGACACGGTCGACCCGGTGGGCACGCCCCCGTCGGCCACGGGCTTCGTCACCCGCGGCATCGCCGACCCGGCCGAGCACTACTACCGGCGCCTCGTCGCCGACGCCGTGCGGGCGGTCGACGCCGCCCGAGCGCTGAACGGCGAAGCGGATGCGCCGGTCGTCGTCTCCGGCAACAGCCAGGGCGGCGCGCTGGCCCTGGCCGCGGGCGGGCTCGTGCCGGACGTCTCGGCGGTGCTCGCGGGGGTGCCCTTCCTCTGCCACCCGCGCCGCGCCCTCATGATCACGGAGGCGTCGCCGTGGTCGGAGGTCGTCAACTACCTCTCGGTGCACCGGGATGCGGTCGACGTCGCCCTCGGCACACTCGACTTCGTGGACGGCGTGAACTTCGCCCGGCGGGGTCGCGCGCCGCTGCACGCCAGCGTCGGCCTGCGCGACACGGTGTGCCCGCCGTCGACGGTCTTCGCGGCCTTCAACGCCTGGGGCGAGCACGCCGAGGCCGCGGTGGACCGCGAGATCGAGGTCTACCCTTTCAACCACCACGAGGGCGGCGACGCGGTGCACACGCGTCGGCAGCTCGACTGGCTCGCCGGGGTGCTCGGGGGCTTGTGAGCGTGTCCGACGCCTGAGGGCCACTGTGCTGCGGGAGCTGCTGACATCTGAGGCCGAACGGCTCAGCTACCCAACAACGCTTTGAAGATCTCGATGAGACCAGCGAGAGCACTCAAGCCAACGGCCAGAGCCGAGGCGATGCTGAGCTTCGGCGAGTACTTGCGCGGAAGCCAATGGATATCGATCATCTGTCGGCTTAGCCTGCGGGACGCGTCGGCTCGCCAAACGGCCGCCAGCCCCCAAGCCGTCTCGACCTCGTCCCGTCTTGCGCCGTCGATCGAGCCGGCTGCCATGTCGCAGAGGCGCGTAGTTGCCTTCGAGAGCGACGCGGAGTTCCTGGTGAGCGGGACAGAGGCCCGTCGGCCGAAGGAGGCGAGGAAAGAGCGTCGAGCCATGCGCTCGAGCGGCCGCAGGGTTCGAGAAGTGGATGAGCCGAGACGGACTGAAGATCGAGAAGGGTCGCTGAGATTCGACAATGCATCCGCTAGGTGCATAGCGCCGCCAAGTTCAGGAGGAAGGATCTTCCGCGGCAGGAGCTGCAAGAGAGCCGCCGGCGTAATGGCCCCGAGCGCCGTCCAAAGATAGATCAGCAAGAACGGCAGCAGCCAGGAACGATGTCCAACCCCTCCAAGCTTGAAACGTTGACAAGCACGACGGCGCTGGCAAGGGCGATGAGGCCGATCAGCAAGAAGGGGATCGTCGCAATACTGGCCCAGGACCTGGCGCGTTCTGCTTGAACCGCCATCCGCTCGAACTCGTCGATGGCCTGGTGATCCGCGGGGCGGGATGCTCGGAGCAGCGAAAAGCCGCGGGCATGGCCAGGTCGGGAGAACCAACGCCCTTCGCCCCGTTCCAGGTACCAAGCCCGCTCGCGGGGGTAGGAGGGAAAGGTGAAGGTCAACCAGACAAGCGCCGATCCTGCAATCGCGATGAAGCCACCCCAAAGGGCTGTGTTGGACATGAGATCGAGAAAGAAGTTCACGACTACACCTCAGCCGGAACGGCCGACATAGCCGGCTCCTCCACGTGACTACCGAACGAACGTCCCTCCACAATGAGTCGTTTGCCGGCGGGCTTGTGGAACTCCGCCCGGGGAGCCAGCGAGCGCGCACGCTGACGGCATGACCACCGCGACCCCGATCATCCGCTCGTCCAACGGTGCCGAGTTCCTCGGCACGGTGCCCGCCCTCGCCGGCTTCAGCCCGGCCGACAGCGTGCTCGCCATCCCCTTCGAGGGTCGGCGCACCGTCGGCGGGGTGTTCCGCTTTGATCTGCCGAAACCCAGGTCTCGCGAGGTGCACGACCAGCTGGCCTCGCTGCTGCTCGGCAACCTCAGCCGCTTCGAACGGGTCGACGGCGTCGTGCTCGTCGTCTACGCGCCCGGCCCGTTCCCGAACGCCCGGGCCGCGCACGACCGACTGCGCCGCACGATGGAGCGACGGCTGCGCGACGGCGGCTTCCGCATCGTCGACAGCTTCCTCGTCGCCGAAGACGGCTGGGCGAGCTGGCAGGAGCGCCGCAGCCCGTGGGCCGGGCATCCTCTCGAGCAGATCGAGCACGGCGAGGTGAAGGAGCGAGCGGATGCGGCCCGAGGCGCCCTGCGACCCATCCGTGCGCAGGCGGCGCTGCCGGACCCGGAGCCTCACCTGCGCGGCCTGCTCGACGACGCCGCGCTGGCGTTGCTGGAGTTCGAGGCCGAGGTCGACGCCTTCGGACGCGTCGTGCCGGCGGCGCCGTACGAGCGCAGCGCCTTCGTGGAGCAGCTGCTCGAGCACGACGCGGAGGCGCTGACGGTGCGGCAGCTCGCCCGCCTCGCGGTGCTCGCGGTGGTGCCGAGGAGCGGGACGAGTCGCTGCTGCAGATCGGCTTCGGCGTCGAGGCAGGTCGGCTCGCAGAACGCAGCAACGACGCGATGCACGCCGAACGTGAGCGCACCGGCGAGACGCTCGACGAGGTCGCCGCTCGGAGCATCAGCGCGGACGACCGCGCCATGCTCGACATGATGCTCGGCGAGACCCGGCGCCGGCCCGATCCGGACCGCGTCCAGCGGGCGATCGACGCGCTGGGTCGGGTCGCTGCGAACACGGGGGCCGCGCTGCAGCCTGGTGTGCGCTGCATGCTCGGGTGGCTGCACTGGGCGCTCGGCGAGGGCACGGCGGCGGGCATCCACCTCGACGAGGCGCTGCGCATCGACCCCGGCCACGGCATGGCCCAGCTGCTGCACGCCGTGCTCGGCACCGGCAAGGTGCCGGAGTGGGCGTTCGTGCGTGATTGACGCCAACTTTACTGATCCGTAAAATTCTGTCATGACCGTCACCAGCACCGTTCGCACCGCACGCCGAGCAGCCGGCGTTCGTCAGCGCGATCTCGCTCTGCGCACCGGTATCGCCGAATCGTCGTTGTCGCAGATCGAGCGCGGGCACCGAGTCGCGTCGACCGAGACCGCGGACCGCATCCTGGCGGGGCTCGGGGTGCGGCTCGTCGCCTATCGTTCGCGCGCCGGTGATGTGGCGGACGCCGCACGAGGGATCAGCGATCGCCTCTCGGCAGGGAACGCCCCTGGGGCGGTGCGACGTTTCGTGCAGCTCGCCGACGATCTGGATCACGCGCCCGCGGAGGAGCGGTATCTCCTGTCATTGACCGAACCGTCGACTACCGGAGCGGAGACCTGGGACGCTGCGCTCGCGGCACTCGTCCAGCACCGTCTCGAGGCGCTGTCCCTGCCAGCGCCCAGCTGGACGGATGCGCCCGAGCGATTCCTCTCGCAGGAGTGGATCCTCTCGGGAGGGCCCTATGTCGTGCCTGTCGATGCAGACGAGGCTCCGCCGGCGTTCCGTCGTCGAGGCGTGCTGATCGATCCCTCCTTCCTCGAGAGCGTCTGAGTTGCTCGACCGCGACGCACTGGTCGCCGGCCTGCGGGAGCTCGGCGGCCTCCTTCGAGCTCGTGAGGTTCCAGCGACGATCCGCATCGTCGGCGGCGCGGCGCTCGGCTTGGAGTACTTCGACCGAGGCTCGACCATCGATGTCGACGCTGCGTTCCGTCCGTCATCCGAGGTGGAGCACGCGGCGAGCATCATCGCCGAACGCCGCTCGTGGCCGGTCGACTGGCTGAATGCGCGTGTCGTGGCTTTTCTCCCGGTCGCCCGTGACGAGTGGCGAGAGCTGCATCGTGACGGCGATGTCCTCATCGAGATCGCGGGGCCGTCGATGCTGTTGGCGATGAAACTGCACGCAGGGCGACGGGGACGAGACGATCAGGATATCGCGGCGCTCATGTCCATCCTCGGCATCTCGAACCTGGCTGAAGCCGAGCAGTTGTACGAGAGCTTCTATCCGGGTGAGGCGCTTCGCGATCGAAGCATTCGCATCGTCGAGGCCATCGACGCCGCAGGTCTCCCCGAGCCGCCGGCGCCGCTGCCGCCCATCACGTGGTGAGCCGTCCCGCGCATGTCCCTGGTACCGGCTAGACATGACGCGATGAGACTCCTGCACAGCTCCGACTGGCACGTCGGGCGCACCTTCCACGGTAGCTCGACCACGGGCGCGCTGCGCGAGGTGCTCGGCGAGCTCGTCGAGGTCGCCCGCCGCGAGCGGGTCGACGCGGTGCTCGTCGCCGGTGACGTCTTCGACTCGGCGGTGCCCGCGGCGGAGCACTTCGACCTGCTGGCCGAGGTGCTCGTCGCGCTGCGCGTCGCCGGGCCCGCCGTCATCCTGACGAGCGGCAACCACGACTCGCCCGCGCGGCTCGGCTTCCAGGCACGGCTGCTGCGCGACGGCGTGCACGTCATCACCCGGCCCGAGCAGCTCGCCGAGCCGGTGCTGCTGCGCGACGAGCACGGTCCGGTCGCCGTCTACGGCATCCCGTACCTCGAGCCGGCGCTGCACCGCCACCGCTTCCCGGAACTCGTGCTGCGCACGCACGACCAGGTGCTCGCGCACGCGATGGACCGCATCCGCGCCGACCTCGAGGCGCGGCGGCGCGACGAGCCGGCGCTGCGCTCGGTCGTGTTGTCGCACTGCTTCGCCGTCGGCGTCGATCCGGCCGGCCCCGAGCGCGACATCACCGCCGGTGGCATCGAGTACGTCGCCCTCGAACGCTTCGCCGGGGTCGACTACACCGCCCTGGGGCACATCCATTCGCGAGCGCAGCTGGCGCCCTCCATCCGCTACTCCGGTGCGCCGCTGCACTACTCCTTCTCGGAGGCCGGCAAGCCCCGCGGCGCCTGGATCGTCGACCTCGACGCCGAGGGCTTCGCCGGTGCCGAGTGGGCGTCGCTGCCGGTGCCCCGCCCCCTCGTCGAGCTGACGGGCACCCTGGACGAGCTGCTCGACGACCCGCGTCACGCCGAGCACGAGCAGCACTGGGTGAGCGCCGTGCTCACCGACCGCAGCCGCCCCACCGACGCCATGGCCAAGCTGCAGCGCCGCTTCCCCCACTGCGCGACCCTCGAGCACCGACCCGAGCAGGTGCACGACGTCGGCCCGGGCGGCTACGCCGAGCGGATGCGGTCCAAGACCGATCCAGAGATCGTCGCCGACTTCATCGCGCATGTCCGGGGCGGCGACGCGGCCACCTCGGACGAGACGGCGCTGCTGCACGAGGAGCTGGCCGTCATCGAGAGCACGGCCGGCTGATGCGCATCCTCAGACTGACCTTCGCGGGGCTGGGGCCGTACCGCGGCGAGCAGACGATCGACTTCGCCGCCCTGCAGCACGACGGGCTCTACCTCATCGCCGGCCGCACCGGCGCCGGCAAGTCGACGATCCTCGACGCCATCACCTTCGCCCTCTACGGCTCGGTGCCCCGCTTCGACCACGGCGAGAAGCACCTGCGCAGCGACCACGCGGGTCCCGCCGACGAGACCTTCGCCGAGCTCGAGTTCGAGGCGGCCGGGCACCGCTACCGGCTGCGGCGATCGCCCGAGTACCAGCGGCCCAAGACCCGCGGCGAGGGGCTCACCCGGCAGGCCGCGAAGGCGGTGCTCGAGCGGCTCGGGCCGGGCGAGCCGCAGGGCTGGACGAGCGCGCGCGAGATCGGCGACGTGGTGCAGCAGGTCGTGGGCGTGAACGGCGAGGAGTTCCTGCAGGTCACGCTGCTGGCGCAGGGGCGCTTCAGCGAGTTCCTGCTCGCGCGGAACGACGACCGGCAGCGCCTGCTGCGCCGCCTCTTCGGCACGCACCGCTTCGACCGGCTGCGGCAGCGCATCGTGGATCGTGCCGCCGAGGCGGGGCGCGGTCTGGAGGCGGAACGCGCGCTGCTCGAGCAGGAGGCGGCTCGCCTCGCACAGCTCGCCGCGCTCGAGGGTGCCGACCCCGTCAAACCCCCGGTACCCCTGGAGGGCGACTGGTTCGCCGCGGCGGCCGAGCGGCTGCAGCCCGCACTCGAGACGGCGCACGCGGCAGCGCAGTCGGCATCGGCGGAGGAGGCGCGGCAGCGGGAGCTGCTCGACGAGCTGCGCCGCGTGACGGATCGCCAACGCCGCCGGGCTGCGGCCACCGAGACCCTCGGCCGACTCGATGGGCAGGCCGACGAGGTCGACGGCCTGCGCCGCGAACTCGAGCTGGCCCGCCGGGTCGAGGCGGTGCAGCCGCTGGTGGTGGGGGAGCGGCGGGCGCTCGACGACCTCGACCTCGCGCGCGACGCGGCCGTCCGGGTACGCCCGGCGGCGTTCGATGACATCCGGACCGCCGCTGCGCTCGACCGGCTGCAGGACGCGAGCGAGCCTGCGGGGCTCGCGGACGAACTGCTCGCCGAGCTCGGCTCGATCGAGCAGGCGCTCGAACTGGAAGGACGCCTGCCGGACGAGGAGAGCCGGCACCGCACCGCCGACGCGGACGTCGTGACGCGCCAGGCCGCGCTGACGCGCTCCGAGCAGCAGCTCGCGGCGCTGCCCGAACGCGAACGCCTCGCCACCGCAGCACTGCGAGACGCCCGCGAGCTCGCGGTGCTCGAGCCGGCGCGTGCCGATCGCCTCGCCGCGCTCCGTGCGCGGTCGCAGGCGGCGGACCGGCTGCAGGCCGCGCAGCAGCGGCTCGACGCCGCGATCGAGCACGAGGTGGCCGCGTCGCTCCACGACGCAGCGGCGGCGACCGAGCATGCGCGCACCCAGCAGGCTCGGCTCGAGGGCAACGCCGGCGAGCTCGCCGCCGCGCTGGTCGACGGGGAGCCGTGCGCCGTCTGCGGCGCCACCGAGCATCCGGCACCGGCGGCGCGCGATGCACAGCACGTCACCGACGACGCCGTCGAGGATGCGCGCGCGACGGCGGAGCAGGCCAGGGCGGCGCTCGACCGTGCCCGAACGGACCGCGAGGGGGCGCAGCGCTCCCGCGACCGGCTGGCCGAGGCCGCCGGCGGCGGCACGCGCGAGCAGCTGCGCGCCGAGGAGGGCGACGTCGCGCAAGCGCACCTCGCCGCCGCCGACGCCGCCGACCGCGTGCCCGCGCTCCAGGACGAGGTCGACGAGATCGCCGAGGAGCGCCGCCGTAACGAGCAGCAGGTGACCGACGAGCGCGCCGCGCTGGCCGAGGCCGCCGCCGAGCTCACGGCCGCGCAGACCGAGATCGAGGGTCTGCGCCGAGCGCTCGAGACCGCCCGCGGCGATGACGCGAGCGTCGCCGCCCGGCGGGACCGCCTCCAGCGGCGTCGGCGCGAGGCGCTCGACGAGGTCGCCGCCGCCGGCGCGCTGCGGGCCGCCCGGGTAGCGGCCACGACGGCGACCGGCCAGCTCGACGCGGCGCTCGAGGCGCGGGGGCTCGATCGCGAGGTCGCCGAGGCCGGGGCGCGCACGGCGCAGCGGATGGCCGAGCTCGACACGCGCATCCGCTCGCACGACGAGCAGCGCGCGGCCGCGCTATCCGTGCTCGACGACCCCGAGCTGCAGGAGCTCCCCGACGATGAGCAGCCTCTTGCCTCGGCGGAGGCGCTGCTTGCGCAGGCCTCCGAACGCCGCAGCGCCGCGGCGACGGCGCACGACGAGCTGCGCTACCGCGACCGGCAGCTGCGGCAGGGCGCCGCGGCCGCGATCGAGCGGCTCGAGCGCGACGCCGAGCGGCGCCGTGGCGCCGAGCGACTGCGCCGCCTCGCCGAGACCCTCGACGGCAAGGGCCCCAACACGAAGCGGATGGACCTCGAGGCCTTCGTGCTCGCCGCCCGTCTCGAGCAGATCGTCGAGGCCGCGAACGCGCGTCTCGGTGCCATGACGAGCGGCCGCTTCAGCCTTGAGCACGACGACTCCGTGCAGTACCGCAACACGGGCAGCGGCTTGGGCATCCGCATCCTCGACGCGTTCACCGGGCGCCGCCGCATACCGAGCTCCCTGAGCGGCGGCGAGACCTTCCTCGCCTCCCTCGCCCTCGCGCTCGGCCTCGCCGATGTCGTCACCGCCGAGTCCGGCGGCGTGCGCCTCGACTCGCTCTTCATCGACGAGGGCTTCGGCTCGCTCGACCCCGAGACGCTCGAGATCGCGATGGCGACCCTCGACGGTTTGCGCGCCGGCGGTCGCACGGTCGGCCTGATCAGTCACGTCGACGCGATGAAGGAGCGCATCCCGATCGGCGTGCACGTCGAGGTGGGGCCGCGCGGCGACAGCACCCTGCGCCAGCCGGCTGCACCGTCGCTGGCGGGGCGCGCCGCTGGCTAGGCTCGGAGCATGACGACGACGTCCGTGAAGACACGACTCCTGCCCGGCACCGACATCACCGCCCCGAACATCGTGCTCGGCCTCATGCGCATCGCCGACAAGAGCGACGACGAGATCCGCGCCCTCGTGCGGACCGCGAACGACCACGGCATCGATTTCATCGACCACGCCGACATCTACGGCGGCGAGCTGCACCGCAGCGAGCGGCGCTGGGCCGAGGCGACGCAGCTCAGCCCCGCGGAGCGCGACGCCGTCACGATCCAGACCAAGGCGGGCATCCGCCACCCCGGCCCCTTCTTCGACTTCTCCTTCGAGCACCTCGTGCGCTCCGCCGAGGCCTCCTCGCCGCGCTGCAGACCGACCGCATCGACGTGTTCCTGCTGCACCGCCCCGACGCGCTCGTCGAGCCCGACGAGGTCGCCCGGGCCTTCGATCACCTGCACGAGAGCGGCAAGGTGCGCCACTTCGGCGTCAGCAACCACACGCCGCGGCAGATCGACCTGCTGAAGACCGCCGTGCGTCAACCGATCGTCGCCAACCAGGTGCAGCTGTCGATCGCGCACGCGCCGATCATCGCGCAGGGCGTCGACGCCAACGTCGCCGGCCACGAGCAGTCCTTCACGATCGACGGCGGTGGCATGGTCGACTACGCGCGTCTCAACGACATCACGCTGCAGGCCTGGTCGCCGTTCCAGAAGGGCGGCTGGACCGGCACCTTCCTCGGCGACCCCGACTCGCCGGAGCTGAACGCCGTCATCGACCGGCTCGCCGCGAAGTACGACGTGCCCGCGATCGCCGTGGCGACCGGGTGGATCACGCGCCACCCCGCCTGGATCCAGGTCGTGCTCGGCACCACCACGCCGGAGCGCGTGGCCGGAGCCGCGCAGGGCAGCGACCTGCCGCTGACCCGCGAGGAGTGGTACGAGCTGTTCCGCACCGCGGGCTACCGCGTGCCCTGATCCCGCGGCATCCGTTTGACTCCGACGCTACGTCGTAGCGTTGCGTGGCGGCATGCGAACGAAGCTGCCCGTCATCACCTATCTGACCTCGTCGACCCTGTCGGCGCTCGGCAACGCCATCGCGGCCGTCGCCCTGCCGCTGCTGCTGCTCACGGCCACCGGCAGCGCGCTCGGCGCGGGCGTGCTCGCGGTCGCGACGGCCGTGCCGTCCGTGCTCGCCGGCGTGCTCGGCGGCGCGCTGATCGACCGGATGGACCGCCGGGTCGCCTCCGCGATCGCCGACGCCGTCTCGGCGCTCGCGCTGCTCGCCCTGCCGATCGTCGACACCCTGGCAGGGCTCGAGCTCGGCTGGTTCGTGCTCTTCGGCATCCTGGGTGCGGTCGGCGACGTGCCCGGCACGGCGGCGCGCGAGGCGCTCTCACCGCAGATCGCCCGCGCGGCCGGTATGCCGCTCGAGAGGCTCATCGGGCTGCGCGAGGCCGGCCAGGCGATCGCCATCGTCGTCGGACCGGGGCTCGCCGCCGTGCTCGTCACCGGGCTCAGCAGCAGCGGCGTGCTGATCGCGACCGCGGTCACCTCGACGCTGGCCGCGATCGCGACGCTGCTGCTGCCGCGCTCGGTCGGGCGTCCCTCCGCGACCAGTGCTGCCGTGGCCCGCGGCGATGGACCGGCCGGCGTCCTGGCCGGCCTCCGCCTGGTGCTGCGCCGCGGCCCGGTCCGTGCGGTCATGCTGCTCGGCACCGGCGTCATCGCCGTCGTCGGCACCATGCAGGGCCTGCTCCTGCCGGTGCACCTGCACGCCACCGGGCAGCAACCCGTGCTCGGTCTCGCCCTCAGCGCGCTCGCGCTCGGCTCGCTGCTCGGCGCTGGGCTGACGGCGACCGTGAGCGGACGACTGCGCCGACGGGTGATCGTGGTCGTCGCACTGCTCGCATCCGTCCTGCCGGTCATCGGACTCGCGCTGCTGCCGCCCGCCGGGGTGCTCATCGGGGCCGCGGTGCTGCTCGGCTTCGTGAGCGCACCGCTCGGCGCCGTGCTCGGCGCCGCCCTGCTCGACAGCGTCGACGACCGGCTGCACGGGCGCGTCCTCGGGGCGCAGAACGCGTTCGCCCTCGTCGCCGCGCCCCTGACGATCGGAGCGACGTCGGTGGTGGTGGAGGTCGCGGGCACCCGCGCCGCCGGCATCGCCCTGGCGAGCCTGTGGGCGCTCGTCGTGCTCGCCGCGCTGCTCTCGCGCTCCGTCCGGCGGGTCACCGCCGCGCCTACAGTGGAGCCGACCGCCGGGGCTGCGTCGGACGCCGCCGACGAGCACCGGGATGACGATGCGGGGGAGGGGAGCGCCGATGCGCAGCGCTGAGCTCGCCCGCCTGGCCGGGTCGACCGTGCGCACCCTGCGCCACTACCACCAGATCGGGTTGCTGGACGAACCGCCCCGCACCGCCGGCGGCTACCGTGAGTACGGCCTCGACCACCTCGTGCGCCTGCTCGCGATCCGCCGCCTCGTCGAGCTCGGTCTGTCGCTCGATGCGGTGGCGGACGCTCTCGACGGTCCGCCGCAGGGGGCGGCCGCGCTGCTGGACGCACTCGACGACGAGCTGCGCCGGTCGATCGAGCAGCTGGAACGACGCCGGACGGCACTGGCTGCGGTGCGGTCGGTCGCGGGCGATCCGACGCTGAGACCCGAGGGCGCGCGGTACGTGGAGCGGCTCGCCGCCGCCGGGGCCGGTCCGGACATGCTCGCCGACGAGCGTGCGCTGCTGCTGCTCGTGGGCCACGGTCTCGGCGATGCGGCGCAGCCGTTCCTCGCGGCGGTCGAACGCTCGATGCTCGAGCCCGAGCAGGCGCAGCGCTCGATCGAGCTGCTTGCGCTGTTCCGCGCGGCGCAGGACGCGGACGAGGACGAGCTGGTGCGCCGGTTCGTCGAGGACGCGGCTGCGCTCATGGCCGCCCTCGGCGCTCAGGCGCCGATTCCGGAGTCCACCGCACTGGACGCCCTGTTCGCGCTGTTCTCCTCCGAGCGCCTGAGCGCCGTGCAGCAGCGCGTACTCCGCCGCACAGCAGCCGCGTTCGCCACCTGAACCGGTAGCGCCCGCGGCGCATCCGCTTCGCCGTCGACGGCCCAGGAGGCCGTCGAACGGCTGCGGTGAGCTCAGTCCTGCCGGGGGCGCGTCGAGCGGTGCTGCTCGAGGTCCTCGTCGTGCACGGCGGGTTCGAGGTCCGCCGGCTCCTCGCCGTCGTGCGGCTGGAGCATCGGGTCGTCACCGCCCTCGCTCACGCCCGGTTCGGTCGTGAAGTCGGGCAGGTCGCGGTCGGGGCCCTTGGCCATGCCGGTCTCGGTCAGATGCTTGCGGTCATCGCTCATCGTGCGCTCCGTTCAGGCGAGATCGCTGCGGGTGCCGCGATCGAAGGGGTTCAGGTGGTCGTACCCCTGGCCGGGGTGTAGGGGGTCGAAGCCGGCTCGGCGCTGCTGCGGCTCAGGCTCGACCGCGATGTCCGGGTCGTCGCCCTCGCGCAGGGGGACATCGGGGTCGCGCGGCTCGCTGTCGATGCGGGTGGGATCGCTCATCGTCGGACTCCTCTCGTCGTGTGGTCACTCTGCTCGCGGACCGGAGGGGGCGAGCGGATGCGCAGCGCGCCATCCGCCCGCACCCAGCCGGTTCGCGACTTCAGGTCGCGTCGCGACCGGGGATGTGGATGTCGCGCTCGTCGACCTCCACGTCGCCGACGTCGTCGGGCCCGCCGGTGCCGGGTGCGATCCGCACCTGCGACTCGTCAATGTCGTCGTGGGCGGGATCGTCGTAGGCGGGCGGGTCGTCTTGCTTCGCACGGGTCTCGCGCTCGCTGCCGGGGCTCTCCGCCCTGTCCTTCTCGCGCCGTTCCCGTTCGCCGAGCGACTCGTCGAGCAGCTCGGCCTCGTCGCGCGCGTTCGGGTCGCGGGTCACGGCTGAAGCACCACCTTGATGCAGCCGTCGCGCTTCTCGCGGAACGTGTCGTAGTACGCCGGCGCCTCGTCGAGCGAGACGCGATGGGTGGTCAGGTCGAGCACACCCAGCGGGTCGTCGTCGCGCTCGACGAGGGGCAGCAGGTCGTCGGTCCAGCGACGGACGTTGCACTGCCCCATCCGCATCGAGATCTGCTTGTCGAACATCGTCTTCAAGGGCATGACGTCGGCGTCGCCCACGTACACGCCGCTGAGCGAGACGGTGCCGCCGCGGCGCACGGCGTCGATCGAGCTGTGCAGCGCCGCCAGCCGGTCGACACCGACGTGCTCCATGGCCTTCTTCGAGATGGCGTCGGGCGTGCGCTCGAGGATCTTGTGCAGGAAGCTCGTACCCGGGTTCCCGTGCGCCTCCGCGCCGACCGCGTCGACGACGCCGTCGGCACCGCGCCCGTTCGTGGCCGAGAGGATGTGGTCCAGAGCGCCGTCGTCGAGGTCGATGGCCTCGACGCCGTGCCGCTCGGCCATGGCGCGCCGCTCGGGCACCGGGTCGACCGCGATGACGCGGTGACCGAGGTGCACGCCGATGCGGGAGGCGAACTGGCCGACCGGGCCGAGGCCCATGACCGCCAGGGTGCCGCCGGGCTCGACACCGGCGTACTGCACGCCCTGCCACGCGGTCGGCAGGATGTCGCTGAGGAACAGGTAGGCGTCGTCGGGCAGCTCCGAGCCGACCTTGATCGCGTTGGCGTCGGCGAGCCGCACCCGCAGGAACTCCGCCTGCCCGCCCGGCACCTGGCCGTAGAGCTTCGTGAAGCCGTAGAGGGCCGTGCCCGATCCCTGGCTCTTCACCTGCATCGTGTCGCACTGCGACTGCAGGCCGCGGCGGCAGAAGAAGCAGTCGCCGCAGGCGATCGTGAACGGGATCACCACGCGGTCGCCGACGGCGAGGTTCCGCACGGCCGAGCCGGTCTCGACCACCACGCCCATCGGCTCGTGCCCCAGCACGTCGCCGGCGTCGAGGAAGGGACCGAGCAGCTCGTAGAGATGCAGGTCCGATCCGCAGATCGCCGTCGAGGTGATGCGGACGATCGCGTCCGTCGGCTCGAAGATCGTCGGGTCGGGCACCTCCTCCACGCTGACCCTCTTCGTGCCCTGCCAGGTGAGTGCGCGCATCCGCTCGCTCCTTCCATTCGATGCGTCCAGTCAGTCGCAGCCGCCTCAGCGGCCGGGGGAGCCGGCTGGACGCTGGCGCAGTCGGGCGCGAGTCCGCGCTCTGCGGACACGGCGGATCAGATCGCGGTCACGTGCACGCGTTCGCCGTCCGCCCCGAACAGGCTCAGCACCTCGGCGGGGCGCTGGTCGGCCGGTCCGAACCAGTGCGGCGTCAGGGTGTCGAACTCCACGGCCTCGCCGCGTTCGATCAGGTGCTCGGCGTCACCGAGCAGCAGGCGGATGCGGCCGCTGAGCACCGTGAACCACTCGTGCCCCGGGTGCGTGCGCCGCCGAGGGGCCGGGTCGCCCGGTCGAGCTCCGCGGTACACGTGCTTGAAGGCGTGCACGCCGCCGGCGCCGCTGCTGAGCGGCAGGATCACCTGACTGTCGCGGCGGAGCGGGCGGATGTGGATGCGCGGGTCCCCGCTCGCGGGGGCGTTCACGAGCTCGTCGAGCGGCACCCCGTAGGCCCGGGCGAGCGGGAGCAGCAGTTCGAGGGTCGGTTTGCGTCCGCCCGATTCGAGCCGGGACAGCGTGCTCGTCGAGATGCCCGTCTCGGCGGCCACCGCGGCGAGTGTGACGCCTCGAGCGGTGCGGATCGTCCGAAGACGGGGCCCGACGGCGGCGAGCGCGTCGCGCTCGGCGACGGAGGCGGGGGAGCGGGCGTGCACGAGTCCAGCATCCCGCCTCGTTGCCGAAGCGGCAAGGATGCTTGCCGATACGGCACGGTCGGCAGGAGGGTGCTGCCATGGACAGCATCGCCACACACGACGTCGCCGTGATCGGCGCCGGACCCGCAGGTCTCGCCGCCGCCACCGCGCTCGCCCGCTCCCTCCGCTCCGTCGTCGTGATCGACGCCGGCGAGCCCCGCAACCGCTTCGCCGAGCACGCGCACAACGTGCTCGGCAGCGAGGGCGACGCGCCCCGCGACATCGACGCCAGAGGTCGCGCCGAGGCCTCGGCGTACGGCGCCGAGTTCGCCGACGGCATCGTCGAGCGCGTCGCGCGACGTGGCGAGCACCTCGTCGTCTCCGTCGGCGCCGAGGAGCTGACCGTGCGCCGCCTCGTGCTGGCGACCGGTCTCGTGGACGTCCTGCCCGAGCTGCCGGGAATCGCCGAACGCTGGGGCCGCTCGGTGGTGCACTGCCCCTACTGCCACGGCTACGAGCTGCGCGGGCAGCGCATCGTGGTGCTCGCGACGGGGTCGAACTCCGCGCTGCAGGCGTTGTTCTTCCGCCAGCTCAGCGAGCAGGTCACGATGGTCGTGCAGCCCGGAGGCGAGCCGGACGCGGAGTCGGCGGAGCTGCTCGCGGCGGTCGGCGTGCGCGTCGTCCGTTCGCAGGCTGCGGCGGTGGAGGGGAAGGCCGACCTCCGGCTGGCCGACGGCGGCGTGCTCGGCGCCGATGCCATCGTCGTGGCCCCGCGATTTACGGTGCGCGGCGAGCTCTTCGAGCAGCTGGGAGGCTCGCTGCCGAACCATCCGATGACCGGACTGCCCTACATCGAGGCGGACCCCTCGGGTCGCACCGAGGTGCAGGACGTCTGGGCGGCCGGCAACGTCTGCGACCCGATGGCACAGGTGGTCGGGTCGGCGGCGCAGGGACTTCTGGCCGGAGCGGCCGTCAACGCCGACCTCGTCCTGACGGACGCGCGCCGCGCTGCGGGGCGGACCTGAGCGGCGACAACCGCGTCGGACGATCGGGCCCGCGCTGCGACGACGGTCCGCATCCGGAGCGCGAATCCGGGCAGAGCGGGGCAGCTACACCGCGCGCGGCGCGGGCTACGCTCGACCCGTGCCCTCGTTCCGCGTCATCCTCGGCATCGGCGCGCTGCGTCCGGGCGTGCATCCGCCCACCGTCCTGCCGGTCGTCGCCGAGGCGGTGGCCGAGGTCGCGACGGTCGAGGCCTCGTCCGTCGAGCTGGTGGCGGGCGAGCCGCGCGTCGTCATCCGCTTCACCGCCGATGAACCCGCGCAGGCGGTGCGGATCGCGGAGGAGGCGGACGCCACGGCCGGCGCCGTCGCGCAGGTGCTGAGCCGGCGGGTGACGAAGCGCGTCGGCGGCCGTTGGGTGGGCGTGACCTGATCTGCCACGGGCGTACCCCGGACCGCGCCCGCCGTCGACCGGGCGATCGAGACCCTGCTCGGCGTCGCCGTCGGCAGGGCGCCGACGGCGGCCACGCACGAGCAGATCAGCGGGGACGATCCCCGGTGACGACCGGCTGACCCGCCGCGACCCAGGCCGAGGTGCCCCCGGCGACGTTCACGGCCTCGACGCCATGCTGCTCCAGCCAGGCCGCAGCGCGGGCGCTCCGCCCGCCCGAGTGGCAGATCACGTAGAGCGGGTCGCCCTGCGGCACCTCGTCGAAGCGCTCCACGACCTCGCCGAGCGGGATCAGCACCGCGCCGGGTACGTGGCCGCCGGTGTACTCGTCGGGCTCGCGGACGTCCAGCACCACGGCGTTCTCGCCGAGGGCCGCCAGGCCGGTGACGTCGATCTCCTGCATGATTCCTCCTGAACGTGCGAGATGCGGGCCCCGGAGGGCCCGCATCAGGCTATCGCCGCTCGAACGGCTCAGTCGCCGCCGACGAGGTCGGGGTTGCTGACCTCGTCGGGGTCGACCTCGAGGTCGTCGTCGCTGCCGGGCGGCACGTCCTCGTGGGGCTCGGTCGCCTGCGCGTCGCGGGTGCCGTCCTCGAGGTCGCGCTGGATGCCCGCGTCGACGGCCTCGGTCGGATCGTCGTGCTGCTGGCGCTCCGGGAGCCCGTCCTCGGCGCTCGTCGGATTCAGGTCGCTCATACGTCCTCGCCCTCCTTCGGCATGCTCGCGGCCTCGTAGCCGCCGTACTCGTTCTCGGCCTCCTCGGCCTCGCCGCCGTCCTCGTGCTGCTCGGCGACGCCGTCGCCGGCCACCTCGTCCTCGGGCGCGGGGGACTCGTAGCCGCCCTTCGACTCCTCGGGCACGGAGGCGTGGGTGTCGTTGTGGGTCATCAGGTGCTCCCTTCGGCGTGCGGACGTGCATCCGCTCACGTAGTCAACCGCCGTCCGCCCTGCCGCGGCGGCACACGGAGGGCGCGCTCAGTCGCCCCTCAGCCGGCATGCGCCGGATAGGGTCGGCAGGTGCGCACTCCCGTCGAGATCGTCGAGCTGCTGGCCTCGGCGGCGCACCGCTACGAGGGCCGCCCGACCGACGGCCCCGACCCCGTGCCGCCCGCCGAGATGCGCGACCGGGTGGAGGTGCGCGCCGGACTCGGCGTGGTGGGGGACCGATTCTTCAACGCCCCCGCGCACCGCCGGGCCTCGGTCACCGTCATGGCCGCGGAGTCGCTGGATGCCGTGGCCGAGATGCTCGGGCTCGACGAGGCGCCGGGTCTCGCGCAGACCCGCCGCACGATCCTGCTGCGCGGTGTCGACGTCGACGCGCTGGTCGGCGCCGCCTTCGCCATCGAGCAGGACGGTGCGCTGCTGCGCCTGCAGGGCCACCGCGCCGCGAACCCCTGCGCCTGGATGGACCGCGTCATCGCCCCCGGAGCCTTCCGCGCGCTGCGCCACCGCGGCGGGGTGCGCTGCGAGCCCCTGGACGACGGCGCGCTGCGCGTCGGTCCGGCGGTGCTCGTCTCGTGACCGGCTCCGACGAGCTGCCACCGTGGCGGCGCCGGTGGCGCACGGTCCAGGCGGTGATCGCCACCGCCGCGATCCTGCTCGCGGGCCCGTTCATGCTCGGCGCGGCGGTGTTCCAGAAGCACCTGCTGCTCATCCCGATCGGCCTGATGACGCTGCTCGCGTCGGCGCATCTGCTGGGCGAGCGGATGCGGCGCCGGCGCCGACGGGACTGACGGGCTCAGCGCAGCAGCAGCGTCGCGGTCGCCGCGACCACGGTGATCGGCGCGACCACCGCGCCCAGTGCGATGAAGCGGCGCCACGGGAAGCGGACGCCCGCGGACCGCAGCCGCTCGTGCCAGAGCAGCACGGCGAGGGACGCCCACGGTGTGATGACGGCCCCGGCGTTCACCCCGATGAGCAGCGCGGCGAGTCGCAGCGGCGAGTCGGCGATCGGCTCGAGGGCGAGGTAGGCGGGCAGGTTGTCGAGCGCGTTGGCACCGAGCAGCCCGATCCCGGCGATCCCGAGCAGGCCCGCGGGACCGTCGCCGGTCGGCAGGACGGATGCGAGCGCCTGCGTGAGGCCGGCGGCGTGCGCCGCCTCGACGGCGAGGAACAGCCCGCAGGCGAAGACGACGACGCCCCACGGGACGAGACCGGCGCGCAGCGCCGACCGCCGGCGCACCGCGAAGACCAGCACGAGCCCGGTCGCGGCGCCGAGGGCGGGCAGCCAGACCGGCACCGGCAGGAGCAGCAGCGGCAGCAGCAGCACGAGCACGGCCGTGGCGATCCGCAGCAGCACCGGGTCCGCGGCGGGCTCCGGTGCCACGGGCTCGTAGCGCACGAGCAGCTGCCGCCGGTGCAGGAGCAGCACCGCGACGCAGGGCAGGATCGCGGCGACGAGCGCCGGCAGGGCCATCCGGGCCGCGAACTCGGCGGTGCTCGTCGGTTCGAGCGCTTGCTGGGCGAGCAGGTTGGTGAGATTCGACACCGGCAGCAGCAGCGACCCGGTGCTCGCCAGCCAGACCGCGGTGAGCGCGAATGGGGCCGGGTCCATCCGGGCGTGCCGGGCCAACGCGATCACGACCGGCGTCAGCAGCACCGCGGTGGTGTCGATCGAGAAGAAGACCGTCACGACCAGCGCGAGCAGCGCCGCCAGCGCCCAGAGCAGCAGGCCGCGCCCTCGGCCCGCGCCGGCGAGGCGTTCGGCCACGGCCGAGAAGACCCCGGCGGAGGCCGCCAGCTCGGCCACGACGGTGATCGCGATCGCGAAGAGCAGCACCGGCCAGACCCGCTCGCCGAGCGCGGCGGCCTCGTCCAGCGGGAGCACGCCGGCGGCGACGGCGACGCCGCCGATCAGCAGCAGGCCGAGGCCGATCAGGGCGAGTCGCACGTCCGGAGCCTAGGGCGGTCCGCCCGCTGCGGGGAGCCCGCTCCGGGCGCGGACCCAGCTACGGCGACGGGGCGCGGTCCCGATGGACCGCGCCCCGCATCCGCTCGACGGGATCGGCGTCAGATGGTGCTGGCGTCGATGACGAACCGGTACCGCACGTCGCTGCTCATCACGCGCTCGTACGCCTCGTTGACCTGGTCGGCGTCGATGAGCTCGACCTCCGGCGCGATGCCGCGCTCGGCGCAGAAGTCGAGCATCTCCTGGGTCTCGGCGATGCCGCCGATCGACGAGCCGGCGAAGGAGCGCCGGTTGTTGAAGAGCGAGAAGACCTGCACGGGCAGCGGCTCCGGCGGGGCGCCGACCGAGACGAGCACGCCGTCGAGGCGCAGCAGACCGAGGTACGCGCCGAGGTCGAGCTTCGCGCTGACCGTGTTGATGATCAGGTCGAACGTGTTCGCCAGGGTGTCGAAGGTCTCCGACTCCTTCGTGGCGTAGTGCGCGACGGCGCCGAAGCGCTCGCTGTCGGCGTGCTTCGCGGTGGTCTGCGAGAGCACGGTGACCTCGGCGCCCATCGCGGCGGCGATCTTCACGGCCATGTGGCCGAGGCCACCGAGGCCGACGACCGCGACCTTCTTGCCGGGGCCCGCCTTCCAGTGCGCCAGGGGCGAGTAGGTCGTGATGCCGGCGCAGAGCAGCGGCGCGGCGGCCTCGTAGGGGATGGACTCCGGCACGCGCAGCACGAAGTCCTCGTCGACCACGATGTGAGTCGAGTAGCCGCCCTGGGTGATGCTGCCGTCGCGGTCGACGGCGGTGTAGGTGCCGATGTTGCCCTCGTAGCAGTACTGCTCGAGGCCGGCCTTGCAGTTCTCGCACTCGCGGCAGGAGTTGACCATGCAGCCCACGCCGACGCGGTCGCCGACGGCGTGCGACGAGACCTCGTCGCCGACCTCGGTGACGACGCCCACGATCTCGTGGCCGACGACCTGCGGGTACTGGATCTCACCCCACTCGCCGCGCACGGTGTGGATGTCGCTGTGGCAGATGCCGGCGTAGGCGATCTCGATGAGCACGTCCTTCGGGCCGACGTCGCGGCGCTCGATGGTGGTGCGGATGAGGGGTTCGGTGGCGGAGGGGGCGGCGACGGCGTTGACAGTGCGCACGGGATTCCTTCGTTTCGTTCGTGGAGGGGCGCGGGACGTGCCCGCCTCGCCAGGCTACGCCCGGGCAGCTGAGCGGATGCGTGATGAGGGGTGCCCTGAGAGGGCGCGGTCAGGTTGCGAGGAACGCCTCGACCTCGGCACGGCGGGGGATGGAGCCGGCCGAGCCGAGCGTCGTGACCGTGAGCGACCCCGCGCCGAGCGCGAGCCGCAGTCGTTCACCGAAGTCCGCACCGGCGGACGCGGCGAGGTAGCCGACGAACGTGTCGCCGGCCGCCGTGGTGTCGACCGCCTCGACGCGTCGCGCCGGCGCGCGACCGGTGACGCCGCCGACCGCGTAGGCGGCACCCTCGGCGCCGAGGGTGCAGACGGCGTCGGCGCCGATGGCCTGCGCGACGGCGGCGAGCAGGGCGTCGATGCCGGTCGTCTCGGCGGCGCCCCCTCGGGGCCGGCGCCCGTTGCGACGCCGAGCAGCTCGGCGACCGCCTCCAGCTCGTGCTCGTTCACGACGAGCAGGTCGACGTCGTGCACGAGCTCGTCCGCGCTGGTGGGCGCCGGTGCGGCGTTCCAGACGACGGTCGCGCCGGCCGCGCGCGCCGCGGCGGCCGCGGCGCGGTTGACCTGGGCGGGGATCTCGTCCTGCAGCAGCACCAGCTCGCCGGGCTGCAGCGCGGCGAGCTGCGCCTCGATGCTCTCGACGGGGAAGCCTCGGTTCGCGCCGGGCAGGACCACGATGGAGTTCTCCGCCGCGTCGTCGATCATCACGATCGCCCGTCCGGTCGGCACGCCCTCGAGCCGCTGCACGCCCTCGACATCGATGCCCTCCGCGGCGATCGCCCCCACGACGGCGTCGCCGTCGTCCGCTCCCGCCGCGCCGACGAAGCGGACGGATGCCCCGCCCCGCGCCGCGGCGACCGCCTGGTTCGCGCCCTTGCCGCCGAGCGCTGTCGAGACGCCGAGCGCGGTGATCGTCTCGCCCGGGGCGGGGAGGGTGCGGACGCGGATGGAGTCGTCGGCGTTCATGCTGCCGATCACGACGACGGAGGGGGTGCTCATGACCGTCAGCGTGGCAGCGGGCCGCGACGCTGCGCAACCGCCGAGGATGCGCATCCGCCCTTCCCTCCTGTCGGTGGTCGCTGCTTGGCTGGAGGAGTGACCGGATACGCCCCCGAGTTCCTGCCCGTCGACGTCCCGCTCCCCGTGCCCCTCGCACCGCGCCCGATCCGCGAGCTCGACTACCAGCACTTCACCGTGCTGCTCGACCCTGTGCGCCGCCTGGCTGCGGCCACCGCGGTCAACATCGACGGGGACCGCCTCGTCGACGTGCCGCGCGGCGACGACTGGCGATTCGACCCGCGCGTTCCGGAGTCGGAGCAGTGCGGGAACGAGCTGTACCGCTCGAACGACCTCGACCGCGGGCACCTGGTGCGCCGCCGCGACCCGGTCTGGGGCGAGCCGCAGCTCGCGCGTCGCGCGAACGCCGACACGTTCGCCTACACGAACGCCGCGCCGCAGGCGGCCGGCTTCAACCAGAGCGGCGAGCTGTGGCTCGGGCTCGAAGACCACGTGCTCGCCTACGCCGAACGGCATCAGCATCGGGTGAGCGTGCTCACCGGCCCGGTGCTGGCCGAGGTCGACCCCGAGTACCGCGGGGTGCTGATCCCGCAGGAGTTCTGGAAGGTCGCCGTCTGGTCGGACGACGACGGCATCGCGGCAGCGGGCTTCCTGCTCGACCAGCGCTCGGCGCTCGAGCCGATCGTCACCGCGCTGGCGGTGCCGCCGCCGCTCGAGCCCTTCCGCACCTTCCAGGTGACGGTGGCCGACGTGGCCGCCGCGACCGGTCTCGACCTGGGTCCGCTGCTCGCCGCCGACGTGCTCGCCCGCCGCGGCGTGCGCGCGGGGAGCCGCCGCGGCGACTTCGGACGGCCGACGACCTCGTGCTCGGCTGAGCGCTCAGCCGCCGAGCGCGGATCGGCCCACCAGCGCCTCGCCGAGCTCGCTCCGGCGGAACCGCACGCTGCGGTGCTCGCGGCGCGCCTCGAGCAGCCCGCCGTCGCGCAGGGCGCGCAGGTGCTGGCTCGCGGCCGAGGCGGTGATGCCCCGACGCACCGCGAGCTCGGTGGGCGACATCGGCAGCTCCAGCTCGGCGAGGATGCTCGCCCGCGTCGCTCCGATGAGCCTCGCGAGCGCGGCGGCCGGTGGCGGTGGCGTGCGCTCGTAGAGGGCGCCGAGACCCCGCGCCGGGTAGAAGACCATGGGCGGCTCGTCGCCGGCGATCGGCGCGGAGGCGTTCTTGGTGAACAGCGTCGGCACCAGCGTGAGTCCCGCGCCGACCGAGCGCAGCTCGACGTCGCCGGGCATGGACCGCAGGCGCACCTCGACGACCGAGCCCCGCAGCCGCACCGTCGGGGCCAGCGTCTCGAACATGCCCGCGACGCCGCGTTCCGTGATCTGGCGCGCTCGGTGGAGCACGTCGGCCTCGAGCAGCGCCCGCCATCGCGGCCAGAACGGCTCGATCGCCCGGCGGTGGTACGCGTCGACCGCTCTGAGCGCGCGGTCGCGCACCTCCAGCGGATCGCCCTGCAGCGACTCCGGTGGTGCGAGCGGATGCACGGCCGCCAGATCGCGCGCGACCGTCGCCGTCGGCGTGGTCGCCACCGCGGCGAGCTCGCGTTCGAAGACCCCGAGCGGCGAGGCCGGTCGCGGGGTGAGGAAGTCGGGCGTCCAGAAGCGATCGTCGCAGAGCGCCCGGAGCATCGGCTCGTCCAGATCGGGCAGCACGCGCTCCAGGTGGCGCAGCCATGCCAGGTGCAGCGGGAAGCGCCCGGGGTCGCGCAGGGCGCGCAGGCTCAGCGTCACCTCGGTCAGCGGCGACACGGCGAAGCGGACCTCCGCGAAGTCGCCGGGGTCGAGGCGGTAGCGCAGCATGAAGCGCAACGCTACATGTCTGGTCCGTCCGCGCAGCGCTCGGCACAGTGGTCGGGTGACCCAGCCGGAGACCTCGCCGAACCCCGTCGTGGGCGCTGCACCGCCGCATCCGATCCCGTCCGAGACGACCAGCCCCGCGGGCGACGGCGCGCTCGCCCTGCTGCGACGCGACCCGCTGCTGCGCGGCCTCGTCGCCTCGACCCTGGTGGGCGCCCTCGGTCGCGGCGTGTTCTTCACGCTCACGGTGCTGTACTTCACCCGGTTCGTCGGCTTCGACCCCATAGCGGTCGGCGCAGGGCTCACCGTCGCGGGCGGCATCGGCGTCGCGACCGCCCTGCTCGGCGGCACCCTCGCGGACCGCTTCGGCGCCAAGCCGGTGCTCGTGCTGCTGACCCTGCTGCAGGGCGCCTCGCTCGCGGCCTACGCCTGGGCTGCGCACTACGCGGTGTTCCTGGCGCTGGCCGCACTGGTCGTCGGCTCGACCAACGCCGGGTACTCGGCCCGGTCCGCGCTCGTCGCGCGGGGCTTCGCCAGCGCCGACCAGGTGACGGCGCGGGCCACCATGCGCGTCGCGACCAACGTGTCGATCGCGATCGGCGCCGCCATCGCAGCGCTCGCCCTCGCCGCCGACACCGCCGAGGCGTACCGCCTCGCCATGAGCGGCGCCGGAGCGGTCTACCTCGTCAGTGCGCTGCTCGTGCTGAGGCTGCCGGCTCGCGACGTGCACGCGGGTCCCGCATCCGGTGAACGGACGCCGCAGCGCAGGCCCTGGCGCGATCGCCGCTACCTCGCGCTCACCGTGTTCAACGGGCTGGCCGTCATGCAGTTCACGCTCTTCGAGGTGGGCGTGCCCGTCTGGGTGGCCGAGCACACGAGCGCCCCCGACGTGCTCGTGTCGCTGCTGCTGCTCGGCAACACGGTGCTCGTCATCGCGCTGCAGATCCCGCTGGCGCGCGGCACCGGCGGGGTGCGCGGCGCCTCCCGTGCCGCACTGCTCGCGGGCATCTTCATGGCCGGCGCCTGCGGCCTCTACGCGGCCTCGAGCGTCGGCGCCGGCGCGGTGGTGGTCGTCGTGCTGCTCGGCGCCGCGGTCGGCCATTCGGTCGCCGAGCTGCTGTTCTCGGCCGGCGGCTGGTCGCTCGGCTTCGAGCTCGCCGACCAGCGACGCGCCGGTGCCTACCAGGGCATGCTCGGCGTGGGCACGGCCCTCGGCTCGATGGCGGCGCCGCTGCTCATCACGGCGACCGTGCTCACGCTCGGCGCGCCGGGCTGGGCGGTGCTGGCGGCGGTGTTCCTCGCCGCCGGCGTCGGGATGCACCGCATCAGCCGCAGCGCCCTGCGCGCCGGCGTCGGACGGGTCTGAGCGCATCCGCTCGTCGGCGCATCGCGACCATGCAGCGGTGCATCCGCTCGACGCAGGAATGCCGTAGTCCCGAGCCGGGTTGCCGCCCTCATGACGACATTCGGCATCATCGGAGCAGGCAACATCGGTTCGCAGGTGGCCCGCGCGGTCATCGCGCAGGGGCACGAGGTGGTGATCGCCAACTCGCGGGGCCCGGAGACCCTCGCCGAGCTCGTCGCCGACCTCGGTCCGCAGGCTCGGGCCGCGACCGCGCAGGAGGCGGCCGAGGTCGCGGAGGTCGCCGTGGTGACCGTGCCGCTGCACGCGGTGGAGCGCATCCCGGCGGCCCCGCTGGCCGGCAAGATCGTGCTCGACACGAACAACTACTACTGGGAGCGCGACGGCCGCATCCCGGCGCTCGACGCCGGCGAGACGACGACCAGCGAGCTCGTGCAGCGTCACTTCGCCGACGCGAAGGTGGTCAAGGCCTTCAATCACATCCAGGCCGCGGCGATCACGGCGGAGGGTCAGCCCGCCGGCAGCGCGGATCGGCGCGCGCTGGTCGCGGCGAGCGACTTCCCGGAGGCGACGGCCTTCGTCACCGCGCTTTACGACGGGATCGGCTTCGACACCGTCGACGCGGGGCCGCTCGCCGAGAGCTGGCGCATCGAGCGCGACCGCCCCGGCTACGTGGTCCGGCTCACGGCCGACCAGCTGCGCGAGAAGCTCGCCGAGGCGCCGCGCACGATCTGACCGCGGCGGCCCCTTCGCCGAACGACGGAGACCAGCAGTCGTGCGAGCGTATCCACACGCCTCAGGGCGTGATCTCGGTGGGAGACGCGGCGCGCATCGGCGGCATCTCCGTCGTTTGGCGAGAGGAGCTCGGGGCCTGGCCGACGGGCGGACCCGCGGCCGAGATCGCCGCCGTCGAGGAGCACGTGCTCGAGGTCGGCCTCGGCGTGGAAGGCGCTGGCGCGCACCTCGTCCAACACGCCCTGGTCGATCGAGGGGATGCGGGGCGTCGCGGGGGAGAGGCTCATGCCCGAACGGTGGCGTCGGCCAGCGGCATCCGAGCCACCAGCTCCGGATGCGGTGGAACCTCCGCCCGCGCGGCCGGCGCTGCGGCTAGGTGTAGTTCCCAGTGAGGTTGTGAACGCGGTCGGCGGGCGTGAGCCCGCCGATCCCGGTGTGGGGCCGGTGGTGGTTGTAGTGGTGGATCCAGTCGACGTAGGTCGCTGAGCGGGCTTCGTCGGTGGAGTAGAGCCGTTCGTAGGCCCACTCGGTCGCGAGGGTGCGGTTGAAGCGCTCGACCTTCCCGTTCGTCTGTGGCCGATAGGGGCGGGTGCGTCGATGCTTGACGTCGCCGAGCGCCGTCGCGAAGACGCGGGAGCGGTAGCAAGAGCCGTTATCGGTCATCACCGCGCTGACGGTGAAGCCCGCGGTCTCGAAGAACGCCCGCGCCCGCAACCAGAACCCGGCCGCGGTCTCCTTGCGCTCATCCGTGTGCTGCTCGGAGTAGACCAACCTCGAGTAGCTGTCGATCGCGTGATGCAGGAACGCGTAACCCCGGCCCCGCTTCTTGTTGTGCCGGTTCCCGACCGTGCGGCCGAGCATCCGGTGCCCGCCGCCGTCAGGGATGCGCCCGAGCTTCTTGATATCGATGTGGACCAGCTCGCCCGGCCGGGTCGCCTCCATCCGGACCGGGGCAGCCTTGCGAACGGGGAGCCCGGTGGCCTGATCGAGATGCACCAGGCGTGGCATCCGGTAGCGGGCCAGGACCCGCTCGACCGTGGAGCGCGGGATGCGCAAGCGGTAGCCGATGCGGTGCGGACCCCAACGGCGGGTGAACCTCAGCGCGACGATCCGCCGCTCCCGCCGCCGCGTCGTCCGCGATGGCGAACGATGCGGCGTTGAGGACCGGTCCGTCATCGCCTGCCCGGCCCGGAACCGGGCAGCCCAACGCGACGCGGTCGCGGGCGAGCACTGGAACCGCTCCGCAGCGCGGCGCACCGACCAGCCCTCGATGACGATCAGACGGGCCAGACGAGTCCTGCCCTCCGGGGTGAATGGCGCGTTAGCGTGGGTCACGAAGGCCTCCGTGGATGGTGGTGTGTGTCGTAACTCACATCGTCCCGGAGGCCTTCGCTAACGACCCCAACGTTCACAACCTCCCGAGGAAGTACAGCTAGGCTCGGAGGCACCTGGGGGAACGGGGGAGCGATGGACTGGCTGATCGTGGCGATCGCCGTGGCGGTGATCGCCGTCATCGTGGCGACGACCGTGCTCGCGGTGCGGGACCGGAACGCGTCGCCGACGCTCGACGACGAGGCGTTCGACCCCGAGCTGACCGAGCTCGAACGCGCCGCGGCGGCACGGCGCCGCGCCGAGCGACGACGGCGCTGAGGGTGCGCGGGGTGGCCCGCGCGTTCTCGTGCGTGCGGGTCAGCCGGCGAGGCCCTGGATGGCGTGGGGCTCGATCGCGGCCAGCTCGTCGTCGGTGAGGTCGGGGCCGTCGAGCGCGGCGACGTTCTGCTCGAGCTGCGCGACGCTCGAGGCGCCGATGATCGCGCTCGTGATGCCCGGATGCCGCAGCACCCAGCGCAGCGCGAGCTGCGCGAGGCTCTGCCCGCGCTGCTGGGCGATGCCGTTCAGGGCGCGGGCGTGCTGCAGGTACTCCTCGGTGATCGAGTGCTCGCCGAGGAACCGGCTCGTCGCCGCGCGCGAGTCGGCCGGCACGCCCTGCAGGTAGCGGTCGGTCAGCAGGCCCTGCGCGAGCGGGGAGAACACGATGCAGCCGGCGCCGATCTGCTCGAGGGCGTCCAGCAGGCCGTCCTCGATGCGGCGCTCGAACATCGAGTACCGCGGCTGGTGGATCAGCAGCGGCACCTTGAGGTCGGCGAGGATCGCGGCGATGGCGATCGTCTGCTCGGGGGAGTAGTTCGACACGGCCGCGTAGAGCGCCTTGCCCTGCTGCACGGCGCTGGCGAGCGCACCGGCGGTCTCCTCCAGCGGCGTCTCGGGGTCGGGACGGTGGTGGTAGAACACGTCGACGTAGTCCAGCCCCAGCCGCTCGAGACTCCGGTCGAGCGAGGCGAGCAGGTACTTGCGCGAGCCGTGATCCCCGTACGGGCCGGGCCACATGTCGTAGCCGGCCTTGCTCGAGATGATCAGCTCGTCGCGGTACCGGCCGAGACCGCCGGCGAGGATGCGCCCGAAGTTCGTCTCCGCGGCGCCGTAGGGCGGGCCGTAGTTGTTGGCGAGGTCGAAGTGCGTGATGCCCAGGTCGAAGGCGCGGTGCACGATCGCCTGCTGGGTCTCGACCGGGCGCCCGTGCCCGAAGTTGTGCCACAGCCCGAGCGAGAGGGCGGGCAGCTGCAGACCGCTCCGACCCGAACGGCGGTACTGCATGGACGAGTAGCGGGTGTCATCGGCGACATGGCTCATGGGCCACGAGCCTAGCGAGCGCGGGTCATCCCTTGCGCTGGGCGCGGTAGGCGCTCGGGCTGAGCCCGTGGTCGCGGGCGAAGCGGCGCGAGAAGTAGAGCGGATCGGGGTGGCCGGTCTCGCGTGCGATGGCGGCGATCGTCAGCTCGGTCGTGTCGAGCAGGATGCGCGCCCGCGCCATCCTGCGCGCCCGCAGGTACGCGACCGGTCCGGCGCCGGTCGCGGCGCGGAACAGCGCGCGCAGGTGGGACGTCGAGACGCCCGCGTGCGCGGCGAGCTCCGGCATCGCGACCGGCTCGGCGAGGCGCTCGTCGAGCCGGCGCATCGCGCGCGCGAGGGGCGCGCCCGCGTCGGGGCGCATCCGCTCGCTCAGCACCGTGGCGAGCAGCGACCAGCAGAGCGCGGACGCCGCGGCCAGATGGGCCGGGGTCTGACCCCGCTCGAGCTGCGCGATGAGCTCGTCGAGCAGCACGAGCGCGCGCTCGGGGAGCGCAGGCGCTGCGGCTCGCCGCCGCCGAGCGCCCGAGCCGCCTCGACGGCTTGATCGCCGCGCACATGCAGCCACCAGATCGTCCATGGGTGCTGCCCATCCGCACCATACCGCGCGAGGGCGCGCCGCCGTAGCGTCGAGCCCATGCCCACGTCAGCGTCGATCGAACCGCTCGTCCTGCCGACCCCGCCCGCCGACGAGGCCGCGGTGCTCGACGCCGGCGGCGTCGCCTGCTGGAGCGGCGACGTGCGGATGCGCACCTACGAGCCCGCCGAGCCGGACCGCTTCCCGGCGTTCTTCGATCGCCGCGTCTACCAGGGCTCCGACGGCCGCGTGTACCCGCTGCCCTTCACCGACCGCATCGCGGCCGAGGGCGTCGACCGCGACTGGCGCGCGGTGGTCGTCGAGAACCGCTGGCTGCGCGTCGTGGTGCTGCCCGCCCTCGGCGGGCGCATCCACGCCGTCCTCGACAAGACGTCGGGCGCGGACCTCTTCTACCGCAACGGCGTGATCAAGCCGGCGCTGGTCGGCCTCGCGGGACCGTGGGTCTCGGGCGGCGTGGAGTTCAACTGGCCCCAGCACCACCGCCCCGGCACCTACCTGCCCGTCGAGACGAGCGTCCAGCGGGACGACGACGGCACCGTCACGGTCTGGCAGGGCGACGTGGACCCGCTGCAGCGGATGCGCGGCACGCACGGCGTGCGCCTGCGCCCGGACTCCGCGGCCCTCGAGGTCGTCGCCCGGCTGCAGAACCGCACCGACGAGCCCCAGAGCTTCCTCTGGTGGGCCAACGTCGCCACCGAGGCGCACGCGCACTACCGCTCCTTCTTCCCCGACGACGTGCGCCACGTGGCCGACCACGCCCGCCGCGCGATCACCGCGTTCCCGACCGCGGACCGGCCGTACTACGGCGTCGACTACCCGAACCGCGCCTCCGCCCGCCTCGACGACTACGCCGACATCCCCGTGCCCACGTCCTACATGGTCACGGGCACCGCGGACCCGTTCTTCGGCGGCTACGACCACGCCGCCGGCGTCGGCTTCGTGCACTGGGCCGACCACGACCTCTCACCCGGCAAGAAGCAGTGGACCTGGGGGCACGGCGAGCTCGGCCGCGCCTGGGACCGGCAGCTCAGCGACGACGGCCGGCCCTACCTGGAGCTCATGGCCGGCGTCTTCACCGACAACCAGCCGGACTTCAGCTGGCTCGCGCCGGGCGAGACGCGCACGTTCGCGCAGCGCTGGTTCCCGATCCACGCCATCGGCGCGCCGCAGCAGGCCTCCCGTGACGCCGCGCTGAGCGTCGAGGTCGCCGAGGGCGAGCTGCGCCTGGGGGTCGCCGCGAGCCGCATCGCCGAGGGCGAGCTGCTGGTCGTGCTGCCGGGCCGCGAGCACCGGCTGCCGGTGCGCCTCGAGCCGGGGCGGCCGGTGCAGCGATCCCTGCCGGCGCCCGGCGTCGCATCGCGCGACGACGTACGCGTGGAGCTGCTGGTCGACGGGGCGCCGGTGCTCGTCTGGGCCCGGCACGACGAGCAGCCGACGCCCTGGTCGGCCACCGCCCCGCCGGAGCCCGCGGCCATCGACGGCGTCGACGAGGCGCTGCTCACCGCGCAGCACCTCGTGCAGAACCGGCACCCCACCCGCAGCGCGCTGCCCTACCTGGAGCGGGCCCTCGCGCTCGACCCGCAGGACAGCCGCGCCCACCTCGCCCTCGCCGAGTACCGGCACCGCCGCGGCGAGCTGGACGCCGCGCGCGAGCACCTCGACGCCGCCGAGGCCCGGCTCACCCGGCGCAACCTCAACCCGCGCACCGGCGAGCTGCACCACCGGCGCGCCCTGCTGCTCGAGCGTGCCGGCGACGACCGCGGCGCCCGCGCCGCGTTCGTGAAGAGCGGATGGGACACCGGCTACGCCCTGCCGGCCCGCCTCGGCGCCGCCCGCGCCCACCTGCGCCTCGGCGAGGCGCCGGAGGCACTGGAGCAGGCCCGCGCTGCCGTCGCCGTGGATCCGGCGAACCCCGCGGCCCGCGCGCTGCTCGTGCTGGCGCTGCGGCGCACCGGAGGGGACGCCGCCGCCGAGCTCGCCGCGGCCCGTGCAGCCGACCCGCTCGATCCGCTGCTGGCGGCGCTCGACGACGACCTGCATCCGCTCGATCCGCGCACGCTGCTCCTGGTGGCCTTCGAGCTCGAGCGCAGCGGCGAGCCCGAGCTCGCGGTGCGCTGGGCTGCAGGGGCCGCGCAGGCCGGGGCGAGCGCATTCGGCAACCCGGCGCCGCTGGCGCACTACCTGCGTGCGCGCATCCTGGACGACCCGGCCGAGCGCGCCGCCGCCCGCGCCGCCGACCGGCGCTGGGCGTTCCCCGACGGGCTGGACGAGGAGGGCGTGCTGCGCGACGCGATCGCTGCGGAGCCGCACGATCACGTGGCCCTCGGCCTGCTCGGCCAGCTGCTGCTCGGCGCCCGTCGCGGCGATGAGGCGGCGACCGTGCTCGACGCCGCCGTCGCGGCCGGCAGCGACGACCCGGTCGTGCTGCGCAGCGCCGCGATCGCCGCGGTGAACGCGCGCGGCGACCTGGACCGCGGGGACGCGCTGCTCGCGGCGGCCATCGCGAGCGCCGGCCCGATGCCGCGGCTCGTGTTCGAGCGCGACCAGCTCGCCCGACTGCGCGGCGTGGGCCCGTTCGAGCGCCTCGCAGCCCTCGAGGCGAGCGGTGCCGCACTGCACGAGCGCGACGACCTCACGGTCGTGCACCTGGGCCTGCTCGTCGACGCGGGGCGCGCCGAGGAGGCGCTCACGGTGCTCGAGCGGAGGCGGTTCCAGCCCTTCGAGGGCGGCGAGGGGCAGGTGCTCGCGGTCTTCGACCGCGCCAGCCTCGCCGTCGCTGCGGGACTCGACCCGATCGGGGCCGCAGCCCTGCTGGACGCCGGACTGACGGCCCCTGAGCAGCTGGGCGAGGGTCGGCACCCGGGCGACCCGATCGCGGAGCGGCTCGTGGCCGCGGGCGACGCCCACGCCGCGGCCGGTGACGCGGACGCCGCCCGCGAGCGCTGGCGGCGCGCGACGGTGCGGCTCGACGTGGCGCCGCGACCGGCCCGGGAGGACGACCACTGGGTGGGTCTCGCCCACCTGCGCCTCGGCGAGCGCCGCGAGGCGGAGGCCGTCTGGGCGGATCTCGACCGGGCGGCGGACGAGCTTGAGGCCGCGCCGCTGGCGCCGGACTACTTCGCGACCTCGTTGCCGGAGCTGCTGCTCTTCTCGGTCGATGATCCGGTGGGGCGCTCCGAGCGCGTCGCCCGCCTGCGGGAGCTGGCCGGGCTGGGAAGGAGCGCCGCCTGATGGAGCGCAGCACGATCTGCTTGTGGGACTTCTCCTGGTACACCCTCGCCGGACCAGGCGAGCCCTACGCCGACCTGGAGCGGGTGCTCGACGAGACGCAGGACTTCGGGTACACGACGGTGCGCATCTGCGCGGCGCCGCTGCTGCTCGCCGGCGGGCTGGGCCTCGACGACCTCGCGGAGTCGCTGCCGATCGAGGGCCTCGGCCGTCGCGAGACCGGGTACTACGGGGAGCGGACTCGCTGGTACGCGGTGCCCGGCGGGTTCTCGACGCCGATCGCCGAGCGGCTGCTGCAGCTGCTCACCGGGTTGCAGCGGCGGGGCATGACGGTGATCCTCTCCAGCTGGGAGTACCAGCAGTCGGCGGCCTTCGCGGGCGATCGTCGCTGGCACGACGCCGTCACCGCGGTGCCGATGGACGAGCGCCTGCCGACGTTGGCGCGCGCCTTCACGGCGCTGCTGCACCGCATCCGCGACGCCGGCCTGCTCGCAACGGTGGCGCTCGTGGAGCTGCACAACGAGATCGACTTCTCGCTGCTGCCGGCCCTCGACGCGGTGGCTGTGCGCTCCGTCGACGCGGTGCGGCGGGAGCATCCGTCCGTGCGCGTGACGATCAGCATGGGCAAGCCGCCGCACCTCGCGATGCACCGCGTGCCCGCGGGGCTCGACGCCGGGCAGTTCCACGTCTACTCCTACGGGGTGCTCGACGCGCTGCAGGCGGCGATCGACATCCGGCTGACGGCGAGCGAGGGGTTCCCGAACGCCGCGCTGCGCGCCCTGCAGCGAGCGGATGCGTCGAGCTGGGCGGAGTACGGACGTCCGGCGGCATGGAAGCTCGAGGCCACCGTCGTGACCGACCAGATGTTCTACGGCTACGACACGATCGACGCCGACCGGTGGGACACCTGGCTGCTGGAGCATTACGGGCCCTACCGTGAGGTGATGCGCCGCGAGATCGAGTCGCGCACCATCGCGATCGCCGAGTGGGGGCGCTGGCGGGGCGTGCCGACGCTGGTCGGCGAGGGGTGGATCGGCTACACCCCGCTGCACGGGCGCTTCGAGGAGGGGCCCGTGGGTCGGGCGCTCGCCGAGCACGGCATCGCCACGGCCTGGGAGCAGGGCGTGGCGGGCGTCGTGACGTGCTCGAACGCCGCCCCGCACCATCCGATGTGGACCACCGACGCCGCCTGGCAGCGTCGCATGAATCAGGAGTTCCTGCGTTGACCCTCTCCCTCGACCTCCGCGACTGGGCCGCCGACGAGGCGCCCGCGCCCGCATCCGGTCCGCACGACCGCGTCGCCGTCACGAACCGGCGGATGCTGCTCGACGGCCGTTCCTGGATCCCCGTCTCCGGTGAGATCCACTACTCCCGGGTGCCGCGCTCCGAGTGGCGCGAGCGGCTGCTGCTCATGCGCTCCGGTGGCATCGATGTGATCGCCGCCTACCTGTTCTGGAACCACCACGAGCAGCCGGACGGCAGCCTCTCCTTCGACGACCGGCTCGACGTGGCCGCCTTCGTGCGCCTGTGCGCCGAGCTGGACCTGTTCGTGGTGCTGCGCATCGGGCCCTGGGCGCACGGCGAGTCGCGCAACGGCGGCTTCCCAGACCGCGTGCAGCGCGCCGCGGTAGTGCATCGCACCGACGACCCGGCCTACCTCGAGCTGGTGCGGCCCTGGTACACGGCGATCGGCGAGCAGCTCGGTGGTCTCTGCGGGCCCTCGTCGAACGTGATCGGCGTCCAGATCGAGAACGAGCTCTACGACCAGCCCGGGCATCTCGCCACCCTCAAGCGCATGGCCATCGAGGCCGGCCTCGCCGCGCCGCTGTTCACCGCGACGGCTTGGGGCGGCGCGCAGCTGCCCGCCGGAGAGCTCCTGCCCCTCTACTCCGGCTACGGCGACGGCTTCTGGGCCGAGGCCGGGGCGCCGTGGGACGAGACGTTCCGATCGCACTTCCTGTTCTCGGACGAGTGGGACGACCCGGGCGTCGGGGCGGATGTGCGCGGTGGCACCGGTGTCGCGGCGGAGCGGGACACCGCGTTCCCGCCGGCGACCTGCGAGCTCGGCGGCGGCATGGCCTCCACCTACCACCGCCGCATCGTGCCGAGCGGGGCGGACATCGCCGCCGTCGCGAACGCCAAGCTCGGCAGCGGTTCGGCGTGGCAGGGCTTCTACATGGTCGCGGGCGGAGCGAACCCGCCCGGCACCGAGCTGCAGGAGAGCCATGCGACGGGCTACCCGAACGATCTGCCGCGCTACGACTACGGCTTCCAGGCCGCCATCGGCGCGAGCGGCGAGCTCGGTGCCGCCCACGCGCCGCTGCGCGGGCAGCACGCCTTCCTGCGGGCCTTCGCGGAGCAGCTGGCCGCGACGCCGACGTCGTGGCCGGCCGTGCTGCCGTCCGGCATCGACGACGCGGCGACCCTGCGCTGGGCGCACCGGGGCGGCTTCGTCTTCGTCAACCGCCACCAGCCCCACGTGCCGCTGCCGCCGCTGCACGGGGTGCGGCTGCGGGTCGGCGACCGCACCCTGCCGCACGAGCCGATCACGATCCCGACCGGAACGATCGCCCGCTGGCCGGTCGGGCTCGATCTCGGCGGCTCGGTGCTGCGGTACGCCACCGCGTCGGCGCTGACCGTGCTCGGCGACGGCGCGCTCGTGCTCGTCGCCGACGAGGCGGTGCCGGTGGAGTTCGCCGTCGATCCCGTCGTCGTCGTCGAGGGGGACGTCCGCCGTATCGCGCCGGGCGTCTACCGCGTCGACGTCGAGACCGCCGCGTCGGTGCGTGTCGGCGACGACAGCCTCGTGCTGCTGCCCGTGCGCGATGCCGATCGGCTCTGGGTGCTCGAGACGCCTTCCGGCCGCGAGCTGCTGCGCAGCGCGTCGCCCCTCTGGCACGACGGCGACCGCCTCGTCGCCCGTTCGGGCGCCGCGCCGGTCGTCGAGCGATGGTCGGTGGGCGGATGGGAGCGGCTGGCCGCCGAGGGCGCGCCCGGCGCGCATCCGCCCCGCCCCGTCGAGGCGCAGCGGGTGTCGGACGCCCTGCCGCCGCTGACCGGCTACGGCACCTCGCAGGGCCGGGCGTCGGCCCCATCCGCCGACGTGGTCGTCGAGCGCGCCGCCGAGCTGCAGCTCACCGGGCTCGGCGCCGCGCAGCCCGGCGTGCGCCGGCTGCTGACGCTGCACTGGGCCGGCGACGTGGGGCACCTCGAGGTCGACGGCGTGCTCGTCGCCGACCGGTTCTGGGACGGCGGCGCATGGACGCTCGACCTCGACGCCCTCGGGGTCGGCGACGAGGCGACGCTGCGCATCCTGCCCCTGCATCCCGACGCGGAGATCTGGCTCGAGGCGGCGGCGTTCGACCGGCGCCGCTCGGCGCGCGAGCCGGAGGCCGTGCTCGACGGCGCCTCGCTCGAGCGCGTCGCCGCATGGACGCTCACCCGGCGATGAGGTCGCCCAGCGGCGCCGCGGGTCAGCCCGCGGCGCCGCCCGTGATGGCGTGCAGCGCGGCGACGTGCGCGGCGAGCGCTGATCGTCCCGCGCCCGTGGCCGCGACCCAGGTGCGCGAGCGCCCGCCGAGGGTGCGCTTCTCGACCCGCACGTAGCCGAGCTCCTGCAGGTGGCTGATGGCCTTGCTGAGGGGCGAGTCCGCCACATCGAGGAGCTCGCGCAGGGTGGCGAAGTCGGCTTCGTCCACCTCGGCGAGCGCCGCCATCAGCGAGAGGCGCACCGGAGTGAGGAGCGCCTCGTCGAGCTGGTGCCGCGGGTGGCTCATCGGGCGCGCCGGGGGAGTGCGGAGAGGGCGACTGGAGCCGCTACGACGACGCCGATCGCGAGCGCGACGGGGAGGGTCTGCGGGCCGGCGAGGGCGATCAATGCCACATCGCCGAGGAGCAGCAGCACCGAGAGGCCGAACGCCGCCCAGTGCCCCCGTCCCCACTCCATTCCGACGCGGGCGAGGCTCCACGGGCTCTCCTTGGCGGCCAGGGCGACGAACATCGCCACGATCACGAGCAGGAGTATTCCGAGGCTGGCCACGGGATGCCCCTGACCGACGGCGATCGCCCCGAGCAGCGCGGCTGCTGCTGCGGTGAGTATCCGGGCGGAACGGCTGAGCGGCTCCGTCGGCCACTCCGCCGTGGTCGTGCGTCCGCTCGCCGCGGCGGAGCGCTGCATGCGCTGCAGACGCACTGCGGGCGCGGCGGCGAAGACCGCCGCGCCCACGGCACCGACGACCGCTCCCGACCATGCCGGCAGCGAGACCAGTATGGAGAGCGCGAGCGACGAGACGATCAGGACCAGGCTGGCGACGAGCATGATGATGTCTCCGGCGCGCAAGCCCCGGCGCACGCCGGAGTGCTCGCGCGCGCCCTCGAGGATCGCGCTGTGCAGCACCAGCGCCGCGATCATCATCTGAGTGACCGCGGGGTCCTCGGCGATCGCGGTGAGCGTGGTCAGCAGTCCGATGTAGAGCCCGAGCAGCACGCCGAACCAGACGTTCACCCACTCGTAGGCACTGCCGCGGGCCGACGACCGCTGGCGTACGCGCTCGATCGTGCGCAGCGCCTCGAGATCGTCCATCCGCTCGCTTTCCATGTGGAAACCCTATTCGCTCGCTTTCCGATTGGAAAGCCCCGATCCGCGACGGCGACACGCAGCGCTTGCGCAGGTGCAATGCGAGGACGATGCTCGTCCTCTCAGTACCGTCGCTGGTACCGCCCACCCCCTTCGAGGAGCACCCCGATGACCACCGAAGCCCCGTCCCAGCCCGCGGAGCACGCCGCGGAGCATCTGCGCAGCGACCGCGGTGAGCACGCCGACGACGCCGCCTGGGCGGTCGAGAGGCTTCGGCTCGCGGAGTCGCAGCTCGGGCGGCGTCGCCAGGCCGCCTGCGGGCCCAGCGACACCGATCGCGCGGCGATGCGCTTCGTGCTCGAGGAGACCGATCTCGGCCGCCTCGTCACGCCGAGCGACCTCGGCGAGCATCTCGGCATCGTCTCCTCCTCGGTGACCGGACTGCTGGAGCGGCTGCGCGACGGCGGCCTGATCGAGACCCGCCCGCACCCGAGCGACCGGCGCAGCAAGGTCGTGCTGCCGGTCGACCGCAACGACGACCCGGAATCGGTCGATCCGCTCTCCGCCGTCATCCGCTCGCTCGCCGCGGAGCTGGACGAGGACGAGGCCGCTGCCGTCGCCCGGTTCCTCGACCGCGTCGCCGCCGCGGTCGACGAGGAGTGCCGCTGACCGGGGTACTCCCCGTGCCTCCCGGTGCGGACCGCGGGTGCGTAGCGTGAGGGGATGCACGATGCCGCAGAGGTCCGCGACTTCCTGACCACCCGCCGCGCGCGGCTGACCCCGCGCGAGGCCGGTCTGCCGTTCGCGGGCGGGCAGCGTCGCGTGCCCGGGCTCCGTCGGGAGGAGGTGGCGATGCTCGCCGGCGTGAGCGTCGACTACTACACGCGACTCGAGCGCGGCAGCCTGGGTGGGGCCTCCGACGCCGTGCTCGATGCGCTCGCCCGCGCACTGCGACTCGACGAGGCCGAGCGCGAGCACCTGCACGACCTGGCGCGGCTCGCCAACGCCTCGCCGACGGCCAGGACGCGCGCCCCGCGCTCCGCGAAGCCGTCCGTGCGTGCGTCGCTGCAGCGCGTGATCGACGCGATGCCCGCGGTGCCGGCCATGATCCGCAATGAGCGCCGCGATCTGCTCGCGCTCAACACCGTCGCCGCCCGGCTCTACACCCCGGTGCTCGCGAACGAGGCGAACCGGTCGAACCTCGCCCGCTTCTGCTTCCTCGATCCTGCGTCGCGGGCGTTCTTCTCCAACTGGTCGACCTCGGCCGGCGACCTGGTCGCCAGCCTGCGCAAATCCGCCGCCGCCGACCCCGACGACCGGGGGCTCACCGACCTCATCGGCGAGCTGACGGCACGCAGCGACGCCTTCGCGCAGTTCTGGGCGGCGCACCGGGTGCGGTTCCACCAGAACGGGGCCAAGCGCATCCGGCATCCCGAGGTCGGCGAGCTGCGCCTCGACTACGAGTCCATGCCGCTGCCCGCCGATCCGACGCTGTCGCTGGTGGTCTACACCCCCTCCGACGACGCGACGGCGGATGCGCTGGCCCTGCTGGCCTCGCTCGCCGCCACGGAGCGCGCGGCGTCGGGCGCCGCCGCCGAGCCGTCCGCGGCGTCGTCGACCGGCGTCGAAGCGAGCCGAGGCGCCGACCGGGCCGACGAGGCGTGACCCCACGCACCCGGGGGTGAGACGGGTCGGCGCGCCGTACTCGGGAGCCGAGGCGGGACCACGCCTCGCGTCCTGGGGATGGAGGCGGGTCGACGCCTCGCGTCCTGGGGTAGAGGCGGGTCGACGCGAGGCATCCGACGACCGACCCGGCCTGACGGAGGGCGTCGAATGCGAGGGTCCGGTCACCGATCGGCGCTGCGTCCCGCTCGGGACCGCAGCACGCTCCCGTGCGATTCGGAGGAGCTGATCCGTTCCCGACCCTGCAGCGACGCATCCTCACGACGCTCTCAAGCCTGCAGACTTGTTGCCGATCGTCCTCGCGGCGGAGCATCCTCCGAATCGAACACGGGCCCCTCCGATCCTGCAGAAGGGGCGGTGGCGAGTCACCGGCCTTCGGCGAAACGGCGGAGACGGGCGGTGACAGGTTGTCGTGACAGGGCGTTTCTGGAGATCATCAAGCGCACGGGCTTGATCGCAGGGCGCCGCTCCGCCGCCCCTCCGTCGTTTGGCGAATGGCGAACGGCGAGCGGCGAGCACGCGGCGAGCGACGGCAAGCGTCAGGGGGCAGGGAGCGGACGCGGTCAGCGGATGCGATCAGCGAGCGCCGTCGACCAGCAGGCTCAGTCGATCGGATGCGGTCGGCTGCACGACGGCGCGACCGACGGCACCGACCCCGCAGCCCGGACCGCCGGCGCCCCGAGGGGCCCTGCGGGTACCGGGCAGCGCGGCCACTGGCGGCGCGCATCCGCTCGTCATGGAATGGGAGCGCACGAAGCAGGCGGCACGTAGGAGAGGACGCAGGATGCACACGAGGATGCTGGGCCAGGGGCTCGAGGTCGGAGCGATCGGCTTCGGGGCGATGGGCATGTCGATGAGCTACGGGCCGAACCCGGGCGACCGCGACGAGATGGTCGGGGTCATCCGGCACGCGGTCGAGCGCGGAGCGACCCTGGTGGACACCGCCGAGGTCTACGGGCCGTACGTCAACGAGGAGCTCGTCGGCGAGGCGATCGCCCCGATCCGCGACGACGTGGTGGTGGCGACCAAGTTCGGCTGGAACATCGTGGACGGGCGGATGCGGGGCACCGACTCGCGCCCCGAGCAGATCCGCCGCGTCGCCGAGGGCTCGCTGCGCCGGCTCGGCGTCGAGGCCATCGACCTCTTCTACCAGCATCGCGTCGACCCCGACGTGCCGATCGAAGAGGTCGCGGGCGCGGTGCGTGAGCTCATCACCGAGGGCAAGGTGAGGCACTTCGGGCTCTCCGAGGCGGGTGCCGGCACGATCCGCCGGGCCCACGCGGTGCAGCCCGTCACGGCGCTGCAGAGCGAGTACTCGCTGTGGACGCGCGACCCCGAACCGGAGATCCTGCCGACGCTGATCGAGCTCGGCATCGGCCTGGTGCCGTTCAGCCCGCTCGGCAAGGGGTTCCTCACCGGCTCGGTCGGCGCCGATGCGACCTTCGGCGAGGGCGAGTTCCGGGCGACCACGCCCCGGTTCGAGGCGGGGAACCTGGCGGCGAACCAGGCGATCGTCGAGCACGTGCGTGCTCTTGCGGCGCGCCGCGGCGCGACCCCGGACAGGTAGCGCTGGCCTGGCTGCTGGCGCAGCACCCCATGGTCGTGCCGATCCCGGGCACCCGCCGCATCGACCGGGTCGACGAGAACGTCGCCGCCGCCGCCGTCGCGCTCTCGGCCGACGACGTCGCCGACCTGAACGGGCTGGTCGAGCGGATGGGCGTGGCCGGCGAGCGCTACGGCGAGGCGGGCATGCGCGCGGTCGGGCTCTGAGCGGCCCCGGCCGCACGGGGGCTCAGCGCTCCGAGCGCGTCGTCAGCGGGAGCCGGTCCGGGAACGAGCGCCACTGCTCGGGCCCGGCGAGCAGCTCGGCGGGGGAGAGCACGGCGTCGAGCAGCGCGGCCTCCAGCGCCGCCGGGCGCAACCCCCAGCCGAGCACGACCAGCTCGTGCCCGGACGGCGCCTCCTCGCCCGCCCGAAGCAGCCCGAGGTGCAGCGCGTCGCCGAGCCCGCTGAACTCGACCAGCTCACCCGGGCGGGTGGCGACCCGCGCCACACCGCGGGCCGCGGCGATGCGCCCGACGTGCTCCCCGACGAAGCGCTCGGTCAGCGCCGTCATGAGCCGCTCGGGATGGAACGGGCGCGGGTCCGAGAGGTGCAGTGCCCGCAGATCCGTCGCGAACCACTCGCTCCCGCGTCCGCTCGCGGCGAGCTGCGACCAGGCCGGCGCCGGGCGACCGCGGTGGGCGATGCGCAGCGGCTCGTCGCCGAAGCGCGCCGTGGGGGCCAGCGCCCGTGCCACCGCCATCGCGCGTCCGTTCGGCCGTGCGTCGCGCGCATCGGCGAGCTGCACGATGTCCGCCGCCTCCAGGCGGTCGACGACGAGCTCGGAGGGCACGGAGCCGTATCCGCTCAGCTGCGCCTCGAGCTCGCCCAGGCTCAGCACGGAGAGCACGGTGAGCCTCGGGGCGGCGCCGTCGAGGAGGCGTTCGAGCCGCGATGCGACGTGCTCCGCGGCGACGTCGGCGTCGAGCGCGGCGACGATCGTGGCGCCGTCGGCAGCGCCGACCGCCTCGACGATGCGGGCCAGCTCCGGCGACGCGCCCGAGCGGATGCGCAGCGGCACCGATCCGGGGAAGCGCCGGGCCGCCTCGTCGAGCGCCTCCTCGTCCGAGAGCGCGGCGACGAGATGCAGGGCTGCGTGCGGGGAGGGCATGGCGCTACTCTAGACGAGAATCGTTCTCAGTAAGGAGCACTCACCATGAAGGTCCGCAACTCGCTCAAGGCGCTCAAGAGGATCCCCGGCTCGCAGATCGTGCGCCGCCGGGGCCGCGTCTACGTCATCAACAAACAGAATCCGCGCGTCAAGGCCCGGCAGGGCTGAGCCCCGAGGTCAGTGACCGTCGACGTCCGAGTCGACGCCCGCATCCGGCCCCTGCGACAGCTCGCCGAGCCGGGCCAGCTGGGCGTCGTCGAGGACGAAGTCGAACACGTCGAGGTTGGCGCGCATCCGCTCCGGGTTCTGCGACTTGGGCAGCGGCACGAGGCCCTGCTGCACGTGCCACCGGAGCACGATCTGCGCGGGCGTGCGGCCGTGCTCCTCGGCGATCGCGCTGATAGCCGGGTGCTGCAGCAGGTCGCCGCCCTGCCCGATGGGCGACCAGGACTGCGTGACGATGCCGTGCTCGGCGGCGTAGGCCCGCTGCGCCTCGCGCGGGATCGTCGGGTCGATCTGGATCTGGTTCACGGCGGGCACGAGCCCGGTCTCTTGCTCGAGCGCCCGCAGGTGCTCGGCGGTAAAGTTCGAGACGCCGATGGAGCGGGCGAGACCCCGCTCGCGAAGGCCCGCGAAGGTGCGGAACGTGCTCGCGTACTCCCCACGAGCCGGCAGCGGCCAGTGGATGAGCAGCAGGTCGACGTAGTCGAGGCCCATGAGCTCGAGACTGCCCTCGAGGCCGGCGACGGCGCGATCCTCGCCCTGGAACTCGCCGTCCAGCTTCGTGGTGACCCAGACGTCCTCGCGCGGCAGCCCGGAGGCGATCACGCCCCGGCCGACGCCGCGCTCGTTGCCGTAGCGCCGGGCGGAGTCGACGTGCCGGTACCCGATCTCGAGCGCGTCGAGCACGGCGCGCTCGGCGCCGTCGTCGTCGAGCGGCCAGGTGCCGAGCCCGAGCTGCGGGATCGAGCGTCCGTCGTTGAGGGGGATGAGCGGGGCAGTGAGCATGGAGCGTTCCTCTCGTCGAGATGGTTCGCTCACGCTATCGTCGCGGCCTCCCGGACGCGCGGGCTCTGCGCTCGCACCGAGGCCGGTAGGGTCGACGGGTCGCCGACCGGCGACGGCAGCGGATGCGCGGAGGAGCAGGATGATCAGGGTCGCCACGATCGGTACGAGCGTCATCACGAACGCCTTCGCGGCGGCGGTGCAGCGCACCGACGGCATTCGGATCGACGTGGTCACCTCCCGCGCGCCCGACCGTGCCGCGGCCGCCGCGGCCGACCTCGGCGTCGCCGACTCCGCGCACGACCTCACCGAGCTGTACGCCTCGGACCGCATCGACGCCGTCTACATCGCCAGCCCGAACAGCGCGCACGAGCAGCAGGCGCTCGAGGCGGTGCGCGCGGGCAAGCACGTGATCGTCGAGAAGCCGGCCGTCACCGCGGCCGCCGGCTGGCGCGCCCTGGTCGCCGAGGCCGAGACGCACGGCGTCGTGGTGCTCGAGGCGATCCGCAACGAGTACGACCGCGGCATGACCGCGGTGCGCGAGCTGCTGCCCGGCCTCGGCGCGATCCGCCGCGTGAGCTTCCGCAGCGAGCAGCGCTCCAGCCGCTACGACAGGGTGCTCGCCGGCGAGCACGTCAACATGTTCGACCCGGCCATGGCGGGCGGCGCGCTCTTCGATCTCGGCATCTACTGCGTGCATCCGCTCGTCGCGCTCTTCGGCGAGCCCGTGAGCCTCGCGGCAGCGCAGGTGCCCGTGCGCTCGGGCGTCGACGGCGCGGGGCATGCGCTGCTGACCTACGAGGGCTTCGTGGCCGACGTCTCCTACTCCAAGATCACCTCATCGCGGCTGCCGAGCGAGATCCAGGGCGAGGTCGCCAGCCTCGAGATCGATCACATCGCGAGCCCGCGCCGCCTGGTGGTGCGCGGCCACGACGGCGCCGAGACGGTGCGCGAGCTGGCCGACCCGCAGCACGTGCTCGACGACGAGGTGGCCCGTTTCGTCGAGCTGGTCACGAGCGGGGCGGATGCGAGCGTCGACCACGCGCGCACGGAGGCGACCCTGCGGGTCATGGAGGCCATGCGCGCCGACTGGTGACGCGCGGGCCTCACTCGCCCAGCGCTGCACCCAGCCCCGCGGCGAGCCGCACGGCGCGGCCATCGGCTCCGCCCGGCCACGGCCCGCGGGCCACCGTGTACCCGAACGCGAGACCGACGGAGGGATCGACGAGACCGAGCGCCCCGCGGGCCCCGTCGTGCCCGAACGCCCACGGGCCGCCGAACGGCATCGCAGCGGTCGGTTTCTGGAACACGATCGCGTGCGCCCGCGACTCCTGGCCCAGCACCTGGTCGTAGCCGCGCACCTGCTGCTGGCCGATGACGCGCACCGTCTCGGCGTCCAGCAGCGGGGCCGCATCCTCGAGGCCGGTGACGGTTGCGGCGAAGAGCCGGGCGATGCCTCGGGCGCTGGCCGTGCCGGACGCTGCGGGGTGCCCGTAGCCGGTGCTGCGCCGGTCGCCGGCGAGGTCGATCTGCTCGCCGGGCACCCGCAGCACGTGGCCGATCCAGCTCGTCGGGTCGGGCGCCGGGCCGTTCACCGGGCCGCCCTGCACCGGCAGCCCGGGCACGAGCCGGTGCTCCTGGTCCTCGGGCAGCCCGAGGAAGAAGTCGATGCCGTGGGGCGCGCGGATCTCCCGCTCGTACACCTCGTGCAGGGTGCGGCCCGTCGCCCGGAAGACCAGCTCGTCGGCCAGGTTGCCGATGGTGAGGGCGTGGTAGCCGAAGCCTGAGCCCGGCGCCCACAGGGGCCGGCTGGCGGCCAGCAGCTCGGCGGCGCGATGGTGGTCGAGCAGATCGGATGCGGTCGCCGGCCGGTCGGACTGCGGCAGCCCCGCCTGGTGCGACAGCAGCTGCCGCACGGTGATCGCACCCTTGCCCTTCGCCGCGAACTCCGGCCAGTACTCGGCGACGGCGCGGTCGAGGTCGAGGTCGCCGCGCTGCACGAGCAGGCCGACGACGAGGCCGATCGTGTTCTTGGTGACCGACCACGGCACCATGAGCGAGTCCGCAACGAGGTGCGGACCGCCCCAGACGTCGAGCACGATCCGCCCGTGGTGCAGCGCGACCGCCTGGAAGGAGCAGTCCGGGTCGCTCGCGAGCGATCGCTCGAGCTCGGCCAGGAGGGGCCGCAGCCGCTCGTCGATGTGTCCCTGCAGCGCTGTCGTGCTCGTGCCGGTCATGGTGCTCCTCGTCGAGTCGTGGCGTGCGATGCGCGCCTCGACCGATCCTGGCGGAATCCGGTCGTGCCCGCATCCGCGCCGGGTCAGCGTCGCCGCGGAGTCCATCCGCTCGACAGCGGGCCGGAGACGTCGGCGCGCTCGGCGTCCACGGCCGCCGACCAGCCCTGGGCCGCATCCGCTCCGTCGAAGCCGCCGCGGGCGAAGCGGAAGCCGACGTCCTCCAGCCCCGTGCGCGGGTGCCCGCCGCGCCGTGTGGACGCTCGCACGCTCTGCACGTCGTCGGCGAAGCCCCCGCCGCGGAAGACGCGGTAGTCGCCGTACCGGGCGGGGTCCAGCAGGTCCCAGCACCACTCCCACGCGTTGCCGAGCGTGTCGAACAGGCCGTGGAGGTTTGGCAGCCTGCCGCCCACGTCCTTCGGCGCCGTGAGGCCGTCGGCGCTGGTCCAGGCGATCTCGCCGAGCGGGCCGTAGTGCGCGCCCGTCGAGCCCGCGCGGCAGGCGTGCTCCCACTCCGCCTCGGTGGGCAGCCGGTAGCCGTCGCTGTCGACGTGCCAGGTGACGTCCTCGCCGTCGAGGGTGTAGGCGGGCTCGAGCCCCTCCCACTCCGAGGCGGCGTTGCAGGTGCGGACCGCCCGCAGCCAGCTCAGGCCGGTGGCCGGTCGGCGGGGATGGGCGGCGCTCTCACCGAGCAATTCGCCCAGCTGCTCCTGCGTCACGGCGAAGACGCCGAGCTCGAACGGCTCGAGCGTCACCTCCCAGCGCTGCCGGCGCCGCGCGTCGTGCAGGCGCACCGTGCCGCCGGGGATGCTCGCCATCTCGATGTCGTCCACCGGGGGAGTCTGGCACGCGGCCCGCGCGCCGGGTGGCGTCAGTCGCCGGCGGCGAGCGAGCGGATGCGCTCCGAGGCTGCGATGAGCGCCGCCGCGTCGATCTCGCCCGCCTGGAAGCGGTCGCGAGCGTCGAGGAACTCGAGGCGCAGGCGAGCGGAGCTGCCCGGGCTGCGCCGGTCGAGCGCGCCCAGCGCGTCTCGCGCGGTGCGGACGGCGGTGACCGTGCCGGTCTCGGTGGGCTGCGTGAGCGTCATCGCACATCCGTTCGTCTCGAAGAGGATCGGGGTCCGGCGGACGGCCCGGGAGCAGGAGATTGGAGTATCCCGACCGGGTCCGTCCGCCGACCGACCGTCCGTCGCTCGCACCGAGGCAGTGGTCCGCGCGCCGAAGTGCTTCCATGCTGCGCGCATCCGAGCGGATGTTCGCGGCCTGGAGGCCGTGAAGAACGCCGATTCTTTCGCTATCGTCAAGGCATGGCGAACGATGAGGGCCGAGCGACGCTGCTCGGCGCGAGGATCCGGCATTTCCGCGCCCGAGCCGGGCTGACGCTCGAGGCGCTCGGCTCGGCCCTGGGCAGCAGCCCGAGCCGCATCTCGATGATCGAGAACGGCCGGCGGGAGCCGCGCATCTCCGAGCTCGCCGACTTCGCCCGCGCGCTCGGCGTGCAGGTCGACGACCTGCTGCGCGAGGAGGCTCCCGACGACCGGGCCGGTCTCGAGCTCGAGCTGCGGCGCCTGCAGAACGGCGCCCTCTACGCGGGCCTGGGCCTGCCGACGCTGCGGGCCGGCCGCGGCATGCCCGACGACACCCTCGAGGCGCTCGTCGGCCTGCACCGGGAGCTCGAGCGCCGTGCCGCCACCGCATCCGCCACTCCGGAGATCGCCCGGCTCGGCAACACGCAGCTGCGCGCCTGGCAGCGCGAGCGCGACAACCACCTGCCCGAGATCGAGGCGGAGGCGGAGGCGCGGCTCGCCGCGGTCGGGCACGTCTCCGGTGCGCTCACCCACCGCGAGGTGCACCTCATGGTCGAGCAGCTCGGCCTCGAGATCGTCTACGTCGACGACCTGCCGCGCTCGACCCGCAGCATCACCGACCTCGAGCACGGGCGCATCTACCTGCCGCCCGCCTCGATCCCCGGCGGCCACGGGCTGCGCTCCATCGCCCTGCAGGCGATCGCCCACCGGATCCTCGGCCACCAGCCGCCGAGCAGCTACGCGGAATTCCTACGCCAGCGCCTCGAGATCAACTACTTCGCGGCCGCCTGCCTCATGCCCCGCACCCAGGCGGTGCGCTTCCTCGAGGAGCGCAAGGAGGCCCGCGATCTGGCCGTCGAGGACTTCCGCGACGCCTTCGGCGTGACCCACGAGTCCGCCGCGCTGCGCATGACCAACCTGATGACCGCCCACCTCGGCCTGCGCGTGCACTTCCTGCGCGTCGGCGCCGACGGCGAGATCACGAAGGCCTACGAGAACGACGGCCTGCCGCTGCCCCGCGATGTCACGGGCGCCGTGGAGGGGCAGATCGTCTGCCGCAAGTGGGGCGCCCGCCGCGCGGCGGCGAAGGCCCACCGCACGACCGAGTTCCTGCAGTACACCGACACCCCGGCGGGCACCTTCTGGAACTCGGTGCAGACCGGCAACTCCGACGAGGGCCACTTCTCCATCACCTTCGGCGTCGCCTTCGACGACGCCCGATGGTTCCGGGGCCGCGAGACGACGGAGCGCCAGGTGTCCACGTGCCCCGACGAATCCTGCTGCCGGCGACCGGCACCGGAGGTGGAGGCGCGCTGGTCCGGCCGAGCGTGGCCGAGCGCACGCCTGCACGCGCAGATCCTCGCGTCGCTGCCGGCCGGCCGCTTCCCGGGCGTGGACGAGTCGGAGATGTACGCGTACCTCGAGCGGCACGCGGAGTCCTGAGCGATCAGCGCACCGCAGCCACCGGTGCGGTCGGTGGACCGGGCGCACGCTCGGACGCGCGTGGAGCCGACAGCGTGCTGACGATCGACGCGGCGATCACCACGGCGACCGCTGCGAGCTGGGCGGGCTGAAGATGCTGGTCCAGGAGCACCCACCCGAACAGGGCCGCCGCCGCGGGCTCGAGGCTGAGCAGCACGCCGAATGCGCGCGCATCGAGGCGACGGAGCGCTGCGAACTCCAGCGAGTACGGGAGGAACGACGAGAGCAGGGCGACCAGGGCGAAGGGCAGCAGATCCATCGGGGACCTCACCGCATCGTGCAGACCGGCGATCCCGAACGGGGCGAGTAGTACTGCACTCACGAGCATGCCGACCGCCAGCGCTCCATGGCCGGGTACGACCGTGCCGACACGTCGGCCAGCCACGATGTAGGCCGCCCAGAACGCCCCGGCCACGATGGCGAACAGCACGCCGAGCGGGTCGAGGGGAGCGCTGGCCGTGTCACCGTGACCGCCGCCGAGCGTGAGCACCACGATCGACCCGGCTGCCGCGCCGACGCAGATCCCATCGATGAGTCGGCGCGAGAGCGCCGCTGCGAGCAGGAGGGGGCCGGCGAACTCGATCGCGACCGCGACACTCAGGGGGATCCTGTCGATCGAGGCGTAGAAGAAGCCGTTCATGCCGGCCATCGTCGCGCCGAACAGCAGCACGGTTCCCCATTGCGGACGGCGCCATCCGCGAAGATCCGGTCGTACGAGGAGCAGGAGCAGGAGCGCTGCGCCGAGGAGGCGCAGCATCGTAGTCGTTCCCGGCCCGGCCGAGGCCAGCAGTGGAACGGCCACGGCTGCGCCGAGCTGGAGCGAGATGCATGAGCCCAACACCATGGTGATGGCGCCGGAAGGTCGAGACGAGAACTGCACAGACCCATGCTGATCGCCCTCGGTCCTTCGGTCCAGCGAGCATCGTTGGTCGATATCGTTAAGCAGAAATGGATGATCGGAGGTGGAGATGCTCGACCTGCGAAGGTTGGCCGTGCTCGCCGAGCTGGAGCGACTCGGCACCCTGACTGCGGTGGCGCGGGCAATGGATTACAGTCCGTCGGCGATTTCGCAACAGCTCGCCCTGCTGGAACGCGAGGCCGGGACCCCACTCATGGAACGGGTCGGCCGTGGCGTGCGGCTGACCGACCCGGCGCGGATTCTCGCCGCTGGGGCGCGTGAAGCCGCCGACGTGCTCGAACGGGCTCAATCGGAAGTCGCCCGGACCACCGGGCGCGTCGAGGGGACGCTTCGCGTGGCGTCCTTCCAGACGGTGACCCTCGCGCTCCTCCCCGCCGTGCTCGTGGCGCTCGGCCAGGAGCAGCCTGCTCTGCGCGTCGAGCTGGCGCAGCGCGAGCCTGCGGAAGCCGTCGACGGTGTGCTCGCCGGAACCTTCGACGTCGTGCTCGGCGAGGAGTACCCGGGCGGCATCATCCCGCTGCGCCCTCGGATGGACCGCGCACCGCTCGGCACCGACGAGCTGCGGCTCGCAGTGCCTGAGGTGGGTCCGTGGAGCGGCGCGACGACCATCGAGGACCTCCACGACGCGCCCTGGGCGGTCGAGCCCGAGCAGACGGAACCGGGCCGATGGGCGTACGCGCTCTGTCGCACTGCGGGATTCGAGCCCCGCGTGCTCTTCGAGGGCGAGGACCTCACCACACATGCCCATCTCGTGCGCTCCGGCCTCGCGGTCGCCCTGCTCCCCGATCTGCTCGGTGCCGGGCGGATGCCAGGCATCCGGTCGGTCCGGCTGCCAGGCGCACCGGAGCGCACCCTGTTCACGCTCACCCGCGCGGCCCGAGCGATGCATCCGGCGGTGCTCGCCTTCCGTTCCGCCCTGGCGACGGCGTTCGCGCAGCAGCAGGTGATCGCAACGTCATCGACGACCTGAGGTCGCCGACCCGCGTGACCCGTAGGCTCGATGCCCATGGCTGCCGGCGCGACGATCCACACCTTCGATGTCGACCTCTCGGACGTGGACCGCGGCGTCTACGAGTCGTTCTCCCTCCGCGCGGCGAGGCACCCTTCCGAGACCGAGGCGTTCCTGCTCACCCGCGTGCTCGCCTACTGCCTCGAGTTCGCCGACGGCATCGCGTTCAGCGAGGGCATCTCGACGAAGGAGGAGCCGGCCGTGCTGGTGCGTGATGCGACCGGCGCGATCACGACCTGGATCGAGATCGGCGCGCCCGATGCCAGTCGGCTGCACACCGGCAGCAAGCAGGCTGAGCGCACCGTGGTCTACACGCACCGCGACCCCGACAAGGTCGCCGCGCTCTGGGCGGGCAAGCGGATCCACGAGGCCGAGCGCATCGAGCTGCGCAGCTTCGACCCCGGCTTCATCGAGCGCGTGGTCGGTGCGCTCGGCCGCCGCAACGCCCTGACGGTCTCGGCGGTCGAGGGTCGGCTCTACCTCGAGCTGGGCGGCGAGAGCTTCGACAGCGAGCTGCTGAGCCGTCCCGCGCAGGGCTGAGCTCAGGGACACGGTCGGGGCCGGGGCGCCGTCGCCGACCGCGGCCAGGGGCAGGCGCCGACAGCTCAAGCCGGCAGATCGATGTCGATGGGGCGGATCGACGATCCGTGGCTGCGCCGACCGGCGGCTGCGAGGATCGGAGGCGACGTCAGGAGGACGGATGCGCACGATCGACCGCGAGGGGCTGGCCGCGTTCCTGCGCCGTCGCCGCGAGGCGCTGCAGCCGGAGGACGTGGGCCTGCCGCGCGGCCAGCGCCGCCGCACGAGCGGCCTGCGCCGTGAGGAGGTCGCCGCCCTCAGCAGCATGTCCACCGACTACTACGCCCGCATCGAACGGAGCGTCGGCCCGCAGCCCTCCGAGCAGATGCTCGCCGCGATCGCGCAGGGCCTGCACCTCACCGTCGACGAGCGCGACCACCTGTTCCGCCTCGCCGGACACGAGCCGCCGGCGCGCGGCGCCTCGAGCGAGCACGTCTCGCCGGGACTGCTGCGCATCCTCGACCGCCTACACGACACCCCGGCCGAGATCGTCACCGAGCTGGGGGAGACCCTGCGCCAGACGCCGCTCGGCGTCGCGCTCACGGGCGACCTCACCCGCTTCGAGGGACCGTCGCGCAGCATCCGCTACCGCTGGTTCACCGATCCCGCGACGCGCGAGCGCTACGCTCCCGAGGGGCACGAGCATCTGGCGCGCCTGTGGGCCTCGGGACTGCGCGAGGCGGCGACCCGCCGCGGCCCGCAGTCGCGGGCGGCCCGCTACGTGGACCTGCTGCTCGAGCGCAGCGAGGAGTTCCGGGCGGTGTGGGCGCTGCAGGAGGTGGGCGTGCGGCCGAGCGAGCTCAAGCGCTTCGTGCACCCCGAGCTCGGCGTGCTGGAGCTGCAGTGCCAGAACCTGATCGACCCGGCCCAGTCGCACTCGCTGCTCGTCTACACCGCGGAGCCCGGCACCGAGACGGCCGAGAAGCTGCGGCTGCTCGCGGTGCTCGGCGCCCAGCAGCTCGCCTGACGCCCGCCGCTTGCACGTGCCGCAGCGTCATGTGGTGCGCTGGTCCCGTTCCCGTCACTCCCTGAGGAAGGCCCGCCCGTGCATCCGTCCCTCATCCCGCCGCGCCTGGTGCGCATCGGCGACGCCGCGGCGTTCGTCGGCACGACGCCGCGCGCCATCCGGCACTACCATGCGATCGGGCTGATGCCCGAGCCGGAGCGCGGCGCCGACGGTCGCCGGCGCTACGGCTACGAGGAGCTGATCCGCCTGCTCTGGGTGCGCAGGATGGCGGATGCGGGCGTCGCCCTCGAGAGCATCCGCGACGCCGCCGCTGCAGACGATCTCGCCGCCACCCTGGAGCGCCTGGGGCGCTCGCTGGCCGCGCAGGAGGCGGAGCTGCGACGTCAGCGCTCAGCGGTCGAGCGGATGCGCGCCCGCGGCGCGAGACTGGGTCTGCTCTCCGACCTGGTCGCCGAGCGCCTCGAGGGCCTGCCGGAGGGCTCGATCCGCGAGGCGGACCTCGACGGCCTGCTGGTCATGGAACGCATCTTCGGCCCGGTCGGCGCCGCGGCGAACGCCTCCCGCACCGTGGCGATGGCGACCGACCCGGCGCTGCGGGAGGAGTCCGATCGGGTGGAGACCGCCGAGGGGGCTCTCGACGACACGGTGCCGGTCGACGACCCCCGCGTCGCGCAGGCCGCCGCACAGCGCCACGCCTTCGAGACGAGGCTCCTCGACGTGATCGAGCGCTCCGGCATCGCGGCGCAGGAGCAGGCGCTCATCGACGCCTGGGAGGCGGAGCATCCCGACGACGCCGGGGAGCCGTCGGAGCGCGTCATGAGCGCGGTCGAGGCGGTGGGGAAGACGCCCTACGACCTGTCGCCGGCCCGCGTGCGCTGCATGGAGCTGGTCGAGGAGCTCGCCGCGCGCTGATCCGCGGGACCACCGGATGCGTGCAGACGCCGGTCCTGATGCGGAGATCGAACCGGGAGGATCATGGACTGCACGACGTTCCGTGAGCAGAGGAGGGGCCGCATGGGCAGGGTCGTCTCTCCCGTGAACATGTCGATCGACGGCTTCATCGAGGACGAGCGGGGCGAGTTCGCCTGGCTCCCCGTCGACCCCGACGTCTTCGAGCACCACACGCAGCTCATCCGCTCGGCCGACGTGCTGTTGTACGGCCGTCGTCTCTACGAGGCCATGGCGGTGTGGGAGACGGACCTCGCCGTCGGCGCTCAGTCAGCGGCCTTCGGAGCGTTCGCCGCCGCGTGGCGGGCACCGGAGAAGGTCGTCTCCTCGAGGACGCTCGACGAGGTGCTCATGGAGCGCACGCGCATCGAGCGGGAGTTCGATCCGGTCGAGGTCGCGAGGATCGCGCGCGCCGCGAACCGCGACGTGCTCGTCGGCGGTGCCGAGCTCGCTGCCGTCGCCTTCGAAGCGGCCCTGATCGACGAGGTGCACCTCTACGCGCTGCCGCTCACCGTGGGCGGCGGCAAACCCGGGCTGCCGACGGGCGTTCGGCTCGATCTGCGCCTGCTCGAGACACGGCGCCTCGGCGAGGGGGTCGTGTTCACGCGCTCCGCGTGCGCGCGGCCATGAAGACGGAAGCGAGGCATCGCTCGCAGTTCAGCAGTCCTCAACGGGCACGAAGTCGTCCTCGCGGATCCGATGGGCATCGAGTGCGGGCTCGCCGAGCACCGCGAGGCCCGTCGTGAGGCCGCATCCGAGGATGAGGCTGCGGGCGTAGATGTCCTGACCTACGCACCAGGAGAGGTCGTCGGGCCACCAGTGCATCGGGACCCTGCCAGCTCCCGTCAGTGGTGGCAGCGGGGCGTTCCGGGCGTCGAGCAGCGGGCCGGAGTAGAGCACCATCTCCCGTCCCTCCGGCGAGAACGAGATGGCAGGTTGCCGATCGTCCTCGGCGTAGCCGTACCACGCGGCGAAGCGATGAGGTCCGGTGAGGTCGTGATGCAGGGCGATGGCCCGGATGAGTGCTCGGGCGAGCTCCGGGTGCGGATCGCCCATGCGCGGCTCACCGTCGCCGTCCGGGAGGATCGGTTCCCGGCGTGCGGCGAGCTCGTCCCACTGCATCCACGGTGACGCCTCGATCCCGTTCGCAGCCCACGCGGCGCTCCAGGAGGAGGTCGAACCGTCGCGGTGCTCGATCGGGTTCAGGAGCCGCAGGTAGATGTCGTAGCCCGGAGGCACGAAACCCGTCACGCGCCGACCGTGCCGGTCGAGCGCCGCTCCCAGCGCCCGGGCCGACGGCAGGTCCGTCTCGTGCACGAGCATCGGTGTCGCATCCATGCTCAGACGGTACTCGTCGAGGAGCGGGGCGCCGCACGACGGGTACTCGCTCCCTCCCGCTGCCGCCGCTCGATGGCCTGTCCCGCGTAGGTCGCCGTGACGATGACGACCGCGCCGATGAGCCCCGCCGTGCCGACCGTCTCGCCGGAGACGACCACGCCGATGACGACGGCCCAGATCGGCTCGGCGCCCATGAGGATGCTGGCGCGCGAGGCGGAGGTGCGCCGCACGGCCCAGAGCTGCACCAGGAACGCGAACAGCGAGCAGAGCAGGCCGAGGAAGGCGATGCTCAGCCACCCGCTCCCGCCGAGCGTCGCGACGGCGGTCGGCAGCGCCGGACCCGCGAACAGCGAGAACGCCGCCGCGCAGACGAGCATCTGCACGAAGACGACGGCGAGCGAGCTGTCGGCTCGTCCTCGGGTGAGACGTGCGCTGGCGGTCACGTGGAGGGCGCGCACGACCGCGGCGAGGATGACGAGCGCATCGCCGGCCGTCGGCGCGCGCAGGCCGCCCTCCGACACCAGCAACGCCACGCCGACCACCGCGGCGACGGCCGTGACGAAGTACGAGCGCGGCAGCCAGGACCGCGAGGCGAGGCCCTCGAGCGCCGGGGTCATGACGAGCGCGAGGCTGATGAGCAGCCCGGCGTTCGTCGCCGAGGTCAGGTACACGCCCCAGGTCTCGAGCCCGATCACCGCGGCCTGGCTGAGGCCCAGCAGCACCGCGATGGTCAGGCCCCGACCGCCCGGCATCCGCTCCCTGCGCAGGGCGCAGAGCAGACCCGCCGCACCCGCGGCGATCGCGAAGCGCAGGGCGATCGTCGAGGGCACGCCGATCTCGGCGGTGAGGTCCTTCGCGACGACGAAGCTCGCACCCCAGACGGCGGCGACGGCGAGGAGCAGCAGATCGATGCGGCGGGAAGCGGAGGGGATGCGGTGCACCCTCGAACCCTCCCGCCCCCGAACCCGTAGAACAAGGCCCGGTTCCTTCATCCATTCGTTAGCATCCGCTTATGCATATCGAGCGCCTCCGCCTGCTCCGCGAGCTCGGCGACCGCGGCAGCGTGGCCGCCGTGGCGGCCGCTCAGCACGTCAGCCCATCCGCCGTCTCGCAGCAACTCGCCGCGCTCCAGCGCGAGGTGCCGCAGCCGCTCACGGAGCGCCGCGGTCGGGCGCTGGCGCTGACGCCGGCGGGGAGGCCCTCGCGGCCGCGAGCGTGCGCGTCGAGGAGGCGCTCGAGGTCGCGCGCGGCACCGTCGCCGCGCTGGCCGTGGACGGGCGGCGCACGGTGTCCGTCTCCGCGTTCCACAGCGCGGGGCTGCTGCTCTTCGCGCCGCTGCTGCGACGGCTCGGAGGGGCAGCGCCCGTGTCCCTGCACGATGCCGACGTCGCACTCGATCGGTTCCCCGGCCTCACCGCCGACCACGACGTCGTCATCGCGCACCGCCTCGCCCACGACGCATCCTGGCCGGAGACGCGGATCGACGCCGTCCCGCTCTTCACCGAGCCCATCGACGTCGCCTTGCACGCCGAGCATCCGCTCGCCGCCGAACCGGGCATCCGTCCCGATCAGCTGCGCGATGAGCGCTGGGTCGCCGTGCGCGACGGCTTCCCGCTCGCCGGCGTGCTGCAGCACTGGGGCGCGATGAGCGGCGGGCCGCCGCGGATCGAGCACCGGGTCAACGAGTTCTCGCTCGCCGCCGCGATCGTGCGCACCGGCGCTGCCGTGGCAGCGCTGCCGAGGGCGACCGGGGCACCGCTCGCGGTGGACGGCATGGTGCTGCGCCCGGTGCTCGGCTCGCCGATCGTGCGTCACGTCGACGCGCTGGTGCGTCCCGACCTGCGCGCGCAGGCCGCCGTCGGCCGGGTGCTGGACACGCTGCGGGAGGTCGCGCGCGAGGCGTCGGACGGCTGAGCGGCGCTGGCGCTGTGGTCCGGATCGACGACCCGGCGACCGCGACCTCGCAGAGCGCTACAGCGAGCCCGCCGCTGCGAGGCGGCGTGCACGCTCGATGCCGTCGGCGATGGCGTCGTCCGCGGCCGGGTCCCAGGTCCTGTCGACGACCAGCGTTCGCACGTCGCGCACGCCGATCGTGCGCAGGAAGAACTCGACGTAGGCGATCTGATGGTCGAAGTGGGAGCCCGGCGTGGGGCCGTCCTCGCCGTAGTACTGACCCCGAACAGCGATGACGTCGGCGCGAGCGACGTCGACGGCTGGGCCGAAGTGAACGCCGTCGTAGGTGAACAGCAGATCGCGCTGCGCGGCGAGGTCGATCAGCTGCTTCAGCTTGTAGGGGATCGACCAGTTCCACATCGGCACGCCGAGCACGATCCGATCGGCCTCGCGGATCCGCTGCGCGAGCGACTCGATGGTCGCCCACGCACGGGACTCCGACGCGTCCAGCGGCTCGCCGGACACCCGCTTGTACTTGGCCTGGATGGTGCGCTCGTCGAACTCGGGGAGCTCCTCCCGCCAGAGGTCCATGACGTCGAGCTCGATGTCGGGTCGCGACGCCCGCACGGTGTCGATGAGTGCGTTCGCGATGGTCACGGAGACTCCGTCGTGCCGTGGGGAGGAGATGATGTGGAGAAGGCGCATGGCTTCATGGTCCATCGGACGCGGCTTCCGCGTCTGGCAGATCACCGTCAACCCTGTCGCCGTACGAGAGGCGGACGGGGACCGGTACGAGCACCGGAAACTGCAGAAGGCCCCGGATCTCGACGATCCGGGGCCTTCACCATGCGTGCGCGAGGGGGGACTTGAACCCCCACGCCCTAATACGGGCACTAGCACCTCAAGCTAGCGCGTCTGCCATTTCCGCCACCCGCGCATGGGATATTGCCGGGCTCTGCAGCCCCGCCGCTCTCGCGGCCAACAGAGGAAGACATTAGCACGGAAACGAACGCGCCCTGAACACGGCCCCGCACCCCGGGCGCGTCGTCGCCCACGGGTGCCCCGGCGTTAGCGTGGTGGGCATGAACGAGCAACTCGACGAGACGGCGATCATCGCGCGGGACCTCATCCGCTTCGACACGACCAACTACGGCGAGGGGCGTTCGAAGGGCGAGACCGAGGCCGCCGAGTACGTCGGGGCGAAGCTCGAGGCGCTGGGGCTCGCGCCGACCTACATCGACGCCGAGCCGGGCCGCACGAGCGTTCTCGCGCGGGTGCCGGGTCGCACCGGCAGCGAACGCGGCGCCCTCGTGGTGCACGGCCACCTCGACGTCGTGCCGGCGGTCGCGGAGGACTGGAGCGTCGACCCGTTCGGCGGCGAGATCCGCGACGGCATGCTCTGGGGCCGCGGCGCGGTCGACATGAAGAACATGGACGCCATGATCCTCACCGCCCTCGGCGACGTGCTCGAGCACGGTGGGCCCGAGCGCGACCTCATCGTGGCGTTCTTCAGCGACGAGGAGGCGGGCGGCGTCCGCGGGTCCCATCACGTCGTCGAGCACCATCCCGAGCTGTTCGCCGGCGCCACGGAGGCGATCAGCGAGGTCGGCGGCTACTCGATCACGGTCGGGGGCGAGCGCGCCTACCTGCTGCAGACCGGCGAGAAGTCGCTGCGCTGGCTGACCCTCACCGCGCACGGCGCCGCCTCCCACGGCTCGCAGGTGGTCCGCGACAACGCCGTCACGCGGCTGGCCGAGGCGATCGTCGCCATCGGACGGGAGGAGTGGCCGGTGCGGCTCACCGGCACCACCAGCGCGCTGCTCGGCGAGATCGCGCGCATCCTCGGCGTCGACCCGGAGCGCACCGGGCCGGACGAGCTCGCCTTCGCGACCGGCACCGCGAACCGCTTTATCGCCTCGAGCCTGCGCACGACCTCGAACCCGACGCGGCTCGAGGCCGGCTACAAGCACAACGTCATCCCCGGCACCGCGCAGGCCTTCGTCGACGTGCGCACGCTGCCGGGGGAGGAGGATCAGGTGATGGCCCGCCTCCGCGAGCTCGTCGGCGACGGCATCGACATCGCCGTCTCGCACGGCGATACCGGGCTCGAGGTGCCGTTCGAGGGTCCGCTCGTCGAGGCGATGGTGGCCGCGATCGGAGCGCACGACCCCGGCGCCCCCGTGCTGCCCTACCTGCTCGGCGCGGGCACCGACAACAAGGCGCTCAGCCTGCTCGGCATCGCCGGCTACGGTTTCGCGCCGCTGCGGCTGCCCGCCGACTTCGACTTCCCCTCCCTCTTCCACGGCGTCGACGAGCGCGTGCCGCTCGACGCGCTGGTGTTCGGTCGCCGGGTGCTGCGCGATCTCCTGGCGCGGTACTGACAGGATCATCGGGTGTCATTCATCGAAGCGGCCATCCTCGGCCTCATCCAGGGGCTCACCGAGTTCCTGCCGATCTCCTCCAGCGCGCACCTGCGCATCGCGGGCGAGTTCCTGCCGTCGGCCACCGACCCGGGTGCGACCTTCACCGCGATCACCCAGATCGGCACCGAGATCGCCGTGCTCGTCTTCTTCTGGAAGGACATCACCCGCATCATCGGCAAGTGGTTCCGCCACTTCTTCGTCGCCAAGGGACGGCGAGCGGATGCGGCGGGCAGCATCTCCCGCGACGATCCCGACGTGCGGATGGGCTGGCTCATCATCATCGGCACGGTGCCGATCGTGCTGGCCGGCTTCTTCCTGCAGGAGTACATCCGCGACGCGTTCCGCTCGCTCTGGATCGTCGCGATCGTGCTCATCGTCTTCGGCCTGATCCTCGGCGTCGCCGACCGGCTCGGCAAGCGCACCCGCGAGCTCACCGACCTCACCTACGGGCACGGCGTGCTCTACGGTCTGGCCCAGATGCTCGCTCTCGTGCCGGGCGTCTCGCGCTCGGGGGCCACGACGACCATGGGCCTCGCGCTCGGCTACAGCCGGCCCGCTGCCGCTCGCTACGCCTTCCTGCTGGCGGTGCCCGCCGTCTTCGGCAGCGGTTTCTACGAGCTCTACTCGGCCTTCAGCTGCGACCCGGCCGCCGGCGACGTCTGCACGCCGGCCGTCTACGGTCCGCTCGAGACGCTGCTCGCGACGGTGGTCGCCTTCGGCGTGGGCCTCGCCGTGATCGCCGGCCTCATGGCGTACATCTCGAAGCGCAGCTTCCTGCCCTTCGTCATCTACCGGGTGCTGCTCGGCGGCACGCTGCTGGTGCTGCTGTCGATGGGCGTCATCCAGCCGTAGGCAGCCCGCGCCCAGCCGGGCGCATCCGCTCGTCCAGCGGTGACGGCGATGCTCGATGCATGAAGCGCATCATGAGCATCGCCGTCTTCGCGTTCACGGTCATCCGCATCGTGCAGAAGGCGCGCAAGGGCAAGCTGACGACCGCGACGCAGTCGACGAGCCTCCACGCTAAGGAGCTGGACCCCACGAAGGCCGGTTAGGGGTCTTGGGGTCCTCGGGGGTCGAGCCGTCGCTGCCGGCCACTCCGTCATCGCCCTTGCGCAGGAACCGCTCGAACTCGCGGGCGATGGCCTCGCCGCTGGCGTCGGGGGAGTCGACGGTGTCGCGGGCCTGCTCGAGCTGCTCGATGTAGGCCGACATGTCCTCGTCCTCGCCGGCGAGCGCGTCGATGCCGCGCTCCCAGTGCTCCGACTCGTCGAGCAGGTCGCCGCGCGGGATGACCACGTCGAGCACCTCCTCGAGCCGGTCGATCAGGGCGAGGGTGGCCTTCGGGGAGGGTGCGTTGTGCACGTAGTGCGGCACGGAGGCCCAGATCGAGACGGTCGGGATGCCCGCCGTCTCGGCGGCGTCGGCGAGGATGCCGAGGATGCCCGTCGGCCCCTCGTAGCTGCTGCGCTCGATGCCCAGCTGCTCGCGCACCGTGCTGTTCTCGCTGGTCGTGAAGATGGAGATCGGACGCGTGTGCGGCACGTCGGCCAGCATGGCGCCGACGAAGACGATGCCGGTGATCTTCGCGGCACGGGCGCTCTGCAGCAGCTCGGCGCTGAAGCGCCGCCAGCTGCGCGACGGCTCGGTGCCGAGGATCGCCCACAGGTGCGAGCCGTCCTCGTGCACGCTGAGCTCGGCGTCGGCGGCGAGGCCCTTGCCGCGACCGAAGCGACGGGCGGACGGCGTGCTCGCCGCAGGGGGCCGTAGAGGGTGACGCTCGGCCACTCGATGCGCTTCACGCCGTGCTCGTCAATGCCCACCGTCGGCCGGTTGAACTGGTAGTCGACGTAGTCCTCCGCGTCGACGACCTCCGCGCGCTCGACCAGTTCGAGGCGGTCGCGCACGGTCTTGACGGCGGTGCTGGCCGCCTCGGCGGCGTCGTTCCAGCCGTCGAAGGCGACGATGAGGATGCGTCCCTCGGTGAATCCGGTGCGTGCTGCCAATCGCTGCTCTCGTCCTGCTCGCGCGGCGCCGGTGCCGACGCCGCACTCCAGGATAGAACGGCCCGGGTACAGTGGATGCCCGTGACTGCGCGCTTCCCGGAAGCCGTCCTCTGGGATATGGACGGCACCATCATCGACTCCGAGCCCTACTGGATGGAGGCCGAGGCCGCACTGGTCGCCCGCTTCGGCGGCACCTGGAGCCACGAGCAGGCCGAGGGCATGGTCGGCAACGGCCTGGAGACCTCCGCCGCGATCCTGCAGGCCGCGGGCGTCGACCTGCCCGTCCCCGCGATCGTGGACTGGCTCGACGCCTACGTGCAGGACCGCCTCGCCGAGGAGCTGCCGCTGCGCCCCGGCGCGGTGGAGCTGCTCACCGAGCTGCGCGACGCGGGCGTGCCGTGCGCGCTGGTCACCATGTCGTATGAGGGCATGGCCCGCCGGGTCGCCGACGCGCTGCCCGAGGGGGTCTTCGGCGAGGTCGTGGCGGGCGACAACGTCGAACGCCCCAAGCCCTTCCCGGACGCCTACGAGCTGGCCGCGCGCCGCCTCGGCGTCGACGTGACGCGCTGCGTCGCCTTCGAGGACTCCGTGCCGGGCCTGACGGCCGCCGTCGCCTCGGGCGCGGTCTCCATCGGCATCCCCCTGTACGCCGATCTCGACGAGGTCGAGGGCGGCCTGCGCTGGGAGAGCCTCGACGGCGTCACGGTCGAGCGCCTGCGCGCCCTCGAGCCCGTGCTCGAGGGCGGCCGATGAGCGCCGAGCGCCGGCAGTCCGGCCCCTTCCGCGAAGGCGATCGCGTGCAGCTGACGGGCCCCAAGGGCTCGATGAACACCGTCACCCTGCAGGCCGGCAACGCCTTCCACTCGCATCGCGGCGTGCTGCCGCACGAGCAGCTGATCGGGCTGCCCGACGGTTCGGTGGTGCAGAACAGCGGCGGCGTCGAGTACCTGGCGCTGCGCCCGCTGCTTGAGGACTTCGTGATGTCGATGCCGCGCGGTGCGGCCATCGTCTACCCGAAGGACGCGGCGGCGATCCTCGCGTACGCCGACGTCTTCCCCGGCGCCACGGTCGTCGAGGCGGGCGTCGGCAGCGGCGCGCTGTCGCTCTGGCTGCTGCGTGCGATCGGTCCGAGCGGACGCCTGGCCTCCTTCGAGCGCCGGGAGGAGTTCGCGAACATCGCCCGCGGCAACGTCGGCAGCTTCCTGGGCGGTGCGCCCGACAACTGGTCGATCACCATCGGCGATCTCGCCGACGCCCTGCCCGAGACCATCGAGGCCGGCACGGCCGACCGGGTCGTGCTCGACATGCTGGCACCGTGGGAGTGCATCGACGAGGTGGCCACCGCGCTCACCCCGGGCGGCGTGCTGCTCTGCTACATCGCCACCGTCACGCAGCTCAGCCGGGTGGCCGAGGCCATCCGCTCGACCGGTCTGTTCACGAACCCGCAGTCCAGCGAGACGATGGTGCGCGGATGGCATGTGGAGGGCCTCGCCGTGCGCCCCGACCACCGCATGGTCGCCCACACCGGCTTCCTGCTCACCGCCCGCCGCCTGGCGCCGGGCACGGTGCTGCCCGAGCTCAAGCGGCGCGCCTCGAAGAGCGACTTCAGCGACGAGGACGTCGAGGCGTGGACGCCCGGCGCGCTCGGCGACCGCACGGCCAGCGGCAAGAAGCTGCGCAAGGCCGCTCGCGAGGCGCAGCGCGCAGCCGAGCAGGCCGCCTCGGCGAGCGGTCGCGACGACGCCGACCAGTAGGATGACAGCCGTCCCCACCATGAGGAGTACTTCCGTGCGCAAGATCCCCGCGCTCGTCGCCGTCGGCGGCCTGCTGCTCAGCCTGACCGCCTGCGCCACCCAGAGCGCGGCGGGCGGATCGGCCGGCTGCGAGCCCGCCGTCGCCCCGGGCGACGCGTCGAACGCGATCTCGGCCACCGGCGAGATCGGCAGCTCGCCGAGGATCGACGTGCCGTCGCCGCTCTACGCGTCGGAAAACGAGCGCAGCGTGCTCACCGCCGGCGAGGGCGACATGGTCGGCGAGGGCGCGCCGGTGATCTTCCAGTTCACGATCCTCAACGGTCGCGACGGCAGCGTGCTGCAGGAGTCCGAGTACGGCGAGAACGGCGGCACGATCCTCACCGCCACCGAGGACGCGGCGACGAACCCCGGCATCGAGGATGCGCTGCTGTGCACCACGGTCGGCTCGCGCATCGCGGTCGTCCTGTCTCCCGAGGACTCGCACGGCGGTCAGGGCATCGCCCAGCTCGGCGTCGAGGCCGACGACTCGCTCGTGTACGTGATCGACGTGCGCGAGGCCTTCCTGCCCAAGGCGGACGGCGCGAACCAGCTCATCACCCGCAGCGACATGCCCGCGGTCGTGACGGCGCCCGACGGCACTCCGGGCATCACGGTGCCCGACACCGAGGCGCCCACCGAGCTCGTCGCCGAGACCCTGAAGGCCGGTGACGGCGAGACCGTCGAGGCCGACGACCAGGTCGTCGTGCACTACACCGGCGTGCTCTGGGACGGCGGCACGGTCTTCGACTCGAGCTGGCAGAACGGCGCGCCCGCGCTCTTCACGCTCGACGGCATCGTGCCCGGCCTCGCCGAGGCGCTCGAGGGCCGCAAGGTCGGCTCGCAGGTCGTCGCCGTGATCCCGTCGGAGCTCGGCTACGGCGAGCAGGGCAGCGGCTCCATCCCGCCCGGCTCGACGCTGGTCTTCGTCGTCGACATCCTCGGGATCCGCTGATCGGGAGGAGCCCGCTGGTGCCTGCCGGTCCCGCCCGCGTACCCGCCGAGGAGCGGCTCTTCTCGCTGGTGCTCGCGCTGCTCGTGACGGAGTCCGGGCTCACGAAGTCCGAGATCCTCGCGACCGTGCAGGGCTACCGGCAGCGATACGACGCGAGCGGTGCCAACGCCAACCTCGAGCGCCAGTTCGAGCGCGACAAGGACGACATCCGCGAGCTCGGCGTGCCCCTCGAGACGATCGAGTCGCCGGGCGACCCCGGCAACAACCAGACGCTGCGCTACCGGATCCCGCGCTCCGGGTACGAGCTGCCCGAGGGCCTCGAGTTCAGCCCGCAGGAGATCACGCTGCTGCGCCTGGCGGGCATGGTCTGGCGCGAGGGCTCGCTCTCGGCGGAATCGCGCCGCGCGCTGCTCAAACTGCAGTCGCAGGGAGCGACCGCCGCGAGCGACCTGATCGGCTACGCGCCCCGGGTGCGGGTGCGGGAGGCGTCCTTCGAGCCGCTCGGCGACGCGCTCGCCCGCGGCCAGCGGGTGCGATTCGACTACCTCAAGCCGGGCGACCCGGCGCCGCGGCAGCGGCACGTGGAGCCGCTCGCCCTCGTGCAGCACGAGGGTCGCTGGCACCTGTACGGCGTCGACGTCGATGCGGGGGCGCCGCGCACGTTCCTGCTGCGCCGCATCCTCGGGGCGGTCCGCCTCGCCGGCGCCTTCAGCGCGCCCGAGGGCGACCACACCGCCGCCGCGCTCGCCGGCCTCGAGGAGGTCTGGCGCCGCAGCACGGCGACGGTGCGCATCGAGCCGGGAACGGATGCGGAGCTGCGCCTCGGCCGCCGCCGCGGCGTGCAGCGCGCCGACGACGGCACGAGCACGCTGCACTTCACCGACCTGCAGATCCTCGCCGACGAGCTCGCCGGCTTCGGCCCGGAGGTGCTCGTGATCGAGCCCGCGACGCTGCGCACCGCGGTGCACGATCGACTCGCCGCCGTGGCACGGCTGCACGAGGGGAGCACCGCGTGAGCGAGCAGCAGCGACCGCTCCAGGCGCAGGACAAGCTGGCCGTCCTGCTCGCCCTGGTGCCGTACCTCATCGACCGCGAGCGGGTCCCGGTCGCCGAGGCGGCTGCCCACTTCACGCTGCCGGAGCAGGCCGTCCGCGACGCCGTGCGGCTCATCGCGGTCTCCGGCGTGCCCGGCGACACCCGCGCCTACCAGGTCGACGACCTCTTCGACATCGACTGGGACGCGTTCCTCGACGACGACGAGATCGTGCTGACCCATCGGGTCGCGCTCGACGACGCACCGCGGTTCTCCTCCCGTGAGGCTGCCGCGCTCATCGCCGGCCTGCAGTACCTCTCGGCCATCCCCGAGAACGCCGACCGCGCCGCCATCGCCGGCCTCATGGACAAGCTCTCGCGCGGCGCATCCGCCCGACCGAGCGCGCTCGCGGTCGAGTCGCGCGACGTCGACGCCAACCTCTCGGTGCTGCGAGCGGCGATCGAGGCCGACGAGCGCGTCGTCTTCGAGTACCGCAACGCCCGCGGCGACCGCGAGCGGCGCACCGTCGACCCGCTGCGGCTCGACTCGCTCGACGCCGACTGGTACCTGCGCGGCTACGACCACGGCCGTGAGGCGGTGCGCACCTTCCGCCTCGACCGGATGCTCGCGCCCGCTCCCACGAGCGAGCGCCGCAGCGCGCAGGCCGAGGGCCTCGTGCCGGGGGAGCAGCTCTTCGAGGGCAGTGCGGAGGACAGCCTGGTCACCGTCGCGCTGCCGACGGCCGCCCTGGCGCTCATCGCCGACTACCGTCCGGAGAGCGTCGCGGATGCGGGGAGGGGCGCAGCACCGCGCGGCTGCGGATCGCGGACGGCACCGGCCTCGCACGGCTCGCCGCTTCGCTCGGCGGCGCGCTCGAGGTGCTGGAGCCCGCCGCCGCGCGCTCGGCCGTCGCGGCCTGGGCGCGGGACGCGGCAGCGCGGTACGCGGGCTGATCCGAGGCCGGTCCTGGACGGGCGCCCAGCGGGACGCGGGTAGACTGATCCCGTCCCCTCACGCCGAGCACAGGAGAAGGCCAATGCCGTCCCACTTCATCGGACCCGTGGGCATCGTGATCGTGGTGCTCATCATCCTGCTGTTCGCGGCGCCCAAGCTGCCCGTGCTCGCCAAGAGCATCGCCCAGTCGCTCAACATCTTCAAGAGCGAGGTCGGCAAGAAGGACGAGCCGAAGGCCGACGGAACCGGCGGGCCGGGCACCGCCCCCACCGGCGGCACGCCGACCGGCAGCGGCACCGACGAGCCGAAGTCCTGACCCGGTCGTGACCCAGGCCTCCGCCTCGGGTCGCGGCGGTGCCGCACCGAAGGAGCCCGCCTCCGAGAAGCGGCGCCTCGGCGGCCGTCGCAACACCGAGGGGCGCATGTCGCTCGGGCAGCACCTGATCGAGCTGCGCAACCGCATCCTCATCTCCGCCGGAGCCATCTTCCTCGCCACGATCGGCGGCTTCTTCCTGTACCCGCCCGTCTGGCAGGCGCTGGAGCGCCCGCTGCTCGAGGCCGGCGCCGAGGGGCAGGCGGTGATCAGCTACGTGGCGATCAACGAGCCCTTCGACATCATCATGCGCGTCGCCCTCACGCTCGGGCTCGTCATCTCGAGCCCGGTGTGGTTCTACCAGCTGTGGGCGTACATCATGCCGGCACTGCTGCGCACGGAGCGGCGCTACGCGGTCGGCTTCATGCTCGCCTCCATCCCGCTCTTCCTCGCCGGTTGCTTCATGGGCTGGATCGTCTTCCCTCGCATCATCGACCTCATGACGAGCTTCGTGCCCGATGGCGCGGAGGCGAACTTCACCGCCACGTTCTACCTCGACTACTTCCTGAAGCTCACGCTGGCGGTCGGCATCGGCTTCGTCTTCCCCGTGGTGCTGGTGCTGCTCAACTTCCTCGGCATCGTGAGCGGCAGGGCGATCCTCAAGCAGTGGCGCGTCGCCATCATCGTCGTGGCGATCTTCGCGGCGCTCGCGACGCCGTCCACCGACGTCGTCTCGATGCTGCTGCTCACCGCTCCGCTCGTCGGCCTGTACCTCGCCGCCGGCGTGGTCGGCATCTTCCGCGACCGCCTCGTCGCGCGTCGCACCGCCCGCATCCTGGAGGACGGCGTGCCCACCCCTGATCGGACGACATGATGGCCGAGACCACGGCATGAGCACCGAGCTCTCGCCCGCCGAGCGCTTCGCCCGCGCCAAGCAGCGCGGGCGCACGCCCGAGCTCGACCTGTTCCGACGCGACCAGCGCTTCGACCTCGACGACTTCCAGCAGGCCGCCTGCGTCGCGCTCGAGCAGGGCCGCAGCGTGCTCGTCGCCGCGCCCACGGGCGCCGGCAAGACGATCGTCGCCGAGTTCGGCGTGCACCTCACGATGCGCCACCCGACGGACAAGATCTTCTACACGACGCCGATCAAGGCGCTCAGCAACCAGAAGTTCAACGAGTTCGTACGAACCTACGGGGCGAGCGAGGTCGGGCTGCTCACCGGCGACACCAACGTCAACCCGCAGGCGCGCATCGTGGTGATGACCACCGAGGTGCTGCGCAACATGCTCTACGCGGGCAGCGACCTGCTGCGCGATCTGCGCTTCGTCGTCATGGACGAGGTGCACTACCTCGCCGACCGCTTCCGCGGTGCGGTGTGGGAGGAGGTGATCATCCACCTGCCGAGCGACGTGCGGATGATCTCCTCAGCGCGACCGTGTCGAACGCGGAGGAGTTCGGCGACTGGCTGCAGGCGGTGCGCGGCGACACCGATGTGATCGTCTCGGAGGAGCGGCCGGTGCCGTTGCACCAGCACGTGCTCGTGCGCGGTCGCATGGTGGACCTCTTCGACTCCTCGGGGCAGGCGGCGACCCACCGGGTCAACCCCGAGCTGGCGCGGCTCGCGAACGGCCGTGTGCAGCACAGGGGCGGCAAGGGCCGCGGACGCCCGATACCGCGGATGGAGGAGCGCGTCGACCGCGCCGCGCTCGTCGCGATGCTGGGGGAGCGCGGCCTCATCCCGGCGATCTTCTTCATCTTCAGCCGCGCCGGCTGCGACGGCGCGGTGCGCCAGGTGCTTCGCGCCGGCGTGCGGCTCACCGAGGAGTGGGAGCGCGAGGAGATCCGCTCCATCGTGGAGGAGCGCTGCCGCACCATCCGCGACGAGGACCTCGCCGTGCTCGGCTACTGGGAGTGGCTCGAGGGACTGCTGCGGGGCGTCGCCGCGCACCACGCCGGCATGCTGCCCGCCTTCAAGGAGGTCGTGGAGGAGCTCTTCCAGAAGAAGCTCGTCAAGCTGGTCTTCGCCACCGAGACCCTCGCGCTCGGCGTCAACATGCCGGCGCGCACCGTCGTGCTGGAGAAGCTCGAGAAGTTCAACGGCGAGGGTCGCGTGCCGATCACGCCGGGGGAGTACACCCAGCTCACCGGCCGCGCCGGTCGCCGCGGCATCGACGTCGAGGGCCACGCGGTCATCCAGTGGACCAACGAGCTGGACCCGCAGGCCGTCGCCTCGCTCGCGAGCCGACGCACCTACCCGATGAACTCGAGCTTCAAGCCCACCTACAACATGACGGCCAACCTGGTCGACCAGTTCGGGCGCCGTCGCACCCGCGAGATCCTCGAGTCGTCCTTCGCGCAGTTCCAGGCCGACCGCGCCGTCGTCGACCTGGCCCGCAAGGTCCGCTCGCAGCAGGAGTCGCTGCGCGGCTACGAGCAGTCGATGCGCTGCCACCTCGGCGACTTCCGCGAGTACGCGGGCATCCGCCGCGAGCTGAACGACCTCGAGCGCAAGAAGACCGTCGGCCTCAGCCGCGCCCAGCGCGACCGTCGGCAGGAGCAGCTGCAGACGCTGCGCGATCGGCTGCGCCGGCATGACTGCCACGGCTGCCCCGAGCGCGAGCAGCACGCCCGGTGGGCGGAGCGCTGGGGCAAGCTCAAGCGCAAGACCGACGAGCTGCGCGGCCAGATCGAGCGCCGCACCGGGGCGGTGGCGAAGGTCTTCGACCGGGTCAGCGAGGTGCTGCTCGAGCTCGGTTACCTGGAACGAGCGGATGGGGAGCTCACCCTGGCCGCGCACGGCCGCACCCTGCGCCGCGTCTACGGCGAGCGCGACCTGCTCGTCGCCGAGAGCCTGCGCAGGGGCTACTGGGACGAGCTGGATGCGCCGTCGCTGGCCGCGATGGCGACCGTGATGGTGTTCGAGTCGCGACGGGAGGAGCCGTACGGCGCCGACCGCAACCTGCCGCGCGGGCGCTTCCGCACCGCCCTCGACCGCACCCTCGAGACCTGGGCCGTGCTCGACGACCTCGAGCGCGACCACCGGCTGCCGGGCAGCGCGCCGCCCTCGACGGGGCTCGCGCTCGCCATGCACCGGTGGGCGAGCGGCTCGCCGCTCGACGCCGTGCTGCGCGACGCCGACCTCGCGGCCGGCGACTTCGTGCGGTGGAGCAAGCAGACGATCGACCTGCTCGATCAGCTCTCCGTCGTCGCGCAGGCCCCGGTCGGCGCGACCGCGCGGCAGGCGCTCGATGCCGTCCGTCGCGGCATCGTGGCCTACTCGAGCGTCGCGTGAGCGCCACGGCACGGCACCGCCCTGCTGCGGCCGGCTCGGACCGGCCGCTCGGCGCGCCGGAGCTCGCGCGCCCCGCGCTGCCGCTCTGGCAGGCGCTGCTGCTCGCCGCCGCGGCCGGGCCGGTGCTCGACGCCGCGTTCCCCGACCTCGGCTGGTGGCCGCTCGCCCTGCCCGGCGTCGTCATGCTCTACGTCGCCATGCTCGGGCGCCGGCCCGGCGCGGCGCTGCTCGTCGGCGTCGTCGGCGGCTTCTCCTTCTACGGCCTGCACATCCAGTGGGCCACGGTCTACCTCGGCTTCCTGCCCTGGTTCGCGCTCACCGTCGCGCAGACGCTCTTCGTGGCGTTCGGCGTGCTGCTCATGTCGATCGTCTGGCGGCGCGGGCCGCTGGTCTGGACCACCCGTCGCACGCGACTCGGCGCGCTCCCCGTGGTCGTCGCGGGCCTCTGGACGCTGCGCGAGGTCGTCGCGAGCATGTTCCCGTTCGGCGGCTTCTCCTGGGCGCGGCTCGCGTTCTCGCAGGCCGACAGCCCGCTCGGCGACCTCGCCAGCGTCGTCGGCGCATCCGGTCTGAGCTTCGCCATCGCCTGGTTCGCCGCGTTCCTGGTGCAGCTGGTCCGCGAGCCCCGCAGCCGGCCGCTCCTGCCCCCGATCCGACTCGGCCGCACGCTGCTCGCCGCGGCGATCGGCGCGCTGCTGCTCGCCGTGCCGAACTGGCCCGTCGCGGTCACCGGAATGCTGCGGGTGGGCGGCGTGCAGGGCGACGCGGACTCCGGGCTCTACTCCACCGTCGAGCGCGGCACGGTGCTGCGCAACCATCTTGACGCGAGCGCGCCGCTGCTCGACGGCGACGAGGATCTCGACGTGCTCGTCTGGCCGGAGAACGCCTCCGACATCAGTCCGCAGGGCAGCGGCGGGGTGCGCAGGGTGCTGCAGGCGGTGGCGGATGCGGTGGACGCCCCGTTCGTGCTGGGCGCGATCACCTGGACCGGTGACGGGGACGACCAGGAGATCTTCAACAGCGTGCTGCAGATCGACCCGGGGGAGGGGCAGGTCGACCAGTACGACAAGATCCACCCCGTGCCGTTCGCCGAGTACCTGCCTGCGCGCGAGTTCTTCTACCCGCTCGCGCCCGATCTCTTCGACATGGTGCCGCGCGACTACACCTTCGGCACCCGCGACAACGTGCTCGACCTCGACGGCGTGATCGCCGGCTCGGCCATCTGCTACGACATCGTCGACGACGACCTCGTGCGGCGGATGGTCGGCGATGGCGCCGAGATCATCCTCGCCCCGACCAACAACGCCGACTTCGGGCGCACGGATCAAGGGGCGCAGCAGCTCGCGATCGCCCGCATCCGCTCGATTGAGACCGGACGCAGCCTCGCGAACGTGTCGACGGTCGGGGTGAGCGCGATGGTCGAGCCCGACGGCACCGTCGTGGAGCAGCTGCCGACGTTCGAACCGGGCGTCATGGTGGCCGATCTGCCGCTCAGCGACACGACCACCGGCGCGACGATGGTCGGTCGCGGCGTGGAGTACCTGGTGGGCGGCCTCGGCCTCGGCGGGCTCGCCCTCGTGCTGGTCACGCGACGGACGCGGCGACGCTGAGCGTCGCCGCGGTCCGGCACCGGGCTGCCGTCGCGTGCACGCAGCGGAGCCCGGTACCGTCGCGGTGCCGGGCTCCGACCGGGGTCTCGCGTCGCGCGCGCCCTCAGGCTCCGCGTCGGGCGCGCAGGTACTGCAGTCGCTCCTCGAGGATCTCCTCGAGCTCCTCGCGGGTTCGCCGTTCGAGCAGCATGTCCCAGTGCGTGCGCACCGGCTTGGCGTCGTCCACCTCGTTCTCGACGGGGTCGCCCTGCGCGTCGAGCAGCGTGCCCTCCTGTCCGCTCTTGGGTGAGCTCCAGGTGGTGGGCACCTCCGCGTCCTCGGCGAAGACGACCTCGAACGTGCTGCCGTCCTCCGTGCGGTAGACGGCGCGCTTGCGGGCGGAGTACTCGACACCCTCCTCGCTCTGGAGGCTCGTCGCTCCGATCCTCATTCCTCGCAGGCTCCGATCGGCCATGGTGCGCTCCTTCCGCCGTGCGTGGTCGTGGTCTTCCGGTATAAACCCCCAGCCTTGGCGGAACCTTTCCGCGGGCGGGGTGGTCCAGAGCATTCCCAGTCTCGTGATGCAGAGGGAATGGTCACCTGGGCTTCGGAGACGAGCGGATGCGCGGATGGGCCCGTTCAGCGTCGCGCGGCGATGATCGGCGCGGCCAGGTCGGCCCGATCCGTGACGATTCCGTCGACGCCGAGGTCGAGCAGCCGCTCCATCTCGGCCGGCGCATTGACCGTCCAGACGTGCACCTCGAGCCCCGCCCGGTGGTAGGCGGCGATCCGCCGACGGTCGACGATCGTGAGGGGACCCTGGCGCTCGGGCACCTGCAGCGCGTCGATGCCCCGCGCGGCGAGCTGGACGAGCGGTTGCAGCCCGAGCCCCGCACCCACGGCGGCGAGCAGGACCCGCGGCGCCGCCGCCGATGTGGCGACGCCGGGCAGCGCCGCGGCGGCGCGTCGTCGTCGTCCGGCGTCGAAGGAGGTCAGCAGCACCCGATCCCGCGCCTTCGCGCGTCGCACGGCCTCGACCACCGGGCCGATCGCATCCGCCGACTTCACGTCGATGTTGAACCGGGCCTCCGGCAGCCCGTCGAGCGCCGAGGCCAGCGACGGCACGCCGCTGCCGCCGCCGAGGTCCAGACGCTCGAGCGCGAGGGCCGGGGTGTCGGCGATCACGACCTCGCGGGCGGCGCGACCGTGGCGCTCGGGCAGCCGGAGTTCGGCGTCGTGGTGCAGCACGGCGACCCCGTCGGAGGAGGCGCGCGCGTCGGTCTCGAGGTAGTCGGCGCCGACGGACAGCGCGGCGACGAACGCCGCGAGCGTGTTCTCGGGCGCCTCCCGGGCGAGACCCCGGTGCGCGAGCAGCCGGGGCGCGGGGGAGTCGAAATAGCGCTTCGTCACGGGGTGGGCGCGCCGCCCCTGGCGCCGAACGCGCCGCCGATGCCCTTCAGCGCCTCGGTGAGCTCGCTGGGGATCACCCAGAGCTTGTTGGCGTCGCCCTCGGCGAGCTTCGGCAGCGTCTGCAGGTACTGGTACGCGAGCAGCATCTGGTCCGGCTCGCCGCGGTGGATCGCCTCGAACACCGTCGTGATGGCCTGCGACTCGCCCTGCGCTCGCAGCGCCTGCGCCTCGGAGTCGGCCTGCGCGCGCAGCACGGCGGCCTTGGCCTCGCCCTCGGCGGTGAGGATGGCCGATTGGCGCGAGCCCTCCGCCTCCAGGATCGCCGCCTGCTTGGTGCCCTCCGCCATGAGGATCTGCGCTCGGCGGTCGCGCTCGGCCCGCATCTGCTTCTCCATCGAGTCCTGGATGGAGGCGGGCGGGTCGATCGCCTTCAGCTCGACGCGTCCGACGCGGATGCCCCACTTGCCGGTGGCCTCGTCGAGCACGATGCGCAGCTGGCTGTTGATGTTGTCGCGGCTGGTCAGCGCCTCCTCGAGGTTGAGGCCGCCGACCACGTTACGGAGGGTCGTGGTGGTGAGCTGCTCGACGGCGCCGAGGTAGTTCGCGATCTCGTAGGTGGCCGCGCGCGCATCCGTCACCTGGAAGTAGACGACCGTGTCGATCGAGACGACGAGGTTGTCCTCGGTGATGACCGGCTGCGGCGGGAAGGAGACGACCTGCTCGCGCATGTCGATGAGCGGGCGCATGCGGTCGATGAACGGTACGAGCACGTTGAGGCCCGGCGTGAGTGTCTTGTGGTACCGGCCGAGCCGTTCGACGACGCCGGCGGTGGCCTGCGGCACGATGCGGATCGCGCGCACCAGCACCACCAGCACGAAGATGGCGACGACGACGATCAGCGCGATCACGAAGATCTGGCCGATGAACGTTCCCTGGTCGGTCATGAGGGCTTCCTCTCGATGGGGACGACGACGGCCGTGGAGCCGTCGATGGTGGCGACGCTCACGCGGTCGCCATCCGCGAGCGTCAGCTCGGGCACCTCGGGGGCGAAACGGGCCGTCCAGGTCTCGCCGTTGGTGAGCTTGACCTGGCCGCCGAGCGGTCCGAGGCCGCCGAGCACGCGGCCCTGCAGGCCGAGCAGCGCCTCGACGTTGGTGGGCCGTTCGTCGCGGCCCTTGTGCAGGGTGCGCAGCAGCAGCGGTCGGATGGTGAAGAGGAGGGCCACCGAGAGCAGCCCGGCGACGATGATCTGCAGCCACCACTCGCCGCCGGCCATGTACGTCGCGAGGCCGCCGACCGAGCCGATGGCGAGCATGAGGCTCGTGAACTCGAAGGTGAGCAGCTCGATGATGAGCAGCACCACGATCACGATGAGCCAGCCGATCCAGACGTACTGCTCGAGGTCGATGAACATGCGCTCCGCCTCCCCGGGGTGCCGCAGCCCCGTGCCACGACGCTACCAGTGCGGGTCGGGGGAGCGTCGGGGCGTTTCGGTAGGATCGGGCACCATGAGCAACCCCCTGCCCGCCGGCTCCCTCGCCGGCCGCCGAGCCCTCGTCACCGGATCCTCCCGCGGCATCGGCGCCGACACCGCGCGCTACCTCGCCGCGGCCGGCGCGAAGGTCGTCATCAACTACCGCAACAAGGAGGCGCGGGCGCTCAAGCTCGTCGCCGAGATCGAGGCCGCCGGCGGCGAGGCGATCGCCATCGGCGCCGACCTCACCGATCCCGCGTCGCTCGAGGCGATGTTCGCGCAGGTGGAGGATGCATGGGGCGGCCTCGACGTGCTCGTCATGAACGCCTCCGGCGGCATGGAGGGCGGCATGGCCGAGGACTACGCCATGCAGCTCAATCGCGACGCGCAGGTGAACCTGCTCGCCGCTGCCCGCCCGCTGCTCGGCGCGGGCGCGCGCGTCGTGTTCGTCACCAGCCACCAGGCGCACTTCATCCGCACCACCGAGACCATGCCCGAGTACGTGCCGGTCGCGCTCAGCAAGCGCGCCGGCGAGGACGCCCTGCGCGAGCAGATCCCGTCGCTCGCCGACGCGGGCATCGAGTTCGTCGTCGTCTCCGGCGACATGATCGAGGGCACCATCACCGCGACGCTCCTCGAGCGCGCGAACCCGGGCGCCATCGCGAGCCGCCGCGAGGACGCCGGCAAGCTCTACAACGTGCAGGAGTTCGCCGCCGAGGTCGCCCTTGCCGCGATCGAGCCCGTACCCGCCGAGAACACCCGGTACGTGGGCGACGTCTCCGGCTTCGCCACGGCCTGATCGAGCGCTCGCGCGCGGCCCCGCGCATCCTCCCCGGTCATCCCGGGGGCGGATGAGCGGGGCCGTGTCGTGTCAGTAGCCTGGTCGGATGCACAGCTTCCGGCGCTCCGTCGCCGCGGTACTCGGGGCGCTGGCGGCCTGCGGCGCCGTGCTGGCCGCATCCGCTCCGGCAGCTGCGGCGCCGGTCGAAGCGGCTGCTGCGACCATCGTCTGGGCGGATGAACGCCTCGAGTCGGTCTTCGGCGACCCGGTCGGCTCGTCGCTGCGGGTGCCGGGACTCGGCGAACTGTGCGACGAGCCCTTCGCCTGCCGCGTCGATCTGAGCGCGCAGGGCGGGACCTTCGCCCCGCCGCCGGCGCAGACCCTCTCCGCCGAGGCGGATGGCGACGGCGTCGCCGCGTGGTCCGTCGAGGGCGGCACGGCGACGCTGCCGGCCGGCACCCATCGCGTCGACGCGGCCCTGACGCTGCCGGACGGCGCGATCGTGCGCACCGCCGCACCGCTCGTGCTGGAGGTCGCGCAGCGCGCACTCGATGTCTCGGTGCGCGTGGACGAGGATCCGGGGAGCGTTCGGGCGCCGTCATCGTGGGGCAGCTGGGCGGCGAGTACCTCGACGTCGTCAACTCCGGCGACGTCGAGCAGCCGCTGCGGACGCCGGCCGGCGAGTGGTCGGTGGTCGTGACGGACGGCGACGGCGCGCAGGTCTTCGCCGAGCAGCGCCGCATCGCGGCGGGCGGGCCCGGAGCGGTCTCCTGGTACTGGCCGGGAGTGCCCGCCGAGGGTGTCTTCACGGCGTCCGCGACCTTCGCGACGGCGGGAGAGGCGGCCGTCAACGCGGTCGTCGGGCCGCCCGCCACCGCGCAGTTCGCCGCGCCCGAGGCGGAGCCCGCCCCCATCGTCGAGATCACCCCGCCGGCGCAGCCGGAACCGACGGTCGGCGACAGCGTGCCGATCCCGACCGGGGTCGTCGCCGTGACGGGCCTCGCCGCGCTGCTGCTCCTCATCGTCGCGATCGTGCTCGCCGTGCGCCTCGAGCGCCGCGCCGTCGCCGCCGGCATCGCGCACGCCGACAGCGCGCACACGGGCAGGGAGGGCGTCGATCGTGCCTGAGCGGATGGGACGGCTCGTCGCAGGGGCGCTGGTGCTGGGGGCGCTGCTCGCCACCGGCGTCGCCTCGCCGGCCTCCGCGGCCGTCGGAACCGATGTCGCTTGGCAGCAGCAGGAGGTGGCCGTCGACTACGGGGAGCGGTGGCACGCGCAGCTGCGCATCGATCGCGAACCACCGCAGCTCCACGAGTCCGGGCCCCTGCCGACCGTCGGCAGGGACGACGGCACGATCGACGTCTACCTCGACGGCGGCGAGGAGCCCTGGGCGAGCGGGATCCCGATCGCCGAGGACGGCGCCGCCTACGTGTCGACGCCTCGCGACCGCGATCCGCTCCCGGCTGGCGAGCACGCACTGCGGGCCGTGCTGGTGCCGTCCGAGGACTCGGACCTCGACGGGGCCTCGACGGTCGAGCCCCTGCGCATCACCGTCGCCTCCTTCCCGGTCACCGCGTCGCTCACGTCCCTGGGAGCGCCCGAGCAGGATTCGCTGGCCTGGGACGTGCGACTCGAGCTGAGCGGCGCATGGGTCGAGCGCAATGGCGCGGTACCCGCCGGCACCTGGAAGGTGCGGCTGCTCGAGGGCCCGCAGGAACGGGTCGTCGAGACCCGCGTGCTCGACATCGAGCGCAGCGCAGCCGCCGAGGCGGAGACGGTGCGCTTCGAGCGTCTCCGCGACGCGGTCACCTACACGGCGGAGGCCGTCTTCGAACCGCGCGACGACATCGCCGGGGGACTCGAGCTCGAGCAGCCGGACCGCGCCTCCCACGAGGTGAGCGGCAGCCTCGGGGCGATCCTCGAGGCGCCGCTCACCATCCCGGTGCCGATCGTCATCGGCGGGGGAGCGGTGCTGCTCATGCTGCTGCTCGCGATCGTCGCGATCGCCGGCCTGCTGCTGCGGTTGCGGGTGCGGACGGAGTCCTAGGGACGGCGATCCGCCTCGGCGCCGGGTGCGCCGGTGCGTGCAGCGCGCTGCTCCGCCTCCATCCGCTCGGCCTCCTCGCCGGAGACCGCCTCGCCGCGCGCGACCATGCCCGAGACGTCGGCGAGCGGGATCTGCTTGATGAGCAGGGCGAGCACGAAGGCGATGGCCACGAAGGGCAGGAGGTACCAGAACACCGGCGCGAGCGAGTCGGCGTAGGCGGCGACGACCTGTTCGCGGACGGCATCGGGCAGGGCGTTCAGCGCCGCCGGGTCGAGGGTGGAGGTCGCGGCGGCCGCGTCGTCGGGGGAGGCCCCCGCGTTCGCGAACACCTCGCGCAGCTGCTCGGCGAGGCGGCTCTGGAACAGGGCGCCGAACACGGCGACGCCGAGCGCCGCACCGACCTCGCGGAAGTAGTTGTTCGTGCTCGTCGCGGTGCCCACGTCCTGCGGAGCGACCGAGTTCTGCACGACCAGCACGACCACCTGCATGATGAGCCCCATGCCGGCGCCGAAGACGAACAGGAACACGCAGATCAGCCAGATCGGGGTGTCCGCCGCCAGCGTCGTCATCGCCAGCATCGCGGCCGCCATGACCACGGTGCCCGCGATGGGGTAGCCGCGGTAGCGCCCGGTCTTCGAGATCAGGATGCCCGAGGCGATCGACGTGCCCATGACGCCGACCATCATCGGGATCATGAGCAGGCCCGAGACGGCGGCGGAGGTGCCCGAGGACATCTGCAGGAAGGTCGGCACGAAGGCGATCGCGCTGAACATGCCGATGCCGAGCACGAAGCCGACCGCGGTGGCCGTGACGAAGGTGCGGTTGCGGAAGAAGCCGAGCGGGATGATCGGGTCGTCCGCCCGCGCCTCGACGAGCACGAAGGCGGAAGCCGCGATGAGCAGTCCGGCGCCGAAGGCCCACGTCTGCCAGGCGCCCCAGCCGTGCTCGTCGCCGCCGCCGAACTCCGTGAAGAAGATGAGGCAGGTGGTGGCGATCGAGAGCAGCACCACACCGAGCACATCGATGCGCCGCTCGGCGCGCTTGCTCGGCAGAGTGAGCGCGAACCACGCGACGAGGAAGGCGGCGATGCCGACCGGGATGTTGATCCAGAACGCCCACTCCCACGTCATGTGGTCCACGAAGAAGCCGCCGACGAGCGGTCCGGCGACCGCGGAGAGGCCGAAGACGGCGCCGAGCGGCCCGAGGTACTTGCCGCGCTCGGAGGCCGGCACGATGTCGGCGATGATCGCCTGCGACAGGATCATGAGCCCGCCGCCGCCGAGGCCCTGCATCGCGCGGAAGAGCACGAAGGTCCAGAAGTCGTCGGCGAGGGCGCAGCCGATCGAGGCGAGCGTGAAGAGCGCGATGGCGACGAGGAACAGGTTGCGGCGGCCGAGCACGTCGCCGAACTTGCCGTAGACCGGCATGACGATGGTCGTCGCGAGCAGGTAGGCGGTCGTGATCCAGGCCTGGTGGTCGACGCCGCCGAGCTGGCCGACGATCGTCGGCATCGCGGTGGAGACGATGGTCTGGTCGAGGCTCGAGAGCAGCATGCCCGCGATGAGGGCGGAGAAGATGATCCAGATGCGCCGCTGGGTCAGCAGCAGGGGGCCGGATGCGGTCGTGGCGGTCATGCGTCCTTCGTTCGGGTGATGGGGGTGGCGGGGGAGTCGTGCATCGCGGAGCGGGCCGCGTCGAGGTGGGCGCGCAGGACGTCCGCGAACTCGGCGAGGTCCCCGTCGCCTTCGAAGACCTGCTGCGCGGTGGTACGGACGATGGCCCCGAGCAGCACGGCCGTCATGCGGGCGGCGAGCGGGTCGACGCCGTCACGATCGACGATGGCATCGGTCAGCCGCTGCTCCTGGGTGCGGTCCTGCTCGATGAAGGCGGCGAGGATGCGCGGCTCGCGTCGCACCGCGGCGACCATCGTGCGCGCCTCGTCGCGGGTTGTGCCCATCTCGGCGAAGGCGTCGACCGTGAGGCTCGCCAGATCGTCGAGCGGGCCGAGGCGATCGTGCGCCGGGATGGAGCGGAAGCGCTCGAGGAATGCCTCGTCCCAGTCCGGGTCCACGCCGAGCACGGCCGACTCCTTCGTGGGGAAGTAGTTGAAGAAGGTCCGCCGGGACACGCCCGCGAGCTCGCAGAGCTGCTCGACCGTGAAGCCGGCGAGGCCGTGCTCGGCGGTGAGCGCCCGGGCGCCGTCGACGAGGGCTCGCCGGGTGCGGCGCTGACGATCGGAGGGGGTCACCGCCTCATAGTTGCACTATCGAGCCTAGAGTGCAATTCAGGCCGCATCGCGCGGCAGCGTCATGTACCACTCGGTGAAGGAGCTCGCCCTCCCGTCGGGCGTCAGGTGCACGACCCAGAGGTTGGCGTAGTCGTGCTCGTCCTGGGGGTAGCGCGTGACGCCCTCGACGAAGTGCAGCTCGCCGTCGGCGGCGAGACCGCCGCGCTCGAACGTCCAGGAGCCGGGGGAGTCCGCCCCCTCGAGCCATGCCGCGATGATCGAGTCGTGGCCCGAGGCGCCGTCCTCCCACGGGTGGAACCGGTAGACGGCATCCTCGGTGAAGAGCGCGCGCACGTCGGCGGGGGAGTTCGTCGCCCAAGCGCGCTCGTAGCCGTCCAGTCAGGTCTCGATCTGCTCGATGCTCATGCGGCCCAGGCTGCACCCGGCACCCTGGGCTCAGCCGTGTGCGCGTTGCGCCGGACGGGCCGCGGCGTCTCAGTACAGTGAGCTGGTCAGCGCGACGAGAGGACCACGCAGCATGCGCATCCAGGACGCCGACGAGGCCCACCTCGGGGGCATCGCCGCCATCTACAACGACGCGGTGCTGCACAGCACCGCCATCTGGAACGAGCGCACGGTCGATGCCGCGGATCGCGCGATCTGGCTCGCGGACCGCACGGCGGCGGGATTCCCCGTGCTGGTCGCGCTCGACGAGCATGATGTCGTCGGCTACGCATCGTACGGACCGTGGCGCGCCTTCGACGGGTTCCGGCACACCGTGGAGCACTCGGTGTACGTGCGCGGGGATCAGCGCGGCAAGGGTGTCGGTCGGGCGCTCATGAAGGCGCTCATCGGGCGCGCGCGCACCTCGGGCGTGCACGTCATGGTCGCCGCCGTCGAGCGCGGCAACGTCGGTTCGATCCGGCTGCACGAGCAGTTCGGCTTCACGCACGCGGGCGTCGTCGAGCAGGTCGGTGCGAAGTTCGGGCGCTGGCTGGATCTGGCGTTCCTGCAGCTCGTCCTGGACGATCGCGCGGCTCCTCCCGCCGCTGTTTCCGACATCCGATAATCCTTATTATGTCGGAACGAGTGTTCGACACTGCTCTTGCGTGCTCCGCGACGGCTCAGCCGATCAGCAGCGGCAGGGTCGTGAGGATCGAGGCGGTGATGGTGAGCACGACCCCGACTCGCGAGCAGATCTGCTTCTGCTTGACGGCCGCTCGCAGCGGGAAGCCGAGCGTCGGGCAGCCGGACCAGCCGAAGCACGCCAGCGCGCCGAACCAGGCCGTCGCCCCGACCCACCAGACCGCCCCGGCTGCCGGTGCGAGCTCGCTCGGCCGCCAACCCGACGAGAGCACGCCGGAGAACGCTACGGCCCCCGCGAGCAGCACCGCAGCGAACCAGATGGCCCCCGCGTAGACCATGCGGCGCAACTCCGCCTCGGGTGACTCGTCGTGCACGTCGATCATGGACCTCAGCTTCCCGCCCCTCCCCCGGGCGCTCGAGTGCTGTCCAGCCGGCGCTCAGGAGGCGTCTCGGGCTTCCACGATCGCCTCCCGGATGCGGCGGAGGTCCTCCAGCAGCGAGCCGAGCACGATCCAGTGCAGCGGATGCGGTTGCACGACGGTGAACGGCCTGGTCAGCGCGGGCGGCTCCGCGGCAGCCGACGGCTCCCCCAGGGTGCGCAGGTCGTGGGCGGCGCGGCGCAGCTCCTCGGCGATGCCGGCGATCGCCGGTTCCTCGAGCAGCCCGGGCGCGGCGTGGTCGTGCACGGCGCGCGTCATGCCGGCCACCTGCTGCACGATGGGATTCAGCAGCCGAGCCATCGCCTGGTCCCGTTCCGCGGCGTCCTTCCAGCGGGAGCGCCGGGGGTTGAGGGCCAGGCTCTCGGTGCTGGCGGCGAGCTGCTCGACGACCTCCTGCATCCGCTCGCGCAGCGCCCGTGCCTCGACGAGCGCGCCGCGCAGGTCGGACTGCTCGGGCGCACCGCCCAGCTCCAGAGCCAGCCGGTCCATGGCTCCCGCGGTGCCCTCGCGCAGCGCGAGCAGTGCCTGGTGCGCCGGTGTGACGAGCACCGGCGCCGCGATCACCGCGTTGACGATGAGCCCGATCGCGGCGCCGATGGCGGTCTCGACGATGCGCTCCAGCGCGTAGCCCTGCGTCGCGCCGCCGAGCGCGAGCACGAGCATCGCGGTGATGGCGATCTGGTTGCTCGAGGGCGTCGTCATCCGTGCCGCCCAGCCGAGCAGCGCGGACGCCACGATGGCGACGATGAAGAGCCAGCTCGCCGTGCCGAAGACGAACAGCGCACCGCTGGCGACGGCCACGCCGACGATGACGCCGACGACCCGTTCCACGGCGCGGCCGACCGACTGCGTGACGCTGGGCTGCACGCACAGCAGCGCGGCGATCGCGCCGAAGACGGGCAGCTGCTCCGGGAAGACGAGGGTGCAGGCGAACCAGGCGAGCAGGGTCGCGGCGGCGGTCTTCGCCACCTGCAGGATCGGCGGGCGCGTGGCCGCCCGGAAGCTCGCAGCTGCTGTCACTCCCCCGACCCTAGCCCGGAGGCGGCACCTGGTTCGAGGGCGCGCACGCCCTCCGGCTACGATGGAGCGGATGCCCGGGCAGCGCCGGGCACGCACCCTCGGAACGGAGCAGCATGGTCGAGTCGGTCTTCTGGAGCATCATCATCGGCGCCTCGATCGTCGAAGCCGCCTTCATCGTGATCTGCCTGTCGGTGATGTCCAAGAAGGGCACCCGCGAGGAGTGAGCCTCCCTGAACCTGCGAAGGGCCCGTCCGATCGGACGGGCCCTTCGTCGTGCGCGGCGAGGATCAGGCCTCGACCGCGACCTCCTCCGGCGACACACCGGCGCCGGGCTGCTCCGGCTGCACGCCGCGGCGCACGGCGGCGCCGAGGTCCGCGTCCACCGCGTCCCAGTAGGCGAAGATGCGCTCGAAGAGCTCCGGCCGGGTCACCTGCGAGACGTGGCCGATGATGTTCTGCGCGAGGCGCTCGCGCGCAGCGTCGTCCAGCACCTCGCGCACGAGGGTGCCGGCCTGGCCGAAGTCGTCGTCCTCGGGGTGCAGCGTCGCCGCGGCGCGCACGAGCTCGCCGTCGGCCGCCCAGTTGCCGGCGTCGCCGGCCTTCTCGGCGTCGGCGTGCGGGCCGCCGACCGTGTTCGGCGCGTAGACCGGCACCTCGGGCTCGTTGAAGTGGTACGCCATGGCACCCTCCTTCGAGTACGAGTTGACCTCGCTCTTCGGGCGGTTCACGGGCAGGTGCGCGTGGTTGGTGCCCACGCGGTAGCGGTGCGCGTCGGCGTAGCTGAAGATGCGGGCCTGCAGCATCTTGTCGGGGCTCGCGCCGATGCCGGGCACGAAGTTCGACGGCGCGAAGGTGGCCTGCTCGATCTCCGCGAAGAAGTTGCGCGGGTTGCGGTTCAGCGTCAGCACGCCGACCGGGATCAGCGGGTAGTCGCCCTTCGGCCACACCTTCGTGAGGTCGAAGGGGTTGAAGCGGTACGTCTTCGCGTCCTCGTACGGCATGACCTGCACGAAGAGGTCCCACTGGGGAAGTCGCCGCGCTCGATCGCCTCGACGAGGTCGCGGCGGTGGAAGTCGGCGTCCTCGCCGGCGATCTGGTCGGCCTGCGCCTGCGTGAGCGTCTCGTTGCCCTGGCGGGTCTCGAAGTGGTACTTGACCCAGAACCGCTCGCCCGCGGCGTTGGTCCACTGGTAGGTGTGCGAGCCGAAGCCGTCCATGTGGCGCCACGAGGTCGGCAGGCCGCGGTCGCCCATGAGCCAGGTGACCTGGTGGGCGCTCTCGGGCTGCAGGGTCCAGAAGTCCCACTGCATGTCGTGGTTGCGCAGGCCGCTGCCGGGCAGGCGCTTCTGCGAGCGGATGAAGTCGGGGAACTTGATGCCGTCGCGGATGAAGAACACGGGCGTGTTGTTGCCGACGAGGTCGTAGTTGCCCTCGCTCGTGTAGAACTTCAGCGCGAAGCCGCGCGGGTCGCGCCAGGTGTCCGGGCTCCCCTGCTCGCCGGCGACCGAGCTGAAGCGCAGCAGGGTCTCGGTGGTGGTGCCGGGCTGGAAGACCGCGGCGCGGGTGTACTGCGAGACGTCGGCGGTGACCTCGAAGGTGCCGAACGCGCCGCCGCCCTTCGCGTGCACGACGCGCTCCGGCACGCGCTCGCGGTTGAACTGGGCGAGCTTCTCGACCAGGTAGTGGTCGACGAGCGCGACGGGGCCGTCGTTGCCGACGGCGGCCGAGTGCTGGTCGCTCGCGACGGGCGCGCCGCTGTTGGTGGTGGTGGCCGGGTTCTCAGACATCGGTCTCCTTCGAGGGGTGTTCGGTGTCCCCCGCCTCGGCCGACCCGCAGGCGGCGCAGAGCCCCCAGAAGGTGACCTCGGCGGTGGTGATGGTGAAGCCGCTCGCATCCGAGGGCTCCAGGCAGGGGCTGCGCCGTGCACGCAGTCGACGTCGGCGACGGCGCCGCAGCGCGTGCACACGACGTGGTGGTGGTTGTCGCCCACGCGCCGCTCGTAGCGTGCGGGCGAGCCGGCCGGCGAGATGCGGCGCAGCAGACCGGCATCGGTCAGCGCGCCGAGCACCACGTAGACGGCCTGCAGTGCGGTGCCCGGCAGCTCGTCGGCGACCGCCCGATGCACCTCATCGGTGTCGGCGTGCGGCATCGCGGAGAGCGCGCGCAGCACCGCGAGGCGCTGCTGCGTGACCCGCAGTCCGCGCGCGCGCAGCGACTGCTCGAGATCCTCCCGGGAGTCGGGATGCGCGGTGATGGTCACGAGGACCAGTGAACCACGTTGTTATGAATTCTTCAAAATAAGGTCGGCCTCACCTGCATCGCATCCGCTGGTCAGGTGAGCAGGGCGAGGACCTGCGACTCGACCGAGCCGCTCCCCGCGGGTCGACCGTGGTGCCGTCCCGGAACAGGTCGAAGATGCGCGGGTCGATGTACGAGGCGCGCGCTACCGAGATGGTATTGCCGAGGGTGTCGGCCGCCGCCTTCACCGCGGCCCGCTCGGCCCGTTTGCGGGCCACCTCGGTCGGCTGCGGCTGCTCGTCGGCGAGCACCCGTGCGGCGACGAGTGTGCCGTGCACCGTGCGGAAGTCCTTCGCCGTGAAGTCACCACCCGTGCGCTGCCGGATGTCCGCGTTGATGTCGGCGGCACTCGGACTGCCCCAGGAGCCGTCCTTGAAGCTCAGCAGGGGCTCGGCCAGGCCGCGGCGCCGCGCCCGGCGCAGATAGGCCGCCAGATCGACGTCACGGAACTCGCTCGACCACTCCTGCCCGCTCTTGCCGGGGAAGCGCAGGCTGATGCGGTCGCCGTCGAGCGCGACGTGCTCGCCCTTCAGTGTCGACAGGCCGCGGCTGCCGTGCGCATCGAGGTAGCGCGTCGAACCGATCCGCGGCGACGCCGTGTCGAGGATCCGGAAGGCGGCCGCGAGCGCCCGCTCCCGCGAGCTGTCGTCGCGGCGCAGGTCGATGGTCACGCCGCGCCGAGCGACCGGCAGCGACTCGAGCAGCAGGATCGCGCGGTCGAACTTGCGGCGGTCGTTCCGCGCGCGCCAGTCCGGGTGGTACGCGTACTGCCGTCGTCCTGCGCCGTCGCGGCCGATCGCCTGGATGTGGCCGCGCTCGTCCGGGCAGATCCAGACGTCCTCCCAGGCGGGCGGCAGCACGAGCGCCTCGCAGCGGTCGCGGTCCGCGCCGGTGAGCACCGCGCCGTCCTGGTCCATGTAGCTGAAGCCGCTCCCCTGCCGGCGCCGCGTCCATCCCGGTCCGCTCGGTCGGCTCCTGCGCAGCCGCATCCTCAGCCCGCCTTCTTCTTCGACTTGCGCGCCGACGGCTTGGCCTTGCCGCGGTTGCGCTCGACGCTGCGCCGCAGCGCCTCCATCAGGTCGAGCACCTCGCCCTCGTCCTCCTCGCCCGTCGTGGCCTCGGTCGGCAACGCCTCGCCCGTGTCGAGCTTGCGGTCGACCAGCTCGCGCAGCTGCGCCTGGTACTCGTCGACGAAGCGCTCCGGGTGGAAATCGCTGGCGAACGAGCGGATGAGCTCCGCCGACATCTCCCTCTCCCGCGCGTTCAAGCGGACCGAGCCGGCGAGCGAGTCGAAGTCCGCCTCGCGGACCTCGTCGTCCCAGAGCAGCGTCTGCAGCATGAGCACCTTGCCGCGCACACGCACCGCGGCGAGCCGGGTGCGCTGCCGGAGCGCGAACTGCACGATCGCGGTGCGGTCCTCGTCCTCGAGGGTGCGGCGCAGCAGCGTGTACGCCTTCGCGCTGGAGCCGTCGGGCTCGAGGAAGTAGCTGCGGTCGAGCATGATCGGGTCGATCTGCTCGTTGGGCACGAACTCGACCACGTCGATCTCGCGGCTGCGCTCCTCCTGCAGCGTGGAGAGGTCGTCCTCGGTGAGCACGACGGTGCGCTCGCCGTCGTCGTAGGCCTTGTCGATGTGGTCGAAGGCGATGACCTTGCCGCACACCTCGCAGCGGCGCTGGTACCGGATCCGCCCGCCGTCGGCATCGTGCACCATGTGCAGGGGCACGTCGTGGTCCTCGGTCGCGCTGTACAGCTTCACGGGCACGTTCACGAGACCGAACGTGATGGCGCCCTTCCAGATCGCACGCATGCCACCAGTACACCGGGAGCGGGCTGACGTCGGCCCACCTCCCCGGCCGCTTCCAGCGAGCATGACCGCATGGCCCGCGACGATCAGACCGTGCAGATCGAGGGCCGCAGGCTGCGGCTCACCAACCTCGACAAGGTGCTCTACCCGGAGACGGGAACGACGAAGGCCGATGTGCTCGCCTACTACGCGGAGATCGCCCCGGTGATCTTCCCCCACCTCGACGGACGGCCGATCACCCGCAAGCGATGGGTGCACGGCGTCGGCACCGTGGACGAGCCGGGCGCAGTCTTCTTCCAGAAGAACCTCGACGACACGACCCCGGACTGGGTGGCCCGCGGCACCATCCAGCACCGCGACCACGAGAACAGCTACCCGATCGCCACCGAGCCCGCGACGCTCGCCTGGCTGGCCCAGATCGCCAGTCTCGAGCTGCACGTGCCGCAGTGGCGGTTCGCGGGTGACGGCTCCCCCGCGCATCCCGACCGGCTCGTCATCGACCTCGATCCCGGCCCGGGCGCGGGGCTGCCCGAGTGCGTCGAGATCGCCCGCCTCGCGCGGGCCATCCTCCGAGACGTGGGCCTCGACCCGGTCCCGGTCACCAGCGGCAGCAAGGGCGTGCACCTGTACGCCGAGCTCGACGGCACCCTCAGCACCGAGCAGGCGGCGGCCTTCGCGAAGGAGCTCGCCCGGTCCATCGAGGCCGACCACCCGGACCTCGCGGTGAGCGACATGAAGAAGTCCCTGCGCCAGGGCAGGGTGCTCGTCGACTGGAGCCAGAACAGCGGGGCGAAGACCACCGTGAGCCCGTACTCGCTGCGCGGCCGCCTGCGCCCCACGGTCGCGGCGCCGCGCACCTGGCGGGAGCTGTTCTCGCCGCAGCTGCGGCAGCTCGAGATGCACGAGGTGCTGAAGCGGGTCCGCCGACGCGGCGACCCCGCCGAGGCGGTGGCACCGGACCCGCCGGATCGGCTGGCGACGTACCGCAGCATGCGGGACCCCTCCCGTACCGGCGAGCCGGTCCCCGAGCGCCACGGGCGCGGCGGCGGTCGCGAGTTCGTCATCCAGGAGCATCGCGCGCGGCGCCTGCACTGGGACTTCCGGCTCGAGCGCGACGGCGTGCTGGTCAGCTGGGCCCTGCCGAAGGGCGTGCCGACGGACGACCGCCGCAACCACCTCGCCGTGCCGACCGAGGACCATCCGCTCGAGTACGGGTCCTTCGAGGGCGTCATCCCGAAGGGCGAGTACGGCGCGGGCGAGGTGACGATCTGGGACGCGGGGCGCTACGAGCTCGAGAAGTGGCGCGACGACGAGGTCATCGCCACGCTCCACGGCCGGGCGGACGGCGGGCTCGGCGGCGAGCCGGTGCGGCTCGCCCTCATCCGCACCGGCGACGGCTGGCTGATCCACCGGATGCAGCAGCAGCCGGATGCGTGGGCGCGGCCCCCTCGGATCGCGCCGATGCTCGCCACCCGCGGGACGGAGCAGGACCTGGACGGCGACGACTGGACGCTGGAGGGCAAATGGGACGGCTACCGTGCGATCGTCACGGTCGAGGACGGCCGGGCCCGCCTGCGCAGCCGCAACGATCAGGACCTCGGACGCCGCTTCCCCGAGCTGCGCGGCCTGGCCCCAGGCGTCCGGGCCGGACGCGCCGTGCTCGACGGCGAGATCGTGGCGCTCGACGCCCGTGGCCGACCGAGCTTCCGCGCGCTGCAGCAGCGGATGCAGGGCGCCGGTGGCGATGGCCGACTGCGTTTCATCGCCTTCGACCTGCTCTGGGTCGACGGACGCGACCTCCAGCGCGAGCCGTACGAGGTGCGCCGTCGGCTGCTGGCCGAGACGATCGAGCCGGGAACGCTGCTCGAAGCCCCCGACGATCTCGGCACGGATCCGGCGGCGGCGCTCGCCGTGGCCGAGGACCTGGGTCTGGAGGGTGTCGTGGCGAAGGCTCGGGGCGCGAGGTACCGGGCGGGACGCAGGTCGAGCGACTGGCGCAAGCTGACCCGCACGCGCACCGCCGAGGTGGTGATCGCCGGCTGGAGGGAGGGCACGGCGTCCCTGCTGCTCGCCGTCCCCGAGGACGACGGGTGGCGCTACGCAGGCCGCGTCGGCTCCGGCCTCGGCTCGGACGAGCTGGACGGCATCGTCGCCCGCCTCGAGCGGATGGAACGCTCGACCGCCCCGGTCGACGCCGTCCCCGCAGCGGATGCGCGCGACGCGCGCTGGTCGCGCCTCGAGCTCGTCGCGGAGATCGCGTTCGCGGAGCGGACGGACGGCGGACGGTTCCGTCAGCCCCGCTGGCGCGGGCTGCGCCCCGACAAGGCGGTATCCGACGTCGACGTCGACGCGTGAGCGCACACGAGGGGCGCCACCGCCGCGGTGACGCCCCTCGTGTGTCGCGGGTCAGCCCTCGGACTTCGAGGGCTTGCCCACCGCTCCGGCCGGGTGGCCGTGGTCGCCGAGCTCGCCGCCCTCCAACGTGGGTGAGCCGTCGGTGCGCTGCTCGGTCGCCTCGTCGGCGCCCTCGGCCTGCGACGGCTTGCCGTCCGCGTGCTGGTCGTGGTCGGTCATCCTGCGATCTCCTTCGCGTGTCGGGTGAGCTCGTCCGGGTCCAGCTCGACGCCGGTGTCGGCGAGCCGGTCGCGCAGCAGCCGCTCCACGGTGACGATATCGGCGCCTCGGGCGTCGGATCGCACCTGGGCGAGCAGGCCGGCGAGACGGCCCTCCTCGGTGATCTCGTGCATGTCCTCGACGGGTCCGTCCTGGCCCTGCTGGGATGCGTTCATGCTCGGACGCTAGGGCCGCACCCTCGGAGGCTGCGCGGCGGGACCTGTGCGCGGCGTGCGCGGCGCGTACCCTGGGCCCATGCCCTCCGCCCGCGTCGACGCCTGGATCTGGGCGGTGCGCGTCGTGAAGACGCGCTCCGCCGGCACCGCCGCGTGCAAGGCCGGGCACGTCTCCGTGAACGGCGATCGTGCGAAGCCGGCGCAGACGGTGAAGGAGGGCGACGAGGTGCGCGTGCGCCTGCACGGCGTCGAGCGCATCCTGATCGTCCGGCAGCTGCTCGCCAAGCGCGTCGGCGCCCCGCAGGCCGCGCTGGCGCTGGAGGACCGCACACCGCCCCCGTTGCCGCGCGAGGAGCGCCCCGCGGTGCCGTTCCGCGACCGCGGCACCGGTCGACCGACCAAGCGCGAGCGCCGTGACCTGGAGCAGTTGCGGGGGTACTGAGCGCTCGCCGCGCGCGCAGCCGCCGTGTCGACCGCACCCAGCATCCGTGCATACCGTTCCGAGCATGACCGCCGTGCACCACCCCGCAGCCCCCGTCGCGATTCCGCCGCACGATCCGGCGTCGCCCTCGTCCTCTTCCTGGTCATCGCCTACGGCGTGGCCGCATTCGGCTCGCTCTCCACGATCGACAACGTGGACGGCTGGTACGCCGGTGCCGAGAAGGTGGCCTGGAACCCGCCGAACGTCCTCTTCGGCCCGGTCTGGACGGTGCTCTACGCGCTCATGTCGATCGCGGCATGGCTCGTCTGGCGACGTCGCGAGCTGCCCGGGGCGAAGGCGGCGCTCGGCTGGTACGTCGCGCAGCTGGCGCTCAACGCCATCTGGACGCCGGTCTTCTTCGGCGCTTACCCGCTCATCGGCGGTGCGGCGCTCTGGATCGCCTCGGGCATCATCGTCGCCCTCGACGTCGCAGTCGTCATCACGATGCTCCGCTTCGCCCGGATCCGGCCGGTCGCGGCATGGCTCCTGGCGCCGTACCTCGTCTGGATCCTCTACGCGACCACGCTGAGCTTCGGTCTCGCCGTCCTCAACGGCTGACCTCTAGCGCGGCCGGCCTGCCGTCCACGCGCGCACGCGCTCGATGCGCGACTGCAGCTGCGCCACCGAGCACTGCGGCACGGCCGGCCCGCCGCAGACCCGGCGCAGCTCCGCGTGCACCATGCCGTGCGGCTGGTTCGAGCTCTTCGCCCAGATGCCGACGAGGCTGTTCAGCAGCTGCCGCTGCTCCTTGAGGGTGCGGTGCATGGCCTGCGGCACGGGCGCCTCGGGGTTCGCCTTCCGGCGGGCGGCGCTGGTGCGCTGCTGCTTTTGATGCCGCTGCTTGAGCAGCTCGGCGACCTCGGCGGGCTCGAGGATGCCGGGCAGGCCGAGGAACTCGAGCTCCTCCTCGCTGCCGACCTCGGCCTGGCTGCCGAACTCGTGCCCCTGGTAGAGCACCCGATCGAAGTGGGCCGTCGAGCCGAGCGCCTGGAAGCTGAAGAGCTGCTCCTCGAGGGAGTCGCTCGACTTCTCCTCGCGGTTCGCGCTGTCGATCAGCTCGTCCTCCCACATCACGTCCTCGCCGTCGTCGCGACGGTCGAGGGCGTGATCGCGGTGCTTCTCCATCTCGCTCGCGAGACCCGTGAGCTGCAGCACGTTGGGCAGGAAGATGCTGGCGACCTCGCCACGGCGGCGGGTGCGCACGAAGCGCCCGACGGCCTGCGCGAAGAAGAGCGGCGTCGAGGAGCTGGTGGCGTAGACGCCCACCTGCAGGCGCGGCACGTCGACGCCCTCCGACACCATGCGCACGGCGACCAGCCAGCGACCGGTGCCCTTCGAGAAGGCGTCGATGCGGTCGCTCGCCTCCTTCTCGTCCGAGAGGACGATGGTCGGGGCCTCACCGGTGATGCCCTGCAGGATGCGCGCATAGGCCCGCGCGTTGGTCTGGTCGGTGGCGATGACGAGGCCGCCCGCATCCGGCACGCTCTCGCGCACCTCGCTGAGCCGGCGGTCGGCGGCGGCGAGCACCGAGGGGATCCACTCCCCTCCGGCGACAGCGCCGTGCGCCACGCCTGGCTCGCGATGTCCTTGGTGTCGCCCTCGCCGAGGCCGGCCTCCATCTCGTCGCCCATCTTGGTGCGCCAGCGCATCATGCCGGCGTAGGCGAGGAAGATGACCGGGCGCACGACGCCGTCGGCGAGCGCGCGGCCGTAGCCGTAGTCGAAGTCGGTCTGCGAGGTGCGCACGCCGTGCTGGTCCTGCAGGTACTGCACGAAGGGGATCGGCGCGGTGTCGCTGCGGAACGGGGTCCCCGTGAGCGAGAGGCGCCGGGCAGCGGGGCCGAAGGCCTCGCGGATGGCGTCGCCCCAGCTGAGCGCGTCGCCGCCGTGGTGCACCTCGTCGAGGATCACGAGCGTGCGACCGCCCTCGGAGATGCGCCGGTGCACCTCGGCCTTGACGGCGACCTGCGCGTAGGTCACCGCGACGCCGTGCCAGTGGCGGGCGAACCAGCCGTCGGCGTTGCGGAACTCGGGGTTGAGCCGCAGGCCGACGCGGTCCGCAGCGTCGGCCCACTGGCGTTTGAGGTGCTCGGTGGGGGCGACGACCGTGATCCGGTCGATGGTGCCCCGATCGCGCAGCTCCTTGGCGAGGCGGAGCGCGAAGGTCGTCTTGCCGGCGCCGGGGGTCGCGTTGACGAGGAAGTCGCGGGGCTCGCTAGCGAAGTACTGATTGAGCGCTTCGGCCTGCCAGGCGCGCAGGCGATCGGCGGTGCCCCAGGGCGCGCGGCCCGGGAAGGCCGGGGAGAGGTGGTCGCCGGGCGTGTGGTGCGTCGCGGTGCTGGGATCCGGGATGGGATCGAGGGACGGCGTGCTCACTGGTGCGATGGTACCCGGCACCGACGACAGAGGAGCCCCGCACCAGTCGGTGCGGGGCTCCTCCGGAGTGTCGCGAGGCTCAGGCGCGGCTGCCCTTGCGGCCCGTGATGAGGCCCCAGATGACGAGCACCAGCAGGGAGCCGCCGATGGCGACGAGCCAGGTCTGGATGGAGAAGAAGTCCTCCAGCGGCGCGTTGAAGAGCGCACTGCCGATCCATCCGCCGATCAGGGCTCCGACCACACCGAGGATGAGGGTGGCGATCCAGCCGCCGGCCTGCTTTCCGGGCAGGATCGCCTTCGCGATCGCGCCGGCGATGAGCCCGAGAAGGATAAAGGCGAGGAAACCCATGGTGATGCCTCCGTTGTCTTGCTGTGAGGAGCGGATCTCGCTGCCCAGTGCCCTCAGTCGACCACCGTTCGCGCGAACCTGAGAGGGCTCTCGGGGGCATCCAGACCGCGCACAGGTCGCGTTCCGAACCACCGTCGTGCGGCGCGCCGTTACGGCGCTGGCCGACGAGGCGATAGCGGGTGCAGGCTGGGGAGCATGACGGAACGGCTGCATCCCTGGTCGCGCTACGTCGCTCTCGGCGACTCCTTCACGGAGGGCATCGGCGACCCCGAGCCCGCCAGCCCGGGCGGGCACCGAGGCTGGGCGGACCGCGTCGCCGAGGTGCTCGGCGCGCAGACCGAGGACTTCGCGTACGCGAACCTCGCCATCCGGGGCCGGCTGCTGCAGCAGATCATCGACGAGCAGATCCCCGCGGCCTTGGAGCTGCGCCCGGACCTCGTCGCGCTCTCCGCGGGCGGCAACGACATCATCCGCCCCGGCACGGACCCGGATGAGGTCGCGAGCCGCTTCGAGGGCGCGATCGAGCGTCTGCGCGCCGATGGCGCGACCGTCATCTTCTTCAACGGCCCCGATATCGGTCAGACGCCCGTGCTCGGCCGCATCCGGGGCAAGGTCGCGATCTACAACGAGAACCTGCGCGCGATCGCCCAGCGCCACGACGCGATCGTCGCGGACATGTGGGCGCTGCGCGAGCTCAAGGAGCAGCGGATGTGGGCACCCGACCGCCTGCACTTCTCCCCCGTCGGCCACCACACGATCGCGATGATGGTGCTGGAGTCGCTCGGCGTGGAGCACGGACTCGTCGCCGAGGAGCCCGAACCGCTGCCCGCCCGCAGCTGGCGGCAGGCGCGCACCGAGGATCTCGGCTGGGCGCGCGAGTACCTGGTGCCGTGGGTGCTCCGTCGCATCCGGCACCAGTCCTCGGGTGACGGCATCGTGCCGAAGCGGCCGATGGCCGGACCGCTGGGCTGAGGCCGAGCCGCCTCAGCCGCCGAAGACGGCCGCCGGATTGCCGAGCCGCCAGAGCGCATCCGCCTCGTCGAGGGCGCCCGATGCGACGGCGTCGACGGTGGTCCGCGCACCATCCGGCGCGGTGACCACGACCGTGCCGACCCGGTCGCCCGGAGCCGCTGCCGACAGGGGATCCAGCCGAACCTCGACCGCGGCCCGCTCGTCGCCCCAGAGCAGCAGCTCCACGTCGTCGGCGGCGACCGCCGTCGTGGTCGCTCCCCACGCGGTGCGGTACTCGCCGAGCTCGTCGCCCTCCGCGATGGCGGTCACGCGGTGGAGATGCTGCGCGGCCGACGCGACCAGTCGCAACACGTCCTCGCCGTTGGCGTCGCGGCTGGTGCCGCCGAGGACGGCGCCGACGAGCTCGACGGGCGCCCCGTCGACGTCGACGGTCGCCGAGAAGAGCAGGTTGTAGCCGGCCTCGACCGTGTACCCGGTCTTGAGCCCCGTGATGCCGCCGATGCCGAGGATGCGGTTGGTGTTGCGGATCTGCCCGACGACGGGGATCTCGGCGCTCGTCATGCCGGTGATCTCCACGATCGCGGGCTCGGCGACGGCGTAGCGCGCCAGCGCGACGAGGTCTGCGGCGGTGCCGAGATTGTGGGGCGACAGCCCGGTCCCGTCCGCGAGCCGGATCGACGTGAGCCCGCGCTCGTCGAGCCACACCCGCGCGGCGGCGAGGAAGCGATCCATGTCCCCGTACGCCCAGTCGATGAGCGTGTGGGTGTAGTTGGCCGCGGAGGGGATGAGCGAGAGCTCCATGAGCTCGCGCTGGGTGAACGTCAGCCCTGGCGAGACCGGCTGCACGGAGGCGTTGTCGGCGACCCAGAAGTTCCAGTGCTCCACGTCGCGTGCCGTGGTGGTGATCACGGGTCCCGATTCGCCGGCCGCGAGCGGACGCGCGTCCAGCACCACGAGGTTCGCCACCACCTTCGTGATGCTGGCGAGCACGCCCGCATCGTCCGCTCCGTTCGTGGCGAGCACCCCCTCGCCGTCGGCGAGGCCGATCGCGGCGCGCCCCTGCGCGGGCCAGGCCAGCTGCGCCGGCTGCGCGGTGACCGGCTCGATGATCCGGAGCTCGGCCGAGGCCCGCGCGAGCGGCGCGCTGAGCGCGCTCGGCACGTAGACGCCGGCGGCGACGAGCACGGCGAGCAGCGTCGCGAGGAGTGGCCATCGCCGGCGGCGGCGGGCGCGTCGGGGGCGAACGCCGGGATCGGCGAGCGGATGGTGCTCGGAGCTCACCGCACCACCCTAGGTCAGCCGGTGAACAGCTCGACCGGATGCGTCAGCCGCCAGATCGGGCCCGGATCGCCGAGGGCCTCGCCGGCGATCGCGGCGATCTCGACGTCCGGCGCACCGGGCGTCGAGACGGTGACCGTGCCGATCCGCTCGTCCTGCTCGGCGGTCGCCAGCGGCTCGAGCTCGATCGCGACGGAGACGGCGTCGTCGCCCCAGACGAGCGCCGCGGCGGACTCCGCCGCGACCGCGGTCGTCGCGCCGCCCCACTCGGTCTCGTACGCGCCGAGCTCGGCACCCGCCTCGACCGCGGTCACCCGGTGCAGGTTCGCCGCAGCGCTGGCGACGATGCGCACCACCGCCTCGTCGGTCGCGGCCCTGCTCGGGCCGCCGAGCAGGGCGCCGACGAGCGTCACCGGGGCGCCGTCGACGTCGACGGTCGCCGAGAACAGCAGGTTGTAGCCCGCCTCGGTCGTGTAGCCGGTCTTGAGGCCCGTGACGCCGCCGACGCCGAGCACCGTGTTGGTGTTCTCGATCGTGCCGACGAGGGGCACCTCCGCGGTGGCCGTGCCGGCGATCTCGGCGATGGTCGGGTCGGCGAGGGCGATGCGCGCGAGGGTCACGAGGTCGCTCGCAGTGGCCGTGTTGCCGGGGGCGAGGCCCACCCCCTCCTCCAGCTGCACCGCTGCGAGGCCGTGGCCGTCGAGCCACGTGCGCGCTTCCGCGAGGAAGGCGCCCATGTCGCCGAAGGCCCACACGATCAGCGAGTTCGTGTAGTTGGCCGCCGACGAGATCAGCGACAGCTCCATGAGGTCCCGCTGGCTGAGCACGGTGCCGGCGGCGACCGGTTGCACGGAGGCGTTGTCGGCGACCCAGAAGTTCCAGAGGTCCACGTCCGCCTGCGTCATGGTCACCTCGGGCCCCTCCTCGCCGGGCGCGAGCGGATGCTCCTGCAGCACCACCAGGTTGGTCACGATCTTCGTGACGCTGGCGATGACCCCGGGGTCCTCGACGCCGTTGGTGGCGAGCACCCCGCTGCCGTCGGCGAGACCGATCGCGCCGCGACCGTAGTCCGGCCACTCGACCGCCGCGGCCTCCGTCGCACCCGGCTCGATGACGGCGACCTCGGGCTGCGCGGCCTCGAGGGGCGCCGCCAACGCGCTGGGCACGTAGACGACGGTGGCGAGCAGCACGCCGAGCAGCCCGAACACGACGATGCGGCGACGGCGGTAGATCTGCTGACGGCTCAGGCGCGGGCGACTCTGCTCGGTCTCGGAACTCACCGGGCCACCCTAGGCGAGCGGATGCGCACGGCGGACGAGCCGCGCCGGGTCACGCGCGCGGACGCAGCGCCCAGAGCGCGACCGAGGCGGCCGCCGCCACGTTGAGCGAGTCCACGCCGTGCTGCATCGGGATCGTGACCACCGCATCCGCTTCGGCGAGGGCGCGACGGCTCAGCCCGTCGCCCTCGCTGCCCATCACGATCGCGACCTTCTCGTGGCCCGCGTCGGCGAAGACGCCCAGGTCGACGGCGTCGTGCGACAGGGCGAGGGCGGCGATCGTGAAGCCGGCCTCGTGCAGCAGGCGGGAGCCCTCCGGCCACCAGGGGATGCGCGTCCACGGCACCTGCAGCACGGTGCCCATGCTCACCCGCACGCTGCGCCGGTAGAGCGGGTCGGCGCACCGGGGCGTCACGAGCACGGCGTCGGCGCCGAGACCGGCTGCGGCACGGAAGATCGCGCCGACGTTCGTGTGGTCGGCCAGGTCCTCGAGCACCACCACCCGGCGGGCGTCGCGCAGCACCTCGGCGACCTCCGGCAGCTCGGGTCGGTGCATCGACACGAGCGCGCCGCGGTGCAGATCGAAGCCCGTGATGCCGGCCAGGAGGTCGGCGGAGGCGACGAACACGGGCACGTCGAAGGGCTCGAGCAGCGGGGCGAGCTCGGCCAGGAACGCCTCCTGCAGCAAGGCCGCGCGCGGGCGGTGCCCGGCGGCGAGGGCCCGCTGGATGACCTTCGCCGACTCGGCGAGGTACAGCCCGCCATCCGTCTCCAGCCGGCGCCGGAGCGCCACGTCGGTGAGCCGGGTGAAGTCGTCGAGCTGCGGATCCGCCAGATCCTCGACGTACACGACGCGCATGCGGCTTCCTTCCGTTCGGCTCGTGGAAACATAGCGGATGCGCGCCGGCGTCGAAGTGCCGGAGCGGGCGACGAGGAGCGGTACATGACGGGTTCGGCAGCGGCTGAGCGGCAGGACGCGGAGTCCATCGGCTCCGCGGCCTTCGAGCGGATCCTCGAGGTGCTCGGAGGTGGCACGGCCGCCGTGCTCACCGGCGCCGGGGTCAGCACCGATTCCGGCATCCCCGACTACCGGGGCGAGGGCGCGCCCCGGCGTACGCCGATGACCTTCCAGCACTTCCTCGGCGACGACGACTACCGGCGCCGCTACTGGGCGGGCAGCGAGCTCGGCTGGTCGCGGTTCAGCTCCGTGCGACCCAACGACGGGCACCGCGCGCTGGTCCGTCTCGAGGCCGCGGGGCGCATCAACGGCGTCGTCACGCAGAACGTCGACGGCCTGCACGTGCGCGCCGGCAGCCAGCACGTGGTCGACCTGCACGGCAGCATGAGCCGTGTGCGGTGCCTCACCTGCGGCCAGGAGTTCTCCCGCGACGACGTCGGCGAGCGCATCCGCTCGCTCAACCCGTGGATCGCAGCCCCCGCCGAGGAGGAGCTCGGACCCGACGGCGACGTGGTGCCGGAGCGGCTGACGGACTTCGCGGTGCCCGACTGCAGCAACTGCGGCGGGCTCCTCAAGCCCGACATCGTCTTCTTCGGGGAGTTCGTGCCCGCTGACAAGTTCGCGCAGGCGAGCGCCCTCGTCGACCGCGCGGACGCCCTGCTCGTGGCGGGCTCCTCGCTCGTCGTGAACTCGGGCATCCGGCTGCTGGAACGGGCGCGTCGGCGGCGCATCCCCGCCCTCATCGTGAACCGGGGCGAGACCCGCGGCGATGCGCGGGCCGAGGTTAAGCTGGACGCGGGGGCGAGCGAGGTGCTCACCGCGCTGGCCGACCGGCTCGGCGCCTGAGCCGACGCCGCCCGATCAGCACCTCCACGATTGCGAGCCCGATGACCCTGTTCCACCTCGTGCGCCATGGCGAGACCGATTGGAATCGCGCCCGGCGCATCCAGGGCCGCACCGACATCCCGCTCAACGACCTCGGCCGGGGGCAGGCCCGGTCCGCGGCGCGCTACCTGCGCGGCCTGCCGGTCGACCGCGTCGTCGCCAGCTCGCTCTCCCGCGCCGCGGAGACCGGGTCGATCATCGCCGAGGCGTTGGGGCTGCCGGCTCCCGCGCTGCGCGACGACCTCGTGGAGCGCGAGTACGGCGAGGCCGAGGGCCTCACCATCCTCGAGGTCGACCAGCGCTATCCGGCTGGGGAGGACGTGCCGGGCCGCGAGCTGCCCGAGCGCGTCGTCGAGCGGGTCGGCGCGGCGCTGGCGGAGCTCGCCATCGCGCATCCCGGCGAGTCGATCGTGGTGGCCACCCACGGCGCCGTCATCCGGGCGATGATCACCGCCGTCTCGCCGGACGACGCCCCGGAACGCGGCGTGCCGATCCGGAACGGCTCCGTGCACGGGTTCCGTCTGGTCGACGGCGTGCTCGGTCTCACCGGGGTGGACGTCGACCTCGACGGCGGTCTCGACGCCGACGGCGGAGCGGAGGAGCGCGAGCTGCGCCAGGACGTCGCCACCGGCGCCTGACGACCCGGGCTCAGCGGCCGGCGGCCAGGTCCACCAGCAGGCCCGAGAGCTGCTCGGCGGCGCGGTCCCAGCGGAACCGGCTCGCCTGCTCGATGCTGAGCGCGGACCGGCGCTCCCACTCCGCGGCCGGCTCGAGCGCCCGGATCGCCGTCGCGAAGGCCGCCGGCGAGCCAGCCGACGCGAAGGACGCGGCCTCGCCGCCGATCTCGCGGAAGACCGGGATGTCGCTGACCACCACGGGCGTGCCCCAGCTCATGGCCTCGACGAGAGGGATGCCGAAGCCCTCCTCGCGCGAGGCGGTCATCAGCGCGAACGCGCTCCGCAGCAGCTCGCGGTACTCGTCCTCGGGTGTGCCGTCGTGCACCACGAGCGAACCCGGCGGCGCGAGCGCCTCCAGACGGCTGCGCTCCCCCGCCGGGATCCGGCTCAGCAGGTGCAGGCGGTAGCCGGGCAGCTCGTGCATGGCCCGGGCGAGCGTCTCGGCGTTCTTGTAGGGGGCGAACGCGCCCATGTAGAGCAGGTCGCGGGAGGCCGGCGCGCTGCGCGGCGGCACGGGCGGATGCGGTTCCGGCGCGTTCGGCACCACGACGATCCGCTTGTCCGTCAGCCGGTGCCGACGCAGGAGCTCGCCGGTGGCCGCGGAGACGGTGACGACCGCGTCCGCGCCTCGCAGCAGCAGCCGCTGGGGCCACCAGGCGAGGTGGTAGAGCCGCCAGAGGAGCCGCACCGGCGCGGGGAGGTCGCGCGGCGGGGTGCGGTGCGTGTAGTAGATGAGGTCGTGGATCGTGAGGACCACCCTGTAGCGCCGCCCCGCGGTGCCCATCGTCTGCATGGGGCTGAAGACGACGTCGGGTTGCAGGCGGTTGACCTGGCGGGCGCGCCACGGCTCCCCAGGGCCGGTCGGCGAGCCGATGACCGTGTGCGGCAGGTCGGGCAGCTGCCGCAGCTGGCGCTCGTCGTGCACGAGCATCGTCACGTCGTGGCGTTCGGCCAGTTCGCCGACGAGGCCGGCGGTGTAGCGGCTGATGCCGTCGTGGTGGTCGATGCGCACGTAGCGGCAGTCGACGGCGACCCTGAGCCTGTCCGTGCTCATGCCGGCTCCTCCAGGAAGCTCCCGATGGCGGCCGCCGCGATCTCCGGCGTCTCGTAGTGGATGAGGTGGCCCACCGCCGGGATCTCGACGAGCTCGCCGTGCGGCAGGCGCGACACGAGGCGGCGCTGCGCCTCGATCGGCGTGATGTCGTCCTGCTGCGCGGCGACGAGCAGGGTGGGCATCGGGATGCGCTCGGCGACCGCGCTGACGTCCCGAGAGACGGATGCGCGGAACGCCTCGAGCACGACCCGCCGGTCCGCGAACGCACCGAAGTACCGGTCGTGCTCCTCGTGGATCCAGCGGCGCAGACGCGGCTCGCGGGTCTTGGCCATCGTGACGCTCATGATGCGCGTGACGAAGCGGGCGCGCAGCACCGCGAAGCCGGCGCGCTCGGGCAGCGCCGCACCGACGCGGTAGAACAGCACCGCCAGCCGGGTCAGGATGCCGCGCGGGCCCGACAGCGCCGGTGCGCCGATCGGGTTCACGAGCACGGCCCTCGGGGTCTCCAGGCCGTTCGCGAGCGCGTGCGCGACGACGATCGAGCCGAAGGAGTGGCCGAGCAGGAACGCCGAGCCGCGCAGCTCGAGGGCGTCGAGCAGCTCGCCCAGCCAGCCGCCGTAGCCGGCGACGTCGTGCCCGCGACCGTCGGTGAACGGCGTGGACGCGCCGAACCCGGGGAGGTCGGGCGAGATGATCCGCAGCCCGTGCAGGTTCGCCACGACCGGTTCCAGCCCGTGATGGTCGCCGCGGAAGCCGTGCACGAGCACGATGGTGCGCGTCGCCGCGGGGTCGCCGTACTCCCAGTAGGCGGTCCGGGAACCGCCGATCGCGAGCTCCCCGCGCCGCTGCGGCACGGCGTCGAGCTGGGCGGCGTACGGGGAGGGGGCGGGCATCCGTCGAGTGTAGCGACGGCTCCCTGCGCGCCCGGGCGTGGCGCGGCGGGGCGTCGGTGGCGCTGGCTAGCCTGAAGGGCATGAGCAGCTGGCACGATTCCGTCGCGGTGTTCGATCTCGAGACCACCGGCATCGACGTCACCAGCGCGCGCGTCGTCACCGCGTTCGTCGGGGTGCTCGACGCCGACGGCCGGGTGCTGGAGTCCCGCACCTGGCTGGCCGACCCGGGCGTCGAGATCCCGGCCGGTGCGGCGGCGGTGCACGGCATCACGACCGAGCGAGCGCGAGCGGAGGGGCGGCCGGCCCGAGCCGTCGTCGGCGAGATCGTCGCGGCGCTGCAGGAGGTGCTCGATCGCGGGCTGCCGCTGGTCGTCTACAACGCGCCGTACGACCTCACACTGCTGCACCACGAGACCGCCCGGCACGATCTCGCCGCGCTCGCGGTGCCCGAGGCGGTGGTCGACCCGCTCGTCATCGACAAGGCGGTCGACCGCTATCGCAAGGGCAAGCGCACCCTGACCGCCGCCGCCGAGGTGTACGGCGTGCCGCTCGAGGGCGCGCACGATGCGGGCGCGGACGCGGTCGCCGCCGGGCGCGTGGCCCAGGCGCTGGCGCAGCGCTACCCCGAGCAGCTGGCCCTCCCGCTGGCCGAGCTGCACCGCGCCCAGCGCTCCTGGTGCGACGAGGCCAACGACAGCTACGAGCGCTTCCGCCGTCGCAACGATCCGTCGTTCGTCGTCGAGCGCGGCTGGCCGCTGCGGGGCGAGCGCGTGCCGCACCTCGACCTTCCGCCGGCCGCCGCCGACGCGCTGTTCTGAGTTCCCGGCTGCGCCGCCGCCCGGCGGTGCACGCGCCTTCCGCTGGTCGGCGCAGCGCAGGGAGCTCATCCGCCCGGACATGCGGAAGGGCGACCCGCTTCCGCGAGTCGCCCTTCCGTCTGGAGCCTGTGGTCAGGCGCCGAAGCCCTTGAAGCGCTTGTTGAACTTCTCGACGCGGCCGGCCGAGTCCATGATGCGCTGCTTGCCCGTGTAGAACGGGTGCGAGGCGGCCGAGATCTCGACGTCGACGACCGGGTAGGTCTCGCCCTCGAACTCGGTGGTCTTCTCGCTGGTGAGGGTCGAGCGCGTGAGGAACTTCTCCCCGGAGGCGAGGTCGTTGAACACGACGTAGTTGTAGTCGGGGTGGATGTCGGTCTTCATGACGGTGTTCCTCAGGTGGTGGCTCCGGCAGCGGATGCGGCCGGGGTGAATGGAAGTCTGCAGCGCGTGCGCCAAACGACGAGCATAGCAGAGCGGATGCGCGCACGCCGGTCGGAATCGGCTCCGCGCGTCGCGCTCAGGAGGCCGCGCGCGCGGTGAATCGCCCGGCCTGCTCGACGACCTCGAGTTCGAGGCCGAAGGCGCTGCCGAGCCGCTCCGCCGTCAGCACCTCGGCGACGGGACCGGCCGCCGCGATGCGGCCCTCGGTGAGCAGCAACGCGTGCGAGAAACCGACCGGGATCTCCTCGACGTGGTGGGTCACCATGACGATCGCGGGCGCGTCGTCCGAGCTGGCGTAGGCGGCCAGCAGCTGGAGCAGCTCTTCACGGGCGCCGAGGTCGAGACTGGCCGCCGGCTCGTCGAGCAGCAGGATCTCGGGGTCGGTCATGATCGCGCGGGCGATCTGCACCCGCTTCTGCTCCCCGTCGCTCAGCGTGCCGAAACGGCGCTGCTCGAGATGCCCGAGGCGCCACTCCTGCAGCACGCGCTGAGCGCGGCGCACATCGATGTCCTCGTAGCGCTCGTTCCAGCGCCCTGTCACCGAGTAGGCGGCGGTCAGCACGACGTTCAGCACCGTCTCCTCGGCCGGGATGCGCTTCGCGAGCGCGCTGGAGGCGAATCCGATGCGCGGGCGCAGCTCGAACACGTCCGTGCGCCCCAGCGTCGTGTCGAGGATCGAGACGGTGCCGGAGCTGGGGTGCTGCAGCGCCGCCGCGAGCTGCAGCAGGGTGGTCTTGCCGGCGCCGTTCGGGCCGAGCACGACCCAGCGCTGGTCGCCGGTCACCGTCCAATCGATCCCGTCGAGGATGGTCTTGCCATCACGGACGAAGGAGACGGACTGGAGCTCGAGGACGCTGCTGGCCATGCGTCCAGCCTAGCGGCGCAGGCTCCTGCGGCCGCCGCCGCCGCGCCCGGCGGTCAGCCGAGCAGGGAGCGGTAGATGGCCTCGGTGCGCTCGGCGATGCGGGCCCAGCCGAACTCGGCCTCCGCCCGCTCCCGACCGGCGCGGCCCCAGGCCGCGGCGCGGTCCGGATCCGAGACGACCTCGGTGAGCGCGGCGGCGAGGTCCGCCACGAAGCGCTCCGGGTCGACGGGCGTGCCGGTCCCGTCCTGCACCTGCTCGATCGGCACGAGCCGGCCCGTCACGCCGTCCGCGACGACCTCGGGGATGCCGCCGGTCGCCGTACCCACGACGGGAGCGCCGCAGGCCATGGCCTCGAGGTTCACGATGCCGAGGGGTTCGTACACGGACGGGCAGACGAAGGTCGTGGCGGCGGTCAGCAGGGCCGACAGCTCGTGGCGGGCGAGCATCCGGTCGATCCACACGACGCCGCTGCGCTCCTGCTGCAGGGCGGCGACGCCGCCGCGCACCTCCTCGAGGATCTCGGCGGTGTCCGGGGCGCCGGCGCAGAGCACGAGCTGCACGTCGGCAGGCAGCTGCCGGGCGGCGCGCAGCAGGTACGGCAGGCCCTTCTGACGGGTGATCCGGCCGACGAAGACGACGCTCGGGCGGGTGGGGTCGAGCCCCAGCGAGCGGACGAGGTCGTCGTCGTGCACCGGGCGCCAGGCGTCCAGGTCGATGCCGTTGTGCACCGTGTGCACCCGTTCCGGGTCGAGGGCGGGGTAGCTGCGCAGGATGTCGCGTCGCATGCCGTCGCTCACCGCGATCACCGCGTCCGCCGCCTCGAAGGCGCTCCGCTCGATCCAGCTCGAGAGGCGGTACCCGCCGCCGAGCTGCTCGGCCTTCCAGGGCCGCAGCGGCTCGAGGCTGTGCGCGGTGACGACGTGGGGCACGCCGTGCAGCATCGAGGCGAGGTGCCCGGCGTGGTTGGCGTACCAGGTGTGCGAGTGCACCAGGTCGGCGCCGGCGACGTCCTGGGCGATCCGCAGATCGACGCCGAGCGTGCCGATGGCCGGGTTGGCGCCGTCGAGTTCGGCGGGCACGGTGTAGCTGTGCACCCCCGGCTCGTCGCGCGGAGCGCCGAAGGCGCGCACCGTCACGTCGACGCTGCCGCGCAGCGCCTTGACGAGCTCGGCGACGTGCACCCCGGCTCCTCCGTAGATCTCCGGCGGGTACTCACGGCTGATGACATCGACGCGCATGGCGCCACGCTACTGCAGCGCGCCGCGTGGGAACCGGCACGCCGGCTGAGAGTGGAGCGGATGCTTCCGGTGCCCAGTTCCGTACCCCTACGCTGAGCAGCATGGCTGCAGCGAAGAAGATTTTCGGCATCGTCCTGGCCGGTGGCGAGGGCAAGCGGCTCATGCCGCTGACGGAGGACCGCGCCAAGCCGGCGGTGCCGTTCGGCGGAGGTTACCGGCTCATCGACTTCGCCCTGTCGAATCTCGTGAACTCCGGGCTCACCCAGCTCGTGGTGCTGACCCAGTACAAGTCGCACAGCCTCGACCGCCACGTCTCGCAGACCTGGCGCCTCGACAACATGCTCGGCTCCTACATCGCCTCGGTGCCCGCGCAGCAGCGGCTCGGCAAGCGCTGGTTCTCCGGCTCGGCCGACGCCATCCTGCAGAGCCTCAACCTGCTGCGCGACGAGCAGCCCGACATCGTCGTCGTGGTCGGCGCCGACCACGTGTACCGCATGGACTTCAGCCAGATGATCGAAGCGCACGAGGCCTCCGGCGCCGGTGTGACGGTCGCGGCCATCCGCCAGCCCATCGGTCTCGCCGACCAGTTCGGGGTCATCGACACCGACCCCGAGCGCCCGGACCGCATCAAGGCCTTCCTCGAGAAGCCGAAGAACCCGGTCGGTCTCGCGGACTCCCCCGGCGAGGTCCTGGCCTCGATGGGCAACTACGTCTTCGACGCCAAGGTGCTCATGGACGCCGTGCAGCGCGACGGCGACGACCCGACCAGCGTGCACGACATGGGCGGCAGCATCGTGCCCTGGTTCGTCGATCGCGATCAGGCCGCCGTGTACGACCTCAACCGCAACGAGGTGCCGGGCGCCACCGAGCGCGACCGGTACTACTGGCGCGACGTGGGCACCATCGACTCGTTCTTCGACGCCCACCAGGACCTCGTCGCCGCACTGCCGATCTTCAACCTCTACAACGAGGACTGGCCGATCTTCACGCAGCAGCGCAACTCGCCGCCGGCGAAGTTCGTGCGCGACGCCGACGGAGGCATCGGCACGGCCATCGACTCGATCGTGAGCCTCGGCTGCATCATCGCGGGAGCGCACCTCGAGCGCAGCGTGCTGAGCCCGTGGGTCTCCGTCGACTCGGGCGCCAAGGTGGTCGACTCCATCGTCTTCGAGCGCGCGTCGATCGGAGCTGGAGCGGTGGTGCGCCGCGCCATCCTCGACAAGAACGTCGTCGTGGCGCCCGGTGCTACCGTGGGCGTCGATCACGCGGCCGACCGTGCGCGCGGCTTCACCGTGACCGACTCCGGCATCACGGTGGTCGGCAAGGACGCTCGCGTCGACTGAACGCCGGAGGGCTGCGCCCTCCTCCCTCCGCACTCGAAGGCACTCCGCGCACCATGACCTCCCTCCTCGTCGTGCTCGACGTCGACTCCACGCTCATCGACGAGGAGGTCATCGAGCTCATCGCCGCCGAGGCCGGTCGCGAGGCCGAGGTGACCGAGGTCACGGAGCGCGCCATGCGCGGCGAGATCGACTTCGCCGACAGCCTGCGGCACCGCGTGCGGGCGCTCGCCGGGCTCGAGGTCGCGGCGATCGGACGGGCGGCCGCCCGCGTGCATCCCACGAACGGAGCGGATGCGCTGATCGCCGGCGTGCACGCGGCCGGCGGCGCCGTCTGCGCCGTATCCGGCGGCTTCCACGAGATCCTCGACGGACTGGCGCCGCGGCTCGGCCTCGACCGCTGGCGGGCGAACCGCTTCGCAGCGGTCGACGGCCGGCTCACCGGGGAGGTCGACGGCCCGATCATCGACGCCGCGGCCAAGGCCGTGGCACTGCGCGGGTGGGCCGACGAGCTCGGCGTGCCGATGCGGCGCACGGTCGCGATCGGCGACGGCGCGAACGACCTCGGCATGATGGGCGTCGCGGGACTGGGCATCGCGTTCGACGCCAAGCCGAAGGTGCGCGCCGAGGCCGACCTCGTGATCGACCGGCGCGACCTCTCGCAGGTGCTGCCGCTGCTCGGCCTGCGCGGCTGAGCAGCGCGCGGCTCAGCGCTTGAGGGCCTTCACGACCTTGGCGAGGGCGTGCCCGCCCACGCAGATCACGGGGATCGAGACGGCCAGCAGCGCGATGAGGTTCGGGCGGAACTTGAGCCCGTCGGCGCCGCCGACGTAGGCGCCGAGCGGCACGGACCAGCCGCCGCCGCCGCTGCCGGTGCCGTTCTCGTCGCCGCCCTCGCCGAAGCCGAAGCCGACCGCGGCGACGGGCACGATCTCCACGCCGTCGACGGTGCGGGCCTCGCCGTAGGCGGTCTTGACGCCCCAGTTCGGGACGTTCGCGGCCAGGGACTCGTTCGTGTTCGCCATAGCGACGACGCTATCGGCGGGAGCGGGTCGACCGGAAGCGTTAGTGGCCCATCCCCAGGCCGCCGTCGACCGGGATGACCGCACCGGAGATGTAACCGGCCTCGTCCGAGGCGACCCAGCGGATGACGTCGGCGACCTCCGAGGCGGAGGCGTAGCGCGCCGCGGGGATCGCTGCGAGGTACTGGGCCTTCTGCTCAGCGGGCAGCGAGGCGGTCATCTCGGTCTCGATGAAGCCCGGGGCGACGACGTTCGCCGTGATGCCTCGGCCGCCCAGCTCGCGGGTGAGCGAGCGGGCGAAGCCGACGAGGCCGGCCTTCGACGAGGAGTAGTTGGTCTGCCCCGCGGAGCCGTAGAGCCCGACGACGCTGGAGACGAGGACGACGCGTCCAAAGCGCGCCTTGAGCATGCCCTTCGACGCCCGCTTGACGACACGGAACGCACCGGTGAGGTTCGTGTCGACGACCGAGGTGAAGTCCTCCTCGCTCATGCGCATGAGCAGTGTGTCCTTCGTGATGCCCGCGTTGGCGACGACGACCTCGACCGGGCCGAGCTCCGCCTCCACCTGCGTGAAGGCCGCGTCGATCGAGGCTGCGTCGGTGATGTCGGCGCGCACCGTGAGCGAGCCCTCCGGGCCCTCGCCGCTGCGTGCCGTGACCGCGACGCGATGCCCCTGCGCCAGGAACGACTCGGCGATCGCGAAGCCGATGCCGCGGTTGCCGCCGGTGACGAGGACGGTACGGGGGTGCTCATGCTGCGGGCCTCTCTTCGAACGCGGTCGCCCGCCGCCGAGCGGGCCGCGCACCACTCTATCCAGCAGGAGAGGCGTACCCTGGGATGCACGGCCGAACGCCGCGCCACTCCCCGGATCGAGCCCCATGTCCAAGCATCACGCCATCACGAGACTGCCGTCGTCGCCCACCGACGACCGCCGTCTGCGCATGATCAAGTACTGCGTCGCCATGGGCGCTCGCATGATCTGCATCTTCGCCTGCTTCTTCGTGACCGGCTGGTGGCTGCTGGTGCCGGCCATCGGCGCGGTCGTGCTGCCCTACGTCGCGGTCGTGATCGCCACGACCAGCGTGCGCAGCGGCGTGAGCGTGGAACGGCCCTCGGCCATCCAGGTCTACCGCCCGGAGGGCCCGCGGTGATCGGTTTCGGAGCGAACCCGTCCGGCCCGCAGTGCTCGCGCGCGGGCTGCCGCGAGGAGGCGGCGTGGGCGGTCAACTGGCGCAATCCGCGCATCCACGACGCCGACCGGGTGAAGGTCTGGCTCGCCTGCGACGAGCACCGCGACCACCTCTACGACTTCGTCGAGACGCGGGGCTTCCCCGTCGCGATCACGCCCTTCGGGGTCGTGCTCGAGCGCCTGCCGGATGCGGAGGCGGCCGAGTGACCGTCTGGCAGCTCGCCCGCTCGCGGCAGTGGCTCGGCTGGCTCGGTCTCACCGTGCTCGTCGCGATCGTCTGCTGCGCGCTCGGCACCTGGCAGTTCGCCCGCCGCGCCGAGGCGCAGGCGGAGATCGCCAAGGTCGAGGCCAACTACGACCGCGAGCCCGTGCCGCTGTCGCAGGAGCTGGCCGCCGTCGACGCATGGGACGAGCAGCAGGAGTGGACCCCCGTCATCGCCGAGGGCGAGTACCTCGTCGAGGACGAGATGCTCGTGCGCAACCGCCCCCGTGCGGGCCGGGTGGGCTTCGAGGTGCTCACGCCGCTGCGCCTGCAGGACGGTTCGGTGTTCATCGTCAACCGCGGCTGGGTCCCGTCCGCCGGGCTGAACGCGGCCGCGGAGGTGCCGGCGCCCCCGGCGGGCGAGGTCGCCGTCGTGGCCCGTCTGAAGCCGTCCGAGCCGCAGATCGCCGGGCGCACCGATCCGGAGGGCACCAACCAGATCGCGACCATCCGCCTCGACGGCATCGCCGACCGCCTCGGCGGCGACGTGCACACGGGTGCCTACGGCCAGGTGGTGGCCGAACGGCCCGCACCGGCCGAGACCGCCGAGCTCGCCGCCCGGCCCGTGCTCGACGAGGGTCCGCACCTGTCGTACGCCCTGCAGTGGTTCGTGTTCGCGACGCTCGCCTTCATCGGCTACGGCTACCTGCTGCGGCAGGAATGGCGTCGTGTGAACGCCGACGATCCCGACGAGCGGATGCGCGCGGAGGCCCGTCGCCGCAAGGCGGCGTCGCGCCGGCCCAGCGACGCCGAGTCGGAGGACGCGCTGCTGGACGCGGTCGGACGCTGACGGGCGCCGCGAGCGCCTACGCGAGCTCGATGAGGTCCGCGTACTCCTTGTTCCAGTGGTCCTCGACGCCGTCGGGCAGGATCAGCACGCGCTCCGGGTTCAGCGCCTCGACCGCACCCGGGTCGTGGCTCACGAGCACGACCGCGCCGGTGTAGCCGGCCAGGGCGCCCAGGATCTCCTCGCGGCTCGCCGGGTCGAGGTTGTTGGTGGGCTCGTCGAGCAGCAGCACGTTGGCGCCGGAGACGACGATCATCGCGAGCGCCAGACGGGTCTTCTCGCCGCCGGAGAGCACGCCGGCGGGCTTGTGCACGTCGTCGCCGGTGAACAGGAAGGAACCGAGCGTCTTGCGCGCCTCGGTGTCGTTCAGGTTCGGCGAGGCCGAGATCATGTTCTCGAGCACGCTGCGTTTGACGTCGATGGTCTCGTGCTCCTGGGCGTAGTACCCGATGCGCAGGCCGTGCCCGGCCTCGATGACGCCGGTGTCGGGCTGGTCGACCTGGGCGAGGATGCGCAGCATCGTGGTCTTGCCCGCTCCGTTGAAGCCGATGATGACGACCTTGGAGCCGCGGTCGATCGCGAGGTCGACCGCGCTGAAGATCTCGAGCGAGCCGTAGCTCTTGCTGAGCCCCGAGGCGCTGAGCGGCGTGCGCCCGCAGGCGACGGGGTCGGGGAAGCGCAGCTTCGCGACCTTGTCGACCGCGCGCACCTCCTCCAGCCCGGAGAGCATCTTCTCGGCGCGCGCGACCATCTGGTGGGCAGCGGCGGCCTTCGAGGCCTTCGCGCCGAAGCGCGCGGCCTGGTCCTTGAGCGTGGCGGCCTTCTTCTCGACGTTCGCGCGCTCCTTGCGGCGGCGCTCCTCATCCGCTGCGCGCTGGCGCAGGTAGTGCTTCCAGCCCATGTTGTAGACGTCGACGACCTGCCGGTTCGCGTCGAGGTAGAAGACCTTGTTGACGGCCTCCTCCACGAGCTCGGTGTCGTGGCTGATCACGATGAAGCCGCCGGAGTAGCCCTTGAGGAACTCGCGCAGCCAGACCACGGAGTCGGCGTCGAGGTGGTTGGTCGGCTCGTCGAGGATCATCGTCTCCGCGTCGGAGAAGAGGATGCGCGCCAGCTCGATGCGTCGCCGCTGACCGCCGGAGAGGGTCTTCAGCTGCTGATCGAGGATGCGGTCGGGCAGGTTCAGGTTGCTGGCGATCGATGCCGCCTCGGCCTCGGCCGCGTAGCCGCCCAGCGCGTCGAAGCGGTCGACGAGCCGCGAGTAGCGGTTCATCGCCTTCTCGGCGACGACGGGGTCGTCGCTCGACATCGCCTCGGTGGCCTCCCGGATGTCGATGACGATCTGGCCCAGTCCGCGAGCATCGAGGATGCGGGTGCGCGCGAGCATCTCCGGGTCGCCGGTGCGCGGATCCTGCGGCAGGTAGCCCACCTCGCCGACGCGGTCGATCGTGCCGGCGTTCGGCTGCGTCTCCCCCGCCAGCGTCTTGGTCATCGTCGTCTTGCCGGCGCCGTTGCGGCCGACCAGTCCCACCTTGTCGCCCTTGTCGATGCGGAATGTGACGCCCTCCATGAGCAGGCGGGCGCCCACGCGGATCTCGAGGTCCTTGACGGAGAGCACAGTGCATCCAGTTCTGCGGCGGCCTCGTGGGCGCCGCGTCGAGGGGGTGGGGGTGAGGAGCCAGTCTACGTCGCGGGGTCTTGCCGGCGCGCAGCACCGCCCGCCGCGGGCGGGGCCTGCGACGGGCGGTGGGCGGTGTCAGAGGGCGAAGCCGAGGGCGCGCATCATGTCGCGCCCGTCGTCCGTGATCCGCTCGGGACCCCACGGCGGCATCCACACCCAGTTGATGCGGAAGGCGTCGACGATGCCGTCGAGCGATCGGGAGGTGTCCTCCTCGATCACGTCGGTGAGGGGGCACCCCGCCGAGGTCAGCGTCATGCTGATGATGAGCGCGTCGTGCTCGTCGTCCCAGGCCAGGTCGTAGATCAGGCCGAGGTCGACGATGTTGACCCCGAGCTCGGGGTCGACGACGTCCTTGAGCGCCTCCTCGACCTTGTCGAAGAGCTCGGGTGCCAGCGCGGAGACCATCGGGTCAGCCTACGCCGAGGCACCGAGGAAGCGGTCGTAGCCCTCGTCCTCGAGCCGGTCGGCCAGCTCGGGGCCGCCCTGCTCCGCCACCTTGCCGGCCACGAACACGTGCACGAAGTCCGGGCGGATGTAGCGCAGGATGCGGGTGTAGTGCGTGATGAGCAGCAGGCCGAGGCCGGTGTCCTGCTTCACGCGGTTGACGCCCTCGGACACGATCTTCAGCGCGTCGACGTCGAGGCCCGAGTCGGTCTCGTCGAGCACCGCGAACTTCGGCTTCAGCAGCTCGAGCTGCAGGATCTCGTGGCGCTTCTTCTCGCCACCCGAGAAGCCCTCGTTGACGTTGCGCTCCGCGAAGGCGGGGTCCATGCGCAGCTGCTCCATCGAGGAGCGGACGTCCTTGATCCAGGAGCGGATGGCGGGCGCCTCGCCGTCGATGGCCGTCTTGGCGGTGCGCAGGAAGTTCTGCACGGTGACGCCCGGGATCTCGACGGGGTACTGCATCGCGAGGAAGAGGCCGGCGCGGGCGCGCTCGTCCACGCTCATGTCGGTGACCTCCTCGCCGTCGAGCAGGATCGAGCCGCTCTCGACGGTGTACTTGGGGTGGCCGGCGATCGTGTACGCGAGGGTCGACTTGCCCGAGCCGTTGGGGCCCATGATCGCGTGGGTCTCGCCCTGGTTGATCGTCAGGTCGACGCCGCGCAGGATCTGCTTGGTGCCCTGGTCGGTCTCGACGCTGACGTGCAGGTCCTTGATCTCGAGGGTGGACATGCTCTCTCTTCCGTTCGGGTCGGGCTCGCGCCCGGAGTCTTAGGAGGCGACCTCGACGGTCACCGTGGGATCGATGTAGACATCGCCGTCGCGCAGCTGCACGGCGAAGACGGGCACGGGCTCGTAGGCCGGCAGGTTCTGCGGCACGCCGGTCGTCAGCGAGAACTTCGAGCCGTGCGCCCAGCACTCCAGCCCGTCCTCCTCCACGAAGCCCTCCGCGAGGGAGATCTCGCCGTGCGTGCAGGTGTCGCCGATCGCGTGGATGTCGCCGGCCGAGTCCTTGACGACGGCGATGGGCACGCCGTCGAGCACCACGCGCACCGCCTGGTTGGCGGGCAGCTCGTCGGAGCTGCAGACCCGCTGCTCCACGCTCAGGCGCCCTGCGCGGCGGCGAGCTCCGCCTCGATCGCGCCCAGCAGGCGCTCCTCGAGCTCGGGCGCGCCGATCTGCTGCACGATCTCGGCGAGGAAGCCCTTGACGACGAGCCGCCGCGCCTCCTCCTCGCTGATGCCGCGCGCCTGCAGGTAGAAGAGCTGCTCGTCGTCGAAACGACCGGTCGCACTCGCGTGGCCGGCGCCCGCGATGTCGCCGGTCTCGATCTCCAGGTTCGGGATCGAGTCGGCACGGGTGCCGTCGCTGAGCACGAGGTTGCGGTTCTGCTCGTAGCTGTCGGTGCCGGTCGCGGACTGGCGGATGAGCACGTCGCCGATCCACACGGACCGCGCGCCCTCGCCCTGCAGCGCACCCTTGTAATTGACGCGGCTGCGGGTGTGCGGAGCGTCGTGGTCGACGTAGACCTGCTGCTCGAGGTGCTGGCCGGCGTCGGAGAAGTACAGGCCGAGCAACTCGACGTCGCCGCCCTCCGAGGTGAGGTGGCCGGACGGGTTCACCCGCACGACCTCGCCGCCGAAGCTGACCACGACGTGCTTGAGCTTGGCGTCGCGGCCGATCTGCGCGAAGTGGCTCGCCAGGTGCAGGGCGTCGTCCGCCCAGTCCTGCACGGAGACGACGGTCAGCTGCGCGCCGTCGCCGACCACGATCTCGACGTTCTCGGCGAGCACGGCCGAACCGCGGTTCTCGAGGATGACGATGCCGGTGCTCTGCGGCGCGGCCGTGATCACCGTGTGCGCCGCGCGCGCGGCGGTGCCGAGCTCGGAACGCACGACCGTCGCCTCGCGGCCCTCGCCCGCGACGGTGATCGCGAGGGCCTGCTCGAAACCGCTCCAGGCGTTGGCGGAGCCCCGGTCCTCGGGCACACCGGCGGAGCCGATGCGGGCGTCGTCGCGGCCGACCCACTCGATCGTCACACCGTCGCCGGTCCGGGCGTCGAGCGGATGCGCGGAGCCGTCGAGCGGGCCGTCGAGCAGGGCGCTCAGCTTGCGGACGGGCGTGAGCTTCCAGACGGCCTCGGCGCCGGTGACGGCCTCGAAGTCGGCGACCTCGGTCGAGGCGAAGCGCTCGGAGCGGGTCTGCACGGGCACGAAGGCGCCGTCGGAGTGGGCCTTGATCCTGTGCTGACCGGGCTCGAGGGTGGAGGTGGTGCTGGTCATCCTTAGCCCACGGATCCTTCCATGCCCATCTCGATGAGCTTGTTGAGTTCGAGTGCGTACTCCATCGGCAGCTCCCGGGCGATCGGCTCGATGAAGCCGCGGACGATCATCGCCATGGCCTCGTCCTCCTCCATGCCGCGGGACATGAGGTAGAACAGCTGCTCCTCGCTGACCTTCGAGACCGTGGCCTCGTGGCCCAGCTGCACGTCGTCGACGCGGATGTCGATGGCCGGGTAGGTGTCCGACCGCGAGATCGTGTCGACCAGGAGGGCGTCGCAGCGCACGGTGTTCGCGGAGTGGTGCGCGTTTGCATCCACCCGCACCTCGCCGCGGTAGCCGGCGCGGCCGCCGCCGCGGGCGATCGACTTCGAGACGATCGACGACTGCGTGAACGGCGCCATGTGGATCATCTTCGCGCCGGCGTCCTGGTGCTGCCCCGGGCCGGCGAAGGCGACCGAGAGGGTCTCGCCCTTGGCGTGCTCGCCGACGAGGAAGATCGACGGGTACTTCATCGTCACCTTCGAGCCGATGTTCCCGTCGATCCACTCCATGGTGGCGCCCTCGTGGGCGACGGCGCGCTTGGTGACGAGGTTGTAGACGTTGTTCGACCAGTTCTGGATCGTCGTGTAGCGCACGCGGGCGTTCTTCTTGACGATGATCTCGACGACGGCCGAGTGCAGCGAGTCCGACTTGTAGATCGGAGCGGTGCAGCCCTCGATGTAGTGCACGTAGCTGCCCTCGTCGGCGATGATGAGCGTCCGCTCGAACTGGCCCATGTTCTCCGTGTTGATGCGGAAGTAGGCCTGCAGCGGGATCTCGACGTGCACGCCCTTCGGCACGTAGACGAAGGAGCCGCCCGACCACACGGCGGTGTTGAGCGCGGCGAACTTGTTGTCGCCGGCGGGGATGACGGTGCCGAAGTACTCCTCGAAGAACTCGGGGTGCTCGCGCAGCGCCGTGTCGGTGTCCATGAAGATCACGCCCTGCTCCTCCAGGTCCTCGCGGATCTGGTGGTAGACGACCTCGGACTCGTACTGCGCAGCGACGCCGGCGACGAGGCGCTGGCGCTCCGCCTCCGGGATGCCGAGCTTCTCGTACGTGTTCTTGATGTCCTCGGGCAGGTCCTCCCAGGTCTGGGCCTGCTTCTCCGTCGAGCGCACGAAGTACTTGATGTTGTCGAAGTCGATGCCGCTGAGATCCGCGCCCCACTTCGGCATGGGCTTGCGCTCGAAGAGCTTGTGGCCCTTGAGACGCTGCTGGAGCATCCACTCGGGCTCGTTCTTCAGCTGCGAGATGTCGGCGACCACCTGCGGCGAGATGCCGCGGCGCGCCGAGGCGCCCGCGACGTCGGAGTCGGCCCAGCCGAACTCGTACTGGCCGAGGCTCTCGAGCTCGGGTCGGTCGATGAGCACATCAGACATTGCTACCTCTTCTCTCGCCGGTGCCAACCCGGGTCGGTCGGTCGGCATTCCCTCGCGCAGCACTCTCCCCGACGCAGCTGTACGCGTGCAGGTGGCCGGGTTCGCGCATGGGACGCTCGGATCGCCCGCCTACAATCGGCGGGTGGACGGGATCGCGGAAGACCGCGCCCGATCGTCCGCATCGACTCTCCGGCCAGGGCTGTGCTCCTGAACCTGTCAATCGTACGAGAGAGCCGCCCAGAAATACAGGCCGCCCCGCCGTGTCGCGCGGGACAGCAGTGAGAGAAGGACCCCCGTGAGCCAGTCCCCCGCCACCGGCACTCGCCCGACGAGCCTCGTCCGCACGCTCTGGGCGTGGTTGCCGAGCCATGCTATGGACCGGCGCATCGGGCTCTTCGCGTGGCTCTCCGCCGCGGCCGAGCTGCTCATCATCGCCACCGGCGGCGCCGTCCGTCTCACCGGCTCCGGGCTCGGCTGCCCGACGTGGCCGACCTGCACCGCCGAGTCCATCGTCAACACGCCCGAGATGGGCATCCACGGCGTCATCGAGTTCGGCAACCGCACGCTCACCGGTCTCGTCGGCATCCTCGCCGTGGTCGTGCTGCTGCTCGTGCTGCGGATCCGCAGGGAGCGGCGCGACCTCTTCGTGCTCGCCGCGATCGTGCTGGGCGGCGTCGTCGCGCAGGCGCTCGTCGGCGGCGTGACCGTGCTCACCGGGCTCAACCCCTTCATCGTCGGCTTCCACTACGTCGCCTCGGTCATCCTGGTAGCCGTCTGCGCCGCATTCCTCGCACGTCGCGTCGAACCGGCCGGCCCGCGCGAGCGGGCGGTGCCCAAGGCGTTCGCGATCCTCACGCACGTCACCACGCTGGTGCTCGCCGTGACGATCGTCTTCGGCGTGCTGACCACCGGTGCGGGACCGCATTCGGGCGACGCAGCCTCGGTGCGCAACGGCTTCGATGCGCAGCTGCTCGAGCACGTGCACGCGTGGCCGGGCTACGCGCTGCTCGCGCTCACGGTGGCGCTGACGATCGCGGCCTGGCGCGGCGCGCTGCCCGTGCGCCGCTGGATCACGGCGCTGCTGCTGGTCGAGCTCGTGCAGATCGGCGTCGGCCTCTACCAGGCCCGCAACGGGCTGCCTGAGCTCGCGGTCGGCGTGCACATGGTGCTCGCCGCCGTCACGGCGGCGCTCATGGTGGTCGTGGTGCTGCGGCTGAAGCGGGTGCGCGTCGCGCGGTCCGCGACCGCCGAGCAGGAGTCGCTGGCGGTCTGAGCCCGGCGCCTGCAGAGCGCTCAGGACGCTACCCGCCAGGTCCTCCTCTGCCGAGGCTCGCCGACAGTGCACCGTGGACCCGTGCGGCGACCGTAGCGGGCGCCGACGAGATCCGATCAGAGCCTGCGAACCCCTTCCGGTCGAGGGTTCTGCGGAGGGCTTAGAAGGGCAGCAGCGGGTCGACGCCGACGGCGACAAAGACGAGCGTCAGGTAGGTGATCGACGAGTGGAACACGCGCATCGGGCGCACCTCGCCCTCGCGGATGGCGTGCGCGTAGAGGCGGTGCGACTCCCAGAGGAACCAGGCGCCCGCCGCTACGGCGACCACGGAGTACACGACGCCCATCGGGGCGATCGGGATCAGCAGCAGCGAGCACGCGACGGTCGCCCACGCGTAGAGGATGACCTGCAGGCCGACCTCGGACCGCTGGCGCACCACGGCGAGCATCGGCACGCCGGCGGCGGCGTAGTCGTCCTCGTACTTCATCGACAGGGGCCAGTAGTGCGGCGGCGTCCAGAGGAAGACCACCAGGAAGAGGATGAACGCCTCCCACGACAACGACTCCGTGACGGCGGACCAGCCGATGACCACCGGGAAGCAGCCGGCGATGCCGCCCCAGACGATGTTCTGCTCGGTACGGCGCTTGAGCACGATCGTGTAGAAGACGACGTAGGTGAGGATGGCGGCGAGCGCGAGCGCCGACGCCAGCCAGTTGGTGGTGAACCAGAGCCAGGCGATCGAGGCCAAGCCGAGCGCCCACGCGAACACCACGGCCTCGCGGTCGCTGAGCTCGCCGGTGACGAGCGGACGGTTCGACGTGCGCTTCATGAGGCGGTCGATGTCGCGGTCGATGTAGCAGTTGAACGCGCCGGCGCTCCCCGCGGCCATCGCGCCGCCGAGCAGTGTGGCGAAGACGAGGAAGAGGTCCGGGATACCGCCCTGGGCCAGGATCATGACCGGCGCCGTGGTCACCAGCAGCAGCTCCACGACGCGCGGCTTGGTCAGCGCGAGGTAGGCCCTGGCCTTACGGCGGAACCCGATCGGCGAGCGGTCGAGCTGCGGGGCGACGGTGACGTCCATGACTCCTCAGGAGGATCGGGGAAGCGCGGCGCCGGACGCGGCGAGGCTGCGGAGAGTCTACGTGATGTCGAAGGAATCGCTGTCTGGACGGGGCTTCCGAATGCGTCCGCGAGCGCCGGATGTGGCTATGCTGGACGATGCTTGCCCGCCTTCTGCGGTGCCCTCCACACCCCTCAACCTCCGAGTTCGACGGTGGCGCCCTGGCGCGACGCGGACGTCCCGGCAAGCCCCAAGGGCTGGTCCGTCGGGCCATGCCCGGTCAACACCAAGAAGGGTCAGCAATCCAGTGGCAGCTCTGCAGTGGGATCCCATTGACAACAAGGCCGTGAACACGGCCCGCATCCTCGCCGCGGACGCGGTCGAGAAGGTGGGCAACGGCCACCCGGGCACGGCGATGAGCCTCGCCCCGCTCGCGTACCTCCTCTTCCAGAAGGTGATGCGCCGGGACCCGAGCGAGAACACCTGGATCGGTCGCGACCGCTTCATCCTCTCGGCGGGTCACGCGTCGATCCTGCAGTACGTGCAGTTCTACCTCGCCGGCTACGGCCTCGAGATCGAGGACCTGCAGGCGCTGCGCACCTGGGGCTCGAAGACCCCCGGCCACCCCGAGTACGGCCACACCGACGGCGTCGAGATCACCACCGGCCCGCTCGGCCAGGGCCTGGCCTCGGCCGTCGGCTTCGCCTACGCCCAGCGCTTCGAGCGCGGCCTCTTCGACCCGGAGACCCCGGCCGGCGAGAGCGTCTTCGACCACTACACCTACGTGATCGCCGGCGACGGCGACCTGCAGGAGGGCGTCACCTCCGAGGCCGGCTCGCTCGCGGGCCACCAGCAGCTCGGCAACCTCATCGCGTTCTACGACTCGAACCAGATCTCGATCGAGGACGACACCAACATCGCGTTCACCGAGGACGTCGTGGCGCGCTACGAGTCCTACGGCTGGCACGTGCAGGTCGTCGACTGGAAGGCCGGCGCCGAGTACCACGAGGACATCGAGGCCGTCTACGCCGCCATCGAGGCCGCCAAGGCCGAGACCGGCAAGCCGTCGCTCATCGTCGTCAAGACGATCATCGGCTGGCCCGCGCCCAAGAAGCAGAACACCGGCAAGATCCACGGCTCGGCGCTCGGCGCCGAGGAGCTCGCCGCCACCAAGCAGATCCTGGGCTTCGACCCCGAGAAGACCTTCGAGGTCGACCCGGACGTGCTCGAGCACACCCGCGGCGCGATCGCACGCGGCCAGGCGCAGCACGCCGAGTGGCGCGAGGCCTTCGACGCCTGGGCGGCGGCGAACCCCGGGCGCAAGCAGCTGCTCGACCGCGTCCTGTCGGGCGAGCTGCCCGAGGGCGTCGAGGAGGCCCTGCCGGTCTTCGAGCCGGGCAAGGAGGTCTCGACCCGCGCAGCCTCCGGCCAGGTCATCAACGCCCTGGCCGGCGTCGTCCCCGAGCTCTGGGGCGGCAGCGCCGACCTCGCCGAGTCGAACCTCACCACCATCAAGGGCGGCGGCTCGTTCGTGCCCGCGGGCGTGGAGACTGAGGAGTGGGGCCAGGGCAACCCGTACGGCCGCGTGCTGCACTTCGGCATCCGCGAGCACGCGATGGGCTCGATCCTCAACGGCATCACCCTGCACGGCAACACCCGCCCGTTCGGCGGCACCTTCCTCATCTTCAGCGACTACATGCGCCCGGCGGTGCGTCTCGCCGCGCTGCAGAAGTCGCCGACGATCTACGTCTGGACGCACGACTCCGTCGCGCTCGGCGAGGACGGCCCCACGCACCAGCCGATCGAGCAGCTCTGGGCGCTCCGCGCCATCCCTGGCCTCGACATCGTGCGCCCGGCCGACGCCAACGAGGTCGCCTACGCGTGGAAGACCATCCTCGAGCGTCGGGAGGGCCCGGCCGGCATCGCGCTGAGCCGTCAGAACCTGCCCGTCTTCGAGCGCGGCACCGGCGAGGCCTCGGGCGACACCTTCGCGTCCGCCAGCAACGTCTCGAAGGGCGCCTACGTGCTCGCCGAGGCGCCGAACGGCACCCCGGACGTCATCGTGATCGCAACCGGTTCAGAGGTGCAGATCGCCGTCGAGACGCGCGAGGTGCTGAAGGCCGAGGGCATCAACGTCCGCGTGGTCTCCGCGCCCAGCCTCGAGTGGTTCGAGGAGCAGACCGCGGAGTACCGCGAGTCGGTGCTGCCGGCCGCCGTGAAGGCCCGCGTCTCGATCGAGGCGGGTTCCTCGCTCGGCTGGCGCGGCTACGTCGGCGACGCCGGCCGCAGCGTCGCCATCGACCACTTCGGCGCCTCCGCCGACTACAAGACGCTCTTCCGCGAGTTCGGCATGACCACCGAGCACGCCGTCGCCGCCGTCAAGGAATCGCTGGCCGCGCTCTGAGCGCGACCTCCACGAAGGGAACACCCAGCATGAGCACCACCCCCACCGCCCAGCTCTCCGAGGTCGGCGTCAGCATCTGGCTCGACGACCTCTCCCGTGAGCGGATCAAGTCCGAGGGCCTGCAGCAGCTGATCGCGGAGCGCGACGTCGTCGGCGTGACGACCAACCCGACGATCTTCGCCTCCGCCCTCTCGAAGGGCGAGGCCTACGACGAGCAGGTCCGCGAGCTCGCGGCCGCCGGCGTCGACGTGACGAAGGCGGTCTTCGAGATCACCACGGACGACGTCCGCGACGCGAGCATCGTCTTCCGCGACATCTACGAGAGCTCGAAGGGCTTCGACGGCCGCGTGTCGATCGAGGTCGAGCCGGGTCTGGCGCACGACGCGCAGGGCACGATCGAGCAGGCGAAGGCCCTCTGGGCCAAGGTCGACCAGCCCAACGCGATGATCAAGATCCCGGCCACGGTCGAGGGGCTCGAGGCCATCACCGCCGTCATCGCCGCGGGCATCAGCGTCAACGTGACGCTGATCTTCTCGCTCGAGCGCTACGCGGCCGTCATCGACGCGTACCTCGCCGGCCTGGAGCAGGCGAAGGCCGCCGGCATCGACCTGTCGACCATCCACTCGGTCGCCTCGTTCTTCGTGTCGCGGGTCGACAGCGAGATCGACAAGCGCCTCGACGCGGTCGGCACCGACGAGGCCGCGGCGCTCAAGAGCAAGGCCGGCGTCGCGAACGCTCAGCTGGCCTACAAGCTCTACGAGGAGCAGTTCGCCGGGGAGCGGGCCGCCGCGCTGATCGGTGCGGGCGCCAACCCGCAGCGTCCGCTCTGGGCCTCGACCGGCGTCAAGGACCCGAGCCTGCCCGACACCCTCTACGTGACCGAGCTCGCCGTCGCGGGCGTGGTCAACACGATGCCGGAGAAGACGCTCGAGGCGACCTTCGACCACGGCGTCATCGAGGGCGACCGCGTGACGGGCTCCTACGCCGCCGCGCAGGAGGTCATCGACGCGATCGAGGCGCAGGGCATCTCGGTCGCCGAGGTCACCGCGCTGCTCGAGAAGGAGGGCGTGGAGAAGTTCATCGTCTCCTGGAACGAGCTCCTCGAGACCGTGACCTCCGCGCTGGAGGCCGCCAAGTGACTCTCGTCGTAGCGACCACGGGGGCGGCGGCCGAAGCCGCCGCCCGCGTGGTGCCCCAGCTCGTCGACGACCTCGTCGCGAGCCGCATCACCGCCCAGGACCCCACCCTCTGGGGCCCCGACGCCGAGGAGGAGTCGGCCAAGCGCCTCGGTTGGACCGAGGCCGTCTCGATCTCCCGTCCGCTCGTCGCCGAGATCGCCGCGCTGCGCGCGAAGCTGCAGGCCGACGGCGTCGACCACATCGTGCTCGGCGGCATGGGCGGTTCCTCGCTCGCGCCCGAGGTGATCACCCGCACGGCGGGCGTGGAACTCACCGTGCTCGACTCGACCGACCCGCAGCAGGTGCTGACCGCGCTGAACGACCGCCTCGCCACGAGCGCCGTCGTCATCTCCTCGAAGTCCGGCTCGACGGTCGAGACCGACAGCCAGAAGCGCGTCTACGAGCGCGCCTTCCGCGAGGCCGGCATCGAGCCGACCTCGCGCATCGTGATCGTCACCGACCCGGGCAGCCCGCTCGACGGCGCCGCTCGCGCGGACGGCTACACCGTCTTCAACGCCGACCCGAACGTGGGCGGCCGCTACTCGGCGCTCACGGCCTTCGGCCTCGTGCCTTCGGGGCTCGCCGGAGTGGACCTCGACGCGCTGCTCGACGAGGCGGACGCGGCGCTCGCCTCGCTCGCCGTCGACAGCGCCGAGAACCCCGGCCTCGTGCTGGGCGCCGTGCTCGGCGCCACCGGCAAGGACAAGGTGGGCATCGTCGCGGACGGCACCCACATCGTCGGCTTCGCGGACTGGGCCGAGCAGCTCATCGCCGAGTCCACGGGCAAGCTCGGCAAGGGGATCCTCCCGGTCGTGCTCGACGTGGACGCCCCGGAGATCACCGCCGGCCAGCCCGACGTGCAGATCGTGCGCGTCGTCGGCAGCGCCAAGGAGACCGAGCAGGTCGCCGACGGCGAGGTCGAGGTCAGCGGCAGCCTGGGCGGGCAGCTCCTGCTCTGGGAGTACGCCACCGTGGTCGCGGGCCGGCTCATCGGCATCAACCCGTTCGACCAGCCCGACGTCGAGTCGGCCAAGGTCGCCACGCGCGGTCTGCTGGACGCCCGGCCCGAGCCGGCCGCCCCTCTCTTCGAGGAGTCGGGCGTCGCCGTGCGGGCCACGGGCGGCTTCGCCGCGGGCGCCACGACCCTCGAGGCCGCCGTGTCGGCACTGCTCGCGCAGCTCGGCGAGGACGGCTACCTCTCCGTGCAGGCCTACCTCGACCGCATCGCGTACCCGGAGCTCGAGCAGCTCCGCGGTGCGCTCGCGGCGAAGACGGGCCGCCCGGTCACCTTCGGCTGGGGCCCGCGCTTCCTCCACTCGACCGGTCAGTACCACAAGGGCGGCGCGCCGGTCGGCGTGTTCCTGCAGATCGTCGGCGACACGGCCGAGGACCTCGACATCCCGGAGCGCCCCTTCACCTTCGGTCAGCTCATCCAGGCCCAGGCCGCGGGTGACGCGAGCGTGCTCGCCGAGCTCGGCCGTCCGGTGCTGACGCTGACCGTGAGCGACGCCCGCGCGGCCCTCGCCACGCTCGCCGCCGCGATCCAGTAAGACCCGAGGAGACGCATGTCACCGGTGGAGATCACCCCGGAATTCAATCCCCTGCGGCTGCCCAGCGACCGCCGGCTCAACCGCATCGCCGGACCGAGCAGCCTCGTCATCTTCGGCGTGACGGGCGACCTGTCGCGCAAGAAGCTGATGCCGGCCGTGTACGACCTGGCCAACCGCGGCCTCCTGCCGCCCGGCTTCGCGCTCGTGGGCTTCGCCCGCCGCGACTGGGAGGACCAGGACTTCGAGAAGGTCGTCTACGAGGCGGTCAAGCAGTACGCCCGCACGCCCTTCGACGAGGACGTCTGGAAGCAGCTCGCGCAGGGCATCCGCTTCGTCCAGGGCGAGTTCGACGACGACGCGGCGTTCGACCGCCTCAAGGAGACCGTCGAGGAGCTGGACCGCACCCGCGGCACGATGGGCAACCACGCGTTCTACCTGTCGATCCCGCCCAAGGCGTTCCCGCTCGTCACCGAGCAGCTGAAGCGCTCGGGCCTGGCCGACCAGGTCGGAGACTCGTGGCGCCGCGTCGTGATCGAGAAGCCGTTCGGCAGCGACCTGAAGACGGCTCGCGAGCTGAACGCCGTGGTCGAGTCGGTGTTCCCGCCCGACTCGGTGTTCCGCATCGACCACTACCTCGGCAAGGAGACCGTCCAGAACATCCTGGCGCTCCGCTTCGCGAACCAGCTGTACGAGCCCCTCTGGAACGCGAACCACGTCGACCACGTGCAGATCACCATGGCCGAGGACATCGGCGTGGGCGGTCGGGCGGGCTACTACGACGGCATCGGCGCTGCGCGCGACGTCATCCAGAACCACCTGCTGCAGCTGCTCGCGCTAACGGCGATGGAGGAGCCCGTCTCGTTCGACGCCGCCGATCTGCGGGCCGAGAAGGAGAAGGTGCTCTCGGCGGTGCGGCTGCCCGAGGACCTGTCGACGGCGACCGCACGCGGCCAGTACGCCGGCGGTTGGCAGGGCGGCGAGGAGGTGACCGGCTTCCTCGACGAGGACGGCATGAACCCCGAGTCCGTCACCGAGACGTACGCGGCCATGCGCCTCGACATCAACACGCGCCGCTGGGCCGGCGTGCCGTTCTACCTGCGCGCCGGCAAGCGCCTGGGTCGACGCGTCACCGAGATCGCGGTCGTGTTCAAGCGCGCGCCGCAGTACCTGTTCCCCGAGTCGCAGACGGCCTCGCTGGGCCAGAACGCGCTCGTGATCCGCGTGCAGCCCGACGAGGGCGTCACCATCCGCTTCGGCTCGAAGGTGCCCGGCGCCGACTTCCAGGTGCGCGACGTCACCATGGACTTCGGCTACGGTCACGCCTTCACCGAGGCGAGCCCCGAGGCCTACGAGCGGCTCATCCTCGATGTGCTGCTCGGCGAGCCCCCGCTGTTCCCGCGGCACGAGGAGGTGGAGCTCAGCTGGAAGATCCTCGACCCGATCGAGGAGTTCTGGGCCACCCAGGGTCAGCCCGAGCAGTACCGACCCGGCACCTGGGGACCCGCGTCCGCCGATGCCCTACTGGCCCGCGACGGCCGCGTCTGGAGGCGTCCATGATCGTCGACCTGCCCGATACCACCATCAGCAAGGTCTCCAAGAAGCTCGTCAGCATCCGCGAGGAGGGCGGCGCGGTCGCCCTCGGCCGCGTGCTCACGCTGGTGATCTCGACCGCGCTCGGCCACGAGGAGGAGGCGATCGAGGCGGCCAACGACGCCTCCCGCGAGCACCCCATGCGGGTCATCGTCATCAGCACCGCGGATGAGACGTCTTCCGGTGAGACGGCCCGCGTCGACGCGCAGATCCGCGTCGGCGGCGACGCCGGTGCGAGCGAGGTCATCGTGCTGCGCGCCTACGGGGAGGCTGCCGACGACGAGGAGAGCCTCGTCACCGGTCTGCTGCTGCCGGATGCGCCGGTCGTCGCCTGGTGGCCCGGCACCGCTCCGGCGGTGCCCGCGGAGTCCCCGCTCGGCCGCATCGCGCAGCGACGGATCACGGACGCAGCCGCGCAGCCGAACCCGGCGGCCTCGCTGCGCGAGCGCGCGGCGAGCTATGCGCCCGGCGACTCGGACTTCGCGTGGACCCGGCTGACCCTGTGGCGGGCGCAGCTCGCCGCGGTGCTCGACCAGCCGCCCTACGAACCCATCACCCGCGTGCGGGTGTCGGGTGCGAGCGACTCGCCGTCCACGGAGCTGCTCGCGGCGTGGCTGCGCCTGCAGCTCCGGGTGCCGGTCGAGCTGACGATGACCACCCGTGCGACCGGCTCGAGCGGCATCCACGGCGTCGTGCTCGAGCGCGCCTCGGGCGAGATCGACCTCGAGCGCTCGCTGCCCAACGTCGCCACGCTGGTGCAGCCCGAGCAGCCGACGCACGACATCGCCCTCCCCCGCCGCAGTCTGCGCGACTGCCTCGCCGAGGACCTCCGGCGCATCGCACCGGACGAGCTCTACGGCGAGGTGCTGCGGGGCGGTCTCGCGCTGCTCGACGAGCAGGAGAGCGTGGGAGGATCGGCGGCATGACCAAGGAACGCCGTGTCCTCGTGCACCCGGACTGGGAAGCGCTCGTCGCGAGCGTCGCCGCGCGCTTCCTCACCAAGATCATCGACGTGCTCGAGGAGAAGGACGAGATCCACATCGTCCTGACCGGGGGCACCACGATCGGTGACGGGGTCCTGGGGGCGATCAACGCGTCGCCGGCGCGGGACACGGTGGCCTGGTCGCGGGTGCACTTCTGGTGGGGCGACGAGCGCTGGCTGCCCGCCGGCGATCCCGAACGCAACGACGAGCAGGCGTTCGACGCCCTGCTCTCGCACATTGCGCTCGACCCCGCCAAGGTGCATCGCTTCGCCGCCTCCGACGCCGGTCTCGATCTCGACGCAGCGGCCGCCGCCTACGCCGACGAGCTCGCGTCCGCGACCGAGGACGAGCGGGGCTTCCCGGTGTTCGAGGTCATGTTCCTCGGCGTCGGCCCCGACGGCCACGTCGCCTCGCTGTTCCCCGGCAAGGACGAGGTGCTCGTCCGCGATCGCACCGTCGTGGCGGTGCGCGGCGCGTGGAAGGCGCCCGCGGAGCGTCTCAGCCTGACGCTGCCCGTGATCAACGCCTCCGAGCGCCTGTGGATGGCGCTCGCCGGCGGTGACAAGGCCAGCGTGCTCGGCCTCGCCCTGGCCGGCGCCAGCGTCGACGAGGTGCCCGTGGCCGGCGTGCTCGGGCGCAAGCGCACCGTCTTCTTCGTCGACCAGGAGGCCGCGGCCGAGGTGCCCGAGTCGCTCATCGCCCCCGGTGACGAGTTCCATGCGCTGGTGGACCAGAACAGCTGACGTCGTCCGCCGCAACGCAGGAGGGTCCGTGCCGATCGGCACGGACCCTCCTGCGTTGCGGCGAGTCGGGGACGCATCCGCTGCCCTCGCTCCTCCTCGGCACGCACCCGCCCGATACAGCGGCTCGGCGCGCACAGCATGCGCGAAGGGCCCGGACCGAGACGGTCCGGGCCCTTCGTGCTGACGTGCCTCAGGAGGCGACGGCGGTGCCCCGACGGATGCGGAGCTGCTGCAGCGCCTCCTCGAGGAGCTGCTCCGCCTCCTCGGGCGTGCGGCGCTCCTTCACGTACGCGAGGTGGGTCTTGTACGGCTCGTTCTTGGCGAGCTGCGGCGGGTTCGCCTGGTCGCGACCGGCGGGCAGACCCGAGGTCGGGCAGTCGATGATCTCCGGGATCTCCTCCTCCGGCAGACCCGCGGCGAAGTAGCGGACGGTCTCGTTGCCGAGCGCGTCCCAGTACTGCACCGCGATGCGGTCCGCGTGGAAGCCGTGGTCCTGCTCGCCCATGGGTCCCGCGCCGACGCGCGAACCGCGGATGGCGCTGCCACCAGAAGCCATGATGTTGTTTCCTCCCCTGCGGCGCTGGAGAGCCCGGCGCCGCGGATGTTGTTCAGACGGGCGTCAGCCCTGGAACTTGGTGATGAGACCGAGCACGACGATGCAGGAGACCCAGACGAGCCCGAGGATCACCGTGATGCGGTTGAGGTTGCGCTCCGCCACGCCCGAGGCGCCCAGATTCGAGGTCACGCCGCCGCCGAACATGTCGGAGAGCCCGCCGCCGCGACCGCGGTGCAGCAGGATCAGCAGGGTGAGCAGGAGGCTCGTGATGGCGAGCAGCACCTGCAGGACGACTTGGAGGATTTCCACAGGGGACCTTTCGGCGGGATGACGGAGACCAGTCTAACCGGCCGTGCGCGACGTGATCGTCGCGCACGGCTGGTGCGTCGGCGCGAGGCCGACCACGCGATCAGACCCCGACGTGCTTCTGGTAGCGGACGATGCTGGCGAACTCGTCGAGGTCGAGGCTCGCGCCGCCGACCAGCGCGCCGTCGACGTCGGGCTCGCGCATGAAGCCGGCGATGTTGCCCGACTTCACGGAGCCGCCGTAGAGCACCCGGGTACTGGCGGCCGCATCCTCACCGAGGAGCTGCGCGAGCTCCGCGCGCAGCGCCGCGGCGACCTGCTGCGCCTGCTCGGGCGTGGCGGCCTGGCCGGAGCCGATGGCCCAGACGGGCTCGTAGGCGACCACGATCTCGGCCCCCTCGGCCACACCCTCGAGGGCGGCCCGCAGCTGCGCGACGGGCACGGCGCTCGGGCCGTGCTCCTCGAGGTCCGCGGCCGTCTCGCCGACGCAGAGCACGGGCACGAGACCGTGGCGCAGCGCGGCCGCGACCTTGCCCGCCACGACCTCGTCGGTCTCCGCGTGCAGGGTCCGCCGCTCGGAGTGCCCGATGAGCACGTAACTTGCGTCGAGCTTGGCGATGAACGCGCCGGAGATCTCTCCGGTGTAGGCGCCGGAGTCGTGCTGCGAGAGATCCTGCGCGCCGTAGGCGATCTCGTACTTGTCGGCCGTCACCAGCGTCTGCAGCGAGCGCAGGTCGGTGAAGGGCGGGAACACGGCCACCTCGACGGCGTCGAAGTCGTGCGACGCGTCCTTGAGGCTCCAGTGCAGCTTCTGGAGGAAGGCGATCGACTGCAGGTGGTCGAGGTTCAGCTTCCAGTTGCCGGCGATGAGCGGGGTGCGGTTCAGGCTTCCCATCCGAGGGCCTCCAGTCCGGGGAGGGCCTTGCCCTCGAGGAACTCCAGGCTGGCGCCGCCACCCGTGGAGATGTGTCCGAACGCCTCATCGGCGAAGCCGAGGGCGCGCACTGCTGCGGCCGAGTCGCCGCCGCCGACGACGGCCAGCCCGTCGACCTCGGTCAGCGCCTGCGCGACGGCCTTCGTGCCGGCCGCGAAGGGCGCGAGCTCGAAGACGCCGGCGGGGCCGTTCCAGAAGACCGTCTTCGACGAGCGGATGCGCTCCGCGAAGACCGCCGCCGTGGCCGGTCCGATGTCGAGTCCGAGGCCCTTCGCGCCGAAGGAGGTGTCCTCCAGGGCGTCGACGGGCTGCACCGCGGTCTCCGCATCGGCCGAGAAGCCGGACGCCATGACCACGTCGGTGGGCAGCACGATCTCGACGCCGAGCGCCTTCGCGCGCTCGAGGTACTCGAGCACGACGGGGATCTGGTCCTCCTCGAGCAGGCTGGAACCGATCGCGTGGCCCTGCGCCTTGAGGAAGGTGAAGAGCATGCCGCCGCCGATGAGCAGGGTGCTCACGCGCGGCAGCAGGTGGTCGATCACGCCGAGCTTGTCGCTGACCTTCGAGCCGCCGAGCACCACGGTGTAGGGCTTCTCGGGCGAGGAGGTGAGGCGATCGAGCACGTCGAGCTCCGCCTCGATCAGCGTGCCGGCCGCGCTGGGCAGCAGGGCGGCGAGGTCGGTGACGCTCGCCTGCTCGCGGTGCACGACGCCGAAGCCGTCGGAGACGAGCGCGTCCCCCAGCTCGGCGAGCTGCGCCGCGAAGGCGCTCCGCACCTCGACGTCCTTGCTGGTCTCCCCCGCATTGAAGCGCAGGTTCTCCAGCAGGGCCACGTCCCCGTCCTCGAGCGCGGCGACCGCCTCCTGTGCCGCGGCACCGACGGTGTCGCTGGCGAAGGTCACGGGCTTGCCGAGCAGCTCCGAGAGGCGCTGGGCCACCGGAGCGAGGCTGTACCGCGCATCCGGGGCGCCGTCGGGACGTCCGAGGTGCGAGACCACGACCACTCGGGCACCGCCGTCGATGAGGCGGTTCAGGGTGGGCAGGGAGGCCCGGACGCGGCCGTCATCCGTGATCACGCCGTCCTTCAACGGGACGTTGAGATCGCAGCGGACGATGACGGTGCGGCCGGCGAGCGGGCCGAGAGTGTCGAGGGTGCGGAGCGTCATCGACGGATCAGAGACGCTCGGCGACGTACTCGGTGAGGTCGACGAGGCGGTTCGAGTAGCCCCACTCGTTGTCGTACCAGGACGAGATCTTGACGGTGGTGCCGATGACCTTGGTGAGACCGGCGTCGAACAGCGAGGAGTGCGGGTCCGTGACGATGTCCGAGGAGACGATGGGCTCGTCCACGTACTTGAGGATGCCCTTGAGCGGACCCTCGGCGGCCTCCTTGTAGGCCTCGTTGATCTGCTCGACCGTGAGGCCCTCGGTGGAGGTCTCGAGGGTCAGATCCGTGATCGAGCCGGTGGGCACCGGCACGCGCAGCGCGAAGCCGTCGAGCTTGCCCTTGAGCTCCGGGAGGACGAGGCCGATGGCCTTCGCCGCACCGGTGCTCGTGGGGATGATGTTCAGCGCGGCACCGCGGGCGCGGCGCAGGTCGCCGTGCGGGCCGTCCTGCAGGTTCTGGTCGGCGGTGTAGGCGTGCACGGTGGTCATGAGACCGCGCTCGATGCCGAACTTGTCGTTGAACACCTTGGCGAGCGGCGCGAGGCAGTTCGTGGTGCACGACGCGTTCGAGATGATGTCGTCCTTCGCGGCGTCGTAGAGGTGCTCGTTGGCGCCGATGACGAAGGTGGCGACGTCGCCGGAGGCGGGCGCCGAGATGAGGACCTTCTTCGCGCCGGCCTCGATGTGCTTGCGCGCGTCGACGTCCTTCGTGAAGCGGCCCGTCGACTCGATGACGATCTCCACGCCCAGGTCGCCCCAGGGGAGGTCCGCCGGGTCGCGCTCGGCGAGGACCTTGATGGCCTTGCCGTTCACGATGATCGAGTCGCCCTCGACCGAGACCTCGGCGTCGAGACGGCCCGTGATGGAGTCGTACTTGAGGAGGTGGGCCAGCGAGGCGGGGTCGGAGAGGTCGTTGACGGCGACGATCTCGAGGTCCGCGCCCTGGGCGAGAGCCGCCCGGAAGTAGTTGCGGCCGATGCGGCCGAATCCGTTGATACCGATCTTCACGGTCACGTGAACTCCTGTTGCTCAGCGTCGTCTGACGCGATTTGGGGGATACTCCGCCATCCAGCCTAGCGCGCACGAGGGCGGTGCTCCGGCACGGAGACGGCGGGGAACGGCGGAGGGCGGATGCTCCGCGCGAACCGCGCATCGCATCCGCCCTCCGGCTGCGGCATCAGAGCGTGATGAGGCCCTGGGTCTTCTCCTTCGCCGCGGCGTAGCGGGCGGCGACGTTGTCCCAGTTCACGATGTTCCAGAACGCCTTGACGTAGTCGGCGCGCACGTTCGCGTAGTCGAGGTAGTAGGCGTGCTCCCAGACGTCGAGCATGAGCACGGGCACGAGGCCGAAGGGCACGTTGCCCTGCTGGTCGAAGAGCTGGAAGATCGAGAGGCGCTCGCCGAGCACGTCGTAGGCCAGCACGGCCCAGCCCGAGCCCTGCACGCCGAGCGCGACGGCGTTGAAGTGGGCCTGGAACTGCTCCAGCGAACCGAACTGTGCGCCGATGGCCTCGAGCAGGTCGCCGGTGGGCTCTCCGCTCTCGGGCGACAGGTTGGTCCAGAAGATCGAGTGGTTGACATGGCCGCCGAGGTTGAAGGCCAGGTCCTTCTCGAGCTTGTTGACGTTCGCGAGGTTGCCCGACTCGCGCGCCTCGTGCAGCTGCTCGAGCGCGGTCTTCGCTCCGGTCACGTAGGCGTTGTGGTGCTTGGAGTGGTGGAGCTCCATGATGCGCGCGCTGATGTGGGGCGCGAGAGCGGAGTAGTCGTAGGGCAGATCGGGCAGCGTGTAGTCGGCCATGGGTTCTCCTTGCGTTGGCGGCCCCCGGCGCAGCGCCGTCACCGGCCGGCGCGAGGGATGGGACTATCTCATCACGGGAACGCACCCGCATGCAGGATGCTTCCCGCGGTTGTCCAGGAAGCCGGGGTCAGAGCTCCAGCTCGGCCGGCACGCTCGCCTCGGTGTCCGGCTCGCCCCGCTCTTCGGCGGTCTTGTCCGCCAGCGCGAGGAGGCGGCGGATGCGGCCCGCGACCGCGTCCTTCGTCATCGGCGGATCGGCGTGGTGGCCGAGCTCGTCGAGGCTCGCGTCGCGGTGCGCGAGGCGCAGCTCGCCGGCGTAGCGCAGGTGGTCGGGCACCTCGTCGCCCAGGATCTCGAGCGCGCGCTCCACGCGGGCGCAGGCGGCGACCGCGGCTTGCGCGGAGCGGCGGAGGTTGGCGTCGTCGAAGTTCACGAGACGGTTCGCGGTGGCGCGCACCTCGCGGCGCTGCCGCAGCTCCTCCCAGGTCGCGACCGTCTGCGACGCGCCCATCCTGGCCAGCATCGCGCTGATCGCCTCGCCGTCGCGGATGACGACGCGGTGCACGCCGCGCACCTCGCGTGCCTTCGCGGCGACGCCCAGGCGGGCGGCGGCGCCGACGAGCGCCATCGCCGACTCGTTGCCGGGGCAGGTCACCTCGAGCGAGGCGGAGCGCCCGGGGTCGGTCAGCGAGCCGTGGGCGAGGAAGGCACCGCGCCAGACGGCGGCGATCTCCTCGACGGTGCCGGTCGTGAGCCGGTTCGGCAGACCGCGCACCGGGCGGCGGCGCGCGTCCAGCAGACCGGTCTGCCGCGCGAGCTGCTCGCCGCCCTCGACGACGCGCACCAGGTAGTAGGCGCCGCGCCGGAGGCCGTTGCCGGAGATCTGGGCGACGTCGCTGCGCACGCCGTAGAGCTCGGCGAGGTCGCGGCGCACGCGGCGGGCGATCGGCACGGTGTCGATCTCGGCCTCGACGGCGATGCGGCCGGAGATGAGGTGCAGGCCGCCGGCGAAGCGGAGGATGGTGGCCAGCTCGGCCGCTCGGACGGTGGCCTTCGCGACCTCGACTCGGGCCAGTTCGTCCTTGACGTCGGCGGTCAATGCCACGGTGAATCCTCGTTCCTGCTCGCTTCGCCCGGCGGGGCGACGTTCGATACTACAGGTCGTGGAACGGGCCCCGATCCGTGCTATTCGCGCCCGAGGTCGCGGTGGCGCACCGACACGGCGACGCCGTCGTAGCGCCGCAGCAGCTCCGCCAGGGCGACCGCCATGGCGACCGAGCGGTGCTTGCCGCCGGTGCATCCGATCGCGATCGTCGCGTGCCGCTTGTTCTCCTGCTGGTAGCCGTGCAGCACGGGTTCGAGGCTCTCCGCGTAGCGCTCGAGGAACGGACGGGCACCGTCGAGACCGAGCACGTAATCGCTCACCTGCGGGTCGAGACCGGTGTGCGGCCGCAGCTCCGGCACCCAGAAGGGGTTCGGCAGGAACCGCGCGTCCGCGACGAGATCGACGTCGGAGGGCAGCCCGTACTTGAAGCCGAAGCTCTGCACGGTGAGGTGCAGCCCGGGCTGGTCCTCGTGCCCGAAGGACTCCTGGATCTTGGTCGAGAGCTGGTGGATGTTGAGGTCGGTCGTGTCGATGATGAGCGTGCTGAAGGCCCGCAGCTCGCGGGTGCGCGAGCGCTCCTCGAGGATGCCGTCGAGGATGGTGCCGTCGCCCTGCAGCGGGTGGGGCCGCCGCACCTGCTCGAAGCGGCGCACGAGAGCGCTGTCCGTCGCCTCGAGGAAGAGCACGCGGGCGTTGACCCCCTCGCCCAGCGTCTCGAGCACCTCCTGCAGATCGGCGAAGAGCTTGCCGCCGCGCACGTCCATGACGGCTGCGATGCGCGGCAGGCTGTCACCGGCGCGGCCGGCCAGCTCGATCATCGGGCGCAGCATCTGCGGGGGCAGGTTGTCGACGACGTACCAGCCGAGATCCTCGAGGGCGTTGGCCACGGTCGAGCGGCCTGCGCCGGACATGCCCGTGACGATGAGGACTTCCTGGTGGTGGCTGTGCTGCTCGTTCATGGGGCCCCTCGGCGTCGATCGCCCTCCAAGCCTAGACGTTCCCGGTCGGGTGTCGTGGATCGCATGGCCCTCAGGACCGCAGCGCCCGCCCGATCGCCTCGGCGAGGGCGGCCCCGATGCCCCGGACCTCCGCGATCTCCTCGGCGCTCGCCTGCTTGAGCCGGGCGACGGAACCGAAGTGGCCGAGCAGGGCCTTCACCCGCGCCTCCCCCAGGCCCGGCACGTCGCCGAGCACCGAGCGGATGTCCTTGCTGCGCTTCTGACGCTGGTAGGTGATCGCGAAGCGGTGGGCCTCGTCGCGCACGCGCTGGATGAGGAACAGCGCCTCGCTCTGCCGCGGCAGGATCACGGGGTACTCGTCGCCCGGCAGCCAGAGCTCCTCGAGCCGCTTGGCGATGCCGGCGATCTGGATCCCCTCCACGCCGGAGTCGGCCAGCGCCCGGGCTGCCGCCTTCACCTGCGGCTCGCCGCCGTCGACGATGAGCAGCTGCGGCGGGTAGGCGAACTTCTTCTTGACCGCATCCCCTCCGCCTGCTCGCTGCCCTGCTCGAGGTAGGCGAGCCGTCGGCGCAGCACGCGGTAGATCGAGTCGGTGTCGTCGGTGGTCTCGGGGATGCTGAAGCGCCGGTACTCGCTCTTGCGGGCGAGACCGTCCTCGAAGACGACCATCGAGGCGACGACGTTGGTGCCCTGCAGGTGCGAGGCGTCGTAGCACTCGATGCGCAGGGGGCCTCGGTCATGCCGAGCGCCTCCTGCAGATCGGTGAGCGCCGCCGTGCGCGCCAGGTAGTCGGCGCTGCGGCGGGTCTTGTAGAGCTGCAGCGCCTGCTTGGCGTTAACCGTCGCCGTGTGGAGCACGGCGGCCTTGTCGCCGCGCTGGGCGGCGCGCAGCGCGACCGGACGACCGCGCTGACCGCGCAGCCATGCCTCGAGGGGCGTCGCATCGTCGGGCAGCACCGGCACGATCACCTCCTTGGGCGGAGGGTTCGCCTCGTCGTAGGCGCTGCGCATGATCGAGTCGATCAGCTCGCCCACACCGTGATCGAGCTCCTTGTCGACCACCCAGTTGCGCACACCGCGCAGTCGTCCCCCGCGCACGATGAACTGCTGCACGGCCGCCGCGAGCTCGTCGTGGTCGATGCCGAAGACGTCGGCGTCCACACCGTCGGGCAGCACGATCGCGCTCTTCTCCATCACCTGCTCGAGGGCGGCGATCCGGTCCCGCGCCTTCGCGGCGCGCTCGTACTCCATCCGCTCGGCCGCTTCGCGCATCTCGGCCCGCGCCTCGGTGATGAAGCGCCGGTCGTTGCCGGCGAGGAAGGCCACGAACTCGTCGACCCGCAGCCGGTGCTCCGCGATCGAGACCTTCTGCGAGCAGGGCCCGCCGCACGCGCCGATCTGGCCGGCGAAGCACGGCTTGCCGGTGCGCATGGCCCGCTCGTAGTCGCTGTCCTTGCAGGTGCGGATCGGGAAGGCCTTGGTCATCAGCTCCATGGTCTCCCGCACCGCCCACACCTTCGGGTACGGGCCGAAGTAGCGAGCGCCGCGGATGCCGTGCCGCCGGCTGATCATGACGCGGGGGCTCTCCTCCCCCAGCGTGACGACCAGGTACGGGTAGCTCTTGTCGTCGCGGAAGACGACGTTGAACGGCGGCTCGAACTCCTTGATCCAGGTGAACTCGAGCTGCAGCGCCTCGAACTCGGTGCCGACGACCGTCCACTCGACCTTCGAAGCCGTGGTGACCATGCGCGCGGTGCGCTCGTGCAGGGTGCGCAGCGGCGCGAAGTAGTTGCTGAGGCGCTGGCGGAGGTTCTTCGCCTTGCCGACGTAGAGGATCCGACCGCGCGGATCCGAGAAGCGGTACACGCCCGGCTGGGTGGGGATCTCCCCCGACGCCGGACGCCACGGCACGCTGTCGGCACGCCGCGGTCGACCCGGCGCGCGCGTCTCGGTGCCCGTGCTCATCCGCCCTGCCTCATCCGCCCTGCCTCATCCGCTCTGCCTCATCCGCTCTGCCTGTTCCGCTCTGCTTGGCCCACTCAGTGCAGGATCTCCTGCAGGAAGGTGCCCGTGTGGCTCTCCTCGACCTTGGCCAGCTGCTCGGGGGTGCCCACGGAGACGATCGTGCCACCCCCGGCGCCGCCCTCGGGGCCGAGGTCGATGAGCCAGTCCGCGCTCTTGATCACATCGAGGTTGTGCTCGATCGTGATGACCGTGTTGCCCTTGTCGACGAGGCCGTTCAGCACGAGGAGCAGCTTGCGCACGTCCTCGAAGTGCAGGCCCGTGGTCGGCTCGTCGAGCACGTAGATGCTGCGGCCGTTCGAGCGCTTCTGCAGCTCCGTGGCGAGCTTGACGCGCTGCGCCTCGCCGCCCGAGAGCGTGGTGGCGCTCTGGCCGAGGCGCACGTAGCCGAGGCCGACGTCGACGAGCGTCTTGAGGAAGCGGTGGATGGAGGTGATGGCCTCGAAGAACTCCGCCGCCTCCGAGATGGGCATGTCGAGCACCTCGGCGATCGTCTTGCCCTTGTAGTGCACCTGCAGCGTCTCGCGGTTGTAGCGCGCGCCGTCGCAGACCTCGCAGGCGACGTAGACGTCGGGCAGGAAGTTCATCTCGATCTTGATCGTGCCGTCGCCCTGGCAGTGCTCGCAGCGGCCGCCCTTGACGTTGAAGCTGAAGCGGCCGGGCAGGTACCCGCGCGCCTTCGCCTCCGCCGTCTCCGAGAACAGGGTGCGGATGCGGTCGAAGACGCCCGTGTAGGTCGCCGGGTTCGAGCGCGGGGTGCGGCCGATCGGAGCCTGGTCGACGTGGACGACCTTGTCGAGGTGCTCGAGACCGGTGACGCGCGTGTGCTTGCCGGGCAGCTGCTTCGCGCCGTTGAGGCGGTTGGCGAGCACCTTGTAGAGGATGTCGTTGACCAGCGTGGACTTGCCCGAGCCGCTGACGCCCGTGACCGCCGTGAAGACGCCGAGCGGGAAGTCCGCGCTCACGTTCTTCAGGTTGTTGGCGCGCGCCCCCTCGACACGCAGCACCCGCTTGCGGTCGACGGGTCGGCGCTTGGCCGGGGTGGCGATCGATCGGCGCCCGGCGAGGTAGTCGCCGGTGACCGATTCCTCGTTCGCGATGAGCTCGTCGTAGCTGCCGGAATGCACGACCCTGCCGCCGTTCACACCGGCGCCGGGGCCGATGTCGACCAGATGGTCCGCGATGCGGATCGTGTCCTCGTCGTGCTCGACGACGATGAGCGTGTTGCCGAGGTTCTTGAGCTTCACCAGGGTGTCGATGAGCCGCCGGTTGTCGCGCTGGTGCAGGCCGATGGAGGGCTCGTCGAGCACGTAGAGCACGCCGGTGAGCCCCGAGCCGATCTGCGTGGCCAGGCGGATGCGCTGCGCCTCGCCGCCCGAGAGCGAGCCGGCGTTCCGGGCGAGGGTGAGGTAGGTGAGCCCGACCTCGATGAGGAACTCGAGGCGCGCGCGGATCTCGCGCAGCACCTGCGCGGCGATGCGCGCGTCGCGCTCGCTGAGCACGAGCCGCTGCATGAAGGCGTACGCCTCGCCGAGGCTGAGCTCGGTGATGTCGGCGATCGAGTGGTCCTCGACCGTGACGGCCAGCACCTCGGGCTTGAGGCGCTTGCCCTTGCAGACGGCGCAGGGCACCTCGCGCAGGTACTCGCCGTGCCGCTGGCGCTGCGAGTCGGTCTCGGCCTCGGCGTACTTGCGCTCGATGTAGGGGATGACGCCCTCGAAGCCGGTCGAGTACTTCATCTCACGGCCGTAGCGGTTCCGCCAGCGCACGACCACCTCGAAGTCGTTGCCGTGCAGGATCGCGGTCTGCACGTTCTCGGGCAGCCGCTCCCACGGGGTGTCGAGCGAGAAGTCGAGGTCCCGAGCGAGGCCGCCGAGCAGCTTCTCGAAGTAGCTGTACACGCCCTTGCCCTGATTGGTCCACGGCAGGATGACGCCCTCGGTGATCGCCAGCGCCGGGTCGCCCAGCAGCAGCTCCGGATCGACGGACATCTTCGTGCCGATGCCGGAGCACTCCGGGCAGGCGCCGAAGGGGGCGTTGAACGAGAACGTGCGCGGCTCGATCTCGGTCAGGCTGACCGGGTGTTGGTTCGGGCAGGAGAGCTTCTCGCTGAACGTGCGGTACGCCGCGTCGCCCTCGAGGTCGACGAAGTTGATCGTGACCAGGCCGCTGGCGAGCCGCAGTGCGGTCTCGAGGGAGTCGGTGAGGCGGTTGAGGACGTCGTCGCGCGCGACGAGCCGATCGATGACGACCGCGATGTCGTGCTTCACCTGCTTCTTGAGCTTCGGCGGGTCGGTGAGCTGCACGGTCTCGCCGTCGACGATGGCGCGCGAGTACCCGCCGGCCGAGAGCTCCTTGAAGAGATCGACAAACTCGCCCTTCTTCTGCGAGACCACCGGCGCGACGACCTGGTAGCGGGTGCCCTCGTCGAGGGTCATCAGCTGGTCGGCGATCTGCTGCACCGTCTGCCGCTCGATGCGCTCACCGCAGATGTGGCAGTGCGGCACGCCGATGCGCGCCCACAGCAGGCGCATGTAGTCGAAGATCTCCGTGATGGTGCCGACGGTTGATCGCGGGTTGCGGTTCGTGGACTTCTGGTCGATCGACACCGCCGGGCTGAGTCCCTCGATGAAGTCGACATCCGGCCGGTCGACCTGCCCGAGGAACTGGCGCGCGTAGGCGCTCAGCGACTCGACGTAGCGTCGCTGGCCCTCCGCGAAGATCGTGTCGAAGGCGAGGCTCGACTTGCCGGAACCGGAGAGGCCGGTGAACACGACGAGCGAGTCGCGCGGGATCTCGACGTCGACGTTCTGGAGATTGTGGACCCTTGCCCCCCGGACGCTGAGCACGGAGGAGGACGGCGAAGAGGTAGGCACCGAACGAGTGTACGAGTCACCGCCGACATCGATGACCGCGCTCGCCTTCGGCGAAACGCTCTTGCGCTGACGTCCAGGATGCGGGCAGGCCGGCTCAGGTCGGGATCCGCAGTCCGGTAGCCCGCTCGGATGCACGCCAGAGGGCGGCGGCCGCGACCCGGTCCCGCGCGTGGGGCTCCGCCGCCGTCCGCGTAGGAGCACCCTTCAGCTGGAACCAGCCGCGAGGGCCCCAGTAGCCCCCGCCGCCGGCATCCGGCGCCGTCAGCGCGTGCACGAGCGGGGCGGCACCCGCGTCCTTGCCCTGACTGATCGTGGCGGCGGCCCGCCTGGCCAGCCGTCCGAACGTGCGGGACCAACCGGGGTCGTCCGCGTCGAGCTCGTCCCAGGAGAAGCCGGGATGCGCGACGATGCTCGAGGCCGGGGAACCGGCCTCGCGCAGGCGCAGCTCCAGCTCGAAGCCGAAGAGCATGACCGCGAGCTTGGAGCGCGCGTACGCGGAGGCGCCGTCGTAACGCCGTTCGGACTGCAGGTCGTCGAGGTGCAGCCGGAACCAGCGGTGGCTGATGCTGCCGAGGTGCACGATGCGTGCGGATCCGGCCTCGAACCAGGGCAGCAGGTGCGCGACGAGGGCGAAGTGGCCGAGGTGGTTCGTGCCGAACTGGAGCTCGAAGCCGTCCGTCGTCTGCCGCCGGGTCCTCGCCCCGACGACGCCGGCGTTGGCCAGCAGTCCCGCGACGGGAGGGCCGGAGGCGAGGCGCTCCGCCGCGGCGCCGACGGAGCGGAGGTCGGCGAGATCGAGCTGCTGGTGCTCGACCCGCGCGCCCGGCACGCGATCCCGCAGCGCGGCGAGGACCGACTGCGCCTTCTCGGGGCTGCGCGCCGCGAGCACGACATCGGCGCCGCGCTCGAGCAGGAGCCTGGTGGCGTGCAGGCCGAGCCCGGCGGTGCCACCCGTGACGACGTAGCGCCGTCCCGACAGATCGCCGCCGTCGCTCACAGGTGACCGGCCGTAGCCATCGCCCGCAGCTCCTTCTTGAGGTCGGAGACCTCGTCGCGCAGCCGTGCCGCGAGCTCGAACTTGAGCTCGCCCGCGGCGATGAGCATCTGCGCGTTCAGGTCCTCGATGATCGCCTCGAGCTCGGCACCGCCCGACGCGCCCTTCGCGCCGGAGCCCAGCGACGGCGTGGGCGCCCGTCCCTTGCGCTCCTTCTTCGCCAGCAGCTCGGCCGTGTCGGCGCCCTCGCGCAGCAGCGACTCGGTGATGTCCGCGATGCGCTTGCGCAGCGGCTGCGGGTCGATGCCGTTCGCGGCGTTGTACGCCACCTGCTTCTCGCGGCGCCGGTTGGTCTCGTCGATCGCCAGCTGCATCGAGTCGGTGATCGTGTCGCCGTACATGTGCACCTGGCCGGCGACGTTGCGCGCCGCGCGGCCGATCGTCTGGATGAGCGAGGTGGAGGAGCGCAGGAAGCCCTCCTTGTCGGCGTCGAGGATGGCGACGAGCGACACCTCGGGCAGGTCGAGCCCCTCGCGCAGCAGGTTGATGCCGATGAGCACGTCGTAGACGCCCTGCCGCAGCTCGGTGAGCAGCTCGACGCGACGCAGCGTGTCGACGTCCGAGTGCAGGTAGCGCACCCGCACCCCGGCCTCGCCGAGGAAGGCGGTGAGCTCCTCCGCCATCTTCTTGGTCAGGGTCGTGACGAGCACCCGCTCGTCGCGCTCGACGCGAACTCGGATCTCCTCGAGCAGATCGTCGATCTGCCCCTTGCTCGGCTTCAGCACGATCTCGGGATCGACGAGGCCGGTGGGGCGGATGATCTGCTCCACCACGCTGTCGGCGACGCCCAGCTCGTACTTGCCGGGCGTGGCCGAGAGGTACACCTTCTGCCCCACCCGGTTCAGGAACTCGGGCCAGCGCAGCGGACGGTTGTCCATCGCGCTCGGCAGCCGGAAGCCGTGCTCCACGAGCGTGCGCTTGCGGGACGCGTCGCCCTCGTACATGGCGCCGATCTGCGGCACGGTGACGTGGGATTCGTCGATCACCACCAGGAAGTCCTCGGCGAAGTAGTCGAGCAGGGTGCTCGGAGGCTGCCCGGGCCCTCGGCCGTCCATGTGCCGCGAGTAGTTCTCGATGCCCGAGCAGAAGCCGATCTGCTCCATCATCTCGAGGTCGAAGGTGGTGCGCATGCGCAGGCGCTGCGCCTCCAGCAGCTTGCCCTGCCGCTCCATCTCCTCGAGGGTGACGGCGAGCTCCTCCTTGATCGTGCGGATGGCGCGGTGCATGGTCTGCGGGCTCGCCGCGTAGTGCGTGGCCGGGAACACGCTCGTCGCGTCGACCTTCTCGATGACGTCGCCGGTGAGCGGATGCAGCATGTACAGCGCCTCGATCTCGTCCCCGAACATCTCGATGCGCAGCGCGTGCTCCTCGTAGACGGGGATGATCTCGATCGTGTCGCCGCGCACGCGGAACTTGCCGCGCGAGAAGTCGACGTCGTTGCGGTCGTACTGCATGTTGACGAAGCGGCGGATGAGCTGATCGCGGGAGATCCGGTCGCCGACCTGCAGCGCCACCATCGCCTCCAGGTACTCCTCCGCCGCACCGAGTCCGTAGATGCAGGAGACGGTCGAGACCACGACGACGTCGCGGCGGCTCAGCAGCGAGTTGGTCGTGGAGTGGCGCAGCCGTTCGACCTCGGCGTTCACCGAGCTGTCCTTCTCGATGAAGGTGTCCGTCTGCGGCACGTACGCCTCGGGCTGGTAGTAGTCGTAGTACGAGACGAAGTACTCGACCGCGTTGTTCGGCAGCAGGTCGCGGAACTCGTTCGCGAGCTGCGCGGCGAGCGTCTTGTTGTGGGCGAGCACCAGGGTCGGCCGCTGCACGGCCTCGATGAGCCAGGCGGTCGTCGCCGATTTGCCGGTACCGGTCGCGCCGAGCAGCACGACGTCGGTCTCGCCGGCGTTGATGCGGGCCGTCAGCTCCGCGATCGCCTGAGGCTGGTCGCCGCTGGGCTGGTACTCGCTGATCACCTCGAAGGGCCTGACCGAGCGTGTGGGTTCCATGAGGTCGAGTCTAGGAGCGACCCCTGACACGCTCCCACAGGCGCTCGACCTGCTCCAGGGTCGCGTCCAGCGTGCCGCCGGTGTCGATCACCACGTCCGCGATCGCCAGGCGCTCGTCGTCGCTCGCCTGCGACGCGACCCGCCGCTCCGCCTCGGCACGGTCCATGCCGCGCAGCCCGACCATCCGCTCGATCCTGGTCGGCGCGGGCGCGTGGGCGACCACGACGAGCTCGAAGCCGTGGTCCGGGCCGGCCTCGGCGAGCAGGGGAACGTCGTAGACGACGACCGCCGCGGGGTCGGCCGCCTCGGCAGCGGCCATGCGCTCGGCGGCGAGACGGCGGACGGCCGGATGCGTGATGCCCTCCAGCTCGCGACGGCGCGCCGGATCCGCGAAGACGATGGCGCCGAGGGCCGCGCGGTCGAGCGCACCATCGGGGCCGAGGACCCCAGGGCCGAAGACCTCCGCGACGCGCGCGAGGCCCTCGGAGCCGGGCTCGACGGCCTCGCGCGCCAGCGCGTCCGCGTCGACCACCACCGCGCCGAGCTCGGCGAGCCGGTGTGCGATCGTCGACTTGCCGGCGGCGATGCCTCCGGTGAGGGCGATGCGCACGATCAGCTCTCGGCGCCCGGAGCGACCGCGAGGAAGAGGTACTGCAGCAGCACGTCACCGCTCTGCGCGCCGTTCTCGTCGAGGCGGATCCCCGCCTGCGCTCCGACGACCCAGTCGCCGTCGGTCCAGTAGCCGGTGGAGAGCGCACCGGGCGCGGACGGCACCTGGCTGCCGTCCGGCAGCTGCGTCACCGCCGTCAGGCCGGCGTCCCGCAACGCCGCGGCGGCCTCGCCGACGATCGTCTCCCCCTCCCCCGCGCGTCCGCCGAAGAGCGACTCCGCGTGGAAGCCGGATCCGTCCCCCGCGCCGGCGAGTGCACTCGGCTCGAGGGACTGCTCGCCGCCGGGGAGCATGAACGCGGTGAGCTCGGCGCGGAGGGCGTCGGCCCGCTCCTGCGCCTGCTGCGCCGCATCCCCGCCCGGCGCGGCGGCGTCCTGCGCGGTGCAGCCGGCGATGGCGGCGGATGCGGCGAGCAGGAGGGCCGGGAGCACGGCGCGACGGGTGCGGGTCGTCGAGGGCATGGATCCAGCCTAGGGCCGGTGGGGCGCGCCCGGGAACGCCGACGGCGGCCGGCCCGGGAGGGGCCGACCGCCGTCGGGATCACGCCGAGGCGTGGATCAGGAGTTGCCGCCCGAGAGGCGCTCGCGGAGCGCGGCGAGCGACGCGTCGTCGGCGAGGGTGCCGGCTCCGCCGGTCTCGCTCGAGAAGGTCGAGTTGCTGCTCGACGAGGACGACGCGGCCGAGGGGGCCTCGTTCTCGGCCTCGATCGCCGCGGCGACCTGCTTCTTGTGAGCCTCCCAGCGACCCTGAGCGGCGGCGTACTCGGCCTCCCAAGCAGTGCGCTGCTCGTCGAAGCCTTCCTTCCACTCGTTGGTCTCCGGGTCGAAGCCCTCGGGGTACTTGTAGTTGCCCTGCTCGTCGTACTCGGTGTGCATGCCGTAGAGCGCCGGGTCGAAGTCCGTGCCCTCCGGGTCGACGCCCTCGTTGGCCTGCTTGAGGCTCAGCGAGATGCGGCGACGCTCGAGGTCGATGTCGATGACCTTGACGAACACCTCGTCGCCGACCGAGACGACCTGCTCGGCGAGCTCGACGTGCTTCGACGACAGCTCCGAGATGTGCACGAGGCCCTCGATGCCGTCCGCGACGCGCACGAACGCGCCGAATGGGACGAGCTTGGTGACCTTGCCGGGCGCGACCTGGCCGATGGCGTGGGTGCGCGCGAAGACCTGCCACGGGTCCTCCTGCGTGGCCTTCAGCGACAGCGAGACGCGCTCGCGGTCCATGTCGACCTCGAGGATCTCGACGGTGACCTCCTGGCCGACCTCGACGACCTCGCTGGCGTGCTCGATGTGCTTCCAGCTGAGCTCGGAGACGTGCACGAGGCCGTCCACGCCGCCCAGGTCGACGAACGCGCCGAAGTTGACGATCGAGGAGACGACGCCCTTGCGGACCTGGCCCTTGTGGAGGGCGTTCAGGAACGAGCTCCGGCTCTCGCTCTGCGTCTGCTCGAGCAGCGCGCGGCGCGAGAGGACGACGTTGTTGCGGTTCTTGTCCAGCTCGAGGATCTTCGCCTCGAGCTCCTGGCCCAGGTACGGGGTGAGGTCGCGAACGCGGCGGAGCTCGATGAGCGAGGCGGGAAGGAAGCCGCGCAGGCCGATGTCGACGATGAGACCGCCCTTGACGACCTCGATGACGGTGCCGGTGACGACGCCGTCCGCTTCCTTGATCTTCTCCACGTCGCCCCAGGCGCGCTCATACTGCGCGCGCTTCTTCGACAGGATCAGACGGCCTTCCTTGTCCTCCTTCTGGAGGACGAGGGCCTCGACGGTGTCGCCGACGGCGACGACCTCGGAGGGGTCCACGTCGTGCTTGATGGAGAGCTCGCGCGAGGGGATGACGCCCTCGGTCTTGTAGCCGACGTCGAGGAGGACCTCGTCGCGGTCGATCTTCACCACGGTGCCCTCGATGAGGTCTCCGTCGTTGAAGAACTTCAGCGTCTTCTCGACCGCTGCAAGGAAGTCCTCGGCAGATCCGATGTCGTCGATCGCGACCTGCTTGGTGGCCTTGTCGGTCGTTGCGGTAGTCATGTAGTTGTTGCTCCAGGCGGACAATTACTCGGGCCACGGCGGCACGGCACCCGCTCGGCCGGATCGGCGTTCGCGAGCTCGCGGTGCATCCGTCGTGGCGGATGGATGGGATGCGCACAGACGTGCGACTCATCATCCTAACTCGCGATCCCCGCCGCGGACAAGCCGTCCGGGCCGCACGACGACGGCCCGCCCCGCGAAGCGGGACGGGCCGTTGCGGCTCCGGAGACCTACTCCTTGTCGAGGTCCGTGCCGAGCAGCGTCGCGAGCTCGTCGAGCGCGGCGTCGGCGCCCTCGGCGTCCGACGAGAGCACGACCTCCTCGCCGTGGCCGATGCCGAGCGAGAGCACGCCCAGGATGCTGGCGGCGTTGACCGACTTGCCGGCGGCCGACGTCAGCGTGACCGGCACGCCGGTCTTGGCCGCGGCCTGGCTGAACAGCGAGGCGGGGCGGGCGTGCAGGCCGACGCTCGAGGCGATCGTGACGGTGCGTTCGGGCATGGGGTCTCCTTCGTGTCGTTCGGCGGCGGTCGCGTCGGATCGTCGCCGGCATGGCTCCGCCGCTGGGGCGGGGTACGGGCCATCGCGGCCCCGTGCGAGCGGGGCGCGTCGTTCACCGTAGTGCACGACGCGCCCCGCTCCGCTCAGTCCGCGTCGGTGTCCGACAGCAGCTCGTACACGGCGGCCGGCGTCTCGGCCGAGCGCAGCGCCGCCGCCTTGTCCGGGTCCATGAGCACCTCGGCCAGAGCCGAGAGGAGCGCGATGTGCCCGTTGCCCTTCGCCGCGATGCCCACGGCGACCGAGACGTGGTTGCCGTCCCAGTCGACGCCCTCCGGGAAGCGGAGCACCACGAGGGCGTCCTGCCGCACCGAGTCCTTGCCGGCGAGGGTGCCGTGCGGGATCGCCACGCCCTCCCCGACGTAGGTCGAGACGGACTGCTCCCGCTCGAGCATCGCGTCGACATAGCTCGCATCGACCGCGCCGGCCTCGACGAGCGCGGCGCCCGCGAGGCGGATCGCGTCGTCACGGCTGGCCGCGGACTCCGAGAGGCGGATGGAGGACTCGGCGAGCAGCGCCGTCAGATCGGTGGTCCCGTCGCTCACGGCTCAGACCTCGATCGACGTGCCGTCCTGGATGGCCTTGACGACCTTCGCGACCGCGGGGTCGCCCAGGAACAGCTGGAACGGGACGACGGGCACATCCGGAACGACCGCGCGGGCGCGGTCGGCGAGACCCGACTGGGTCACGACCACGTCGGCGTCCTTGGGGATCTCGGGCACCGAGGAGTGCTCCACGGTGACGCCCTGCTTCTTCAGCTGCTTCTTCAGCGTGCTCGCGAGCATCACGCTGGAACCCATGCCGGCGTCGCACGCGACGATGAGCTTCTTGACGTTCGATCCGTCGATGGTGGCCATGTCGTTCGTCTCCTTGTTCGGTGGGTCAGGCGTCGGCCTGGGCCGGCTTGTTCTTGTTGCGGGCGTTCTGCTCCTGCGCCGCGGCGAGGGCGGCCTCGGCGTCGGCCTCCTGCTTCTCCTTGCGGCCGAAGCCGAGGAGCGCGGAGCCGACCACGAAGGACACGACCGCGGCGACGAGGATACCGAGCAGGACCCCGATGTGGGCCCCGGGCGGGGTCATGATCATGTACGCGATGATCGAGCCCGGCGAGGGCGAGGCGACCAGGCCCGCGCCGGAGAGCATGAACACGGTGATGCCCGACGCGCCGCCGGCGATCGCCGCGGCGATCATCTGCGGCTTCATGAGCACGTACGGGAAGTAGATCTCGTGGATGCCGCCGAAGAAGTGGATCACGATCGCGGCGGGGGTCGACTGGCGGATGGCGCGCGGACCGAAGAAGAGGAACGCGAGTAGGATGCCGAGGCCGGGGCCGGGGTTCGACTCGAGCATGAACAGGATCGACTGGCCGTCGATCGCCGACTCCTGCGCGCCGAGGGGCGTGAGCACGCCCTGGTTGAGGGCGTTGTTGAGGAACAGCACCTTGGCGGGCTCGATGATGAGCGACGCGAGCGGCAGCAGCTGGTTGTCGACGAGGAACGCCACGCCGTTGCCGAAGCCCTCGGAGATGACCCGGACGACCGGGCCGAGGCCGAAGAGGCCGACGAGCGCGAAGATGCCGCCGATGATGCCGGAGGAGAAGTTGTCGACGAGCATCTCGAAGCCCGACTTCACCTTGCCGTCGATGAAGCGGTCCCACAGCTTGAGGAAGAAGGCCGTCAGCGGGCCGATGATCATCGCGCCGAGGAACTGCGGGGGCACGTCGCCGATGGTCTCGACGTAGCCGTAGGCCAGCGGCGAGACGATCACGCCGATGGTGCCGAGCGCGCCGACGACGGCGCCGCGCTGACCGTGGACCATCCGTCCGCCGGTGTAGCCGATGAGTAGCGGCAGCACGAAGGCGATGATCGGGCCGACGACGGTCGAGGCCATCGCGACCCACTCGAGGGTCTCGCCGGCCTCGACGGCGTCGCCGCCGAGCACGAGGCGGTTGATCCATCCGGTCTGGATGAACAGCGCGGTGATGAGGCCCCAGGCGATGAAGGCGCCGATGTTGGGCATGACCATGCCGGCGAGGAATCCGCCGAAGCGCTGGACGCGCGCGCGGACCCCCGTTCCGGTGACGGTGGGCGTGAAATCGGACATGGGTTCAGTGCTCCTTCGTGCGAGGACGATCCGGGTGAGGGGACTGCGGATTCGGCGGTGGGGCGGCCATTCGGGGCCGTTCCAGGTCTGGCCGCCACGCCAGCCGGACGTTCATGCGATCACGATCTGCGGTCCGGCGGCCTCGATCTCGGCAGCCAGCTCTGCATCCGTTCGTGCATCGGTGATGACGGTGTCGACCGCGCTCAGGGGCGCCACCAGGGCGAAGTCCTGGCGGCCGAACTTGAGGTGGTCGGCGAGGACGACCGTGCGCCGCGACGCGGCGATGAGCGCCCGCTTGACGCTCGCCTCGACGATGTCGGGGGTCGTGAGCCCGCGCTCGACGGAGATGCCGTTGGTGCCGAGGAAGGCGACGTCGGCGAAGACCCCGGCGATCTGGGTGGTGGTCCACTCCCCCACGGCGGCCTCGGTACGGGCGCGCACGATGCCGCCGAGCAGGTGGAGGTGGATGTTCGGGCGGGCGATCAGGCTGTGCGCGATGGGGATCGAGTGGGTCACGACCGTGAGCTCGCGGTCGGAGGGGAGGAACTGCGCCAGTCGCGCGGTCGTCGTGCCGGCGTCGATGATCACGGAGCCGCCCTCGGGCAGCTCGGCGAGCGCGGCTCTGGCGATGCGGTCCTTCTCGGTGGGGCTGAGCGATTCGCGCTCGGCTACCGCCGGCTCGGCGTTCAGACGCTCAACGGGGATCGCACCGCCGTGCACGCGGCGCAGCAGGCCCCGTCGCTCGAGCGCGGTGAGGTCGCGGCGCACGGTCTCGGGGGTGACGTCGAGCTCCTTCGCGATGCCGCTCACCTCGACGCGACCGTGGAGCCGTGCGGCGTCCAGGATCTGCGCGTGGCGCTCCGTTGCGTACATGCGGTGGGCTCCGTCGTCCGGTCAGACTGCTCCGATCGATGTCCGATCGGGTGTGGTTACGGGGGCTATTGCAGTCCGATCCTGTCCGCCTGTCAACTCAGGCCGTCGAAAACGGATGAGGTCGCGCCGAATCGGGCACGACCTCATTCGTTTCAGCCTCAGTGCGCGGCGCGGTCCCAATTCTCGCCGGTACCGACCTGCACGTCGAGCGGCACGGCGAGCTCGGCCGCGCCCGCCATCTCCCGCCGCACGAGCTCGGTCAGCGCAGCCGTCTCGCCCGGTGCGACGTCGAAGAGCAGCTCGTCGTGCACCTGCAGCAGCATCCGGGACGCGAGCCCCTCCTGGCGCAGCGCGCGGTCGACCCCGAGCATGGCGATCTTGACGATGTCGGCGGCGGAACCCTGGATCGGCGCGTTGAGGGCGGCGCGCTCCGCGTTCTCGCGCAGCACCCGGTTGGTCGAGTTGAGATCGGGGAACGGGCGGCGGCGACCGAAGATCGTCTCCGTGTACCCGTCCTCCTTGGCCTTCGCGACCACGCCGCGCAGGTACTCGCGCACCGCGCCGAAGCGGGCGAAGTAGTCCTCCATGAGCTGCTTGGCCTCGCCGGTCTCGATGCGCAGCTGCTTCGACAACCCGAAGGCGCTGAGCCCGTAGGCGAGCCCGTACGACATCGCCTTGACCTTCGTGCGCTGCAGCGGCGTGACGTCCGCGGGGTCGACGTGGAAGATGCGCGCGCCGACGAAGCGGTGCAGGTCCTCCCCGGCGTTGAACGCCTCGATCAGACCGGCGTCCTGCGAGAGGTGCGCCATGATGCGCATCTCGATCTGCGAGTAGTCGGCCGTCAGCAGCGCCTCGGCCCGCTCCCCCGCGCGGAACGCCGAGCGGATGCGGCGGCCGTCCTCCGTCTTGACCGGGATGTTCTGCAGATTCGGTTCGGTCGAGCTGAGCCGGCCCGTGCTGGCGCCGCCCTGGTCGTAGCTCGTGTGGATGCGCCCGTCGCCGGCCACGGTGCGCTCGAGCGTCTCGATGATCTGCCGCAGCTTCGCCGCGTCGCGGTGCTCGAGCAGCAGGGAGAGGAACGGATGCTCGGTCTTGTCGCGCAGGTCCGCCAGCGCGGCCGCATCGGTCGAGTACCCGGTCTTGTTGGCGCGCGTCTTGGGCATCGCCAGCTCCTCGAAGAGCACCTGCTGCAGCTGCTTCGGCGAGCCGAGGTTCACCTCGTGGCCGATCTCCGCGTACGCGCGGCGCGCGAGGTCGTCGATGCGTGCCGTGAGGGCGCCGCGCTGCTCGGCGAGGCCGGCGGCATCGACCGCGATGCCGTCCTGCTCCATGGCCGCGAGCACGGCGACCAGCGGCTGCTCGATCTCGCGGAGCACGCGGCGCGAGCCCTCGCTGAGGCGGCCGTCGAGCTGCTCGGCGACCCGCAGCGCGTACCACGCGCGGGTGGCCGGGCTCAGCGGCTCGTCGACCGGCACGAGCTGGTTCGGGTCGCCGGCGGTCACCGTCTCGCCGAGCACGTCGTAGACCTGCTGTTCGAAGCCCTTCCAGGCCTGACCCGGCGCCAGGAGGTGTCCGGCGATGCGGGTGTCGACGTCGAGCCCACCGAGCTCCACGCCAATCGCGCGGAGGGCCTTGATCTGCGGTTTCGCGTCGACGACGGCCTTGGGCGCGCTGCTCACGAGCCACGCCTCGAGCGCCTCGTAGTCGGGTCGGTGCGCGCCCCAGGGCACCCGCACCGAGTCGTTCGCGGCGGCGACGCCGAATCCCAGGAGCGCACCACCGGCGTCGACGTCGACCTGCAGACCGAGCCGCGCTCCGTCCTTCGCCGCCTTCTCGAGCCAGGTGGCGAGCTCCTCGTCGACGAGCTCGCGCACCGCGGGTGCGCCCGTGCCCCCGCGGTCGCCTCGTCGGGCTCGCCGCCATCGGCGGCCCCCTCGCTCGCGGCGACCTTCAGCACCCGTTCGAGGAGGGTGCGGAACTGGAGCCGACCGAAGACCTCGCGCACGGCGGCCGTGTCCATGGTGCGCCGTGCGACGTCCTCGGGGCCGATCGGCAGCTCGACGTCGTCGACGAGACGGTTCAGTCGTCGGTTGCGCTCGGCGTTGCCGCGGTGCTCGCGCAACGACTCGCCCACCTTGCCGGTGACCTCATCCGCTCGCTCGAGCAGCGCCTCGAGGCTGCCGAACTGGTTGATCCACTTGACCGCGGTCTTCTCCCCACCTTCGGCACGCCCGGCAGGTTGTCGCTCGTCTCGCCGACGAGGGCCGCGATCTCGGGGTACTGCTCCGGGCGGATGCCGTAGCGCTCCATCACCGTCTCGGGGTCGTAGCGCTTCAGCTCGCTGACACCGCGCACCGACGGGTAGAGCAGCGTGACGTCGTCGTTGACCAGCTGGATCGTGTCGCGGTCGCCCGAGACCACGAGCACCCGCATGCCGGCTTCGCGGCCGCGGCGGGCGAAGGTGGCGAGGATGTCGTCGGCCTCGAAGTCCTCCTTCGTGATCGTCGGCACGCCCATCGCCGCGAGTGCCTCCTGCAGCAGCGGCACCTGCCCCTTGAACTCGGACGGGGTCTCGTCGCGCGTGGCCTTGTACTCGGGGTAGTCGCGGGTGCGGAACGAGAAGCGGGAGATGTCGAAGGCGATGGCCAGATGGGTCGGCTGCTCCTTGCCGAGCAGGCTGATGAGCATCGACAGGAAGCCGTGGATGGCGTTCGTGTGCTGGCCGTCTCGGGTGACGAAGCTGTCCACCGGGAGGGCGTAGAACGCGCGGTAGGCCAGCGAATGGCCGTCGACGATCAGGAGGGTAGGCTTCGTGGAATCCGTCACCCGACCACCCTAGCGGCGGCCTCCGACCTCGCTCCGAGCCCCGCGGCCGAGCCCCAGGAGCCCCGATGACGAAGCTGCCCGACGACCTGCACCCCGAGCTCGTGGAGCGGCTGATCGGCACCGGGGGCGGTGCGCTGGCGCAGCGGATGGGGTTCGAGTTCCTCGAGCTCTCCGCCGAGTTCTCCGTCGCCCGCATGCCGGTCGAGGGCAACACGCAGGTGATCGGCCTGCTGCACGGCGGCGCGCACGTGGTGCTCGGCGAGACGCTCGGCAGCGTCAGCAGCGCCATCCACGCGGGCCCGGGCCGCTTCGCGGTCGGCATCGAGATCAACGCGACCCATTCGAGGTCGGTGACGGAGGGATGGGTCACCGGCACCTGCCGCGCCCTGTCGCTGGGCCGCACGCTGGCCACCCACGAGATCGTGATGACGGACGAGCAGGGCCGCCGGCTCTCGACGGTGCGGATGACGAACATGCTGCGCGATCAGCGCTGACCGCGAAGCCCCGCCGCCCCGATGGGGGCGACGGGCCTGCATCCGCTCCGTGCGGGCGGTTACTTCTTGGCGGAGAGCTGCTCGATGATCGCCTGCGCCACGTCGTGCATGGTGAGGCGGCGGTCCATCGACGCCTTCTGGATCCAGCGGAACGCCTCCGGCTCGCTGAGGCCCATCTTCTCGTTGAGGAGGCCCTTGGCGCGGTCGACGAGCTTGCGGGTCTCGAAGCGCTCGACCATGTCGGCGACCTCGGCCTCGAGGGCGACGATCTGCGCGTAGCGGCTCAGCGCGATCTCGATCGCCGGCAGCAGGTCGTTCGGGGTGAAGGGCTTCACGACGTAGGCCAGGGCGCCGGCCTCGCTGGCGCGCTCGACGAGCTCCTTCTGGCTGAAGGCGGTGAGCAGCACGACGGGTGCGATGCGCTCCTTGCCCAGACGCTCGGCCGCGGAGATGCCGTCGAGCTTGGGCATCTTGACGTCCATCACGACCAGGTCGGGACGCAGCTCGGTCGCGAGCGCGACGGCGGTCTCGCCGTCACCGGCCTCGCCGACGACCTCGAAGCCGTTGTCGCGGAGCGTCTCCACGATGTCGAGCCGGATGAGGGACTCGTCCTCCGCCACGACGACGCGGCGGGGGCTGGTGCTGGGGTTGGTCTCCTGGTCGGTCACCTGACCACCCTAACGCCTGTCGACAACGGGGCGACGCCGTCGCCCGCCGGCGGCGGGTCGCGGCGCCCGAGGTGCTCGTCGAGGGACTTGAACCCTCACGCCTCTCGGCACGCGAGTTTGAGTCGCGCGTGTCTGCCAATTCCACCAGACGAGCCGGGCAGGACCAGTGTAGCGGGGCTCCGGCTCAGAGCCGGTTCTGCGCGCGGGCCTCGAGCGCCGCCTCCTGATGGTCCAGCTGCTCGAGGTGATCGCGGCCGACCTCGTCGTCCAGGGCTCCGGAGGCCATCTCGCGCTGGAGCGCCGAGCGCTGCGCGGCGAGCGTCCGGCGGCGCAGATCCACGAGCACCCTCGTCGCGGCATCGTGCTGCTCGGGATCGGGGGCGGTGCTCGCGGCCTCGACCTGCCGGCGCGCGATGCGCGTCGCGCGGTCGACGGAACCCGGGTCGGCACCGGTCGGCGGATCCTCGCCGAAGCGCTGCACCACCACCAGCGCGGCATCGCGCTGCACGGCGACCGCCCGTTCGACCTGCTGCGCCAGCCGGCGCTCCTCCTCGGGGTCCTCGACGCCCAGGCGCCGGATCAGCCAGGGCAGCGTCGCGCCCTGCAGCAGCAGCGTGCCGAGCGCGACGATCAGCGCGATCGCCTGGATCTCGGTGCGAGCGGGGAACGGGGTCCCGTCCGCGAGCGTCTGCGGCACGCCGGCCGCGGCCGCCAGCGTCACGACGCCGCGCATGCCCGTCCACGAGAGCACCGCGCTCTGCCGCAGGTCGAGACCGCGCCAGTCGGCGAAGGTCACGGCGCCGCGCTGCTCCCGCTGCGCCAGTGCCGCCTCGAAGCGCTCCCTGAAGCGGGCGTCGGCGTCCATCCTGCGGCGCAGGTGCCGGAGCGAGAGCTGTCGCCGTCCGAACATCACGAAGACCCAGAGAGGACGGATCAGCAGCACCGCGGCGAGCACGGCCAGGCCGCCTCCGACCACGGGCCAGGGCGAGCCCCCGTCGTCGAGCAGCTCCTCGAGCACGAAGCTCGCCTGCAACCCCATGTAGGCGAAGACGAAGGCCTCGAGGAGCACCTCCACCGAACCCCAGACCTGCCGCTCCTGCATCCGCGTCGCGAAGTGGAAGTCCTTCGAGCGGCCGCCGATCACGAAGCCCGCCGCGACCACGGCGAGCACCCCGGAGGCCTCGAGCTGCTCCGCCAGCAGATAGGCGGCGAACGGCAGCACCAGCCCGAGCACCGTCTCGAGCCCGGCGTTGCGCAGCATGGCCCTGACGCGGTCCGTGACCAGTCCGAGCGCGACGCCGACGACGACGCCGACCGCGGCGGAGTAGAGGAAGAGCAGCACCGCGTCGTCAATGAAGGTGTGGGTGCCGGCCACCGCCGCCACGGCGATGGTGAACAGGGTGAGCGCCGCCGCGTCGTTGATGAGGCTCTCGCCCTTGAGGATCGTCATGAGCCGTCCGGGCAGCCGCAGCTCGCGGCCGACCGCGACGGCCGCGACCGCGTCGGGCGGGGCGATGATCGCACCGAGGATGAGGGCCGTGCCGAGGGTCAGCGCGGGCACGAGCCACGCGGCGACCACGCCCGCCACGGCCGCGGTCACGAGCACGAGCACGACGCCGAGGCCGAGGATCGGCCGCAGGTTGCGCACGAAGCTGCGCCACGAGAACTCGAGCGCGGCCGTGAACAGCAGCGGGGGCAGCACCACGCCGAGGATGATCTCGGCGTCGAGCTCGAGTCGGGGCATGCCGGGCACGAAGGACGCCGCGATCGCGATCACCGTGATGACGAGAGCCGGCTGCAGGCCGCGCCGCCGGGCGAGGCCTGTGATCGTGATCGCCGCGACGATGACCAGGATGAGCTGCACGCCGTTCACGGCACCACCCTAGGCGGCACCGTCGCGAGGGGTGCGCGGATCCGCCCGCGGGAGGCCGCAGGCGGGAACGACGGAGGCCGACCGCCCCGGAGGGACGATCGGCCTCGCCGTCGTGCGGGTTACGCCTCGTACGCGGGCGCCGCGGCGTTCACCGCGTCGCCGATGCGGTGCACCCGCAGGTCGTTCGTCGAGCCGGCGATGCCGGGAGGGGAACCCGCGATGACCACCACGGTGTCGCCGGGCTGCGCCAGACCCTCGGCGAGCAGTACCTCGTCGACCTGCTTGAACATCGCGTCGGTGTGCGTGACGGTCTCGACCTCGAAGGTCTGCAGACCCCAGGTGAGCGCCATGCGGCGGCGGATGGCCTCGTGCGGCGTGAAGGCGATCATGGGGATGCTCGAGCGGAGCCGGCTCATGCGGCGCGCCGAGTCGCCGGACTCGGTGAACACGCAGAGGTACTTCGCGTCGACGAACTTGGCCACGTCGACGGCGGCCAGCGTGATGGCGCCGCCCTGGGTGCGCGGCTTGCTGCCGAGCGGCGCGATGCGCTCGAGCCCGTGCTCCTCGGTCGAGGCGACGATGCGCGCCATGGTCTGCACCGTGACGACCGGGTACTCGCCCACGCTGGTCTCGCCCGAGAGCATCACCGCGTCTGCGCCGTCGAGCACGGCGTTGGCCACGTCGCTGGTCTCGGCGCGCGTGGGCACCGGGCTCGAGATCATCGACTCGAGCATCTGCGTGGCCACGATGACCGGCTTGGCCAGGCGGCGCGCGATCTCGACGGCGCGCTTCTGCACGATCGGAACCGCCTCCAGCGGCAGTTCGACGCCGAGGTCGCCGCGGGCGACCATGATCGAGTCGAAGGCCTCGATGATCTCCTCGAGGTGGTCGACGGCCTGCGGCTTCTCCACCTTCGCGATGACGGGGAGGCGGATGCCCTCCTCGTCCATGATCTCGTGGACGCGGACGATGTCGTCGGCGTTGCGCACGAAGGAGAGCGCGATCAGGTCGGCGCCGAGCTTGAGGCCCCAGCGGAGGTCCTCCTCGTCCTTCTCGCTGAGGGCGGGCACGTTGACCGCGACGCCGGGCAGGTTGATGCCCTTGTTGTTCGACACGTTGCCGGCCACGACGACCTCGGTGCGCACGCGCACGCCGTCGGTGTCGAGCACGCGCACGCGCACCTTGCCGTCGTCGATCAGCAGGAAGTCGCCGGGGCTGACATCCTGCGGCAGTCCCTTGAAGGTGGTGCCGGAGAGCTCCTTGGTACCCTCGACCTCCTCGGTGGTGATCGTGAAGACGTCGCCGACCTCGAGGTAGTGGGGGCCGGCGGCGAACTTGCCGAGGCGGATCTTCGGGCCCTGCAGGTCGACGAGCACCGCGACGGGCTTGCCCGCGTCGGCGGCCGCGCGACGCACGTTCGCGTAGACCTCCTCGTGCACGGCGTAGCTGCCGTGGCTGAGGTTCATGCGGGCGACGTCGACGCCCGCCTCGATGATGGCCTTGATGTTCTCGTAGCTGGAGGTCGCGGGGCCGAGTGTGGCGACGATCTTGGCGCGTCTCATGTGTTCCTTCTTGTGTCCTTGCCTCGGTGCTGGTCGGTCGTGCGGTCGTCAGATGCTGATGGCGCGATCGGTGGGGCGGATCGGCGCCGGCAGGGAGGTGCTGCCCTGCAGGTAGCGATCCACCGCTGCGGCCGCGGCGCGGCCCTCGGCGATCGCCCAGACGATGAGGGACTGGCCCCGCCCGGCGTCGCCGGCGACGAAGACGCCGGGCTCACCCGTCTGGTAGTCGCGATCGCGGGCGACGTTGCCGCGCTCATCGAAGGCTACCGGCAGCTGGGCGTCCAGCGCGTCCCGCTCAGGCCCAGTGAAGCCCATCGCGATGAGCACGAGGTCGGCGGGGATCTCCCGCTCCGTGCCCGCGCGGGGCACGCGGCGTCCGTCGACGAACTCCGTCTCGGCGACGCGCAGCGCGCGCACCTCGCCCACATCGTTGCCGAGGAACTCGACGGTCGAGGCGAGGTACTGGCGCTGACCGCCCTCCTCGTGAGCGCTCGACACCTCGAAGAGCGTGGGGAACGTGGGCCAGGGCTGGTGCTCCGGCCGGTCCTCCGGGGGCTGCTCGCCGATCGCGAGGTTCGTGACGCTCAACGCCTGCTGGCGGTGCGCCGTGCCGATGCAGTCGGCGCCTGTGTCGCCGCCGCCGATCACGATGACGTGCTTGCCCTCCGCGGTGATCTGCTCGGCGAGATCGTCGCCGGCCACCGCGTGGTTGCCCTGCACGAGGTACTCCATGGCGAAGTGCACACCGTCGAGGTCCCGGCCCGGGATGGGCAGCTCGCGCGGCACGGTGGCACCGGTGGCGACCACGATCGCGTCGAAGCGCGCGCGCAGGGCGGACCAGGACAGGTCGCGCCCGATCTCCGTGCCCGCCTGGAAGCGGGTGCCCTCGGAGCGCATCTGCGCGATGCGGGCGTCGATGTGGTGCTTCTCCATCTTGAAGTCGGGGATGCCGTAGCGCAGCAGCCCGCCGATGCGATCGTCGCGCTCGTACACGCGCACCGTGTGCCCGGCGCGCGTGAGCTGCTGGGCCGCCGCGAGGCCTGCCGGGCCCGAGCCGACGACGGCCACCGTGCGCCCGGTGAGGCGCTGCGGCGGATGCGGTTCCACCCATCCGCTGCTGAAGGCCTGATCGATGATCGAGACCTCGACCTGCTTGATCGTCACCGGCGGCTGGTTGATGCCGAGCACGCAGGAGGACTCGCACGGCGCGGGGCAGAGCCGGCCGGTGAACTCGGGGAAGTTGTTGGTGGCGTGCAGGCGCTCGATGGCCTGACGGCCCTCGCCGCGCCACATGAGATCGTTCCACTCGGGGATGAGGTTGCCGAGCGGGCAGCCCTGGTGGCAGAAGGCCACGCCGCAGTCCATGCAGCGGCCGGCCTGACGGCGCAGCTGGCTCGGATCGCCCTGCTCGTAGACCTCCTTCCAGTCCATGAGCCGCACCGGCACGGGCCGGCGCTTCGGCAGCTCGCGCTCCGTCGTCGTGAGGAAGCCCTTCGGGTCAGCCACCGGTCACCTCCAGAATCCGTCGCCAGACGACGTCGCCGTCCGGATCGAGCCCTTCCTCCACCGCATCCTGCCTCGTCGCCAGCACGGCGGCGTAATCGCGGGGCAGCACCTTCACGAACTCGGCGGAGCGCTCCTCGAGGTCGTCGAGCAGCTCCATCGCGACGGTCGAGCCGGTGCGCTCCACATGCTGCGCGAGCAGGTTGCGCAGCAGCTCCACGTCGCCGCGGTCGAGCTGCTCCAGGCGCAGCTCCCCCGAGGCGAGCGCGTCGCGGTTGACCTGCTCCGGCTGCAGGCCGCGCACATAGGCCACGCCCCCGGACATGCCCGCGCCGAGGTTGCGCCCGGTCGCGCCGAGGATGACGGCGGTGCCGCCGGTCATGTACTCGAGCGCATGATCGCCCACGCCCTCCACCACGGCGGTCGCACCGGAGTTGCGCACGAGGAAGCGCTCCCCCACGATGCCGCGCAGGTTCAGCGAGCCGGCGGTGGCGCCGTAGCCGATGACGTTGCCGGCGATGACGTTGTGCTCGGCCTCGAAGCCGGCCTCCGCGTGCGGCCTGACCACGATCTCGCCCCCGGAGAGCCCCTTGCCGACGTAGTCGTTCGCATCGCCGACGAGCGTCAGCCGGATGCCGCGCGGCACGAACGCGCCGAAGCTCTGGCCTGCGGTGCCGTGCAGCTCGACGTCGATGGTGCCCGGTTCGAGCCCCTCGGCGCCGTGGCGCCGGGTCAGCTCGTGGCCGAGCATGGTGCCGACCGCTCGCTCGGTGTTGCGGATCGTGCGCTCGATGCGCACCGGCCGCCCGTGCTCGAGCGAGTCGTGGCTGCGGCGGATCAGCTCGACGTCGAAGTGCTGCTCGAGCTCGTGGTCCTGGTCCCGGTGACGGCGCACCGGCTCGTCGTCGGCGAACTCCACACCGGCGAGGATGGGGGTCAGGTCGAGCCCGTCGGACTTCCAGTGCCGCACGGCGCTGTCGACGTCGAGCAGCTCGCGGCGGCCGATCGCCTCGTCGAGGCTGCGGAAGCCCAGGGCCGCGAGGTGCTCGCGCACCTCCTGCGCCAGGAACTCGAAGAAGTTGACGACGAATTCGGGCTCGCCGGTGAAGCGCTCGCGCAGCACGGGGTTCTGGGTGGCGACGCCGACGGGGCACGTGTCGAGGTGGCAGACGCGCATCATGATGCAGCCGGAGACGATGAGCGGAGCCGTGGCGAAGCCGTACTCCTCCGCACCGAGCAGCGCCGCGACGACGACGTCGCGCCCGGTCTTCATCTGCCCGTCGACCTGCACGACGACGCGATCGCGCATCCCATTCAGCATCAGCGTCTGCTGCGTCTCGGCGAGGCCGATCTCCCAGGGGGTGCCGGCGTGCTTCAGCGAGTTCAGCGGGCTCGCACCGGTGCCGCCATCGTGACCGGAGACGAGCACGACGTCGGCGAGGGCCTTCGTCACGCCGGCCGCGACCGCGCCGATGCCGGCCTGGCTCACGAGCTTGACGTGCACGCGCGCCGAGGGGTTCGCCCGTTTGAGGTCGAAGATGAGCTGCTTGAGGTCCTCGATCGAGTAGATGTCGTGGTGCGGCGGTGGCGAGATCAGGCCGACGCCGGGGGTGCCGCCGCGGGTGCGGGCCACCCACGGGTAGACCTTCTGCGGCGGCAGCTGACCGCCCTCGCCGGGCTTCGCGCCCTGGGCCATCTTGATCTGGATGTCGTCGGCGTGGGTCAGGTACATGCTCGTCACGCCGAATCGGCCCGAGGCGACCTGCTTGATGGCGCTGCGGCGCTCGGGGTCAAGCAGTCGCGCGACGTCCTCGCCGCCCTCGCCCGTGTTGGACTTGCCGCCGAGACGGTTCATCGCGACCGCGAGGGTGCTGTGCGCCTCCTCGCTGATGGAGCCGTAGCTCATGGCGCCGGTCGAGAAGCGCTTGACGATCGCGCTCACGGGCTCGACCTCGTCCAGCGGCACCGCCGGTCGCACCCCTGTGCGCAGCCGGAACATGCCGCGCAGGGTCATCAGCTCCTCCGCCTGCGAATCGACGGCGCGCGTGTACTCGCGGAAGACGTCCATCCGCCCCGAGCGCGTGGCGTGCTGCAGGCGGAACACGGTCTCCGGATTGAACAGGTGCGGCGGGCCCTCGCGGCGCCACTGGTACTCGCCGCCGATCGCGAGGCGCTCGTGCGCGGTGGCGGTCGGGTCCTCGGGATAGGCGCCCCGGTGCCTCGCCGCGTTCTCCTCGGCCACGACCGCGATGCCGTTGCCGCCGAGCATGGTGCGGGTGCCGGTGAAGTAGGCGTCGACGAAGTCCCGGCTCAGCCCGATGGCCTCGAACGCCTGGGCGCCGGCGTAGGACGACACCGTCGAGATACCCATCTTCGACATGATCTTGAGCACGCCCTTGCCGAGCGCCTTGATCACGTTGCGCACCGCCTGCTCCGGCGTCACCGACCCGAGCATGCCGCTGCGCGCCAGGTTCTCGCTCGTCTCCATCGCGAGGTAGGGGTTCACCGCGCTCGCGCCGTAGCCGATCAGGGTCGCGACGTGGTGCACCTCGCGCACGTCGCCGGCCTCGACCACGAGCCCGACCCGCATGCGGGTGGACGAGCGGATGAGGTGGTGGTGCACCGCCGCGAGCGACAGCAGCGACGGGACCGGCGCGAGGTCGCGGGTGGAGTCGCGGTCGCTGATCACCAGGTAGCGCGTGCCGGCGGCGATGGCCGCATCCGCTTCCTCGCACAGCTCGGCGATACGGCGCTCCATCGCGTCCGGGCCGTCCTCGACGCGGTACAGCGCGCGCAGCACCGTGGTGGCACGTCCGCCGCGTCCCCCGTCCAGGTGCTGGATCTTGGCCAGCTCGTCGTTGTCGATCACCGGGAAGTCGACGACCACCTGGCGCGCGTGCTCCGCAGTCGCGGCCAGCAGGTTCAGCTCGGGGCCGATGCCGGCACGCAGCGAGGTGACGACCTCCTCGCGGATCGAGTCGAGCGGCGGGTTCGTGACCTGCGCGAACTGCTGCACGAAGTAGTCGAACAGCAGCCGCGGGCGCTGCGACAGCGCCGCGATCGGGGTGTCGGAGCCCATGGCCCCGAGCGGCTCGGCTCCGGTGCGCGCCATGGGGGTGAGCAGGATGCGCACCTCCTCCTCCGTGTAGCCGAAGGTGCGCTGACGCCGCACGATCGACGCCGGCGTGTGCACCACGTGCTCGCGCTCCGGCAGGTCGCGCAGGTTGATGCGCTGCTCGCGGATCCACTCGCCCCAGGGGCGCTCCGCGGCGAGCTCGGCCTTGATCTCGTCGTCCTCGACGATCCGGCCCGCCTCGGTGTCGACCACGAACATCCGCCCCGGCCGGAGCCTGCCGCGTCGCACCACCGAGCCCGGAGCGATGTCGAGAACGCCGGTCTCGGAGCCGAGCACCACGAGCCCGCCGTCGGTGACGAGGAAGCGACCGGGACGCAGCCCGTTCCGATCGAGCGTGGCCCCGACGAGCGAGCCGTCCGTGAAGGTGAGGGCGGCCGGGCCGTCCCACGGCTCCATCATCGACGAGTGGTACTCGTAGAAGTCGGCGAGCTCCTGCGGGTAGCCATCCTGGCGCTCCCACGCCTCGGGCACCATCATCATCATCGCGTGGGGCATCGAGCGGCCACCGAGGTTGAGCAGCTCGAGCACCTCGTCGAAGGACGCGGAGTCGCTCGCGCCGGGCGTGACGATCGGCAGCAGCGGCGTGAGATCGCCGAGCAGCTCGGACTCGAGCTGCGACTGCCGCGCGCGCATCCAGTTGCGGTTGCCCTCGACGGTGTTGATCTCGCCGTTGTGCGCCATCATCCGCAGCGGCTGCGCGAGCGGCCACGACGGAAAGGTGTTCGTGGAGTAGCGGGAGTGCACGATCGCGAGCTTGGTGGCGAAGCGCTTGTCGGAGAGGTCGGGATAGAAGGGCTCGAGCTGCAGCGTGGTGACCATGCCCTTGTAGGTCAGGGTGCGCGCGGACAGCGACATGAAGTAGGCGCCGAGCTCGCGCTCCGCGCGCTTGCGGACGCGGAACGCCTGGCGGTCGAGCGCGATGCCGCTGGGCGCGAGGCCGTGCTCGTCGCGGCGTGCGCTCGTCAGGAAGAGCTGTCCGAAGGCCGGCATCGCGCGGCGGGCCAGGGTGCCGAGCTCCTCGGGGCGCACGGGCAGATCCCGCCAGCCGAGCACCTCGAGCTCCTCCTCGACCGCGAGCTCCTCGAGCCGTGCGAGCAGCCGCTCGCGCTCCTGCTCGTCGACCGGCAGGAAGGCGTTGCCCACCGCATAGGCGCCCGCCTCCGGCAGCGGTGCCGGCGCCACCGCGCGCAGGAAGGCGTCCGGGATCTGGGTCAGGATGCCCGCGCCGTCGCCCGTGCCCGCATCCGATCCCACCGCGCCCCGGTGCTCCAGGTTGCGCAGCGCGTCGAGCGCGGCATCGACGATGTCGTGGCCGGGCGTGCCCCGCAGGGTGGCCACCATCGCGAGTCCGCAGGCGTCCTTCTCGTTGCGAGGATCGTAGAGGCCTGCGGCATCGGGCACGGCGGAGAACGGACGATGCGCGGGGTGCTGTGCCATGTGAACCGTCCTCACGGTCAGACGATGGGGTGGCCGGGACCGCTCGGACCCGGGACGCGCCTGCGCATCGCGCCCGAACGACGGGCGCGCTCCGCGATCAGCGCCGGGTGGCGGCTCCACGCGCAGGCTCCGCGTCGGGTGCGGCGAGGTCCTCGTCGCGGTCCGAGTAGACCTCGGCCGACTCTACCCGCCCCTGCTGCGAGGGCCCGCGGCCGGCCACGTACGGGCCCGGCTCCGCACCCGTGTGGCGCTTGGACTGCACGAGGAGGATGATCGCTCCGATCAGGATCGCGGCGAAGGCGGCCCAGACGTTGGTGCGGATGCCCAGGTACACGTCGCTGGCGTCGAGACGGATCGTCTCGAACACGCTGCGGCCGATGCCGTACCAGACGAGGTAGAAGCCGATGGCCTTGCCCCACTGCAGGCGGAAGGCGCGCTCGAGGACGAACACCAGGATCAGCGCTCCGGCGGTGTTCCAGATCATCTCGTAGAGGAAGGTCGGGTGGAACAGGGTGTCCTCGGGCAGGCCCACGGGGATGGCCGCGTTGCCCGGATCGATCCGCAGACCCCACGGCAGATCGGTGGGCAGGCCGAAGAGCTCCTGGTTGAAGTAGTTGCCGAGGCGGCCAAAGACCTGCGCGATGAGCAGACCGGGCGCGAGGGCGTCCACGAAGCTCCAGAAGCGGATGCCCGTCCAGCGGCATCCGAGCCAGATGCCCACGGCGCCGAACAGCATCGAGCCGAAGATGGCCAGGCCGCCCTCCCACACGAAGAGCGCCGAGACGAGGCCGCGCGGGTCCTCGGTGTAGTCGCCGAGGTGGGTGAGCACGTGGTAGAGCCGGGCGCCGATGATGCCGAGCAGCACGGTCGGGATGGCGATGTCCACCACGACCCACTTCTCCGCACCGCGCTTGGTGAGGCGGTGGTTCGTGATCAGCACGGCGAGCACGATGCCGACCAGGATGCAGATCGCGTAGGCGTGGATCGTGATGTCCCAGGGGAACCAGGCGAGGCCCACGTCGCGCAGCCACTGGCCGAGGTTGAACGAGGCCAGGGCCGGATCCGGGCTGGGGAGGCCCGCGGTCGCGGTGCTCAGGTCGGAGGTCACGTCCGTGATCGCCTTTCGGTTCGGTGTGCGACGCGCTCGGCGGCGCGCCGCGGCAACTCTACAGCGGTGCTGGGGTCAGGCCTTGCCGGCGGCGAGCTCGGCGGCGAGCCGGCCGAGGGCGTCGACTCCGCCGTCGGCGAGTGCCTTCACCAGTGCGGAACCCACGATGGCGCCGTCGGCGTAGCCCAGGATCTCGCGCACCTGCTCGGCGGTCGAGACGCCGATGCCGACGCAGGCGCGCTCCGCGCCGGCATCGCGCAGGCGGCCGACGAGGCCGCGGGCGGCCGCGTCCACATCCGCCCGGGCACCGGTGATGCCCATGGTGGAGACGGCGTAGACGAACCCCCGGCTGCGCTCGGCCACCGTCGCCAGACGTGCCTCCGACGAGCTCGGCGCGGCCAGGAAGACCCGCTCCAGGCCGTGGCGGTCGGACGCCTCGAACCAGTCGCCGGCCTCGTCCGGGATGAGGTCGGGCGTGATCATGCCCGCGGCGCCGGCGTCCTCCAGGGCGGCGGCGTAGCGCTCGACGCCGTACTGCTGCACCGGATTCCAGTAGCTCATCACCAGCACGGGGGCATCGCAGCGCTCGGTGATGCCGCGCACCGCCTCGAACGTGTGCCGGAGCTTGAAGCCGTTCGCGAGCGCCTGCTGGGTCGCGGCCTGGATGACCGGGCCGTCCATCACCGGGTCCGAGTACGGCGGGCCGAGCTCGATGACGTCGACGCCGTTCTCGGCGAGGGCGACGGCGGCGTCGATGCTGGTGGCGAGGTCGGGGAAGCCGATCGGCAGGTAGCCGACCAGGATGCCGCTGCCCTGCGCGCGACGCTCGTCGATCAGGCGCGCGACGGCGCCTCGGGCGCCCTCGGGGACGATCGCACTGGGTTCGCTCACGACTGCTCGGCCCCCTCGTCGATGAGGTCGAACCAGCGTGCGGCGGTCGTCATGTCCTTGTCGCCGCGACCCGAGAGGTTCACCAGGATGATCGCCTCCGGCCCGAGTTCGCGACCGAGCTCGAGCGCGCCGGCGAGGGCGTGCGAGGACTCGATGGCGGGGATGATGCCCTCCGTCCGGCTCAGCAGGCGCAGGGCCTCCATCGCGGCGGTGTCGGTGACCGGTCGGTACTCGGCGCGACCGAGGTCGGCGAGCCAGGCGTGCTCGGGGCCGACACCGGGGTAGTCGAGGCCTGCGGAGATCGAGTGCGACTCGACCGTCTGGCCGTCCTCGTCCTGCAGCAGGTAGCTGCGCGCCCCGTGCAGCACGCCCGGGCGGCCCTTGCCGATGGTCGCGGCGTGGCGCAACGTCTCGATGCCGTCGCCGGCGGCCTCGAAGCCGAGCAGGCGCACGTCCTCGTCGTCGAGGAAGGCGTGGAAGATGCCCATGGCGTTGGAGCCGCCGCCGACGCAGGCGGCGATCGCGTCCGGCAGCCGGCCGGTGAGCGAGAGCACCTGCTCGCGGGCCTCCTCACCGATGATCTTCTGCAGGTCGCGCACCATCGCCGGGAAGGGATGCGGTCCCGCCACGGTGCCGAAGATGTAGTTGGTGTGCTCGACGTTCGTGACCCAGTCGCGCATCGCGTCGTTGATCGCGTCCTTCAGGGTGCGCGATCCGCTCGTCACCGCGACGACCTCGGCGCCGAGCAGGCGCATGCGGGCCACGTTCAGCGCCTGGCGCTCGGTGTCGACCTCGCCCATGTAGATCGTGCACTCGAGGCCGAACAGGGCGGCGGCCGTGGCCGTAGCGACACCGTGCTGCCCGGCGCCGGTCTCGGCGATCACGCGCCGCTTGCCGATGCGCTTGGTGAGCAGCGCCTGGCCGAGCACGTTGTTGATCTTGTGCGAGCCCGTGTGGTTGAGGTCCTCGCGCTTGAGGATGATGCGGGCGCCGCCGGCGTGCTCGGCGAAGCGCGGGACCTCGGTGATGATCGAGGGCCGTCCGGTGTAGCTGCGGTGCAGCTCGTCCAGCTCGTCGAGGAACGCCGGATCGGTCTTGGCGTGCTCCCACACCGTGGTGAGCTCGTCGAGCGCGGCGACGAGCGATTCGGGGACCCAGCGACCGCCGTAGGCGCCGAAGTAGGGTCCGGTCTCGTCACGCAGCGCCATGGGGGTCCACCTCGAGGAATTCGGCCAGGGTGCGCGCGGGGTCGCCCGTGACGAGCGCCTCCCCCACGAGCACGACATCGGCGCCGGCGCGGCGGTAGTGGGCCACGTCGCCGGCGTTCTTGACCGCCGACTCCGCGATGCGGACGACGCCGGAGGGGATCTGGTCGGCCAGCCGGGCGAACAGGTCCTGATCGAGCTCGAAGGTCGACAGGTCGCGCGCGTTGACGCCGACGACCTGCGCGCCGAGATCGAGGGCGCGCGACACCTCGTCCGCGGAGTGCGTCTCCACGAGCGCGGTCATGCCCAGCTCGCCGATGAGGCCGTGGAGCTCGGCCAGCAGCGGCTGATCGAGCGCGGCGACGATGAGCAGCACGAGGTCGGCGCCCGCGGCTCGCGCCTCGAAGACCTGGTACGGCTCGGCGATGAAGTCCTTGCGCAGCACGGGGACGGAGACCGACTGGCGAACCTGCTCGAGGTCGTCGAGCGATCCCTTGAACCGGCGCTGCTCGGTGAGCACGCTGATGGCGCTCGCGCCCCCGGTCTCGTACGAGACCGCCAGAGCGGCTGGGTCCGGGATCGCGGAGAGGTCGCCGCGCGAGGGGCTCGCGCGCTTCACCTCGGCGAGGATCTTGACGCGGTCGGCGGGCGCGAGGGCTGCCAGCGCGTCGAGGGCTGCGGGGCGCGCGAGAGCGTCGGCCTCGACCTGCGCGAGCGAGCGGTGCTCGCGGCGGGCGGCCGCGTCCTCGAGGGCCCCGGCGACGAGATCGCCGAGCAAGATCAGTGGGCCTTCGGCGAGTACTTCGGGCCCTTGGCGCCGTAGCCGGCCTTGGCCATCGCCCAGCCGACGAGGAGCCCGACCAGCACGATGCCCGCCGACGCCCACACGATCCAGGAGGCGTTCGCGAACTCCGGGACGGTGCCCACGAGGAAGAAGGCGATGGTACCGATGGTGAAGCCGACCAGCATGATGACGACCGCGGTCCAGGCTGCGGGCGAGTGGCCGTGTCCGGGCTCTTCGGGCTCAGTGCTCATAGGGTCCATCCTACCGGTCGCGTGGTGGCGCCGACGCCACCACGCGGGCTGCGGTCGGCGCTCAGCGGGAGTCTGCGCCGGGCTCGTCGTCCGCGGCCCGCTCGGTCGGGTCGTGGCCCTTCGTGACCGCGTCCCAGTCGGCGACGCGGTCACGGGGCCCGTCGGTGGGCGCGACGACCTCGGTGCGTACCGCCTGGTACTTGCGCGAGGAGGCCGGCCAGCGGCGCGAGGTCGCGAGCACGGCGACGGCGACCACGACCAGCAGGGCGCTGCAGACGATCGCCACGTACGGCCATCCGCTCAGCGTCCACGGCGCGTCGTCGGGCGCGGAGCCGACGGAGAAGTCGGTCACGCCCGTCGCGGCGATGGCCGCCGGTGCGGCGACGGCGAGCGGGTCGATGAGCGGCAGCACCGACGAGACCAGCGCGCACCCGGCCAGCAGCGCCTGCAGCACGGCGAGCACGACGCGGAACACCGGGCCCGCGAGGGCGATCGCCGCGATGAGGGCGAGCCCGGCGAGGGCGAGGGCGCTGAGCGCTGGGGCGACCGTCTCGCCCGTCACATCGATGGTGCGCAGCGCATCCGCCACCGACACCTCCAGCGCCACCCAGGTCTGGGTCCAGGCGAGCAGCAGGCCGAGGTTGAGCAGCGCGAGCGCAGCGAGGACGCTCCCCTTCAGGCGCTTCGGGCTCATGCGCGGACCGCCTGCAAGGCGTTGGCGATGGCGACGGCGCGCAGCGGGGCCGCGGCCTTGTTGCGCGCCTCCTCGTGCTCGGTGGCGGGCACCGAATCGGCGACGAGCCCGGCACCGGCCTGCACGTGCGCCATGCCTCCGGCCAGCACCGCCGTGCGGATGGCGATGGCCAGGTCCGCGTCGCCGCCGAAGGCGAAGTAGCCCACCACGCCGCCGTAGACCCCTCGCTGCGCGGGCTCGAGCTCCGTGATGATCTCGAGCGCACGCGGTTTCGGCGCTCCCGAGAGCGTGCCAGCCGGGAACGTCGATCGGAAGGCGTCGACGGGGCTGCTCTCCTCGCGGAGCGTCCCCTCGACCGTGGAGACGATGTGCATGATGTGGCTGAAGCGCTCGACGCGCATGAACTCGGTGACCTCGACGCTGCCCGGACGGCAGACCCGGGCGAGGTCGTTGCGCGCGAGGTCGACGAGCATGAGGTGCTCGGCGCGCTCCTTCTCGTCGGCCAGCAGCTCCTCCGCCAGCGCCTGGTCCTCCTCGGCGCCGGCGCCGCGCGGCCGGGAACCGGCGATGGGGTGGGTGAGCACCCGCTCCCCCTGCACCTTGACGAGCGCCTCGGGGCTGGAGCCGACGATCGCGTACGGCTCCCCCGCGCCGCTCTCGAGGGAGAGCAGGTACATGTACGGGCTCGGGTTCAGCGCGCGCAGCACGCGGTAGACGTCGAGCGGATCGGCCTGGGTCGGCAGGTCGAAGCGCTGCGAGACGACGACCTGGAACACGTCGCCGTCGCGGATGTGCTCCTTCGAGCGCAGGACCGCCCGCTCGTACTCGTCCTGGGTCACCCGCGGCAGCGGCGAGCCCTGCGCCTGCAGGTCGATGACGGCGAGCGCCGGCTCGCCCGGCAGGGCCAGCGCCTCGACGAGCTCGTCGAGGCGAGCTTGCGACTCGGCCCACAGCGCGGCAGGGTCGAGGGCGCCGTCGTTGAGCGCGTTGACGATGAGCTGCACGGTGCCCTGGTGGTGGTCGAGCACCACCAGATCGGCGACGAAGCCGAGCGCCTGACCGGGCACGGCGAACTCGCGCGGCTTCGCCTCGGGCATCCGCTCGAGCTGGCGGATCGCCTCCCAGCCGATGAAGCCGACGAGGCCGCCGGTGAGCGGCGGCATGCCGGGCACGGCCGGCGTCCGCCAGCGCTCGTACAGGTGCTCCACGGCCTCGAGGGGTGCCTCCGGGGCGGTGCCGCCGAAGGCGCGCTGCTCGGTCAGCCCGTAGCCGATCCACTCGCTGCGGTCACCGTCCTGCCCGAGCACGCCGAACGACCGCACCCCGACGAAGGAGAAGCGCGACCAGATGCCGCCCTGCTCCGCGGACTCCAGCAGGAAGGTGCCCGGCCGGCCGCCCGCGAGCTTGCGGTAGAGGGCCACGGGGGTCTCGCCGTCGGCGAAGAGCTCGCGCACGACCGGCACGACGCGGTGCCCGTCCAGGAGCGCGTCGAACGCGGAGCGGGTGGTCGTGCTGGTCATGCTGGCCTCCCGGCTCAGGCGGGGGCGCCCTGCACGGGCGCGAGGGGGTCGACGTCGAAGCAGGAGCGTTCGCCCGTGTGGCAGGCGGCGCCGATCTGCTCGACCGTCACGAGCAGCGTATCGGCGTCGCAGTCCAGGGCGGCGGCCTTGACGTACTGGGCGTGGCCCGACGTGTCGCCCTTGCGCCAGTACTCCTGGCGGGATCGCGACCAGAACGTCACACGGCCCTCGGTGAGCGTGCGGCGCAGCGCCTCCGCGTCCATCCAGCCCATCATGAGCACTTCCAGGGTGTCGTGCTGCTGGATGATGGCGGGCAGCAGTCCGTCGCCGTTGAAGCTGGCGCGGGCGAGCACGGCGTCGACGTCGGTCGCGGTCATGATGGCTCCGATCGGATGGGGGTGGACGTGCTCAGCGGACGAGCGCGCCGGCGTCGGTGAGGGCCGCCTTCACCTGGCCGACCGTGAGCTCGGAGCGGTGGAAGACGCTCGCGGCGAGGACGGCGTCGGCGCCCGCGGCGATCGCCGGCGGGAAGTGCTCCACGGCACCCGCGCCGCCGGAGGCGATCACGGGCACGCTGCTGACCTCGCGCATGAGGCCGATGAGCTCGAGGTCGAAGCCGCGCTTGGTGCCGTCGGCGTCGATGGAGTTGACCAGCAGCTCCCCCGCGCCGCGCTCGATGGCCTCGCGGGCCCAGTCCAGCGCGTCGAGGTCGGTCTCCTTGCGGCCGCCGTGGGTGGTCACCACGAAGCCGCTCGCCGTGCGCTCGCTGCGCTTGACGTCGAGCGAGAGCACGAGCACCTGTGCGCCGAAGCGGTCGGCGATCTCGCCGAGCAGCGCGGGGCGCGCGATGGCCGCGCTGTTGACGCCGACCTTGTCGGCGCCGTGCGCGAGCAGCCGGGCGACATCCTCGTCCGAGCGCACGCCGCCGCCGACGGTCAGCGGGATGAACACCTGCTCGGCTGTCGCCCGCACCACGTCGTAGGTGGTCGAACGGTCGTCGACGGTGGCGGTGACGTCGAGGAACGTGATCTCGTCGGCGCCCTGCTCGAAGTAGCGGGCGGCCAGCTCGACCGGGTCGCCCTGGTCCTCGAGGTTCAGGAAGTTGACGCCCTTCACGACCCGCCCGGCGGCGACGTCGAGGCAGGGGATCACCCGGACCGCGACGGACATCAGATGCGTGCCGCGGCGATCGGCGTGACCAGGATGGCGCGCGCGCCCAGCTCGTACAGGTCGTCCATGACGCCGTTGACGCCCTTGCGCGGCAGCATGACGCGCACGGCGACCCACTCCGGGTCCTGCAGCGGCGAGACCGTCGGCGACTCGAAGCCGGCGGCGATCGCCGTCGCCTGCTCGAGCAGGCGCTTCGGCAGGTCGTAGTCGAGGAGCACGTACTGGCGTGCGACGACCACGCCCTGCAGGCGGCGCTGGAGCTTGGCCAGACCGGGGATGTCCTGGTCGGCCGTCACGAGCACCGCCGACGACTCGAGGATGACCGGGCCGAAGATCTCGAGCCCCTGCTTCTTGAGGGTCGAACCGGTCTCGACGACGTCGGCGACCGCATCCGCGACACCGAGGCGCACCGCCGACTCCACCGCGCCGTCGAGGTGCACGATGTCGGCGGTGATGCCGGCCTCGGCCAGGAAGTCGCCGACGAGGCTCTCGTAGCTCGTCGCGATGCGCTTGCCCTGCAGGTCGCCGAGCTCCTGGAAGCGGCCGACCGGGCCGGCGAAGCGGAAGGTCGAGCGGGCGAAGCCGAGGTCCTCGATCTCCCGTGCCTTCGAGTGCGAGTCGAGCAGCAGGTCACGGCCGGTCACGCCGACGTCGAGCGCACCCGAACCCACGTAGGTGGCGATGTCGCGAGGACGGAGGTAGAAGAACTCGACGCCGTTCGCCGGATCGGCGACGATGAGCTCCTTCGGGTCGCGGCGGCCGTGGTACCCGGCCTCCGCGAGCATCTGCGCGGCGGTCTCGGCGAGCGAGCCCTTGTTGGGCACGGCGATCTTGAGCATGGGTCTTCCTGGAAGAGGTTGGAGGGGAACGGACGTCTCGAGCGCGGGCTCAGAGATGTCGGTAGACGTCCTCCGGGGAGATACCCTTCGCGAGCATCATGACCTGCAGGTGGTAGAGCAGCTGCGAGATCTCCTCGGCAGCCTCGTCGTGGGACTGGTACTCGGCGGCCATCCACACCTCGGCGGCCTCCTCGACGATCTTCTTGCCGATCGCGTGGACGCCCGCATCGAGCTGCGCGACGGTGCCGGATCCCTCAGGCCGCTCCTTCGCCTTCACGGCGAGCTCGGCGTACAGCGCATCGAAGGATTTCACCGCACCAGCGTAGCGGCCCACCGGGCGCCGCCGAGACGCGCGTCTAGCTGCCAGCTGTCTGAAGATGACGACGCGCTGCGGACGCGACCCCTCATCCGCGGCCCGACAGCGCTACGGTGGGAGATCGGAGCCCGTGCTCCTCGCACGAACGAACAACCTCTGGAGCTGACGATGACCGACGCGCCCACCACCGAGTCCGCCGAGACGATCGGCTTCACCGGCCACGAGCTGCTCGCGCTGCTCTCCTTCAACCCGGGTGCCGCGTCCGACGCGACCCGCACGGCGCTGCGACTGCCGGAGGTCGAGGGCAACGAGCTGCTCGGGGCCGGCTACTCCACGCTGGTCGTGCGCGACCTCCTGCAGCTGCAGGACGGCAGCGCCGTGCCCGCCGGCGGTGCCGCGCGCACGACCGCCGTGCTGACGACCGCGGACCGATGGGTCGAGGTCGGCGTCGTGAGCATCGAGGCCAGCCGCTCGAACATCTTCGTCAGCAGCGAGACCGCCGGCACCGTGCTGCTCGCCGCCCGCGGCTTCGGCATCTACGACGTCACCCCCGTCGAGGGCGGCTCGGATGCGCTCGACCGCGCGATCGAGCTGGCGCGCAGCGCCCTCGAGGCGGGCGAGCTCGGCGCTCCGGCCGCCGCCAGCGTCGTGGTCACCTCCCTGGAGTCGGGTAGCCGCACTGCGAGCATCCGCACCGTGGGCGAGGGCCGCTGGGAGCTCGCCTCGGAGCCGTACGACGAGGAGGGCCAGCTGACCGTGCGCCAGGTCGCACCCGAGCAGGCCTTCGACGACTTCGCCGGCGCGCTGCGCTGAGCGCGACCCCCGCCGGTGAAGGCCGGGTCGGACCATCTCGACGGTCCGACCCGGCCTTCGTCGTACCGGCGTCAGCGCACGATGGCCGTGACGGTGTCGAGCCGTTGCAGGACCTCCTGGCTCACCGAGCCGAGCAGGGCGCGGGCGATCGCACCCCGGCCGTGCGTGCCCACGACGACGAGCCGCGCCGAGCGTGCCGCGTGGCCGAGCACGTCGGCGGCGCGACCCTGCTCGGTGCGACGCTCGACCCGCAGGTCGGGATGGTCCTGCGCCAGGCCCGCGAGGGCGAGGGCGAGCTGCTCCTCGGTGAGCGCCGCCACCGCCTCGAGGTACTCGGCCGCGTTCACCACCGAGTGCAGGGGCGCCGGGATGGGCGACCACGCGGAGACGGCGACGAGGGGTTCGCCCAGCCGCTCGGCCTCGGCCGCCGCGAAGGCGACGGCGGCCTCGGAGATCGGCGAACCGTCCACGCCGACCACCACTCCCGAGCGCTCGCCGAGCGGGCGCTCGGGCACCACGACGACCGGGCTCGCCGCCAGGGACGCCACCCGCAGGCCGAGCCCGCCGCGCGGTGGCCCGTCGGCCCCGCGGAAGTCGCTGCCGATCACGAGCGTCTCGGCACCCTCCGAGATCTGCCGCAGTTCCCGAGCCGGGTCGCCCCGGAGCACCGTGTGCCCGATCGACAGGCCGTCGCGCTGCAGCCCGTCGCGCAGGCCCCGCAACCGCTCCTCAGCCGCCGCCACCGCTGCTTCGACGACCGGGCCCTCGCCGACCACGCCGATCGCCCCGCCGACGACGCTCACCAGCCGCAACGGCAGGCGGCGCTCGACGGCTCGGCGCACCGCCCAGTCCAGGGCCCGGTCCACGGCACCCTGCGGCGGCACGGCCACGATGATCTCTTTCATGAGCAACCCTCCAGTTCGGTTGCTCCGAGTCTACGTTCAGTGGACGTGCGTGCGCCGTTCAGCCGCGGACCGGAGCTCGGCGATGGCCGCATCCGTGTCCGGCTTGCCGTAGACCGCGCTGCCCGCCACGAACGTGTCCGCGCCCGCCTCCGCCGCGATCGCGATCGTGTCGAGGGCGACGCCGCCGTCGACCTGCAGCCACACGTCGAGGCCGCTGCGCTGCCGCTCGTCGCGCAGCGCCTGCAGCTTCGGCATCACCTGAGGCATGAACGACTGGCCGCCGAAGCCCGGCTCGACGGTCATCACCAGCACCAGGTCGAACTCGGGCAGCAGTTCGAGGTACGGCTCGACCGGCGTGCCCGGCTTGAGGGCGATGCCGGCGCGCGCGCCGATCTCCCGCAGCCGGCGCGCGACGGCCACCGGGTCCGCGGCCGCCTCGGCGTGGAACGTGACCGAGTACGCGCCGGTCTCGGCGTAGTCGGGGGCCCAGCGGTCCGCATCCTCGATCATCAGGTGCACGTCGAGCGGCACCGGCGAGACCTCCTGGATGCGCTGCACCATCGGCAGCCCGAAGGTCAGGTTGGGCACGAAGTGATTGTCCATCACGTCCACGTGCACCAGGTCGGCGGTGGCGATGCGCTGCAGCTCGGCGTCGAAGTTGACGAAGTCGGCGGAGAGGATGGACGGGTGGATGCGTGGGGACATGCTCCGATCGTATCGACGCCGGCGCGCTCGCCCCGTCTCAGGCGGTGCGACGCAGCAACGCGATGAACATCGCATCGGTGCCGTCGCTGTGCGGCCAGAGCTGCACGGCGCCGCCCTCCTCGGCGGTCTCGAGCGAGCCGCCCGTGACCTGGTTGAGCACCGCGGCGGTGTCGAGCTGCTCCAGCTCGGGGTGCCGCTTGAGCAGGCCGCGCAGCACGCCTCGGGTCTCGGCGACGTGCGGCGAGCAGGTGACGTACGCCAGCAGTCCGCCGGGCTTGAGGGCGCGCACCGCCGACTCCGCGAGCTGGTCCTGCAGCCCGGTCAGTCCGGGGAGGTCGCCCGGCTGCTTGCGCCAGCGCGCCTCCGGGCGGCGTCGCAGGGCGCCCAGACCGGTGCAGGGGGCGTCGAGCATGATGCGGTCGAACTCCTGCGGGTGCGACTCGCCGAAGTCGCGACCGTCGCCTGCCAGCACCTCCGGCGGGTCGGGCAGCGCGACGAGCGCACGACGGACGAGCTCGGCGCGGGCCGGCACCACCTCGTTGGCGAGCAGCGCCGCGCCGCCGACCGCCGCCTCCGCCGCCAGCAGCGCCGCCTTGCCGCCGGGCCCGGCGCAGAGGTCGAGCCAGCGCTCCCCCGGCTCGACGGGGCGGGCCCGGCTCAGCGCGAGCGCCGCGAGCTGCGAGCCCTCGTCCTGCACGCGCACACGGCCGTCCCGTACCTGCGGCAGGCGAGCGGGGTCGCCGCCCTCCGCACGCACGCCGACCGGCGACAGCGGGGTCGGCGTCCCGGGCAGCTCGGCGCGCTCCAGCAGGCCCGGCAGCGCGGTGAGGCTCACGCGGGGGGCGGCGTTGTCGGCGGCCAGCAGCTCGGGCAGCTCCGCCTCGCGCTCGGCGGCGGCCAGGGCGCGGCGGAGCGCCCGGACGATCCAGAGCGGATGGCTGTGCTCGATCGCGAGGCGCTCGTCCTCGTCGCGCACGCCGGCGAGTACCTCGACGAGCCAGGCCTCCGCATCCGCTCGTCCGATCGTGCGCAGCACGGCGTTGGCGAAGCCGGCGGTGGACCGCGACCCGACCTCGCGGGCCAGGCTCACGGACTCGTCGACCGCGGCGTGCGGTGCGACGCGGGTGGCGAGCAGCTGGTGGGCACCGAGGCGCAGGACGTCGAGCAGCGGGGCGTCGATCTCGCCGACCGGCCGGTGCGCCGCCAGCTCGATGACGCGGTCGTAGAAGCCGTGACGGCGCAACGTGCCGTAGGTGAGCTCGGTGGCCAGCGCGGCGTCCTTCGCGTCGAGACCGGCGCGGTCGATGCGCTGCGGCAGCAGCAGGTTCGCGAAGGCCTCGTCCTCGCGCACCGCGGCGATCACGCCGTACGCCACGCGCCGGGCGGGCTGCACACGGGCGGGGCGGCGCACCGCCTGGCTGCTGCGCGCCCGGTTGCGGTCGCCGTAGTCGCCCTGCTCGCGGTAGCGCTTCCCGCCGTCGCGGCGGGGCCGTTGCTCGTTCACGCGAGCACCTCCTCGGCGTCGGCCGCGCGGCCGCGCCACCAGTCCGCCGCCGGCATGGCCCGCTTCCCGGCGGGTTGGACGACGAGCAGTTCGAGCGGATGATCGGCGGTGCCGACCAGGATGCGGCCGTCCTGCGCGTGCAGGCGCCCGGCAGGCAGCGTCGGGGCGTCCTCCGCGGGACGGCCCGCGTGGATCTTGAAGCGCTCTCCGGCCAGGAGTGCGAAGGCGCCGGGCTCGGGGGTGACGCCGCGCAGCCGCGCGTCGACCTCCCGGAGGGGTCGGGTGAGATCGAGCCGGGCGTCGTCGATGGAGAGCTTGGGGGCGAGCGTCGGCTCGCCGATCTGCGGTGTCGCCTCGGCGGTGCCGTCGGCGAGGGCGTCGACGACGCCCGCGAGCAGACCGGCGCCGCTGTGACTGAGCTCCTCGAGCAGCTCCCCCGCGGTCTCGACGCCGTCGAGCGGGCGCTCGAGCTCGGCGTAGACGCGACCCGCGTCCAGCGCCTCGACGAGGTCGAAGACCGCGGCGCCGGTGACGGCGTCGCCGGCGATGAGCGCGCGCTGCACGGGCGCGGCGCCGCGCCAGCGCGGCAGCAGCGAGAAGTGCAGGTTGATCCAGCCGAGCCGTGGCACGGCCAGCAGCGGCGCGCGGACGAGGCCGCCGTAGGCGACGATCACGCCGAGGTCGGGCTCGAGCTCCGCGATCGCGCCGGTCGCCGTGTCGTCGAGCCGCGCGGCGCGGAGCACCGGCAGGCCGAGCTCCTCGGCGCGCGCGGCGACGGGCGACGGGGTGAGCACGCGTCTGCGGCCCAGCGGCGCATCGGGTCGCGTCACGACCGCGGCGATCTCGTGCGGGCCGGCGGCCAGCAGGTCGAGGCTGGGCACTGCGGGCGCCGGCGTGCCGGCGAAGACGATCCTCAAGGCGTTCCTTCCGAGGCCGCTCATCCGAAGGCCTCCGGTCCATCCAACCGCACCTGCAGGCGGGCGCGAGGACGCGACCCGCCCTCGCGGGCCACCGAGCGGCGGCCCGTGGCGTTGCGGATGACCGCGGCGCGCAGGTGCTCCGCGACGGCGCGGCCGGCGCCGTAGTCGAAGCGGACGACCGCCCTGAAGCGGCCCTCGTCCACGGGCTCCGGCTCGAGCGCGTCGACGTGCGGCAGCTCGTCCAGCTCGTGCAGCACCTGGCGCACGGTGGGCAGGTCGCTCGCGATCGTGGCGGTGCGCACCGCGGGCGGGAACCGCAGCCGCCGGCGGTCCTCGAGCTCGGAGGCGGCGAGCAGCTCCTGCCGCCAGGTGACCAGGGCGCGAGCCGGCGCGCCGCCGACGCCCACCAGCACCGTGGTGGCGTGCTCGGCGGCGAGCGCGACCGCATTGGACCACCAGCGGAGGCAGTCCTCGGCGACGCGCAGGCTCTCCCTGCTGAGCATGCGGGGCCCGTCGAGCAGCAGCACGGCCCGGTAACCGCCATCCGCGATCGGCTCGGCGCCCCGCGTGGCGATCACGAGGGCCGGACGACCGTCCACCCGCTGCACCGGCCGCTCGCCGTCGGCGACGATCACGCGGGTGCGCGGGAAGGCGCGCCCGAGATCCTCCGCGGTGCGACCGGCGTCCACGGTCACCGCCACCGGCTCGCCGCGCCGGGCGGCGGCGGCGCTGTTGCCGGGTCGCGCCACCTGCACCAGCACGGGGCCGTGCTCGAGGGCGTCGCGGGCAATGCGCCAGGCGGAGGAGGGGATCCGGGCGATGGCCGCCATCCGCTCGCCGCCGTCGTCCTGCTCGGCCGTCGGGATCACCCTGGGCGCGGCGTGGCGCTCGGGCTCGTGGGCCTCGAACCATCCGAGCTCGACCAGACGCTGCACCTCGGTGCTGCGGGTGTGACCGGCGACGACGAGCGCGCATCCCGACTGCTCCTGGCGCACGAGGGCGGCGTCGCGGGCGTGCACCCCGGGGCTCAGCGGCTCGGCGTGCAGGGGGTCGCCGTCGTCCCAGAGCGCGATGAGGCCGAGGTCCTGCACCGGCGCGTACACGGCCGAGCGGTTGCCGACCACGATGCGCGGGGCGCCCTCGAGGCAGGCCAGGAAGGCGCGGTAGCGGTCCGGGTTGGACTGCCGGGCGTCCATCCGCTGCACGTGGCCCTCCGGGGCGATCGCGGCGAGGGCCGTCTCGAGCTGCTCCTGGTCGCGGTAGTCGGGCACGACGAGGATGGCGCTGCGGCCGCTGGCGAGCGTCGTCACCGCGAGTGCGGCCAGGCTGGCCGCCCAGTGGCCGATCCAGGTGCCCTGCGCCTGCACCAGACGGGGCACGGCGTGGAGGGCGATGCGGGCGCCACGGCTCACCGCATCCGTCAGCCCGGCACCGTACCCGCTCGGATGCACCGGCTCGGGCAGCGCGAGCGCTGCGACCGGGCCCGCCGCGAGCCAGGCCTTCTCGACGCGCACCTGACGTCGTGGCACGGCCAGCCGGACGAGATCGTTGGCGGAGCCCGCCGCGCGGTCGGCGAGGCGACGCGTGAGCGCGCGGACCTCCGGCGTGAGCACGCGTGCCTCGGAGACCACCTCCTCGAGGCGGGCGAGCTCGCCCTTCGCCTCGCTGGTCGCGGCGCGCTCGACGAGGTATCCCTCGGCGATACGGCCGGCCGAGCGCAGCGGCACCTTGACCCGCACGCCAGGCACGGCGATCGCATCGAGGCGCTCGGGCACCGCGTAGTCGAACAGCCGGTCGAGCTGGGGCAGGGCGGAGTCGATCAGCACTCGGGCGACCGGCTCCGAGGCGCTCATGGTCAGAGCCCGGCGGCGGTGCGCAGCGCGTCGACGCGGTCCAGGCGCTCCCAGGTGAAGTCGGGCAGTTCGCGGCCGAAGTGGCCGTAGGTGGCCGTGGCGGAGTAGATCGGGCGGAGCAGTTCGAGATCGCGCACGATCGCTGCGGGACGCAGGTCGAACACCTCGCGGATCGCCTCGATGATGCGGTCCTCGTCGACGTGCGCGGTGCCGAAGGACTCCACGTAGAGGCCCACGGGGGCTGCCTTGCCGATGGCGTAGGCCACCTGCACCTCGAGCCGGTCCGCGAGGCCGGCGGCGACCGCGTTCTTCGCCACCCAGCGCAGCGCGTAGGCGGCGGATCGGTCGACCTTCGACGGGTCCTTGCCGCTGAAGGCGCCACCGCCGTGACGGGCGGCACCGCCGTAGGTGTCGACGATGACCTTGCGGCCGGTGAGGCCGGCGTCGCCCTGCGGCCCGCCCAGCTCGAATCGGCCGGTGGGGTTGATGAGCAACCGGGTCGTCGCGATGTCGAGGCCGCTCGTGGCGAGCACCGGGCGGATGATGCGCGCCTCGACCTCGCGCTCGATCTCCTCGTTGCTCACGGAGGGGTCGTGCTGGGTCGAGAGGACGACCGTGTCGACCGTGCGCGGCACGGCGCCGTCGTAGCCGACGGTCACCTGGGTCTTGCCGTCCGGTCGCAGCCACGCGAGCTCGCCGGTCCTGCGCACGTGGGCGAGGCGCTCGGCGAGCCGGTGCGCCAGCCAGGCGGGCAGCGGCATGTACTGCGCGGTCTCGTTGCTGGCGTAGCCGAACATGATGCCCTGGTCGCCAGCGCCCTGCTGGTCGAGCAGGTCGTCGGAGCCCTCGCCGCGGGCCTCGAGCGCGCTGTCGACGCCCTGCGCGATGTCGGGCGACTGCGCGCCGATGGAGACGGAGATGCCGACGGTCGAACCGTCGAAGCCGATCTCCGAGGAGGTGTAGCCGATCGCGTCGATGCGGGCGCGCACGATCGCGGGCACGTCGATGAGGGCGGTGCTGCGCACCTCGCCGGCGATATGCACGAGGCCCGTGGTCACCAGCGTCTCGACCGCGACGCGCGCCTGCGGGTCGACCGCCAGGTAGGCGTCGAGGACCGCATCCGAGATCTGGTCGCAGATCTTGTCCGGGTGGCCTTCGGTGACCGACTCGGACGTGAAGAGGCGCAGGGAGCTCATCGGGGCGTTCTCGCTTCGTGACGACCACGCGCTCGCGGCACGGGTCGTCGGACTTGATGACGGACGGTTCTCAGATGCTGGTGAGAGGACGGATCGCATCGAGGATCCGGTGGGCCACCGCGAGCTTGTCGCCGGCGGCCTGGCCCACTCTATCGCCCGTCCGATCCAGGATCGTGACCGTGTTACGCGGGCTCGCGAAACCCTCCGTCCACCCCACTCTGTTGAGGACGAGAAGATCTGCGCCCTTGCGCGCAATCTTGGCCCGCCCGAGTTCGAGCAGCCGTTCGTCGTCCGCCTCGGTCTCCGCGGCGAAGCCGACCAGCACCATGCCCTCGGGACGCCGCGCACCCAGGGAGGCGAGCACGTCCGGGTTCTCGATGAGCCGCAGCTGCAGGTCCGCGCCGGAGCCGTCCTTCTTGAGCTTGCCCTCGGCGGTCTCGGCGGGCCGGTAGTCCGCGACGGCCGCGGCCATGACGACCGCGTGCTGCGAGGGGGCCAGCGCGTCGACGGCCTCCTGCAGCTCGCGGGTCGTGCCGACCTCGCGGACGGCGACGCCGGGGGCACCGGCACCTCCAGGTGCGCCGCCACGAGGGTGACGTCGGCCCCGCGATCGCGGGCCGCCTCCGCGAGCGCGACGCCCTGGCGACCGCTGGAGCGGTTGCCGATGAAGCGGACGGGATCGATGGGCTCGCGGGTGCCGCCGGCGGTCACGAGCAGACGGAGGCCGGCGAGATCGCGGCCGCGCTCGAGGATGGCGCGCGCCGCCTCGGCGATCTCCTCGGGTTCGGCCATACGGCCCGCGCCCGAGTCGCTGCCGGTGAGCTGCCCGACCCCCGGGCCGACGACGTGCACGCCGCGCTCCCGCAGCAGGGCGATGTTCGCGACGGTCGCCGGGTGCTGCCACATCTCGGTGTGCATGGCCGGAGCGATCAGCAGCGGGGCGCGGCTGGCCAGCACCGTGTTGCCCAGCAGGTCGTCGGCGATGCCGTTCGCGAGCTTGGCGATGGTGTTGGCCGTCGCCGGTGCGATGACGATGAGGTCGGCGTGCTGGCCGAGCGCGACGTGGCGCACCTCGGCGACCCCGTCGTAGAGGTCCGTCGCGATCGGATTGCGGCTGATCGCCTCGAAGGTCGGGGCGCCGACGAAGCGCAGCGCCGCCTCGGTGGCGATGACCTGCACATCGTGGCCCGCGAGCACGAAGGAGCGGACCGCGCCCACCGCCTTGTAGGCGGCGATGCCGCCGGTCACGCCGACGACGATGCGCGATCCGCTCATCCTTGCTGAACCGGGTCGACTACTCGGCGAGGGGCTTCAGCTCGAGCTTGTCCTCGTTGATCTCGTGCATCGCCACCGAGAGCGGCTTGTCGTTGACCGTCGAGTCGACCAGCGGGCCCACGTTGTCGAACAGGCTCGCGTCGTGCAGGTCGGCGTAGTAGTCGTTGATCTGGCGGGCGCGCTTGGACGCGAAGATCACCAGCTGGTACTTGGAGTCGACCTTCGAGAGCAGCTCGTCGATGGGCGGGTCGATGATGCCGTTGTCGGCCATGGGGATCTCCTTGCGATCGTCCGGGAAGCTGGGGAAAAGGGCGTACGGCGGCTACCGGGCCGCGGGCACTGCCAGCAAGTCTACGACCTCCTGAGCGGCACGGGCCACGTCGTCGTTCACCACGGCGTGGTCGAACTCGTCCTGCGCGGCCAGTTCGACCTTCGCGGTCTCGAGCCGGCGCTGCTGCTCCTCGGGCGACTCGGTGCCCCGCCCGACCAGCCGGCGCACCATTTCCTCCCAGCTCGGCGGCAGCAGGAAGACGAGCACCGCCTCCGGCATCGCGCGCTTGACCTGCCGCGCGCCCTGGATGTCGATCTCGAGGAGGACGCTGTCGCCCGCGTCCAGGGCGGCGTCGACCGGGCCGCGCGGCGTGCCGTACCGGTTCTGGTTGTGCACGGTCGCCCACTCGAGCAGCTCGTCCTCGGCGATGAGCCGATCGAACTCGGCGTGGTCGACGAAGTAGTAGTGCTTGCCGTCGATCTCGCCGGGGCGGGGATCGCGGGTGGTGGCCGATACCGAGAGCAGCACGCCGGGGAAGTTGTCGCGGATGTGCGTCGAGACCGTGCCCTTGCCCACCGCGGTGGGACCGGCGAGCACGACGAGTCGCGCGCGCTCGGGCGAGGCCCCCTCGCGTTCGAGGAGGAACTCGCGCAGCCGCACGCGCTGCCGCACCCCGAGCCCGCCCACGCGCTTCGCGTCGGCGATCCCGAGCCGCTCCATCACGCCGGCGGCCCGCACGGGCCCGAGGCCGGGGACGCTCGTCAGCAGCTCCCTGACGCGCAGGGTGGACTCCGGACCGCCCTGGCCCTTCCACGCGGTCTCGGCGACGTCGAGCGCCGTGCGGGAGCGGTCGGCGACCGACCTCTTCACGGCGGCACGGGCACGGCGCGCGGCGACCGCGGCCTGCGCGGCGGCGACCCGATCGACTTCCGGCGGGTTCACGCGAGGCATGCTGCGACCTCCTCGGTCTGTCGTGCGATGGCGTCGGCGAGGCCGTCCGGGCCGGCGGAGAGCAGCTCCCGCGAGGAGCTGACGAGCACCTGGCCCGACGCAGCCCCGTAGAGCCGGCGCAGGTCCTGCAGCCGAGCTCCCTGATGACCGAAGCCGGGGGCGAGGATCGGCGCGCCGCCGAACGACGCGGTGTCGATGCCGATGGCCGCCAGATCGACGGTGGCGCCGAGCACGAGACCGAAGGAGCCGAGCGGCTCGTCGGCGAACCGTGCCGCGTTCTCGGCGACGACCTCGGCGGCGACGCCCGCGGCGACCGTGCGCCCGTCGGCGCGCAGCGCGCGCTGCGGCACGGCGGACTCCGGATTCGAGGTGGCCGCCAGCACGAACAGCCCGGCTCCGGTGCGCTGCGCGAGGTCCATGGGGCCCGCGAGCGATCCCACGCCCTGGTAGGCGACGACGGTCAGCGCATCCGAGCGCAGCGGCGAGCCGTCGCGGAGCCACGCCTCGCCGTACGCCTCGACGGTCGAGCCGACATCGCCGCGCTTCGCATCCGCGATGACCAGCAGCCCCTCGGCGCGCGCGGCCGCGATGACCTCCTCCAGGGCGGCGAGTCCGAGGGCGCCGTGGCGCTCGAAGAAGGCCACCTGCGGCTTGACCACGGCTGCCCGGCCGGCGGCGGCCGAGACCACCCCGAAGCCGAAGCGCCGCAGCCCCTCCGCCGTGTCGGGCAGCTCCCACCGCTCGAGCAGCCACGCGTGCGGGTCGATGCCGACGCAGACGGTCCCGTGCGCGCCGGTCGCCCGGGCGAGCCGGGCACCGAAGCTCACCGGCGTCACCTCCGTGCTCATCCGGCGACCGCCTCCCGGCGCTTGACCGCGTAGTTCTGCAGGCTCGTGACCTCGAAGCCCCGGCCGATCACCGAGAAGCTCGCCACGGCGGCGCTGAGCTCGGCGATGGTCGTGAACAGGGGCTTGTCGGCCGCGACGATCGCGGCTCGGATCTCGTAACCGTCCGCTCGCGCCGTGCCACCGCCGGGCGTGTTCACGACCAGGTCGACCTCGCCGCGGTGGATGAGGTCGACGATCGACTCCCCTCCCCCGCCTCGACGGTCTCGCTGTACTTGCCGACCACCGAGGAGGCGATGCCGTTGCGGGCCAGCACCTCGTGGGTGCCGGCGGTCGCGAGCAGCTCGAAGCCGAGCTCGGCGAGCCGCAGGGCGGGCAGGATGATCGCGCGCTTGTCAGCGTCGGCGACGGAGAGGAAGGCGGTGCCGCTGGTGGGCAGCCCGCCGTAGGCCGCGGCCTGGCTCTTCGCGAAGGCGGTCGGGAAGTCGACGTCGATGCCCATGACCTCGCCGGTGGAGCGCATCTCCGGACCGAGCAGCGAGTCGACGATCTGGCCCTCCCGCGTGCGGAAGCGCTTGAACGGCAGCACCGCCTCCTTGACGGAGACCGGCGCGTCGAGGGGCACGACCGAGCCGTCCTGCTCGGGCAGCATGCCCTGCGCGACGAGCTCGCGGATGGACGTGCCGACCATGATGTTCGACGCGGCCTTGGCGAGCGGGATGTCGAGCGCCTTCGACACGAACGGCACCGTGCGGCTGGCGCGCGGGTTCGCCTCGATGACGTAGAGGACGCCGGCGGCGATCGCGAACTGCACGTTGAGCAGGCCGCGCACGCCGATGCCCTCCGCGATCAGGCGGGTCGCCTCGCGCACCCGGTCGATCTCGAGCCGGCCCAGCGTGACCGGGGGCAGGGTGCACATGGAGTCGCCGGAGTGGATGCCGGCCTCCTCGATGTGCTCCATGACGCCGCCGATGTAGAGCTCGGTGCCGTCGTGCAGGGCGTCGACGTCGATCTCCACCGCATCGTCGAGGAAGCGGTCCACCAGCAGCGGCAGACCCGGGCCGATGATGGCCGCGTCGGCGATGCGCACGAAGTAGTCGCGCATGGCGTCGCTCGAGTAGAGGATCTCCATGCCGCGGCCGCCGAGCACGTAGCTGGGGCGCACGAGCACCGGGTAGCCGATCTCCTCGGCCACCTGCACCGCGCCGTCGACGTCGATCGCCGTGCCGTTGCGCGGGGCGACGAGTCCGGCCCGGTCGAGGATGTCGGCGAAGAGGCCGCGCTCCTCCGCGAGGTCGATGGCGGAGGGCGAGGTGCCGAGGATCGGGATGCCCGCCTGCTCGAGGCCCTTGGCGAGGCCGAGCGCGGTCTGGCCGCCGAGCTGCACGACGACGCCGACGAGCTCGCCCGACTGCTGCTCGGCGTGGACGATCTCCAGGACGTCCTCGAGCGTGAGCGGCTCGAAGTAGAGCCGGTCGCTCGTGTCGTAGTCGGTCGAGACCGTCTCCGGGTTGCAGTTGATCATGATGGTCTCGTAGCCGGCCTCGGCGAGGGCGAACGAGGCGTGCACGCAGGAGTAGTCGAACTCGACGCCCTGGCCGATGCGATTCGGGCCGGAGCCGAGGATGACGACCTTGCGGCGGTCGCTCGCGACCACCTCCGTCTCCTGGTCGTAGCTCGAGTAATGGTACGGCGTGAAGGCCGGGAACTCGCCCGCGCAGGTGTCGACGGTCTTGAACACCGGGCGCACCCCGGCGGCGTGGCGGACGCCACGGACCTCCAGCTCGGTCAGACCCCGCAGCTCGGCGATCTGCGCATCGCTGAAGCCGTGCTCCTTCGCCTCGCGCAGGGTGTCCTCGTCGAGCTCGGCCGCGGCGCCCACCGACGCGGCGACCTCGTTGATCAGCGCGATCTGGTCGAGGAACCAGGGGTCGATCTTCGTCGCGTCGAAGACCTGCTCCGCCGTGGCGCCCTGGCGCAGCGCCTGCTGCACGTGGATGATGCGGCCGTCGGTCGGATGCGCGGCGAGCGCGAGCAGCTCGTCGATCGACCGGGTCTGCTCGCCCCAGTGGAAGCTGGACCCGCGCTTCTCGAGCCCGCGCAGCGCCTTCTGCAGCGCGGTGGAGAAGTTGCGGCCCATCGCCATGGTCTCGCCGACCGACTTCATGGTCGTGGTGAGCGTGTCGTCCGCGGCCGGGAACTTCTCGAAGGCGAAGCGGGGCACCTTGACGACCACGTAGTCGAGCGTCGGCTCGAAGGAGGCCGGCGTTACCTTGGTGATGTCGTTCTGGATCTCGTCGAGCGTGTAGCCGATCGCGAGCTTGGCGGCGATCTTTGCGATCGGGAAGCCGGTCGCCTTCGAGGCGAGGGCGCTCGAACGCGACACGCGCGGGTTCATCTCGATGACGATGATGCGGCCGTCGGCCGGGTCGACCGCGAACTGCACGTTGCAGCCGCCGGTGTCCACGCCGACCGCGCGGATGATCTCGATGCCGAGGTTGCGCATCTTCTGGTACTCGCGGTCGGTGAGCGTGAGCGCGGGTGCGACCGTGATCGAATCGCCCGTGTGCACGCCCACCGGGTCAACGTTCTCGATCGAGCAGACGACGACCGTGTTGTCGGAGCCGTCGCGCATGAGCTCGAGCTCGTACTCCTTCCACCCCAGGATGCTCTCCTCGAGCAGCACCTCGGTGGTCGGGCTCTGGTGCAGGCCGTCGGTGACCATGCGGCGCAGCTCGTCCTCGGTGTAGGCGAAGCCGGAGCCGAGACCGCCCATGGTGAACGAGGGGCGGATGACCATGGGCAGGCCGATCTCGTCGGCGAACTCGAGCGCGTCCTCGAGGGTCGAGACGACCTTCGAGCGGGCGACGTCGCCGCCGAGGCCGATGACGAGATCCTTGAACAGCTGGCGGTCCTCGGCCTTGTTGATCGAATCGACCTTGGCGCCTATGAGCTCCACGCCGTGCTTCGCCAGGATGCCGGCCTCGTCGAGCGCGAGCGCCGCGTTGAGGGCGGTCTGGCCGCCGAGCGTCGGCAGCACCGCGTCGGGCCGCTCCTTGGCGATGATCGACTCGAGCACCGGCGTGGTGATCGGCTCGACGTAGGTGGCGTCGGCGAAGCCGGGGTCGGTCATGATCGTCGCCGGGTTCGGGTTGACGAGGATGACGCGCAGGCCCTCCTCCCGCAGCACGCGGCAGGCCTGCGTGCCCGAGTAGTCGAACTCGGCCGCCTGGCCGATGACGATCGGCCCGGAGCCGATGACGAGGACGGAGCTGATGTCGGAGCGCTTGGGCATTACTTGGCGTCCTTGCTGGTGCTCGCGACGTGGTCGACCACCATGTCGCGGAAACGGTCGAAGAGGTAGTTGGCGTCGTGCGGGCCGGCCGCCGCCTCGGGGTGGTACTGCACGCTGAACGCGGGGATCTCGAGCGCTTCGAGCCCCTCGACCACGTCGTCGTTCAGACCGACGTGGCTCACCCGCACCTGGCCGAAGCCCGCGGGCGATGCCACGGGGCCGTCGAGCGGCGCGTCGACCGCGAAGCCGTGGTTGTGGGCGGTGATCTCGACCTTGCCGGTCGTCCGGTCCATGACCGGCTGGTTGATGCCGCGGTGGCCGAAGGGCAGCTTGTAGGTGCCGAAGCCCAGGGCACGGCCGAAGAGCTGGTTGCCGAAGCAGATGCCGAAGTAGGGCAGGCCGGCGCGCAGCACGCCCTGCAGCACCTCGACGTGGTGGTCGCTCGCAGCGGGGTCACCGGGGCCGTTCGAGTAGAAGACGGCGGTCGGTTCGAGCGCGAGGATCTGCTCGAGCGTCGACGACTGCGGCACGACGTGCACGTCGAAACCGCGGGCCTGCAGGTAGCGCAGGGTCGCGGTCTTCACACCGAGGTCGAGCACGGCGACGGAGCCGAGGCGCTCGCCCTCGGCCGGCAGCGAGTAGGTCTCAGTGGTCGACACCTGGCCGGAGAGGTTCTGGCCGGCCATCTGCGCGCCGCCCTGAACGAGGGCGAGCTGCTCGGCCTCGTCCAGCGCCGCATCCGCTCCCGAGAAGATGCCGGAGCGCATGGAGCCGGTGTCGCGCAGCCGTCGGGTGAGCGCGCGGGTGTCGATGCCGCTGATGCCGACGATGCCGTCGGTGGTCAGCTGCTCGTCGAGGCTGCCCTCGGCGCGGAAGCTCGACACGACCCGGGAGGGGTCGCGCACGACGTAGCCGGCGACCCAGATGCGGGCCGACTCGGTGTCCTCGCCGTTGACCCCCGTGTTGCCGATGTGCGGCGCGGTCTGCACGACGATCTGGCCGGCGTAGCTGGGGTCGGTCAGCGTCTCCTGGTAGCCGGTCATGCCGGTGGCGAAGACCGCCTCGCCGAGGGTGCGCCCCCGCGCCCCGTAGGCGCGACCGCGGTAACGGGTGCCGTCCTCCAGCACGAGCACGGCGGGTTCACGCAGGGTCACGATGTCTCACTTTCTGCCCGGTCACGGGGCTGTTCCGGCTCGGTCCCCGGCGCTGAGGCCGAAGAGGGAATGATACTGCGCACGGCGGCCTCGAGCGTTCGGCCGGCGGCGGGATCGGGAGTGCGCAGGGCGGTCTCGACGCGAGTCCGGCCGAGGGTCCAGCCCAGCAGCAGCAGTCCCTCCGGCTCGACGACCCGGTCGATGGCCCACGTCGCTCGGCCCACCTCGAGATCGGCCGCGGGCAGCAGCACGGGGTCGCTGCCGTCGAGGTCCAGCACGACGCCGAGCGGATGCACGAGGGCGCTCCCCTTGCACGGAACCCGAGGCCCGGCACGGCGACGCGCTGCAGCGGCTGCCCGGCGATGGTGGTCGCCACGTAGAGCACTTCGGCGACCGCGAGAGGCGCTCCGGCATCGGTCGGCGCGGGCAGCGGCGTGCCCAGCGCGGCCCCTCGCCGGCGGCGGGCACGCCAGCTCAGCAGCATGCCGAGCCCGGCGAGCACCACCACCGCGCCCAGCAGCAGCGCGGGCAGCAGCCTATCCACGCGCCGCACCGCCCACGAGCTCCGGGGCGAGCACCGCACCGTCCAGCACCGTCGGGCGACCGTGGAAGGTCGCCACGACGCGGCCGGGCAGGCTCCGGCCGAGGTACGGGCTGTTGACCGACTTGCCGGCGAGCTGCGCCGTGTCGAAGCTGCGGCGGGCAGCGGGATCGTAGAGCGTCAGCTCGGCGGGCGCGCCAGCGGCGATCGCGTGGCCGTGGCCCTCGACGCGTCCGATCCTGGCCGGCTCGCTCGAGAGCACCCGCGCCACGCCGGACCAGTCCAGCAGGCCGGTCTCGACCATGGTCTGGTGCACGACCGGCAGGGCGGTCTCGAGGCCGACCATGCCGTTGGCCGCGGCGGCCCACTCGCACTGCTTCGCCTCCGCCGTGTGCGGCGCGTGATCGGTCGCGACGATGTCGATGGTGCCGTCGGCGAGGGCTGCGCGCAGGGCGAGCACGTCCTCCTCGCGGCGCAGCGGCGGATTGACCTTGAAGCGGGCGTCGTAGGCGCCGTCGAGCGGAGCCGGGGCGCCGCCGGCGATGAGCTGCTCGGTGAGCAGCAGGTGGTGCGGGGTGACCTCGGCCGTCACCGCGATGCCGCGTGCCTTGGCCCAGCGGACCACCTCGACGCTGCCGGCGGTGGAGAGGTGGCAGATGTGCAGGCGTGCGCCGACGTGCTCCGCGAGCAGCACGTCGCGGGCGATGATCGACTCCTCCGCGACCGCCGGCCATCCAGCGAGCCCGAGCTCGGCCGACAGCACGCCCTCGTTCATCTGCGCGCCGATGGTCAGCCGGGGATCCTGCGCGTGCTGCGCCAGCACGCCGTCGAAGCCCTTGATGTACTCGAGCGCCCGGCGCATGAGCAGCGGGTCGCTGACGCAGATGCCGTCGTCGCTGAACACGCGCACCCTGGCGCGCGAGGTCGCCATCGCGCCGATCTCGCTGAGCTGCTCCCCCGCGAGGCCCTTCGAGACCGCGCCGATCGGTCGCACCGTGACGTAGCCGGCGAGCTCGCCGAGCGCCTGCACCTGCTCGACCACGCCGGCCGTGTCCGCCACGGGCGAGGAGTTGGCCATGGCGTTGACCGCGGTGAAACCGCCGGCGGCTGCGGCCTGCGAGCCGGTGAGCACCGTCTCGCTGGCCTCGCCGCCGGGCTCGCGCAGGTGCGTGTGCAGGTCGACGAGGCCGGGCAGGGCCAGCAGGCCGTCGGCGTCGATGACCTCGGCGCCGACGGCGCTCAGGCCCGTGCCGACCTCGGCCACGACACCGTCGCGCACGAGCAGATCGGCGCGGGCGCCGTCCACGAGGGTGGCCGAGCGGATGAGGTGGGTGGTCATACGATCTCCGTCTCGGTGGGTGCGGCGCCGTCGTTGCCGGTCATGCTGAGGAAGAGCACGGCCATGCGCACGGCGACGCCGTTGGCGACCTGCTCCAGGATGGTGGACTGCGGCGAGTCGGCCGCCTCGTCGCTGATCTCGAGGCCGCGGATCATCGGGCCGGGGTGCATCACCAGCGCGCCGTCCGGCAGCGTCGCCCAGCGCTCGGCGGAGAGCCCCCACTGCCGCGAGTACTCGCGCGGATTCGGGAAGAAGGCCTCGTGCATCCGCTCGCTCTGGATGCGCAGCATCATCACGACGTCGGGCTGCTCCGCGAGGGCGTCGTCGAGGTCGTAGCGCACGGACGCGGGCCAGGCGCCGACCGCGGAGGGCAGCAGCGTCGGCGGCGCGACGAAGGTCACCTCGGCGCCGAGCGTGCGCAGCAGCCACAGGTTCGACCGGGCGACGCGCGAGTGCACGATGTCGCCGACGATCACCACGCGCACGCCGTCGAGGTCACGGCCCCGGCTGCCCGCCCCGTGCAGCCGACGGCGCATCGTGAACGCGTCGAGGAGGGCCTGGGTGGGGTGCTCGTGCGTGCCGTCGCCGGCGTTGACGACGCCGGCGTCGATCCAGCCGCTGCCCGCGAGCACGGCGGGGGCGCCGGAGGCGGAGTGCCGGATGACGACGCCGTCGGCGCCGATGGCGGCGAGGGTCTGCGCCGTGTCCTTGAGCGACTCCCCTTGGACACGCTGGAGCCCTTCGCCGCGAAGTTGATCACGTCGGCGCTGAGGCGCTTGGCCGCCGCCTCGAAGGAGATGCGCGTGCGGGTGGAGTCCTCGAAGAAGAGGTTGACGACCGTCTTGCCGCGCAGGGTCGGCAGCTTCTTGACGGACCGCTGCTGCGTGTCGGCCATGTCCTCGGCGACGTCGAGGATGCGGATCGCCTCCTCGCGGGAGAGCTGCTTGGTGGAGAGCAGGTGCCTCATGACTCGATGCTCACCTCCTCGACGCCGTCGGTCTCGACCAGGCGCACGTTGATGCGCTCGCTCGTCGAGCTCGGCAGGTTCTTGCCGACGAAGTCGGCGCGGATGGGCAGCTCGCGGTGGCCGCGGTCGACGAGCACGGCCAGGCGCACCGCGCGCGGACGGCCCAGGTCGCCGATGGCGTCGAGCGCGGCCCGGATGGTGCGGCCCGAGAAGAGCACGTCGTCGACCAGCACCACGGTGCGGCCGTCGATGCCGGACGCGGGGATGCTCGTCGGCTGGGGCGTGCGGGTGGGGTGGTGCGCCAGGTCGTCGCGGTACATCGTCACGTCGAGCGCTCCCACGATCTCGGCCCCGAGCGAGGGCTCGATGCCGCGCAGGATCGCCGCGAGCCGCTCCGCCAGCGCGACGCCGCGCGTCGGGATGCCGAGCAGCACGATGTCGGTGGCGCCCTTGGCGGACTCGAGGATCTCGTGAGCGATCCGAGTCAACGCCCGGTTGATGTCAGCCTGCTGCAGCACGGTGCGCGCCGCCATGCGGACCTCCTTCCCCGCCTCACAGGACGGTGCTTAAAGGATGTCTGGGAACGACCCCACCCTAGCAGCAGCCCGGACGCGGCGAACGCCCCGGCACGGTGTGCCGGGGCGTTCGGGCGGCGTCGGATCAGCGGCTCGCGGCGACCGCGCCGAGCACGCCGTTGATGAAGCCCGCGGAGTCGTCGGTGCTGAGCACCGTGGCGCTCTCGACGGCCTCCGCGATCGCGACCGAGTCGGGCACCTCGTCGTTGAACAGGATCTCCCAGACGGCGATGCGCAGGATGGCGCGGTCGGTTGCCGGCATCCGCTCGAGGGTCCAGCCGCGGGCGTGGCTCGCGATGGTCTCGTCGATCTCGCCCGAGCGCTCGATGACGCCGAGCACGATCTCGCGTCCGTACGCCCAGGATGCCTCGCGCTCGGGCTGCGTGCGGGCGCGGACCGCCTCCTGGTCGAGCACCTCGATCGCCGGCACGCCGCGCAGATCGGCGGCGTAGAGCATGTCGAGGGCGCGCTTGCGCGCCTTGCTGCGTGCACTCATGCGGTCGGCGGGTCAGACGCGGCCGAGGTAGTCACCCGTGCGGGTGTCGACCTTGACCTTGGTGCCGGCCTCGAGGAAGAGCGGCACCTGGATCTCGTAGCCGGTCTCGACGGTGGCCGGCTTGGTGCCGCCGGTCGAGCGGTCGCCCTGCAGGCCCGGCTCGGTGTAGGTGACCTCGAGCACGACGGAAGCGGGCAGCTCGACGTAGAGCGGGTTGCCCTCGTTGAGCGCGACGGTGACGTTCGTGCTCTCGAGCATGAAGTTCGACGCGTCGCCGACGATCGCGTCGGCCACGGTGATCTGGTCGTAGGTGTCGAGGTCCATGAAGACGTAGCCGGTGCCGTCGTTGTAGAGGTACTGGTAGTCGCGGCGGTCGACGCTCGCGAACTCGAGCTTGGTGCCGGCGTTGAAGGTGCGGTCGACGGTCTTGCCGCTCAGCACGTTCTTCATCTTGGTGCGCACGAAGGCGCCGCCCTTGCCGGGCTTGACGTGCTGGAACTCCACCACGCTCCAGAGCTGTCCGTCGATCTTGACGACGCTGCCGTTCTTGATGTCGTTCGAGGTGGCCATTGCCGAGTCGTTTCCGTTCGATGAGTGCGTGGGGGCGCGACTGCGCCCGGAACAGTGTAGAGGGTGGCCCGGCTCAGCCCGCGGTGACGGCGCGCAGCGCGAGGCGGTAGCCCTCGAGGCCGAAGCCCGCGATGACGCCCGTGGCGACGCCCGAGATCGTGCTGTGGTGCCGGAAGGACTCGCGCGCGTGCGGGTTGGAGATGTGCACCTCGACCAGCGGCAGGCCGGCCTTGCTGACGAGCGCCGCCGCGTCGCGGAGGCCGTAGGAGTAGTGCGTGAACGCCGCGGGGTTCACGATGACGGGGCTGGCCGTGTCGACGGCCTCGTGCATCCAGCCGATAATCTCGCCCTCGTGGTCGGTCTGGCGCAGGTCGATCTCGACGCCGTCGGGCGCGTCGCCCTCCAGGAGCGCGCGCAGCGCCTCCAGATCCTGCGCGCCGTAGACGTCGGGCTCGCGGCTGCCGAGACGGCCGAGGTTGGGTCCGTTGAGCACGAGCACGCGGGTCATGCCGCCACTCTACCGAGCGGGCGGTCGCCGCACCGTCGTGTCCGATTCCCGCTGGCAGCCGGTGCGTGCAGCCCGCAGGATGGACGCATGGACTTCGCGCAGCGCTACCGCATCGTGGCCTCGCGCGACCGCCGCTTCGACGGGCTCTTCGTCACGGCCGTCACGAGCACGGGCATCTACTGCCGCCCGTCGTGCCCCGCCCGCACGCCCAAGGAGTCGAACGTGCGCTTCTACCCGACCTCGGCGGCGGCCCACGAGGCGGGCTTCCGAGCCTGCAAGCGCTGCCTGCCCGAGGCCGTGCCCGGCGGCCCGCGCTGGAATCTGCACGGCGAGACGGCATCGCGCGCACTCTCGCTCATCGGCGACGGCGTGGTCGACCGCGAGGGCGTGACCGGTCTCGCCGCCCGGCTGGGCTACTCGACGCGCCAGCTCGGCAGGCTGCTGCACGCCGAGCTCGGAGCGGGCCCGTTGGCGCTCGCGCGGGCTCGTCGAGCGCAGACCGCGCGCGCCCTGCTCACCTCGACGCCGCTGCCCATCGCCGAGATCGCCCACGCCGCCGGGTTCGGCAGCATCCGGCAGTGCAACGACACGGTGCGCGAGGTCTTCGGGGTCTCCCCCACCGAGCTGCGGGCCAGGGCGCCGCGCAGCGCGGGGACGCCGGATGCGCTGCGACTGCGTCTGCCGGTGCGCGAGCCCTTCGACGCCGCCGGGCTGCTGGCCTTCCTCGCGGCGAGGACCATCGAGGGCGTCGAGCGGATCGAGGGCTCCCGCTACCTGCGCGCGCTGCGGCTGCCCCGGGGCACCGCCCGCATCGACGTGGATCTCGGCGGCGGCCCGCCCGAGGTGCGCGTGCGGTTGGAGGACCTCGCGGACCTCGTGCCCGCCCTGGCGCGCGTGCGCCGGCTGCTGGACGCGGATGCGGATCCGGCGGCGGTCGACGCGGTGCTCGGCGCGCGGACGCCGCTGCGCGCCTCGGTGAGGTCGGTGCCGGGCATCCGTCTGCCCGGCAGCGTCGACGGCACGGAGATGCTGGTGCGGGCCATGGTCGGGCAGCAGATCACCGTCGCTGCCGCGCGCACCCAGCTCGGCAGACTGGCGGGCCGGCTGCGGACGACGACGGTTCCGGACGCGCTCGAGCCCTTCCCCGACGCCGCGACGCTCGCCGAGCGGGGCGCCGAGGCGCTCCGGGGCCCCGCACGCCGCATCCGCTCGATCCTCGACGCCTGCGCCACCGTCGCCGACGGCGCGCTCGACCTGGACGGCGACCGCGATCCCGCCGAGCTGCGGGCCGAACTGCTCGAACGGCCCGGCATCGGACCGTGGACCGCCGACTACCTGCTGCTGCGGCTCACCGGCGCGCCGGATGTGCTGCTCGACGGCGACGCGGCGCAGCGCGCGGGCGCTGCGAACCTCGGCCTGCCCTGGCCGCTCGGCGCGGCGGGCGAGGCGTACGCGCCCTGGCGCTCCTACCTCGGCATGCACCTCTGGCGTGCCGCGAAGCCCGCACCGTCTGGAGGACGACCATGACCACGCTGCCCCTGCTCATCCTGGAGACCCCGGACGGGCCGTTCGGCCTCGTCACGGCCGAGGACGGCGCCGTGCTCGCCTCCGGATGGACCGACTCGCCCGAGGCGCTGCTGGGTCGGATCCACCCGACGCTGCGACCGGCTGCGCTCGCACCGACCGCACAGCGCGGAGCGGCGGCGGATGCGGCGCTCGCCTACTACGACGGCGAGCTCGCGGCCATCGACGGCGTGCCCGTGCGCCAGCACGCCGGCGGCACCTTCCGCCAGCTCGCCTGGGAGGGCCTGCGCGCCATCGCCCCCGGCGCCCCGCTCACCTACGCCGGCTTCGCCGCGGCGCTCGGGCGCCCCTCCGCGGTGCGGGCGGCGGCGGGCGCGTGCGCGGGCAATGCACCGGCCCTCTTCGTGCCCTGCCACCGGGTGCTGCGCACGGACGGCTCGCTCGGCGGCTTCGCCTGGGGCCTCGCCGTCAAGCGCTCGCTGCTCGAGCGCGAAGACGCGTCAGGCGGCGCAGGCGCCGGTCGCGACCGGTGACGTCCACCCGGCGGCTCCGGTGAGCACGTCGGAGGCCTCCTCGACCGTGGTCGCGTAGCCGATTTGCTGGCCGTCCGCACCGCGGGCGAAGATCACGCCCACCACCTCGCCATCGGTGCTGAGCAGCGGGCCGCCCGAGTTGCCCGGGTACACGTCCGTGGCCAGCGCCGAGACGCCGCGCGGCTCGGACGCGCCGCCGTAGATGTCCGGCACCGGCACATCGCCCACCGCCACCACCTCGGCGCCCACCGTGCTGAACGGCCCGCCGTAGGGATAGCCCTGCACGACCGCCTGCTCGCCGACCGCGAGGTCGCCCGCGATGGGCAGGGGCTCGCCCTGCAGGCCGTCGACGGCGATCACGGCGAGGTCGTCGACGGGGTCGAAGTAGACCACCCGTCCCGGCAGCGCCGCCTCGCCGGGCAGCTCCACGACCGGGTCGTCCACGCCCGCGACGACGTGCGCGTTCGTGACGATGCGGTCCTCGGCGACGATGAAACCGGTGCCGCTCACCGAGCGGCCGCACGAGTAGGCGATGCCGGTGATGCGCGCGACCGACTCGCCCGAAGCGCGCAGTGCAGCGCTCCCCGCGTCGACCTCGGGAACGTCCTGCCCGTCGAGGCCGCCGAACAGCTCGCCGAGCTCGGGCAGCTGGCCGTCGAGGATCGCGGTGCGCACGCGGGCGAGCGCGCCGGCGACCGGCGCGGGGGTCAGCCCGTCGATGGTGCGGACCACGGATGAGGCGCCGAGCGCGCTCGAGACGACCGGCACGCCGAGCGGCACCACGGTCGCCGTCAGCAGCGATGCGGCGAGGGCGCCGACGACGACGCCGGCGGCGCCGCCGAGCAGCCGTTCGAACCAGCGGAGGCCGACCTTGTCGGCGACCCCGCCGAGCAGCCGGCCGATCCCCTCGCCGAGGGACGATCCGACGCCGAGCAGCACGATCGCCGCGAGCACGGCCGCGGGTCCGCGCCACACGGCGGAGGGCACGGCGGCGATGACGATCGGCACCGCCCAGTACGCCGCGATGGCGCCGGCCACGAGCCCCGCCCAGAGGCCGAGGCTGCTCAGCAGTCCGCGGCGGACGCCGGCGACGAGCGCCGAGACGAGTAGCAGGACGATGACGACGTCGGCGACGGCTCCGAGCTCGAACACGCGACCACCTCTCCCTGGTAGGGCACCAGGCTAGAGGTGCCTAGCTGCCGACCTCCTGGTAGGCGGCGAAGAGCAGCGAGTCGTCCGGCCCCGTCACCGTGGTCGGCCGGCCGATGGCGTCGAGGACGATGAAGCGCAGCATCCCCGCGCGGGCCTTCTTGTCGCGGCGCATGACCGCGAGCAGCCCCTGCCAGCGCCCGGTCGGGTAGCTCGTCGGCAGCGACAGCGACTCCAGGATCCGGCGGTGCCGGTCGACCGCGGCGTCATCGAGCCGGCCCATCAGCCGGGCGAGCTCGGCGGCGAACACCATGCCGATCGCGACGGCCGCGCCGTGACGCCACTGGTAGCGCTCCGCGTGCTCGATGGCGTGGCCGAGGGTGTGGCCGTAGTTGAGGATCTCGCGGAGCCCGCCCTCCCTGAAGTCCTCGCTCACGACCCGCGCCTTGAGGGCGATCGCCAGCTCGATCGCTCGACGGAACTCCGGTGCCGTGGGATCGGTGGCCTTCTCCACGTCCGCTTCGACGAGGTCGAGGATCTCGGTCTCGGCGATGAAGCCGGCCTTGATCACCTCCGCGTAGCCCGCGAGCAGCTCGTTGCGGGGCAGCGTGTCGAGGAAGGCGAGATCGACCAGCACGGCCTTCGGTGCGTAGAAGGCGCCGACGAGGTTCTTGCCCTCGGCGGTGTTGATGCCGGTCTTGCCCCCGACAGCCGCATCGACCATGCCGAGCACCGTGGTGGGGATCTGGAGCAGCGCCACGCCGCGAAGCCAGGTCGCGGCCACGAATCCGGCGAGGTCGGTCGTGGCGCCGCCGCCGAGGCCGATGACCGCGTCGGTCCTCGTGAAATCGGTCTGACCCATGACGCCCCAGCAGAACGCGGCGACCTCGACGCGTTTGGCGGCCTCCGCATCCGGCACCTCCGCCAGCAGCACCTCGTAGTGCTCGCCCAGCCGCTCGCGCAGCGCCTCGGCGCGCGCGCCGAGCGACGGCGCGTGCACGACGAGCACCTTCGCGACGCCGCTGCCGAGGACGGCGGGGATGCGGTCGAGGATGTCGCGGCCGACGGTGATGTCGTAGCCGTCGGCACCCGTGACGGGGATGGTGGTGACGTCGCTCACGCGAGGTGCTCCCTTGCTCGGACGCGGTCGGCGAGCTCCGCCGCGATGTGGTCGATGGGCCGGCGTGAGGTGTCGACGGTGTGGGTCGCCAGGGCCTCGTAGGTCGGCAGGCGCTGCTCGAGCAGCTCGATCCAGGCCTCGATGCCGCGCTCGGCGAGCAGCGGTCGTCTCCCGTCGCCGATGCGGCTCTCGACCGCCTCGGGGCTCGTGGTGAGCAGCACCACGTCGTGGCCGGCGAGCGCCTTCGCGACAGCGGGGGTCATGGGCGCGCCCCCGCCGAGCGAGACGACGGCCGGTTCCTCGAGCGCGGCGACGACGACCGCCGCCTCCAGCGCTCGGAAGTGCGGCTCGCCGTGCTCGACGAAGATCTCGGCCACCGGTCCGTGCTCGGCGACGATGACCTTGTCGGAGTCGATGAACGGCACCCCGAGCCGCTTCGCGACCCGCTTGCCGATGCGGGTTTTGCCCGCGGCCATCGGCCCGATGAAGACGACGAGCGCGCCCGCCATCAGTCCGTGTCGCTCGGCGTGTACGGCACCGACTCGGTGCCGGTCGCGAGCGAGGCGGGGATCGCGGCGAGGTACGCCTCGAGGTTGCGCCGCGTCTCGGCGACGGAGTCGCCGCCGAACTTCTCGAGCACGGCGTTCGCGAGCACGAGGGCGACCATGGCCTCGGCGACCACGCCGGAGGCGGGCACCGCGCAGACGTCGGAGCGCTGGTGGTGCGCCTTGGCCTGCTCGCCCGTGGCGACGTCGACGGTCGGCAGGGCTCGGGGCACGGTGGCGATCGGCTTCATGCCCGCACGCACGCGCAGCACGGTGCCGGTCGACATGCCGCCCTCGGTGCCGCCGGCGCGATCGGAGGCGCGCACGATCGTGCCGTCCTGCAGATGCAGCGGGTCGTGCGCCTGCGATCCGGGGCGGCGCGTGGTCTCGAAGCCATCGCCGATCTCGACGCCCTTGATGGCCTGGATGCCCATGATCGCCGCGGCGAGCTGCGCGTCGAGCCGGCGGTCCCAGTGCACGTGCGAGCCGAGGCCCGGGGGCAGACCGTAGACGAGCACCTCGACGACGCCGCCGAGGGTGTCGCCCTCCTTCTTGGCCCGGTCGATCCGCTCGACCATCGCCGCGCTCGTGGCGGCGTCGAAGCAGCGCACCGGGTCGGCGTCGAGCCGGTCCACGTCCTCGGGGCGCGGCAGCGCCGCATCCTCCGGGGAGCGGATGGTCTCGATCGCGAGGGTGTGGCTCACCAGGCGGATGCCGAGCTCGCCGAGGAAGGCGCGCGCCACCGCCCCGAGCCCCACCCGGGCGGCGGTCTCGCGGGCGCTCGCGCGCTCCAGGATCGGACGCGCCTCGTCGAAGCCGTACTTCTGCATGCCGACGAGATCCGCGTGACCCGGGCGCGGCCGGGTGAGCGGGGCGCCGCGACCGCGGGAGACCTCGGTGAGGTCGACGGGCTCGGCGCTCATCACCTCGGTCCACTTGGGCCACTCGGTGTTGCCGATGCGCAGCGCGATGGGGCCGCCGAGCGTGGAACCGTGGCGCACGCCGCCGGAGAAGTGCAGTTCGTCCTGCTCGAACTTCATCCGCGAGCCGCGACCGTGGCCGAGCTTGCGACGGGCCAGGTCCTCGCGGACCTGGTCGAGCGAGACGGGGACGCCCGCGGGCAGTCCCTCGAGGATGGCGATGAGTTCGGGGCCGTGCGACTCACCGGCGGTCAACCAACGGAGCATGGTGTTCGATCCTAGTCGAGCGGAGCGGACTGCCTCCGCGGGGCGTGAGGGGGTCAGGCCAGACCGACCGCAGCGCGCATCGCCGCGACGACCTCGGCCTCGCGATCCAGCCGCACCGCGGGGTCGCCGCCCACGAAGATGCGCGCCTGCTTGAGCGCCTGCTGCATGAGCATCTCGAGCCCGGGGATCACCCGACCGCCCGCGTCGAGCCACTGCGCGGCTCGCGCGGTGGGCCAGGGTGGTACGCGACGTCGAACAGCACCGCGTCGCGCTGCTGGTCCGGCGTGTAGCGCAGAGCGGTCTCGACGCCGTTGGGCAGCGTGCTGACCACCGCGTCGGGGGTCCGCGTCGGAGCCTCGTCGAGCCCGCGCAGCCGCATCGCGATGCCGAGCCGCTCCCCCATCGCGACGGCATCGGCCGCCCGGGCAGGGTTGCGCACCGCGATCTCGATGTCGCGTGCACCGAGCACGCCGGCGGCGGCGACCGCGGAGAGCGCGGTGGCACCCGCGCCCAGCACATCGACGGTCAGCAGCGAGCGCACATCGTGGTGCCGGAAGGCCTCCGTGATGCCGGCCACGTCGGTGTTCCATCCCCGTACGGTGCCGCCGTCGAGCCGCACCGTGTTCGCCGCGCCGGTCAGACCGACGAGGTCGGAGCGCGTGTCGAGCAGCGGCAGCACCTCCTGCTTCAGCGGCATCGTCAGCGAGAGGCCCCGCCAATCGCCGTCGAGGCCCTCGAGGAACCCGGGCAGCCCGCCCGTGCCGACCTCGGCGACGCCGTAGCTCCAGTCGAGGCCGAGCACGTCGTAGGCGGCGCTGTGCAGGGCCGGTGAGAGGGAGTGGCGGATGGGCGAGCCCAGCACCGCGAGGCGGGTCGCGGTCATCCGCACGCCTCGAAACCCGTCTCGGCGCACCAGTCGCGCAACTGCTGCACGGCGGCCTCGTGATCGGCGAGGTTCGAGGTGAACACCGTCTCGCCGGTCTCGAGGTTCACCGTGACGAAGTAGGTCCAGTCGCCGGCCGGCGGGTTCAGCACGGCGTCGATCGCCGTGTCTCCGGGCGCGGAGATCGGGCCGAGCGGGAGCCCCTCGATCTGATAGGTGTTCCACGGATTCCGGTCCTCGAGCTGCACCTCCGAGGACCACACGCTGCCCTCGTCGCCGGCGACGCCGAACTGGGCCGTCGAGTCCATCTGCAGCGGCATGCCCTGGGCGAGGCGGTTCTCGATAACGCGCGCGACGCGTCCGAAGTCCTCGGGCAGCCGGGCCTCGCGCTCGATGATCGAGGCGATGGTCAGCACGCGGTGGCGGTCCTCGGCGGCGACGCCGCGCTCGTCGAGGGCGGAGATCATCCGGTTCACCATCGCCGAGATCATGGTCGACGGCTCGGTGCCCGGGTCGAAGCTGTAGGTCGCCGGGAAGAGGTAGCCGTCGAGGCTCGTCAGGTCCGCCGGCAGGGCGTAGTCGGCCGGCACGGCGGCGGCCTGGATGTCGGCGAGCGGCACCCCGGTGTCCGCGGCGAGCTGCTCGAAGATCTGCTCCGCGGTGAGGCCCTCGCGGATGAGGACGCTGGCCGTCACCCGGTTGGCCTGATCGCTGAGCACATCGAGCGCGGCCTGCGCGCTCATCTCCCCTGCAGCGCGTAGCTGCCCGGGTAGAAGGTCGGCTGGGGGTCCTGCGCGAGCAGCAGGTCGTAGAACGCGTCGTAGCTCGCGACGATCCCCTGCTCGACCAGGTTGTTGGCGATGTCGCTGCCGAGCTCGCCCTCCGCGACGACGAAGTCGATCTCCTCGCCGTTGCCCGTGCCGGTGTAGTCCTCGGTGGTCGTCAGCCCGAGCTGCTCCATGATGCGATCGCCGTACTGGTTCATCGCCACGACGCCCGCGCCGACGAGCAACGCGAGCACGAGGGCGATCGAGCCGAGCACCCACGGCCAGCGGCGCCGGCGCCGACCGGGTCCGCTCTCATGGCCGCCGGGACGCTCGGGACGGCGCGGCGGGAGGCCGCTGGTCTCCTGCTCGCGCAGCTGGCGTCGCGTCAGCGGTGCGCCCTCGGCTCCTGGTCCGGACATCGACATCTCAGGCTCCTTCAGCCGGATCGAGCACGAGCCCGGGAGCGGCGCCGGAGGCGCGCTCCGCGTCGAGCGCGTGCTGCAGGATCACGACGGCCGCGGCCTGATCGATCACCGAACGGGACTGCTTGCTGCTGCGCCCGGAGGCGCGCAGCGCGGACTGGGCGCTCACCGTCGAGAGGCGTTCGTCGACGAGCCGCACGGGCACCCGGCCCGCGGCGAGCAGGGCTGCGAAGTCCTTCGCATCCTGCGTCGAGGGTGTCTCGGCGCCGGAGAGCGACAGCGGCAGGCCGACCACGAGCTCGAGCGCGTCGCGCTCGGCCGCCTCGGCGAGGATCTCCTGGACGTCGGCGACGCCTGCCGCGGCACCGCGGGCACGGCTCACGGTGCGCACCGGCGTCGCGAGCATCCCGTGCGGGTCGCTGCTGGCCAGGCCGATGCGGGCCCTGCCGACGTCGATCCCGAGACGCACGCCCGTCCGCATCCGCTCAGGCCTTCAGCGCTGCGAGCACGGCCTCGACCGCGGCGGGGATCGCGGAGGCGTCCGCGCCGCCGCCCTGGGCGAGGTCGTCCTTGCCGCCACCGCCGCCGCCGAGCGCTCCAGAGGCGATCTTGACCAGGGCGCCGGCCTTGGCCCCGACCTCGCGGGCGGCGGGGCTCGTGGCGACGACGACCGCGGGCTTGCCGTTCGCGGTGCCGAGCAGGGCCACGACCGTCGACGCGGTGCCGAGGCGCTCGCGCACGCTCGTCGCGAGGGTGCGCACGGCGTCGGCCGCGCCCACCTCGCCGAGGTCGGCGACGACGACGCGGTAGCGTCCGAGGTCGACGGCACTCTCGACGAGCGCCGGCACCCGGGACTGCAGCGCCTGCATCTCGAACTCCGCGATGCGCTTCTCGGCGGCCTTGAGGTTGGCCGAGAGCTCCTGGATGCGGGTGGTCAGCTGCTCCCGCGGCGCCTTCAGGTTGCTGCTGAGCTCGGCGACGATCGCACGCTCGGCGGCGAGATCGCGGAACGCCTCCGTGCCGACCAGCGCCTCGACGCGGCGGTTGCTCGAGCCGACCGAGCTCTCGCTCACCAGGTCGATGAGCCCGACCTGGCTCGAGCGCGCCACGTGCGTGCCGGCGCAGAGCTCGCGCGACCACGGACCGCCGATGTCGACCATGCGCACGCTGTTGCCGTACTTCTCGCCGAAGAGCGCCATCGCCCCGATCGACTTGGCCTCGTCCAGCGCCATCACGCGCGTGACGACCTCGAAGTCGTCGCGGATCGCGTTGTTGGCGACCTCCTCGATCTCGCTGCGGGTCTCGGGCGAGAGCGCCTGGTTCCAGTTGAAGTCGAGGCGCAGGTAGCCGCTCTTGTTGTACGAGCCGGCCTGGTGCGCCTCCGAGCCGAGCACCTGGCGCAGCGCCGCGTGCACGAGGTGCGTCGCCGAATGCGCCTGGGTCGCGCCGCGGCGCCACACGGGGTCCACGATGCTCGTGGCGGCGTCGCCCACGCCGACTTCACCCGTCGTGACGGTGACGCGGTGGCTGGTGAGCCCCTTCACGGGCCGCTGCACATCGACGATCTCCAGCTCGAAGCCGGCGCCGACGATGCTGCCCGCATCCGCTTCCTGACCGCCGGACTCCGCGTAGAGCGCGGTCTCCGAGAGGAACACCTCGGCCTCCTGGCCCGCGGTCGCGCGGTCGACGCTCACGCCGTCGACGATGAGGCCGACGACCGTCCCGGGCGCCTGCAGCTCGTCGTAGCCGAGGAACACGGTCTCGCCCTTGGCGCGGAACTCCCCGTAGACCGAGAGGTCGGCCAGCGCCTTCCTGTTCGCCTTGGCGTCGGCCTTCGCGCGGGCGCGCTGCTCGCTCATCAGGCGGTCGAAGGCGGCGCGGTCGACCGTGAGCCCGGCCTCCTCGGCGACCTCGAGGGTGAGGTCCACGGGGAAGCCGTAGGTGTCGTGCAGCAGGAAGGCGGTGTCGCCGGCGAGCTGGCCGCGGCCCTGGGCCTTCGTCGCCTCGAGGGCGGTGTCGAGGATCTCGGTGCCGCCGGAGAGGGTGCGCAGGAACGCCTCCTCCTCACCGTAGGCCAGGCGGGAGATGCGCGCGAAGTCGGCCTCGACCTCGGGGTACGACTCCTTCATCGCGTCGCGCGAGGCCGGGAACAGCGCCTCGAAGGTGGGGCCCTGTACGCCGAGCAGCCGCATCGCGCGGATGGAACGGCGCAGCAGGCGGCGCAGGATGTACCCGCGACCCTCGTTGGACGGCGCGACGCCGTCGCTCAGCAGCATCAGCGAGCTGCGGATGTGGTCGGCCACCACGCGCATCCGCACGTCATCCTCGTGGACCGCGCCGTACTCGCGTCCCGAGAGCCGCGCCGCGGCGTCGAGCACCGGGCGCACCTCGTCGATCTCGTACATGTTCTCGACGCCCTGCTTGAGGAAGGCGACGCGCTCGAGACCCATGCCGGTGTCGATGTTCTGCTTGGGCAGCGGGCCCACGATGTCGAAGTCGATCTTCGAGCGCACGTTGGTGATCTGGTACTGCATGAACACGAGGTTCCAGATCTCGACGTAGCGGTCGTCGTCCGTCGCCGGTCCCCCGTCGACGCCGTAGGCGGGCCCGCGGTCGAAGAAGATCTCCGAGCAGGGACCGGCCGGCCCGGGCTGGCCGGTGGACCAGTAGTTGGTGTCCTTGCCGAGGCCCTGGATGCGCTCGTCGGGCAGACCGGCCACGCGCCGCCAGATCTCGCGCGCCTCGTCGTCGTCCTCGTAGACGGTCACCCACAGGTCCTCGGGGCTGAAGCCGAGGCCGCCCTCCTCCTCCGAGCGGGTGAGCAGCGTCCACGCGTGCGTGATCGCGCCCTCCTTGAAGTAGTCGCCGAAGGAGAAGTTGCCGTTCATCTGGAAGAACGTGCCGTGACGGGGGTCTTGCCGACCTCCTCGATATCGTTGGTGCGGATGCACTTCTGCACGCTCGTGGCGCGCGGGTACGGCGCGGGCACCACGCCGGAGAGGTACGGGATGAACGGCACCATGCCGGCCACGGTGAAGAGGAGGGAGGGGTCGTCGCTCACGAGCGAGGCGGAGGGGACGACGGTGTGGCCGTTCTCCCCGAAGTAGGTGAGCCAGCGGCGGCGGATCTCTGCGGTCTTCATGGTGTCCAGGGTCGTTCTCGGAGGAGGACGGCACCGGACCCTGGCGGGTCCGTGCTGTCCGGGAGGGGGTTGCGGGCTACTTGGCGAGGTCGCCGAGGGCGTCCTCGGCGTCGGCGACGGCGGCGCGGATCTCGGCCTCGCGGGCCTTGTAGCCGTCGACGACGGCTTCGCCGAACTCGCGGGCCCGGCCGTCGACCTCGGCGAAGAAGCGAGCGCCCTGCTCGGTCTTGCTCAGCTGGTGGGCGGCGATGAAGCCGACGCCCGCGCCGATCGCGATCAGCAGGAGGTTCTTCATGGTCGAGGTCCCTTCAGACGACGAATGAGGCGGAGTCATCAGCCTATCGGGTACGACGAAGGGGGCCCGGCGGACCGGGCCCCCTTCGAGGCGTGCGACGCGATTACCGCGCGGCGTAGTACTCGACGACCAGCTGGACCTCGCAGGTCACGGGGATCTCGGCGCGCTTCGGCTCGCGCACGAGGCGGGCCTGCAGCTTGTCGAGCTCGACCTCGAGGTAGCCCGGGGTCTTCGGCAGGACCTCGGCGTGACCGCCGGCGGCCGCGACCTGGAACTGCTCGGTGCCCTCGGAACGGGCCTTGACGTGGATGAGCTGACCCGGCTTCACGCGGAACGACGGGCGGTCCACGATCTTGCCGTCGACCAGGATGTGGCGGTGCACCACGAACTGGCGGGCCTGGGCGGTGGTGCGGGCGAAGCCGGCACGCAGGACGAGGGCGTCGAGACGGGTCTCGAGGATCTCGACCAGGTTCTCACCGGTCAGGCCGGCGCTGCGGCGGGCCTCGGCGAACGCGATGCGCAGCTGCGCCTCGCGGATGCCGTACTGGGCGCGCAGACGCTGCTTCTCGCGCAGACGCACGGCGTAGTCGCTGTCGGCGCGGCGCTTGGTGCGGCCGTGCTGGCCGGGGCCGTACGGACGCTTCTCGAGGATGGCGGCCGCCTTCGGCGTCAGGGCGATGCCCAGGGCGCGCGAGAGGCGGGTCTTGCTACGGGTCCGGGAGTTCTGGGCCACGTGTTCCTGCTTTCGATTGAGTGAGACATCTGTCTTCGCGGGATCCGGGCGCGCCTGTCGGTCGCCCCGATCGGGGATGAAGAGGGATGCTGTCGATGGCGGCCCGGCTACAGGGCCCGCTCGCTCCGGCACCCGTCCGCGCAGCCGCACGCGTCAGGGAGGAGTCCGACCGAGCAATGCTAGCAGTCGCCCCGCCCCCGCGCCAGCACGCGACGCGCCGGATCAGCCGCGCCCGCGGATGATCTCGAGCAGCCGCTTCCAGCGCACGGCGATGTCGCGCTCGTGGCCGTTCTCGGTCGGGCGGTAGTAGCTCGCACCCTGGAGCTCGTCCGGCAGGTACTGCTGGGTGGCCACGCCGTGCTCGGCGTCGTGGGCGTAGACGTAGCCCTTGCCGTGGCCCAGCCGCTTGGCACCCGGGTAGTGAGCGTCGCGCAGGTGCTTCGGCACGCGGCCGAAGTTCCCGGCCTGCACGTCGGCGACGGCGGCGTTGATGCCATTGTAGGCGGCGTTCGACTTTGGCGCGGTCGCGAGGTACACCGTCGCCTCGGCGAGGGGGATGCGACCCTCGGGCATGCCGATCAGCTGCACCGCCTGCGCGGCGGCGACCGCCACCTGCAGCGCCTGCGGATCGGCCATGCCGATGTCCTCGCTCGCGCTGATGATGAGGCGGCGGCCGATGAAGCGCACGTCCTCGCCCGCCTCGAGCATGCGCGCGAGGTAGTGCAGCGCGGCGTCGGCGTCGCTGCCGCGCACGCTCTTGATGAAGGCGCTGATCACGTCGTAGTGCTCGTCGCCCTGGCGGTCGTAACGCAGCAGGGCCCGGTCAACGGCTGCGGCGACGATCTCCTGCGTGATCGTCGGAGGCTCCGGGTCGCCCCCGTCGAGATCGAGGGCGTCGGGGTCGACCTCCTCCGCGGCGGCGGCCGTCGCCGAGAGCGCGGAGGCCTCGAGGGCGGTGAGAGCGCGCCGCGCGTCGCCGGAGGCGAGCCGGATGATGGCGGCGCGCGCATCCGCTTCCAGCACGACCCTGCCGCGCAGCCCGCGATCGTCACCGACCGCCCGGTCGAGCAGCACGCCGAGGTCGTCGTCGCTCAGCTGCTCGAGCGTGAGCAGCAGCGATCGGCTGAGCAGCGGAGAGATGACCGAGAACGAGGGGTTCTCGGTGGTGGCGGCGACCAGGATCACCCAGCCGTTCTCGACGCCGGGCAGCAGCGCATCCTGCTGCGCCTTGGTGAAGCGGTGGATCTCGTCGAGGAACAGCACGGTCGAGACCCCGTAGAGGTCGCGCTGGGAGAGCGCCTCCTCCATGACCTGCCGCACGTCCTTCACTCCGGCGTTGACCGCGGAGAGCTCGACGAACTTGCGGCCGGAGCTGTGCGCGATCGTCTGCGCGAGCGTCGTCTTGCCGGTGCCCGGCGGGCCCCACAGGATCACGGAGACCGAGCCGGTCTCCCCCGTGCGGTCGTTCGCGAGGCTCACGAGGGGTGAGCCGGGACGCAGCAGGTGCTGCTGACCGGCGACCTCGTCGAGGCTGCGGGGGCGCATCCGCACCGCGAGGGGGTGCTGCCGGAGCGGAGACCGGGCTGGGCGGGCATGACGGCAACACTAGAGGTCGCCGCCGACACGACCCTCCGGCGGGGATCGAGCCGGAGGCGCCTTCGACCGCTCCCCTATGATGCTGCCCGGCGACCGGGAGCCCCGGCAGGGCCGCGACACCGAGGAGAGCAGTGGCTGCGAGCAGGAACCAGGACCGCGAGGCGCGCGACCGGCTGCGGCGGTACGCCGCCCGCCAGGAGGTGCACCGCCGCCAGGGTCGTCGCCGGCTGCGCGACAACGTCTGGGCCGTCGCCGGCGTGATCGTCGTGGCGGGCCTGGCGACCGCCACCCAGATCAGCTACTTCTCGGTCGGTCCCGGCGTACCGGAGCCGACGCCGAGCGCCTCCGCGAGCCCGGAGGCCGCGGCGGAGGCCGGGCAGAACGTCGGCGATGTGCCCTCCGCCGATCTCGCCGAGGACCGCACGTGGACCGGCTCGATCGCCCTCAGCGGTATCGACCTCGGCATCGAGTTCGACGGCGCCGCCGCGCCGCAGGGCGTCTCGTCGTTCGTCACGCTCGCGCAGAGCGGCTTCTACGACGGCCTCACCTGCCACCGCCTCACCACGGGAGAGAGCTTCAAGGTGCTGCAGTGCGGGGACCCCAACGGCGACGGCACGGGCGGCCCCGACTACAGCTACGGGCCCATCGAGAACGCGCCGAGCGACGACGTCTACCCGGCCGGCACCATCGCGATGGCCCGCGTCGGCGGTGACGCCTACAGCATGGGCAGCCAGTTCTTCATCGTCTACGGCGACACGACCATCCCCTCCGACGCCGCGGGCGGCTACACCGTGCTCGGCACGGTGACCTCCGGGCTCGATCAGGTCGCCTCGCAGATCGCCGCGGCCGGCACGGCCGATGGCGGCGAGGACGGCGCCCCCGCGGCCGAAGCCGTGATCGAAGGCGTCACCGTCGAGTAGCGGATGCAGGTCGCCGGGGTCGAAATGCCGTACCGCCTGCCCGTAGGCTGGAGCGCGGTTCGGGCGCGGTGCCCGAGCGGATGAACAAGGTGAGTGCGTTGGCAGAGAACGAGCAGAAGCCCTGGGGCCGCGTCGACGAGACGGGCGCCGTGTACGTGCGCGACGCCGAGGGCGCCGAGCGCCTCGTCGGCGAGTACCCGGACGGCACGCCCGAGGAGGCCCTGGCCTACTACGAGCGCAAGTACGCCGACCTCGCCGGGCAGGTCACGCTGCTCGAGCAGCGCGCCAAGGGCGGCGCCGCCGCCGGTGACGTCGCCAAGACGGTCGAGCGCCTGCTGCCCACGCTGGCGGACGCCAGCGCCGTCGGCGACCTCGGCTCCCTCGCCACCCGCCTGGAGGCGTTGCGCGGCACGGTCGGCGAGCTCACCGAGCAGCAGACCGCCGCCGCGAAGGAGGCCGTGCAGGCCGCGATCCTCGAGCGCACCGCGATCGTCGAGTCCGCGGAGGCCCTCGCCGCGCAGGACCCGGCCCGGGTGCAGTGGAAGCAGACCTCCGCGAAGCTCGACGAGCTCTTCGCGCTGTGGCAGCGCCACCAGCAGGACGGCCCGCGCCTGCCCAAGGGCGAGGCCAACGAGCTCTGGAAGCGCTTCCGCACCGCGCGCTCGACCGTGGAGCAGCACCGCCGCGCGTTCTTCGCCGAGCTCGACGGTGCGCACAAGGAGGCGCGCACGCGCAAGCAGGCGCTCGTCGCGCGCGCGCAGGAGCTCACCGGCCGCGGCGCCGACGGCATCCCGGCCTACCGCCAGCTCCTCGACGAGTGGAAGGCCGCCGGCCGCGCCGGCAAGAAGGTCGACGACCAGCTCTGGGCGCAGTTCAAGGAAGCCGGCGACATCCTCTACGCGGCCAAGAACGAGATCATCGCGGTCGAGAACGAGGAGTTCAGCGCGAACCTCGAGCAGAAGGAGGCCCTCCTCGCGGAGGCCGCCCCGCTGCTGCAGGAGACGGATCCGAAGAAGGCGAAGTCGGCCCTCCTCGCGGTGCAGCGCAAGTGGGATGCGATCGGCAAGGTCCCGCGCGACAGGGTGCGCTCGGTCGAGGACCGCATCCGCGCCATCGAGAGCCACGTCAAGGGCCTCGAGGAGGAGCACTGGAAGCGCAGCAACCCCGAGCGCAAGGCGCGCAGCGAGGGCTTCGCCGGGCAGCTGCACGACGCCATCGCACGTCTCGAGCGCGAGCTCGAGGACGCGAAGTCCCGTGGCGATCAGCGGCGGATCCGCGAGGCGGAGGCGGCGTTGGCGACCCAGCGGGGCTGGCTCGGCGCCATCCGCGACTGAGTCCCGCCCGCCGTCTCTCCACAGGCGGCGGGAGCCCACAGAACCGTGCGAGGACCGCTGCCGGAGCTCGGCACGGCGCACGCTGAGGGCATGACTCCCCTCCTCGGCTCCGTGCTCGACGCCTCGGAGCTGCCGCTGGCGGAGCTCCAGGCGGCGCGACTCGACGGCCAGCTGATCCCCTGCGCGGGACGGTATCTCACGATCGACGCGCCGGATGCGGCGGAGGTCCGTGCGGCCGTCGTGCACGGCGGGCGCAGCGACCGGGTGATCGTCGAGCTCCGCAGCGCAGCCTGGGTGCACGGCGTCGTGCTGCGCCCGCCGGCCGCGCCGCAGCTGTGCGTCTCGGTCTCCGCACGCACGCATCGGGGGCCGAGCGCGGGTCTGCGGGAGGTGCGCTTCGAGCAGGGTGATCTGACGAAGCTCGGCGGGGTCCTGGTGACGAGTCCGCTGCGCACCGCGCTCGATCTCGTCCGCACCGCGGATGACGGTGAGCACGACGAGGATCGCGACGCCGTGCGCGAGCTGCTGCGCCTCGCCGGCACGACGCCTGGTCGGGCTCTGGAGCTGCTCGACGCACGCCGCAAGCTGCCCGGCAAGGCCCACGCGCTCCGCCGCCTCGCCGCCCTCGACGTGGTCGGGACGCTCAGCCCGCGCTGACCCGGTACACGTCGTAGACGGCGTCGATGCGCCGCACCGCATTGAGCAGCCGATCGAGGTGGGTCGTGTCGCCCATCTCGAACACGAAGCGACTGATCGCGAGCCGGTCGGTCGACGTGGAGACGTTGGCCGAGAGGATGTTCACGTGGTGCTCGCTGAGCACGCGCGTCACATCCGAGAGCAGGCCGGAACGGTCCAGCGCTTCGATCTGCAGCTGCACCAGGAAGACGCTCTTCGACGACGGCGCCCACTCGACGTCGATCATCCGCTCGGGCTGATCGAGCAGCGCGGTCACGTTGTTGCACGCGCGCTGATGCACAGACACGCCCTGCCCGCGGGTGATGAAGCCGACGATCTCGTCGCCCGGCACCGGCGTGCAGCACTTCGCGAGCTTGACGAGGATGTCCGGCGCGCCGCGCACCAGCACGCCCGAGTCGCTGTTGCGCAGCGGCCGCGAGCGTCCCTTGGTCGGCAGGGTGAAGTCCGCCTCGTCCGACTCGGCGGCGGTCTCCGCGGTGGCGAGGGCGACGAGCTTCTCGATGACCGACTGGGTCGAGATGTGCCCCTCGCCGACGGCGGCGTACAGCGCGGAGGCGTCCTCGTAGCGCATGTTCGCGGCCAGCTCGGTGAGCGGCTCCTGCCCCATGAGCTTCTGCAGCGGCAGGTTCTGCTTGCGCATGGCGCGGGCGATCGCGTCCTTGCCGTGCTCGATCGCCTCGTCGCGGCGCTCCTTGGTGAACCACTGGCGGATCTTGTTGCGCGCGCGGGCGCTCTTGACAAAGCCGAGCCAGTCCTGGCTCGGACCCGCCTCCGGGTTCTTCGAGGTGAAGATCTCCACGACCTCGCCGGAGTTGAGCTCGCTCTCCAGCGGCACCAGCCGCCCGTTGACCTTCGCGCCCATGGTGCGGTGGCCGATCTCGGTGTGCACGGCGTACGCGAAGTCCACCGGGGTCGCTCCGGCGGGCAGGCCGACGACTTTGCCCTTCGGGGTGAAGACGTAGACCTCCTTCGCACCGATCTCGAAGCGCAGCGAGTCGAGGAACTCCCCGGGTCGGCCGTCTCCGACTGCCAGTCGCTGAGATGCGCGAGCCAGGCCATGTCGGTGTCGCCGCTCGCGGGCTGATCGCCGCGGCCGGTGGCCACGTTCTCCTTGTACTTCCAGTGCGCGGCGACGCCGTACTCGGCGCGCTGATGCATCTCCGTAGTGCGGATCTGGATCTCGACGGGGCGGCCCTGCGGACCGATGACGGACGTGTGCAGCGACTGGTAGAGGTTGAACTTCGGCGTTGCGATGTAGTCCTTGAAGCGGCCCGGGATCGGGTTCCACCGCGCGTGGATCGAACCCAGCACGGCGTAGCAGTCGCGCACCGTGGCGACGACCACGCGGATGCCGACCAGGTCGTGGATCTCGTCGAACTCCCGCCCGCGCACGATCATCTTCTGGTAGATCGAGTAGTACTGCTTGGGCCGCCCCACGACCTTGCCGCGGATGCGAGCCGAGCGGAGGTCGTCGGTCACGTCGGCGATGACGCGCTGCACGTACTGCTCGCGCTCGGGAGTGCGGTTGCGCACGAGGCTCTCGATCTCGACGTACAGCTTCGGGTAGAGCACCGCGAACGAGAGGTCCTCGAGCTCGAGCTTGATCGCCTGGATGCCGAGCCGGTTAGCCAGGGGCGCATAGATCTCGAGGGTCTCGCGCGCCTTCTTGGCGGACTTCTCCGGCGGGACGAATCCCCAGGTGCGGGCGTTGTGCAGCCGGTCGGCGAGCTTGATGACGAGCACGCGGATGTCCTTCGACATCGCGACGATCATCTTGCGCACGGTCTCCGCCTGCGCGCTGTCGCCGTACTTGACCTTGTCGAGCTTGGTGACGCCGTCGACGAGCATCGCGATCTCCTCGCCGAAGTCGGCGCGGAGCTGCTCGAGGGTGTAGTCGGTGTCCTCGACGGTGTCGTGCAGCAGCGATGCCGCGACCGTCATCGGACCGAGACCGAGCTCGGCGAGGATCTGCGCGACGGCGATCGGATGCGTGATGTACGGCTCGCCGCTCTTGCGCAGCTGGCCGCGGTGCGCCTTCTCGGCGGCGACGTAAGCCCGCTCGATGATCGCGAGCTCGGCGCGCGGGTGGTTCGTGCGCACCGTCCGCAGCAGCGCTTCGACCGCCCCCGCGGGCTGCGCCCGGGAGAACAGACGCGGCAGCCGCGCGCGCAACGTGGAGAGGCTCGAGGTCTGCAGATCGGTCACGGTCTCGCCTCCCGGCCTGAGGCGTCGGATGCGCCCCGTCTCCGAGACGCTAGCACCAGCCGGGTCCGCTCCCTCCCGCGTTCGCTCGGGGCGCGACCAGATGCTCATGCTGCGGCGATCCGATCAGGCTGCGGCAGCGCGCGACTCGAGGATGCGGGCGGTCTGCTTGACCACGTCCTCGTCCTTCTCGCGCAGCAGGGTGTACGTGGGCGCCGCGATGAAGATCGTCGAGTAGGTGCCGACCAGCGTGCCCACGAACAGCGACAGCGCGATGTCGATCAGCGTCTCCGCGCCGAGCACGAAGGCGCCGACGACGAGGATCGCCGCCACCGGGAGCGCACCGACCACGGCCGTGTTGATGGAGCGCACCAGGGTCTGGTTCACCGCGAGGTTCACCGACTCGGCGAACGTCCTGTTGCGCTGGTCGCCGTCGTCCTCGGTCGTGTTCTCCCTGATCTTGTCGAAGACGACGACGGTGTCGTACAGCGAGTAGCCGAGGATCGTGAGGAAGCCGATGACGGCCGCCGGGGTGATCTCGAAGCCCAGCACGCCGTACACGCCCACCGTGAGGATGAGGTCGTGCACGAGCGATGCCATCGCCGCGATCGACATCTTCCACGTGCGGAAGTAGATGGCCATGAACACCGTCGCGACGACGAGGAAGATGCCGAGGCCGCGCAGCGCGCTGAGCGTGATGTCCTGGCCCCAGCTCGCGCCGATGAACGAGGAGCTGACGCTGTCGCGCGGCACGTCGTAGGCCTCGGCGAGGGCGCCGCTCACCTGGGCGCTGACGTCGTCGGTCAGCTGCTCGGTCTGCACGCGCACCGCGCTGTCACCGAGCACGGCGACGCGGGGGCCGGCCTCGGGCGCGACCGAGAGCACCGCATCGGTCGCCACCGACTGGTCGATGCCGCCCTCGCCGGCGGTCACCTGCTCCACCGTGAACTGGCTGCCGCCGGTGAAGTCGATGCCGAGCACGAAGCCGCCGCGCAGCCACGGCACGGTGGCTGCGACGAGGATCGCGATCGCCGCGATCAGGTACCACAGCTTGCGCCGGGCGATCACCGGCACGCTGCGCTCGCCGGTGTAGAGCTTGTTGCCCCATTCGGTCAGGCCGGCCATCAGGACTCCTTCTCCCCGTCGCCGGCCTGCTCGGCCGCGCGACGCTCCGCGATGGTCTGGCGACGCTGCGCCTCGCCGGCGCTGCGGCTCTTCTTGCCCGCGGCCACCACGGGCGCCCGGAACTGCGCACGGCCGCGGTAGACGGCCCCCAGCGCCTTCGGGTCGAGACCGCTGAGGCGGTGCCCTCCCCGAAGAAGCGGGTGCGTGCGAGCAGCTGCATCACCGGGTGGGTGAACAGGCAGACGACGAGCACGTCGATGAGGGTCGTGAGGCCGAGCGTGAAGGCGAAGCCCTGCACGTTGCCGACCGCGACGACGAACAGCACCACGGCGGCGATCACGTTGATCGCATCGGAGGCGAGGATCGTGCGCAGCGCGCGCTTCCAGCCGGCCTCGACCGAGGACTCCAGGCCGCGTCCGTCGCGCAGCTCGTCGCGCACGCGTTCGAAGTAGACGATGAACGAGTCGGCGATGGTGCCGATCGAGATGATGAGGCCGGCGACGCCCGCGAGGGAGAGGCGGAAGCCCTGGCTCCAGCTGAGGATGTTCACCAGCAGGTAGGTCACGATCGAGGCGACGATGAGCGAGGCGACGGTGACGAGGCCGAGCGAGCGGTACTGGAACAGCGAGTAGCCGATCACCAGGATCGCGCCGACGAGACCGGCGATCAGGCCGCTGCGCAGCTGGTCCGAGCCGAGCGTCGCGGTGATCGTCTCCTGGCTCTGCACCTCGAAGCTCACCGGCAGCGCGCCGTACTTGAGCTGGTCGGCGAGGGCCTGCGCGGTCTCCTGCGTGAAGGAGCCGGAGATCTGCGGACGGCCGTCGGAGATGATCGCGTTGGTCGTGGGCGCGGAGATGACGGCGCCGTCGAGCACGATCGCGAACTGGTTCTGCGGGGTGCCCTGCTGGAAGGCGAAGAGCCGCTGGGTGACCGCGGCGAAGGCGTCGGTGCCGGCGCCGTTGAACTGGATGTTGACGGCCCACTGGCCGGTGCTCACGCCCTGCTGGTTCGAGACCATGCCGGCGCTGGCATCGCTGATCTGGTCGCCGGAGACCTCGACGGGGCCGAGGATGTAGCGCTGGGTGCCGTCGTCGGAGCAGGCGATGAGCGGCTCGTCGGCCGGCGCCGTGTTGAGCGAGTGCGCGTCGAGCGTGGCGCAGTCGGTGTTCGAGAAGCGGTCGAAGAGCGACTCGGTGATCCAGTTGAGGTCGCTGGCGTCGGTGGGCTCGACGCTCGGCGTCGTCGCCAGCGAGGGGTCGGGCTCATACGACGGGGACGCCGAGGCGCCCTCATCCGGCTCGCCGTCGCCGTCCTCGTCGGTCATCGAGCTGACCGGGGCGGCCTCCGTGTAGAGCACGGGGCGGAACGACAGCTGCGCGGACGCCTGCAGGCGCTCCATGGTCGCCGCATCGGGCTCGCCGGGGATCGAGACGACGACGTTGCGGCCACCCTGGGTCGTCACCTCGGACTCGTTGGTGCCGGAGGCGTCGACGCGGTCGCGGATGATGGAGACGGCCTGGTCGAGCTGCTCGCCCGAGATGCCCTCCCCGTCCTCGAGCTGCGGCGCGAGGATGATCTGCGTGCCGCCCTGGAGGTCGAGCGCGAGCTCGGGGTCCAGGTGCCCCGCTCGGTGGCGACGCCGTAGACGTTGAGGCCGACGAGACCGATGATGATGACGCCAAGCCACGCGAGCGAACGCCACGCCTTCTTGACCGAGGAGGTTCTAGCCACCTGCGAAACCCAGCTTTCTTCGAACGTCGCGGGGCGCAGGCCCCGCGGACGGGGTGCTTGCTACTCGGCGTCCTTGCGCTTGGTCTCCGCGTCGGGCTTCGCGTCGAGCTCGACCACGGGCTCGGCGGCGGCCGGCTGCTCCTCGACGATCGCGGCGTCCTCCTCGACGACCTCGTCCTCGGCGACCGTCGGCTCGACCACGCGGGCGAGCGTCTGACGGTAGACCTTGAGCTCGACGCCCGGCGCGACCTCGACGATCGCGGTGTGCGTCTCGTCGTCGACCGAGACGAGCGTGCCGAACACGCCGAAGCTCGTCATGATCTCGGCACCCGGCACCATCTTCTCCTGCAGCGACTCCGCCTCCCGCTTGCGCTTCCGGCTGCTGAAGAACATGAAGACGACGAGGATGGCGGCGAAGCCGAGGAGGATGAGTTCCATGAGGAGGGGTGAGGCCTTTCGAGAGCGCGGGCGAACCCGAGCAGTCTAGTGGTGGTGGGGTGCGGCGCCGCGACAACCGGGCTCGGCCCGCGGGCTCTACGGAGTATAGGTCACGGGCCGAACAGGGTCTCCTCGCTGCGGCGGGCGACGCCGAAGTGCGCGTAGGCGGCGTTGGTCGCCACCCGGCCGCGCGGTGTGCGCCCGAGCATGCCGATGCGCACCAGGAACGGCTCGACGACCGACTCGATCGTCTCCGCCTCCTCACCCACCGAGACGGCGAGCGTGCTGAGCCCGACCGGGCCGCCCTCGAAGCGGTGCAGGATGGTCTCGAGCACCGCGCGGTCCAGACGGTCGAGCCCGATCGGGTCGACGTCGTAGAGCTCCAGCGCGGCGCGCACGGCAGGCAGGTCGGCATCGGTGCCGTGCACGAGGGCGTAGTCGCGCACACGGCGCAGCAGGCGGTTCGCGATGCGGGGGTGCCACGGCTGCGGCTCGCGATCTCGGCGAGGGCGGAGGGAGCGACCTCGAGCCCGAGCAGCCGTGCTGCCCGCTCCAGGACGCGTTCGAGCTCGGCGCGCTCGTAGAACTCGAGATGGGCGGTGAACCCGAAGCGGTCCCGCAGCGGGTTCGGCAGCAGTCCCGATCGGGTCGTCGCGCCGACCAGCGTGAACGGCGCGAGGTCGAGCGGGATGCTGGTCGCGCCGGCGCCCTTGCCCACCATGATGTCGATGCGGAAGTCCTCCATCGCGAGGTACAGCATCTCCTCGGCGCTGCGCGCCATGCGGTGGATCTCGTCGATGAAGAGCACCTCGCCCGGCAGCAGGCTCGACAGCAGCGCGGCGAGATCGCCGGCGTGCTGGATGGCGGGTCCGCTCGACAGCCGCAGCGGCCGGCCGCCCTCCTCCGCGACGATCATGGCGAGCGTGGTCTTGCCCAGACCGGGAGGACCCGCGAAGAGGATGTGGTCCGGCGTGCGGTGCTGCAGCGTCGCCGCGCTGAGGAGCAGCTGCAGCTGACCGCGCACCTTCTGCTGCCCGACGAACTCCCCCAGGCTCTTGGGGCGCAGCGCGCCTTCGAAGGCGAGCTCGGCGTCGTTCTCGGGACGCGGGCTGATCGTCCCGTCGCTCATCGTCCGGCTCCGGCCGGGCCCAGCTGCGCCAGCGCGAGGCGCAGCAGGGCCGGCACCGTGGCGGTCTCCTCGGGAGCGCCCGCGGCGAGCAGCTCGTCCACCGTCTGCACCGCGATCTTCTCCGACCAGCCGAGGCCGATCAGGGCGTTGCGCACGCTGTCGCCGACCGCGGGGGCCGACACGGTCGCACGCGGGGCGGCGGGGGCGCGACGCGCAGCTTGCCGGCGAGCGACACGGTGATGAGCTTGGCGGTCTTGGGGCCGATGCCGCTCACCTTGCGGAACGCCGCATCGTCCTCGTCGGCGATCGCCTGCGCGATCTGCCCGGGGGTCAGGTGCCCGAGCACCCCGAGCGCAGACTTCGGTCCGACGCCGGTGACGCCGATGAGCAGCTCGAAGACCTGCAGCCCCTCCTCGTCCTCGAAGCCGAACAGGGCGAGGTCGTCCTCGCGCACGATGAGCTTGGTGCGCAGCGACGCCTCGTGCCCCGGCGCGAGCAGCAGGGCGTGCTGAGGCGTGACCGCGACCGAGTAGCCGATGCCGCCGACCTCCAGCACGACCGTGGAACCGCTCGAGGACAGCACGGTGCCGCGCAGGGAGGAGATCATGGGGCCAGCCTACGAGCGCCCGCCGACTTCTCCGCGGCCCGCCACGCGCGCTGCGCGGGAGTGCCGCCCTCCGCGGAGACGACCGACGCTCCCCCGCCGCCCCACGCGTTGCACAGCGCGATCGCGAGGGCGTCCGCCGCATCGGCCGGCCTGGGCGCCTCCGTCAGCCCGAGGATGCGGGCGACCATGGAGGCGACCTGCGCCTTGTCCGCCGAGCCGTACCCGGTGACCGCCGCCTTAACCTCGGACGGGGTGTGCAGCGCGACGGCGAGGCCGCGGCGCGCGGACTCGTGCATGGCGACCCCGCTGATCTGCGCCACGCCCATCACGGAGCGCACGTTGTGCTGGGCGAACACCCGCTCGAGGGCGACGCGGTCGGGCCGGTGCTCGTCGAGCAGCGCGGCGATGCCCTCGCCGATGGCGAGCAGCCGCCGCTCGATGGCGAGGTCCGGCGGGGTGCGCAGGACGTCGACGTGGACGAGCCGGCCGCGCCGTCGCGCATCCACGTCGACGATGCCGACGCCGCACCGGGTGAGCCCGGGGTCGATCCCGAGCACCCGGAGCGACACGGAGGTCTAGTCCTCGTCCTGGTCGAGCTCCGCCTGCACGTCGGCGGGGATCGAGAAGTTCGAGTACACGTTCTGCACGTCGTCCGAGTCCTCGAGCGCGTCGATCAGGCGGAACACCTTGCGGGCCGTCTCGGCATCGATGTCGATGTTGAGCCCCGGCACGAACTCGGCCTCGGCCGAGTCGTAGTCGATGCCGGCCTCCTGCAGCGCCGTGCGCGCCGCGACGAGGTCGGTGGGCTCGGTGACGACCTCGAAGCCGGCCCCGCGGTCGGTGACCTCCTCGGCGCCGGCCTCGAGCACGGCGAGCATGATGTCGTCCTCGCTCACCGCATCCGTCTTCTCGATGGAGATGACACCCTTGCGCGAGAAGTTGTAGGCCACGCTGCCGGGATCGGCCATGGTGCCGCCGTTGCGGGTCATGGCCGTGCGCACCTCCGCGGCGGCGCGGTTCTTGTTGTCGGTGAGGCACTCGATCAGCAGGGCGACGCCGTTCGGCCCGTAGCCCTCGTACATGATCGTCGTGTAGTCGATGACCTCGCCCGTGAGGCCCGCGCCGCGCTTGATGGCGCGGTCGATGTTGTCGTTCGGCACCGAGGTCTTCTTGGCCTTCTGCACGGCGTCCACGAGCGTGGGGTTGCCGGAGAGGTCGGCACCGCCGATCTTGGCGGCGACCTCGATGTTCTTGATGAGCTTGGCGAAGGACTTCGCACGGCGCTGGTCGATGACCGCCTTCTTGTGCTTGGTCGTCGCCCACTTGGAGTGACCGGACATGGCAGCCATCTTATCGGCGTCTCAGTACGACGGCCGTCGGCGCGCGGCCGTGCGCGCGGGTGCCATGCTGGACGGATGAAGGTGCTCTCGATCCAGTCGGCCGTCGCGTACGGCCACGTCGGCAACTCCGCCGCGGTGTTCCCGCTGCAGCGCATCGGCGTGGAGGTGCTGCCCGTCTACACGGTCAACTTCTCGAACCACACGGGCTACGGCGCGTGGCGCGGGCCGCTGATCAGCCCGGACGACGTGCGCGACGTGATCACAGGCATCGAGGAGCGCGGCGTGCTCGGCGACATCGATGTCGTGCTCTCCGGCTACCAGGGCGGCGAGGGCATCGCCGACGTCATCCTCGACGCCGTCGCGCGGGTGAAGGCGGCCAACCCCTCGGCGATCTACGCGTGCGACCCGGTGATGGGCAACGCGAGGTCGGGCTGCTTCGTCGCCCCGGCGATCCCCGCACTGCTGCGCGAGCGGGTCGTGCCCGCCGCCGACCTCATCACGCCGAACCAGTTCGAGCTGGGCGAGCTCACCGGCACGCGCCCGGACACGATCGAGTCGACCCTCGAGGCGGTCGCCCTGATCCGCGCGAAGGGGCCGAGCAGCGTGCTCGTCACGAGCGTCGAGCGGCCCGACCGCGACGAGGACACCATCGAGATGCTCGCCGTCACCGCGGAGGGCTCGTGGATCGTGCAGACGCCGCGGCTGCCCTTCAAGGCCAACGGCTCCGGCGACGTCACGGCCGCGCTCTTCACCGCGCACTACCGCCGCACGGGCGACGCGGCCGAGGCCCTCGCCCGCGCCACCTCGAGCGTGTACGACCTGCTCGAGCGCACCCACCGATCGGGCGAGCGCGAACTGCAGCTCGTCGAGTCGCAGGACGCCTACGCGAACCCGCGGATGCAGTTCCCCGTCACCGCGCTGTAGGCACCGCCGGAACGAGCGGATGCGGGCCGCGGCCCGCATCCGCTCGTCGCGTCGCACCGGCGGACGTCTAGGAGGGCCAGGCGTCCGCGAGGGACTGCCGCACCTCGCCGAGCAGCTGCGGCAGCGCCTTGGTCTTCGCGATGATCGGCAGGAAGTTCGAGTCCAACGACCACCGAGGGACGATGTGCTGGTGCAGGTGGTCGGGGATGCCGGCGCCCGCCAGGCGGCCCTGGTTCATGCCGATGTTGAAGCCGTCGACCCGCATGACCTCCGTGATGACCCGCATCGCCGTCTGGGTGAGCGTGCCGATCTCGAGGATCTCCTGCGACGTCGCGAGGTCGTAGGTGCCGATATGGCGGTACGGGCACACGAGCAGATGACCCGTGTTGTACGGGTAGAGGTTCATGAGCACGAAGGCGTGCTCGCCGCGCGCCACGATGAGCCCCTCGTCGTCGTTCATGCCCGGCTGGGCGCAGAACGGGCAGTGCGCCCGCTCGGGCTCCTGGCCCGACTCGATGTAGACCATCCGGTGCGGGGTCCACAGCCGCTGCATCCCGTCGGGGACGCCCCCGAAGTCGTCGGACGACTCGACGGGTCCGCCCTCGACGGGATCGCGGCGCGTCATCAGACCTGCGCCCGGGACTCGATGGCCTCGAGGATGCGCGTCACGGCCTCGTCGACCGGCACGCCGTTGTCCTGACGACCGTCGCGGAAGCGGAAGCTCACCGCCCCGGCCGCCTGGTCCTCCCCGCCCGCGATGAGCTGGAACGGCACCTTCGCCTTGGTGTGGTTGCGGATCTTCTTCTGCATCCGGTCGTCCGAGTCGTCGAGCTCGGCGCGCACGCCGTGGCGCCGCAGGCGGTCGACGATCTCGCCGAGGTACGGCGCGAAGTCGCCGGCGACCGGGATGCCCACGACCTGCACGGGCGCGAGCCAGGCCGGGAAGGCGCCGGCATGGTGCTCGAGCAGGATCGCGAAGAATCGCTCGATCGAGCCGAACAGCGCGCGATGGATCATGATCGGCCGCTGCTTGCTGCCGTCCGGGGCCGTGTACTCGAGCTCGAAGCGCTCGGGCAGGTTCGGATCGACCTGCACGGTCGACAGCTGCCAGGTTCGGCCGATCGCGTCACGGGTCTTGAGGTCGATCTTCGGGCCGTAGAAGGCGGCCTCGCCGGGCACCTCGGTGAGCTTGAGCCCGGTGGCCAGGGCGACGTTGCGCAGGGCGCCCGTCGCGTGCTCCCAGTACTCCTCGCTGCCGATCCACTTGTCCTTCTCGTCGTCGCGCATCGACAGCTCGAGCTCGAAGTCCGTGAGGCCGAAGTCGCGCAGCATCGAGACGATGAACTCGAGCACCTTCGTCACCTCCCCTCGAGCTGGTCGGGGGTGACGAAGAGGTGCGCGTCGTCCTGGGTGAAGCCGCGCACGCGGGTGAGGCCGTGCAGGGCGCCCGAGAGCTCGTTGCGGTAGACGGTGCCGTTCTCGCTCATCCGCAGGGGCAGGTCGCGATAGCTGCGCTGCCGCTCCTTGTAGATGAGGATGTGCATCGGGCAGTTCATGGGTTTGAGGTAGTAGTCGGCGCCCTGCTTGACGACGTTGCCCTCGTCGTCGGTCTCCTCGTCCATGCGGATGGGCGGCCAGATGCCGTCGGCGTAGGTCTGCAGGTGCCCGGAGATCGAGAAGAGGTCGGCCTTCGCCAGGTGCGGCGTGTAGACCACGTTGTAGCCCTCGGCGAGATGACGCGCCCGCGCGTGCGCCTCCATCTCGTGGCGGATGATGCCGCCCTTCGGGTGCCAGACCGAGAGGCCCGAGCCGATCTCCTCGGGGAAGGAGAAGAGATCCAGCTCCTTGCCGAGCTTGCGGTGGTCGCGCTTGGCGGCCTCCTCGAGGCGCTCCTGGTAGGCGCGCAGCTCGTCCTTGGTGGGCCAGGCGGTGCCGTAGACGCGCTGCAGCTGCGGGTTCTTCTCGCTGCCGCGCCAGTAGGCGGCGGCCACGCGCATGAGCGCGAAGCCGTTGCCGATGAGGCGGGTGCTGGGCAGGTGAGGGCCGCGGCAGAGATCCTTCCAGACCGCCTCGCCGGTGCGCGGGTCGAGGTTGTCGTAGATCGTCAGCTCGCCACCGCCGACCTCGACGCTCTCGCCGTCCTTCCCGGAGGCCGCCCCGCCCTTGAGCCCGATGAGCTCCAGCTTGTAGGGCTCGTCGGCGAGCTCCGCGCGCGCCTCGTCCTCCGTGACGACGCGGCGGCTGAAGCGCTGGCCCTGGCGGACGATGCGCTCGGCCTGCTTCGCGATGGCCTTGAGGTCCTCGGGGGTGAAGGGGGTCTCGACGTCGAAGTCGTAGTAGAAGCCGTCGGTGACGGGCGGGCCGATGCCCAGCTTCGCCTCCGGGTTGATCGTCTGCACGGCCTGCGCGACGACGTGGGCCGCGGAGTGGCGCAGGATCGAGAGCCCGTCGGGCGAGCCGATGGTCACGGGCTCGGCGAGCTCGCCGGCAGCGACGGCGGCGTGCAGGTCGCGCAGCTCGCCGTCGATGCGCACCGCGACGACCGACTTGTCCGAGAAGAGCGCGTCGCCCGTGGTGGTCTCCGTCGCCTCGACCGGGGTGAGCTCGGATGCGGGGCTGGCGGACGGCTCTGACACGGGGATTCGGCTCCTTGCGATGCGGGTTCCGGCCCGAGCGGACCGGCTTCCCACTGTAGTCCTGGAGTCCGCCTCCGCCGACGTCGGCGCGGGCCGGGCTCGGGTCCCCGAGCAGGAAGCCGCCCGCAACGACAGAACCCCCGCCGAAGCGGGGGTTCTCGATGGTGGGCGATACTGGGATCGAACCAGTGACCTCTTCCGTGTCAGGGAAGCGCGCTACCGCTGCGCCAATCGCCCATTCGACGTGCACCGAAACCGGTGTGCACCGATGGAGGTGGAGACGGGATTCGAACCCGCGTATACGGCTTTGCAGGCCGCTGCCTCGCCTCTCGGCCACTCCACCGCGTGGGTCCTTACCGTAAGCTGGCCCCTCCTGGGAGGGGCCGACTCGAGCGGATGACGAGATTCGAACTCGCGACCCTCACCTTGGCAAGGTGATGCGCTACCACTGCGCCACATCCGCGTTTCGCATCGCTGCGAACAAGAGAGACTCTATACGGATGTCTCAGCGCCGTGCAAATCGAGGTCGGCCCGGGCGTGGCGCGGAGGCGTCGGACAGGAGGACCGGGGGGCGACCCGCCCGCATGGTCAACGGAGCCCGTGGAGTTGTGGCAGGATGGTCTCATCACGGGCGATTGGCGCAGTTGGTAGCGCGCTTCGTTCACACCGAAGAGGTCATCAGTTCGAGTCTGGTATCGCCCACGTGAGAAACCCCGCTCCGGCGGGGGTTTCGTCGTTGAGGCGCTCGAATCGCAGTGGCGCCCCTCAGCCGGCGGTGTCGCGGAACCGGAAGCAGCAACGGGCAGCCACCCCGAGCGCCACGGCCCACCCCGCCATGACGATGCCTCCGGGCACGGGATCGAGCAGCCCGACCCCGGGGTAGGCCGTGAGCAGCTGCATCCCGGCGAGGTCCGGCAGGAATCGCAGGGCGGGGACGACCCCGAGCAGCGAGATGGAGAGGCCCAGTACCACCGGCACGAGCACGACGAGCGTCACGATGAGACTCCTGGCGATGATCGTGACCGAGGCGGCGATCAGGCCGATCAGCGCGTAGTTCACCGCCACGCCGAGCAGGTTCCAGCCCATCGCCGGCGTGAACTCGTCGATGCGTAGCGCGTGCTCCCCGAGGATCGAGTGCTTCAGGACGACTGCGGCCCCGGTGGAGACGAGGCCCACGAGCAGCGCGACGGCCGTGATTGCGAGGAGCTTCGCGGCGAGCACCCCGTCGCGTCTCGGCGTCGCGGCCAGCGTGGTGCGCAGCTGACCGTCGAGGTAGTCGGTGCCGGTGACGAGTGCGGCGACGAGGATGATGAGCGGCTGCCCGAAGCCGGCGGTCTCGAAGCCGTGCGATGCGACGGGGAACGAGCGTCCCGCGACACCGCCCCCATCGAAGGCCATCCCGGAGGCGACCGCGAGCAGGGGCGGGAGGAGGAGCGCTGCGACGATGGCGCCCGCGATGCTGCGGAGCGTGATCGCCTTCGTCCACTCGGCACGGAGCGTGCGCATGCTCACAGGTCCCGCCGCACGAAGGAGACCGCCGCGGCACCGAGCAGGAGGAGCGTCCAACCCGCCTGCACGAGACCGCCGGCGAGCGGGTCGAGGTGGGTGCCGGCCGCCGGGTCCGAGTACAGCGCGGCTCCCGCGGCGACCGGGAGCCACGCCGCCCCGCTCCAGAGTCCCGCCAGGAGATCGCCCACGCCGATCACGAGCGGCACGATGAGGATGAGCGGCAGGATCGCGGAGCGGGCGAGCACGCCGACCGCGAACGCGATGAGCGCGGTGAGCACCCACGCCAGCACCACCCCGCCGAGGTTCGCCCAGATGGCGGGCCGCAGCGCCCATGGGTCGACCCCCGTCGTGCCCGACGCGTGCGTGATCACCAGCGTGCCCCACATGGTGAGCACGCCGATCGCCCCGACCGAGGCCGCGAGGAGCAGCGCCTTGGCCGTGAAGACGCGCCATCGGCGCGGAGTGGCGAGCAGCGTCGTGCGTGCGGAGCTGCCGGCCGCCGCCGTACTCGCTGCCGGCGTGGAGCGCCGCCAGCACGATCACGAGCACGTAGCCCAGACCGGCCATCTCGAATCCCTGGAACTCGAGCGGGACGGGCTCGGAGGAGAACAGGCGCGGGTCGTCCGAGTCGAGCGCGACCGACGATGCGGCGTTGCTCCACGCCATCGGCCAGGTGCCGAGGATCGCCAGCAGCGCGAGGACCCACGTGGGACGAGCCGTGAAGAGCTTCGTCGACTCCGCTCTGCAGAGCGACGTCGCCGATCGGAGCCGGCACGTCACGGGGCCGTCCCGTCGCAGCCGGAGGCGCGGTACGCAGCCTGCCCATCCGTCAGTGCGAAGAACGCCTCCTCCAGCGTCGCGTGATCTCCGGTGACCGCCTCGGCGGTGCCCGACGCGAGGACTCCGGCCCGGGCGATCACGACCACGTCATCCGCGATGCCCTCCATCTCGCCCATCAGGTGGCTGGAGACCAGCACCGTCTTCCCCGCGTCCGCGAGCGAGCGCAGGAGACGTCTCGTCCAGCGGATGCCATCAGGGTCGAGGCCGTTCGTCGGCTCGTCCAGCACGAGCACGTCCGGGTCGCCGAGCAGCGCGGCGGCGATGCCGAGGCGCTGCCCCATGCCGAGTGAGAACCGGCCGATCCGCGTCCTCGCCGCCTCGCGCAGACCGGTGAGCTCGAGCACCTCGTCGACGCGCCGTGCCGCGATGGCGTTCGACTGCGCCACCCAGGTGAGATGCGCCCTGGCCGTGCGGCCCCTGTTCGCGCCCGGTCCGTCGAGCATCGCTCCCACCTCCAGCAGCGGGCGATCCAGCGATCGGTACGGGCGACCCCCGATCAGGGCCGTGCCGCTCGTCGCGCGGTCGAGCCCCAGCAGGATGCGCAGGGTGGAGCTCTTGCCCGCTCCGTTCGGTCCCAGGAGACCGGTGACCCGACCGGGATGGGCGGTGAAGGTGACGTCGTGCACCACGGCTCGCGAGCCGTGGCGTTTGACCAGGTGACTGACTTCGATCATGCCGTCGAGCCAACCGGGCCGCCTGCCGGCTGTCAGTCTGCGGGCGTCGACGATCGTCCGCCCCGGCTCAGTGCGCCGAGGGCGTCACCAGGCCGCTCTCGTAGGCGATCACGACGAGACCCGCCCGGTCCCGCGCCTGCAGCTTGGCCATGACGCGGCTCACGTAGGTGCGCGCCGTGGTCGCCGTGACGAACAGCGCTGCCGCGATCTCGGCGTTCGACCTGCCTCGTCCGATGAGCACCAGCGTCTCGCGCTCCCGCGCGGTGAGGTGCGCCAGCAGCTCGTGCTCGTGGCGGCCGGCGAACCGGCCGATGAGGCGCTTCGTCACCTCGGGTGCGAGCAGCGCGTTCCCCTCGTGCACCACCCGGATCGCGCGCAGCACCTCGGCCGGCGGACTGTTCTTCAGCACGAAGCCGGAGGCACCCGAGGCGAGGGCCCCGTAGACGTACTCGTCGAGGTCGAAGGTGGTGAGCACGATCACGCGCATCGCACCGCCCCGCGCCGTCAGCGCGCGCGTCGCGGCGATGCCGTCCATGCTCGGCATCCGGACGTCCATGAGGACGACATCGGGGTGCAACTCCCCCGCCAGCTCGATCGCCCCCCGCCCATCCTCGGCCTCCCCCACGACCTCCATCCCGGCCTCGCTGTCGACGAGCAGACGGAGGGAGGAGCGGATCGACGGTTCGTCGTCGGCGAGCAGCACCGCGATGTCGCTCATCGGCGTCCACCGCTGGCCGGCCCGGCGGAGCGCGGCAGCACGACCGACACCGTGAAGCCGGAGGGTGCGGAGGCGAACGACGCGGAGCCGCCGAGGAGCTCGGCCCGCTCGCGCAGCCCGATCAGCCCGTGCCCCGCCCGGATCGCGCCGGACACGCCGCGGCCGTCGTCGAGCACTCGGACGGCCACCGCGTCGGGCGTGGTGACGACCTGCACGCCGATGGACGACGCCGCCGCGTGGCGCAGCGCGTTCGTCACCGACTCCTGAACGGTGCGCAGCACCGTCGTCCCGACCCCTGCGGGCAGGTCGTCGAGGGCGGCGGGGTCGGCGTCGAGCTGCACCGCGACCCCCGTCCGCTCGGCCGCGCGGACGACGCTCGCGAGCGCCGCGGAGAGCGGGCTGGAGGCATCGGAGTCGGCGCGCACCCGCGCGATGAGATCCCGCAGCTCCGAGAGCGAGGATCGCGCGTCCTCCTCGATCCCCCGCAGCGTCTCGCGCAGCTGCTCCTCCCGGACCGTGGGGACGTGCGCAGCGACACCCGCGCGGACGCCGATCGCCCCCAGGGAGTGCGACAGCACGTCGTGCACGTCGCGGGCCAGGTGCAGACGCTCCTGCGCCCTCGATTGCTCCGCCGCCGCCGCCTCGGCCTCGCGTGAGCGGACTCCGAGCGCCCAGGCACCGGCGAGCACGACGGTGCTGAGCAGGACGGTGCGGAAGCGTTCCTCTGCACCATCGGCGCCGAGCAGCAGGGCGACCACCGCGACGACGAGCGCACCGAGGAGCAGCCACCAGGGGAAGCGCTGCCGCCCGCGGGCCTCCGCGAGGCGGAAGACCGCGAAACCCGTCAGCACGAACGGGTCGGCGGTGAGACCGGCCAGCCATGCCGCGGCGGTCGCAGCACCGCTCAGCGGGACGGCCGACGCCGACCACCGCGGGCTGGCGGCGGCCGCGGCCACGGCGATCGCACCGAGGGCGACCTGCGCCCAGCGGGCAATCGCCTCCTCCGAGGCCACGCTCAGCCAGAGGCCGATCAGGACCGCCGCCGCGAGCATCCACCGGACCGCTCGTCGGCGCAGGAGATCGCGGCGGACCCTGCCCGCAGGCGGCGCGGCGCGGTCGCGCGGCGCGTGCTCGGCGTCGATCCCCATGCTCCGATCGTAGGAGCAGGTCGGTCGGGCCGACGCGGCGGCCGACCTCCGGAGACGCCGGAGGGGCGCCGCCAGCTGGCGACGCCCCTCCGGCCGATGACGGATCGGGTCACACCTTCTCGGTGAAGACGTACCCCTCCTCGCCGTGCACGACCGTGTCGATGCCGGCGATCTCGTCCTCGTTCTTCACGCGGAAGCCGATCGTCTTCTCGATGGCGAGGCCGATGACGAACGCCCCGACGAACGAGTAGATCAGCACCGAGAAGGCCGCGATGGCCTGAACGAGCAGCTGCGTGGCGTCGCCGCCCATGAACAGGCCGGTGCCGTTGGCGAAGAAGCCGAGGTAGAGCGTTCCGATCAGACCGCCGATGAGGTGGATGCCCACCACGTCGAGCGAGTCGTCGAAGCCGAGCTTGAACTTGAGGTCGATCGCGAGAGCGCAGACCGCGCCGGCGATGAGGCCGAGCACGATGGCCCAGATGGGGTCGATCGAGGCGCAGGCCGGGGTGATCGCGACGAGACCCGTCACGGCGCCCGATGCGGCACCGACCGAGGTGGCCTTGCCGTCCTTGATCTTCTCGACCACGAGCCAGGCGAGCAGTGCGGCGGCCGGGGCGGCGATCGTGTTGATGAAGGCCAGCGCGGCGACACCGTCGGCGGCGAGCTCGGAGCCCGCGTTGAAGCCGAACCAGCCGAACCAGAGCAGACCGGCGCCGAGCAGCACGAACGGCGGGTTGTGCGGCACGTGCGCGCCCTTGGCGAAGCCCACGCGCTTGCCGAGGACCAGGGCCAGGGCCAGGGCGGCCGCACCCGCGTTGATGTGCACCGCGGTGCCGCCGGCGAAGTCGATCGCGCCGACGCCGAAGGTCTCCTGCATGCCGTGCGTGATCCAGCCGCCGTAGGCGAAGGAGCCGTCCTCGGCCAGGCCGAAGTTGAAGACCCAGCTGGCGACGGGGAAGTAGACGAGCGTGGACCAGACCGCGGCGAAGACCATCCAGGCACCGAACTTCGCGCGGTCGGCGATGGCTCCCGAGACGAGCGCGACGGTGAGGATCGCGAAGGTCGCCTGGAAGGCGGCGAAGGCGAGCGGCGGGTAGGCGGCGCCCTCGGGGACCTCGAGGAGGCTGTTCAGGTTGATCGCCGCCGTGTCGATGCCGAACAGGGGGCTCGTCCCCTCGGCGCTGTTGAAGGTCACGGCGTAGCCGTAGACGACCCAGAGCACGCCGATCAGGCCGATGGCGCCGAAGCTCATCATCATCATGCTGATCACGCTCTTCGCCTTGACCAGGCCGCCGTAGAAGAAGGCGAGGCCGGGAGTCATGAGCAGGACGAATGCAGCGGCGAACAGGAGGAAGGCAGTATTGCCCTGGTCCATTTCGAAACCTCTCTACGGGTGCAAGGGATCCCCGCGAGCACTCGGATCATGTTCGCGGTGACCCGAGTCTGGCGAGAGCAGGTTTCGACCGGAGTCACCCGGTGTTTCGGGAATGTAACGCCGATTCGCCCTTTGTAAACAGTGCGTTTCGGCAGTCTCCGCGGCTACCTGGAGGCTGCCGCGGAGGTCAGGGCGATCAGCCGCGAGATCGCACGGAGGTACTTCTTGCGGTAGCCGCCCGTGAGCATGCCGCCGGCGAACACCTCGTCGAGGGGCGCGCCCGTGGCGAGCACCGGCACCTGCGCGTCGTAGAGGCGGTCCACCAGCGCGACGAAGCGCAGTGCCTGCGCCTGGTCGTGCAGCGGCACCACGTCGCGCAGCACCACGCCGTCGAGCCCCGCGACGAGCGCGGAGTACTTCGAGGGGTGCACGCGGGCGAGATGCCGCACGACCGCCTCGAAGCCGTCGTCCGCGACCTGCGCGCCGAGGCTGCGCATCCGCTCGCCCAGCTCCGCCTCGGCGGTGACGACGGCACTGCCCTCGGCGTCGCGGCGGCGGTAGTCCAGGCCGTCGATGCGCAGGATCTCGAAGCGGTCGGCGAGCGCCTGGATCTCGCGCAGGAAGTCGGCCGCGGCGAAGCGCCCCTCCCCCAGGGCGTTCGGCGGCGTGTTCGACGTCGCGGCCACCCGGGTGCCGCCGGCGACGAGCTCGCCGAGCAGCCGGGACATGATCATGGTGTCGCCCGGGTCGTCGAGCTCGAACTCGTCGATGCACAGCAGCGCCGAGCCGCGCAGCGCCTCGACCGCACCCTGGTAGCCCAGTGCCCCCACGAGGGCCGTGTACTCGATGAAGGTGCCGAAGCGCTTGGGCCCGCGGTGCGCGTGCCAGAGGGCGGCGAGCAGGTGGGTCTTGCCGACGCCGAAGCCGCCGTCGAGGTAGAGGCCCGGCTTCACGGGCGCGGCCTTCCGCTTGCGGAAGAACCCGCCGCCGCCGCCCCCGGCCCCCGCGAGGAAGCGCTCGACGGCGTCGACGGCCTGCTGCTGCGTCGGATGCTCCGGGTCCGGCCGGTAGCCCTCCAGCGTCGCGTGAGCGAACTGCGGCGGCGGCACGAGGTGGCCCACCATCTCGGACGGCTCGACCGCCGGGTCGCGCAGCACCAGGCTCGGCGCGCTCAGGTCTCGGGTCTCGTGGGTCATCGTGCTCGCATCCGCAGTGATCGGCAGGTCGTCCGCGGGCGTCATCCCACCACCGCGTCAGCTGGCGGGGCGTAGATTCGGGAGTCGGCCCGGCGCGCACCACTCTAGGCGCGCCCTGCAGCGATCGGAGACCGCATGACCGTCGAGCACGACGACGACCCCCGCTTCTCGGACTACGCCCATCCGGAACGCCTCGTCGGCGCGCAGTGGCTGCAGGCCAACCTCGGTCGCGAGGGGCTGGTCGTGGTCGAGTCCGACGAGGACGTGCTGCTGTACGAGACGGGGCACATCCCCGGCGCCGTGAAGGTCGACTGGCACACCGAGCTCAACGACCCGGTGCAGCGCGACTACGTCGACGGGGCGGGCTTCGCGGACCTGCTGAGCCGCAAGGGCATCGCCCGTGACGACACGGTCGTCATCTACGGCGACAAGAACAACTGGTGGGCGGCCTACGCGCTCTGGGTCTTCACTCTCTTCGGCCACGACGACGTGCGCCTGCTCGACGGGGGCCGCGACCTCTGGGTCGCGTCCGGGCGGCCGCTCACCACCGAGCGCACCGAGCGCCCTGCGACCGACTACCCCGTCGTCGAGCGTCACGACGACGAGATCCGGGCCTACCGCGACGACGTGCTCGCCCACCTCGGCAGCCCGCTCGTCGACGTGCGCTCGCCCGAGGAGTACCGCGGCGAGCGGACCACCGCGCCCGCCTACCCGGAGGAGGGCGCCCTGCGCGCCGGCCACATCCCGACCGCGCGCAACGTCCCCTGGGCGCGTGCCGCCGCCGAGGACGGCACCTTCCGCTCCCGGGCCGAGCTCGACGCGATCTACCGCCAGGAGGCGGGTATCGGCGAAGCGGATGCGGTGATCGCCTACTGCCGCATCGGCGAGCGGTCGAGCCACACCTGGTTCGTGCTGCGCCACCTGCTCGGCCAACGCGACGTGCGCAACTATGACGGCTCGTGGACGGAGTGGGGCAGCGCGGTGCGGGTTCCGATCGCCACCGGCGCGGAGCCGGGAGAGGCTGCGGCGCGATGACCGAGCCGCTGCCCTCCCAGCTCGCGGAGATCCGCGACGACTTCCTCGCGCTCGAGCAGCCGGACCGGCTGCAGCTGCTGCTCGAGTTCTCGAACGAGCTGCCCGCGCTGCCGGATCGCTACGCGGAGCACCCCGACCTGCTCGAGCGCGTCGAGGAGTGCCAGTCGCCGGTGTTCCTCTTCGTCGAGGTCGACGACGACACCGTGCACGTCCACGCGACCGCGCCGCGCGAGGCGCCGACCACGCGCGGCTTCGCCTCCATCATCGTGCAGGGGCTGGACGGGCTCAGCGCGGACCAGGTGCTCGCGGTGCCTGCCGACTTCCCGAGCACCATCGGGCTCACCGCCGCCGTGAGCCCGCTGCGGATCCGCGGCATGACGGCGATGCTGGCGCGCGCCAAGCGTCAGGTCGTGGAACGCCGGACGGCGCGGGCGTGAGCAGCGCGCTGCGCCGGCTGCTGCCGGCCGGCCCGGATCTCGATCTGACGGCGGCGGATGCGGATGCGCACCTGCTCGAGGCCTACTCCCCCGCTCCCGGCCTGCGCCTCAACCTCGTCGCCGGCATCGGCGGCGCGGCGAGCGACGGCTCCGGACTCTCCGACGGCCTGAGCGACCCGGTGGACCGCCGCATCCTGGGCCTGCTGCGAACCCTCGCCGACGTCGTGCTGGTCGGAGCACGGTCGGTGCGCAGCGAGGGGTACCGCATGCCGCGCACGGCCGCTCTGGCGGTGCTCACCGCATCCGGCGATCTGGACGGCCACCGGCTGACCCGGGCGGAGCCCGGCAGGCTGCTCGTGCTGACCACCGCGACGGGCGCCGACTCCGCGCGTCGGCAGCTGCCCGACGCCGAGGTGGTCGTGCTGCCGGGCGAGGATGGGCGGGTGCCGTTGGAGCGCGCCCTCGCCGCCCTGCGCGAGCGCGGGTTCGCGCATGTGCTGTGCGAGGGTGGACCGGCCCTCGCCGGTGCGCTGCTCGAGCGCGACCTCGTCGACGAGCTCTGCCTCACCACGAGCCCGATGGCGGGCGGCGCGGCGCTGCCCGTGCTCGGCACGAGCGCGCCGCCGCGGTCGATGCGCCTGAACGGGCTGCTCAGCGACGAGCGCTCTGCGCTGTACGCGCGATGGCGTCGCGCTCGCTGAGCCACCGCCGCACCGCGCCCTCCCAGCGCTCGCGGTCGTAGTTCCACAGCTTCACGTGGCGGGCCGTGTCGAAGGCCTCGAGGCGCACGATGTCCGGGCGCGCGTCCGCGAGCGCCCGTGACGCGGTCGCGGGCACGAAGCCGTCGTCGTCGCTGTGCAGGATGAGGGTCGGCAGCACCAGCTCGAGGTGCCGGGTCACGAGGTCCATCGCCCGCAGGTCGATCGGCGCGCTCTGGCCGGTCACGAGGCGGCCCCAACGGCTGCTGATGGCCGAGAGGGCGCCGAGTCGCATCGCCCGCGGCACCCGCAACGTGGCCGCCTGGAACTCGAGCGTGGTGTACCAGTCGACGACCGGCGACTCGAGCACGATGCCGCGCAGCAGCTCCTGCCGCTGCGGCGCCATCCGCATCGCGGCCTGCAGCACCGAGGCGCCGCCCATGGACCAGCCCATGAGCACGATCTCCGTCGCGCCGCGCTCGACCGCGAACTCGACCGCGGCCTCGACGTCGCGCCATTCCGTGTCGCCCAGCCCGTAGCGCCCGTCCGGGCTGGGCGGGGCCTCCGGGTCGTTGCGGTAGGAGATGATCAGGCTGCTGTACCCGGCCTCCCGGAACACGGGCACGGCGCGGATCGTCTCGCCCCTGGCGGCCGCACGGCCGTGCACCTGCACCACCCAGCGCCCGGTCCCCTCCTCCGCCGGCACGAGCCACGCCGGGGCCGGCCCGCCCTCGGTGTCGACCACGACCTCCTCGACGGGCACGCCGAGCTCGCGGGGGTGCCGGTGGACCCAGCCGCTGATGCGGCCGCGGAGACCGGGCACGAGCACCCCGCTCTCGACGGAGAGCAGCTCGCGCACGACCCGCTCGCCGCTGCGCTCGAGGATGTCGCCCATGCGCGCGTAACCGCGATCGTCGTCGAACCACAGCCCGTACCGGCCCGGAACGACCGTGTCGGCCGTGGCCGAGATCGTGATCGTGTCGGGCTCGCCGCCCGCGGGGTCGCGGTCGACGGCGAGGATGCGGATGTCGGCGTCGCGTCGACGCGGCGGTGTGACGATGCGCCGGGCCACCATCGCGGTGAACCCCGCCGCACCGATCAGCGCGACCGCCGCGGTGCCGACGGCGACGGAGGCTGCGATGAGACCGGCCCGGCCGGACGTCCTCCCCGATGCGGTCCTGGGCGGCTGCGGCACGGCACTCCTCCTCCACTCGGAGCGCGATGCCATGCCGGTCGCGGCTCGGCGCGCCTCCGACTCGACGGTACCAACATCGCCGTAGTCTGCAGCCGTGCCCGACACCCGCGACGCCGAGCCCGTCCCCGAACCGTTCGCAGCCGCCGTGGCCGCGATCCGCGGCGTGGAACTGCGCGCGGCGCTCACCGTCACCGAGATCCCGGCGCCGACCGGCCTGGCGCCGTACGCCTACGCGCTCGCGGCCGACGTGCACGGCACTCCGCACGGGGCGGACTCGGCGCTCGGCACGGGGCGCTTCGTGCTGCTCTACGACCCGGCCGAGCCGGAGCCGTGGGGCGGACCGTTCCGGGTCGTCTGCTTCGCGCAGGCACCGCTCGAGACCGAGATCGGGGTGGACCCCTTCCTCGCCGACGTCGCCTGGTCGTGGCTCGTCGACGCCCTCGACGCGCTCGGTGCCCGCTACGCCGCCGCCTCCGGCACCGCGACCAAGGTGATCTCGACCGGATATGGTGAACTCGCCAGCCAGGGCGACGGCGCGCAGCTCGAGCTGCGGGCCTCGTGGAGCCCGCTCGACGCGGAGGCCTCGAGCCATGTCGAGGGCTGGGGCGAACTGCTGTGCATGCTCTCGGGCATGCCCCCGAATGGAGAAGGGGTGAGCCTCTTGTCGGCCCACCGGATCACGCGTGACTGAATCTATTGCGAACGGCGCAGCGAGCGCCGCTGAGGCGGAGCGAGCCCCGCTGCCCGTCATCGAGACCGTCCAGGGCTTCCGCGACGCCGTCGCGGCCATCCGCCTTGGCCACGGGCCCGTCGCCGTCGACGCCGAGCGCGCCTCCGGCTTCCGGTACTCGCAGCGCGCTTACCTCATCCAGGTCTTCCGGCGCGGCGCCGGCACGTTCCTCTTCGACCCGCCGGCGATCGGCGACCTCTCCGAGCTGGGTGACGCCATCCGCGACGAGGAGTGGGTGCTGCACGCGGCCAGCCAGGATCTCGCCTGCCTGCGCGAGGTCGGGCTCGACCCCACCCGCGTCTTCGACACCGAGCTCGCGGCACGCCTGCTCGGCCTGCCGCGGGTCGGTCTGGGCACGGTCGTCGAGGAGCTGCTGGGCATCCACCTCGCCAAGGAGCACTCCGCGGCCGACTGGTCCACGCGGCCGCTGCCGCAGGCGTGGCTCGTCTACGCTGCGCTCGACGTCGAGCTGCTGCCCGACCTGCGCGACGCCGTGCAGGGCCTGCTGGAGCGCGACGACAAGGTCGGCATCGCGCAGCAGGAGTTCGCCGCGCTCGTCGCCCGCGAGGAGAAGCCGCCCCGCGCGGAGCCGTGGCGACGTCTCTCCGGTCTGCACACGGTGCGCGGCGCTCGCGGTCTCGCCGTCGCCCGCGAGCTGTGGCAGGCGCGCGACGCCTACGCGCGCGAGGTCGACACCTCCCCCGGACGGCTGGTACCGGATGCGGCGCTCGTCGCGGCGGCGCGGTCGATGCCGGCCAGCAAACGCGACCTCGGCGCCCTCAAGGAGTTCAACGGGCGCGCCAGCCGCAGCCAGCTCGACCGCTGGTGGGAGGCGATCGAGCGCGGGCGCGCAACCCAGGACCTGCCCGTGCTGCGTCAGCAGAGCGACGCGCTGCCGCCGCCCCGCGCCTGGGCGGAGCGCAACCCCGAGGCGGACCGGCGGCTGAAGCTCGCCCGCGCGGAGCTGGTCGCCGTCGCGGAGCAGCGCGCACTGCCCATCGAGAACCTGCTCACGCCGGAGCTGCTCCGGCGGCTCGCCTGGAACCCGCCGGCTCCCGTCACCGAGCACGCGGTGGACGCCGCGCTCGCCGACGCGGGTGCTCGGGACTGGCAGCGGGAGGCCGTCGTGCCCGCCATCGTGCAGTCCTTCCTCCAAGCGGAGCAGCCTGGTGTTGTAGAGGACCCGCAAAAGCCCGCCACCGCGTCCGACGCCTGATCGTAGGTTCCGCCCTACCGCTTTCCGGCGGGCGCGGCGGCCTCCCTAGGATCGGGCGAACCGACTCGAACCGGGAGGCAAAGTGGCCACGAGTACTGACGTCGTCTTCGTCGATGGGGTGCGGACCCCGTTCGGCAGGGCCGGGGAGAAGGGGATGTACTGGCGCACCCGCGCCGACGACCTCGTCGTGAAGAGCATGGTGGGGCTGCTCGATCGCAATCCCTCGCTGCCGAAGGACCGCATCGACGACGTGGCGATCGCCGCGACGACACAGACCGGCGACCAGGGCCTGACGCTCGGTCGCACCACCGCGCTGCTGGCGGGGCTCCCCCGCAGCGTGCCCGGCTTCGCGATCGACCGGATGTGCGCCGGCGCGATGACCGCGGTCACCACGATGGCCGGTTCGATCGGCATCGGCGCCTACGACGTCGCCATCGCCGGCGGGGTGGAGCACATGGGCCGGCACCCGATGGGCTTCGACGCGGACCCGAACCCTCGCTTCGTGGCGGAGCGCCTGGTGAGCGAGGACGCGCTCAACATGGGCAGGACGGCGGAGCGCATCCACGACCGCTTCCCGCAGCTCACCAAGGAGCGCGCCGATCGCTACGCGATGCGCAGCCAGCACAAGCTCGCGGCGGCCTACGAGGCCGGCCGCATCCAGCCGGACCTCGTGCCGGTCGCCGTCCGTTCCGAGGTGGGCTGGGGGCTCGCGACCCGCGACGAGGCGCCTCGCCCCGAGACGACGATGGAGGGACTGGCCGCACTCAAGACGCCCTTCCGCCCGCACGGCCGGGTGACCGCCGGCAACTCCTCGGGCCTCAACGACGGCGCGACCGTGTCGCTGCTCGCCTCGAAGAGCGCCGCGAAGGAGCTCGGCCTCGGCGCCAAGATGAACCTCGTGAGCTTCGCCTTCGCGGGCGTGGAGCCGGAGATCATGGGGATCGGCCCGGTGCCGTCCACCGAGAAGGCGCTGCGCAAGGCCGGGCTGTCGATCGACGACATCGGCCTCTTCGAGCTCAACGAGGCCTTCGCGATCCAGGTGCTCTCCTTCACCGACCACTTCGGCATCGACGACGAGGACCCGCGCGTGAACCCCTGGGGCGGAGCGATCGCCGTCGGCCATCCGCTCGCCTCGTCCGGCGTGCGCCTCATGATCCAGCTCGCCCGGCAGTTCGAGGAGCGCCCGGACGTGCGCTACGGCCTCACCGCGATGTGCGTGGGACTCGGGCAGGGCGGCACCGTGATCTGGGAGAACCCGAACTACGACCGGAAGGCGGCGAAGCGATGAGCGCGATCGACCAGTACGCGGGCATCGACTTCTCGGGCCTCGAGGCGCTGAGCGAGGACGAGGTCGTGACGCACTCCTTCGTACGCGACGTGCCGCTGCCGAGCGGCGGACTGCTCGCGCTCGTGACCCTCGACAACGGACGCGACCACACCCGTCCCAGCACCTTCGGCCCGAAGGGGCTGCTCGAGTTCGCGGCGACGATGGATGCGCTGCGGGAGCGCGCGGGCCGCGGCGAGATCCGCGGCGTCGCCGTCACGGGCAAGCCGTTCATCCTCGCCGCCGGTGCCGACCTGTCGAAGGTCGGACAGATCCCGAGCCGCGAGCACGCCAGGAAGATGGCGCAGCTCGGCCACCTCGCTCTCGGCAAGCAGGCCGAGCTCGGCGTGCCGAGCTTCGTCTTCATCAACGGCCTCGCGCTGGGCGGCGGCGTGGAGATCGGTCTCAACGCCGACTACCGCACCGTCGACGCGTCGGCGGCCGCGATCGCCCTGCCCGAGGTGTTCCTGGGGATCATCCCGGGCTGGGGCGGGGCCACGCTGCTGCCGCGCCTGATCGGCATCGAGAACGCGCTCAAGGTCGTCATCGAGAACCCGCTCAAGCAGAACCGCACGCTGAAGCCGAAGGACGCGTTCGAGCTCGGCATCGTGGATGCGCTGTTCGAGCCGGCGAACTTCCTCGAGGACTCCATCCGCTGGGCGGACGGCGTGATCAGCGGCGCGACGCAGGTGAAGCGCCCGAACGCCCCGGGCAAGCTGGAGCGGCTGGCGAAGTGGGACATCGCCATCGGCATCGCCCGCAAGACGCTCGAGTCCCGCATCGGCACGGTCGCGACGTCGCCCTACGCCGCGCTCGAACTGCTCGCCGCGGCGAAGAGCGGCTCCGTCGCCGACGGCTTCGCCCGCGAGGACGAGGCGCTGGCCGATCTCATCGCGGGCGACCAGTTCCGGGCGAGCATCTACGCGTTCAACCTCGTGCAGAAGCGCGCGAAGAAGCCGGTCGGCGCGCCGCCGAAGGAGCTCGCCCGGCCCGTGACGAAGGTCGGCGTCGTCGGCGCCGGGCTCATGGCCTCGCAGTTCGCGCTGCTCTTCGTGCGCCGCCTGCAGGTGCCCGTCGTGATCACCGACCTCGACCAGGCGCGTGTCGACAAGGGTCTCGCCTTCATCCGCGACGAGCTCGACGGACTGCGCGAGAAGGGCCGCATCTCGCAGGACGAGGCGAACCGGCTGCGCGCACTCGTGAGCGGCACGACCGATCTCGCGGACTTCGCCGACTGCGACTGGGTGATCGAGGCCGTGTTCGAGGAGCTGGGGGTGAAGCAGCAGGTCTTCGCCGAGGTGGAGCGGCACGTCGGCCCCGAGACCGTGCTCGCCACGAACACCTCGTCGCTCTCCGTCGACCGCATCGCCGAGCGTCTCGAGCACCCCGAGCGGGTCGTCGGCTTCCACTTCTTCAACCCCGTGGCCGTCATGCCGCTGCTCGAGGTCGTGAACGCGACGCGCACGGACGAGACGACCCTGGCCACGGCGATGGCGACGGCCGCGAAGCTCAAGAAGAACGCCGTGATCACGGCGGATGCGCCCGGCTTCGTCGTCAATCGCATCCTCGCGAAGCTGCTCGGCGAGGCGATGCACGCCGTCGACACGGGCACGCCGTTCGAGACCGTGGACCGCGCCATCCGTCCCCTCGGACTGCCGATGACCGCCTTCGAGCTGCTCGAGCTCGTCGGACTGAAGGTCGGGGCCCATGTGCTCGACACGCACCATGCTGCGTTCCCGGACCGCTTCTTCGAGAGCGCCAACCTGCACCGGCTCGCCGACCACGGGCGCATCTTCGAGCGGGATGCGAAGGGCAAGGTCAAGGGCGTCGACAAGCGGGCGGCGGGGATCGTCGCCGGCGGCACCGCACCCATGTCGGAGGAGGAGATCCTGCGCCGGGTCGAGGACGGCCTGGCCGACGAGATCAAGCGGATGCTGGACGACGAGGTCGTCTCCGCGCCCGAGGACATCGATCTCTGCCTCGTGCTCGGCGCGGGCTGGCCGTTCCAGATGGGGGCGCGACGCCGTACCTGGACCGCGTCGGAGCGTCCGAGCGGGTGTTCGGGAGCACCTTCCACTCGCCGCCGATCCGCGGCACCCGCTGAACGCGGACGTCGGGCCCGGCATCCTCTCGGATGCCGGGCCCGACGCCGTTCACCAGACCGCGATGCTCGCGCCGACCGCGGCCGCCATGTCGACCCGGCATCGACGGAGAGGCCGACCGCCGCCCCGGCGGAACGGAGCCCGCGCTCCGGCGGCGCACCGACCGGCCAGGGTCGAGCCGCGCGCGACGCCCCGTGCGACCGCACGCCGGTCGGTACCGCGCATCCGTCAGTCACGACGGCCGGCGCAGTGAGGGGCTGAGCGCCTCGGGCACCAGCGCTCCCGGCACCGGACGCCACCCCGCCGCCGACGGAGCGAGCGGTCCTCGGCTCAGGCGTTCTCGCCCGACTCCTCGAACGCGGGCAGGGAGCGCAGGGTCGCCAACGTGCGCTCGCGTCCGCGTTCCACGTGGACGAGCGCCAGCGCGACAGCGAGGTCGACGGCCCCCGCGGCGATGGCCTCGGCCATCGCCGCATGCTCCCGGTGGCGGACCTCCGGCTCCGATCGCGCGTTGGCGAGATTCAACCGGCTGCTGCGGTCGTGCAGCGGCCCCATCGTCGTCAGGTACAGCTCGTTGCCGGCGATGGCCTCCACGGCTCCGTGGAAGCGGGAGCTCTCCCGGTGGAACGCGTCCAGCGCACCCTCCGCGAGGGCGGCGCCTGCCGCGGCGACGACATCGAGCAGGGGCTTCGCCGCATCGCCGTCGCGCACGGAAGCGGCGGCTCGGCCCGCGATGAACGGCTCCAACGCGGAGCGGAGGTCGTACAGCTCGTCGACATCACGACGGCGGACGGCCGTGACGACCGCGCTGCGATGAGGGCGCAGGACCACGAGACCCGACAGCTCCAGCCAGGGCAGCGCCTCGCGGACCGGCACCCGCGAGACCCCCAGCTCGTCGGCGAGCTCCCGTTCGCGCAGCGTCGTCCCCGGAGCGAGACGACCGTCGAGGATGCGCGCGCGCAGCTCCTCCCGGACCCGCCGGGAGAGCACCGCCGTCGCCTCAGCCACGATCGGTCCGGTCTACCCGCATGACAGCGATCGTAGCGAGCGCTCCGACCGCGCGGGAATTCACGCGGACGAAACATGCGGCGCAGTAGCTTCGGTATACCAATTGCGATACACCGCCGTCGAGAGAGAGCGCGAATCCATGACCACCACGAATGCAGCGCCCACGGGGGCGCAGACCCTCGGTCAGCAGATCGAGCGCGCCTATGCGCGCATCGGCGTCACCGGCGCCCACCTCGGCATCGTCGCGATGGTGCTGTTCGGTGTGTTCTTCGACGCCATCGAGCAGAACGCCGTCGGCATCGCCGGCCCGGTGCTCGCGGAGGACTGGGGCCTGGCGGGCACGCAGATCGGTCTGCTGAACACCGCGACGTTCACGGCGGTCGCGCTCGGCCGCATCCTCGCCGGTGCTGTCATGGACCGCCTCGGTCGCCGCAAGCTCCTGGGGCTCAACCTGCTGATCTTCGCGCTCGGCTCCCTGCTGTGCGCCTTCGCGCCGAACTACGGCGTGCTCGTGCTCGCGCGCTTCATCGTGGGACTCGGCCTCGGCGGTGAAATCGCCACGGCCGTGATCATGCTGTCGGAGTTCTTCTCCGCCAAACACCGTGGCACGGCCGTCGGGCTCATCAACGTCGCCGCCGCCGGGCTCGGCAACATGCTCGCGCCGCTGTTCGGCGTCATCGTCTTCGCCGTCTTCACCGGGGACGACCGCTGGCGCTGGCTCTTCGGGCTGCTCGTGCTGCCCGCCCTGGCGGTGGTGGTATACCGCCGCAGTCTTCCGGAGACGCCGAGGTTCCTCGCCGCCACCGGCCGCATCGCCGAGGCGAACACCGTCATCAACCGCCTCGCCGCGGGGCGGCTGCGCGGGCCGCTCGCCCACGAGGAGACCTATCTGACCGCGGATGCGACCCGCGAGGCGGCGAGGCCGCAGGCACGTTGGACCGAGCTCTTCGCACGACGCTTCCGCCGCACGACGATCGCGCTGGGCGTGGCGGTCTGCATGTCCTACGCCGCTCAGATCTCCATGCTCACCCTCATCCCGATCATCCTCACCGATCGAGGGCTGTCCATCACGAGCGCGCTCTGGTACACCCTCGTGATGCAGTCCGGCTCGTTGCTCGGTGCGCTCGCTGCGGCGCTGATCGCGCGGCGCCTCGCCCGCCGGCTGACCCTCACGGTGGCTGCCCTGATCGGCCTCGGTGCTGCACTCGGCTTCGGGTTCCTCGGCACCGGCATCGCGCTGGTGCTGCTCTTCGGAGCGCTGTTCAACTTCGCGGTGATCGTGCTGAACACCACCATCTGGCTGTTCGCGCCGGAGCAGTACCCGACCCGCATCCGCGGACTCGGCACCTCCGTGATCCTCGCGCTGGGCTCGCTCTCGGGCGGCCTCTTCCCGCTGGTCTCCGGCGCGGTGCTCGACACGGCCGGCGTGGGCGGCATGTTCGCGCTGCTGGCGTGCCTGTTCGCCGTGTGCGCGATCGCCGTGCGGTTCCCCGCCGAGACGGTCGGTCGGCCCATGGCGGAGGACGCATGAACGCCGTACCCCGCGTGCTCCTGGTGAACCCGAACAGCTCTCCTGCCACCACGGCGAGGTTGCGCGCGCTCGCCGAGGCGGCGCATCCCGAGCTGCGCTTCACGGCGATCGCCGATGCGGAGGCACCGAGGATCCTCACCGGTCCCGAGGCGCTGGACGCGGCGGCGGCGCGCATGGCACGGCTCGACCTCGACCAGCCCGAGTTCGACGACGTGGCCGCGGTGATCGTCTGCGCCTTCGGCGACCCGGGCGCGGACGCGCTGCGTGAGCGGATGCGCGTTCCCGTCGTCGGCATCGGCGCGGCGTCCGTGCGCGCCGCCTCCGGCCTCGGGCCGTGGGCGATCGCGACCACCACCCCCGCGCTGGCGCAGCGATTGTCGCAGCTCGCGCAGGATCACGGCGGTGCCGGCTTCCTCGGCTCGGTCTTCACGACGAGTGCCGCGGAGCACCTGGCGGGCGACGAGGCGCGCACGGTGCTCGAGCTGCGCGCCGCGGTCGCGGAGGCCGCCGCTCGGGGCGCCGTGGCGGTCGTCATCGGCGGAGGGCCCCTCGCCGACGCCGCCGCCGCGTTGCATGCCGAGTCGGCTGACGTCGCGATCGTGCAGCCGCTGCTGGCCGCGCTCGACGAGGTCGCCGCCGCGCTGCTCGCCGCGCCGGCGCACTGAACGACGAAGGGTCCGGATCTCCGAGGAGATCCGGACCCTCCGCGCTGCCGCGATCAGCTCAGAGGAGCGAGCGCAGCACGTACTGCAGGATGCCGCCGTTGCGGTAGTAGTCCGCCTCGCCGGGGGTGTCGATGCGGACGACCGCGTCGAACTCGACCGTCTGCTTGCCCGCGGGCGAGTGCTCGCTCGGCTCGGCGACGACGCGCACGGTCTTGGGGGTCGCGCCCTCGTTGAGCTGCTCGATGCCGGTGATCGACACGACCTCGGTGCCGTCCAGGCCCAGCGACTCCACCGTCTCGCCCGCCGGGAACTGCAGCGGCACGACGCCCATGCCGATCAGGTTGGAACGGTGGATGCGCTCGAAGCTCTCGGTGATGACGGCGCGGACGCCGAGCAGGGAGGTGCCCTTCGCGGCCCAGTCGCGGCTGGAGCCCGAGCCGTACTCCTTGCCGCCGAAGATGACGAGCGGCGTGCCCTGCTCCTGGTAGTGCTGCGAGGCGTCGTAGATGAACGACTGCGCACCGTCCGCCGTGGTGAAGTCGCGGGTGTAGCCGCCCTCCACGCCGTCGAGGAGCAGGTTCTTGAGGCGGATGTTCGCGAACGTGCCGCGGATCATGACCTCGTGGTTGCCGCGCCGCGATCCGTAGGAGTTGAAGTCCTTGCGCTCGACGCCGTGCTCGGTGAGGTACCGACCGGCCGGGCTGTCGGCCTTGATCGATCCGGCCGGCGAGATGTGGTCGGTCGTGACCGAGTCCCCGAGCTTCGCCAGGACGCGCGCTCCCGCGATGTCGGTGACGGGCGACGGCTCGAGCGCCATGCCCTCGAAGTACGGGGGCTTGCGCACGTAGGTCGACTCCGCGTCCCACTCGAAGGTCGAGCCGGTCGGGGTCGGCAGGTTGCGCCAGCGGTCGTCGCCCTCGAAGACCGACGCGTACTGGGTGTCGAACATGTCCGCGTCGATCGACTCGTCGATCGTCTTCTGCACCTCGGCCGCATCCGGCCAGATGTCCTTGAGGTACACCGGCTGTCCGTCGTCGCCCGTGCCCAGCGCATCCGCCTCGAAGTCGAAGTTCATCGAGCCCGCGAGCGCGTAGGCGATGACGAGCGGCGGCGACGCCAGGTAGTTCATCTTCACGTCGGGGTTGATGCGCCCCTCGAAGTTGCGGTTGCCGGAGAGCACCGCGGTCACGGCGAGGTCGCTGTCGTTGACCGCCTGCGAGATCTCGTCGAGCAGCGGGCCCGAGTTGCCGATGCAGGTCGTGCAGCCGTAGCCGACGGTGTGGAAGCCGAGCGCCTCGAGGTCGTCCGTCAGTCCGGCCTTCGCGTAGTAGTCGGTGACGACCTTCGAGCCGGGCGCGAGCGTCGTCTTGACCCACGGCTTCGACGTCAGGCCCTTCTGCACGGCGTTGCGCGCGAGCAGGCCGGCGGCCAGCATGACGCTCGGGTTCGACGTGTTGGTGCACGAGGTGATCGCCGCGATCGCGACGGCGCCGTGGTCGATCGTGAACTCGCGGCCGTCGGCGAGGGCGACCTCGGTCGGCTTGGAGACCGTCGGGGCGTGGCTGACGTGCCGGTGCTGCCGATGCGCCGTCTCCTCGTCCGCCGTATCCTCATCCTGTGGGGTGAAGCCCACGGGGTCGGAGGCAGGGAAGGTGTCCTCCACCGCGGCGTCGACCAGCGAGTGCTCCTGGCCGGCGTAGTTGCCGAGGTCGCGGCCGAACTGCTCCTTCGCCTCGCCGAGGATGATGCGGTCCTGCGGGCGCTTCGGGCCGGCGATCGAGGGCACGACGGTGGCGAGATCGAGCTCGAGGTACTCGCTGAAGACCGGCTCGACGCTCGGATCGTGCCACATGCCCTGCAGCCTGGCGTAGGCCTCGACGAGCGCGAGCTGCTGCTCGTCGCGCCCGGTGAGGCGCAGGTAGTCGATCGTCACGTCGTCGACGGGGAACATGGCGGCCGTGGACCCGAACTCCGGGCTCATGTTGCCGATCGTGGCGCGGTTCGCGAGCGGCACCTGTCCGACGCCCTCGCCGTAGAACTCGACGAACTTGCCGACCACGCCGTGCTGGCGCAGCATCTGCGTGATCGTGAGCACGACGTCGGTCGCGGTGACGCCGGTCGGGATCGCGCCGTTCAGCTTGAAGCCGACGACCTTGGGGATGAGCATGGAGACGGGCTGGCCGAGCATCGCCGCCTCGGCCTCGATGCCGCCGACGCCCCAGCCGAGCACGCCCAGGCCGTTGACCATCGTCGTGTGCGAGTCGGTGCCGACGCAGGTGTCCGGGTAGGCCCGCAGGACCTGCTCGCCGTCGCCGGCGTCGAAGGTCCGCGCGTAGGTGACCTTGGCGAGGTGCTCGATGTTCACCTGGTGCACGATGCCGGTGCCCGGCGGGACGACCTTGAAGTCGTCGAACGCGGTCTGGCCCCAGCGCAGGAACTGGTAGCGCTCGCCGTTGCGCTCGTACTCGAGCTCGACGTTGCGCTCGAGGGCGTTCTCGCTGCCGAAGAGGTCGGCGATCACGGAGTGGTCGATGACCATCTCGGCCGGCGAGAGCGGGTTGATGCGCTTCGGGTCGCCGCCGAGCTCGGCCACGGCCTCGCGCATGGTCGCGAGGTCGACGATGCACGGCACGCCGGTGAAGTCCTGCATGACCACGCGCGCGGGGGTGAACTGGATCTCGGTGTCCGGATCGGCCTGCGGCACCCAGGCGCCGAGCGCCTCGATTTGCGCCTTCGTGACGTTCGCGCCGTCCTCGGTGCGCAGCAGGTTCTCCAGCAGCACCTTGAGGCTGTACGGGAGCTTCTCGTACCCGGGGACCCGGTCGATCCGGTAGACCTCGTAGTCGGTGCCACCGACCGCCAGGGTGTCCTTCGCTCCGAAACTGTTCACCGTCGACACGTCGCCGTCTCCCTCGCTCAGCGAGCGGATCCGACCCGCCCTGTGCTTCATCCTCGCCCGGTCCCCGGCTCGGCGGCTAGCAAGGCGAGCCTTACCGGGAGGAGGGCGAAAGTATCTCGATATCGAGATACTCAGGATAGCGGATGCGCGGGTCGGCGCCGTTCAGACGCGCTCACGGTAGGCCGCGCGCACCACGAGCCAGGTCACCACGAGCAGCGGGGCGAACAGCGGCAGGCCCATCGCCAGCTTCACCGTGCCGAGCAGCGCGAGCTGCTCGCTGAAGTAGAGGGGCAGCTGCACGGCCAGGCGCGCCGCGAAGAGGGCCGCCCACATGACGGTGAGCCACTGCATGGCACGGAACCGCGCACGATCACGGCGCCACGCGACGCCGTCGTTCATGAGGAACCCCGCGGCGAGCCCGATGAGCGGCCAGGTGAGCAGCACGGAGAGCAGCATGCCGCCGCCGTAGGCCGCATTGATCACGATGCCGGGCAGGAAGTAGTCCTCGTCGCGGCCGCTGAGCATCGCGAGCGCCGCCGAGGCGACCACGGCCACGAGGCCGCCCACCGCCGGGGTGACGGTCGTCCTGGCGAGCGCCCGCGCCCCGATGAGCACGAGGGCGATGGCGATGGGCGCGACCGCCGCCGGCACGATGTCCTGCGTGATCGCGTAGACGACGACGAAGAGCAGACCGGGCAGCGTGGCCTCGACGATCCCGCGGACGCCGCCGATGGCGCTCAGGAGGCCGGCCGCGGTGACGCTGCCGTCCTCGGCGCCGGCGAGCCGCCCCAGGGCGGTTCCGCGAGCGGCGTCGCCGAGCTTCGCCGCGACCTCGGGCTGCTCCTCCCGCGGCGCGTCATCCGCCCCGGGCCGCTGCGTCACGTCAGTCGCCCGCCGCGCCGGCGGCGCCCTGCGGCACCTGCAGCGGGATCAGGTCGCGCGGCGGCATCGGCGATGCGCCGCGCACCACCACGATGCTGCGGAAGAGGTCCTCGACCTGCTCCGCCGCGTCCGGGTCCACGGCCCCCTTGCCGGCGATCACGCCGCGGAGGAACCAGCGCGGTCCGTCGACGCCGATGAACCGGGCGATGCGGGTATCTCCGCCCTGCTGGCCCTGCGCGGGGACCTCGGCGCGCAGCTCCGGCCCGAACGGGCCGTCCTGCTCCTCGATGCGTCCGCCCTGCCGCCGGATCTGCTCGGCGATCTGCGCGCGGATCTCGTGCCAGAGGCCGCTCGAGCGCGGGGCGGCGAACGGCTGCACCTGCAGGGTCGACTCGGCGTAGTCGAGCGCGACGGCCACGACGCGCTTGGTCGCCTCCTCGACCTCGAGACGCAGCTGCAGCCCCTCGCGGGGCAGCACCTTCACGCCCCCCAGGTCGACGTACGGGCGCACGGCGTTCGCCTCCCGCTCGTCGAGCGGACCGAGCTCGGCGCGGTCCTCCGGCGCCGACTTCTCGGTGAGCAGCTCCTCGAGCTCCTCGTCGATCCCGGTGTTCTCGTTCGACTCGGCCATCACTGTCCTTCCGGTCGGTTGCCGTACCCGCTCGAGCCGAAGCCGCCCTCGCCGCGGGCGGAGCCCGGCAGCGAGGCGACCGGCACGAAACTCGCGCGAGTGACGGGCATGACGATGAGCTGGGCGATGCGGTCGCCGGCGGCGATCGTGTACGCCTCGCGCGCATCCGTGTTCAGGAGCGTGACCTTGATCTCGCCGCGGTAGCCGGCGTCGACCGTGCCGGGGCTGTTCACCACGGTGATGCCGTGCTTGGCCGCCAGCCCGCTGCGCGGCACGACGAAGGCCGCGAAGCCGTCCGGCAGTGCGATCGACACGCCGGTGCCGACGAGCGCCCGCTCCCCCGGCTCCAGCACGAGCGATTCGGCGGAGACCAGATCGGCGCCCGCGTCGCCGGGGTGGGCGTAGTGCGGGGCGGTGTCGGCCACGATGAGCACGTCGACGTTCGGGATCACCCGACGAGGCTAGTGCCTCCGCCGGCCCGTCCCGCACGCCCGGCGGAAGTCTGGTCGAATGGACCCATGTCCATCTACCGTGAGCGGCTCTGGCCCACCCCCTGGATCTTCGTGGCCTCCGCCCTCGTCATCCCCGCGAGCCTGCTCGTCTTCCTGCCCATCGACACCACCGCCGGCGTGATCGTCGCGATCGTGCTCTACCTCGGCGTCGTCGGCCTGCTGCTCGGCGCCTCGCTGCCCGTTGAGGTGACCGACGGCCACCTGCGCGTCGGCTCGGCGCGGCTGCCCGTCGAGTTCGTCGGCGAGGCCGAGGCGTTCCGCGGCGCCGAGGCGTCGCTCGAGCGGGGTCAGCGAGCGGATGCGCGCGCCTGGATGGGCATCCGCGGATGGATCGGTCCCATCGTCAAGGTGCAGAACACCGACGCCGAGGACCCCGTCCCCTACTGGATCGTCTCCACCCGGCGTCCTGAGGCGCTGATCGAGGCGCTGCGCAGCGCCCGCGCCGCCGCGAATCCGCCCGCGTGACGCGGAACGGCCGAGGCGGCCGGGCTGGTGCCCGGCCGCCTCGGCCGTGGAAGCGGTGCTGCGCTCAGGCGCAGTCGCGGCAGATGCCGCCGAGCTTCTCCTCGTGGTCCAGCTGGGAGCGGTGCTTCACCAGGAAGCAGCTGACGCAGGTGAACTCGTCCGCCTGCGGCGGCAGGACGACCACATCGAGGTCGAGGTCGGAGAGGTCCGCCCCCGGCAGTTCGAAGCCACCGGGGTTGTCGGCGTCGTCGACGTCGATCGAGCCAGACGACTTGTCCGGGACCCGCTCCTTCAGCGCCTCGATCGACTCGGAGGTGTCGTCGTCGTTCTTGCGAGGGGCGTCGTAATCGGTGGCCATTCCCGTCCTATCTGGGTGTGCGATGCGGATTCAGCGCGCACAGTCTGCACCACTCCCCAGGGGAGCGCAAACCGCCTGCGCACGCCCTCCGAGCAACTTCCGCCGCGCCCGCGCTATTCCCCGGATCCGGCCGTGCGGCATGGCATCCTGACGGTCAACTGCGGTCCTCGGAAAGGCTTGGCCATGCGTGAATTGAGAGTCGTCGGCGTCGAGAACGGATTCATCGTGGTCGCCGATGACGACGGCCAGCGCGGCCGCGTGCCGCTCGAGCAGGTCATGCAGGCCGGCGCCCGCAGCCCCGTGCGCGAGCCCGGCTCCGATCGCCGCCTCTCGCCTCGCGAGATCCAGGGTCACATCCGCTCCGGCCTGGCGGCCGAGACGGTCTCCAGCATGACCGGCGTGCCGCTCGACTACATCCGCAAGTTCGAGGGCCCGGTGCTCGCCGAGCGCGAGTTCATCGTCGACTCCGCGCTCGCGGTGCCCGTGCACACCGCGAACGAGACATCGCCGATCGACGGCGAGAACAGCTTCGGCGCCATCATCGGCAAGCGGCTCGTCGGCATCGGCGCGGGCGAGGGCGCGTGGTCGAGCTGGAAGGAGCAGCAGGGCGACTGGATCGTCGCGGTGCGCTACCAGCAGGGCGACGCCGAGCACGAGGCGCGCTGGCGCTTCGACCCCCGCAAGCGCGCACTGGCCCCGATCGGCTCCGAGGCGGAGCGGCTCTCCCAGCAGGACCCGACCGCTCCGGCCCTCCTGCCCCGTCTGCGCGCGGTCACCGACGACGAGCACCGGCAGGAGGCTTCCCGCTTCGACAGCGGCGCCTTCGAGCCCGCGGCCGTCGCAGCGCCGCGGTCCGTCGAGGAACCCGGCGCCGCATCCGGTCGCCCCGCGAACCCCGCCCTGGACGCGGCGATCAGCCGCAACGAGCAGCCGGTCGCCGAGCCGAGCCACACCGCCGATCTGCTCGAGGCGCTGCGCCGGCGACGCGGTGAGCGCGAGGCCGCCGGCAGCGCCGCGCAGGCCGAGGCCGCCGAGCGCGCACGCCAGGCGCATCCCGCCACCGGCAGCATCCCGGTGCAGCCGGCCCTGAGCTCCGAGGCCCGGACCTCCGAGGCCCAGGGCTTCGAGACCCCCAGCGGCCGTCGCAGCGCCGCGAGCCCGGCCAGCGCCACCGCGGCGCCGAACTCGCCCGCACCCTCCGAGCAGCCGGAGGCCCCGGTCGCGGCCGCAAGCGCCGCGCGTCGATGCCCAGCTGGGACGAGATCGTCTTCGGCGCGCGTCCGGACGACGACTCCGCATCCTGACCGCGCGTACCCTGGTCGTCATGCACGCCGCGGTACCCCTCAGCCTCGAACTCCTCCGCCAGGAGGCCCGGGACGAGCTGGAGGTGGTCGTCCACGAGCTCTGCCTGCAGGGGCGGGACCCGTGGGAGTTCATGCAGACGCTGCCGAGCGTGGACGAGCAGGTGGTCGCCAACCTGTACGAGGAGGCGCTCGGCGATCCGGACGCGCTCGCCCGGTTGCGGCGCGACCCGCGCGCCACGGAGCACCGGCTCCTGGCGCAGATCGCTCTCGAGCACCCGCCGCTCGGACCGGCCGTCAGCGCGATCGCGCGGGCCCGCGAGGTCGGTTCCCGCTGAGCACGGCCGCCGTCCGAGGCTGAGCGGAGGCGGTCAGCGGCGGGCGAACGCCCCGAACCGCAGGAGCGGCACTCTGGTCTCCTCCGGCGTCCATGAGCCGTGCTGCCCGATCATGGCCCTGCCCTGCGCGGTGCTCGTACGGCCGTCGTAGTAGGCGACGAGGCCCCGGGCGGCGACCAGCACGTCGCCGATGCGGGGCAGGACGGCCGCATCGACCTCGCCGAACCAGCCGGCATCCAACGCCTCCTCCCGCGTCACGATCCAGGCCCGCTTGCCCTCCCGGCGGCGCCACGCCTCCACCAGCGCATCGCGGTCGGCGCCCGGCTCGAGGTGCAGCTGCAGGCAGCGCGGGTCCCCGGCGACGTGCCGCACCCCGGCGACGAGGTCATCGTGCGCGTCGATGAGCATGTGCGACGAGGCCGGCACGTCGAGCACGCCGTGGTCGGCCGTCACCAGCAGTCCCTCGTCCGGACCGAGGCCGGCGGCGAAGCGTCGCACCGCGGCGTCCAGGGTCTCCAGCTGGTCCGTCCAGCGCCCGGACTCCCATCCGCTCGCGTGCGCCGTCATGTCGAGCTCGGGCACGTACAGGTACACGACGCCGGGCCGCCCCTCATCGAGGATGCGACGGGTGGCGGCGAAGCGCTCGTCGAGCGACTTGGCCGCGTGGTAGTCGGCGCCGCGGAGCACCGCCGCCGTGAATCCGCTGCTCGCGTACTTCGGCGGTCCGACGATGCTCGCCCGCAGCCCGTCCGCGGCGACCCGCTCGAAGACGGTGGGCAGGCGCTGCCAGGTCGCGGGATCCAACCGCGCGTCCCATCCGCTCAGCTGGTTGACGACCCGGTCGTGCGACCCGTCGAGCACGGTGTAGCCGACGAGCCCGTGCCGCCCCGGAGCGGCGCCGGTGCACAGGCTCGCGAGCGCGGCCGCGGTCGTGGTCGGGAAACCGGAGTGGATGACGTCGCGCTTGCTCATCGCCCCGGCGAGCGTGCGCGCGTGTCCCGAGCGGATGCGCAGCGCTGCGGCGCCGAGCCCGTCGACCAGCAGCACCACGGCCTGACGCGCGGAAGGGAGCTCGAGAGCGTTCGGCTCCCCCGCGATCGCCGCACGACACGCCGGCAGCACGTCGGCCAGGGTGAGAGCCGCGTCGGGGGCCGTCGGTAGCATGGTGGGCATCCCATGAACCCTACCCAGAACCGCCCTGCCGGCCCTGTCGGCGACGAGGAGCGCATCCTCGACGTCGACGTCTCCGACGAGATGCAGGGCTCCTTCCTCGAGTACGCCTACTCCGTCATCTACTCGCGCGCGCTGCCCGACGCGCGCGACGGGCTCAAGCCGGTGCAGCGTCGCATCCTCTACCAGATGACCGAGATGGGACTGCGGCCCGATCGCGGGCACGTCAAGAGCGCCCGCGTCGTCGGCGAGGTCATGGGCAAGCTGCATCCGCACGGCGACACGGCGATCTACGACGCGCTCGTGCGCCTGGCGCAGAGCTTCGTCCAGCGCGTGCCGCTCGTCGACGGGCACGGCAACTTCGGTTCGCTCGACGACGGCCCGGCCGCCTCGCGGTACACCGAGGCGAGGCTCGCGGCCCCCGCGCTGGCGCTCACGGACGGGCTCGACGAGGACGTCGTCGACTTCGTGCCCAACTACGACAACCAGCTGCAGCAGCCTTCGGTGCTGCCGGCCGGGTATCCGAACCTGCTGGTCAACGGCACGACGGGCATCGCGGTGGGCATGGCCACCAACATGGCGCCGCACAACCTCGTCGAGGTCGTGGCCGCGGCCGTGCACCTGCTCGAGCACCCCGACGCCACGGTCGAGGAGCTCATGCGCTTCGTGCCCGCTCCGGATCTGCCCTCGGGCGGCACCATCGTGGGCCTCGACGGCATCAAGGATGCGTACACGACCGGGCGCGGCAGCTTCAAGACCCGCGCGCGCGTGTCCATCGGGCCGATCACGGCCCGCAAGACCGGCATCACCGTCACCGAGCTGCCGTACCTCGTCGGCCCGGAGAAGCTGATCGAGAAGATCAAGGACGGCGTGCAGTCGAAGAAGCTCTCGGGCATCTCGGACGTCAACGACCTGACCGACCGCAGGAACGGCCTCAAGCTCGTCATCGGCATCAAGACCGGGTTCAGCCCGGAGGCGGTGCTCGAGCAGCTCTACCGGTACACGCCGCTCGAGGACGGTTTCAGCATCAACAGCGTGGCGCTGGTCGACGGGCAGCCCCGCACGCTCGGGCTCAAGGAGCTGCTGCGCGTCTACCTCGACCACCGGCTCCAGGTCGTCACCCGGCGCAGCGAGTACCGCCTGGCCAGGCGCCGCGAGCGCCTCCACCTCGTCGAGGGCCTCCTCGTCGCGATCCTGGACATCGACGAGGTCATCCAGGTCATCCGCACCAGCGACGACGCCGAGGCCGCGCGCACCCGGCTCGAGGACGTGTTCGACCTGAGCCGGCTGCAGAGCGAGTACATCCTCGAGCTGCGGTTGCGGCGGCTCACCAAGTTCAGCCGCGTCGAGCTCGAGGCCGAGCGCGATCAGCTGCTCGCCGACATCGCGCAGCTCGAGGCGCTGCTCGCCTCACCCGCGCTGCTGCGTCGCTCGGTCGGCGATGAGCTCGAGAGCATGGCGGAGCGCTTCGGCACGCCGCGGCGCACCCTGCTCACCGAGGCACGACCGCAGCCGGCGGGCGCCTCCCGCCGGGCCGCCGCCGCGTCCCTGGAGATCGCCGACGCGCCGTGCCGCGTCCTGCTGAGCACGACCGGCCGGCTGCTGCGCGTCGATCTCGGCGACGAGCCCGGCGTGCCGACGCCGGCCAGGCGGAGCAAGCACGACGCCATCCGGTCCGAGATCGCCGGCACGACCCGCGGCGAGCTGGGCGCGGTCACGGACCGCGGCCGCCTCATCCGCTTCTCCCCCGTCGACCTGCCCGCGGCCCCCGTGCACTCGGTGCAGCTGGCCGCGGGCGTCAAGGTCGGCGACTACCTCACGCTCGAGAAGAACGAGCGCGTGATCGCCCTCGTCGACTTCCTCGCGGACGCGCCGATCGCCGCCGGCACGGCGCAGGGCATCGTGAAGCGAGTCGCCCCCGGCGCCTGGCCGAACCGGCCGGACTTCGAGCTCATCGCGCTGAAGAGCGGCGACGCGGTGGTCGGCGTCGGCCAGGGCCCCGACACCGACGAGCTGGTCTTCCTGACCTCCGACGCCCAGCTGCTGCACTTCCCCGCTGGGTCCGTGCGACCGCAGGGCGTGGCCGCGGGCGGCATGGCCGGCGTGAAGCTCGGCGCGAACGCACGGGTGCTCTTCTTCGGCACGGTCGATCCCGCCGCCTCGCCCGTCGTCGTCACGGTCAGCGCGAACGATGGAGCCCTGCCCGGCACCGATCCGGGCCGAGCCAAGGTGAGCGACTTCACCGAGTTCCCCGGCAAGGGCCGCGCGACCGGCGGCGTGCGCTCGCACGCGTTCCTGCGCGGCGAGGCGGGGCTCTCCCTCGCCTGGGTGGGCATCGCGGCCCGAGCGGTGGGCGCCGACGGCTCGCAGCGGATCCTGCCCGTCGGCGGATCGCGGCGCGACGCCTCCGGCACGCCGCTGCAGGGGGTCGTGCACTCGATCGGCACGGGCATCGGCGCGAACGCCCCGGTTGCCGACGGTTCGCCGGTCGACTGACGAACGCGGCGCTCCGGCCCGGCCGCAGTTCGCCGACTCTCGCGCGTCATCCGACGCCGCAACCGGGCGGAGGAGGAGGGGGTCAGGCGCTGGTGCCGCGTGGCTCAGACATCGATGCGCTCCCGGTCGAGGCCCTCGCCGGCGGTGATGAACTCCTTGCGCGGTGCCACGTCGTTGCCCATGAGCAGTTCGAAGACCCGGGCGGCGTTCTCGGCGTCACCGATGTTCACCCGGCGCAGCGTGCGGTGACGACGATCCATCGTCGTCTCCGCGAGCTGGTCCGCGTCCATCTCACCGAGGCCCTTGTAACGCTGGATCGGATCCTGGTAGCGCCGCTTCGAGCGGTCGAGCTGCTTGAGCACGCCCTGCAGCTCGGCCTCGGAGTAGGTGTAGACCGTCTCGTTCGGTTTGGAACCCGGATTTATGATGACGACCCGGTGCAGCGGCGGCACGGCCGCGAAGATGCGACCGGCCTCGACCATCGGACGCATGTAGCGGAAGAAGAGGGTGAGCAGCAGCGTGCGGATGTGCGCCCCGTCGACGTCGGCATCGCTCATCATGATGACCTTGCCGTAACGCGCCTGATCGACCTCGAAGCTGCGTCCCGACCCGGCACCGATCACCTGGATGATCGAGGCGCACTCGGTGTTCGAGAGCATGTCGCTGACGGACGCCTTCTGCACGTTGAGGATCTTGCCTCGGATCGGCAGCAGCGCCTGGTACTCGCTGTCGCGCGCGAGCTTGGCGGTGCCCAGCGCGCTGTCGCCCTCCACGATGAACAGCTCGCTGCCCTCGGTCTCCTTCGACCTGCAGTCGACGAGCTTTGCGGGCAGGCTGGAGTTCTCGAGCGCGTTCTTGCGCCGCTGCGTCTCCTTGTGCGCCCGGGCGGAGATGCGGGACTTCATCTCGGCGACGACCTTCTCGAGCACGAGCGCGCTCTGCGCCTTGTCGTCGCGCTTCGCACTGGTGAAGCGCTCCGCGAACTGCTTCGCCACCGTGTTGGCGACGATCGCGCGCACCGCGGGGGTGCCGAGCACCTCCTTGGTCTGGCCCTCGAACTGCGGCTCGGGCAGGCGCACGGTCAGCACGGCGGTCAGCCCCGCGAGCGCATCCTCTTTCTCCACCTTGTCGTTGCCGGCCTTGAGCTTGCGCGCGTTCTTCTCGACCTCGGCGCGCACGAACTTGAGCAGTCCCGCTTCGAAGCCGTTCTGGTGGGTGCCGCCCTTCGGGGTGGCGATGATGTTGACGAAGCTGCGGAACACGGTCTCGTAACCCTGGCCCCAGCGCAGTGCGAGGTCGACCTCGCACTCGCGCTCGACCTCGGTCGACACCATGTGCCCGTTCTCCTGCAGCACCGGCACCGTCTCCTTGTACGCACCGGTGCCCTGCATCCGCCAGGTGTCGGTGATCGCCGCATCGGGTGCGAGGAAGTCGACGAATTCGCTGATGCCCCCGTCGAAGCGGAACGACTCGCGGGCGTGCTCCTCACCGCGACGGTCGTCGATCTCGATGCCGAGGCCCGGCACGAGGAACGCCGTCTGGCGTGCACGGGCGATGAGGTCGTCGAAGCCGAAGGCCGCGCCCTTGGTGAAGATCTGCCGATCCGCCCAGTAGCGGATGCGCGTACCGGTCCTGGCCTTGGCCACCTTGCCCACGACCCGCAGCTCGCTGCCGGAGACGAAGGGCGTGAACGGCGCGTCGGGGTCGGTTCGCCGGCATCGGCGAAGATGCCGGGCTCACCGCGGTGGAAGCTCATCGCGTACGTCTTGCCGTCGCGGTCGACCTCGACGTCGAGCCGTTCGGAGAGGGCGTTGACCACCGATGCGCCGACGCCGTGCAGACCACCCGAGGCGGCGTAGGAGCCGGAGCCGAACTTGCCACCGGCGTGCAGCTTGGTGAAGACCACCTCGACGCCGGTCAGGCCGGTCTTCGGCTCGACGTCGACCGGGATGCCGCGGGCCCGGTCGCGCACCTCGACGCTGGAGTCGGGGTGCAGCACGACCTCGATGGAGTCGCCGTGCCCGGCGAGCGCCTCGTCGACCGAGTTGTCGATGATCTCCCAGAGGCAGTGCATGAGGCCGCGCGAGTCGGTCGAGCCGATGTACATGCCCGGACGCTTCCGCACCGCCTCGAGGCCCTCGAGCACCGAGAGATGGCGTGCGGAGTAGTCGGAGCTGGCCACGGGTGTCGTTCCTCCAGGGGTTCGGCGGTGCTGCCAGCCTACTGATCGCCACCGACACGGCCCGGCTCCGACACCCGAGCGCCCGCGGGCCTTTCTGCCCCCAGCGAAACGTCACGCAAACGACGCATCCCCGGGCCGGCGGCATGCTGTACTGGTCGCCAACGAGTTCCCGAACTCCCGAGTCGCGCGAAGGAGACCCTCCCATGTCCCAGATCACCACTGAGAACAGCGCCATCGACGAGGTCGTGGGCGGCTACCAGCTCTCCGCACTGGACCGCTGCGACAGCTGCGGCGCGCAGGCCTACGTGCGCGCCACCCTGGCGAGCGGGGAATTGCTCTTCTGCGCCCACCACGCCAAGGAGGTCCGCGCCAAGATCGAGCCGATCGCGCTCGAATGGCTGGACGAGTCCGCGCGCCTCCTCGAGGACGCCTGACCCGAACGCTCTCCGAGGGCCCGGACGCTGCGGCGGCCGGGCCCTCGGTCGTTCAGCTGGGGCGTCCTGCGCTCGATGGACGACTCATCCCGCCCCACGGACGAGCGACGAGCGCAGGGCCTCCTCGAGCGAGGTGTGCTGGAACGCGTATCCACCGGCGAGCAGCCGCTCGGGATGCACCCACCGGCTCTTGAGGATCAGCTCCGGCTCGGTGCGCAGCGCCCACATCGCCGGCTCGAGCATCCATCGGTGGGCCGGAAGGCCGAACGGTGCGCCGACGCTGCGCCGCAGGGCCGCCATCAGGGCGCGATTGTCGCTCGCCTCCGGCGCCGCGACGTTGACGACGCCGTCGAGCGATGCGTCGCGCATGCAGTGGCGCACGATCCCGACCATGTCGTCGACGTGCACCCAGCTGAAGCGCTGGCGCGCCCCGCCGGTGCGCCTGCGGTCGGCCGTGCCGTGCCGGCGCTCCCCCGAGGTCGTGATGCCGTCGAGCCGCCCGCCACCGGGCCACGGGCCGTGGAACTGCGGCCCGCCGAGGCCGAGGCGCGCGAGCCGGGCGAGCAGTCGCGTGGCCGGCCCGTCGCCGCCGAGCACGATGGACATCCGCAGGGCGACCTTGCGGGTGCGCGGCGTGTCGGCGGCCGCGAACGCCGCCTCCCAGTGCCGGGCCACGTCCACCGAGAAGCCGGAACCGAGCTCGCCGTCGACCTCGGTCATCGCGCGGTCGTGCGCATCGCGGTAGATCGTGCCCGTGCTCGCGTTGAGCCACACGGCGGGCGGCGCATCGACCGAGGCGATGGCCTCGCCGAGCTCCCGGGTGGTCTCGAGACGGGACCGCAGCACCTCGCGCCGGTTCGCCTCCGTGCAGCGGCAGTTCACGCTCTTCCCGGCGAGGTTGACCACGACGGCTGCGCCGTCCACGAGCGAGCGGATGCGGTCCGTCTCGCCCCAGCGCGCATCCGGTCCGCTGCGACCGATCCGGACGACCCGATGGCCGTCGGCCTCGAGCGCGGAGCCGAGATGGCGCCCGATGAATCCGCTCGCACCGGCGAGCACGGCCACGGGTCGTCCATCCCCCTGCATGCGGACGAGCCTAGCGCGGCGGGCTCAGGCGTCCGGACCGAGCCCGGTGCCCTGGAGCAGCGTGCGGCGCGTCTCGAGCGCGAGCAGGTCGACGCGCTCGTGCTCGGCCGTGCGGGAGTAGTGCAGTCCGGCCCGCTCGGCAGCCAGGCCGGCGAGGTGATCGGCGAGCAGCGGGTTCACCGCGAGCACCGGTCCGTGCAGGTAGGTGCCGATCACGTTGCCCTGATGCACGCCCTCGGCGCGCCCGATGCGGTTGCCGGAGCCGAGCACGATGGTGCCGAGCGGTGGCACGCCGGCACCGAGGTGCACGGTCGCGCCCTGGTTCTCCACGCCGACCAGGCGTCCGAGCGGGCTGTCGACCACGTAGCTCTTGCCGACGTGACGCTTCGCGCCCAGCTCGACGCGCAGGTCGACGAGACCGGCGCCCGGGAGCACGCCGCCGTCCTCGAGGCGCAGCTCCGAACCGAGCATCTGGTAGCCGCCGTTGACCGCGAGGAAGGGCACGCCGTCGGCGGCCCACGCCCGCAGGGTCGGGGCGATGCGTGCGAGGTCGGTGGCGATCGCGCGCTGAGCCGAGACCGGTCCGTGACCCAGCGTGACCAGGTCGGGAGCGTCGCTGGGCAGCTCCTCGCCGAGATCGTAGGTCACGACCTCGGCATCGATGCCGGCCCACCCGAGGCGGGTGCGCAGCACGAAGCCGTTGCCGGTGTCGCCGTTCACGTTGAGGTGCTGGGCGAAGAGCTCGAGGATCGTCAGGCTCATGCGGAGCCGGCCTCCAGATCGCGGTAGCCCAGGTGGCGGCGCGCAGCCATCATCTGGTCGTGGTCGAGGAAGAAGGTGCGCGTGCCGCTGGTCGGCCGAGGCGTCGCCAGCACGTGGTCGAGGGCCTTGCCGATGTCGGGCTCGACGAGCCCGACGGGGATGCCGAGGTAGCCGAGGCGCAGCGCCATGAACGAGGCCTTCGGTCCCGCCACGGCCTCCACGCGCTCGAGCTTCGAGAAGTCCGCCGAGTAGAGCCACGACGGGTCGTAGCTCGACTCGTCGTACGCGATCAGCACCGACTCGGGGGCCGCCTCGAGGAAGTCCATGTTGAGCTGCAGGCTCGCCAGGTTCTTGTTCATGAGGATCTCGATGTCCCCGTTCGCGTGCGGGATGACCTCGCCGCGGCCGTAGACCGGCGCGACCTCGTCGATGCCGCGCTTCGCCGCATCCGCTCGGAATCCGTCGCCGAGCGCCGCTCGGGCGAGCTCGATCGCCGCGGCCGCGTCGACCGCGTAGTGCAGTCCTCGAGAGGGCAGCCGGACGGATGCCTCGTCCGCACCGATGCGCAGGGTGGCCTCGGCGCCGCGCTGCGCGAGCACCTCCACACCGACCTCCGGGCGGGACCCGAGCGCCCTGCCGGAGCCCTCGGCGGCGAAGTCGCGGGCCGCGACCAGGCCGTGGGGCGCCGCGGCGTAGGCGACCTCGGAGGCGCCGAACCAGCTGATCGACAGGTCGTCGCGCCCGGCGGCCTCCTCGCCGAACCCGCGCACGAAGGCGTCGTCGGCGTTGAGCACCAACGGTCCCCCGACCTCCGCGATGATCGCGCGGAACATGTCGGCGACCCGGTCGGGCTCGTGGAAGCGGTAGATCTGATCGACGACGAGGTTGAGGATCAGCGATCCCTTCGGCTGCAGTTCCCGCGCGAGCACCGCGCCGTAGCCCTCGTCGACCTCGAGCACCGCGATGTCGGCGTCGACACGGCCGCCGAGCGAGGCGGCGCCGATCAGCGAGGACGCGATGCCCTGGGGCATGTTGGCACCCGAGTTGTTGGTGAACACCCGCAGACCGTGGGCGCGCAGCACGCTCGTGAGCATGTTGGTCGTCGTGGACTTGCCGTTCGAGCCCATGACGAAGAGCACGCCGTAGGGCAGCGATCCGGCCAGGCGGCGGTTGATGTCCGGGGTGATGCGCCGGGCGACGAAGCCCGGGAACGCCGAACCGCCGCCGCGCAGCCGGCTCGCGATCCGGGCGAGCTTGGCGACGGCGACGGTCAGCGCGGTGCGCGGATCACTCAAGGTAGTCGCGCAGCGACTGCGAGCGGGACGGGTGGCGCAGCTTCGCCATCGTCTTCGACTCGATCTGACGGATGCGCTCCCGGGTCACCCCGAACGTGTCGCCGATCTGGTCGAGGGTCTTCGGCATGCCGTCGCCGAGACCGAAGCGCATGCGGATCACGCCCGCCTCGCGCTCGCTCAACGAGTCGAGCAACGACTCCAACTGCTTCTGCAGCATCGTGAAGCCGACCGCGTCAGCCGGGACCACGGCCTCGGTGTCCTCGATGAGGTCGCCGAACTCGCTGTCGCCGTCCTCGCCGAGCGGGGTGTGCAGCGAGATGGGCTCGCGCCCGTACTTCTGCACCTCGATGACCTTCTCCGGGGTCATGTCGAGCTCGCGGCTCAGCTCCTCGGGCGTGGGCTCGCGGCCAAGGTCCTGCAGCATCTGGCGCTGCACGCGCGCCAGCTTGTTGATGACCTCGACCATGTGCACCGGGATGCGGATGGTACGGGCCTGATCGGCCATCGCGCGCGTGATCGCCTGGCGGATCCACCACGTCGCGTAGGTCGAGAACTTGAAGCCCTTGGTGTAGTCGAACTTCTCGACGGCGCGGATGAGGCCCAGGTTGCCTTCCTGGATCAGGTCCAGGAACTGCATGCCGCGGCCCGTGTAGCGCTTGGCGAGCGAGACCACGAGGCGCAGATTCGCACCCAGCAGGTGGCTCTTGGCGCGCTGACCGTCCTTCGCGACCCAGGAGAGCTCGCGCCCGAGGGTCGAGCGGATCTCGTCCTTGCCCATCGAGGAGAGCTTCTCCTCGGCGAAGAGGCCGGCCTCGATGCGCATCGCCAGCTCGACCTCCTCCGCGGCGTTGAGCAGCGCGACCTTGCCGATCTGCTTGAGGTAGTCCTTGACCGGGTCGGCCGTGGCGCCCGTGATGGCGGTCGAGTAGACCGGCACGTCGTCGTCCTCGTCATCGGCCTTGAGCACCAGGGCGCCCTTGGGCAGCACGATGTCCTTGACGGGCTCCTCGGAGTCCTTCTCGGCGCCCTCGTCGGCGACCTCGGGGGTCTCCGCAGCGTCGTCGGCCTCGACCTCGACGACGGGCTCCTCGCCGTCGTCGTCCTCCTCCTCGGCCTCGGGCGCGCTCGCCTTCGAGCGGGTGGACTTGCGGGGGCCTTCTCGGCGGACGCGCCCTTCACGGTCGTCGCCTTCGCCGCGGGTGCCTTCTTCGCCGGCGCCTTCGCGGCGGTCGTCTTCTTCGCAGCAGCCGCCTTCTTCGCAGCGGTCTGGCGCGCGGGGGCCTTGGCGGGCTCCGCGGCCTCGGTGGTCTCGTCCACCGTCGTCGTCGTGGTCCGGGCTGCCATGCGAACACCTCTTCCGTTCGTCGTCACGCCCGGAGGCCGACTCGGGTCGGCGCCGTTTCCGGGCAGTATGAGGACCCATGTCAAGTCCCCCTGCGAGCACCGATCCCGCCTGAGCGGTTCGGATGAGGAGGGCCCGAACGGGTCCTTCCTCTCATTGTCGCACAGTCCCCTCCTCCCGACGAATCCGCGAGCGCGTGTTCGCCCAGCGCGAGCACCGCCCCGATCAGCCCTCGGAGCGTCGTCGCCACGCCCGCGCGACGGCCCGCCAGAGCGGAGCGACCTCGATGCCCTCGCTCTCGCGCATCCGCTGCCGCGTGCGGCGCCGGGCCCGCAGCAGCATCACGACGCCGAAGCCGACGACGACGTACTGCACGAGGAAGGCGAGGCGGAACGAGTCCCAGGCGAACAGATCGGATGCGCCGCCGGCGGCGACGCGGGCGCGGTCGACGAGGTCGAGGACGAGGCCGATGGAGTACATCATCACGAAGCTCGCGAGGAAGCCGCCCACGTTGACCACACCGTTGGCGGAGCCGAGGCTGCGCAGCGGGTTGAAGGTGCGCGCGAAGTCGAAGCCGATGAACGAGCCCGGCCCGCCGACCCCGATGACCACGATGAGGACGACGAGCATCCACAGCGGCGGCTCCTCCGGCCAGGCGAGCGTCGCCGCCCACGCGAGTGCGAGCGCGACGACGATCCCCAGCACGAGGTTCGACCTGCGCATCGGGTAGCGCGCCGTCAGGATGCCGAGCAGCGGACCGCTGAGCACCCCGGAGACGACGAGCAGCGTGAGCATCGCCGCCGCCTCGCCGCGCGTGTAGCCGAGGCCGATCAGGAACGGGGTGCCCCAGAGGAGGGCGAAAACGGTGCCGGAGGACTGCGTCACGAAGTGCGACCAGAAGCCGAGCCGCGTGCCGGGACGGCGCATGGCCTCGACGACCGAGCGTCCCGCCTCGCGCAGCGTGGTCGCGCGGTCGATCTCCGGCGCATCCGGCGCCGCGTTGGCCACCACGAGCAGCACGACGAGGAGCGCGACGAGCGACAGCGCCCCAGCCACGGCGAAGGACCAGGTCCAACCGACGCCGTGCAGCGCCCAGGCGAACGGCAGGGCCGACAGCAGCTGGCCGAGCTGGCCGACGTTGCCGGTCCACTGCGAGAGCTGGGGCAGCACCCGTCCGGAAAACCAGTTGGTGAGCAGGCGGATGACGGAGATGAAGATCATCGCGTCGCCGACGCCGACGAGCACCCGGCCGATGACGGCCACCGGGAACTCGGTCGCCAGGCCGATGGTGATCTGCCCCGTGCCCAGCAGCGCGGACCCGGTCACGATCAGCGCCTTCGGGCCGACCCGGTCGAGCAGCACGCCGACGGGAACCTGCATGCCGGCGTACACCACGATCTGCAGGACGGCGAGCGTCGAGAGCGCGGATGCGGAGACCGCGAAGCGCTCGGTCGCATCGACGCCGGCCACGCCGAGCGATGAGCGCTGGAGCACGGCCAGGACGTAGGCCGCGACGGCGGCACCCCAGACGGACCAGGAGCGAGCGGAGTTCATGGAGCGGGATGCGCGGGGTTCACGCGAGCGGGGGCTCGCCGTCGTCGTCGCGCCGGCTCGCCAGGAAGCGCTCGAGCTCGGCGGCGATCTCGTCGGCGCTCGGCAGGGCCCCGTCCTCGTCGGTGAGCGGCGAGCGCAGCGGCGAGGCGTTCTGCATGTAGTCGTCGTGCCGCTCCTCGAGCGTGCCGACGAGCCGCGAGAGCTCGCTGTTGTCCTCCACCTGATCGTCGACCTTGGCGAGGTACTCGCGGTCCTCGTCGCGCAGCAGGTCCGTCGGGAAGACGAGCCCTGTCGCCGCGCTGACGGATTCGAGCGCCGCGACCGCCGCTCCGGGGTTCTCCGTCTCTGCGAGGTAGTGCGGTACGAGCAGCACGAGGCCCGCGGTGGGGTGCTGCAGCTCCTGCAGCCGGTACTCGACCAGCTGCAGCGCGTTGCCGGGCACCTGGCTGCGCGGACGCCAGACCGACAGCGCATCGGCGAGCTCGCGCCGGTTGCCGCTGACGGTGATGCCGATCGGCCGCGTGTGCGGCACCGGCATGGGGATGGCGTGCACCCAGGTGGTCGTCGACACGCGGTAGCGGTCCACGATGCCGACGATGGCGGCCGCGAAGCGCTCCCACTGGAAGTCCGGCTCGAAACCGGTCAGCAGCAGGAAGGGGTGCCCGAGCTCGTCGACCACCAGGTCGAGCGCGAGCCTGGCCGGCGCGTAATCGGTGAGGCGGTCGCCGTCGAACGTGAAGATCGGCCGGCGCGCCCGGTAGTCGAGCAGCGCGTCGTTGTCGAAGACGAGGACCTCGCTGTGCTCGAGGTGCTCGAGGAGGTGCTCGGAGATCTGACCGACGACGGAGCCGGCGTCGGTGAAGCCGGTCAGACCGGCGACGAGCGGCAGCCCTTCCGGCACTCCGTCGAGACCGTCGGCGAGGTCGTACAGACCTGAGGGATCGAGCATGCCGTCCAGCCTAGGGCGACGCGCTCGGCCTCGCGGCGCGGGTGCGAGCGCCGACAGCGAACAGGCGCGCGGCGCCCCGCCGGCCGCTCGATAGGGTTGCCGCATGAGCCTTCCCAGCCTCGAGATCAGCACGCAGCCCGCCATCGACATCCCCGGGCAGGTGCTCGTCCTCGGCGTGCGTTCGACCGCCGACGGCCCTGAGCTGCTGATCGAGGATGCGGCGCTGCAGGCCGCGCTCGGCGCGATCGGCGCGACCGGCTCCGCCGACCAGCTGCTGCGCCTGCCGGGCTCCGACGCCGCCGACTCGATCGCGCTCATCGGACTGGGCGCCGCGACGGATGCGGATGCGCTCCGCTACGCCGCCGGCAGCGCCCTGCGCCAGCTGCGGGGCGTCGACCGCGTCGTGCTCGCGCTGCCCGCAGACGACGCGGCGTCGCTGGCCGCGGTCGCGGAGGGCGCCGGCCTCGGCGCGTACCGCTTCGCCGGCTACAAGAGCGCGGGGAACGGCGAGGACCGCGGACCCGCATCCGCCGTCGTCATCCCGACCGCGGTGGAGGACGCCGCCGCGATCCTCGAGCGCGCCCGGGTGGTCGCCGAGGCCGTGCACCGCGTGCGGGACCTCGTGAACACCCCGGCCAACGACCTCTACCCGGGCAACCTCGCGGAGCGCGCCGCCGAGCTGGCGGCAGTCGCTGGGGTCGATGCCGCGATCCTCGACGAGGACGCGCTGGCCGCCGGAGGTTTTGGAGGCCTGCTCGGCGTCGGCAGCGGGTCGCCTCGCGGCCCGCGCATGGTGCGGCTCGACTGGAACCCCGCCGGTGCCGAGCGGCACCTCGCGCTCGTCGGCAAGGGCATCACCTTCGACACCGGGGGCTCTCGCTCAAGCCGGCCGCGTCGATGGTCGGCATGAAGTACGACATGACCGGTGCCGCCTCGGTGCTCGCCTCGGTCCTCGCGGTGGCGGCGCTGGAGCTGCCCGTGCGCGTGACCGGCTGGCTGTGCCTCGCCGAGAACATGCCCTCGGGCACGGCGACCCGCCCGGGGGACGTGCTCACGATCAAGGGCGGCACGACCGTGGAGGTGCTGAACACCGACGCCGAGGGGCGCCTCGTGCTGGCCGACGGACTCGTCGCCGCGGCGGAGGACGGGCCGGACGCGATCGTCGACATCGCGACCCTGACGGGGGCTGCGCGCGTGGCCCTCGGCGACCGCATCGTCGGCACCATGGGCGACCGCGATCTGGTCGCCCGGGTGCTCGAGACCGCCGAGTCGGTTGGCGAGGAGTTCTGGGCCATGCCGCTGCCGCCGTACCTGCGCCGCAAGCTCGACTCGGACATCGCTGACATCGCCAACGCCAAGATGGGCGACCCCGCGGGCGGCATGCTCTTGGCGGGGCTCTTCCTGCAGGAGTTCGTCGGCACCCGCCCGGACGGCACCCCGATCCCCTGGGCCCACCTCGACATCGCCGGCCCCGCGAACAACGGCGTGGGCGCCTACGGCTTCACCCCGAAGGGCTCCAGCGGCGTGGGGGTCCGCACCCTCATCAGCCTGGCGGAGCGCCTCAGCCGCGGGGTGTAGGGTCGGACCCGGCGCGACCTGCGCCTTCTCCGGTGCGCCGAACACCACCCGGCTCACCGACATCTCAACCTGTAGCACGAGGGAGTTGCTGGGTGTCGGAACAGAACTTTGACATCGTCGTTCTCGGCGGGGGAGCGGCGGCTACGCTGCCGCGCTGCGGGGCGTCCAGCTCGGCCTCTCCGTCGCGCTGATCGAGAAGGACAAGGTGGGCGGCACCTGCCTCCACCGCGGATGCATCCCGACGAAGGCGCTGCTGCACGCGGCCGAAATCGCGGACGGCGTCAAGGACAGCGAGAAGTACGGCGTCAAGGCCTCGTTCGACAGCATCGACATCGCCGGTGTGACCGCGTACCGCGAGGAGGTCGTCTCCTCGAAGTTCAAGGGCCTCCAGGGTCTGCTGAAGGCGCGCAAGATCACCACGATCGCCGGCGAGGGCAAGCTGGTCGGCCCGAACACGGTGCAGGTCGGCGACGACCGCATCACCGGCAAGCACGTCGTGGTGGCCACCGGGTCCTACTCGCGCAGCCTGCCCGGCCTCGAGATCGGGGGCCGTGTGATCACCTCCGAGGGCGCCCTCGCGCTCGACTTCGTGCCCAAGAAGGTGGCCGTGCTCGGCGGCGGCGTGATCGGCGTCGAGTTCGCCAGCGTCTGGAAGTCGTTCGGCGCGGACGTCACGATCATCGAAGGGCTCCCGCACCTCGTCCCCAACGAGGAGGAGTCGATCTCGAAGGCCCTCGAGCGGGCGTTCCGCAAGCGCGGCATCGACTACAAGCTCGGCGTGCGCTTCTCCGGCGTGACCCAGGACGACGACGGCGTCGTCGTCACCCTCGAGAACGGCGAGACCGTCGAGGCGGAGCTGCTGCTCGTCGCCGTCGGCCGCGGGCCCTCGACCGCCGGCCTCGGCTTCGAGGAGCAGGGCGTCACCGTGGACCGCGGCTTCGTCATCACCAACGAGCGCCTCCAGACGAGCGTCCCGTCGATCTACGCCGTCGGCGACATCGTGCCCGGCCTGCAGCTCGCGCACCGCGGCTTCCAGCAGGGCATCTTCGTGGCCGAGGAGATCGCGGGCCTGAAGCCCGTCGTGATCGAGGACGTCAACATCCCCAAGGTCACCTACTCCGAGCCCGAGGTCGCCTCGGTCGGCTACACCGAGGCGAAGGCGAAGGAGCAGTTCGGCGCCGACAAGGTCTCGAGCTACGAGTACAATCTCGCCGGCAACGGCAAGAGCCACATCATCGGCACGAGCGGATCGATCAAGGTCGTCCGCGTGCAGGATGGCCCGGTCGTCGGCGTGCACATGATCGGCGCCCGCGTCGGCGAGCTGATCGGCGAGGCTCAGCTCGCCGTGAACTGGGAGGCGTACCCCGAGGACGTCGCCCCCCTCATCCACGCGCACCCGACCCAGAACGAGGCGCTCGGCGAGGCCTTCCTCGCGCTCGCAGGCAAGCCCCTGCACGCCCTCTGAGCCACCACGACCCGCAACGACTGCAGAAATAAGGAGCAACGCTGATGAGCGAATCCGTCAACCTCCCGGCGCTCGGAGAGAGCGTCACCGAGGGAACGGTGACCCGCTGGCTGAAGAACGTGGGCGACCGCGTCGAGGTGGACGAGCCCCTGCTCGAGGTGTCGACCGACAAGGTCGACACCGAGATCCCCTCCCCGTCGCCGGCGTCATCGAGGAGATCCTCGTCCAGGAGGACGAGACCGTCGAGGTCGGCACCGCCCTGGTGCGCATCGGCGACGGCTCCTCGGCTCCGGCCGACGACGTCCCCGCCGAGGAGGCACCCGCGGAGGAGGCTCCTGCCGAGGAGGCACCCGCGGAGGAGGCTCCTGCCGAGGAGGCGCCCGCGGAGGAGGCTCCCGCCGAAGAGGCCCCCGCCGAGCAGCCGGCCGCCGAGGAGGCCCCGGCCGAGCAGTCCGCTGCGGAGCCTGAGAAGGCTCCGGCTCCGGCCGAGCAGGCCCCCGCCGAGCCCGCGAAGGCACCTGCCGCCGCTCCGGCCGCAGAGGCTCCTGCCGCGGACGCTTCCGCCGCCGGTTACGTCACCCCGCTCGTGCGCAAGCTCGCGAACGAGCAGGGCGTCGACCTGTCGACCGTCACCGGTTCCGGCGTGGGCGGACGCATCCGCAAGGAGGACGTGCTCGCCGCCGCCAAGTCGTCGGGCTCCGCTGCAGAGGCCCCCGCCGCCAAGGCGTCGACGAAGCTCCCCGTCTCGGACCTGCGCGGCACCACGGTCAAGATGACCCGTCTGCGCAAGGTCGTCGCCGAGCGCGCGGTCGCCTCGCTGCAGCAGACGGCACAACTGACCTCGGTCGTCGAGGTCGACGTCACGAAGCTCGCGACGCTGCGCGACAAGGTCAAGGGCGAGTTCCTCGAGAAGACCGGCAACAAGCTCTCGTTCCTGCCGTTCTTCACCCTGGCCGCCGCCGAGGCGCTCAAGGCCTACCCGATCATCAACTCGACGGTGGACGGCGACAGCATCGTCTACCCGGCGAGCGAGAACATCTCGATCGCGGTCGACACCGAGCGCGGCCTGCTCACGCCCGTCGTGCGCGACGCCGGCGAGCTCGACCTCGCGGGCTTCGCCGCCCAGATCGCCGATCTGGCCCAGCGCACCCGCGACAACCAGCTCAAGCCCGACGAGCTCTCCGGCGGCACCTTCACGGTGACCAACACCGGATCGCGCGGCGCGCTCTTCGACACCCCGGTGGTCTTCCTGCCGCAGTCGGCGATCCTCGGCACGGGCATCGTGACCAAGCGCCCCGGTGTGGTGAAGGTGGACGGCCAGGAGGCCATCGCCATCCGCTCGTACGTCTACCTCGCGCTCTCGTACGACCACCGCACGATCGACGGCGCGGACGCCTCCCGGTTCCTCGTCGCGATCAAGAACCGCCTCGAGGAGGCGGAGTTCACCGCGGATCTCGGCATCTGATCCGAGGCGGGAGACGCTCCTAGAGCAGATCGCGCAGACGCCAGCCGGCCTCGCTCCTCACGATGAGGAGCGAGGCCGCTGTCGTCTGCGGCGCCGCATCGGGGAAGGCAGCGGCCACGAGCACCGCTCCCCCGAGCTCCTGCACGATCCGGAGGTCGGCGGGCGCACCGAGCAGCTCCGCCGCGACGCCGTCCCGTTGCGTCGCGTCGACGCGGGCGCGGTCCTCGGCCAGCAGGGCCGAACCGGCCTGCAGCACGCCGTCGAGGCACGTGTGCTCGGCACGCCTCAGGCAGTCGTCGCGCGAGGCGAGCAGCGCGGAGGCCGCGGCCAACGCGTCGTCGCCCGTGATCGCGGCGTCGAGGGCGTCCGGCCCGGCCGCGCCGCGCGGCGCATCTCCATCCCGCACGCCCGCGGCGTCCCGAGCGGCGGCATCGGACGGCTCCGGACGCGGGTCGTGGCTCGACGTCGTCTCGGGCGGCGTGGCCGCAGCGGAATTCTCGCGCTGACCGTCGGCGCGCTGCAGCACGACGCCGCCGAGCGCGAGCAGGGTGACGACGGCGATGGCGCCGAGCACGCGGAACCGGGGACGGACCGAGGCGATCGAGCGTCGCAAGCGCCGTACGGGCGCCCACCGCTGCACCGCACCGACCTCCGCGTCGACGAGACGTTCGAGCCACTCCGGCAGCTGCGCGGCGGCGAGCCAGCCGACGGGTCCCGCTCCGCTCGGCTCGACGTCGCGCTCCCCCGGCGGGGGCGCGTCGAGCCGGGCCGGCATCGCGGCGCTCGGCCGCTCCGCGACACGGCGGCCCGCTCCGGGGAACCGCACCGCCGCGGCGGGCGCCGCCCCGAAGAGCACCTCGAGCAGCTCGAAGGAGCGTCGCTGCGGTTCGTCACCGACGGCGGCCGCGAACTCCTCGATGCGCCGCCGCAGACCGGCACCCGCACCGTCGAGGTGCTCTGCGACGATCGCCGCGAGGGCGGTCAGCGCCTGCGCGTCGCGAGCCACCTCCTGCGAGCCGCTGCGCACCGCCTCGGAGGCCGGCCCGTCGGCGAACCGACTGAGAGCTCCGAGGCCGCCGAGCACGGGGGCGCCGTCCACCGCGAGGTGCACGGCGCCGGGGACGAGCGCGCCGTGCGCGACACCGGCGGCGTGCATCCGCTCGACGGTCTCGGCGATCGGGGCCAGCAGCGTGACGGCTTCGCCCGCCGCGATCGTGCCGCGGCGCGCCAGCAGCGCCCCGAGCGTGAACGGCGACCAGCGCTCGAGCACGACGACCGGTTCGCCGTCGTCGCCCGTGGCGAGATCGAGCACCCTCGGCAGGTGCGGCGCGTCGATGCGCTCGATCGCATCCAGCTCGAGCAGCACCCGTCCCAGGGGGACGTGGGGCAGGAACCGCTTGAGAGCCACCGGGTCGCCTTCGCCCGCGGCGAGCAGCACCTCCGCCCGGTCGCCCCGCCCCAGACCGCGCAGCACGCGGTACCCGCCCGATGTCGTCTCATGCAGCATGCGGGCATCCTGCGCCAGCGCCCCCGACCGCCGTCGCGGGACGTCCGGATCGGTGGGTTCATCGACACCCCCACGGCGTGGGAGGGGCGGTTCCGGTGCCCTATCCTTGGCACTATGGCACGCAACAGCAGCACCCCCTCGACGCCGAAGGAACCCGGCCGCTTCAAGCAGATGTGGCAGGTCTTCCAGATGACCCGGCGGCACGACGCCACCGCGCTGCCGATCATGCTCGCGGGCTTCATCGTGCCCGTGCTGCTGGGCGTGCTGCTCGCCTTCGTGACCTCGGCCGGCAACATCCTCGGCTTCATCCTCTGGATCCTCGTCGGTCTGATGACCGGTCTGCTCGTCTTCCTGCTGCTGCTGGGCCGGCTCGCCGAGCGCGCGGCCTTCCAGCAGATCGAAGGCCAGCCCGGTGCCGTCGGCGCCGTGCTCAAGAACGCTCTGCGTCGCGGATGGCGTGCGAGCGAGATGCCCGTCGCCGTGAACGGCAAGACCCAGGACGCGCTCTACCGCGCGGTCGGCAAGGGCGGTGTCGTGCTGATCAGCGAAGGCTCGGAGGGACGCACGAAGCGGATGTTCGACGACGAGCGCCGCAAGGTCGCCCGCATCCTGCCGAACGTGCCGATCGCCCGCGTGCACGTCGGCCCCGAGGACGACGCCGTGCCGCTGCACAGGCTCGCCCGCACCATCGCCAAGCGCAAGAAGGCGCTGAACAAGGCCGAGATCCTCGCCGTGGGCAACCGGTTGAGCTCGCTCGGGCAGAACGGCCTGCCGATCCCGAAGGGCGTCGACCCGATGCGCGTGCGCGCGCAGCGACCGCGTTGACCCGTCGACGCTGAGACGATGAGGGCCGGTGGCGATCGCCACCGGCCCTCGTCGCGAGGGGGTCAGCGGCGCACGAGCACCGTGCCCGCGATGCGGTCGTGCAGGCCGCGCTGGTCCTGATCGAGCACGAGCGCCGGCACGACGAGCAGGATGAGCGCCGTGCGCACGAGCGGCCGCCACCACCCGATCCAGCCGCCGCGCAGCGGCACGACCCGCACGCCGACGATGTGCTGACCGAGGCTGCCGGCGAGCACGAGGATCACGAGCACGCGGTGCACGACGAAGACCGCGGCGATGATCGTCTGGTGCAGCATGATCCGCCCCGCGTCGTCCGGCGCCGGATTCGGGAACAGCACGCCGGCGATCAGCACGGCCGCCCACCAGTCGATGACCAGGGCGATGAGGCGTCGACCGAAGCGCGCCACCGAGCGCGGACCCTGCTCCGGGAGGCCGAGCCGCTGCCCCGGGAATTCGCTGCGGGCAGGCTCGTGCGCTGCGGAGGAGGGGGCATCCTGCAAGGATAGTCGGCAGGGGTGCTCGTAACATGCCGGAAACATGAGTGACACCCCGGTGAAACCCCCGTCAATAGCCTCGTAGCGGCGCTGCGCCCGGCAGCCCGCACGCGACCCCATTTGGAGAGCCATCACATGTTCAGTGATTCTTCCGAGGTTCTGAAGTTCATCAAGGACACGGACGTCAAGTTCCTCGACATCCGCTTCACCGATCTGCCCGGTGTCCAGCAGCACTTCAACATCCCGGCCGCCACCGTCGACGAGGAGTTCTTCACCGTCGGCCAGCTCTTCGATGGATCGTCGATCCGCGGCTTCGCGAACATCCACGAGTCGGACATGCAGCTCATCCCCGACGTGACGACGGCCTACCTGGACCCGTTCCGCGTCGAGCGCACGCTGATCATGGTCTTCGACATCTACAACCCCCGCAACGGCGAGATCTACGCGAAGGACCCGCGCCAGGTCGCCAAGAAGGCCGAGAAGTACCTCGCCTCGACCGGCATCGCCGACACTGCGTTCTTCGCCCCCGAGGCTGAGTTCTACATCTTCGACGACGTGCGCTACTCCGTCACCCAGAACTCGAGCTTCTACTTCGTGGACTCGGAGGAGGGCGCCTGGAACACCGGGCGCGTCGAGGAGGGCGGCAACCTCGCCAACAAGACCCCCTACAAGGGCGGCTACTTCCCCGTCTCCCCCGTGGACAAGCAGGCCGACCTGCGCGACGACATCAGCCTCAAGCTGATCGATGCCGGTCTCATCCTCGAGCGCGCCCACCACGAGGTCGGCACCGGTGGCCAGGCGGAGATCAACTACCGCTTCGACACCATGGTCCACGCCGCGGACGACATCCTGAAGTTCAAGTACATCGTCAAGAACACCGCCGAGCAGTGGGGCAAGACGGCGACCTTCATGCCGAAGCCGCTCATGGGCGACAACGGCTCGGGCATGCACACCCACCAGTCGCTCTGGAGCAACGGCGAGCCGCTGTTCTACGACGAGCAGGGCTACGGCGGCCTCAGCGACATCGCGCGCTGGTACATCGGCGGCATCCTGAAGCACGCCCCCGCGGTGCTCGCCTTCACGAACCCGACCATCAACTCGTACCGCCGCCTCATCCCCGGCTTCGAGGCCCCGGTCAACCTGGTCTACTCGGCGGGCAACCGCTCGGCTTCGATCCGCATCCCGATCACGGGCACCAACCCGAAGGCCAAGCGCATCGAGTTCCGCGCGCCCGACGCCTCCGGCAACCCGTACCTCGCCTTCGCGGCGCAGCTGATGGCGGGCCTCGACGGCATCAAGAACAAGATCGAGCCGATGGCCCCGGTCGACAAGGACCTCTACGAGCTGCCGCCCGAGGAGGCCAAGAACATCCCGCAGGTGCCGGCGTCGCTCGGCGAGGCCCTCGACGCGCTCGAGGCGGACCACGAGTTCCTGCTCGAGGGCAACGTGTTCACCAGGGAGCTCATCGAGACCTGGATCGACTACAAGCGCGAGAAGGAGATCCTGCCGATGGCGCAGCGTCCCCACCCGTTCGAGTACGAGCTCTACTTCTCGGTCTGACCTCCGGTCGCACCACGAGCAGGGGCCGCATCCGTCACGGATGCGGCCCCTGCCGCGTTCCCGGGCGGTGCGAGCGGATGCGGTCGGACGGGCACGAGCGGATGCGAGCTCCGGCCGCATCGCTCGGAGCCCGGCGCCGTCAGCGGGCGGTCGGACGGGGCTGCTCGTCGAGCCCGTAGAAGAGACGGTCGAACACGGCGCGGGCGCGGCGCGTGACGGCGAGGTAGAGCTCCTCGAGGTCGGAGGCGGAGCCGGGGGCGAACTCGAGCAGGCGGGCGATGCCCTCGAGCGCACGACGATCGGTCGGCAGTACGTCGGCCGTCTTCGCGGTCCACAGCGTCATCGCCGAGCGCACCCGCGACGCCAGCAGCCACGCGGCCCGCATCCGCGCCGCGTCCTCCCCGTCGAGCAGGCCGGCCTCGACCGCCGCATCGAGCGCGTCGAGGGTCGAGGTGGTGCGCAGCGCCGGCACCGCGCCGGCATGCTGCAGCTGCAGCAGCTGCACGAGCCACTCGACGTCGCTCAGCGAGCCGCGACCGAGCTTGAGGTGCCGTGACGGATCCGCTCCGCGGGGCAGCCGCTCGGATTCCACGCGGGCCTTGATGCGCTTGATCTCTCGTTCCGCCTCCGCGGGGAGCTCCTGCGGGTAGCGCAGCGACTCGGCGAGGCGCTCGAAGTCCTCGATGAGCCCGGCGTCGCCCGCGACGCCGCTCGCACGCAGCAGCGCCTGCGCCTCCCAGGTCTGCGACCAGCGCGCGTAGTAGCCGCGGTAGGACTCGAGCGAGCGCACGATCGACCCGTTGCGGCCCTCGGGACGCAGCTCCGCGTCGAGGTCCAACGGCAGGCGCACGTCCTCGGTGAGCCGGTTCAGGTCAGCCACGATCCGCTCGGCACGGCGCTGCGCGGTCTGCGCATCCAGCTCCCCGGAGGCGCGGTAGACGTACATGACGTCCGCATCCGAGCCGAAGCCCAGCTCCTCGCCGCCGTAGCGCCCCATCGCGATCACCGCGAACTCCAGGGGCAGCTCGTCGCCGCGCCGCGCCAGAGCGAGCGCGCCGCGGATGGTCGCCGAGGTGACGTCCGCGAGGCCCCGGCCGAGCTCCTCGATGGTGATGAGGCCGAGGATGCCGCCGAGCGCGAGGCGCAGCACCTCCCGGCGCCGGAGCGCCCGGATCGCCGAGGCCGCGGCGTCGATCGAACCGTGCCGGGCGACGACGGCGGCGACCTCCTCCTGCAGGCCCTTGGCCGCGCGCGGGCGCAGCTCGTCGCCGTCCTCGAGCCAGGCGGCCGCTTCGGGGATGCGCTCGACGAGGTTCACGACGTACCGGGAGCCGGCGAGCACGCGCGTGAGGCGTGCCGCGGCCGCGGTGGAGTCGCGCAGCATGCGCAGGTACCAGTGGGCGTCGCCCAGGTCGTCGCTGAGGCGCCGGAACGCGAGCAGGCCCTGGTCGGGGTCCGCTCCCTCCGAGAACCACTGCAGCATGATCGGCAGCAGGGCCCGCTGGATGCTGGCGCGACGCGAGACCCCGGCGGTCATCGCGGCGATGTGCGCGAGCGCGCCGCGCGGGTCGGCGAAGCCGATCGCGGCGAGCCGCGCCTCGGCCTGATCGCTCGACAGCCGAGCGCCGTCCTCCGGCAGGGCTGCCACGGCGGCGAGCAGCGGCCGGTAGAAGAGCTTCTCGTGCAGACCGCGCACGGCGAGGCGCACCGCCTCCCAGTGCTGCAGGAGCCCCTCGGCACCCGTCGCCAGCCCGGACGAGCGCGCGAGCACGCGCAGCGCCTCCGGGTCGCGGGGCATGAGGTGCGTCCGCCGCAGGTCGCGCAGCTGGATGCGGTGCTCGAGCAACCGCAGCTCGCGGTAGTCGCGCTCGAACTCCTCCGCCTCGACCCGGCCGATGTAGCCGCCGGCCTCCAGCGCCCGCAGCGCCGGGATCGTCCCGCGCCGGCGCACGGACTCGTCGGTGCGGCCGTGCACGAGCTGCAGCAGCTGGATCGTGAACTCGACGTCGCGCAGCCCCCGGGCCCGAGCTTCAGCTGCACGTCGACCTCGTCGGCGGGGATGTGCGCGGTGACCCGCTCGCGCATCCGCTGCACCGACTCGACGAAGCCCTCGCGCGCCGCGCTCGCCCAGACCTTCGGTGCGATCGCGGCGAGGTAGTCGGCGCCGAGCTCGGCGTCGCCGGCCATCGGGCGCGCCTTGAGCAGGGCCTGGAACTCCCAGCTGCTCGCCCAGCGGTCGTAGTACGCCACGTGGGATTCGAGCGACCGCACGAGCGCGCCGGACTTGCCCTCCGGGCGCAGGTTCGCATCGACCTCCCAGAGCGGCGGTTCGATCGACAGCTCCTGGATGCCGCGCATCGTCTCCATCGCGAGGCGCGTCGCGAGCTCGACGCCGCGTGCGGAGGACACGCGCTGCTCGTCGAGGCTGCCGCCGACGAAGATGACGTCGACATCGCTGATGACGTTGAGCTCGCGCGCCCCCGCCTTGCCCATGCCGATGATGGCGAGCTGGGTGAGCGGCAGCTCCTCCGCGAGGGCGCCGGTCGCGAGGGTGCGCCGCGCCACGGCCAGCGAGGCCTCGAGCGCGGCTGCGGCCAGATCGGCCAGCGCCGCCGCGACGAGGTCGAGCACGGCGGCGCCGTCCGGCTGCTCCAGGTCCCAGGCGGCCAACCGCACGAGCTCGGCGCGGTAGCGCACCCGCAGCGCGACGCGACCGTCCTCGCCGGCGAGCTCCGCCTCGGGGACCGGGGCGTCCGCATCCGCTCCGACCGCGTCCAGCAGGCGGCGTCGCAGCGCCGCGGCCGACGGCGGGACGGCGAGCGGATGCTCCAGCACCGCCAGGTGCTCCGGCCGGCGGTCGAGGAAGTCGGCGAGGCCCGCCGAGGCACCGAGCAGGCGCAGCACGCGCGAGGGCGCCGCCCGCAGCGCGGAGCGCAGCTGCTCCGGGTGCCGCTCGTCCAGGCGCGCGAGCTGGCGCAGCGCCAGGTCCGGGTCCGCGGTGCCGGCGAAGCGCGGCAGCAGGTCGTCCGAGCCGATCGCCGGATCGAGCTCGGCCAGGGCGGTCGACGCTCGGCCGAGCTCGGCGAACCCGAGCCGTGCGAGCTCGCTGAGCGTCGTACGGGTCCGGGTCATGGGATCGTGATGCGCGGCGGCGTCAGAGGATGCCGAGGTTGCTGCGCAGCTCGAACGGCGTCACCTGGGCGCGGTACTCGCGCCACTCCTGCCGCTTGTTGAGCAGCACGTATTCGAAGACGTGCTCCCCCAGCGTCTCGGCGACGAGCTCCGAGCGCTCCATGAGCTGCAGCGCGTGGTCGAGGCTGGCCGGCAGCGGCGTGTAGCCGAGCGCCCGGCGCTCCGCATCCGTCATCGACCAGACGTCGCCATCGGCCTCGGCCGGCAGCTCGTAGCCCTCCTCGATGCCCTTGAGACCCGCCGCGAGCAGCAGCGAGAAGGCGAGGTACGGGTTCGCGGCCGAGTCGATCGCGCGGTACTCGATGCGGGCGCTGGTGCCCTTGCCGGGCTTGTAGAGCGGCACGCGCACGAGCGCGGAGCGGTTGTTGTGGCCCCAGCTGACGTAGGCGGGCGCCTCGTCGCCGCTCCAGATGCGCTTGTAGGAGTTGACGAACTGGTTCGTCACCGCGGTGATCTCGGGGGCGTGCTTGAGGAGCCCCGCGACGAACTGCTTGCCGATGGTGGAGAGCTGGTACTCGGCGCCGGCCTCGTAGAAGGCGTTGGTGTCGCCCTCGAAGAGCGACAGGTGGGTGTGCATGCCCGATCCGGGGTGACCGGAGAGCGGCTTCGGCATGAAGGTCGCGTAGACGCCCTGCTCGATCGCCACCTCCTTGATGACCGTGCGGAAGGTCATGATGTTGTCCGCGGTCGTCAGCGCGTCGGCGTAGCGCAGGTCGATCTCGTTCTGGCCGGGACCCGCCTCGTGGTGGCTGAACTCCACCGAGATGCCGAGGTCCTCGAGCATGCGCACGCTGCGACGGCGGAAGTCGTGGGCGGTGCCGCCGGGCACGTTGTCGAAGTAGCCGGCGTTGTCCACCGGCGTCGGGCCCTCGGCGCCGAACTTCGACGACTCGAGCAGGTAGAACTCGACCTCGGGGTGCGTGTAGAAGGTGAAGCCCGCATCGGCGGCCTTCGCGAGCGTGCGCTTGAGCACGTTGCGGGGGTCGGCGACGGAGGGCTGGCCGTCCGGCGTGGTGATGTCGCAGAACATGCGGGCGGTGGGGTCGATCTCGCCGCGCCACGGCAGGATCTGGAACGTGGTCGGGTCCGGATGCGCGAGCACGTCGGCCTCGGAGGTGCGGGTCAGGCCCTCGATGGCGGAGCCGTCGAAGCCGAGCCCCTCGGCGAAGGCCCCCTCGACCTCGGCCGGGGCGAGCGCCACCGACTTGAGCGTGCCGATGACATCGGTGAACCACAGTCGGACGAACTTGACGCCGCGCTCCTCGATCGTCCGGAGCACGAAGTCACGCTGCTTGTCCATTGAACTCCATCCCGCGAGTGCGCCTGGGGTCGACGAAAGAGCACGTCGAGGCCAGCACTAGGCTAGTGGCTATGCCGCGTCTCCGCTTGGCCCTGGGCCAGACCAATCCCATCGTCGGCGACCTGGAGGGCAACGCGGCGCGCATCGTCGACGTCGCCCGGCGCGCGCACGATGCGGGCGCCGACCTGCTCGCCGTCGGCGAGATGGCGCTCAGCGGCTACCCCATCGAGGACCTCGCGGCTCGACCCAGCTTCCTGCGCGAGAGCGCCGAGGCCGTGGACGCGCTCGCCGCACGGCTGCACGAGGAGGGGCTCGGCGAGCTCGTCGTCGTGGTCGGCCACCCCGACGGCCCGTTCGAGCCGCGCCTGACCTCGTCGAACGCATCCCCCTCCGCGATCGCCCAGAACCGCGCGAGCGTCATCCACCGCGGCCGCGTGCTCGCCAAGTACTCGAAGCACCACCTGCCCAACTACTCGGTGTTCGACGAGTACCGCATCTTCATCCCCGGCGACGAGCTCATGGTGCTGCGGTTGCGCGGCGCGGACGTGGCGCTCATCATCTGCGAGGACCTGTGGCGCGACGGCGGCCCGGTCGCCCGCGTGCTCGAGTCGGACGCATCCGTGCTGCTGGTCATCAACGCCTCGCCCTACGAGCGCGACAAGGACGAGGTGCGCGTGCCCCTCGTCACGCGCCGAGCGCTCGAGAGCGACACGACCGTGGCCTACGTCAACATCGTCGGCGGCCAGGACGACCTCGTCTTCGACGGCGACAGCGTCGTGGTCGACGGCAAGGGCGAGATCCTCGCCCGCGCGCCGCAGTACGACGAGCACCTGCTGCTCGTCGACCTCGACCCGCCCGCGACCGCCGACCACCCGGTGCCCGACTACGTGCGCCGCGTGGTGATCGACCTCGGCGAGGCGCCCGAGCGCGAGCCGCTGCCCGCCGACATCGCCGAGCTGCCGGACGACCGCGCGCAGCTCTGGGGCGCCCTCGTGACCGGGCTGCGCGACTACGTCGAGAAGAACGGCTTCCGCTCGGTCGCCCTCGGGCTCTCCGGCGGGATCGACTCGGCGGTCTGCGCCGCCATCGCCGCCGACGCGATCGGCGCGGACCGCGTCTACGGCGTGTCCATGCCGAGCCGATGGTCGAGCGACCACTCGCGCAGCGACGCCGACGACCTGGCCGAGCGGATCGGGGTGCACTACCGCACCGAGGCCATCGCCGACCTCGTGCAGCCCGTCGAGGACCAGCTGCAGCTGACCGGCCTGGCCGCCGAGAACCTGCAGGCGCGCATCCGCGGCATCATCCTCATGGGCCTGTCGAACCTCGACGGGCACCTCGTGCTCACCACCGGCAACAAGACCGAGGTCGCGGTCGGCTACTCGACCATCTACGGCGACAGCGTCGGCGGCTACGCCCCGATCAAGGACGTGCCGAAGACCCTGGTCTGGGAGCTCGCGCGCTGGCGCAACGAGCACGCCGCCGCCCGCGGCGAGACGCCCCCGATCCCGGAGAACTCGATCAGCAAGCCCCCGTCGGCGGAGCTGCGTGAGGGCCAGACCGACCAGGACAGCCTGCCGGACTACGCGGTGCTCGACGAGATCGTCGAGGCCTACGTCACGCGCAAGCTCGGCCGCGAGGACCTGATCGCCGCGGGCTTCGACGCCGAGGTCGTGCACGACGTCGTCAAGCTCATCGACCGCTCGGAGTGGAAGCGCCGGCAGAGCGCGATCGGGCCGAAGGTGTCGGGCATGGCCTTCGGCCGCGACCGCCGCCTGCCGATCACGTACAAGGACTGATCGCCGAGCCGTCCTAGGATCGAGGGATGAGCGAGGCAGTCCCCCAGCAGGTCAAGCGCGTGCGCACCCGGTTCTTCGGCACCGCGAAGCAGCAGGGCACGCGGATCACCGCGCTCACCAGCTACGACGCGCTCACCGCGCAGATCTTCGACGAGGCGGGCATCGACTTCCTGCTCGTCGGCGACTCCGCCGGCAACGTCGTCTTCGGGCACGGCACCACCGTGCCGGTCACCCTCGACGAGCTGCTGCCCCTGTCGCGTGCGGTCGCCGGCGCCGTGCGGCGGGCGATGGTGGTCGCCGACCTGCCGTTCGGCAGCTACGAGGTCTCCCCCGAGCAGGCGGTCGGCAGCGCCGTGCGCCTCATGAAGGAGGGTGCCGCCCACGCCGTGAAGCTGGAGGGCGGCGTGCGCAGCGCGGCCTCCATCCGGCGCATCGTCGACGCGGGCGTGCCCGTGATGGGCCATGTCGGCTACACGCCGCAGAGCGAGCACGCGCTCGGCGGGCACGTCGTGCAGGGCCGGGGCGCGGCCGCGGAGCAGCTGCTCGCCGACGCGCTGGCCGTGCAGGAGGCCGGGGCGTTCGCCGTCGTGCTCGAGATGGTGCCCGCGGGCATCGCCCGCGAGGTGAGCGAGTCGCTCGCGATCCCCACCATCGGCATCGGCGCGGGCGCCGGCACCGACGGGCAGATCCTCGTCTGGCAGGACTTCGCCGGGCTCACCACGGGACGGGTGCCCCGCTTCGTCAAGGCCTACGCCGATCTGCGCGGGACGCTCACCGAGGCAGCGACCGCATACGCCGACGACGTGCGGACGGGCGCCTTCCCGGCGGAGGAGCACAGCTTCGGCGACCCCGCGCGCGACTGAGCGGAGACGGGGCGCGGCCGCGCGCATCCGCCGACGGCACGGGCCGTCCCGCTGCGATCAGTCGTCCTCGCGAGCATCCTCCTCGGCCCACTTGGCCGAGTTCGCGTGCAGGGTATCGAGCGCCTTCGACGCCGACTCGCGGTCGGGGAACGGTCCGACGCGGTCGCTGCCCAGTGACTTCGGGCCCTCCTCGACCTCGCCGGTGGTCATGTTGTACCAGTACTCGGACATAGGATCGAGGGTATGCCCCGCGACGCTGACGGACACCTCACCGCCGGCCGCATCTCCCCGACACGCAGCGTGCCCCCAGCGATCGCACGCCCCGAGTACGTCGGCAAGAGCGGCCCCGAGCGCTTCACCGGATCGGACGTGTACGCGCCGGAGGCCGTCGAGCGGATCCGCGCCGCGGGCCGCATCGCAGCCCAGGCCATCGCCGCGGTCGGCGAGGCCGTGCGGCCCGGCGTCACCACCGAGGAGCTCGACCGCATCGGCCACGAGTTCGTCGTCGCGCACGGCGCCTACCCGTCGACGCTCGGCTACAAGGGCTTCCCGAAGTCGATCTGCAGCTCGGTCAACGAGGTCGTCTGCCACGGCATCCCCGACGACACGGTGCTGCAGGACGGCGACATCGTGAACATCGACATCACCGCCTACAAGGACGGCGTGCACGGCGACAGCAACCGCACCTTCCTGGTGGGCTCGCCACGTCAGGAGGTCGTCGACCTCGTCGAGCGCACCGAGCTCGCCCTGCAGCGCGGCATCAAGGCCGTCGCCCCGGGCCGCCAGGTCAACGTCATCGGGCGCGCCATCGAGTCCTACGCCAAGCGCTTCGGCTACGGCGTGGTGCGCGACTTCACGGGCCACGGGGTGGGCGAGGCGTTCCACTCGGGCCTGATCATCCCCCACTACGACTCCGCCCCGGCGTACGACGACGTGATGGAGGTCGGTATGGTGTTCACGATCGAGCCGATGCTCACGCTGGGCGGCCACGCCTGGGACCTCTGGCCCGACGACTGGACCGTCACGACGCGCGACAAGAGCATCACCGCCCAGTTCGAGCACACCCTCGTGGTGACCGAGCGCGGCGCCGACGTGCTCACGCTCCCCTGACTCCGCACCACCCCGCAGCAACGCAGCAAGGAAGGCTTCATCAATGGCGACGACCGCACTCGGCGTGGACATCGGCGGCACCGGCATCAAGGCCGGCATCGTCGACCTCGAGACCGGCAAGCTGATCAGCGACCGCGAGAAGCTGCCCACGCCCGAGGGCGGTGAGCCCGAGGCGATCGTGGAGGTCGTCGCGCAGCTCGTCGAGCGCCTCGGCGGCGCCGACGCGCAGTCGGGCCTCGGCGTCTGCTTCCCCGCCGTCGTGCAGCACGGCATCACCCGCTCGGCGGCGAACGTGTCGAAGCGCTGGATCGACCTCGAGGCCGAGAAGCTCTTCGAGGAGGCGCTCGGACGCGACATCCACTTCGTCAACGACGCCGACGCCGCGGGTTACGCCGAGGTGCGCTACGGCGCCGCGAAGGACCGCGACGGTCTCGTGCTCATGACGACGCTCGGCACCGGCATCGGCGTGGCGATGATCTACAACGGCGTGCTCATCCCCAACAACGAGCTGGGCCACCTCGAGATCGACGGCGTCGACTGGGAGACCAAGGCCGCCGTGTCGGCCAAGGAGCGCGAGGACCTCTCCTGGAAGCACTGGGCCAAGCGCCTGCAGAAGTACTACGAGCGCCTCGAGGCGCTCATCGTGCCCGACCTCTTCATCGTCGGTGGCGGCGTCTCGAAGTCTCCGGAGAAGTTCCTGCCGCTGCTCGACCTGCGCACGCCGATCATCCCGGCCGCGCTCGGCAACAACGCCGGCATCTCGGGCGCCGCGGCGCTGGCCTCGCCCCTGCCCACGCAGGACATCTGAGCACAGGCATCCCGGACGGCGGCGACCCCTCGGGGCGCCGCCGTTCCGCGTTCACGGCGCAGCGCATCCGCTCGCGATCGGACCGACGAGCGGATGGATGAATGGGCCGGCCGATACGCCGGGTTCTGTCCCTCCGCACCGTGGTGCGGGCTTCGGACGGCCATCTCTCTCGGGGATGCATTGCTGCAGCCCTCCAGCGGTCTACCCGGGGACTCGGCGAGCCGCTTCATCGTCCCCTGTCTGACCTTGCTCCGGGCCAGGTTTACCCAGCGGGGCCGGTCACCCGACCCCCTGGTGGTCTCTTACACCACCGTTTCACCCTTACCGCCGGGACGGATCCCGACGGCGGTCTGCTCTCTGTTGCACTGTTCTCGCGGATTGCTCCGGGTGGGTGTTACCCACGACCCTGCTCTGCGGAGCCCGGACGTTCCTCGGCAGCCGCAGGGGCTGACGCGACCGTCTGGCCGACCCATTCGCCGATCAGTCTACCGGCAGCTCAGAGGCCCGACTCGTCGGTGCGCACGAGGATCGCCTGGCTCTCGGGGCACAGCAGCACCGCGTCGGGCGCCGCCGTGCGGATGCCCGCCAGATCGGACTCGGTGAGTGCGACGCCGGCCGCGGACGAGACCCGCGCGCGCAGCAGCGAGGCGCCGTAGCCGTAGCGGGCGCGCTGCTTCTCGTAGAGGGCCACGAGCTCCTCGGGCAGGCTCGCGGCGAGTCGCTCGCGCTCGCCCTCGACCTGCTCCTGCTCCGCGCGCAGCTCGGCGAGGGCCGCGTCGCGCGACTGCTCGGCGAGCCCGATGCGGCCCTGCAGGCTGGCGTGCTCGACCTGCGCGGCGTCGAGCTCGGCGCGCAGCCCCTCGGCCGCCTCCATGAGCTCGAGCTCGATGTCCTCGAGGTCGCTGCGGCGCTTGGCGAGGCTGACGAGCTCGGCCTCGAGCGCCTGCACGTCCTTGACGGAGGTGCTGGTCTGCAGCCGGTCGCGGTCGCGCTTCGCACGAGCCTCGACGACCTCGACGTCGGATTCGAGGCGGCGGATCTCGGTCTGGTTGTCCTCCCACGCGCCGGTCGCCGCGGACAGGCGCGAGCGCAGCGCCACGCCCTGGCCGGCGAGGGCGGTGATCTCGGCGTGCTCGGGCAGGGCGGTGGCCCTGTGCTCGATCTGGCGGACGCGGGTGTCGAGGCCCTGCAGGTCGAGCAGACGGGCCTGGTCCTGGGGGCTGGCGGTGAGGGCCACGGGGTCTCCAGTCGTTCGGGTGGTCGGCGGGCGCTACGGCAGCAGCGTGAAGTCCCAGGGGTCGGTGCGGAGCCGGCTCACCGTCACGGTGACGCCGGGCAGGTCGGTGCGCAGCTCCTCGGCCGCGGCCTCGAGCCAGAGCGACTCGCTGGCCCAGTGCGAGACGTCGATGAGCGCCGGGCCGGAGGCGATGCCCGCCAGCTCGCGCGCGTCGGACGCGGGGTGGTGGCGCAGATCGCTCGTGATGTAGGCGTCGGCCTCGCGCACGGCCGCCTCGCCGAGCAGCGAGTCGCCCGCTCCCCGCAGAGCGCGACGCGCTCGACGAGGCGCTCGGAGTCGCCCGCCACCCGGATGCCGCCGGCCGTCGCCGGCAGTACCTGCTGCAGCCGCTCGGCGAGCGCGCGGAGCGTGATGGGCTGAGCGAGGCGCCCGGTGCGTCCCAGGCCACGGCCCGGCGCTGGCGAGGGCACGATCGGCTCGGCGTCGACGAGCCCGAGGCGCTCCGCGAGCACGCCGGAGGTGCCCGTCTCGACGATGTCGGCGTTCGTGTGCGCGGCCAGCAGCGCGCATCCTCCGCGGATCAGGCGGGCGATGACGGCGCCCTTGGCGCCCGTCTCGGCAACGCTCGTCACGCCGCGCAGCAGCAGCGGGTGATGCACGAGCAGCAGCTCGGCGCCGTTCGCGACGGCCTCCTCGGCGACCGCGACGGTGGCGTCGACGGCGAGGTGGATGCGGGTCAGCTCGGCGGAGGGATCGCCGACCAGCAGTCCCGGCGCGTCCCAGGGCTCGGCGGTGCCCTGCGGCCAGCGTCGCTCGGCGGCCGAGAGGGCGTCGGCGACGGTGGTGGGCATCCGCTCAGTGTACCGAGGCGGCGTCTCAGGCATCGACCGCGGCGGCCTGCTGACGGCGGATGCGGGGACCCGCCGTGGCGAGGGACCAGGCGAGGCCGAGCAGGAGCGCGACGATGACGCCTCCGTCGGCGAACGCGTCGAGCACCGGCAGTCCGAGGGATCCCAGAGGCTGGGCCAGGTACCCCTGCCACGAGAGCGCACCGAGCTCGGAGCTGCGCAGGCCGTAACCGAGCGCCGTCAGCACCACGAGCGCCGCGAGATTGCCCCAGACGAACGCCGGGTAGCGCCCTCCGCTGCGCAGCAGGTCCTCCGTGTCGAGCGCGCGACCGCGCAGGAGCAGGTCGCCGGCGAAGATCCCCGCCCAGGCCGCGACCGGCACGGCGACGGTGCCGACGAGCTCGTCGATCGAGGTGCGCAGGTCGGGCACGGCCAGGATGAGTGCGACCGCCGAGATCGCGAGCAGCAGACCGACGATCACGACGGCCGACTGGCGCTGCACGTCCAGCCCGAGCGCCTGCACCGAGAACGCCGCCGAGTACAGCACGAGCACGACGCCCGCGAGCAGGCTGCCGACCAGTGCCAGCACGAGCGGCACCGCGTACCAGGACGGCAGCAGCTCGGCGAGAGCGGCGGCCGGGTTGCCGGCGAGGCCCCCGGCCAGCGCGGGGTCGGAGGCGGCGAGCAGCGCCCCGTAGCCGAGCAGTCCGACCGTGGGCAGCACGCTCGCGAGCCCGGTCGCCGCCACCGAGCCGGTGCCGGAGCCGCCCGGTCGCTGGTAACGGGCCACGTCGCCGCCGCTGAACGCCCAAGCGAGGCCGGTGAACGAGAGCACCAGGGCGGTGCCCGACACCACGGCGGCACCGGAGCCCTGCGGCTGCGCCAGTGCGGCCTGCAGGTCGACGAGAGGCCAGGTGAGCGCGACCATGCCGCCGAGCAGCAGCACCGAGAGCGTCGAGAGCACGAGATGCACGCCGTGCAGCAGACCGTAGCCGGCGAACGCGATGACCAGCGCGATCAGGAAGGCGAAGGCCACGGCGAGGATGGAGACCTGCTCGGCGCCCAGCGGACCCGCGAGTCCCTCGCCGACCAGCACGGAACTCGTGCCGAGACCCATGACCCAGAGCAGCACAGCGCCCCAGAGCAGACGGCTGATCAGCGCGAGCGCGGCCGGCAGCGCGTTGCCGAGCACACCGAAGACGGCCCGGGAGGCCACGATCGTCGGCTGGCCGGTGCGGATCGCGGCGAGCGTGCCGAGCGAGAGCGGCACGAGGCCGAGGAGGGAACCCGCGACGGCCGCGAGCAGCGCTTGCGGCAGGTCGAGGCCGCCGAGCAGCAGCAGCGCGCCCACCCCGAGTCCGAGCACGGAGGACTGCGGCGCGAACCAGAGCCAGAACAGGCGGATGGCGCGACCGGCGCGCTGATCCTGCGGCGTCGGCTGCATGCCGCTGGCTTCGAGGCCGAGCAGCGGCAGCGGGCGAGCGGGCTCGGGCTGCAGGAGCTCGTCGATGTCCTGGGCGGCCTGCACGGAGGAGATCGGTGCGGTGTCGAGGGCCGCCCCGGCGGAATCCATTGGGCGCGGCAGCGGCTCGCGGTCGTCGACCGCCTCCGCCTGGTCCTCGGGCTCGGGGTCGGCGGCGGCGGCGTCGATGTGCACGATGCCGATGGGCACCCGCATCGGGGCGACGGGATCGACGCGCTCCAGCTCGGCCGCGGGCTCGGACGCGAGCGGCTCGGAGGGCTCGATCTCACCCTCGACCGGCTCGGAGGGCACGATCTCGCCCTCGACCGTGATGGGCGACGGCCCGTCCTGCCAATCGAGCCGCTCGTGCAGGACGAGCGCCGGGGTGTCGTCGGGCGATGCGTCGGGCTCCACCGTCGGAGACTCGGGTCCAGCGGACGCTTCCTCGCCGGGCGGTTCCTCACCGGGCTGCGCGTCGGCCTCGGCCGGCGGCAGCACCGGCAGCGTGATCGCCGCCGTGGTCGGCGGAACGAGCCCGGCGAAACCGCCGCGCACGCGCTCGACCTCGTCGAAGGCCTCCGTCGTCCCCTCGGCGAGCACGTCCCGTTCCCAGGCGTTGAACTGCGCGGTGTCCTGCTCGCGCAGCCGCAGCTGCTCCTCGAAGCGCTCGATCGCGGCGAGCGTGCCGCCCTCGGCCGGAGATCCGACGGCGGCGGCGAGCTCGTCGTCGCGCAGCGAGCGGCGCGCCGGTGGCGGCACGAAGCTGCCGGTCGGGGTGAGCTCGACGTACGGAGCCGGGTCTTCGGCGTCGCCGACGATCTCGGCGTCCTCGGGCGCGGGATCGCTCGGCGTCGACGGGCCCGCCGCGGGCAGACCAGGGCTCGTGGCCCACGGTCGGTCAGGGTCGGCGGGGACCGCCTCGGCCTGCGGCTCGTCCCACGGGTACACCGGCACACCGGTCGTCGGCTCCGCCCACGGCGAGGCTCCGACGGAAGGGGCCTCCGGGCGCTCGGCGGCCGTCCGCTCGGCAGCGAGACGGGCGGTGAGGTCGCCGAGCTGCTCGCTCAGGCGCTCGGCTCCGGGCTCCGCGGCATCGCGAGGGGCGCTCTCGTCGTCCAGCGCGGCATCGCCCTCGCGCACGGCGTCGTCGGACGGGCCGGAGGCACGGCCGAACCAGCGGAATCCCCCGGCGGGCGGCGTGTAGTTGGAGCGCCGCGGCCCGACGGGCGCGTCGTCGCTCTGCTGCTCGTCTTCCCCGTGCGCCATGGACCTCACGATAGCCACGAGGCCCCGCGACACGGGGATGCAGCGCCGAGGGCGCGCGAACCGGCCGCTGCGCGCATCCGCTCGACGCCGCGCGACTGGCGCTGGTCGCGCCGCGACGGGCTCTGCGATGAGATCGAGCGGATGCGCCCCGCCATCAGCCGAGCAGCTCGCGCACGCGCGGGATGACCGTGCTGCCGTAGTGCTCGATGGTCTCGAGGTGGTGGGCGTGCTGCAGCGGGCCGGAGCTGTACTTCAGGTCGAACCGGCTGAGGCCGAGGGCGCCGACGGTCGACGCGATCTTGCGGGCCACCGTCTCGGGCGAGCCGACGTAGAGCGAGCCGTGCTCGACCTCCTGCTCGAACTGCTCGCGGGTCGTCTCGCCCCAGCCGCGCTCGCGCCCGATGCGCCCGTGCATGGCGCGGTAGCCCTCCCAGTACCGGTCGCGCGCGATGGCGTCGGTCTCGGCGATCAGGCCGGGCGAGTGCACGCCGACGGGCAGCGCGGGCTGCTCGAGCTGCTGCAGGGCACGGTGGTAGAGGTCGACGTAGGGGCGGAAGCGCTCCGGTGCGCCGCCGATGATCGCGAGCATGAGCGGCAGGCCGTAGCGCGCGGCGCGCACCACGGATTCTGGGCTGCCCCCGACGCCGATCCAGGCCGGCACCGCGCCGGCCTCGGTGGTCGGGTAGACGCGCTGCGCCTGCAGCGCCGGCCGCGTCGCACCGCTCCAGGTGATCGAGCCCTCCGACCGCAGCGCGTGGAAGAGGTCGAGCTTGTCCTCGAAGAGCTGCTCGTACTGCTGCAGCTCGAAGCCGAACAGCGGGAACGACTCGGTGAACGAGCCGCGGCCGAGGATGACCTCGGCGCGCCCCTGCGACACCGCGTCGAGCGTGGCGAAGCGCTGGTAGAGCCTGACGGGGTCGTCGCTGCTGAGCACGGTCACGGCGGTGCCGAGGCGGATGCGCGAGGTGCGGCCCGCGATGGCTGCGAGCACGATCTCGGGCGAGGAGACGGCGAAGTCGTCGCGATGGTGCTCCCCCACGCCGATGAAGTCGACGCCGAGCCGGTCGGCGAGCACGGCCTCGGCGACGACGTCGCGGATGACCTGCGGGTACGGAACGGAGCGCCCCTCGGCGTCGACGGTGACGTCGCCGAACGTGTCGAGGCCGAGCTCGACGGAACTGGTGCCGGCGATGCCTGCGGGCGTGGTGGCCATGGCGGTCCTCCTGTTTTCATGCGAACGTATCGACATCCGCAACCGGTCGGATCGAAGCGCTATTCCCGCGTCACGGCTGGTAGCGCTGCACGGACCACGGCGACGCCGCATCCGCTCGCTCGAAGCGGAGCCGATCGTGCAGCCGGGAGCTGCGCCCCTGCCAGAACTCGATGCTGCGCGGCACGACCCGCACGGCACCCCACGCCGACGGGCGCGGCACCGCGCCATCGGCGAAGCGCTCCTCGAGAGCCGCCACCCGACGCTCCAACTCCGCCCGCGACGCGATGGGACGGGACTGCTCGCTCGCCCAGGCCGAGATTTGCGAACCCCGGGGGCGATCAACCCAGTACGTGTCGGACTCCTCCGCGGTGATCGGATGCGCATCGCCGAGCACGATGACCTGGCGCCGCAACGCGTACCAGGGGAAGAGCAGGGACACCGCCGGTCGCGCCTGCAACTCGGTGCCCTTGCGCGAACTCAGGGTCGTCACGAACTCGAACCCGGAGGGCTCGGCCGCGCGCAGCAGCACGGTCCGCGACGAGGGCGCGCCGTCGGCGGCGACGGTACTCAGCACCATCGCATTCGGTTCGAACACCTCGGCCGACTCCGCATCGCGGAGCCACTCGAGGAACTGCTCGACGGGATCACGCGACAGGTCGGCCTCGTCGAGGCCGACCTGTCCGTAATCGCTGTGCCGCCGGAGCGACTCGCTCATGGGCTCGCTCAGCTCGCGGACTCGTAGGCCTCGCGGATGCGCTTGGGCAGCGGGCCCTTGGCCGGGACGTCCATCCCGCGGGTCTTCGCCCATTCGCGGATCTGCTGGTTCAGGGTCGGGAGACCCGAGTTCGCGGAACCCGAGGACTTGCGCGGCCCGCTGGCGCGACCGGTGCGACGCCCCTTCTCGATGTACGGCGCGAGCACCCCGCGCAGCTTCTCGATGTTCTCGGCGCCCAGATCGATCTCGTAGTTCACGCCTTCGAGGGCGAACGAGACGGTTCCGCCCTCGCCCTCCTCGATCGCGGAGTTGTCGAGATCATCGACCAGTTCGACGACGACTTTCTTGGCCATGGTGCAGCTCTTCTCTGTCGAGGGGTTTCGGCTTCGGATAACAGTACTCCAGAAGCGCCTGAGAGAAGCTCCCGCGCGCGGAATCCGCCATACCCGAGGCGTTCTCAACGCCAACTCGACGTGGCAGCGCCCGACGCCGGTCAACTCCTCGAGTTGCGAACGAGTTGTGCGACCGCTACCCGAAGGTCGTGCACCGGGTGGGAGCCGCTCCGTCGGCCCGGACCCTCCCCGCCGCGTAGGCTCGGAGGATGCCGCCCGTCGACCGCAACCGCATCGCCGCGCTCGTGCGCGAGCTGCTCGAGGCGATCGGCGAGCAGCCCGAGCGTCCGGGCCTGCGCGAGACGCCCACCCGTGTCGCGGACGCCTACGCGGAGTTCTTCGCGGGCCTCGACGCCGACCCCGCGGAGCCGCTCGCGCGCACCATCTCGGTGAGCGAGGGGCCCGCGCCCGACACGCTGCCGTCGGGTGCGGTGCTCCTGCGCGACGTCGCCTTCCGGTCCATCTGCGAGCACCACCTCCTGCCCTTCGAGGGTCGCGCCCACCTCGCCTACCTGCCGACGGGCAAGGTGGTCGGCCTGGGCGCGCTCGCGCGGGTGCTCGACGTGCTCGCCGCCCGCCCCCAGGTGCAGGAGCGCCTCGGCGAGCAGGTCGCCGAGACCATCGCCGACGCGCTCGATGCGCGCGGCTCGCTGGTGGTGCTCTCGGCGCGGCACCAGTGCGTCACCGCGCGCGGCGAGCGTCGGCCCCACGCCAGCACCGTCACCGTCGCGGCCCGCGGCGAGCTGGCCGATCCCGCCGCTCGGGCGGAGTTGCTGGCGCTCATCGCGGGGGCTCCCGCATGACCCTGCTCATGGGCATCGTCAACACGACGAGCGACTCGTTCAGCGACGGCGGGCGGTTCCTCGAGCCCGACGCCGCCATCGCGCACGCCCAGCGCCTGCTCGCCGACGGCGCCGACCTGATCGACGTCGGCGGGGAGTCGACGCGACCCGGGGCTCAGCGGGTCGATGCGGAGCTCGAGGCGGCGCGCGTGCTGCCGGTCGTGTCGGCACTGGCCGCGGGGGCGCCGTCGTGAGCATCGACACGATGCGTGCCGCCACCGCCACCGCAGCGGTCGCGGCCGGCGCGCACCTCGTCAACGACGTCTCCGGCGGCCTCGCCGACCCCGCCATGCTCGACGCGGTCGCCGCGACCGATGCGGACTTCGTGATCGGCCACTGGCGAGGGCACTCCGCGGACATGTACGCCGATGCGCGGTACGACCACCTCGGCCGCGAGGTGGCCGAGGAGCTGCTCGTGCGGGTCGATGCCGCGATCGCCGCGGGCATCGTGCGCGAGCGCATCGTGCTCGACCCCGGCATCGGCTTCGGCAAGCGCGCCGAGCAGAACTGGGCGGCGCTGCACGATCTGCCGCGCCTGGTCGCCTCCGGGCACCGGGTGCTCGTCGGCACGAGCCGCAAGGGCTTCCTCGCCGAGTCGCTCGGCGGCGAGGCCGACGAGGCGCGCCGCGACCTCGCCACGGCGGTGACCAGCGTGCTCGTCGGGCAGGCGGGCGCCTGGGCCGTGCGGGTGCACGACGTGCGGGCGAGCCGTGACGCGCTGCGCGTCGCCGCAGCGTGGACGGATGGAGGGAACGGATGAGAGGGCTCGACGAGATCGCCGTCACCGGCATCCGCGCGATCGGCTACCACGGCGTCTACCCGGAGGAGCGCCGCGACGGCCAGGAGTTCGTCGCCGATGTGCTCCTGCGCCTCGACACCCGCGCGGCCGCGGCGAGCGACGACGTGGCCGACACCGTCCATTACGGGGAGCTCGCCGAGCGCGTCGCGGCGATCTTGTCCGGCGAGCCGGTCGACCTGCTGGAACGGCTTGCCGCACGCGTCGCCGACGCCGTGCTCGAGCATCCGCTCGTCCAGTCGGTGCGGGTCGTGCTGCACAAGCCGGCGGCGCCCATCCCGGTGCCGTTCGACGACGTCACGGTGACCATCGAGCGGATGCGATGAGCCGCCCCGTGCCGCCCGCTGCGGCCGTCGTCGCGATCGGCGCGAATCTCGGCGACACCGCCAGGGCGATCGACGACGCCGTGCGCGCGCTCGCCGCGCTGCCGCTGACGGACCGCGTCCGCGCATCCGATGCCGTGGAGACGGTCGCCGTGCGCCTGGACGGGCCCGATCCCGAGGCGCCGCGCTACCGCAACGCCGTCGCAGTCCTGCAGACGCGGCTGGCGCCGAGCGTGCTGCTGGCGGAGCTGCATCGCATCGAGGCGGAGCACGGCCGCGTGCGTCGCGAACGCTGGGGCGACCGCACGCTCGACCTCGACCTCATCGCCTACGGTCGGGTGCGCAGCGCCGGCCCCGCGCTGCTGCTGCCGCATCCGCGCGCGCACGAGCGGCGGTTCGTGCTCGAGCCCTGGCAGCAGGTCGATCCCGACGCGGAGCTGCCGGGCGCCGGAGCGATCGCGAGCCTGCTCGCCGGGCTCGACGGATGAGGCTGCTCATCGCCGGCAGCCGGGACTGGGTCTCCGTCCGCCCGCTGCGGGAGCTGCTGTTCGAGGTGAACGACGCCCAGGGGCCCTTCGGCGACGTCACCCTCGTGCACGGCGGCGCGACCGGTGCCGAGGCGCTGGTGCGCGGCATCGGCGAGGAGCTGGGACTGCGCGAGGAGCGCCACGAGCCCGAGTGGGACGTGCACGACGAGCACTGCGCGCTGCGCGGCTGTTCCCCCGGCCGGGGCTCCTGCAAGCGCGCGCCGCTACGGCGCAGCCGGCGGATGGTCGGCCTGGGCGCGGATCTCTGCCTGGGCTTCCTGCGCGGCGATGCCCCGGAGGCGAGGACCACCCTGCGGCTCGCCGCCGATGCGGGCATCCCGATCGTCGCGCTCGTGGAGGGCATGCGGCAGGACGCCTTCGCGGCGGAGCTCGGCGGTCGTGTCGACGCGGACGGCCGGATCGTCGTCGGCGCGGGCACCGGGCCGCGGACCTGAACCCGCGGACGGCGATGCCGTCCGCTCGTGCGCGGCGACGGGCCATCCGCTCAGTCGATCGCGGCGATGCCCGACCGCAACGCGTGAAGGACGAGCTGCACGCGGTCGCGCGAGCCGGTCTTCGCCATGAGGTTGCCCACGTGGGTCTTCACCGTCGGCATCGAGAGCCAGAGGTGATCGCAGATCTCACGGTTGCTCATCCCCGACGCGATCAAGCGGATCACCTCCGACTCACGCCGCGTCAGAGCGCTCCGAGCATCGTCCCCGTCCGGGCGGGGCACGGTCGCCGGACGCTGCGCCGCCGCTCGGCGGTAGGTGGCGAACAGCTCGCGGGTGGGCCCCGGCGAGATCACGGCGTCACCGCGGTGGACCGTGCGGATCGCTGCGATGAGATCCGCCGGCGGGGTGTTCTTGAGCAGGAAGCCCGACGCTCCCCGCTCGATGGCACCGAGCACGTACTCGTTCGCAGCGAATGTCGTGAGCATCACGATGCGTGTCATCGCACCGGCGGCCACGAGCGACCGCACCGTCTCGAGCCCGTCGAGCACCGGCATCTGGATGTCGCAGAGCAGGACGTCCGGTGGCTGGCCGGCGTGCCGTCGGACGGCCTCGGCGCCGTCGCCCGCCTGCCACAGCACCCGCAGGTCGGGCTGCGCGTCGAGGATCATGGCGAGGCCGTCGGCGAAGAGCGGCTCGTCGTCGACGACGGCGACGGAGATCACGGCAGCCGCCAGGGGATCCGCGCGGTGACGCGCCAGGCGCCGTCCCGTCCGTGCGGGCCGACCTCGATCGTGCCGCCGAGCGCTCCGACGCGTTCCGCCATCCCGCTGAGTCCGCGCCCACGACCAGTCTCCGACCGGCGCGCAGCAGCCCCAGCGGGCACCTCATTCGCGATCGTCAGCTCAACGTGGTGCTCCGAGACCGTCAGCCGCACCTCCACCGACGCGCCCGGCGCGTGCTTCGAGGCGTTCGTGAGCGCCTCCTGCACGATCCGGTAGGCACTGCGTCCGACGTGGTCGGGCACGACCGAGAGATCGCCGTCGACGTGCCAGCGGATGCGATAGGCGGTCTCGCAGTGGTCGTCGACGAGACCGCCGAGGTCGGTCAGCGACGGAGCTGCGGGTGCGTCGGTCGGCGCAGCGTCGCGGAGCACGTCGATGAGCTCGCGCACCTCGTCGACCGCGTCCCGGCTCAGGCGCGCGATCTCGCCGAGCGCGGTGTCCGCTCCGCTCGGATCCGAGCGGAGCGCGTACCGCGCTGCCTCGGCTCGGATCGCGATGACGTTCATCGAGTGGCCGAGGATGTCGTGCATCTCGCGGGCGATCGCCGCCCGCTCCTCCACTGCCGCGAGGCGCGCCTCGGCCTGCTGCCGGGCATGGAGCATCTCCACACGCTCGACCCCGGCCCGATGACGCAGCAGCGCCTGGTGCCGGACCGTCGCGATCAGCGCGACGACGGCGAGCAGCGAGACCGCGGCGACGACGGTCAGCGAGCGGGTCCACCAGTCGACGCCGGACGAGCGGGTGGCGGCGAGCACACCGCACACCGAGCCCGCGACGGTGCCCGCCGTGAAGATCCACCGCTCCGGCGACCGCAGCTCGGACTGCGCGGTGTAGACGACGACGATGCACATCGCCAACGCGAACGGGCCCGGCGACGGGACGGCCACGAGGTGCAGGAGCAGCAGCAGGGTGATGGCGAGCAGCGCGACCCTCGGGCAGGAGCGTCGAACGGCGGCGGCGGCGCAGCAGCCCACCACGACCAGCGCGTAGGGCAGCTGCGCTGCGCTCGTGAACGACAGGGTGGGATGCCCGATCGCGCCGAGCGCCAGCAGCGCGAGGGCGAGCGCGACGTCGGCGACCCGGCCGGACCGGCGCCGCACCGTGCCGAGGTCGGGCGCGCGCGGTTCCATGATCTTCGACGCTAACAAGGCGCCGCGGCTGAGGGATCATGCCACGGCATGAGGTCGGACTCGATACCGGGGCATCCTCGCCTCGCCGTCGCGACCGTCCACGGTGGAGGGATGGACGGCATCGCGATCAGGACGAACGGTTTGACCAAAGCTTTCTCGGGGCGCACCGTCGTCGATAAGCTCGACCTGGTCGTGCCGCAGGGCCAGGTCTACGGTTTCCTCGGGCCGAACGGCTCGGGCAAGTCCACGACGATGAAGATGCTGCTGGGTCTGACGCAGCCCACGGCCGGTGACATCGTGCTGCTGGGTGAGCGGCTGACCCGTGTCACGCGTCCGAGGCTGCTGCCCTCGATCGGGTCGATGATCGAGGCGCCACCGGGCTACGGGCACCTGACCGGTCGGGAGAACCTGCGCATCGTGCAGCACATGCTCGACCTGCGCACCGCGCAGATCGACCACGCGCTGGCCATCGTGCGCCTCACCGAGCACCAGCACCGCCTCGTGCGGAACTACTCGCTCGGCATGAAGCAGCGGCTCGGCATCGCCATGGCGCTCGCCCGAGATCCGGCCCTCCTGATCCTCGACGAACCGACCAACGGCCTGGATCCGGCCGGGATCGAGGAGATGCGCACGCTGCTGCTCCGGCTCGCGCAGCAGGGCATCACCGTCATGGTCTCGAGCCATCTGCTCGACGAGATCGACCGGATGGCGTCGGTGCTGGGCATCCTCTCCACGGGGAGGATGATCTTCCAGGGCTCGCGAGACGACCTGTTCGCCCGATCCGCCCCGGACCTCGTGATCGAGACGCCCGATCCGGTCGCCGCGCTCGCAGCGGTGGCGGATGCGACGCCGACCGGGCCGGCGGACGAGGCCGTCGGCATCCGGCTGAGCGGGATCGGCAAGGACCAGACCGCCGCGGTGGTGCAGCGGCTCGTCCACGCCGAGGTGCCCGTCCATCAGGTGCGCCGCGTGCGCCGTTCGCTGGAGGAGGTCTTCATGGACCTGACCGGACGCGGGGGCCTGCTGTGATCCGCGACGTCCGGCTCGAGTTCCGCAAGATGCGCAGGCTGCGCACCCTGCCGATCCTCGCGGTGCTGGTCGTCGCCACCGCGGCGCTGTCGAGCGTCTCGCTGTTCGCGGGCAGCGCTCGTGCGTCGTTCGATGACGAGGATGCGCTGCCGTGGGCGGCGCTCATGCTGTCCTACACGCTGATGGCCGCGATGACCTCGCCGATCGTGATCGCAGTGCTCGCCAGCAGGCAGACCGACATCGAGCACTCCGGCGCCGGCTGGAATCTCGCCGGTTCCGTCGGCCGCTCCCCCGGTCAGCTCTGCCGCGCGAAGTTCGTCGCGCTCGGCCTCGTCCTGGCGCCGGCGGTGGTCCTGCAGACCCTGCTGGTCATCGGGCTGGGGGCCCTCGCGGGCATCGACGTCCCCATCCGAGTGGACGCGTGGGCCGGGTACACGGCGCTGCTGATCCTCGTGGATCTGGCGTTCCTGGGGGTGCATCTCTGGGTCTCCACGGTGGTGGAGAACCAGCTGGTCGGGGTCGGCATCGGTGTGCTGGGGGCGTTCCTCGCCGTGTTCAGCCTCCTGGTGCCCGGAACGATCAGCAGGTTCGTGCCCTGGGGGTACTACGCCGTGATCGCGCACGCCTCCCAGGAGAGCGGCGTCCTGTCCTTCGTGCACCCTCCCGTCGCGTGGGTGGTGGGGTTCCTGCTGCTGGCCGCCGTGCTCCTCACCATCGCGACCCGCCGACTCGACCGTCTGGAACGGTGAACCGCCATGCTGCGCTCCGAGCTGCTCAAACTGAAGAGATCGTCCATCTGGCTCATCGCGGTGGTCATGCCGCTGCTGGCCGTCATCACGGGAACGATCAACTTCGCATCGAACCCCGACCAGCTCGACGCGGGCTGGGCCTCGTTCACCTCGCAGGTCACCCTCTTCTACGGCCTGGTGTTCTCATCCGTCAGCATCGGGCTGCTGGCCGCCGTCGTCTGGCGTCCGGAGCATCGGGGCACGAACTGGAACCTCTTGGCGACCCACGCTCGCACTCCGGTGCGGCTGGTGCTGGCGAAGACCGCTGCGATCGCGCTCGCCGTGGCCGTGATGCAGGCCGTCCTCGTCACCGCCACGCTCATCGCCGGGGTCGTCGTCCTCGGGCTGCAGGATGCCGCGCCATGGCGGTTCGCCCTGGTCGGGGCGCTGGCCGTCGTGGCGGCCCTCCCGCTCATCGCAGCGCAGTCACTGCTCTCGATGCTGCTGCGGTCGTTCACTGCCCCGGTGGCGATCTGCCTCGTCGGGTGCGTCGCAGGCGTGGCGAGCGTCACGTCCGAGGCGCTGCGTCCGCTCGGCACCGTGCTGCCGCAGGCGCTGAACACCCGCGCGCTGAACCTCGGCGGCACGTCGCTCGCTGGCTCGGGCGACCTCTCCGCTGCCGACGCGCTGCCGATCGTGGTCGCAGCGATCGGCGTCGCGCTCGTCATCGTGGGGGCCTCGGTCGCCGCGATCCGCTGGATCAAGCTCCGGTGACCCGAGCACGTCGGGTCGGGGCGAGGACGCACGCTCGCGGGGAGACGAACCGGCTGCGGTGGGCCCTGAGGGACTCGAACCCCCGGCATCCACGGTGTAAACGTGGCGCTCTAACCAACTGAGCTAAGAGCCCGTGCCCCTCCGAGGGTAGCGGGTGGAGGGCTCACGCGGAGACCGGCAGCACGCCCTTCAGCGCCTCGCGGTAGGCCGCGAGCGGCCGCGCCTCGCCCGGCGCCGTGATGAAGCTGGCGCGGATGATGCCGTCGACGTCGATCACGAACGTGGCGCGCGTGGCGAAGCCCTTGTGCTCGAGGAAGACCCCGTACTCCTTCGCCACGTCGCCGTGCGGCCAGAAGTCGGCCAGCAGGGTGAAGGCGTAGCCCTCGTCGTCGGCGAAGGCGCGCAACGTCGCCTTGGAGTCGACGGAGATGCCGAGCAGCTCGATCCCGCCGTCCTGGAACAGCGCGAGATTGTCGCGCAGCTCGCAGAGCTCGCTCGTGCACGTGCTCGAGAACGCGAGCGGGAAGAAGACGAGCACGACCGGCTTGACGCCGCGGAAGTCGCTCAGCCTGACGTGCTCGCCGAACTGGTTGGGCAGGTCGAAGTCGGGAGCGAGGGTGTCGTTCTCCAGAGCCATGGTGCGGGTCCGTCCTTCCGCCTGTCCCCCGCAGGCCGGTTGGGCCCCGGGTCAGGCACGATCGGCCATGGTACGCCCGTGCGCGCGGGGCGCCAAGCGCGCCGCGTGGAGCGCTCGCTCATCCGACTGGTCCTAGAGTGGGGGACTCCCTCAGCGTCCCGTCGCGATCCGGCGCGGACACCGCTGGGTCGGTATGCCCCTACGAACAAGAAGAGGTCAAGGGTGACGGTCAACGATCAGGATCCGTACTCGGCAGGCTATGTGGACATGGACCCGGAGGAGACCGCCGAGTGGCGCGAATCCCTCGACGGGCTCGTCGAGACGCACGGCCGCGGCCGCGCCCGCGAGATCCTCCTGAGCCTGCTCGGCCGCTCGCGCGAGCTGCACCTGGGCGTGCCGATGGTGCCGACGACGGACTACGTCAACACCATCGCCCCCGAGAACGAGGCAGCCTTCCCCGGCGACGAGGACATCGAGCGCCGCTACCGGCGCTGGATCCGCTGGAACGCCGCGGTCACCGTGCACCGCGCGCAGCGCCCCGGCATCGGCGTCGGCGGCCATATCTCGACCTACGCGTCGAGCGCCGCCCTCTACGAGGTGGGCCACAACCACTTCTTCCGCGGCGCGGACCACGCCGGCGGCGGCGACCAGATCTTCTACCAGGGCCACGCCTCCCCGGCATGTACGCCCGTGCGTTCCTCGAGGGTCGCCTCACGACCGAGCAGCTCGACGGGTTCCGGCAGGAGAAGTCGCACCACACGGGCGGCGTCTCGTCCTACCCGCACCCCCGCCTCATGCCCGAGTTCTGGCAGTTCCCGACGGTGTCGATGGGCCTCGGCCCGATCAACGCGATCTACCAGGCGTCGCTCAACAAGTACCTCAGCAACCGTGGCATCAAGGACGCCTCCGACCAGCAAGTCTGGGCCTTCCTCGGCGACGGCGAGATGGACGAGGTCGAGAGCCGCGGTCAGCTGCAGGTGGCGGCGAACGAGGGCCTCGACAACCTCAACTTCGTCATCAACTGCAACCTGCAGCGCCTCGACGGACCGGTGCGCGGCAACGGCAAGATCATCCAGGAGCTCGAGAGCTTCTTCCGCGGCGCCGGCTGGAACGTCATCAAGGTCGTCTGGGGCCGCGAGTGGGACGACCTCCTCGCCCGCGACACCGACGGCGCCCTGCGCACCCTCATGAACACGGTGCCGGACGGCGACTTCCAGACCTACAAGGCCGAGAACGGCGCCTACGTGCGCGAGAACTTCTTCGGTCGCGACCCGCGCGCCCTCGAGCTCGTCAAGGACTACAGCGACGAGCAGGTCTGGAACCTCAAGCGCGGCGGCCACGACTACCGCAAGGTCTACGCCGCGTTCAAGGCGGCGACCGAGCACAAGGGCCAGCCGACGGTCATCCTCGCCCACACCATCAAGGGCTACGGCCTGGGTCCGGCCTTCGAGGGCCGCAACGCGACCCACCAGATGAAGAAGATGACGCTGGACAACCTCAAGACGTTCCGCGACTCGATGGACATCCCGATCACGGACGCCCAGCTCGAGGAGAACCCCTACCTGCCCCCGTACTACAACCCGGGCGAGCAGGACGAGGCGATCCAGTACCTGCACGAGCGCCGCCGCGAGCTCGGCGGCTACGTGCCGGAGCGCCGTTCCAAGTACACGCAGCTGAGCCTGCCGGAGGACGACGCCTACAAGAGCGCCAAGAAGGGCTCGGGCACGCAGGAGATCGCCACCACGATGGCGTTCGCCCGCATCCTCAAGGACCTGTTCCGTTCGAAGGACTTCGGCCACCGCATCGTGCCGATCATCCCCGACGAGGCCCGCACGTTCGGCATGGACTCGTACTTCCCGACGGCGAAGATCTACAACCCCAAGGGCCAGACCTACACCTCCGTCGACCGCGAGCTGCTCCTGGCGTACAAGGAGAGCCCGCAGGGCCAGATCGTGCACGTCGGCATCAACGAGGCGGGCGCCTTCGCGGCGTTCACCGCGATCGGCACCAGCTACGCCACCCAGGCGGAGCCGCTCATCCCGGTCTACGTCTTCTACTCGATGTTCGGCTTCCAGCGCACCGGCGACGCCATCTGGGCCGCCGGCGACCAGATGGCCCGCGGCTTCATCATCGGCGCGACCGCCGGTCGCACCACGCTGACGGGCGAGGGCCTGCAGCACGCCGACGGCCACTCGCTGCTGCTCGCCGCCACCAACCCGGCGGTGCTGAGCTACGACCCGGCCTACGGCTACGAGATCGCCCACATCGTGCGCTCCGGCCTCGAGCGGATGTACGGCGGCGACCACGCGGACCCGAACGTCATGTACTACCTCACGGTCTACAACGAGCCGATCGTGCAGCCCACGGAGCCCGAGGGCCTGGACGTGGAGGGCCTCGTCAAGGGCATCTACCCGCTGCGCCCCGGCCACGAGGGCGGCCTCAAGGCGCAGGTGCTCGCCTCCGGCGTCTCGGTGCCCTGGGCTCTCGAGGCCCAGCGCGTGCTGGCCGAGGACTGGGGCGTGTCGGCCGATGTCTGGTCGGTCACCTCGTGGAGCGAGCTGCGCCGCGACGGCCTGCGCGCCGAGGAGCACAACTTCCTCAACCCCGAGGCGGAGCCGCAGGTGCCGTTCCTCACGCAGCGTCTGCAGGGCGCCGAGGGCCCGGTCGTGGCCGTCAGCGACTTCATGCACGCGGTGCAGGACCAGATCCGGCAGTTCGTGCCCGGCGACTTCGCGACGCTCGGCGCCGACGGCTTCGGCTTCTCGGACACGCGCTCGGCCGCGCGGCGCTTCTTCAAGATCGACACCGAGTCGATCGTGGTGCGCACGCTGCAGTCGCTCGTGGAGCAGGGCAAGCTGGAGCGCTCCGTGCTGCAGCAGGCCATCGACAAGTACCGCCTGCACGACGTCAACGCGGGCGACACCGGCAACGCCGGCGGCGAGAGCTAGGCCGTCCGCGTGGCGGCTCCGGACAAGGAGCGCACGCTCGCCTGGCTGCGCACGCTGTCGGGCGAGCTCTCCACCCGCACGCTGCAGCGGCTCGACGAGACGCTGCCCTGGTACGGCGAGATGCCGCCGGGGCGGCGCTCGGCCGTCGGGCTCGTCGCCCAGGCGGGCATCGCGTCCTTCACCCGCTGGTTCGAGGACCCGTCGTCGACGCCCTGGATCGCCTCCGACGTCTTCGGGGCGGCACCGCGCGAGCTGCTGCGCTCGGTGAGCCTGCAGCAGACGCTGCAGCTCATCCGCGTCGTCGTCGAGGTCGTCGAGGAGCGGGTCAAGGATCGCGACGAGGCGCTGCGCGAGGCGATCCTGCTCTACTCGCGCGAGATCGCGTTCGCGGCCGCCGACGTCTACGCCCGCGCCGCCGAGGCGCGCGGACTCTGGGACGCGCGCCTCGAAGCGCTCGTCGTCGACTCGATCCTCTCCGGCGAGTACGACGACGAGCTGCCCAGCCGCATCGCGGCGCTGGGCTGGCACGGCCACGGCGAGGTGTCGGTGCTCGTCGGCACGTCCCCCGCGATGCTCGACGTCGACCTGCTGCGTCGAGCGGCGCGGCACCAGCGGGCGGACGTGCTCATCGGGGTGCAGGGCAGTCGACTCGTCGTGGTGATCGGCCGGGCCGAGGACCCCGACGTCGAGCCCGCAGAGGGCGAGACGACGGGCGTCGAGCCCGTGACGTTCCTCGACATCGCACGCGCGCTCGAACCGGCGTTCGGCGACGGCCATCTCGTGCTCGGCCACGCCGTGCCGAGCATCGTCGACGCCGCCAAGAGCGCCAAGGCCGCGCTCGCCGGCTTCGCGGTCGCGAGGTCGTGGAAGAAGGTCGGCCGGCCCGCGCTCGCCGACGACCTGCTGCCGGAGCGCGCGCTCGCCGGCGACCCGCTGGCCAGGGCGACCCTGATCGGGCGCATCTACCGGCCGCTGCAGGACCACTCGACAGAGCTGCTGGGCACGCTGCGCAGCTACCTGGAGAGCGGGCGCAGCCTGGAGGCGACGGCGCGGGAGCTCTTCGTGCATCCGAACACGGTGCGCTACCGGCTCAAGCGCATCACCGAGGTGATCGGATGGGATGCCACCGGCTCGCGCGAGGCCCTGATCCTGCAGGCGGCCCTCATCCTGGGCGCCATCGCGGAACCGGACGAGCGCAAGCGGCGCTGAGCGGTGGGGCCGCTGTGGGTTCCCGCCAACGATCCGCCGGAATCTTCGTGGCGGATGTCCCGGCCTGCGGCCGTCGAGACGGCAGGATAGGACGGTGATCATCATCGTCTGCCCCGGCCAGGGCTCCCAGACCCCGGATTCCTCGAGCCGTGGCTCGCGGACGCCGCCCTCCGCGACCGCCTCGGCGAGCTCTCGGAGGCCGCCGGCGTCGACCTCGTCACGCACGGCACGGTGTCGGATGCGGACGCCATCCGCGACACCGCCGTCGCGCAGCCGCTCATCGTCGCCGCCGGCATCCTCAGCCTCGGTGCGCTGCTCGGCGACGGCCTGCGCGAGCGGGTCGGCGGCATCGCGGGCCACTCGGTCGGCGAGATCACCGCGGCCTTCGGCGCCGGCGTTCTCGGCGACCGCGACGCCATGACGCTGGTCGGCGAGCGCGGTCGGGCCATGGCCGCCGCGGCCGCGCAGGTCGAGACCGGCATGAGCGCCGTGCTCGGCGCCGACGAGGTCGAGCTCGAGGCGCGGCTCGCCGAGCTCGAGCTCGAGCCCGCCAACTACAACGGCGGCGGCCAGATCGTGGTCGCGGGCGAGCTCGGCGGCCTCCAGTCGCTGGCCGAGCTGCCGCCGACGAAGGCGCGCGTCGTTCCGCTGCAGGTCGCCGGCGCATTCCACACCCGCTTCATGGCACCCGCCGTGGACCACCTCCGCTCGGTCGCCGACGGCCTCGCCGTGAACGACCCGACCCTGCCGTTGTGGACCAACAAGGACGGCTCGCGCGTCGACTCCGGCGCGGCGTTCATCGATCTGCTGGTCGGCCAGGTCTCCTCGCCCGTGCGCTGGGACCTCGACATGGCTGCGTTCGCCGAGGCCGGCGTCACCGGCATCATCGAGCTGAGCCCCGCGGGCGCCCTCACCGGCCTCGCCAAGCGCGGCCTCAAGGGCGTGCCCGCCGTCGCCGTCAAGACCCCGGACGACCTCGACGCCGCCCGACAGCTGCTGCAGGCCTGAGGGCCGGTACGAGAGGAACTGCAACCGCATGAGCAAGCCCGCCCTGCGCCAGGCCAACGGCCCGGCCCACACCCGCATCCTCGGCCTCGGCGCCGCGCGCGGTGAGAACGTCGTCACCAACTTCGACATCATCGAGCCGATCGACAGCTCGGACGAGTGGATCCGCCAGCGCACCGGCGTCGTCGAGCGCCGCCGCGCCGGTGCCGGCGTGCAGGCCGTCGACCTCGCCGAGGCCGCCGCGCGCGAGGCCCTCGCGGCCGCGGGCATCGACGCCTCGCAGCTCGGCGCCGTGCTCGTGTCGACCATCAGCAACGTGGTGCCCACCCCGTCGTTGGCGGCGCTGCTCGCCGACCGGATCGGCGCGACGCCGGCGCCGGCGTACGACATCTCGGCCGCATGCGCCGGGTACGCCTACGGCATCGCTCAGGCCGACGCCCTCATCCGCTCCGGTCTCGCCGAGTACGTGCTCGTGGTGGGCGCCGAGAAGATGAGCGACTACGCCAAGCCGACGGACCGCACGATCTCGTTCCTGCTCGCGGACGGCGCCGGCGCGGCGATCGTCGGCCCCGCCGACGAGCCGGGCATCGCGCCGACCATCTGGGGGTCGGACGGCTCCAAGTGGGGCACGATCCGGATGACCTCGACGTTCGCGGAGTACCGCGACGGCGCGGGCGAGGTCGAATGGCCGACCCTCGAGCAGGACGGCCAGACGGTCTTCCGCTGGGCCGTGTGGGAGATGGCGAAGGTGGCCAAGCAGGCGGTCGAGGCCGCCGGGATCACCCCCGACCAGCTCGACGCGTTCATCCCCCACCAGGCGAACATGCGCATCATCGACGAGTTCGCGAAGCAGCTCGGCCTGCCCGAGAGCGTCGTCATCGCCCGCGACATCGCGACGACGGGCAACACCTCGGCGGCCTCCGTGCCGCTCGCGACCCACCGCCTGCTGCAGGAGAACCCGCAGCTCAGCGGCGGCCTGGCGCTGCAGATCGGCTTCGGCGCCGGACTCGTCTACGGCGCGCAGGTCGTGCGCCTGCCCTGATCAGAGCCCCGTCGGCCCTAGACTGGCCGACGGTCACACGACACCCCCAAGGAGAACAACAATGGCACTGTCCACCGAAGAAGTCCTGGCCGGCCTGGCGGAGCTCATCAACGATGAGACCGGCATCGCGACCGACACCGTCGAGCTGGACAAGTCGTTCACCGACGACCTCGACATCGACTCCATCTCGATGATGACCATCGTGGTCAACGCCGAGGAGAAGTTCGACGTGAAGATCCCGGACGAAGAGGTCAAGAACCTCGTGACCGTCGGCGACGCGGTCACCTTCATCGTCAACGCTCAGTCCTGAGTGTGCGAGCGGATCGGTCCCCGGCGGGCCGATCCGCTCGACGACCGTGCCCGTCTCCCCTGTGACCAACCGAGGAACGTCAAGATGACCAAGATCGTCGTGACCGGGCTGGGAGCCTTCTCCCCGCTCGGCACCAACGCCACCGACTCCTGGAACGCCGTGCTCGACGGCGAGTCCGGCGCCCGCTCGCTCAAGTACGAATGGGTCGAGAAGTACCAGATCCCGGTGACCTTCGCCGCGACCGTGCCCGCCCCGACCAGCGATTTCCTGGAGCGCCAGGAGATCAAGCGCCTCGACCCGTCGAGCCAGTTCGCGCTCATCGCCGCTCGCGAGGCCTTCGCCGACGCCGGCAGCCCCGAGGTCGTCCCCGAGCGCCTCGGCGTCGACTGGGCGACCGGCATCGGCGGCGTGTGGACGCTGCTCGACGCCTGGGACACCCTGCGCGAGAAGGGCCCGCGCCGCGTGCTGCCCATGACCGTGCCGATGCTCATGCCGAACGGCCCCGCCGCGGCGATCGAGATGAGCCTCGGCGCCCGCGCCTTCGCGCGCACCGTCGTCTCGGCCTGCGCCTCCAGCACCGAGTCGATCGCGAACGCCTACGAGCACCTCACGAGCGGCCTCGCCGACATCGTGATCGCCGGAGGCTCCGAGGCTGCGGTGCACCCGCTGCCGATGGCCTCTTTCGCGGCCATGCAGGCGCTCTCGAAGCGCAACGACGACCCGGCCGCCGCCTCGCGCCCCTACGACTCGGGCCGCGACGGCTTCGTGCTCGGCGAGGGCGCCGCGGCGATCGTGCTCGAGACCGAGGAGCACGCGAAGGCCCGCGGCGCGAAGATCTACGCCTACCTCGTCGGCGGTGCCGTGACGAGCGACTCGTACCACATCACCGCGCCCGACCCCGAGGGGTCGGCCGCGGCGCGCGCCATGAAGGCGGCCGTCGAGAACGCCGGCTTCGCGCTGAGCGACGTGGCCCATGTCAACGCGCACGCGACCAGCACGCCCGTGGGCGACGTGGCCGAGGTCAAGGCGCTGCGCCGCATCTTCGGCGACCACCTGGACTCGATCCCCGTCACCGCCACCAAGTCGGCCACGGGCCACCTGCTCGGTGGCGCTGGCGCGATCGAGGCCATCTTCACGGTGAAGGCGCTGCAGGAGCGCGTGATCCCGCCGACGATCAACCTCGACGCGCAGGACCCGGAGGTCACCCTCGACGTGGTGACGGAGCCGCGGAAGCTGCCGGAGGGCGACCTGCTCGCCATCAGCAACTCGTTCGGCTTCGGAGGCCACAACGCCGTCGTGGCCTTCCAGTCCGCCTGATCGGATCAGCATGACGAAGGGCCCCGCGCACTGCGCGGGGCCCTTCGTCATGCTGCGGTCGGGCGCATCAACCGACCTTGTGCAGCCAGATGACCGGGTTGTCGTCGCTCGCGTGCCGGAACGGCTCGAGCTCGTCGTCCCAGGCCTGGCCGAGCACGAGCCGCAGCTCGCGGTGCAGCTCGAAGGCGTCCGATCCGGCGCTCACCATGGCGGCGCGGATGCGGTCCTCGGGCACGACGAGGTTGCCGTGCGCATCCGCCTGCGCGTGGAAGACGCCGAGCTCGGGCGTGTGCATCCAGCGGGCACCGTCGATGCCGGGCGCCGGGTCCTGGGTGACCTCGTAGCGCAGGTCCTCCCAGCCGCGCAGGGCGGAGGCGAGTCGGGCGCCCGCATCCGCGGAGCCCTCCCAGTAGTACTCGGTGCGCTGAGCGCCCGCGAGGGCGGGCTGGTCGGCCCAGCCGAAGTTGACGGCGCGGTCGAGCGCGCTCCCGGCCGCCCACTCGACGTGGGGGCAGAGCGCGCGCGGTGCGGAGTGCACGAACAGCACCCCGCGAGCGTGTGTTGCAGCCACGGTTCCTCCGATCATCAGGTGCGACTTCCCCATCGACCTGCATCGGATGCACGGACTGCGTTCTTCGATTGTGCGGGCTGAGCCCACCGGCATTATGACCCGGCTCGCCTGGGAGGACAAGGCGAACCTCGCCCCGCCGACTCAGATGCCGAGGATCGATCGGAACACCTCGTGCGGGATGTCCTCCCTGGTGAGGGCGCTGCCCTGCGACCGGGAGCGGCTGGCGCGCTGGCGTTCGGCGAGGCGCTTCTTCGCGGAGACGCTGCCCTCGAAGCCCTTGCCGAGGGCGCTCTTGCGGATCGGGGGCAGGTCGGCCCGTCCGATGACCTTGCCCTCGACGACGGCTTGCAGCGGGATCGGGTACAGCTGCCGCGGCAGGCCGTGCTTGAGCTCGGTGATGAGCTGCTTGCTGCGCTCGAAGGCGGCGCTGCGATGGGCGATGAACGCGAAGGCGTCGACCGGGGACGTGTCCACCAGGATCTCGACCTTGACGAGATCGCTGGGACGGTAGCCCTCCAGCTCGAAGTCGACCGTCGCGTACCCGGCGGTGAGCGCCTTCAGCTCGGAGAAGAACTCCACGGTGGTCTCGGCCAGCGGCATCGCGGAGACGAGGCGGGCGCGCTGCTCGTCGATCGCCAGATCGAGGAAGTCGCCGCGGCGGCGCTGGCAGAGCTCCATGAGCACACCGAGATGCTGCTGCGGAGCTTGGATCGTCGCGGTGACGTAGAGCTCCTCGAGCTCGAGCAGGCGGTGACGGGGCGGCATGAGCACGGGGTTGTCGACGATGACCGGGGTGCCGTTCTGCAGACGCACCCGGTACGGCACGGTCGGCGCGGTGGCGACGACCTCGACCTCGTACTCCCGTCGGAGCCGTTCCTGCACGACCTCCATGTGGAGCAGCCCCAGGAAGCCGCATCGGAAGCCGGCACCGAGCGCCGCGGAGACCTCGGCCTCGAACCGCAGCGCAGCGTCGTTCAGGGTGAGGCGTTCGAGCGCGCTGCGCAGCGTCGCGACGTCGCTCTCCCCGGTCGGGTAGATCCCGGAGAAGACCATCGGCTCGGACGGCCGGAGCTGCGCCGCCTCCCCGTGGGGTCCGCCTCCGGATCGACGAGGATCTCGCCCGGACGGACGAGGGTCGCGTCCTTCATGGCCGCGCTCACCCAGCCGACCTCGCCGGCGAGCAAGGCTCCGGTGACCTGCGCGGCGGGCGCGAAGACCCCGACCTCCGCGGGCACCAGGGAGGTGCCCGACGAGTGCGCGAGCATCCGCTGCCCGGCCAGCAGCGTGCCGTCGACCACCCGGACGTGCAGGACGACGCCGGCGAAGGGGTCGTAGTGCGAGTCGAAGACGATGGCGCGCAACGGCGCGGTGGCATCGCCGCTCGGCGGCGGCAGCTGGGCGATGATCTGCTCGATGAGCTCCGCCACGCCCTCGCCGGTGCGGGCGGAGACGAGCACCGCCGCCGCCGCGTCCACGCCGGGCAGCGCGTCGAGTCCGTCAAGGGCCGCGGCCACATCGGCCAGCGGGCTGTCGATCTTGTTGACGACCGGGAGCACCGCCAGACCGAGCTCGTTCGCCAGGCGGAGATTGGCCACGGTCTGGGCCTGCACCCCCTGGGTCGCGTCGACGAGCAGCAGCACGCCGTCCGCCGCGGCGAGGCTCCGCGTGACCTCGCCGGTGAAGTCGACGTGTCCGGGCGTGTCGATGAGATGCAGCTGGTGGACCTCGCCATCGGGGCCCTCGGCGAACATCCGCACGGTCTGCAGCTTGATGGTGATGCCGCGTTCGCGTTCGAGATCCATGCTGTCCAGCACCTGCTCGCGCATCCGTCGGGCCTCGACGGTGCCGGTGGCCTCGATGAGCCGGTCGGCGAGGGTCGACTTGCCGTGATCGACGTGGGCGATGATGGCGAAGTTGCGGATGCGGTGGGCGGGCAGGGACGACCGGAGGCGGTTCACGAGGGCTCGTTTCGATGACGGGCACCACTCGACGACGCCCGAGGCGTCGGAGTCGGTGCATCAGTTGTCTGGGATGGCCGCTGGGCGGGCCGGACCGGGCCGAAGCCCTCGAAACGATCGCCGCGGGTACTCTACCGCGCGGCACCGTGGCCGCCGCCGCGGGCGTCGGGCAGAATGACAGCACCGTCCGCCGCGATCGAGGAGCGCCCGCCGCATGCACGTCCGCAACGGCCTGCTCGCCGTGCTGCTGCTCGGTCCCGCCTACACGCAGCAGCTCGCCCGCGAGTACGCGCGGCGCAGCGGCGCGCCGATCAACTCGGGTCAGGTGTCCGGCACCCTCGAGCGGCTCGCCAGGGACGGCATGGTCGAGCCGGCGGGCACGGATGGCGCCGGGCGGCGGCGCCACGGCCTCAGCCTCGACGGGCGCAGCGCGGTGGAGGCCTGGGCCGAGTCCGGCGTCGACGAGGACTCCGGCGCCGTCCTGCCGCTGCTCGCCTCCGTGGACGGCGCGTTGGCCGTCGGCTACGCATCCGCTCGACTCGCCCTGCTGCGCACGGCGGTGGATGCGCCGACGGAGACCGGCTGGCCGGAGGCGCTGCAGCGCGAGCGCAGCCGGGCGCTCGCCGCGGCCGAGGCCCACTGGCTCGCGTCGGCGACGGCGGAGCTCGCCGACGACGAGACGCGCTACGAGCTGCCGCTCGCCGAGGAACCGCGGCGCGGGCGCCCGCAGCGCAGCGCCTGAGTCACTTCGCCTGCCCGTAGTCCTCGACGATCGCGGCGGTGACCGGCACGTCGAGCGGCTCGCCGGGGAAGAGCAGCCGGCCGGCCTCCAGCGCGCCCTCGCGCACGATCAGGGCGGCGTCCTCGGCCTGCTCCTCGGGCACATGCACGATGACCTCGTCGTGCAGGAAGTAGACCAGGTGCGCCTGCTCGCCGAAGGGACCCGGCGCGCGACCCGCCGCGGCGGCCTCCGGCAGCTGCCGGAGCCCGCGCCGCACCGCGGCCATCCAGGCCAGCGCCCACTCCGCCGCGGTGCCCTGCACCACGAAGTTGCGGGTGAAGCGGCCCCACGAGCGCGCCTCGGTGCGCGCGCGGCGCACCTCCGCATCCGCCGCATCGGGTTCCGCGGCCCGCGCCTGCAGCGCCCGCCATTCGAGCGACGGCGACGGCGAGCTGCGGCCGAGCAGCGTCGAGACGACGCGTCCCTGCTCCCCCTCGCGTGCCGCGTGCTCGACGAGCGCGAGCGCCCTCGGGAAGGCGCGAGCGAGCTGCGGCAGCAGCCGGGCGCTCTCCCCCGTCGTCCCGCCGTACATGGCGCCGAGCATGCCGAGCTTGGCGTGCTCGCGGGTGGCGACCACGCCGCGGTCGACCATGCCGCGGTAGAGGTCGCGGCCGCGCCCCGCCTCGCGCATCGCTCGGTCGCCGGCGAGGGCCGCGAGGATGCGCGGCTCGAGCTGGGCGGCGTCGGCGACCACGAGGCGCCATCCGGGATCGGCACGCGCGGCGCTGCGCAGCTGCGCGGGCAGCTGCAGCGCGCCGCCGCCGTTGGTGGCCCAGCGGCCGGTGACCACGCCGCCGGGTACGTAGTCCGGCCGGAACCGTCCGCCGCGCACCCAGGCGTCGAGCCAGTTCCATCCGTTCGCGGTCATGAGACGGGCACGCTTCTTGTACTCGAGCAGCGGAGCGATGGCCGGATGATCGATCTCCTGCAGCTCCCACTGGTTGGTGGAGCCGACCATCACGCCGATGCTGCGCAGCTGGGCGACGAGCACCGTCGGCGAGTCGGGGTTGAGCGCCCGCAGGCCGGTGATCGCGCGCAGCTCGTCGAGGATGCGCTCGAGCCCCCGCGGCCTGCGGCCCGGCGCGGGACGCGGCCCGAGCATCGACTCCAGCACGGCCTCGTGCCGCTCGCGATCCCAGGGCAGACCGGCGCGGCGCAGCTCCACGGCGATGAGCGCGCCCGCCGACTCCACCGCGAGCAGCGCGCCCAGGGCTCCGGGCGCCGTCGACGCGGCGATGGCAGCGCGCTGGCGGGCGTACTCGTCGAGGGCGTCGGCGGGCAGCTCGCCGAGCGCGTCCGCGCCCAGGTCGAACAGCGCCTCCCCCGCGTCGGGTGCGGCGGGAGGCAGGGGTTCACGATCCCATCCGTCCGGCGGCGACCCTGCGAGGGATGTCCCCGCGGTGCGGGCCGAGCGGCGCAGGATGGCGCGGCTGAGCCGCAGGTCGTGGCAGCGGGCCAGGCGCACACCGGCGGCGACGACGGCGGGGTACCGCAGGGCGGTGTCGTCCCACACCCAGCGCGGGCGCTCGGCGACCTCGATCGCCCGCATCCGCTCGGCCAGGCCTTCGGGAGCGACGGTCTCCGGCTCGGCGGACGGCGCGCCGTGCTCATCGAGACGGGTCAGCCGCGGCGCGGCGGCGGGACCGTCGAGGAGCACGTGCATGCCCCCAGTCTGCCGTCAGCCGCCGACCAAGGGCCGCGGGACGCGGGACGCTCAGGCGAGCAGGGTGAGCATGCCGACCACGGCCAGCAGCGCCGTGACGCCGGCGGCGGTCGCCGCGATGACGGCGAGGCGCCGGTCCTGCCGCATGCGGCGGGCGATCGCGCGCTCGAGCGCCTCGGGCTCGAGGCTCGCCTGCGCGGCGCTCTCGCTGTCGAATACCCCCACCACCGCGCCGACCTGGTCGGTCGCGATGTACCGGGTGCCGCGATGATCGACGAATCCCGCGTAGCTGCCGTCGCGCGTGCCGACGGACACCGTCGGATCGACCGTGCGCCAGAGGATCGGGGCCGCCCGCTCGGGCGCCGCTGCGATGCCGGTCATGGTGCCGCCTCCGATCCCGGGTGGAGCACGACCCCCGCCCCGGGGGCCATGGCGCCACCGTAGCGCTCCACGGCCCCCGAGTCGAGATGCTCGACGGGATCGCCTCAGGCGACCGTCACAGCGCGACGCGCTGCGTCGGGCAGCGCGGCGAACAGGCGGTCGAACACCGCGCCACGGTCGAACTGCAGCGCGTGCTCGCGGGCGCGCCGACGGCGGCCCTCCCGCTCCTCCGGCGCCAGCGCGACGGCCTCGTCGATGGCCACGGCGATGGCGTCGGGCGCGTCCACGGGCACGATGATGGCGGTGTCGCCGACCGCCTCGCCGACGCCGCCGGTGACGGTCGTGATCACGGGGCCGCCCCCGGCGAGCATCGACTCCGCGAGCGCGATGCCGAAGGTCTCCACGAACTCCGGCCGCGGCTTGGTCGGCAGCGCGTACGCGGCGCTGCCGGCCATCAGGTACGGCTTCTCGCCGTCGCCCACGTCGTCGAGGAAGCGGATGCGGTCGGCCGCCGGCGAGGCCGCCGCCTGCTCGCGCAGCTCCTGCGCCTCCGGGCCCCGCCCCGCGATCACGAGCGTGTGCGTGCTGGCCGCCGCGCTGCGCGCGAAGCCGTCGATGAGGTCGTCGACGCCCTTCGCCCGGGCGAGCCGCGAGAGGAAGAGCACGTAGCCGTCGCGCTCGAGTCCGCGGGCGGCGAGCGCGGCGTCGATGCGGGACTCGTCAAGGTCCACGTACACGCTCGTGTCGATCGCCGGGTAGGAGATCGCGACCTTCTCCCGCAGTCGCGGGGCGAAGTCCGTGCCGCGCTGCAGGTCGAGGCGCTCCGCCTCCTCGACGATCAGGTCGCGCGTGTACTCCGACACCGCCACGGCGTGATCCTGCGAGAGGTAGGCGCCGAGCAGGTGCGCCGCGGCCCCGAACTCCCCCGTTCGACGCAGGAGCGCACCACGTTCGTCACGTCGGAGCCGACGGCCTCCGCGATCGTGGTGACCTCCACCGGCAGGCCGGTCATGCGGGCGGCGGCCAGCGCATCGGTCACCGCGATCATGTGCGGGCTCAGGTAGAGCGACAGGCACACCGTCGGCACGCCGTCGGTGAAGAGCTCGACGAGCCTGCCCGTGATGCCGGCCACGTAGCGCCCGTCGGGCACCTTGTAGTCGCCGACCGGCTCGGGGCGCTCGACATGGATGCCCTCGCTGTACGGCAGCACGTCGTCGAGCGGCTTGAGCGGCAGTCCTGCCTGCTGCAGGCGCTCGATGGGCCAGGTGACGATGCGCACCTCGTCGAAGCCCCGCAGCAGCGCCGTCTCGGCGAGGTTGCGGGCCTCGACGGAGTGGCCGCAGATCACGGGATCCGCGCGCACGACGATGACGAGGCGGCGGTCGGGGACGTGGTTCACGGTGGTTCCTCTCACGGGGCGGCGGGTCAGTCGGTGGCGGAGGGTCGGGAGGGAGGCGAATGCTCGGCGCCCCATCCGCTCGCTTCCGGACCGAGCTCGAGGTGGAGGTGTCCACCCCCGTGGAGCTCGGCGGCGTGCAACCAGCTGCGGTCGAGACGACGGCCGTTGAAGCTCGCCGACCGCACGTACTGCGCAGGCCCGCCGGCGAACGGTTCGACGAACCCCGTCGTCTCGATGCGCAGCACGGCCTCGCCGAGCCGGACGGTCGTCTCGGCCACCGCCGGCGCGTTGACCAGGAACAGGGCCTGCCCGGCCACCGGGAAGAGACCGAGCGTCGCCCAGACGTACCAGGAGCTGAGGCCGCCGGAGTCGTCGTTGCCCGGAAGTCCGCCCCGGCCGGTGCCGAACTGCTGATGGACGATGTCGTGCACGATCTCGGCGGTGCGGTCCGGGCGGCCCACGTAGTGGTAGGCCCACGGCGCCTCCATGTCGGGTTCGTTGTTGAGCCCCTCGAAGCGGCCGAGCGCGAAGCCGTCGCGGATCTCCTCGGCGGCGGGGCGCACGCCGGGCTGCACGACCGGCTCCGCGCCGACGCCGAAGAAGCGGTCGAGCAGCGCCGTGAACGCCTCCGGCCCGCCGGCGAGCTCGATGCGCCCGGCCATGTCGTGCTGCAGGCGGAACGAGTAGTTCCACTTCGTGCCCTCGTAATAGGTCGAGTCGAGCAGCAGCCCGGTCTGCTCGTCATAGGCGCCCCGCCACTGCTCCGCGAGCGGCGCGAAGTCCTCGAGCAGCTGGCGGTCGCCGACCACGGCGGCGACCTTCGCCGTGCACCAGTAGCCGAAGGCCAGGTCGAGGGTGTGGGTGATCGGATGCACGGCGCCGTACTGCAGGAACTCCTCGCCGTAGGTGCGGCGCAGGTCGTTGTGCAGGTGCACGAGCGCCCACTCCCAGTCGATGCCCGGCAGGCCCAGCTGGCAGAGGTCGGCGAGGAAGGTGTGCGCGAGGGCGCTCGCCTGCCGGGAGAAGGCGTCGCTGCCGCGGGTCATCCGGTAGCCGATCGGGAAGTTGCCCTCCTGCTCGCAGATCGTGAGCAGCGCGTTGGCGAGCTCCACCGCCTTGTCCGGGCGCAGGGCCGTGATGAGCGGCAGCTGCGTGCGGTAGATGTCCCACATCGTGCTGAGGTCGTAGACGAAGGGACCGTCCGTCGGCCAGAACGGGCTCTCGTCGAGCGCGAGGCACGGCTTGATGAACGAGTGGTACAGCGCCGTGGCGAAGACCTGGCGGCGCTCCTCGGACGGCGTGACGATGTCGATCGACGCGAGCAGGTCGCGCCACGCGGCGCCGGTGCGCTCGCTGCGCTCCTCGAAGCCGTGCCGGCCGCCGTCCGTGTCGCGCTCGAGGTTGCGGCGCGCCTGCTCGACGCCGCGCAGCGAGAAGCCGAAGCGGATCTCGACGGTCTGCCCGGCGCTCGCCGGTCCCGCCCACATGATGCCGAACGGGCGCAGGGTGGTGGGCCGGATCGACCCGAAGTCGAGGCGGGTGCCGCCCGGCATCAGCCGTCGGTCGTACCAGAGCATCTGCCGCCACTGCTCGGCGTCGGTCTCGATGTGCACCGCGAGGGGTGCGCCCTCGACGACGATCTCCCCCTGCGCGACGCCCGGCGAGAGCGCCTCGAGGTGCGCGCGCAGCGGCACGGTCGACGAGTACGGGATCGCCAGCCCACCGAGCGAGAGGTCGATGACGACGCGGGCGTTCGGATGGTTGGGGAACGTGTAGCGGTGCACGGCGCTCTTCGGGCCGACGGTGATCTCGGCGCGGATGCCCGAGTCGAGCGTCGCCGCGTAGCGCCCCGGCTCGGCCTCCTCGTCGAGCAGGTCCCAGGTGCGGCCGAGGGCGTCGAGCGGCTCGACCATGGGCGTCACACGGAAGTAGTTGTAGTACTTGCGGATCGCGCCGGTGCCGGACTGCTGGAAGTGCGTGAAGCCGGAGGCGAGCTGACGGTCGTAGAGCTCGGGCGGTCGCCCGTCGGTGCTGATCGTGTGCCGACCGTAGCCGGTGGGGTACGCGCCGGAGTAGGCGCAGGCCGACACCATGCCCAGGGGGTACGTCGCACCGGGATGGGTGTTGCCGATCTGCGGCTTCGGCCACCACCACGTCGCCGCGAGCCCGGTCTGCGGCGGCAGCTCGGTGGGCTCGGTGCCGATGAAGGGGTCGACGGCGCTCATCTGCATCGGGATGCCCTCTCCCGCGGAGCAGGGGTGCGGCCGCGTGCTCCGACGCTAGGGAGCGCGTGTCTCGGGCGCGTTACGGCCGGGTGACGGTCAGACGACGGCACGGAGCCGGGTGGTGGGGCGGGCGGGACTTGAACCCGCGGATCGTCGTGTTATGAGCACGCTGCCTTGACCAGCTTGGCTACCGCCCCGAGCGGATGCGCGCCCCCGTGGGACCGCATCCGCCGGTCCGAGCGTACCGTGCGCTCAGTCCTCGGCGGTCGCGACGGGTTCGATGTCGGTGACCGGGTCCTCGACGCGCAGCCCGCGGTACAGCGCCTCGAAGGTGCTGAGGGTGCGGTCGATGTCGTGCGGCTGGATGAAGGCGAGGCTGTTGCGCTTCAGCGCCGTGAGCTTGCGCTCGCTGGCGGTCAGCACCTCGGTGAGGCGCGCGGCGAGCGCCGGCACGTCGCCGGGCTCGAAGAGGTAGCCGTTCTGGCCGTCGTGCACGAGGTGCGGCAGCGCCATCGCGTCGGCGGCGACGATCGGCAGTCCCGAGGCCATCGCCTCCATGGTCGCGATCGACTGCAGCTCGGCGGTCGACGGCATGGCGAACACCGTGGCGCGGGTGTACGCCTGCTTGAGCTCGTCGTCGGTCACGTAGCCCGTGAACACCGTGCGGTCGTCGATGCCCAGCTGCTTCGCCATGCGCTTGAGGTTCTCGAGCTGGTCGCCGCCGCCGACGATCTCGAGCCGGGCGTCGAGGGCCGGGTCCAGCTCCGCCACCGCGCTCAGCAGCTGGTCGATGTTCTTCTCACCGGTGACGCGCCCCACGAAGAGGATGCGATTGCCGGTGCGCTGCTCGAGATCGGGCGTGTAGTCGGAGGCTCGGATGCCGCAGCTCACGGCGTGCACGTCGGTGACGTCGGTCGCCGCCTCGAGGAACTCGGCGGCGCGGCGGGTGGGCGTGGTGATCGATTCGACGTGCTGGTAGGTCTTGGCGGCGTCGGCCCACGCCATCCGGACCGCGGTCGCCCGCAGGAACTGCGGCAGCAGCGTGTGCTCGAGCATGTTCTCGGGCATGAAGTGGTTGGTCGCCACGATGCGGATGCCGCGCTGCGCCGCCTGGCGGGCGAGCCCGCGGCCGATGACGATGTGCGACTGGATGTGCACCACGTCGGGCCGGAAGTCGTCGAGCACCTTCGCGGCGTTCTGCTGGCTGCGCCAGGGCAGCGCGAAGCGCAGCCAGTCGTGCGGGTACCAGCGCCACGAGTAGATGCGGTGCACCGTCATGGCGGCGCCGGCGTGCTCCTCGACGAAGACGCCCGGCCCGGGTCGGTTCGCGGGCGCCATGACGCGCACGTCGTGGCCGCGCCGGACGAGGCCGGCGGCCAGCTCCGCGGTGAAGCGGGCTGCGCCGTTCACGTCGGGGGCGAAGGTGTCCGCCGCGATCAGGATCTTGAGGGGGCGCTCGTTGTCAGGGCTCACCGGATGGGTCGTCCTCGTCGTCGTGTCGGCCGCACCGCGGTGCGTCGGGGGTTCTGCAGGTTCACGGCTCGCGCGCCTCCGCGCTCGCGACCTGCGGGTGGTGCTTGGCGAGCTGGAAGACGCCGTAGATGGCGATGGCGCCGGCTGCGGCGAACAGCACGCCGGCGATGGGCGGCGCCTGGCTGGCCTCGCCGAGCACGACGATGCCGATCACCACGGCCACGATGGGGTCGATCACCGTGAGGCCCGCGATGACGAGGTCGGGCGGGCCGGACGAGTAGGCGGTCTGCACGAAGTAGCCGCCCAGGGCCGCCGCGAGCAGCAGGCCGACGATGCAGAGCACGGTGAGCCATTCGAAGTCGCCCTGGGTGATCCGCCCGATGACCACCTTGGCGAGCGTGGCCACGAAGCCGTAGAGCACGCCCGCGGCGAGGATGTAGAACAGCGCGGCAACCCGGTGCCGCAGCGCGACCCAGGCGCCGCCGAGCAGCAGGCCGACGACCGCGAGCACGATGAGGATCGTGACGAGGTGCTCGTCCGTGACGCGGGGGTCGACGGCGGTGAGGGCGGCGACCGTGACGAACAGGGCCACGCCGCCGACGCAGAAGGCGATGGCGCGGATCGCCCCGCCGCCGAGCCGCACCTTCGAGATGCGGGCGTTGAGCACGGCGGTGATGACGAGCGCGACGGCGCCCAGCGGCTGCACCACCGTGAGCGGCGCGAGGTTCAGGCTCGTGAGCTGCAGCACGATGGCGAGACCGAGCAGCAGGGTGCCGATGACCCAGGAGGGGCGGGTGAACAGCGCGAGCAGGTGGCGCAGGTCGAGGCCGCTCTTCGAGGAGCGCCCGGAGGTCTGCTCGACCTTGCCGACGCCGCGCGACTGGTACTGGGTGCCGAAGGACAGGAAGACCGCGCCGAGCAGGGCGATCGGGATGCCGATCGCCTGCGTCGGATCGATCCGGATCTGCTCGGTGAGATCGCTCAGCTCGTTGAGCTGACTGAGGTCCATGGGCACCCGACGACTGTACCGGCCCGTGCGGCGGCTAGCCTGGAGGCATGGCCGTCCTCCCCATCCGAATCACCGGCGAACCGGTGCTGCACGCCCCCGCCGACCCCGTGACCGTCTTCGACGCCGAGCTGGAGCAGCTCGTCGCCGACATGTACGAGACCATGGACGCCGCCCCCGGGGTGGGCCTGGCCGGACCGCAGGTGGGCGTGGGGCTGCGGCTGTTCGTCTTCGGATGGACGGACGCCGAGGGGCGCGAATGGCGCGGCGAGGCGATCAACCCGGAGCTCTGGCTCTCCCCGCCCCCGTCGGCTGGGCCGACGAGGACGACGACGCCGAGGGCTGCCTGTCGGTGCCCGGCGAGCGCTTCGAGCTGCTGCGCTCGCAGCGGGCGGTCCTGCGCGCCGTCGATCTGCAGCAGCAGCCGTTCGAGATCGAGGCCGAGGGCTGGCTCGCCCGCATCTTCCAGCACGAGTACGACCACCTCGACGGCGTGCTCTACGTCGACCGCCTCGAGACCGGCCTGCGCAAGACGGCCGAGAAGGCGATCAAGAAGGCGCGCTGGGGCGTGCCCGGCCACAGCTGGATGCCCGGCGAGGACGACCTCGACGCCTGAGCGACGAGCGGATGCGGATGAGCGAGCAGCAGCCCCCGGACGACCCGGGTGGTCCCCTGCCCGGATCGGACGACCCCTCGCCCCGTCGCCAGCCCTCGCTGCAGCGCCCGAAGAGCACCGTGTGGCTGGTCATGACGCTGCTCTTCGGAGCGCTCTGCCTGCCGTTCCTCATCGGCCTCGGGCTGGGCGGCGAGCCGCAGCGCACCGGCGCGCTGATCGTGGCCGCGGTGATGGTCGCAGCCGTGCTCATCCACCGCAGGGTCGCTCCGGGTCCCGTGCGCATCCGGCTGCTGCTGACCACGACGCTGCTCGTGCCGGTGGCCTTCGCCGTCATCGTGGTGGCGGTCGCCGCCGAGCTCTGAGCGGCGCGGTGCCGCCCGGCCGCCCCGCCGCCAGCCTGCCCAGCCCCGCCCCGAGCGCCGCGCCCAGACCGTTCGCGAGCAGGTCGCGCGGATCGGGCACGCGCGTCGGCAGGAACTGCTGCGCGAACTCGATCGTGCAGGTCAGGACCAGTCCGACCAGCACGGCCAGCCACCAGCGGCGACGGCCGAGCAGGAGCGCGAACAGCAGCCCGATGGGCGCGAACAGGGCGATGTTCGCGGCGAACTCCACCGTCGGCACCTTGAGCCAGGCCAGCAGCGGGATGCCCGCCAGCGCGTCCACGATCCGGGCGACCAGCGCCTGGCCGTCGCCGTCGAGCGGCTGCGGTCCGAGCGTGATCCAGCCGACGAGCGCCAGGTAGGCGGCCGTGAGCGCGGCGAGCGGCGGCCGGTGACGGGTCATCCCAGCAGTCTGCCCGTCCGCGCATCCGCTCGGGCTGCACGGCACCGGAACGACGGATGCCCGCCCCGAGCGATCGGGGCGGGCATCCGGACTGCTGAGGATCAGGCCTCGGCCGGGGCCTCCTCGGAGGCCTCGTCGTCGGCGATCACCGGGGCGAGCGAGAGCTTGCCGCGTTCGTCGATCTTCGTGATCTCGACCTGGACCTTCTGGCCCACCGAGAGCACGTCGTCGACGTTCTCGACGCGCTTGCCGCCGGCGAGCTTGCGCACCTCGGAGATGTGCAGCAGGCCGTCCTTGCCGGGGCTGAGCGAGACGAAGGCACCGAAGGCGGCGATCTTGACGACCGTGCCCAGGAAGCGCTCGCCGACCTCGGGGTTCAGCGGGTTCGCGATGGCGTTGACCGCCGCGCGGGCCGCCTCGGCCGAGGGGCCGTCGACCGCGCCGATGAACACGGTGCCGTCGTCCTCGATGGAGATGTCGGCGCCGGTGTCGTCCTGGATCTGGTTGATCGTCTTGCCCTTCGGGCCGATCAGCTCGCCGATCTTGTCGACCGGGATCTGCACGCTGATGACGCGCGGCGCGGTGGGCGCCATCTCGTCGGGCGCGTCGATCGCCTGGTTCAGCACGTCGAGGATGGCGGTGCGCGCCTCCTTGGCCTGCTTCAGCGCGCCGTCGAGCACCGACGACGGGATGCCGTCGAGCTTGGTGTCGAGCTGGATCGCGGTGACGAACTCGCTGGTGCCGGCGACCTTGAAGTCCATGTCGCCGAGCGCGTCCTCGGCGCCCAGGATGTCGGTGAGCGCCGCGTAGCGGGTCTCGCCGTCGATCACGTCGGAGACGAGGCCCATGGCGATGCCGGCGACCGGGGCGCGCAGCGGCACACCGGCGTTGAGCAGCGACAGGGTCGAGGCGCAGACCGAGCCCATCGAGGTCGAGCCGTTCGAGCTCAGCGCCTCGGAGACCTGGCGGATCGCGTAGGGGAAGTCCTCGCGGCTCGGCAGGACGGGCACGAGGGCGCGCTCGGCCAGGAAGCCGTGGCCGATCTCGCGACGCTTCGGGCTGCCCACGCGGCCGGTCTCACCGGTCGAGTAGGGCGGGAAGTTGTAGTGGTGCAGGTACCGCTTCTTCGTGACGGGCGACAGCGAGTCGATCTGCTGCTCCATCTTGAGCATGTTCAGCGTGGTGACGCCCATGATCTGGGTCTCGCCGCGCTGGAACACCGCGGAGCCGTGCACGCGCGGGATGACCTGCACCTCGGCGTCGAGCGGGCGGATGTCCGCCAGGCCGCGACCGTCCATGCGGACGCCCTCGGTGAGGATGCGACCGCGGACGACCTTCTTGGTGGCCGACTTGTACGCCGCGCCGACCTGGGCGTTGGCCGCCTCGGGCAGCTCGCCCGCCTCGACCTTGGCCGCGATGGCCGCCTTGACGCGCGTCTTGAGCGCGTCGTCCGCGTCCTGGCGGGTCTGCTTGTCGGCGATCTGGTAGACGTCGACGAGCTCGGCGTGGGCCAGCTCGGAGACGGCCGCGAGCACCTCGTCGGTGTAGGGCAGGAACACCGGGTAGTCCGCGATCTCCTTGGCCGCCTGCGACGCGAGCGAGGCCTGCGCCTCGACGAGCTGCTTGATGAACGGCTTGGCGGCCTCCAGGCCCTCGGCCACGACGGCCTCGTTCGGCTTGGTGGCGCCGCCCTGGATGAGCTCCCAGGCGCCCTCGGTGGCCTCGGCCTCGACCATCATGATGGCGACGTCCTCGGAGCCGTCGGCGTTCTTGACGACGCGACCGGCGACGGTCAGGTCGAACACGGCGTCGGCGAGCTGCGAGTGCTTGGGGAAGACGACCCACTGGTCGCCGATGAGCGCGAGGCGCACGCCGGCGATCGGGCCGCTGAAGGGCAGGCCCGAGATCTGGGTCGAGGCGCTCGCGGCGTTGATCGCGAGGGCGTCGTAGAACTCGTCCGGAGCGATGCTCAGGACGGTGATGACGATCTGGACCTCGTTGCGCAGGCCGTCGACGAACGACGGGCGCAGGGGGCGGTCGATCAGGCGGCAGACGAGGATCGCCTCGGTCGAGGGGCGGCCCTCGCGGCGGAAGAACGAGCCGGGGATCTTGCCCGCGGCGTACGAGCGCTCCTCGACGTCGACGGTCAGGGGGAAGAAGTCGAAGTGGTCCTTCGGCTGCTTGCTGGCGCTCGTGGCGCTGAGGAGCATCGTCTCCTCGTCGAGGTACGCGGCGACCGCGCCCTGGGCCTGCTGCGCGAGTCGGCCCGTCTCGAAGCGGACGGTGCGCTTGCCGAACTTGCCGTTGTCGAGGACGGCTTCGGCGAACTTGATCTCGGGACCTTCCAAGGTCTCTCTCCTTCGCTGCCGGGCGCGTTGGAGCGCACGGCGTCGTGAACGGAGCAGGAGCGGGCAGGAAGGGACGCGGCACGAGGTCGCACCGGGTGTCTGCTCTGGCCAACAGTGAAAGCGCACCGTGCGAGACGGTAGACCACCACCGGTGACCAGCTTCGAGCCGGCCTGCTCCATGGAACGGTGTGAACTTGTCGGCGGCGGAGACCGCAGCCGTCGGCCAGCCTAGCAGTCGGCGGCTCCCGAGCCGCTGGGGGCCCCGGGCGGCGCGTCGAAGCGACTTGACACCTGTCGGTCGAGCCCGGATCGTAGAGGAAACACGATCCGGATGGTGAGCCATGACCCCGACCGCCCTCCGCGCGCTGCCCAGCCGGGCCGCCCTCTCCGACAGCGTCTCGGCGGCGCTCCGCGCCCGCATCGTGGACGGCAGCTACGGCCCCGGCGAGCCGGTGCGCATCGACGTCGTCGCCCGCGAGCTCGAGGTGTCGCAGACCCCGGTGCGCGAGGCGCTGGCGCGATTGGAGGCCACCGGCCTCGTCGTGCGCGAAGCGCTGCGCGGCTACCGCGTCGCTCCGCTGCAGAGCGACGAGCAGATCGACGACCTGATCGAGACCCGTCTGGCGATCGAACCGCTCGCCGCCGCGCGCACCGCCGCCGTCGCCGACCCGGCGGTGCTCGATCGGCTCGCCGAGACCATCCGCCAGCTCGACGATGTGCCCACCGACCGGGGCCGCGAGGCCACGGCCGCCTACTGGCAGTGGGACGAGCGCTTCCACGAGCTGCTCGCGGAGGGCTCCGGCAACGACTACCTGCTCGCCGCCTATCGCGCGCTGGGCGGGCACGTGCAGCGCTTCCGGCTGATGGGCGACTCCGGCGTGACGGATGCGGCGGATGCGGCGCGCGAGCACGCGGCGATCCTCGAGGCGGTCGTCTCCGGTGACGCCGAGCGCGCCGGGGCGGCGATGCGCGCGCACATCGAGGCCGTGCGCGACCGCTCGCACCGTGAGCGCGACGCCCGCAGCTGAGCCGCCTGGACGCGGGGCCGGTGGAGGCGGCCGCCCGCGGCGCGGCGCGGTAGCGTGCGCAGCGTGGACGGCATCCAGACCTTCGACGGGCGCATCGCGGGGCTCGGCACCGACTCGGGCACCCGCATCGTGCTCGGGCTGTGGCAGCGCAGCCCGCTCGGCCCATTCGCGGACGCGATGATCGAGCGGGCGGACGGCGAGCGCATCCTCGTCGCACCCGCACCCGAGATCGCCGAGCTCATCGCCGGGCTGTACGGCTTCGACCGCGTGCTCGTCGAGCCGCTGCGCGCGCGGGGCCGGGAGCGCACGCTGCAGGTGCGCTCCCCTCGCTGCGGCTGGACGTCGAGGTCGGGCGGGTGAGCCCGCTGGGCGTGCTGCTGCGCGGCGTGCCGCGGCCGGTGGCGCGGTCCTGGCGGTTCGCGGCGGCCGTGCATCCGCTCGCCCGTCTGCTCGTGCCCGGCGCGGGCACGGCGGGGTCGGCCGGAGGCGGTGCCCGCGAGTACTACGGGGTGTCGGATGCGCGCCGGATCGCGAGCGCCTCGGGCGCGTTCGAGGACCAGCCGCTCGGAGGGCTCGCGCGACTCGAACCGCCCGTGCGCTTCGGCTTCGCGCAGACCCCGGCCGCTCCGACGATGGTCGACGTGGTGACGACGGTGCGGCGCTCAGCCGACGTGCGGGACTGACCCAGGCGGCGCGGCGGCAGCGTGGAGGCGCCGTCGCGCTGCGATGCAGGCCGGACCCCGACGCCGTTCTTACCGTGGAGGCATCGCCGCTCCCCGCGGCGATCCGCGACGAAAGGACACGGACGATGACCTACGACATCACCGGCAAGGCGGTCGCCTTCCTCGCCACCGACGGCTTCGAGGACAGCGAGCTGCTCGCGCCCTGGCAGGCGGTGCTCGACGCCGGCGGCGCGCCGACGCTGGTCACGCCCGAGGCCAAGACCATCGAGGGCGAGAACGGCCACGTGCAGGAGGCCGACCTCGCGGTGACCGAGGCGGACGCCTCGGGTTTCGACGCGCTGGTGCTGCCCGGCGGCGTCGGCAACGCCGACCTGCTGCGACTCGACGAGCACGCCGTGGCCTTCGCGAAGCGCTTCTTCGAGGCCGGCAAGCCGGTCGGGGTCATCTGCCACGGCGCGTGGATCCTCACCGAGGCCGATCTGGTGCGCGGTCGCACGATGACGAGCTTCCCGTCGCTGCGCACCGACCTGCGCAACGCCGGCGCCGAGTGGGTCGACGAGGAGGTCGTCGTCGACCAGGGGCTCGTCTCCAGCCGCAACCCAGACGATCTGCCGGCCTTCAACGACAAGCTCATCGAGGAGATCGCCGAGGGCGTGCACGCGGGCCAGCACGCCTGAGACGCCGACGACGGAGGGCCCGGGGCGTCGCTCCGGGCCCTCCGTCACGCCGTCAGCCGTGCGAGGTGCCGCCGGCCAGCCCGCCCGGGCCGAGCAGCTCGCCGGCGTCGAGCGCGAACGGGTCCCAGGCCGGGCGGGTGCCGGCGTTGCGCTCCACGATGGCGGCGAACTCGGCGCCCGCGCGGTCGAGGCGATGCTGCAGACCGGTCGCGCCGCCCGCGGCCCAGTCCTCGCTCGCCGCGTACACGCCCGTCGGCGCCGTCTCGGCCTTCAGGTACGAGAACAGCGGCCGCAGCGCGTGCTCGAGCACGAGCGAGTGCCGTGCCGAGCCGCCGGTCGCGCCCATGAGCACCGGCAGTCGGGCGAAGCGCTCCGGCTCGATCACGTCCACGAAGCTCTTGAAGAGGCCGCTGAAGCTGGCGCTGAACGTCGGCGTCACGGCGATGAGGCCGTCGGCCCCGGTGACGTCGGCGATCGCGCGGTCGAGCGCGGGCGCCGGGAAGCCGGTGAGCAGGTTGTCCGTGATCTCCCGCGCGAGGTCGCGCAGCTCGATCGCGGTGACCTCGACCTCATGGCCGCGGTCGCGCAGCGCGCTCGCGGCGGCCTCGCCGAGCCGGTCGGCGAGCAACCGGCTGGAGCTGGGCTGGCTCAGGCCGCCGGAGAGGACGGTGAGGCGGATGGCGGCCATCAGCGCGCCTGCCGGCTGAAGCTCGCGCCTTGCGGCGCCTTCGGCTGCGCGGCGGCGTGACGCTCCGCATCCGCTTCGGCGATGCCGCGGGCGCGCTCGCGCGCCTCGGTGCGCCGCCCCGCGGTGGCCACCAGGGCCTCGTGCGTCGGCGCGTCGGGCACGTGCGCCGGGCGGTTCTTCGCGAACTCGGCGCGCAGCACCGGCACGACCTCCTCGCCAAGCAGGTCGAGCTGCTCGAGCACGGTCTTCAGGGGCAGGCCGGCGTGATCCATGAGGAACAGCTGGCGCTGGTAGTCGCCCACGTAGTCGCGGAAGCCGAGGGTCTTGTCGATGACCTCCTGCGGGCTGCCGACGGTGAGCGGGGTCTGGCTCGTGAAGTCCTCGAGGCTGGGGCCGTGACCGTAGACCGGGGCGTTGTCGAAGTAGGGGCGGAAGGCCCGCACCGCGTCCTGCGAGTTCTTGGCCATGAACACCTGGCCGCCGAGGCCGACGATCGCCTGGTCGGCGGCGCCGTGGCCGTAGTGCTCGAAGCGCTGGCGGTAGAGTCGCACCATCTGCGCGGTGTGGCTGGCGGGCCAGAAGATGTGGTTGGCGAAGAAGCCGTCGCCGTAGAACGCGGCCTGCTCGGCGATCTGCGGGCTGCGGATGCTGCCGTGCCAGACGAAGGGCGAGGCGCCGTCGAGCGGGCGCGGCGTGGACTGGAAGCCCTGCAGCGGCGTGCGGAAGCGGCCCTCCCAGTCGACGAACTCCTCGTCCCAGAGCCGGCGCAGCAGGGCGTAGTTCTCGAGCGCGAGCGGGATGCCCTCGCGGATGTCCTTGCCGAACCAGGGGTACACCGGACCGGTGTTGCCGCGGCCGAGGGTGAGGTCGACGCGGCCGTCGGCCACGTGCTGCAGCATCGCGTAGTCCTCGGCGATCTTCACCGGATCGTTGGTGGTGATGAGCGTCGTGGCGGTGCTGAGCTGCAGCCGCTGCGTCTTGGCGGCGATCCAGCCGAGCATCGTCGTCGGCGAGGAGGGCACGAAGGGCGGGTTGTGGTGCTCGCCGAGCGCGAAGACGTCGAGCCCGACCTCCTCGGCCTTCTGCGCGATCGCGAGGATGGCCTTGATGCGCTCGCCCTCGGTGGGAGCGGTGCCGGTGGTGGGGTCGACGGTGACGTCGCCGACGGAGAAGATGCCGAACTGCATGGGGTCCTCGCTCACTCGCCTGTTCATGCGTTTGCATGTACAGAGTAGGGCAACGGGAGCCCCTGGCCGAGTATTCCCGATCAGGCGGCGACCGGCGCGCTCAGGTTGTAGTGGCGCAGCCGGGCACCCGACGTGTCGACCTCGACAACCGTCAGGCTCGCCGCCGCGACCGGCGAGAGGTTCGCCGTGCGCAGCCCCACGAGGTGGTCGAGCGCCGCTCGGATCACGCCGCCGTGGGTCACCACGAGCACCGGACCGGGCAGCGCCGCGGCGTCGTCGAGCGCCGCGGCGACGCGCCCCGCGACCCGTTCTGGGCGCTCGCCGCCGGGCGGTACCAGCGTGCCGGCGCGCCACGCCGGGTAGTCGGCTCCGATCTCATCGGGCAGCCGCCCCTCCCACTCGCCCAGGCCGGCTTCGAGGAGGCGCTCGTCGGGGTCGGCGCGCAGGCCCCGCAGCGTGCCGGATCGGAGGAGGTCCGCGGTCTCGAGGGCCCGCGCGGCGGGCGAGACGAGCAGCGACGACGGCGACCAGCCCTCCACGAGCGTGCGCAGTCGCAGCGTCTCCTCCCGTCCCCGCTCGTCGAGGGCGATGTCCGTGCGGCCCTGCAGGCGGCGCTCGGCGGTCCAGGCGGTGCTGCCGTGCCGGACCAGGAGCAGGGCGGTCATGCCGACTCCCCCATCCGCTCGCCGTGGTCGTCGAAGAGCGCGTCGGGGCGTTCCGGCAGCTGCAGCACCGCATCGGTGCCGACCGGCCGGCGCGCATCGCCGACCACTGCGAACCGGCGGTCGCCGAGGCGCACCGTCGTGACCCAGCGTCCGGCGGCGGGGGTGCACTCCAGCACCTGGACGGTGATGCCCCGCCCGGTGGGGCTCAGCGTCGGCCGGTCGGGACGGTACATGGCCGATGCGCGGGCGCCGTCGGCGAGCTGCGGCACGGCGGCGAGCCGGACGCCCTCGCGTTCGAGGCACCCGCCGAGCACGCGGCCCTCGACGAGCACGGCAGCCGGGCTGCCGAGGAATTCGGCGACGAAGGCCGTCGCCGGGCGTTCGAGCAGATCGTCCGGCGTGCCGAACTGCTCGAGCCGGCCGTCCTTGAGCACGGCGATGTGCGTGGCCATCGCGAGCGCCTCGGTCTGATCGTGCGTGACGTAGACGCTCGTCGCTCCGCTCGCCCGGTGCACGGCGACCAGCTCGGCACGGGTGTCCACGCGCAGGCGCGCGTCGAGGTTCGACAGCGGCTCGTCGAAGAGCAGCACGCCCGGCCGCGGCGCGATGGTGCGGGCGATGGCGACGCGCTGCTGCTGCCCGCCGCTGAGCTCGCCCGGGTACCGGTCGGCGAGATGGTCGACGCCGAGCATGCCGAGCACCTCGTCGGCGCGGACGCGACGGTCACCGGCGCCCCACTTCGCCACGGTGAGCGGCCACTCGACGTTGCCGCGCACGGTCATGTGCGGCCAGAGCGCGTAGCTCTGGAACACCATGCCGATGCCGCGGCGCTCGGCCGGCACGAGGGCGCCCGTGGCGCCGTCGGCGATCACGCGGTCGCCGAAGCGGATGCGGCCGCCGGTCGGATCCTCGAGCCCCGCGATCATGCGCAACGTGGTCGTCTTGCCGCAGCCGGACGGGCCGAGCAGCACCAGGAAGGCGCCGGCGGGCAGGTCGATGCTGAGATCGTCGACGGCGGCGGGTCCGCTGCCGAAGCGCTTGGCGAGCCCGTGGAGGGCGATGGGGGCTGCGGTCATGATTCCGTCCAGGGTCGGCGCGCGCCCTGCAGGCGTCGCGCGAGCAGCGTCGCCGCGACCGACACGGCCGCGATGACGAGGGTGATGGCGTTGGCGTGCTGGGTGAAACCCTCGCTCGTGTACCGGAAGGTCTGCACCGCGAGCAGCGGCGTCGCCGGGGTGACCAGGAGCACGACGAGCGACAGGTCGCGCACCATGGTGACGAAGACGAGCATCGCGCCGCCGGTGACCCCGCGGGCCGACAGCGGCAGCAGGATGCGGCCGATCCGGCGGCCCGTGCCCGCCCCGGCGACAAGCGCTGCCTCCTCCAGCTCGTTCGAGACCTGGCCGAGGGCGCTGCGCGAGGTCTGGAAGGCGAACGGCAGGCTGGCCGCGGTGCCGGCGACGACGAGGATGGCGAACGTGCCGTAGAGCGACGGGAGCGGCCCGATCGGCGCGCCGAACTGAGCGATGAACGCCGCGCCCAGCGCGATGCCGGGGATGAGGAACGGCACGTAGGCGAGGAAGCCGATGCCCGCGCCCACGACGTTCGAGCGCACCCGGCGGACGACGTACGCGGCGACGAGTCCGAGCGCGCCGGCGCAGAGCGCGACGGATGCGCCGAGCGCGATGGTGCCCATGCCGGCCTGCAGGAGCACCGGGTCGCTCAGCACCCCGCGGAAGCCCTGCGCGATCGATGGATCGGAGGCGCCGATCCAGAAGTGCAGCGTGAATCCGCCGTCCAGATCGTTGGTGCGCCGCAGCAGCGTGCTGACCGCCAGGACGAGGCCGGGGATGATGGTGGTGGCCGTGACGAGCGCCAGGCTCGCCGCCAGCAGCGGCCAGCGCCATGGCCCGGTGCGCACGGTGCGGGCGCGGCTCGCCTTGCCGGTGATGACCGCGAAGGAGCGCCCGCGGGTGGCCCGGTTGCCGAGGTACAGCACGACGGCGGCGACGAGCACGAGCAGGATCGCGAGCACGTAGCCGCGCTCCGTGTCGCCCGTCGAGATCGCCCCGTAGAGCCGGGTGCTGAGGGTCTGGAAGCGCACGGGCAGACCGAGCAGCGCCGGCACCGCGAAGTTGCTGATGCCCTCGGCGAAGGCGAGCAGGAAGCCGGACAGCAGCGCGGGGGCGACCGCCGGGAGCGCGATGCGTGCGGCGACCCGCGCCCGCGAGGCGCCGGTGAGCTCGGCGGCCGCGATGAGGTCGCCGCCGATGCCCGCGAGCGCCGCCGCGACGACCACGAAGCTCAGCGAGTAGTAGTGCGCCACGAGCGTGAGGGTGACCGGCAGCGCACCCCAGGAGAGGGCGTCCGGCACCGCGACGCCCAGGGAGGCGAGCAGGCCCGGGTTGCCACCGAGGCGGTCGTTGCGGAACACGCTCTCCCAGGCCAGCGCGATCGCGAAGCTCGGCAGAGCGAAGGGGATCGTCGCGAGGACGCCGATGATCCTCCGCCCCGGAACGTCGCTCATCACGACCACCCAGGCGAGGAAGCCGCCGAGCAGGGTCGAGATCAGCCCGGTGCCGATCGCGACGAGTAGCGAATTGCCGAGCGGCTGCCAGAACAGGTTCTGGCTGAGCGAGCTCGCCAGCACGTCGGCCCAGGAGCCGCCACCGTCCTCGCGGACGGTGGCGGCGACCAGGCCGGCGAGCGGAGCGGCGACCAGCACCACGAGCACCGCCGCGACGAGCAGGGCGATCCACGTGATCGGCCTCGCGAAGATCGTGGAGAGGCGCCGCACGGCGATCACTGGATCGTCAGCAGGAAGTCGGCGACGTCGCCGCGCGCCTCGGCGGTGCGCTGCGGGTCGATGATCCACGCGCCGAGCTCGTCGAGGGAGACCGCGTCGGCGGGCGCTGCGATGTCGTCACGGGTCGGGTAGTCGCCCGCGACGTAGAACGGCTCGAACGCCGACCCTCCGGTCTCCGAGTCGTCGCCCATCATGAAGTCGATGAGCAGACGCGCGGCGGCGGGGTTCGCGGGCTCCGCCGTGAGGCCGAGCATGGCCGGGAACACGATGCCGGGGCTCGGCACGACGTCCGCGGCCACCTGCAGCGCCCATCCCTCGTCCTCGTTGTCGCGGCGGTCCGAGTAGGAGGTGAAGCCGACGGGCGGGTCCTCCTGGCCGGTGGCGCCCACGGCGGCATTGACGTTGTCGGTGTCGTCGGTGAGGATCGCGTCGTTCGCGTACAGGTCCTTCAGGAACTGCAGGCCCGCGTCCGGCACGCCGTCCTCGAGCTCGATGGCCTCGCCGAAGTGCGCCTCGTACGCCTCGGCCATCGCGTCGGCCTGCAGGGACAGCTCGGTGGCCAGGTCGAGGTAGTCGCCGCGCACGTTCGGGTCGACGAGCACGACCTCGCCGGCCCAGGCGGGCTCGGTGAGCTCCCAGAGGTTCTCGACCGGCGCGCCGTCGGGGTGGGCCTGCTCGTTGTACATGAGCACCTTCGTGGAGAGCCGGTTGGAGACCAGCGGCGTCCGGTACTCCTCGGCCAGCGAGCCGGTGACGCGCTCGGGCACGTACGGCAGCAGCACGCCCTCGTCGACGAGCTCGGTGATCACGACGGGCGCGTCGGAGACGTAGGCGACGTCGGCGGTGGCACTGCCGGCGGCGTGCTCGCTGGCGAGACGCTGGATCTGCTCGGTCGACGAGATGTCGGTCGCGACGACGTCGATGCCGGGGTACTCGGCCTCGAACGCCTCCTCCACCGTGGCGATACGGCTCGTGAAGGCGTAGACCGAGACCTCGCCCTCCTCGATGGCGAGCTCGATGAGCTCCTCGTGGCTCAGCGAGGCGAAGTCGATCGCCTCCTCGGACTCGGCCGGTGCTGCGCACGAGGCGAGCACGAGGGCCAGGGGCGCCGCGGCGACGGCGGCCCAGCGGATGCGGTGCTGCATGGTGTCCTGCTCTCTCTTCGAGTGATGTCGGGTACTGCAGGGTCGGATGGATGCGGTCAGGCCTCGAAGCGCTCGAGGAGCACGCCGAGCCGGTCGAGGGCGCCGAGCGCGCGCTCGGGCGCGCGGCGGGCGATCGTGAGCACGAGGGCGTTGCTGATCGCCATCGGCACGGTGAGCGAGAGGAAGGCGTCGCCGGCGCCCCGGGGCGCCGCGACGATGCGGTCGGGGCGCGGGGTCATCGCGAGCAGCGTGTCGGTCACGACGACGCTGTGCGCGCCCGCGGCCTCGGTGACGCGCAGCAGCGGCGCGAGCCCGCCGGGCATGCGCCGGAAGGCGAAGGCGATGAGCACGTCACCGTCGCCGACGGCCGCGGCGCGCTCGGCGAGGTCCCGGCGCGAGCCGGTGATGGGGTTGCCGACGATGCCGTAGCGCTGCAGGCGGCGGCCGAGCTGCTCGACGAGCACCGTCGCGTTGCCCTGGCCGAAGAGGTGCACCCGACGCGCCGCGAGCACACGCTCGGCGAGGTCGTCGAGGTCGGCCTGCGCGACGTGGCGGGGCAGCTCGGCGAGGGCGGCCAGCTCGCCCTGCACCAGCTCGTCGAGCACGTCGCCCTCGCCGATGAGACGCCCGCGCACGCGCTGGGATGGGCCGTCGCCGGCGAGGTAGTCCTGACGCAGCGCGTCGCGCAGCTCGGGGTAGCCGTCGAAGCCGAGCCGCTGGGCCAGCCGGGTCGCCGCGGACTGGTGCAGACCGAGCGGCTCGGTGAGCTCCTGCGCGCGCCAGAACGCCGCCTCGGCGGGCTGCATCTGCAGCACCGCGACGAGGCGGCGGTCGGTGTCGGTGAGCCTGTGGCCGGCGGCCTGGGCGATCTCGCTGATGAGCACGCGGCGACGCTATGAGCAATTCCGCTTGCGATGGGTGCAAGCGGTGCACGTTCACGTGCCGTTCATCGCCGGGGAACCGTAACGTCGTCGAACGGGGCTCGGGCCGCCCGTTCGGAGTGCGGACGAGCGGCCCGAGCGGCACCGACGAGACGGGTCAGCGCAGGACGGCGACCGATCGCGACGGCAGCGCGAGGGAACCTCCGTCGAGGCGGGTGCCGCCGAACTCGGCTAGCACCTCCCCCTCCGCCGGCAGCTGCGCGGCCGCATCGCCGAGGTTGATCGCGATCCGCACCGCGCCGCGGTGCAGCACGAGGGTGCGCGCCGACTCGTCGAGCTCGACGCGCGTGCGCCCGAGGCGGGGGTCCGTGACGTCCGGCAGGTCCCGCCGCAGGCGGGCGAGGGTGCGGTACCACTCCAGCATCCGCGCTCCGCGCTCCCCCTCCGTCTCGCTCCAGTCGAGCTTGGCGCCCGTGAACGACGCGGGGTCCTGCGGGTCCGCGATCTCGGACTCGTCCCAGCCCATCCGCTCGAACTCCTCGATGCGCCCCTTGCGAGTCGCCTCGCCGAGCTCCTCGTCGGGGTGCGACGTGAAGAACGGCCACGGCGTCGAAGCTGCGAACTCCTCGCCCATGAAGAGCATGGGCGTGAAGGGGCCGAGCAGCGTGAGCGCCGCGGCGATCGCGAGCGAGCCGTCGTCCAGGCTGGCCGTGAGGCGGTCGCCCGCGGCGCGGTTGCCGATCTGGTCGTGGTTCTGGTTCGCCACGACCAGGCGCCAGCCCGGCGTCGTGCTGCGGTCGATCGGCGCGCCGTGGTGGCGTCCCCGGAAGGTGGAGAGGGTGCCGTCGTGGAAGAAGCCGCGCTCGAGCACCTTGCCGAGCGCGCTCAGCGGCTCGAAATCGGCGTAGTAGCCCTGCGTCTCGCCGGTGAGCGCCACGTGCACGGCGTGGTGGAAGTCGTCGCTCCACTGCCCGTCCATGCCCAGGCCGCCGCGGTCGCGCGGCGTGATCATGCGCGGGTCGTTGAGATCCGACTCGGCGATCAGGCTCAGCGGCCGGCCGAGCTGCGCCTCGAGCACCGCCACTTCGTCGGCGATCTCGGCGAGGATGTGCACCGCACGGTGGTCGACCAGCGCGTGCACCGCATCGAGGCGCAGGCCGTCGACGTGGAAGTCGCGCAGCCACATGCGGATGTTGTCGAGCACGAGACGGCGCACCTCGTCGCTGCCGTCGCCGTCGAGGTTGAGCGAGTCGCCCCAGGTGTTCGAGCTCAGCGAGTGCAGGTAGGGCCCGTACTTCGGCATGTGGTTGCCGCTCGGGCCCAGGTGGTTGTAGACGACGTCCTGGATGACGCCGAGACCGGCCGCGTGGCAGGCGTCCACGAAGCGGCGGTAGGCCGCCGGCCCGCCGTAGCCCTCGTGCACCGTGAACCACAGCACGCCGTCGTAGCCCCAGTTGTGGGTGCCGTTGAAGCCGTTGACGGGCAGCAGCTCCACGAAGTCGACGCCGATCGAGCGCAGGTGCGGCAGCTTCGCGATGGCGGCATCGAGCGTGCCCTCGGGCGTGAACGTGCCGAGGTGCAGCTCGTAGACGACGCCGCCGGCGAGCGGACGGCCGTGCCAGTCGCCGTCGCGCCACTCGTGCGGCTCGCGGTCGAGCGCACTGAGCTCGTGCACGCCGCCGGGCTGACGCCGCGAGCGCGGGTCGGTGAACGGCCCCTCGCCGTCGAGCACGTAGCCGTAGGGCTCATCGCTCGGCGGCTCCTCGCTGCGCCACCAGCCGTCGGCGACGGCGGTCATCGCCAGCCGGCGGTCGCCGAGCTGCAGCTCGACCTCCCGCGCGTTCGGCGCCCAGACGGCGTAGGGGGTCTCGGTGAGACGGGGCTCGATCATGCATCCGCTCCTTCGGCGATGGTCAGCAGGGCCGCGGGGTAGCGCGCGAGCAGCTCGGCGACGGGTACGACGCCGCCGCTGAACTCGGTACCGGTGATCGCGTCGATCAGGCGCGTGCCGGGCAGCTCGACGACGGTGCCGCCCCAGCCCCCGGCCTGCTCGAGCGTGGCGGGCAGGCGGGTTGCGAGTGCGATCGCGCCGCCGCGGTCGAAGGCGACGAGGTGCTCCGCCCGCTCGCCGACGGCGCTCAGCGCCCGGTAGCGGTCGAAGCGCTCGGGGTGCTCGCGGCGCAGGCGCAGTGCGCGGCTGGTCACGAGCAGCTTGGCGGCGCCCTCGGCGTCGACCTCCGGCAGCCATCCGTCCTCGAGCCGGGTGAGCAGCTCGCGCCGCGTCGCGAAATCGACCGGCCTGCGGTTGTCCGGGTCGACGAGCGAGGTCTCCCACAGCTCGGCGCCCTGGTAGACGTCCGGGAAGCCCGGGCCGGCCAGCTGCAGCAGCTTGGCCGACAGCCCGTTCGCGCGGCCGGCGGGCTCGAGCGCGGCGACGGTGCGCTCGATCACGGCGCGCACGCGCTCGTCGTCGAAGGCGGCGTCGACGGCGGCGTGCATCCGCTGCTCGAAGGCCTCGTCGGGGGCGGTCCAGGTCGTGGAGGCCCCGGCCTCGCGCGAGGCCTTCTCGGCGTAGGCGTGCAGCCGCTCGCGGCTCGCCGGCCACGCCCCGACAACGGCCTGCCAGAGCAGGTTCTCGAAGGCGCCGTCGCCGATCGGGGCGAGGCGGTGCAGCTCGCCCACCGCGCTCGCCCAGAGCTCGGTGCGCTCCGCCAGCGCCGTGATGCGAGCGCGCACATCCTCGCCGCGCTTTGTGTCGTGGGTCGAGAGCGTGGTCATCGAGTGCGGCATGCTCGCCTGACGCTCGGCCTGCGCCGCGTGGAAGCGGTCCAGGCCGAAGGCGAACTCGCTCGGGTCGGCGCCCACCTCGTTGAGGCTGGTGAGGCGGTTGAAGCGGTAGAACGCGGTGTCCTCCACCCCCTTCGCCATGACCATGCCGCTCGTCTGCTGGAAGCGGCGGGCGGCCGGATGCGCGGGGTCGGCGAGCACTGCGGCGACCGAGGCGATCGGCTCGGCCAGGTCGGGCCGGAACAGCCGCGCGCTCGCGACGGCCTCATCGAGGTGGTGCTGGCCGTAGGGCAGGTAGGAACGGTAGACGGGGAAGCAGGCGAGCAGCTCCGCGAGCGCGTCGTCCGCCTGCGGCACCTCGGGGATCAGCCGCGCCAGGCGCAGCACCTCGCTGCGCAGGATGCCGTCCGCGATCATCCGCTTCGTGCCGTGGATCAGGCGCGGCCAGGTCTCACCGGGGGCTCCGGCGAGGTCCGCGTCGATCACGTCGAGGGCGTGCTCGGCCTGCGGGGCCACGAGCACCCGGTCGACGACGGCGAGGGCGTCGTAGCCGCTCGTGCCCTCGGTGGCCCAATGCGGCGGCAGCACCTCGCCGGGCTCGAGGATCTTCTCCACCCAGACCGGCGCGCCGCCGGTCAGGCGGGCGAGGTCGTCGAGGTAGCCGCCCGGATCGGCGAGACCGTCCGGGTGGTCGACGCGCAGGCCGTCGGCGAGCCCGTCGTCGAACCATCGCTTGATCTCGGTGTGGCTCTCGTCGAACACCGCCGGGTCCTCGACGCGCACGCCGGCGAGCGTGTTCACGGCGAAGAAGCGCCGGTAGTTCAGGTCGGCGTCCGCTCGCTGCCAGTGCACCAGCTCGTAGTGCTGGCGGTCGTGGACCTCGCGGCCGGTGCCCTCGCCGGTGCCCGGCGCGATCGGGAGGCGGTGGTCGTAGTAAACCAGCTCGTCGCCCTCGACGGTCAGCGCGTCGAGGTCGTCGGTCGAGCCGAGGACGGGGATGCGGATGCGCCCGCCGCCGGCGGCCCAGTCGACGTCGAAGGCGGCGGCGTACGGCGACGACCGGCCCTCGCGCAGCAGGCTCCACCACCAGGGGTTCTGCTGCGCCGTGGCGACGCCCTGGTGGTTGGGGACGATGTCGACGAGCACGCCGAGGCCGATGGCGTGGGCGGCCTCGGCCAGCCGGGTGAACGCCTCGGGACCGCCGCGGGACGCGTCGATGCGCGTCGGGTCGGTTACGTCGTAGCCGTGCCCCGACCCCTCCTCCGCCTGCAGGATCGGCGAGAGGTACACCCATCCGACACCGAGGTCGCGCAGGTAGGGCAGCAGCTCGCGTGCCGCATCGAGATCGAAGTCCGCCGTGATCTGCAGGCGGTAGGTCGAGCTGGGACGCTCCTCGATCACCGCTGCTCCTCGCCCTCGGCCTCGACGCCGGCGAGATCGATCGCGCCGGTCGGCACGGCCTCCACCGTGTAGGCGCCGTCCGGCACGGGCTCGTCGGTGTCGCTCAGCGAGACGCCGACCCACTTCGAGCGCAGCAGGGTGAAGGAGAGGTCGCGCACCAGCAGCGTGCTGACCGGGGCCGAGACGCGCTGCTCCGTGTCGGTCGACACCTCGAGCGTCCACTCCTCGCCGGGCGCGGGTGCCACGGTGAACTCCACCACGTTGCGGGCCGCGTTGAGCAGGATGGCGAACGAGTCGCAGCCGGTGTTGCCGACGTGGATCTGGATGGCGCGCACCTCGGGGTTCGCCCAGTCGCCGTCCTCGAACGGCTGGCCGTCCGCGCGGAGCAGCTGCACCGTCGCATCCGAATCCCGGTCCGGCGCCTGGCGGAACCAGTCGGGGCGCAGCGCGGGCTCCGCCTGCCGCAGCGCGATGAGGCGGGTGGTGAACGCGAGCAGGTCCTCGTCGACGTTGTCCCAGTCGAACCAGGAGATCTCGTTGTCCTGGCAGTAGGCGTTGTTGTTGCCCTGCTGCGTGCGGCCCAGCTCGTCGCCGCCGAGGATCATCGGGATGCCCGCCGAGAGCAGCAGCGTGCCGAGCATGTTGCGTCGCTGGCGCTCGCGCAGCTCGAGCACCTCGGCGTCGTCGGTCTCGCCCTCGACGCCGTAGTTGTTGCTCGTGTTGTGGCTCTCGCCGTCGCGGTTGTCCTCGCCGTTCGCGTCGTTGTGCTTCTCGGCGTAGGCCGTGAGGTCGTGCAGCGTGAAGCCGTCGTGCGCGGTGATGAAGTTGACGCTCGAGAGCGGCGAGCGGCGCGAGGCCTCGTAGACGTCGGGGCTGCCGAGGACGCGGTCGGTTACGGTGCCCAGCACGGTGCCCTCGCCGTTCCAGAACTCGCGCACGTCGTCGCGGAAGCGCCCGTTCCACTCCGACCACTCGGGCGGGAAGCCGCCCACCTGGTAACCGGCCACGTCCCACGGCTCCGCGATGAGCTTCACCTTCGACAGCACGGCGTCCTGGTGCACCAGCGTCAGGAAGGCGCTGTGCTTGTCGGGGTCGCCGTCCTGGCGGGTCAGGGTGGTCGCGAGGTCGAAGCGGAAGCCGTCGACGTGCATCTCGGTCACCCAGTAGCGCAGCGAGTCCATGATGAGGCGCAGCGCCGCGGGGTGGCCGACGTTGACACTGTTGCCGGTGCCGGTCGTGTCGAAGTAGTGGCCGCGATCGCCGTCGACCAGGCGGTAGTAGGCCGCGTTGTCGATGCCCTTGAAGGAGAGCGTCGGGCCGAGGTGGTTGCCCTCGGCGGTGTGGTTGTAGACGACGTCGAGGATGACCTCGAGGCCCGCCTCGTGCAGGGCCTTGACCATGGCCTTGAACTCGTCGACCTGGCCGCCCTCGTCGCCGGCGGCGGCGTAGTCGCCCTGCGGTGCGAAGAAGCCGATGGAGTTGTAGCCCCAGTAGTTGCGCAGGTCCTTCTCCTCGAGGTGGCTGTCCTGCACGAACTGGTGCACGGGGAGCAGCTCGACGGCGGTGACGCCGAGGTCCTTGAGGTGCTTGATCGCCTCGGGGTGCGCGAGGCCCGCGTAGGTGCCGCGCAGCTCCTCGGGGATGCGCGGGTGCCGCTTGGTGAAGCCCTTCACGTGCACCTCGTAGACGACGGTCTCGCTGGCCGGGGTGCGCGGGGCGTGGTCGTCGCCCCAGTCGAAAGAGGTGGGGTCGGTCACGACGGAGAGCGGCACCATGCCGGCGCTGTCCTCCTCGTTCATCGTCTCGGGCTCCTCGTGGAGGTGGCCGAAGACCGCGGGGCCCCAGGTGTACTCGCCGCTGATCGCGGTGGCGTGCGGGTCGAGCAGCACCTTGTTCGCGTTGTGGCGGAGTCCCTCCTCGGGCCTCCACGGCCCGTGCACGCGGAAGCCGTACTTGGTACCGGGCGTCAGCTGCGGCACCAGATCGTGGAAGACATAGCCGGTGCGGTAGCGCAGCGGGATCCGCTCCTCCCCCGCATCCGTGAAGACGCTGACCTCGACGGCCTCGGCGGTCTCGGTGTAGACCGCGACGTTGGCGGTTCCATCGCGGAGTGAGACTCCGAGCGGGTAGGGACGGGACGGCACGCTCATGCAGGGTTCCTCTCGGGCGGTGGCTCGATCCTGCCGCAGCGCCCTCCTCCGCTCGCGAATCGGTGGGCGCGCGTCCAGCTGGAGGTCCGGGAACGCGGAACGGGCCGCCTCCCCGAGGGGAGACGGCCCGTCCGTCAAGAAGTGCTGGTCGGTATCAGCGGCGCAGACCGAGGCGCTCGATGAGCGAACGGTAGCGGTTGATGTCGACGTCGGCGAGGTAGCCGAGCATGCGGCGGCGCTGACCCACGAGGAGCAGCAGGCCACGACGCGAGTGGTGGTCGTGCTTGTGCCCCTTGAGGTGCTCGGTGAGGTCGCGGATGCGCTGGGTCATCAGGGCGACCTGGACCTCGGGCGAACCGGTGTCTCCGGGCTGGGTAGCGTACTCGTCGATGATCGCCTTCTTGACGCTTGCTTCCAGTGCCATAGATGGGACCCCTTCCTCACTCGTTGCGCGGCGCCCATCGCCTGATGCGTGAGCTCTCTTCATCCGCGGCCGATCGAACGGCAACCTTGCAAGGGTAGCACCGATTCCGCGCGCGATCCGTCGCACCGTGCCACGCTGAGGCCATGGAGCGCACCGTCGACTACGCCGCCTTCGATGAGACCACCGACAGGGCCGCCGTGCGGGCCTTCCGGCGCGCGCAGGGCGGCGGTGTCGAGCTGCCGGCGATCGTCGGTGTGGTGCTCCTGGTCGCGGTGATCGCGTTCGTCACCGTCGTGGGCACCGTGGTGATCGGCGCGAACGCCGCCCTCGGCGGCGCCGGTCCGCTCGGCGGTCTGGGATTCGCCCTGCCCTTCGCCGCGGTGCTGGTCCTCGCCGTGGTCGCGGTGACGCGTCGCGGTGCCGCCGGCGGCACCAGCTGGGCCGACCGCTACCGCCTGGACCGCTTCGCGCGGGCGAACGGCTTCGTCTACGCGCACCGCTCCCCGCGCCGCGGTACCCGGGCATGATCTTCCAGACCGGTGTCAGCGGCAGAGCGTCGACCACCTCCGATCCGCCGACGGCCGCTTCGTCGACCTCGGCAACTACCGGTACACGACCGGCAGCGGCAAGAACCAGCGCACGCGCACCTGGGGCTTCCTGGCGGTCAGCCTGGATCGCGCGCTGCCGCACATGGTGCTCGACGCGAGGGCCAACGACCAGCTGCTCGGATCGAGCCTGCCGGTGAGCCTCGGCCGGCGGCAGCGCCTCTCGCTCGAGGGCGACTTCGACCGCCACTTCACGCTCTACTGCCCCGAGGAGTACGAGCGCGATGCGCTGTACGTCTTCACCCCGGACCTCATGGCCCTGCTCATCGACGAGGCAGGGGCGTTCGACGTCGAGATCGTCGACCGCTGGCTCTTCGTGTACTCCCCGACCCCGCTGCCGATGGGCCGCGCGGCGGTGGTGCAGCGGATGCTGCGCATCGTCGACACGGTCGGCGCGAAGGCGATCTCGCAGACGGACCGCTACCGCGACGAGCGGGTCGGCGACTTCGGCGCGAACGCCGTGGCACCGCAGGGCCGCCGGCTCCGTCGGGGCGTGCCGATGGCGGTCATCGGCATCGCGGCGGCCGTGATCGGATGGCAGGTGCTGGCGGCGGTCCTCTCGCGCTGAGGTGCGGGCGGTGCGACGTGATGCGGCGAGCCGCCCCAGATCGGCGCGATGCGGTCGCCTCCAGGCCGTCGAAGCGGTCGAACTCCACCGACCTGCGTCGGAGGAGCGAAGCATGGGTGCAGAGGGGTGTGATCCCTGGGTCCGGAGGGTCAGGCGCGCAATGCGTCGGCGACGAGCTCGAGGGTGCGCGCCCGCGCTCCCGCCGCGTCCATCGGCTCGGCCTCGCGGGCGCCCGCGACCGGCGACAGCATGACCTCGTCCACCCCGAAGCGGGCGGCGAGGGTGCGCAGCTGCTCGGCCGCCGCATCCGCCTCACCGATCACCCAGCGCTCGCGCATGCTCGCGATGAGGCTCTCGTGGTGCGGCTGCAGCGCGACGGCCTGCGCCTCCTCGACGGTCGGCATCGCGGTCATCGGCTCGCCGGAGCGCAGCCGGGCCATCTGCAGCAGCTGCGGCAGCGCGAGCGCGCGGGCCTCGGCATCCGTGTCGGCCACCACGGTGTTCACGGTGAGGAACGTGCGCGGGGCGTCGATCGCGCCGGGCCGGAACTCGCCGCGGTAGATGGCGAGCGCCTGCTCGGTGCCCTCGCCCGAGAAGTGGTGGGCGAACACGTACGGCAGGCCGAGCTTCGCCGCGAGGCGGGCCGAGTAATCGCTCGAGCCGAGCAGCCAGACGGTGGGCACGCTGCGGGCCCTGGGGGTGGCCCGGACGGTGTAGGTGCGGCCGCTCGTGAGCGAGAGCTCGGCGCCGTCGGCGCTGGCGAGCAGCGCGATGTCCTCGACGTAGCGCGGGAACTGCTCCACGTCGCTGCCACCGCCCGAGCTGCGCAGCAGCGCGGTGATGACCGGGTCGCTGCCGGGCGCACGGCCGAGGCCGAGATCGATGCGGCCCGGGGCGATGGCCTCGAGGGCGGCGAACTGCTCGGCGACGACGAGCGGGGCGTGATTCGGCAGCATCACGCCACCGGAGCCCAGCCGGATCCGCGAGGTGCGTGCGGCGGCCGCGGCGATGAGCACCGGCGGGGTGGTCGAGCCCACCGACAGCATGTTGTGGTGCTCGGCGTACCAGAAGCGCTCGTAGCCGAGCCGCTCGGCGGCGTCCACGAGCGCGAGGCTGGAGGCCACGGCCTGGGCGGAATCCTGCCCGGTGCGCACCGGCACCAGGTCGAGCACGGAGAGGGCGAGCTGCTGCTGAGTCATCGACAGGCCCAACCGAGCGGATGCGCGCCGCATTCCGCGCGCACGTCGCCGGCCGCGGAATGAGCGACGGCCCGCCGCTCCGGGAGGAGCGACGGGCCGTCGAGGAGCCTGCGTCAGGCGCCGAGCAGGTCGATCACGAAGATCAAGGTGCGGCCGGAGAGGCGGTGGCCGCTGCCGGCGGGGCCGTAGGCGAGCTCCGGCGGGCAGACGAGCTTGCGGCGTCCGCCGACCTTCATGCCGGGGATGCCCTGCTGCCAGCCCGCGATGAGGCTCGTGAGCGGGAACTCGATCGACTGGCCGCGGCCCCACGACGAGTCGAACTCCTCGCCGGTCTCGTAGTCGACGCCGAGGTAGTGCACCTCGACCTTGGCGCCGGGCTGCGCCTCGGCGCCGTCGCCGACGATGAGGTCGGTGATCTCGAGCGAGGTGGGCGCGGGGCCCTCGGGGGCGTCGAGCTCGGGCTTGGTGCGGGGGTCTCAGTCATGGCTCCATCCAACCGCTCGCGCCGACGGGCGTCAAAGCGGCGGCCGGCAGCCGGGGCCGGTTCCCAGTGGATGCGCTTACACGGCGCGTAGGATGCGCCGGTGAGCGCCCGCTACGGCGGCGGGCCCGCAGAGCAGCCGGTCCCGGTCCGGCCGTCCCGAGGAGGCAGCATGGCGCCGCCGAACGCCCCCACCGTCTACGACGTCGCCGAGCGGGCGGGCGTGTCGATCGCCACGGTCTCCCGCGTGCTGCGCACCCCGGAGGCGGTCAAGCAGAGCACCCGCGAGCGCGTGCTCGCGGTCGTGCAGGAGCTCGGCTACGTGCCCAGCGCCAGCGCGCGCGGCCTCGCAGGCCGACGCACCGGCGCACTCGGCCTGTTCATCCCGGGCCACGAGGCGATCGACGATCCCGTCGAGGCGCACGCGACGGGGACGGGCGTGCGCATCATCGACGACCGCACCGGCTCCGCCAGCCGGCACCGCGGGTTCCGCGCCGACTACTTCGACGAGCTGCTGCGCGGCGCCGAGCTGGAGGCCTGGCGCAGCGGCCACGCGCTCATGATCGGCGCGGGTCGCGGCGACGGCTCGATCGACGACCTGGCCGGACGGGTCGACGGGCTCGCCATCGTCGCGAGCACCGTCAGCGACGAGGCGGTCGAGCGCCTCGCGGCGCGACTGCCGGTCGTGCTGCTGGCCGGCGGCCGCAACGAGCTGCCCGTCGACCACCTCGCCGTCGACAACCGCGCCGGCATGCGCGCAGTCGCCGAGCACGCGCTGCGCGTCCGCGGTCCTGGCGCGGTGCTCGTGCTCGCGGGACCGATCGACTCCCCCGACGCCGAGGAGCGGCGCCAGGGCGTGCGCGACGCGCTCGCCGCGCACGGCGCCCGCCTCGACGCGCAGCATGACGACGGGCTCTTCACCCGGGATCGCGGGCGCGAGCGCACCGCGGAGGCACTGGCCGGCGGTCCGCTCGGCGCCGTCATCGCCGCCAACGACCAGCTGGCGCTCGGTGCGCTCGACGCGCTGCTCGATGCGGGTGCGGCCGTGCCCGAGCAGTGCGTCGTGACGGGCTTCGACGGCATCGAGGAGGCACGGCTCGCGCGCCCGCCGCTGACCACGGTGGCGCAGCCCATGGAGGCGCTGGGCCGCACCGCGATCCGCACCCTGCTGGCCCGCATCGCCGAGCCGCAGCGCGCGCGTTCGGACGAGCGGATGCCAGTGACGGTGGTGCTGCGGGAGTCCTGCCCGCCCGCCTGAGCGGGCGGCCGCATCCGCTCGCGCGTTCCTGGAGATCTGCCGGAAGCGGATGCGCGCACCCAATGTAAGCGCATACAGTCAGAGTGCGATCGGCGCACCCGAGCCGATCCGTCCGACACGACGAAGTGAGGACCGCACCCCGTGGCACCATCACGCATCCTCCGCAGGGCGGCCCTCGCCGCCGTCGCAGCGCTCGCGCTGAGCTCCTGCGCCATCCAGCTGCAGAGCCGCCCCGACCCGACCGTCGGCGACGACACCATGCTCATCGGCGCCGACACCGGCGCGCCGTTCTTCGAGGAGAACTTCAACCCCTACCTGGGCACCAAGCGCATCGGCGTCAACTACCTGTTCGAGCCGCTGCTGCTCGTCGACCCCATCAGCGGGCAGGAGCACGACTGGCTGGCGGAGTCGACCGAGGTGCCCGACCCCTCGACGATCGTCTTCGACCTGCGCGACGGCGTCACCTGGTCGGACGGCGAGCCGTTCACGGAGGACGACGTGGCCTTCACCTTCGACCTGCTGCAGCAGGTGCCCGCCTTCGACGGCACCGGTATCTGGAGCTACATCGACTCCTACGAGACCGGCGACGGCACCGTCACGGTGCACCTCAAGGAGCCCGACGTGCCGGCCCGCGTCATCATCGGCGGCGTCGTCATCGTGCCCGAGCACCAGTGGGCCGACGTGGAGAACCCCGACTCGTTCCGCAACACCGACCCCATCGGCACCGGCCCGTACACGCTCGGCAACTTCACCCCGCAGCAGTACTCGATGGACAAGAACCACGACTACTGGCAGGCCGACGAGGTCGCGGCGGAGCACCTCATCCTGCCGGCCGCGAACAGCGATCTCGACGTCGTGACCAAGGGCTACGACTGGGCCTTCAAGTACATGAGCAACGTGGAGGGCACCTGGCTCGCCGCCAGCGACACCAACAGCTACTTCTTCCCGCCGGGCGGCACGATCGCGCTCTTCCCGAACCACACCCGCGAGCCGTTCGACGACGTTCGCGTGCGTCAGGCGCTTTCGCTGGCCCTCGATCGGCGATCCATCGCCGACCTCGCGGCCGAGGGCTACATGGACCCGGCGAGCATGAGCGGACTGCTGCTGCCGAACCAGGAGGAGGACCTCGACCCGAGCCTGCCCGACCAGGGCTTCGTCGAGCAGGACCGGGACCGCGCCCTGGAGCTCCTCGCCGAAGCCGGATGGACGTTGCAGGGCGACCGCCTGGTCGACGAGTCCGGCCAGCAGCTCGCCTTCACCATCACCACCGCCAACGGCTACGCCGACTGGCTGCGCGCCGTGCAGGAAGTGGAGCGCCAGTTCGAGGCGATCGGCATCGACGTCTCGGTCGACCAGCCGCAGCCCGCCGGGCACACGCTCGCGCAGCGCAACGGCGACTTCGACCTCATCGTGTCGAGCTTCGGCGGCACGGGCACCGTGTACCAGGACTTCAACAACAACCTCTCCGGCGAGTTCTTCGTGCCCGAGGGCGAGGAGACCGGCAACAACTTCGGCCGTTACCGCAACGACGAGGTCGACGCGATCCTGCGCGAGTACCGCGTCACCACCGACGAGACGCGGCTGCGCGAGCTCGCCTGGGAGCTCGAGAACGTCTTCTACGACGACGTGCCGGTGATCGGCATGTACTACGGCGGCAGCTGGGGGCTCTTCAGCGACCGCAAGTTCACCGGCTGGCCGAGCGAGGAGGACCGCTACTCGCCGATCACCTACATGCCGTCGGCGCTGCTGGTGCTCACGAGCCTCGAGCGGGTCCGGCAGGAGGGCGACGACTGATGCTCTGCGCGCTGCGCAAGCTCGGGCTGTTCGCCCTCACCCTCTGGGCCGCCGTCACGATCAACTTCTTCCTGCCCCGCCTCATGCCCGGCGATCCCGCCGACGCCGCGCTCGCCAGGCTCGCCCAGAACGGTCCGGTGACGGATGCGACGCGCGCCGCCATCGAGGCCCAGCTCGGCCTGCCGACCGGCAACCTCTGGGACCAGTACGTCAGCTACCTGCAGCAGGTCGTGACGCTCGACTTCGGCGTCTCGTTCACCTATTACCCGCAGTCGGTGTCGGAGCTGGTGGCGGATGCGCTGCCGTACACCCTGATCCTCGTCGGCCTGGTCACGGTGATCGCCTTCATCGGCGGCACCCTGCTCGGCGTGCTCGCGGCCTGGAAGCGGGGCACCTGGCTCGACGCGCTGCCGACGATCGGCGGCAGCTTCGCGAGCGCGTTCCCGTACTTCTGGACGGCACTGCTGCTGCTGTTCTTCCTCGGCTACGTGCTGCGCTGGTTCCCCTCCTCCGGCGCCTACAGCGTGACCAGCGATCCGGGCCTGAACTGGCAGTTCATCGGCGACGCCGCATACCACGCGGCCCTGCCCGCGGTCACCATCCTCGTCACCTCGCTCGGCGGCTGGATCCTCGGCATGCGCAACACGATGATCTCCACGCTCGGCGACGACTACGTGACGTTCGCCGAGGCGAACGGCCTCCGCAAGCGCACGGTCGCGCTCCGCTACGCGGCGCGCAACGCGATCCTGCCGAACCTCACCTCCTTCGGGCTCGCGCTCGGCGGCGTGGTCGGCGGATCCCTGCTCGTCGAGCAGGTGTTCGGCTACCCCGGTGTCGGCTACCTGCTCTTCAACGCGGTGATCAACCAGGATTACCCGCTCATGCAGGCCATGTTCCTGATGATCACGGTCTCCGTGCTCGTCGCCAACTTCCTCGTCGACATCCTGTACGGCGTGCTGGACCCGAGGACCCGCCGATGACCACCACCCATTCCATCCGCACCGCCGACCGCGACGGCTCCGGCGGAGCCGGCCCCTGCGGGTCGTGCTCCGCTTCGCGGGCACGATCCTGTCGAACGGCAAGGCGCGCATCGGCGCGGCCATCCTGGGCCTGTTCCTGCTGATCGGCATCTTCGCGCCGCTACTGTCGCCGTACGACCCGAACGCGAACGACTTCGCCGGCGGCGAGGGCGCGAGCGCCGCGCACTGGCTCGGCACCACCGCGGCGGGCGAGGACGTGCTCAGCCAGCTGCTGCACGGCGCGCAGGTGAGCCTGCTCGTCGGGCTCGTCGCTGGCGGGCTCTCCACGGTGGTCGCCGTGCTCATCGGCCTGAGCTGGGGCTACCTGCGCGGCTTCACGGCCGAGGCGATCAACTTCGTGGTCAACCTCTTCCTGGTCATCCCCGGCCTGCCGCTCATGATCGTGCTCGCGGCCTACCTGCAGGGCGGTGGGCTCATCATGATCATCGCCGTCGTGGTCATCACCGGATGGGCGTGGGGCGCGCGCGTGCTGCGCAGCCAGACGCAGTCGCTGCGGTCGCGGGACTTCGTCACCGCCGCCGTGTTCAGCGGCGAGCGGCCGAGCCGCATCGTGTTCCGCGAGATCCTGCCGAACATGCTCTCGCTCATCGTGGGCAGCTTCTTCGGCGCCGCCACCGCGGCGATCCTCGCCGAGAGCGGCCTGTCGTACCTGGGCCTCGGCGACACGTCGACGATCAGCTGGGGCACGATGCTCTTCTGGGCGCAGAACTCGAACGCGCTGCTCACCGGGCAGTGGGCGCTGCTGTTCGCCCCCGGCCTCTGCATCGCCCTGCTCGCCACCAGCCTGACGCTCATCAACTTCGGTGTGGACGGCATCAGCAATCCGCGCCTGCGCGAGGGGAAGGACGCCCGATGAACGACGCCAAGCACTCCGACGACCCGCTGCTCAGGGTCGAGGCGCTCTCGGTCGGCTACCTCTCCCCGACCGCGCGCCCGTGCACGCCGTCGAGGACGTGAGCTTCACGCTGCGCCGGGGCGAGTTCGTGGGCCTGGTCGGCGAGTCCGGCTCGGGCAAGTCGACGCTGGGCTTCGCGATCACGCGCCTGTCGAAGCCGCCGGCGGCGATCACCGCGGGGCGCATCCTCTTCGACGGCACCGACGTGGCCTCCATCGAGGATGAGCCGCTGCGCCGGCAGCGCCAGGGCGGCTTCGCCATGGTGCTGCAGTCCGGCATGAACGCGCTCAACCCGGTGCGGCGCATCCGCGACCACTTCGGCGACATCTTCGCGGCGCACGGCCACGTGCCCGCGGACCGGCGGGACGAGCGGATGCGCGAGCTGGTCGGCAAGGTCAAGCTCGATCCCAGCGTGCTCGACCGGTACCCCGGCGAGCTCTCCGGCGGCATGCGGCAGCGCGTCTCGATCGCGCTCGCGCTCTCCCTCGAGCCCCAGCTCATGGTCTTCGACGAGCCGACCACGGCGCTCGACGTGCTCGTGCAGCACGCGGTGATGGAGACCATCCGCGAGCTGCAGCGCGACGTCGGCTTCACGGCCATCCTCATCAGCCACGACCTCGGCACCGTGCTGGAGTCCGCCGAACGGGTGCTGGTCATGCACGAGGGCCGCATCGTCGAGGACGGCCCGAGCCGGCGCGTGCTCGAGGCGCCGGAGGACGAGTACACCCGCATGCTGCTCTCGCACTACGCCGATCCGCGCGCCGAGGTCGTGTCGCTGCCAGGCATGGAGGAGGCTGCGGTGCGCCGCGCGCGGGGCACCACCCGCGCGCAGGACGCGGTGGCCGAGCCCACGGTCGGCACCCGGCAGCGCCGGGCCGAGCGTGCCGTGGTGGCCGAGGGGCTCACCATGACGTACCCGCCGCGGCGGCGCGGGGAAGAGCCGATCCGGGCCGTGCAGGACGTCTCGTTCACGCTCGAGCCCGGCGGCTCGCTCGCCCTGGTCGGCGCGAGCGGCAGCGGCAAGAGCACGATCGCGAAGATGCTCACCGGCGTCGAGCGGCCGACCAGCGGCACCGTGCGCTTCGGCGACCTCGACATCGGCCGGCTCAAGCGGCGCGAGCTGCGCACGCTGCACCGCGATGTGCAGATGGTGTTCCAGGACCCGTACGCCGCGCTGAACCCGCTGCACACCGTCGAGTACACGCTGACCCGACCCGTCGAGAACTTCACGGGGCTCACCGGCTCGGCGGTGCGGCGGCGCGTGCTCGAGCTGCTCGAGACCGTCGGGCTGAACCCTGTCGAGCAGTTCGCGGCCAAGCTGCCGCACCAGCTCTCGGGTGGCCAGCGCCAGCGCGTGGTGATCGCCCGCGCGCTCGCCAGCGATCCGCAGGTGATCATCGCCGACGAACCGGTCTCGATGCTCGACGTCTCGCTGCGCGCCGGCGTGCTGGCGCTGCTCGAGGACCTGCGCGAGCGCTGGGGCGTCTCGCTGCTCTACATCACGCACGACCTGCTGAGCGCCCGGCTCATCACCGACCGCATCCTGGTGCTCAATCAGGGCCGGGTCGTCGAGCGCGGCGCGACGGACGAGGTGCTGCGCGCTCCCGGCGACGAGTACACGGTGCGGCTGCTCGATGCCGTACCCGACCCGCGGCGGGCGGGGATGGTGTGAGCGCGTTCGCACCGCATCCGGTCTACGGGGACTTCGCGCTCGACCCGGGCCTCGACACCGTCGGCGTCGAACTGCCCGTCGGCACGCTCAGCGCCTTCCTGATCGAACCGCGGAGACCGGGGCGGGCGACCGCGCTGCTCGTGCCGGGGTACACGGGGTCGAAGGAGGACTTCCGGCTGCTGCTGCCCGAGCTCGCCGCCGCCGGCGTGCGCGCCCTCGCGATCACCCGTCGCGGGCAGGCGGACTCGGCCGCGCCGGACGACCCCGACGCGTACGCGCTCGACGAGGAGGCGGGCGACGTCGCCCAGGTCGCCGCGCTGCTGGCCGCCGCGAGCGACGACGCGGCCGTGCACCTGCTCGGCCACAGCCTCGGCGGCGTGATCGCCGCGCGGGCCGCCGCCCTCGCTCCGGAGCGCTTCGCGAGCCTCACCCTGCTCTGCTCCGGCCCGCACGGCTGGGCGTACCGCAAGCTGCGCGAGCGCGTGCTCGCCGGGACCGAGGGCAACCTCGCGGTCTGGCAGTCGGCGAACCCGCGCTGGCACGGCGTGCCCGAGGAGGCGATGGATGCGGATGCGCGCTTCGTGCGCCGGCGCATGCTCGACACGAGCGCGCGCAGCATCGTCGGCGGCGCGGTGATCCTGGAGGACGAGCACGACCTCACCGAGGAGGTCGGGGGCACGGGCCTACCGGTGCTCGTCGCGCACGGCGAGCACGACGACGCCTGGCCGACCCCCTGGCAGCGGGCCATGGCCGAGCAGCTGGGTGCCCGCTACGCCGTCATCGGCGACGCGTTCCACTCGCCCGGCATCGAGGCGCCGGCCGCCACCGCGGCGCTGCTCGCGGACTTCTGGACCGCCGCTCAGGCGTAGAGCGAGGGCCGATAGCGCACGAGGCCGTCGAGCAGGGCGGCCTCGTCTCGCCGCGCGGCCTCGACCCCGCGGTCCAGTGCGATGCGGTTGCGCGCGTAGGCGAGGCGCGTCGCATCGAGTTGGAAGCGCCGCATGAGGTCGCCGCGCCCGCGGGACCGCGCCCAGCGCAGGGCCTGCTGGCGACCCGGCCAGGAACCGAGCATGTCCACCTCGAAGGGCAGGAACCATCCGGCGCGCGCGTACTCGACCAGGCGCGCCCTCACCAGCGCCGCCTCCCGACGCCGCAGCCAGACGACGAGCACGATCGCGCCGACGAACAGCGGCAGCTGCACCACCGCGTAGTAGCCGATGAACGGGAGCAGCCCGCCGCCGAAGACGAAGCTGGCGCCGTTCCAGAGCGCGTGCAGGAGGATGGCCGGCACGAGTCCGACGGCGAACGCGACGAGGCCGCCGAACGCGCCGCTGCGGCGCGCGGCGATGCCGAGCGCCAGGCCGATGCACGCGGTGAACATGACGTGCGCGAACGGCGACATCACGGCGCGGACGAAGAAGATGAAGCCGACCGAGAAGGGATCGCCGCCCGAGAGCACGACCTCGTTGCCGAAGTAGAGGATGTTCTCGACGAAGGCGAAGCCGACCGCGACCATCGAGGAGAGGACGATGCCGTCGACCGGCCCGTCGAAGTGCCGGCCGCGCAGCGCCCAGAACAGGATCAGCACGCCCAGGCCCTTGCCGAACTCCTCGACGATCGGAGCCTGCACGACCGCGCCGAGGAACTCGCTGGTGCCGAAGCCGGTGAGGTAGCCGGCGATCTCGACCACGAGGCCGACGAGCAGCGCGATCGCCACCGAGAGGCCGGCGCCCCAGAGGAACGCGAACCAGAGCGCGCCGCGCGGCTCCGGCTCCCACCGATCGATCCAGCGGATGCCCCAGAGCACCGCACCGAGCGGCAGCAGCGCCAGCACCGCGCCGGTCGCGAAGGCGCCGACGCCGAGCCCGGTGACGAGGTAGCCCAGCACGCCGAGCAGCACCAAGGCGAGCAGCACGATGCCGATGGCGCCGAGGACGATCACCGCGGTGCTGGTGCGGCGTGCCGGCCGGGCGAGCTGCGCGGGAGCGGCGTACTGCGCCGGATGGGGGTTCGCTCCGGGCTGCCCGTGCGGGCTCGAGGGGTGGCTCACGGCATCACCCTATCCAGCGGGGCGAGCGCTGAGCCGACGCCCATCCGCTCTCCACACGGCGCCCAGCGGTCGTTCCTAGCGTCGACGGCATCGACGGAAGGAGCGGCCCATGCCGCAGGGACGCGGGGCGGACAGCCTCAAGGATCCGGAGCTGTACGAGGAGCTGCGCGAGCAGGGGAACTCGAAGGAGAAGGCGGCGCGCATCTCGAACGCGGCCGCGAAGCGGGGCCGGTCCGCGGTCGGTCGCAAGGGCGGCGAGTCCGGCGACTACGAGGACTGGACCGTCGCCGACCTGCGCGCCCGGGCGAAGGAGCTGGGCCTGACCGGCTACTCGGGCAAGCGGAAGAGCGAGCTGATCAGCGCGCTCCGGAACCACTAGGCGCGGAGCCGTCCGGCCGGATCACGGGGATCGCGGCGGTGACGACCTCGAGGCCGGAGAGCCGTTCCGGCGAGAGCACGCGGCGGACCTGCTCGGCCGACATCAGCCCCTCCTCCACGACGAGCCGGGCGACCGTCGCGCGCTCCGCCAGGGCGCGCTTGGCGAGCTTCGCCGAGGCCGCGTAGCCGATGTAGGGCGTGAGCGCCGTGACGACGCCCACGGAGCTGCCGACCTGGTCCTCGAGGTGCTCGACGTTCGCCGTGATGCCGTCGACGCAGTTGACCCGCAGGGTGCGGCACGCCTCCGTCATCCAGACCAGGCTCTGCATGATCGAGTGCACGATCACGGGCTCGAAGGCGTTGAGCTGCAGCTGGCCCGCCTCCGCGGCCATCGTGACCGTCACATCCGCCCCCGCCACCGAGAAGGCCACCTGGTTGACGACCTCGGGGATCACCGGATTGACCTTGCCCGGCATGATGCTCGATCCGGCCTGCCGCGGCGGCAGGTTGATCTCGCTGAGCCCGGCCTGCGGACCGGAGGAGAGCAGCCGCAGATCGTTGCAGATCTTCGAGAGCTTGATCGCGCTGCGCTTGAGCGCGCCCGAGACGGTCATGAAGACGCCGGCATCGCTGGTCGCCTCGATGAGGTCGGGGGCGGTCTGCAGGCGGAAGCCCGGCACGCTCTCCCCCACGATGGCGCTGAGCTCGGCGAGCACCGCGTCGCCGTAGTTCGGGTCGGCGGTGATGCCGGTGCCGATGGCGGTCGCGCCGAGGTTGATCTCGCCGAGCAGCGGCAGCGTCTCGCGCAAGCGCTGCAGGTCCTCGCCGAGGGTGTGCGCGAAGCCTCGGAACTCCTGCCCCAGCGTCATCGGCACCGCGTCCTGCAGCTGCGTGCGGCCGACCTTGAGCACGTTGTGGAACTCCTGGCCCTTGCGGCCGAAGGCCACGCGCAGGTCCTCGAGCTCGGCCAGCAGCCGGTTCAGCGTGAGCGCCATCGCCATCTTCACGGCGGTCGGGTACGTGTCGTTGGTCGATTGGCTGCGGTTGACGTCGTCGATCGGATGCAGGTGCGCGTAGTCGCCCGGCGCACGGCCGTCGAGGCCCAGCCCGACGTTCGCGATCACCTCGTTGGTGTTCATGTTCGTGCTCGTGCCCGCGCCGCCCTGGATCACGCCGACCACGAAGGCCTCGTGGTGCGCTCCGTCGAGCACCGCGGCGCACGCGCGGTCGATGAGCTCGGCCCTCTCGGGTTCGAGCACCCCGATGCGGGCGTTGGCCCGCGCCGCGGCCTGCTTGACCATGACGAGGGCCCGCACCAGGTCGGGGTAGACCGAGATCGGCCGCTTGCTGATCGGGAAGTTCTCGAGCGCCCGGGCGGTGTGGATGCCCCAGAGCGCATCGGCCGGCACCTCCAGGCTGCCCAGGGAATCGGTCTCGGTGCGGGTGGCCTGCTCCATCGTCCCAGTCTGGCCCGCACGCTCGGCTGAGGCCACCCGTACGCGGGGACGGTGCCGGATCGATGCCACCGCGGCATCCTGCGGGCGTTCGGGATGCCAGCACCGCGCATCCAGCCGCCGTTCATACGGTCAATGCCATGAGCACTCCCCGAGACGAGAACGACCAGCAGATCCTCGCCGACACCGGCGCCTCCGACGACCAGCGCGACTCGCTCGTCTCCGGCAACACCGACGCGTCGGATGAGCGGGACATCGTGGCTCCGGCACCCGGCAACGAGGACCCGGACGCCGAGCGCTCGCTCGCCGATGAGGCGCCGCTGGACGAGTCCGAGTTCCCCGAGCCGACGCTCGAGGAGGACGACGAGCCGAACGCGGCGCCGCTCGAGGAGGACCTGAGCGACCTGCTGCCCGAGCAGGGTCACGGCCCGGATGACGACGAGTCGGCGCTCGTCGAGTACGGCGAGGAGGAGGACGGCGAGCTCGCTCCGACCGACGCGGAATCGCGTCTCGACGACGAGGTCGTCCGCGTCACTGGCGACGACCCGGACGAGGACGCCGACCCCGCGGCCTTCGACCCGATCGACGCGGACCGCTGATCCGACCCGCTGCGTTCACCGACGCGCCACGCCCGGTACACCCCCGCACGCGGGGCGTGTGCTGGGCTTGACGCGGATCCAGGATGGAGCAACTCCGCTCCACCCCCGCAGCGATGGAGACCAGCATGAACCTCCGGCAGGCCGAGCACCCCCGGCCGAACCACTTCCTGCTCCACATCAGCGACACCCACCTGCTCGACGCCGACGCCGGGCTCTACGGCTCCGAGGTCGACAGCGCCGACACCCTGCGCCGGCTCGTCGCAGACGTCGACCGCTCCGAAGCTCGGCCCGATGCCGTCGTCATCACGGGCGACGTGGCCGACAAGGGCGAGGCCGGCGCCTACGTGAAGGTGCGCGAACTGCTCGAACCCGCCGCGGCACGCTGGGGCGCCGAGATCGTCTGGGTCATGGGCAACCACGACGAGCGCGGAGCATTCCGCGAGCACCTGCTCGGGCAGTTCTCCAGCGATCGGCCGGTCGACCGGGTGCACGACCTCGGCGGCCTCCGGCTCATCGTGCTCGACACGACGGTGCCTGGGCACCACCACGGCGAGGTGTCCGACGCGCAGCTCGACTGGCTGGCCGAGGAGCTCGCCACCGAGGCCCCGCACGGCACCATCCTGGCGCTGCACCACCCGCCCGTGCCCACGGTGCAGGACCTCGCCGTGCTCGTCGAGCTGCGCGATCAGCACAAGCTCGCCGAGGTGCTCGAGGGCAGCGACGTGCGCTCCATCCTGGGCGGCCACCTCCACTACTCGTCGACGGCGACCTTCGCCGGCATCCCCGTATCGGTCGCGAGCGCGACCTGCTACACCCAGGACCTCGCCGAGGCGGGCCGCGGTACCCGCGGGCGCGATGGCGCGCAGTCCTACAACCTCGTGCACGTCTACGAGCGCACGGTGCTGCACACGGTCGTGCCGATGGGCGAGTACGCCACGGTGGGACGCCCCGCGGATGCGGCCGAGACGGCCCGCCGCCTCGAGGCCGCGGGCGTCGTCATCGCGGACGCCCCCGAGCTGCCGGTGCCCGTGGAGGAGCCGCTGACGATGCCCATCCCCATGCTGCGGGCGGATCGCACGGCTTGAGACGGGCTTAGGCCTCGGGCCGCTCCCAGGGCGCAGCGATCGGGTAGTAGCGCTCCAGGAAGGCCGTCACCCGGCGCATCCGCTCCCCCGCCGAGACCTCCGGGAAGCTGCCGTCGTTGAGGCAGAAGAAGTCCCGATCGCGATCGCGGAGCATCCGCTCCATGCGGCGCAGCCCCGGCGCGCGGTGGTGTCGACGTAGAGCATCGTCGAGTGCTCGTTGGTCACAGCCCGGCCCGTCATCAGCGCGTAGTAGTGGTACAGCGAGTTGGTCACCGAGATGTTGTCGGCGGCGCGGAACGGGCTGCCCGCGGTGGCGCGGAACTCGGCCGGGAACTCCTGCTCGAGCTCGGCGATGACGCTGCGGCGCAGCGGCGCGGCCGTGTGCTCGAGGTGCCGGGTGGTGATCGCGCCGAAGCGCTCGCGCAGGAGGCGGCGGTTGACCCGGGCGGCGTTGTCGTGTCCGCTGCGCGACGGGTTCGTGTCGCCGAGGCCGATGCGGGTCGTCGCCTCGAAGAACTTCGAGATGCCCCCGGGCGAGAAGAAGTCGTCGGGACTGACCGGGCGGCCGAAGAACATGTCGTCGTTCGAGTAGAGGAAGTGCTCGCTGAGACCCTCGATGCGGTGCAGCTGCGCCTCGACGGCATGCGAGTTGTGCGTGGGCAGGTCCTCCTGCCGCTCGAAGAACTCCTCGCTGCGCACGAGGGTGACCTTCGGGTGCTCGGCCAGCCAGGCCGGGCGCGGCGAATCCGTGGCGATGAAGATGCGTCGCACCCAGGGCGCGAAGAGGTGCACGCTGCGCAGGGCGTAGCGCAGCTCGTCGATCTGCCGGAAGCGGGCCTCGTGGTCGTCGCCCTCGCCGATCACGTGACCCTGCATCCGCTCGGCACGTCGCTTCTGGAACTCGGGATCGTTTCCGTCGACCCACGAGAAGACCATGTCGATGGGGAACGACACGTCGCTCACGTGCGGCGCGAACATGTTCTGCAGCGTCGGCCAGACCACGCCGTGCAGCTCGATGCGCTCGTCGATCGCCTCGGTGCGCGGCAGCCGCCTGCGCATGAGCGCGTTCTCGAGCGGAGCCACGATCTCCTCGGCGCCGAAGTCCCACAGCTCGATCTGCACGCCGTTGGCGGCACCGTAGCGCAGCTGTCCGCTGGGGTCGATGCGCGGGCGCCACAGCCGCCACACGCGCGCCTTGCCGCGGGCGAAGCGACCGGCGGAGACGAGGGCGGCCGGCTCGTCGCGGTCGAGCGGCTTCGCGTAGAACGGCTCGTCGGGAGCGGATGCGGTGAACACCCGGTTGATGCGCTTGCGGTCCGCCCGGTCCAGCGCGATCACCAGGCGCCCCCGATCGCCGCGCACGAGCAGGTGCTCCAGGCCGCTGCGCTCGAGCGTCTTGCGGATGGAGAGCAGGTCGCGCACGTGCGCCTGCTCCGGCGTGAGGCGGTCGTTGATGAGGGTGTGGCGGCCCTTGCGCAGGGTCACGTCGGCGCGCTGCAGGAGTTCCGCGGGGGCGGGACCGACGATCGAGGAGGCGGTGTTGCTCATTCCGCTCAGTCTAGGGACGCGCGGGGGCGAGTCCTCGCGTCGCGGGACCCTCGATGAGCGCGCCGTCGGCCTCGAAGCGCGATCCGTGCAGCGGGCAGTCCCAGCTGCGCTCGGCCTCGTTCCAGCCCAGCACCCCGCCGAGGTGGGGGCAGACGGCGCTGACGGCGCAGGTGCGGCCCTCGACGGTCGAGATCGCGACCGGGCCGGAGCCGCTGCGCCGGATCGTGCCGCGGCCCTCGCGTGGCGCCGGTCCGGAGCGCGGCGCCCGCAGCGCCGCGGTCCAGCCCTTGAGCATCCACCAGCCGACGGCGGCGTTGACGCCGATGCCGCGGCCCATCGCTCGCGGGAGGGTCGGGCGGCGGTGCAGGGTGCGCGCCCACTCGGGCGTGCCGCCCTCGAGGTCGCCGGCCAGCGTGAGCGCTGCCGCCGCCGCGTTGGTCATGCCCCACTTCTCGTAGCCGGTCGCCACGTACAGGCGCCCGCGCCCGCGGGGCAGCCAGCCGACGAACGGCACGTGGTGCGGCGTCGAGTAGTCCTGGGCGCTCCAGGCGTGCAGGCGCTCTGCGCCCGGGAAGTGCTCCTCGGTCCAGGCGAGCAGCGCCTCCTGCGCCTCGTGCGTGCGTGCGCGCCGCCCGACGGGGTGCCCCTCGCCGCCGACGAGCAGCAGCTCGCGGTCGCCGTCCGGCGCGGTGCGCAGGGAGCGGCTCGGCGCGTCGACGGAGAGGTGCATCCCAGCGGGGATCCGGCCGGGCACCGAGAACGCCGCCGCGTAGGAGCGCATCGGCTCGAGCTTGGCGAAGTAGAGCCCGCGGTCGAGCACGGGCGCACCCGTGGCCAACACGGCGCGCTCGGCGCGGATCTCGCCGCGGTCGGTGCGCAGCACCGCGCCGGCGTCCTCCAAGCCGACCGAGCGCACCCGCACCTCCTGGTGGATGGCGCCGCCCACGGCGACGACGGCGCGCGCGAGCGCCGCGAGCAGCTCCATGGCGTCGAACTGCGCCTGGTCGCGCAGCACCACCGCGCCGGTCACGGGGAACGGCAGCTCGGGCACGGCGTCGACCAGCTGCGTCTCCAGACCTGCCTCCTGCGCCACCCGGTGCTCGGCCTCGACCGTGCGACGACCCTGCTCGGTGGTCGCGTAGCTCACCGCATCGCGCCGCTGCACCGCGACGCCGAGCTCCTCGGCGAGATCGAGCACCAGGCGCTGCCCCGCGCGGTTGGCGTCGACGTAGGCGCGCAGCACCGCGGCGATGTTCGACGAGCGGATGGACTGCAGCTGCGAGCCCTGCAGCAGGCTCAGCTTCGCGGTCGAGTTGCCGGTCGCGACCGAGCCGATCTCGCGCGCCTCGACGACGACGACGCGGCGTCCTCGACGCGCGAGCAGCAGCGCCGTCAGCAGGCCCGTGAGCCCGCCGCCGACCACCGCGTCGTCGTAGCGGTCCTCGACGAAGGCCGTCGACGGGATGTCGTGGGGGCGGGAGCGCCAGAGGGAAGTCGTGCGGTGGGAGGTCATGCGGCGACGCTAGGCCCGCATCCGCTCGTCCGCTCCCCCTCTGCGCCCCCGCACAGGCGGCCCTCCGCCGGTGCACGGACCGCCGCGGGTCGCGTGCGCCGAGCGGATGGGCGGCCTCAGCGGCGGTGCAGCGCCTGCTTCAGCAGGTGCACCAGCGCATCGACCTGCAGGCTCGTCGCGTCGACGATCTCGCTGTCGTCGCCGTCGAGCGCGCGGGCGGCGAGGCCGGCCTTGCTGTCGATGAGCTCGGCGATGCGCGAGTCGATCGTCTGCGCGGCGATGATGCGCCACGCGATGACCGGCTGCTCCTGACCGATGCGGTGCACGCGGTCGATCGCCTGGATCTGCTCGGCCGAGGTCCAGCTCAGCTCGGCGAGCACGACGTTCGAGGCCACCTGCAGGTTGAGGCCGACGCCTGCGGCGGTGAGCGAGCACACCGCGACGGCGACCTCGGGGTCGTTCACGAAGGCGTCGATCGCCGCCTGGCGCTGGGCCGGCGTCTGATCGCCGCGGATGCTGATCGAGCGCAGTCCCTCGCGCTCGAAGGTGGCCTCCGCGGTGTCCATCACGTCGATGTGCTTCGCGAAGAACACGACCTTGCCGGCGGAGCGGGCGAGCTGCGCGGTGTAGTCCGCGGCCAGGCCGGCCTTCGCCTTGCCGATGATGCGCAGCATCGTGAAGACGTTGTCGCCGTCGCCGGCCGACTTCGACTCCTCGAGCTCCCACTGCGCGACGAGGCGCATGAGCTCGTCGTCGCTGATCGGGGCGGCGTCGACCCGCGACTCCTGGCGCGCCTTCTTGGCGCGCCGGAAGCGGTCGAGCAGGCGCTGGCCGAGCTCGCGCTCCGCGGCCCGGATCGAGCGGCCGGCGCTGTCGTCGAGCTCGACGGGCAGATCGGCGATGCGGCGCGAGGGCAGGTCGCTCGCGACGTCCTCCTTGCGGCGGCGCACGATGCCCTGATCGATCACGGCCTGGCGCGCGGCGGCGAAGAAGCCCGGCTCCGCGGGGGTGAGACCGATGCCCTCGAGCTCGCGCATGAGCTGGGGCAGCGGCTTCTTGTCGTCGATCCAGCCGAGCATCTGCCAGATAGCCCGGAAGTCGTCGATGTCGTTGATGAGCGGCGTGCCGGTCAGCGCCATGAGGAGCGCGTTCGGCTTGCGCGCGCGGATGCTGCGGCTCAGCTCGAGCACGTGCTTCGAGCGCTGGGAGGACAGGTTCTTGATGAAGTGCGCCTCGTCGACCACCATGCCCTGGAAGCCGTGGTTCTTCAGCCAGCCCACGTGACGGTCGAGCACCTCGTAGTTGACGACGATCACGTCGGCGAAGGCGTCGAGGTCGTCGCCGTCGCCCTGCACCACCGTGGCGGAGCGGTTCGGGATCCAGCGCTGCACCTCGCGGGCCCAGTTCACCTTCACCACGTTCGGCACGACGACCAGCAGCGGGAAGGCCTTGGCCGCGTTCGCCGCGAGCAGCGACTGCGCGGTCTTGCCGAGACCCGGCTCGTCGGCGAGCAGGAAGGTGCGGTGCCCCTCGCGGGCGCTCTCCACCAGCTCGGCCTGGTGCGGCATGAGCTCCAAGCCGCCGCGCAGCGCGGTCGCCGCGCCGGGCTCGGGCAGCGCCATGCTCGCCGCGTTGCCGCCGGAGCCGTGCTCGAACGAGCGGAACAGCGGGCCGAGCAGCTCCCAGTTGCCAAGGCGTCCTCCCACGACCGGCTTCGGCGCGACCGCGTCGAAGTCCGGCGCGAGGAACGGGTTCGCCAGCGCGCGCTGGCGCACCGAGACGGGCACGACCTGGCGCTCGTTGACCTCGGCGACGGCGACGGCCGGCTTCTCCTCGGTGACGATCTGCTCGTCCAGGCTCAGCTCCATGCCCGCCTCGAGCAGCAGGTCGCGGCGCAGCTTCTGGGCGCTCGCCGGCAGGCTCTCGCTCTCGAGCAGGGCGATCAGCGACGTGTCGCGCGCGGCGGTCTGGGCGAGGATGCTCGCGATGCCGTCGAGCCGCTTCAGCTGCTCGGCGCGGTCGCCGTCGCTCACCTCGGTGTCGGCCTTGACCCGGGCGCGCTCCTCGCGCATCAGGATGGCGACGACGAGGAACCGGGTACGGCCGCTCGGCGAGACCTTGCCGCGCTGGGCGGCGGCCTCGACCTGGCGCACGGTGCGCGCGAGCACGGGGATGAGCCCCGAGTTGTCGACGTAGCGCTTGCGCGCGTTCGAACGGCTGCGGGTGGTGGCACCGGACCGGGCCATGGTCCTCCTCGGATCAGGGGTTGGCGCATCCGCTCGGATGCGTCGGTACGCCGTGCACCGGACGGGCCGTGATCGGGATGCGGGCGCTGCACCCCGGGACCCGGGTCGCAGCTGCGGCGAGCGGATGCGGAACCGGTCGGGCACGATAGCGGCGGGGCCCCGTCGTGACCGCGCCAGGATGTCGGCGCGTGACGGGGTGCGTCGTCGCTACGCGGACAGCCTACCGTGCGCGGCGGCCCGGATGCGCGCAGGCCCCGCCCGTAGAATCGGGGGCATGAGCCAGACCCCTCCCGCCGTCACCGTCGCGCAGATCGCCGGCATGATCGACCACGCCATCCTCAAGCCCGAGCTGACCCGCGCCGAGGTCGACGCGCAGCTCGACGTCGCCGCCGAGCACCGCATCTTCAGCGTGTGCGTGCGCCCCAGCGACATCGCGCACGCGGTCGAGCGCCTCACCGGCAGGGGGTGGCGGTCGGCACCGTGATCGGGTTCCCGCACGGCACCACCTCGACGGCGGGCAAGGTCGCCGAGGTGCGCCAGGCGCTCGCCGACGGCGCCGTCGAGCTCGACATGGTCGTGAACATCGGATGGGTGCGCTCGGGGCTGCTCGCCGAGGTCGAGCAGGACATCCGCTCGGTCGTCGAGGCCGCCGACGGCCACATCGTCAAGGTGATCCTCGAGACCGCGCTGCTCGACGACGAGCAGATCGCCGCCGCGTCGGCGGCCTCGGACCGCGCCGGCGCCCACTTCGTCAAGACCTCCACCGGGTTCGCCGGCGGCGGCGCGAACCTGCACGACCTGGCGATCATGAAGGCGAACGTCGGCGAGCGCGTCGAGCTGAAGGCCTCGGGCGGCGTGCGCAGCCTCGACACCGTGCTCGAGATGCTCGCCGAGGGCGTCACCCGCTTCGGCACGAGCGGCACCGCGACGATCCTCGGCGACCTCGCCGCCCGGATCTCCGGCTCCGCCGGCACGGGCGCGGTCGACGAGACCTCCTACTAATGGCCGCCCCGGCGGCGCGGCGTCCGCGGCCGGTCGTGCTCGTGGTGCTGGACCTCGCCGCCGGAGCGTTCGTGCTGCTGTTCACCGCCGTGCTCGGCCTCTCGGCCGGCAGCGTGGTGTCGGCGTTCCCGGACGCCTGGCTGCTCGCGCTCTGCGCGGCGCTGCTCATCGGAGCGTGGGCGGCGAGTCTGGCCCTCTACCTCATCCGCGCCGTTCAGCGCCGCTGGGCCTGGTACTGGCCCTCGCTCGGCGGCGTCGCCATCGTGCTCGTCCTGTGGGCCGGCACGCTGCTCCAGTCGGCGCTCCTCTGAGCCGACCGCTGCGCCGCCACCCCTGCGGCGCATCGCCGCGCCCGCCCCGACCCAGACCCCACGCCCCACGCCCCAGGCCCACGCCCCAGACCCCACGCCCCAGGCCCCAGGCCCCAGGCCCCAGGCCCCAGGCGTGCATGCGCGTCAGGAATGACGGAGCGACGCCCCCCTGCCGCGTCAAAATGAAGGAGATCTGCGGCGACACGCAGGACCTATCCGTCCTGAAACGGCGTGTCGTGGACCATCTCCTTCATTGTGGAACGGGCGGATGCGCGGACTCCTTCGTTCCTGACGAGCCTCCTGGCCGCAGCCCGCCTCGGGGACTCGGGCCCGAGCCGGTTCGACCACCGGAGGCGGGCCCGAGCTCGGCACGCAGGCTCGGGACGGCACGGGCGGGGCGGCGCGGGCGAGGCGGCGCGGCGCGGCAAGACGGCGCGGGCAGTGCGGCGCGCGGGCGGGGCGGCGCTGAGCGGCGCGGGCGGGGCGGGCAGCGCGGATGAGCGCGGGACGCCTCAGCGCCAGGCCGCGGGGTCGCCGCCCCAGGAGCGCGGCGGAGCGGGCCAGGACCGCCGCCCGAAAGCCGGCTGCGCCGTGGTGAGCCCGTGCAGGTGCACGAGCGATGGCTCGAAGGCGTCCGCGGCGGTGGCAGCGCCCGCATCCGCTCCCCGTGGCAGTGCGAGCAGCGCCGCGGCCGTCCTGGCGAGCGAGGCGCGGATTCGAGCCGAACCGCCCTCCGCGACGGCGCGCAGCACGGCGGCCACCAGCAGGTAGCCCGTCGCATGGTCCAGCGCCTGCGCGGGCAGAGCGCTCGGCGTATCCGTCGCGCCCTCAACCACGGCGATGCCGCTCGCAGCCTGCACGAGGCTGTCGAAGCCGCGGCGATCGGCCCACGGCCCTGACCACCCCCAGGCTGAGAGCTCCGCGACGACGAGAGCGGGATGCCGGCCCACGATCGCCTCGACATCGAGCGCACCGGGACGGTACCCGAGCAGCAGCACGTTAGCGCTCTCGAGCAGCCGCTCGAAGCGCGCGGAGCCGTCGACGCTCCGCACGTCGAGCAGCGCGCTGCGCTTGCCGTGCCCGGTGTCGAGGTGCTGCCAGCCGAGCTCGGGCAGCCGCGGCGGGTCGATGCGCAGCACGTCCGCACCGAGCAGCGCGAGCGTGCGCCCGGCGACCGGTCCCGCGATCACCCGCGTGAGGTCGAGCACGCGCAGTCCGGCGAGCGGCGCGCCGGCGGCGCGCGGCCCCTCGGCGACCGTCGGCGCGTCCGCGGTGCGCCGCGCGCCCGGGCTGCGCCGCGGCTCCGAGCCGCGCGCACCACGGCGCCAGCGCAGTCGCGCACCCGTCCGCTCGAACTGCACCAGCGGGCCCGCGGCGCCGGCACGGCCCTGCGGCGAAGCGCCCCACTCCCCCTCGGTGCGCACGGCGACGGCCAGCGCACCGTTCGCTGCGGCGGCGCGCTCGACCTCCGCCCCCGTCATCGAGCGGATGCGCGCATCCAGCGCCGCCGCATCCGCTGCGCCGGTCAGGCCCAGCGATCGCAGCAGCCGCTCGTGGTGGTGCGGGTAGTTCGCATGCGTGCGCACGAAGCCGTCGGCTGCGGGCCGGAACCCGGAGAGCGGATGCCACGCCCGAGGCGCCTCGCCGTGATGGCGGAACCACCGCTCGCTCGTCACGGCCGTCGCTGCGTGCACCGGATCGATGCGGATCGGGGCGGCGGAATCCTCGAGCTCCTGCGCCGCGAGCGCCGCGGCGGCGACGGCGTCGTGGACCAGCCGCGCGACCGGCAGCGCCGCCCGGAGCGGGGGCGGGGACGAGCCCTGGACGAGCACCAGCCGCATCGTGTCGCCGCCCACATCGCGCCAGACCTCGGCGAGCAGGCCGTCCTCGGAGCTCATGGCCACACGCTAACGCCGCCTCGGCCGCCGACGAGCCCGCGCACGACATCGCCCCAGCGTCACGAACGACGGAATCGAGCAGCACGCCCCGGCCACCCCCGCCGTCACGAACGACGGAACCGAGCAGCACGCCCCGGCCGAAACGACGGAGATCTGACAAGACACGCCGGATCGAGTAGCATCCAGCACGGCGTGTCACGCAAGATCTCCGTCGTTCGGGCAGCCCGGGTGCGGGACGGCCCCGTCATTGGGGCAGCGCGGGTGCGGGACGGCTCCGTCATTCCTGACAGGGGCCGAGGTACGGGCGCCGCGGCCGGAACCGACGAGCAGCCGCGCCTCGGACCCACTCGAGCCGCCTCGCCTCGGACCCGCTCGAGCCGCCGGACCTCAGACCCGCTGGGGCCGCGGTGCCGCCGCGAGGATCGCCCGGGTGCGCTCGACGTCGTCGGCCATCTGCTCGAGCAGGGGGTCGATGCCATCAAACTTGCGCATGCCGCGGACGAAGTCGACGAAGACCACCTCGACCGTCCTGTCGTAGAGGTCGAGGTCGGCGTCGAGCACGTAGGCCTCGACCTGCTGCTCGGGCACGCCGTCGAAGGTGGGGTTGTTGCCGACCGAGATGGCGGCGGGCAGCGGCTCGCCGTCGACCACGAGCCAGCCGGCGTAGACGCCGTCCGCGGGGATGCGGCCCTCGGAGCGCCTCGAGAGGTTCGCCGTCGGGTATCCGAGCTCGCGGCCGCGCTGCGCACCCCTGACGACGACGGCGCGCACCGAGGGGCTGCGCCCCAGCAGCTCGCCCGCGTGGGCGACCTCGCCGGCGGCGAGCAGCTCGCGCACCCAGGTCGACGAGGCCCGGCGCCCGCCCTCGGGCTGCACCTCCTCGATCACGCGCACCTCGACGCCCGCGGCGCCGAGCCGCTCGCGCAGCAGCGCGACGCCGCCGCGCCCGCCCGCGCCGTAGCGGAAGTCCTCGCCCACCAGCAGCAGCTTCGCGTCCAGCGCGCCGAGCAGCACGTGATCGATGAACGTCTCGGGCTCCTGGCTGGAGAACGCGCGATCGAAGGGCACCATCAGCAGGCCCTCCACGCCGAGCGACTCGATGAGCTCCCGCTTCTGCACGTTGCTGATCAGCGCGGGCGGGCAGACCGCGGGCCGCAGCAGGGCGAGCGGGTGGCGGTCGAAGGTGAGCACGGTGGAGCGCAGACCGGATGCGGCAGCCGCCTCGATGAGGTCGGCGACGATGGCCCGGTGTCCGGCGTGCACGCCGTCGAACTTGCCGATGGTCACCGCGCTGGGTCCCCAGTCGTCCGGGACCTCGTCGACCGAGCCGAAGAACCGCACGATCAGACCGCCGCGGCAGGGGTCGGCGCCGCGGCGCGGCGGCGGTTGAGCAGCCACCAGATGCCCAGGAACGGCAGCACCAGCGGGATGAAGAGGTAGCCCATGCCGAAGGTGGACCAGACCGACGGATGCGCGAACAGCTCGGGGTGCGTGAGGCTCAGGACACCGACGGTGAGCACGCCGACCAGCTCGAAGCTGACGGCGGCCCACGCCAGAGCCGCGCCGCGCCGGCCGAGGGCGAGGCCGATCGTCGCGACCACGTACACGAGCGCGGCCACGGCCGAGAGCGTGTAGGCGACGGGCGCCTCGTCGAACTTGCTGACGATCTGGTAGACGCTGCGGCCGGTCGCCGCGATCGCGAGGATCGCGTAGACGACGACGAGCACGCGGCCCACGCCGCCCGGGCGCGACGAGAGCTGTTCGGACATCGCCGACCAGCCTACCGCTCGGCTCAGGCGCCCTGGACCGTCCAGATCACGTGCATCCGGTAGACCATGATCGCGATCGAGATGCCGACGACGCCGAGGATCACGGTGGCCCACCGCCCCCGGTCGACGAGCCCCCAGATGACCGCGAACGGCGGCATGAGCACCGCGGTGACGAGGTAGATCCAGAACTCGAGCAGGTCGCCGGTGGGCTCGTTGCCCGCGAACGGCGCGATGATCGCCACCACGACCTGCACGATGAGACCGAGCTCGACGAGCGCGGTGCCGCCGAGCACGAGGTCGTTCGGCGCGACCTTGAGCAGGCCGGCGACGACGCCGATGAGGCCGACCAGGCCGGCGACGGCGACGAGGGTCCAGGTGAGTCCGACGATCACGGCGCGGCCACCTCGTCCGCGGGGAAGTTCACGAGCGTGCGCAGCCCGTCGCCGCGACGCGCGGCGAGCCCGAGCAGGTCGCCCGTCGGCGTGAGCACCGCGAGCGGTCCCGTCGCCTCCGGCAAACCGTCCGGGCGGATGCGCTTGCCCTGCGAGAGCGCGAGCGCGTCGTCCGCGTCGAGCCGCACCGTCGGGAACAGGGCGCCGGCGACGTCGGCCGGCCGCAGCATCCGCGCGCCCACGTCGAGATCGTCGGCCAGCTCGGGGGCGTGGGCCACGGCGAACGGCCCGACGCGGGTGCGCCGCAGCGCCGTGAGGTGCCCGCCGACGCCGAGCGCGGCGCCGAGGTCGCGGGCGAGTGCGCGGATGTAGGTGCCCGAGGTGCAGACGACCCGAACGTCGAGATCGAGGAAGCCGTCGACCCGCCGCGACGCGAGCACCTCGAAGGCGTCGATGCGCACGGGGCGGGCGCTGAGCTGCACGTCCTCGCCCTCCCGGGCGCGGGCGTAGGCGCGCTTGCCGTCGACCTTGATCGCGCTGACGGTGCTCGGCACCTGCTCGATGTCGCCGCGCAGCGGCGCGATGGCCGCCTCGACGGCCTCGTCGGCGAGGTGCGCCGTCTCCGCGGTGCCGGTGATCTCACCCTCGGCGTCGTCGGTCACGGTCGAGGCGCCGAGCCGGATGGTCGCGGTGTACTCCTTGTCGAGGCCCACGAGGTAGGTGAGCAGCCGCGTCGAGCTGTTCAGGCCGAGCACGAGCAAGCCCGTGGCCATGGGGTCGAGCGTGCCGGCGTGGCCGACCTTGCGGGTGCCCGCGAGCCGACGTGTGCGGGCGACGGCATCGTGGCTCGTGAGGCCCTGCGGCTTGTCGAGCAGCAGGATGCCGCTGCCGGCCCTCGGTCGCTGGTGCTGCTGCTGCGCGGGGCCCTCGTTCACCGGCACAGGCTACCAGCGAGCGGATGCGCGCCTCCGTCGGGCGGTCGCCGTAGGATCGACGGATGCGGATCGCGGTGCTCGGGGCTGGCGCCGTCGGCGGCACCCTGGCCGCCCTGCTGGACCGGGCCGGTCACGAGGTCGCCGTGACCGCGCGGGGCGCGCACCTCGCGGCCATCGCCGAGCGGGGGCTGAGCCTGCGCGGCGGATGGGGCGAGCACGTCGCCCGCATCCCCGCAGCCGAACGCCTCGACCGCTCCCCCGAGCTCGCGATCGTCGCCACGAAGGCGCAGGACGCCGGTGGCGCCATCGCGGCCGGCGCCGAGCTCCTGGCCGGGGTGCCGCTCGTGATCGTGCAGAACGGTCTCTCCGGCATCGACTCGGCCGCCGCATCCGCTCCGTCCTCGCCGCTGATCGGCGGGCTCGCCCTCTTCGCCGCCTCGCATCTCGAGCCCGGACTCGTCGAGGTGACGGCGCCGGGAGCGCTGCTGCTCGCCCCCGGAAGCCGCGGGGCGGGCGCCGCGCTCGCCCTCGCGGCTCGCGCGCTCGCACCGCTGCTGCCGGTGCAGCTCGGCGACGACCTGCGCGCGGCGCAGTGGAGCAAGCTGCTCGTCAACCAGGTGAACGCGCTCCCCGCCGTCACCGGGCTCAGCGTGCAGGCGACTGTCGCGCACACGGGTCTGCTGCGCGTGCTCACGCGCAGCATGCAGGAGGCAGCCCGGGTCGCCGCCGCATCCGGCGCCCGTTTCGCGCCGCTCGGGGTCGTCGACGAGCGCGCCGTGGCCGCGTTGCGGACCCTGCCGACGGCCCTGGCCGCCGCGCTGCCGCGACGCATGGCCCGGAGCATGGGCGACGTGCCGAACCCCGGCTCGACCCTGCAGTCGGTGCGCCGTGGGGTGCCCACCGAGATCGACCACCTCAACGGTGCGATCGTCGACGCGGCGCGCTCCGCCGGCCTCCAGGCCCCGGTGAACGCGGCGATCACCGCGATGGTGCACGAGGCCGCGGCGCGCGGCTTCCTGTCGCCCGACGAGGTCGTCGCGCGCATCGCCGCGATCGATGCGCCGCAGACCCGTCTGGGCGCGCTCGCCCGCCGCCTCGGCGGTGCGCGTGGCTGACGCCGCCGTGGTGCGGGCGCTCGGCGATCCGGCACTGGGCAGCGCGGTCGCCGACTGGTTCGCCGACGCCGCGCGCGATCTGCCCTGGCGGGCCGAGGGCTTCGGCGCGTGGGGCGTGCTCGTCAGCGAGATCATGCTGCAGCAGACCCAGGTCGATCGGGTGATCCCCCGGCTCGCCGCGTGGCTGGAGCGCTGGCCGACGCCCGCCGACCTGGCGGCCAGCCCGCCGAGCGAGGCGGTGCGGATGTGGGACCGGCTCGGCTACCCCCGCCGCGCGCTGCGGCTGCACGCCTGCGCCACCGCCATCGCCGAGGAGCACGGCAACGTGGTGCCGGACGACGTCGACGCCCTGCTCGCGCTGCCGGGCATCGGGGACTACACCGCGCGGGCCGTGGCCGTCTTCGCGTACCGCCAGCGGCATCCGGTCGTCGACACGAACACGCGGCGCGTGATCGCCCGCGCGGTGCTCGGGCACGCTGAGGCCGCGCCGCCCCACCGGCGCGATCTGGTCGACATGACCGCGCTGCTGCCGGAGGACGTCGCCGCCTCGACGGTCGTGAACGCGGGGGTGATGGAGCTCGGGGCGATCGTCTGCACGGCCCGGTCGCCGCGCTGCGACGCCTGCCCGATCGCGGCGCGGTGCGCCTGGCGCGCCGCGGGCTACCCCGCCTACGACGGACCGGTGCGGCAGCGGCAGGCGCGCTTCGAGGGCAGCGACCGCCAGGCGCGTGGCCGCATCCTCGCCGAGCTGCGCCGGTCCGAGGTGCCCGTGCCCGCTGCCGAGCTGCTGGCGCTCGCCCCCGATGCCGCGCAGCTCGAGCGGGCCCTCGACGGGCTGGTCGCCGACGGCCTCGCCACCGGCGACCCGGATTCCGGCTACGCGCTGCCCGGGTCCTGAGACGCTGCGACGTACGGCGTCACGGCGCGTCGCATCCCGGCAGGACGGATGCGGATGCGCCTACCGTGGAGGCAACGCGGTGATCCGGATGGTTCCGGGCCCCGGCTCATATCCGGGAGCGCAGCAGGTTCGACTCCTGCCGCCGCGTCGGGACGACGGAGGGCTGCGCGGCGGATCGCCGCGCAGCCCTCCGTCGTGCAGGGTCGGGTTCAGCCCTCGTAGGCGTCGTCGTCGCGCTCGCGCGGCTTGACGTACGGGTCTTCGTCGCCGGCGTACCGCCCGCCGGCGGCGAGGCGCTCGAGCTCGGCGTCGCGGGCCTTCGCCTGCGCGAGCAGGTCGGTGAGGTGCGAGGCGTTCTCGGGCAGGGCGTCGAGGATGAACTCGAGGCTCGGCGTCAGCCGGGCGGTGATGTTCTTGCCCACCTCGGTGCGCAGCATGCCGGTGGCGCTCTTCAGCGCCGCGGCGGTGTCCGCGCGCTCCTCATCGGAGCCATAGACCGTGTAGAAGATCGACGCATGCTGCAGATCGCCGGTCACCCGGACGTCCGTGATGGTCGCGAAGCCCATCCGCGGGTCCTTGATGCCCTTCTCCAGCCGCCGCGCGACGATCTCCTTGATGCGGTCGGCCATCTTCCTGGCGCGCTGCTCATCGGCCATGCGGGCCACCACCTTTCGTTGTGTTCGTACGGATGCGGGAAGGGCCCCGCGAGCCGGAGCTCACGGGACCCTTCTCACCGGGGATCAGCCTCGCGGCTTCTCCTTCATCTCGGTCGTCTCGATCTCGTCGCCGACCTGGATGTCGTTGAACTTGCCGAGGCCGATACCGGCCTCGAAGTCCGTGCGCACCTCGGTGACGTCGTCCTTGAAACGGCGCAGCGACTCGATGGCGAGGTTGTCGCCGACCACGACGCCGTCGCGGATGACCCGCGCCTTGGCGTTGCGGGTGATCGTGCCCGAGCGGACGATGACACCGGCGATGTTGCCGAACTTGGAGCTGCGGAACACCTCGCGGATCTCCGCGACGCCCGACTGCACCTCCTCGAACTCCGGCTTGAGCATGCCCTTCAGCGAGCCCTCGATCTCGTCGATCGCCGCGTAGATCACCGAGTAGAAGCGCACATCGACGCCCTCTCGCTGAGCCGCCTGGCGGGCCTTGAGGTCGGGACGGACGTTGAAGCCCACGATGATCGCGTTGTCGATCGTCGCGAGGTTGACGTCGCTCTCGGTGATCGCACCGACGGCGCGGTGGATGATGCGCAGCTGCACGCTGTCGTCGACCTCGATCTTGAGGAGCGACTCCTCCAGCGCCTCGACGGCACCGGAGACGTCGCCCTTGAGGATGAGGTTGAGGGTCTCGACCTTGCCGTCCTCGAGCGCCTTCGTGAAGTCCTCGAGGCTGATGCGCTTGCGGCCCTTGGCGAGCAGCGCGTTGCGCTGCACGGCCTCGCGCTTCTCGGCGATCTGACGGGCGGTGCGGTCGTCCTCGGTGACCATGAAGGTGTCACCGGCACGGGGCACCGACGAGAGGCCGAGCACCTGGACGGGACGCGAGGGGTCCGCCTCGGTGACCGGGTCGCCGTTCTCGTCGAACATCGCGCGGACCTTGCCGTACGCGGTGCCCGCGACGATCGCGTCGCCGACCTCGAGCGTGCCCGACTGGATGAGCACGGTCGCCACGGCGCCGCGGCCCTTGTCGAGGTTCGCCTCGATGGCGACGCCTCGGGCGTCCTTGTCGGGGTTCGCGCGCAGGTCCAGACCGGCGTCGGCGGTGAGGAGCACCGCGTCGAGCAGGTCGTGGATGCCCAGGCCCGAGAGCGCCGAGACGTCGACGAACATCGTGTCGCCGCCGTACTCCTCGGCCACGAGGCCGTACTCGGTGAGCTGCTGGCGCACCTTGGCGGGGTTGGCCCCCTCCTTGTCGACCTTGTTCACCGCGACGACGATCGGCACGCCGGCGGCCTGGGCGTGGTTCAGCGCCTCGACCGTCTGGGGCATGATGCCGTCGTCCGCCGCGACCACGAGGATCGCCAGGTCGGTCACCTGCGCACCGCGGGCGCGCATGGCGGTGAACGCCTCGTGACCCGGGGTGTCGATGAAGGTGATCGCGCGGTCGATCTCCTCGTGGTCCGTCCAGATCTGGTACGCACCGATGTGCTGCGTGATGCCGCCGGCCTCGCCCGCGATGACGTTCGACTTGCGGATCGCGTCCAGCAGTCGGGTCTTTCCGTGGTCGACGTGGCCCATGACGGTCACGATCGGCGGACGCGCCTGCAGCAGCTCGTCGTCCTCGTCGGCGAGCTCCTGCTCGAGGTCGACGCCGAAGCCCTCGAGGAGCTCCTTGTCCTCGTCCTCGGGCGAGACGATCTCGATCTTGTAGCCGAGCTCCTCGCCGAGGATGCCGAACGTGGCGTCGTCGAGCGACTCGGTGGCCGTGGCCATCTCGCCGAGCTGGAACAGCACGGTGACGAGGTTGCCGGGGGCGACCGAGACGCCGGTCACGGCCTCGATCTTGTCGGCGAAGTCCGAGATCGACGCGCCGCGGCGCATGCGCAGCGGGGTGCTGCCGTTGCCGCGCGGGACGTTGACGCCGCCCAGCGACGGCGCATCCCGCATCTCGAATTCCTGCCGCTTCGTGCGCTTCGACTTGCGGCTCTTGCTCTTGCCGCCGCCGCGGCCGAAGGCACCAGCGGTGCCACCACCGGGGCCGCGACCGCGACCGCCGCCGCCGCCCGCGGGACGGGGGCCGCTGAAGCCGCCGGGACCACCGCCGGGGCGCTGGAAGCCGCCGCCGGCACCGCCGGGACGACCGGGGCCGCCGGGACGGCCGCCGCCGGCACCCGCGGGACGCGGGGCGCCGATGCGGGGCGAACCGGGACGGGGCGCCATCGGACGCGGGCCGGCCGCGCCACCCGGGCGCGGACCAGCCGCGCCGCCGGGACGGGGCATGCCCTGGTTCGACGCGAAGGGGTTGTTGCCGGGGCGCGGGGCACCCGGACGGGCCATGCCCTGCTGCGAGGCGAAGGGGTTGTTGCCCGGACGCGGCTGGCCGCCGGGGCGGGGAGCGCCCGGACGAGGCGCGCCGGAGCCGCCCTCGGCGGGCTTCTCGGCGCTCTTCGGCGCCTGCTGCGACGCGGAGGGCGCCTGCGGCTCGGCCTTGGGGGCCGGACGCGGACCGGGTGCCGCGGGACGCGACGAGGCGGCGGGTGCCGCCGGCTGCTCGGCCGCGGGGGCCGGGGCCTTCGGGCCGGGGGTCGGCGCCTGGCGCTGCGGAGCGGGGCGGGGGCCGCCCGGCTTCGCGGCACCGGCGGCCGGGGCACCGGCGGCGGGCGCGGAGCCCTGACCGGCGAAGGCGGCGCGCAGCTTGCGCGCCACGGGGGCTCGACGCTCGACGACGGGCCCTTGACGAACTCGCCCAGCTCCTTGAGCTTCTCGAGGGCGACCTTGCTTTCGATGCCGAGCTCTGCTGCGATCTCGTGCACGCGTGGTTTAGCCACAGTTCTCCTGTCTACGGGCCTGCGCCCGGACAGGGGCAGACCTCAAATGGTGCGGACGGTGCTCATTCCGAGCCGTTCATGAGTTGTCCATGAGCCGTTCTGCCTGTTCTCTGAGGGTGTTCGACGCGGGATCCGCTGCGGTCCTCAGCGCCCGGCCCAGGGCCCGGCGGGAGATCGCACGCTCCCAGCAATCGCGTGAGGGATGCAGCCACGCGCCCCGCCCCGGCAGGACGGCGCGTTCATCGAGAACGAGCCCTTCTGCCCCGGCGACGATCCGCACCAGGGCGGACCGCTCGGCACGCGCGCGACAACCGACGCACGTTCGTACAGGACCCAGCGTAGCACTCGGCTCGTCGCCGGCCCGCGCGGCGCGCTCCTCCGACGGCGAACGGCGACGGCTCACGACTCCATGACGGAGTCGGGCTGGATGTCGATCTTGGCACCGGTGAGCTTGGCGGCCAGACGCGCGTTCTGGCCCTCCTTGCCGATGGCGAGCGACAGCTGGTAGTCGGGCACGAGGGCGCGCACCGCCTTGGTGGCCGCGTCGATGACGAACGCGCTCGAGACCTTGGCGGGCGACAGCGCGCTGGCGACGAAGGTCGGCAGGTCCTCGGAGTAGTCGACGATGTCGATCTTCTCCTGGTTCAGCTCGGCGGTGACGGAGCGCACGCGCTGGCCCATCTCGCCGATGCAGGCGCCCTTCGCGTTCACGCCGGCCTGGGTGGCGCGCACGGCGATCTTCGTGCGGTGCCCGGCCTCGCGGGCGAGCGAGGCGATCTCGACGATGCCGCTGGCGATCTCCGGCACCTCGAGGGCGAAGAGCTTGCGCACGAGACCGGGGTGGGTGCGCGAGACGGTGATCTGCGGTCCCTTGGGCCCCTTGCCGACGGCGGTGACGTAGACGCGGATGCGGCGGCCGTGCTGGTACTCCTCGCCCGGCACCTGCTCCTCGGGCGGCATGATCGCCTCGACGGTGCCGAGGTCGATGTGGATCATCCGCGGGTTCGGCCCCTGCTGGATGACGCCGGCGACGATGTCGCCCTCCTTGCCGCGGAACTCGCCGAGCACCTTGTCGTCGCCGATGTCGCGCAGGCGCTGGTTGATGACCTGCTTGGCGGCGAAGGCGGCGATGCGCCCGAAGTCCTCGGGGGTCTCCACGGCCTCGCCAACGACCTCTCCCTCCTCGTCGCGCTCGGGCACGAAGAGGGTCACGTGACCGGTCTTGCGGTCGAGCTGCACGCGGGCCTCGGCGTCGGCGGCGGCGCCCAGCTCGCCGGCGTTGCGCACGTAGGCGGTGAGGATCGCCTGCTCGATGATCCGCACGAGCTCCTCGAACGGGATCTCCCGCTCGCGCTCCAGCAGTCGCAGCACGGCCAGATCGATGTCCATGGGGTCTCCTCTATTCAGCTCTCAGCCCGCCGTTGCTCGCGCGGGCACCGGACGATGCTAGCTCATCGTCGTCCGGCGACCCACCGCCGTCGCTAGCCTGGACGGGTGAGCGACGCCATCCCCCTCCGCCCCCTCTCCCCCGCCGGCTGCGTGCCGCTCGCCGTGGTCGAACGGTCCGGTCTCATCGAGTCGCAGCACCTCGGAGCGGCCGTGCTGGTCGACCCCGACGGCGCGGTGCTCGAAGCGCACGGCGACGTCGAGGCGCACGTGTACCCGCGCTCGACCCTCAAGCCGTTCCAGGCCACCGCGGCGCTGCGCAGCGGGCTCGGCCTCGTCGGAGAGCAGCTGGTGCTGTCCACGGCGAGCCACGCCGGCACGGAGCGGCACCAGGCCGTGGTGCGGACGATCCTCGACGGCGCCGGTCTCGACGCGTCGGCGCTGCGGTGCCCTCCCGCCTGGCCGGGCGATCGCGCCGCCCGGGCAGCCGCATCCGCTCCCTCTCGGCTGGCGATGAACTGCTCCGGCAAGCACGCCACCTTCCTCGCGGCCTGCGTGCGCGAGGGCTGGACGCTCGAGGACTACCTGGCGCCGGAGCACCCGCTGCAGGCGCGCATCCGCTCGGTCGTGGCGGAGCTGACCGGCGCCGAGCCGGCGCACTGGGGCGTCGACGGATGCGGCGCCCCCGTCGCCGCGATGGGCCTGCTGCAGCTGGCCCGCGGCCTGGCGGCGCTCGAGCGCTCGGGATCGCCGCTGCCGGCGGCGATCCGCGAGCACCCCTGGGCGATCGACGGCGAGGGCCAGGCGAACACCGCGGTGATCGAGCGCACCGGCGTGGTGGCCAAGCTCGGCGCGGAGGGCGTGCTCGTGCTGCTCACGCCGGAGGGGGCGGCCGTCGCGCTGAAGAGCCTGGACGGCTCGCACCGGGCCACCACGATCGCGGGCCTCGGGCTGCTGGCCCGCAACGGTCTCGTCGATGCGGAGGCGGCGGCGGATGCAGCGGCCGCGACCGCGGAGGCCGTCACCGGCGGCGACGAGGTCGTCGGCGGGCTGCGGCTGGCGCTCTAGACCGGCGCTCCGAACCGCAGCGGCTCGACCGGCACGTCCAGGTTGCGCCCGCCGCGGTAGCGCGCCGCGATGTGGTGCTCGGGCAACCGCGCCCGGCCCGCGCCGAAGAGCTGCTCGCGCAGCGTGAGACCGTCTCCGTCGCGGAGGCGGCCGCGACGCCGCAGCTCGGGCACGACGAGGTCGGCGAAGTCCCGCGCCGTGTCGAAGGAGTGGTACTGGCGCAGGTTGATGCCGTCGATGCCGTCCTCGTCGAGCCAGCGCTCGATCTCGTCGGCGACCACGGTGGGCGTACCGACGACGAAGTAGCGGCCCTCGCGGCCGCCGACGAGCTTGTCGAGCACCTCGCCGACCGTCCCGCCCGGCGGCAGCTGGAAGCGGCCGGTGATGGCCGGCTCGCCCCGCAGCACGACATCGATGGGCGTCTCGCGCGGGTACGCGGTGAGGTCGACCGGCAGGCTCGCGTGGGCGAGGATGCCGTCGATGCTCGTGCGGCGCCGGTACTCGCGCCACCGGTCCTGCGCCTCCTCCTCGGTGCGACCGACGACGACGCCGGCCTGCACGATGCAGCGCAGGTCGTCACCGGAGCGACCGTGCCGCACCGCGGCCTCGCGCATGCCGCGGGCGTTTCGGCGGAAATCCTCGGCGGTCCGTCCGCCCGTGAACACCACCTCGGCGTGCCGGCCGGCGAACTCGATACCCGCCGGCGAGCCGGTCGCCTGGAACAGCACGGGCGTGCGCTGCCGGCTCGGCGAGGCGAGGTGCGGACCGGCGACGCGGAAGTGCTCGCCGACGTGGTCGATGTACCGCACGCCCTCCGGGTCGCTGTAGACGCCGCGCTCGCGGTCGACCACGACCGCGTCATCGTCCCAAGAGCCCTCCCAGAGCTTGTAGACCACGTCGAGGAACTCGTCCGCGATCTCGTAGCGGCGGTCGTGCGGGATCTGGTCGTCGAGACCGAAGTTGCGCGCGGCGTTCTTCAGGTAGCTGGTGACGATGTTCCAGCCGACGCGCCCGTTCGTCAGGTGGTCCAAGGTGGACATCCTGCGCGCGAAGGCGAAGGGCGGCTCGTAGCTCGTCGAGAACGTGGCGCCGAAGCCGATCCGCTCGGTGACCGCGGCCATCGCCGGGATGACGAGCAGCGGGTCGTTGGACGGGATCTGCAGCCCCTCGCGGATCGCCGTCTCCGGTCCGCCGCGGAAGGTGTCGTAGGCCCCGACCACGTCGGCGAGGAACACGCCGGTGAAGCCGCCGTGCTCGAGGATCTGCGCGAGCTCGGTCCAGTAGGAGAGCTCGTTGAAGCGGTGCCGTTGGTTGCCCTCGAGCGGCCAGAGCCCGTGGGTGATGTGGCTCACCGTGTTCATCTCGAAGAGGTTGAGGATGAGCGGCTTCGGCTCCCCGGTCATCGCCCGGCGCCCTCCGCCGCCGCGGCGGGAGCGCCCGGCGGCCGCCACCCCGGCAGCTCCCCCAGCAGCTCCCACTGCCCGAGCGCGCGTCGACGCTGCACGATCGGGTTGTGCGAGGCGATCGTGCGCGCGTTGCGCCAGTGCCGATCGAGGGCGACCCGGTTGCTCACCGCGCTGGCGCCGCCCACCTCGAAGAGCTGCTCCGCAGCGTCGAGCACGAGCGGAGGCACGATCTGCTGCAGGCGGAACACGGCGAGCATGGCGTCGCGGAGCCGCTCCTCAGGCTCCCCCGCGCGCACCGCGGCGAGCGCCGCGTCGAGCTCCTGAGCTCCGGAGCGCACCAGCCGGGCCGCGGCGTCCGCCGCGGCGGAGAGCGAGCCGACCACCGACTGGACGAGCGGATCCTCGCGCGGCGACTGATCGAGCCCGAACGTCCGCTCGCGAGGCTGCACGAACGCGACGGTGTCCTGCAGCGCGCGGCGAGCGATGCCCGCGAGCACGGCGAGCAGCACGAGCTGCCAGACGGCGGCGAGCAGCCAGCCCCTCGCGGTCCCGACATCGTCCTGCCGGTGCACGTCGAGCGGGTCCACGACGGCGCCGTCGAAGACGGTGGTGCCGCTGCCCGTGAGCGGCTGCCCGAAACCGTCCCAGTCGTCGACGGATCGCACGCCGGCGGCGACCTCGACGAGCACGCCGACCCGCTCGTCGCCGTCCAGGGCGGAGAGCTGGATCCAGTCGGCGTAGATGCTGCCGGTCGTGTAGTACTTGGTCCCCTCGAGGAGGAGGCGGTCGCCGTCGCGGCGCAGGCGCGTCGTGATCTCGGCACGGAGGCTGCGCTCGGACTGCGCGTTGCCGATCAGGGCGCCGTGGGCGATGCGCTCGGCCCAACGTCGCCGGTGCTGGTCGCCGGGGCCGTCGAGCCCCTCGAGCAGCAGGGTCTCGACGACGCCGATGTGCCCGCGGAAGAGGTGGGCGAGGTTGGGGTCGGCCGTCGCGACGTCGATGAGGAGGTCGATGGTCTCCGACAGGGCCAGGCCCGGACCGCCGTGCTCGGCGGGCAGGCGCAGCCGCCCGAATCCCAGGTCGAGCAGGGCCCGCACGTCGTCGTGCAGCAGTTCGCGCTCCTGCTCGCGGCGCACCGTGTCGGCGGCGACCCGTTCGAGCAGCGGGGCGAGGGTCCGGCGGAGACCCTTCGCGTCGAGGGTGGTCGGCTGCGGCGCTGCGATCGTCATGCCCGCGACGGTACTGCCGGCTCGGCCCCCGATCGGGTGAGGCTGCGCCCGGTGTCGTTCCGTGACGCCCGGTGACCGGGGCGCGAGCGCATCGCGCTCGGTCCCACCAGCATCGGGGCCACGGAGGGCGAGCGACGCGCTCCGCACGATCGACAGGAGCGACCATGCCCATCCAGCCCCGCCGCCTGGCCGCGCCCCTCGCGGCGCTCGCCGTGACCGGATTGCTGACCTCGTGCGCCGCATCCGCCTCACCGGCCGGCGCGAGCGGGGAGCGCGAGGGCGGCGAACTCGTCTACCTCGATGCCGAGCTCACCTCCAACACGCAGCTGCAGACGAGCGGCACCTGGCAGGACAGCGCCTACGTGACGAACATCACCGACCGCCTGGTGTTCAAGGACCCGGAGACGGGCGAGCTGCAGCCGCACGTGGCCGAGGACTGGACGGTGAGCGAGGACGGCCTCGTCTACGAGTTCGCGATCCGCGAGGGGATCACCTACAGCGACGGCACCGATCTGGATGCGGCGAACGTGGAGCGCAACCTCGAGTGGCAGTCGCAGGGCGATCCCGAGCAGGGCATCCCCGCCAACAACTGGCTGCCGCCCATCGCCGACATCAGCTCGGGCGACGGCACGGTCACCGTCAAGCTCGAGCAGCCCTACGCGCCGCTGCTCGACGTGCTCTCCTTCTGGCGCACCTCCCTCGTCGCCGACGCGACGATCGACTCGACGATCGAGGAGCAGTCGCAGATCACCGGCATCATCGGCAGCGGCCCCTTCACGGTCGAGAGCGAGGTGTACGGCGAGGAGATCGTCTTCGCCAAGCGCGAGGGCTACGACTGGGCCCCGTCGAGCTGGGAGCACCAGGGCGAGGCGTTCCTCGACCGGGTCACCGTCATCCCCGTGACCGAGGACAGCGTGCGGCAGGGATCGCTGCGCTCGGGCGAGGCGGACCTCATCCGCTACGTGCTGCCCAGCGAGGAGCAGGGGCTCATCGACGCGGGCATCGAGGTGGTCGGGGTGCAGGGCACCGGCAACGCCAACGTGTGGGACGTGCGCCAGTCGGCGCCCTTCGTGGACGACGTGCGGGTGCGGCAGGCGCTGCAGGTCGGCATCGACCGCGAGCAGATCGTCGACGACCTCTACAGCGGCAACTGGCAGGCCGCCACGAGCACCGTCTCGCCCGGCACCTTCGGCTACGTCGACCTCGCCGAGTCGCTGCGGTTCGACCCCGAGCGCGCCGAGGCGCTGCTGGACGAGGCGGGCTTCACCGAGCGGGATGCCGACGGGTACCGCACCCGAGACGGCGAGCGGCTCAGCCTCACCACCTACGTCGACGTCTACGACTCGACGGCCAAGCCGCTCTTCCAGCTCATCCAGTGGCAGCTGCAGCGCCTCGGCATCGAGCTCGTCATCGAGGAGACGGACTACGCCAACTACAGCGCGGTCATCGCCGACCCGTCGATCGCGGTGCGCCGCAACGGCTGGCCGGAGGCCGACGCCTGGGTGCGGCAGAGCGTAAACTACTCCGTGGACGGCAGCAACCTGCTGAATCTGCCGGAGGACGACCGCGTGCTCGCCGACCTCTACGCGCAGCAGGCGGTGACGACGGATGCGGCTGAGCGCGCGCGCATCGTCGGCGAGATCCAGCGGGTGTCGGTGGAGCAGGCCTACCTGCTGCCGATCCTCGACGACAGCCAGGTGTTCGGCATCCAGCCGACCGTGCACGACCTGCGCTGGACCGCCGAGGCGCGCCCGTGGTTCTACGACGCCTGGACCGAGCGGAAGTAGCCGGATGCGCCTCCGTCCCGCCGCCGTGCTGCGCCGCCTGGGCCAGTCCGCCCTCGTCGTCGCCCTCACCTACGTGCTCGTCTACGCGGTGCTGTTCCTGCTGCCGGGCGATCCCATCCGCAGCCGCATCGACAACCCCCAGAACCCGATCCCCGAGGAGCAGGCCGAGGCGATCATCAACTACTACCGGCTGGATCTGCCGCCGCTGGAGCAGTTCTGGTTGAGCGTCACGCGGCTGCTGCAGGGCGACCTCGGCTACTCGCTGACCAACGGGCGCCGGGTCTCGGACCTCGTCGCCCAGGGCTTCGGCGAGACGGCGACCCTCGCGGGCGTCGCGCTGCTCGTCTCCGCTGCGCTCGCGCTGCTCATCGCGCTCGGGGCCGTCTTCGCACCGTGGGCCCGGTTGCGCGGCCTGTTCCGCACCCTGCCCGCGGTCGCGCTCGCGACGCCCGGGTTCCTCATCGGCCTGGTGCTGCTGCAGGTCTTCGCGTACCAGCTCGGCTGGTTCTCGTCGATCCGCGACGAGGGGGCCAGGTCGCTCATCCTGCCCGCCCTCACCCTGGGCATCGGCGCGAGCGCGCCCATCGCGCAGGTGCTCATCGAGGGCCTCGAGAGCGCCTGGCGGGAACCGTTCGCAACCGTGCTGCGCGCGGGCGGCTTCCCGCGCCGCTCGATCATCGGGCGTCACGTGCTGAAGAACGGCGCCATCCCCGCGGTCACCCTCCTCGGGCTCACCGTGGGCGAGCTGCTCGCCGGCAGCGTCATCGCCGAGACGATCTTCTCCCGCACCGGGCTCGGCTTCGTCACGGAGCAGGCCGTGCGGGCGCAGGACGGCCCGACCGTGCTCGCGGTGGTGATGGTCGTCTCCGTCGTGTTCACGCTCGTGAACCTCGCGACCGACCTCGTCTACCCCCTGATCGACCCTCGGATCGGCGGACCCCGGTCCGCGCGCATCCGCCCGCACCGCGAGGAGATCGCCGCATGAGCGCCGTCCTGCACCGCATCCGCTCCGCACCCCGCACGCGCCCCCGCCTCGGCGTCGTCGACGTGCTGGCCCTCGGGGTGCTCGCGCTCGTCGCCCTCGCGATCGTCGCCCCGGGTGTGCTCGCACCCGCCGACCCGCTCGAGGCGGTGCCCGGCGGCACGCTGCAGCCGCCCGGCAGCGCAGGGCTGTTCGGCACCGACTACCTGGGCCGCGATGTGCTCTCGCGGATCGTGCACGGCACGGGCCGCACGGTGCTGGCCTCGTCCATCGCGGTGGCCATCGGCCTCGGCGCCGGCAGCGCGCTCGGCCTGATCGCCGCCTACTTCGGCGGATGGGCGGATGCGGTCGTCAGCCGCGTCGTCGACGTGCTGCTCTCGATCCCCGGCTTGCTGCTCTCGATGGTCGTCGTCGTGGCGCTGGGGTTCGGCTCCACGAACGCCGCCATCGCGGTCGGCGTGGCGAGCATCGCCGCCTTCGCGCGGCTGATGCGCTCGGAGGTGCTGCGGGTGCGCGAGCTGGGCTTCGTCGAGTCGGCGCGGCACCTCGGCGTGCGGCCCTGGGCGGTGCTGCTGCGGCACGTGCTGCCCAACTCGGCGGCTCCCGTGCTGTCGATGACCGCCCTGCAGTTCGGCAACGCGATCCTCTGGATCGCCGCGCTGAGCTTCCTCGGCTACGGCGCACCGCCGCCGCTGCCCGAATGGGGTCTGCTCGTGTCGGAGGGCCGCGGCTACCTGTCGTCGTCCCCCTGGCTGACCCTGCTGCCCGGCCTCGTGATCGTCGCGACCGTCGTCGCGATCAGCCGGGTATCCGCCCTCATCGCCGAGACCCGGAGGACCAGGCCATGACCATCGCCCTCGATCGACCGACCGCCGCCACCCGGACCGCCGTCCTCGAGACGACCGGACTGCGGATCGGCTACACCGGTCGCGACCGCACTCGGCGCACCGTCGTGCAGGGCGCGGACCTGCGGCTCGAGGCGGGGCGCACCCTCGCGCTCGTCGGGCAGTCGGGTTCGGGCAAGAGCACCATCGCGGCGGCGCTCGCGGGGCTGCTGCCCGCGAACGGCACCGTCGAGTCGGGTGCCATCCGGCTCGACGGCGTCGACGCCACGGCCCTCGACGAGCGCGGCTGGCGCGCCCTGCGGGGCGGCGTCGTCGGCACGGTGCCGCAGGACCCGCTGAGCTCGCTCGACCCGCTCGAGCGGATCGGCACCCGCCTCGTGCGCACGCTCGCGCTGCACGCCGGCCTCCCCCGCGCCGCGCGCAGGGTGCGGGCGGTGGAGCTGCTGCGCGCGGTCGGCATCCGCGACGCCGAGGAGAGGCTGCGAGCCTTCCCTCACGAGCTCTCGGGCGGCCAGCTGCAGCGCGTGCTCATCGCCCTGGCGATCGCGGGGCGGCCACGGCTGCTCATCGCGGACGAGCCTACGAGCGCCCTCGACGTGACCGTGCAGCGCACCATCCTCGATCTCATCCGGAGCCTGCAGGAGCAGCTCGGACTGGCCGTGCTGCTCATCACCCACGATCTGGCACTCGCCGCCGAGCGGGCGGACGAGGTCGCGGTGCTGCACGACGGTCGCATCGTCGATCAGGGCCCCGCCCGGAGGGTGCTCGAGCAGCCGGAGGACGCCTACACGAGCACCCTCTTCGCCACCGCACCGGCGCTCTCCCCGGACCGCTACGGCGACCGGGAGCGCGCCCGCTCCGCCGAGGACGTGGTCGTGGTGCGCGACCTGGTCAAGCGCTTCGGCCGCGGGGCGCCCGCCGTGGACCGGGTGTCGCTCACCGTCACCCGCGGCGAGGTGCACGCGCTCGTCGGCGAGTCCGGCTCCGGCAAGACCACGGTGGCCCGCGCGGTCGCCGGGCTCACGGCCTTCGAGGGCTCGATCGCGGTCGAGGGCACGGCGCTCGCCGCCGATCCGCCCCGCAGCAACCCGCATCCGCGGCTGCTGCAGCTCGTCTCGCAGAACCCGCTCGCCGCACTCGATCCGCGGTTCACCGTGCGGCGCGCCGTCGAGGAGCCGCTGCGGGTGCACGGCGGCGGCAACCGTGCGCAGCGACGCGAGCGGGCGGAGGCGGTGCTCGACGAGGTCGCACTGCCCGACTCCCTGCGCGAGCGGCGCCCGCACGAGCTCTCCGGCGGCCAGCGCCAGCGGGTCGCGATCGCCCGCGCCCTGGCACTCGCACCGCGGGTGCTGCTGCTCGACGAGCCGACGAGCGCCCTCGACGTGGTCGTGCAGGCGCAGATCATCGACCTGCTCATGGGCCTGCGCGAACGCGAGTGCCTCAGCTACCTCGTGATCACCCACGACCTGAGCCTGGTGCGGCAGATCGCCGACCGGGTCACGGTGCTCGAGCACGGCAGGGTCGTGGAGAGCGGACCGGTGCGCGGGCTCTTCGCGGCACCGGCCGAGGAGTACACCCGTCGGCTCATCGCGGCGATCCCGCGCGGGCTCGGCTGAGCGAGCGGGCGGCCCCGGTTCACGTCCGGAGGATCTTCTCCATCGCCTCGCCCTCGGCGAGCTCGTCGACCAGCTTGTCGAGGATGCGGATCTCGCGCATCGTGCCCGGTTCCAGCTCCTCCACGCGCGTGCGGCCCGTGCGATCCGCCTTCGTCACGGAGAGCGGATGCACGGCGGTCACCGCCGTCGTGACGATGCGGTGGCTCATCCGTGCTCCTCCGGTCTCAGAACGAGGCGAGCGCCTCATCGATCGTGACACTGGAGCGCTCGCCGGAGCGGCGGTCCCAGAGCTCGACGCGACCCTCGGCGGCGTCGCGGCCGACGATCACGATGCGCGGCACACCCAGCAGCTCGGCGTCGCCGAACTTGACGCCGGGGCTCACCTTGGGCCGGTCGTCGTAGAGCACCTCGAGGCGCTTGGCCTCGAGCTGCTCGGCGACGCCCTGGGCGACCTCGAAGATCGCCGCGTCGCGGCCGGTGGCGACGACCTGCACGTCGTAGGGCGCGACCTCCTCGGGCCAGATGAGGCCCTTCGCGTCGTGGTTGGCCTCGGCGATGGCGGCGAGGATGCGGGTGACGCCAATGCCGTAGGAGCCCATCGTGACGGTAACGAGCTTGCCGTTCTCGTCGAGCACCTTGAGGCCGAGCGCCTCGGCGTACTTGCGGCCGAGCTGGAAGACGTGGCCGATCTCCATGCCGCGGGCGAGCTCGACGGGCCCGGAGCCGTCCGGCGCGGGGTCGCCCTCGCGCACGGAGGCGATGTCGGCGACGCCATCGGCGACGAAGTCGCGGCCCGCGACGAGGTCGAGCACGTGCTGCTCGTCGACGTTCGCGCCGGTGACCCAGGCGGTGCCGTCGACGACGCGGGGGTCGACGAGGTAGCGGATGCCCGTGCTCGACTCCTCGCCGAGCACCGCGCCGCGGACCGACCAGGGGCCGATGTAGCCCTTGACCAGGCCGGGGTGCCTCGCGAAGTCGGCCTCGCTGGCCGCATCGACCTCCGCGGGGGCGAAGACGACCTCGGCGCGCTTCATGTCCGCGTCGCGATCGCCGGGGATGCCGACGACGACGAGCTCGCGGGTGCCGTCGAGGTGGGTGAGCGCCAGCACGACGTTCTTCAGCGTGTCGGCGGCGGTCCACGGCTCGGCCTTCGCGTGCCGCTCGTTGAGCAGCTCGACGAGGGTCGCGATCGTGGGGGTGCCAGGAGAGTCGACGACGGTCGCCGGGGCGAGGCCCTCGAGGCTGCGCGCCTCGGGCGCGGGCGTCGTGTACGCCTCGACGTTGGCCGCGTAGCCGCCGGCCGAGCGCACGAAGGTGTCCTCGCCGATGGGCGTGGGGTGCAGAAACTCCTCGCTGCGGGAGCCGCCCATCGCACCGGCGTCGGCCTGCACGATCACGTACTCCATGCCGAGGCGGGCGAAGATGCGCTCGTAGGCGTCGCGCTGCGCCTGGTAGCTCGCGGCGAGGCCCTCGTCCTTGACGTCGAAGGAGTACGCGTCCTTCATCGTGAACTCGCGGCCACGCAGCAGGCCCGCGCGGGGGCGCGCCTCGTCGCGGTACTTGTCCTGGATCTGGAAGATCGTGAGCGGCAGGTCCTTGTACGAGCCGTAGAGGTCCTTCACCAGCAGCGTGAAGACCTCCTCGTGCGTCGGCGCCAGCAGGTAGTCCGCGCCCTTGCGGTCCTGCAGGCGGAACAGCCCGTCGCCGTACTCGGTCCAGCGGTTCGTGACCTCGTAGGGCTCGCGGGGCAGCAGGGCCGGGAAGTGGACCTCCTGCGCATCCGCCGCCGCCATCTCCTCGCGGATGATCGTCTCGATGCGCGCCTTGACGCGCAGACCCAGCGGCAGCCAGGCGAAGACGCCCGGCGCCTGGCGGCGGATGTAGCCGGCGCGCACGAGCAGCTTGTGGCTGGCGACCTCGGCGTCCACCGGGTCCTCGCGGAGGGTGCGGACGAACAGCTTGGAGAGACGGGTGATCACCCGGCGATCCTACCGATGGTCAGGGCTGCACCGGTTCCGCGGCGACGAGCTCGACGGCGTTCAGCGAGGCCGCGGCGCCCTGCTCGACGCGCACGTCGATCCACAGCCGGCCCCGCGCATCCGGCACCAGGTCGCCGATGGCGGCCGTCTCGCGCCCGGCACCCGGCCCGCCGGTGCGCAGCTGCGCGGCGCCGCCGGATGCGCCGTGGACGACGAGCTCGGCCGTGCTGCCCGGTGCGCCCGGGCTCGCCCCGACGACGCGCAGCGCGTACCGGAGCTCGGGGTCGAGCCCCTCCAGTAGGAAGCCGCCGGGCAGGTCGTCGTCACCGCCCGGGCGGTCGTCCGCCGTCGCGATCCAGGCGTCGCGCGTCGCGCTGGGCACGGCGAGGTCGCCGAGCGCCGAGCCCGGCGCGGTCGGACCCGCCTCGGCGGCGGTGCTCGCCCGGAAGCCGCCGGTCACCGTCATCGCGACGCCGGTCATCCGGCCCCCGTCCGTGACGAGCGACCCGCGATGCTCCCCGGCGACGACGTCGCCGCCCGGCGCCGTCGGCCACCAGTCGTTCCACTGGCGGCCCTCGTCGTCGAGTCCGGTCGGCACGCCGACGACCCCGTCGTCGGCGCCGAGGTCGAGCAGCAACCGCTCCCCGGGGCGCAGGCCCTGCACCGTCGGACGGGCGGCCTCCGACGGTCCGACCGCGGAGTCCAGCACGGGGAGCAGCACCTCGAGCCAGGCCGCGTAGCCGGCCGGTGTCAGGTGGATGCCGTCGATCGAGAGCCGGTCGAAGGCGGCGCGATCCGTCGCCGCGAGCTGCTCGAACGGTGTCGCGATGTCGACGTAGTGGACGCCGGGATCGGCCGCCGCGTCGGCGGCCAGCAGCCGGTTGGCCTCGCGCCGCGCCCGTTCGACGCCGTCGCCGGCGTCGACCGTGGCCGGCGTCGGAGCGATCGCGAGCACGAGCACCTGCGCGTCGGGGCGGCCCGCGCGCACCAGGGCGACGAAGTCGCGCACGTCCGCGGCCAGCCGCTCGGGCGAGCCCCCGGCGCGCAGGTCGTTGAGCCCGGTCCGCAGCACGACGGCGCGCGGTGCGAGCGGGGCCACCAGCCACGGCGACTCGGCGAGGACCTGCCCCATGACGGAGCCGCCCCAGCCGCGCTGCACCACGTCGTAGTCGGGCAGATCGCGGGAGAGCGACTCCCAGCGGCGGATGCTGGAGCTGCCGATGAAGAGGACCGAGTCGGTACCCGGCGCATCCGCCCGGTCCTGCTCGACCCAGCGGCGCACCTCGCGGGTGCCGGAGCTCCCGGACGGGTAGGACGGTGCGGCGACGGGCTCCTCCGGCAGGGCCGGCACGGGGATGCTCGGTGCGGGCGCCGGCGGCTCGGGCGCACCGGCCATGGCCGCGCCGGCGCCGGCGCCGGCGAAGACGCCCGCCGCGAGCACGCATGCGAGCGCCGTCGTCCGACGTCGAGCGAGCACGGCGTTCCCCCATCGTCCGGGCGGCCCCCTGCCGCGCCGGAGGACGCCGACCGTACCGTGCGCGGGGCGAGCAGGCGGAGCGGCGTCGCGACGATGCTAACCCGCCGCCGCGCCGCGAGCGGCAGCGCCGCGCGCGGTCAGAGCCGCAGCGCGAGCGCGTTCGCGGTGAGGCCCGCCGCCGTGCCGCAGAGCAGCACCGTGCCGCCGGGGCCGATCCGACCCTCCTCGAGCGAGCGGATGAGGGTGTACGGCACCGAGGAGGAGACCATGTTGCCGTACTCCGCCACCCGGTCGACGAAGAGCGCCTTCGGGATGCCGATGCGCCGCATCGCGATCCCGAGCGCGCCGCTCGCCTGGTGCGGCACGACGAGGTCGAGGTCGTCGAGGCCGAGCCCCGCCCGCTCGAAGAAGCGGTCGAAGAACGCCGGCAGCACGGCCAGCATGCTCATCAGCGCCCGCCGGCCCTGCATGTCGAAGAGGTAGTCGCGCGGGTCGCCCTCGGCGTACGCCTGCGCCGGATGGAGCGAGAGCCCACCGCGCAGCTCGGTGTCGTGCGCGTGCTGCGGCCAGGTCCGCTGCAGGCTCGCGAGCACGCCCCGCGACCCGTCGCCGCGGGTGAGCACGACGGCGGCCCCCGCATCCGAGAACAGCTCGAAGCTCTCGCGCTGCTCCGGGTCGAGGAAGCGGCTGCCGACGTCGCCGCTGACGACGAGCACCCGCTCGTAGTCCCCGGCGTCGAGGTAGCGCGAGGCGACGTCGAGCGCCGTGATGAAGCTGGTGCAGGTCGAGTTGACGTCGAAGGCCGCCGCGGTGGCGTGCGGTGCGACCCGCTCCATGACGAGCGCCGCCGTGCACGGGATCGGCTGCACCCCGGCGGCGCAGGCGGCGATGACGCAGTCCACGTCGTCCGGGCGCAGGCCCGCGTGCGCGATCGCGCGCTCCGCCGCCTCCGCCAGCAGGTCGAGCTGGCCGCGGTCGTCCTCGATGCGGTGCCGCGTCTGACGCCCGAAGGCCACGATGCGGCCGGGCAGGCTGGTGCCGTAGCCGGCGATCTCAAGCCGACGCATCCGCATCCTCCTTCCACGCGCGCTCGACGCGCCGCAGCTTGCGGGTCGGATCGGGAGCGTACGCCCCGAAGCGCAGCTCGGGGGCGGGCGCGCCCTGCCGCCGCCAGAGCGCCTCCAGCCGCTCCCGCACGCCCGCCTCGCCGGCCGGGTCGTCGAGCAGCACCTCGACGCGCTCGGCGCCGGTCTGCACCACGCGCCACTGGCTGAAACCCTCGGCGTGGATCATCGCGCGAGCCACGAGGTCGGCGAAGACCCGTACGCCGCCCAGCAGCAGCGCATCGTCCTCGCGGCCCTCGATGCGCTCGAGCGCGGTCAGTACGCTGCCGCAATCGCAGGGCTCCGCGCGCTCGACGAGCAGGTCGTTCAGGCGGTACCGCACGATCGGCTGCGCGACGCGCGAGAAGTCGGTGACGATCGGCACGAAGCGGCGCCCCTCGACCGCCTCCCGCTCGAACAGCAGGAGCTCCTCGTTGAGGTGCAGCACGCCGCGATCGCAGGTGCGGGCGAGGAAGCCCTCGGTGCACTGGTACAGCTGGTGGAGGAACGGCTGCCCGAACGCGGCCTCCAGCCGGCGCGCATCCGCTCGCTCGAGCACCTCCGCGACCGCGTAGACGCGCTGCGGTCGCAGCTCGAGGCCGGCCTCGGCGATCGCGAGCAGCACCGACGGGGGCGCCACCAGGATGGTGGGCTCGTAGGCGGCGAGCGAGCGGATGCGCTCCCCGAGGTCGCCGTGCACGTCGAAGTACCGGAACTCCACGGCCCGCGAGCGCACGGTGTCGTAGAGCTCGTTGCCGGCGCGCAGGAACAGCGCGATGCGGTGGTCCAGGATGCGCCCGCGCGGCAGCGTGAGCGCCAGCACCGTGCCGGCCCAGGCATCGCGCTCGGCGGCGCTCACGACGAAGACGCCGCGATGACCGCTCGTACCGCTCGAGAGCCCGACGGAGACGCCGTCGAGGGTGCCGCCGAAGTCGCGGCGGCGCTCCGCGTCCGCGGCGAGCGCGACCGCGTCGTCGAGGGTGACCCCCACCGTGTTCATCGCGTCGAAGTTCGCCATCATCACGGCCTTGTCCATGCGCGGCAGCTCGTCGAGGCGTGCCGGCGCCGCGGCGAACCACGGCGAGCGCCGCCGCAGCAGGCGGAGGTGCCGGCGCACGCGTCGCCGCTGGTGGCGCTCGAGCTGCGCCCTGCTACGGAAGCGCCGCAGCCAGCGCGCGACGACGAAGGCCCGCACGATCCTCAGTCGGCCCACAGCAGGTCCACCCCCTCGGGGTGCGGATCGTGGGCGAAGCGCAGCCGCAGCCCGGCGGCCTCCGCGGCGAGCAGTCGCTGGGCCGTGCGGGCCTGGGCGGCGTGGTCGTGGCCGACGGCGCGGGGCAGGGCGCGCATCCGCTGCTCCTCGCCGAGCAGATCGCGGCTCCAGGCCGCGTCGCCGGCGAGCAGCACCCTCCCTGCACGAGTACGCCGACGTGCCCGCGGGCGTGCCCGGGCAGGTCGACGAGGCACAGGGAGCCGTCGCCGAAGAGGTCGTGCGTCGCGAGCCCGTGGTGCTCGTCGTCGAAGCGGTCGACGACGATGCGAGGAGCCGAGTCGAACCACGGCGGCAGGAGCCCGGGGAGCACGCCCTCCCTCAGCCTCGGCGCCCGGAGGGTCTCCACGAGCCCTGCGCTCAGCACGAACGTCGCGTGCGGGAGGTCGCGCACCCCGCCGAGGTGGTCGGGGTGCAGGTGGGTGAGCACCACGTGGGTGACCGTCGACGGGTCGACCTGCTCGGCGATGGTCTCGCCGGGGCGGACGCGGGGCGGGAGCAGGAGGCGGTACGCCCATCCGCTCGCTCCGGTGCCCCAGGAGCGGCCGGCGTACCCCGTGTCGACGAGCACGCGGCGCTCGCCGTCGTCGTAGCGGAACACGCCGGCGGGGAAGACCCTGCGTTCGCGGGGTGCGCCGCGCAGCAGGGCGCCGACGTCGTGGCTGGTCTCGCCGCAGCGGTGGTAGTGCAGCTCAGGCATAGCTGGCGAGCCCCTCGTCGAGGCTCACCAGGGGCTCGTAGCCGAGCACCCGCCGGGCGGCGCCGATGTCGAGCGTCTGCGAGAAGGCGATCGACGCGACCGTGTACCGGGTGAGCGGCGGCTCGGGGCGCCCGGGCAGGCGGGCGGCGACCGCCTCGAGCGCTCCGGCCGCGGCCAGGACGGGACGGATGGGCAGGTGCCGGTACCGGGGAGCGATGCCCATGCCGTCCAGCAGCTGGTCGAGCAGGTGCTTGAATGGGCGCGGGTCGCCGTTCGTGACGTTGAGCACCTCCCCGTCCGCGCCGGGCGCCTGGAGGGCGAGCCGTGCCGCGCTCGCGACGTTCTCGACCGCGGTGAGGTCGACGAGGTTGCCGCCGCCCCGGAAGAGCGGGATGCCGATCCGCTCGTGCACCGCGAGCAGGCGCGGCACCAGCGTGCGCTCGCCGCGGCCGATGAGGCCCCTCGGACGCAGGACCACGACCTCCGGCCGGGCGCGCTCGCCCAGCAGCAGCGCCTCCGCGGCGCGCTTCGAGCGGATGTACCCGTTCATCGCGCGGGCGGGCTGCGGATCGTGCTCGCGGATGCCGATGCGGTCGCGGGCCTCGGCGTGCACGCTCGGCGAGGAGATGTGCACGATGCGACGGGCGCCGCTGCGCCGGGCGAGTTCGAGCACGTGGCCCGTGCCCTGCACGTTCGTGCGCTCGAAGTCGCGCCATCGCCCCCACGGGGTGGAGAGCGCGGCGCAGTGCACGATGACGTCGGGGCGCAGGCCGGAGCCGGGCAGCGCGTGCAGGTCGCCGACGAGACGGGGCGCATCGGTGGGGAGCATCCGCTCGTCGCGGCCCGCTGCGGTGACCTCGTAGCCGTGCGCGAGCAGCTCCCGGACGACGTGACGACCCAGGAAGCCGCTCGCGCCGGTGACCAGCGCGTGTTCGCCCATGGACCGCATCCTAGGGCGGACCGCCCTCCCCTAGGCTCGCTGCCATGCGGATCGCCCTGGTGACGGACTACTGGCTGCCGACGCTCGGCGGCGTGCAGACGGCGGTCAAGGCGCACCGGGAGGCGCTTGAGGCCGCCGGGCACGAGGTGGTCGTCGTGGCGCCGCTGTTCGAGCGGAGCGCGGACCCCGGCGTCGAGGCGCTGCCGGTCTCGCCGGTGTTCCGCCCCGACGGCTTCCCGTTCGCCTGGCCGCCGCGGCGCATCCGCGCGCAGCTGCGGGCGTCCTTCGAGCGACGCGGCATCGACGTCGTGCACACCCACTCCGAGATGTTCGCCGCGCTCGGCGCCATCGGGGCGGCGCGCGATCTCGGCCTGCCCGTCGTGCACACCATGCACGGTCGCGTCGACGTCTACACCGCCAGCGTGCTGCCGCTGCCGTCGGTCACCACCCGGCTGCTCGCGGCGCTGCACGCCCGGCACGTGAGCCGCCGCGGCGTCGCGGTGCCCGGCCGCACGCCGTACACGGCCACGGCGACCGCGCGGCGGATGTGGCGGCTCATGGCCGCGCAGTCCCGGGCCAGCGCGCACGTGATCGTGCCCTCCGCCCACTTCGCCGCCAAGCTCGCCGCTCAGGGTGTGACGACCCCCACGACCGTGCTGTCGAACGGCCTCGAGGCCTCGGTGCTCCACCGGGTCGGCGTTCCCGTGGAGCGGAGCCTCGAGCCGGGCGAAGCCCTGCGACTGCTCTGGGTCGGCCGGCTCTCGCCCGAGAAGCGCCCCGCGGTGCTCGCCGAGGCCGCGCGGTCCTTCGGCCCCGATGTGACCGTCGACGTCTACGGCGAGGGCATGGCCCGCCGTGCCCTCGAGCGGATGCGCGCCCCCGTCGCCCTGCACGGCGCGGTGCCGCAGGGCGCCGTGCTGGAGGCCATGCGCGGCGCCCATGCCCTGGTCTCCAGCTCGCTCGACTTCGACAACCAGCCGATGGTGCTGCTGGAGGCCATCGCGTCCGGGCTGCCGGTGATCCACTGCGATCCGGACCTGGCCGAGATCGTGCCGGCCGGGGGCGGGTGGCTCGCGCCGACGCCGGACGCCGCGGGGCTGGCGGCGGCGGTCGCGCACCTGCGCAGCGACCCCGCGGCGATCGCCCGCGCGAGCCGCGCGATGCTCGGGGCGCGCGACGGCGTGGTCCAGCGAGTCGACGGGCTGCTGCGCGTCTACGAAGCGGCGGTCGCGGCCGGGCCGGCGGAGCGCATCCGCTGACCTGCGGAGCAGCGCGCCCGGCCGGTCAGGCCGTGACGACCTGCGCGGTGCCGGTCGGTGCGTCGGGGCCGAGCTCGTCGGCGATGCGCTGCGCCTCCTCGATGAGCGTGGCGACGATCTCGTGCTCGGGCACCGTCTTGATGACCTCGCCCTTCACGAAGATCTGGCCCTTGCCGTTGCCGCTCGCGACTCCGAGGTCCGCCTCGCGCGCCTCGCCGGGTCCGTTGACGATGCAGCCCATCACGGCGACCCGCAGGGGCACGGTCATGCCCTCGAGGCCGGCGGTCACCTGATCGGCGAGCGTGTAGACGTCGACCTGCGCGCGGCCGCAGCTGGGGCAGGAGACGATCTCGAGCTTGCGCTCACGCAGGTTCAGCGACTGCAGGATCTGCAGCCCGACCTTGATCTCCTCGACCGGCGGCGCCGAGAGGGAGACGCGGATGGTGTCGCCGATGCCCTCGCCGAGCAGGATGCCGAAGGCGGTCGCGCTCTTGATGGTGCCCTGGAAGGCGGGGCCGGCCTCGGTGACCCCGAGGTGCAGCGGCCAGTCGCCGCGGGCGGCGAGCTGCCGGTAGGCCTGCACCATCACGATGGGGTCGTTGTGCTTGACCGAGATCTTGAAATCGTGGAAGTCGTGCTCCTCGAACAGGCCCGCCTCCCAGACGGCGCTCTCGACGAGCGCCTCCGGCGTGGCCTTGCCGTGCTTCTGCAGCAGGCGGGCGTCGAGGCTGCCCGCGTTGACGCCGATGCGCAGGCTCACGCCCGCATCCTTCGCCGCCTTCGCGATCTCGCCGACCTTGTCGTCGAACTGGCGGATGTTGCCCGGATTCACGCGGACGGCCGCGCATCCGGCGTCGATCGCCTGGAAGACGTACTTCGGCTGGAAGTGGATGTCGGCGATGACCGGGATCTGGCTCTTGCGCGCGATGATCGGCAGCGCGTCCGCGTCGTCCTGGCTGGGCACGGCGACGCGCACGATGTCGCAGCCGGATGCGGTGAGCTCGGCGATCTGCTGCAGCGTCGCGTTGATGTCGGTGGTCGGCGTGGTGGTCATCGACTGCACGCTGACCGGGGCGTCGCCACCGACGAGCACGCTGCCGACCCTGATCTGCCGGCTGCGGCGGCGCGGGGCCAGCACGGGCGGGGGCGCGGCGGGCATTCCGAGGTTCACTGCGGGCACCCGGCCAGCCTAGGCGGCACGCGCTGGACGGCTGCGGGGCGCGCAGGGCTCGCACAGCACACGGTTGGAGGCATCGAGATCGACCTGCGCCTCGGGTTCCCGCCTTCCGTCCATCCGCTCGCGCCGCCCATCCGCTCGGCCCGTTCGTTCCGCTCGCGCCAGATCGTGTTGGGGCGCTTCGGCGACGCTGGGGCATGCGCCCGCGCGCCCCGATGTCGCCGACGCGCCCCGAAGCTTCTTCGCGACGGCGGGCGAGGCTACCGCGCGAGGACCCGTAGGCCGGGCGGTGTCAGGCCGAGCCGCCTCAGCCCGAGCCGCCGAACTCCTCGCGCCCACCGCACACGGAATTGCCGAACGACGGAGATCGGCGGACTCGCCGAGGCTGTTCCCCGCATTCACCGGGGTACCTGGGCGCCCGTGCCCGGCTCCGGGCCGGATCTCCGTCGTTCGGCGAAAGCGCCGACCTGGAACGCGAGGCGTGGGCGATGGGCAGCCGTGCGCTCAGAACAGGCTGATCGGGTTGACGATGTCGGCGTAGATGAGCAGGGCGCTCATGCCGCCGAGCAGGATGACCACGACGAAGGTCAGCGGGATCACCTTGGCGGTGTCCACGGGGCCCGGATCGGACCGGCCGAAGAGTTTCGCGAAGAAGCGGCGCACCGCCTCCCACACGGCGCCGGCCACGTGCCCGCCGTCGAGCGGCATGAGCGGCACGAGGTTGAAGACGAAGAGCATCACGTTGAGGCTGCCGAGGATGCCGAGCATCGCCGAGATCCGGTCCGCGACCGGCAGCGCGTCGTACGACGCGATCTCGCCCGCGAAGCGTCCGACGCCGACGACGCTCATCGGGCCGTTCGGATCGCGCTCACCCCCGCCGAACGCAGCTTGGGCCACGTCGACGAGCCGCTGCGGCAGGTTCAGGATGAGGTGCACGACCCGGCCGATGTTGTCGCCGACCGCGGCGGGCACCTCGGTGATCGACTGGTGCACGGTCTCGTACTGCGGACTGACGCCGACGAAGCCGACCTCGGCGGTCACCGGATCGCCGGCGTCGTCGAGCACGGGCCGCCCGTCGTCGTCGTAGACGGCGCGCTCGGTGAGCAGCGGGGTCACCTGCAGGCTGACGGGCTCGCCGTCGCGCAGCACCTCGAGGGTGAAGGTGCGGCCGGGCGCGTCGCGGATGATGCCGCTGACCTGATCCCAGTTCGCCGCATCCTGCCCGTCGATGCCCACGATCTCGTCGCCCGGCAGCACGCCGGCCTCGGCACCCGGCGCGATCGGGTCGCCGGCGGCGCACTCGGTCTGGGCGCTGCCGGCCGGCACCACGCACTCGCTGACGCTCGAGACGGTGAGCCCGGGCTGGGCGACGCCGAAGCCGGTGAGCACGATCGCCGTGAAGAGGAAGCCGAGCACGAGGTTCATCGCCGGGCCGCCGACCATGATGACGATGCGCTTCCAGACCGGCAGTTGGTAGAAGGTGCGGTGCTCCTCGCCCCGCACGATGGTCTCGGCGCTCGCCTCGCGGGCCTCCTCGATCATGGAGGCGATGCCGCCGGGCCGCCGTTCCGCCCGATCGTCGCCGGAGAGCGCCTGCAGGAATCCGGTGCTGGCCTCGCGGGGCGCGCCTCCGGGGCGCTTCGGCGGGTACATGCCCGACATCGCGATGTAGCCGCCGAGCGGAACCGCCTTGACGCCGTACTCCGTCTCACCGCGCTTGCGCGAGAAGATGGTTGGCCCGAATCCGATCATGTACTGCGTCACGCGCACGCCGAAGAGCTTCGCGGGCAGCAGGTGCCCGATCTCGTGCAGGCCGATCGACACGGCGAGGCCGACGACGATGACGAGCACGCCGAGCACGTAGAGCAGCACGGATTCCACGTGCACACGGTAGTGCCCCGGGGCTATGAACCCGCTGCGGGCACTGCTGCACCCTCTTCTGGGGGTCCGGCCCCGACCGGAGCACCGCTAGCGTCGGGCGAGGACTGCGGTCCGCACGCGACGACGGTGGGGGGACGATCGGATGCGACGTCTCATCGTCGGTGCCGGTGCGGTGGGCACCGAGCTCGCCCGCCTGCTGCTCTCGCGCGGCGAGATGGTCCGCCTCGCGAGCACGAGCGGTCGGGCGGTGCCGGGGACGGAGTCCCTCCGACTCGACGCCGTCGACGCGACCGCGCTCACGGCGGCCGCGGCGGGTTGCCGGACGATCTTCCTGCTCGTCAACCCTCCGTACACGACCTGGCCGGAGACGCTGCCGCCGGTCGTCGACGCCGCCATCGAGGCGGCCCGCCGCTCGGGCGCCGACCTGGTGATGGGCGGCAACCTCTACGCCTACGGGCCGGTCGACGGCGCCATGACGGAGCGCTCGCCGCTCGCCAGCACCGAGGGCAAGGGCATGCTGCGCGCCGAGCTGTGGCGCCGCGCGCAGGCGGCGACCCTGCGCGGCGACGTGCGCGCGGTGGAGGTGCGCTCGAGCGACTACTACGGCCCGACCGCCGGCGCGAACGCGCACCTGGGCACGAAGTTCTTCGGGCCGCTGGTCGCGTCGGAGACGGCCCGCGTCACCGGCGACCCGCTCATGCCGCACAGCTGGAGCTACATCCCCGACTTCGCGGCGACGCTCGCCGCGGCCGCCGACGACGAGCGCAGCTGGGGCCGCGCCTGGCACGTGCCGAGCGGCGAGCCGCGCACCATGCGCGACATCGCTGCGGAGACGAACATCGTCGCCGGCAGCACGGGCGACCTCGAAAGGGTCAATCCGACCCTCGTGGCGCTCGCGAAGCTGGTCTCGCCGTTTCTCCGCGAGGTCGACGCGGTGCGCTACGAGTTCGAACGGCCCTACGTGCTCGACGCGAGCGAGACCGAGCTCGCACTGCAGCTGCGTCCCACACCGTGGCGCGAGGCGCTCGAGGCCACCGTCGAGGCGAACCTGCGCGCTCGGCGCCGCGCGCTGCGCTGATCCCGCCGCCGGCAGCCGCCGCGCCACCAGCACCCGCCCCGCCACCAGCAGCCCTCCCCGCCACCAGCCACCAGCACCCCGCCCCGCCACCAGCAGCCGCGCCGCCAGCAGCCCGCCGACCACCGCCCCCGATCCCAAATGACGGACGCAGCGCCGTGAAGCGCCAGGGCAGCGCGCGCCGACACCTCCGATCCTGCCGATCTCCGTCATTCAGGATCGCCAAGGCGCCTGAGGGGAGCATTCTCCGCCGGGACACGTTCCGCGCGCCGGTGAGGGCGCGCTTCCCGATGGCGGACGTTTCGCACGCCGGTCCAGCGCACGGCACGGCGGAGGCAACCTCGCGCGCTCGGCGCCGGGCTCTTCGCCGACCCTGCCGCCCGCCCGACCCCGATCCGATTCCGCCGCGACCCCGGCCCCGGCCCCGAATGACGGACGCAGCGCCGTGAAGCGCCAGGGCAGCGCGCGCCGACACCTTCGATCCTGCCGATCTCCGTCATTCGGGATCACCGCGGTGCTCGAAGGGCGCGTTCTCTGCGGGAAGACATGACGCGCACCGGTGACGGGGCGCCTCCCGCCGGGAAAGCATCAGTACCTCGGTGACGGGGTGCCTCCCGCCGGGAAAGCATCAGTACCTCGGTGACGGGGCGCCTCCCGCCGGGAGACGTCCCGAACGCCGGGTCAGCGCGCGGCGATGCGCCGGTCGGCTTCGAACCGCGCCCAGCGCTCGGCCTCGAGCAGCTCGTCCAGGCCGGGGCGGGCGGATGCGGGGTCGAAGGCCTCGACCACGTCGCGCACGGTGTCCACGATGCCGGTGAACCCGATCCGTCCTGCGTGGAAGCCCGCGACGGCCTGCTCGTTCGCGGCGTTGTAGACGGCGGGATGCGCGCCTCCGGCAGCGCCGACCTCGCGTGCGAGGGCGACGGCCGGGAAGGCCGCGTCGTCGAGCGGCTCGAAGGTCCAGCTGCTGGCACGGGTCCAGTCGAGCGGCGCGCCCGCGCCGGGTACCCGCTCGGGCCAGCCGAGCGCGAGCGCGATGGGCAGCCGCATGTCGGGCGGCGACGCCTGCGCGAGGGTGGAGCCGTCGACGAACTCGACCATGGAGTGCACGATCGACTGCGGATGCACGACCACGTCGATCCGCTCGTAGCCGAGGCCGAACAGCAGGTGCGCCTCGATGACCTCGAGACCCTTGTTCACCAGCGTCGCGGAGTTGGTCGTGACCACGGGGCCCATGCTCCAGGTCGGGTGGGCCAGCGCCTGCGCGGGCGACACGTGCTCCAGCTCGGCACGGCTGCGGCCACGGAACGGACCGCCGGACGCGGTGAGCACGAGCCGCCGCACCTCGTCAGCCGTGCCGCCGCGGAGGGCTTGCGCGAGCGCGGAGTGCTCGGAGTCGACGGGCACGAGCTGGCCGGGTGCCGCTCTGCCGGTGACGAACTCGCCGCCCACGACCAGGCTCTCCTTGTTGGCCAGGGCGAGGGTGCGGCCGGCGTCGAGCGCCGCCAGCGTCGGCTCGAGCCCCACCGAGCCGGTGATGCCGTTGAGCACGACGTCGGCGGTGACGTCGCGGACGAGCTGCGCGGACTCCGCGGCCCCGAGCGCCGTGTGCTCGACGCCGAACTCGGCGGCCTGCGCCGCCAGTGCCGACCGGTCGGTGCCGGCCGAGAGGCCGACGACGCGGAATCGGTCCGGCGCGGCGCGGATGACGTCGAGCGCCTGCCGGCCGATCGATCCCGTCGATCCGAGGACGACGACGTCGCGCATCCGCTCCCCTCCCGCGGGCTCAGCGGATGCCGAGGATGTCGACGACGAAGACGATCGTGTCGCCGACCTCGATGCCGGCGTTCTCGTTGCCGGTGGCGTAGCCGAGCTCGGACGGGATGGAGATGATGACCTGCGAGCCGACCGTCTGGCCTGCGACGCCCTGCGTGAAGCCGGGGACGAGGCTGGACAGCGGGAAGGTGGAGGGCTCGCCGCGCGCCCAGCTCTCGTCGAAGACCTCGCCGGTGCGCCAGTTGACGCCCTGGTACTGGACCACGACGGTGTCGGACTCCTCGACGACCTCGCCGTCGCCCTTCTGCAGCACGCCGACGGTGAGCTCCGCGGGCGGGTCGCTGTCGGGGATGGTGACCGTCGGACGGCCGTCCTCGTCGAGCTCGACGGTCGGCAGGCCGGCGACGGGATCCTGCGGCTCGCCGTCGGCGCGGTCGGGCACCTCCGGCAGCTTCTCGACGATGTCGGCCAGCAGCACGACGTTCTCGGAGCCGTCGAGGCCGAGCTGGGTGTTGCCCTGGGTGCCGAAGAACTCCTCGGGCGGCAGGATCGAGAGCACCCGGGAGCCGACCGGCACGCCCTCGAAGCTCTTGTTGATGCCGGTCGGGAAGGTGCTGTCGATGCCGAACTGCTCGGGCGCGGCGCCGTCCCAGCCGTTGCTGAACAGCTCGTCGCCCGTGGTGCCGTTGACGAAGACGTAGGAGATCGTGAAGGCGTCCCCCTCGGCGAGCTCCTCGCCATCGCCCTCCTCGAGCACCTTCGTGGCGAAGGCGTCGGCCTCCAGCGGCGTCTCGAAGGTGAGCTCGGGCTTGACGTCGCCCTCGCCGGTGACCGTGATCTTGTCCAGCGGGGCCGCGCTCGAGATGGAGCAGGCGGTGAGGGTCGCGGCGAGGAGCACGGTGGCGGGCAATGCGAGGCGGCGGAGGCGCAAGAAGGAGTCCTTCATCGTTCGGCGGTGATCGGCCCGATCGGGCCCGCGCCAGTATGGCAGCCGGCTCTGAACGGAGGGTCCAGGCGCGTCGCCGCGCAGGGCGCGCTCAGGCGCGCACGCGGTGCCTCGGCTCGTGCCGCACCGCGAAGGCCACCGAGTTCGCGATGAAGCAGAGCTCGGCGGCCCTGCCGTGCAGTGCGGCCGCGGCCTCGACGTCGGCGCCCTCGGCCAGCTCGACGTCGGGCCGCAGCACCGCGCCGGTCATGCGCCCGCTGCCGTCGGACTCGACGACGAGGTTCGCCGAGGGTGCGTCCCGGTAGCCGACGACGCGGACCCCGGACAGGGCGGCGACGTGCAGGTAGGACATCATGTGGCACTCGGCCAGGGCCCCGAGCAGCAGCAGCTCCGGATTCCAGCGGTCCGCGTCGCCGCGGAAGATCCGGTCCGCGGACCCGGGGATCGGCGGACGTCCCTGCGCGCGCAGCTCGTGCTGACGGCCGTAGTCCCGCGGCCCGCTCGTGCCGCTGCCGCGGTCGCCCTGCCACTCGAGCTCGAGGCTGAACCGCTGTTCGAGGGGCATGCGCGTCACGCTACACGGCGGCGCGATGCTCGCGGGCGACGGCCTCGAGCGCGACGGCCCGGATGCCCTCCGGGCCGGCCAGCCACGCCTCCCCCGGCGCCACGGGCGGCGGCAGGACCGAGGGTCGCAGCAGCGAGCGGACGTCCGCCAGCGATCCCCCGGTGATCAGCACCGCTCCGTGCTGCGCGAGGCGCGCGAAGAGCCCCCATCGCGCGTTCCAGTCGTCCAGGTCGCCGACGAGCAGCGCCGTCGCATCGACGCCGATGCCGGCCGACTCGGGCGCATCGAGGGCGAGCGCGCGCAGGCCCGGGTCGGCGGCGCACCAGCGGTCCGCGATGCGACGGGCGTCCGCGCCGGCGATCGCGCGGATCGACCGCGGGTCCACGCACTCGGGCAGGCCCTCCTCATCGGCGCCGGGATCGTCGACGAGGGCGAGCTGCAGTCGGCGACCGCCGACGGTGCCCGCTCCCGGAGGCAGTGCCGGGTCGTGCAGCTGGGGCGCACCTCCCGCGAGCGCATGCTCCTGCCGGTCGTCGATGCGCAGCAGCACCCGGCTTCGGCAGAGCTGCACGAGCGCACCCAGGCCCGCCGGACGCTGCGCCGTCACGAGCACGTGGAGGCCGCGCGCGGGCGCCTCCCGCAGCAGGCGGGCGAGCCGGTCGAGGGCGTGCAGCCGGTGCTCCTCGCCGAGCCGGTCGAGGAGCAGGTCGAGATCGTCGAGCAGGAGCGCGGAGGCACCGACGGCGAGCTCGGCGCCCTCGATCGCCCGCCAGAGGTCGCGCGGCCCGCGACCGGGCCGTCGCACCGGCAGCCCGACCCGCTGCGCGGCCCGCTGCGCCGCGGCCACGGCACCCGTGCGACCGCTGCCCGCTCCGCCGAGGACGAGCACGGGACCCGAAGCGCCCAGGTCGAGCACGTCGCGGCGCTGCTCCTCGGGCACGTCGAGCAGGCCGAGCGCCAAGCCCTCCCCCGGCAGCAGCCGCGGATCGAGCCACGCCGACAGTGGCGGGAGCCAGGGGCGGAAGGGTTGGGCGGCGTCGGCCCAGCGCTCCCGCACGGCCTCGGCGTCCCTCGTCGACGGCAGCGCCATCTGCGCCTCGACGGTCTCCCCCTCGACCAGCACGATCGCGCGACCGGGCCGCGCCGCAGGCAGCGCCGCCGCCGCCGGCACGCCGACCACGGCGCTGCTGTCGGCCTCGCTCATCACCCGCAGCGCGATCCGCAGGGCCGCGTTCGCGAGCACGCCGTCGCGCACCGCGCCCGCCGGTCGCTGCGTGCAGAGCACGAGATGGATGCCGAGGGACCGCCCACGTGCCGCGAGATCGGCGATGAGCGGCTCGAGCTCGGGCAGCGCCTGCATCATCGCGGCGAACTCGTCGATGATCACGACGAGCCTGGCGAGGCGGCCCGGCTCGAGCTCCGCGATGGAGCGCGCGCGATGCTCGGCGAGCAGGCGTTCGCGCCGGCGCGTCTCGGCGCGCAGGCTCTCCAGTGCGCGCCGAGCGGCGGACGCGTCGAGGTCGGTGATCACCCCGACGACGTGCGGCAGCGCCTCGAGCGGCGCGAATGCGGCGCCGCCCTTGAAGTCGACGAGCAGCACGGCGAGCTCGTCTGGGGCGCGGGTGCCGGCCATCGCGAGCACCCAGGACACGAGCAGCTCGCTCTTGCCGCTGCCCGTCGTGCCGGCCACGAGCGCGTGCGGCCCGTGCCGCAGGAGGTCGATGGCCAACGGGCCGTGCGCCCCGACGCCGAGCACCGCGCGGAGTCCCTCGGGGGCCGGCTGCTCGATCCCGGCGAGAGCGACCCGCTCCGGTACGGTCGCCGCCGCGGCTCCCGAGCCGAGGCGAGCCGACTCCTCGAACAGCAGCGCCGCGCCGGCGGACGCGGCGGCGAGGCCGCAGAGCTCCGGTTCGAATGCGCCGATGGATGCGGCGTCGGAGTGGCGCAGCAGCCGCGCGCCGGCGCCGTCCACCACGACCACCACCTCGCAGCCGGGCGGCAGCTCGGCCTCCCGTTCGCGCAGCGCGAGCCATGCGGGCTCGCCCTGCTCGGTCCAGGCGACCTGCTCGGCCCATCCGTCGCCCGCCGCGGCCTCGTCGGCGGCGCGTCGACGAAGCGGATGCGGTGCACGCGCGAGCCAGGACCACTCGCCGCCCGCCGGCGCCTCGACCCGCATCGCGGAGGGCGACACGACGCACAGGCGGTGCAGCAGCAGCGCCCTGGCGATCGCGCGAGCGATGGTCGGCGACGCGACCACCCCGATGCGCCGGGCATCGGTGCCGATCGGCGCGCCCTCCAGCACCCGCACGCTCTCGATGAGCCGGTCGCGGCGCTCGGTCTCCTGCGCACGCTCCCCGTCGGCGACGTTGCGCTCCATCCTCAGCGAGCTGCGGCGAGCACCCGTGCCGATGCGCACGGAGGCGTCCGGACCCCAGCGCCGTCGCAGGCCGGCCTCGCCTCGCAGCTCCTCGCTCAGCGTCGGCAGCGTCGCGTCGAGCTCGCGCCGTTCCTGCTCGTGGCGCAGGATCACCGCCTCCTGTGCGGCCGCGCACTCCTCGTCGAAGCGGCGGCGCTCGCGGCGGAGTCGCCGCCGAGCACCGATCCTGCCGTCGGCGAGCGCGCCGACCGCCACGATCGGACCGAGCAGCGCGAAGAGGAGCGCGAAGGGCGAGCGGGTGACCGCCCAGATCAGCAGCGCGCCCACCAGCGGGGCGAGGCTCGCGACGAGCGGGAACGGCATCGGCTCCGTCCGGCTGGGGCCGCGCGGTCCGCGGAGGGGTTCGCTCGTCGCATCCGTCATGGCTCCAGCGAAGCGAGCAGAGCGCGGCGCCGGCCCCCGCTCGCTCGAAACCGTGGAGGCGGGACCCCTGTGGAGGGGCTGCGCCCCCGGATCAGTCGAGCAGGAAGAACTGCTCGCCGACCTCGACGCGGCTGCCGCGGGGCGCGCGGTACCGGCGCCCCGGCTCGCAGCGCACCGGCGACTCGCCCGGCGCCCAGAGCACGGTGCCGTTGCCGGAGTGGCGGTCGAGGATCCAGAACTCGCCGTCGTCGATGCCGAACTGCAGGTGGGTCTTCGACACCGAGCGTCCGGCATCCGGGACGCGGATGAGGTGGGTGGCGGTCGTGCCGGGGTCCGCCGCCGGGTGCCGCCCCAGCAATCCGCCGCCGCGGACCGCGTAGCTGTCGCCCGTGCTGAACTGCAGCAGGAATCTTTCGTTCGCGTCCATGACGCAGCACCTCCTCGGCCGTCGCGCGCATCCCGAGCACCCGTCGACCGGCCCCGAGGTTAGCAGCCGTCGCCCCATGCCGGCGGCGCTCAGGGTGCGAGCGCGGCGCAGACCGGCACGCTGTGCTCGCCCAGGCGGCCCTGGCGGCTCACCGCCACCGAGAGGCAGACGGTCGCGCCGGCCGCGGCGTCCACGCGCAGACGGGGCTCGTCGACGAGCGATGGCACGCCGCCGTCGACGCGCACCCGGTAGCGGTCGCCCGCCTCGAGGCCGGGGTCGCTCCAGTCGAACGTCACCGCGGCATCGTCGGCATCCGCCCGGAGGTCCTCCACGACGGGGATGCCCGGGCCGGAGCTGCGGGCCAGCGACGCGAACAGCGACGCACCGACCGCGATCGCGGCGACCGCGACGACGAGGAGGCCCCAGGAGACCAGCCGGGCACCGCGTCGCGGTGCGTGCACGGGGCGGTCCGCCTCGGCGAGGATCCGGGCGTCGAGCGGGCTGCGCCCGTCGAGCGCCACCTCGATCGGCGTGACGGCCAGACCGAGCTCCGCCTGCGCCTCGCGCAGCTCCAGCACGAGTTCGAGCGCCGAGGCGTGGCGCCGTGCCGGATCGCGCGACGTGGCCCGGTCGAGGACCCGCCGCACCGGGGCCGGTACCGCCTCCTCGCCGACCGTCTCCCGCAGCGTCGCGCCGAGGTCGTGCACATCCGCGGCCACCGTCAGCGGTCCGCCGGCGCGCACCTCCGGCGCGCTGAAGACGTCGTCCACCGACGGCACCGCGGCGATGTCGAACGCGGCGGCGTAGCCGCTGGCGGCGAGCACGATCGAGCCGAAGGGGGTGAGCAGCAGATGCACCGGTCGCACGCCGCCGTGCAGCACCGAGGAGCGGTGCAGGGTCTCGAGCGCGCTGCCGATGCGCACTCCCATCGTCAGTGCCTCCTCGAGCCCGAGCCGTCTGCCGCCCTCGGCGATGTGGCCGGTGCACACCTCGGTGACGACGTAGGGTCGGCCGTCGCTGGCGATGGACGCCTGCAGCACGGTCAGCACGGACGGATGCGCGCTCACGAGCGCCATCCGATCGGCGGCGGTGCGGAAGCGCTCCCGCGCGGCATCGGAGGCGACCGGTCGCTGCAGCACGGTGAGCAGCACGGGACGCCGCGGCGCGAGCTGCTGCGCGGTGTAGATGTCCACCAGCTCGCCGGAGCTGTGGAACCGCACATCGCCGAAGCCGGGCACGGCCAGGGGTCCGAGCGGCGAGGAGGTCACGATCGGTCAGGCCTCGTGCAGGTCGAGCACGATGAGCGTCACGTTGTCGCGGCCGCCGGCGTCGAGCGCCGCGTCGAGCAGGGCCTGCGCGGTGGCCTCCGCGGAGAAGCCGGCCGTCACGTGCATCCGGATCCAGTCGTCCCGGAGCTCCTTGGTCAGGCCGTCCGAGCAGATGAGGAGGCGGATGCCCGCGCGCAGCGGGATGAGCCAGACGTCCGGCTGCGGATCGTCCTCGAAGCCGATGGCGCGGGTGATGACGTTGCTGTCGGGGTGGTGCTCCGCTTCCGCCTCGCTGATCATGCCGGCGTCGACCATGGCCTGCACGACCGAGTGGTCGACCGTGACGCGGGCGAAGTCCGGGCCCTCGGCGGCGTAGACGCGGGAGTCACCGAGATTGAGGACGGCGAGGTAGGGGTGCCCTCCTCGGCGACGAGCGCGGCACCCGTCACGGTGGTGCCGCTGCCGCGGCCGCCGGCGATTTCGCCATCGTGGATATCGAGCGTGGCCCGCGCGAGCGCCGCGGTGATCTCGTCGATGGAGGTCAGGCCGTCGGAGGCGAGCTCCCCCAGACGGCGCACGACGGCCGCGCTGGCGACGTCGCCGGAGTCGTGGCCGCCCATGCCGTCCGCCACCGCGAAGACCGGCGCCATCGCGACCAGGCTGTCCTCGTTGAGCGAGCGCCGGTGGCCGACGTCGGTGAGCGCATGCCAGCTCAGCGCGAGCGCGGGACCGCCCTCGACGGGCACCGGCACGGTGCCCGAGGCCTCCCCGAGCTGCAGCACGGTCAGGACCGCCCGTCGGCGAAGATCGCGTCGATCTCGCGCAGATCGGCCTCGTCGGGCGTCCACGCGGTCGCCGCGGCGGCGTTCTGCACGAGCTGCTCGGGACGCGTCGCGCCCGCGATCACGCTCGCGAGCCCCGGCTGTGCGAGCAGCCAGCCGAAGGTGGCCTCGAGCATGGAGACGCCGCGCTGCTCGGCGAAGGCGCGGTAGCGCTCGATCGCCGGCCACGGCGCCGACTCGAGCAGCTGCGGCTTGGAGTGCGTGATCCGGCCGTCGCTCGGTGCGGCGTCGCTGCGGTACTTGCCGGTCAGCAGGCCGTTGGCGAGCGGGAAGTAGGGCAGGAAGCCCAGGCCGTAGGCCCGCACCGCCGGCAGCACCTCCGCCTCGGCGCCGCGGGCGAGCAGGCTGTACTCGTTCTGCGCGCTGACGAACGGCACGGCGCCGTCGCGGCGCGCCACGAACTCGGCCTCGGCGATCTGCCAGCCGGCGAGGTTCGAGTGGCCGAGGTAGCGCACCTTGCCCTCGCGCACGAGGTCGCCGAGCACGTCGAGGGTCTCCTCGATCGGGGTGATCGGATCGGGGGCGTGCAGCTGGTAGAGATCGATCCAGTCGGTGCGCAGGCGGCGCAGCGACGCCTCGACCGCGAGCCGGACGTATCGACGGGAGCCGCGCGCACCCCAGTCCGGGCCGTTCGCCCCCTCCATGTCCATGCCGAACTTCGTGGCGAGCACGAAGCGGTCGCGCCGTCCCTGCAGCGCACGCCCGAGGACCTCCTCGCTGAGGCCGCGGCGGGCGCCGTAGATGTCCGCCCCGTCGATGAGGTTGACTCCGGCGTCGAGCGCGGCGCCGATGACGGCGTCCGCGCCCTGCTGGGTCTCGGTGGCGGTGCCGGCCCGACCGAAGTTATTGCCGCCGAGGCCCACCGCCGAGACGACGAGTCCGGAGCGGCCGAGCGGGCGGAGGAACGGGGCTGGCATCCCCCCATCGTAGGCGCGCGACGGCTCCTCCCCCGACGCCGGACCGGATGCGCGTCCACCATCCGCGCCCGTCGACCGCTGCCTGCGCCCCGCCTCGCTAGCCTCGCCGCATGGATGATCTGAGGACGGGACCGGATGGCCTGCGGCGCTGCGGATGGGTGGGCGACGACGCCGAGTACCGCCGCTACCACGACGAGGAGTGGGGCGTGCCGCTGCACGGCGACCGTGCGCTCTTCGAGAAGCTCAGCCTCGAAGCGTTCCAGTCCGGGCTCTCCTGGATCACGATCCTCAAGCGGCGGCCCGGGTTCCGCGCCGCGTTCTCGGGCTTCGAGCCCGCGGTCGTCGCGGCCTACGACGGTGGAGACGTCGAGCGCCTGCTCGCCGATGCGGGCATCATCCGCAACCGGGCCAAGGTGCTCGCGACGATCGCCAACGCCCGCATAGTGGCCGCCTGGGAGCCGGGCGCACTGGACGCGCTGATCTGGTCGTTCGAGTCATCGCCGGGGCCCGCTCGGCGGACGCTGGCGGACGTGCCCGCCACGACCGAGGCGTCGGTGTCGCTGAGCGCCGAGCTGCGGAGCCGCGGGCTGCGCTTCGTCGGGCCGACGACCGGCTACGCGCTCATGCAGTCGGCCGGGCTCGTGCACGATCACCTCGCCGGGTGCCACCGGTTCGATCCCGCGCGGGTGGTGTGACCTCCGCGCCGCGAGACGGTGCTCAGCCGACGCCGCCGTCCCACCCGGCGTAGGGGTCCCATCCGCTCAGGTCCACCGGCGCGCCGTCGACGGTGAGCTCGTCACCGGGCACCGTGCGGCCGATGCGCGTGAAACCGTGCGGCAGCTCGGCGCCGTCGGGCAGCACCGCCAGCAGCGAGTGGTCCTCGCCACCGGCCAGGGCGAGCTCGAGGCCGTCGGCGACCTGCGGGGCCAGTGCTCGCACCGCGGCGGCGGCGAGGTCGATGCCCACCCCGCTCGCCCGGATGACGCGCCGCGCGTCGAGCGCGAGGCCGTCGGAGAGGTCGAGCATCGCGGTGGCACCGGCCAGCGCGGCCGCCCTGCCGGCCGCGATCGGCGGTTGCGGCGCGAGCTGCGCACCGACCCAGCTCGGGTGCCGTTCGCGCAGACGCGACGCGAGGGCGGCATCCGGCTCCCCCGAGCCGTCGACGCCCTCCGAGAAGAGCAGCCGCAGACCCAGGGCCGCGCGACCCAATGGACCCGCGACGGCGACGACCTGCCCCGGCGAGGCGCCGTCGCGGCGCACCGGGGCGCGTCCCTCCAGGTCGCCGAAGGCGGTCACGGCGAGGGTGAGCGAAGCGGATGCGGAGAGGTCGCCGCCGACCACGCCGCACCCCGGCGCGAGGGCCTCGCACGCATCGCGCAGTCCGTCGGCGATCGCCTCGAGCAGGGCGATCGGCGTCGACGTCGGGGCGGCGAGCCCGACGAGCAGTCCGGAGGGAACCGCGCCCATCGCGGCGACGTCGGCCAGGTTGGCGGCGGCGATCTTCCAACCCAGGTCGTGCCCGCTCGACCATGCGAGGCGAAAGTCCGGGCCGTGCACCATGAGGTCGGTCGTCGTGACGAAGCGGCCGTCCGGCGCGGCGACGACCGCGGCGTCGTCGCCCGGGCCGAGCAGGGCGCCCTGCGCGGCGGGCAGACGGCGGGTGATCCGTTCGAGCACCGCGAGCTCCCCGAGCCCGCCGAGCGTCCCGTCGTCGCCAGATCGCTCCATGCTCCTCACGGTAGCCTGTCGCACGATGCGCCCCTCACCACGCCGGCTCGCGGCGACCCTGCTGCCCGCTGCCCTCATCACCGGCGCGGTCGCCGGCTGCACCCCGATCGTCAACCTGGAGCCCGCCGCCGACGCCGGAGACCCCGGCTGCGCCGAGATCATCACCCGGCTCGACCTCATCCCCGACATGGAGGGCCTCGAGCTGCGCGAGACCAATGCGCAGGCCACGGCCGCCTGGTCGCAACCGGGGTCGGACCAGAGCGCCGTGCTGCTGCGCTGCGGCGTGGAGCCCCCGGACCCACGGCGGAGTTCACCTGCGTGACCATCGGCGACGTCGACTGGCTGCAGGACCCGAGCGAGGACCCGGTCTACCGGTTCATCACCTACGGCCGCACGCCCGCGACCGAGGTGATCGTCGACACGGAGCAGATGATCTCGGGCACGAACGTGCTCAACAACTTGCAGAACACCATCGACTACGCGCCCGCGGAGCGCGCGTGCGTCGCCGCGCAGGACGTCTTCGGCGGCGCCACCCCCGACGAGGAGGGCACCCTCGTCGACCCGGACGGGGCGCCCGCGCCCGAGGAGACCGCCCCCGCGGAGTGATCGTCAGCGGACGGTCTCGAGCCCGAGCTGGATGAGCTCGTCGATGAGGTCGCCGTAGGCCAGTCCACTGGCCTCCCAGAGCTTCGGGTACATCGAGATGGGCGTGAAGCCGGGCAGCGTGTTGAGCTCGTTCACCACGAAACCCTGCTCGGTGAGGAAGAAGTCCGCGCGCGCCAGGCCCGCGCCGCCGATCGCCTCGAAGGCGCGCGCCGCGAGGCGCTGCATCTCGGCGAGGTCGGCGGGGTCCATCTCGGTCGGGCAGCGCAGCTCGACGCCGTCGGCGCCCGAGTACTTCGCGTCGAAGTCGTAGAACTCGCGGCCCGTGACGATGATCTCGCCGGCCACCGAGACGCGGGGACCCGCGCCGTCGCGACCGCCGAGCACGGAGACCTCGACCTCGCGTCCGACGACCATGGGCTCGATGAGCACCTTCGAGTCCTCCGCTAGCGCGATCTCGACCGCAGCGGCGAGATCGGCGGGCGCCTTCACCTTGCTGACGCCCACCGACGAGCCGGCGCGGGCCGGCTTGACGAAGACGGGGTAGCCGAAGCCCTCCGCCGCCGCCTCGGCCTTCGAGCGGTCGCCCGCCCACTCGCGCGCGGTGACCGTGTACCAGGGGGCGATCGGCACGCCGGCCTGCTCGAGCACGCGCTTGAAGGCGTCCTTGTCGAAGCCGATGGCCGAGGCGAGGATGCCGTTGCCGACGTAGGGGATGTCGAGCAGCTCGAACCAGCCCTGGATCGCACCGTCCTCCACGGTCGGACCGAGCAGCGCCGGGAACACCACGTCGATCTCGCCGAGCGAGCGGCGCGTGCCGTCCTGCTCGGTCACGAACAGCTCGCGACTGCCGGGCGCCTCGGGGAAGTGCACGCGGGTGCCGTTGTCCTGCACGACCGCGTGGCGGTCCGGGCGCATCCGCCACAGCTCGGGGTCGCCGTCCTGCAGCGTGAGGACGCCGTCGAGGGTGATGCCGACGGGGATGACCTCGTACTTGTCGGTGTCGATCGCACCGAGCACGCCGCTCGCGGTGCCGGTGCCGACGATGTGCTCGCTGGTCCGGCCGCCGAAGAGGAGGGCGACGCGGGTCTTCTGCTGGGTCATCCGGGTCTGCTTTCTGGTCGTGCGCGGGAGGAACGGGACGAGCGGATGCGCGGAACCGGCGACCCCGACCGCTCCCCCGCCGGGGCTCGTCGCGATGAGGTGGTGCTGGTGCCCGGCGCGGACGGCGGTCAGCGCTGGTGCTCGTCCTGCGGCAGGTCGTCGCCGTCGGTCGTGAGGTGCGGGGCGATGTCCCGCGGCGACATGGTACCGGCGAGCACCTCCGCCACCTGGCGCACGATCGGCATGTCGACGCCGAGCCCGTCGGCGAGCTCGAGCACGGGGGCCACGGAGGAGAGCCCCTCCGCGGTCTGGTTCATGCGGCGGACCACATCCTCGAAGCTGTAGCCCTGCCCGAGCAGGCGCCCCGCTGTATTGTTGCGCGAGAGCGGGGAACCGCAGGTGGCGATGAGGTCGCCGAGCCCCGCGAGACCGGACATCGTTTCCGGTCGGGCTCCGGAGGCCACCGCGAACGAGGTGATCTCGGCGAGCCCGCGTGTGATGATCGAGGCCTTCGTGTTCTCGCCGTAGCCCACGCCGTCGACGATGCCGACGGCCACGGCGATGAGGTTCTTGAGCACGCCGCCGAACTCGGTGCCGATCACGTCGTTGTTCGTGAACGAGCGCAGGTACGGCGCGTGCGCTGCGACGGCGACCTGGCTGGCGGTCTGCGGATCGGAGGAGGAGACGACGATCGCGGTCGGCTGCTCCTTGGCGATCTCGAGCGCGAGGTTCGGCCCGCTCGCCACGGCGATGCGCCCGGGCTCGATGTCGAGCTCCTGCGCGATCACCTCGCTCATGCGGTAGCGGGTGCCCTTCTCGACGCCCTTCATGAGACTGACGACGGGCACGCCGGCGGGGATCATCTCGCGCACGGCGCGCAGGTTCTCGCGCAGCGACTGGCTGGGCACGGAGAGGAAGACCATCTCGCTCGTGTCGAGCACCTCGCGCAGGTGCGACGAGGCCCAGAGGTTGGGCGGCAGGTCGATGCCCGGCAGGTAGTCGCTGTTGCGTCGGCTCTCCGCGATCTCGCGCGCCAGCTCGGCGCGGCGCGCCCAGAGCGACACGTCGGCGCCGCCGTCCGCGAGCACCTTGGCGAAGGTGGTGCCCCAGCTGCCGGCGCCGAGCACCGCGACCCTCCGGGCTCCGGGGGTGATGATCCGCAGCGGGACGGTGTTGGTCGGTACGTTCCTCACGGGCGGCCCGCCTCCTTCTGATCGTGCTTCGCCGGGTCCCACAGCTCGGCCGGCGGCGTCTCGCCGCGCAGCTCGCCGAGCAGCCCGGCGATGGCGTGCATGACCCGGTCCGTACCGGCGTCGACGGCGGCGCGGTCGGCTCGGGTGCCGGGCTCCACGCCCAGGTCGACGGGGTCGCCGACCAGGATGTCCACCGGCTTGCGCCGCAGCAGCGTGATCCTGCGCCCGTAGCGCGCCATGAGCTGCTGACTGCCCCAGTGGGCCACGGGGATGATCGGGATGCCGTGCTCGAGGGCTGCGCGCACGGCCCCGGCACGTCCGCGCATCGGCCACAGGTCGGGTTCGCGGGTGAGCGTGCCCTCCGGGTAGACGATGACGGCGTGGCCCTTCGCGAGGAGGTGTCCTGCGGCGGCGAGCGGATCGGCTCCGCGCCCCGCACCGCGCTCCACCGGGATCTGCCCCGACGCGCGCAGGATGCCTCCGAGCACGGGCACCCGGAAGAGCGACGCCTTGGCCAGGAAGCGCGGCACGCGACCCATCTTCCACATGGCGATGCCCATCACGACCGGATCGATCTCGGTGAGGTGGTTGGGCGCGAGGATGAAGGCGCCCTGCTTCGGCAGCTTGTGCGCGTCGCGGATGCGCCAGCGCACCGACAGGTTCATGATCGGCAGCACGATGACGGCGAGCAGCCAGAAGAACGGACTGCGCAACCGCTCCGAACGCGGGCGCGGCGACGGGCCCGCCGATCCCGCGGCGGGCCGGTCGCTCGCGCTCATCGGTCCTGTGCCTCGAAGGTGAAGTCGGCGCCGAGCTGCTCGAGCTTGTCGATGATGTGCTCGTAGCCGCGGCTGATGATGCCCATGTTGCTCACCGTCGAGGTGCCCTCGGCCGCCAGCGCGGCGATGAGGTAGCTGAACCCGCCGCGCAGATCGGGCACGTGCACGTCGGCGGCCCGCAGCTCGGTCGGTCCCTCGATCACGGCGGCCTGCTCGAGGTCGCGCCTGGGCACGCGGCGGTAGTCGCCGTCGAGGCCGTGCTCGTGCACGACGATGTCGGCGCCCATCTCGACGAGCGCCTTGGTGAAGCCCAGGCGGTTCTCGTACACCGTCTCGTGCACGACCGAGCGGCCCTCGGCCTGCGTGAGCGCGACGATGAGCGGCTGCTGCCAGTCCGTCATGAAGCCCGGGTGCACATCCGTCTCGACGTTCACCGGCTTCAGCGGGGTGCCCGGGTGGTAGAAGCGGATGCCGTCGTCCTCGATGTCGAAGGCGCCCCCGGCCTTGCGGAACACGTTGAGGAAGGTCATGAGCTCGATCTGGTGCGCGCCCTCGACGAAGATGTCGCCGCGGGTCGCCAGCGCGGCCGAGGCCCAGCTGGCGGCCTCGTTGCGGTCGAAGAGCGCGGTGTGCAGGTAGCCGCCGAGCTCCTCGACACCCTCGATGAGGATGACGCGGTTCGGCTCGACCGAGATGATCGCGCCCATCTTCTGCAGGATCGCGATGAGGTCCATGATCTCGGGCTCGATCGCCGCGTTCTTCAGCTCGGTGGTGCCCTTCGCCAGCACCGCCGTGAGCAGCACCTGCTCGGTGGCGCCGACGCTCGGGTACGGGAACTCGATGTTCGCGCCCTTCAGGCCGTCGGGGGCCGTGAGGTGGATGCCCTCGTAGGACTTGTCGACGACCGCCCCGAAGGCGCGCAGCGCGTCGAGGTGGAAGTTGATCGGGCGGTTGCCGATGCGGCAGCCGCCGAGGTCGGGGATGAACGCCTCGCCGAGCTTGTGGAGCAGCGGGCCGCAGAACAGGATCGGGATGCGACTGGAGCCGGCGTGCGCGTCGATCTCGGCGAAGTGGGCCTGGAGCACGTTGCGCGGGTCCATCTCCAGCACACCGGGCGCGGTCTCAGTGACGATGACGCCGTGCACCTCGAGCAGATCGCGGACGACCTTGACGTCGCTGATGTTGGGCACGTCGCGCAGCGTGCTCGTCGAGCTGCCGAGCAGCGCCGCGACCATGGCCTTCGTCGCGAGGTTCTTCGCGCCTCGCACGCGGATCCGGCCCTGCAACGGCTTGCCGCCGTGGATGGTGATCGTGTCGGAGATCAGTCCGACGCGCTCACCGGCCTTCTTCGCATCCTTGACGAGGGAATTCACTCAGCACCTGCACTCTGACGGACGGGCAGCGTTCGCGGTCGCCAACGCTCGCGACGGGATTCGAACTCGCTGATCGCCTGCTCGTTGCGGAGCGTGAGGGCGATGTCGTCGAGGCCTTCCAGAAGCCGCCACCGAGTATAGGCATCGATGTCGAAGCCGATGCTGAGCGCGCCGACCGACACGGTCTGCGTCTCGAGATCCACGGTCATCTCCCGGCCGGGCTCCGCCTCGAGCTCCGCCCAGATGCGCTCGATGTCGGCCTCGGGCACCTGTCCGGCGAGCAGTCCCTGCTTGCCCGAGTTGCCCCGGAAGATGTCGGCGAAGCGCGGGCTCAGCACCACGTCGAAGCCGAAGTCGCGCAGCGCCCACACGGCGTGCTCGCGGCTCGAACCGGTGCCGAAGTCGGGGCCGGCGACCAGGATGCGGGCGCCCTGGTAGGCGGGCTGGTTGAGGATGAACTCCGGGTCCTGCCGCCAGCCGTGGAAGAGGGCGTCGTCGAAGCCGGTCTTGGTGACCCGCTTGAGGAAGACGGCGGGGATGATCTGGTCGGTGTCGACGTTGGAGCGCCGGAAGGGCACGCCGACTCCGGTGACGCTGCTGAACTTCTGCATCAGGCCTGGACCTCCTGGTTCCGCTGCTGGCCGGCGGGGGCGAACGCCGTGTCGATCGAGAGATCCCACGGGCTGGAGAGGGTGCCGCGGATGGCGGTGGCCGCGGCCACGAGCGGCGAGACCAGGTGCGTGCGACCGCCCTTGCCCTGACGGCCCTCGAAGTTGCGGTTGGAGGTGCTGGCGCAGCGCTCCCCCGGCGCGAGCTGGTCGGGGTTCATGCCGAGGCACATCGAGCAGCCGGCGAAGCGCCACTCGGCGCCGAAGTCCTTGATGACCTGATCGAGGCCCTCGGCCTCGGCCTCCAGGCGCACGCGAGCGGAGCCGGGGACCACCATGACGCGCACCCCGTCCGCCTTCTTCTGCCCCTGGATGATCGAGGCGAAGGCGCGCAGGTCCTCGATGCGGCTGTTGGTGCAGGAGCCCATGAAGACCGCGTCGACGCGGATGTCCTTCATCGGGGTGCCGGCCTCGAGGTCCATGTACTCGAGCGCGCGCTGGGCGGCGACCTTCTCGTGCGGGTCGTCGAAGTCGTCCGGCCCCGGAACGGCCTCGCTGAGCGACACGCCCTGACCGGGGTTGGTGCCCCAGGTGACGAAGGGCTCGAGCTCGTCCGCGTCGATGAAGATCTCCGCATCGAAGACGGCGCCCTCGTCGGTCGGCAACGTCTTCCAGTACGCGACCGCATCCTCCCAGTCCTGGCCGGTCGGCGCGTGATCGCGGCCCTCGACGTAGTCGAAGGTGGTCTGATCCGGGGCGACCATGCCGGCGCGGGCACCGGCCTCGATCGACATGTTGCAGATCGTCATGCGACCGTCCATCGAGAGCGAGCGGATGGCGCTGCCCCGGTACTCGAGCACGTAGCCCTGCCCGCCGCCGGTGCCGATCTTCGCGATGACGGCGAGGATGATGTCCTTGGCCGTCACGCCCGGGCGCAGCGTGCCCTCGACGTTGATGGCCATCGTCTTGAACGGCTTCAGCGGCAGCGTCTGGGTGGCCATGACGTGCTCGACCTCGCTCGTGCCGATGCCGAAGGCCATCGAGCCGAAGGCGCCGTGCGTGGAGGTGTGGCTGTCGCCGCAGACGACCGTGATGCCCGGCATGGTGAGCCCGAGCTGCGGGCCCACGACGTGGACGATGCCCTGCTCCTTGTCGCCCAGCGAGTGGATCCGCACGCCGAACTCCTCGGCGTTGCGGCGCAGGGTGTCGATCTGCAGGCGGCTCGTCGGGTCGGCGATGACCCGGTCGATGTTGAGCGTCGGGGTGTTGTGGTCCTCGGTCGCGATCGTCAGGTCGAGCCGGCGCAGCGGCCGGTCGTTGACGCGCAGGCCGTCGAAGGCCTGCGGGCTGGTGACCTCGTGCACGAGGTGCAGGTCGATGTAGATGAGGTCGGGTTCGCCGTTCTCGCCTTTGACGACCACGTGGTCGTCCCAGACCTTCTCAGCGAGAGTTCTGGCCTTCTCAGCGAGGGTGCGGGGCTTGGCTTCGGTGCTGTTCATATGACTCGTCGGTTCCTTCAGTCCGTTGCGTGCCGGCCCACGTCGAGACTCCGCGACGAGTCAGGCCGTGAATCGAGCCTCGTCGCGGCGGCGAAGGAGGAGCAGAGCCGTGCGCACCTCGTCAGGCTACCACCGGGCCGTGCGGGGCGGCGTCGTCCGCGCCGGGCTCGATGCGCAGCGGGCAGTGGCCCAGCTCGAGGTGCGCGGTCGCGGGCACCTCGCTGAACGCCGTCGAGGAGACCTCGTCGACCCGGCCGTCGGCGTGCACGATCCAGGTGCCGTTCGTCGACCCCAGGTCCCGCACCAGCACGCGACCGGCCTCGGCGCGCAGCAGCGCGTGGGTCTTGGAGACGGAGCGGGCGGCATCCGTCACGGGTACCGGCACGGCCTGCCCGAGGTCATCGCGTGCGACGGGCGCGCGCCCGAGCAGCAGGCCGCCCACGATGGGCAGGCGGCGGCCGTCCTGCAGCACCAGCACGGCGGGGCGTGCGGGCTCCGCCGCCAGCGGTCCGCCGAAGACCGCCCCCGGGGCGGGCGTCGCGAAGCCGCGGGCCGGCACGGGCGCCGTGCCCGTGTGGAGGGGCGCCGGTGCGTGGGCGGGCGGAGCGTCGGAGGGAGGCGCAGGCGGCAGCAGTCCCGGCGGCGGCGTGATCAGGTAGCGGTCGCCCTCGTCGGTCATCGGCGCTCCCCTTCCTCGCCCTCCCATCATCGCAGAGGTGCGGGGCGAGGTTCAGCGGCCGGGGGCCCAGAGCGAGAGCGGCACGTTCGCGAGATCGATCGCCCAGCCCAGGGGCACGGGCATCGTCTCGAACGGTGGGCACCGTGTCTCCATCCCGCCCTCGTCGACCAGATAGGTGCCGTTGGTCGAGCCGAGGTCCTCGATGGTGAGCATGCCGCCGAGCAGCGACAGGCGTGCGTGGGTGCGCGAGACGCCCGACTCCGGATCGGGCACGACCAGGCGCTGCGCCGTCTTCTCGGCGCGCGGGGAGCGCCCGAGCAGCACCGTGCCCTCGAGCGGATGCTCGGACCCGTCCGGCAGCCGCAGCACCCAGTTCGGCTCGTCCCACGCGCGCGCCGGCGCCGGGCGCGTCACGACATCGATCTCCGCGAGCGCCCGCACGGAGCCGACGACGGTCACGGGACGGGTCGGGGACTCCGGGCTGCGGCGGGTCTCCGTGGTCTCCGCGACGTCGGAGGGCAGCGCCGCGTCGTCGTGTTCGGGCGTCTGCGGGGTGGCGTGCACCGCTGGCAGGTTGCCACGGCCGAAGACGATCTCGTGGAAGTCCCATTCGGAGACGTCCGCCGGCTGATCGACCGGGACGCCGGCCGCCTCGTCGCGCTGCGTCATCCTCATCCCCCTTCTGCCCCGCTGCGGGGTTCCCCCGACACTATGGGCGACTCGTCCGGCCCGCGATGGGGAGCTGTGCCCACCCGTCGCGGTGCCGGAAGGCGCCGAGCGCTCCTCAGGACCGCCGCGGAGGCGTCGCCCGTGGCGGGCATGCCTCCCAGAGCTCCGTTCGGGCGGCGGAGCATCAGCTCCAGCGAGACCGGTTCTTCCTCTCCTTGCGATCCAGGCGGGCCAGCACGCGGCGGCCCGCGCCCGCCGGGTCCCGCCTGGTGTTGATGCGGAACTTCGCGAGCTCGCGGCGCAGCCGTGTGGTGGACCGACGAGCGACCTCGACGGCGGCCTGCGCCTCCGTCCAGATGGCGTCGGACTCCTCGACCGGAACCCCCTGCCGGAGAACACCGCGTCGTCCGCGCGGGCGGCGAGCGCGCCGAGCGGAGCTTCAGCCTTCGTCTCGAGCAGCTGCGCCGTCGCCGTACGGGTGCGTCCCACGGGCGCCGCGTAGCCGAGCTCGGCGAAGCGGTCGACGAGCTCCTCCCAAGCGCCCGCGGCCTGCCGGTCGCCGGTGCCCGAGCGCCGCCGGCGCTCGCGCAGGCGCTTGAACAGCAGCACGAGCAGCAGCGGGATCGTGTAGAGCAGCACCGGCACGGCGAGGATCGTGAGCAGCGTCGCGAGCCACGCCGGCAGCTGGAAGCCGTCGTCGCGGTCCTCGTCCTCGGTGTCGTCGATGTCGACCGGGGTGAGCAGGTCCTCGTTGGCGCTCTCGTCCGGCGGCGGCTGGCGCACCTGGGGCTGCGGCTCCGACTGCGGCTTCGGCTCCTGATCCTGGGGCACGTCGGTCTCGTCGGGCGTCGGGAAGAACGGCACCCAGCCGACGCCCTCGAACGGCACCTCGACCCATGCGGTCACGTCGTCGCCGGTGACCACCACCTCGCCGCCGCCCTCGGGCACCTCAGGCGCGAAGCCCATGACGACGCGCGCCGGGTAGCCGAGGTCGTCGGCGATGAGCGCCATCGCCGAGGCGTACTGCTCCTCGTCGCCGACCATGAACGACTGCTCGACGAGCAGGGTCATGCGGTCGGCGCCGTGACCCGCGCGGCTCGGCACCGCGTCGCTCGCGAGCCCGTGGCTGAGGAAGCCGTTGGTCTTGAAACCGGACTCGACCGCGCGCAGCTGGTCGATCGGATCGGAGGTGGACGCGGCCGCGGCGTACTCGCGGCCCCGGGCGACCAGCAGGTCGGCGGTGCCGTCGATCGACGACCGGGCGAAGCCCTCGACCGGCACCCCGGCGAGCTCCGTCGGCTCGGGGCTCTCCTGGATGCGGGTGTCGATGCGGTACGTCGTGCCCGCATCCGCTCCGCTCGTCAGCACGGCGGTGCCGGACTCGCTGTTGAAGCGCAGGGCGTCGCCCTCGGCGGCGCTCCGCTCGTCGAGCAGCTCGATGCCGCGCGCGTAGCCGACCTGCGGCAGCCAGACGTCGTCGTACTCGAGCACCTCGACGGTGACCGACTCGACGGAGGCCGGCGTGAGCAGGGTCGGGTCGGGGATGGTGCGCCCGACGAGCCGGAAGGTCCCCGCGGCTTCGGGCGTCTGCGGGCCCGGGCTGGAGACCTGCCAGAGCTTGCCGTTGTAGCTGTCCATGCTCGCGAGGCGCACGAGGTCGCCGGTCTGCAGCCCCTCGATGCGGAACAGCTCCGTCTCCGTGAGGTCCTTCGTGTACTTGCGGTACCCGGAGAGCGGGCTCGGGAAGCGCTGCGGGTCGAAGGGCGGCTGGATCTCCTCGCGCAGCACGAAGCGCTCCTCCTGCGGCGGGGTCACGAGGACCCCGCCGAGGCCGCCGAGCACGAGCGCCGCGACGATCACGATCGCGGAGCCCGCCAGTTTCTTGCGCACGAGCACGCGCTGCGCGTTGGCCGCCGTCGCCGTACCGCGCTGGCGCCAACCGAGCCAGAGCAGCGCGAGCGCGCCGAAGCCCGCGCCGCGCAGGATGGCGAAGTACGGCTCATCCGTGCCGATGAGCACGCTGGCGACGTAGAGCGCCAGCGGCGCGAGGAGCGCCAGCAGCAGCGTGCCCGCGTTGCGGTGGCCGCGGCCGATCCAGCGCAGCAGCATCGTGCCGCTCAGGATGGCGACGAACCAGGTGGCCGCGTAGGGCAGCACGTTGATGTAGTCGGGCGCACCGGCGGGCGCGGCCAGCGTCACGATATCGGCCCAGCCGAACACCGCGCCGATCGCGAGCCCGGAGATGGTCTGCAGGTTCGGGATCACGAGCGCGATGCCGAACTGCGGCATCGCGAAGGCGGTGCCGAGCAGGAAGTAGGCGACCACGCCGCCCAGCACGCTCGGCAGCAGCGGAAGGCGCAGCAGGAAGGCGCCGACGGCGGCGCCGAGACCGACGATCACACCGCCGATACCGGCGAGCAGGAAGCCGAGGTCCTCGTAGCTGGTCGCGAAACCCGCCAGCCCGAGCAGGACGAGCAGCGTCAGCACGACCAGGTCCGCCCAGGTCTGCTTCGAGATGCGCTCCGCGGGCATCAGATCACCCTCCGCAACGTCTTGGGCAGGTCGGTGAGCTCGCCGATGGTGATGATCTGCAGGCCGGCGACGCTCGACACGCGGGGCTGGGCCCCGAGCTCGACGCGGAAGGCGACGACGCGGGCGTCCTGACCGAACAGCGACTCGATCGCACGGAAGTCGGTCGGTCCCATCCGGCTGCCCGCGACGATCATGACCACGCTGGGCGGAGGGAGGCGCTTGGTGGTCTCGCGCGCGAAGTCGCGGGGTGTGGCGTAGCGGCGGCCGACGAGCTCGAGCCGGCACGAGTCGTCGAGCATGGCGGTGACCGAGTGGGTGCGCAGCTGGTGCGTGTCGGTGACCACACTCATCTGGGTGCCGTCGCGGATGACCTGCGCGCCCAACGAGGCGGTGACGGAGACGGCGAGCTCGAACTCCTCGGCCGTCTCGTAGTAGCTGTTCTGCACGGTCTGGATGATCGTGAGCTGACTGCGCCGCGTCTCCTCGAACTGGCGCACCATGAGCACGCCCGTGCGCGCGGAGGTGCGCCAGTGCACGTAGCGCCGGTCGTCGCCGGGCTCGTAGGGGCGCAGCGCGTGGAACGCCAGGTCGTTGTTGGTGATGGTCTTGGTGGTCTGGCCCTCGAGGTCCTTCACGAGACCCGCCGCCGTGGGATCGAGGCGGGCGGTGACCGGATGTACGAACAGCTCGGTGGGCTCCGTCCAGCGCACGACGCGCCGCAGCAGGCCGAGCTGGTCGCCGCGCACCGAGATCGCCGGGCCCGCCGTGATGACCGCGCGGCGGTTCGTGGGCACCGCGAAGAGCTCGTCGTGGCGACCGCGCGGCTCGATGGCCGGCAGGCTGAACTCGGCGAGGCCGCTGCCGACGGGCAGCTCCATGCGGCCCGGCGTCGACCTGCGGGTGCCGACGTTGACGACGACGAGCTCGCCGAGCGCCCGGTCCCCCACCGTCACGCGTCGAGGGTTGAGCCCGATCGTCACGTCGTAGCTGGCGCGTCCGAACAGGAACGCCGCGGCCACGAGCAGCGCGCCGAGCAGCGTCGCGGCGACGAAGGTCAGCTCCGCCCAGCCGAGCACGCGGCCGGCGACCATCGCGGCGATGCCGAGCAGCAGCACGATCCAGCCCACGGGGCTGACGGTGCCGAGCACCGGCCCGAGGTAGCGCCAGGCGACCCGGAACCACGGACCGACCGCGTCGCGCACCGTGAGCGCGACGACGGCGATGCGATGGCGGAGCCCGCCCAGCAGGCCGAGGTCCCGCGGTTGCTGGAGGTCCCGCGCAGGGGCGGCGGCGGTCATGCCGCGCGGTAGGTGGGCGCTGCGATGTCGAGCAGGATCCGCGAGACGACGTCCTCGGCCTTGACGCCGGCGAACTCGCTCTCGGGGTCGACGATCATGCGGTGCGCCAGCACGGGCACCGCGAGTTCGCTGACGTCGTCGGGGGTCACGTAGGTGCGGCCCTTCGACAGCGCCCAGGTCTTGATCGCGCGGGCGAGCGCGAGCGCTCCTCGCATGCTCACGCCGAGCTGCACGTCCTGGTGCGCGCGGGTCGCATCGACGATCGCGCTGAGGTACTGCATGACGCTCGGGTCGACGAAGACCTCGCTGGTCAGCTCCGTCATCTGCGGGATGGAGGTGGAGGAGATGATCGGCTGGATGCGCGCGGCGCGCTGGCGGTTCGACGCGTCGAGCAGCAGCTGCACGCTGGTCTCGGAATCGGGGTAGCCGAGGCTGGTCTTGATGAGGAAGCGGTCGAGCTGCGCCTCGGGCAGCTTGTAGGTGCCGGCCTGCTCGACCGGGTTCTGGGTCGCGATGACCATGAAGGGCTTGCCGACCGAGTGGCCGACGCCGTCGATCGTGACGGCGCCCTCCTCCATCACCTCGAGCAGCGCCGACTGCGTCTTCGGCGAGGCGCGGTTGATCTCATCCGCCAGCACGATCGACGCGAAGATCGGGCCCCTGTGGAACTCGAAGACGCCCTTCTGCTGGTCGTAGATCGTGACGCCGGTGACGTCGGAGGGCAGCAGGTCGGGGGTGAACTGGATGCGCGAGTGGGTGCCCTCGAGCGTGTTCGCCAGCGCCTTGGCCAGCACCGTCTTGCCGGTGCCCGGGTAGTCCTCGAGCAGCACGTGGCCGTCCGAGAGCAGGGCGGTCACGACGAGCCGGATGACGTTCTTCTTGCCGAGGATCGCCAGGTCGACGTTGCCGACCAGCTTCTCGAAGGCATCGGAGAACCAAGCGGCTTGCTCCTGGGAGACGGGCATTCTTCGGGCTCCTTCGTGCGGGGTGGGTGGTGCGGGTTCGGGGTGAGCGGATGTGGTCAGCAGCGACGGATGCCGCCGGGGGCGTTCACCGTGCCGCCCGCGACATCCCAGCTGCCGTCGTTGTAGCGCCCCTGGGGGCGCCGGAGACGATGCGATACCACACCGGGTACTGGGCGGTCGTGCGGTTGGTAATGCAGGCGACCGTCAGCGTCGTTCCGCGCGGGATGAACCCGTCACGGCAGGTGCGATTCGGGACGTTGAAGTTGCCCCAGTTGTCCGCTGCACCCTGTTCCGGACAGGTGTCCTGATGGACGGAGACCTGCCAGGTGGTGGGCGCGGGTGCTCCGGGCGTGCGACCTGTCGCCGTCGACCAAACGTCACTGAAGCGCCGTTCGCCCCCGGGGTAATCGATGTAGGCCCGGACCCGGAGCGTCAGGTCTTGATTTGGACCGCCCGCGAATCCGGGCGTGCTCGTACCATTTCCGGAGCCGCCGTTCCCGCCCAGCTCCCACTGGTAACCGCTAGCCCCGCTGACGGAGCTCCAAGAACCGCTGTACCCGTAGTTGCCAGCAGTTCCGCTTGTGATGACGGATGCGCCGTCGACGCGGCCGGGCGCAGGCCAATCGCGCAGGGTGATCTGGTTCGACGTGGAGACGAAGGCTTCCTGGCTCGGCGTTCCGTTCTTGCGGGTCTGCACCTGGAAAGAGATCTGCTCGCCCCGGCTTCCCGTTTGGTCGAACTGCCGCGCGGCGCTCCAGCCGCTCCAGGGGCCGCCGTTGATGCGGTAGCGGTAGTCGTCGGCGCCGCCGCTCGAGGCGGGGACCTCGTTCCAGGCGATGCGGTACCTCGCCTCGCCGGCGGAACCGGTCTCGGCGACGTTGAGCCCATTCGCCTGGGAGGGTGTCGCCGTCGCCTGCCCGCTGGTTTCCGACCACGCGCTCCACTGGTCAGCGGTGTTCTGGGCGCGGACCTCGAAGCTGTACGCGGTACCGATCTGCCCCTTCCAGGAGGCGGTCGTCGTCGAGCCGGAGTTCACGGTCCCCGACGCGGCACCCCCGTTGACTCGCCACTCGAATGCCCGAAGGTCACGGCCGCCGTTGTAGCCCGGTGCTGCCCAGCGCATGGTGATGGTCCCTTGGCCATCGTTTGAGGCGCTGATCTGTGTCCCGGTCGGCGTGCCCGGTTCCTCATAGGGCACGACAGGGTTGCTCGGCGTCGAAGCCTGGCTATTGCCGATCGCGTTGTGGGCGATGATCGTGAAGCGATAAGTGTCGGACGCTCGCAGCCCGGTGACGGTCTGGATGGTGCTGGTCGGAGAGTCGAGCTGACCAGGCCCCCAACTCCCTCGATGACCTCCATCGGACGAGTACTGGATCGTGTATCCGGTGATCGGCGAGTTGTTGCTGGACGGGGCGCGCCAAGAGACTGTGGCGGTCCTCAGGCCTCCACCGTCGACCTGCGGCTGCGTCGGCTGGTCCGGGGCGTCGCGCACGTCGACGAGCAGGCGCCCGTTGACGTTGCGGTCGGGATCGCCGGTCGGGTCCTCGACCGTGTAGACGATCTCGGCCGACTGCGCGTTGATGCCGGCGGCGGCGCTCACGCGCACCTGGCGATCGCCGACGACCTGCACGTCGACGTCGGCGCCGTTGTTCAGGCGCGCGTCCGTGACGCGCAGCGGCTCGTCGGCGGGGAAGCCGCTGACGTCGTTGGCGAGCACGTCGATCGTCTCGCTCGATCCGCGCTCGATGGTGTCGATGCGGTCGTCGACGGTGCGGGTCAGCGGGCGCTGCGAGGCGACGACCACGACCTCCACGCTGCCGGGCACCGTGAAGTCCTCGAACACGACGTCGAAGCTCACGGTGGTGGAGGTGCCCTTGCGCGTGTCCCGGGAGGCGGACATGGTGAGCTCGTTGCCGCTGAGCCCCACGTCGATCGCGCCGCCGGCGCCGCGCAGGTTGGTGTAGCGCAGCTCGTTCTGCAGCACGTCGGGGTTCTCGTGCCCCGAGGCGTCGCGGAGATCGAACACCCGGGGCGCCTCCCCCGCCTCGATCTCGAGGCGCTGGTCCGAGAACGTCGGCGGGGTGTCGCGGAAGTCCGGGTCGCCGACCAGGATCGGCACCGTGATGAAGGCGGTGCGGCCGGTGGCGTCGTTCACGTCCTCGCCGTCAGTGACCTCGAAGGCGATGCTCGCGGAGCCGCGGTAGTCGGTCCCCGGGCGGAAGATCAGCGTGTCCTCGTCGACGATCGGATTCGTGCCGTCCGAGTTGAGCGCCCGGGCCTCGCCGGCGTTGATGACGATGGCCTTCTGGCCGCTCGGCACCGTGAGGATGTCCTCGAGCTCGAGACGCAGCTCGCCGTTCATCTCGACGCGCTGCTCCCCGCCGCTGTAGAAGGGCGGCGGGAAGGTGTCTGCCGATGCGGATGCGGGCGGGACGATGATGAACGCGCTCGCCGACAGCTCGTCGACCTCGTTCGTCAGCGTGTAGGTGATCGCGACCCGGCGATCCCCCGGCGTGACGCGGACGGTGCGCCCGTCGTCGAGGATGCTCGCCTGATCGGCGTACGGACCGCTGAGACTCGCGACCAGGTCCCGGACCCGGCCACCCGGGTTCTGCGCGCCGTCGAGCAGATCGATCTCGACCGTGTCCGCGCCGACGACGTCCTCGGGCTCGATCACCTTGTCCAGCGCCGTCGGATAGAGGGCGCGTGCGTCAGGGGTCACGTTCACCTGCACGTAGGCGTCCGCGACGCCTCCCTTGCCGTTCGTGACCTCGTAGCGCAGCGAGTAGAAGCCGGGCGTCTCCGGTGCCTCGATGACCACGCGGGGGCCGTCGAACTCGGTCACCAGCGCCTCGTCCACCTCCAGCAGCGGGTCCTGCAGCCGCAGCTGGTAACCGTTGGGGTCGGAGTCGTTCGCCAGCACCGGCACGGACGCCGTGCGGCCGGGGGCCACCTCCACGTTATCGTCGCGGGCGATCGGGTTCGCGACCGTCTCGGGTCGCGGCACGACGCCGATGCTGATCTCGCCGATGCCCGTGAGACCCAGCGTGTCCTGCACGCGGTAGCGGAAGGTGTCGGTGCCGATGCTGTTCGCGAAGGCCTCGTAGACGAACCCGGTGCTGTCGCGCTCGGTGATGCGGCCGAGCGACGGAGCGCTGGTCTCCCCGAGCAGCACGACGGAGTCGCCGTCGGGGTCGATGCCGTCGAGCGGGACGTCGATGCGCACCGTGTTGCCGGCGAAGGTGCGCGAGGTGAGCGGCAGCGGCAGCGGGGCCCGGTTGGTGGACTCGTCGGCGGGACTCACGCGATACTCCACGCGCGCCATGGCCGTCTCGCCGAACTGGTCGGTCACACGGTAGCTGACGCTGAAGACTCCGGCTTGCAGGGGCGCCTGGTAGCGCACCTCGCCGTCGGTGATGAACGCCTCCCCGTCCCCGGCGGCCGAGATGTCGACGAGCTCCGGCTCGAGCTCGATCGGCACCCCGTCGGGGTGGTAGTCGTTGTCGAGCACGTCGACGGTCACGATGTCGCCGGCCCGCACGTTCACGATGTCGTCGACGGCGACCGGAGGCTGATGCCGCACCAGGGCCGGGATCGGCACGACCGAGATGGTCGCCGACGCCGTGTTCAGGCCATCCGAGATGGTGTAGAGGAGCTCGATGGGCTCGGTCAGCTGCGCGGTGGAGGTGAGGCGCACCTGGGAGAGCTCGAGGGTCTCGACGGCGACCTTGCCCAACGCGGCCTCGGACTGCACGGACTGCACGGCCAGGACGCGTCCGCTCGGAGAGATGTCGTTGGCGAGCACCGGGATCGTCACCGGCTCCTCGGCGCGCAGGTAGGCGATGTCCTTCACCGCGATCGGCGGCAGCTCGTTGTCCGGATCGGGCTTGACGTCGACGCGCACGATGCCGACGCTGCTCATCGCCCCCGCCCCGACCGAGTAGATGAGGTAGTACGTGCCCGCGCGAGCGGCCTCGGCGACGATCTGCGACCGATCGGTGTTGACCGTGACCTCGAGGCCCTCGTCGACCTGGTCGGTGCCGAGGAGCTGCAGCGGCGCGCCGGAGGGTGAGATGTCGTTGAGGAGCGGCTCGATGCGGACCGACTGACCGACGTAGGTCTCGGCGAAGTCAGGGGTGCCGATCGGGTTGAGCGTGCCGGCCTGCACGACCTCGATCGCGAGGGTGCCGGTCGCCTCGAGGCGGCCGTCGGAGACGACGTACTGCACCTCCTTGACCCCGATCTCGCCGGAGAGGTGCTGGAAGGTCACGTCCCCGTCGGAGGAGCTCTGCACCGCATCGCCGGAGGTGGGCGTGGCGGAGACGAGGTAGATCTCGTCGCCGTCCGGGTCGAGCCAGTCGGTGAGCACGTTGTAGGTGACCGATTGGCCCTGCTCGACCTGGATCTGCGAGTTGCGCAGCGACTCCGGCGCGCTGTTCTCCTCGGAGCCGCGGATGTTGACGGTCACGTTCGCCGTCGCGACGCCGCCGCGGCCGTCCTCCACCGTGTAGGTGAACCGCACCTGCCCGGTCAGACCCGGCGCCGGGGTGAACTGCAGCGTGCGACCGCCGTCGATGAAGTCGAGCACCCCCGAGGCCTCGCTGATCGGCGCCTCCGTGACGACGAGCACGTCGCCGTCTGGGTCGGTGTCGTTCTGCAGCACCGGCAGGATCGTCGTGCGCCCCGGGCGCGCGCCGAACACGTCGTCGCGGGCCACCGGAGGACGGTTCTCCTCCGTGCGGTCGGCGAGCGTGTCCTCGAAGGACTCCGTCGTCGTCTTCTCGTCGCCCTCCTCCTCTTGCTCGACCTCGGGCGGCGTGACCTCGTCCCAGTTGTCGACGAGGCGCATGTTCGCGTCGACCAGCCAGACGTCGCCTGAGGTGACGTTGTTGAGCGCGATGACGTCGCGGTTCACGCGGAAGACCAGCTCCGCTCCCGCGGTCGGCTCGGGGATCCGCTGGGTCGCCGGCGCCTCGTCGGTGCACACGGCCAGGTACTGCTGCGCGGCGGCCCAGGCACCGTGCGCGCATCCGTTCAGCCAGACCGGCTGGGTGACGTCGCGTTCGTCGTTCGCCGGGGCGTCGAGCTCGGCGTCGACCACTCGAACCTCGCCGCCGCTGAGCGGCGCGAGCAGCAGACCCGTCGCCGTCGCGAGCACGACGTCGCCGTTGGGCCCACCGACCTGCTGCAGGCGCAGCGCCGTCTCGGGCAGCTCGATCACGCGGTCCCGCACCAGCACGCGGTTGTCGTCCTCGTCGAGGATGACGGGCGTGTCCCCGACCGTCGTGAGCTGCACCGAACCCAGCTCGTCGATGCGCTCGACCTCGGGCTCCGAGGCCGGGTCGGTGATGGTCAGCAGCTCGCCCTCGCTCGGGTTCACGGCGAAGACCGTGCCGTCCTGGGCGGTGACGGCCACGCCGCCACGACCGAGCTCGGCGTGGGGTTCGGTGGTCGCGGGGTCGAAGTCGAGGTTCTCGCCCGCGGGGACGACCCAGAGGGAGCCCGACTCGGGGTCGACCACGCTGAGCACGTCGTTGCCGTAGGAGACCTCGGAGCCGATGGGCAGCTCCGCACGGCCGGCGAGGGTCGTCGTAGCGGGATCCACCTGCTCGATGGCGCCGGTGTCCTCGCCGTAGAGAAAGACGTCCTCGCCCTGCTGCACGACGTCGAAGACCGCGGAGGAGGCGAAGACGGCGCCGTTGAGCTCCTCGATCTGACGGTTCAGCCGCCCGGAGACGAGCTCGGACTGGTTGGTGACCCAGACGTCGCGCGCGTTGAGGTCGACCTCGGTGACCGGGAATCCGTCGTGTAGGGCCGCGACGCCGACGAGACCGCTGACCGTGACCGCGAGTGCAGCGGTTGACGCGATCGCCTTGCGGCGCAGCCGCCACCAGTCCCTCGCCCCCACGCTGCTGCCTCTCTCACGCCGTTCGCCGAGGACCCGACCGTCGGCGAAGCCACCATAACAGCGGGGCCGGACCATACTCCATGGGCAGCGGTCCCCATGGCTTCCCGGGTCCAGTCGACCGGACGGCGAGGCGGTGGACAGCCGGGTCTCGGCTGGTCCTCAGTCAATCGGCCCGGCGCGGGTCAGTCCGACGCGCCGGCATCCGCGGCTCGGTCGAGCAGGGGCAGATCGTCGGCGCTCACGAGCCGCGTGCCGACGGCGTACTCGACGAGGCGCGCGCGTCGGTTCGTCGCCAGTCTGCCCTTGCCGCCGCGCAGCCCCGCGACGCCGATCTTGTCGAGCTTGTCGCAGACGTTGTCGAGCTTGCGGTTGAACGTGGTCATGCTCCAGCCGAGGCGCTCGGCGGCCTGCGCGGAGGTGGGGATCTCACCCCGGCCCGGCACGTCCTGCTGCAGCACCCGCTCGGCGAGGGCGAGGATGAGCATCCGCTGCGTCGTCGTGAGCGTGACCGGCATGATCGTCGTCTGCCCCACCTCGTCGACGCGCAGCTGCGACGTCGTGAACACGTCGCTCTCCGCGTGCACGGTCAGGTCGTAGGTGGTCGACCCCGCGCTGAACATGATGTGCATGCGCTCGAAGACGATGGGCAGCCGCGCTCCGGGCGCCAGCCACGCCTGCACCTGACCGGTCGCATCGGTGACGGTGGCGGAGAGGAGGTTGCCGACGTTGCTGAGCCACCAGAGCCCGGCCTCGCTGTGGATGCAGAGGAACCGACGGTGCAGGTACGGGTTGTCGTCCACGACGAGATCGGCCTCGCGCCCGATGAAGAACTCCGTGCCCTCCTCGATCGGGTACCACTCGCCGACGAACTCGAGCTCGAGCCGGCTCATGGTGCGCAGACCTCCAGGGGGTTCGCGCTGGCGGCGCCGTCGCGGATGATCCAGACCTTCACGCAGACCGAGGACGCCCCCTCCGTGCCCTCCACGGTGAAGGAGGCCGCCTCCGTGGACCCGTCGATGAGGCGGGCGCCGCCCGCGATGGACTCGGGCACGTCGACGCGCTGCCAGCGGAAGCGGTCGCCGTCCTCGAACTCGGGGTTCGCGACCTCGAAGGACGCGCTGGGATCGCCGGCGGCGAAGGCGCTGGCGACCAGCTCAGGGGTGGGGGTCAGCGGTCCGACGGCGCTCTGCTCCTCCGGGTCGACGGGCGCGGAGCTGCTCGGCTCGGGGTTGGGCTGACCGCCGGTGAGGACCACCCCGGCGGCGACGGCGCCGCCGATCACCAGCACCGCCGCGCCGGCGACGATGCTCGCGATCAGGCCGCGCCGGGAGCGCTGCGGCTGCACGACCCGCTCCGGCTCCTCGGCGCCGCGCCGCTGGTCGGAGGCGGCCGAGCGGATGATGGTGCTCTCGTCGACCGGCGCAGGTTGCGCCACCTGCTGCACGCCGCGCACGGTCGTCGGCTGCTCGGCCGGCGACGGGGGTGCGGGCGGGGCCGCCGGCTGCGGTTGCGCCTCGACGGTGGCGACGGAGCGCACGCGCGTCTCGTCGTCGCCACCGGCAGGGCCGCGCTCCGGCTCGGGCACGAACAGGTTGGGAACGTCGATGGCCGTCGGCGCGTACCCGAGCTCGAGCTCGATGCGCTGCAGCGCCCGGGCGAAGTCCACGGCCGAGTCGAAACGCTGCGCCGGGTCGACCGACATGGCCTTCTGCAGCACCGCGACGAGCGAGCGGGGCAGGTCGGTGCGCTCGAACGGGGTGATCTGCCCGCGCTCGATGCGGCCCACCAGGTCGAGCGTGCCGTTCGAACGGCCGCGGAGCTCGAACGGGGTCCGCCCGGCGAGCAGCGTGTGCACCGTCGCGGCGAGCGAGAAGACGTCGCTGCGCACATCCGGCCGCGGGTCGTCCTCGAACATCTCGGCCGGCGACCACGGGATCGACATGCCCACCGACTGATTGCCGCCGGTGCCCGTGGCCTCGAGGTCGCCCGCGCCGGCGGTCGTCGTGTGCACGGGCAGCTCCTCGAGCTGCGAGGCGATGCCGAAGTCGGTGAGCGCCGGCCAGCCGAAGCTGTTCGTGAGCACGTTCGCCGGCTTGATGTCGCGGTGCAGGATGCCCGCCTGGTGCGCGGTCGCGACGGCGCTGGAGACGCGGATGGCCACGCGCAGCGCATCGACCACCGCGAACGGGCGCTGCTTGTACTGCTCGCCGAGGTTCGGGCCCGAGCAGTACTCCATGATGAGGTAGGGCCGCCCGTCGGGCGCGACGTCGGCGTGGTAGATCGAGACGATGTACGGATGCGCGCTGAGCTGCGCCATGAGGTTCGCCTCCGCCACGAAGGCGGCGCGGTTGGCCTCGGTGAGCTCCTCGGTCAGGAGCACCTTCACCGCGACCTGGCGGCGCGGGAGCTGCTGCTCGTAGAGGAAGACGTCGGCGAAGCCGCCCGAGCCGAGCAGGCGGACGAACTCGAAGCCCGGGATGTCGGGCGGTGTGGAGGGCGCGCGGCGCATCAGTCCTCGCTCACGGTGAAGGTCACCCCTCCCCCGAGGTCGACGACGGTGCCGACGATCACCGCGGTGGGCTCGCCCTGGCGCAGCTTCTGCGGGCTCTTCCCGGGCAGCACGATGAAGGTTCCGTTGCGGGAATGCAGGTCGGTGACGACGACCGTGCCGCCCTCTACCGTGAACTGCGCGTGATTGCGCGAGATGTCCTGGCCGAGCGAGCTGACCGTCACGAGGCGCGGCATCCGTCCAGCGGAGACCTGGCTGACGCTCGGCGCGCGCCCGACGAGCACCGGCTGATCGAGCGACTCGACGACACCGTCGTGCCGCAGCAGGTGCAGCGCTGGCGCGGGCGCGGGAGGGGGCACCGCGGCCCCGTGCTCGCGGCGACGGGCGCGCAGCTCGGCGAGATCGGCCGCCATGACCGTGTGCCCGTCGTGGTCGCCCTCGGCGGGCACGTCGAGGGCCCGCGTGACCGGGGTCGGCTCGGCACCCGGCTGCGGCGCCGGCTCCGAGTCCTCGGGCTCGTCCTCGCGCACCGCGGCGTCAGCCACGGTGCGCACGACGGTCGAGCCGAAGAGGGAGTCGTCGTCGTCCCCGCCCTCGGCGGCCCGCTCCGCGGGCGCCGCCTCGGGCCGCACGTCGGCCGGGGGCAGGATGGTCTGCTCGGGCACCACGGTGAGCTCGTGGACGGCCTCGGACTGCGCTGCGGGGCGGCGCCGCGGCAGGACCGTGGTGCGCTCGTCGATCTCGTCGTCCTCGTCGATCTCGTCGGTCTCGGGCTCGGCGGGTCGATCCGGTACGGCGGCCGCCTCGTCGGGCTCGATCGGCGTGGCGGCGGACTCGGAGGCGGCGGGCGCCGGGGCGGCTGCGGGCGCCGGAGCGGCAGCGGGCAGCGGGGCGACAGCGGGCGCCGGGTGGGCAGCCGGCACCGGAGCGGCAGCCGGCACCGGGTCGGCAGCCGAGAAGGGGGTATGGAGGACGCGGCGCCGACGGATGGTGCTGCGACCTCGGTGCGCTCGAGGTCCACGTCGAGCTCGGACGCGGCGACGACGCCGGACACGACCGGCAGCGGGGCCCCGCCCATCGGTGCACCGTCGTGACGGAGGCGGACGGCGGTGGCGGACGCATCCGCATCCTCCCGCCAGGTGGCGACGCCGGAGCCGGAGCGCTCGGTGGCGCCGCTCGCGGACGAGATCGTCGCGGCGACCGGGCCGCGGAGGATCGTGCGCAGGCCGCCCCGCGCATCCGCCTCGGCGAAGGCGAAGGTGGGCGCCGAGGAGAGCCCGGTCGCGGTGAGCCGGTCGAGCAGCGCGTCGGCGCCCTCGACGAGCGCGGGCCAGAGCTCGAGCGCCCGTTCGGCCGTCGCCTCGACGAGCAGGGCGCGGCCATCGTGCACGAGGGCGAACCAGCCGCCCCCGTCGGTGAGCCGGTAGTGCGTCGTGGTCATCTCATCCCCTCGCTTCGTCCCTGGGCTGCGTCTGCTCGAGGTGCTCGAGCACCTCCGCCGTGTCCATGGAGCGGTCCTCGTCGTCGCCCGTTCCGTGCAGGTGCGAGCGCACGGCGACGACCGTCACGTTGTCCGATCCGCCGGCCTCGACCGCCGCGGCCACCAGCAGCTCGGCGAGGCCGTCGAGGCCGTCGCCCGGTCGATCGCGCTCGAACTCGAGGATCGCCCTGGCGATGAGGTGGTCGTCGAGCTCCTTCGTGAGCCCGTCGGAGCAGATCAGGAAGCTCTGCACGCCGCCGGCCGGCAGCAGCCAGACGTCGGCATCGACCTCGGCGTCGACGCCCAGCGCACGGGTGATGATGTTGCGCTCGGGATGGTCGGCCATCTGGGCGCGGCTGATCGCGCCGATCTCGAACAGCTCCTGCACGGCCGAGTGGTCGACGGTGACCTGGTGCAGGCCCGTGTCGGACCACGAGTAGACGCGCGAATCGCCGATGTTGAAGGCCATCCAGAGGTGCCTGGTCGGCTCGCCCATGGCGACGAAGGCGAGACCTGCGAGGGTCGTGCCGGCGAGCGCCTGCTCGCCGCCGGGACCGCGGATGGCGTGGATCCGCTCGTTCGCCTCGCGGATCGCGGCGAGCACGGTGTCGGGGTCGGAGGGCCCGTCGGCAGCGATGCGCTCCTGGAAGACCTCGACGACGGCCCGGCTGGCGCGGTCCCCGAACGCGTGACCGCCCATGCCGTCGGCGACCAGCACCACCGGCGGCAGCACGAAGTGGCTGTCCTCGTTCACCCGGCGCACCGAACCCAGATCGGTGGCGGCGCTCAGCGAGAACGTCACGGAGCCGTTCGGCAGCGCGAACGACACCTCCGGTACAGCGACCAATGGCACCCCTCGACCCGACGGCGTCGCGCCGCCGAGCGGTTGCGGCGGCGCGGGAGCCGGGCATCACCCGGCGCGCGTCAATGCTAGCGGTCGTCCGCTCGTCGGGAAGGGGCAGGGGTGCCCATGGCGCGCCGCGCGCGCGGACCCCGTTCCCGGCGAGGGTGCACCGCTCCCCGGCCGCGGGCGGTAGACAGGAGCGATGAGCGCCAGCACCGGGATCGAGATCGAGCGGAAGTACGACGTGGAGGACGGTGCGGCCCTGCCGGACCTCGTCGGAGCCACCGCGGCGGTGGCCGCCGTGGAGGACGAGGGCGTGCGCGAGCTGGTGACCGTCTACCTGGACACCGCCGACCTCGCCCTCGCCCGCCGCGGGGTGGTCCTGCGGCGCCGCACCGGGGGGCCGGACGCCGGATGGCACGTCAAGACGAGCGGCGACGGCCGAGGCCGGGTGGAGCACCGCCTGCCCCTCGACGACGCCGCGGCCGCAGCGGACGCCGAGCTGGGCGCCCCGCCCGCCGAGCTGCTCGACCCGCTGCGCGGTCTCGTGCGAGGACGGCCCGTCGAGGCGATCGCGACGCTGGCCGTGCAGCGGCGTGCGCTGATCCTGCGCGACGCCGACGGACGCGCGCTGGCCGAGGTCGTCGACGACCACGTGACGGCGACCCCGCGCCGCGGCGAGCCGAGCTCGTGGCGCGAGTGGGAGGTGGAGCTCGCCCCCGGCTCCGACGACGACGCGCTGCTCGACGCCGTCGAGCAGCGGCTGCTCGCGGTCGGTGCCGCGGTCTCGGGGTCGGTGGCCAAGGTGGCGCGCGCGCTGGGAGCGGCCGTGCCCGCCGCCCGGGAGGGCGCATCCGCTGCGCTGAAGCCGAAGGCTGGCCTCGACCGCTTCGCGACGGACGCGGTCGGCGCACTCGTGTCGCGGCTGGTCGCGCTCGACGAGTCGGTGCGCCGCGGCCAGGAGGATGCCGTGCACCAGCTGCGCACGACCGCGCGGCGCCTGCGCTCGGTGCTCGGCGCGGTGGAGCCCGCCTACGAAGCCCAGGCGGTCGACGCTCTGCAGAACGGCCTGCGCGAGCTCGGACGGTCCCTCAGCGCGGCGCGCGACGCGGAGGTGCGCCGCGAGCGGTTGACCGCTGCGGTCGCCGACGAGCCCGAGGGGCCGGCGGTCGAGCACCTGCTGCGGCTCGCCGCCGACCACGAGGAGACGGCCCGCGAGGCGGCGGTGGCCGCGCTCGACGGCGAGGAGTACTTTGCCCTGCTCGACGCGCTCGAGGCGCTGACCCCGCTCGAGGGCGTGCGGCATCCGCGGGCCTCGAAGGCGCTGCGCGAGCGGATGCGGCGCGAGCACCGCCGCGTGCGCCGGGCCGCGATCCGCTTCGACGAGGCCCCCGGGCCCGCGAGCTCGGGCGAGGCGCTGCACGATGCGCGCAAGGCCGCCAAGCGGCTGCGCTACGTGATCGAGGCGGCCAGGGCGCTGCCGGGATTCGGCGGCACCGGCCTGGCGCGCCGGGCCGAGGCCGTGCAGGACGCGCTCGGCGAGCATCTCGACGCCGTGGCGGCGGCGGCGGCGATCGTCGAGGCCGTGCCGCTGGCGCAGCGGCTCGAGCCGGCCGGGCTCTTCTCGCTCGGGCGGGCGCACGCGCAGGAGGAGCGCCGCGCGGCCGATGCGCTCGACGCGGGCCTGCTGGCGCTGTGGGAGCTGTTCGACCGGGAGCCGTGATCGGGGTGCCGCGTGCGCGGCGCGCATGGTCGGCGCCCGCGCGCAACCCGCTTCTGAGGCGCGTGTTCGATTCGGAGGAGATCCGGCGTCGGAGCTCATCCGCTCGGGGGCTGAGGTGCGGGAAGTCGGGGACTGCGGCCTGCGCCGCAGCTCGACGGCGCGGTTCCTCCTCCGAATCGCACATGGGCGGACGCGGCTGAACGGGCGGTCGGCGGGCCGGGAACGACGAACGCCCCCGGAGCAGCACTCCGGGGGCGTTCGTGTTGTCGGTGACCCCAGCGGGATTCGAACCCGCGTTACCGCCGTGAGAGGGCGGCGTACTAGGCCGCTATACGATGGGGCCGGTCTTGCGAGGCTTTCCGTCTCGCGACAACTCAATGAGTATGACACGGGGCCGAAGGAGCGGCCAAATCGAGGCTTGCTCCCCGGGCGTGTCGCGCCCTTCCTCCGCACCCGGCCCGCGCGCGCACCGGAGTCCCGCCCCCGGCACGGGCGCTCAGCGCCGGGCGGGCTCGGGCACGGGCGCTCAGCCCCGGGCAGGCTCGGGCACGGGCGCTCAGCGCCGGGCGGGCTCGGGCGCGGGCGGCGCGAGCACGCGCAGCGCGCCCGGCTCGACGCGCACGTCGAGGGGCAACGGGCCGACGCGCTCGCCGTCGGCGTAGCCCACCGCATCCGCATCCATCCGCACCCGGTGCACGCGCTCGATGCTGACGCGCGGGTCGCCCACGTGCGTGCCGGCGAAGACCCGCGGGAAGATGCGCAGGAACGACAACCGCCCCATCGGCGCCACGATGAACAGGTCGAGCAGGCCGTCGTCGAGCAGCGCCTTCGGCGTGATGAGCATGCCGCCGCCGAGCGAGGTGTTGTTCGCCACCGACACGAGCAGCGCCTCGACCGAGCGCCGCTGCCCATCGACGACGAGGTCGTAGCGGCGCGGGCGCAGACGCAGCAGCTCGAGCAGGATCGCGACGTTGTAGCGCTGTCGACCCCGCGGCCAGCGCAGGGCGTTCGCCCGCTCGTTGACGATCGAGTCGAAGCCCGCGGAGAGCACGCCGGCGAAGCGGCGCTCCGTGGAGCCGTCCTCCGCGCGGATGAGGCCGGCGTCGATGGTGCGGGCCGGATGCTCGAACGCCTCCAGCAGCACCGCGACGGCGCGCTGCGGGTCGCCGAGCGGGATGCCGAGGCCGCGCGCGAAGTCGTTGCCCGTGCCGCTCGGCACGAGGCCCAGCGGCACGCCGGTGCCGGCGAGCAGGCCGGAGGCGAGATGCACCATGCCGTCGCCGCCGACCACGACGAAGGCGTCGAGCGGCTCCTGGACCAGCAGCTCGCGGCAGCGCGCCTCGAGCCGCGCCATGCTCGACTCGAGCACCCGTGTGACGCGGTGGCCGGCGGACTCGAGCGCGCGCACGACCTGGTCGCCCGTCGAGCGGCGGGCTCCGAACGAGGCAGCGGGGTTGACGGCGACGACGACGTGTCGCGGAGTCCGGGCGCTCATCCGCTCAGTATGGCCGTGCGGATGCGCGCTCGGCGAGCCCTGGGGCGCGGACGGCCTGCGGGCACTGGGTCGCGGACGCCGGCGGGATCGTGCGGCGGTGTCCCTCGGGCGCCGGGCGCGGTGCGGCGGGGAGCCGGGTCAGGAGTCGGAGCGGGGTGCCGCGTCGGGTGCCGGCAGGCCGAGGGCGGCGCGCAGGCGGGCCTCGGCGTCGCCGGCGTCCTCGCGAGGTCGGCTCGCGGCCTGGTTCGCCTCGGTGACGGCCCTGAGCACCTCCTCGCGGTGGATGCGGACGCCGCGGGGCGCATCGATGCCGATGCGCACGCCGTCACCGCGCGACTCGATGATCGTGACGACGATGTCGTCGCCGATCAGCACCCGCTCCCCGGGCTTGCGCGTCAGCACCAGCATCCGCCCAGCGTATCGGCTCGCGCGCCGAGCGCTCCGAGGCGGGCGGGTGTTTCTCGGCGGACGAGGGATGAGCGCGGTGCGCGACGGGTCCGATGCGATCGCCTGCGGCTGACCGTGCTCGACAGGGCGCATCCGCTCGGCTGGTCGGCGTGGCGCGCAGCCCGGACCGCCCACGCACCCGACCCGTCGCGGATGGGAGGCGCGGGCCGCTCACGGCGATCGGTGCGAGTCGTGGCGGCCCGGCCTCGCCCGGCGCCGCGACGAGTCGCACCGCTGCCGCGCGGCGGGTTCAGAGGGCGGTGGGTTCAGAGGGTCGGGGCCGTCGCGGGGGCGGTCTCGATCCAGCCGACGGGGATGCGCAGCTCGTTGACCGTGGCGGGGCTGGCGGTGCCGGTGAGGCCGACGAGCGCGAGGGCGTCGACGGGGAGCGCCGCGGCGACGGCGCCGACCCAGCGGGCCGTGTCCTCCGGCTTGCGGCCCGGGTCCACCACGACCCAGACCTGGTCGGCCGGCACCGCGCGAAGACCCTCCAGGCGGGCGGGGTCGACGGGGAGGAAGCGGGCAGCCCGGCCGCGACGATGCCGGCCCTGCCGTGCTGCACGCCGTCGGCGCGGAAGGCGTTGCCCGAGCGGCGGTCGTCGACGCGCGGCAGCCCGGGCTCCTCCAGGGCACCGGAGACGGCCAGGCGGGCTCCCCGGCGACGGACATGGTGCGGGCGATCGCGAGCGGCACGGCGCCGAGCCCGATGACGAGCACGAGGTCGCCGGCGCTGGAGCGCAGCGCGGGCACCGGGGCCTGCGGCGGCTCCGGCGCGGTGACGGCGACGATCTCGTCGAGCAGGCGCGCGAAGTCGGGGCGCTCCGTGGAGACGTGCGCTGGCGGGGCGAGGGGTTCGCCGGCCGGGGCGCCGTGCATCCGCTCCTCCGCCCGCTCCGCACGATCGAGCAGGGCGTCGATGCCCGAGGCGTCTTCGGGGACGTGGGAGCGGCGGCCCGCAGCCGCGATGACGTGGTCGGGCCCCAGCCCCTGGCCGGAGCCGCGGGAGCGGTCGCCCGCAGCCGCCTCGGACGCCGAGCCGGCTCCCGGGACCGGTTCGGCGCGCAGAGCGGACGCCTGCGATGCCGGGCCGTCCGGGATCTCGATCTCGGCCTCGAAGTAGGCCTTGCCGAACAGGCCCCGCAGCCCGCCGGCGGTCACCCGCTCGGCGCTGAGGATGCGCGCGCGCGGTCCGAACTCCCGCTCGACGCGCTCGGTGAGCTCGGTGAGCGAGGGCGCGTCACGCCGCAATCGTCTCGGAGACACGCACCACCCCCACGGTCTCGATGCGGCTGCCGGCGCTCGTGGCCTCCTGGTAGGAGAGCACCGCGACGCCGTCGGCCTGGGTGCCGGCCAGGCGGCGGACGGCGGGGCGCAGCGCCGGCGCGCAGACCAGCACGGGCGCGATGCCGCGCGAGTCGACCGAGCGGATGGTGTCCGCCAGCGCCGCGATGACCTGCTCGATGCGGCTCGGGTCGAGCACGATCTGCGTGCCGTGCTCGCTGGGTCGCAGCCCCTCGAGCATCGACTGCTCGAGCGCCGGATCGATCATGACGACGCGCAGCACGCCGTCGTCGAGGTGCTTGGCCACGAGCGCCGGTCCCAGCGCCGTGCGGGCGGCCTCGATGAGCCCCTCCGGATCGGAGGACTGATTGGCGCGCAGCGACAGCGCCTCGTAGATGCGCGGCAGGTCGTTGATGGCGACCCGCTCCGCGAGCAGGCCCTGCAGCACCCGCTGCACCTCGGCGAGGCTGAGCACGTTCGGCACGAGCTCGTCGACCGCCGACGGGTTGACCTGCTTGACGCCCTCGGTGAGCACCCGCACGTCCTCGCGGCTGAGCAGCCGGGCGGCGTTCTGGTTGATCACCGCGGAGAGGTGCGTGACGATGACCGAGACGCGGTCGATGACCGTGGCCCCGGCCATCTCGGCGGCGTGGCGCATCTCGGCGGGCACCCACTTGCCGGCGAGCTGGAACACCGGCTCGACGGTGGCCTGGCCGGGCACGTCCTCGAGCCCGTCGCCGAGGGCCAGCAGTCGCCCCGAGGGCGCGGTGCCCCGGCCGACCTCGACGCCGGCGACCCGGATGGCGTAGGTGGAGCGGGGCAGCTCGATGCTGTCGCGGGTGCGCACGGCCGGCACGACCACGCCCAGCTCCGCGGCGACCGTGCGCCGCAGCGCCTTGACCCGGGCGAGCAGGTCGTCGCTCTGACCGCTGACGAGGTCGACGAGGTCGGGGGCGAGCTGAATCTCGAGCGCGTGCACCCGCATCTGCTCGATGAGGTCCTCCGTCGTGTCCCCGCTCGGCGCCGGCGGCATCGCCTCGGCGATGCGCTTCGCCGCCTCGGCCCTCTTCTCGCCGGCCGCGATGCGCCGGCTGGCGATGATGAGGCCGACGCCGACGACGATGAACGGGATCGGCGGCATGCCGGGGATCAGCGCCATCACCAGCGCCGCGCATCCGGCGATCATCAACGCCATCTGCGACTGCGACAGCTGCTTCGACGCCTGCGAGCTCATCTCCTGGTCGGAGGTGGAGCGCGTGACGATCATGCCGGTCGCGACCGCCATGAGCAGCGCGGGGATCTGCGTGACGAGCCCGTCGCCGATGGTCAGCAGCGTGTAGGTCTCGACGGCCTCACCGATCTCCATGCCGCGCTGCAGCATGCCGAGGGCGATGCCGCCCACGACGTTGATGATGATGATGATGATGCCGGCGATCGCGTCGCCCTTGACGAACTTCGACGCACCGTCCATCGCGCCGTAGAAGTCCGCCTCCGCAGCCACCTCGGCACGGCGCTCCTTGGCCTGCTGCTCGCTGATCATGCCGGCGTTGAGCTCGGCGTCGATGGCCATCTGCTTGCCGGGCATCGCGTCGAGGGTGAAGCGGGCGCCGACCTCCGCGACGCGCTCGGCGCCCTTCGTGACGACGACGAACTGGATGACGATGAGGATGAGGAACACGACCGCGCCGATGACGAGCGAGCCGCCGACGGCGACGTGCCCGAAGGCGGCGATGACCTCGCCGGCGTAGCCCTCCCCCAGCACCAGGCGCGTCGAGGCGACGTTGAGGCCGAGCCGGAACAGGGTGGCCACGAGCAGCAGCGATGGGAACACCGAGAAGTCGAGCGGCTTCTTTGCGAACATCGTCGTGAGCAGGATCACCAGCGCGAAGAGGATGTTCACGATGATGAGCAGGTCGAGCAGCGGCGCGGGCACCGGCACGACGAGCAGCAGGATGATGCCGACGACCCCGACGGGCACGCCGAGCATCGTGAGCAGGGACTTCATGCGCGCGGTCATGCGTCTCCTCCGGTGAGGACGGGGGTCATGGTCTGGATGCCGGATGCGCCGCCGCGGCGCTGCAGCGCCATCACGAAGGCGAGCAGGCGGGCTACGGCGGTGTAGAGCTCGGCCGGGATCTCCTGGCCGACGTCGCAGGCGGCGTGCAGGCCGCGCGTGAGCGCGACCTCGCGCACCATCGGCACGCCCGACTCCTCGGCCTTCTCGCGGATCCGGCGGGCGATCTCGTCGACGCCCTTCGCGACGACGCGCGGTGCGCTCTTGCCGGGCTCGTAGCGGAGGGCGACGGCGTAGTGGGTCGGGTTCACGACGACGACGTCCGCATCCGCCACCGAGGCGATCATGCGGTTGCGGCTCATCGCGAGTTGGCGGGCGCGGCGCTGCGACTTGATCAGCGGGTCGCCCTCGCTGTTCTTCGACTCGTCGCGCACCTCCTTCTTGGTCATGCGGGTGTGCTTGCGGTTGCGCCGGGCGATGACGAGCATGTCGAAGACCGCGAGCGCGAGCCCGGCGAGGACGCCCGCCTGCAGCAGGGCCACGACACCGCCGCTGGCGACCCCCATCACCGCGGAGAGCGGGAGCGAGGCGCTCGCGGCGAGCGTGGGCAGCAGCCCCGTCACCACGATGGCGAGCACCCCGCCGACCACGGCGGTCTTGAGCAGGGCCTTGACGCCCTCCCAGAGCGCCTGCGCGCCGAAGGTGCGCTTGACGCCGTTCACGAGGTTGAACTGGTCGAAGCGGCCCTTGAACTGCTTGAGGTGGATGCCGCCCTGCACGAAGGCCGCGGCGACGGCGACGATCGCCACCACCGCGAGCACCGGCGCGATGAGGCCGAGCACGGTGCCGAGCCCCTCGCCGAGCATCTCGAGCGCCACCCGCGGATCGGGCTGCGCGATGATGCGCGGCACGTTCAGCAGCTGGTCGGTGCCGCCGTCCGCCGCCTGCTGCACGACCGCCGGCAGCATCGCCCCGACCGCGCCGATGCCGATCCAGGCGGAGAGGTCCTGGCTGCGGGAGAGCTTGCCCTCGCGGCGCACCTCGCGCATCCGCTTGTCGGTGGCGAGCTCGGTCCGCTCTTCGGAGGAATCGGACATCAGCGAGCACCCCCATCAGCTCGAGCGCATCGCCGGTGAGCGACTCGACGATGGCGGGGAGGCCGACGAAGGTCGTGACCGCGAGCACGAGGGTGAGGAGCACCTTGAGGGGGAAGCTCAGGGCGAAGGCGTTGAGGGCGGGCGCGACCCGGGTGAGCAGGCCCATGCCGACGTCGGCGAGGAAGAGCACGACGATGAGCGGGCCGGCGATCTGCACGGCCGCGAGCAGCATCTGCCCGGTGCCCTGGATGAGCAGCGGGCCGGTGACCGCCGCGGTGAGCGCCGAGCCGACCGGCAGCGCCTCGAAGGAGCGGACCAGGCCGCCGACGACGAGCAGGTAGCCGCCGGAGGCGAACAGCAGCGCGATCGCGGTCATCTGGAACAGGCGGGCGAACTGGGCGCCGTTGACCATCGACTGCGGGTCGAAGCCCTGCGCGAGCGAGAAGCCGCCGAACAGGTCGATGAGGCTGCCCGCGGACTGCACCGCGGCGAAGGCGACGAAGACGAGGAAGCCGAGCAGCGCGCCGGCCACCAGCTCGAGCACGAGCGCCACGAGGAAATCGCCGGGGCTGCCCTGCACGTAGCCCTCGGCGGCGCGCGGCGACACCGCCAGCGCCAGGCCGACGGCGAGCATCCCCTTCACCCGGATGGGGAACGCGCCGGTCGAGAACGGCGGGGCGATGACGAGGAACGCGACCATGCGCACGGCCGCGAGGCCGAAGGCCTCCAGCCAGCCGAGGTTGATCGCGAGGGTCATGGTCGGTGCCTCAGACGGTGCCGAGCAGGCCGGGGATGCGGTCGAAGAGCTGCGTCGTGAAGCTCACCATCTCGGTGATCATCCAGTTGCCGGCGATGACGAGCGCCGCCGAGACGGCCACCATCTTGGGCACGAAGGAGAGCGTGACCTCCTGCACCTGGGTGATGGACTGCAGCAGCGAGATGGCGAACCCGACCACGAGCGCGGTCACGAGCATCGGAGCGCTGAGCTTGGCGCCCATGAGGATCGCCTGCATGGCGATGTCGAGCACGCTGGCGGTGTCCATCAGGCCGCCCCGGAGTAGCTCTGCACGAGCGCGGTCACGATGAGCCCCCAGCCGTCGACGAGGATGAAGAGCAGGATCTTGAAGGGCAGCGAGATCATCACCGGCGGCAGCATCATCATGCCGAGCGACATCAGCGCCGCCGAGACCACGAGGTCGATGACGAGGAACGGCACGAAGATGACGAAGCCGATGATGAAGGCCGCGCGCAGCTCGCTGATCATGAACGCCGGCACGAGCTGGGCCAGGTCGACGTCCGCCGGCGAGGCCGGGTTCTCGATGCCGGCCGCCCGCGACATGAGGGCGATGTCCTCCTGCCGGGTGAGGCCGAGCATGAACTCGCGCAGCGGCCCGGTGGCGGTCTCGAAGGTCGTCGTGACGTCCATCTCGCCGGCCAGGTAGGGCTGGATGGCGGTCTCGTTGATCTCGCTGATCACGGGGCTCATGATGAACAGCGACAGGAACAGCGCCAGCCCGGCGAGCACCTGGTTGGGCGGCACGGTCGGCAGCGAGAGCGCGTTGCGGGTCATCGCGAGCACCACGAAGATCTTCGTGAACGAGGTCATCATGATGATGAGCGAGGGCGCCACGCCGAGCAGGGTGACCGCGAGCAGCGTGACGATCGCCTGCGAGGGCGTGCCGTTGGGGCCGTTGACCTCGACGCTCACGCCGCCGAGCTGCAGCGCATCCGGGTTGGCTTGGGCGGATGCGGGAGCGGCGACCGCGAGGACCGCCAGGAGGGCGCCGCCGAGCAGCGCGAGGGCGGAGCCGAGGAGCAGCCGACGCGCGGTGGGAGCGGCCCTCATCGCAGCTGCTTGATCGCGCGGGCGGCCTGGCGCCAGGTGGATGCGGCGAGGATCGAGCCGTGCAGCGCGCCGCCCGGGGCGGGCAGCACGGCCTGCTCCTGCTTCGCCCGCTCGAGCTTCTCGGAGAAGTCGGCGACGTTGCCGGCCGGCTCCTCGGGCGCCTCGCTGGTGTGCAGCAGGTTCACGCTCTGCTCGGTGACGCCGAGCAGGAAGCGCTGACCGTCGAGGTCGACGACGACGACCTGCGCCTTCGCGCCGACGCCCTGGCGGCCGCGCACCTGCAGCGGGTTCGCGGGACGGCCCGCGCGACCGCGCAGGACGCGGCGCTGCACGTACCAGAGCAGCGCGACGACGACGCCCAGCGAGAGGGCGACGCGCAGCACGACGAGCACGGTGTCCACGGTCAGCGCAGCCCGTCCTGCACGTCGAGGATCTTGGTGACGCGCACCGCGTAGTCCTGGTCGACCACGACGATCTCGCCGAGGGCGATGCGGCGGCCGTTGAGCAGGATGTCGGCGGGTGCTCCCGCGGAACGGTCCAGCTCGACGACGGCGCCGGGCTCGAGGCCGAGCACGCTGCGCACCGGCATGCGGGTGCGGCCGATCTCGACGGTCAGCACCATCTCGACGTCGTTGATGCGCGCCAGGCGGTCCATCGCATCCGACGGTCCGGCGTCCAGCTCGCGGGTCGGCTCCGCGTGCGCGGTGAGCCGCACGGCGAGCCAGCCGACCACGCCGAGGGCGGTGCGCAGCTCGAAGAAGCCGGCCTGCGCATCCGCCATCAGGGCGCTCGCGTCGTCGCGGCGCACCTCGCCGAGCACGCCCGCGCCGAGCGTGTCGACGGCGGCCTCCAGGGCCGGGCGCAGGATGGTCTCGAGCGGCAGGCTGTCGCCGCCGTCGAGCCCCTCGATGCTCAGCGGGTCCTTCAGCACGAGGCCGACGTCGGCGCTCGTGGCTCCGACGAAGGACGCGACCACGGCGCTCGCGGCCTGGGCGGCGAGGCCGCGGGGGCGCGGCGCGGCGCTCGCGGTCACACCCGCGATGGGCAGGGACTGCGCGAGCGCCTCCGCCGCGGCGGCGGTCGAGCTGGCGGTGGCGACGGTCACGATGACTCCTCGGTGTCGACGATCACTCCGGCGAGTCGGCTTCCGACGGCGCCGGCGGCGGCCCGGGCGATGGGCGTGCCGTGCACGCTCACCTCGAACGGGCGGTGCTGGGCATGGGGCAGGGAGAGTACGTCGCCGACCGCGAGATCGAGGATCGCGCGGGGCGTGACGGCGAGCGGGGCGAGGCGCAGGGCGACCTCGACCGGCGCCCAGTCGAGGTGCTCGCGCAGGCGCTCGGGCGCATCCGAGATCCGCTCGACGGCGTTGGCGTTGCCGAGCCGCGGCAGCACCGCGCCGAGCGGCAGGGCGACCGTGGCGGGCGAGGAGCTGTCGCCGACGCGCACCTCGAACTCGGCGACGAGCATGAGGTCGCTGGGGGCCGCGGCCTGCGCGAACTGCGAGTTGTAGTGGATCGAGTCGATCGACACGTTGTCGGTCAGGAGCGCGCCGAAGGAGTACTCGAGGTCCTCGATCGCGTCGTCCATGAGGTTGCGGATGAGGGACTGCTCGATGGGCGTGAAGCGCCGGTCCGGCGGCGCCACGACCCCGGAGCCGCCGAGCATCGACGAGATCCACCCGAGCGCCGCCGCGGTCGGGAACTGGATGACGGCGCGGGCGGACTGCCCCTCGAGGTCGAGCAGCACCATGGCGGTGATCGACGGCAGCGACGCGGCGAAGGCGTCGTAGGTCTGCACGGTGAGCTGGCTGAAGCCGACCTGCGACATGACGCGCACCTTCGCGGTGAGCTCGGTGCCCCACTGCCGGGCGAAGGTCTCGAAGGCGACCTCGAGCACGCGCGACTGGTGGCGGGCGAGCGTGGTCGGTCGACTGAAGTCGTAGACCTCGATCACGCGTTCCTCATCCGTCACATGAGGGCACTATCGGGCGCCGGAGCGCTCGGGTTAGCGTCCGGTGCAGCCCGCGTTCGGGGGTGCGGTCAGTGCGACTCCTCCTCGGCGTGGGTCTCGACGGGCTCGGGGGCCGGCTCGGCGCCGCTCCCCTGCTGGTTCAGGTACTCCTGCGCCGCGCCGAACAGGGCGCGCACATCCTCCGGCTGGTCCGAGAAGACGACGATGTCGGTGCGGCGGTTCGCGGCGAGCGCGTCCGCCGAGTCGCCGTCCATGATCGGCCGCGCGTCGCCGTAGCCGATGGCGCCGGCGCGGCTCGACGGCAGGCCGGCGCGCTCGACGAGGTAGCGCACGACCTCGGTGGCCCGCGCCGCCGACAGCTCCCAGTTGGTGGCGTAGGGAGCGCTCGAGGCCCGGTAGTCGGCGTGGCCCTCGACCGCGACCTCCCAGGTCGCGGCCGCGAGCTCGCGTCCGATGCCGCTGAGCACCGACTCGGCCGCAGGGGTGAGCCGGTTGCTGTTGGCGTCGAAGAAGGTCTGCGTGCCGACGAGGCGCACCGTGAGACCGCGGTCGTCGAGCTCGAAGCTCACCGTGTCGTCGAGGCCCTGCGCCACGAGGGTGCTCGAGATGCGCTCGCGCAGCTCGGTGAAGTCCTCGACCTCCTGCAGTGCCAGGTCGAACGGCGTCGGGTCCTCGGTGTCCTCCGACACGAGGTCCTCCGGCACCACGGTGCCGGTCGCGGTGTCGGCGAAGCTCGTCTCCGTCTGACCGAAGCCGGTCGCCAGCGAGTTCTTGAGCTGGATGTACTTCTCCTCGTCGACCGTCGAGATCGCGTAGAGCACGATGAAGAGGCACATGAGCACCGTCACCATGTCCGAGTAGGAGACCGCCCAGCGCTCGTCGGGACCGTCGTGACCGTCGCCGTGGTCGCCGCCCTTGCGGCCGCGCCGGCGGCTCATGCGCTCGCTCCCGCATCCGCTCGCATGGCTAGGCCGCTTCCTTCTGCTGCTTGGGCTGCGAGCTCGGCGGGATCATGGCGCGCAGCCGCTCACCCAGCACGCGCGGCTGGCTGCCGGCCTGCACGGCGAGCATGCCCTCGATGACCAGGCCGAGGCGCTGCTCCTCGAGCTCGGCGAGGCGGCCGAGCTTGCTGCCGATCGGCGCCCAGAAGAAGTTGGCGCTGAGCAGGCCCCAGAGGGTGGCCACGAACGCCGCGGCGATCATGTGGCCGAGCTCGTCGGGCTTGTCGAGGTTCTCGAGCACGTGGGTGAGCGAGACCACCGTGCCGACGATGCCGATGGTGGGCGCGTAGCCGGCCATCGACATGAAGAACTTGCCCGACTTCTTCTGCTCCTGCACCGTCGAGTCGACCGTGTCCTCGAGGATGATGCGCAGCTCCTCGGCGTCGGTGCCGTCGGCGATGTTCTGCAGGGCGTCGCGGATGAGCGGATCGTCGACCTCCGCCGCCTCCTGCTCGAGGGCGAGCAGACCGTCCCGGCGGGCGCGCTCGGCGTAGCCGACGATCGCCTCGATGGTCGCGGCCGGCGGGTTCACCTTGCCGACGAACGCCTTCGGCACGGCGAACAGGGCGCGCTTCGCGTCGCCGACGGTGCCGCTCGCGATGGTGACGGCGATGGTGGCGCCGAAGACCAGGATCATGGGCGCCGGCAGGAAGAGCGCGCCGACGTGCGCGCCCTCGAGGGTGATCATCGCGTACAGGGCGCCCAGCGCCAGCAGCATGCCGATGATGGTGGAGGGGCTCATCGCTCGTCCTCCGGCAGGGGGCGGACCGCGGTCAGCGGGGCGGGCGCCGACTCCTCAATGCGACGGGCCATCGCGATGACGCGGGCGCGGAAGGCGACGATCTCGTCGATCACCTCGTCGAGCGTCTCCGTGACGACGTAGCTGACGCCGTCGACCATCACGAGGGTCGTGTCCGGGCTCGCGTGCAAGCGCGCGACGAGGTCCGGGTTCACCGCGAAGCGGCTGCCGTTCAGGCGCGTGACCATGATCATCCTGATCTCCAAGCTCGCCCGCCATCCATAGCAGGCACTGCGTACTGTCGGCCGGGGCGGGCGGCCGGTTAGGCGGGGACGGGTGGGAGGGGCTTCTCGAGCTGCGAGTCAGCAGCGTCGCGACATCTCAGCACCGAACACGGGGCCGAGTTGTCGCTTCGACGCTGACTTCCGGCGGGATCAGGCCCGGGGCAGCTTGCGGCTCGGGCTCGTGGGGACAGCTTGGGCTCGTGGGGGGCAGCTCGGGCTCCTGGGAGGGAGGCAGCTCGGGGTCGGCGCGGGGGCGGCGCGACTGCTCAGAGCTGCTCGAAGGTCGAAGCTCGAAGCCCGGAGGTCGAAGGTTGCCGCAAGTCAGCAGCATCGCGACATCTCGGCACCGAACACGGGGCCGAGTTGTCGCTTCGACGCTGAGTCCCGCGCCAGATCGCCGCGCGCGCCCGGGACGCCGCGGGCGCGGGATGCCGCGCGGGCGCGGGACGCCGCGCGGCGCCGCCCCGCGGGACGGCGCCGTGCGGCCGCGGCGCGTCGGGTGCGCCGCGGGCGGGGTCAGCGCTTGAGGTTCGACAGCTCTTGCAGCACCTCGTCGCTGGTCGTGATGATGCGGGCGTTCGCCTGGAAGCCGCGCTGCGCGACGATGAGGTTGGTGAACTCCTGCGAGAGGTCGACGTTGGACATCTCGAGGGCTCCGGTCTGCAGGCCTCCGCGGCCGTCGGTGCCGGGGGCGCCGACGGTGGCCGCGCCGGAGTTGACGCTGGCGCGGTAGGTTGAGCCGCCGGCCTTCTCGAGCCCGGCCGGGTTGATGAAGGTGGCGACCGCGACCTGGCCCAGCACCTGCTGCTCGCCGTTCGAGAACATGCCCAGGATGCTGCCGTCGTTCGCGATCGAGTAGCTCTCCAAGGTGCCCGCTGCGTTGCCGTCCTGCTCGGCGATCGAGATCGTCGACAGCTTCGGGAACGTCGTCACGGCGCCCAGGTCGACGTCGATGCCGGCGACGGTGAAGGCCCCGCCCGCGGTGAGCGCGCTGCCGGTGAAGGCGAGCGTGCCCGTGTAGGCCGTGGCGGGGTCGCCGGTCGAGGCGTCGACGGCCCAGTTCCCATCCGCCTGCGCGGTCATGCGCAGCGTGAGGGTCAGCTCGTTGCCGGCCGCGTCGTAGACGTCGATCGTGCGCACGAGCTCGGTGCCCTCGGCGGAACCGGCGGGCAGCGCACCGGTGACGGTGGCGCTCTGCGTGGCGGCGGCGGGGTTGATGACGCCGTAGGGCAGCTGGATGCTCTCGAGCTGGCCGCCCCGCTGCACCACGCCGTCGACGGCGTTCCAGCCCTGCACCATCTCGCCGTTCGGGCCGACGAGGCGGCCGTTCGAGTCGAACTCGAAGGCCCCGGCACGGGTGTAGAGCGTCTCGTTGCCGGACTGCACCATGAAGAAGCCGTCGCCCGAGATGAGCAGATCGGTGCCCTTGCCGGTGGTCTGCGTCGAGCCCTGGCCGAAGTTGGTGGTGATCGCGGCGACCTGCACGCCCAGGCCGACCTGCGCGGGGTTGGTGCCGCCGATCTCGCCCTGCGGGTGCCGGCGGCGCGGGTGAGCTGCGACAGCGTGTCCTGGAACTGCGTGGCGGAGCTCTTGAAGCCGACGGTGTTGACGTTGGCGATGTTGTTGCCGGTCACGTCGAGCATGGTCTGGTGCGAGCGGAGTCCGGAGATGCCGGAGTAGAGCGAGCGGAGCATGGCTGTCGCCTTTCGGTGGGAGCGGATTCAGGCGGTCGCCGCACCCGGGGCGGCGTCCGTGGTGGGGGTGGTCGAGGGGGCGACGCCGCTGACGGCGTCGAGCGCGACGGCCTTGCCGGCGACGTTCACGGTGGGCGGGCTGGTCGCGAAGGAGATGGACTCGGCGAGGCCGGTGACGGTGGCGCCGTCGGCGCCGACGTAGCTCACCTGCTGGCCGACGAGCGAGGCGGCGGCGGAGCGCATCTGCAGCCCGAAGCTCTCCTCGCTGAGTCCCTGCAGCGTGGTGAGGCTCTCCATCATGGCGAGCTGCGTGGTCTGCGCCATCATCTCGTTCGTGTCCATGGGGCTGGAGGGGTCCTGGTTGCGCAGCTGCGTGACGAGCAGCTCGAGGAACACCTCGCTGTCGAGCGCCTGCTTGGGGCCGGCGGCGTTCGGCGCGGCGGCGGCCGCACTCGCGGCGCCCGGGGCGCCGACGGGGGTGACGATGGTCATGACGTTCCTCCGGCTCAGGCGAGCAGATCGATGGTGGAGAGCGGATGCGCGGTGCGCGCCCCGAGGTCGGTGCCGGTCGCGGGGCGGTGCGGCTGCGGGCCTTCGTGTCCGTCGTCGTCGCGGGTGGCCGCCGCGCCGTCGCGCGCGGCGCCCTCGCGGCCGGACGTCTCGCGACTCTGCCCGTCGCGGGCGCCGCGACCCGGTGCGTCGTCGGCGGAGACGTCGAGTCGGGTGCCTGCACCGGCGTCTCCGAGGTCGCGGCGCAGATCGGCGGCGATCGCGCGCAGCGCCTCACGGCCGGCGTCGTTCGGAGCGAAGAGCTCGACCCGCAGCTGGCCGTCGGCGCCGATGAGGGCGCGCACGGTGACCGGTCCGAGCCGCTCGGGCTGCACGGTGAGGGTGACGATGCTGTCGCCGCCCTCGGCCGCGGCGATGGCGAGCACCGGCGCCTTGAGCTGCGCGCGGAACGCAGCCGGGTCCACCGGCGCCGCCGGGCCGGCGGCAGCGGGTGCGACGGTCGAGGTGAGGGACTGCACGGACGGCTGCCCGCCGACGCCGGCCGCGGTCGGGACGGCCTGCGTCGCAAGCAACTCCGCGGAGGGTGTCGCGGTGCCGACCGTCGCGGTGGCACCGCCGCTCGTGCCGCCCGCCGCGGTACCGGCCGCCGACGCACCGACCGCCCGGGCGGTGCCTGCCGAGGCCGAGCCGCCGGCGGATGCCGGGGCGCCGGGCGCCGTGAGCGCGGCGCTCGGGCCGCCTGGCTCCGGCGCCTCCTGCTCCGACCCGGCGGCCGTGGCGACGAGCGGAGCTGCCGCAGGTCGCACGGACGCGACGCTCTGCGCAGCCGGGGTCGACGCCTGCCCCTCGCTCGGCACGGCGGCGCCCTCCACCGATGCCGCGGGGCCCGCGGGCGCGGTGCCCGGTCGCAGGGTCCGTTCGGGTGTCGCCGTCGTCGGCGAGGCCGCGTCGGCCTCGGCCGCACGCGGCTCCGGGGCGACGGCTGCGCCGTCGGGCGCCGGAGCCGCGATGGCGGTCGCTCCGCCCGAGCCCCCGCGGTCGTCTCGGCCGCGGGCCCCGCGGGCGGGTCGACCGGAGGCGACGCGACGGCCGCAGCGGTGCCGTCGGCCGCGACGGACGGTGCGGCTCCAGCCGTCGCCGTCGCGGAAGCAGCCACGAGCGCGGGAGCGGCGGCGTCGGGTCGCCGGTCCTCCCCGCGATCGCGGTGGTCGTGATGGCCGTCGTGTCGGCGGCGGGCGCCGCCTCGACGACGAGCGTCGCGGCAAAGCCGAGCTGCGCGGTCGCGAGCGCGGCGACGGTGCCGGACGCGGCGTCGACATCGGCCGCGGCGTCGGAACCGGATGCAGTCACGGAGCCGGACGCGGCGTCGGAACCGGATGCGGGTCTGGAACCGAGCGCGGTCCCGGAACCGGTCTCTGGCGCGGACGCCTGCTGCGGGCCGGCCTCGGCGGACGACGCGGCGTTCGCGGCACCGGCCGCGGTGCGCATCCGCTCGTCGCCCCCGGCCTGCGCGGACGGACCTGCGGGATGGCCGCGCAGCGCCGCGTCGAGCAGGGAGCCGAAGACGTCGGGTCGGGCGGTGGAGCCGGCTTCCGCGCGGGACGCGGGACGCGACGGCACGGAAGGAGCGGGGGCGAGCGGCATCACGCGGCGCCCCCGGCGATGAGACGCTGCAGGGCGGCCTGCACGAGGTCGGTGCCGCCGGCGCCCGCCGTGCCGCCCAGCGCACCGGTGAGCCCGGCGAGACCTCCGGCTCCGGTCAGGCCGGCCAGCGCGGCGGTCGGGCCCGTCGCCGCCTGCGCCGTGCTCGCGCCCTCGGCGGGCACGATGCGCCGGATCGTGTCGATCTGCGCATCGCTGATGCGCACGGGGACGAACTCGACCTCGCCGCCGGGTCGGGGGCGTGGATCTTCATGCCGTTGCCCGCGTAGATCGCGATGTGGCCGTAGTCGGCCGAGACGATGAGGTCGCCCGGCTGGGCCTCGGCGAGCGAGCCGACCTCGGTGCCGAGCTTCGCCTGATCGGGCACGACCCGCGGCATCTCGATGCCGAGGTTCGCGAAGACGCGCTGCACGAGGCCCGAGCAGTCCATGCCGCTGGCGTCCTCACCGCCGAAGACGTACGGCACCCCGAGGTACTGCATCGCGTCGTCGACGACGGCCTGGCCGGTGACCCCGCCGGATGCGGGCGCGCCGGTGGCCGTTCCCAGCGCCTCCGCGAAGGCGGTCGCGGTCGCGGCGCCGCCCGCGGTGCTGGCCGGGGCGGCGGACCGCGTCGCGCTCGAGAGCTGGCTGATCTGCGTGCGGATCTCGTCGATCCGGGCCAGGGCGTCCACCACGCTCACGAGCGGTCACCGCCCGTGCGTCCGGCGATCTCGTCGAGCTCGATCTGGCCGAGGCGCAGCTCCTCCGCCGCGACCGCATCACGGTGGCGGGTCTCGAGCTTCTCGATGCCGCGGGCGCGGCGCACGGCGTCGCGCACCTCCGCGGCCGCCCGCTCCTCCTCGAGGCGCTGCTCCTGCTCGCGCGCGTCCAGCGCGGCGAGCATGCTGCCGGCCGCCGCCCGCGCGGCGGCGATCGCGGTGAGGCTGGCGGCGTCGACCGCGTCGGTGCCGGACGCGGCGAGGCCGCCGGCCATGCGCATCCGCTGGTCCGTGGTCGCCTGGCGCAGCGCCGTCGTGCGTCCGAGCCGCGAGACGGCGGCGTCGTGCTCGACCTGCCGCACCCGCAGCAGGCCGGCGAGCGGGAACTGGCGGTTCACGGGGCACCTCCGGGGGTGGCGAGACGGGCGACGAGCGACCCGAGGCGCTGCCACGACTGCTCGAAGGGGGCGGCCTCGTCGAGGCCCTGGCGCAGGAGCGCGTTGATCGCGTCCTGGTGCGCGAGCGCCGCGTCGACGCGCGGGTTGCTGCCGGGCTGGTACGCGCCGACGTCGATGAGGTCCTGGGCGCTGCGCTGCGCGGCGAGCACCGCACGCAGCTCGGAGGCCGCCTGGCGCCGGGCCGGCTCGACGACCCGTCCGGCGAGCCGCGAGACCGAGCCGAGGGCGTCGACCGACGGGAAGTGGCCCAGCGTGCCGAGCTTGCGGTCGAGCACCACGTGCCCGTCGAGGATCGAGCGGGCCGCGTCCGCGACGGGCTCGTTGTGGTCGTCGCCGTCGACGAGCACGGTGTAGACGCCGGTGACGGAGCCGTGCGCGGCGGTGCCGGCCCGCTCGAGCAGTTGCGCGAGCACCGAGAAGGTGGAGGGCGGGTAACCCCGGGTGGCCGGCGGCTCGCCGGCGCTGAGGCCGATCTCGCGCTGCGCCATCGCCACGCGGGTGAGCGAGTCCATCATGAGCACGACGTCCTCGCCCTGCTCGCGGAAGTCCTCGGCGATGCGGGTCGCCAGGAACGCCGCGCGCTTGCGCAGCAGCGCCGGCTCGTCGCTCGTCGCGACGACCACGATCGAGCGGGCCAGCCCCTCCGGGCCGAGGTCGTCCTCCAGGAACTCGCGCACCTCGCGACCGCGCTCCCCCACCAGCGCGATGACGGTGAGGCGCGCATCCGTGCCCCTGGCGATCATCGACAGCAGCGAGCTCTTGCCGACACCGCTGCCCGCGAAGAGGCCGATGCGCTGACCGCGCCCGAGGGTCGTGAGGGTGTCGAGCACGCGCACGCCGGTGGCGAGCGGGGTGAGGATGCGCTGGCGGGCCATCGCGGCCGGCGGCTCCTGCTCCACGGCCACCCAGCGGTCGATGCGGATGGGCCCCTTGCCGTCGATCGGACGCCCGGAGGCGTCGATGACGCGACCCAGCAGTCCCAGCCCGGTCGGCGCGAGGGCCTGGCCGGAGCGACGGCGCACGATGGCGCCGGCCCGCACGCCGGTGAGGCTGGCGAGCGGCATGCAGCGCACGGAGCCCTGGGCGGTGGCGACGACCTCGGCCGCGATGACGCGGTCGTCGGCCTGGATCTCCAGCTGCTCGCCGAGCCCGGCCGCGATGCCGCGCACCTCCACGCCGAGGCCGAGCACGGCCGAGACGACGCCGGTGCGCACGGGGCGCGCGGCGGCGAGGGCGGCGGCGTGCCGCGCCGGCCTCATCGCCAGGCCCCTTCGAGCGCGGCGCGGGCGCGGGTCATCGCGCCGGCGATCGTGGCCTCGACGACGCCGTCCGGGCACTCGCCGATCGCATCGCCGGGGCGCACGGAGGGGTCGGCCACGAGCGGCACGCCGGTCTCGGCGCGCAGGGCGGGATCGAGCATGCCGAGGTCGTCGGGGTGCAGCCGCACCCGTACGACCTCAGCGGCGCTCTCGTGCGCGAGCACGCGGGCGAGGGCGGCGCGGGCGCCGTTGGGCGCATCGTCCAGCTCGACGCCGACGATCGCCTCCGCGAGCTCGAGACCGCCCTCGACGAGCGCGTGCTCAGCCTCAGCCAGCACGGGCTGCGCGACCAGCGACACCCGCTGGGCGGCGGTGCGCAGGGCCTGCGCGGCCTGGTGCAGCTCGGCCATCGCGGCGGCCAGCGCCTGCGAGGCCTCCGCCTCGAGGCGCGCCTCGCGGGCCGCGACCTCGGCCGCGCCGGCCTGCAGCCCCTCGGCGTAGCCGACGGCGCGGGCGCGTTCGCGCTCGCCCCGCAGCACGTCGCTGCGCGGGTCGAGGCTGGGGAAGGCGATGCGCGCGAGGCGGGACTCAGACATAGTCGTCCGCCTCCTCGTCCTCGAACTGCAGGCTGATGACGCCCTCCGCGTCGAGCGAGCGCATGGCGCCGACGATGGCGGCGCGCGCCTCCTCCACCTGCGAGAGCCGCACCTGGCCGAGCAGGCCGATCTCGTCGTCGACGAGCTCCTTCTGGCGTTCGGAGATGTTGCCGCGGATGGTCGTCTCGATCCGCTCGGACGCGGCGCGCAGGGCGAGCGCCAGCACGGCGGGCTCGATGCCGCGCAGCACGGCCTGCACGTCGCGGTTGGTGAGGCGCAGCAGGTCCTCGAAGGTGACCATGCGGGCGCGCACCTCCTCCGCCAGCACCGGGTCGCGCACCTCGAGGGCCTCGAGCATGGCGCGCTCGGTGGCAGCATCCGCTCGGTTCAGGATGTCGACGAGCGGCTGCACGCCGCCGGTGACGGAGACGGCCTCGCGCGGCGTGATGACCGCGGCGATGCGGCTGCGCAGCGAGTCGGCGACGATCGCCACCGCCTCGGGGGTGGCCGCGCCCATCGTGGCGATGCACTGCACGACGTCGGCCCGCACGTCGTCCTCGAGCCCGGCGAGCACCGCCGAGGCGAGATCGGGGCGCAGGTGCGTCAGCACCAGCGCGATGGTCTGCGGCAGCTCGGCGTCGAGCAGGGTGCGCAGGTGGCTGGCCTCCGCCTGCTCGAGGAACTCGAAGGAGCGGCCGTTGAGCGTCGAGGCGACCCGGTCGAGCACGCCCGCGGCGCGCTCGGCGCCGTACGAGGCCTCGAGCAGGCCGACCGCGACGTCGCGGCCGCCGCGGGAGAGGCGGCGCCCCTCGGTCGTGAGGTCGTAGAACTCGTCGACGGCGCTCTCGGCGATGAAGCTGTCGACCCGCTGCATGGCCAGGATCTCGGCGGTGACCGCCTCGGCCTCGTCGTCGGTGAACTCCTTCATGACCTCGGCCGCGTGCTGCTGGTCGAGCTGCATGAGGATCACGGCGACGCGCTGCGCACCGCTCAGGGTGCCGGGCCGCTGCACGCTCACGAGCGGTTCCCGTCATCCATCATGGCGCGCAGCAGGTCGGCGGTGCGGGCCGGATCGCGCTGCGCGAGCGCGTTGAGCTCGGCGCGCTTGATCTCGTTGCTGGTCGGCTCCACGGGCTGCAGCTGGGTGAGCGGCACGGTCGGCGGCTCGGCGGGACCCGCGATCAGCTCGTCCCACTGCGCCTGGCCGTCGAGCTCGGCGCGCTGGTCGCGCAGCTCGCCGATGTCGACCGGCTCGCGGCGCGGCTTGCGGGCCGCGCGGGCGACGATGATCGCGACCACGATGGAGCCGATGAGCACCGCCAGCGCGATCGCGCCGGTCCGGATGAGGGACTGCACCTGCTGCTCCTGCTCGGCGGCGCGCGCCTCGGCCAGCGCCGTCTCGGCACCCTCGGCGGCCGTGGTGTCGAAGTCGACCACCTGCACGGCGACCGCGTCGCCGCGGGCGGCGTCGATGCCGGCGGCAGCTGCCACCAGCTGCTCGATGTTCCCGACGTCGGCACCGCCGAGCGCGGCCTGGTTCAGCGCGACCGAGACGGTCTGCCGCTCGACGCCGCCGGCGGGCGTGGTGACGGTCTCGACGGTGCGGTCGATCGCGTTGGTGCGGTTCGACGACTCGTTGACGTAGGCGCCGTCGCCCTGGTTGCCCTCGGCCTGCGGCACCGCGATGTTGTCCGGCCCCAGCACGCCCGCGGCGCCCTGCTGCTCGCCGGTGTAGCTCTCGGTGTCGGTCGTCTCCGTGAGCGCGGGCGCGCCCTCGGGCACGCCGTAGCTCTCGCTCGTGCGCTCGCTCACGCCCTGCGCCACGTCGGCGGAGACGACGACCGAGCTGTTGCCCGCCCCGACGATGCGGTCGAGCATCGTGGTGACGGCCGCGGCGACGCGGGTCTCGTACTCGTTCGCCTGATCGCCCGAGCTGCCGGTGGCGCCGCCGCCGACGGTCGAGAGCACGGTGCCGTCGGCGTCGATGACCGCCACGTCGGTGCTCGCCATCCCCTGCACGGCGGCCGAGACGAGGTGCACGATCGCCTGCACCTGCTCGCCGGAGAGCGTCGTACCGCTGCGGGTGGCCACGAAGACGGATGCGGTCGGGTCGCGCTGCTCGCTCACGAACACCGTCTCCTCGGGCAGCGCGAGGCGCACGGTCGCCGTCTCGACGCCGCTGATCGCCGCGATGGTCGCGGCCAGCTCGCCCTCGAGCGCGCGCTGGTAGGTCACGTTCTGCTGGAACTCGCTGGCGGTGACGCCCATCTGGTCCAGCAGGTTGTAGCCCTGCGAGTTGTCGCCGGGCAGACCGGCCGAGGCGAGCGCGAGGCGCTGGTCGTACACGTCGCCCTCGGGCACGAGCACGGTCGAGCCGCCGTCGGCGAGCTCGTACGAGACACCGCTCGCCTGCAGCTCCTCGACGACCGCGCTGGCGTCCGTCGCGCTGAGGCCCGAGAACAGCGGGGTGAGGGTCGGGCGCGCCAGCCAGCTGGCCAGCGCGACGCCGCCGAGCACGACGGCGGCCAGGCCGATGATCGCGATGGTCATCTGCGCGGGGGTGAAGCCGCGCACCCATCCGCTCAGCCGCTGCCAGAGGTTCTGCACTGCTGCCGGCATCAGGCCTGCATCCTCATGATCTCGTTGAAGGCCTCCACGCCGCGGTTGCGCATCGTGGCGATGACCTCGAGCGTGAGGCTCGAGCGCGCGGCGGCGATGGTGGCGTCGTGGATGTCGGTCAGGTCGCCGGTGACGGCCGCGATGGCGAGCTCGTTCGAGACGCCGGACAGGCGCTGCGCCTCGTCGACCGCGCCGGTCAGCTGGGTGGCGAAGCTGCCGCCGCGCTCGGCGGCCGCGGCCGCCTGCGCCGAGGAGACGCCGACGGGGGCGGTCGTGATCGGGGCGATCGGGGCGAAGCCGGCACCCGCATCCGCTCGTTCGAAGGGGTTCACGGCACCGACGCCGCCGATGGCGCCGAGCATCTCGCTGCCGAAGAACGCCATCACTGCCTGCCGATCTGGATGCCGGCGAGGTACGTCTCGCGGGCCCGGTCGACGACCGCGGCGCTGGCCTGGTAGCCGCGCTGGGCCATGATCAGGTTGCCCATCTGCTCGGCCATGTCGATGTCGGGGTAGCGCACGTAGCCCTCCGCGTCGGCGAGCGGATGGTCGGGGCTGTAGACCACGCGCCCCTCGGCGTCGCCGAACGCGGCGCTCGCGAAGGCGCCGGTCGTGCCCTCGCCCGCCTGGATGGCCACGTAGCGGGTCTGGAAGGCGGCCCCGTCGGTGCCGGTGACGGTGTTGACGTTGGCGAGGTTGTCGCTGACCGCGTCGAGCCACTTGCGGTGCGCGGTGAGTCCGGTGCCGGCGATGCCGATCGCGTCGAAGGGCATCAGCTGCCCCGCAGGGCGGTGCGCACGCCGGAGAACTGGCCGTCCATGGCGTTGGCCGCGAACTGGTAGCGCAGCACGGTGTCGACGTTCGAGAGCGTCTCGGTGTCGAGGTTGACGTTGCCGCCGTCGGTGCGGGTCGGCTCGAGCGAGAGGGAGGTCGTCGCCTGCACCCGGCCGTCGCCGCGCGAGGCGGAGCGGGCGAGCTCCTCCTCGAACCGCACCCGGCCGGCCTGGTAGCCGGGGGTGTTCACGTTCGCGATGTTGTCCGCGATCTGCCGCTGCCGCTGCGCGAGGCCGTCGAGCGCGCTGTGCAGCACGTTGAAGGTCACCGAGGTCATGGAGGTGCTCGTCTTCCCGAAAAGAGCGAAGCGGCCGATCCGTGGCCTACCCGAAGCGGGACGATCCGTGTCCCGCATCAGGCACTCTCGGCTCGGGCCGGCGGCCGGTAAGCGACGCTCGTGGCCCACTTCGGGGGTCAGTGGCTCGGCGGGCGAGGTTCCGCGTCGCCCGGGGTGCATCCGCGCGCGGGCGCTGTCGCGACCGTGCGCATCCGCTCGTCGGCGCTGTCGCGTCCCTGCGCATCCGCTCGTCGGCGCTGTCGCGTCCCTGCGCACTCGCGCGTCGGCGCTGCGGGTTCGGCCCACCTTCTTGCCGAACGACGGAGATCTCGGGCCGATGCCGTCGCATCGGGCGAGGTGCAGCGCTGCACATGGTGCCGGGGCAGGTTATCTCCGTCGTTTGGCGAAGGGCCTCGGGCGCCTCGCGGTCGAGCGGATGCGGGCGGGTGGGCGGATGCGGGCGGGTGGGTGAGTGAGTGAGTGAGTGAGTGAGTGAGTGAGTGAGTGAGTGAGTGGGCGCGGGTGCGGGCGGATGCGCCCCGCGCGTCAGGCTGAGACGTCGAGGTAGCGGGGCACGGCCGCTCCCCCGGTTGCCTCGACCGCGTCGATCGCGACGCGCTGGCGGTCGAGGTCGAGCAGCTCGGCGCGCAGCGCCGCGATGTGCTCGGCCTGCAGGGCGAGCAGCCGCTCGGCACGGCCTCGCAGTGCCTCGGGCAGCGGGCCGGCGAGCGCCGGCGGGCTCCAGCGCTCCAGCGTCGTCGTGCTCAGCGCCGCCTCGAGCTCGTCGAGGGCACGCGACCATGCTCGGGCGGCGAGGTCTGGGGCTGCGGTGGTGGTCACGGTCGGGTTCCCATGCTGTCGGGACGAGCGGATGCGGGTGGCGGCGGCGCAGCGCCGCTCAGGCGATGCCGCGCGCGGCGAGCTCGGGCGAGGCCGTCGCCGTCGAGGTCGCCGCCGCGGCCTGCCGGAAGCCGTCGGCGACGGGCTCGAGGATGCGGAGGCACTCGCGGGTCCGCCGCGCATCGCCCTCCACGTTGGCCCGCACCATCTCGCTGCCGACGAAGGTGTAGATCGACAGCAGCTGCGCCGCGCCGTCCCAGGTCTCCGTGTCGAGCGCGCTCGCGAGCTCCGCGACGATGGCCTGCGCGTGGATGAGCTCGGTCGACGCCGTGACGAAGTCCCCCTGCTGCTGCGCCCGCTCGGCGCGGGACAGGTCGAGCAGCATCCGGTCGAAGAGCATGACCACGAGCTGTGCGGGCGTCGCCGACTGCACGGACTTGCGGACGTACTCGGCGCGGGCCCGCTCGGGGTTCAGCAGTGTCATCGGTTGCTCCCTGCATTGAGGTTGGGCAGCGTGGCGAGCTGGCCGGCGAGCCAGTTGCCCTGGGACTGGAGGTTGGAGAGGGTGACCTCGAGGGTGGCGTAGGTCTTCTCGAGCGTCGCGCGGCGGGTCGCGAGGCTCACGTCCCACTGCTCGATGCGCTGGGTGAGGCTCTTCGAGAGCGACTGCTGCCCGGTCACCTTGGCGGTGATGATGCCCTCGCGGGGGTCGGACAGCCCCTTCGCCGTCTCCTCGACGCGGGCGCCGAGCGTCGCGACGGCGGCGAGGGTCTTCTGCGGGTCCTTCGCGAGCGCCGCCTCGAACTCGGCCGCGTCGAAGCTGAACACGCCTGCTTTGTCGACGGTGATGCCGTATTCGCTCGGCGAGACGCCGTCGATCGGTGCGATGAAGGCGGTGGTGAGCTTGTTCTTGGTGTCGCGGGCCGTGCTGTCGCCGGCCAGCGTGCCACCCGTGGTCGCTCCGCCGTCGGTGGCCGAGGTGATGCGGCTGTTGCTCGTGATGTAGCTCAGCGTCGAGCCGAGGTTCGTGACGAGGCCGGCGACCTTGGCGCTGACCGCCTTCGCGTCGCGCGAGACGGTGACCGTGGTCGGCGTCTCCGACGCCTCGGTCACGGCGAGCGTCACGCCGGGCAGCACGTCGGCGAAGGTGTTGCCGGCGGAGGTGACGGCCTGCGCCGCCGCGGTGCCGGGCCAGAGGGTGAGCTGCGCGTCCTGCGCTTCGCTGACGACCGCGGCGCCGTCGGCGGCGAAGAGGTCGGCGGCGCCGGCCGGATGCTCGAAGGAGGCGCCCGCGTAGACGGAGAACCTGGCCGCCTCGCCGGTCTCGCTCGACGCGAACTGCAGGCGGTAGAGCGCGGTGCCGTCGGCGTCGGTGCCGGCCGCCACGCGGGTGGCGGAGATGCCGAGCCCCGCCTTGTTCACGGCGGAGGCGATGTCGCTCATCGAGCTCGAGGCCGCGGTGAGCTCGTGCCGCTCGCCGTCGATCTCGATCGTGATGAGACCGGAGGCGTCGGCCCAGGCTGCGGACTTCGCCGTCACGGCCGTCTGACCCTGCGCGAGGCGGTCGACGGTGAACTTCAGGGTGCCGGACGCGGCGCCGTCGCCGAGGGTCGCGGTCACGGCGGTGCTGCTGCTCGTCGCGGCCGCCGCGTCGACCTTCGCGGCGCTCGTGAGCTTGCCGGCGTTGGTCGCGAGGTTCGCGACGGTGGAGTTGAGGGTCTGGTACGCCGAGATGAGGGTGCCGACCTTGACCTGCTTCTGCTTCAGCAGCGTCTGCGGGTTGGCCTCGAGCTGGATCAGCGAGTTGATCAGCGCAGCGGTGTCGAGTCCGCTCGCGAGTCCATCGATCGCGGCCATGGTCTCCTCCTGAGCTGCCGGTGGTCAGTGGGCGCTGCGCCCGGAGGCGGCGACGATCGACGCGCCGCCACCTCCGGGTGCTCGAGTTCCGGAGAACTCAGCCGAGCAGCGAGAGCACGCTCTGCGGGAGCGAGTTCGCCTGCGCGAGCATCGAGGTGCCCGCCTGCTGCAGGATGTTCGAACGGGTGAAGTTCGCCATCTCCGCCGCCATGTCGGTGTCGCGGATGCGCGACTCCGACGCCGACAGGTTCTCCTTCGAGATGTTGATCGAGTTGATCGCGGTCTCGAAGCGGTTCTGCTTTGCGCCGAGCTCAGAACGGGCACCGGCCACGTCGGTGATGGCCTTGTCGAGGTTGACGATCGACATCTGAGCCGACTCGTGGCTGGTGAACTGCAAACCGGTGCCGGCTGCAGCGCCGGTACCGTCAGGCCCCGCGAGCGTCGCCGCGGCCGTACCGACAGCGAGGTTCGTCGTAGCCAGGGCAACGATGTCGAACTTGTCATCGCTGAGACCGACGCTGATCGAGTTCGACGAACCTGAGTTGGCGCCGACCTGGAAGGTGAGGTCGTCCCCGCCCGCGAGGAGCTTGGTGCCGTTGAAGTTCGTCGAGTTGCCGATACGAGCGATCTCGGCAACCAGCTCGGTGGCCTCCGTCGTGATGGCCGCACGCGAGTCGGCGTTGTTCGAGTCGTTACCCGCCTGCACCGCCAGGTCGCGCAGACGCTGCAGGTTCGAGTGGACCTCGCCCAGCGCGCCTTCCGCGGTCTGCACGACCGAGATGCCGTCCTGCGCGTTGCGAGCGGCGACGTTGAGGCCGCCGATCTGGGCGCGCAGGCCCTCCGAGATGGACAGGCCGGCTGCGTCGTCAGCGGCCTTGTTGATGCGCAGACCGCTCGAGAGCTTCTCGAGCGAGCCGGTCAGCGAGTTCTGCGTGCTGGAGAGGTTCCGGTACGCAGCCATGGCGCTGACGTTGGTGTTGATCTGAAAACCCATGATGTCCTCCGTGGAATTGGGTGGTGAAGCGCCACCCCGTCCGTGGGGTGACAAGGGGCACTGTCGGCCCCTCGACCGGCTGCGTTAGCCGGAAGTCTCGGAAAATCTCACGAGGCGATCGCGGCCCGCGCGCGCCGCGCCTCGACCGCATCCGCCATCATCAGGTCCGCGACCTGCGAGCGGTACGCCGCCCGGCGCGCCTGCACCGCCGCGGTCGCCGTCTCGACGACCGGAGCGGGGTCCGCCGCGAGCAGATCGCCGATGGACTCGCGCATGAGCTTCATCGCCGCCGTGCGCTGCTGCGACACCGCGGAGTGGGTGACACCGAGCTCGTCGGCGATCTCGCCGACCGTGCGGCCGCCGAAGTAGAGCTGCTCGACGATGGCGCGCATCCGCTCGGGCAGTGCGGCGACGGCGCTGCGCAGGGTGCGGTCGCGCTCGGCGTCCGCCGCCTGGTCCTCGGGCGTCGCCTGCTCGGCGGCGAGGCCGTTCTCGACGATCTCGTCGATGACGCCGACGGTGCGGCCGGCGTCGGCCATCGCCTCGCGCACGCCGGCGCGGTCGGTGCCCATGGCCGTGGCAATCTCGTCGATCGTGGCGGCGCGGCCCAGGCGCGCGGCGAGCGTCTCCTGCACCTCGAGCGTCGCCTTGATGCGCTTGCGCGTGCCGCGGCTGGCCCAGTCGGCCGAGCGCATGTCGTCGGCGAAGGCGCCCATGATGCGGCGCCGCGCGTAGGCGCCGAACGGCACCCCGAGCGCGGGGTCGAAGGCGTCGGCCGCCTGCACCAGCGCGAGCGCGCCGGCGCTGGCCAGATCGTCGCGCGACAGGTGCGTGGCGCGGGCGCAGACCTCGGCGACGAGGTAGCCGACGAGCGGCAGGTTGTCGACGACGAGAGCGTTCCGATGCGCTCGCGAGGTCGTGGTGGTGTTGTCGTTCCGAGTCGCGTCCGTGCTTCCCGAAGCAGCGTCATGAGTCCCGATCATGAGGCCCCCTCAGGTGTGTGCAGTTGTGGGTCGTGCTGGCGGGCCCCCGATAGGCCCTGGTCGGCCTTCCTGGCCAGCAGCTACTGTCTCGTCCACCGAGCGATCGGGGCCACTCCCCCTTGTGGTCGGCCCACTTCGGGGGCTCCCCGCAGTGGGGGCAGGCGTGGCCCGAGTGATTTCGGGCGGATCCCCGCCAACGCTGGGATGGGAGCGGATGCAGTCCTCCTAACGACCGACCGGCGGGCGTCGATAGTGGTCTGCGAAGCGGAGGTTGTTTCACCTCCGACCACCATGCACAGCCGGCTCGCAGGTCCCGACCGCGAGCCGAGGTGCCCGATGCCGGAGCGGGAGGAAGCGTGAGCGCCAACGAACTGTCGGCCGCGCTGTGGCGCGAGCGGGAGCTGCTCGAGCTGCTCGCGTTCAAGCTCGAGGAGGAGCATCTGCTGCTCACCGCGGGCCGGACGCGATGGCTGCCGTACGCCACCCGCGAGGTCGAGCAGGTGGTGGAGCGCCTGAGCGGCGCGAGCCTCGCCCGGTCCATCGCCGCGACCACGCTCGCCGAGCTGTGGCGGGCCCCGCACGACGCGACCCTGCGGCAGCTCATCGAGCACGCCCCCGACGAGACATGGCGCGAGATCCTCACCGGGCACCTCGCAGCCCTCACCGAGCTCACCGGGCAGATCCGCGAGCTGCGCGACGGGAACGAGCGCTTCCTGCGCCAGGCCGCGCGCAGCGCCGAGGAGACGCTCGCGGCGACCGATGGTCTCGGCGACCGCTACGACGCCTCCGGCGGTCAGACCGCATCCGCTCGCGGTGGCGACCTCTTCGTGAAGGACCTGTAGACCATGAGCACCTTCGGCGGGCTGAACACCGCCTACACCGGACTCGTCGCCGCCCGCCGCGGCCTCGACGTGGTCGGCCAGAACATCGTCAACGCCAACGTCGACGGCTACACCCGTCAGCGGGTGACCCTCGGCTCGGTCGAGGCCGTCGGCAACCGGTTCAGCACCGGCGCCGCCGCCGGTCAGGGCGTGAGCGTGACCGGCATCGCCCGGCTCGGCGACGTCATGCTCGACAATCAGGTGCGCAGCACCGCCGGAGCCTATGGTCACGCGAACGTGCGCGCCACGAGCTTCTCGCGGTTGGAATCCTCGCTGCGCGAGCCCGGCGAAGGCGGCCTCTCCGCTCGCTTCGACGCCTTCGCGGCGGCCTGGCAGGGCGTCGCCAACCAGCCGGGCGAGGCTGCGCCGGCCGCCGTGCTCCTCGGCGAGGCGAAGGCGCTCGCCAGCAGGATCGCGGCCGGTCACGACGAGGCGTCCGCCGAGTGGACCCGCGTGCGCGCCGACGTCGACGGCCTCGTCGCCGAGGTGAACAGCACCGCGGCCGGGGTGGCCGAGCTCAACGACCGGATCCGCAAGGGCGCCGCGCAGGGTGTCGGGGTCAACGAGCTCGTGGATCAGCGCGATCGACTCGCGGCGAGCCTCGCGGAGCTGACCGGCGCATCCGTCCGCCACGGCGAGGGAGGCATGGTGGACGTCGTCGTCGACGGGAACAGCCTCGTCGCCGGCACGAAGGCGCACGCGCTGCGCGCCGAGGGCGGCCGGTCGATGTCCGACACCGAGGGCGGCCCCGTCCGTGTGACCTGGGCCGATTCCGGCCGCTCGGTCGCGGCGGGCGGCGAGGCCGGCGGGCTCGTCTCGCTGCTCGCCTCCGTTCGGGACGGCGGGCCGATCGCCTCCGCGGCCGCGCAGTACGACGCCCTGGCGACGAAGCTCGCGGACGCCGTCAACCGCCTGCACGCCTCCGGCACCGCACCCGACGGCTCGCAGGGCGCGCCCTTCTTCGCCATCGGCGCGCCTCCGGCGACGACGCTGACCGTGCTGCCGACCGGCGCCTCCGGCATCGCGGCGGGCATCGGCGGCGCGGATGCGAGCATCGCCGACCGCATCGCCGACCTGTTCGGCGGCCCCGGCTCGGTCGACGAGGACTGGTCGAGCTACGTCACGACCTTCGCCGCCGCGTCGAAGGCTGCGACCTCGTCGGCGAAGCTCGCGCAGACGGCCGCGACCAACGCGCTCGGCGCCCAGGCGGCCGGAGCCTCCGTCGACATGGACGAGGAGAACATCAACCTGCTGATGTACCAGCAGGCCTACCAGGCCTCGGCGCGCGTGCTCTCCGCCGTCGACGAGGCGCTGGACACCCTGATCAACCGAACCGGAGTGGTGGGACGCTGACATGGACCGCGTGACGAATCAGACCATGGCCGCGACCGCGCAGCGCAACCTGCAGGCGAGCCTGCAGCAGATGGCGCGGCTGCAGGAGCAGGGCTCCTCGCAGAAGCGCATCCTCACGCCGAGCGACGACCCGCGCGGCACCGCCGACGTGATCGCCGTCCGCTCCCAGCAGCGCGCCGCCGAGCAGCACGGGCGCAACATCGACAACGGCACCGGCTGGCTCACCACCGTCGACAGCGCACTCGGCAACGCCACGGACATCCTGCAGAGCGCGCTGCAGCGCACCCTGCAGGGCGCGAACGACGGAGCGCTCGGTCAGGAGGCGAAGAACGCGCTCGCCATCGAGATCGACGGCCTGCGCGACGCGCTGCTCAAGGAGGCGAACGCCACGTACCTGGGCCGCAGCGTCTTCGCCGGCAGCTCGGATGCGGGACGCGCGTTCTCGGACGCGGGCGCGGAGCCCCCGTACGCGTGGACCGGCACGCCCGGCCGCACCGTGGACCGGAAGGTCGCCGAGGGCGTCACCGTGCGCGTCGACGCCGACGGCGCCGCCGCCTTCGGGGAGGGCGAGGCCTCGGTCTTCGCGCTGCTCGACGGCATCGCCGCGGACCTGCGCGCCGGCACCCCGGTCTCGGGCCGCATCGACGCGGTGCGCGACGCCCTCGACGGCGTCATCGCCGCCCACGCCACGGTCGGCGCGCAGCACGGCCAGCTGCAGCGGGCCGAGTCCGTGCTGAAGACCACCGAGGTGGATCTCGAAGCCCAACGATCGAAAGCGGAGGACATCGACTTGGCCAAGGTCATCCTCGACCTCAACGTGCAGAGCACCGTCTACCAGGCGGCGCTCAACGTCACGGCTCGCGTCCTGCAGCCCAGTCTGATGGACTTCCTGCGATGAGCGCCCCGATCACCTTCGTCACGCCTCCGCTCGGTCTCGGCGACGCGCGCGAGTTCACGCTGCGCGGCATCGACGGCGCCGACGGCCTCTTCGCCCTCGAGGCCGCCGACGGCGCCCGCCTGTTCGTGCTCGATGCGGCGCGCTACGTGCCGGAGTACTCCCCCGAGATCAACGACGCGCAGGCCGGCCTCATCGGCCTCGAGCGTGCCGAGGACGGGCTCGCCCTCGTCGTCGCCAACCCCGCGGAGGGCGGCACGACGGTGAATCTGCTCGCCCCGATCGTGCTCAACCTCACGAACGGCCTCGCGGCGCAGGTGATCCTCGACGACCAGGATCAGCCGCTGCAGCACCGGCTCACGACGACGCAGCGCGCGGCGAGCTGAGGCCATCCCGAGCGGATGCACGGAGCAGCCGCCTAGGCTCGGCACCATGCGAGTCACCAAGCGCGAGCACGCCTGCCAGATCCTCGAGAAGGACGGCCGCCGCCTGGTCATCGACCCGGGGACCTTCACGGCGCCGTTCCACGTCGAGGACGTCGCGGCCGTGGTGATCACCCACGAGCATCCGGACCACTGGACGCCGGAGCACCTGGAGCGCATTTTCGCGGCGAACCCCGAGGCGCGCCTCTACGGCCCCGCCGGGGTGGTCGCCGCCGCCGAGGGCTTCGATGTGGGCGAGATCGAGGCGGGCGACGAGCTGCAGAGTGGCCCGTTCGCGCTCGAGTTCTTCGGCGCCGAGCACGCGGTGATCCACGAGTCGATCCCCGTGATCGACAACGTGGGCGTGCTCGTCGACGACGCCTACTTCTACGGCGGCGACGCGCTGCTGCCGCCCGGGCGCCACGTGCGCACCCTCGCGGCGCCGGCGGGCGCCCCGTGGCTCAAGATCGGCGACGCCATCGACTACGTGCTCGCGGTGCGACCCGCCCTGGTGATCCCCGTGCACGAGGCCGTGCTCAGCGACGCCGGCCACGGCTTCGCGGACCAGCGCCTCGCCTGGGCGGCGGAGCAGGGCGGCGGGCGCTACACCCGGCTGGCCGCCGGGGACTCGCTGGAGGTCTGAGCCGCGCACGCGGGCGCGGGTTCGGAGCGGCCGCCCAGCAGCTCGGGGCCGCGCCTGGGGCAGACTCGCCGCATGACGGTGACCCTGCGCCCCATGCCTGCCGAGCGGATCCCGGCGTGGCTGCGAGCCTCGCAGACCGCCTACGCCAGCGATCGCGAGCGAGCCGGAGAACCCGCGCAGCTCGCCCGGCGCACCGCGGAGCGCTCGATGGCCGCGTACTTCCCCGACGGCGAGCCCCTCGCCGGCCACCTGCTCTTCGAGGCGCTCGCCGAGGACGAGCCGGTGGGCGTGCTGTGGCTCGGCCCGCACCCGCAGCGCCCCGATGGGCTGTCCTGGTGGGTCTACGACATCGAGATCGCGCCGCAGCACCGGCGCCGCGGCCACGGCGCGGCGACCATGCGCGCCGCCGAGGCCGAGGTGCGCCTGCGTGGCGGCCGCGAGCTGGCGCTCAACGTGTTCGGCTTCAACACGGGCGCGATCGCGCTCTACGAGGAGCTCGGCTTCGCGGTGACCAGCCAGCACATGGCGAAGACGATCTGATCGAGCGAATGCGGGCGGTCGCCTCCGCCCCTCCTCACGCCCCCGTCGCCACCGGCAGCTCGGGGTGGTTCGCCCACTGGCTCCAGGACCCGGGGAACAGCAGCGGCTCGTAGCCGGCGAGCGTGAGCGCCACGGCCTGGTGCGCGGCGGTGACGCCCGAGCCGCAGTAGACGCCGACCGCGTCGGCGGCGCCGAGGGCGGCGAAGCGCGCGCGCAGCGCCTCGGGCGCGAGGAAGCGCCCGTCCGGGCCGACGTTGCCGGTGGTGGGCGCCGACACCGCGCCGGGGATGTGGCCGGCGCGGGGATCGACGGGCTCGACCTCCCCGCGGTAGCGCTCCCCCGCCCGCGCATCGAGCACGAGGCCCTCCCGCGCCAGCACCGCGACGTCCTCGAGGCGCAGGGTCGGCAGGCCGCCCCAGGCGAGCGTCGCGGAGCCGGGGGCGGCGGGTGCGGGCTCGCCCTGCTCGAGCGGGTGGCCCGCCTCCGTCCAGGCGCGCAGCGCGCCGTCGAGCAGGCGCACGTCGGCGAGGCCGGCGGCGCGTAGCAGCCACCAGGCGCGGGCGCTCGAGAGGTTCTGCAGGTCGTCGTAGACCACGACCGTGTCGCCGTCGTCGACGCCCCAGGCCCGGACGCTCTCCTGCAGCGCCTCGAGCGTCGGCAGGGGGTGGCGGCCGTCGGTCGGCGCACCGTGCGCGGCGAGCTCGGACTCGAGGTCGACGTAGCGAGCGCCCGGCACGTGGCCCGCGAGATGCTCAGGCCGCCCGTCGGGGCGGTCGAGCCGCCAGCGCACGTCGAGCACCCTGACGGGACCGCCGTCCGGGTAGCGGCCGGTCTCGATCGCGGCGGCGAGCTCGGCAGGGGTCGTGAGGATGCGGCTCATCCCGGCAGTCTGCCTCAGCGCGCGTCGCGGTAGCGCCACATGGTGAGCGGCCCGAACACGAGCACCAGGCCGGCGGACCAGAGCAGCACGACGAGGAACGACGAGCCGAGCTCCTGACCGCCCATGAGCTCGCGCGCCGAGGTCACGACGTGCGAGAGCGGGTTGACCCCGACGAACGCCTCGAGCCAGTCGGGCAGCGTGGTCGGCGAGACGAAGATGTTGCTCGCGAAGGTCAGCGGCATGAGCACCATCATCGAGGTACCCATGACCGCGCCGGACGAGCGCATGAGCAGGGCGATGAAGGTCCAGATCCAGCCGATCGAGAACGAGAAGAGCAGGACCACGAGGATGCCGAGGATCACGCCGACCGGTCCGCCCTGCGGCCGCCAGCCGAGCAGCAGGCCGACACCGACCATGATCGTGGAGGCGATGAGGAAGCGCACGGTGTCGCCGAGCAGCATGCCGACGAGCGCGCTGGGACGCCAGATCGGCAGCGAGCGGAAGCGGTCGAAGACGCCCTTCTCGATGTCGTTGCGGATGGTCGTGCCGGTGTACATGGTGATCATGACGACCGACTGCACGATGACGCCCGGCATGAAGAACTGGATGTAGTCCTCGACGCTGCCGGCGAGCGCGCCGCCGAAGATGAAGGTGAACAGCAGCGTCATGATGATCGGGAACAGCGTGACGTCGAACAGCTGCTCCGGCACGTGCCGGATCTTGAGCAGCGCCCGGTGCCCGAAGGTGAGCGAGGTCGAGAGCGCGCTCGGCGCCGGCGGGCGCTCGCCGCTCACGAGCACGGCGAGCAGAGCCTGCTGCGCCGGGGTTCCGGTGTTCGCGCCGGTCGGCGCGGTCTCCGTGCGCGTGCCCCGCCGGCCGTCCCGCTGCACAGCCGTCCCGTCCGCGCCCATCCGCTCGCTCATGCCGCCGCCTCCTCGTCCTCGTCCTCGGCGGTGTGCCCGGTGATCGACAGGAACACCTCGTCGAGCGTGGGCTGCCCCAGCGAGAACTGCGCCAGGGTGATGCCGTCGTTCTCGAGCGCCGTCAGCGCCCGGGTCACCCCGGCGCTGCCCGCCACGTTGGCGGTGAGCGCGCTCGGATCGATCTCCTCGCGCACCTCGACGCCGAGCTCGCGGGCGAGCACCGCGCGGGCGGCGGGCCGGTCGGCGCGGTCCATCACGCGCACGACGAGCGTGCCGCTGCCGACCGAGGCCTTGAGCTCGGCGGAGGTTCCCTCCGTGATGACCCTGCCGCGGTCGATGACCGTGATGCGGTCGGCGAGCTGGTCCGCCTCCTCCAGGTACTGCGTCGTCAGCAGCACGGTGGTGCCGCCGGCGACCATCGCGCGCACGATGTCCCACACCTCGTTGCGGCTGCGCGGATCGAGGCCCGTGGTCGGCTCGTCGAGGAACAGCAGCTCGGGCGTCACGACGATCGATGCGGCGATGTCGAGGCGGCGGCGCATGCCGCCGGAGTACTTCTTCACCTGGCGGTCGCCCGCATCCGTCAGCGAGAACGCATCGAGCAGCTCCTCGGCGCGGTCGCGCGCCCCCTGCCCGAGTAGCCGAAGAGCCTGCCGATCAGGCGCAGGTTGTCGCGCCCGGTGAGGTCCTCGTCGAGCGAGGCGAACTGGCCGGTGAGGCTCACCCGGCGGCGCACCTCCTTCGAGTCGGCGATCACGTCGCGGCCGAGCACGACGGCGGTTCCCGCGTCGGGCCGGGTCAGGGTGGCGAGCATGCGCATGACGGTCGTCTTGCCGGCGCCGTTGGGCCCGAGCACCGCGTGCACGCCGCCGCGGGCGATGGCGAGGTCGACGCCGTCGACGGCGACCGTGCCGCCGAACGTCTTGACGAGACCGGCGGTCTCGATGGCGAGGTCGTTCACGATGCCTCCGTGGTTCCAGGTGGTGCGGTGCCGGAGCGGATGGACGTGCCGAGCGGATGCACGACTGCGCCGCATCCGATGTGGACACCGTACACATATCACGGACCGCCGACAAGAGCGGCGAGGACCGCATCCGCCACCCGGCTCCCCCGCCCCGCCGTGGCGGACGGCGGCGACCGCATCCGCTCCCCGGATTTCCCGCCGTGCCGCCGCGGGCGGAGAATGGTGCGGATGCGCCGCGCACCGCGGCCGGACGAGGAGGCCGTGTGACCGTCAGCGAACCGCGCACCGGCATGATCATCAGCCGCGGCTTCGGCGACCGCCGGCGCACCCCCGACCCGTCGCTGCCGCCGGGCCAGCGCACGACCGACGACTTCCCGGTCATGTCGGCGGGCCCGACCCCGGTGGTTGCCCCCGCGGACTGGCGCTTCGCGATCGCCACCGAGCGCGGCACCGCCGAGTGGGGCTGGGACGACCTCATGGCCCAGCCCATCGACGACATCACCACCGACATCCACTGCGTCACGCGCTGGTCGAAGCTCGGCACCCGCTGGCGCGGCGTGAGCGTCGACCACGTGCTCGCCGCGGCCGGCGGCACCGAGCAGGTCTCGGCCATGATCGACTGCCACGGCGACTACACGACGAACGTGCCCATCGCCGACCTCACGGACGGCAAGGCGTGGCTGGCGTTCGAGTTCGAGGAGAGCCGCTCGAGCCCGAGCACGGCTTCCCCGTGCGGCTGATCGTGCCGCACCTCTACTTCTGGAAGAGCGCCAAGTGGGTGCGCGGGCTGCGCACGCAGGCCACCGACGAGCCCGGGTTCTGGGAGGTCAACGGCTACCACCAGTACGGCGACCCGTGGCGGGAGCAGCGGTACTGGTGAGCGGCGACTGGCTGCCCGCGACCGTCATCGACGCCGACTGGCCGATCCCAACCGGGCGCTCGCTGTGGGTGCGCGTCGACGGCTGGCCGGGCAACCTCGCCGGCCAGCACGTGGATGTGCGGCTCACAGCCGAGGACGGATACCGCGCCGAGCGCTCGTACTCGATCTCGACGCACGGGCCGAGCCCGGTGCTCGAGTTCGCGGTCGACGAGCTGCCCGACGGCGAGGTGTCGCCGTACCTCGTGCACGACATCGAGGTCGGCGACCGCTTCGAGGTGCGCGGCCCGGTCGGGCGCTACTTCGTCTGGGAGCCGCAGCAGACCGGCCCCGTGCAGCTCATCGCCGGCGGCTCGGGCATCGTGCCGCTCATGGCGATGGCCCGAGCCCGCCGCGACTCAGGCAGCGACGCACCGTTCCGGCTGCTCTACTCGGTGCGCGGCGAGCCGTACGCGTACTTCGCCGAGGAGCTCGAGCAGCTGCGCGACGAGCGCTTCGCCATCGACTGGGTGTACACGAAGCGGGCGCCCGAGGGATGGCACCGACCGCCCGGCCGCATCGACCGCGAGCTGCTCGCCGAGCTGGTGATCCCCGCCGAGGAGCGCCCGGCCGTCTACCTCTGCGGCCCGACGCCCTTCGTCGAGGTCGCGGCGAACCTGCTCGTCGATCTCGGGCACGACCCGTCCCGCATCCGCACGGAGCGTTTCGGCGGCTGACCTCGCCGTGCGCCGCGCCCGGACGACCCCCGGGGCCGAACACGAACACGAACACGAACACCAAAGCGAAAATGAAGGAGTTTGTCGCGACACGCCGCGATCTCTCGCGCCTGACATCGGCGCGTCGCGACGAAGTCCTTCGTTTTGGTGCGGCCGGTGCGGCCGGTGCGGCCGGGACCGCTGGCGCGGCTGGTACGGATGGTGCGGCAGGTGCGGCCGGGACGGATGAGCGGGGGCGGCCGGTGCCTCAGGCCTGCTCCTCGAACACCGAGCGGATGAGCGGGGCCACGCGGCTCGGCACCGGCGAGCGCAGCGCGATCGAGGTGCTGCTGCGCGTGACCCCCTCGATCGCGACGATGCGCTCGGTCAGCTCGTAGAGGTGCCCGGTGTCGCGCGCCACCACCTTGAGCAGCAGATCGAGGTCACCGGTCGTGGCGTGCAGCTCGAGCACCTGCGGGATCTGCTCCAGCTCGCGCATGGCCGCGTCGCTGCCGCGCTGCGCGATGGCGAGCGAGACGAACGCGACCAGCCCGTGTCCGAGCGCCGCCGGATCGACACGATGGCTGAAGGAGCGCAGCGCGCCGCCGGCGAGCAGCCGCCGCAGGCGCGCGTGCGCGGTGTTGCGGGCGATGCCGAGCCGGCGCGCGAGGCCGAGGGTCGTCGCATCCGGATCGTCGTCGAGGGCGAGGAGGATGCGCGCATCGAGGGCGTCGAGACCGGTCATATCGTCACTCTACGGTTCGCTGGAGAGCGGATGTGCGCAGCGCACCTCCGCTCGCTTGCGCAACATATGCGGCGGCCCGAGGATCGTGCGGTGCGACTGGCGACCAAGGACCCCGAGACCCTGGCGGCTCGCGCCCGCTTCCACTCCCCGTCGAGGACGTCATCGGCATTCTCAGCGGCACGCTGCTCGCGGCGTTCGGGGCGCACCTGCTGCACGCGGCGCAGCTGGTCACCGGCGGTGTCGCCGGCCTGGCGCTGCTCGTCGACTACGCCGGAGGCCCCGTCTTCCCGGTCGCCTTCGCCCTCGTCAACCTTCCCTTCTTCGTGCTGGCGTGGCTGCGCCGCGGTGCCGCGTTCACCCTGCGCTCGCTCCTCGGCGTCGGCCTCGTCTCCGCCTTCGCGGCGCTCATCGGCCCGCTGCTGGGCCCCGTGCATCCGCATCCGGCCCTGGCGCTCGTGCTCGGCAACCTGCTCGCCGCCGTCGGGATCCTCATGCTCTTCCGCCACGGCGCTTCGCTGGGCGGCTCGGGCATCCTCGCTCTCGTCGTCCAGGACCGCTGGGGCGTGCCGGCCGGCTGGACCATGTTGGCCTTCGACACCGCCGTCGTGCTCGCCTCGCTCAGCGTGAGCGGATGGTGGACGGTGCTGCTCTCCGCCGTCGGCGCGGCCCTGCTCGGGGTCGTCATCGCGCTGAACCACCGGCCGGGGCGCTACGCCGTCGGCAGCTGACCCGCGGCGGGCGGCAGCCGATCGCCGATGAGCGCGAGGTTCTGGATCGCGGCCAGCGAGTACTGCGCGGCGTCGTTGGTCGAGACGCTCGCGATCTCGTCGACCGGATGCAGGACGTCCGGCGGCAGCACCCGCCGTCGCTGCAGCGCGCTGCGATGCAGCAGCCATTCGCCGCCGCCCTCGAAGGCCTCCCAGGCGCGTGCGGCGGCGGCGTCGTCGTCGGAGCGCGCCGCCACGTAGGCGGTCAGCCTGCTGTGCGCCTGCTCGAGGTGGATGCCCCGCAACGGCGCTCCGAGCTCCGCCGCCTGTTCCTCGGGCGTGGCGGTGTAGAGCCTGCAGTAGCGCTCCCAGGCCCGGGCGAAGTCCGGCACGTCGAGCAGGTCGATCAGCTCGCTGCAGATCTCGACGAGGCCGAAGACGGCGCTCAGATGCGACACGGCGATGTCGTCGCGACGCCGATCGAAGCGGCCGCGTTCGAGATCGTACGAGCCGACCCCGGTGAGGAAGCCCTGCGGCATGGCCGCGATGTCCGCCATCGTGCCCAGCAGCCGGTCCCGTGATCGCTCGTCGCCGCTGCGCTCCCACGCGGTCAGCCAGGTGGCCGCGAGCGCGCCCCAATCGGTGCCGAGGGAGACGGACAGCGCAGCCGCGTCGGGACGGTACCGTCCCGCGTCGTCGCGCACCTTCCGCAGCGGGTCGAGCTGCAGGAAGGTCCGATCGCTGTCCACCAGTTCGTCGAGGAGGTCGCCGACGCGCTCGTCCGCGGTGAGGTAGTGGAAGATGCGCCGGTAGATCGGGCTACTGATGCGCAGCTGCTTGGCGCTGCATCCCCAGTGCTGCACACCGTGGCGGGTCCCGAGCCCGGCCCAGCGCCCCAGGTGGTAGACGTCGACCTCCCCGGTGTGGCGCGTCATGGCCTCGGCGAGGCGGAACACGTCGGCCCGCCCCGAGCGCAGGTAGGAGTACCACAGCCAGAGATCGGTCGACAGCTCGCTGTTGTCCCAGGCGTACCCGCCCACGTCGTAGCGCCACGCGTGACGATCGAGGTCGTAGGAGTGCATCACGTCGCCGTAGTCCCAGAAGCCGTACCACCGTCGCTGCTCCACCTGACCGAGGTAGAAGTCCAGCAGCGCGTCGAGGCTGTCCTCGATCTCCGCCCGCGCCGGCTCCAAGCGGTCCACCGGCGCCCAGTCGCCGAAGACGCCCGCCGCGTGCAGGTGCTGCGGCGTCGGCTGGAGCAGCGGAGGCGCATGCAGGTCCCGCACGTCGAGCGCGAGCCGCTGCAGTCCCGGTGTCGCGGCGTGCGCGACGAGCACGAGCTCGTGGGTGCGAGCGATGCCGTGCGCATCGCCGAAGCCCGGCTCGTAGTCCTCGTAGGTGATCTCGAGCCCCTCGAGCTGCTCGGCGTGATCGGTCTGCCCGAGCCCGTCGTGATAGAAGCGCAGATCCATCGGCGGCGCCTGCGGGGCGTGCAGCCACGCGGTCACCGTGGCGCTCGCCGTCGCCATGCCCCGCACATCGAGCTGCGCCGGGTACGACTGCCAGAAGCCGCGCACGCCCAGGCCGATGCCGCCCTCGGGGTCGCTGAGCGACACGAGGCCCTCCGAGCGGCGTCCGGCCCCGGCCCGCACCCATGCGTGCCCTTCGCCGGTGCGCTTGGTGATGACGTAGCCGTCGGGGCTGAGCTGCGCGAGGGTCGCATCCGACCATGCGGGGACGAGGTGCAGCCGTTCGGCGACGCGCGCGTCCCACTCCTCGACGGGCGCGGTGGCCTCGCCGGCGACCTGCGCCCGGCGCACACCGGCGCCCGGGTCGCGGCGCAGGCCGGTCACACCGCGCACCGCCTCGGCGAGGAATCCGCCGTCGTCGCCGGCGAACCGCAGATGCCGGTCGTGCAGTCCGGCTCGGAGCGGCACGCCCACGGTGACGCCGAGGCCGGTGAGGAAGTCCGCCTGCGGGTCGCCGTCCCACACGAAGGAGTGCACGATGCGGATGCGGTCGGAGCCGGCGGCCAGGACCACGCGCACCGTGAAGGGGAGCCAGGTCCGCACGCCGTCGTCGGCCCGATGGACGCCGTCGAGCCGCACGACGCAGCGGATCGGGCCGCGCTGCTCGACGGTGACGCGGTCCAGGCGCGAGGAGTAGGGGTGCCGCTGCCCTCCGCCCAACTCCGGCAGCTCGTGCTGCACGCTGCTCACCAGACGCAGGTGCTCGGCGACCGTCGTGCTCCCGCGCTGCACCCTGCGCAGCAGGGCGCCGTCCGATTCCCCGGGCGCGGCGATCTCGATGCGGATCACGCCGTTGCGCACCACGACGCCCGCGGGCGTCTCGTCGACGGCGACCGGCTGGGCCGCCTCCGCCTCGTCCCGGCAGTCCGCGAGCACGACCGAGCAGGCTGCCGGCGGCCGGCCGGCCCCGATCGCGGCGCCGGCCCACTTGAGCGAGCCGTCCGGCCACGTGGCCAGCGGCCAGAACTGCGCGGGCACGGCGGCCCCGGACGGGTCCGTCAGCCGCAGCCCGGCGGCATCGGCGACCGTTCCGCGCGGCAGCGGCAGCCCCCAGGTGGCGCCCGCGGGCAGCCACGCCGGCGGCTCGCCGTCGAGCCAGCGCAGGGGCGCATCGAGTTCGGCGTTCTCGTTCACAGGGTCCTGACCTCCAGGTCTCGGTAGTGGGCGACGAGCGGGGCCATCTGACGGAAGCCGATGCGCCCTGAGCCGATGAGGGGGCCGTCGACCTCGTCGTCCCGCCAGTCGAACAGGGGCAGCCCATCGATCGCGAGGCGCACCCTCGCCCCGTCCTTGAGCACCTCGACCCGGTAGAAGCGCCCGTCGGCATCGAGCGCCGGCGGAACGGGGTCGGCGCCGCTGGCCACCAGCTGGAACCCGGGCGACTTGCGCAGATTGCAGGTGTGGAACGAGCGCTCGTCCGGCCATCGCCGTCGGAAGTAGGACGCGTGCAGCGTGCGCAGCTCGCCGGAGTGGTACTGCGGGTACCCGCCGTCCCGAGGGCTCAGCGAGGGGTCGAAGATGCTGCCGCCGAGCAGCGAGGTCGCCCCGAAGAACAGCATCGCGAGGCCCGGCTCGGCTCGGGGCGAGAAGTCCCAGGAGATGGCGATCCGATCGCCGAACTCCTCGGGGCACCACAGCGTCCAGTGCGCCTCCGGGCCGCCTGCTGAGGCCAGCCGCAGGCCGTCCTGCGCTCGCCGCGCATCCACCGGACCTTCCGCGATCCAGCCGACCAGATCGTCCGGACCGCGCAGCGCGTTGCTGTAGACGCTCATCCCTTCACCGAGCCGATCAGCATGCCCTTGGCGAAGTGCTTCTGCAGGAAGGGGTAGAAGAGCAGGATCGGCACGGTCGCGACGACGATCACCGCGAACTTCACCCCCTGCGCCGGTGGCAGCGAGCTCGGATCGGACTCGAGCATCGACAGGTCGGTGGCGGCGGTCACCTGCCGCAGGAACATCTGCAGCGTCCACATCGAGTTGTCGTTGAGATAGAGCAGCGGGGACATGAAGTCGTTCCAGATGCCCACGGCGTAGAACAGCGCGAAGGTCGCCAGCACCGGCTTGGACAGCGGCAGGATCACGTTCCACAGCGTCTGCAGCTCGTTCGCGCCGTCGATCTTGGCCGACTCCTCCAGCTCGGCGGGCAGCTGCTGGAAGAAGTTCTTGATGATGATGAGGCTGAACGGGTTGATCGCCATCGGCAGGATCAGCGCCCAGTAGGTGTCGAGCAGCCCGAGATCCTTCACCACCAGGAAGGTCGGGATCATGCCGCCGGAGAAGACCATCGTGATCACGACCAGCGACACCAGGGTCTTCCGCCCCGGCAGGCCGACCTTGGAGAGCGGATACGCCATCGAGGCGGTGAGGAGCAGCTGCACGACCGTGCCGACGGCCGTGACCGCGATCGTGGTCAGCAGCGCCCGCAGGAAGGTCGGGCTCGTGAGGATGGACGCGTAGGCCTCGAGGCTGACCGTGTTCGGCCACAGGAAGAAGGACCTCGAGGCCAGCTCGGCCTCGGTGGCGAAGGACCCGGCTGTGACGAAGACGAAGGGCAGCAGCGCCACGACCCCGAGGGCGCTCAGCAGGACGATGTTCAGCACGTCGAAGACCCGGCCGGCCGGGGTGTTGAAGCGGTACGGCTCTCGCGCCATCAGAAGATCCCTGTCTGCTTGAAGCGGCGGGCCACCCAGTTGGCGCCGAAGATCAGCACCACGCCGACGACGGCCTTGAAGAGCCCGACGGCGGTCGAGTAGCTGTAGCTGCCCTGCGTGATGCCCATGAAGTACACGTAGGTGTCGAACACGTCGGCCACCTGCCGGTTGAGCGCGTTGGTCATCAGGTAGATCTGCTCGAACCCGGTGTTGAGCACCTGGCCCATCTGCAGCACGAGCATGACCACGACGGTGGGCATGATCGACGGCAGGGTGATGTGCCAGACCCGCTGGAACCGCCCCGCACCGTCGAGGATGGCGGCCTCGTACTGCTCCTGATCGACGCTGGCCAGGGCGGCGAGGAAGATGATCGTGCCCCACCCGGTGTTCTTCCAGATGTCCTGCAGCACGATGATCGGCCGGAACCAGGCGGGATCGCTGAGGAAGTCGATGTCGGTGCCGAGCAGCCCGTTGAGCGCTTGGAAGAGCGGACCGATCTCGAGCGCGAAGAGCAGGTAGGTCAGCGACGCCACCACGGTCCACGACAGGAAGTGCGGGATGTAGATGAGCGTCTGCACGGTCCGCTTGAGCAGGTTCAGCCGCAGCTCGTTGAGCAGCAGCGCCACGAGGACGGTGAGCGGGAAGGCGATCAGCAGGCTCAGCAGCGCGAGGATGAGGGTGTTGCCCAGCAGCCGGGGGAAGTCCGGGCTCGCGAAGAAGGCCTCGAAGTGCGCCGTGCCGACCCAGGGACTCCCGGTCACGCCGAGGAACGGCAGGTAGTCCTTGAAGGCGATCACGGCGCCGTACATCGGCCCGTAGCGGAACAGGGCGAAGTAGACGACGCCGGGCAGCAGCAGCAGGTAGAGCCAGCGCCACCGCGCGACATGCGCCACCGCACCGCCGCGGCGCCGACGGGGCGGGGCGGTGCGGCGACCCGCGACCGCCCCCGCCGTGTCAGTCGACATCGTCGGCGAGCGCGTTGATCTCGTCGATGACGCGATCGCCGCCGCTGCTGCGCCAACGCTCGATCGCGGCCAGCAGGCCGTCGCGGTCGATCTGGCCCGCAATGTACTGGATGCGCGCGTCGGCGATGATCGTGTCGAGCTGCGCCCCTTGCGCGGCGTAGGTCGCCGAGACGAACCCGGCCGCGGGGTCGTAGACGGCCGCCTCGAGATCGGAGGCCTCGATGCTGCGGCGCTTGTCGTAGAGCTCCTGCTCGGCCTCGCTCTGCGGCTTCGGGAGGAATCCGGGCCGTCCCGTGACGTTCGTGCCGAGCTGGGCGTAGCTGCCCACGGCGTCGAGCAGGTCCTGCGGCGCATCCTCGATCGGCACGGCGAAGTCGCCGTCGAGCTCGTACGTGACGCCCTCGAGGCCGCTGCTCACGATGGGCCAGGCTTCGTCGGAGTTCAGCGCATCGAGCACCTCGAGCACCCGGTGCAGGGCCTCCTCCGTCGGCACCGAGGCCTTCGGGATGGCGAGGAACCCGCTGTAGCCGGCCGTCGGGTGCGCGAGCAGCTCGCCGCCGGGACCGGTCAGGTTGCCGGTGACGTCGACGTAGCGGCCGAAGTGCTCGGGGTCGGCCTGCTTGAACAGCGCCGCGATCGAACCGGCCCGCGAGTGGACGTCGATGATGATGCCGCCGTCGCCGTTGAGGAACGGCTGGTTCCAGTCCGCAGAGTCGAGGGTCGCGTAGTCGGCGTTGACCAGGCCCTCGTCGACGAGCCGCTTGGCGTAGTCGACGCCGTCGAGCCACTGCTCGGTGGTGAAGCTCGGGACGAGCTCGCCGCCGCGCTCCGTCCAGCGGTTCCCCGCTCCGTGCCAGGTCTCGATGACGTCGTAGGGGCTGTTGCTGCCGATGCCCCCGGGCCACTTCGGGATGATGAGGCCGTAGGTGTCGTCGACGCCGTTGCCGTCCGGATCGCGCTCGGAGAAGGCCTTGGCGATCTCGTAGAGGTCGTCGGTGGTCTGCGGCAGCGGCAGGCCGAGCGCCTCGAGCCAGTCCTTCCGGATGATGACGGCCGCGCGCATGACATCGCGTGCGCGGAAGACCCCGTAGACCTCCCCGTTGATGCTGGCCGCCTCCTGCACCTCGGGCATGGTGGTCGTCAGGTTCGGGTAGTCCGCGAGGTGCTCGGTGAGGTTCCAGAAGGCTCCCGCCTCCGCGTTCTTGACGAAGCCGGGATCCTTGCCCTGCACGATCATCACCTGGGGGACGTCGTCCCCGGCGAGGGTGATGTTGGTCTTGTCGGCGTAGGAGGAGTTCGGCACCCAGGTGATGTCGAGCTCCACGCCGGCGATCTCCTCGAGCGCGGTGTGGATCGCGTTGTCGCCGGAGGGGGACGTGGTCGACAGGTAGGGCACCATCATCGAGAGGCGGCCGTCATCGGCGACGGGTGCGCCCGAGGAGCAGCCCGCGAGGGCGAGCATCGCGGCAGTCGTGGCGGACACGACGGCGATGCGCAGGGGTCGGCGGGTATCGGTCATGGATGAACTCCTTCGTTCTGCTGTGCGATCGCCGCTTCGTTGACGGCGAAGAAGCCGAGGCTGATGACCGTGGATGCGGTCAGCCATGCCCCGACGGAGAGGAAGACGGCCAGGGAGGGCAGCGCCAGGGTCGCCGCGGTCAGTACGGCGCCCACCGCGAGCAGCAGCAGCGCGTGCGGCAGGTTGCGCAGCAACCAGCGGGAGGCGGCCGGAACGTAGGAGCGCCCCCGGAGCTCGTAGTTGGCGACCATGGCGCTCGAGACCGCGGCGACGACCGCCGCGTAGGCACCGCCGACCAGCAGGGCCGCCGCCCAGGGGCCGCCGGTGCGCCCCAGCTGCGCGGTGCCCTGGGCGATCAGCAGCGCGGCGATCAGGACGGGCACGCCGACGGCGATCTGCGCGCCGAGGAACTCGCGTCGCCACGCCGTCGCGAAGGCCGCCACGACCGCGAAGCGCTCCCCGCGGAGACGCCGCCGGGTGAGCACCGAGACGGCGACCGTCGCGGGGGCGAGCCCGAGCACGACGCCCCCGGCGATCGTGCCTCCGAGCCAGAGGGCGTTCATCGCCGCGGCCCACAGCACCCAGTCGCAGGCCTCGTGCGCGCGCAGGGCCCAGTTCTTCGTCACAGCGACACCTCCTCGTGTCGACGTCCGCATCGTCTTGGAATGCGCTTTCCGTGAGTGTTCTCCGCGCCGCCGTCGTTGTCAATGGAAATTCGGCAAAACCGCGAGTTTTTTTGCCGGCGTCGGCATGCCTGGACCGGTCCGCGCCGCGACCGCGCGCCGGGCGGCGACCACCCCGCTCACCCGCGAACCCGGCGGGCAGGCCAGGATTGGCGACATGAAGCGCATCGGCATCCGCGACGTGGCGCGCCATGCGAGCGTCTCCATCAGCACGGTCTCGAATGCGCTGAACCGCCCGCACCTCGTCACGCCGGCACTGGCCGCCCGGGTGCGGCGCGTGGCCGACGAGCTCGGCTACGTTCCGCTGCAGGCGGCGCAGCAGCTGCGCGCCGGCCGCAGCGGCCTGCTCGGCATGACGGTCATCAACATCGCCAACCCGTTCTTCGGCGCGATGGTGGCCGGGGCCGAGGAGGCGGCGACCGCGGCGAACCTCCGCGTGCTCGTGGGCAACAGCGACGACGACCACGAGAAGGAGCGCGCGCACCTCGAGCTCTTCGAGCGGGTGCAGGTGGAGGGCGTCCTCATCTCGCCCTACGGCGCGACCCCGGAGGAGATCGACCGCCTCCGCCGCAGGGGCATCCCCGCGGTCCTCGTCGACGCGGTCGACGGACGCGGCGAACTGCCCTCCGTCTCCTTCGACGACGTCGCCGGCGGCCGCCTGGCCGTCCAGCACCTCATCGCGCTCGGCCGGCGGAGACTGGCCTTCATCGGCGGCCAGGACTCGGTGGCGCAGGTGGCGCAGCGGCTGGTCGGCGCCCGGGCGGCGGCGGCGGAGCATCCGGACGTGCAGCTCGACGTCGCCTGGACCCACCGGGTCACGAGCGGCATCGGCCGCGAGCTCGGCCTGCGCATCGCCTCGATGCCGACGGACGAGCGACCCGACGGCATCGTCACGACGAACGACCACCTCGCCTGCGGCATCGTCTACGGCCTGATCGCCGGCGGCACCCGCGTGCCCGAGCAGGTCGCGGTCGTCGGCTACGACGACATCGAGTTCGCCGCCGTCGCGGCCGTGCCGCTCACCTCCGTGCGCCAGCCCGCTCGCGAGATGGGTCGTCGGGCCGCGCAGCTGCTGCTGCCGGCGGTGACGGATGGCCGCACGCTCGATCCCGCCGACAGCATCGTCTTCGCGCCGGAGCTCATCGTGCGCGAGTCGACCGGCGGCCGCTCCTAGCGACCCATGTGCCGCTCGGGCCCGAGCCGCCCGCAGCGCCTGCGCCGCAGCACAGCGCACGGTGTTGCAGCACCCGAGCGACAACGGAGCATCGGGACCGGTACGCATCCGTCGTCCGCATACGTCATCGCCCGCAGGCGGCCGGCGCACGCGGCACCGAGCCCGAGCCGCCCGCAGCGCAGCGCAGCGCAGCGCACGGTGTTGCAGCACCCGAGCGACAACGGAGCATCGGGACCGGTACGCATCCGTCGTCCGGGTACGGCATCGCACGCAGGCGGCCGGCGCACGCGGCGAGGTGGCGCTCGGTCGACCTCGCGCCGCTCACGCAGGGGAATCACTGGCCGGAAAGCCCTTCCCGAGCCACGGCAAGTTTTCCTTGCGAAACGTTTTTCCGCCGGGTACGGTTCTCGGCAAGCGCTTTCTCACAGCGGGATCGCCGGCCGTCTCCGAGGCCGACGGTCGAGGACGACGACGTTCTGGAAGGACAACGATGTTCAACACCAAGAGGACCGCCGCGCTCATCGCAGCGGCGACCGGCACGGCACTCGTGCTCGCGGGATGCTCCGGCGGCTCCAGCGGCGGCGGGGGCGAGTTCGACCCCGACGAGGAGACCACCCTCAACTTCGCGTTCTGGGGCAACGACGTGCGCGCCGGTCTGTACGACCAGGCCATCGACCTCTTCAACGAGGAGTACCCGAACGTCTCGGTGCAGACCTCCTTCCTGCCCTACCCCGACTACTGGGAGCGCCGCCAGACCGAGGCCGCCGGCGGCGGTCTGCCCGACGTGCTCGCCACGGACATCAGCTACCTGCGCCAGTACTCCGAGAACGGGTTGCTGCTCGACCTCGAGCCCTACCTCGGCGAGCAGATCGACACCGGGCCCTTCGACGAGGCGGTCCTCGGCTCCGGCGAGGTCGCCGACATCACCGCGGGCATCCCGATCTCCACCAACGCGTGGGGCCTGTTCACCAACCCGACCCTGCTCGCCGAGATCGGCGTCGAGGACTTCGCCGGCGGCGACTGGGACGACTACACCGCCTGGATCGAGGACACCACGGCTGCCGCCGAAGCCGCGGGCGTGGAGGCCTGGGGCGCCGGTGACTGGACCGGCCGCATCCAGGTCTTCGAGCTCCAGCAGCGCGCCCAGGGCGAGGAGCTCTTCACCGAGGACGGCGAGCCGAACTTCGACGAGGACGACCTGCGCGACTTCTGGAACCAGACCACCGAGCAGCGCGAGGCCGGCGCCTTCATCCCGCAGCAGCGTGTCGAGGAGCAGCTGCCGCTGGGCGCCTTCGACACCGCCCTCACCGCGAGCGAGATGACCTGGGACAACTTCGGCGCGGGCTACCTGGCCAACCTCGGTGAGGGCTACCCCGAGCTCAACCTCATCGAGCCGCCCGTGACGGAGGAGGGCGCGAAGGACCTCTACCAGAAGGCGGGCATGCTGCTCTCGGCGTCGGCGGGCACCGACCACGGCGAGGCTGCGGCGATCTTCATCGACTTCATGGTCAACGACCCCGAGGTGGGCGCGATCTTCGGCACCAACCGCGGCCTCCCGGCCAGCGAGACCGCGCGCAGCAGCTCGGACCTGAGCGGTCTCGACGCGCAGATCGAGGAGTACGAGGCCTCGATCGCCGATCGTCTCGGCGACGCCCCGCCCGTGCCGATCGTCGGCTTCGGCAACATCGAGGAGGAGTTCCGCGTGCTCGGCACCGAGCTCATGTTCGGCACGGTGACCGTCGACGAGGCCGTCGACCGCTTCTTCACCGAGATGGACGTCGCGCTCAACTCCTGACCGGAATCACCGCGGGGGCGACGCGACGTCGCCCCCGCGGCACCCCTTCCCAGACTGCGATGGAGGAGTCACCGATGACCGCCACCACCCCGCGCCCGACGAATGCCTCGGGCCCCGCACGCCGAGCGGCGGCGAACGCATCCGCTCCCCGCAAGGGCGGCAAGCCGCCCGTGCGGCCGGGACTCAAGCTGCGTGAGCGCCGCGAGGGGCTCGCCGGCTACGCGTTCCTCACGCCCTGGCTCATCGGCTTCGTCGGGCTTACCGTGGGGCCGATGGCCTACTCGCTGTACTTCTCCTTCACGCGGTACAACCTCTTCTCCGACCCGCAGTGGATCGGCCTCGACAACTACATCCGGCTCTTCACCGACGACCCGCAGTTCATCCAGTCCGCGCAGATCACGCTGGTCTACGTGCTCGTCGGCACGCCGATCAAGCTGGCGGCCGCCCTCGGCATCGCCCTGCTGCTCAACTACCGCGACAAGGGCTCGGGCTTCTTCCGCTCCGCCTTCTACGCGCCGTCGCTCATCGGCGCCTCCGTCTCAGTCGCTATCGTCTGGCGCGCGATGTTCTCCTCGAACGGACCGGTCGACAGCGGGCTCAGCATCTTCGGCATCGAGCTCGGCGGCTGGGTGGGCAACGTCTCCCTCGTCGTGCCGATGATGATCATCCTCGCCGTCTGGCAGTTCGGCGGCACCATGGTCATCTTCCTCGCCGGCCTCAAGCAGGTGCCCAAGGAGCTCTACGAGGCCGCCGAGATGGACGGCGCGGGCGCGATGCGCCGCTTCAAGGCCGTGACCATCCCGATGCTCTCGCCGGTCATCTTCTTCAACCTGCTGCTCGAGCTCATCGGCGCCTTCCAGGTCTTCGCCTCGGCGTACATCATCTCGAGCGGCACCGGCGGCCCGGCGGGCATGACCAACTTCATCACCGTCTACCTCTATAAGCGGGCGTTCCAGGACGGCCAGATGGGCTACGCGGCGGCCATCGCCTGGGTGCTGCTCGTCGTCGTCGCCGTCATCGCCTTCATCCTCTTCCGCACCCAGAAGTCGTGGGTGCACTACGCCGGAGACAACCGATGACCGCCATCCGCCCCGAGGCCACGTTCGACGAGGCCGTCCGCACCGCGAAGGGCGCACCCACGCGCCGCAAGGTCAGCCGCAAGAGCTGGCAGACCGTCATCTGGTTCGTCGCCCTCGGCGCGCTGACCGTGCTGGTGCTCTACCCGCTCGTCTGGCTCGTGTTCTCCACGTTCAAGCCCAACGCGGAGTTCGGCCAGAACCCCGGGCTGATCCCCGAGTCGCCCACCATCGACAACTACCTGCGGGTGTTCGAGGGCATCGCCGGCGTGCCACTGTGGCGCTTCTTCGCCAACAGCCTCTTCATCGCCAGCATGGCCGTCATCGGCACCGTGCTCTCCTCGGCGCTCGCGGCCTACGGCTTCGCCCGCATCAAGTTCAAGGGCGTGGGCGTGCTCTTCGCCGCCATGATCGGCACGCTGCTGCTGCCGTTCCACGTCGTCATCATCCCGCAGTACGTGCTCTTCAACCGGCTCGACCTGATCGACACGTACATCCCGCTGATCCTGCCGAAGTTCCTCGCGACCGAGGCGTTCTTCGTGTTCCTGATCGTGCAGTTCATCCGCTCGATCCCGCGCGACATGGACGAGGCGGCGCGCATCGACGGCGCCGGGCACTTCCGCATCTTCTGGTCGATCATCGTGCCGCTCATCAAGCCGGCGCTGATCACCTGCTCGATCTTCGCCTTCATCTGGGCGTGGAACGACTTCCTCGGACCGCTGCTGTACGTCACCAGCCCCGAGCAGTACCCGCTGCCGATCGCGCTGCGGCTCTACAACGACCAGACCTCGGCGAGCGACTACGGGGCCTCGGTCACGGCCTCGCTGCTGGCGCTGGTGCCGATCATGGCCTTCTTCGCGGTGTTCCAGCGCTTCCTCATCGGCGGCGTGGCCACCCAGGGGCTCAAGGGCTGATCGCGATGACCGTGCTGCACCGGCGCGAGCTGCGCATCGCGCGGCGCCGCGACCTCGACGGCAGCGGCCCGGCCCTGCCGGGGCGCGTGATCGGGCGCAACCCCGGGGCGATCGGCGCCTTCGCGCTGCTGGGTGAGGTGCTGCTGACCGGGGTGCTGGTCACCGTCGCGTCGCTGCCGGTGATCACGCTGCCCGCGGCGCTGGCCGCCGGCGCCGGCCACCTGCGGCGGCACCTGCGCGCCGAGACCACGAGCGTCGGCGCCTTCGTCGGCGATTACCTAGCGGCCCTGCGCGGCGGCTGGCTGGTCGGCCTCGCCGCCGCCCTCGCCACCGGCGTGCTGCTGCTCGACCTCGATCTCGCCGCCTCGGGCGCGCTGCCCGGCGGCCCGGCGATCGCGGTGGTCGGCTGGGTGGGGCTCGCGGCGGTCGCGCTCGCGATCGGCCTGGCCTCGTCCGGGTGGTCGCAGCGCACGGGCTGGCGGCACGCGATCGCGCGCACGCCGCGCGCGGTGCGCCGCGACCCGGTCGGCGCGCTCTACCTGCTCGCGGCCGTCGGGCTGGTCGGCGTGTGCACCTGGGCCCTCGTGCCGCTGTTCGTGCCGGCGCTCGGCTGCCTCGTCCTGGCGCTCGTCGCCACCCCGCAGCGCCGCGCCCCGCGCGACGCCTGACGACACCCCGCAACGAACCCCGAGAGGAGTCGACGTGCTCTACGGCGCCGACTACAACCCCGAGCAGTGGCCCGAGGACATCTGGCCCGAGGACGTCGAGCGGATGCGGGAGGCCGGCGTCAACGTCGTCAGCCTCGCGATCTTCTCGTGGTCGCGCATCCAGCCCGCCGAGGACCGCTGGGACTTCGATTGGCTCGACCGCGTCATCGACCTGCTGCACGCGGGCGGGATCCGGGTGAACCTCGCGACCGCGACGGCGTCGCCGCCGCCGTGGGCGAGCATCCGCTACCCGGTGATCCTGCCGGTCGACGAGGACGGCACCGTCTTCTCGCAGGGCAGCCGCCAGGCTTACGCGCCCTCCTCCCCCGTCTACCGCCGGCTCGCGAGCGAGCTCGTGCGCCGCATCGCCGAGCGCTACGTCGACCACCCCGCGGTGGTCATGTGGCACATCAACAACGAGTACGGCTGCCACCTGCACGCCGATTACTCGGATGCGGCCCGCGACGCCTTCCGCGGCTGGCTGACCGAGCGCTACGGCTCGATCGAGGCGCTCAACGCCGCGTGGGGCACCGACTTCTGGTCGCAGCGCTACGGCGGCTTCGACGAGATCCTGCCGCCACGCAAGGCGCCGTACAGCCGCAACCCCTCGGCGGTGCTCGACTTCCGCCGCTTCACGAGCGACATGCTCATCGAGTGCTACGTCATGGAGCGCGACGTGCTGCGCGCTGCCGGTGCGACGCAGCCCATGACGACCAACTTCATGGGCCCGTTCAAGCCCGCCGACTACTCCCGCTGGGCCGAGCTGGTCGACGTCGTCGCCGACGACTGCTACCCCGACCCGTCGAGCCCCGACCGGGTGCGCGACATCGCCTTCCAGCGCGACCTCATGCGCTCGCTCAAGCCGGGCGTGCCGTGGATCCTCATGGAGCAGGCGGCAGGCGCCGTCAACTGGCGGCCGGCCAACGCCTCGAAGCCCGAGGGCCGCCTCGTCGCCGAGTCGCTGCAGGCGGTCGCCCGCGGCGCCGACGGCGTCATGTTCTTCCAGTGGCGCCAGTCGGCCGGCGGGGCCGAGAAGTTCCATTCGGCGATGCTGCCGCAGGCCGGCACCTCCGCGCGCTCCTGGCACGACGTCGTCTGCCTCGGCGCCCGACTCGGCGCGCTCGAGGCGCTGCCCGCGGCCGACCGCGAGGCCCGCGTCGCGCTGGTCTTCGACTGGGAGAACTGGTGGGCCGTCGAGGGCAGCGACCACCCGGTCGTCATCGAGTACCTCGCCGAGGTGCGCGAGTGGTACGGGGCGCTGCACGGCCGCGCCGTGCAGGTCGACATCGTGCCGCCGGAGCGCGTGGACCGCGAGCGCCACGACCTGGTCGTCGCCCCCTTCCTCTACCTGCTGCGCGACGAGGGCGCGGCGCGTCTGGCGTCGTTCGTCGGAGCGGGCGGGGTGCTGCTCACGGGGCCGTTCAGCGACGTCGTCGACGCCGACGACCGCTTCCGCCGCGGCGGCTTCCTCACGCAGCTCGGGCCGGTGCTCGGGGTCGGGCTCGACGACTTCGGGGCGCTCGCCGCGCATCCGGGCGGGCCGGTCATGCCCGTGCCGGCCCGCGACGCGATCGGCGTCGACTGGGCCGGGGCGGCCTTCCGAGGCTCGCTGCTGGCCGAGGACCTGCGCACCGAGGGCGCCGAGGTGCTCGCCCGCTTCACAGACGGGATCCCCGTCGGTCAGCCCGCGCTCACCCGCAACGCGCACGGCGCCGGCGAGGCCTGGTACGTCGGCACCCAGCCCGACCGGGCCGGCATCGCGCGCATCGTCGACGCGCTGCTCGATCGCGCCGGCGTCGAGCCGGTGCTGCCGGGCCTGCCCGAGGGCGTCGAGGCGGCGCGCCGCGGCGACGTGGTCTTCCTCATCAACCACTCGGCGGCCGCCGTGCAGCTCGCCGTCGACGCGATCGACCTCGAGTCGGGCGCGGCCGTCACGGGCGTCGATCTGGCGCCGGAAGGAGTCGCCGTGCTGAGGGTGCCCGCATCCGCTCGTCCGGCCGCCCCGCTGAGCTCGGCGGTGTCCGCGTGAGCGCCGGCGCCGGGCACCCGCTCCTGCGGCTGGGGTGACGCCATGCCGCTGCTGCGCACCGCCGCCCCGCCGATGGGCTGGAACTCGTGGGACTGCTACGGCACGACGGTGACCGAGGCGGAGGTGCTCGCCAACGCCGAGTTCCTCGCCGAGCACCTGCTCCCTTACGGCTGGGACACGGTCGTGGTCGACATCGACTGGTCCGACCCGACCGCGCGCTCGCACGGATACAACGCGCAGGCGCCGCTGGCGATGGACGCGCACGGGCGCCTGGTGCCCGACCCCGCCCGCTTCCCCAGCTCGGCCGGCGGTGCCGGCTTCGGGCCGCTCGCGGATCGCGTGCACGCGCTGGGTCTGCGCTTCGGCATCCACATCATGCGGGGCGTGCCGCGCCGGGCGGTCGCGGAGCGCTCGCCCGTGCTCGGCACCGACGCGACGGCGGACCGGGTCGCGGATGCGGGCAACGTCTGCGAGTGGAACCCCGACATGCTCGGCCTCGACCACGGCGACCCGGCCGCGCAGGCCTACGTCGACTCGGCGCTCGCGCTCTACGCGGACTGGGGCGTCGACTTCATCAAGGCCGACGACCTGCTCTGGCCGTACCAGCGCACCGAGATCGAGGCCCTCGCCCGCGCCATCGAGCGCAGCGGACGCGACATCGCCCTGAGCCTCTCCCCCGGCCGCGACCTGTCGCTCGAGCGCCTCGAGCACCTGCGCGAGCACGCCACGATGTGGCGCATCTGCGACGACCTCTGGGACGACTGGTCGGCGGTCGAGGCGAACTTCGCCCGCTTCGCCCGCTGGGCGCCGCACGCCGGATCCTCGGGGTGGCCGGACGGCGACATGCTGCCGCTCGGGCGCATCGGCCTGCGCGCGGAGCGCGGCGAGCCGCGCGACGATGCCCTGACCCCCGCCGAGCGCCGCAGCCTGCTCGCCCTGTGGTCGATCGCCCGGTCGCCCCTGATGGTCGGCGGCGATCTACCGAGCTCCGACCCGGCGACGATCGAGCTGCTGTGCAACGCGGCGATCCTCGCGATCGGCCGCGACTCCAGCCGCAACCGCGAGCTGCGCCGCGAGGACGATCTCGTGCTCTGGGGCGCTGACGGGCCGGGCGGCTCGCGCTACGCCGCGGTGTTCGACCTGCGCGGCGCGGCGCGCGAGGTCTCGCTCGACTCCGGCGACCTGGCGTTCGGCGGAGGCGGGTCGATCGTCGAGCTCTGGTCCGGCGACATCGTCGTACCGGAGGGCGAGCGGATGCGCGGCACAGCCCCCGAGGGCGCGTCGCTGCGCCTGCGCCTCGAGCCGCACGGCTGCGCCGTGCTGCACTGGCGCCCCGCCTGATCTTGTCCCCCCGCGCTCGCCGTGCCATACTCGCGGAAAGCGCTTACCCGCCGACTCCGGCATCCCCACTCAGCGCAGGACGACCACGAAGGAACCGACGTGTCAGAGACGACCATCGCCCCCGCATCCGCTCGCACCGAGAGCGCGGCGCCCGCCGTGCGCGAGGTCGGCATCATCATGAACGGCGTCTCCGGCCGCATGGGCTACCGCCAGCACCTCGTGCGCTCGATCCTCGCGATCCGCGAGCAGGGCGGCATCGAGCTGCCCGACGGCACGAGGCTGACCGTGCGTCCGCTGCTCGTCGGCCGCAGCGAGGCGAAGCTCGCCGAGCTCGCCGCGAAGCACGGCATCGAGGACTACACGAGCGACCTCGACGCCGCGCTGGCCGACCCGCGCTGGGAGATCTACGCCGACTTCCTCGTCACCAAGGCCCGCTCGAGCGCACTGCGCAAGGCCATCGCGGCCGGCAAGACGATCTACACCGAGAAGCCGACGGCCGAGACCGTCGAGGAGGCGCTCGAGCTCGCGCGCCTCGCCGCAGACGCCGGCGTGAAGACGGGCGTCGTGCACGACAAGCTCTACCTGCCTGGTCTGCAGAAGCTCAAGCGCCTCATCGACTCGGGCTTCTTCGGGCGCATCCTCTCGGTGCGCGGCGAGTTCGGCTACTGGGTCTTCGAGGGCGACTGGCAGCCCGCCCAGCGCCCCAGCTGGAATTACCGCGCCGAGGACGGCGGCGGCATCATCGTCGACATGTTCCCGCACTGGAACTACGTGCTCGAGAACCTCTTCGGCAAGGTCGAGACCGTCTACGCGCACGCTGCGGTGCACATCGCGGACCGCTGGGACGAGCGTGGCGAGCACTACACCGCCACCGCGGAGGACGCGGCCTACGGAGTCTTCGAGCTCGCCGGCGGCGTCGTCGCCCAGATCAACTCGTCCTGGACCGTGCGCGTCAACCGCGACGAGCTCGTCGAGTTCCACGTCGACGGCACCCACGGCTCGGCCGTCGTCGGCCTGTTCGGCGCCAAGATCCAGTCGCGCAACGCCACCCCGAAGCCGGTCTGGAACCCCGACCTCGCCGACGCGCACGATTACGACGCGGACTGGGCCGAGGTGCCCACGAACGACGTCTTCCAGAACGGCTTCAAGCAGCAGTGGGAGGAGTTCCTGCTCTCCTTCGCCACCGGCTCCGAGTACGAGTTCGACCTGCTGTCGGGTGCGCGCGGCGTGCAGCTGGCGGAGGCCGGACTGCGCTCCAGCAGCGAGGGCCGCAAGATCGAGATCGTCCCGCTGAGCCTGGACTGAGCGGATGAGCGCCCTCACCCTGCTCGGCGGCGACGGCGCCACGCGCGCCGTCGACCTCGCCGACGCCCCGTCCTTCGCCCGCCCCAGCGGACCGCTGCGCAGCCGCGTGGCCTACGCCGCCGCGCACGTGGTGCCCCTCGCGCACGGCGACAACACCCCGGGCCGGCCCGCCGAGATCGACTGGGACGCGACCCTCGCGTTCCGCCGGCACGTCTACTCGTGGGGCCTCGGCGTCGCCGACGCCATGGACACCGCTCAGCGGAACATGGGCCTCGACGCCGCCGCCACCCGCGAGCTCATCGCGCGCAGCGCCCAGGTCGCCCGGGAGGAGGGCGGCTCGGTCGTCGTCGGCGTCAACACCGACCACCTCGAGTCGGAGCACGTGTCCCTCGACGAGGTCGTCGCCGCCTACCGCGAGCAGCTGCGCTTCACCGAGGAGCAGGGCGCCGGTCCCGTGCTGATGGCCAGCCGGCACCTCGCCCGCGCCGCCGAGACCGCCGACGACTACCGCCGCGTGTACCGCGCGGTGCTCGGCGACGCCGGCGGCCCGGTGGTGCTGCACTGGCTCGGCACGGCCTTCGACCCCGCCCTCGAGGGCTACTTCGGCTCGACGCAGTGGCGCGAGGCCGCACTGGTGCTGCTCGAGATCATCGGCGAGCACGCCGACCGCATCGCGGGCGTCAAGATGAGCCTGCTCGACGCCGACGCCGAGGTCTTCGTGCGCGAGCGCCTCCCCGCGGGCGTGCGCATGTTCACCGGCGACGACTTCAACTACGTGGGCCTCATCGGCGGCTCGGAGGCGCCCGATGCCCCGCAGCCGGCCAGCGCCGGCGGGCACTCGGATGCGCTGCTGGGCGCCTTCGCGGCCCTCGCGCCGAGCGCGTCGGCGGCCATCCAGGCGCTCGACGACGGCGACGGGGCCGAGTACACCCGCATCCTGCTGCCGACGGAGGAGCTGAGCCGGCAGATCTTCGCCGCACCGACCTTCTACTACAAGACCGGCGTCGCGTTCCTGGCCTGGCTGAACGGCCACCAGCGCGGCTTCCAGATGGTCGGCGGCCTGCACTCCGCGCGCAGCCTGCCGCACCTCTCGCGCATCGTCGAGCTGGCGAACGGCTCGGGCGCGCTGGAGCGGCCCGAGCTGGCGCTCGAGCGCTGGCACGCGCTGCTGCGGGTCAGCGGGGTGGACGCATGAGCGACCGCCTCTCCATCAACCAGGCGACGATCAAGTACGCCGACCTGCCCACCGCCCTGCGGGTGACGGCGGATGCGGGTGTCGAGGCCATCGGCCTCTGGCGCGAGCCCGTCGCCGAGCTCGGGCTCGAGGAGTCCGCTCGCCGCCTCGCCGACAGCGGCCTGCGGTTCAGCACCTACTGCCGCGGCGGCTTCTTCACGGTGCCCAAGGGTCCCGAGCGGCGCGCCTCCCTCGACGACAACCGGCGCGCCATCGACGAGACGGCGGCGCTGGCGGCCGCCGGCGCCGCCGGCTCGACCGCGGTGCTCGTGCTCGTCGCGGGCGGCCTGCCCTCCGGCAGCCGCGATCTCGTCGGCGCCCGCGAGCGCGTCGCCGAGGCGCTCAGCGAGCTCTCGCCGCACGCCCGCGCGGCCGGGGTGACGCTCGCGATCGAGCCCCTGCATCCGATGTACGCCGCCGACCGCGCCGTGATCTCCACGCTCGGTCAGGCGCTCGACCTCGCCGAGCCCTTCGCGGCCGAGGAGGTCGGCGTCGCCCTCGACACCTTCCACGTGTGGTGGGACCCGCAGCTGTTCGCGCAGATCGAGCGGGCCGGCGCATCCGGCCGCATCGCCACCTACCAGGTCTGCGACTGGCGCGCCCCGCTCGAGGCCGACGTGCTGCTCTCGCGGCACCACCCGGGCGAGGGTGTCATCGACTTCGAGGCGATCACGCGCGCCGTGGCCGCGACGGGCTACGACCGCGACGTCGAGGTCGAGATCTTCAACCAGGCGGTGTGGGATGCGGACCCGGCGGCGGTGGTGCGGCGCACCGCCGAGGCCTTCGACGGCGCGGTGGCACCCCACCTCGGCTGAGCGGGCGGCGTGCCGCCCCGCTCAGTAGCGGGGCAGCACGTCGGAGAAGCCCGGGTCGACTCGGCGCATGTATCCGCCGTCGTCGCGCACGGTGCGTCCGGCGGCGAGGTACCGGCGGTGCAGTGCGGCGACCCGCTCCTCGTCGATCTCGACGCCGAGGCCGGGACCGTCCGGCACGGCCACCGCGCCGTCGACGATCTCGAGCGCGCCGCGTCGCACGACGTCGTCCTCGCGGTTCCAGGGGTAGTGCGTGTCGCACGCGTAGTCGAGCCGGCGGATCGTCGACCCCACGTGGGTCATCGCCGCCAGGGAGACGCCCAGGTGCGAGTTCGAGTGCATCGACACCCCCAGGCCGAAGGCCTCGCAGGTCGCCGCGAGCTCGCGCGTGCGGAGCAGGCCGCCCCAGTAGTGGTGGTCGCTCAGCACGATCTGCACGGCGTCCGCGGCGACGGCCGGGCGCAGGTGCTCGATGCGCGTGACGCACATGTTCGTGGCGAGGGGCACACCCGTCTCGGCGTGCACGCGGCTCATGCCCTCGATGCCCAGCACGGGATCCTCGAGGTACTCGAGCACGTCGCCCAGCTCGGCAGCCACCGCCACGGCGGTCCGGTGGCTCCACGCGCCGTTCGGGTCGATCCGCAGGGGCAGGCCGGGGTGCTGGGCGGCGAGGGCGAGCAGCGACTCGACCTCGAGCGAGGGGGCAGAGCCCCCGCCTTGAGCTTGATCGAGCGGAAGCCGTACCGGTCGATCAGCGCGTCCGCCTGCCGCACGATGCCTGCGGCGTCCATGGCGGCGCCCCACCCGTCCGGCTCCTCGCCCAGGTGGCCGGCCCATTTGAAGAAGAGGTAGGCGCTGTAGTCGACGCGGTCGCGCACCGCGCCGCCGAGCAGCTCGCTGACGGGCAGCCCGAGCAGCCTGCCCTGGGCGTCGAGCGCCGCGACCTCCAGGGGTGCGAAGCTGTTCAGCCGGTGCTGCGAGTCCATCGCGGGTGCGACGCGGCGCAGCACGGCGTCGACGGCGGCGTCGAGGCGGTTCGTCGCGAAGACGTCCTCGCCGACCACGGCCTCGCGCACCGCCGCGACGACCTCGGGCGGCATCGCGTCGCCGCGGCCCTCGCCCCAGGCGACGACGCGGCCGACGCGCAGCCGCACCAGGGTCCGCAGGGCGAGGGGCTCGTGCACGCCCGCTGCGTTCAGCAGCGGCGGATCGGAGAACGCGAGCGGGATGACATCGAACTCGTCGATCCTCGAGGCGGGCGCGCTCATCCCTTGACCGCCCCCGACGAGATCCCGCGCATGAAGGAGCGCTGGAACGCGAGGAACGCCAGGATCGACGGCAGCATCGCGAGCGCCGCGGCGACCAGCACGACGCCGATGCCCACCTCCGGGTCGGCGCGGAGGCTGCGCAGCGCGAGCGGCAGCGTGTAGTTCTCGGCGCCGGAGGCCACGAGCAGCGGCAGCAGGTACTGGTCCCAGATCATCGTGAAGCCGAAGACGCCGATCACGCCGAGCGCCGGCGTGACGGTGGGCAGCACGACCGACCAGAAGATGCGCACCTCGCCGGCGCCGTCCAGCCGTGCCGCCTCCTCCAGCTCGCGCGGCACCTCCTTCATGAACTCGGTCATCACGAGGATCGAGAAGCCCCACGCGACGATGGGCACGATCATGCCCGCGAGGTGGTCTGTGAGGTTGAGGTGGAGCAGCGGCAGGTCGGAGAGCACCACCGCGAGCGGGATCGCCAGGATCTCCTCGGGCAGCATCATCGTGGCCAGGATGAGCAGCAGCACGACGCCCGCGCCGCGGAAGCGCTTGCGCGCGAGCGCGTAGGCGGCGAGCACGGAGACCGCCATCTGCAGCAGCAGGCCGATGCCGACGACGATCAGCGAGTTCCCGAGGTAGTGGAGCACCTGGCGGTCGACCGCGACGACCCAGTTCTCGAGCGTGAAGCCCTCGGGCACCAGCGAGAGCCGCGACGGGTCGCGCGACTCGGAGAACGCGCCCGCGATGACCGCGATCAGCGGACCGGCGAAGACGAGCACGACGAGCGCGCAGACGGCGGCGTTGATCGCCTTGACCCACCAGCGGTTCGTGCTGCCCAGGCCCAGGGCGGTGTCCAGGTTGGCGCTCATGCGTCCCTCCTCCTGACCGCGGCGCGCACGATCAGCGTCAGCGCGATGGTGCCGACGAGCAGCACCACCGAGCCGGCCGCGGCGACGCCGAGCTCGATCCGTTCGAATCCCATCCGGTAGATGAGCGTCATCAGCACCTCGGTCGATCCGTTCGGCCCGCCGTTGGTCAGCAGGAAGATCTCGGTGAAGATGCGCATGCCGCGGATGGCCGCGAGGGTCACCAGGATGGCGATGACCGGGCGCAGCGCCGGCAGCGTGACGTAGCGGATGCGCCCGAGCCACCCCGCGCCGTCGAGCGAGGCCGACTCGTAGAGCGAGCGGTCGACGCCGACGAGCCCGGCGATGATGATGATCATGTTGTAGGGCGCGTCTCGCCAGACGCCCACGATGATCACCGACAGCATCGACGAGTCGGGCGAGTTGATCCACTGGGAGGGCTCGAGCAGCAGCCAGCCGAGGATGCTGTTCGCGACGCCGTCCTCCGTCGGGTGGTAGATGATGCGCCAGAGTTCGGCGACCACGGCCGCCGGCACCACGACCGGCAGGAAGGCGGCCGAGCGGATGATCCAGAGCCGCCTGGCCTGTCCCTCCAGCAGCAGCGCGAGCGCGAACCCCAGCAGCAGGCCGCCGGCGGTCTGCACGACCGCGATAATCGCGGTGTGCCAGGCGGCGGTACCGAATTCCTCCGTCGCGAAGAGCGCCGAGTAGTTGGCGAGGCCCACCCATTCGCTGCCGAGGTAGGGCTGCACATCCTGGAAGCTCATGACGAGTGCCTGGCCTATCGGGATGAACTTGAAGGTGACGAAGAGGATCAGCGCCGGCGCGAGGAAGGCCCACGGCACCCACCGCCGACCCGACCGCGCCTGACGGCGCACTGCGCCGCGCGGGGTCGGGCCCGGCCGCGGGGTCGTCCCGGCACTGGTGTCCCGGTGCTCGACGGCGGTCATCGCGCCAGCACCCCCTGCTGCTCGAGCTCGGCCGTGAAGGTGCGGTCGAGCCGCTCCATCTCGGCGCGCACGTCGAGGGAGCAATCGCTGATGAGCGCGTTCAGCGTCACGGCGGAGCCGTTGAGGAAGGGGTTCCAGTTCGGCACGGCGGGCACGTAGCGCCCGTGCTCGTCGAAGAGCCGCTGGAAGAGCTCCCACGCCGGGTCGGTGCGGGTGTCGCGCATGTCGACCGTCGCGTTGACCGGCAGCCGCACGAGGTTGCCGTCGCGGTCCCCCGCCATGCCGATCTGCTGGCCTTCGACCGAGATGACGAACTCCGCGAAGCGCTCCTGGGCGTCGTGGCTGTCCGAACCGGCCATGAGGTACACGTTGTTGCCCTCGGCGAGGGTCGTGAGCCCGGCCGGACCCGGTGGCGGGGCGAGCACCTCGAGGTCGTCGCCGATCGCCGCGCGCAGCGCGGGCAGCTCGTACGGCGCGACGAGGAAGGAGCCGGCGCGACCGGTCGCGAAGGTGTCCTTCGCCGCGCCAGTGTCCTGGCTGCTCGCGCCGGGCTGCAGTACTCCATCGGTGCAGGCGAGGTCGCGGATCCAGGTCGCCGCGGCGACCGAGCCCTCGCTGGCCACGGCGGAGCGGTAGCCGTCGCCGGTCTCCTCGAAGTACTCGCCGCCGCCCGACCAGAAGAAGGTGGCCGTGTTCCAGGAGAGGTAGCCGCGCTGAGTGGTGCCCGGGACGGCGAGCCCTGCGGCGTCCTCGGCCCCGGCCGGATCGTCGTCGACGTAGCCGCGCCAGAGCCCGAGCAGATCGTCCCAGTCCTCCGGCACGCCGAGTCCGAGCTCCTCGCGCCAGTCCTGCCGGTTGAAGAGCGCCACGGTGTGCGCCGTCATCGGCACGCCGTAGAAGTCGCCGTCGTAGGCTCGCGCACCATCCCAGGCGCGGTCGTTGACCTCCTCCGCACCGTCGATCGCAGCGGGGTCGATGCGCCTGAGCAGGCCCTGGCTCTGCAGATTGCCCAGCTGCGCGGTGTCGTTGATGACGATGTCGGGCAGGTTGCGCTGGATCGCGCGCTGCTGCAGCTTGATCTCGAAGTCCTGCGAGATCGACGTGAGCTCGGCGGGGATCCCGGTGCGCTCCGTGAACGCGCGCACGAGCTTCTGGCCGATCGCGTCGGGCGGGGTGTTGGGCGCCTTGCGCTGCCAGATCTCGAGCGTCTGCCGCTCGGGTTCGAGCTGGTCGACCTGCGAGGCCGCGGTCATGCCGGAGCACCCGGACAGCACGACGGCGACGGCCAGACCAGCGGCGAGGGGTGGGGTGCGTCTCATCATGATCTCCGTCGTTCATGAGGCGGATCGGCCGGGAGCGACCGATGTGCGTCGAGCCTAGGCAGCGGGCCGATGCCTGTCTAAATCCGAAAGGACATCGACTGATACCGTCTGCGCATGACGATCTCGCTCGACCAGCTCGCAGGATTCGTCGCCGTCGCCGAGGAGGGCCACTTCGGCCGCGCCGCCGAACGGCTCCGCATGACCCAGCCGCCGCTGTCCCGGCAGGTGCAGAAGCTCGAGCGCGAGGTGGGCGCCGCGCTCCTCGACCGCACGAGCCGCGGCGCCTCGCTCACCCCCGCCGGCGTCGCACTGCTCGCCGAGGCGCGGCGCCTGCTCGCGCTGGCGGAGGCCGCTCCGCGCTCCGCTCGGCGCGTCGCCGAGGGCCGGGCCGGGCGCCTGGCGGTCGGATTCACCGCGACCGCCGCGCTCAGCGTGCTCGGCCGGGTGCTGGCCGAAGCGGATGCGGTGCTGCCGGACGTGGTCGTCGAGCTCGGCGAGCACGTCTCCGCGACGCAGCTCGATCGGCTGAGGGACGGACGGCTCGACCTCGGTCTGCTGCGGGAGGCCCCGGTCGACGGGGAGTTCCGCACGCGGGTGGTGCACCGGGAGCGCTTCGTCGCGGCGCTGCCGGTCAGGCACCCCCTCGCCGCCTCCGCCCGGGAGGTCCGCGTGGCGGACCTCGCCGACGCGGACATGATCTCCTACGATCCGACGGCCGCGCGCTACTTCGATGAGCTCAGCGCGGCGGTGCTGCGCGGCGTGCGCCCGCGCTCGGTGCAGCGGGTCGCCCAGGTGCACTCGATGCTCGCGCTCGTCGCCGCCGGACGGGGCATCGCCCTCGTCCCCGAGTCCATCGGAGCCCTGCACTGGGACGGGGTGACGCTCCGCCCGGTCGACGGCTGGCCGGACCCGGTCGTGGTGCTGCGAGCGGTCTGGCGCGAGGACGGCACGAACCCGGTCGTGGCGCGCGCCCTGGATGCGCTCTCGACGCTGCGGGAGCGGTAGGCGCATCCGCCCGGTCGATGCATGGTGAGCATCGAGCGATGCCGATTGGCTCTTGGACAGGCATCGCAGCGGGTTCCTACGCTGGCCGCATCGCAGCACGCCGATCCGGAGGTCAGCCCATGCCCGAAACCGCTCCCGACGCCCTCGCCCACCGTCTCTCCGCCGGGCTGCTCTCCTTCCCGGTCACGCACTTCGGGCCCGGATACGAGCTCGACGAGCCGGCGTACCGGGAGCACCTCGGCTGGCTCGCGCAGCACGACGTCGCGGCGCTCTTCGCCGCGGGCGGCACGGGCGAGTACTTCTCGCTCGAGACCGCCGAGGTCGATCGCGTCGTGCGGATCGCCATCGACGAGGTCGGCGCCGCGGTGCCCATCGTCGCGCCCGCCGGCCAGGGCACCGCGACCGCCGTCGCGCAGGCCCGCGCTGCCGCTCGCGCGGGCGCAGCCGGCCTGCTGCTCTTCCCGCCCTACCTCACCGAGGCCTCCCAGGAGGGCCTCGTCGAGCACGTGCGCACCGTCTGCCGTGCGACCGGGCTGGGGGTCGTCTTCTACCAGCGCGCGAATGCACGGCTGTCGATCGACTCGCTCGCGCGGCTCGCCGACGACTGCCCGAACCTGGTGGCCGTCAAGGACGGCGTCGGCGACATCGAGTTCATGACCCGCCTGCGCGCGCGGTTCGAGGGCCGGTTCACGACCATCGGCGGGCTGCCGACCGCGGAGACGTTCGCCCTCCCCTACCTCGAACTCGGCGTCGTCACCTACTCGTCCGCGCTCTTCAACTTCCTGCCGGCGTTCGCGCTGGAGTTCCATGCCGCGGTGGTGCGACGCGATCGCGACGAGGTGTACCGGCGGCTGCGCGAGGTCGTGCTCCCCTACACCGAGCTGCGCGACCGCAGAGCCGGTTACGCGGTGTCGATCGTCAAGGCGGGCCTGGCCGCGGTGGGCCGGCCGACGTCGAGGGTGCGGCCGCCCCTCACAGATCTCGTCGAGCACGAGGTCGACGAGCTGCGCAGCATCGTCGAGCGCGCTGCGGCGGTGCCCGCGTGAGCGGCGGTTCCCTCGACGGCTCCCTGGTCGTCGCCGGCCGTCGGATCGCCGGCACCGGCGGCGCGCTGCGCGCCATCGATCCGAGCACCGGAGCGACGCTCGAGCCCGTCTTCGACCTCGCGGGCGTCGAGCAGGTGGACCTCGCGGCGGCCGCTGCCGACGGCGCCGTGGACGCGTTGCGGGCCACCGAGCCCCGCGACCGCGCCGCGCTGCTCGAGGCCATCGCCAGCGGCCTCGAGCACCGTGCTGCAAGCCTCATCGCCCGGGCGGGGCAGGAGACGGCGCTGCCGAGCGAACGTCTCGAGGGTGAGCTCGCCCGCACCACCGGGCAGCTGCGGGCCTTCGCCGCGCTGCTGGGCGACCCTGCGGGCGCCGATCTGCGGATCGATCGCGGCGGCGACGGCCCCGACCTGCGCCAGCGCCGCATCGGGATCGGTCCCGTCGCCGTCTTCGGCGCGAGCAACTTCCCCTCGCGTTCTCGACGGCCGGCGGCGACACGGCCGCGGCCCTCGCCGCCGGCTGCCCGGTGGTGGTCAAGTCGCACGAGGCGCATCCGGGCACCGCGGCGATCGCGGCGGAAGCGGTCGCCGAGGCGGTGCGTTCGGTCGGGCTGCCGTCCGGCACCTTCTCGGCGCTGCTCGGTGAGGGCCCGGTGATCGGCCAGGCGCTCGCGGCGCATCCGTCCATCCGTGCCATCGGCTTCACCGGTTCGAGACGGGCCGGCCTCGCACTGCTCGCGACCGCGCAGGCCCGGCCGGTGCCGATCCCGGTCTTCGCCGAGATGAGCAGCATCAACCCGGTCTACCTGCTGCCATCGGCCCTGCGACCCGAGACGGCGCAGAGCTTCGTCGCCTCGCTCACCCTCGGCGCCGGCCAGTTCTGCACGAATCCCGGGCTCCTCTTCGTGCCCCGCGGCGGCGACGGCGACCGCTTCGTCGACGGCCTCGCGACGCAGCTGGGCGGCACCGTGGGGCGCACGATGCTCACGCCGCCCATCGCGGCGGCCTACCGTGACCGCCTCGTGCGCTTGGAGCGGTCGGGGCACGCCCATCCGCTCGCTCGTGGTCGTGACGGCGACGACGGCGCGCCCGCGCCCGCGCTGCTCGAGATCGACGCCGCGGCGCTGCTCGCCGAACCGGACCTGCAGGAGGAGGTGTTCGGCGCCGCAGCGCTGGTCGCCCGGTACGACGACCTCGCCGAGCTGCAGCGCGTGACGGCAGCGCTCCAGGGGCAGCTCACCGCGACCGTGCACGCCGGACCCGAGGAGTACGACGAGGTCGCGGCGCTGCTGCCCGCCCTCGAGCGGCTCGCGGGACGGATCATCATGAACGGCTGGCCGACCGGCGTCGCCGTCAGCCCCGCGATGGTGCACGGAGGACCGTGGCCCGCGACCTCGGAGGGACGCTCCACCAGCGTCGGCACCGCCGCCATCGAGCGCTTCCTCCGCCGTATCGCCTACCAGGACCTGCCGCAGACACTGCTCCCGGCGGAGCTGCGCGATCGCTCGCAGCCGCGCGCGTGACGCCGCTCCGGGACACGTCCGGGCAAGCGGTCTCCCGGCATCCGGGCTGGCCCTAGACTGCCGAGCATGAGCGAGGCGACCCCCGGCAGAGCACGCAGCGGTGCTCCCACTCTGCAGGACGTGGCCCGCGAGGCCGGGGTCTCGCTCGCCACCGCCTCGCGTGTGCTCAACGGCACGGCACGGCGCGTCGCCCCGGCGTTCCGCGAGAAGGTGGAGGCCGCCGCCGAGCAGCTCGGCTACACCGCCAACCTCTCGGCGCAGGCCACCGCCCGCGGCAGCTCGGCGATCGTCGCCCTGCTCGTCGCCGACATCGCCGACCCCTACTTCGGCCGCATCGCCGCGGGCGTCGCCCGCGGTGCCGACGAGGCCGGCCTCATGCTCACCATCGCCATCACCGAGCGCGACCCGCAGCGCGAGGCCAAGCTCGTGCGGGCCCTGCGCGGTCAACGGCCCCGCAGCGTCATCCTCGCCGCGTCGCGCACCACCGGCCGGGCGAACGAGGAGCTGGTGACCGAGCTCGGCGCCTACACCTCGGCCGGCGGCTCGGTCGTGACGATCGGGCCGGGCGGCGGCACCCGCTCGGTCGGCGTCGACAACGTCGGCGGCGGCCGCGCGCTCGGGGCCGCGCTGGCCGAGCTCGGCTACCGCCGCGCCATCGTCGTGGCCGCTGCCGAGGGCGTGCGCACCTCCGACGACCGCATCGCCGGCTTCAGCGAGGGCTTCGGCTCGGGCGGCGGCACCATCGACGAGGTGCTGCGCGCCGGATTCAGCCGCGACGCGGGCCACGATGCGGTCGCGGCGGTGGCCGAGCGGATCGAGGCGGGCACCGTCGTCGTCGGCATCAGCGACGTCGTGGCGATGGGCGTCATGGCGGCGCTGCGCGAGCGCGGCCGCACTCCGGGCGACGACGTCGCCGTGGCGGGCTTCGACGACATCCCCACCAGCCACGACACCGTGCCGGGGCTCACGACGGTGCACGTGCCGCTCGAGGAGCTCGGGTACCGGGCGCTGCGCTCGAGCCTCGTCGTCGACGCGGTCGCGGACGCGCCGTTGACCGTCGAGGTCGTGCTGCGCGGCAGCACCCCGCGGCTCGGCTGAGCCCGCGGCGCGGCAGCACCCCGCCCGGCCCGGCTGAGCCCGCTGCGCGGCAGCACCCCGCGGCGCGCAGGACTCCGGGCGACGCGAGCCGTCGCATCGACGACTCAGCGTCGAGGCGACGATTCAGCGCCGCACGAGGCACCGAGTCGTCGCCGAGCTGCTGAGTCGCCCGCGCGACCGCGGAGGCCGCCCGCGCGCCGGGGCGGCCTCAGCCGATGAGCCCCTCGCGCCCGCCCGAGACCCAGAGCGGGTCGAAGGTGCGCGGGCCGGAGATCTCCGCCGCGACCGCCTCGAGCTCGGCGAGCTGCTCGGCATCGAGCCGCAACGACGCGGCCGCGATCGACTCGTCGAGGTGCGCGAGCGAACGGGTGCCGGGGATCGCGACGAGCCGCAGGCCCGCCTCGGCGGCTCGGTGCTCGAGCCACGCGACCGCCACCGTAGCGAGCGGGGCGCCGATGCGCCCGGCGACGGCGCGCAATCGCTCGGCGACGGCCAGGTTCCCCGGCAGGTTCGAGGCGTCGAAGCGCGGGAAGTTCCGGCGGCTGCCGCCGAGCGCCGAGATCTCGGCGTCGAAGCGGTCGGTGAGCAGGCCGCGCGACACCGGCGAGTAGGCCACGAAGGCCACGCCGAGCTCGATGGCCGCGGGGATGACGTAGCGCTCCACGTCGCGGCTGACCAGGCTCCACTCCGACTGCACCGCGGCGATCGGATGCACGGCGTGCGCCCGGCGCAGCTCCTCGCCCGTCACCTCCGAGAGACCGATCGAGCGCACCTTGCCCTCCTCCACGAGCTCGGCGAGCGCTGCGACGCTCTCCTCGACGGGCACCGACGGGTCGGGACGGTGCAGGTAGTAGAGGTCGAGCGCATCGACGCCGAGCCGCGACAGGCTGCCGTCGATCTGCTCGCGGATGTGCTCGCGGTCGCCGCGCACGCCCCGCTTGCCGATGCCGCCGCCCTGCACGATGCCGACCTTGCTGGCGATGGCGAAGCGGTCGCGCTGGCCCGTGCGTGCGAGGAAGCGCCCGAGCACCTGCTCGCTGGCGCCCTGCCCGTAGACGTTCGCGGTGTCGAGGTGGGTGACGCCGCGCTCGAGCAGGCCGTCGAGCAGCCGCTGCGCATCCGCCTCCTCGATGGCGCCGTACACGCCGGCCAGCGACATGGCGCCGTAACCGATGGCGGAGAGCTCGATCCCGTCGGCGATGGGCACGGCGGGGGCGGTGACGGTCGTGGGCATGCTGCTCCTCGGTTCGCTGCGGCGGGGTCGCCTCCACTCTGCCGGACGAGCGGATGCGCATGCCAGGCACCGTCGCACCCCGGAGCATCCGGCCCCCTCGCTAGGGTTGACGCACACCACCGAGGAGCCCGGATGCACGCTGCACGCCCCGCCCGGCGGTCCGGCGCGTGATCGGCATCCTCCTGGCCGCGGTGCTGTGGGGCACGACCGGCACCGCCGCGACGCTGCTGCCGGATGCGGTCAGCCCGCTCGCCACGGGCGCCGCGACCATGGCGGTCGGCGGCCTGCTGCTCGCGCTCACCGCCCCGCGCGGTGCGCTGCTCGCGCTGCGCACCCGCGGTGCCCCGCGCTGGCTGCTGCCGGGCGCGCTCGCCGTGGCCGTCTACCCCCTCGCCTTCTACTCGGGCATGTCGCTGGCCGGCGTCGCGATCGGCAACGTCGTGGCGCTCGGCACGGCGCCCGTGTTCGCCGCGGTGCTGGAGCAGCTGCTCGATCCCGCCGACCGCCGCCAGCCGCTCGGCAGCCGCTGGCTGCTCTCGGCGGTGGCGGCCACCGCCGGCGTCGCGCTGCTGGCGGTCTTCGGGCACCACGGCGGGGGCGCGGGCACCGCCGACGGCACCGTGCCCGGCGTGGCGCTCGGCCTGCTCGCCGGCCTCGCCTACGCCGGCTACACCTACACCGCGGGCCGGGCCATCGGGCTCGGCGTGCCGTCGCGCGGTGCGATGGCGGCGCAGTTCGGCCTCGGCGCGGTGCTGCTCCTGCCGGTGCTGCTCGCGACGGGCGGCTCCCTGCTGCGCCCGGGGGCCGGGGGCGCGGACTCGCCGTTGGCGCAGCTGCTCGGCGCACCGCATCCGCTCGTCGTCGTCGGGTACCTGGCGGTCGGGCCCATGTTCCTGGCCTACGTGCTGTTCGGGCGCGGGCTGCGCACGGTGTCGAGCTCGCGGGCGACGACCGTCACGCTCCTCGAGCCCTTGGTGGCCACGCTGCTGGCGGTCGTGGCCGTCGGCGAGCGGCTCGCAGCGCCGGGCTGGCTGGGGCTCGCCCTGGTGCTCGCGGGCGTGGTGTCGGTGGCGACCGAGCGGCGCGCGGCGCCCGGAGGCACGGCCGCGGCACCCGCACGCTGAGCGGCGCTGGGCTCGCGGCCGGAAGGCGCCGCGAGGTCGTCCGCCGTCGCCGAGGCTCGCTCGTGCGGCCCGGCTCAGTCGCCGTCGAGCCGTTGCAGCACGCCGCACATGCCGTAGGCCGATCCCTCGAGCCGCGAGGCCCGCGGTGCGAGCGCACCGAGCCCGTCGGACGAGGCCGCGGCGAGCGCGCGCAGCGCCGCCGAGCCGAGCGCCTCGTCCGCGCCGACGCTCGCCATCCGCTGCTGCGCGAAGGAACCTGCGAGCGGATGCACGAGCGCGGTCGCGCGGTCGAGCATCCGCTCGTAGGGCGCGCCATCGCCGGCCAGCAGGGCGTCGCGGAGGGCGAGGAAGCCCTCGACGCCGAGGTCGCGGCGCGCCCGCGGAGGCTCCTCGCCGGGCGCGGCCGCCGAGGCGTAGGCCTCGGGATCGGCGAGCACCGCGTCCGGGAACGTCATGACCGCGTCGCCGTGCTCGGGCAGGCCTCGGTTCGAGAGGATCACAAGCAGGTCGAGTCCGCCGTGGTTCACGGCGCGGTGCACGGTGCCCGGCCCGAACCAGACGACGTCGCCGGCGGCGAGCGGCTGCTCGCGGTACCCGCTTCGATCGAGCAGCTGCACGGCGCCGGCGCCGCCCAGCACGACGTAGGCCTCGCTGCTCACCGTGTGCAGGTGGGGCGTGCCGCCGTCCAGACCGTCGGCCGCGGGGCCCAGCTCGTAGACCCGCAGCCGCGTGACCGAGGTGCCGCCCGGGAACGGCAGGCCGCTCATGCGCCCGCCAGCGCCTCGCGACCCGCGGCGGCGAGGGCCGCCGCCTGCTCGCCCGGGGCAGCCCCGTCGGCGATGACCACGGCGTAGCGCAGCGCGAGGGTACCCTCGGCAGGCAGCTCGTGCTCCTCGCTGAAGAAGGGCGCCGGGCAGAGGCAGGCGAACTCCTCGGTGCGGGCGAACCACTGCGGCGGGTGCTGCAAGTTCCGCTCGTCGTCGACCATCACGATCGTCGAGCTCGCACCGTCGCCGTCGTGCCGGCCGGTGAAGCCGAGCCAGGGGTGCCGCGTGCCGCGCAGCTCCTCGCCGCCGTCGCCCTCGGGCGAGCGCACGAGGCCGCCGGTGAAGGAGCGCGGGCCGCGCCAGAACAGCCCGCCGTAGCCGGCGTTCTCGCGCCCCTTCGTGGTCGGTGAGCCGAAGGCGAGCGGACGGCCCGCGATGTTGGTCATCGACGTCGACACGGTGAGCGCCCAGCCGCCCTCGACGAGCCGGACGCGCAGGCGCCGCCGCTCCTCGATGACGCGCTCACCGGCCTGGGTGGTCCAGAGCAGGTCGTGGGCGATCTCGGCGACCTCGCCGTCGCTGCCGAGCGTCTTGAAGCCGAGGTGCTGCGCCGTGCCGTTGTTCTCGAGCTGCCGGTACCCGGACTCGAGCGAGAACGTCGGTCCGCCCCAGAAGTTCTCGTCGCCGACGTGCGGCAGCGCCCAGGCGATGCCCTTGTGCCACACGTGGTCGTGCGGCCTGAAGAGGGAGACGAGCCGCCCCTCGCGGGTGCGCAGCGGATGCAGGTACGGCTTCGGCGACTCGAGCTGCACCGTGTCGGGCTGCGCGACGTAGCGCAGCAGCTCGACCCCGTCGGCGGCGACCGTCACCTCGCCGCGCTGGTCGTGCTGCAGTTGGAGGCTCACGCGGGCACCGCCGCCCAGGGCGCACCGCTGCCCCGCATCGACGCGTAGAAGGGGTCGCCCGGGCCGATCTCGCCGGCGCGGACGGTGCGGTCGGTGAACGCGGAGGCGTAGATCGCTGCGCTCAGCTCGAGGGTGCGGCGCGCATCCGCCGTGGTGACGGGCGGGCGCTCCCCGCGGCGCGCGCGGCGAGCACGGCGGCCAGCTGCGCGGTGTGCCCGCTGGGGATGCTGCCGGCCTCCGCCGTCCAGCGCTCGGCGAGCGCCTCCGATCCGCGGGCCGGGGTGAAGCGCCAGTGCGTCGAGTCGTAGCCGTAGAGGTGCTCGAGCTCGGCGGTGGCGTGCTCGAAGTCGAAGCGCAGCCGGCTGGTCTCGCGCGGCGAGACGATCGAGTTGAGGATGGTGGCGACGGCGCCGTTCTCGAAGGTCACGATTGCGCTCGAGACGTCCTCGGTCTCGGTGGGCCGGTTCTGCCGCACGGCGACCGCCTTCACGCTGGACCACGGGCCGAGCACCGAGAGCAGCAGGTCGAACTGGTGGATGCCGTGGCCCATGGTCGGCCCGCCGCCCTCGACGCCCCAGGTGCCGCGCCACGGCACCGCGAAGTAGTCGTCGCCGCGGTACCAGAGCGTCTCGGCGACGGCGACGAGCGGACGGCCCAGCGCCCCCTCGGCGAGCAGCCGGCGCAGCCCGACGGCCGCGCTGCCGAAGCGGTGCTGGAACAGCCCGACCACCGGCACGCCGGTCTCGGCCTCGCTCGCGAGCAGCCGGTCGAAGTCCTCGAGCGACAGGGCCGGGGGCTTTTCGACGATCGGCACCGCACCGGCCCGCTGCGCCTCGATCGCGAGGTCGACGTGCGAGCCGGGCGGGGTGCAGATGTGCACGTAATCGATAGGCGCTGCGTCGATGGGCGCCGCGTCGATGCGCGCTGCGTCGGGCCGCAGCGCGAGCGCCTCGGTGAGCGACCCGAACACCGCGGGGTCACCCCACTGCTCGGCGAAGGCGGCGGCCCGCTCGGCGCTGAGGTCGACGACCCCGGCGAGCTCGATGCCGTCCGTCTCGGCGACGGCCTTCGCGTGCGCGTGGGCGATGGCGCCCGTTCCGACGATGACCGACCTGACCATGTGCTCCTCCTCGAGACCGCGCATCCGCTCGACCACTGCCGGGAAAGCGCTTGCCGCAGTAGTCTTGCAGAGCGCATCCGCCCTCGCAATGCTCGCAGATCGTCGCGGGCCGAGGCGGCGCACGACGAGGAGGTCGACATGACGACGAGGGTCTGCTTCGAGCTGCGGGTGCGTCCCGAGCGGATCGAGGAGTACCGCGAGCGGCACAGCCCGGTGCGCGCCGAGATGCTCGAGGAGATCGCGGCGGCCGGCCGGCGCAACTACTCGCTGTTCCTCGCCGATGGCGGCAGGCTCATCGGCTACTACGAGACCGACGACGACGACGCGGCCCAGGCCTACCTCGCCGCCTCCCCGATCGCGGCGCGGTGGGAGGAGGAGATGGCCCCGTTCTTCCTCGACCTCGGCGGCCGACCCGACCAGGCCGCGACCGGACTCGTCGAGGTCTTCAACCTCGAGCAGCAGCTCGAGCGCGCGCGATGAGCTGGACCTCCCAGGCCGAGGGCCTCATCCGCTTCTACGACACCGCCGCCGCCGACGCGCCCCGCCCCGCACTGCTCTGGCTGCACGGCGGCGGCTTCGCCGGCGGCTCGATCGACATGCCCGAAGCGGATGCGGTCGCCCGCGGCCTCGCCGCCCGCGGCATCGCGGTCGCCAGCGTCGACTACCGGCTCGCCGGCCCGGGCACGCGCTACCCGGCGCCCTCGGACGACGCCGTCGCCGCGTGGCACTGGTTCGCGGCGCACCTCGAGGCGCTGCACCTCGACCCCTCCCGCACCGCGATCGGCGGCGCGAGCGCCGGCGGCAACCTGGCCGCCGGGGCGCTGCTGCGCCTGCCGCACCCGGGGCCGCGCCCGGCCGCGGCGGTGCTCGCCTACCCCACCCTGCTCGCCGTGCAGCCCCTGCCCGGACCCGCGCTGCGCGCCGCACTCGACGCCGACCCGGATGCGGATCGCTTTGGGCCCGATGTCGTGCGCGCCATGTACGAGGGCTTCCTCGGCGGCCCCGTCGAGCGCGCGCCGCTCGCCGCGGTGCCCGGCACGGCCAGTCCCGAGGACCTCGCCGGCTATCCGCCGGTGCTCATGGTCAACGGCGACGTCGACGAGCTGAGGGTCTCGGGCGAGCACTTCGCGCGTCTGCTGCACGCCGCCGGCCGCCCGGTGCTCGTGCACCTCGAGCCGGGCACGACCCACGGGCACCTCAACCGCCCCGGCGAGGCGGCGTTCGGGGCAACCCTCGAGCGGATCGCCGCGTACCTGCACGGCCTGCCGGTCACGGCGGTCACGGGGCTCCCCGTCGCCCACGCCTGAGCGGGGCGCTGCACCGCCGCATGGCGCCGCGGGATGCGCGAGAGCGCAGCGGATACGGGCGCCCGCCGGGACGACGGATGGCCGACGAGGCGCAGGCCTCGCCGGCCATCCGGTCGGACTCCCAGCGGCGCCGACCCCACGACGGCGCCGCTGGAAGGATGCGGGCTAGATCCCCTGCGCCAGACGGTGGTAGGCGGCGTTCCAGCGCAGCTCGCGCTCGAAGCCGTCGACCGTCGTCGACTCGTCGATGACCAGCAGCTCGATCCCGCTGAACTTCGCGAAGTCCTTGAAGACCTCCACGCCCACCTGCGTGCTCATCACCGTGTGGTGCGCGGCGCCGGCCATGAGCCAGGCGGTCGCCGAGGTGCGGAAGTCGGGCGCCGGCTTCCAGACGGCGCGGCCGACGGGCAGGTTCGGCATCGGCTGCGGCAGCGGCACGTTCTCGACGACGTTGGCGACGAGGCGGAAGCGGTCGCGCTGGTCGCTGAGGGCGACCACGACGGCGGGGCCCGCATCCGCATCGAACACCAGGCGCACCGGGTCGTCCTTGCCGCCGATGCCGAGCGGGTGCACCTCGAGGCGGGCGCGCTGCGAGCTCAGCGAGGGGCTGACCTCGAGCATGTGGGCCCCGAGGATGAGCTCGCTGCCGGGCTCGAGGTGGTAGGTGTAGTCCTCCATGAGGCTGGCGCCGCCGGGCAGGCCCGCGCCCATGACGGCGGCCGCGCGCACGAGCACCGCGGTCTTCCAGTCGCCCTCCGCGCCGAAGCCGTAGCCGTCGGCCATGAGGCGCTGCACGGCGAGGCCGGGCAGCTGGCGCAGCTCGCCGAGGTCCTCGAAGCTCGTGGTGAAGGCGCCGAAGCCGCCGGCCTCGAGGAAGGAGCGCAGCCCCAGCTCGATGCGGGCGCCGTAGCGCAGCGACTCGGCGCGCTCGGCGCCGGGGTGCAGCTCGGGAGCGACGTCGTAGAGGTCGAGGTACTCGGCGACGAGCGCGTCGACGTCGCTCTCGCTGGCGGCGTGCACCGCATCGGCGAGCTCGGTGACGCCCCAGGTGTTCACCTGCACGCCGAGGCGCAGCTCGGCCTCGGTCTTGTCGCCCTCGGTGACGGCGACGAAGCGCATGTTGTCGCCGAAGCGGGCGAGCTTGAGGTGCTGCGTGGCGTGCCGTCCGGCGGCCGCGCGGGCCCAGACGCCGACGCGGGCGGTGACGGCGGGATCGCTGACGTGGCCGACCACGGTGGTGCGGGCGACGCCGAGGCGCGACTGGATGTACCCGAACTCGCGGTCGCCGTGGGCGGCCTGGTTGAGGTTCATGAAGTCGAAGTCGATCGTGTCGTACGGCAGTGCGACGTTCGCCTGCGTGTGCAGGTGCAGCAGCGGCTTGCGCAGCGCGTCGAGGCCGCCGATCCACATCTTCGCGGGGCTGAAGGTGTGCATCCAGGCGATGACGCCGATGACCTTCTCGTCGGCGTTGGCCTCGAGCATGACGCGGCGGATCGACTCGCTGTCGACCAGCGTGGGCTTGGCGACGACCGTGACCGGCACGTCCGAGGCGTTCTGCAGCCCGGCGACGACCTCGGCCGACTGCTCGGCGACCTGGCGCAGAGTCTCGTCGCCGTAGAGGTTCTGGCTGCCGGTGAGGAACCAGACCTCGTACTCGGTGAGGTCGGGGATAATGCTGCGGCTCATGAGGGGACTCCTTCGTCGTGGGGAGGGTTGGTGGAAGAGCGGATGAGGGCGCCCGCCTCGGCGAGGCGCGCCCGACGGGTGGACGGTCGCCGCTACAGCGCCTCGACCGCGGCCCGCTCGACGGCGAGGCCGTCGCGGTACCGGTCGAGGTAGCTCGCGAAGCCCGCGACGTCCGCCGGCTCCGGGTCGGCGGTCTCGAACGCGGCGTCCGCGAAGACGACGTCCTGCAGGTAGGCGTCCAGGTCGGTGCCGTGGTCGGCGCCGGCGTCGTGCTGGCGGACCGCGAACGCCGCGAGCACCGCGATCCCCCACGCACCGCCCTCGGACGCGGTCGCGGCGACCGCGACGGGCGCGTCGAGCGCCCCGGCCAGGAAGCGCTGAGCGACGCCCGCCGTGCGGAACATGCCGCCGTGGGCCAGCATCCGCTCGATCTCCACGCCCTGCTTGGCGAGCACCCGCAGGCCGAGCGCCAGGGTGCCGAAGACGCCGTAGAGCTGGGCGCGGCCGAAGTTGCCGAGCGTGAGCGAGCTGTCGGGGGTGCGCACGAAGAGCGGCCGCCCCTCGTCGGTGCCCGCGATGGGCTCGCCGGCGAGGTGGTTGTAGGCCAGCAGACCGCCCGCGTCGGCGTCACCGGTGAGCGCCTCGGTGAAGAGCGCCTCGTACACCGCGTCGGGCTCGATTGGGTGCCCGGCGGCGGCCGCGAAGCGTCCGAGCAGGCCGGCCCAGGCGGCGAGCTCGCTGGCGCCGTTGTTGCAGTGCACCATCGCGACGGCGTCGCCGGACGGCGTCGTGACGAGGTCGATCTCGTGGTGCACACCGGTGAAGGGCTGCTCGAGCACGACCATCGCGAAGATGCTCGTGCCGGCGCTGACGTTGCCGGTGCGCGGGGCGACCGAAGCGGTGGCGACCATGCCGGTGCCGGCGTCGCCCTCGGGCGGCGCGGCGATCGCGCCGGGCTGCAGCGTGCCGCTCGGGTCGAGGTAGGCGGCACCCTCGGCGGTCAGCTCGCCGGCGGCCTCGCCCGCGACGAGCACCTCGGGCAGCAGCTCCCGCAGGGCCGGCACACGGCCCGCGGCGTGCGCGTCGTAGCGCTCGACCAGCTCGGCGTCCCAGTCGCGCGTCGCGGAGTCGATCGGGAACATGCCCGAGGCGTCGCCGACGCCGAGCACGTCGCGGCCGGTCAGCAGCCGGTGCACGTAGCCGGCGAGGGTGGTGAACGAGCGGATGCGCGCCACGTGCTCCTCGCCGTCGAGCACGGCCTGGTGCAGGTGCGCGATCGACCAGCGCAGCGGGATGTTCGTGCCGAGCAGCTCGGTGAGCTCGGCGGACGCTGCGCCCGTGGTCGTGTTGCGCCAGGTGCGGAACGGCACCAGCAGCTCGCTCGTCTCGTCGAAGGCCAGGTAGCCGTGCATCATCGCCGAGACGCCGATGCCGGCGAGGCGCTCCAGGCGCACGCCGTGACGGGCCTGGACGTCGGCGGCCAGGGCGGCGAAGGCCGCCTGCAGACCGGTGCGGACGTCGTCCAAGCCGTAGGTCCACATCCGCTCGACGAACGCGTTCTCCCACTCGTGGGCGCCGACGGCGAGCACCTCGCTGGGATCGTCGCCGATGAGGCAGGCCTTGATGCGGGTCGAGCCGAGCTCGATGCCGAGGACCGCGCGACCCTCGGAGATGACGGAGGCGCTCATCGCCGCGCGTCCGTCGCCTGGCCGTACACGTTCTGGTACCGGTCGAAGAGGCTGTCGATCTTCTCCTGCGGGATCGGCAGGGGGTCGCCGAGCTGGCGGGCGATGTGGATGCTGCGGGCGACGTCCTCGACCATGACGGCGGCCTTGACCGCGTCCTTGGCGTCCTTGCCGATGGTGAAGGGGCCGTGGTTCTGCATGAGCACGGCGCGCGAGCGGTGACCGCGCAGGGTCTCGACGATGCCGCGGCCGATCGTGTCGTCGCCGATGACCGCGAAGGGACCGATCGGGATCTCGCCGCCGAACTCGTCGGCCATGCCGGTGATGACGCACGGGATCGGCTCGCCGCGGCTCGCCCAGGCGACGGCGTAGGTGGAGTGCGTGTGCACGACGCCGCCGACCTCGGGCATCTCGCGGTACACGTAGGCGTGCGCGGCGGTGTCGCTGGAGGCGGCGCGCTCGCTGCCGGGGTGCCCGGCACGACCTCGCCGTCGAGGGTGCAGAGCACCATGTTCTCGGGGGCCAGGTCGTCGTAGCTCACGCCGCTCGGCTTGATGACGAAGTAGTCGGTGCCCGGCACCCGGCCGCTCACGTTGCCGCCGGTCCAGATGACCAGCTGGTAGCGCACGAGCTCGTCGTGCAGCTTCGCGACCTCCTCGCGCACCTTCTGGATCGCCTCGCGGGCCTCGGCAGGATCGACAGCGCTCACGCGGACTCCTTCGTCGTGGAACTCGCCCGGATGTGTCCCGGGCCGCGGTCAGTCTCGCATGTGAGCGCTCACACTTGCAACCGTCGGCTCGCGCTCCGCCCCTCCGCAACCCGCGCTCGCTCCGCTCCGCCCCGTCACGCCGCGCCCTAGCTCCGCTCCTCCGCAACCCGCCCTCGCTCCGCTCCTCCGCAACCCGCCCTCGCTCCGCTCCCTCACCCCGCCCTCGCTGCGACCCCGTCGCTACCCGCTCGCGCTGCACCCCGTCGCGACCTGCTCGCGCTGCGCGCCCTCGCGACCCGCCCCGCTGCACCCCATCGCGACCGGCTCTCGCTGCACCCACTCCGCGACCGGCCCTCACTTCACCCCTCGCGACCCGTTCTTTTCATCGAGTTGCCTCGAATGGTTGCTACCCGGCCGCCGAAGCAGCCAATCGCGGCAACTCGATGCACGGGAATCAGCGCGGCCGTGGATCTCGGCGTGTACGCGTCCGAGGAGCGTCCGAATCGAGGCGTGCAGAGACGACCGACCCACCAGCCCTCGCCGCCCGCAGAGCCGACCTGAGCTCCGCCTCAACTCACCACGCGCGACACCGAGTTGCCGCGAATGGCTGCCACCCGACCGCCGAAGCAGCCAATCGCGGCAACTCGATGCACGGGAATCAGCGCGGCCGTGGATCTCGGCGTGTACGCGTCCGAGGAGCGTCCGAATCGAGGCGCGCAGAGACGACCGACCCACCAGCCCTCGCCGCCCGCAGAGCCGACCTGAGCTCCGCCTCAGCTCACCACGCACGACACCGAGTTGCCGCGAATGGCTGCCACCCGACCGCCGAAGCAGCCAATCGCGGCAACTCGATGCACGGGAATCAGCGCGGCCGTGGATCTCGGCGTGTACGCGTCCGAGGAGCGTCCGAATCGAGGCGCGCAGAGACGACCGACCCACCAGCCCTCGCCGCCCGCAGAGCCGACCTGAGCTCCGCCTCAGCTCACCACGCACGACACCGAGTAGCCGCGAATGGCTGCCACCCGACCGCCGAAGCAGCCAATCGCGGCAACTCGGTAACGTCTGCGCGGTACGGCAGCGGACGTGTGGTCAGGTCAGCGCGAGCGATGCCAGTTGCGCGGCGCAGGCGCAGCGCGACAGCGCGGCGCAGCCGCCGGCGCGCGGCCGCCGGTGCGCGGCGCGCTCAGCCGCTCGTGCGCGCCAGCAGCTCGGGCGCGGGCGCCGGGGCGTCGCGGGCCTCGGCGCCGTCGAGCAGCGCGGCCACCGCGCCCATGAGCCGAGCCCCGAGCGCCGCGTGGTCCTGGCGCACCGAGGTGAGCGCGGGGATGAGGAACCGCGCCTCCGGGATGTCGTCGTGCCCCACGACCGCCACGTCGCCCGGCACCGAGCGCCCGAGCCCGGCGAGCGCGTGCAGCAGCCCCAGCGCCATGGTGTCGTTCGCGCTGAACACGGCATCGCAGTCGCCGAAGCGCGTCGCGGCGTCGGCGCCGCTCGCCGCGCTCCAGTCGCCGGCGACGACCGGGCCGGGCTCGAGGCCGGCGCGCTCGAGCGCCAGCGCCCAGCCGGCCTCGCGCTCGCGGGCGTCCCACCACTCGGCGGGTCCGGCGAGGTGGCCGATGCGGCGACGACCCGAGCGGATGAGGTGCTCGGTCGCGAGCGCCCCTCCGGCCCGCTGGTCGAGGGATGCTGCGCCCGCGCCGCGGCCGCGGCCGGCCGTGCTGAGCACGGGCACGGCGTTGGGCACCAGGCGGCGCACCGCATCCGCCAGCGGGTCGCTCGGCGAGACCAGCACGATCGCCTGCACCTGCTGCAGCAGCAGGGCCTCGACGGCCGCGCCCACCGCATCCGCTTCGGAGCCGACCGCGAGGCTCGCCACGGTGTAGCCAGCCGAGGCGGCCTCGGCGGTGAAGGCCCGCGCGATGCTCACCGGGCCGAAGAGCTCGGCGTCGCTGCGCAGCACGCCGAGCACGCCGCTGCGACGGCGGGCGAGCGCGCGGGCGGCGGCGTGCGGCCGGTAGTCGAGCGCGGCGACGGCGTCGAGCACCCGCTCACGGTTGTGCGGACGCACCCGGTCGTCGCCGTTGAGCACGCGCGAGACCGTCTGGTGCGAGACCCCCGCGGCGGCGGCGACGTCGAAGATGGTCGGCATGTGCCGAGCTTAGAGCGGCGCCGTGGGGCGGGCGCACGGCGCCCGACCCGACCGGTCGACGGCACGGTGCCGCGTCAGACTGCTCGGCACAGCCCTACCGCGCCGCGTCGGACTGCTCCGCACGGCCCCACCGCGCCGCATCCGACTGCCCAGCACGGCCCCTCCGCGCCGCATCCGAATGCTCGGCACGGCGCCGCGCCCCGGCGCCGGCCGGCCCACGGCGCCGGGCCGGATGTGCTCGGGCCGCCGCCGGCCGGCGCACCGCTCACGCCCCGAGCGAGGCCACCGCCCACTCGTAGGAGATGCGGTGCGACTCCTTCACCGACGGCACGCTCGGGTGGTCGACCTCGATCATGAGGTCGCCGTCGTAGTCGTGCGGCAGGGCCGCGACGACCGCGTCGAGGTCGAGCACGCCCCGGCCGGGCTCCGCCCAGAGGCGCCCCGAGCGGCCGAGCTCGCGGTAGTCCATCCCCTCGTGCGACGCCGGGTCCAGGTAGTCGGGGTAGACGTCCTTGAGGTGGATGCCGCCGATGCGGTCCGCGTAGCGCCGGATGAGCGCCACCGGGTCGGCGCCCGCCCAGCGCAGGTGGCCCGTGTCCGGCCCGAAGCCGATGAGGTCGGGGCCGAGCTCGTCGAGCAGCCGCACCACCTCGGCCTCGGTCTCGAACACGCCGCCGACGTGCGAGTGGTGCAGCGGACGCACGCCCTCGGCGAGCAGCACCTCGCAGACCCGCCCGGCGTTCTCGATCGCCAGGGCGAGGCGGGCCTCGTCGAAGCCGGCCCCCACCGCCGGGCGCTCCATCCGCGCGGGCACCGACATCGACGAGAGCATCGTGCGGTCGAGGCCGAGCTCGGCCTGCGCCGCCCCGAAGCGGCGGGCCCGCTCGAGCACCTCGTCGATCGCGACGGTCTCGTCGAGCGGGCTGCTGAAGAGGCTGAGCGCCGGGGCGAGCCCGTAGCCGCCGATCCAGTCGAGGTACTCCCCCGCGCGCATGCCCTCGGGGATGTCGGCCTTCACGGCGGTGAAGCCGATCTCGCGGAAGTCGGCGAGGGCCTCGTCGAAGACCTCCTTCGTCTTGCCGCGCTCGGCCCAGTACGGGATCGGGTTCGCGGCCACCCGGATGCTGCGGACCACGGCTCACACCTCCAGCGCCACGGGGCGGCCCGTGCGCGTCGACTCGTACAGGCCGGTGATGATCGCGATGGCCCGCCGGTTCTCGACGATGCCCACCCGCACCTCGCGCTCGCCGTCGATCGCGGCGAGCACGTCGCGGTACTGGAAGAGGTGGGCGTCGCCCATCGCCCCGGGCACGCTGGTGCCGGCCACCTGGGGCCGTCCGTCCTCGCCGTGGTAGCGCTCCGCCTGATTCGTGTCGCCGTTCTGCGCGCCCATCGCGATCTCGGTCGCATCCGCGTCCGACGGGGTCGCGTGCAGGTAGACGAGCCGGTCGTTCTCGATCACCGCCGAGCCGCGGTCGCCGTGCACCTGCAGCCGGGTGACGAGGCCCGGGTACACGGCGGTCGAGGCGTGGATGACGCCGAGGGCGCCGGAAGCGAAGCGCACGACGCCGACCGCCACGTCCTCGACCTCAATGCGCTCGTGCGCGTTCGTGGCGGTGTAGCCGAAGACCTCCACGGGCCGCCCGAGCGCGGCGACGAGCAGGTCGACGGTGTGCACGCCCTGGTTCATCAGCGCGCCGCCGCCGTCGAGCGCCCAGGTGCCGCGCCAGTCACCCGAGTCGTAGTAGCTCTGCCCGCGCCACCAGTCGATGGCCGCGACGCCGGAGGTGATGCGGCCGAGCTCGCCGGCGCGGATGCGCTCGAGCACGATCTCGGTGGACGGGTCGAAGCGGTGCTGTGAGATGACGGAGACGACGCGGTCGACGCGCTCCTGGACGGCGAGGATCCGGTTGGCCCGGTCGACCGTGATCTCGGCGGGCTTCTCGATGATCACGTGCGCGCCGCGCTCGAGCGCGTCGATCGCCGCGTCGCCGTGGGCCCCCGTAGGGGTGCAGACCACGACGAGCCCGATCGGGCCCGCGGCGAAGGCCTCCTCGATCGAGGCGAACGCGACGCCGCCGTGCTCCGCGACGAGGGCTTCGGCCTTCGCGACGTCGCGGTCGACGACCGCGACGAGCTCGAGGCGGTCTGCCAGTTGGTCGATGACGATGCCGTGCTGCGCGGCGATCACGCCGGCGCCGACGACGGCGGTGGGGATGCGGGTCATGCGAGGGTGGCTCCGATTCGGTCGGTGAGGCCGCGGAAGGCCGCGGCGGCGGTGCGGAAGGCGTCGGGGCCGGAGAAGCCTCCGAGCTCGTGGGCGCCGGACAGGTGCGGTTCGAGGGAGGCGAAGCCCGCGTACCCGGCGTCGCGCAGGGCGGTCAGCGTCTCGAGCAGCTCGCCGTCGCCCTCCCCCGCCGGTACGACTCGGCCGTCGGCGGCGAGCGCGTCCTTCACCTGCAGGTAGTCGACGTGCTCGCGCAGCAGGTGCCAGCCGTCGCTGAACGGCCGGGAGCCCACCTGCACGAAGTTCGCGTTGTCCCAGGCGAGGCGCAGCGCCGGCGACGCGACGGACTCCACGAGGTCGAGCACGTGCTCGGGGGTGTCGCCGTAGATGCCCTTCTCGTTCTCGTGCAGCAGCACGACGCCGGCGCCGGTCGCGACGTCCGCGAGGGCGCGCATCCGCTCGAGCACCGCGTCGCGGACGTCGGCGTGGCCGAGCCCGTCGGCGCGGTAGAACGAGAAGACGCGGATGAACGGGGCATCCAGCCCGTCGGCGACGCGGATCACGCGGCGCAGCCGCTCCACCTCGTGCTCCACCGGCAGCGACACGTCGACCTTGCCGATGGGCGAGGCGACGGCGGATGCGGCGAAGCCGCGCCGGTCGAGCACCGCCCGCAGCCGATCCGTGCGCTCGTCGTCGAAGTCGGCGACGTTGACGCCCCAGGCGCTGCGCACCTCGATGTGCGAGGCGCCCACCTCGGCGAGCACGTCGAGCTGCACCTCGGGGTCGTCGTCGATCTCATCGCCGAAGCCGGAGAGGGTCCAGGTGGCGCTCATCGCGCGTCCGCCCCGCGCACCGCGGCGAGCGCCGCGGGCAGCTCCGCGGCGACGTCCTGCCAGAAGCACTCGATCGACACGGCGCCGTCGTAGCCGCCGTTCCGCAGCGCCGTGAGGAACTCGCGCAGCGGCCAGTCGCCCTGCCCGGGCGGCCGCCGGTCGGTGTCGGCGATGTGCGCGTGGCCGACCCTGCCGGCGTGCGCGCCCACCTGCTCCAGGGGCTCGCCCTCGAGCATGATGTGGAAGAGGTCCGCGACGACGGGGACGTCGTCGATGCCGTGCCGGTCGAGGAAGGCGACCGCCTCGTCGATGGTGTGGATGAGGTTCGTCTCGCCGCGGTGCAGCGGTTCGAGCACGATGCGCACGCCGTTGCGGCGGGCGATGTCGCGCGCCTCCGCCACGACCTCGGCGAAGCGCCGCTCGGCCGCTTCCCGGTCCACGCCGTCGGGCACGGTGCGCGCGATGCCGCTGCCGAGCACGATCCTCGCCCCGTCGGCGGCGTGCGCTCCGACCACGGCGAGCACGTCCTCGAGGTAGCGGGTCACCTCCTGGGCGGGGAATCCGGGGTCGGCGATGCGCAGGCTCCCGGGGAAGAGGATCGCGAAGGACGGCGAGCGCTCGGCGCCGCGGTACTGCGGGTTCAGGATCCAGCGCCCCTCCGACTCGACCACGAGGTTGCCGACGATGGTCGGCTCCACGTAGTCGGCGTGGGTCGTGGCGGCGGCGTCGATCTCGGCGGTGGGGAGGATCACTCCGTAGGCGGGCATCCGGGCCCTCTCTGTGTCGGGTTCGGTCGGTCGGTCGGTCGTCACTTCAGGCTCCCCGACACGAGGTCGAGGCGCCAGAAGCGCTGCAGGAAGAGCACGAAGGCGATGACCGGCAGGATGGCGACGAGCGCGCCGGTGATGGCCATGGCGTAGAGGATGGGCTCGCTGCCGCCGCGGTTGAGCATGAGGTACATGGCGACCGTGACGGGTGCGAGGTCCGAGTCGGACTGCATGATGTAGGGCAGCAGGAAGTTGTTCCAGATGCCGATGAACTGCAGCAGGAAGATCGTCACGAGCCCGGGCAGCAGCAGCGGCAGCCCGATCGCGCCGAAGGTGCGGCCTTCGGAGGAGCCGTCGACGCGGCCGGCCTCGAGCAGCTCGCGCGGCACGGACGCCCGCGCGTAGACGAAGGCCAGGTACACGCCGAAGGGCGTCACCGAGACCGGCAGCAGCACGGCCCAGTAGGTGTTCGTGAGCCCCCACTCGGCGAAGAGCATGTACTGCGGGATCGTGAGCGTGATGGTCGGCAGCAGCACGCCGCCGAGCAGCCCGATCATGACGGCCTTCTTGCCGGGGAAGTCGTACAGGGCGAGCGCGTACCCGGCGGCGGCGGAGACGATCGTGGAGAGCAGGGCCCCGCCGATCGCGTAGACGAAGCTGTTGCCCATCCACTGCACGAAGGCTCCGCCCTGGTACGTGAAGAGCTGCACGAGGTTGTCGCCGAAGCCGGTCCCCATCGCGAACGACGGCGTGTTGAAGAGCTCGCCGGTGGTCTTGGTGGCGGCGAAGACCACCCAGACGACCGGTACCAGGAAGTAGGCGACGGCGGCGAGGAGCACCACGGTGGGCACGAAGCCGCCGCGGGTGCGTCGGCGCGGGCGCGCCGAGGCGATGTCGGGGCGGGTCGAGCGGATGCCGGTCGCGGTCATCGGGTCCTCCTCGCGAGCACGGTGCGCAGCCCGAGCACCAGCAGCGAGAGCAGCACGGTGGCGAGGGCGAGCAGGATGGAGGCCGCCGAGGCGGCGTTGAGGTCGTCGTGCGCGAACGCATCGCGGTAGACGCGCATGAGCGGGAAGAACGTGGAGTCGATGGACGTGGTCAGCGTCGAGAGCATCTGCGGCTCGCTGTAGATCTGCAGCGCCCCGATGACGGAGAAGAGCCCGGTGAGCAGCGTCGCGGGCACGACGTGCGGCAGCTTCACGAAGCGGGCGATGCGCAGCTCGTCGCAGCCGTCGATGCGGGCCGCGTCGATCTGCTCCTTGGGCAGCGACTGCAGGGCGGTGTAGATGATGATCGTGTTGAAGCCGATGCCGCCCCAGAGGACGACGTTGACGATCGCGACCTGCACGAAGCCGCCCGTGAGCAGCGCCGGCAGCTCGATGCCGAGCCCGCTCGCGAACTGGTAGACCGGGCTGATCTGCGGCACGTAGAGGAAGCCCCACATGAGCGCCGCGATCACGCTCGGCACCGCGTACGGCAGGAAGATCGCCGTGCGGCTGAACGCCCTGGCCCGCACGCGCGGCAGGTCGAGCAGCAGGGCCAGCAGGATCGCCGTGCCCATCATCAACGGCACCATGACGATCGCGAACACCCCGAGGCGGCCCAGGCTCGACCAGAAGGTCGGGTCGGCCAGCACGCCCGCGTAGTTGTCGAGCTGCACGAACACCGTCTCGGGCGGCGCGAAGGCGCTGCCGGTCGAGCGGCTGCCCATGAAGCTCAGCCCGATCGAGTAGCCGATGGGGATGAGGAAGGCAATCGAGAAGAGGATGAGCGCCGGTGCGAGCAGCAGGTAGGCGAAGCCGGCGTGACGCGGCATCCGGCGTCGGCGGGCACCGCCGAGTCGATCCGCCCGCCCTGCCCCGCGGTCGTGCGTGGCGGGGGCGCGCTCCCTCAGGGCGCTGCTCATCGTTCGAGGTCCGTGCTGACGACGCGCTGCACCTCCGGCAGCACCTCGGACCAGGGCAGCTGGCCCTCGAAGGCGTTGCCGAAGGCGTCGCCGATCGCCGTGAAGGCCACCTGCGTGTTCGGGCCCCACTGCGCGGCGACGAGGTGGTCGGCCTGCTCGGAGGCGGTAGGCCAGTAGCCGCTCTCGTCCGGCATGAGCTCGGGGGCGGACCGCTCGATCTGCTGCCCGTGGCTCGCCGCCGTGAACTTGTTCACCTCGACCAGGCCCTCCGCACCCTCGTCGGAGGCGTTGAGCCAGGTGAGGAACTCGATCGCCTGCTCGGGGTGCTCGCTGTCGGCGAGGACGACGTCCGCCGAGCCGCCGCGCGCGAAGACCCTCGGGTCGGAGGGGTCCCACTGCGGGATCGGCGCACCGGCCCAAGCGCCGACGGTCTCGGGGTACTGGCTCATGAGCGGACCCGGCGCCCACGCCCCGGCGAGCTGGCTGAGGATGCGGCCGCTCGCCATCGCCTCGACGTACTCCGGGCTGTTGGTCTGGTAGGTGCTGACCAGGTCGTCCTCCACCATCCCCCGCCAGAAGTCGAGCACCTCCTGCGTCTCGGTGCTGGCGATGTCCACGCTCCAGCCGTCGTCGTCGTAGTCCCACCACTGGGCGCCGTTCTGGAGGGCGAGGCCCATGAAGAGGTCGGCGTCGAGCGCGCTGAAGTTGAGCAGGTAGCGATCGCCGTCACCGGAGGCCCGCACCTGCTCGGCGAGGGCCCGGAACTCGTCCCAGCTCGCCGCGGGGCTCAGCCCCAGCTCGGCGAAGAGGTCCTTGCGGTGCACGAAGAGCGCCGGTCCGAGGTCCTGCGGGATCCCGAAGATCAGCTCGTCGAAGGTGACGGTCTCGAGCACCGACTCCGAGAACTTGTCCGCGAAGGCGTCCGCGGAGGGCGTGAGGTCGGCGAGGATGCCCGCCGTCACGTACGACGGCAGCTGGGTGTACTCGGCCTGCGCCATGTCCGGCCCGTCGCCGGCGCGCGCCGCGCTGAGCACGACGGTCGGCATGTCGGCACCGGAGGCGGGCGCGGAGATCTCGACCTGGATGTCGGGGTTCTCCTCGTTCCACACCGCCACGCGCTGGTCGATGTTGGAGCCCCAGGCCCAGAACTCGAGCGTCACGGAGCCGTCCGAGCCGCCGTCGCCGGCGGCGCAGCCGGTGAGTCCGATCGCCATGACGCCGAGCGCGGCGATGCCCGCGCGGGTGGTGCGTCGCATGTTCAATCTCCCTTGATCGATCATTCGGAGCCGGGCACCGCGGTCGCGGACGCCGGTCGTTCAACGCCGCAGCGCCGCCGTCCCGGTCGGCGCGGCGACGACCTCGTCGTGCTCCCCGCCGAGCACCGCGTCGACGGCGATCCGCCGTCCGAGCGTCGCCGAGACGTAGAGCGCGCGCACGGTCGCGAGCACGAGCGCCGCGTCCTCCACGGGCACGGCCGGGCGCGAGCGCCCGTGCAGCGCGGCCTGCAGGTCGAGGTACTGCCTGGCGTGACCTCCGGCCCAGCCGAGGCCCAGCGCCTCGGCCGGGTCCGGCTGCGCGAGCATGGAGGCGTGCGCGTTCCGCGGGTCCGCTCCGTTCTCGAGGTCGGCGAGGTGCAGCGACACGAGCACGTCGTCCTCGACGACCGCGCTGCCGGCGCTCCCCTGCACCTGCAGCCGCGCTCCCAGCCCGGGGTAGCCGGCGGTGGTGGCGTGCACCGCGGCCAGGGCCCCGCTCTCGAAGGCGATGGTGCCGACCAGCGTGTCCTCGACCTCGATGCCCTCGTGCGCCGTCCGTGCGAACTCGGCCGTGACCTGCGCGGGCCGGCCGAGCAGCGCGAGCAGCAGGTCGAGCGTGTGCACGCCCTGGTTCATGAGCGCGCCCCCGCCGTCCATGGCCCACGTGCCGCGCCAGTCGGCCGCGGCGTAGTAGTCGTCGCCGCGCCACCAGGGCACGCTGGCGACGGCGGAGGTGATCCGGCCGAGCCTGCCCTGCTCGATGGCGGCGGCGAGCGCGACCGTGGAGGGATCGAGGCGGTGCTGGCTCACGACCGAGGCGAGCACCCCGCGATCCGCCGCCTCCCGGGCCGCGTCGGCGAGCGCCCGGGCACGGGGCAGGTCGACGTCGAGCGGCTTCTCGACGAGCACGTGGCGATCGGCGTCCAGCGCCTCGAGGGCCAGCTGCACGTGCAGCCCGCTGGGCGTGGCGACGACGACGAGCTCGAACGGCTCGCCCTCCGCCAGCGCCTCCGCCAGCGATGCGGCGGTGCGCGGGCGGGGGTCGCCTTGAGCGGCGACGAGGTCGGCGATGGCGGATGCACCGTCGGCATCGCGGTCGATCGCCGCGACGAGGCGGTAGCCCGGCAGCGCGGCGAGCACCTGCGCATGGGTGCGACCGATCACACCGCAGCCGACCAGCGCCGTGCGGATCGGCGGATGCTGCTCGACCATGTCGCGTTCCCCTTCGAAGCGTCGCACCGTGACGCTCATGCCCACGGCCGGATGCTCAGCGACGGTAATCGCTTCCCGCGGGCTTGGCAACTGATTGCCAATACGGATTCCGAAAGTTTCGCCGCACTCCACGATCGTTGCGAGCAACGGTCGATCTGGAAGCCGTAACGCGCTGATCCCGCGGGCAGATCCGATGGCAACTGATTGACAAATCTTGCGCCGCACCGACACGATGCTCTGGTGACGACAACGGCGTACCTCCATCCCGACCGGCTCCTCCCCGCGGACGCGGCGACCCGCTCGATCGCCCGCGGGCTGTACGAGCGCGTGGCCGGCGCGCCGATCCTCTCCCCGCACGGCCACGTGCCCGCCGAATGGATCGCCGACGACGTCCCCTTCAGCGACCCGGCGCAGCTGTTCATCGCCGGCGACCACTACGTGCACCGCCTGCTGCACGCCTCCGGGGTACGGCACGAGCAGCTCGGGCTCGGCGGCGCACGCGTCGATCCGCGCGAGGCGTGGGCGCTGCTCGCCGAGCACTGGCATCGCTTCGCCGGCACCGCATCGGGGTACTGGATCAACGACGTGCTCGGGCGCGTGTTCGGCGTCGAGGAGGAGCTCTCCCCCGCCACCGCCGACGCCGCCTACGACCGGGTCGCCGCGGCGCTGCTCGACCCCGGGTTCCGCCCGCGCGCCCTGCTCGAGCGCTTCGGCATCGAGGTGCTCGCCACCACCGACGATCCGCTCGACGACCTCGCCGCCCACCGGCGCATCGCCGAGGACGACGCGGTCGCGACCCGCGTGCTGCCGACCTTCCGCCCGGACGCCTACCTCGACCCCGAGCACCCCGCGTTCCTGCGCAGCGCCACGCGACTGCTCGACGGCCGGCCGGCCAGCTGGCGCGCCTACCTGGTGGCGCTGGCGGAGCAGCGGGCCCGGTTCGCCGAGCACGGCGGGGTGTCGGTCGACATCGGCATGATCGCCCCCACCACGCTGCGCACCGATGAGACGGATGCGGACGCCATCCTGCAGCGCGCCCTCGCCGGCGAGGCCACCGCGCAGGAGGCCGCTCGCCTGCGCGCCTACGGCCTCTACGAGTCCGCTCGGCAGTCGACCGAGGACGGCCTCGTGCTCACGGTGCACACCGGGGTGCGGCGCAACCACCACGCGCCGACGCTGGCCGCGATCGGCCCGGACGGCGGCCACGACATCCCCGTCGCCGCCGAGTACACCGAGAACCTGCGCCCGCTGCTCGAGGACTTCGGCCTGCACCCGCAGCTGCACCTCGTGCTCTTCGCGATGGACGAGACCTTGTTCTCGCGCGAGCTCGCGCCGCTGGCCGGCTTCTACCCGAGCGTCTTCATCGGCGCCCCGTGGTGGTTCCTCGACGCCCCCGACTCCATCCAGCGCTTCCGCGCCGCGACGACCGAGACGGCGGGCTTCTACCGCGGATCCGGCTTCATCGACGACACCCGCGCGTTCCTGTCCATCCCGGCGCGGCACGACATGGCGCGGCGCTCCGACGCCGCCCACCTGGCCCGGCTCGTCGCCGAGGGCCGCATCACCCGGACCACCGCCGAGCGCATCGCCGACGACCTCGTCGACGCGGTGCCGCGCACGGCGTTCAAGCTGTGAGCGCCGCGCTCCGCCGGGAACGGCCCGGGCCGCCCGTGCGCATGGTGCATCTCGGCCTCGGCGCCTTCCACCGCGCGCACCAGGCCTGGTACACCCAGCACGCCGACGACGGCGCCGACTGGGGCATCGCCGCCTTCACGGTGCGCTCCCCCGACGCCGCGCGAGTGCTCGACGCGCAGGACGGCCTCTACACGATCGTGACCCGCGCGGCCGACGGCGACACCGCCGAGCTCGGCACGGCGATCGTCGCCGCCCACGACGGCGCGGATCTCGAGTCCCTGGAGCGCTACCTCTCCGATCCCGCCGTGGCGGTCGTCACCCTGACGGTGACCGAGGCCGGCTACGCGCTCGATGCCGACGGCTCGCCGAGCGCGCGCCTGCGCGACGATGCCGAGGCCGATCGGCCCGCCACCGCGCTCGGCCGGCTGCTGCGCGGCTTCGACGCCCGCCGGCGAGCGAATGCGGGACCGATCGCCGTGGTCTGCTGCGACAACCTGCCGGAGAACGGCGCCCTGCTGCGCGGCGCGCTGCTCGCCGTCGCCGCCGAGCCGCTGCGCGCCTGGATCGAACGCGACGTCTCGGTCGTCGGCACCTCGGTCGACCGGATCACGCCGGCGGTCACGGACGAGCTGACCGCCGAGGTCGAGCGCCTCACCGGGCTGCGCGACGCCGCCCCGGTGGCCACCGAGCCGTTCAGCGACTGGGTGCTCGGCGGCGACTTCCCCGCCGGTCGACCGCGCTGGGAGAGCGCCGGGGCGCGTTTCGTGGACGACCTCGAGCCCTGGGAGCGCCGCAAGCTGCGCCTGCTCAACGGCGCGCACACCCTCCTCGCCCTGGCGGGCCCGCCCCGCGGGCACCGCACGGTCGCCGAGGCGATCGCCGACCCCGCGCTGCGCTCGGCGGTCGAGGCGCTCTGGGACGAGGCGTCGGCCACGCTGCCCGACGGTCTCGACCTGCCGGCGTACCGCTCGGCACTGCTCGAGCGCTTCGCGAATCCGCGCATCGAGCACCGGCTGGCGCAGATCGCCCAGGACTCGCTCACCAAGCTGCGCCTGCGGATCGTGCCCGTCGCCCGGCACCGGCTCGCCGAGGGCGCGTCGACGAGCGGATGCGCCACCGCCGTCGCCGCCTGGATCGCCGCCGAGCGGCCGGACGTCGCGGCCGACGCGGCGCTCGCGGACCTCGACCCCGCCCTGGCCGCCGACGCCCGCTTCGCCGCCGAGGTGACGGACGCGCTCGCCCGGAGCGCCCAGGCCGCGCGGGCAGGCTGACGCCGCGCTCCCATCCGCTCATCCGCTCATCCGCTTCGAAGGAGAATCATGATCATCGAGCAGGCCGACGTCATCGTCACCAGCCCGAACCGCAACTTCGTCACCCTGCGTCTCGTGACCGACGAGGGTCACGTCGGCATCGGCGACGCGACCCTCAACGGCCGCGAGCTCGCGGTCGTCGCCTACCTGCGCGACCACGTGGTGCCGCTGCTCATCGGCCGCGACGCCCATCGCATCGAGGACACCTGGCAGTTCCTGTACCGCAGCGCGTACTGGCGTCGGGGGCCCGTGACCATGGCCGCCGTCGCCGCGGTCGACATGGCGCTGTGGGACATCAAGGGCAAGGAGGCCGGGCTGCCCGTCTACCAGCTGCTCGGCGGCGCCTCGCGCACCGGCCTGCTCGCCTACGGCCACGCCTCGGGCAAGACGAACGACGAGCTCTTCGACAGCGTGCGCGAGCACCTCGAGCAGGGGTACAGGGCGATCCGCATCCAGGCGGCCGTGCCGGGGCTCAAGTCGATCTACGGCATCGCCTCGAACGCCACCTACGAGGCCAACAAGGGCGAGCGCTACGACCACGAGCCGGCGCAGCGCGGCGGCCTGCCGAACGAGGAGGACTGGGACACCCGCAGCTACCTGCGGCACATCCCGACCGTCTTCGAGGCGGTGCGGAACGAGTTCGGTCCCGAACTGCCCCTGCTCCACGACGGCCACCACCGCATGACGCCGATCCAGGCGGCGCAACTCGGCAAGAGCCTCGAGCCCTACGACCTGTTCTGGCTCGAGGACTGCACGCCCGCGGAGAACCAGGAGGCGCTGCGCCTGGTGCGCCAGCACACCACGACGCCGCTCGCGATCGGCGAGATCTTCAACACGGTGTGGGACTACCAGCAGATCGTGCGCGAGCAGCTCATCGACTACGTGCGCAGCGCCGTCACCCACACCGGCGGCATCACGCACCTCAAGAAGGTGCTCGACTACGCGAGCCAGTACCAGATCAAGTCGGGCATGCACGGCCCGACCGACATCTCGCCGGTCGGCATGGCCGCGGCGATGCACCTGGGCCTGTCGATCCACAACTTCGGCATCCAGGAGTACATGCAGCACGGCGCGAAGACGGATGCGGTCTTCGAGCAGTCCTACACGTGGAAGGACGGGCTGCTGCACCCGGGCGACAAGCCGGGACTCGGCGTCGAGCTGAACGTCGACGAGGCCGGCAGGTACCCGTACCAGCGGGCCTACCTGCCCTACAACCGGCTCGCGGACGGCACCGTCCACGACTGGTAGGGCTCCTCAGCTCGAACCGCGCACGATCAGCTCGGTGCGGAACGGGTCGTCGCCGACGGGCTCGCCGAGCAGCGTCGCGACGGCCCGCTCCGCCATGCGCTCGAGCGGGGCGCTCACGGTCGTGAGCGGCGGGGTCGTCAGCGTCGAGCCGAAGATGTCGTCGTAGCCGGTGATCGCGAGGTCGGCGGGGATGCGCGCGCCGGCCGCCTGCGCCGCCTGCATCAGGCCGATGGCCATGAGGTCGTTGTACGCGACGACCGCGGTCGCGGGCGAGGCCGCCACGCGCTCGTAGGCGTCGCGGCCGCCGTCGATCGACGGCGTGCCGCCGGGGATGTCGAAGATGGACAGACCCCGCTCGCGGGCCAGCGCGAAGAGGGAGTCCCAGCGGCGGCCGTTCATCCACGACCGCAGCGGACCCCCGAGGTAGGCGATCGCCCGATGCCCGCGCTGCTGCAGATGGTCGAGCAGCGCACCGTTGCCGGGGTCGACCCACGGCACCTCGCCCTCGACGCCCGCCACCTCGCGGTTGAGCAGCACCAGCGGGCGCTGCGCGGCGAGCTCCAGCACCTCCGCGTCGTCCAGCCGGGTGCTGGCGAGCACGAGCCCGTCGACGCCGCGCACGAGGTTGCGGGCGGTGTGCGCCTCGCGCTCCCCTCCTCCTGCGACTCGGCGATCACGAGGGTGTATCCGGCGCGGGCGCACGCGCGCTCGGCGCCGCGGATGATGCCGAAGACCACGGGGTTCGTGATGTCGGCGACCACGAGGCCGATCGTCGAGGTGCGGCCGGTGAGCAACGCCCTGGCGGCGGGGTTGAACTGGAAGCCGAGCTCGTCGGCCGCGGCGCGGATCCGCTCCGTGGTCTTCGCCGTGATGCGGCCCGGGCGGTTCAGCGCGCGGGAGACGGTCGAGGGGCTCACGCCGGCCAGTGCGGCGACGTCGTAGATCGTCGGGGAGCTGCGCGGCGCATCCGTCATCTGCAGCTCCGTCCGGCCGGTGGGAGGGGCGTCCGACGAGCGCCGGGCCCCTCCCGCCAGCCTAGCGGCGGGCGCTACGCCAGCGCCGGCAGCAGGATCGTGCTGAACGAGTCCGCCGGCAGCACCGGCGAGAGCACCCGCTCGCCGAGCAGGATGTCGACGCGCTGCTCGACCCGCTGGCCGTTGTGCAGCACGAGCACGATCGAGCCGTCCGGGTTGCGGAACGCCAGCTGCTCGTCGAAGCCCGAGTAGCTCGTGGTCGGGATTACCTCGGCGCCCTCGGTCACGAAGTGCGAGACGTGCTTGAGCAGGTGCAGCTCGTGCGTGCAGCGGTAGGTCCTCGTCGACGGGTCGACCACGACGAGCGAGTTCTGCGCCCAACCCCAGCGGCTGACGCCGCCCTCGAGCAGCGCCATGTTCCAGTACTGGTAGGCCGTCGCGCCATTGGTGATGAAGTGCCGCAGCAGGGTCCAGGCGAACCGGGCGTAGCGCCAGTCGTTCAGCCCGTCGCCGCACTCCTGCTCGGTCTGGTAGATCCGCAGCTCGGGGCGATGGCGGTGCAGGATCGGCGCGGCGGCCTTGCCGTGCCATTGGATGCCGACGCCGGCGATGTACGGACCGGCGACCTCGTCCTCGATCACGGCCTCCGCCATCCGCTCGTCCGGTCGCTCCAGGGTGCCGAGGAACACCTCGACATCGCGCTCGGCCATGGCCGGGCCGAGGTGGCGGACGAAGGCGGTGAGCCCCTCCGGCGTCCAGGTGCAGCTGGGGAAGATCTGCGCCGAATTGAACTCGTTCTGCGGCATGACCATGCCGATCTCGATGCCCTGCTCGCGGTAGGCGTCGATGAAGCGGCCGAAGTAGTCGGCGTAGGCCTCGAGCACCGGCTCCTCGAGTCGGATCATGTCGGTGCCCTCGCGACCGACCTGGTCTTCGCGCAGCCCGTTCTCGACGTTGCCGATCGAGGTGCCGGGCATCGCGGCGGCGTAGTGGCCGTTCGTCTTCATCCAGCTGGGCGGGCTCCACGGCGAGGCCCAGAGACGCAGCGCCGGCTGGTGCGTCTTGGCGGCGCGGATGAACGGGATCAGCGTCTCGTGGTCGTTCTCGATCGAGAAGTGCTCGAGCGCGAGGTCGCCATCGACCTCGTCGTAGGAGTACCAGTCGCGCGAGAAGTCGTTCGCGCCGACCGGCATGCGGCACAGCGAGAGATTGGCGCCGGTGCCGGGCTCGAAGAGCTCGCGCAGCACGGCGTCGCGGTCGGCCTCGTCGAGCAGCTCGAGCGCGGTCCAGCCGAGCTCGTTGAAGCTGGCGCCGAAGCCCTCGATGCGCTGCTGCGGCCGGTCGAGCTCGACGAAGACGCCGGGCAGCCCGCTCGGAGCGGTGAGCTCGGGGGCGGGGCGCTCCTGCCACGGGGCGGTCTCGGTCGTGACGATCCAACGGGCGTCGGTGGGCATGCGGGCTCCTTGCTGGGACGGGTCGGCCCAGTCTCGGTGCAGGCGAGGCGCATCCGTGCATCGCTTGCGCAATTTCCAACGCCCATTGGACTGGCAGGCTGTCTGCATGACACTCGCTCTCGCCGTGGATCTCGGCGGCACCAAGGTCGAAGCCGCCATCGTCGACGACGACGGGGTGATCGTCCCCGGCACCAGGCACCGCGCCCCCACCGGCGAGGCGGCGGCGGGCGACGCCGGCGTCGCCCGCGAGTCCATCGAGACGGTGGTCCGGCGGGCGCTGGCCGCCGCTCCCGCGCCCGTGACCGCCGCCGGCATCGGTGCGGCGGGACCGGTCGACGCGGGCGCGGGCACCACGTCGCCCATCAACCTCCCGGCGCTGCGCGACTTCCCCATCGCCGAGGTCGTCGCCCGCGCCTCCGGCCTCGACCGCGTGCGGCTCGGCCTCGACGGCAGCTGCATCGCCCTCGCGGAGCGTTGGCGCGGCGCGGCGCGTGCCTGCGACGACGCGATCGTGCTCGTGGTGTCCACCGGTGTCGGCGGCGGCGTGATCGTCGACGGCCGGCTGCTGGGCGGCGCGTCCGGCAACGCCGGGCACCTCGGGCAGCTGGTCATCGAGCCCTTCGACGGCGACCCCGCGCCCGCCACGGTCGAGCGGATCGCCTCCGGTCCTCACACCGTGCGCTGGGCACGGGAGCGCGGATGGGCGGGGTCGACCGGCGAGGAGCTGGCCGCCGCGTACGCGGCCGGCGACCCGTTGGCCACCGAGGCCGTGCGGCGCTCCGCCGCCGCCGTCGGCGTGGGCATCGCGAACGCGGCGACCCTGCTCGACCTCGAGCTCGCGGTCGTCGGCGGCGGCTTCGCCCAGGTCGCGCAGGATTACGTCGACCTCGTGCAGGCGTCCGCGCGCGACGCGGCGCAGAACGCCTATGCCGCGCGCATCCGCGTCGAGCGGGCGCAGCTCGGCGGGGAGGCCCCGCTCATCGGCGCGGCGGCGCTGGTGCTGCTCGACTGAGCCGAGGTCAGGCCTCGAGGAAGCGCACCCAGTTCGCCCCGGCGCCGGTCTCGGCCTGCTGCAGCAGCTCGAGGCGCTCGCCGTCGACCGCGTAGAGCGAGACCGTGGTCGAGCGCTCCCCCGCGGCGACGAGGAATCGGCCGTCGGCGCTCAGCGCGAAGCCGCGCGGCTGCGGCTCGGTGACGGTGAAGTCCTCGGCGGCGGTCATCCGGCCGCGCTCGTCCACGGGCACCGCGGTCAGGGTGCTCATCGAGCGCTCCGAGGCCCAGAGCACGCGCTCGTCGGCGCCCCAGTGCAGGTCGGCGCCCCAGACGGCGCCGCGCGCGACCGGGTCGGCCTCGATCTCGCCGCGCACGAGTCCCGCGCGCAGGTCGGTGATGTTCGCGGCCGTGCGCAGCGCGAGTTCGCCGGTCGCGACGTCGCGGTCGAAGCGCAGCACCTCGCCGGAGTACTCGGTGACCACGTAGACCGCGTCCTGCGAGGCGTTGAGCACGAGATGGCGGGGCGCGGCGCCCTGGGGCACGGAGGCGGACTGCACGTGCGTGAGCGTCAGGTCGTCGCCGATCGCGTAGGTGGCGACGAGGTCGTCGCCCAGGGAGACGAAGTGCGCGAAGCGGTCGTCGGCGCTCGGCAGCACCGAGTGCAGGTACGTGTGCTCGACGGTCGAGATCGGCTCGCCGACGACGCCGTCGACGATCGGGGCGATGAAGCCGTAGCTGCCGCCGTACGAGGCGCCGAGCAAGGCGCCGCCGTCGCGGGTCAGGGCGAGGTAGGCGACGGAGCCGCCGGGCAGGTCGGTGCGCGAGCGCTCGGCGAGCGCTCCGGTCGCGCGGTCGAGCTCGAGCGTGACGACGGCCGCCGGGTCGCCCTTGACGCCCGCGTAGACCAGTCCGCGCGCCGCATCGATCGCGAAGGTACCGGTGCCCTTGAGACCGCCAGTCACGGCCAGACGGCTCAGGGCGCCGTCCTCGAGCCGGAAGGTGCCGATGCTGCTGTCGCCGGCGTTCGCGACGAGGACGAGGGATGCGTTGCTCACCGGTCGACCCTATCCGAGCGGCCCATCCAGCACGCTCAGCAGACGGTCCGCCTTCAGCCGCACCTCCGCGAGCTCGAAGGCCGGTTCGGAGAGCGCCGTGATGCCCCCGCCGGCGCCGACCGTGACGCCGTCGGGGGCGAAGACGATGCTGCGGATGACCATCGCGAGGTCGACCGAGCCATCGGCCCGGACCAGCCCGAAGGCCCCGGAGTACACGCCGCGCGGCGCCCGCTCGAGTCCGCGCAGGATGGCCATGGCGCTGCGCTTCGGGGCCCCGGTCATCGATCCGGCCGGGAACAGCGAGCGCACCGCGTCACCGGCGCCGAGCCCGTCGCGCAGACGGCCTTCGACGGTGCTCACCAGCTGGTGCACGGTCGCGTAGCGCTCCACGTCGAGCAGCCGCGTGACCCGCACCGAGCCCGGCACCGCGATGCGGCTGAGGTCGTTGCGCACCAGGTCGACGATCATGACGTTCTCGGCGCGCTCCTTGGCGTCCGCGCCCAGCTCCTCCGCGAGCGCGTCGTCGACGAGCGGATCGGGGTCCCGCCGCCGGGTGCCCTTGATAGGACTCGATCGCACGAGGCCGTGCGCGTCGATCTCGAGGAAGCGTTCCGGCGAGGCGCTCACCAGCGTCGTGCCGCCCAGCCGCAGCAGGCCCGCGTGGTGCGTCGGCGCCGCCGAGCGCAGGCGCGCGTATGCGGTCCACGGGTCGGTCGCCGTCCCGACCCGCGCCGTGTTCGTCAGGCAGAGCAGGTAGGCGTCACCGCGCTCGATCGACCGCTTGCAGGCCTCGATCATGGCGAGGTAGGTGTCGTCGTCGTGCCGCCAGCGCACCACGGCGAGCCGGCGCACCGGTACCGGTTCGGGCGCCGCATCGCCGAGGTCGCAGAGGTCGATACCGCTGGCGCGCACCTCGCGGCGCGCGTGGTCGAACACCATCCAGCGCTCCGCGCGCAGGAAGCGCGCGCCACCCTCGTAGTCCAGCCACCCGGCCCAGAGCGGACGGTCACCGGCGGCCGGGTCGAGCGGCACCTCCGGCCAGGCGTCGACGAGCTCGGAGCCGAGCACGAGTGTGCTCGTGCCGCGCCCGTCGGTCGCCTCGAGCAGCGCGACGTGGCCCTCACCGGCCAGCGCGCGGGCCGCATCGAACGGCTCGACCCATCCGGGCAGCAGCCCGCCGACATCCCGCCCGTGCACGTCCCCATGCTACGAGCCGCGGGGCTCCTAGGATCGACGCATGCCCGCCGAGCCCGCCGTCCTGCGCTGGACGGGCCGCGCGCTCGAGCCGGTGGACGAGGCAGTCGCGGGTCCCGTGCTCGCCGCCGACTCCTGGCTCGTCGACGACGGCCTGGTGCTCGCGCTCGACGCGCACCGCGCACGCTTCCTCGGCGCAGTGGGCGGACGAGCGGATGCGGCCCCGTTCTGGGCCGCCGCCGTCGCCACCCTGCCCCGCGAGGGCGCGTGGTTCCCCCGCGTCGAGCTGCTGCGCCTGAGCGACGGATCGGAGGAGCTGCGCCTGCAGCTGCGCCCTGCGCCGGCCCGCGGCCGCGAGCTGGTCGTCGCCACGCACTGGGGCCCGGACCCGCGCTCGCAGCCGACCGTCAAGGGCCCCGACCTCGAGGCGCTCGGCGCCGCGCGCGCCCGCACCGCGGAGCGCGGCGCGGACGAGGCGGTGCTGCTCTCCCCCGACGGCGAGCTCGTGGAGGGCGCGTGGAGCGCCCTCGCCTGGTGGCACAGCGAGCGGATGCACGTGGTCGACCCGGCGCTCCCCCGCATCCGCTCGGTCACCGAACACGAGCTGCTGGCCGTCGCGGCCGAAGAAGGGGTCGGCATCGACTTCGTGCGCGCCACGCCCACCGAGCTCGACGGCGCGGAGCTGTGGGTGCTCAGCGCACTGCACGGCCCGAGACGCGCGACGGCCTGGCTCGATGGCCCGCGCCTGACCGGCCGGCCAGGGCGGCTCGACCATTGGCGAGGGCGACTCCTCGCACGCCGTCAACCGCTCGCCTGAGACTGCGGCGACCCGGGCTGCAAACAAGAAAACCCCCGACCAGATCGGGGGTTTCAAAGCTGGGGTACCTGGACTCGAACCAAGAATAACGGTACCAGAAACCGTCGTGTTGCCAATTACACCATACCCCATGGCTGGTTCCCGCTCAGCGGGCCGTCGACAACTCTAGCAGAGGTCGAGGGCGCCCGATGACCACCGGGCGCCCTCCGCGGGGTCAGCGCGCCAGCGCCTCGTCGAGCACGCGGCCGAAGTTCGCCGGGTCGTGGGCGAAGCGGCCCAGGAAGAGGCCGTCGACCTCGGGCACGGTGGCGAGCAGTCCGGGGCCCGCGCTGCCGCCGTAGACGATCGCGGGCGCGGGGCCGCCGATGAGCTCGGTCAGCGAGGAGCGGATGCCCGCCACCACCGCGTTGACGTGGTCCGCTCCGGCCGGGGCCGGGGCGCCGATCGCCCAGACGGGCTCGTACGCCACGACGATGCGGTCGAGCAGCGCGGCGTCGCCGACGGCGGCGACGCACTGGTCCACGACCGTGCGCACGGCGCCCTCGGGGTCGCCGCCCTCGGCCTCGCCGACGCAGAGCAGCGGGGTCAGCCCCGCCGCGATCGCGACGCGCGTCTTCGCGGCGACCACCGCATCCGTCTCCCCGTAGCGGGCACGGCGCTCGGCGTGGCCGATCTCGACCAGGCGCACGCCCATCTCGGCGAGCAGCCCGGCACCGACCTCGCCGGTCGCGGCGCCCTCGTCCTGGCTCACGGCCTGCGCGCCGACGGTGACGCCGGCGGGGCCGAGGATGCGCAGCGCGCTCTCGAGCACGGGGAACGACGGGATGACGAACGGGGTGATGCCCGCCTCCGCGAGGGCCGGCCGCTCCTCGACGATGCGCGCGACCGCGCTCATCCAGTCGAAGTGCTGCTGGTAGCCGAAGTACATCTTGGTGCTGGTGCCGATCCAGCGGGCGCGCTCTGCGGGCATGCTTCCTCCATCGTGGGGTTGGGGATGGGCACAAGCCTAGGGGCGCGGTTGTCGCAGGGTCGTAGATCCCATACGATCTGGGGAGCGGACGTCAGACATCCTGTCGCACCGCGAGAAGCGTGGCGTGAGGCGCCGCGCTTCCCCGGTCAGGGTGGACCAGTATCCGGATCGGGCGCACCCGAACCCGGAAAGTGATCCCATGCACCTCGCGCAAGTCATCGCCGACGAAGCGACCCGCCCCGCCGGCGCCCTCATCGCCATCGCGGTCGGCGCCATCGCCATCCTGCTGTTCCTCATCATCAAGCTGAAGTTCCACGCGTTCTACTCGCTCATCATCGTGAGCGTGCTCACCGCCCTGGTCGCCGGGGTCAGCGTGGGCGACCTGCTCGGGGTCATCCAGGGGCCGTTCGGCACCACGCTCGGCAACGTGGCCATGCTCATCGGCTTCGGCGCGGTGCTCGGCCGGGTGATCGAGATCTCCGGTGGCGCGCAGGTGCTCGCGGAGAGCCTCATCCGGCGGTTCGGCGACAAGCGGGCCCCCTTCGCGCTCTCGCTCGCGTCGTTCCTCTTCGCCTTCCCGATCTTCCTCGACGCCGGCTTCATCGTGATGCTGCCGATCATCTACCAGGTGGCCCGCCGCCTGAAGGGCAGTCTGCTGCTCTACGCGCTCCCGGCCACGGGCGCCTTCCTGACCATGCACGGCCTGGTGCCTCCGCACCCGGGGCCGACGGCTGCCGCCGGCATCGTCGGCGTCGACGTGGGGCTCGTCGTGCTCATCTCCGTGCTCGTGGCCATCCCGGTCTACCTGCTCTCGGGTCCGGTGGTCGGCACGGCGATCGCCAAGCGCATGCCCCACTTCCCGGTGCCGGACCTCCTGGGCGAGGCGAAGGACCGCAGCGACCAGAAGCTGCCGAGCTTCTGGCTGGTCATCTTCCTGCTCCTCCTGCCGCTGGTGCTCATCTTCCTCAACACCGGCGCCGCCGCGCTGGCCACCAACGGCACGATCACGGACGACACGGCGATCTACGCGCTGCTGACCACCGTCGGCGCCACGCCGATCGCGCTGCTCATCACGTCCATCCTGGCCATCGTCCTGCTCATCGTGGTGCCCAACTGGGGCGACGTCGGCAAGCGGATGGAGGACGTGGTCGACGACGCGCTCGGCCCGATCGCCTCGATCCTGCTCATCACGGGCGCGGGCGGCATGTTCGGCGGCGTGCTGACCGCGACCGGCATCGGCGCGGTGCTCGCCGACGGTTTGAACGACCTGGGACTGCCGCTCATCGTCGCGGCCTTCGCGATCGCTGCGATCATGCGCGTCGCGCAGGGATCCGCCACGGTCGCGACGACCACCGCCGCCAGCCTCATGGCCCCGGCGGTCATGGCGGCGGGCGAGGTGAGCCCGCTGCAGCTGGCGCTCATCGTCGTCGCCATGGGCGCGGGCGGCATCTCGCTCTCGCACGTCAACGACTCGGGGTTCTGGCTGGTCAGCCGCTTCCTCGGCCTCGACACGAAGCAGGCGCTGCAGTCCTGGAGCGTCATCTCGACCGTCGTCGGCTTCTCCGCCTTCGCGATCGTCGGCATCGCCTACCTCTTCACCTGAGCCGTCGAGACGGGGCGCCCGCCGAGGCGGGCGCCCCCGCTCCGTCCCGGAGCACGAGCGAGGGGTCCCTGCGCACGCGCAGGGACCCCTCGGGCGTCTCGGACGGTCAGGCGATGGGCGCCGGGCCGAGCTCGTCGATCAGCTTCTGCATGGCCACGTACGCCTTGTTGCGGTAGGCGATCAGCTCCGGCGTGCGGTCGGCCGGCACGTCGAGGAAGCCGGCGCCGGTCTTCGTGCCGAGCTTGCCGGCGTCGACCAGGTTCTGCAGGATCGGCGGGGTGGCGAAGCGCTCCGGGAACTCGGTCTGCAGCGAGGCGTAGCAGAAGGCGTAGACGTCGAGGCCGGCCATGTCGGCGATCGCGAACGGGCCGAAGAACGGCAGGCGGAAGCCGAAGGTCGTGCGCACGATGGTGTCGATGTCCTCGGGGCTCGCGATGCCGGAGTCGACGAGCTGGGTCGCCTCGTGGAAGAGCGCGTACTGCAGGCGGTTGAGCACGAAGCCCGTCGCGTCCTTGATGCGAGCCGTCTGCTTGCCCGTGCCCTGCACGATGGCCTCGACGGTGGGCAGGATCGCCTCGTCGGTGCCGTCGTGCGGGATGAGCTCGACCCCGGGGATGAACGGCGCCGGGTTCGAGAAGTGCACGCCGAGGAAGCGCTCGGGCCCCTCGACGGCCTCGGCGAGCTTGCCGATGAGGATGGTCGAGGTGTTCGAGCCGATGATGGCGTCGGGTCGGGCGGCCTTCGAGATGCGCGCGAGCGTGGCGTGCTTGATCTCGATCTTCTCCGGCACGGCCTCCTCGATGAAGACGGCGTCGGCGACGGCCTCCTCGATCGACTGCGCGGGGTGCAGGTTGGCGCGCAGGCGCTCGACCGCATCCTCGGGGAACAGCCCGTCGGCGACGAACTGCTCGGCCTCGGTGAGGAGGCGGTCGTAGTTGCTCTGCGCGATCTCCGCGGAGATGTCGGCGATGCGGACGGTGGCCCCTGACAGCGCGAGCACCTGCGCGATCCCCCGCCCATGTATCCGGACCCGACGACGGCGATGACCTGCTGGGTCATGGCGCACCTCTCTTCTTCTTCATCGAAAACGCGGCCCGGACGGACCGTGGTGGTGACACGTCGGCCGGCCGGCGCCCGTGGGCGCCGGCCGGCCGACGGGAGCGATCAGTCCTCGTAGGAGCAGATCGCGTCGACCTTCTCGGCCGAGGCCGAGGTGGGGTCGAAGCGGTAGTCGAGCCACTGGCTCGCCAGCATCTTGACGAGCTCGAGGCCCGCGACGCGCTGGCCGAAGCACAGCACCTGGGCGTTGTTGCTCAGCACGGCGCGCTGCACGGAGAACGGGTCGTGCGCGGTGACCGCGCGGACGCCGTTCACCTTGTTCGCCGCGATCGCGACGCCGAGGCCCGTGCCGCAGACGAGCAGCGCGCGGTCGGCCTCGCCGGCCGCCACGAGGCGGGCGGCGTCGACGGCGACGTGCGGGTAGGCGCGGTCGTCGGTGTTCGCGGGCACGCCCACGTCGATGACCTTCGCGACACGCGGGTCGACCTCGAGCTGGGCCTTGAGGGCCTCCTTGTACTCGAAGCCGGCGTTGTCGCAGCCGATGGCGATGGTGAAGGGGGTGGTGTTGTCGGTCATTTGGCGATCTCCTCGGCGACGGCGGTCACGATCAGGGACAGGGAGACGGCTCCCGCATCCGGGTGGCCGATGCTCTTCTCGGCCAGGGGCGGGCACGGCCCTTGAGGGGGCGCAGCTCGGACGTCGCGGCGGCGGCCTCGCGGGACGCGGTCGCGGCGGTGGTGAAGGCGGTGGCGACGTCGTCGCCGGCGGCGGCGCGCGCCTCGAAGGTCTCGACGAACGGCACGAGCGCGTCGACGAGCGTCTTGTCGCCGACCTCGGCCTTGCCCAGGTCGGTGATGGCCTTCAGACCCGCACGGGCGGCGGCGGCGGCCTGCTCGGCGGTGGGCTGCTCGCCCGACGAGAGGGTCTTCGCGACGGCGGTGATGGCCGCGCCCCAGAGCGCACCCGAGGTGCCGCCGGCCTTCTCGGCCCAGTTCTCTGCGGCCAGCTCGACGAGCTGCTCGACGCCGCGCTGCAGCTCGACCGACTCGCGCGCGCTCTTCGCGGCCGCCTCGGCGCCGCGTCGCATGCCGATGCCGTGATCGCCGTCGCCGGCGATCGCGTCGATGCGGCCGAACTCCTCCTCGTGCTCCTCGATCGTGGCGCGCACGACCTCGATGAGGCGGTTCGCGACCGAGCCGGCGGCCTGCTGGGCCGGAGTCGAGTCGACCGTCTCGACGACGAGCGCCGCGGCGATCTCCGACTCGTCGATGCGGTCGCGCGAGGCGATGGCGCCCTTGCGGAAGGCGGGGGTGTCGGCGGGCGCCGACCAGAGGGTCTCGAGCTCGTCGTCCAGCCAGAAGAGGGTGAGCGACAGACCCGCCATGTCGAGGCTCGTGACGAGCTCGCCGACCTCGGGCTCGACGATCTCGAGGCCCGCCTCGACGAGCAGCCTCTCGACGTGCGTGTACAGCACGAAGAGCTCCTCGTACTTGACGGTGCCGAGGCCGTTGAGGATGGGGGCGACGCGGGTACCCGCGGCCTCCGGCTTGTCCTCGAGCAGCTTGCCGACGATGAGGTCGGCGAACTCCTTCGCCGAGAGCATGTCGTGCTCGCTGATGCCGGGCTCGCCGTGGATGCCGAGGCCCAGCGAGAACTGGCCCTCGGGCACCGTGAAGAGCGGCTCCTCGGCGCCGGGGAGGGTCGGGCTGCCGAAGGCGACGCCGAGCGAGCGGGTGTTCAGGTTGGCCTTCTCGGCCACGCGCACGACCTCGTCGAGGTCGTCGCCGCGCTCGGCGGCGGCACCGGCGACCTTGAAGACCGTGAGGTCGCCCGCGATGCCGCGGCGCTTCTCGATCTGGTCGAGCGGGGCGCTCGCGATGTCGTCGGTGACGCGCACGGTGCGGGTCGGGATGCCGGCCTCGTTGAGCTGGCGCTCGGCCTCGCCGAAGTGCAGCACGTCGCCGGCGTAGTTGCCGTAGCTCAGCAGCACGCCGCCGCCGCGCTGGGCGGCCTTGGACACGCGGAAGACCTGCGAGGTCGAGGGCGAGGCGAACAGGTTGCCGCAGACCGAGCCGGCCGCGAGACCGGGGCCGACGAGGCCGGCGAAGGCCGGGTAGTGCCCCGAGCCGCCGCCGATGATCACGGCGACCTGGTTCTCGGGGGTCACGGTCGAGCGGATCACGCCGCCGTCGACTCGTGCGAGGTACTGACGGTGGGAGGCGACGAGGCCGTCGATCGCCGTCTCGGCGAACTCCTCGGGCCTGTCGAAAACGCGCGTCATTGTGCTGGAACTCCTAGTGATGTGGGGATGACCGAGCGGTGACCGCGTCAGGCGACGCGGGACGACCGCTGGGTGACATTGCTGACACCAAGAGCGTAGCCGTCCTGCTTCGGCAGCACCTGCCGGCGCAGGTACGCCTGATTCGCGGCGCTGACCGACAGGCCGTCGCCGCCGTAGCTCTCGGCGCAGATGACACCCTGGAAGCCGTGCTCGAGCGCGAGCTTGAACACCTCGCGGTAGTTGATGACGCCGCTCTCCATCGGGGTGGGGATGGAGGTGTAGAGCCCCTTCGCGACGTTCTCGTCGCGCTGGTAGCCCTTGACGTGCCAGTAGTTGGTCCACGGCAGCACCTGCTCGAAGATGCTCCACCAGTCCTCGATGGGGCGGTGCAGGCGCACCAGGTTGCCCACATCCGCGTTGATGCCGACGTTCGACAGGCCGATCTCCTCGGCGAGGCGGGCGGAGGAGGCGCCGGTGCCGAGGTAGGTGTCCTCGTACATCTCGAGCGACATGAGCAGTCCGAGATCCTCGGCGTGCCGGCCGAGCTCGCGGAAGCGCGTGACGGCCGCGTTCCACACCTCGGGGTGCTCGGTGGGGTCGGGGTCCTGGTGGCCCTCGACGGTCCAGAACCAGAGCTGCTCCTTCTGCGCCGGCGTCAGCGCCTGATGCAGGCCGAAGGAGACGACGGTCTGGCCGAGCTGCGCCGCGGCCTCGAGGGTGCGGTGGCTGTAGGCCAGGTTCTCCTCCCAGTTCGCCGCGTCGATGATGCTGCGGCGGATGGCGGAGAGCGACGGGGCTGCGAGCCCGGCCTCGTCGAGGGCGCCCTTGAGCTCGTCGAGCCGTGCGCTGCTGAGGTCGCCGGCGCGCACCCAGCTGTCGGTGAGGTCGACGGCGTCGAAGCCGGACTCCTTGACCTCGCGGAAGGTGGCGACCCACTCGCTCGCGTCCGCCTCCTGCACGACGGTGCCGTCGCGCTTCACGGCGGGGAACTGCAGCAGGGCGGCGGCGATGGGCCAGGTGTCGGCGGTCAGGGCCAAGAGTTCACTCCGTCGTGGTCGATCATGCTTCCTATACGATCGTCAGGATAGCCGACCGGGCCCGACAGCGCACCGAACTTCGCCGGGGATTGCGCAAACGCGTCAGGCGGGCCGCTGCGGCGATCGCGCCGGCGTGCTAGGAGCAGCGGATGGGCGCAGCGGCTCCCCCAGCGCCCGTCGCGCGAGGAGCGTGGCCGCCGCCACCGCCGCCGGCATCACGACGACCGCCGCGAATGGCACCAGGAACAGCAGGTAGACCGTCGTACCGAGGCCGATGCTGGCCGCCCGCATCCGCTTCAGGGCCGCACGGCGCTCGCGAAGGCGATGCCCGCGCGCGTCGAAGGCGTAGCCGCTGAGCTCGACGGCGAGCAGCCAGCCGCCCGTCAGCGCTCCGACGACCGCCGCCAGCGGCGCGCCGAGCAGCGGCACGAGGCCGACGAGGAAGACCACGACGCCGAGGCCCGCGGAGAGCAGCAGCAGGCGCAGGGCGTCGCGGAGCGCCCGCACGAGGCCCCGCCAGAAGCCGACCTCCTCGGGCTCGGGCGGCGCGCCGACCCGGGCGTCGACGCTGCGGCTGATGCGCTCGTAGAAGGGGTCGCCCACCAGCAGCGTCAGCGCCGTGAAGCTCAGCACGGCGAGCCCGACACCGAGCACCACCACGGCGATGGCGACCGCGACCCGCAGCGCCTCGCGCCCCAGCTCGTCCCACCCCGAGGCGAACGGCGTCACCGCCTCGGCGACGGTCGTGGCGTTCAGCGCCAGGGCGACGACGCCCGCAAGCGCCGCGGCACCGACGATCAGCGCCGGCAGCGCGCCGAGCGCCAGCAGGCCGGGCGAGCGCAGCAGCAGCCCGAGTCCGCGCAGCAGCAGCCCGGCGCCGCTCAGCGCCTCCCGCAGCGCCGGCGGCCGCGCCTGCGACGCCTCCCCCGCGCTCAGTCGTCCGCCCCCTCGCGCTCGCGGGTCTCCTGCATCGAGCGCAGGCGCACCGCCCCGATGTGCGCGGCCATCGCGGCGCGCGCCGCGACCGGGTCGCGGGCGACGAAGGCGTCGAGCACGGCGGTGTGCTCGGCGATCGCGTGCTCCGCATCCGTCACCCCGAGACCGGCGAAGAGGCGGAAGCGCTGCACCTGGCCGCCGAGCGAGCGGTAGGCGGCGAGCAGGAAGGGGTTGCCGGTGGCCTCGGCGATGAGGCCGTGGAAGCGCTCGTCCGCCTCCCAGTAGGCGCGGAAGTCGGCGAAGCTCGGGCCGGTCGGCTCGCGCAGGTCGTCGATCGAGCGGCGCAGCTCGGCGACGAGCGCGTCCGTCATCCGCTGGCACGCGAGGAACGCGTTCTCGGGCTCGATGAGCAACCGAGCGTCGGTGAGGTGCGCGAGATCCTCGGGCGTGAAGAGCGGAGCGACGCGGTACCCCTTGAGGGCGAGCCGGCGCACGAGGCCGGTCGCCTCCAGCCGGGCCAGGGCCTCGCGGATCGGCGTCTGCGACACCTCGAGCTCGCGCGAGAGCGCGTCGATGTTCAACGGCGCGCCGGCTTCCAGCCGACCATCGACGAGCGATCCCATGAGCTCGTCGTACACGTGGTCGGCGAGCACCTGACGCGTGAAGCCGCCGCGGGCGCTCGTGCCGTTCATGCGGTCATCGTAGTGAGCGGATGCGCTCAGCCGCCGAGCGCGACGCGCAGCAGGTCGCGGTGCACGGCCGAGGCGGTGCGCGCCCCGGCGCCGGCGGCGACGATGAGCTGCTGCGGTCCGGGCGGCGTCACGTCACCGGTGGCGTAGAGCCCCGGCACCGCGGTGCGCCCCTCGGGGTCGACGACGAGCAGCCCGTCGTCATCGGCGGCCGGGGCGAGCCCGTCGAGGAACTCGAGCGCGGTCGCGTAGCGCGGTCGCAGGAAGCCGCCCTCGCGGGCGACGACCTCGCCGTCGGCGAGCCGCACGCCGGTCATGCCGGCGCGGTCGCCCTCGATGTCGGCGATCGCGCGGCGCTCGACGCGGATGCCGAGCTCGCCGAGGCGCGCCTCATCCGCTCCGCCCACCTCGCCGATCGCGTTGGTGAAGACGACGAGGTCGCGGCTCCAGGCGCTCAGCAGCAGCGCCTGCTCGGCGAGATCGTCGGTCTCGCCGATGAGGGCGATCGGGCGATCGGCCTTCTCGTAGCCGTCGCAGGCCATGCAGCTGTGCAGCGCGGTGCCGTAGAAGGCGCGCAGGCTGGGCAGCGCGGGCATCACCTCGGTGAGGCCGGTCGCGACGACGACGGCCGCGGCCCTCCACTCGAGGGGCTCGGCGGCGCCGCGGGCCTGGGCCCGCACGAGCAGGCCGTCGCCGGATCGGACGACGCTCGTCACGTTCACCCGGTCGACCACGGTCGCGCCCGGATAGCCGGCGACCTCCTCGCGGCCCAGCTTGCGCAGCTCGAGCGGCGAGATGCCGTCGCGGCTGAGGAAGCCGTGCGAGGCCAGCGTCGCGGCGTTGCGCGGTCGGCCGCCGTCGATCAGCACGACCTCGCGGCGGGCGCGCACGAGGTTGAGCGCGGCGCTCAGCCCTGCCGGGCCCGCGCCGATGACGACGACGTCGACCGCCTCGCTCACCGCTCGGACAGCCTCTGCAGGCGGCGCAGCGTCGAGGCCTTGCCGAGGATCTCCATCGACTCGAACAGCGGCGGGCTCACCCGGCGGCCGCTCAGGGCGACGCGCAGCGGCCCGAAGGCGAGTCGCGGCTTGAGGCCGAGTCCGTCGATGAGCGCCTCGCGCAGCGCCGCCTCGATGGCGGCGGTCGTGAAGTCCTCGAGGTCCTCGAGCGCCGCGTAGGACGCCTGCAGCGTGGCCGCTGCGTCGTCCTTCAGGCTCGCGAGGGCGTCCTCCTCGTAGATCAGGGCGTCGTCGTCGGTGAACAGGAAGCCGAGCATGCCCGCGGCCTCGCCGAGCAGTCCCATCCGCTCCTGGACCAGCGGGGCGGCCTCGGCGAGGACCGCGGCCTGCGCCTCGGTCGGCGGGTCCGCGACGAAGCCCTCGAGGTACGGCAGCAGGCGCCGCTGGAAGTCGGCGGCGTCGAGCAGGCGGATGTGGTCGCCGTTGATCGACTCGGCCTTCTTCACGTCGAAGCGCGCCGGGTTGCCGTTGACGTCGGCGACGGCGAATGCCGCGATCATCTCGGCCTGGCTGAAGACGTCGCGGTCGGACGACAGCGACCAGCCCAGCAGGGCGAGGTAGTTGAGCAGGCCCTCGGGCACGAAGCCGCGGTCGCGGTGGTGGAACAGGTTCGACTCGGGGTCGCGCTTGGAGAGCTTCTTGTTGCCGTCGCCCATCACGTACGGCAGGTGGCCGAACTGCGGGATCGCCTGGGCGACGCCGACCTCGATGAGCGCCAGGTACAGCGCGATCTGCCGAGGCGTGGAGCTGAGCAGGTCCTCGCCGCGCAGCACGTGGGTGACGCCCATGAGCGCGTCGTCGACCGGGTTGACGAAGGTGTAGAGCGGCGCGCCGTTCGGCCGCACGACGACGAAGTCGACGAAGGAGCCGGCCGGGAAGGTGATCTCGCCGCGGACGAGATCGGTGAAGCCGAGCGCGGTGTCGGGCACCCGCAGGCGCAGCGACGGCTGGCGGCCCTCGGCGCGGAAGGCGGCGCGCTGCTCGTCCGTGAGGTCGCGGTCGAAGTTGTCGTAGCCGAGCTGCTTGGCGCGGCCGTTGGCCTCGTTGCGCGCGTCGATCTCCTCGGGGGTCGAGAAGCTCTCGTACAGGTGGCCGGCGGCCTGCAGCTTCTCGAGCACCTCGGCGTAGATCGCGCCGCGCTGCGACTGGCGGTAGGGCTCGTGCGGGCCGCCGGTCTCGACACCCTCGTCCCAGTCCAGACCGAGCCAGCGCATGGCGTCGAGCAGCTGCTCGTAGCTCTCCTCGCTGTCGCGGGCGGCATCGGTGTCCTCGATGCGGAACACGAGCTTGCCGCCCGTGTGGCGCGCGTAGGCCCAGTTGAAGAGGGCCGTGCGGATGAGGCCCACGTGCGGCGTGCCCGTCGGGGACGGGCAGAAGCGGACGCGGACGTCGCTGCCGGAGGCGGTCGTGAACGGGAGGGCTGCTGCGCTGGTCATAACTGCGGATCAGCCTAGTGCGAGCGGATGCCGCGAGCGGTGCCGGAGGCGCGCATCCGCTCGCCGCGCTCGCGCGCGATGACCAGCAGCGCAGCCAGGGCGCCGGCGACGAGCAGCGCCGAGGCAGTCGCCAGCCCGGCGTACCCTGCGGCGGACAGCACGGTGCCGGCGAGCGCGCTGCCGCCGGCCCCGGCCAGGTTCATGGCGAGGTCGCTGCGCCCCTGCAGCCGCGGACGCTCCCCCGGCGCGAGCCCCTCGCCGAGCAGTCCCGCGCCGGCGATGGTCGCGCCGCTCCAGCCCAGGCCGAGCAGGACGAGGGCGACCACGACCCATGCCGTGCGCTCGCCGCCGAGCGCCGCGACCACGAGGGAGGCGAGCAGCAGCGCGAGGCCGAGACCGGCCGTGCGCACGCGCCCCCAGCGGTCGGCCAGGATGCCGAACAGCGGCGAGAAGCCGTACATGCCGACGACGTGCAGGCTGATCGTCACGCCGATCACGACGAGCGAGGCGCCGTGGTGCTGCAGGTGCACCGGCGTCATCGACATGACCGCGACCATGGTGGCGTGGCTCAGCGCGACCAGGGCGATCGCCGCGGACGCGCTGCGCGGCACACGGGCGGGCGGATGCACGGTGAGCGGAGCGGGCTCGCCGCCGGGGGCGGGCGGTGCGGCGGCTCCGCCGACCGCAGCGGCGTCCGCATCCGCTCGCTCCGTCTCCAGCGCCCGTGCCGTGCGCAGCGGATCGGGGCGCAGTGCGGTGATGAGCAGGATCGCCGCCAGCAGCTGGCTGACTACGGGGAAGAGGAACGGCCCGGTGAGCGGCGGCAGCTGCAGCGCGGCGCCGAGCGCCTCCCCGGCGCCGGCGAGGTTGGGGCCGGCCACGGCGCCGATGGTCGTCGACCAGACCACGATCGACAGGTCCCGGCCGCGGTGCCGTTCCTCGGCGAGGTCGGCGGCGGCGAAGCGCGCCTGCAGGTTGGCGGCGGTGCTGCAGCCGAGCAGCACCAGGCCGGCGAAGACGAGCGGCGCGGAGACCAGCACGGAGGCCACTACGACCACGACGGCGCCGATGCCCGCGAGCAGCGCGCCGGTCGCGAGCGCCGGCCCTCGGCCGCGCCGGCTCGCGAGCCTCGCGAGCGGGATCGCCGCCAGCGCGGCGCCGAGCGTGGTGCTCGTCGTCGCGAAGCCCGACAACGACTCCCCCGCGATGCGCGCGACGAGGAGCGCGCCCACCGAAAAGGCGGCGCCGATGCCGACACCGCCGAGGATCTGACCGGCGACGAGCACGCCGACCGTGCGGCGCTGCAGCCGCGCGATCGGCGGGGTGCTCACCGGTTGCGGGCCGGGTTCGAGAGCGTGCCGATGCCCTCGATGGTGATGTCGACGGTCTGCCCGTCCGTGAAACCGCCGAGGCCGGCGGGGGTGCCGGTCAGGATGAGATCGCCGGGCAGCAGGGTCCAGATGTCCGAGATGTAGGCGATCAGCTCGGGCAGCTGGTGGAGCATGTCTGCCGTGTTACCGCTGCGGCGCGGCTCACCGTCGACAAAGGTCGAGATCTGCACGTTCTGAGCGTCGAGCTCGGTCTCGATGACCGGCCCGATCGGGCAGAAGGTGTCGTAGCCCTTGGCGCGGGCCCACTGGCCGTCGGCGAACATCTGGTCGCGGGCGGCGACGTCGTTCGCGATCGTGTAGCCGAAGACCACGTCGCGCCAGTCCTCGACCCGCACCGACTTGGCGACCTTGCCGATGACGACGGCGAGCTCGCCCTCGTGCACGATGCGGCCCTCGACGGGCGGCAGCTGGATGTGCTCGCCGGGCCCGATCACCGACGTGTTCGGCTTGAGGAAGAGCAGCGGCGCCTCGGGAGCCTGGTACTCGAGCTCGTCGCGGTGGGCGGCGTAGTTCATGCCGACGCCGACCACCTTCGAGCGCGGGATGACCGGTGCGAGCAGTCGCGCGTCGGCGAGCGGCACGCGCTCACCGGTCGTGTCGAAGCCCGCGAAGAGCGGGTCGGCCTTGAGGACGACGATCTCGTCGTCGTCGACGATGCCGAAGCGGGGATCCTGGCCGGAGGTGGCGAACCGGGCGATCTTCACCCCTCGAACCTACCGCCCGCCCCACCCCGCCGCTGCGGAAACCCGTGCTCCCCGCCATCCCACCTCCCCTCCTCCCCCTTCTTCCTCGCCCCCTCCCCTTCCAAAACGAAGGTGTCTTCGTACGACACGCCGGCAGCTCGCCGCCGAGCTCGGCGTGTCGCAAAATTCACCTTCATTTTGAACAGCAGCAGTGGCAGCAGAAGCAGGAGGGAGGGAGGGGGCTGGGTCGGACGGCGAGCGGCCCCTGTCGATGTCGACAGGGGCCGCTCGCGGAGCCGGGGATCTCAGCCGGTGACCTTGGTCATCCAGCCGTGGCGGTCCTCGACGCGGCCGTACTGGATGCCGGTGAGCTCCTCGCGCAGCGAGAGCGTCAGCGAATCCGAGCCGACGGCCGGGTTGACGATGCTGAAGTCGGCGCCCTTCAGCTCGGCGATGGGGGTCACGACCGCGGCGGTGCCGCAGGCGAACACCTCGGTGATCGCGCCGGACTCGACGCCCTCGCGCCACTCGTCGAGGCTCACCTGGCGCTCCTCGACCGCGAGGCCGCGGTCCTTCGCGAGCTGGATGATGCTGTCCCGGGTGATGCCCTCGAGGATCGTGCCCGAGGTGGCCGGCGTGACCAGGCGCCCGTCGCCGTAGACGAGGAAGACGTTCATGCCGCCGAGCTCCTCGACGTAGCGGTGCTCGAGCGCGTCGAGGAAGAGCACCTGCGAGCAGCCGTTGGCGTAGGCCTCCTGCTGGGGTAGCAGCGACGCCGCGTAGTTGCCTCCGGTCTTCGCCGCGCCCATGCCGCCCTCGCCGGCGCGCGAGTAGGAGCTCGACAGCCAGATCGAGACCGGCTCGACCCCGCCGGTGAAGTAGGCGCCGGCAGGGCTCGCGATGAGGGTGTACTCCACCTTCCTCGCGGGGCGCACGCCGAGGAACGCCTCCTTCGCCCACATGAAGGGGCGCAGGTAGAGGCTGGTCTCCGGCGCGCCGGGCACCCAGGCCTCGTCGATCGTGAGGATCTCCTCGATCGACTGCAGGAAGTGCGCGACCGGCAGCTCGGGCAGGGCGAGGCGCCGGGCGGAGCGCTGCAAACGCAGCGCGTTCTGCTCGGCGCGGAAGGTCCAGACGGAGCCGTCGGCGTGGCGGTAGGCCTTGAGCCCCTCGAAGATCTCCTGCGCGTAGTGCAGCACGGCGGCGGCCGGGTCGATGGAGAGCGGACCGTAGGGGCGCACGCGCGGACGATGCCATCCGCCCTTCTCGCTCCAGCAGAGGTCGACCATGTGGTCGGTGAAGTGCTGGCCGAAGCCCGGGTCGGCGAGGATCGCCTCGCGCTCGGCGTCGGACTTGGCCTGGAGGTTGCGCTGCCGCAGGAACTGCAGCGGCGCCGTGGCGGCTTCGGTGGTGGTCATTCGGGGTCCTTAGAGCGACGTGATGCGGTGACGGATGGCGGTGCCGATCTCGGAGGTGCTGCGCCGGGCCTCGCCGCGATCCGCGAGGTCCGCCTCGACCGCCGTGGTGATCCGGCCTGCGGCCTCCGTGTGCCCGAGATGCTCGAGCAGGAGGGCGGCGGAGAGGATCGCGGCGGTGGGGTCGGCGAGCTGCCGCCCAGCGATGTCGGGAGCGGAACCGTGCACCGGCTCGAACATGCTGGGGAAGGCGCCGTCGGGGTTGATGTTGCCCGAGGCCGCCAGTCCGATGCCACCGCTGATCGCGGCGGCCAGATCGGTGAGGATGTCGCCGAAGAGGTTGTCCGTGACGATGGTGTCGAACCTACCAGGGTCGGTGACCATGAAGATCGTCGCCGCGTCGACGTGCAGGTAGTCGACCGCGACCTGCGGGTAGTCCTTGGCGATGCGGTCGACGGTGCGCGACCAGAGCCCGCCGGCGTGGCTGAGGACGTTGGTCTTGTGCACCAGCGTGAGCTTCTGCGCGGGACGTGCGGCCGCGGTCGCGAAGCCGAAGCGCACGAGGCGCTCGACGCCGTGCGCGGTGTTGACCGACACCTCGTTGGCGATCTCGTGCCTCGTGCCGACGCGGATCGCGCCGCCGTTGCCGACGTAGGGCCCCTCCGTGCCCTCCCGCACCACCACGAAGTCGACGTCGCCGGGCTGGGCGAGCGGACTGGTGACGCCGGGGAGGATGCGGCTCGGCCGCAGGTTGACGTAGTGGTCGAACGCGAAGCGCAGCTTGAGCAGCAGCCCGCGCTCGATGATGCCGCCGGCGAGCCGGGGGTCGTTCGGGGCGCCGCCGATCGCGCCGAAGAGGATCGCCTGGTGCTGCGCGAGCCTGTCCATGGTCGCGTCGTCGAGGATCTCGCCGGACTCGAGGTAGTGCTCCGCGCCGAGGCGGTAGTGGGTCTCCGACACCCGCACCTCGTCGCGCACCGCGAGGTGCAGCGCCTGCAGCGCCTCCGCGACCACCTCGGGGCCGATGCCGTCCCCGGCAATGACGGCGAGATCGAGGTGGCTGGGGCTCATGCGGACTCCTGGGAGGACGGTGGGGCTGGAGCCTCCAGCGTATCTGCCGCCCGGCCGCGCCTGGACGCGCTCTGGCAGGCATCCGCTCGGCGCGGTGGGCGGCAGTACCGTCGGGGCATCGCAGGCCCGGCCGTCGCATCCCGCGCCGGACGACGAGCCGCGACCGTACCGAGAGGAGTGCTCATGAGCATCGGCGGCGGCATCTTCCTGTTCGTGGTGGGGGCCATCCTGGCCTTCGCCCTCAACATCCAGGTGGAGTGGATCGACCTGACGATGGTCGGCTACCTCCTCATGGGCGCCGGATTCGTCATCACCATGATCGGCATCGCGATGCTCGCGCGTCGTCGGCAGTCGGTCACGACCCAGCGCACCGTCCGCGACCCCGCAGCGGATGCGACGGTCACCGAGCGTCGCACGGACCAGACCCCTGACCCGCCAGACGACGGAGCCCGCCCGATGACGGAGCCCGCCGCGCCTCCTCGGGGCGGCGGGCTCCGTCGTGCCCGGAGGACTACTCGGTGATGTCGATCTCGCGGAGCAGCTGCGCGTCGATCGCGGTCCGCACCGACTCGAGCAGCGCGTCGGGCGCGGGCGAGTCGATGGTCAGCACGCTGAGCGCCTGGCCGCCGGCCTCGGTGCGGGCGATCTGCATGCCCGCGATGTTGATGCCGGCCTCGCCGAACTCCTTGCCGTAGACCGCCACGATGCCGGGGCGGTCGGCGTAGACCATGACGATGTGGTGCTCGGCGAACGGCACCTCGACGTCGTAGCCGTTGATCTCGACGAGCTTCTCGGTCTGCTTCGTGCCGGTCAGGGTGCCCGAGACCGAGATCTGGGTGCCGTCGGCCAGCGCGCCGCGCAGGGTGATGAGGTTGCGGTACTCGTCGCTCGCGCCGGCGGCGATGAGCCGCACCTCGACCCCGCGCTGCTCGGCGAGCAGCGGAGCGTTGACGTAGCTGACGGTCTCGCTGACGACGTTCGTGAAGATGCCCTTGAGCGCGGCGAGGCGCAGCACCTTGACGTCGTAGTCGACGAGCTCGCCGCGCACCTCGACGTCGACGCTGGTGAGCGCCGCCGTGGCGAGTCCGCTGAAGACCTGGCCGAGCTTCTCGGCGAGGGGGATGCCCGGCCGCACGAGCGGGTCGATGACGCCGCCGGCGACGTTCACCGCATCCGGCACCAGCTCGCCGTCGAGCGCGAGGCGCACGCTCTTCGCGACCGACACGCCCGCCTTCTCCTGCGCCTCGTCCGTCGAGGCGCCGAGGTGCGGGGTGACGATGACGTTCTCGAGGGCGAGCAGCGGCGTCTCGGGGGCCGGCGGCTCGCTGACGAAGACGTCGAGGCCGGCCGAGCGGATGGTTCCGGCGACGAGGGCGTCGTGGAGGGCGGCCTCGTCGATGAGGCCGCCGCGGGCGACGTTGACGATCGAGGCGGTCGGCTTCATCTTCGCCAGCTGCTCGGCGCCGATCATGCCCGTCGTCTCGGGGGTCTTCGGCATGTGGATGCTGATGAAGTCCGACTGCTCGAGCAGCTCGTCGAGGCTGACCGGGGTGACACCCAGCTGCTGGGCGCGGGCCGAGGTGATGTAGGGGTCGTAGGCCACGACCTTGACGCCGAAGGCCTGCAGGCGCGCGGTGATGAGGGCGCCGATGCGGCCGAGGCCGATGATGCCGACGGTCTTCTCGAAGAGCTCGGTGCCCGTGTACTTCGAGCGCTTCCACTGGCCCTGCGCGAGCGCGGCGTGCGCGGCCGGGATGTGCCGGGCGAGGCTGAGGATGTGACCGACGGTGAGCTCGGCGGCGGAGATGATGTTCGACGTCGGCGCGTTGACGACCATGACGCCGGCCGCGGTGGCGGCCTTGATGTCGACGTTGTCGAGGCCGACGCCCGCGCGGGCGATCACCTTGAGCTTCGTCGAGGCGGCGATCGCCTCGGCGTCGACCTTCGTCGCGCTGCGTACGAGGATGGCGTCGGCATCGGCGATGGCGGCCAGCAGGGCGGGCCGATCGGTGCCGTCGACGGAGCGGACGTCGAAGTCGGGGCCGAGGGCCTCGACGGTCGCAGGGGAGAGTTCTTCAGCGATCAGAACGATCGGCTTCGCCACGGATCGGATCCTTCGGGGTGCTGCAGCACGGTTCTGGAGGCGCTGGACCCGCGGGGTGCTGCGACCCGCGGGCACCCGACCACCCTAGTGCGCCGCGGTCCCCGCATCCGACTCCCCGGGGCGCACGCCGCCCTGCGCCGCCGCGGCCAGCTCGCGCACGAAGGCGAGCACCGCGTCCGTCGCCGGCGGCAGTGCTCGACGCCCCGTCCGGTGCCGTACGGCGACCCGCCGCGCGCCGAGCCCAGGCACGTCGACGATCTCGACGCCCTCGGGCAGGTCGCGCTGCAGGGCGAGCGAGGGGATGAGGGCCACGCCCTCCCCCGCGGCGACCAGCGCGAGGGCCGTCTCGTAGTCGCCGTAGCGGTGCACCGATGCGCCGGAGTCGCCGAGCGAGCGCCGCACGCGCGCAGCCGCCGAGGCCATGGCCGCGCTCGAGTCGACGCCCAGCCAGGGAGCGCCGAGCCGGTCCCAGGCCACGAGCCCCTCGCCCGCGGTCGAGTGCGCTGGAACCACGAGACGCCACGGGTCGTCGAGCAGCGGCACCTCGCGCAGCGACAGCGGCAGCGCGGCGGCCGCCTCGTCGGCGTCGTACTCCACGACCGCCAGGTCGAGGTCGCCCGCGCGCAGCTCGCGGGCGAGCACGTCGCCCGAGCCCTCCATGATCTCGATCGCGATGCCGGGCTGCCGCTCGCGCCAGGCGGGCAGGCCCGGGATGAGCACGACCGAGAGGAAGGTCTGGAAGCCGCCGACCCTCACGTGCCCCTCGAGGTCGCCGGCCCGCGCGGAGAGCCTCCGACGCGCCTCGCCGAGCTCGCGTTCGATGTTCTCGGCGACCTCGACGAGGTCGCGCCCCTCGGCGGTGAGGGTCACCCCGCGGGGGTGCCGCTCCAGCAGCGCGGCGCCGACCTCGCGCTCGAGCCGGGCCAGCTGCTGGGACACCGCGGAGGGGGTCACGTGCAGCAGGTCGGCTGCGGCGAGCACCCCGCCGGCGCGGGCGACGGCGAGCAGCACGCGCAGCCGCCGAGGGTCGATCTCCATGTTCAGAGAATCTACATGCCGGAGTCAGAGGAATGAACTGGTGGTGAAGGGCGGATCGGGCGCAGGATGATCACGAGCACGGCGCGGGTTCCCGAGGCACGGCATCACCCTCCCTCCCCCGTTCACCCCTCCCAGGAGACCGCCGTGCTCGACGCCCTCGCCCCCGTGCTCGCCCCCGCCCTCGGCTGGACCGGCACCGTCGGCACCCTCGCCGCCTACGCGCTGATCGCCCGTGGTCGCGTGCACGCCCGCTCCCTGACCTACCTCGTGCTGAACGGGGCCGGCGGCGTGGTCGGCGCGCTCGGCGCCGCGCTCTACGAGGCCTGGCCGAGCTTCGCCTCGAACGCCGTCTGGGCCGCATTCGCGCTGCACGGTCTCGTCACCGCGCTGCGCTCGCGGCGGCGCGTCGAGGCCGAGCTGCCCGTCTCCGACGTAGTCGTGCCCGACGACACGAGCTCCCTGCTGGTGATCCCCGGGCCGGAGCCCGAGGTCGTCGTCGTGCCGGACGACACGCGCTCGCTCGAGATCATCACGCCCGAGGCCGCCGCCGCCGCGCGCGGGCCTAGCCGAAGAGCGAGAAGTACAGCTGGAGGCCGAGGCGCTCGAGGCTCAGCGCGAGCACCGCGACGGTCGCCAGGCCGACGAGCAGAGCGAGGACGACCTGCCAGATCGGCCGGCGCCTCGTCACCAGCAGCGCCGCGACGAACACCACGAACGGCACCGCCACCGACGCGAGGTACACGGCCCACGGCAGCGCCTGCTCGAACTCGGCGTAGCCCTGCGCCATGCCGATCCAGTTGCCCACCGCCTCCCACACGTCGTAGGCGTAGAAGAGCCCGAAGACCACGGCGACCGTGCCGAGCAGCCAGGTCGGGCGGAGGGGCCTCCGTCCGGCCACCGCGCTCTCGGCGGTCTCGGGTTCGGTGGCGTGCTGCATCCGCTCGTCCTCGTGGTCGTCGCGTCGGGTGGTCATCGGATCAGGATGAAGGGCCAGGGCACGAGCAGCAGCATGCCGATGACGAGCCAGAGCAGCTTGACCGGCGCCGGGCGATGCCGGGTGAGCAGGAGGGCGGCGCCGAACCAGAGCGCCGGCGCGGCGACGGCGAGCCACTGGCCGAGCACGTACATGACGCCCGGAAGACCGTCGAGCGCGGGCTGCTGCCGGGCCGAGAGGACCCATCCGATGGTGAAGAGCAGGTAGATGCCGCCGAGCACGCCGGAGGCGACGAGCAGCACCGAGCTGGAGCGCTCGGCGACCGGCTCGGCCGAGGCGGGCTCGCCCCCTCCGGGGCGACGGTGTCGTCGAAGCGTTGCGCGCCGACCGGGGCGGCGGCCCGGCTCGAGGTGCGCACCGGCGCCTCGTCGCCCGCCCAGCTCAGTGCCTCGTCGTCGTCGTCGTGCGGCTCCGGCGAGCGCTCGGCGATCATCCGCCCCGCACCTCGGCGAGGCGGCCGGTGACGACGTCGAGCAGAGCGGGGAACAGCGGATGCGCATCATCGATCCCGGTCAGCTCGACCACGAGCTCCTCTGCCGGGACGCCGGAGCCGAGCCGTTCCTGCAGCTGCACCGCCTCGGCGTCGTCGGGCGCGTCGAAGCGCAGCGCGGCACCGACGGCACCGATGAGGCCGCCGGTCGGCAGGCCGAGCTCCGCGAGCTGCGCGGCGGGACCGATGAAGCGCTCCTGCCGGCCGAGCTTGCGCAGCGGCCCGCGGCCGACCCGCTCGCAGGTGTCGGGCAGCTCCGGGTTGGCGATGCGCTGCAAGGTCTTGTCGATGTAGGCCTGCTGCTCGGCCTCGCCGAAGCCGTGCTTCGCCACGAGCAGCGCCTTGGTCTCGTCGAGCACGGCGCGCACCGTGCGCTCGAGCCCGGCGTCGGCGAGCACCTCGCGGATGGTGCCGATGCCCCGGTCGCGGCCGTGGTACGCGGCCGTCGCGTGCGCGGTGTTGACGGTGAAGAGCTTGCGCTCGATGAACGGCGCGAGATCGTCGACCCAGGTGATGCCGACGATCTCCGGCTCGGCGCCATCGAAGGGCGTGCGGTCGACGACCCACTCCGAGAACGTCTCGAGGGTGACGTCGAGGCCGCCGCGCTGCTCCGGCACGATGCGGTCGATCGCGCAGTTCGCGAAGACGGCGTTCGCGCCGTCCGCACCGCGCAGCACCTCGCCGCGCAGGATGTCGGTACCCCCGATGGCGTTCTCGCAGGCGATGACGACCAGCTTCGGCGCATCGGCCGCGCGGGCGGCGAGCCCCTTCGCGATCACCGGGGCGACGAAGGGCAGGATGCGCGCGCCGACGGCCGTCGTGACGATGTCGGCCGCGGCGATCTCGGCGACCAGCGCCTCCTCGTCGGTGCGGCTGTTCACGGCACGGTAGCCGTCGACGACGTGGTCGCGGGCGCCCTCGCCGATCTCGTGCACGACGTAGGACGGCTGCGCCTGCAGCGCCCCGATGAGCTCGTCGCTGACGTCTGCGAAGACGACCTCGTATCCGCTCTCGTGGAGGAACTGGGCCACGAAGCCCCGCCCGATGTTGCCTGCCCCGAAATGCACCGCTGTCGCCATGCCCCGATCCTATCGAGCGGCCCGCACGCGAGCCGGACGCTGGATGAGAGCGACCTCATCGAGGCCTCACGGGGATCTCACGGGCCGTCACGAGCATGGTGCTCGACCGGGCGCAGCAGCGACCGGCCCACCGCATCCATCCCGCACGGAAGGTCGCCCCGTGGCCACTCGCATCGCCCTCTACTCGCACGACTCGGTCGGACTCGGCCACGTGCGCCGCAACCTCGCCATCGCGCACCAGCTCAGCGCCTCGCTGCCCGCTGCGACGGGCGAGCCCGTCTCCGGCCTGCTCATCACCGGTCAGCCCGGCGCCACCGTCTTCCCGACGCCGGAGGGATGGGATTGGCTGGTCGTCCCCGGCGTCGCCCCCGCCGCCGACGGCTACGCTCCGCGACGGATGGGGTCCGGCATGGGCCGGGTCACCGGACTGCGGTCCGCGGCGATCGGCTCGGCGCTCGACGCCTTCGCCCCCGACCTGCTCGTCATCGACCGGCATCCGCTCGGCGTCGCCCGCGAGCTCGAACCCGCGCTCGACCGGCTGCGCCGCGACCGCCCCGGCTGCGCCGTTGTGCTCGGGCTGCGCGACGTGCTCGACGACCCGGCCGCGATGGCCGCCGAGTGGTCGCGCATCGGCGGAGCGGATGCGGTGCGCCGCCGTTTCGACGCCGTCTGGGTCTACGGCGACGACGCCGTGCACGACCCGCTGGCCGCCGGCGAGATCCCCGCCGGACTGGGCCGCCTCGTGCGCAGCACCGGCTTCCTCGCCCACGGACGCCCCGTCGGGCGGGACCGATCCCCCGAGCAGCCCTTCGTGCTGACCACGGTCGGCGGTGGCTCGGACGGCCTCGAGCTGGCGTTGGCCGCGGCAGGCGCCCCGGTGCCGGCCGGGCACCACCACGTCGTCGTCACCGGCCCGCAGATGCCCGCCGGCGATCGCGCCCGGGTGCGCGCGGCCGCGGGGCCGGACGTGCGCGTGGTGACGAGCGTGCCGGACGCCCTCGCCCTCGTGCGCCGGGCCAGCGCGGTGATCGCGATGGGCGGCTACAACTCCGTCAGCGAGGTCATGAGCACCTCGACGCCGGCGCTCGTGGTGCCGCGCGTGCGGCGCCGGCGCGAGCAGGCCATCCGCGCCGAGGCCCTCGCCCGGCGCGGGCTGCTCGACGTGCTCGACCCCGCGCGGCTCGACTCCGCGGCCATCGGCGACTGGCTCGCCGCGCGCGTCGGCGACGCCGTCGACCGCAGCGGCGTCGACCTCGACGGCCTCGCCCGGATCGGCGAGCTCGCCGCCGCCCTCATCCGCCGCCCCGCCAGGAAGGACCTCGCCCATGCCGTCTGAGACGCCCCGCATCGGCTACGTCGTCAAGACGTACCCCCGCTTCTCGGAGACCTTCGTCGTCTCCGAGCTGCTCGCCCGGGAGGCCCGTGGCGAGCGCTGCACGATCTTCTCGCTGCGCGCGAGCGCCGACGAGCGCTACCACCCCGAGCTCGCCCGCGTCGAGGCCCCGGTGCGGCACCTGCCGCGACCCGAGAAGGCGAGCAGCGCCTGGAGCGCCCTGGCCGAAGCGGCGCACGGGGACCCCGTCGTCGCCGCCGGCATCGCCCGCGAACTGCCGGAGCTGCTGCAGGCGCCCGTCACCGAGGCCGTGCACGCCGTGCGCGTCGCCCGGCTCGCCCGCGACCTCGGCATCGAGCACCTGCACGCCCACTTCGCCTCGACCGCGACCACCGTCGCGCGGCTCGCCGCGCGCGTCGCCGGGCTGCCCTATTCGTTCACCGCGCACGCGAAGGACATCTTCCACGACGAGGTCGACGAAGCCGACCTCGGTCGCAAGCTGGCCGATGCGCACCACGTCGTCACCGTCTCCGAGTACAACCTGGCCGACCTGCGCCGCCGGTTCCCGTCGTCGGCCGGCAGGCTGCACCGCGTCTACAACGGCCTCGAGATCGAGCGCTTCCCCTACCGCGACCGCCCCGCGCACGGCGGCCCGCTGCGCGTCGCGGCCGTGGGCCGGCTCGTCGAGAAGAAGGGCTTCGCCGATCTGATCGAGGCGGTGCGGATGCTCGGCGAGCGCGGCGTGCCCGTCGAGGTGCGCCTCGCCGGCGGCGGCGAGCTGCACGACGAGCTCGCGGCGCGCATCCGCTCGGCCGGTCTCGACGACCGCTTCGCGCTGCTCGGCCCGCGCACGCAGGCCGAGGTGCGCGAGCTGCTCGACTGGTGCGACGTCTTCGCCGCGCCCTCGGTCGTCGGCATCGATGGCAACGCCGACGGGCTGCCCACGGTGCTGCTCGAGGCCATGGCCTCCGGGGCCCCATGCCTGGCGACGGACGTCACCGGCATCCCCGAGGTGATCCTCGATGGCGTGACCGGGCGCCTCCTGCCCCAGGCCGACCCGCTCGCCCTCGCCGATGCGCTGACCGCGATCGCCGACGATCCCTCGGCGGCGCGGGCCATGACCCGCTCGGCGCGGGCGCTCATCGAGCGCAGCTTCGACAGCGCCCGCCAAGCGGAGCAGCTCGCGGAGCTGGTCGCCGGCGGCGCCCTGGCCGAGCGGGCGGTGGCCTGATGCGCATCGCCTACCTCTGCGTCGACCCCGGGGTGCCCGTCTTCGGCCGCAAGGGCTCGTCCGTGCACGTGCAGGAGATGCTGCGCGCGATGCGCCGGCTCGGCCACGAGCCCGCGCTCTACTGCGCGAGGGTCGGCGGCGAGCCGCCCGCGGACCTCGCCGACGTGCCCGTCGTCGAACGCCGGATCCACGGCGCGGCGGGCGCCGAGCGCGAGCGGGACACGGCCGATGCGGCCGCGGAGCTCGCGCTGGCCGCGATCGCCGACGGCTGCGACCTCGTCTACGAGCGTTACGCCCTCTTCAGCGAGGCCGCGGCGGTGGTCGCCCGCACCGCCGACGTGCCCTCCGTGCTCGAGGTGAACGCGCCGCTCGTCGAGGAGCAGGCCCGCCACCGGGTGCTGGACGACCGCGCGGGCGCGGAGCGCGCGACCCGGGCCTCGCTCCAGGCGGCCAGCACGGCGGTCTGCGTCTCCGGCCCCGTCGAGGACTGGGCGCGCGAGCAGGGCGCGCCGCGCACGATCGTGCTGCCCAACGGCGTCGACGTCGACCGCTTCGCCCCGGCCGCGCACGCGCCGACGGACCGGCCCACGATCGCCTTCGTCGGCACCCTGAAGCCCTGGCACGGCGTCGACCGGCTGCTCGAGGCCGCTGCCGGGCTGCCGCTGCGGCTGCTCGTCGTCGGCGACGGACCCGAGGGCGCAGCGCTGCGCGAGCGCGCCGAGCGCCTCGATCTCGAGGTCGAGTTCACCGGAGCGGTCGAGCCGTCGGCGATCCCCGAGCTGCTCGCCCGAGCGGATGTCGCCGCCGCACCCTACCCGGGCGGCGAGGAGGACTACTTCTCCCCGCTGAAGGTCTTCGAGTACCTGGCGGCGGGTCTGCCCGTGGTCGCCAGCGCCACCGGCCAGCTCCCGATCCTGCTGCGCGACGGCGTCACGGGTGTGCTCGTGCCCCCGGGCGATGTCGAGGCGCTGCGCGCAGCGCTCGCCGAGCTGATCGACGATCCCGCCGCACGGCGGCGCATGGGCGCCGCGGCACGCGCCGAGGCCGTACGCGAGCACGACTGGCGCCGGGTGGCGCAGGCGGCGCTCGATGCGGCGACCGGCGCGTCCGCCCATCCGCTCGAGGTGGCGTCGTGAGCCGCCGGGAGCCCGGGCCCCTGCGCCGCACGCTGCGCATCGTGCGCCCGGAGCTGCGCGGCCAGCGCACCCTCACGGCCGGCGGCATGCTGGCGCTGCTGGGCGAGGTGTGCTTCCGCATCCTCGAGCCCTGGCCGATCAAATGGGTCATCGACGCCGTGAGCGCGAGCCTGGGCGCCGACGTGCCCGGCATCGGCGGCGGCGGCGCCTCCATGCCGCTGCTCCTCGGCTGCGCCGCGGCCCTGCTGGGCATCGTGGGGATGCGCGCCCTCGCCGCGTACCTGTCGACCGTGCAGTTCGCGATCGTCGGATCGGAGGTGGCCACCGCCCTGCGCGCCCGCGTCTTCGACCACGTGCAGTCGCTGTCGATGCGGTATCACGCGACCGCGCCGGCGGGTGACACCGTGCAGCGCCTCGTCGGCGACGTCGGCCGGCTGCAGGAGGTCGCCGTGACCGCGGGGCTCCCCTGGTCGGCAACGTCGTCACCCTGCTCGTGCTGCTCGTGGTGCTGCTGCTGCTCGACCCGCTCATGACCGCGATCGTGGCCGGCGCGGCGCTCGCGTACCTGCTGGTCTCGCGGGGCAGCACCAAGCGCATCACCGCGGCGTCGCGCACGACCCGCAAGGGCGAGGGCGCGCTGGCCGACACCGCTGCCGAGAGCCTCGGCGCGATGCGCGTCGTGCAGGCCTACGGCCTGCAGTCGACGGTGGCCCGCCGCTTCCAGGGCGGCAACGACCGGGCGCTGCGCGAGGGGGTCAAGGCCAAGCGGCTCGCCGCGCGACTGGAGCGCGGCACCGACGTCATCGTCGGCGTCGCGACCGCGCTGGTGCTCGTCCTCGGCGGCTGGCGGGTGTCGCAGGGGGCGCTGACCCCCGGCGATCTGGTCATCTTCGTCATGTACCTGAAGATCGCGATGCGCCCGCTGAAGGACATGGCCAAGTTCACGGGCCGCATCGCCCGGGCCGCGGCCTCCGGGGAACGGGTGGCCGATCTGCTCGACGAGCGCGCCGACATCGTCGACGCGCCGCACGCGAAGGATGCCCGCATCCGCTTCGGCTCCGTCGAGTTCGACGATGTGACGGTGCGCCATGGCGGCACCACCGTGCTCGATGGCCTGCGTCTGAGGATCGCACCGGGCGAGCACGTCTGCCTGCTCGGCGCCTCGGGAGCGGGCAAGTCGACGCTCGCCTCGCTGATCCCGCGCATGCTCGACCCCGTCGACGGCACGGTGCGCATCGACGGCGACGACCTGCGCGACCTGAAGCTGCAGGGCCTGCGCAGTCAGGTCTCGCTGCTGCTGCAGGAGTCGGTGCTGTTCGCCACCACCGTGCGCGAGAACATCCGCTACGGCCGGCTCGACGCCAGCGACGAGGAGGTCGAGCGAGCTGCCCGCGATGCGGAGGCCCACGACTTCATCGCCGCGCTGCCCGACGGCTACGAGACGCGGCTCGGCGCGCGGGGCGACACGCTCTCCGGCGGGCAGCGGCAGCGCATCGCCATCGCACGGGCCCTGCTGCGCGACGCCCCGGTCGTCGTGCTCGACGAGGCCACGACCGGGCTGGACCCCGCCGCGCGCGCCCAGGTCTCGGCGTCCCTCGCCCGGCTCACCGCGGGGCGCACGACGGTCGCCATCACGCACGACGCTGCCGCCGTGCGCGGCGCCGACCGCGTGCTCTGGCTCGAGGACGGCCGCATCGTCGAGGACGGACGGCCCGCCGACCTGCTCGAGCGACCGGGCAGCCGCTTCGCGACGTGGTTCCGGGGTGCCTCGGATGCGGAGCAGCCGTCCGTCTCCGCCGGCCCGATGCCGACCCGCCCGCTCCCGCTGCCGGCGACCCCGGCGACCGCGCCGCTCGAGGTGCTGCGATGACCGCCGTGCGCAGCGGCGCCGAGGCGGCGATCCTCCTGCGCGAGCGACGGGTGCCGGGCCTCGCCCTGCTGCTCGACGCCGACCGTCTCGCGCAGGCCGTCGGCGAGCCGGCGCGCATCGAGCGGATGCGGTGGAAGCCGGGCGCCGGCGTCGTCGCGTCGCTGCGCACCGAACGCGGCGGCAGCCGCTTCCTCGCCGCCTACGCCGACGCCGCGAAGGCCGCGAAGGACCTGCAGACGGCATCCCGCCTCGGCGCGCGGCTCACCGCCGTCGGCGACGTGCCCGGCACGGTGGTCGGCGCCCTCGACGGCGACCGGGCCATCGCGCGCAGCCTCGCCCGGCTGCGCCGCCGCCTGCCGGGCGTCGACACCGGCTCGCTCGTGCTGCGCCACAACCCGGCCCGGCGCATCGTCCTGCGCCTCGCCGACGGCCGGGTGCTCAAGCTCGCCGCCCGGGGCCGCGACCGCGTGCTCGTCGCGATCGTGGGCGGTGACCTCGCCGCGGCCGGGGTGCCCGTCGTCGCCGAGGCGGCCGTGCCGCGGGTCGCCGAGGCCACCGTGCTGCCGTGGTGGGGCCGCGGCGATCTCTCGGCCCGACCCGACCCGACCGCTGCGCGGCTCGCCGGCCTCGCGACCGCGGCGCTCCACGACGCCTCCCCGCCGGCCGGCGCGATCCTGCTCGCGGAGCGCTCGCTGCGCCGCGAGCTGGTGCGGGCTCGCGACGGCGTGGCCGCCGTCCTGCCGGGCCTGGCACCGGAGGCGGGGGCCGTCGTCGACGCCGTGCTGCGCGGCGTGGAGCGCTCGGCGACCCCGCCGACCGTCGCCCACGGCGACCTCTCCCCGATCAGGTGCTGCTCGGCGATGACGGGGTGCGCCTCATCGACCTCGACCGCGTCTGCCTCGCCAGCCCCGCCGCCGACCTCGGCTCGTTCCGCGCCGCAGCCGTGCTCGCGGGTGCCGAGCCGCTCGCCGACGCGCTGCTCGACGGCTACGCCGAGCAGCGCGCGGCTCCGGGCGAACGGGAGCTGCGCCTGCACACGGCCGCCTCCCTGCTGAGCCGGGCGATCGAGCCGTTCCGCACGCGTCAGGACGGATGGGACGAGGCCGTCGAGCGCACCCTGCGCCTCGCGCAGGCGGTGCTGCCGTGACCGCCCTCCTCGTCCCCGCGACGGCCGAGGACGAGCACGACCGCACCTGGATCATCCGACGCGCCTGGCCGGACAAGGAGGGCGGCGTCACCGTCGAGGCCGTGCACCCGGCCGAGCGTCACGCCAGGGCGGGCCGGATGGTCGGCGGTGCCGTCGAGCTCGGGCCGCTCGGCGCGGACCGCCGCCTGCCCGCGCTCGCCGAGGCCGCCCGCAGCGGCACCGTGCTCGTGCACCGGCTCGGCCGCCGCGCCGTGGTGCGGGAGCACGACGGCGGCGCCTACCGGAAGATCGTGCGGGCGGGCCGCGCAGCGGAGCTCGCCGCGAGCTCGGCACCGGAGGGGTGGCCCGCCGCCTTCACGCTCGCCGCCGTGCTCGAGGCGGACGAGCAGTCCGTGCGCTTCGCCGCGCTGCCCGGCCGCACCCTGCGAACGATCGGCGCCGCCGAGGGCGACGAGTGGATCGCGGCCTGGCGCGCCCTCGCCGAGGCGTGGGCGGACGTGCCCGGCGCGCCCGCGTCGATCGGCGCCGAGCACGGGCCCGAGCGCGAGGCCGCGGTGCTGCTCGCCTGGGCGCGCATGGCCGCTCCCCTCGGCCCGCACGCGCCGGCCCTGCTGCGCCGCGCCGAGCGCCTCGCCGAGCGCCTGCAGGACGGCACGGCCCAGCCCCTGCGCCCGGCGCACCGCGATCTGCACGACGGCCAGGTGCTCTGGCACCCGCGGCACGGACTGGGTCTGCTCGACCTCGACACGGCCGCGTCGGCGGAGCCGGCGCTCGATCTCGGCAACCTGCTCGCCCATCTCGACTGGCGGGTGCGGCAGGGCGGCCTGCGCGCGCTGCGCGCCGCCCGCATCCGCTCGATGCTGCAACGCACCGCTGCCGCCGTCGACGTGGATCCGGAGCGGCTGCGGCTGGCCGAGCGGGTCGCCGCGCTGCGGATCGCGTGCGTGCACCGTTTCCGCCCGCCGAGCCGCGCCGCCGCCGAGCGGCTGCTGCTCGACGAGCTCGCGCGTTGACGAGAGCAGGGGCCGGATGCTTCTGGCATCCGGCCCCTTCGGTGTCGCGTGGTTACCGCGACGGCTCGCACGAACTACAGCGAGATCACCGCGCAGCGGTGCCCTCCGTGTAGTCGTCGTCGGTCGACTTCCACGAGAAGAGGGCGCGCAGCTCGCGGCCCGTCGCCTCGATGGGGTGGCCCTCGGCCTTGGCGCGCAGCGCCTGGAACTCGGGGGCGCCGGCGTCCTGGTCGTCGATGAAGCGCTTCGCGAAGGCACCCGACTGGATGTCCGCGAGCACGGCCTTCATGTTCTCCTTGACCGACGGGTCGATCACGCGCGGGCCGGAGACGTAGTCGCCGTACTCCGCGGTGTCGCTGACCGACCAGCGCTGCTTGGCGATGCCGCCCTCCCAGATGAGGTCGACGATGAGCTTGAGCTCGTGCAGCACCTCGAAGTACGCGATCTCGGGCTGGTAGCCCGCCTCGGTCAGGGTCTCGAAGCCGTACTGGATCAGCTGCGACACGCCGCCGCAGAGCACCGCCTGCTCGCCGAAGAGGTCCGACTCGGTCTCCTCGGTGAACGTGGTGATGATCGTGCCGGCGCGGGTGCCGCCGATCGCCTTGGCGTACGACTTGGCGGTGTCCCAGGCCGAGCCCGAGGCGTCGCGCTCCACGGCGATGATGTCGGGGATGCCGCGGCCGGCGACGAACTCGCGGCGCACCGTGTGACCGGGGGCCTTCGGGGCGACGAGGATCACGTCGACGCCCTCGGGGGCGTCGATGTAGCCGAAGCGGATGTTGAAGCCGTGCGCGAAGGCGAGGGTCTTGCCCGCGGTCAGCTTGTCCTTGATGGAGTCGTTGAAGATCGAGCGCTGGTGCTGGTCCGGCGCGAGGATCATGATGAGGTCGGCCCACTCGGCGGCGTCGGCGACGTTCAGGACGCGGAAGCCCGCCTCCTCGGCCTTGGCGGTCGACTTCGAGCCCTCCTTGAGGGCGATGACGACCTCGACGCCCGAGTCGCGCAGGTTCTGCGCGTGGGCGTGACCCTGCGAGCCGTAGCCGACGACGGCCACCTTCTTGCCCTGGATGATCGAGAGGTCGGCGTCGTTGTCGTAGACGATCTCAGCCACGGATGTGTCTCCTTGCGTTGGGGGTTTGCGATGCGATCGGCGGATCGCGGTTCAGTTCTTGTAGACGCGCTCGGTCATCGACTTGGAGCCGCGCGCCACGGCCACGAGGCCCGACTGCACGATCTCCTTGACGCCGTACGGCTCCAGGATCCTCAGGAAGGCCTTGGCCTTGCCCGAGTCGCCCGTGAGCTCGATGACGAGCGCATCGCTCGCGACGTCCACCACGTGGGCGCGGAAGAGCGAGGTGGCCTCGAGGACCTGGGACCGGGTCGTGTTGTCGACCCTCACCTTGATGAGCAGGTGCTCGCGCTGCACGGATTGCGCAGGGTCGAGCTCCACGATCTTGATCACGTTCACGAGCTTGTTGAGCTGCTTGGTGACCTGTTCCAGCGGGAGGTCCTCGACGTCGACCACGACCGTGATGCGAGAGAGGCCCTCGAGCTCGGTCGGGCCCACGGCGAGGCTCTGGATGTTGAAGCCGCGGCGCGAGAACAGCCCGGCGACACGGGTGAGCAGACCCGGCTTGTCCTCGACGAGGAGCGAGAGCACGTGCGCCATCAGCGGGCACCTCCGTTCTGGTCCGCGGCCAGCGCGTCGTCCTCGACGCGTCCGGTCTCCGAGAGGTCGTCGTCGAAGGAGGGCGTGCTCGCGGGCGTACTGCACGTAGGAGTTGCTCACGCCCTGCGGCACCATCGGCCACACCATCGAGTCGGCGCTCACGACGAAGTCGATCACGACCGGGCGGTCGTTGGTCTCGAGCGCCAGCGCGATCGCGGCGTCGATCTCCTCCTCCTTCTCCACCCGGATGCCGAGGGCGCCGTACGCCTCCGCGAGCTTCACGAAGTCGGGCACGCGGATCGAACCGTGGCCGGTGCTGAGCTCGGTGTTGGAGTAGCGGCCGTCGTAGAACAGCGTCTGCCACTGGCGCACCATGCCCAGCGAGGAGTTGTTGATCACCGCGACCTTGATCGGGATGTCGTTGATGACGCAGGTGGCGAGCTCCTGGTTGGTCATCTGGAAGCAGCCGTCGCCGTCGATGGCCCAGACCACGCGGTCGGGCTCGGCGACCTTGGCGCCCATGGCCGCCGGCACCGAGTAGCCCATCGTGCCGGCGCCGCCGGAGTTGAGCCACGCGTTGGGGCGCTCGTACTTGATGAACTGCGCCGCCCACATCTGGTGCTGGCCGACGCCGGCGGCGAAGACGCCCTCCGGACCGGTCAGCTCGCCGATGCGGGAGATGACGTGCTGCGGGGCGAGGAGGCCGTCGGTGGTCGGCGCGTAGCCGAGCGGGAACTGCTCGCGCAGACCGTTCAGGCGCTCCCACCACGCGGTGTAGTCGGCGGGGGCCTGCGATGCCGAGGCCTGCTTGACCGCGGCGAGCAGGTCGACCAGCACGTCCTTGAGGTCGCCGACGATCGGCACCTCCGCGGTGCGGATCTTGCCGATCTCCGCCGGGTCGATGTCGACGTGCACGACCTTGGCCTCCGGGGCGAAGAGCGCCGCCTTGCCCGTGACGCGGTCGTCGAAGCGGGCGCCGAGCGAGACGATGAGGTCGCTCTCCTGCAGCGCCAGCACGGCGGGCACGGTGCCGTGCATGCCGGGCATGCCGAGCTGCAGCTCGTGCGAGTCGGGGAAGGCGCCACGCGCCATGAGCGTCGTGACGACCGGGGCGCCGACCTGCTCGGCGAGGGCGAGCAGCTCCTCCGAGGCGCGGCTGCGGATCACGCCGCCGCCGACGTAGAGCACCGGCTTGCGCGCCTCGAGGATCAGCTGCGCCGCGGCGAGGATCTGCTTGCCGTGCGCCTTCGTGACGGGGCGGTAGCCGGGCAGGTCGAGCTTGGGCGGCCAGGAGAACTCGAACTCGTCCTGCTGGGCGTCCTTCGTGATGTCCACGAGCACGGGGCCGGGGCGTCCGGTCGTCGCGATGTGGTGAGCGGATGCGAGCGCGCCGGGGATCTCGGCGGCCGACTTCACGAGGATCGAGTGCTTCGTGATCGGCATCGTGATGCCGATGATGTCGGCCTCCTGGAAGGCGTCCGTGCCCATGAGCGTCGAGAACACCTGGCCGGTGATGGCGAGCAGCGGCACCGAGTCCATGTAGGCGTCCGCGATGGCGGTCACCAGGTTGGTGGCGCCGGGTCCGCTCGTCGCGATCGCGACGCCGAGCTTGCCGCTCGCGGCGGCGTACCCCTCGGCCGCGTGGCCGGCGCCCTGCTCGTGGCGCACGAGGATGTGGCGGATCTTGTCCGCGTCGAGCAGCGGGTCGTAGACGGGCAGGATCGCGCCGCCGGGCAGGCCGAAGACGTCGGTGACGCCGAGGGCCTCCAGCGAGCGGACGACGGCCTGCGCGCCCGTCATGGTCTCGCCGCGCGCGGGCGCGGCCGATGCCGGAGTGGCCGGGAAGTCCAGGGACATGGTGAGCCTTGTCGTGGAGTTGGTTTGCGGGAGGTCAGGGCCTCAGCCCGTGACGGCGCCCTCCGCAGCGGAGCGCACCAGACGGGAGTACTTGGCCAGCACGCCTCGGGTGTAGCGCGGGGGAAGCGGGGCCCAGCCCTCACGGCGGGCCTCCAGCTCGGCGGCGTCGACCAGTAGGTCGATCGAGCGAGCGGCGATGTCGACGCGGATGAGGTCGCCATCGCGGACGAAGGCGATGGGACCTTGATCCACTGCCTCGGGAGCGATGTGGCCGATGCAGAGGCCGGTTGTGCCGCCCGAGAATCGTCCGTCCGTCAACAGTAGTACATCCTTGCCGAGCCCCGCGCCCTTGATGGCCGCGGTGATGGCGAGCATCTCGCGCATGCCCGGACCGCCCTTGGGGCCCTCGTAGCGGATGACGACGACGTCGCCCTTCGAGATCCTGCCCTCGGTGAGCGCGTCCATGGCGGCGCGCTCGCGTTCGAAGACGCGGGCGGGGCCCTCGAAGACCTCGGCGTCGAAGCCGGCGGTCTTGACGACGGCGCCCTCGGGGGCGAGCGACCCGGAGAGGATCGTGAGGCCGCCGGTGGCGTGCAGCGGATTGTCGAGCGTGCGCAGCACCTTGCCGTCGAGCGGGTCGGGGTCGATCGCGGCGAGGTTCTCGGCCACCGTCTTGCCGGTCACGGTCATCGCGTCGCCGTGCAGGAGGCCCGCGTCGAGCAGCGCCTTCATGACGACGGGGATGCCGCCGTGGCGGTCGACGTCGTTCATGACGTACTGGCCGAAGGGCTTGAGGTCGCCGATGTGCGGCACCTTCGCGCCGATGCGGCTGAAGTCGTCCAGGGTCAGGTCGACCTCGGCCTCGTGGGCGATCGCGAGCAGGTGCAGCACGATGTTGGTCGAGCCCCCGAGCGCCATGCCCACGGCGATCGCGTTCTCGAACGCCTCCTTGGTGAGGATGTCGCGCGCGGTGATGCCCTGGCGCAGCATCTCGACGACGGCCTCGCCGGACTTGTGCGCGAAGTAGTCGCGGCGTCGGTCGGCGCTGGGCGGACTGGCCGAGCCGGGCACCGACATGCCGAGGGCCTCGGCGACGCTCGCCATGGTGTTCGCGGTGTACATGCCGCCGCAGGCGCCCTCGCCCGGGGCGATGGCGCACTCGATGCGGTGCAGGTCCTCGAGGCTCATGGTGCCGGCCTTGCAGGCCCCGACCGCCTCGAAGGAGTCGATGATGGTGACCTCCTTCTCGGTGCCGTCGGTGAGCTTGACCCAGCCGGGCGCGATCGAGCCGGCGTAGAGGAAGACGGAGGCGAGGTCGAGGCGGGCGGCCGCCATGAGCATGCCGGGCAGCGACTTGTCGCAGCCGGCGAGCAGCACGGTCCCGTCGAGGCGCTCGGCCATGACGACGGTCTCGACGCTGTCGGCGATGACCTCGCGCGAGACCAGCGAGAAGTGCATGCCCTCGTGGCCCATCGAGATGCCGTCGGAGACGGAGATGGTGCCGAACTGCAAGGGGTAGCCGCCGCCGGCGTGCACGCCCTCCTTGGCCCCCTGCGCCAGCCGGTCGAGCGAGAGGTTGCAGGGGGTGATCTCGTTCCAGGAGCTCGCGATGCCGATCTGGGGCTTCTCCCAGTCGTCGTCGCCCATGCCGACGGCCCGGAGCATGCCCCGGCTCGTCGCTGCTTCGATTCCATCGGTGACGTCGCGACTGCGCGGCTTGATGTCGATTTCCGGCATGTTACGCAGACTATCGCGCGGTCGATGGGCCGCCGGACACATCGACACCTGTCGAATTGACGGTCGCGGCACGTCGTCCGGCCAGGTCGGCGAGCAGCCGGGCGAAGGCGTCGGGATCCGCCACCCGGTGCCGCGCGACGGTCTCCGCGTCGCCCACCTTGACTCCCAGATCGAGCGGATGGAGGGCGGCCAGCGCGTCCTCGTCCGTCACGTCGTCGCCGGCGAACACCACCGCCGAGGCTCCCGCCTCTCGCCGCAGCGCCTCAATGGCGTCGGCCTTCGTGGCGGTGCTCAGGGACACCTCGAGCACGTCGCGGCCGAAGCGGCGCTTCAGCCCCGGCAGGTCGTCGATCGCGGCCACGGCGGCCGCCTGCGCACGTTCGGCGGCGCTCGCATCCGCCGACCTGCTGTGCACCGCCGCGCCGTGCGGCTTGCGCTCGATGCGGATGCCCGCCAGCCCGGCGACCGCGTGCTCGAGCCGGGCGATCAGATCGGCCCGGACGGCCTCGTCCACCGGAGCCGGAACGGGTCCGTCGCCGACATCGAACTCCTCGCCGTGCGAGCCGGCGAGCAGCCATCCGGTCGCGGCCTCCCCCACCGCGCGCAGATCGTCGAGCCCACGACCGGAGACGAGCGCAACGCGGGTGCGCGGCAGCGCTGCGAGGGCGACGAGCGCCGCCCGCGCCTCGGGCAGCATCCGCGAGGCGCCGGGCTCGTCCACTAGGGGCGCGAGCACGCCGTCGAAGTCGAGGGCGACGAGCAGCACGTCGACCTCGGCGACCCGCTGCAGCTCCCGAGCCAGCGCGTCGGTCACGAGGCCGTCCCGCGTTCCACGGCGGTCTCGTCCGCCGTCGAGGACGTGTCGGCGACGGCCTCCGCGCCGGGGCCAGACTCCGGTTCGGGCAGCACGGCGGGCACCTGCTCGGGATGGCGGGTCGCGGCCAGCGCCGTCAGGAAGCTCGACGACCAGCGCGCGACGTCGTGCTCGAGCACGCGCTTGCGCAGCGCGCGCATGCGGCGCTGCTGCTCCCGCGGCTCCATCCCCGCGGCGTGCACGATCGCGCGCTTCAGGCCCACGATGTCGTGCGGGTTGATGAGCAGTGCCTGCTTGAGCTCGTCGGCGGCCCCGGCGAACTCGCTGAGCACCAGCACGCCGCGCTCGTCGTTGCGGCTGGCGACGTACTCCTTGGCCACGAGGTTCATGCCGTCGCGCAGCGCCGTGACCAGCATCACGTCCGCAGCGAGGTAGAGCGCCACCATCTCCTCGCGGGGGTAGCCGTGGTGCAGGTAGTTGATGGGCGCGTGCTCCATCGTGCCGTGGTCGCCGTTGAGCCGGCCCACCGAGAGCTCGATCTCGTCGCGCAGCTGGCGGTACGTCTCGACCCGCTCGCGGCTCGGGCTCGCCACCTGCACGAGGGTGACCTCGCCGACCTCCAGCGCACCGTCGGCGATGAGCTCGCCGAACGCCTTGATGCGGTGGCGGATGCCCTTCGTGTAGTCGAGCCGGTCGACGCCCAGCATGATCGTGGTCGGGTTGCCGAGCTCCTGACGGATCTGCTTGGCGCGAGCCTGGATGTCGGGGCGCCGCGCCATCTCCGCGTACTGCTCGGCGTCGATCGAGATCGGGAAGGCCTTCGCGAGCACGCGGCGCACCGTGCGCCCCTTCTTGCTCCGCCCCGTCGCCGCGGCGTCGTCGTCCGCGACCGGCACCTCGATCGTGGGGGTGGTCACATGGCCGAGGATGTGCCGCACGGCGCGAGCGAAGCCGCTCGCATCCGACTGCCGCTGGAAGCCGATCACATCGGCGCCCAGCAGGCCCTCGAGGATCTCCTTGCGCCACGGGAGCTGCGCGAAGATGCCGTACGGGGGGAACGGGATGTGGTTGAAGAACCCGATCGTGAGGTCCGGACGCGCCTCGCGCAGCATCTGCGGCACGAGCTGCAGCTGGTAGTCCTGCACCCAGACCGTGCCGTCCGCCTCGACGATGTCGAGCACCGCGTCGGCGAAGCGCCGGTTCACGGCCACGTACCGGTCCCACCAGACGCGGTGGTACGTCGGCGGCGCGATGACGTCGTGGTAGAGCGGCCAGATGGTGTCGTTGCTGAAGCCCTCGTAGTACTGCTCCACGTCGCGCTTGCTCAGCTGCACCGGCACGAGCCGCATGCCGTCGTAGTCGAAGGGGTCGAGTTCGAGATCGGGCTGGCCGGCCCAGCCCACCCACGCGCCGTCGGAGCTGCGCATGACCGGTTCGAGGGCGGTGACCAGGCCGCCGGGCGAGACCTTCCAGCCCTCCGAGCCGTCGTCGGCGACGATGCGGTCCACCGGCAGGCGGTTGGACACGACGACGAAGTCGTAGCGGACGGCGGGCTCGCGCTGCGCGGTGATGATGGACTCGCTCCTCGGCGCCGCCCGGGCGACGGCCGCATCGATCTGAGCCGTCAGGATATCGGAGGGGCCCCGGCGGGCAGCGGATGAACAGGTGTCGCCCAGCGCCGTCAGCCGGTCGTCGACGGCAACGCCAGGGTCGCGTCCGCGGCCTCCGCGAGGGCGACACCGTAGTGCCGCCCGTGGCCCGCGGCATGCACGGCGAGCGGATGCAGCTGGTGCAGCGGCACGCGGTCCCGCCAGCCCCGACGCAGCGGGTGCGCCGCATCGTAGCCGGCGAGCACCGCGTCGAGATGCGGCAGCCCGAACAGGGCGAGCATGGCCAGGTCGCTCTCGCGGTGCCCGCCGTGCGCGGCCGGGTCGATCAGCACGGCCCCGTCGGCCGTCCACAGCACGTTGCCCGACCAGAGGTCGCCGTGCAGCCGGGCCGGCGCCTCGTCGTCGTCGAGCTCGCCGCTGCGGAGCCGGTCGCAGGCCTCGATCACCCGGCCGAGCTCGCCGCCGCGCAGGTCGCCGACCGCCCGTGCGATGCGGGCGAAGGGCAGCACCCGCTGCTCGGCGAAGAATCCGCCCCAGGACGCCTCGGGGCGGCACTCCTGCGGTCGCCTGCCGATGAAGTTGGGCCCGTGCCAACCGTCCGGCGGCGCGCCGAACGCCGCGGCGCCCGCAGCGTGGGTCGCGGCGAGCCGCCGCCCGAACGCCTCGGCCTGCCGCGGAGTCGGCCGCGCCTCGCGCAGTCTCGCGAGCGCGATCCGGCCCGATCCCGACTCGATCACCGGCACGATCGCGGCGCCCGCGGGCGCCGCGGCCAGCCAGGCCAGACCGGCGGCCTCGGCCTCGAAGAAGCCCTCCGGTGCATCCGCCCGCTCCTTGATCACGACGTCGTCCATCCGCCCAGTCAACCGCTGCCCGCGCCGCGGATGCTGATCGCCGCCCCGGCGTCATCTCGTGGACATCTGCGCAGGGCTAGACTCCGCGGGATGATCAACATCGGCATGAGCACGTCGTGCGCCTACCCGCTCAGCACCGACGATGCGTTCCGCCTAGCCAAGACCGCGGGTTTCGACGGTGTCGAGGTCATGGTGACCAACGACAAGGTCACCCAGGACCCGGCGGCGCTGCTCGCGCTCAGCGAGAAGTACGGCATGCCGATCTTCGCGATCCACGCGCCCGTGCTGCTGCTGACGACGTTCGTGTGGGGCCGTGAGCCCGGCGTCAAACTGCGGCGCTCGGCGGAGCTCGCCGCAGCCGTCGGCGCCTCCAGCGTCGTCGTGCACCCGCCGTTCCGCTTCCAGTCGGGGTACGCCGAGGGCTTCACCGATCTCGTGCGCACCATCTCGCAGGACACGGGCGTCGAGATCGCCGTCGAGAACATGTTCCCGTGGAAGATCGCGGGGCGGAACCTCAAGGCCTACCTGCCGAGTTCCGACCCGACGACCATGGACGTCGACGCCATGACGCTGGACTTCTCGCACGCATCGCTCGCCGGCCGCAACTCGCTGCAGCTCGCCGAGGACATGGGCGACAAGCTGCGCCACATCCACCTCTGCGACGGCAGCGGATCGATCGACGACGGCAAGATCTTCGACGAGCACCTCATCCCGGGCCGCGGCAACGAGCCGGTCGCCGAGGTGCTGCAGATGCTCGCCCGCAACCACTGGTCCGGCCACGTCGTGGCCGAGGTCATCACCCGCAAGGCGAAGACGGACGCGCAGCGGCTCGCCGTGCTCGAGGAGACGGTGGCCTTCGCACGCAAGCACCTCGCCCCGGACCACGACGAGACCCTGCTCGGGCGGCTCGGCCACGTCAGCCGCAAGGCCCTCGAGGCCGTGCGCGCGGCGGCGCACCCCGAGAAGCCGACGGACTGACCCGCACGGCTGGACGCCGGCTCCGCGCCATCGCGTCCGGTCTGCCGGCGCCGCTAGCGTGATGGCGCGGAACGAAGGAGCACGATGCGCAAGTTCATCTTCAACACCAGCCTCATCAGCGCCGTCTTCAGCGGCTGGAGCACCGTGCAGGCCACCCGCAAGGGCCCGCGGGACTGGCGGCTCGTGCTGCTCTGGCTGAGCTGGGGCATCAGCGTCGCGCTCGCCGTCGGCAGCGTCATCGACCAGTCGAAGCGCCCCGAGATCGGCCGCTGAGGCCTCTACCCGCCAGGTAGCGCCTGGCGGGCCAGCTGCGGACGCGCCTCGGCAGCAGCCGGTTCACCACGGCGATCGCGTTCATGGTGCGCTCGTAGCGCCGCGCGCGCCGCGCATCCCAGGGCAGGCCGTACGCCGCGCGCAGCGCCGGCGGCAGCAGGCCTGCCGTCACCAGCCGCACCAGCGGCAGCGCGAGCCGCAGCGCCAGCGGCGGGTGCGAGGGGTGCAGCAGGTCCTGGGCGATGCGTCGCGCATCCTCGCCCACCTCGAGCCCCGCCAGGGAGCCCTCCCAGTACGCGGCGAAGGCGGCCCGGTCGCCGGGCCAGAGCTCCGCCGGCATGCGCAGTCGCGTGCCCAGCGCCGCGTACTCGCGCAGCATCTCCTCGGCGAGCGGATGCGGGATCGGCCCGCCGAGCCGCTCCTGCACCTGCACGGCGGTGTCGTAGAGCGTCGCCGCGACCCAGCGCTGCCGCTCCGGATCGGACGCGCCGCGCACCGGGGTGTGCGCCCGGTTCACATGCCGCGGGGCCTCCGCCGCCGCCTGCTCGTCCCCGAGGACCACGGCGTAGACGTAGCGCAGGGTCGCGTCCAGACGGTGCACCGGGCGGTTCGCGAAGTCGCTGTGCGCCGCCACACCGGCACCCACGACCGGGTCGGCCACCTGCAGCAGGATCGCTCGCGCTCCGCCGAGCAGCAGCACCCCCTCGGAGGCCAGCTCCCGGAACGCCTGCGACGCCATCCCGTCTCCCTTCCCCGAGGCCGCGACGCCGTCCCCGACGAGAAGTCGCCCCGGCATCTCCGCTGCAACGCAGAAGGCCCGGAGCATGCGCTCCGGGCCTTCGTCCGTACACCCCCTCGGACTTGAACCGAGAACCCACTGATTAAGAGTCAGTTGCTCTGCCAATTGAGCTAGAGGTGCGCAGTTCGGAGTTTCCCGAACCGAGGAATGAATCTAGCACGGGTTGCGGCAGCCGCCAAATCGAGTCGGATGCGGTCCCCGCGGCCCCTCCGCAGGCGCCGTGCGGGAGGATGGAGGCACCGCATCCGCTCGCCTCCCGAAGGAGCTCCCCCGTGTCCGAAACCCGCCTCGAAGCCGGCAGCACCGCGCCCGCGTTCACCCTCCCCGACCAGGACGGCGCGCCCGTCTCGCTCGCCGACTTCGCCGGCCGCAAGGTCGTGGTCTACTTCTACCCGGCGGCGAGCACGCCGGGCTGCACGACGCAGGCCTGCGACTTCCGCGACAACCTGAACTCGCTGGCCGCGGCCGGCTACCAGGTTCTCGGCGTCTCCAAGGACGAGCAGTCGGCGCTGCAGCGGTTCCGCACCGAGCAGGGCCTGAACTTCCCGCTGCTCAGCGACCCCGACCTCGAGGTGCACCGCGCCTACGCCGCGTACGGTGAGAAGTCGCTCTACGGCAAGACCGTCACGGGCGTGCTGCGCTCGACGTTCGTCGTCGACGAGCAGGGCGAGCTGACCCACGCGCTCTACAACGTGAAGGCGACCGGCCACGTGGCCTCGCTGCGCAAGAAGCTCAAGATCGACGCCTGACCCGAGCGCCGCGGGGACTCAGTCCTCGCGGCGGCCGGTCGCGGCGACGACCGGCGGCACGAACAGCAGCACGATCGCCGCGAGGGCCGGCGCGAGCAGCAGCCAGCCGATGTCGTTGCGCGCGAAGAGGCCCTGGAAGCTGCCGAGCGCGAGCGCGATCTGCAGGGCCTGCCAGACGAGCGCGCCGCTGCGCGCCCAGGCACGGCCCCTGGCGAGGTGGACGATCACCGCCACGGCGCCGAGGAGCGCCAGGGCGACGACGACGGTGATCGCGATCGCCGTCGCCATGCTGTCGGGGCGTTCCACCAGCAGCTCGACGACGAGATAGGCCAGAGCGGCGGCGATCAGCAGCGCGTCGAGCACGAGCACCGCGAGGAGGGCGATCAACTGCGGGGGGCGCCGAGGGCGACGATCGGGGGCGGTCCCGGGGGCACCGGGAACTCGGGTTGTGCTCACAGTGCTGTCCCATACGAAAGCGCTTGACGTGGTCTGTTCGGGATGCGAGCATATCCGAGGTCGTTCGGCGAACACAGTGTGGTGGACGCGAGAACCGTGATCATTCACCCCTCCCGATGCGCATCCTCCTGCCCCCTCTCGAGGATCCGGCCCGCCCCAGGCCGTGCGCGCGACACCACCACAGAAGGAGCACCATCCGCATGGATTGGCGAGACAACGCAGCCTGCCTGACGGCCGACCCCGAGCTGTTCTTCCCCGTCGGCAACACCGGCCCGGCCGTCGAGCAGATCGAGAAGGCCAAGTCGGTCTGCGCTCGCTGCACCATGACCGAGGTCTGCCTGCAGTACGCCCTCGAGACCTCGCAGGACTCGGGCGTCTGGGGCGGTTTGAGCGAGGACGAGCGCCGCGCGCTCAAGCGCCGCGCCGCCCGCGCCCGCCGCGCCTCCTGAACCACCCGGCCCGCTGAGGCCGCCGCGAACGCGCGGGTCCCGTCGGGGCCCGCGCGTTCGTCGTTCCCGGCCAGCGCTGCGATCAGTGCTGGAACGGAACCTCGATGGTCACCTCGGTGCCCTCGCCCTGCAGCGTGTGCCAGTCGATGGTGCCGCCGAGCTCGCCCTGGATGAGGGTGCGCACGATCTGCGTGCCGAGCCCCATGCCGACCCGGCCCTCGGGCATGCCGGCGCCGTCGTCGCGCACGCGCACCATGAGCCGCTCCTCGCTGCGGTCCGCCTCGATCGACACCTCTCCGTCACGCCCGGCGAGACCGTGCTCGACGGCGTTCGTCACGAGCTCGGTGAGCGCGAGGGCGAGCGGAGTGGCGTGCTCGCTCGGCAGCACGCCGAACGAGCCGGAGTACTGCGGCCGGACCGTGGTGTTGTGACTGGAGGCGACCTCGGCGATGAGAAGCAGCACCCGCTGGAACACGTCGTCGAAGTCGACGTTCTGGCTGAGCCCCTCCGAGAGGGTGTCGTGGACGACCGCGATGGCGGCGACACGGCGCATGGCCTGACTGAGCGCATCCTTCGCCTCGTCGGTGTGGCTGCGACGGGCCTGGATGCGCAGCAGCGACGCCACCGTCTGCAGGTTGTTCTTCACCCGGTGGTGGATCTCTCGGATCGTCGCGTCCTTGGTGATGAGCTCCTGCTCCTGGTGCCGCAGCTCCGAGACGTCGCGGCACAGCACGATGGCGCCCACCCGCTCGCCCCGCTCCTTGAGCGGGATGGTGCGCAGCGAGACCGTGACCCCGCGAGCCTCGATGTCGGCGCGCCAGGGGGCGCGGCCGGTGAGGACGAGCGGCAGCGATTCGTCGACCGTGAGCTGCTTGCCCTTGATGAGGCCCGTCGTCACCTGCGCCAGCGACTCGCCCTCGAGCTCGCCGTGGAACCCCATGCGGTTGAACGCGGAGAGGCCGTTCGGGCTCGCGAAGTCGACCACGCCGTCCTCGTCGAGGCGCAGCAGGCCGTCGTTGGCGCGGGGCGCTCCGCGGCGCGGCCCGGTCGGTGCGCCGAGGTCGGGGAAGTCGCCGCTCGCGATCATCGCGAAGAGGTCGTCGGCGCACTCGTTGAAGGTGAGCTCCTGGCGGCTCGGCATGCGCGTGTCGCTGAGGTTCGAGTGCCGGGTGATCACGGCGATGGGCTCGCTCACCGTCGCCGCACCGCTGCTCGGGCTCGTGCGCCGCAGCACGGGCACGGCGCGGACGCGGGTGGGCGTCTCCTCGAACCAGTCGAGGTTCGCCGAGTCGATGATCCGTTTGGCGGCGAACGCGTCGGTCACCAGCGCGCGCCATTCCGGCTTGACGTCCTGCCCGACGAAGTCGCGGTAGAACAGCGTCGCCGCGCTCGACGGGCGCGCGTGAGCGACCGCGACGAAGCCGTCGTCGCGGGTCGGCACCCAGAGCACGATGTCGGCGAAGGCCAGATCGGCGAGCAGCTGCCAGTCCCCGATGAGCAGGTGCAGCCATTCGACGTCGGCGTCGCTGGAGCTGCCTTTGGCGTGGACGAGGTCACTGAGAGTCGACACTCATCCAGCGTAGTCGGCGACGAGCTCGCGCTCCCGCGTCGGCGCCTCCCCCAGCAGCCGCTCCCGCACCAGCTGCCCGATCGCCAGCGCTGCGGATGAGCGGGGCGCCGCATCCTGCAGCGTGCCGCCCTCCAGCACCGCCGTGTCGAAGGCGGCCCGGTCGTACGGGATGAACGCAGGGTCCTCGGCCGCGCCGAACCGCGCGAGCGTGCGCGCGACCTGACCGCGTGCGCCGAGTCCCACGGCGCCGGTGCGCAGGCGGTTCATCACGACGGTCGTGCCGGCGCCCTCGGCCGCCTCGAGCGCGTCGGGGCGGGCGCGCAGCAGCCGGGCGATGCCGACCGGGTCGGCGCTGCCGACCTGCAGCACCGCATCCGCTTCGCGCAGCGTCGCCAGGGTCGCGGCATGTCGACGCGGTGCGAGCAGGTCGCTGCTGATCTCCTCGTCCTGCTCGAGGCAGAAGCCCGTGTCCACCACCACATCGTCGGCCCAGGTCCGGCACGCCCGCAGCACCGCCTCGACGCGGTCGGCCGACAGCTCGGGCCAGCGGCTCGGCCGGGCGATGCCGGTGAGCACCCGGAAGCCGCCGCGACGAGCGCGGACGTGCTGCGCGACCCGCTCGAGCTCCGCATGGTCGAGCGCATCGGCGGCGGCCAGGCGGCAGGCAGCGGCGAACCCGGGCGCCTCGTCGAGCATGCCGAGGGTCGGGGCGACGGCGGCGCCCAGCGTATCCGCGTCGACGAGCAGGGCCCGCCGTCCCTGCGCCGCGAGCTCCGTGGCGACGGCGATGGCGACGCTGGTGCGCCCCGGCGCGCCCGCGGGCCCCCAGACCGCCACGACCCGGCCCGTCTTGAGGGCGGTCGGGCGGACCGCGCCGAGAGCGACCAGCTGCTCGATGCCGGCCCAGCCGTCCCGCGCATCGGCGATCTCGAGCACGCCGACGGCGAGCGCGTGACGCCGGTCGGCATCGGTCGCGGCCAGGGCCACGATGGGCACGCCGGAGCGGTCGCACGCGTCGAGCAGCGGCTCGTCGAGGCTTCGGGGCTCGGCGACCGCGACGACGATGCCGAGGCCGACCAGGCCGGCGGCCACGAGCTCGTCCGCCGCCCTGGCGGAGACCGCGAGGTCGTGGCCGTGGCGCCGCAGCTCCTCCGCGAGCCCCTCCAGCGCCCGGGGCGGGCCGACGAGCGCGACGGCGGTCATCGCGCACTCCCCGCGGTCACCGCGAGCGGCACGAGCGAGAGCGCGTCACCGTTGCCCAGCGCCGCCAGCACCGCCGCGAGCTCGTCGCGCGGTACGAGCAGCTCGACGTCTCGCGCGGATGCCCCCGCGACCATGCGGTCCTCCTCCACGACCTGCAGCACGGTGGCACCGTCGACGAGCATCGCCGGCGCGCCGAACTCGCGGGCGCCGGTGGCCGGCGCCGACCAGAGATCCACCACGGCGCCGCTCTCGACCGCCCCCGGCAGCGCACCGGAGATCGTCGCGACGACGACCGCGCCGTCGGCGGAGCCAGCGTCGTCGGTGGCCGCGGACGGCAGCAGCTCCCCGGCGGCGACCGGCCGGGTCGCGATCATCCCCTCCTCCGGCAGCGAGCCGGCCGGCAGGTAGTGCTCCTCCACAGCGCCGAGGTGCACGCTGCGCACGGCGACGGCCTCCGCGGTGATCCGATCGCCGGGGCTGAACGAGCGGGCCGCGACGTACACGTCGACCGTGCGGTCCGCGGCCGTGACGATGCCCACCACCCCCGCCACGGATGCGAGCACGAGGCCGACGCCCACGAGCAGTCGGGGGTCGAACGCTGATGCGCGACGTGCGGCGATGCGGCTCATGGCGGTCCTCTCCGTGGATGCGCGGCCATGCTGCTCGCATGCCGCGGCGCCTGCTGCGACTTATCCACACCGGCGCCCCCGCACAGGGGCGGGGACCATAATCGGAATCATGCACGGCCACGAGGACAGCACCGCGGGACGCTTCGTCAGCATCGCCGACGCCGCAGAGCTCCTCGGGCTGAGCGTCGCCGAGACGCTCGGCATCGTCCGCTCCGGCGAGCTCTCCGCGATCCGCGCCGGCCGGGGGCGCAGTGGCGCGTCGGGGTCGAGGAGATCGACGCCTACGTCGTCGGCAAGCTGGAGGAGGGACGCCGGATGAACCTCTTCGATCAGGCGGACTTCGCGAGCATCGTGGACCTCGACGGTCACCAGCGCACGCGCAGGAGCTGAGCCAGGCCGATCAGCCGCCGGCCCTGCACGGATCGATCACGCCGCGGCTCGTCGAGCGCGTGCACGGCGAGATCGAGATGGTCGCGCCCGACGCGGTCGATGGTGCCCGTCAGCTCGCCGCCGGGCACCAGGAGGCGCACCGGGCGCCGTCGTCGAGCGAGGTCGCGGAGCACGAACGGCAACCCGAGCCGAGCCGTCAGCGCGCCGGGGTCCTCGGTGGGCGCCGGAGCGTCCACGGCCGCGTGCGACCCGCCGCCGTCGAGCACCACCTGCGCGACCGCCGCCATGGGCACGATGCATCGGCCGCCGATCGGAGCCGCGACCACGCCCGACAGCCAGTCCCGGCCGAAGCCATCCGTGCGCAGCGCGAGGTCGGAGCCGTCCGCGAGCACCAGCCGCAGCGGGGCCCCTCCGCCGTGCTGGTGGTGCGCGAGCAGCCGCTCGCGCAATCCCAGCCGCGCGCGGCGCAGCCGCTCCTCCTCGACCCGGAGGTCGTCCTCCTCCGCGGCGAGCTCCTGCTGGAGCTGGCTCTCGAGGTCGTCGAACAGGTGCTCCCAGCGCATGGGCGCGAGCGTAGGGGTGCACCGGATCCGATCGTCCGGTTATCCACAGTTGCGATGCGGGCATGGACGCGACCGCGCCGGGATGCTTATCTTGTGCCACGTCATTGGCCCCCGTTCGGGGGAAGCGAGTCCTCCGGGGATCGGAGGGGATTCCGGAGGCCGGTATGAGCAGCAGTCCCGTATCCACCGCGCGCGGTTCTGCCGGCGTGGCGGGAAGGCGCACGGACGCGTCGCAGACGCTGCCGTCGAAAGTGATCACGCCCCGCTTCGAGTCGGAGGAGTTCTTCGGGCACCAGCCCAGCTCCCGTTCGGAGTTGCCCGACCCCGAGCCGATGGTGGTCAACATCGCGCACTGCATCGTGGAGGTGCTCGCCGGTGCGCGCGATCTGGAGCAGTTGGCGCGATGGGTCACCGACGACGTCTACGCCCACCTGCTCAAGCGCGACATCATGGCCAAGCGCGCACGCGCCGCCACGGGGCGGGCGCCGGTGCGACCGACCTTCACCGTCGGCGGGATCCGGCTGTGCGAACCGAGGGACGGCGTCGTCGAGGGGGTGGTCGTCGTACACGGTCGAGCCCGCAGCCGCAGCGTGTGCGTGCGGCTCGAGGGGCTCGATCGACGCTGGCGGGCGACGGCCATCAACGTGCTCTGAGGTGCGCCGGACGCCGGAGGGCGCGGGGATGTCGATCCCCGCGCCCTCCGGCGACTCGCGCCGCGCTCAGCGCTTGCGCTTGTCCTGAGCGCGACGCTGAGCGCGATTGCCCGCTTCGGGCTCCGCCTCGGCGGTCGCCTGCCCGAAGGCTCCGCGGGCCTCGGCCTGATCTGGAACCACGGCGGCCTCCTGAGCGGCCTGCGAGCGCTGCGCCTTGGCCGTGGCGCCCTGCTCGATCTGGCCGCGCTGATTGCGCACCTCGACATCGCCCTCGGCGTTGGGCGCCGAGTAGCTGAGCTTCTCGGAGCCGGACGCCTGCTGCCCGAGCCCCTTGGCCGAGACCTGGGCCGATCCCGCACCGCCGCTCACCTCGACCTCGAGGTTGAAGAGGAAGCCCACCGTCTCCTCGCGGATCTGCCCCATCATGTTCTGGAACAGTGCGTAGCCCTCGCGCTGGTACTCGACGAGGGTCGCGCTGCGCCATGGCCCGCAAGCCGATGCCGTCCTTGAGGTAGTCCATCTCGTAGAGGTGGTCGCGCCAGCGCCGGTTGATCACGCTGAGCACCACGCGGCGCTCGAACTCGCGCATGGGCTGCTCGCCGATGCTCTTCTCGCGGCGCTCGTACGCCAGCTGCGCATCGGAGAGGATCTCGCGCACGAGGAAGTCGCGCGTGATGCGCCCGTTCGCGCCGCCCTCGCTGAGCACCTCGTCGATCGTCAGCGAGACCGGGTAGAGCGTCTTCAGCTCCGTCCACATGGCCTCGAAGTCCCAGTCGTCGGCGCTGCCCTCGCCGGTGTGCACATCCACGACCTCGGTGACCGTGGCCTTGAGGAAGGTCTGCACGCGATCCTGCAGGTCGTCGCCCTCGAGGATGTGGCGACGGTCACCGTAGATCGCCTCGCGCTGGCGGTTGAGCACATCGTCGTACTTGAGCACGTTCTTGCGGATCTCCGCGTTGCGGCTCTCCACCTGCCCCTGGGCGCTGCGGATGGCGCGGCTGACCGTCTTCGACTCGATGGCGAGGTCGTCGGGCGAGCGCGCCATCAGCGCCTCGGCGGCGCCGGCGTTGAAGAGGCGCATCAGGTCGTCCTGCAGCGAGAGGTAGAAGCGGCTCTCGCCCTTGTCGCCCTGACGGCCGGAGCGACCGCGCAGCTGGTTGTCGATACGGCGGGACTCGTGGCGCTCGGTGCCGAGCACGTAGAGCCCGCCGACCTCGAGCACCCGCTCGGCCTCCGCGGCGACCTCGGTCTTGATGCGATCGAAGGTCTCCTGCCAGGCGGCCTCGTACTCCTCCGGCGTGTCGACCGGGCTGAGACCCTGGTTGCTGAGCTCGGTGGCCGCGAGGTGCTCGGCGTTGCCGCCGAGCATGATGTCGGTGCCTCGACCGGCCATGTTCGTGGCGACCGTGACGGCCCCGTAGCGACCCGCCTGCGCGATGATCGACGCCTCGCGGGCGTGGTTCTTCGCGTTGAGCACCTCGTGCTTCACGCCGTTCTTGGCGAGCAGCCGGGAGAGGTACTCGCTCTTCTCCACGCTGGTCGTGCCGATCAGCACGGGCTGTCCGGCCTTGTGCCGCTCGGTGACGTCGGCGACCACCTGATCGAACTTGGCCGTCTCGCTCTTGTAGATCAGGTCGGGCTGGTCGATGCGCTGCATCGAGCGGTTCGTCGGGATGGGCACCACGCCGAGCTTGTAGGTGCTCATGAACTCCGCGGCCTCGGTCTCGGCCGTTCCGGTCATGCCGGAGAGCTTCTTGTAGAGGCGGAAGTAGTTCTGCAGAGTGACGGTGGCGAGGGTCTGGTTCTCGGCCTTGACCGTCACGCCCTCCTTCGCCTCGATCGCCTGGTGGATGCCCTCGTTGTAGCGGCGGCCGGCCAGGATGCGACCGGTGTGCTCGTCGACGATCAGCACCTCGCCGTTCATGACGACGTAGTCCTTGTCCTTCTTGAACAGGGCGCGGGCCTTGATCGCGTTGTTGAGGAAGGAGATGAGCGGGGTGTTGGCGCTCTCGTAGAGGTTGTCGATGCCGAGGTGGTCCTCGACCTTCTCGATGCCGGGCTCGAGCACGCCGACGGTGCGCTTCTTCTCGTCGACCTCGAAGTCGACGCCCGGCTTGAGGCGCTTGGCGACGTTCGCGAACTCGCCGAACCAGCGGTTCGCCTCGCCTGCCGCGGGGCCGGAGATGATGAGCGGGGTGCGCGCCTCGTCGATGAGGATCGAGTCGACCTCGTCCACGACCGCGAAGAAGTGGCCGCGCTGCACCATCTCGCCGGTGCTCCAGGCCATGTTGTCGCGCAGGTAGTCGAAGCCGAACTCGTTGTTCGTGCCGTAGGTGATGTCGGCCGCGTACTGCTCGCGGCGCTCCTCGGGGGTCTGGCCGGAGAGGATGCATCCGGTCGTCATGCCGAGGGTGCGGAAGATGCGGCCCATCAGCTCGGACTGGTAGCTCGCCAGGTAGTCGTTGACAGTGACCACGTGCACCCCGCGGCTCGCGATCGCGTTGAGGTACGCGGCGAGGGTCGCGACGAGGGTCTTGCCCTCACCGGTCTTCATCTCCGCGATGTTGCCGAGGTGCAGCGCGGCGCCGCCCATCAGCTGCACGTCGAAGTGGCGCATGCCGAGCGTGCGCTTCGACGCCTCGCGCACCGCGGCGAAGGCCTCGGGCAGCAGGTCGTCGAGCGACTCCCCGTTCGAGTAGCGCTCGCGCAGCTCGACGGTCTCGTTGCGCAGCTCGTCGTCGCTGAGGTGCTCGAAGTCCTCCTCGAGCTGGTTGATCGCGTTGGCGTAGTTCTTCAGGCGACGGAGGGTGCGGCCCTCACCGACGCGAAGGACCCTCTCGAGGACGTTGGCCACCGTGTGTACTCCCGTGTGCTCTCGGACCGGCGCTGCGCCCGCCGCGATGGCGAGCATCCCGCGCTCGGGGACGGACCGTGATCAGTCCGTGACGTTAGCAGCCTAGTCCGCAACACCGCCCCGCAGCCGACGGCTGCGGGGCGGTGTTCGCGGGCGGCGGAGCGGCGTCCGCTCCGATTCAGGCGCGCACGGCGCCGACGGCGGCCTCCGCGGTGTCGAGGCCGATCACGCCGTAGTCCCAGCCCTTGCGGCGGTACACGACACTCGGGCGCAGCGACTCCTGATCGACGAAGAGGTAGAAGTCGTGGCCGACCAGCTCCATCCGGTAGAGCGCGTCGTCGACGGTCATGGGCGCGGCCTCGAAGACCTTCTCGCGGATCACGACGGGGCAGTAGACGTCCTCCTCGTCCTCCGAGTGCTGGGCATCCGCCACGACCGGGATCGCCCCGGTCGCGACTCGGCGGAGGGTGTCCGGGTCGGCGGGGGTGATGTCGACGACGTCGAATCCGCCGCTCGCCGCCTCGCGCAACGACGTCGGCCGATGCTGGCCGCGGTGCACCTTGCGGCGGTCCTTCGCGCGCCGCAGGCGCTCGACCATCTTGCCGAGGGCGAGGTCGAACGCCGCGTACTTGTCCGACGCCGCCGACTCGCTGCGCACCAGCGGCCCGGGGCCGACGAGGGTGAGCTCCACCCGATCGTCGCTCGAACCGCCCGCGGGCTTCTCGCTGTGCCGGCTGACCTTCACCTCCAGCCGGATCGCCTTGTCGGCCAGCTGATCGAGCTTCGTCGACTTCTCGTCGGCGTAGGCGCGGAACCGTTCCGTCAGGTCCACGTTCCGACCCGTGATGGTGATGTCCACGACGACCTCCTCAACCCCGCGACGCGTCGCCCGACCATTCGAGCGAGGGATGTCCACGCCTGCAGGTGAACACAACCTAGACCCGAGGCATCCGCCGTGTCACCATCCCTCGGGTGCCGAGGTTCTGGGAATCCTCTCCGCGGTCGCGCAGAGCACCGCACGGCCGAGCACCCTCGCTCCGGCCGCCTCGAGCTCCGCCTGCGCGGCGGCCAGGCTGGCGCCGACGTCGTCGACGAGGATCGCGTCGCGGTCCCGCATCCGCTCCTCCGCGCGCACGACCCGGAACGCCCCCTCCCGAGCCGCCGCGCGCCCGACGCGGTCGAGGGTCTTCTGCTGCGCGCCGCCCTCGCCCCGGGTGCGCAGCAACCGCGTCGGCCGGAGACCCGCGCGGCGCAGCAGCAGCTCGACGGGCCGGTACCCGCGGCGTCGATCACCGGCCGGCGACGGCGGCACCGGCACGACCGCGATCGGACGCCCACCGTCCGGCAGCGCGGCGCGCAGGGCTCCGGCGAGCGCCGCCGCGAGCGGCGTCGCGAGATCGGTGCGACCCGACTCCTTGAACGCCAGGAGCGCCGCCCGCGCCGCTCCCTCGTACGGCCAGGCCGCGTGGACGGGCCCGCCGTGGCGGGGTACGACGACGGCCGGTCGGAGGCCGCGCAGCGACGAGGAGCACCCCGGGCAGAGCACCGCGCCGTCGCGTCCGCAGCCGGCGCACCGGTCCGGCAGCACGACCGCGAGCGCCTCGGTGAGGATCGGCGGGAGGGGCATGCCCCGAGTGTGCGCCCGCAGGGTCGCGCACGGGACGGCGGCGGCGGTGCAGGGCAGGGACGGTGAGCTGTGGAGGGAGGATCAGAGCTGGCGGCCGAGGAAGACCACGCCCTCGGCACCGCTGCGCCATCCGGTGCCGGCGCCGCGCGGCTGCAGCACGGTGCCGTCGGCGCCGAGCACGCGCAGGCGGTCCCGATCGCCGGCGCCCATGATCTGCACCGCATCGCCAGGGCGCCCCAGGGGCTCCGCCCGACCGCCGATCTGGTGGCTGGTCGCGACGATCTCGCCGTCGCTCTCGGCGAGCACGGCGACGTTCGTGTCGTCGACCCACGTCGCTCCGATCGCCACCTGGGCGTCGAGCTGCACCTCGATCGGCGAACCGATCCCGGTCGGAGCCCCGTCGTCGCGGAGGATGCCCGCGGCGAGCAGACGGGGGTCCCCGCCGTCGTCGACGAGCAGCAGCAGACGGGTGCCGTCGCGGGACACCTCGAGGTCGGTGAGCCGCAGTCCGGCGGGGATCGAGGTCGTCAGCGGGTACCCGGTGCCCTGCTGGTCGTGCACGGCGATCTGCGCGTCCTGAGCCGTGCCCGTCCAGACGTAGCCCGACGGGTCGAGGTCCGGAGCGACCTGGCCGGGTCGCACGTCCACGAGCAGCGGCGGGCCGTCGCGCCGGAGCACCGCCGTGCCGCCCGGGGTCAGCGCCGCCGCGGCGGCCTGGCTGCGTCCGAGCGTGAAGCTCGTGGCCGCGAGCTCGATGGCCTCAGCACTCAGCCCGGGCAGATCGGTGATCTCCCCCGCGGCGGAGAAGCCGAGCGCGTCCGCGGTGCGCACCAGGGAGCGTGTGTCGGCGGCGCTCGGCGCGAGGACGGCCGCCTCCACGCCCTCGTCCGAGATGGTCACCGGCTGCTGGTCCACCGTGATGGCGACCTGCGAGATGCCGGGCGACGACCGCGAGAGGCTCGCGGCGAGCTGCTGCCGCATGCGGGCGAGCTGGCCCGTGCTGGCCGCCAGGGCCTCGGTGCTGAGGTCGACGGTCGCGACCCCCTCCGTCTGGGTCACCGCGTTGACGGGCGAGAGGCTCGTGCCCTCGGGGAAGGCGGAGAGGACCGCGCCCCGCAGCCACGCGGCCGGGCCCGCCAGCAGCTCCGAGACCACCCGGGTGCTGCCGGAGCCGCCGCCGTCGCGCTGCGGGAACCAGCGGACGTCCGGCACCAGGTACTCGTAGCCGGGGGCGAAGAAGTAGAGGGTGCGCGGCGTGAAGAGCGACAGGAAGCTGCTGCCCGCCAGCACGATGCCCGACGGCGGCTCGGCGATGCGCCACTCGCCGTCGACCTGCGTGAAGCGGTAGTAGAGCGACGTGGACTCGGCCGTCTCCGATTCGGAGTAGACACCGCTCGCATCGACGTCGGCGGCGACCCGAACGGTGTACTGGAGCGCGGCCTCGTCGACCCTGCTGACCACGGGCGAGGCCGGATCGAGGATGAGCACGGAGGCCCGGGGGTCCCACTGGGCCGCGGCGTCGTCGGTGAGGAACTCGCGGGCCGTCGCGTAGTCGTCCTGCGAACCGGTGGCGGCCGCGACGAAGCCGCGCAGGACGGCCTCCTGGTCGGCGCCCTCGGTGGGACCGTTCGGGATGAACTGCTGCTCGGTCTCGTCGCCCGCCTCGATGGGCGGTCCGGCCTCGACCGGGCCGGAGTCCGGGATGGCGGCGCATCCGGTCGCGAGCAGGCCGACGAGGGCGAGGAGCGCGACGAGCCGTCGCCACCGGTCACGGGCGCGCATCGCCGTCGCCTCCCATCCGCTCGTCCGCCGGGTCCCGCGGGGGCAGGAGCCCGTCGAGCACCTCGGCGGGTGGCAGCTCGACCGGCGAGAGCCGGATCGGCACCCGCCGGTCGCGTGGCAGGGTCAGGCGGAAGCAGGTGCCGACGCCCGGTTCGGACCACACGTCGAGGCGCCCGTCGTGCAGGTTGGCGTCCTCCAGGGAGATGGCGAGCCCGAGGCCGGTGCCGCCGATCGAGCGCCGGCGGGACGGATCCGCTCGCCAGAACCGGTCGAACACGCGCTCGGCCTGCTCGGGCGTCATGCCGATGCCGTAGTCGCGCACCGCGATGGCGACGGCGGTCTGGTTGCTGTCCACGGTCACCACGATCGGGCGGCCCTCCCCGTGCTCGATGGCGTTGCCCAGCAGGTTGCGCAGGATGCGGCGGATGCGGCGCCCGTCGACCTCGACGGCCATGTGACCGCCGGGAGCGACGAGGCGGAGCTCGCTGCCGACGCCGTCGGCGAGCGGCTGCACCGTCTCGATGGCCTCCTCGGTGAGGTTGGCCAGGTTCGTCGGCTCGGTCTCCAGCTCGACGGCGCGGGCGTCGAAGCGCGAGATCTCCAGCAGGTCCGCGAGCAGCAGCTCGAAGCGCTCGATCTGGGTCTTGAGCAGCTCGGCCGTGCGAGCGGTCGCGGGCGGGTAGTCGTCGCGCTGGTCGTAGAGCACGTCGCCGGCCAGGCGGATGGTGGTGAGGGGCGTGCGGAGCTCATGGGAGACGTCGGAGACGAAGCGCTGCTGCACGCGGGAGAGATCGGCCAGCTGCGTGATCTGACGCTGCAGGCTGTCGGCCATGCGGTTGAACGAGCGGGCGAGCGTTGAGAGCACGTCCTCGCCGCGCTCCGGCAGCCGCTCCTCGAGCTCGCCGGCGGCGAGCTTCTCGCTCGTGCGAGCGGCCTCGCGCACCGGGCCGACGACCGTGCGCGTGACGACGAAGACGACGCCGCCGATGAGCGCGATGAGGGCGATGCTGCCGACGAAGAGGATCTGGAGCAGGAAGTCGAGGGTGCGCTGGGTCTCGCCCAGGTCGTAGACGAGGTAGAGCTCGTACTGCCCGGCCGTCGGCACCTGGAGCGAGGCGCCGACGACCAGCCCCGGTTCGGTGCCCTCCACGATCCCCGCGCTCGAGAGGCGCTCGAGGCGCACCGGCTGCAGCGAGAGCTGCTCGGTGTCGGTGCGGACCGTCTGGCGCAGCGCATCGGAGAGGACGGACTGCGGGAACTCGGAGGTGGTGGTGTCCTGCAGCGTGGTCGGCGTCTGCGAGTCGGGGGCGCGGAGGATCGCGATGTCGCGCGCCGTCGCCGCCGAGCCGATGCTCGGCAGCAGGCTGTTCTGCAGCACGTTGAGCTCGTCCGCCCCCTCGCCGACCGTCGTCGCGGCCTCGTCGAGCACGTTCTGCCCCTGCAGCACCGCCCGCTCCGCCTCGGCGAGGATCTGCGCGCGCCGGGTCTCGTAGAGCTGGCCGCCGATGCTCATGGCCATCGTGCCGCCGATGATGCCGATCGCGACGCCCGAGAGCACCACCGTGAGGGCGATCGTGCGCAGCTGCAGCGAACGGCGCCAGGTGCGGCGGGCTCGCCGGAGGGCGAGCCGCCAGCTCAGCCAGGGCACGGCATCGCGATCAGCCGCCGCCGGCGCGGTAGCCGACCCCGCGCACAGTGGTGACGATGCGCGGGTTGTCCGGGTCGAGCTCGACCTTGGCGCGCAGCCGCTGCACGTGCACGTTCACGAGCCGGGTGTCGGCCTTGTAGTGGTAGCCCCACACCTGCTCGAGCAGCATCTCGCGGGTGAAGACCTGCTCGGGCTTCTCGGCGAGCGCCAGCAGCAGATCGAACTCGAGCGGCGTCAGGCCGATGATCGCGTCGCCGCGGCGGACCTCGTGGCCCGCGACATCGAGCACGAGGTCGCCCACCTCGATGCGGGTGACGCTCGAGCTGGCGGGGCGCAGCCGCGTGCGGATGCGCGCCACGAGCTCCTTCGGGTTGAACGGCTTGACCACGTAGTCGTCGGCGCCGCTCTCGAGGCCCCGCACCACGTCGGCGGTGTCGCCCTTGGCCGTGAGCATGATGACGGGGGTGCCGGACTCCGAGCGGATCGCCTCGCACACCTGGATGCCGTCGAGACCCGGCAGCATCAGGTCGAGCAGCACCAGGTCGGGGACGACGGAGCGGAAGGCGTCGAGGGCGAGCGCTCCATCGGCGCAGAAGGACGGATCGAAGCCCTCGCCCCGCAGGACGATGCCGATCATCTCGGCGAGGGCGGGATCGTCGTCGACGACGAGGATGCGGGCGGTCTGGTTCATGGGATCCGTTTCGAGTCCGGTGCCGATCACTGTAGTCGAGCGCTCGCAGGCGGTGCGCAGACCCCGCCGGCCCCGCTGTGACAGCATGGTGGCACCGACGAGGCGAGGGGGAGGCGCAGGGTGAGCGATCCGACGCAGTGGCAGGCGCCGTCGGGCGCCGGATGGGCGCCCCCGTCCGCACCGGCTGGATGGGCGCCTCCGCAGGAGCCGTCCCTCCCGCCGCGGCCGGGGCCCGCGGGGAGCGGATGGACGCCGCCGCCGAAGCCGGGACTGATCCCTCTGCGTCCGCTCGACTTCGGCACGCTGCTCGGTGCCTCGTTCCAGGTGCTGCGCCGCAATCCGAAGCCGATGTTCGGCTTCACCGTGCTGCTGACCGGCCTGACCACGCTGATCGGCCTCGCCGTGACCGGCACCGTCGCCTTCTTCGCCATCGGCCGCATCGACGCCGCGACGGCCGAGGACGTCGATCTCGTCACGGCCGGCTCGATCGGCTCCATCATCGTCGCCGCGCTCGTGCCGATGGTGCTCTCGATGCTCGCCTTCGCGGTGCTGCAGGGCATCGTGACCCTCGAGGTCGCCCGCGGGTCGCTGGGCGAGCGCAATCGCCTGCCCCAGCTGTGGCGCCTTGCGAAGGGCCGTGTCGGCGCCCTGATCGGGTGGAGCGCGCTCGTGCTCGCCGTCGGCGTGCTCGGCCTGGTCGCCGTCGCGGGCGTCATCGCCCTGGGCGCGGCGCTGGGCGGGGCGGTCGGCGCCGCCGTCGGGATCGCGATCGCCGTGGTGCTCGGGCTCGGCATGGTGGTGCTCGCCGCGTGGCTCGGCACGAAGCTGAGCTTCGTGCCGAGCGCCCTGGTACTGGAGCGTCGTACCCTGCGCGAGGCCCTGCACCGCTCCTGGTCGCTCACCGCCGGAGCGTTCTGGCGGATCCTGGGCATCCAGCTGCTGGTCTCGTTCATCGTGCAGACCGCGGTCTCGATCGTCACGACGCCCCTGTCGTTCATCGTCGGGATGGCCTCGGCCCTGATCGCGCCGAACGGCGAACTGGGGCCGGGCGCCGCGATCGCCATCGGCGCCTACGTGCTGACCATCGTGCTCACGATCATCGCCTCCTCCGTCGGCTACGTGATGCAGTGCTCGGTCGTGGCGCTGCTGTACCTCGACCGGCGCATGCGCACCGAGGGCCTCGACCTGGTGCTGCAGCGCACCGTGGACGCGCGCGCCGCCGGGCGCGAGGCGGAGGACCCATTCATGCCCGAGGTCCGGCGGTCCTGACCGGGTGAGCACCGTTCTCCAGCCTTCGGCCGACGAGGCCCGCCGACTCCTGCGCGAGGAGCTGTCGCAGCGCGTCTACCGCGAGGCCGAGCCCAACTGGTTCGATCGTGTCGTCTCCGGCTTCCTGGAGTGGCTGGCGTCGCTGGCCGTCGGCGACGGCGCCGCGCCGGCGGCCCTGCTCACGATCCTGCTCGTCGTGGTGGCCGGCGCCGTCATCGCCGCCCTCGTGATCTTCGGTCTCCCGCGCCTGCGACGGCGGCGCACCCCACCCGCTCCGCTCTTCGGCGACGATGACGACCGCACCGCCGCCGAGCTGCGCGCCGCCGCATCAGCCGCCGCCGCCCGCGGAGACTTCACCGCCGCCGTGCTCGACGGATTCCGCGCCCTCGCACGCGGGCTCGACGAGCGCGGTCTGCTGCTCGTCAGCCCGGGCACCACCGCCCACGCGGTGGCTGCGGGCGCAGCGCTGGTGCGACCCGAGGCGACGGACGATCTCGAGCACGCCGCCGGCGACTTCGACCGGGCGCGCTACCTCGGGCTCGGCGCCGACGAGGCCGCCTGGTCGCGGGTGAGCCGGCTGGACGAGCGGATGCGCGCGACGGCCGGGAGCACCGCGTGAGCGCGGCGACGCAGCAGCGGGTGCTCACGCCGACGGTACGGGACACCGCCCGCCGCGCCCGATTCTGGGTGGTCATCGCGATCGTGCTGCTCGCGTTCGGCGTCGTCGCCGCGGTCGGCTCCGGCACCGCCGCCCCGGGCGAGCCGTTCTCGGCCGAGAATCCGGCGCCGTCCGGCTCCAGGGCGCTCGCGCAGGTGCTCGGCGACGCCGGTGTCGAGGTCGTGACCGCGGACTCCTCGACGCGGCGCGGGCCGCGGTCGACGATCCCGCCGCGACGAGCATCCTGATCGCCGACCAGGGCTACCTCGACGCCGAGCAGCTCGCCGAGGCCGCGCGGCTCGCGGCGACCGCGATCGTGCTGGTGCCGCAACCGTCCGAGGTGCTCCCGGAGCTCGTGCCCGGCCTCGAGCAGGGCACCCTCGGCGATGACGACGAGCTGACGGCCGCGTGCTCGGTGCCGGCGGCGGACCGCGCGGGCGCCATCCGCTCCTCAGGAACCGCCCTCGCCGCCGACCGCGGCACGGCGTGCTACCAGGGCGAGGACGGCGCCGGTCTGCTCCGCGTGGATCGCGACGGCGGCGCCCTGACGCTGCTCGGTGCGACCGACGTGCTCCGCAACGACCGCGTCGACGAGTCCGGCAACGCGGCCCTCGCGCTCGGCCTGCTCGGCGAGCAGCCGCGGCTCGTCTGGTACCTGCCCTCCGTCGACGACGTCGAGGGCGCTGCGACGCTGGGCGAGCTCAGCCCGCCGTGGGTCGTGCCGTTCAGCCTCCTGGCGATCGGCACCGGCGTCGCCGCGGCGATCTGGCGCGGCCGGCGCTTCGGCCCGCTCGTCGTCGAACCGCTGCCGGTCACGGTGCGCGCGGGCGAGACCACCGAGGGCCGGGCGCGGATGTACGCCCGTGCCGACGCCCGCGGGCACGCGCTCGATCAGCTGAGGATGGGCGCCCTGCGCCGCATCGCGAGGGTGCTCGGGCTCGATCGGGCGGTCGGCTACGAGGCGGTCGTCGACCGCGCCGCGCAGGTGACCGGCCGTCCCGTCGAGGAGCTGCGCCGGCTGCTCGTCGACGAGCAGCCGGGTGGCGACGCCCGACTGGTCGAGATCGCGCAGGCCCTGCAGCACCTCGAACGGCAGGTCGAGCAGGCGCTCGGACGACCGTGAGCCAGGACCGATGGACGATCACAGGAGAATGGATGCGATGAGCGAGCAGCACACACCCACGCCCCCGCCCAGCACGCCGCCGGTGCCCGGCGCTCCCCCGGCGCCGCCGGCACGCCCCGCGGACGACGACGCCGCGCTGCGCGAGGATCTGCACCGGGTGCGCGCGGAGGTCGGCAAGGCGGTGGTCGGTCAGGACGGCGCCGTCACCGGTCTGCTCGTCGCGCTGCTCGCCGGAGGCCACGTGCTGCTCGAGGGCGTCCCCGGCGTCGCGAAGACGCTGCTCGTGCGCTCGCTGAGCCACGCCCTGCGTCTGGAGACCACCCGCGTGCAGTTCACGCCGGACCTCATGCCCGGCGACGTCACGGGCTCGCTCGTCTACGACGCGGGCACGAGCGGATTCGCCTTCCGCGAGGGTCCGGTCTTCACGAACCTGCTGCTGGCAGACGAGATCAACCGCACGCCCCCGAAGACCCAGTCCGCGTTGCTCGAGGCCATGGAAGAGCGGCAGGTGAGCGTCGACGGCGTCAGCCGTCCGCTGCCCGATCCGTTCCTCGTCGCGGCGACGCAGAACCCGGTCGAGTACGAGGGCACCTACACGCTGCCCGAGGCGCAGCTCGACCGCTTCCTGCTCAAGCTGGTGCTCGATCTGCCGGAGCGCGACGCCGAGATCGAGGTGCTGCGCCGCCATGCCGCCGGATTCAGCCCGCGCCGACTCGAGGACGCCGGGCTGCGGCCCGTGCTCGACGCGGAGCGGCTGGCTCGCGCACGTGCCGCTGCGGCCCGGGTCGGCGCGAGCGACGACGTCATCGCGTACGCGGTCGATCTCGCACGGGCGACCCGTGCCGCGCCGAGCGTGCGGGTCGGCGTCAGCCCCCGCGGCACGACGGCCCTTCTCGCGGCGTCCAAGGCCTGGGCCTGGCTGCTCGGCGCGCAGGGCCTCACCCCCGACCACATCCAGACCATGGCGCTGCCCGTGCTGCGCCACCGCCTGCAGCTGCGGCCCGAGGCCGAGCTGGAGGGCGTGACGGCGGATGCGGTGCTGCGGTCGGTGCTGCAGCAGGTGCAGGTGCCGATCTAGGCCATGGTCCTCTCGGGATGGTTCGTGCTGCTGCTCGCGGCCGGGGCGGTGCCCCTGGTGCTGAGCGGCGAGCCGCTCGTGCTCGCGGCATGGGTGCTCCTGCTGCTCGCGGCGACCGGCGTCGACCTCGCGTTGGCCGCCTCGCCGCGATCGGTGCGGGTGCTGCGCGACGGCGCGGCCCGCACCCGGCTCGGCGAGGCCGTCGAGCACGAGCTGACGCTGGTGAACGAGGGCGGCCGCACCCTGCGCGCGATCGTGCGCGACGGGTGGCAGCCGACCGTGCGCGCCACCCCCTCCCGTCAGCGCGTCGTCGTGCCCGCTGGGGAGCGCCGGCGCATCCGCGAGCGGCTGCGGCCGATCCGCCGAGGCGTGCGGCGCAGCGAGCACGTCACCGTGCGGAGCATCGGGCCGCTGCGGCTCGCCGCGCGGCAGGCCACCATCGGCGCCGAGGGGTCGATCACGGTGCTGCCGCCGTTCCACAGCCAACGGCACCTGCCCTCGCGGCTCGCCCGCCTGCGCGAGCTGGAGGGCCGCACGAGCGTGATGGTGCGCGGTCAGGGCACCGAGTTCGACTCGCTGCGCGAGTACGTGCGGGGTGACGACGTGCGATCGATCGACTGGCGGGCCACCGCGCGCACCGCAGCCCCCGACGATCTCATGGTGCGCACGTGGCGCCCCGAACGCGACCGCCGGGTCGTGGTGGTCGTCGACACCGGGCGCAACGCGGCCGCCCGCATCGGCGACGAGACCCGGCTCGACACGGCCTTCGAGGCCTCACTGCTGCTCGCCGCCCTCGCCGATCGGGCGGGCGACCGCTTCGACCTCCTGCTCTTCGACCGCCGGATGCGCGGACGCGTGCACGGCGTCACCGGCGCCGAGCTGCTGCCGCGGCTCGTCGGCACGATGGCCGACGTCGAACCCGAACTGCTCGAGACGGACTGGAGCAGCGTGCCGGCCCTCGTACGGGCCGCGAGCACGCAGCGCTCGCTCGTCGTGCTGCTCACCACCGCCGAGTCGGTCGCCGGTGCGCGCGGACTGCTCGCCGTGCTGCCGCAGCTCTGCGCGAAGCACCTCGTCGTCGTCGCGACGGTGCGCGATCCGGAGGTCGATCGGATGCGCCGCGAACGCGACGACCGCTCCTCCGTCTACCGCGCCGCCGCCGCCGAGCGCGCGCTGCTCGAACAGGACCGCTTCGCCGACGCGATCGGCCGGCTCGGCGGAACCCTGCTCACCGCCGCGCCGCAGGAGCTGCCGCCGGCGCTCGCCGACCACTACCTCGCGCTCAAGGCTGCCGGGCGGCTCTGAGCCGTGCGCATCCGCCCGCATCCGCTCGCGTGCGCTCACCTGCGCGCATCGCCCAGCCACGTGCATTCGCTCGTCGGAAACTCAGGACGCGCGGGGCGACACGCCGACCCGCGCCCTGCTGCTGCCGGCGTGTCGCCCGTTCGCTCCTGAGCTCCGATGGCCTCGAGACGCGGAGGGGCGGCGTGCGCAGTGCGCAGCGCGAACCGCGGGGCCGGATGCGCGGACCGGTCAGCCGGCGACGAGGCGCCGCGCGCCGGCCTCGAACTCGTCGAGGTCGCCCGTCTCGCCGGCGAGGGCGGCGCGACGACCGAGCACCCACTGGTAGGCGAGGACCGCGCCGAGGGCGACCGTGCCGATGCCGATCTTGATCGGCCACGGCCAATCCTGGCGCGTCACGAAGCCCTCGACGACCCCGGAGAGCAGCAGCATGAGGATGAGGCCGACCACGAGTGCGAAGAGCGCCCGGCCGTCCTGTGCGAGCGCCTCGCCGCGGGAGCGCGCGCCCGGCGCCACCCAGGCCCAGAAGATCATGAGGCCGCCCGCCGCAGCGACGAAGATCGCGTAGAGCTCGAGCTGGCCGTGCGGCGCGATGAAGAGGAAGAAGAGGTCGAGCCGGTCGTGCTCGGCCATGACGGCGCCGGTGAGCCCGAGGTTCATGGCGTTCTGCAGGATCACGTACGGCACCCAGAGTCCGGTGATGCCGAAGGCGACGCACTGGGCGGCGATCCAGGCGTTGTTGGTCCACACCTGCCCCGTGAAGGCGCTCGGCGAGTACTCGGAGTAGTAGCCGACGAACTCCTCCTCGGCGAGCTGGCGCCGCATCTCCTCGTCGCCGAGGTTCGCGAGCACCTGCGGCTCGCTCATGGCCCAGAGGCCGTAGGCCAGGCCGATGAGCATCGTGGCCGCGGTCACGGCCAGCGAGGTCCAGCGCACCCGGTAGAGGGCGGCCGGCAGCTGAGCGACGAAGAACGCGGGCAGCTGCTCGAGCACGTTGCGGGGAGTGCTCGTGAAGCGCAGCCGGGCACGCGCCAGCGACAGGGACAGACGGGCGGCATGGGGGCTCTCACCCGACGTGCTCGTCATCGCGGCGAGCTGCCCCGAACCGGCCCGGTAGGCGTCGAGCAGCGCATCCGCCTCGGGTCCGGAGGGGCGCCGCGTCCGCGCGAGGCGGTCGAGGCGGTCCCACTCCTCCGAGTGGTCTGCTGCGTAGGCGTCGAGGTCCATCTGCTTGAATCCTAGACATGACGAGCCCGGTGGCGACCGAGACGCAGCAGATCACCGGCGAAGGGGTCGTGCTCGACGTGAGGGCCACACCGTTCGTGCTCCGGGTCGCCGGCACGATCATCGATCTGCTGCTGAGCGTCGCGGCCTTCCTGGCGATCATGCTCGTCGCGAGCTCGCCGCTGTTCGCGCCCTTCCTGGACGGCGCCGCGGTCGCGATCATCTCGATCTCGGCGCTCGTGCTCTGCTTCGTCGTGCTGCCGACCGCCGTGGAGACCGCGACGAGCGGCAGGTCGCTCGGCCGCCTCGCCGTCGGCGCCCGCATCGTGCGGCTCGACGGAGGCGGCATCGGGTTCCGCCACGCCTTCATCCGCTCACTGCTCGGCGTGCTCGAACTGCTCATGACCTTCGGCGGCCTCGCGGCGGCCGTCGGCCTGCTGACCGCGCGATCGCAGCGCCTCGGCGATCTGATCGCGGGCACCTACAGCCGTCACGAGCGGATGAAGGCCCCCATCGCGGCCGTGTTCGGTCTGCCCCCGGGCATGGAGGCCTGGGCCGCCACCGCCGACGTCGCCCGCATGCCGGCCGCGCTCGGCAACCGCATCGCGCAGTTCCTGCGGCAGGCCCAGGAGCTCACGCCCGCCGCCCGCACGGCTCGCGCCGCGGAGCTCGCCGCGGAGGCGTCGCCCTACGTGGCGCCGCTGCCGCAGGTGCCCGCCGAGCTCATGCTCGCCGGGGTCGCCGTGGTCCGCCGCGACCGCGAGTTCGCGGCCCTGCGGTCGCAGCGCGCGGCGCAGGAGCGGTTGGACGGTCTGGTCGCCGTGCCGCCGCACCGCTTCCCGCGGCGCTGAACCGCTCGGACCGTCAGGCGCGGATGAGCTCCAGCACCCGGTCGCGGATGCGGATCATCGTCTCGGCGTCACCGGCCTCGGCGTTCAGCCGCAGCAGCGGTTCGGTGTTCGAGGGACGCACGTTGAACCACCAGAACGGCTCGTCGCCGGCCACGGTGCCGCGCACCGTGAGGCCGTCGAGCTCGTCGAACTCGGCCTCGCCCGTGAACGACTCGACGATGCGCGTGTACGCGGCCGACACATCCGTCACCGTCGAGTTGATCTCGCCGGAGAGCGCGTAGGGGTCGAAGCGCTCGGCCAGCTGCGAGAGCGGGTGCTCCTGGTGCCCGAACTCGGCCAGCACGTGCATCGCGGCGAGCATGCCGTTGTCGGCGCCCCAGAAGTCGCGGAAGTAGTAGTGCGCCGAGTGCTCGCCGCCGAAGACGGCGCCGGTCGCGGCCATCTGGTCCTTGATGTACGAGTGGCCGACCCGCGAGCGCAGCGGCGTCGCGCCGGCGCCCGCGATCGTCTGCGGTACCACCTGCGAAGTGATGAGGTTGTGGATCACGATGATCTCGTCCTCCGGGTCGGTCGCCCGCACGCGCTCGATCTCTCGCAGGGCCACGATCGCGGCGACGGCCGAGGCCGTGACCGGCTCGCCGCGCTCGTCGACGACGAAGCACCGGTCGGCGTCGCCGTCGAAGGCGAGGCCGAGGTCGGCGCCGTGCTCGACGACCGCCTTCTGCAGATCGACGATGTTCGCGGGGTCGAGGGGTTCGCCTCGTGGTTCGGGAAGGTGCCGTCGAGCTCGAAGTAGAGCGGGATGACCTCGATCGGCAGCTTCGCGAGCCCGGCCGCCTCGCCGAGCACGGCCGGCACGGTGCGGCCGCCCATGCCGTTGCCCGCATCGACGACGACGCGGATGGGGCGGATGCCGGAGAGGTCGACGAGCTCGCGCAGGTAGGCGGCGTAGTCGCGCAGCACGTCCTGCTGCACGACCTCGCCGCGCTGCCCGACCGCGGGGATGCCGGCGTCGAGGAAGGCGATGGCCCGATCGCGGATCGCGCCCAGGCCGGTGTCGAGGCTGATGCCCTTCGCACCCACCCGGGAGAACTTGATCCCGTTGTACGTGGCCGGGTTGTGGCTCGCGGTGAACATCGCGGCCGGCGCGTCGAGCACGCCGGAGGCGAAGTAGGTCATGTCGGTGGAGCACAGGCCGATCGAGACGACCTCGGCTCCACGAGCGGTGGCGCCGCGCGCGAAGGCCTCGGCGAACACGGGCGAGGAATCGCGCATGTCGTGGCCGACCACGACGCGGGCGCCTGCAGCTCCGATCTCATCGACGAAGCCGGCGGCCAGTGCCTCGACGACCTCCTCGGTCATCTGCGAGCCGACGAGCCCCCGCACGTCGTAGGCCTTGATGAATGCGTGCAGATCCGGCTTCGTCATGATCCTCAGGCTACTGCGCAGCGCGAGACGGCGGCGGCATCCCCTGGGGCGAGCCGTGCAGCGGATCGCGGAGCCGCGATCAGCGCAGCCTCTCATGGCGCACGACGCGCCAGCCCTGCGGCGCGGAGAGCCGCTCCGCGTGCTGCGCGCACAGGTCGTAGCTGTGCGGCTCCGCGCGCCGGCTCAGCGGCCCCAGGACGGCCATGGAGTCGGCGTACACGTAGGTGAGCGTGGCGACCGCGTCGGCGGTGCACGCGACTCTGCTGCAGGGCCGTCCATCCATCGCCGTCCAGCCTATCGCCGACGTCGCGCATCCCTTGCCGCGCCTAGGATGGGGGCATGGCCCGTCCCTCCCGCGCCCGCCTGCAGCACCGCTCCGTCCGGCCGGGCTGGCGCGACCGTCACGGACGCGGCATCCGCGCCTGGGTGACCGGGCCCTACCTGCCTCCGCTGCGGCACCGCGACGAGGAGTTCGAGGCGCTCGTCGCGCACGCGCTGCACCACCTGCAGCACGCGTGGCCGGAGGAGCTCGGCGGCACCCGCTTCGACATCGCGCCGATGCCGCCGGCGGCCGGGCAGGACGGCATCCGCCGCTACACGGTCGACCGCGCGGCGAACCGGATCACCTACTACCGCACCCCGATGGAGCGCCTCGGCCATCAGCGCGAGGACGACGACGTCGACCGCCGCGCGATCATCGAGTCGGCGGTCATCCGCGGGGTGGCGGAGCTCATGGGCCGGGATCCCTGGGACGTCGCGCCGGAGCGCTACCGGCCGTACTGAGCGATCCCGGTCAGGGGCGCATGCGGATGCTGCCCGCCACCGGCGAGGGCGCCTCGACCGGGAAGGCTGCGATACGCGCCGCGTCCGCGAAGGTCACGCCTGCTCGCAGGCCCTCCGCATCCGCGAGCCGCACGGTCGCGCCGGCATCGACGCCGACGACCGCCGAGCCGCCTCCGGCCACCGCGATCTCCTCCCCGTCGACGAGCACGATGCGCTCGTCCGTGCCGGGGTTCGCGAGCACGAGCTGCGGCGAGGGACCGTCGGGCACGACCACCGCGGGCTCGTCGCCGAGCGGCGACGAGGCGGGCTGCCAGGCGAAGTCGTTGGCTCCGTCCTCGGCGAGCACGGCGCTGCGCGCGGCGGCGACGATCGGCTGGTCCGAGGTGATCCGCAACGTGTAGGTGCCGTCGACCAGGCCCGGCAGCACGAGGTCGCCGACCTCCCCGACCGGCACCTCCGCCTCCACGATCGGCTCGGCGTCGGCGCCCGAGCCGGCGACCGGCAGCACCGCGACCTCCACGTTCGCCGGCACCTCCCCCGGCACCACGACGCGCACCACGGCGGCGAGATCGGCCCAATCGGGCTCGCCGCTGCGCTCCTGCACCCGCTCACCGCCGGTGACCCGCAGCCCGGCCACGACCTGCTCGACGGCCGGTGCCGCACCGCCCCCGGTGATGTCGGCCCCGCCCGCCTCGAGCACACGGACGGTCGACTGCTGCAGACTGGCGGCGATCTGCCCGCCGCGGCTCGTGACGTGCACCGCGAGCGCCTCGGCACCCGGCGCGAACGCCGCGAGCGGCAGCACCTGCTGCGTGCCGGGCGGCACCACGATGCCGTCCATGCCGGCCACGTTGACCGCACCGGTCTCGGTGAGCACGTCGAGGTCGACGACCGCCTCGACCTCGTCGGGGTTGCTCAGGACGAGCAGCGAGCTGCGCCCGGTGATGGTCGCGCCGCCGAGCAGCCACTGGTCGTTGCCGGGCTCGACGCAGTCCGCCGCGGCGAAGCCCGCGACGTCCTCGCCCGAGGCGGTCTGGCTCTGCGCGGCGCCGAGGCCTGTGGAGTCGTCCACGACGGGCAGACGCAGCACCAGACCGGCCGACGCACCGGCCGCCAGCCCCCGGACGAGGGCGGCCGTACGGCCTCCTCCTCACCGCCCTGCACATCGCGCACGACCTGCTCGGAACCGACCGCCGAGGCGGTGCTGGCGGTCTCGCCGCCGCCCGCGAGCAGGAGCGGCCCCGCGCACACCTGCAGCAGGTCGGCGGCTTCGGGCACCACGACCACGGGCTCGGCTGCACCGGTCACGGACGGCAGCGGCAGCGCGCCGCCCAGCACGGCCGCGCCGGCGATGCCCAGCCCGGCGACGCCGCCGAGGATGCGGCCGCCGACGCGGGCGACGGATCGGATGCGGGTGCGGCGGTCGCCGCTGGGCTCAGTCATCCTGCTCCCCTCCTCGCCGAAGGCGTACTCGGCCTGGTCTTCGACGTGCCGCGACTCGCGCACCCGGGGACTGCCGATGCGGGTGGGCACGGCCAGCAGCGCAGCCAGCGCCAGGAGCACCAGTCCGGCATCGCGCAGCGGGGCCGGCTCGACGGCACTGAGCTCCTCCTGCGCCGCGGGGGCGGTGGCCGGGTCGATGTCATCCACGGTCGTGCGCCAGAGCAGGCCCGCCTCGCTGGAGCCGATCATGGTGAAGTCGGCGCTGCCGTCGAGCGCCTGCTGTGCGCGGGTCGACACGGCGCCGCCGCCGGCAGGGTCGGTGCCGTCGACCGGGGCGAGCACGACGAAGTCGATGCCGAACTCGCGCAGCACCGGAGCCGGGTCGTAACCGCCTCGCGATGCGATGTTGCCGGCCAGTTCCGCCAGCCGCTCGTCCCGCGCGCTCGCGGTGGGAGCGGTGGTGGCGAAGGTCGAGGCGTCCTCGAGGCCGTGCCCGCGCCCCCGCTCCAGGCGGACGCGCAGCGAGCCGTCGGACTGCGGTGTCAGCACGAGCGTGCCGACCTGGGGTTCGAGGTCGGACTCCGCGGTGACGACGGCGGGCAGCACCCGTCCGTTGCCGGCACGGACGGCGGCGTCGTCCCGGTAGAGGCCGCCCAGCTGCGGCACGGCGAGCAGCAGCGCTCCGACCACGAGGGCGAGACCCGGTGCAGCCGCGGCACGGCCGAGCGCGTCGAGCGTCCCCGCCGCGGCGATCAGCAGACCGAGCATCATCAGCCCGAGAGCCGGGCCCGGCCAGAGCGCGGCGAAGCCGTCCTCGACCGCGGCGACCCGGACGAGCCCCGCGCCGAGCGCGGCGACGAAGCCGAGGACGGCCAGGAGCAGCGCGGGCAGGCTGCGCGACGCGCCCGGCAGGAACGGTCCTAGCAGCCCGAGGACGAGCAGCGGTGCGATGAGCACGATCGCGACGACGACCCCCACGGAGGCGGGCACGCCGAACGCGTCGGCGACGGCGGGCCATCCGTGCAGGCCGCCGTTCGAGGACCCCAGGGCGAGCAGCCATGCCGCGACCGGATCGGTCGGCTGCGCGGCGCCGGGGTCCGCGAGCACCGCGAGCGAGGTGCCGCGCAGGAACTGGGCGACGGCGAGCGGCGCGAGCACCCCGAGCGCCGGCAACGGCATCCAGACCAGCCGGAGCGCGCGAGCGGGTCGCAGCAGCAGGAGCGCGACCCAGGCCGCGAGCAGCGGCGGCGCGAGCGATGGGCTCGCCGCCGCGACGACGGCGCCGAGCAGCGCAGCCGCTCCGAGACCCGTCCACGAGCGGATCGCGCGGATCGCGGCGAGCAGCAGCCAGGGCAGGATCGCGAGCGCGATGACCGCGCCGAGGCGGCCTTCGAGGATGCTCGCCAGCAGCGGCGGCGAGACGGCGTAGGCGACGGCACCGGCCGCCGGGATCCAGGACCGCCGGCTCACCGCGCGCAGCAGGAACCAGGAGCTCATCGCGGCGAGCGCCGGCGCCGCGGCGAGCACGATGACCACCGACAGCGACGGCTGCCAGAACGTCGCGGAGCCGAGCAACGCGAGGAGCACCGCGAACGGGTCCGCCGGGCCGGCCATGCCGTTGCCGTCCTGCAGCCAGCCGCCGAGCGCGGCGCTCCAGAGCTCGGCGGGGCTGCTCGCCAGCGGCAGCAGTCCCCCGCCGACCGCGGCGACGCCGCCGAACAGGGGAAGGCCGCCACGACACCGACGACGACGCCGATCAGAAGGGTCCAGAGGCCACCGCCGGGCAGGAAGCCGATCGGTGCCACGTCGAGCGGATCCGCGGCGGCGAGCCGTGCCTCGCGGGCCTGCCGCTCGACCGCTCGGCGCTCGCGCAGTTCCGACCACGGCATGCGCAGCGAGTCGACGGCGCTCCACGGCAGCTGCTTCACGCGGCGCAGGCGCCGCCGGGCGCCGAAGACACCCGGGTCGCCGAACGCCGCGGCGAATGCCGACGCGAACTCGCCGGGCACGGCGAGCGGGCGCTTGGCGAGCAGGTGCCCGAGCGATCGGAGCACCGCGAGCGGAGCCAGCGAGAGCCAGTGCAGCGGCAGCAGCAGCGCCGGCGAGTACACGAGGCGGCGGTGCAGCTGCGCGCGGCGCGCCTTGCGCCGGCGACGATTCGCGCTGCCGGGAGGGCGTCCGAAGTCCTCCGGGGCGGATGCGCGCTGCACCTTCGCGGCCGGCACCACGACCACGCGGTGACCGGCGAGTCGTGCGCGCACCGAGAAGTCGAGGCCCGCATCCGCATCCGGCAGGCCCGGGTCGAAGCCGCCCAGCGCCTCCCAGACGTCGCGGCGCACCAGCATCCCCTGGGCGGCGATGCCGAGCACGTCGGACTGCACGTCGTGCTGGGCCTGGTCGAACTCGTCCTCGACGAGGTGCACGCTCGCGCCGAGGCCGCTCAGGGTCTCGCCGAAGCTCGCGATGACGTGCGGGGCGTCGCTGCGCATCACCTTGGGGCCGGCGACCGCGACGGAGGGAGCGATCTCGACCGCGCCGAGCAGGGCGCGCAGCGCCTCGGGCTCGGGTGCGGCGTCGTGCGCGAGCAGCCACAGCCACTCGTCGGGCTGCGGGTCGGATGCGGCGTGACGCAGCGCCTGTGCGACACCGTCACCGAAGGAGCCGGCTCGAGCGGCGACGGTCTGAGCGACGCCGCCGTCGGCGAGCAGCTTCGCGCTGCCATCGCCGGAGGCGAGGTCGATGGCGACGAGCCGCTCGGGAGGACGGGTCTGCGCCCGGAGCGCATCGAGGGTGCGCGTCAGGTGGGCGGCGCCGTTCCGGGCGACGAGGATCGCTGTGACTCGGGGCTGCATGGCCCCCTCAGCGTAGGTCGGTCGAGCGGATGCGGATCACCGACACGCGCGCGGCGCGGGTTCCGACGAGATGGCGGAGGCGCTCAGGCGCGCTTGCGGAGCTTGCGGCGCTCGCGCTCCGAGAGGCCACCCCAGATGCCGAAGCGCTCGTCGTTCTGCAGCGCGTACTCGAGGCACTCCGAGCGGACCTCGCAGGATCCGCAGATGCGCTTGGCGTCGCGCGTCGAGCCGCCCTTCTCGGGGAAGAACGCCTCGGGATCGGTCTGCGAGCAGAGCGCGTCGCCCTGCCAGGCGAGGGCCTCGGACTCCTCGTCGGCCGCGGGCCGCCGCACGCCCGGGACGCCGAGCTGCACGGGGTCGACGAACCAGTTGTCGGGAACCCCATCCTGGTACTCCGGTGCCATGAGGCTCCTCCCCGACTGGTATCGATGCATCGCCGCCCGCCGACGATGCACTCATTACACCGGTGTAATTCCGACACGTCAAGTCGCGGGATCGTAGCGGCAGAGTCGACGGAGCCCGGTCTGCGCCACGCCGGGGTCGCGCATCCCGGAGAACACCGAAGCGGCACCCCCGAGCAGGGGGTGCCGCTTTCACAGTGCGCGTTCAGGCAGTCGCAGCCTGGCGCGCCGACCACGCCGAGTCGACCATCTCGTCGAGGGTGAAGGTCATCCGCCAGTCGAGGTCGCGCGCCGCGAGATCGCCGGTGGCCACGATGCGGTCGGGGTCGCCGGCGCGACGCGGCGCGATCTCCGGCTCGAAGGCGATGCCGGTGACACGGGCCATCGCGGTCATGATCTCGCGCACGGAGACGCCGTCGCCGCTGCCGAGGTTGTAGGCCGGCTCGACGGGCTCGCCGGCCTCGAGGCGACGCGCCGCCGCGACGTGCGAGCGCGCCAGGTCGGCGACGTGGATGTAGTCGCGCACGCAGGTGCCGTCCGGCGTCGCGTAGTCGTCGCCGTTGATGCGGGGGTGCGGCCTGCCAGCAGCGCATCGAAGACCAGCGGGAACAGGTTGTGCGGGCTGGCATCGTAGACGCCCGGGTCGCCGGAGCCGACCACGTTGAAGTAGCGCAGCGACGTGTGCTGCAGCCCGGTCGCGACGCCCTGATCGCGCAGCAGCCACTCGCCGATGAGCTTCGACTCGCCGTAGGGCGACTCCGGGCTCTTCGGGGTGCCCTCGACGACGAGGTCGGTGTCGGGCGTGCCGAACACGGCCGCGCTCGAGGAGAAGACGATCTTGTCCACACCGGCCCGCTCCATCGCCGCCAGCAGCACCGCGGTGCCGGTGACGTTCTGCTCGTAGGTGTGCAGCGGGCGCTGCACCGAGACGCCGGCGTACTTGTAGCCCGCGACGTGCACGACGCCCACCACGGCGTGCTCGCGCAGCGTCCGCTCGACGAGCTCGCCGTCGAGGATGCTGCCGCGCACGATCACCACGCCCTCCGGCACGAAGCCGTCGAAACCGCTGGAGAGGTCGTCGAGGACGACCACCGGCACGCCGGCCTCCTGGAACGAGCGGACCACGTGCGCACCGATGTAGCCGGCCCCGCCGGTCACCAACCAAGTCATGCGACCAGCCTAGGGGCGGGTGCGGATGCGGCGGTGACCGTCGCGGGCGATGTCACAGACGGTCGCGACGACGCCGGCGAGGGCGAGACCGGCGAGAAGGTAGAAGAACACGATCATGGCACGAACGCTACGAGTGGCAAGATTCCGCCACGAGTGGCAGGATGGCCTCAGGTCGTCGGATTCCTGCCACGGGATCTGCCACCGATCCGCGATCACCGGCCACGAGGCGCTGTGGAGACGACCCGCTGCAGTGCCCGCTCGCCTGCTCGGGCGACCGCCCTCATCCGCTCTCCCCCACCGATCGGAGCCCGTCATGCTCGAGAAGATCGCCCTGCTCGCGATGCCCGGACTCACCCCTTCGAGTTTGGGGTGATCTGCGAGGTGTTCGGCATCGATCGCCGCGACACGGGCGGGCCCGCCTTCGACTTCACCATCGCGACCGCCGTGCCCGGACCGGTGCGCACGAGCATGGGCTTCGACGTCGTGGTCGACCAGGACCTCTCCGCGATCGCCGACGCCGACCTGCTCGCCGTGCCCGCGTACCCGGTCGGCACGCCGGTGGACGAGGTCTACCTCGAGGCGATCCGAGCGGCGCACGAGCGCGGAGCCTGGGTGCTCAGCGTGTGCAGCGGGGCCTTCGCGCTCGCGCAGTCGGGCATCCTCGACGGGCGCCGGGCCACCACGCACTGGATGCACGCCGACGCGATGGCCGAACGCTTCCCGCGGATCGAGGTCGACGCCGATCGGCTCTTCGTGGAGCAGGACCGCATCGTCACCGGCGCCGGCACCGCCGCGGGCATCGACGCCGCACTGCACATCGTGCGCCGCGAGATGGGGGCCGCCGCCGCGAACTCGATCGCCCGGCGCATGGTGGTGCCGCCGCAGCGCGACGGCGGGCAGTCGCAGTTCATCGCGACCCCCGTGGTCGAGTGCGCGGACGACTCGCTCGCGGAGGTGCTCGACTGGATGGCGGAGCACCTGGAGCGCGAGCTGCCGGTGCCCGAGCTCGCCCGCAAGGCCCTCATGTCGCCGCGGACCTTCGCGCGGCGCTTCAAAGCCGAGACCGGCACGACCCCGGCAGCCTGGCTCAATCGGCAGCGCCTGCTGCGCGCGCAGCAGCTGCTGGAGGAGAGCGCCTACGGCCTCGAGCGCATCGCGGCGGAGACCGGCTTCGGCACCGCGGCGGTCATGCGGCACCATTTCGTGCGCGTGCTGCAGACGACGCCGACCGCGTACCGCGCGACCTTCGGAGGCCTGGCGGCGTCGGCGTCCGCGCCGGACGCGGGCGCGCCCCTCGCCGGCTGAGGCGGCCGGGAGCGCCACCGCTCCGCCCACGCTGCGGGCCACGCGTCGCCCGGTGTGCGGCTGCGCCATCGCGCGGCTTTCTGGAGTTCAGGAGCCACGTCGCGGCTCGCCGCACAGTCGCCCGCAACACGCCGCCACCGACGCATCCGCTCCTGAACTCCATCGGTGTGAACGGCGGCCGCGGAGCCCCTCGCGCCGCCGCGCACGGGCGGGTTCAGCGATGGCATCGCAGGCGCCGTGTCAGCAACCGGTCGATGCCCTCACCGCCGCCACGCATGCGGGCCAGTCGTCTCGGAGCTGGCGGTAGGTGATGCGGACGACGTCGTAACCCCAGAGCCGCGCAACGAGGTCCTTCGCCCGGTCGCGCTCGAAGGCCACTGGATCGTCATGGTGCGCACGCCCATCGATCTCCATGAGGCACGACGGCCCGCAGCGGAGGTCGTAGGGGCCAGCGCCCGGCAGCCGGAACTGCGGGGTGGCGTGGATGCCGACCTCCAGCAGTCGTAGGCGAGCGATGGTCTCCCCTCCGGCCTCGGCCCTGCCGTCGATCAGCGTGGCCCATGCCCGCACCCGATGCGGAGCGTTCGCGAAGGTCGAAAGGACCGTCGCGCCGTCCGCGAGGCCGAGATGGATGATCGAGTCCGCGAGCACGATCGCCTCTTCCAGGTCGCACCGGCTGAGCACCACCGCGAGCGCCTCCACAGGACCGTCACGCCAGGCGTCCTCGCCGTACCGACCGGGACGCCTGAGCTCGCCGCTCCAGTGCACGAGCGCACCCGAGGTCTGCTCCGGCCGGAGCCTCGCCGCATTCGCTGGAACGCGGATCTCGAGGGGGTGCGCGCTCGGCATCCAGACCCCGTAGCTGCGCAGCGCCGACCGGCCGGTCAACCGACCGCCGCGCGAGATCGCCTCCCGCGCCTCCCGCGGCGCATCGGCTCCGACGTACCAACCGCGGCGAGCACGGACGAGTGCTCCGATGCCGACCGCTTCGCGGATCCGCGAGTCCGGGACACCGGCGGCGAACAGGTCGGCCCGACGGATGACGCCGCCATGCCGACGCAGCAGATCGACGATGACGGGGTCCACAGGCTCATCGCACCGCAGTCGCGGACCGCTCGCGCAGGTCGACCCGATCCTGTGGACAGGGTCGGGCTGTCGAGGAGCGGCGCCTGGCGCCCCGCGCTCCGCGTCGCTGCGCCCGGCCGGCCGACGTGCCGCGCTTCGCCCTGGTCGCGGGTGACCTATCGGCGCACCGCCTCAATCGAGGATCAGGAGTCACGCGGCGACACGCCGCGATCGCCGCGCAACATGCCGGGACGAGGCCCGGCGGCTCCTGAACTCCAGTGCGTCGAGCGGAACAGCTGTCGGGCCGGCGCGGGAGCGCCCGGGCTGGGCGGGCACCCGGCGCAGGGACGGTGCGCTCCGGGCCCTGCTGCGGAGGCCACAGCGACGCGGCCGAGGGCCAGCGGTCAGGTCGTGGTCGCGAGGAACGCGGTGCCCCTGCCGAAGACGCGGAGGGTGCGCTCGTCGGGGGTGGCGTAGAGCGACTCGCCGCGGGTCATCGAGGCGCTCGAGCGCTCCCCCGCGAGCTGCATGTCGCCGGCGGTGGCGATGATGATCGCGGGGCCGGTCAGTTCGACGGTCGCGGTCGAATCACCCGGCTCGATGGCGACGAGGCGGAAGTCGCCGTCCGTCGGCGCATAGACCGTGGCGCCGGGTCCGGAGGTCCGCCCGGGCAGGTACGGCGCAGGCAGCGGGCGGAAGTCGAGCACCGAGAGCAGCTCCGGCACATCGATGTGCTTCGGGGTGAGGCCTCCGCGCAGCACGTTGTCGCTCGCGTTCATCAACTCGACGCCGAGACCCGCGAGGTAGGCGTGGATGTTGCCGGCGGGCAGGTAGATCGCCTCGCCCCGCGCGAGCGAGACCCGGTTGAGGAGCAGCGCGATGACGATGCCGGGGTCCCCGGGGTAGTCCTCGGCGAGCGCCGCGGCGGTGATCAGTTCGGCGCTCGGTTCCGGCAGCTCCGAGCGATCGGATGCTCCTCCGGGCATCGTCGCCGCGATGACGGACGCCGCGATCACCGTCACGGCTTCCACCAGCTCGACGACGCCGTCGCCGCGCGTGATGAGCCACTCGAAGGCCTCGCGCAGCGCCCCCGCTCGAGCAGGTCGATCAGCTGGTCGAGCGCGACGCCGGCCTCCTCGAGTCGGAGAGCGCCGCCGAGCGCAGCCACCGGTGCGAGCGCCGCGCGCATCGGCCGCAGCAGCGCCACGACCTCGGCCGGCTCGCGGAAACCGCTCAGCGCCTCGAAGCGCTCGCTGAGCGCGACGACGAGCTCGGGCTTGGCGGAGGCGTCCTTGTAGTTGCGGTGCGGCGCGTCGAGCGGGATGCCGAGGGCGTTCTCCCGCTCGAAGCCCTCGCGCGCCTGCTCGGGGCTCGGGTGCGCCTGGAGCGAGAGCGGCGCGGCGGCGGCGAGGAGTTTGAGCAGAAACGGCAGACGGTCGACGCCGGCGGATGCGGGGTCCGCCTCGATCCACTCGGCGAGGTCTGCGGCGCCGCCGGTGAGCGCCGGCTCGTCGATGCGGCTCGGCGATCCCGGGTGCGCGCCCAGCCACAGTTCCGCCTCCGGGCCGTCTCCCGCCGGCCGTCCGAGCGCCTCGGCGATGAGCGTGCGCGACCCCCATCCGTAGTCCCGGGGCATGTTGGAGATGGGGATCAGCATCGACAGGGCCTTTCGGACGGAAGCTACAAGCGCACGGGAGGTCGGTCGCACCCCCTTGGCCCACAGTAACAACGGGCTGCGAACGGCGGATGTCCGCGCGTAGCGTCGAAGCCCCGACACCTGCGATGGAGCACACGTCATGACCTTCTCCCCCTCGTCAGCGACTTCCTCGGCTACAGCGCCGAGCTCACCGAGCTGGAGCGCGGCAAGCTCGCCGAGCTGCGCACCTGGCTCGAGGCGGAGGTGGCGCCGATCGCGGACGACTACTGGCAGCGCGCCGAGTTCCCCGTGCAGCTGCAGCGGCCGCTGGCGGAGCTCGGGATGCTCGGGCTGGGGTTCGAGGAGACCGCCGCGTTCGAGAACTCCGCCGTGTTCCGCGGCTGGGCGGCCCTCGAGATGGGCCGCGTCGACGCCGGCATCGCCACTTGGGTGGGCGTGCAGAACGGTCTGGCCCTCGGCGCGATCGGGGTCTGCGGATCGCCGGAGCAGCGGGCCGAGTGGCTGCCGCGGCTCGCGAGCGCCGAGGTCGTCGGCGCCTTCGGTCTCACCGAGCCGCTCTCGGGCAGCGACAGCGCGCAGGGGCTGCGCACCACGGCGCGCCGCGATGGGGACGGATGGGTGCTCAACGGCTCCAAGCGCTGGATCGGCAATGCCACGTTCAGCGACATCACCGTGATCTGGGCGAAGAGCGAGGAGGACGGGCAGGTCAAGGGCTTCATCGTGCCCACGGACACTCCCGGCTACGTCGCGACGAAGATCGAGGGCAAGCAGGCGCTGCGCACCGTGCAGAACGCCGACATCGCGCTCACCGACGTGCGCATCCCGGAGTCGCTGCGGCTGCAGGGCGCGAACAGCTTTAAGGACACGGCGAAGGTGCTGCGCCTCACGCGCGCCGAGGTCGCATGGCAGGCGGTGGGCATCGCGATCGGCGCATACGAGGCGGCGCGCGCCTACGCGACCGAGCGCGTCCAGTTCGGCAAGCCCATCGCCGCGCACCAGCTCGTGCAGGACCTGCTCGTCAAGAGCCTCGGCGACATCACCGCGAGCCTGGGCATGTGCGTGCAGGTCTCGAAGATGCTCGACGCCGGTGTGCAGCGCGACGAGCACTCGGCCCTCGCGAAGGCCTTCTGCACCGCGGGGATGCGCGAGGTCGTCGCCCGCAGTCGCGAGATCGTCGGCGGCAACGGCATCGTGCTCGAGCACGGGGTCGCGCGGCACTTCGCCGACGCCGAGGCCATCTACTCGTACGAGGGCACCCGCGAGGTGAACACGCTCATCGTCGGTCGCGCCGTCACCGGCGTCGCCGCGTTCGTGTGATGCGGCCAGCGGATGCGCGCGAGCGCACCCCGGTAGCCTGAGGCGGTGCCCCTGCCTCAGCCCGCGCCCGTGACGGAGCCGTCCGCGCCCTCCCGCCGCGACCGGATCGCCAACGCCCTGACCTCGCACCGGGTGATCGTCGGCACCGTGCTGCTGCTGCTCGTCTTCGGCGGGCGCCCGCTGCGCAACGCCTTCGGCTACCCCGGCTGGGGCGTGCTCGCCGGGCTCACGATCGTCGGCGCCGTGGCCGCGCTGCTCGTGCTGCGTCCTCGGTTCACCCTGCTGAACGTGCCGACCGGCCTGGTCGCGTTCCTCGGCCTGCTGACGATCTCGATGGCGTGGTCCGCGTATCCCAGCGCATCCATCGTCGGCATCATCGCCACCTGGGGCACGACGCTCGCGGCGGCACTGCTGGTCTCGATGCTGAGCTGGGCCGAGATGCTGCGCGCCTTCGCGCACACGCTGCGCATCCTGCTGGTCGGCAGCTTGCTGTTCGAGCTCGTCGTGGCCGTCTTCATCCGCCATCCCGTGCTGCCGCTCTGGATGGAGCGGCCGGACGGCGACGTCGCGTTGCTCCTCTACTGGTCGCGCGCGTCGCTGTTCACCGGCGAGCGCATCCAGGGGCTCTTCGGCAACGCCACGGCGCTCGGGTTCGTGGCCGTGCTCGCCGTGCTCGTGTTCGCGGTGCAGCTGGTCGACAAGCGCGTGAGCCGGGCCGGCGGCATCGGCTGGCTGGCGTTCGCGTTCGTGATGCTCGCGCTCGCGGCCTCGGCCACCGTCGTCGTCATCCTCGTCGCCTGCGCGGTGGTCACCGGCGTCGTGCTGCTGCTGCGCCGTATGCGCCGACGACGCGGGCTCGCCACGATCGGTGTCATCGCGGGCTTCGGGCTCGCGGTGGCGGCCGCCGTCGCACTGCGCGAGCCGCTGCTCGCCCTGCTCGGTCGCCGCAGCGACCTCACCGGGCGCACCGACATCTGGGCCAGCGTGGGTGAGTTCGCCGCGCAGCGCCCCGCCTTCGGGCACGGCTGGACGAGCTTCTGGATGCCCTGGGCCACCTACCTCGAGGATCTCGTCGAGGTGCACGGCGTACGCCAGTACGAGGCCCACGGTGCCTGGATGGACCTCTTCCTGCAGCTCGGCGTCGTCGGCATCGTCGTCTTCGCCATCCTCATCCTCGGCACGCTCGCCAGGGCCTGGACGGCGGCGCTCGACCAGCCGCTGCGCACGGCGTTCGGCGGCACCCGCCCGTACGACGCGCTCGGGATGCTGCCGCTGCTGATCCTCGTGGCCCTGCTCGTGCAGTCCATCGCCGAGAGCCACATGCTCTACGAGAACGGCTGGTTCCTGCTCTGCGTGCTCGTGCTGGGGCTCAAGCGTCGCACGCCCGGCGACGAGCGCATCCTGCCGTTGCAGCCCGCCGCGGCGAGGCCCGTGCCGTGGAGCTGACCGTCACGACCCGCCCCGGCGACGAGGTCGCGAGCGCATGACCGGCATCGTCGCCCCGCTGCTGGCCTTCGTCGGCCACGCCCGCTTCGTGCAGGCCTGGGCGACCTGCGCGGTGGCGGCGATCGCCCTGTCGCATCTGGTGCGTCAGCTGAGCGGATGGGCGGGGTACATCGGCCTGATCGGCGCGCTGGTCGCGCTCGGTGCCGCGATCGTGTGGGCCCGGCGCGATCGGATCGAGTGGAACGTCGCCCTGCCCATCTCGGTGGCCGTGCTGCTCGGGCTCAGCGCGCTCAGCGTCGTCTGGAGCCAGTACCAGTGGGTGACCGTCGGCGGCGTGGCGCTGCAGGTCGGCACCGCCCTGCTCGGCCTCATCATCGCCGCGACGCGGGACCTCATCCAGATCGTCCGGGTCGTCGGCGACGTGCTCCGCGCAGCGCTGCTGCTCTCCGTCGCGCTCGAGGTGCTCGCCGGGCTGCTGATCGACATGCCGATCGTGTTCCTCGGCATCCGCGGCGACCTCGCCACCGGCGGGCCGATCCAGGGTGTGTTCGGCGACCAGGCCGCCCTGTCGCTGGCAGCGGTCGTCGCCGGGGCGAGCTTCGTCGTGGAGCTGCGCACCCGCAGCGTCTCGCGCCTGACCGGTGCGCTCTCGCTCGTGCTCGCCGGGCTCTGCCTGCTCTTCGCGTCGTCGGTCGTGGCCGTGATGACGGCGGCGGCGGCGCTCGTCGTCGGCTGGCTGCTGAGCACCCTGCGGCGCGCCGCCCCCGAGACGCGCTCGGTCGTGAGCGTCGGGCTGCTGCTGCTGGCCGTGGTGATCGCGCTGACCCTGTACCTGTCGCGGGCCGTCGTCGTCACGTTCATCACCGACCACCGGGAGCTCGCGGTGCGGCTGCCGGTCTGGCGCGAGGTCGTGCAGGTCGCCGAGCTGCAGTCCGTGCTGGGTTGGGGCTGGTCGGGCATCTGGCGCACCGACATCCCCCCGTTCCTCGCGATCGACGGCCGTTTCCTGCTCGAGCAGACCTCGGCACGAGGCGCCTTCTTCGACATCTGGCTGCAGCTCGGCCTCGTCGGCGTCATGGTGCTCGTCGTGCTGCTCGGCCTCGCCTTCGGGCGCGGCTGGCTGCTGGCGCTGCGGCAGCGCACCGTCGTGGCGTGCTGGCCCGCCGTCGTCCTCGCGGCACTCATCGCCTACAGCACGGTGGAGAGCGGCGTGCTGGTGGGATTCGGATGGCTGCTGCTGGTCGTCTGCGCGGCGAAGGTGTCGGGGGCGGTGAGCTGGCGGACCCGCGCGGCGGCCGAGGCCGGCCGTCGGTAGACTGACGCGATCCCAACCCCTCCACCCCTCCAGAGGACGCTGCACCGTGACGACGACTCCCCCGCGCGTGGTCGCGGTCATCGCGGCATGGAACCGTCGCGACCTGCTGCGCGAGGCGCTCGAGGCGCTGCTCGCGCAGACCGTCCCGCTCGCCGGGATCGTGGTGGTCGACAACGGCAGCGACGACGACTCGGCCGAGGTGGCGGCGCAGACCGCGCCGGATGCGGTCGTCGTGCGCTTCGATCGCAACACCGGCGGGGCCGGCGGCTTCGCCGCGGGCATCGCGCACGCGCTGGAGCTGCAGCCGGACTGGATCTGGGCGATGGACGACGACACCATCCCGACGCCGAGCGCGCTCCAGGCGCTGCTCGCGACGACCGCGGCGCTCCCCGGGTCGCCGTCGCCGGCTCCCGCGTGATCTGGACCGACGGCCGCGATCACCCGATGAACACGCCGCGCCGCAAGCCCTTCGTCGGTGGGCGGGAGGCGCGCGACGCCGAGCGGGTCGGCGCCATGCCGATCCGCAGCACCTCCTTCGTCTCGATGCTGGTCCGAGCGAATGCGGTGCGCCGTCACGGCCTCCCCGTGGTCGACTACTTCCTCTGGAACGACGACTTCGAGTACTCCACCCGGCTGCTCCGCGACGCGGACGGCGTGTTCGTGCCCTCGAGCGTCGTGCTCCACAAGACGGCGAAGTTCGGCTCGACCGACGCCGACCCGGGCCCCCGGTTCTACTGGGAGGTGCGCAACAAGGTCTGGATGCTGCGCGCCTCGCGCTCGCTGCGCCCCGCCGAGAAGCTGCTCTACGGCGGCTCGTCCCTGCTGCGCTGGGCGCGCACCGTCGCCAGCTCCAGCGATCGCTCCGCACTGCGCGACGCCGCCGTCAAGGGGTGGCACGACGGTTGGCGCACCGCGCCGCGCCCGAACGCCGAGGCGCTCGGCGACCAGCCCGCCACCGCCGCACTGGTCGCGGACCTGGAGCGTCGATGACCGCGCCGTTCAGCCTGCTCATGTCGGTGTACGCCGGCGACGACCCCGAGCACTTCGAGCGGGCGCTCTCGAGCTCGACGCGCGCGCAGACCGTGCCGCCGGCGCAGGTCGTGCTCGTGCAGGACGGGCCGCTCGGCGAGGCGCTCGAGGCCGCGGTGCTCGCCGCCGTCGAGGCCTCCCCGGTGCCGGTCGAGACCCTGCGCCTCGACAGCAACCAGGGCCTCACCGCCGCGCTGACCGCGGGCCTCGAGCGCTGCGAGCACGACATCGTCGCGCGCATGGACGCCGACGACATCTCCCTGCCCGAGCGCTTCGCGCGGCAGCTGCCGCTGCTCGAGGACGGTCGCGACCTCGTCGGGGGCGGCATGCTCGAGTTCGCCGACGAGGGCGGCAGGGTGCTGGCGCAGCGCACCCCGCCGATCGGGGCCGAGCAGATCCGCGATTACGCCCGGTTCCACCAGCCCTTCAGCCATCCGACCGTGGTGTTCCGCAAGCGCGCCGTGCTGGCCGCCGGCGGTTACCAGCCGATGGGGCGGATGGAGGACTACTGGCTCTTCGCACGGATGATCGCCGGCGGCGCCGAGGTCGACAACGTCGCGGAGCCCGTGGTGATGTACCGGGTCGGCACCGGCGCGTACTCGCGCCGCGGCGGCCGCGAGCAGTGGCGCAGCGAGATGCTGCTGCAGCGGGCCTTCCGGCGGATCGGCTTCACCTCGCGGCGGGAGTACCTGCGCAACGTGGCGGTCCGTGGCGTCTACCGCTTCGTGCCGGAGGGCCTGCGCACGACGCTGTACCGGCGCTTCATCGCCCGCGGCGGGCGCTGAAGCGAGCGCGGACGCACGCTGAGCGCACGCTGCCGCTGCTGAGCGCGCGCCCGCATCCGCTCGCCGCTCAGTCGCAGGCGGTGATGCGCAGCAGGCGCGCGGTGCCCTGCTCGGCGACGATCTCGAAGCCCGGGGCGTCCGCTGCGGCGGTGATCGTGGTGAAGGGCTGCGCCTGCACGTCGCCGCCACCCCAGAGCTCGCTGCCGGAGCTGTAGAGGTAGTGCACGTCGAGCCGGTCGAGCGCGGCGCAGACCTCGGGATCGGTGCTCGCCTGGTCGAGGCGCGCCATGAGGAGCTCGCGGTCGGCGCCCCAGGAACCGGTGAGGTGCGGGAACACCGGCTCGCGGTCGCCGAGCACCCAGGTGAGCACGGCGCCGTCCCAGGGGTCGCCGATCACGCGCTCCCCGCCGGCACGATGCCGGGCATCTCGGCCATCACGGCGGCGTCGTCCGCGTCGATGAGGCCGCCGGATGCTGGCACAGCGTAAGAGGCAGCGGCGGCGTCGCGCACGGCGACGGGCCCGGCGGTGACCGCGGCGATGGCCAGCGCGACGGCCCCAGCCGCGGCGGCGCTCATCCGCTTCGCCTTCGGACGGTCGCGGAGACCGTGGGCGATGCGCGCCGCAGCGAAGCCGAGCACCGGCGCCAGCAGCATCGGCAGCAGGGTGATGAGGCGGTAGCGGTCCTTATACCAGGCGCCGGTGAGCACCTTCGCCCAGTCGTCGTTCGAACCCGCCGCCGCCGTGTAGAGGCCGATCACCAGCAGCACGCTCGCGGCGACCCAGCGGTGCGGGCCGCGGAGCAGCAGCAGCGCCAGCGCCGCGGCGCAGAGCAGGGCGAGCAGCCAGGCGTGCGGGGCCGGCTGCCCCGTCGGCAGCGCGGGGCTCATGGTCAGCGACTGCAGCAGCGCGGTCGGCAGGTCGTCCGTGGCGGTGGCCGGCCCGCCGTTGAGGCGGTCCGCGAGCGAACGCTCCGCCAGCCCGTAAGAGCGGACCAGGTAGAGGTAGACCGCTCCTAGGCCCCCGATGAGCAGCGCAGCGGATGCGGCGATCGCCGCGATCGTCAGCCGGCGGCGGCGCTGCCATCCGAAGCGGATGAGACGCGCGAGCACGACGATCGCGAGCGGCGCCGCGACGGCGACGAGGCTCAGGAGCGATCGCGGATGCGCGAGCCCCGCCGCACCCAGCCACAGCGCACCGGGCAGGAGCACCTCCCGCAGCCCGCCGCGCTCCACGGCGCGCACCAGCAGCGCCAACCCGGCCGGGAGCAGCGCCATCGCGAGCCCGGTCGGGAAGATGGTGCCCCAGGCGAGCAGCAGTCCCGGGAACAGCGGGAACGCCGCCGCCGCGAGGGCGGTCGCGCTGAGCAGCACCCGCGGCTGCGGACCGCGCCCGAAGAGCGCGTCGGCGAGCGCGACGACGCCGGGCACCCAGACGAGCGCACCGACGCCGACCCAAACGGCGGCTTCGGCGACCGGCACGCTCGCCCCGGAGAGCATCGCCACCGTGGCGACGAGCGCGTGCCATCCGCCCGGGTAGAACTCGACGCCGTCGCCGCCGATCCGCGCGATCGAGTACAGGTCGAACGAGGATGCGTCGCCGGTCGCCAGGATCGAGCTGACGACGTTCGCGTGGAAGACCCCGTCGTAGCTCTGGTTCGCGGCGCCCCACGGAGCGGTGGCGCTGAGGCCGAACCAGGCGATCGCCACAGCCGCGACGATTCCCGCGGCGACGACCGGCCAGCCCCGCCGCAACGGCAGGCGCGGCAGACCGCGCCTGGTCGAGACGGCGATGGCGAGGAGCACGGGGGCGGCGAGCACGAGCAGCACCTGCGGCGCTGCGAACGCGACGCCCGCCCATGCCAGGACCACGCCGGCGCCGCCGAGGAGGAGCACGGCGAAGGGTCCCGCGAGGGCCGCCATCCGCACCGCGCCGAGGCGCAGCACCCAGCCGAGCGCGAGGCCCGGCAGGAGCAGCACCGCCGCGGCGATGAGGAGGGCGGTCAGCATGGCGCGGCCGGCCTAGAGGCCGAAGGTCTGCTTCCAGGCCTCCGGGGAGGTGACGTCCTTCGACGCCGCACGGTACCGGGCGCTCAGCTTGGGCCACTCGCGCAGCAGCCGGCGGTTCAGCGCCTGCCCCTCGCGCAGCAGCTTGCGGAACTGCGCGCGGTCGCGGCGGTACCAGTGCATGCCGTCGCTGGCGGCCGTGGTGATGAGCACGCTGTCGTAGCGCGGCACGCGCCACCATGTCGCGTCGTAGCGGGTGAGCTGCGCTTCGGGCCGGTCGAGCTGCTCATCCTTGGCCTTGACGAAGAAGTGGCGGAGCGACGACAGGCCCGCCCAGACGCCGATACGCGTCCATCCGCCCGGGTGGCTTTCCCAGGTCCCGCTGACCACGACGCGTCCGCGCCGACTCGAGGGGATCTCCTCGACATCGCGGTAGATCCGCGCGTCGCCGAACGATTGCAGCTCGCTGCGCACCTGTGGCAGGATCGTCGCGATCTCGGCGTGCAGGTGCTCCGGCCCGCGAAGCACGTCCTGCATGGCCCGGATGCGCAGCGAGGCGGCGGAGTACTGCATCTGGAGCAGCTGCTTGAGGTGCAGCTTCGTGAAGTCGAGCAGCACGCCGCGCCCCTGCGGCGCGTGCAGCAGCGCCGCGACGAGGCGGTTGCGGGCGTGGAAGTACGCCTGCCAGTCGATGCTGTCGTCCTTGTCGAGCCACGAGATGTGCCAGAGCGCAGCGCCCGGCAGCGAGACCGTCGGGAAGCCGTGCTCCTTGGCGCGCAGGCCGTACTCCGAGTCGTCCCACTTGATGAAGAGCGGCAAAGACAGACCGATCTTGCGGATGACCGCCTTCGGGATCAGGCACATCCACCAGCCGTTGTAGTCGGCGTCCATGCGCGCGTGCATCCACGGCGTCTGCTTCAGGTTCGCGCGGCGGAAGTCGTGCCGCACCTGGTTCTTGGTGCTCTGACCCCAGATGAAGCGGTCGAGGTGCACCACCTCGGCGTAGGCGTTGAGCACCGTGCGGTCGTTGAGGTCAAACATGTGCCCGCCGACGATGGTCGGTTTTTGCGCGTAGCGCGCGAAGGTCAGGGCGCGGAGGATGCCCTGCGTCTCGACGGTGACGTCGTCGTCGAGCAGGATGAGGTACTCGGCATCGGGGTGCTCGAGGTGCTCGAACATCGAGCGCGCGAAGCCGCCGGAGCCGCCGAGATTGGCTTGCTCGATGACCTGCAGCTTGTCGCCGAGACGAGCGGCGACCTCGTCGTAGCCCGGCTCGTCGACGAGCTTCTTCGTGCCCTGGTCGACGATCATGATGCGGCCGATCTGCTCGAGCAGCGCTGCATCGTCGGCGAGGGTGCGCAGCGTGCGCACGCAGTAGTCGGCCTTGTTCAGGGTCGTGATGCCGATGTCGAGCAATCCGGGGTTTACCGGCTCCGAGTCGGTCACCCAGTCGCCGCTGACCAGCTCGACGTCCTGGGGGCCGGCGATGATCTCGAACCAGTACCAGCCGCCGTCGAGGAAGCCGGCGAGCGGAAGGGTGAACGACTCCTGCGAGGCTCCGGTCACGACCCGGGACTCGAGCGTCTGGATCGCCCCGCGAGGATTCGATCGGTTCACGACGATGCGCGCCTCGCCCTGCAGCTCGAGGCGGAGCGTCACGTGATCGACCTTGGTGAAGCGACGCCAGTACGACGCCGGGAACCCGTTGAAGTAGGCCGCGTAGGATACACGCGCGCCGGCCGGCACGATCGCGCTGCGCTGGCTGCGGATGGTGTTGATGTCCGCAATCGCGGTGACTCGAACCGGATCGTCATCGATCTCCGTCCACGCCTCGGGATCGAGGTAGAGCGGCAGCACCTCGGGGTCGCCGCTGGTCGGGAAGATGACGTTCTGCAGGACGTGGGGCACAGCTCTCCTCGAGAGGCGGATCAGGACCGACCGATCCTACCCCGGGTCGGAGACACCATCCGCGCTCCTCAGCCGTGGAGCTCGACGAGCGCGTCCTCGATGCCGCCCTCGAAGACCTTCTTGCCGTGACGGATGACGATGCCGCGCTCGCAGAGCTCGCGCACCATCTCCTGGTCGTGACTCACGATGACCATAGTCTTGCCCTGGGCCGCGAGCTCCTTGATCTTGATGCGGCACTTCTCGCGGAACGGCGCGTCGCCGACGGCGAGCACCTCGTCCACGAGCAGCACGTCGAGCTCCGTGTGGATCGCCACCGAGAAGGCGAGGCGCATGAACATGCCCGAGGAGTAGTGCTTGACCTCGGTGTCGATGAACTCGCCGATCTCGCTGAACGCGACGATGTCGTCGAAGCGCGCATCGATCTCCGGGGCCTTCATGCCGAGGATCGCCGCGTTGAGGTAGACGTTCTCGCGCCCGGAGAGGTCAGGGTGGAATCCCGCTCCGACCTCGATCAGGCCGGCAAGGCGCCCGCGGACGAGCACCCGCCCCGCATCCGGCTCGAGCACCCCGGAGATGAGCTTGAGCATCGTGGACTTGCCCGAGCCGTTGAGGCCCATCAAGGCGACCGACTCGCCCTCGAGGATCTCGAACGAGACGTCGTCGAGCGCTTGGAACTCGCGGGCCTTGATGTCCTTGCGCCGGATCCAGCCGACGAAGGCCTCTTTCATGGAGTGGGTGCGGCGCAGCAGGAACGTCTTGCGCACGTTCTGCACGAGGATGCTCGGTCGCGTGGTGACGGCGGACATGCTCACAGCTCCTGGGCGAAACGGCGCTCGAAGTGTCGGAAGACGAGCTGACCGAGCACGAGCGAGAGGACGGCGAATGCCACACTGTAGGGCAGCACGGTCCAGAGTTCGGCGGGCGGCTGCAGCGGGGAGTCGGTGGTCGTGGGCAGCCAGAATCCGATGTGGAACAGCTCCACCGCTGCGGAGAGCGGGTTCGCCAGATAGAGGTGGAAGAGCCAGGACGGCAGCACCCTGGCGACGAGGTCCCAGGAGTAGAGCACCGGCGCGGCCCAGGTCGCGAACATGAGGACCAGCTCGACGAAGTTCTGCGCGTCCCGGAAGGCGACGTTCAGTGCCCCGAAGATCATGCCGAACCCGATGGAGACGGCCGCGATCAGGAACGTGCCCAGCAGGATCGCGGCGATGCCTACCAGCGACGGCGTCCACCCCAGCACGATGCTCGCGAGCAACAGGATCGCCAGCTGCGGGAGGAAGTGCGTGAAGGAGACGATCACCGCGGCGATCGGGAAGAGCTCGCGCGGCAGGTAGATCTTCTTGACGAGCGCCTCATTGTCGACGATCGATCGCGTTGCGTTGCCGAAGCCCTCGCTGAAAAAATTCACGAGCACGATGCCCGAGAAGAGGTAGACCGCGAAGTTCGGGATCTCCGCGCCGAAACGCAGGAACACGCCCATCACGATGTAGAACATCACGAACTGGGCGGCCGGCTTCACATACGACCACACCCAGCCGAGCACGGAGCCGCGGTACCGGGTCTGGGTGCCCTTGCGCACCAGGAGCCGCAGCAGGTAGCGCCAGCGGAAGACGTCGAGCAGCCCCTTGCCGCGCCCGGGGGTGCGGAACTCGCTGAGGTCGATATCGGTCACGTGCGGGAGTCGGCGCTCAGGCGCTCTCGCCGCGGAAGTGCGGCACGAGGGTGTTCTCGTACATGCCGAGCGCCGACGCGATCGCCATGTGCATGTCGAGGTACTGGTAGGTGCCGAGGCGCCCGCCGAAGTGCACGTCCTGCTCGGCCTTGGCCAGCTCGCGGTAGGCCAGCAGCCGCTCGCGGTCCTGCGGCGTATTCACCGGGTAGTAGGGCTCGTCGCCGCTCTCGGCGAAGCGCGAGTACTCGCGCATGATGACCGTCTTGTCCTTCGGGTACGAGTCGGCGCGCTCCGGGTGGAAGTGCTTGAACTCGTGGATGCGGGTGTAGTCCTTGTCCGCGTCCGGGTAGTTCATGACCGGCGTGCCCTGGAAGTCCTCGATGGGCAGCACCTCCTCCTCGAAGTCGAGGGTGCGCCAGGCGAGCTCGCCCTCCGCGTAGTCGAAATACCGGTCCACCGGGCCGGTGTAGACGACCGGGGTAGAGCCGACGACCTTCGACTTCGAGAACTCCTGCGAGTCGTCGAAGAAGTCGGTCTCGAGCTGCACCGTGATGTTCGGGTGGTCCGCCATCTTCTCGAGCCAGGCGGTGTAGCCGTCGACCGGCAGGCCCTCGTAGGTGTCGTTGAAGTAGCGGTTGTCGTAGGTGTAGCGCACCGGCAGGCGGCTGATGATCGACGCGGGCAGGTCCTTCGCATCCGTCTGCCACTGCTTCGCGGTGTAGTCGCGGATGAACGCCTCGTACAGCGGGCGGCCGATGAGCTGGATGCCCTTGTCGTTGAGGTTCTGCGGGTCCTGGCCGGCGAGCTCGGCGGCCTGCTCCTTGATCAGCTCGCGGGCCTCGCCCGGCGTGTACGCAGCCCGGAAGAACTGGTTGATCGTGCCGAGGTTGATCGGCATCGGGTAGACCTCGCCCTTGTGCGTGGTGTACACCCGGTGCACGTAGGGGGTGAAGGCGGTGAAGCGGTTCACGTACTCCCACACCTTCTCGTTGGAGGTGTGGAACAGGTGCGCGCCGTAGCGGTGCACCTCGATGCCGGTCTCGGGCTCGGCTTCGCTGTACGCGTTGCCGCCGATGTGGCTGCGGCGGTCGATGATGAGCACCTTGAGGTCGAGCTCGCTCGCGCAGCGCTCCGCGATGGTCAGGCCGAAGAGGCCGGACCCGACGACGATGAGGTCATAGGACACGCGGGATCGCTCCAAATGATTCGAGGGGTGGTGAGACGTAGAACTCTACTCGATGGGATATCGCCGCCGAGCAGCCAGCGTGCTCAGCCCTCACGCTCGACGACAATCAGCTGACTGGGTTCCGGGAACGCGCTGCGCCAGCCCGCTGTGACGACCCGCTCGACCGAGACGTCGTAAGCCTCCTCGGCAACCGGGTAATCGACCAGGTGGACGTTGCCCCAGTCCGGACCGAACCCCAGCATGTCGTCCTCCGTGGTCATCACATCGCCCAGACGCTGCACGCCCGCGATGATGCCCCCGCGCTGCACGCGCCACGGGTTGAGATCTCCGCCGCCCGCATCGACCGAGGTGTATGCAGCGGGCGGTTCGATGATGCCATCCGCAATGGCTGGAGGGCGCTCGCAGGAGAACCAGAACGTGGTCATCCAATGCGATGAGACTGCCGCGCCCGCAGGCACGTCATCGAGCAGCGTGCTGCGTTCGGCGATGCTCGGTCCCGCGACAGCGACCCAGTCGTCCTGCGCTGCGGAGGTGCTCGAGATGACGATCGAGAAGCTCACCGCGGGGTCGGCGGGAGGCGGCACGTCGAACGTCCGCCAGCCCTCCCAGTCGGTCACGTCATCGATGCGGACCGGCTGTCCGACCTCGGCTCCGTCCGCAGCACGGAAGACCACCTCGATACGGGTCGGAGCGGCCTCGGCGACGCGCCCCCGCAGCGATGACCACACGCTCCTCATCGGCGAGCTCGGGCCACGCGTACTCGCCGGCATCAACGCTGATGGCGCGATTCGACGAACCATCGGTCGTGGCCCACACGGAGGCTCCGGAGCCGGTGACAGTCGCTGTATCCAGACCGCGCGGCAGGAATCGGTCCGTGTACACGTCATCGCCACCGCGGAGTGGCTGCAACGGCACCCCATCGGAGGCATCCCATGTGGAGACTGCCTTGCTGGACAGGCACGAGCCACCGAGCGGGTCGATCACGTTGGCAGCCGCCGTGGAGAAGGTGGGCATCATGCGTGCGGTCGCATACGTGAATGTCGCGAACATGTAGCCGGTGCCGAGCACCATGGCACCGATGACGACGATCGCGGGCGCGGCGAGCAGCGCAGAACCATCCGAGTTCGCGCGCCGGACCCGCAACACGTAGAGGCATGCGAGCACGATCAGCCCGACGATGACCCATGCCGCCAGGTTTCCGAATCCGATGGGTCCGAGATGCGGTGCCTCTCCGGATTGCGGGAGACCGGCGTTCCACGAGTACCAGTAGTTCGGTCCCGAGAATGCGAGGGCGATTGGTGGCGCCAGGGTGAGGACGCCGAGCACGCTTCCCCACACACGAGCGCCGCTGCTGAGCGTTCGGGCGAGGAGCTTGGGGAGAAGTACGACCGCGACTGCGACGAAGAGACCGCCGACCGAAGCCATCGCTCCGAAGTGATGCGACCACTTGCTGGTCGTGATCCAGATGAGGACGAAGCCCAGGGCGAAGGACCAACCGAGCAAGGCCACCGGAGTGATGATCGTTCGCTGTGCCGTTCGGCGGTCCCAGACCCAGGCGACGATGAACCAGACGACCAGGAGGAGGGCGACGAGGACGAGCAGCCGCTTGATGTAGGAGCCCTGAGGACCCCACTCGAGCAGGAAGTTGTAACGCCCCAGCTCATCGACCCAGGTACGGGGGTTTCAACCGCAGCGAAACGCCGCTGACTCGACAGTCCGTCATACAGCGAGGCGTCGTGGAAGGCCGCGATCAGCGCCGCCACGCCGCCGCTGGCTACGCCTGCGGTCCGTGCGAGCGCGGCCCCGAGACCAGATCCGTTGGACGATGCGATCCGCCAGAGGGCGGGCACCGAGAGCAGTAGCGGGGCGAACGCGACCACCCCCGTGGGATGAGCGGTGAATGCGAGGGATGCGACCACGACGGCGCCGAACGCAGGGAGCAGTCGGGACCGTTCGATGGCGCGGGAGATCAGCAGTACTGCGAGGATCGTCGCGAGCGACGCGACGCTCTCCGGACGCGTTCCGATGTTGAATGCACTCCACCACGCCACGAAGACGATGCCGGCCAGGCCGACGAGAACGATCTGTAGCGCCCCCTCGAGGTGCACGTAAGAGCGGACAAAGGCGCGGACGACGAACCACGCAGCGACAGCGGCGATCAGCGATGGGATGCGCAGCCACACCGCGCTGCTCCCACCGATCTGCTGCCAGACGTCGAGCAGCTGCCAGAACCAGACGAATGGGGCGAACGGCTGGTTGAACATCTGGAAGTAGTTGCCGACGAAGCCAGCCTCATCGTTGTTGAGCGACATCGTCGCGTAGTAGCCGTCGTCGGCGGTCATCGAACCGATGAACGTCCAGACCACCACAGCGGTCACGACTGCCGCATCGATGACGCCGAGCCGCCAGTCGCGACGCGGCCGCGGACGCGCCGCGACAGCCGAGAGCTCCTCGATCCGCCGGTCATCGCGCCTGATCAGGACCGCAGAAGCGACGAGAGCGGCGAGAGCTATGACGAGTACGATCCACTTGACCGCTGTCGACTCGGTGCTGGCGTCGTCGACCGCTTGAACCGATGCACTGAGCGCCGCGGCCTCCTGCCCCCGGGCGTCCGTGATGAGGGCATCGATCTGCGGCGGCAGTGTCGTATCCCACTGCGCAGCAACGGCTCCATCACGCTCGATGATCATCCCGTCGACAGATGAGGTCAGAGTCCAAACGTCGTCGACCGACCACGCGGACTCGAGTCGCTCGAAGCCGGTAGCCCACGACAGCTGGTCACCGGAGACGCTCACGAGCAGCCCCGGAATGCCGATGTCACCGGCCGTCTCGTCCACTCCGACGCGATCCGGCCGCATCGTCGCGAACACCGTACCGCCGCCGCCGGAAGCGCTCTGCACCGCGGCGCCGGTCAGTTCGAGCTCCAGTCGGTGCGGCGTCTGGTTCGCGAGCAGCAGTGCGGTGGATTCCACCTCCTGCCCTTCCTGGGGCCAGGTCACGGTCACCTCGGGCTGTGTGACCGGTGCGATGGCGAGCGCGAAGCCTGCCAGCATCGCAATGGCCGCCGTCAGCATCATCGCAACCCAGCGGGAGCTCTTCGGGCTCCTGTCGGACATTCCAAGCACGCGGGGCAACCTCTCAATCGATGATCTCTGCGCAGCGATCGGTGAACCCTTCGATGCTGCTCCGCCCCGGACCGGCGGTCGAGGAGAGTCAGGACGTGGATCCCTACCGCGTGATGGGACGAGGGATCGCGTCGGCGCGGACCGCGGAAATTATGGCATAGCCTCGACTGCATGGCAGTCCAGAGCTCGTCCCGTGGAACTGCGGGACTGGCACTGTTCGCGACCCTCGTCGCAGGGCTCGGAACGTACGCCTTCCTCGCCATCGGGTCGAGGAGTCTGGCCGACGAGGCTTCCGATCTGTTCGCTGTCTTCTGGTCCCTGAGTCTGATTCTCGGGTTCGGGTTCTTCCTCCCGATCGAGCAGATGCTCGCCAGCGGGCAGGGCTTGGCGCCGCGCTGGTCGTCGAGGCTGATGCTCACGGCGGGTACGCTGATGGCCGTCGCCGTGGTCTTCGCTGCGGCGGCCACCGGCATCGCGACCGGTGGTTGGACCAGACCGGGCAGCCTAGCCCTGAGCGTGGCCGTCGGAGCGATGCTCGTCACGGCTCCACTGCAGTTCTCCGTGCGGGGAGCTGCCCTGCGCCTGGGGCGGAATCGGCTCTACTCGATCATGCTCATCGTCGATGCGAGTGGACGCGTCATCGTCGCCCTGCTCGCGGCGCTGGTCGCGACCGACGACGCTCCTCCCATTCATGCTCGCGGTACCCCTGTCGGCCCTCGTCGCGCACGCCGTCGGCATCTCGGTGCTCCGGGGCGATGACAGCCTCAGGTCCACGGCCGATCCGCTGCCAGTAGCGCTCACACTGCTGCCCTCGACTTTGATCGCGCAGTTGATCGTCAATGCAGCACCGATCGCCGTATTCGCGCTCGCACAAGCAGGCGTCGCGAGCCAGTTCCAGTACTCCTTCAGTCTTGCGCGCATCCCGCTCTTCATGGTCGTGCCGCTGCAGAGCATGCTGATATCTCCCTTCGCCCAGATGATCGAGCAAGCGGATCGCGCTGAATTCGTCCGGCGGGTCCGTCTCGGAGCGACGATCCTGCTCGCGCTCGCTATCACCGGTTGCCTGCTCGGCGCCATACTCGGCCCGCCGATCATCGAGTTCGTTTTCGGCGCAGGCCGGAGTCTCGAGGGCTTCGGGGTCGGCCTGCTCGTGGGCGCGGTCATCGTGCACGTCGCCCTGATCATCGGCACGCAGCTGCTCCTCGCGGCGAGACGACCTCAAGACGTGGCGATCTCGTGGACGGTCGCCCTCGCGGCAGCTGCCGTGGTGCTCGTCGCGCTCGCCGTTCCTGCCGGCATCACCCTGGCGAGCGGTTCAGCGGTCCTCGTCGGCTCCGCCGCTGGCGCCATCGTCGCTTTGCGACGCAGTCTCAACGCCCTCCGATCGAAGGATGCTTCGTGAAGTTCGTCATCGCCCTCAATTACTACTCGCCCTACGTCAGCGGTCTCACCAATGTGGCCCGCGATGTCGCGGAAGGACTCGCAGCGCGAGGCAACGAGGTGGTGGTCGTGACCACCGCCCACGACCGAGCACTCGCGAGCGAGGAGATCATCAACGACGTTCGAGTAGTCCGCCATCCGGTGGCCATCCGGATCGGCAAGGGCGTCGTGGCTCCTGGTCTCGTCGGCGGGATCGTCCGAGAGGCGGTCGATGCGGACGTCGTCAACCTCCATGCTCCGATGCTCGAGGCCGGCTTCGCGGCCGCTCTCGTGAAGTCCCGTACCGCAGCTTCGGTAGTGCTCACGTACCACTGCGACGTCTCCTTGCCCCCGGGACCTCTCAACACCCTCCAGGGCCGCCTCATGGATCGCGCGTCTCGCATGGCCGCTCGCAACGCCGACGCGGTCGTCGTCTCGACCGAGGATTATGCGCGAAACTCGCGCATCAGCGCCTCACTTCTACCGAAACTGGAGGTCATCGCACCCGGATGCCATGATCGGGATCGAGGAACCGCAGAGTTCCGGGACGGGACAGGGCTTCACGTCGGCTTCCTCGGCCGCATCGTCGAGGAGAAGGGGATCGATTACCTGGTCCGTGGTTTCCGGGCTCTCGACGATCCGGCAGCGCGGCTGCTCATCGCGGGCGACTTCGCTCAGATCGCCGGGGGTCGGTGATCGACAGGGTGAAAGCAGAGATCGCCGCCGACGACCGGATCAAGCTGATGGGCTTCCTCGACGACGAGCAGCTAGCCGGCTTCTACGGCTCGATCGACGTCTTCGCCCTGACATCGGTCAACGCGTTCGAGGCGTTCGGGATCGTCCAGGTGGAGGCGATGATGATGGGCATCCCAGTGATCGCCTCCGATCTTCCGGGCGTGCGCGTCCCCGCTCGAGAGACGGGCATGGGCACCATTGTCCGCCGCAGGGATGCGGGGGCGATCACCGAAGCGCTCCGGGTCCTTCCGACCATGTCATTCCCCGACGACGGGGCGGCCCGGGCACGCCAGTTGTTCCATGTCGATGCGTCGACGCGGGCCTACGAGCGTCTGGCTGGTCGTCTCCGCGGTTGAGACCGACTGCCGCAGAGCGTGATGCAGCTGTGCGCAGCGTTGCCCGAACGCGCTCAGGGCAAGTAGAGGCAGAGGAACAGCACGATCAGCCAGACCGCGGCGAGGACCTGCAGGAGGCGATCATGCGCAGCGATCTCCTCAGGCGCCTCCGCATCACCGGAATCGATGTGCTGGCAATAGCGGAAGATCGCAAGAACGAAGGGGACGATGGTGATGGCCAACCGCTGGTCGCCGCCAGCGGCGACCTCACCCTCGAAGGTCCAGAGGCTGTAGACAATCACGACTATCGCCGCAGCGCTCTGCCAGATGAAGCGCAGATAGCTCGGGGTGTAGTGCTTGAGGGAGCGACGCGTTGCCGCAGCCTCGTGGTCCGAGACGATCTCCCCGTAACGCTTGCCCGCCACCATGAGCAGCGATCCGAAAATGGCTACCAGCAGGAACCACTGGGAGAGAGCGATCCCCGCCGCAGCCCCGCCGGCGACAGCTCGCAGCAGGAATCCCGACGAGACGACAGCGATGTCGAGTACGGCGATGTGCTTCAGCCAGAAGCAGTACGCGATCTGCACCACGCAGTAGACAAGCAGCACAAGGCCGAGCAGGACGTTCACTACGAAACCTAGGGCTACACCCGCGACGAGGAGGACCACGAACGACGCCCATGCCGCGGCGATGGGCACTTCTCCCGCCGCGATCGGCCTAAACCGCTTCTTCGGATGGGCACGGTCGGCTTCGATGTCGAGCGAGTCGTTCAGCAGGTAGATGCTGGAAGCACAGAGGCAAAAAGCGACGAACGCGACCCCTACTGCCAGCAGAGCACCGACATCCGACAGGTCGCCTGACGCGAGCGGAGCAGCCAGGACGAGGAGGTTCTTGATCCACTGCCTCGGGCGCGCCGTGGCGATGATGCCACCGATCATGCCTCGTCTCGGAATCGGTTCGGTCGAGATCAGGTCGGGCTCGGAAATGCTGTTGCTCCTCCGCATCGCGGGCACCCGGCGGCGCCCGGAATAGCATAAGGGAAACCCGACCGAGGCGCCGTCCGCCGGACGCTGCGCCGCGCCCGAATGAAAGAACTGATATGAGCGACCGCCTCGTCCACCTCGTCCGCCACGGCGAAGTACACAACCCTGCCGGCGTCGTCTACGGACGACTGGAGGGTTTCGGCCTCAGCGATCGCGGGCATCGTCTGGCTGAGGCTTCCGCTCGGCACCTCGAGAGCACAGGGCGCGAGATTGGGGTGCTGCGCACCTCACCGTTGCAGCGCGCGCAGGAATCGGCGGCTCCTATGGCCGCCCTCACGGGTCTGACGCCGGAGCTCCGTCCAGAGCTGCTCGAAGCAACGAGCCGTTTGGAGGGCAAGGACTACGACGTCAGTCTCGCAATCCTCGGTCGGCCGGAGGCGTGGCGATTCCTCGTCAATCCACTCCGCCCCTCGTGGGGCGAACCGTATGCGCAGGTCCGGGATCGGATGCTCCGCGAGGTGAAGGACGCCTTCGACCATGCTTCGGCCGGCGACGCGGTGCTCGTCAGCCACCAGATGCCCATCTGGATGATGGCCCGAACCGCCGCGAGGCGCTCACTGGCGCACGACCCGCGCCGTCGACGCTGCGCGCTCTCGAGCATTACTTCGCTCGCGCTTCGCGACGGCCAGCTGGTCGAGGTTGCCTACTTCGCACCGGAGGTGTCCTGAGGGCGCGGCTGGTCAGCCGCGCACGCCGCCCGCCGCCGTCCACGTCAGCGTTCCTCCCTGATACCGCGACGTGCAGGTACCGTTCGCGCAGACCTCGTTCGAGGTCGGCCAACCCAGTCTCGACCCCGGACCCCCAAGCTGCTGGTAACGAGCGTGGATGAGACTGTCCCCATTCGCGAAATACGTCGATCCGGCGGAGCTGTACGCATAACCCCCTTGGAAACGCTGCGTGGACCCTCCGCCGCTTGCACTCGAGGGGATCGTCGCGCCCACAGGAACGCCGAGCGCCCCGTCCTCACCCCCGTAAGCGCTGTACGAGCGGAAGCGCTCCCCAGTGATGGAGTGAACGCCACTCGCCGCGGTCCATCCGAGTAGGCCGCCCGAGTAGCTCGTGCTGCAGCGCCCCCTCCGCATCGCTCGGGGCTCAGCGGCCAGCCCAGCTGTCCCGCCTCGGAACCCCAGTAAGCCCAGTGCTGATGGATCAGGCTGTCAGAGTAGGCGTAGGCCGATCCCTGACTTGTCGCAGTCGCGATGCCGTTCCCGAACGTCTGCACGCGGCCTCCTCCGTTGGAGGCGCTCGTACGAGCATCGGCAGCCGGGGGCCGAGTTTGCCGCGGGGCCCACCGGCTTCGCGATAACGCTCATCGAGCGCTCCCAGTACGGCAACCGCTCCTGAGGCTCGCGTCCACACGATGCTGCCGGACTGATAACGGGTCTCGCAGATGCCCGACGCGCAGTCCTCATCCGAAACAGGCCAGCCCAGCGAACCCGTTGCTCCCCCGAGGCTGGCGTAGCGGGCATGCACCATGCTCGCCGCGGTCGCGAAGAACGCGGATGCTCCACTCCGGGCGTAAATCGCCCCTCCACGCAGGGAGAGCACGGTACCGCCGCTAACTGCGCTCGGCGCGGCGAGCGGCAAGCCGAGTTCGCCACGCGGGCCGCCGCCACGCAGATAGGCGGCACCGGTCTCTCCCGAGAACGTCTGAACGCCTCGCGTGGACGACCATGTGATCACGCCCCTCTGGAACTCAGCGAAGCAGCCATCGTCGCGGCATTGCTCGAGGCCCGTCGGCCAACCGAGAGCACCCGCCCCGGCGCCGAGGCGATCGTATTCGCGCCCGATCAGACTGTCGGGGTTGAACCAGAAGCCAGGACCATTCCCCGCGGCGTGCACCCGACCCCCACTGAAACGCTGCACCCAGCCGCCTCCGTTGGCCGTCACCCATTCGGCCGGTCCCGTGGGGTGCCCGATCCTGCTACCCGGCCCACCCTGCGCGAGATACTCCGAGGCGCGCGTTCCAACGATGGAGTGCACACCGGTGGACGGGGTCCATCCGAGGACACCCCCGGTGAAGGAGACGGTGCACGAGGAGTTGTCCCGGGCGCATACCTCAGGTGTAATCGGCCAGCCGAGCGCTCCGTTCTGGCCACCGTACTGCGCCCAGTGCTGATAGTTGAGGCTGTTGTTCATGAGGTGCACCGCTCTGCCACCCACGACGTACACCTGCGCATTGCGGAAGGCTTGGTGCGCTCCCCCACCATTCACCGTATGGGAGACCTCGCCTCGCTCCGGGCCGCCGAGAACGCCCGCTGCGCCGCCGAGTGAACGCCAATAGCTAGCAATGGTCCCTCTGACCGCGACGGTGGGGCTTCCAAACCAGTCGGTGTAGTAGCTGAAGAAGTTCCGGTTCCCGTATGCAGAGCAGGTGTCTCCGTGGCCGTACTCGTTCGCCAGGGCAGCGGCGTTCGGCTGGTACGGGGTGTAGTAGTAGAGGTTCGCAGTCGCCTGGTTCTGGATGAAAACTCGGGACAAACCGCAGGACGCGGTCGGGCTGAAGCGAACGTCGCGCCACCCCCGGGGGCGTAGGCGGTGAAATAGGGGCTGCCGTTGGAGTTCGTTGCGAACTGGTAGAGCTTGAACTGCCGCGCAGCGTTGAACACTTGGTTGTAGAAACCGAAGTATGCGGGGTTGCAACCTTGCGGGGTGTCGGGGCACATGTACCCCATGGCCCGGTCGACGGCTGCTCGGCTCGGATTCGAAGCCCGCACCAATCCCTGCTCCTTCTGCAGGGTTACTAGAATCACCTGGGGGTTGATGCCGCAGGCACGAGCGACTTTCGCAATGATGTCAGCTGCTGATTCACGACCGGCTCCAGCGTACTCCGAGCAGTAACGGTCGCCTGCGCGGGTGAAGGTGTCCTGCCGGAAGTTCTTCAGGCACAGGCTTCCGGATGGGCAGCTCGACACTTGCGAATCGAGAAATCGCTGCACCCCCGGCGCGTCCATGGTGGCGCTGTTGAAGAAGTTCTCATCGCTGATGATGTTGCCGGGGTCGAACGTACGGAGGTCAGCCGCGGCCGCTCTCCCCGATTTGCCCATGAAGCCGTCGAAGCTGGTGAATCCGACTGCAACGACCAACGTCGCCAGGAGGATCGCAAGCAGCCGGGTTCCCGAAACCGGTGCACGTCTCATGGGCGAAGGCTACTAGGTCGCCTTCGTCGAGCGACACCGCCACACTGGGCTCCGTTCATGCAACGGCCCGGCCATCCGAATGCTCTCGTCCTGGAAGGGCCGCGACCGCAGTATGCCCATCCCCCGTTCTCAGTGCTCCGAGCTCCGAGCTCCTGCGGACGGAGGCATGCCCCGCAAGACCGCCGAACGTGAGCAGTCCTCCGAGCAGTACAGCCGCCAGCGCCCACCGCAAAAACCCGAGGTCGGCTCCCGTCGCCGGCAACGCCGCAGTACTCGGGACCACCTCGAGCGGCACGAACACCTCGTGTGGCGCGCTTGCGAAGGCGTCGAAGTTCACGCGGAGAGTCACCGTGCCTCGCAAGATCTCATTGGGCACGCGGAGATCGATGCGAGTGGTTCCATCCTCGCCGGCCTGCGCCCGCGAGACGAACTCACCAGTGTCGAGAAGCACGGCGCGCAGTTGCGCTCCGGCGGGCACGTCTCTCACCTCGATCGCGATCTGCTGTCCTGCCACGACTTCTCTGGCGTCGTTGCCCTCCACGCCGTCGATGAACGGGGAGAAGCGGAATGGCGTCAGGACGACGAAGTCCTCGATTCCGGGACCGTTTGAATTGACGGCTTGCACGGAAACTCGAACGGGCAGCCCATTCTCCAGGCCTCCGATGCGGAGACGTCCCTCTGAAGTCCTCACGGATTGCTCCTCAACGAACTGTGGCGACGACCAGCGGACGAGGTAGTCGGTGACCTCACCAGCAGGATCGTCGACTCCGTGCCAGTCGATCTTGATCGCTCCATCATGCGCCGAGAAGCCAAAATTGCGAGGCTGCGACGGCGTCCCGGCGAAGGTGGTGGTCAGGGGTTGGCTCGGATCCCCGACTCCGAGGATGTTCACTCCAGCGACCCTGATCTCGTAACCGACGCCGCGTTTCAGACCGGTGAGCACGGCTTCCGTCGCCCGAGGTCCTGCCATTTGGTGAGCCATCCACGCGCCATCCGGCAACTCGCGCACCTGGATCTGCTGTCCCGAGAGCGGTCGCCCCCCATCGAACGGCGTGGTGAGCCAACGGATGGTGAGCGAATTCGCATCCCCGGCGATCGTCATGGGGCTGTACGTCATCATGGTCGGCACACGACCAGCTTCCAATCGCACGGATGCCGGGACCCCGGGGCCAGCCATCGTGGTCGGCACAACCGAGAGGTCGTACGCGAGGCTGTGGTCGAGATCCTCGAACCAAGCGACGTCACGCCCGATCTCCGCCGCCGCGATCCGGGCACCACCGGACACCGGTACAGCCCAGGCTTCGGCGCCTACGATCGTGGGGTCGTCGAGAACTCCCCAGCGCCGTTCGACCCGCTCGGGATTCGACACGCTGACGTTCGTGTTAGGAAACGGGCCCGGGAGGGCAACGGCGGGCGCCGCGGACGCCGGAGCGGCCACGGCCATGATCTACCCGACCGCAGCGCCGACGATGACGGCCAGCACACGCTGGCCCAAGCGAGCTGACATGAGCTCCATCTCCCAGTGCACCGGTTCGAGCCTCGACCCCCCCGAGGCTGAGGCGAACCGGTCGATGCCCAAAATAGCGCCGGCAGGACGCTGGCACATCGATCTCGAGCGGTACGTCGCTGCGATGAGCTCTCCGACCAGGGATGGGCGCCGAGCGCATGAGGACATATCATCCGTTTTGTCGCCGTCGCCGACAGCTGACCGTGGCGTCGACAATGCCCCTGCCATCAGCTTGTAGGCCTGCATGGCAGGGGCTCCCCTTCAGAGTGACCATCCGCTCCCCCTGTCCCTCGCGGGCGATAGAGTCGAGAATCGCGCTGTCACGCGCGGAGAGAAGTCGGAGGAGGAGCATGACGAACCTCCAAGTGGTGATCGATCCTGCCGTCGGCTCGGACCCGGGTGACATCGGTCGATACACCACGGAGTTGACGAGCGAGCTCATCCGCTCGGCCCCCGATGAAGTAGGCGTCGAAGCGCTCGTCGCATCGGTTACCGCGCAGGAGTACGAGCAGCTGAACGAGGAGCTCCCTGGGTTGCTCGACGTGCGGAAGTCCGCATTCGACCGGGGCACGCTCCGTTCGATGTGGCGTCGCGGCCTGGGCGGGCCGACGCGCGGACTCATCCACGCGACAGATGTCTTCGCGCCACTGCGCAAACGCAGCCGTGGCGACGACGACACGTCCCAGGTGGTCGTGACGGTCCCCGATGCGAGAGCGTGGACAGAGCCTGATCTCCTGCCCAAGGGTGAAGCGTCAGCGCGGCGGTCGATGCTGAAGCGAGCGGAGCGGTACGCCGACGCCCTGATCGTGCCGAGCCATACCGTGGCCGACCAGCTCAGCAACTTCGGTCGATTCGGCGACCGCGTGCGCGTGATCCCTCCGGGTGCCACCGCCTGGACCGTTCCACCCGCTGACGCTGCGAGCCGCGCCGAACGACTCGGACTTCCGAATCGCTTCGTCTTCGTCGACGAGGAAGCAGCGGGCCGTAATGGGCTGGCGACGCTCGTCAAGGCGATGAGTAGAACGGACGGGCCGACCGTCCCCCTCGTCGTGAATCGTCGAGGAGACCTCAACGACGTGATCAAGCGGGCCGGCTTGGACTCGACCCGTGTCGTGCAGCTGGACAGACCGACGCCGGAGGACCTCGCGACCGTACTGTCTCGCGCCACGGTCTACGTGCAGCCCAGCCCTGTAACCGGTTTCGGGCTTCGCGCGCTCGACGCGCTCGCAGCCGGTGTGCCCGTCGTGCACTGCGACGATGCAGCACTCGAAGAATTGACTGCAGACGCGGCGCTCGTCATCGATCGCAAGGATGTCTCGGGATACACGGCGAGCCTGGCGCAGCACCTCGAGGCCCTTCTGGACGATGAGCAGACGCTGGCCCGTCTCCGGATCGCCGGCCAGGACCGTGCCCGCTGGTTCTCGTGGCGGGACGCCGCGGAGAAGGTTTGGCAGCTGCACGCTGACCTCTGAGGGAACTCGCACGCCTCTCGGGTACAGTTCTCGACTTCCGGTTGGGGGCTACCGGGAGTCGGTTGCGTCGACAGCGCGGCCGCCATCGTGCAGAAAGAGGCCCGCCTGTCATGTCGTTCGAAGTTCTCAGCAAGCGACGAGTGCTGCGGGAACGGGAATCCGCATTCGAACGACGTGACGACGTCCAGGGCCTTCGGACTGTAGCCGCCCTCCTGGTCGCCGCTTACCATATTTGGACGCATCGGATCTCAGGCGCAGTCGATGTCTTTTTCGTGGTGTCCGCCTTCGTGATGACGCAGTCGCTGCTCCGCGAGATCCAGCGATCAGGCACTGTGAGCCTCGCCCGCTTCTACAGGAACCTGCTCTTCCGCATGGCGCCTCTGGCCTGGGCTGTGATCGCGGGCACGATGCTAGCGGCGCTGCTCCTCCTGCCCATCACGCAGTGGAGCACGATCGGAGAGCAAGCCACTTCGGCCGCCCTGTTCCAGATCAACTATTTCCTGGGATTCGAGAGCATCGCGTACCTCGGCGAAGCAGCGAACTCGAGTTTGTTCCAGCACTTCTGGGCGATGTCCGTGCAGGTGCAGTTCTACCTGGTCTTCCCGCTCTTCGGATGGCTGCTCGCAGCGGTGATCCGAGCCACACGAATCCCGCGCACGCCGCTGCTGTTGTGCGCCTTCTCGGTCATCCTCGCCGCCTCGCTCACCTACGCGACGGCGTCGATCATCGAGAATCAAGCGTTCGCCTACTTCGACACCGGCGCACGGGCTTGGGAGTTCGCAGCCGGTGCCCTCGTCGCCATCGCGCTCCCCCACGTCAGGCTCCCTCGGAGCGCGAGGCTGGTTTTGGCTGCGACCGGCCTCGTCGTGCTCGTGTCCTTCGGCGCGTTCCTCGATGCAACGACCCTCTTTCCCGGGCCCGCAGCACTCGTGCCAGTGGTCGCGGCCGTCGCGATCCTCGTGGGAGGTGCTTCCGGCGCGACTCACGGAGCGAGCAAGCTGCTCGCCTCGCGCCCATTGGTGGCCGCCGCGGAGTACTCCTTCGGCTTCTATCTCTGGCATTGGCCGGTGCTCGTCATGCACCGCCAGCTCACCGAGCAGGAGCTGCTCGGGCCAGTCGACGGCCTGGGAGTGATCGCGATCAGCGCTGCGCTCGCCTACCTGACGCATCGGCTGATCGAGGTACCGGTGCGCGGGGCAGCTCGGCAGGCCAAGACGCCACGAGAGTGGCGCAGGCCTATTGCGAGGCTCGCGGTCGTCGCGCTCGTCCCCTTCTGGCGATCGGAGGTACAAGGGCGTACGTGGACTGGATGCTCGCTTCCACGCCCGTCGATAATCCCGGCGCAGCGGTACTGACCGGTCCAGTTGCTTTGAGCCCGTTCGCAGAGGTGCAACCGCCGTTGGCGACGCTTGAGAACGGCCAGTGGGAGGAGTGGGGGCAGGATTGCATCCAGCGCCACACGGAGAGCGGAGCCGAGTTCCGGGAGTGCAGCGCCGGTTCCCCCTCCGCTCCGCTGAACGTTGTGGCTCTGGGAGATTCGCACACCGAAAATTGGCTGACCGCGTTCGCTCCTGCAATCGAGTCGGGCGCCATCAGGCTCACGAGCTGGTTCCGTGGAGCATGCCCGCTTTCGACGGCCGGCAGCGACAAGCTGGGGGCCGATCATCCTGATACGCCTGATTGCGAAGCAGTGAACCTCGAGCGCATTGCCCTCGCCATTGACATGAATCCGAACGTGGTCTTCACCACTGGCAATATCGCGGACGCTGGGAGCCCTGAGCTCCGATTCACCGATGGGTTCATCGAAGCCGCGGAGCAGCTGTCACGGGCGGGGTTGCCCGTGGTCGCCATGCGCGACATCCCGCGACACGACGAGCGAGCGAGCATCTGCCTCGAAGAGAACGCCATGGATGGAGCGGCATGCTCTGTGCCCGTCGACGAAGTGCTCGCGAGCCTTGACTTCAACACCTCCCTTCCAGAGGCCCTTTGGGAGAATCCGATGGTCACCGGCATGGATCTCACCGCACTGATCTGCTTCGACGGCACGTGCCCGCCGGTGATCGGCGGCATCCTCACCTACATCGACGACAATCATTTGACCAGGGCGTACATCGAAACGATGACCCCGTCGTTCATCGATGAGTTCAAGAACGCTCTTCACGCAGTCGGACAGCCCATCCCTCCCGCTCTGACCACCCCCTGAACGTCCCTCGACTCCCAGGTGCTCCGCACCGCCACCCACGGCAGGCTGGGGAGCGGTCGGCAGCGGCGCCAGGTCGCTGCCCGGAGACGAGAGGAACGACCATGCGCAAGCAGATCACCATCGCCGCCGCCGCGGCGCTCGCCCTCGCCGGCTTCACCGCCGCGCCCGCAGTCGCGGCACCGGCTCCGGCGGCGACCGCCGCCATCGCGCAGGCGACCGACCTGCAGCAGGTGCGGGCGCTCATCCTGCAGCAGACGAACCAGCAGCGCGCCGCGGCGGGCCTGCCCGCGCTGCAGGCATCCGCATCGCTCGACGCGTTCGCGCAGGACTGCACGCAGCGGCAGGCGGATGCGCGCAGCATCTTCCACTGCGACCCGCCGGCGGACTTCGGTCGCGCCTGGGCCGAGAACGTCGCGTTCGGGCAGAGTCCCGACCGCGTGGTCGCCGCGTGGATGGCCTCCCCGGGCACCGCGCGAACATCCTGAACCCGCGCTACACGCACCTCGGTGTCGGCTACGCGCTCGACGCCGACGGGCGCACGCACTTCACGCAGAACTTCCAGCTGCCCCGCTGACCAGCAGGGCGTCGGCGCCCGTCGTACCTCAGGGTGCGGCGGGTGTCGCCGTGAGGGCGTCGCGCACCAGCTGGTGCACCTGATCGAAGTCCGCATCCGTCGGGTCGATCAGCGGCGGCACGAGTTCGAGGGTGCCGCGCGGCTGGTCCCGGGCCTCGAGCAGCAGCGCCGCGAGCGTGCCGACGGCGCCCTGGGGCACGTCGGTGCGCACCAGGTTGCCCACGGCGGGCGCGATCGTGCCGAACGAGGTGAGCAGGGTCCACGGGTCCGCGGCCGCGATGAGCGCGTCCTGCACCTGACGCTGGCGAGCCATGCGGTCGTAGTCGCTCGTGCCGTACCGCACGCGAGCGTAGGTGAGCGCGCGAGCGCCGTCCATCGTCTGCGCGCCGGGCTCGAAGTAGTCGACGACGATCGGGTTGCCGCGCGAGTCCTGGTGGAACGCGACCGGGGTGCGGTTGGGCACCTCGATGGTCACCCCGCCGAGCGCGTTGATGAGCTGCTCGAAGCCGCCCATGTCGACGAGCGCGAAGTAGTGGATGGTGAGTCCCGTGGCGCCCTCGACCGCGTCCTTGGTCGCCTCGATGCCGCTGTCCGAGCCGTTCGCCTCGGCGTCCGGGTAGAGGTCCTGGTCCCAGGTCATGACCCGGCTGTAGTAGGCGTTGATCTGGCAGGCGCTGCCGCAGGGGTTGTCCACGGTGACGAGCGGCGAGTCCGGCGCGAGCGGGATGCTGCTGAGGTCCCGCGGGATGCCGATGGTCGTGGTTGCGCCCGTCTCGGCGTCGATGCTCACGACGGAGATGCTGTCGGGGCGGAGCCCCTCGCGGTCGGCGCCGGCGTCCCCGCCCAGCAGCATGATGTTGTAGCGCCCGTCGGTCGGCGCCGTGATGAGGCCGGGCCGGAACTCGTCGGCGAGCAGCTTGCGCTGCGCGCTCAGGGAGCTGCCGGCCCACGCGAACGCCCCCGCCATGAGCGCCAGCACGGCGACGGATGCGACGACGACGGTGAAGCGCGGCCTCGCCGGCACGCGCACGAGCTTGACGAGGATGAGCGTGTTGAGCGCGAGCAGCGCCCAGACGAGCAGGATCGCGGCGAACACGACCTGCACGGCGAGCACCCCCACTCGGTGGTGAGCACCGTCAGCGGCACGGCCGGCACGAGCAGCAGCGACACGACGAGCAGCACGACGAGCGCCCAGAACAGGAACGTCATGATCGCACCGAAGCGCCCGAAGCGCTTGCGGCCGGCCACGATCTGCGCCGAGCCGGGCAGCACGATGCCGAGCAGCACCAGCCACCAGGCGCGGCGGCCCATGAGCCGCGGCGACGCCAGGTCGGGGTAGCGCAGCGGCAGACCGGAGCGGCTGGCCGAGCTCACAGCGAGCGCTGGAGCGCCGCGTTCTTCTGCGCGACGAGCTCCTCGAGGGAGGCGGCGTACTCGGCCAGCCTCGCGGTGAGCGCCGGGTCGCCGGCGGCGAGGATGCGCGCGGCCAGGAGCCCGGCGTTGCGCGCGCCGCCGATGGAGACGGTGGCGACGGGGATGCCCGCGGGCATCTGCACGATGGAGAGCAGCGAGTCCAGGCCGTCCAGCTTCGCGAGCGGCACCGGCACGCCGATGACGGGCAGCGTGGTGACGGAGGCGAGCATGCCCGGCAGGTGGGCCGCTCCCCCGGCGCCCGCGATGACGACCTCGATGCCGCGACCCGCGGCCTCGGTGCCGAAGTCGATCATGCGGCGCGGCGTGCGGTGCGCGGAGACGACCTCGACCTCGAAGGGGATCTCGAACTCGGTCAGGGCCTTCGCCGCCTCGCCCATCACGGGCCAGTCGGAGTCGGAGCCCATGACGACGGCCACGCGGGTCTGCTGCATACCGGTCATGATAGGCGCGCTCAGCCGAACAGATCGGCAGCGGCGCGAGCCCGCGAGCGCACGTCGTCGAGCGACGCGCCGATGGCGGTCACGTGCCCGACCTTGCGGCCCGGGCGGCTCGTCTTGTCGTACCCGTGCAGCTTGACGTCGGGGTGCGCGGCCATGGCCTCGGCGTAGCGATCGGTGAACGCCTCGCCAGCGGGACCGCCGAGCACGTTCGCCATGACCGACCACGGAGCGATCGGCGAGGAGTCGCCGAGCGGCAGGTCGAGCACGGCCCGCAGGTGCTGCTCGAACTGGCTGGTGACGGCGCCGTCGATCGACCAGTGGCCGCTGTTGTGCGGGCGCATCGCGAGCTCGTTGACGAGGATGCGGCCGTCCACGTGCTCGAAGAGCTCGACGGCGAGCACGCCGGTGACGCCCAGCCCGTCGGCGACGCGCGCGGCGATGCGGCGCGCCTCCGCATCCGCTTCGTCGCTCAGATCGGGAGCGGGGGCGAGCACCTCGGCGCAGACGCCGCCGCGCTGGATGGTCTCGACCGTCGGCCAGGCGACGGAGGCACCGGAGGGGCGACGGGCCACGAGGGCGGCGAGCTCACGACGGAACTCGACGAGCTCCTCGACGAGCAGAGCGCCGCCGCGGCCGTCCTCGGCGAGCGCCGCGAACCAGTCCTCGGCTTCGGCGGCCGAGGAGATGACCCGCACGCCCTTGCCGTCGTAGCCGCCGCGCGGCGTCTTGAGCACGCCCCTGCCGCCGTTGGCGGCGAGGAAGTCGGCGAGCTCCGCGGTGTCGTGCACGGCCGCCCAGGCGGGTGCGGGCAGGCCGAGCTCGGTGAGGCGGGCGCGCATGAGCAGTTTGTCCTGGGCGTAGCGGAGGGCGTCCGGGCCCGGGTGCACGGGCACGCCGCGCTCGATCAGCGCGCGCAGCACCGGCTCGGGCACGTGCTCGTGGTCGAAGGTGATGACGTCGACGTCCTCGGCGAAGGCGAGCACGGTGTCGAGGTCGCGGTAGTCGCCCACCGCCGTCGCGGCGATGGCGGCCGAGGAGTGCTCGGCCTCGGCGAGCACGCGGATCTCGAGGCCCAGAGCGATCGCCGGGGGCACCATCATGCGCGCGAGCTGTCCGCCGCCGATCACGCCGACCTTCATCCAGATCCTCCGGTTCCCGGCCGAGCGCTCACGCGACGGCCGCTAGCATCGAGTGCTCCCCATCCTTCCGCATCGCCGGGCCCCTCGGCGCCGATCCGCCCCGGAGGCCGCATGACCCGCCTCCGCGCGCTCATCCGCTCGCTGTGGGAGAAGCTGATCGGCTACGCCGTGCGCTTCGGCGTGGTCGGCCTGGCCTGCTACGTGCTCGACACGGCGATCTTCAATCTGCTGCGCACGGGTGCCCTGGGCGATGGTCTCCGCGAACCGCTCACGGCCTCGACCGCGGCCTTCGCCGTCGCCCTCGTGGCCAGCTGGATCGGCAACCGCTACTGGACGTTCCGGAACCGACGACGAGCGGACCCCTGGCGGGAGTTCGCCGAGTTCGCCGCGGTCGCGATCGGCGGCTTCCTGATCGGACTGCTCTGCGTCTGGGTGTCGCACTACGTGCTCGGCTTCCAGTCGCTACTGGCGGACAACATCGCGCGGAACGTGATCGGGCTGGTGCTCGGCACGGCGTTCCGGTTCCTGCTGTACCGGTACTGGGTCTACGGCAACCGTCGCACAGTCGCACCGGCGGAGTGACGCCTCACTCCGGTCGCAGGTGCGTCACGTCGGCGGCGGCGAGCGACTCGAGCGTGCCGTCGTCGTAGCGCACCACCAGCCGGCCGTCCGGGTCGATGTCGACGGCGAGCGCCTGCGCATCCGCTCGTCCGGCGCGCACGATGCGCACCCGCCGACCCGGCGTCGAGCTGACGGCGCGAACCCGACCGAGCAGCCCGTCGCGCTCCGCGTCGCCACCGGTCCCGGCGAGCGAGGCGGTCGCATCGAGCAGCCGGCGCAGGTAGCCGGCGAGCACGGCATCCGCCAGCTGCTCGGCCTCGCACTCCACCCTCCAGCAGCAGCGAGGTGGCGAGCTCCGTCGGCAGCTCGTCCACCTCCAGCGTGAGGTTCACCCCGGTGCCCACCACCACGCCGTCGGGCACCAGCTCGGCCAGCACGCCCGAGATCTTCCGACCCCCTACCTGCACGTCGTTGGGCCACTTGACCGCGACGCGCTCCGAGGCCCCCGCGCGCTCGCCGAGCAGCTCGGCGATCGTCTCCGCCAGGCAGAGGCCTGCGAGCAACGGGAACCATCCGTAGCGCTCGAGCGGCAGGCCGGGTCGCAGCAGCACCGAGGCGGCCAGGCAGCGCCCGGCCGGCGCCACCCAGGTGCGGCCGAGCCGGCCGCGGCCGGCGGTCTGGTCCAGGGTCACGACGACGCTGCCGTGCTCGAGCCCGTCGGCGAGACCGACCAGCTCGGTGTTCGTGGAGCCGACGGAATCGAGCGCGATGAGCCGCGCTGCGACGGCGGTGGCGAGCGGATACGCGGAGCCCGGGGTCATGCACGGCACTGTACCGACGCGGCCCGCCCCACAGGCGGCATCCGGGGCCTGCACAGCCGTGCCGGTCTAGGCTGACCCCGCCCGGTGCCCCCGGGCTCGCCCCGTGCCGAGCTCGGGCCCAGCACCCGACGAGGACCCATGACCGAACCCGAAGCCATCCCCAGCCGCCGCGAACTGCGCGAGCAGGAGCGCCGCGGCGGACGCGGACGCAAGACCGCCGTGCCCCGTCGGCGTCGGCGCTGGCCGTGGATCGTCGGCTCGATCGTGCTCGTGCTCGCGCTGGTCGCCGGCGGCGGCTACCTCTGGTACCGGAACGTGCGCAGCGACCTCGCACAGGTCACGCGCCTCGACGACAGCGTGTTCCCCGGCGAGGAGGAGCGTGCCGAGGACACGACGCCGGACGCCCTGAACATCCTGCTGCTCGGCGCCGACGACACCGGCGAGCTCGGCAACGACATCAACGAGGTCACCCGCCGCAGCGACACGATCCTCGTGCTGCACATCCCGGCCGACCGGCAGAGCGTGCAGGTCATGTCGATCCCGCGCGACAGCTACGTCGAGGTGCCGGGCTTCGGCGAGCAGAAGATCAACGCCGCGCTCAGCGAGGGCGGCGTCTCGACGGCCGTCTCCGTCATCGAGGGCATCATCGGCGATCGGGTCGACCACATCGGCATCATCGGTTTCGACGGCCTGGGCAAGATGGTCGACGTGCTGGGCGGCGTCACGGTGACGAACGACATCGGCTTCCGCCCCCGCCTGCTGCGGCAGAACTACTTCCCCGAGGGCGAGCTGACGCTCGAGAACGGCACGCAGGCGCTCGCCTTCGTGCGCGAACGGCAGTCCTTCCCCGACGGCGACTTCCAGCGCATCCGCAATCAGCAGGAGTTCATCCGCTCGATGGTGCAGAAGATGCTCGACACCGGCGCCCTCTCGAACCCGGTCACCCTGAGCAACCTGCTCGGCGAGATGGCCCCCTACCTGGCGCTGGACGCCGGGCTCAGCAATTCGCGGCTGGTGGAGATCGCGAACGAGCTCTCGGCCGTGCCGCCCGAGAACATGACGTTCTTCACGATCCCCACGCTCGGCACGGGCACCGAGGGCGGTCAGTCGGTGGTCTATCTCGACGACGACTGGGTGGACCTCGTCGGTCAGCACTTCGCCGCCGACGATCTCGACACCTTCCTGGTGCGGCGGGTGGAGGACGAGGCGACCCAGTAGGACGAGCGGATGCGGGCATCCGCCCCTCCTGCACGCCCGCGCCAACGGATCCCCCTCGACCCTGTCGGAGCGCCACAAAGGCCGACCCCTCGGCCCGCGCTACTGTGGGGGACGTGACCGCCGAGAACACTGCCGCTCCCGATCTTTCGACCACCGCGGGCAAGCTCGCCGACCTGCAGCAGCGGTACCACGAGGCCGTGACCGCCGCGGGCGAGGCCGCCGTCGAGAAGCAGCACGCCAAGGGCAAGAAGACGGCCCGCGAGCGCATCGAGGAGCTGCTCGACCACGGCAGCTTCGTCGAGCTGGACGAATTCGTGCGGCACCGCACCCACGCGTTCGGCATGGACCGCAAGCGGCCCTACGGCGACGCCGTCGTCACCGGCACCGGCACCATCCACGGCCGCCAGGTGGCCGTGTACTCGCAGGACTTCACGATCTTCGGCGGCAGCCTCGGGGAGGTCGCCGGCGAGAAGATCATCAAGGTGATGGATCTCGCGCTCAAGACGGGTGTGCCGATCATCGGCATCCTCGACTCGGGCGGTGCGCGCATCCAGGAGGGCGTCGTGGCCCTCGGCAAGTACGGCGAGATCTTCCGCCGCAACACCGCCGCCTCGGGCGTGATCCCGCAGATCTCGATCGTCATGGGCCCGGCCGCGGGCGGTGCCGTCTACTCCCCGCGCTCACCGACTTCGTGATCATGGTCGACAAGAGCTCGCAGATGTTCGTCACCGGGCCCGACGTGATCAAGACCGTCACCGGCGAGGACGTCGGCATGGAGGAGCTGGGCGGCGCGCTCACGCACAACTCCGTCTCGGGGGTGGCGCACTACCTGGCCAGCGACGAGTCCGACGCGCTCGACTACGCGCGCAGCCTGATCAGCTACCTGCCCGACAACAACCTCACCGAGGCGCCGGTGTACGACGCCGAGGTCGAGCTGGAGACGACGGATGAGGACCGTCGCCTGAACACGATCATCCCGGACTCCCCGAACCAGCCCTACGACGTCAAGAGCGTCATCGAGCACGTGGTCGACAGCGGCGAGTTCCTCGAGGTGCAGCCGCTCTTCGCCCCGAACATCGTGATCGGCTTCGCCCGGGTGGAGGGGCGCAGCGTCGGCATCATCGCCAACCAGCCGTCCTCGATGGCCGGCACGCTGAACATCGACGCCGGCGAGAAGGCCGCGCGCTTCGTGCGCTTCTGCGACGCCTTCTCCATCCCGATCCTCACCCTCGTCGACGTGCCCGGCTACCTGCCCGGCACCGACCAGGAGTGGACCGGCGTCATCCGCCGCGGCGCGAAGCTGCTCTACGCCTACGCCGAGGCCACCGTGCCGCTGGTGACGGTCATCACGCGCAAGGCCTACGGTGGCGCGTACATCGTGATGGGCTCGAAGCAGCTCGGCGCCGACATCAACTTCGCGTGGCCGACCGCCGAGATCGCGGTGATGGGCGGCCAGGGCGCGGTGAACATCCTCTACCGCAACGAGATCAAGGCCGCCGAGGCCGCCGGCGAGGACGTCGCAGCCGTGCGCGCGCGCCTCGCGAACGAGTACACCTACAACGTGGCCTCGCCGTACCTCGCGGCGGAGCGGGGCGAGCTCGACGGCATCATCGAGCCGGCCGCGACCCGTGTCGCGATCGTGAAGGCGCTGCGCGCGCTGCGCACCAAGCGGGCGAGCCTGCCGGCCAAGAAGCACGGGAACATCCCGCTGTGAGCCTTGACCAGGGTTCGCCGCTCGACCTGCGCTTCGTCGCCGGATCGCCGAGCGACGAGGAGGTCGCCGCGGTCGCCGCGGTGCTGACCGCCGCCATCGAGGAGCTCGCGGCGCGCGGTGGCGAGGTGTCCGGCCCGCGACGCCCGGGAACCTCGGCGTGGAGCCGCTCGCAGCGCCCGCTGCGCACCCCGCTGCAGCCGGGGCCGGGGCGCTGGGCGCACGAGGGCCGCTGACGGCCTCAGGGCGGCGCCTTGCGGGCGCTGCCTGCGCACTCGCATCCGCTCCGCTCAGGTCACAGTGCTGCCCGGGCACTGCCTGCGCGCTCGCATCCGCTCAGCTCTGCTCGCAAAATCAGGAAGCTCGGCCCGACACGCCCAGGGCGGTGGCCGGGACCTCGGCGTGTCGCGCTGATGTTCCTGATTTCTTGACATGGCCGAACGGGGTGGCCAGACAGGAGGGGCCTGAGGAGGTGGCCAGATGGGCTGGCCAAGCGGAGGGGCAGGCGGAGGGGGCAGGCGTAGGGCCAGAGGAACGCGGTGGTCGCCGACCGCGGCCTCCACCTCGCCGCGCTGGCGCGCATCCGCTCGAGGTGCAGTGCTTCGGGAGCAAGACCGTGCGCAAACCGCACGCGCCGATGCCCACACACCGGACGCCCCGGCGGCCCGGGCTCGACGCTCGGGCAGGGCGATGCGTCCCCCATTCGGACGGTGGCTCACGGAGCGCATCCTCCTCGATGGGCGGCACGGCACGACCGCGACGCCGCTCGGGCGCTAGGCTGAGCTGACGGGTGACCGTGATCGCTCCGGCGCTATCCCCCGCACCGAGCGGTCCGCGTCCCCGTGTCCCCCAAAATGACGACTACCTTCACGGTGGCTCGTCGAGCACTATGACTAGTGCACGGTGTCGCTTCTGTCGACACCACCTCTCATTCACCGACAAGGGTAAGCGGGTGAATGACTTGGGGGAGGGCTAGGACGGTATTCGGGTTATCGTCCTAGCCCGCATCTCGTTAACGGGCGTGCAGCGGATGCGCGATCGCAGGCCGCGCGCAGCCGGCTGGTGGTAGCGGATACCGACGCATCCGACCCGCTGCAGCGAGAACGGGTGCGTCCGACCCGCGACAGCGGATACCGACGCATCCGACCCGCGGCAGCGAGAACGGGTGCGTCCGACACCCGTCGCCGCGCTCGATGGACTCGTCACGTCGTCCAGAACGACGGGGCCGGAAGAGCCGGTGAGTGACGAAATGCAGGAGATCCGGCGCGACACGCCGAGGTGGCAGGGCGACTCGCCGGGAGCCCGCAAGGATCTCCTTCATTTTGGTCCGGGTGGCCCGGCGAAAAGGTCCGGGTGGCGCGGCGGAGCGGTGCGGGCGGCGTGGCGGGCTACCGCTCGCGCGGGATCTCGAGCCAGAGGTCGACCTCGTCCTCGGCGTCCTCGTCGAGCGCGCCGAGCGCGGCCGAGTCCTCGGAGACCGAGCGCAGGCCGACGATCGTGACGGCGATCTCCGATCCGGTCGGCACGGTGCGGATGATGAGGCGGTCCGTCCGCACGCCCTCCAGGGCCCTGGCGAGGTCGGCGAGCACGCGCTCGCGCGCGCCCTCGGCCAGGTCGTCGAGCCCGCCCTCGTCGAGCAACGTCACCGCGGTGCCGGCGCGCCGGGCCTCGAGGATGCGCTGGCGCACCGCGTCGTCGAGCAGCCCGCGCCCGCGGATCTCGTCGCGGATCGACGCCTCGAGCAGCAGGCTCTCGCGTTGATCCTCGGGCGCGAGCCGCCCGCCGGTCACGATGATGCGGTTGAGCATCGGCAGCGCCATGCGCCGCGTCTGGCGCAGGCGGACCTGGCGCTCGTTGAGATGCGCCTCCTGCGCGGCCTGCCAGGCCTCGGTCTCGCGCTCGGCGTCGGCGAAAGCCTCCGCCTCCAGGGCGGCCCGGGCCACCGCGACGCCGATCATGTGCGTCAGCCCTACCCAGACGGCGCTGCCGACCACGCCGAGCGTCGCCAGGGCGATCGGGCCGGCCCAGAGCGCCGTCTGCACGCCGAGCACGACGATCCCGATCCAGGCGATCGCGTGCCGTCGCCGCGCCGAGACGATGACGAGCAGCGTGCCGACGGCGGCGATGTGCCAGGTGGCGTAGCCGCTGCCCTGCGGATGCGCGGGATCGAGGTCGACCGTCACCAGCACCGGCAGGATGGCCGACACCACGAGCGCGAAGATCGCCTCCCACTCGGGCATGACGACCGGGCCCCAGGGACGCAGCACGATGACCGTGACGATGGCGTAGAGCGCCATCGCCGTGATCAGCGCGGCCGGCGAGCTGTGGTCGCGGTACGAGAAGGCGGCGAGCACCAGGTGGTACGCCGAGAACAGCGCGCCGAGGGCCGAGAGCAGCGAGCGCTTGATCGAGATGTTGTTCACGCTGGCTCCCCCGCCCACACGATGCGCACGCGCACGCCGTGGCCCGCCGAGGCGGTGAGCTCGGCGCGCCCGCCGACGCTCGCGACGCGATCGACGATCGAGACCCGCACGCCGAGGCGGCCGGGCGGCAGCGCGTCCGGGTCGAAGCCGACGCCGTCGTCGCGCACCTCGATGGCCACGCCGGATGCGCCGGCGGTGAGCTGCAGGGTGCGGCGCGCCTGCTCCCCCGCGTGCTGGGCGGAGTTGACCATGGCCTGCACCGCCGCGGAGTAGAGCGCCTCGGCGACGTGGGCGGGCAGCATCCGCTCGGCGTCCAGGGAGGCGGGGATCAGCTCGAACGGCGCCTGCAGCACCTCGGCCGCGGCGACGAGCCTGCGGCGCAGCTCCTCGGCCGACACCTCGGCCTCGGGCGGCACGACGGCATCGCCGTCACGGAGATGCCCCATCGCGCTGCGCGCCATCCGTGCGGCCATGACCTGCTCCTCCGGCGTGCCCGCACGCGCCGCGGTGAGCAGGGTGGTGAGCACGCTGTCGTGCACGATCGCATCGACGTGCACGCGCTCGAGCTCGGTGGCGTGCTGACGCACGGCGCGGCCGTAGCGGCCGAGCGCCGTGGCCTGCACCGCGTCGACGGCGGCCGCGGCCTGGCGCAGCAGGGTGATGATGACGAGCGCGGTGCCGCCGAGGACGAGGGTGTAGGTGCCGTCGAGCAGCGCCTGGCGCGGCTCGAGCCCGCCGCCCGCGGGCAGGAGCCGCTGCACCACGTAGATGACGGGCATGAGCACCGCGAAGCCCGCGGCGACCGGCACGGGGAAGGCGTAGGTGGCCGTGGCCACGGCGACGGTGACGAGGTACCAGACCCACGGCATCGCGCCGGCGTAGGAGCCTCCCGTCGCGAAGACCCAGGTGCTCTGCGCGATGAGGAACACGATCGCGAAGCCGGCCGCGGCGGGCCGGGCGAGGGTCGAGCGGAAGGCGGCCGCCAGCACCGTCGCGATGGCGACGGCCAGGCTGCCGGCCGCGGCGATCGTCCAGACCGGGTCCGTCAGGGCGGCCTGATCGATCAGCAGCGGCACGGTCTGCACGAGGTAGACCAGGGCGACGAGGGCGGTGCCGCGCAGCACCAGCTGCTCGACGGTCGCGCGGCTGACGGGCGTTCGGCCGGCGGAGCGACGCGGCGGCCGCACCGGCGGGCGCAGCGGCGCGACGGCCGGGAACTCAGCGGCCACGGCGCGCATCCGCTCGTTCGCAGGCGTCATCGGCCGGGTGGCGGCGTGCATCCGCTCGTCCGGATGCGACGGCGGGGCCGGCGTGGGCCGCCTCGCGAGCGGATGCGCACCATCCGCCCCGGCCGCTCATCGCGCTTCCGGCCCGTCGGTCTGCAGCCCGGGCAGGATGCCGTCCTCGACGGCGCGGCGCAGCAGGTCGACCTTGGTGGGCGCGGGGCGGCCCACCTCCACGTACTTGGCGCGGATGCGGTCGAGGTACTCGCGGGCCGTCGAGTAGCCGATGCCGAGCTGCTGCGCGGCGAGCTTGAGCGGCAGGCCCGAGGCGTAGAGATGCAGGATCTCACGCTCGCGGCGGCCGAGCTGCGCCTTGGCGAAATCGCCGTCGGCGTCGATCGCGGTGGCCCACTCGAGGTTGTTGAGCACGTCGCCGCGTGCGACCGTGGCGATCGCGTTCATGACCGTGCTCGTGGCGCTGGCCTTGGGGATGACGCCGGCCGCGCCCGCGGCGAGCGCCTCGCGGACCAGGGCGACGCGATCGGCGATCGAGTGGACGAGCACGGCCGCGCCGAGCACCTGCATCCGCTTCACGTTCTCGGTGACGGTGGAGCCGTCGCCGAGGGAGAGGTCGAGCACGACGACGTCGAGGTCGCCGGGCTGGATCGCGGCCGCGACCTCCGAGGCGGTGGCGCCCGTCGCGACGACCGTGTAGCCGGCCTCCTGGCAGGCGGCGCGCAGGCCGAGACGCACCGACTCGTGGTCGTCGACGACGCCGACCCGCACGGCGCTCATGCGTCGATCGGCACGAGCGTGCCGACGGCCTCGAGGTGGTGGGTGTGCGGGAACAGGTCGAAGGCGCGCAGCTTCTCGAGACGCCAGCCCAGCTCGGCGAAGGTGCCGACGTCGCGCGAGAAGGCGACCGGGTCGCAGGCGACGTAGACGATCTGCGCGGGGGCGAGCGAGGCGAGCCGTTCGACGACCTCGCGGCCGGCGCCGGAGCGGGGCGGGTCGAGCACGACGGTGGCACCCTTGGCGCCCCTGGTGCCGACGGCGCCCTCGAGGTCGACGAGGAAGCGGTCGACGCGGGCGTTGACGGTGCGCGCGCCCAGCCAGTCGGCGAGGTTCTCGGCGGCGTGCTCGGTGGCGCGCTCATCCGATTCCACCGAGGTGATGCGGGTCCTCTCGCCGAAGCGGTCGCCGACGGCCGCGGCCAGCAGGCCGACGCCGCCGTAGAGGTCGAGGTTGCCGGCGGCGGCGTCGAAGCGCTCGGGGATGATCGCCTCCTGGACGGCGTCGGTCAGCACCTGGGCGGCGCTGCGGTGCACCTGCCAGAAGCCGCCGTCGTCGAGCTGGAACTCCCGCTCGCCCACGCGCTCGACGATCGGGCTCGGAGCCTGCTCGTCGATGATGAGGCGCGCGCCGCCCTCGGCCGCGAGGAGCACATCGACGCGCTGGACGCCGACCATCTTCTCGGCGAGGGGAGCCGCCTCGGCGACCTCGGCGACGGCGAGCGGCAGGGACTGCACGGGGATCACGCGGTTGCTGCGGGCGGCGTAGGGGCCGACGGTGCCGCCGCCGGCCACGTGCAGGCTGATGCGGGTGCGGTAGCCGAGCCCGTTGACGCCCGTGTCGCCCGTTACCGGTTCGACGGGGACGTCGCGCTCGACCTTGCCGAAGCGGGCGAGGGACTCGCGCAGCACCTGCTGCTTGAGCTCGCGCTGATGCGACAGGTCGATGTGGCCCAGGTCGGCGCCGCCGGCGCGGTCCTCGGGGGCCCGCTCGATCGAGGCCTCCGCCCAGATGTGCTCGCGGCGGTGCGGGCTCGCCTCGAGCACCTCGACGGTGTCGGCGCGCCAGAACGACTTCTTCTGCTCGGTGACCCGGGCGCGCACGGTCTCGCCGGGGATGGCGTCGCTGACGAAGACGACCCGCCCGTCGAGCCTCGCGATGCCGAGACCCCCGTGAGCTAGCGTGGTGACCGTCAGTTCGACGTCCTGATCCCGAGCGATTGCCATGCAACGAGCATCCCACACCCCCGTTCGCCTCTATCTCGCCTCGACCTCCCCCGCCCGCCTCGCGACGCTGCGCGCGGCCGGCGTCGAGCCCGTGCTGATCAGCCCCGGCGTCGACGAGCAGGCGGTGGTCGACGCCGAGGAGGCGCGCCGCGGCTCGTCCCTCGGCGCCGAGGAGTTCGTGCAGCTGCTCGCCAAGGCGAAGGCGGAGGCCGTGGCCGGTGACCCGTCGATCGACGGTCTGGTGCTCGGCGGCGACAGCGCCTTCGCGATCGCCGGCCGCATCCACGGCAAGCCCCACCGCCCCGAGGTGGCGAAGCAGCGCTGGCTCGAGCAGCGCGGAGCCAGCGGAGTGCTGCACTCGGGGCACTGGCTCATCGATCACCGGGGCGGACGTCACGGGGATGGCGTCGGAGCGGTCGCGGCAGCCGGGGTCTCGTTCGCCGACGACATCACCGAGGACGAGATCGACGCGTACATCGCCACGGGCGAGCCGCTGCACGTGGCCGGCGCGTTCACGATCGACAGCCTCGGCGCCGCGTTCATCACCGCGGTCGACGGCGACCCGCACGCGGTGGTCGGGCTCTCGGTGGCGACCCTGCGCGGACTCGTCCGCGAGCTCGGGGTCGACTGGACCGACCTCTGGAACATCCCCAAGCGCTGACGACGCGGATGAGCGGATGCGGTCGCCCGCATCCGCTCATCCGCTGTTCCCCGGCTTCGCGCCGGCTCGCTCGACCGCCGACGCATGCGCCAGGAGTTCAGGAGCCCGGCAGCGGCACGCCGCCCGGTGCCGGCGGTTCCGCGGCGCGTCGCTCCAACTGTTCCTGAACTTCAGCTCGGGCAGGAGGCAGGACCCGACGTTCCGGGCTCAAGCGGCGGGTGGTTCGTGCAGCGGTCATGGCGTGGAGCGCTCGATGCACGATCGACGCCGATCGGGTGCCGCCCCTGCTGGAGATCAGGAGCGGGGTGGCGCCACGCCGGGGCGGAGCAGGAAGTCCTCGGCGTGTCGGGCGTCGGCTCCTGAACTCCAGCCTGGGCTCGCGCGAGCGCGGGAAGGAGCGCGGGGCCGCGGGGTGGGTGCGCGGGGTGGGCTGGCGCCGAAGGTCGGGCAGGGGCTGAATGCGGGGCTGGGGCCGAACGTCGAAGAGGGGCTGGATGCGGGGCAGGGGCTGGAGGCGGGGCAGGGGACGAGCGGATGCGCATCCGCTCGTCCCCTGCGTGACGTGCGGCCGCTACTTGGCGAGGAATGCCAGCAGCTCGCGGTTGAACTCGTCGGCGTGCGACACGTTGATGCCGTGCGGGCCGCCGACGACGACGTGCAGCTCGCTGCCGCTCAGCGCCTGGTGGGTGCGCTGGCCCGAGCCCTCGAAGGGCACGGTGCCATCGCTGTCGCCGTGGATGATGAGCGCCGGCACCGTGACGGCCTTCAGGTCCTCGCGGAAGTCCGTGGTCGCGAACGCCTTCATCGCGCCGAGCGCGGCGTGCTTGTCGGCCTGCTTCGCGAGCGCGAGGGCCTGCTGGCGCTGCTCCTCGGTGACGGCGATGGTGCCGTTCGCGGTGAAGAAGTCCTTCGTGAACTGGTCGTAGAAGGCGGCGTCGTCCTCCTTGAGGCCCGACTCCATGCCGTCGGCCGTCTCCTGGTCGAGCGGACCCTCGGGGTTGTCGTCGGTCTGCGCCAGGTACGGCGGCACCGCTGCGGCGAAGACGGCGCTGCGGATGCGGTCGCTGCCGAACTTCGACAGGTAGCGGGCCACCTCGCCGCCACCCATCGAGAAGCCGACGAGCGTCGCGTCGCGCACGTCGAGCGCCGAGAGCACGGCGTCGAGGTCCTCGGCGAAGGTGTCGTAGTCGTAGCCCTGGCGCGGCTTGTCGCTGCGCCCGAAGCCGCGGCGGTCGTAACTGACGACGCGGTAGCCGGCGGCGGTGAGGGCGGGGATCTGCTCGCTCCACGACTCGCCGCTGAGCGGCCAGCCGTGGATGAGCACGACGGGACGGCCGGCGCCGCCGGTGTCGTCCACGTGGAGGTTCACGTCGGTCAGGAGTCCGTGGTGTGCGGTGATCTCGGTCATGCGTTCACTCTGCGAACGATTCGAGCCGACGAGTCGAGCCTGAAGCTGCCGGTCAGCCTGCTCCCGCCCTGCGTCGATGGATCGCTCGGAGCGGATGCAGGAACCCAGCCGAGCGCGCTGCGGCTCCGAACAGCTCAGTCGGCGTCGGCCTTGGCGACCGCGTCGAGCACGACCAGTTCGCAGTGCTCGCACCACCAGTACGGCTGGCTGACCGAACCCTCGACCGCGAGCGCCCTCAGGCAGTTCGGGCAGTTCGGGGCGGCGACATACATGGCGGTCACGGTACGTGGGGGCTACGACATCGCCCGACCGCTCGCACGTGCCGTCCAGTGACCCTCGTCGAGGGCGCGGTGTCCGGACAATCGAGCCTGCTGCACTGACCGGACACCCCGGAGTGGGCGCACATCTTCGCTCGGCAGTCTCGTCACCTACTCAGCCTCCCGCATCCGGAAGGACCGAACCATGACCCTGCACGATGCATCCGCCGGGCCCATCGCCGCGACCGCTCGCGAGACGATCACGCAACCGTCGCTCGGCCGGGTGCCCGCGGCGGCGATCATCCCGCTCTCCCTCTCGCTCTACGAGATCGTGCTGAACGACCGGCCCATCGGCTACATCGAGGCCGCCGGACCGATCTGGGTGGCGCTCAGCGGCACCCCCTACGCCTTCGCCGTCGAGGTCGGCCAGCACCGCAACCTCACCGCCGCGGTGCGCATACTGACCCACTGACCGCGCCGTTTGTCGTGCGCGTACAACCGTGCCGCGCGAATCGTGGGTGTCGGTGACAGAGCTGGGCGGGGAGCGGCCAATAGGCTGAGGGTCATGCCCCGTATCACCAAGGTCCTCATCGCCAACCGTGGCGAGATCGCAGTGCGCGTCATCCGTGCGGCCCGCGACAGCGGCATCGCCTCCGTCGCCGTCTACGCCGACCAGGATCGCGACGCGCGGCACGTGAAGCTCGCCGACGAGGCCTACGCACTGAACGGCGCGACCAGCGCCGAGACCTACCTCGTGATCGACAAGATCCTCTCGGCAGCCCGCCGCAGCGGCGCCGATGCCGTGCACCCGGGCTACGGCTTCCTGGCAGAGAACGCCGACTTCGCCCGCCAGGTCATCGCGGCGGGCCTCATCTGGATCGGCCCCTCCCCTGAGGCCATCGAGCAGCTGGGCGACAAGGTCAGCGCGCGCCACATCGCCGAGAAGGCCGGCGCCCCGCTCGCGCCGGGCACCCTCAACCCGGTGGCGGATGCGGATGAGGTGCTGGCCTTCGTGGACGTGCACGGTCTGCCCGTGGCCATCAAGGCGGCCTTCGGCGGCGGCGGGCGCGGCCTCAAGGTCGCCCGCGAGCGCGAGGAGGTGGCCGAGCTCTTCGACAGCGCCACCCGCGAGGCCGTCGCGGCCTTCGGGCGCGGCGAGTGCTTCGTCGAGAAGTACCTCGACCAGCCGCGCCACGTCGAGACCCAGTGCCTGGCGGATGCGCACGGCGACGTCGTCGTCATCAGCACCCGCGACTGCTCGCTGCAGCGCCGCCACCAGAAGCTCGTCGAGGAGGCGCCCGCGCCGTTCCTCACGGCGGAGCAGACGAAGGCCCTGTACGACGCGTCGAAGGCCATCCTCAAGGAGGTCGGCTACGTCGGCGCCGGCACCTGCGAGTTCCTCATCGGCAAGGACGGCACCGTGTCGTTCCTCGAGGTGAACACCCGCCTGCAGGTGGAGCACCCCGTCAGCGAGGAGGTGACCGGCATCGACCTCGTGCGCGAGCAGTTCCGCCTCGCCGAGGGCGAGCCCCTCGGCTACGACGACCCGGCCCCGCGCGGCCACTCCTTCGAGTTCCGCATCAACGGCGAGGACCCGGGCACCAACTTCTTCCCCATGCCCGGCCCGGTGCAGTCCCTGCGCCTGCCCGGCGGTCCCGGGGTGCGCGTCGACAGCGGCGTCACCACCGGCGATGTCATCTCCGGTGCCTTCGACTCGCTGCTGGCGAAGCTCATCGTCACCGGCGGCACCCGCGAGGAGGCGCTGCAGCGCGCCGCCCGCGCCCTCGACGAGTTCGAGGTCGCCGGCCTGCCGACCGTGCTGCCCTTCCACCGCAAGGTCGTGCGCGACGAGGCCTTCGCCCCGACCGACGGCAAGCCCTTCAGCGTCTACACCCGCTGGATCGAGACCGAGTTCGACAACGACATCCCGGCCTGGGACGGTTCGCTGGCCGGCGCCCCGGCAGCGGAGGAGACCGGCCGCCAGAGCGTGGTCGTGGAGGTCGGCGGCAAGCGCCTCGAGGTGAGCCTGCCCGCCAAGATCCTCGCCACCGCCCAGGGCAGCTCCGTCGCCGCCCCGTCGCGCCGCTCGACCACCGCGGTCGCGGCCGGCAAGAGCGGCGACACGGTGACCAGCCCGATGCAGGCCACGATCGTGAAGCTGGCGGTCGCCGAGGGCGACACCGTCGTCAAGGGCGACCTGCTCCTCGTGCTCGAGGCCATGAAGATGGAGCAGCCCATCACCGCGCACAAGGACGGCGTCGTCGGCGCAGTCGACGCGACCGTCGGCACCACGGTGTCGGCGGGGCACCGGCTGCTCAGCATCAGCTGAGGCTCCTCTCCTTCGCGGACGCCCCGCGGCTCGCCGGAGCCGCGGGGCGTCCGTCGTTGCGCACGCGGAGGCGCGGAGGTGCGGGAACGGTCCGCCCCTCCGCGCCGGTCGTCGTGCGCTACTGGATGGCCTCGCGCACCAGCCGCCACTGCTGGGCCTGGCTGCCGTCCGCAGTGCGCTGCTGCAGCAGCGCACCATCCGCTGCGGATGCGCCCTGCACTTCGAGCAGCTTGCCGCTGTTCGCGTTCTGCAGCCACCAGAAGGCGCCGCTGCGCTGCGTCAGCCAGCGCTGCGACGCGTCGCCTGTCGGAGCCCACTGCACGGCGTCGACGCCGTCGGCCGCGGAGGCTCCCGGGATCTCGAGCAGCTTGCCGCTGTTGGCGTTCACCAGCTGGAACTGGCTGCCGACGGCGTCGAGCGTCCAGACCTGCGTCGCGTTGTTCGTGTCGGCCCACTGACCCACGGGCGCGCCATCGTCGAGCGAGGCGGACAGCACCTCCGCGAAGCGGAGGACTACGGCAAACTCGCCGCGCAGACCGCCAGCGCGATGCGCCAGCTCGACCCCTCCATCGAGCTGGTGGTGTGCGGCTCGTCGAGCGCGGCCATGCCGACGTTCGGCGAGTGGGAGCGGGTGGTGCTCAGCCACACCTACGACCTCGTCGACTACATCTCCTGCCACGCCTACTACAACCTCGTCGGCGACGACCTGCCGAGCTTCCTCGCCTCCGCGGTCGACATGGACCGGTTCATCGAGACGGTCGTCGCGACCGCCGACCACGTGGGCGCGGTGAAGGGCTCGAGCAAGCGCATCCAGATCTCGTTCGACGAGTGGAACATCTGGAACATCGACCGGTACCACGCCGAGGACAAGCACACGGCGATCGACGACTGGCCGGTCGCCCCGCGCATCCTCGAGGACGTCTACACGGTCGCCGACGCGGTGGTGGTCGGCGACCTGCTCATCTCGCTGCTCAAGCACGCCGACCGGGTGACGAGCGCGTCACTCGCCCAGCTCGTCAACGTGATCGCGCCGATCATGACCGAGCCGGGCGGCGGGGTGTGGAAGCAGACGACCTTCCATCCGTTCGCCGTCACGTCGCGACTCGCCCGCGGCCAGGCCGTCGCCGTCGACGTGCGCGCCGGGTCGATCGATACCGAGCGGCACGGCACGGTGCCGCAGGTCGACGCCGTCGCGACCGCCGACGGCGACGCGCTCGCCGTGTTCCTGGTGAACCGGTCGACGGATGCGCCGGTCGAGATCGCCGTCGACCTCGGCACGGGTGCGCCCGCGCGCGAAATCGTGGAGGCCGTCGGGCTGTGGGACGAGGACCCCTTCGCGACGAACTCGCTCGAGCAGCCGGAGCGCGTTACGCTGCGCACACTCGAGGGCGCGGTGGTGGAGGATGGCGCGCTGCGGGTCACGCTGCCGCCGGTTTCGTGGGCGGCGGTGTCGCTGCGGTGACCCCCTCAGTTCGTCGCGTCGCCCGCATTCCGGCATGCCGCGGCGTCGGCTGGTGGAAGTGGGCACCTCGGCGGCCGTCGAGCGCCTGCGGGCGAGACGGGGGTTCCGTTCGCTAGCTGAACGGAGCCCCGGGGTCTCGCCACCCGCGCGCCGCGCAGGGTGAGGTTGAGGCATGCACTCACGCACACTCGGCAGGAGCGGCGCGGTCGTCGCCGCGCAGACCCTCGGCACCATGACCTTCGGCAACGAGGCCGACGAATCCACCTCGCACCGCATCATCGAGGCCTACCTCGACGCGGGCGGCAACTTCCTCGACACCGCGGACGTCTACTCGCGCGGCACGTCCGAGCGCATCATCGGCAAGTGGCTCGCCGCGAACCCGAAGGACGCGGAGCGCCTGGTGATCACCACCAAGGGCCGCTTCCCCATGGGCGACGACGCGAACGACTACGGCGCCTCGCGCCGCCACCTCTCGAGGGCCCTGGACGCGAGCCTGCAGCGCCTCGGCGTCGAGCGCATCGACCTGTACCAGGTGCACGCCTGGGACGCGCTCACCCCGCTCGAGGAGACCCTGCGGTTCCTCGACGACGCGATCAGCGCCGGCAAGATCGACGCCTTCGGGCTCTCGAACTACACCGGCTGGCAGATCACCAAGGCCGCGCTGGCGGCCGAGCACCGCGGATGGGCGCCGCCCGTCACGCTGCAGGTGCAGTACAGCCTGCTGGTGCGCGGCATCGAGCACGAGGTCGTGCCCGCGGTGCTCGACCAGGGCATCGGCCTGCTGCCATGGTCGCCGCTGGCCGGCGGATGGTTGACCGGCAAGTACCGCCGCGAGGAGGCGCCCACCGGCGCCAGCCGCCTCGGCGAGAACCCGGAACGGGGCATGGAGGCCTGGTCGCTGCGCAAGGACGACGAGCGCAACTGGGCCGTCATCGACGCCGTGCGCGAGGGCGCCGAGCGCCTCGGCTGCTCCCCCGCCCAGCTCGCCCTGGCCTGGCTGGACCGCCAGCCCGGCGTGACGAGCACCATCATCGGCGCGCGCTCCGTCGAGCAGCTGCAGGCCAACGTCGCCGCGCTCGACGTGGACGTCGACGAGGAGACCCTGCAGCACCTCACCGAGATCAGCCGGCCGCAGGCCGAGGTGTACCCCTACGGCGAGCTCGCCATCAAGCAGCGGCACCGCGACCTCACGCCCTGAGGCTCTCCGCATCCGCTCTCCTCCGTGCCTGGTGGCGTACGGGTGGAGCAGGCGCACGTCAGGCACGACGGTCGCGAGCACCCGCACCGCTCAGGCGCGCCGCCGCCGCGGAAGGGCGAGCATGCCCGCTCCTGCGAGCAGCAGGAGCAGTCCTGCTCCGGCGACGACGCCGGCATCTGCGCCGGTGCGGCTCAACGTCCTGCTGCCGCCCTGGGCCGACACCTGCGGGTCACCGCGATCACGGTCGGAAACAGTATCCGTCGGAGGAGTGGATGGGTCCCGGTCCGAGGGATCCGCCGGAGCCGTCGGGGTGGTGGGATCGGTCGGCGCCGTAGGGCCGGTCGGGGCTGCCCAGTCGGCGCGCGGCAGGCCGACGACGGGGACGGTGACGGAGCTGGCGGCGAGGTCGATCGTCGCACCTGCGGTGCCGACGTAGTCGCCGACGGTGCCGGGGTCGAGCTGCACGGAGTTGTTGTAGAGGATCACGCCGAGGCGGTGCCCGGCGGGGATCACGTGGTCCGCCGCGTAGAGGTCCCACCCCAGCTGGACCATCTCGTCGGCGGCGACGGGCGTGTACCGGGTCAGGGTCTCGTGGTGGGCGAGGCTGGCGGTGCCACGGGAGAAGGTGTAGCTGCCCGCAGCCGTGCTCCGCGCACGCGTGTCCGCTACAAGCAAGTCCTCGTCCTCGGTCGGCTCTCCCCACTCCCGCGCGGTGGGCAGCGCTTCCACGCCCGCGTCGATCGTCCAGTCGACGTACTCCCCCGGTCCGTAGTCGACGAGCGCGGCGGAGACGTTCATGTCGCTCGCTTCGCCGGCGACCCGCAGGGACACCGACGGGGTTCCCGAGATGCGCGTCGCCGTCTCGAACGGCTCGCTGACGTAGATCAGCCGATCGGGACCGGGCTGGGGGTCCTCGGCGCCTGCGGTCATCCCGAACGGCGTGGCGTCGGGCAGCTGCGCACCGACGAAGGACTCGATGCCGCCGCTGCTCGGAGCGGTGGTGATCCGTCCGACGCCACCGTCCCCGCCACCATGCAACGACAGCGGGACCGGGGTCGACCCCGCGATCGGCCAGCGATCGCTCTCGGTCCAGGCGTCCGGGCCCAGCTCGACGCGCACGGCAGGTGCGTCGGTCGCACCGTTGTCGATGCCCATCAGCTCGTGATCGAGCCAGGCGTGCAGGGTGCTCATCCATCCGTCGCGGTCCGCATCGAAGGGGTCGATGTGGCCGCGCTGATGCAACCAGAGTTTCGATTCCACGCCTGCCCGCTGCATCGCCGCCCAGTGCTCGTCGAACTCGTTGGTTCGCACGATCATGTCGCCCTGGCCCATGACGGTGAACACGCTGACCCCGTTCGCGGCGATCCGGTCGACTCGATCCGCGTAGTCCCTCGCCTTCCAGAAGGCGTTGTAGGTGCGCTCCTGCGGGTCGGATTCGGCGCGCATCCGGTCGAAGTCCGCCTGGCACTGCAGGCGCTTCTGCGCTTGATGCTCCCGCAGCCGCGGCGGGAGGGTGGGCTGCTCGGTGCCCGCCGGTTCCGGTTCGGTCAGCCATTCGCTGAACTCGGCGGTGCCGGCCCCGACGTAGACGCCGTTGGGACGGGTGTTGTAGGCGCTGGTGCCTCCGGCGATCGGGATGACCGTCTCCAGTCCGGGGACCGCCTCGGAGGTGGCGACCGCGTTGGCGATCCCGCCGTCGTAGGAGATGCCGGTGACCGCGCTGCGTCCCGAGCTCCACGGCGCATCGACGAGCTCGGCACGGTCGAGCTGCCGGTAGGCGATCGCGTCGGGTTCTCGGTGCAGCCAGCGGATGACGGCGGCGACGGACTCGACGTCGTTCGGGCCGACGTTGTCGACGCAGCCCTCGGACCAGTTCGTACCGGCGACATCGACGGAGAGGTACGCGTAGCCGCGGGGGACGAAGTAGTTGTCGTAGACGCCCGGCATGAAGCGCAGGCTCGACGTGTCGCGGTTCGCGTCGTCGAGGTAGGGCTTGCCGCCCGGCGTGCCGTTGTAGCCGCTCGCCGTGATGATGGACGGCACCGTGCCGTCGGGCGCGGCGGCGGGGCGAACGATGTCCGCTCGCACCAGATCGCGTCGTCCGTCGCGGTCCGAGTCCATGGCCGTCTGCACGTACACGTGCTCGATCACCGCCTCCTCCATCGGGTACAGGGGGTCGGACGCCGCGGGAGCTGCTGCTGCGGGCACCGCGATCGCGGTCGCCGTGAGGACGAGCGCCGCCGTGAAGCCGATCCGCCGTGTCGTCGTCATGTCGAGGGGTCCTGTTCGTTCAGTGGTGGAGCGCCGAAGCCCGCTCCGGGCCGAGGCATGGCGGGTGGAGGGACGACCCCTCCACCCGCCATCGGTTCACGCGGTCCGGTGGCGTCGGATCGCGATGAGGGCGGCGCCGGCGAGCAGCAGGAGCAGGGCGGTGCCGGCGATGGCCGACACCTCCGCGCCGGTGCGGCTCAGCGTGGTGCCGTCGCGGGTGATCGTGATGGTGTCCCAACCGATGACGTCGCCGTCAGCGGCCACGATCGCGATGCGGTGCTGGCCCGCGGATGTGTCCGCCGGGATGCGGAACTGCGTCGACCCGTCGGCCTCGACCACGTCGGAGCCCAGCGCGATGGGCTTCGAGTACAGCCACGCCCAGACCCGCTGACCGGCCCGATCACGACCGACCTGCACCGTGATCATCGACCCGGCCGCCGCCGAGGCGGGAGCCTGCACGTCGCCGCGGTTCTCATCCGTGAGGTCGCCCGCCGCAGGAGCGGAGGGCGCGCCGTCGCTCGGCGACGTCGGCGTACCGGGCTCGGTGGGCGGCGTGCCCGGGTCCGTCGGCGTACCGGGGTCCGTCGGCGTACCCGGATCCGTCGGGTCCGTCGGGTCCGTCGGGTCCGTGCCCGCCGCCGCGACCAGGGCGGAGACGGTGATCCGGTCGATGATCGGCGCCTCATCCGCTCGCAGCGGGATGCCCGGCCAGTTCTCCTCGGCGTAGGTGTCGCCGTCGAAGTTGGGCTGCTCCTCCGCAGCGAAGCGGATGACGTTCTCGCCGGCCTCCAGGTCGAGCACGACCGTGCGCTCCCAGAAGTTGTTCCGGTGGAACGTCGGCACGAACAGCACCCGGTCCGCCTCGCCGCCGTTCACCGAGATGTCGGCGTGACGGGCCATCGGGTTCGGGTTGTAATGCGTCGCCGGCACCTGCTCGGGGTTCGAGAAGCGCACGACCACCGCGTGCTCCCCAGCCGTGGCGGCATCGACCGTGAATTCGAGGGTGTTGCCGTTGCCGGGTGCACCGCCGATCCCCTGCACCGCCTTGCCGCCCTCGGCCAGGCCGAGGTCGACCACCGCGGCGGTGCCGTTGGTACGGGCGTCCTCCGCCTGGTACTCGACGGTCTCGATGGCGCCGGCGGATGCGCCGATGCGCAGGGCGTCGACGCGGGCCGGACCCTCGACGACGATCTTGTTGACGCCGCCCTCGAGGTGCACGGCCGCCTCGGAGCGGTCGCCGAGGTCGAGCACTGGATGGCCGTTCACCGACACCGAGCCATCGCCGGAGCCATCGATCGAGAGGCTGGCCTCGCCGTCGACGGGGCCGTACGCCCAGAAGGTGGCGCGCTGGCCGGCGGCGAGGTCGACGGTGCCGGTGCCGGCGTAGTCGACGGTGCCGTCGTGCTCGGCGAGCTCGGCCTCGTAGACGTCCTGGGTGCCATCCGCCGCCGCCCGGGTGAGCGTGATCCGATCGATCAGCGCGTCCCCTCGCGTGGACTTCGATCGGTCCAGGCTCTGCGCGGCGAGTGTGATCGTGTGGCGGCCCGCCGTCAGCTGGACGCTGGTCTCCTCGTGATCCCAGACCACCCACTTGTAGCCCAGTGGCAGGAACAGCTCCTGCTCGGCGGCGCCGTCGACCGTGAGGAAGACGTTGGTGGGGCCGTTCTCGGCGATGATCTCGGCGGTGTTGAGGCTGTTGGCGAAGACCGACAGGTCGTAGTCGCCGTCCTCGGGCACCTCGACGTCGAAGCTCAGCCGGCCGTTCGAGCCGGTGCGCAGTCCGCCGACGTTGAAACTGCCGGAGGTGTAGAACTTGCCGACGTCGGCCGGCGAGCCCTCGGGACCGTTCCGGCTGTACCCGCCGCCGGCGTAGGTCGCGTCCTCCGCCTCGTAGGAGGCCGACCAGCGGTCGTCTGTCTCGCGCGGCTCGGCGTCGCCCCCGGGGGTGAGGACGACCTCGTACGCGGCGGACTCGTCGAGCTGCGGCAGTCCGGCCGCGCCGAAGTCGAACGTGACGGTGCCATCGGTGACCGGCAGCACCGCATCCGACAGCACGGTCGGCTGAGCGGAGTCGCCGAGCTGGCCGGTCCACGGGATCTCGCGCACCTGCACCCGCACCGCGTCACCGAAGACCGCGGAGGGCACGTCCACGAAGTCGACGGGGAGGTCGCCGTCGGCGCCGCCGAGGAGCGTGCGGGCGATGCGGCGCTCCTCGTCGAGTGAAGCGACGCCCTGCAGCGTGTAGTTCTCGCCCGGCGACGGCGGCGTGACCTCGACGGTCTCGCCGGTCATCTGGGCGTAGGCGTTGTAGAGCCACCACTGCCCGTTGGCGCGGTTCTGCTGCACGGCGGAGTCGGAGAGGTTGCCGTTGATGTTCCAGAACGCGATCATCGCGTCGACCTTCTTCTCCTCGATGGCCGAGATCCACTGGATCATCTGGCCGGGCACCGAGGTGTGGTAGTTGAAGGCGTACTCGTTGATGTTGATCGGCAGCTCGCGGCCGGCGTGCACCGTGCCCGCGAACGCCTCGCGCTCCCATCCGCGGAAGCGGTCGATCGAGTCGCGCACCGCCTGCGGGTGCGAGAGCTCGTGCCAGGTGACGATGTCGGGCACCGTGTCCTCGGCGACGACGTGCTCGAGCCAGCCCTCGACCTGGTCGAACAGCACGCTGGTGCCGGGGCCGGCGATGCGCACCTCGATGCCGGTCTCGTCGCTCCACGCCCGGATGGTCTCGTAGGTCTCATCCCATGCGGCGAAGTAGTCGGCGGGGTTGTTCAGCCAGGAGATGTTGTTGTAGCTCCACGCCCCGCTGCCAAAGGAGTTGCCCTCGGGCTCGTTGAAGGGCTCGATGACCAGGTGGTCCTCGACGTACCCCCGCTGCGTCGCATCCGCGGCGGCGAAGGTCTCGATCATGTCGAGCTGGTCCTGCAGGACGCCGCGGTAGCTGTCGAGCCGCTCCTGCGGAGTGCTGCCGGGCCACTGGTACGGGAAGCCGCGGTACCAGTCCGTGATGCGCAGGTAGACGTCGCCGCCCGCCTCGGCCAGGGTCGGCAGGATCTCGAGCGCGTCGGAGCCCGGGTGCTGGGCGCCGTCCTGCGCCTTCGTCGCGACCGAGCCCACGTTCATGCCCTCGACCAGGTTCGACGTGGGCATCCCCTCGCCGTACAGCCCGTAGAGCACGCCGGAGGCCCCGCCGTAGACGTCGCCGGTCTTCTCGCCGAGGTCGACGCGCAGCTCGCCGCGGTTCACCGTCACCGTTGCGGAGACCGGTCGCCCGTCGGCGGAACCGTTCGCGACGAACGTGCCGACGCGCTCGAGGGTGGCGGGATCGACCGGCTGCCAGACGATGGGCACCTGACGGTCGTAGCCGTCGCTGTAGGTCGCTCGCACGCCTGCGGGCAGCGCAGGCTGCACCCCGATCCGCGTGCGCACCTCGAAGGCGTTCCGGCTCAGCTCGACAGGCTCGGTGTCGGCGCCGACGAGCTCGGCGACCTGTGCCGCGTCCAGCGCCTGGTCGTAGATGCGGAAGTCGTCCACGGCGCCGCGGAAGGCGGGGTCGCCGAACGGCGATGCGCCGATCGTGCCGGCGGTGGCCGAGGCGGCCGCGACGAGGGCGTTCGCGTTCACGCTGGTCGATGCCGAGCCGAGCTCCACGCCGTTCACGTAGGTCGTGAGGCGATCGTCGCCGCCGTCGAGACTCGTCGTGATCGTCACCCACTCGCCCGCTTCGGCGGGCTGGAATCCGGGCACGCGCGCCTCGCCGTTCGGACCGCCGGTGCTGACGGCGGTGCGGATGCGCCCGTCGCCGTCGTGGGGCATCGCGAAGAGGTAGCTGGTGTTGTTCGCGCCGAGACCGTAGAGCCACTGCCAGTTGCCGCCCTGACCGCTCCAGCGGAACGTCGCGGAGACGGTCACGTCCTCACCGGCGCCGAGGGCGCTCCGCGGGATCGTGACGTGGCCGCCGGTGAGGTCCAGCGCTTGTCCATCCGCTCCGGGGGTGAGGGCGCCGGCGCCGTTGAGCGTGCCGTCGCGACCGTTGCCGGAGACGTCCGGTACGGAGGTGCCGGTGAGCTGGTTCATGTCGTAGTGCAGTGAGGGCTGCGGCACGGCTGCCGCAGCGGGCAGTGCGCCGGCGGTCAGACCGCCTGCGCAGACGGCGAGTGCGATCGCGCCGGCCGCGGTGCGGCGGGCGAAGGTCGCGCTCGGCGGAGCGTGGTTCTTCATGGGAGACCTCTCTGTCTCGGTCGGACGGCGCCGACCACTCGGAACTGCTGGATGGGGTCAGGGACGGCTGGGGAGGAAGACGCGCATGGCGGTGGGCCCGCGCTGCGCCCACCGGTGGTACGGCACCAGGGGCAACAGCGTCGAGGAGCCGGACGGCTCGGCCGGTACGGCACCGAAAGACGGCCTCCGCGCCCCCTCGTGCGGGCTCGGAGCCGTGTCGGCGGAGATCAGCGCGCCGTCCTCGTGCGCGAGGGGCGCCAGCTCGGCGTCGACGCGGACGCCGTCGAGCGCCGCGCCGTCGGGCAGATCGCGCTCCTCGAGGCAGAGCACGAGCGGGCCGCGCTCGACGGCGACGGTGCCGCGCACGGCGTCGATGCGCGCATCCGGCCAGCTGAATCGCGGATGCATCGGCAAGATGAGCGTGAGCACCGCGCCGGCCTGCAGACCGTGCGCGGCCGCCCAGCCCGTCTCGACGGCGGTCGTCGAGCCGTCGCGCTCGAGGGCGGCTCCGTGCGCCCAGTGCGGCACCCGCAGTCGCAGCGACGCGCCGCCCTCGGGAGCCGCGAGCACCGTGACTGTGACGGAGCCCTCATCCGGGTAGCGCGTGTCGATGCGCAGCCGCACCTCGCCGCCGGCGACCTCGATGCGGTACTCCCCGGCCGCGTACTGCAGCAGGCTGACCATGCCGTCGTCGTCGACCGAGGCGGTGTACGCGGTGAACGAGGCGAGGGTGCGGGCGAGGTTGGTGGGGCAGCAGGACACCTCGAACCAGGGCGCGCGTTCGCCGCCCTCGGCCCGCGCGTTGACGGCGTCGGGCACCGCCTCCTCGCCGGCCTCGCGCTGCTGCAGCGGGTTGGCGTAGAAGAAGGCCCTGCCGTCGTCGCTCGGCGAGGTCGCGACGACGTTGTAGAGCGTGCGTTCGATGAGGTCGGCGTAGGCCACGTCGCCGGTGGCGAGGTAGAGGCGCCAGGAGACCATGTTCGAGGCGATGCCCGCGCAGGTCTCGCAGTAGGCGCGGTCCGGGGGCAGCTCCCAGTCGTCGCCGAAGCCCTCGTCCTGGTGCCGCGAGCCCATGCCGCCGGTGATGTACGTGCGGCGCTCCACGGTACGGCGCCACTGCGCCTCGAGGGCTGCCAGCAGCCCGGCGTCGTCGCGGTCGACGGCGAGATCGACCGCGGCCGCGGCGAGGTAGAGGGCGCGCACGGCGTGGCCGTGCCACGCCTCCGTCTCGCGCACCGGCACGTCGTCCTGGAAGTAGCCGGGACCGAGCAGCGGGATGGGGCGCAGCGTGCCCTGCCCGCGACGCTCGATGAACAGCTCGGCCTGCTCGCGGTAGCGCTCCTCCCCGGTCGCACGGGCGAGCTCCATGAGCGCGACCTCGATCTCCGGGTGCCCGCAGAGGCCCTGGCGCGCGTCTGCGCCGAACTCGCGGCAGACGTGGTCGGCGACGCGGCGCCCGAGCGCGACGAGCCGGTCCTCGCCGACGGTGCGCAGCCGGGCGACGGCGGCCTGGATGAGGTGCCCGGCGCAGTAGAGCTCGTGGCCTCGCTCGAGGTCGCTGTAGCGGGGCTCCTGTCCGTCGTGGCCGTAGCAGGTGTTGAGGTAGCCGTCGTCGTCCTCGGCAGGCAGGATGCGGTCGACCAGCCGCTCGAGCATCGCGTCGATCTCCTGGTCGCCGGTGCGCCCGAACTCCCAGGCGAGCGCCTCGATGAGCTTGTAGATCTCGGAGTCGCTGAACATCCATCCGGGGCGGTCCGGGCCCGTGCCGCCGTTCGCGACCCGGTCGAAGTTCTCGATCCAGCCGAGCCGCTCCATCCAGTCGAGGCTGTGCTGCAGGGATGCGGATGCGTTGACGTCCTGCATCCGCTTCCAGAAGCCGTCGTGGAGGGTCGCCTCGTCGAGGCCGATGCCACGGCGAGCGCCGGTGGAGGGCATGACGGGGGCTACCGCCGCGGTGGTGCGGCGGGTGGTGAGGTCGGTCATGCTGTTCCTAGTCCTTGACCGAGCCGGCCGTGACCCCGGCGGCGACGTAGCGCTGCGCGAGGATGAGGAGCACGGCTGCGGGGATCGAGGCGACCACGGCGGTGGCCATGATCGCGTTCCACTGCGTGGTGTTGTTGCCGATGTACTGGTAGATGCTCAGGGTGATGGGGATGAGGTCGCCGTTGCGGCTGAGGGTCGACGCGAAGATGAAGTCGGACCAGGCCCAGAGGAACGCGAACAGGGCGACCGTGATGGTGGAGTTGCGGCTGACGGGCAGGACGACCGACACGAAGGTGCGCCAGGCGCCCGCGCCGTCGACCTTCGCCGCCTGCAGCAGCTCCTTGGGGATGCCCGCCATGAACGCGGTGTAGAGCAGCACCGCGAAGGGGATGGCGATGGTCGAGTCGGCGATGATGAGACCGCCGACGCTGTTGAGCAGACCGAGGCGCACGTAGATGGCGTAGAAGCCCATGGCCATCACGACGCCCGGGATCATCTGCGCGACGATCAGGATGAAGTTGAGCGTGCCGCGCCCCCGCAGGTTGAGCAGCGCGAGGGCGTACCCGGCGGGAGCGGCCACGACGACCGTGAGCAGCACCGTGCCGAGGCCGATCAGCAGGCTGGTGCCGAGCGCCGGCAGCTGCGAGGCGAATACGGCCTGGTAGCCCTCGAGGGTCGGCGCCCAGGGGAACCAGTTCGGCGGGCTGTTGCGCAGGTCGCTGGTCTGGGTGAGCGAGACGTTGAACATCCAGTAGACGGGGAAGAGCATGAGCGCGGTGAAGAGCACCCCGAGGGCGGTCTTCCACCAGGCGCGGCGGGCGTTCATCGGTTCTCCTGACGACGCTGGAGCTGGAGGTAGAGCAGGCCGAACACCAGCGCGATGACGATGAGCAGGTTGCCGACGGCGGCTGCCGGCGAGAAGTCGGGCTGCCCGGTGCCGAAGGCCTCGCGGTACGACCAGATGGCGAGCGTCGTGGTCGTGGTGCCGGGTCCGCCGGTGGTCATGATCCAGATGACGTCGACGACCTTGAGCGTGTAGACGAGCCCGAGCAGCAGCGTGATGGCCGAGACCGGGCGCAGCAGCGGGAAGGTGATCGACCAGAACTGCCGCCACGGGCCTGCCCCGTCGAGCGAGGCGGCCTCGTAGACCTCCTCGGGGATGTTCTGCAGCCCCGAGTAGAGGATGACGAGGTTGAACGGGATGCCCAGCCAGATGTTGGCGATGGTGACCGCCAGCAGCGCGGTCTCCGGCGAGGTGAGCCAGTTGATCTGCGTGCCGCCGAAAGCGCGGATGAGGGAGTTGACGATGCCGTTCTCGCTGTTGAGCATCCACGCCCAGGTCGAGGCGGAGACGATCAGCGGCAGCAGCCACGGCACCAGGAACAGCGCGCGCAGGAAGCCGGAGAGGCGGAAGGCGCCGCGGAAGAACACGGCGAGCGCGAGACCGATCGAGAACTGCACCGCGATGGAGACGAGGGTGAAGAACGCGGTGTTGGCCAGGGCCTGCCCGAACAGCGGCGAGCCGAAGATCTGCGCGTAGTTCTGCAGCCCGACGAAGTCGGCCTCGCCCTGCACGAACGCGCGGATCGTGTAGTCGTGAACACTCAGCTCGATGTTGCGCCAGAGCGGGAACGCGTAGAAGAAGGCCAGGTAGGCCAGCAGCGGGGCCGCGAAGCCGATCGCCGCCCACTGGCTGCCCCGGGGTCCGCGCCGTCGCGAGCGGGGTGCCGGAGCGGGCGGGGTGGACCCGCCCGCTCCGGCCGTGCCGTCACGACGGGCCGTCGCTGCTGCGAGGGTCGTCGTCATGGTCGTCCTTCCGAGGGGATGGCTGCGTCGATCAGCCGAGGTCGGCTTCGGCGTTCGCCTGAGCCTCCTCGAGCGCGGCCTGCGGCGTGGAGACGCCGGAGAGGCCGTTCTGCACCGCGGTCCAGAGCTGCTCGGAGATGATCGGGTAGTCCGTGCCGAGGTTGTCGCTCGTGCGACCCTTCGCCGCCTGCACCGCGGAGACCCAGGTGTCGAGGTCGGCGTGCTCCTCGAGCAGCGCCTCCTGGCCCTCGGCCGTCGGCGGCACGTAGTACGCGAAGGTGTTCGCGGTCTCCACGAAGCCCTCGGGCGTGGTCATGCACTCGATGATCTGGCGGGTCACGTCGTAGCGGCCCTCGTCGCTCTGCACGGGGGCGATGATGAACTCGCCGCCGGTCGGCGCCGGGGCGACGCCGCCGTCCTCGGCCGGGATCTCGATGACGCCGGCCGGGAAGTCCGCCTCGGCGGCGGCGTTGACCTGCCACGTGCCGTTCTCGACGAAGCCGAAGCCGCCGGTGAGGAACTCCTCCCACGCGGTGTTCTGCGAGTTGTTGATGACCGTGTTCGGGGCGAGGCCGTCGTCCAGCCATCCCTTCCACAGCTCGAGCGCGGCGACGGCCTCGGGCGAGTCGAGCTCGGTGAGCTCCGCACCGGCGCCCCAGAACCACGGCAGGAACTGGAACGAGCCCTCCTCGGTGCCGATGCCGGAGAAGGTGATTCCCTGGCTGCCGGAGGCGGTGATGGCCTCGAGCGCTGCGGTCAGGCTTGCCCAGTCGGTGATGGATGTGGGATCCACGCCCGCTGCGTCGAGCACGTCCTGGTTGTAGTACAGCGCGAGGGTGTTGGCGCCGATGGGAACGCCGTAGGTCTCGCCGTCGACCTCGCCAGCGGCGAGGAGGTTGGCGTCAATGCCGGAGACGTCGAGGCCGAGCTCGTCGACGGTGCTCACGATGCCGGCGTCGGCGAGGGTAGAGACTGCCGGGTTGTCGAGCAGGATCACGTCGGGCGAGTTGCCCTCCTGCCCCGCCAGGAGCGCCTGGTTGGTGAGGGCGGTCGTGTCGTAGGCGGTGCGCTCGATCGTGACGCCGGCCTCGTCACCGCAGGCCTCGACGCGGTTGGCCCAGTCGGAGCCCTCCTCGTGCTGGGGGTACGGGTCCCACCAGGTGTAGGCGCCCGATGCCGCGTCGCCCTCGTTGCCGCCGCCGCTGCCGGCGCCGGCGCCGGCGCAGCTGGCCAGCAGACCGACCGCGGCGATGCCTGCGGCGACCGCGATCGCGGACTGGTGAATGCGCTTCATGGTTGTTCCTCCTCGAACAATCACTCCGGTGTCGAACCGGTTCGATGGTGGTGCGGGTTGTACGGCGGAAGGGGACCGCCAGGGGGTCTACCGGGGTGGCGCTGTGCTGCCCCGGTCGACGATCTCGGGGGCCACGAAGCGAGTCACGAAGGGATCGCCGGGCCCGATCTCCCCCTCGATGCGACGCACCAGCTGCCGCACGGCCATGCTGCCGAGCCGGTCGGGTGCACTCTCGATGGAGGAGAAGGGAAGGGAGAAGGTGCGGGCGAACTCGTCCGAGTACCGGCCCAGCACCGAGAGGTCCCGAGGGCTCGAGATGCCCCGGGCGTTCAGCACCGAGGGCAGCGCGGCGGCGGCGGCCTCGTTGTTGACGAGCAGCGCCGTCGCATCCGGGTACGTGTCCAGCAGCTCGTGCAGCGCCGTGCCGACCTCGGGCTGCGAGGCGGGGGCGAAGGCCGTGTGCAGGGTGATCCCCCGCGCCGCAGCCGCTGCCGCTGCCGCGTTCTGCAGTCGCCAGACGTAGGCGCCGCCCCGTTCGACGACGTGCTCCGGCTGCGACGCGAGGATGAGCTCGCGGTGCCCCAGGCGGTGCAGGTGCTCGACCATCTCCCGGCCGGCCTCCTCGAAGTCGAGGTCGAAGACGTCCACGCCGCGGGTGTCCTTCGGCAGCCCGACGAGTGCCCCCGGCTGCTGCGCGGCGCGCAGCACCTCCAGACGCGCGTCGTCCTCGGCGACGTTGAGCAGCACGATGCCGTCGATCATGCGGGAGTCGCTGATGCGCCGCAGTGCAGCGGTGCCGTCCGGCTCGGTGACGAGCAGCACGTCGTACCCGAGTTCCCGGGCGGTGTTGGAGACCCCGAGGATGTACTGCAGCATCGCGGGGGCGAACTCGTCCTCGAGGAACTGCGCGAGCAGTCCGATGACCTTCGTCTGCGAGGTCGCGAGCGAGCGGGCGCCGGCGTTCGGGGTGTACTGCAGCGACTTGGCCACCTCGGCGACGCGCAGGCGCACGGGCTCGGAGATCGACCGCTTGCCCGACAGGGCGTAGGAGGCCGTGCTGCGGGACACTCCTGCTTCCCGTGCGACGTCGCCGATCGTGACCATGGATGCTCCTTCGAATCGGTTCGACGGTACATCGCCAGTCGAACGAACGCAAGAGGTTGATTTCGATGGATTCGACTCGTTATCTTTCGAATCGCTTCACCGCCCGCAGCGGCTCGAAGGCCGGGCCTGCGTCGCCTCCGGCCGGTCGCAACCGCCCTGACCGAGCACGAGGAACCGCATGAGCATCCCCGCCTTCGACATCGACGAGATCCCGTTCAGCACCGCCGGCTCGTGGCTGAACCTCTCCCGCGTGGTCGGCCTGCATCGGCGAGCGGACGACATCCACCTCGTCAGCCACGTGACCGGCATGCATCCGGTCCTCTCCCTCGTGCCGATGAAGGGCGGGGAGTCCGCTGCGACGCGGGTCTCCGCCGATCCGGCCGTGCTGCGGTGGACCAGCGACGACGGCTCCACGGTGGAGGCGGTGTTCGCCTCCGCCGACACGGTGCGGCTGCGCGGTCGCGGAATGGACATGGCGATCAGCGACCCCGCGCTCGAGCTGACCCCGTTCACCGGCTCGTACTTCTACGAGGACCCGATGGACGGAGCCTTCGTGCTGACCAGCTACGAGACGGGACGACGGTACCGGCTGCACGTGCTCGCCGGGCGGGCGGACGCGGTCGGCGCCGGTCGTCTCGGCGCGGGCGAGCGCTCCCTCACGGTCTCCGGCGAGCGCTGGGAGCTCGCCATCACCGAATTCGAGGCCGCGCCGCCCGCCTCGGTCGACGAGGCGTTCGACGTGATCGCCGAGCGCGTGCGAGGCGAGTTCGACGGCTACGTCGACGCAATCGCCGGATGGCGCGACGAGCGGACCCCCGCAGCGAGCCTCGCCGCGTACGTGCTGTGGTCGGCGACCGTCGACCCATCGGGCTTCGTCACCCGACGCACGGTGCTCATGTCGAAGCACTGGATGGACAAGGTCTGGAGCTGGGATCACTGCTTCAACGCCATCGCCCTCGCCGTGGGCAGCGCCTCCGCCGGCCTCGAGCAGTTCCTCGCCCCGTTCGACCACCAAGACGCGCGGGGCGGGCTGCCCGACTCGATCACGCACTCCGAGGTGCTCTACAACTTCGTCAAGCCGCCTATCCACGGATGGGCGCTGCAGCGCCTGCGCGACGCGGCGCCGGATGCGCTCGGCCGGGAGGAGCTCGTCGCCGTGTACCGGTCGCTGCGCCGGTGGACGAACTTCTGGCTGCGCGCGCGCACCGGGCCGGGCAGCGTGCTCCCCCACTACCAGCACGGCAACGACAGCGGGTGGGACAACGCGACGATGTTCGACCACGATCGCGTCGTCGAGGCTCCCGACCTTGCCGCGTTCCTGATCGTGCAGCTGGGCACGCTCTCCGCGCTCTCGGCCGAGCTCGGCTACAACGACCACGAGCAGTGGCAGGCGACCGCGCAGCGCATCCTCGACGCGCTGATCGACGAGCTGCACGACGAGCGCGGCTTCTTCGCCCGCGGCGCGATCAGCGGCACCCGCAGCAAGGAAGGCAGCCTGCTGCCCGCGCTGACCGTGCTCGCGGCCGAGCACCTGCCGCAGCATCTCAACGACGAGCTGGCCGAGCGCATCCGCGATCACCTGACCGAGTGGGGCCCCGCCACGCAGCTCGTGCAGAGCGAGGAGTACGAGGCCGACGGCTACTGGCGCGGCCCGATCTGGGCTCCTCCACCGTGCTCGTCGAGGACGGCCTGCGCCGGGCGGGTCACGTCGACCTGGCCGACGACGTACGGGGCCGTTTCCTGCGGCTCTGCGAGCAGTCGGGCTTCGCGGAGAACTTCGACGCCGTCACCGGCGAGGGGTTGCGCGACCGCGCCTACACCTGGACCGCGAGCGCCTACCTCATGCTCGCCCGCTCACTGGCGCTCGAGGAGGAGGCGGTCTGAAAGACCGTCGCCACTGCCGGACATACCCTCGTGTGACCACGACCCGAGGCAGGCCCATGACCGAGCGCGCCGAGTTCGAGGCCTTCGCGCGGCGAGCCTTCGACCCGCTGCGCGCCTACCTGCGCCGGCGCGTCGACGCCGCGACCGCCGACGACGTGCTCGGCGAGACCCTGCTCGTGTGCTGGCGGCGGCGCGCCGACCTGCCGTCCGGCGACGAGGCCGTGCCGTGGGCGTTCGGGGTGGCGCGCGGATGCCTGCGCAACGCCGCACGCAGCGCCCGTCGGCAGGAGCGGCTGGCCGCGCGCGTCGCATCCGTCGATCCGCCGCGTGCGATCGTCGGGCCGGAGAGCCTCGACGACGACCCGGGCCTCGGCCGGGCGCTGGCGGGGCTGCGCGAGAAGGATGCGGAGATCGTGCGGCTCTGGGCGTGGGAGGAGCTCGGGCCGGCCGAGATCGCGGGCGTGCTGGGGATGACGGCGAACGCCGTCTCCATCCGCCTGCACCGCGCGAAGCGGCGGTTGGCTGAGGAGCTGCGAAAGACCGATGCGGTCGACGGACATGACCAGGTGGAAGGAGGGGAACGATGAGCATCCCGAACGAGGACGAGCAGCTGCGCGAGCGGCTGGCCCGCATCGACCCCGCCGCCACCCTGCAACCCGCCTCGGAAACGGAGATCCTCCGCATGGTCCAGAACACCATCAGCACCCCCGCCCGCACGAGCAGCCGCAAGCCCCTCTTCCTCGGGCTCGGCGCCCTCGCCGTCGGTGCCGCAGCCGCGGCCGTCGTCGGCATCGTGCTCACCGCCCCCGGCGGCGACGTGACCCGCCTGAGCGCCCCGAGCGGAGGGGGTCCCGCCGCGATGTGCGCCGAGCTCACCCCCGAGACGATGGCCGGTGCGGATCTCGCCGTCGCCGGCACGGTCGTCTCGATCAACGGCGACGACGTGACCCTCGAAGTGACCGAGCGCTTCACCGGCGAGAGCGCCGACCGCATCGTGGTCGCGCAGCAGGACCCGGATCTGCCGAGCGAGCTCTCGGCCGGCTCGTTCGAGCAGGGCCAGGACTACCTGATCTCGTCGATCGACGGCGTCATCACGACCTGCGGCCAGTCCGGCCCCGCCTCGCCCGAGCTGGAGCAGCTCTACCGCGCCGCGTTCTGACGCGGGGGCCGCGCCGGATGCGTCGATCAGCGGACGCAGCCGCCCCCAGCCCGGTGCGTCGGGGCAGCCCGCCGGCTCGCCTGCGCGACTTCGGCCGCCCACCCCGTCTGATGGGCATCGACGTCGCTCGAGGCCTCGCCGCGCTCGGGATGGTGGGCGCCCACGTCGGCATCGCCGAGACGTTCGACTGGGCACGCGTCGAGACCTGGCTCGACGTGGTGCACGGCCGCTCCTCCGTCCTCTTCGCCATCGTGGCCGGCATCTCGATCGCGCTGGTCACCGGCCGCACGCGCCGGCCGGCCCTGGAGGAGCTGCCGGCGCTGCGCCTCCGCCTGCTGGGGCGCGGCGCGGTCGTCTTCGCGATCGGGGTGGCGCTGGAGCTGCTGAACACCGGCATCGCCGTGATCCTCACCGTCTACGGCGTGCTGTTCGTCGCGGTGATCCCGTTCCTGCGCTGGGTCGCAGCCGCCTCGACGAGAAGCGCACCGCTGCGGCCCTGCTCGTCGGCGGTGCGCTGGAGCGGCTGACGGGCTGGGGCGCGCGGTCCATGGCCGCGCGCATCGGCACGGCTCAGCCGAAGTAGGGGTCCGCCGCCATCCGCTGGAACGCCCGCAGCGCCTCCGGCGACGAGCGGATGCGCCAGTCTCGCTCCTTCGCGATGTCGAACCAGACGACGGCCCGGATGAGCGGGAACTCCTCGCGCAGGGTGGGCACGATCCCCCCGATCCAGTCGGCTTTGTCGCCGCCGATCTCGCTGGACGCGGTCTCGCCGATGATGATCGGCTTGCCGAGCGGTGTGAGCTGCTCGACCATGTCGCGGAACACCTCGTCGAAGCTCTGCCACACGAAGCCGGGCTGGTCCGTGCCCCAGTTGTAGCCGTCGATGCCGGTCCAGTCGACGTACTGCTCGCCCGGGTAGTAGTCGAGGGCCGGCGGGGCGCCCTCGCTGTCGGTGTTGTTGGGCGCCCACACCCACACCACGTTGCCGCCGTCGGCACCCTCGAAGACGTCGTGCACGTGCCGGTACGCGGCCACGTAGAGCTCGGGGTCGTGCCCGCCCCAGCCCTCCTCCTCGTTCATCTCGGCGGCGAAGTCGAGCATGACGGGCCGCTCGAGCGCGGCGGCGGCGGTCGCCCGTTCCAGCAGCAGGTCGTCGTACTCCCCCGCGACGATGTCGGCGAAGTCGACGCCGAACGGCTCCCAGTTGACGAGCGAGGTGCGCCCGGCGGCGGCGTCCTGCGCCACGACCTCGGAGCCGACCCAGTCGTCCTCCCACCCGAAGTAGGTGAGGTGCAGCGGCGGCGTGCGCCCGATGACCGCGTCGGTGGTCGCCGGCTCACCGTCGCCGTAGTAGACGCCGAGCAGCGCCCCGTGCTCCGGCACGAGCGGCGCGTCGGCCGCGCTGATCGCCGGGTCGACGATCGGCACGTGGGGTGCCGAGCACCCGGCGAGGGCGAGCACCGCCGCGCCAGCGACGAGGAGCGAGCGGATGCGGGGGTTGCGTTCACACGCGCCAGCCTGCCAGCTGCGCGCCCCGGAACGGCGAAACGCCCGCCCTCCGTGAGGAGGACGGGCGTTTGCGCTCGGGGGTCTGAGCGGAAGGCTCAGGCCTGGGCGCGGTTGCGACGAACCACGTTGAGCGTGACGACCGTGGTCGCACCGAGGGCCAGCAGGCCACCGGCGAACCAGAAAGCGGCAGCCGAGTCCGAACCCGTGTTGGCGAGGCCACCGGGGGCGGCAGCCGAGTCGGCGGCGGCGACGGAGAACGAGGCCGAGGCAGTGGCGCCGGACTCGGTTCCGACGCCGACGAGGGTGTAGGTGCCCTCGGCGCCGGCGGGCAGCGTGACGGAGACCGTGAGGCCGCCGGCCGCGTCGGCGGCCTTGACGATCGAGACGGTGCCGGCGAGGGTCGCGTTCTCGGCGTTCTCACCGGTCAGCACGAAGCGGACGTCCTCGTTCGGCGCGAAGGTGCCGGCCGGGAAGGTCACGGTGATGGTCTGGCCGGCGACGACGGTCGCGGGAGCGGTCGGGTTGCCGGTGCCGGGCACGTAGGTCGCGTTGGCGGCAGCGGCCGGCGCGATGATGAGCGCCGAGGCGATGGCAGCGGTGGTCAGGCCGCGGGCAAGCTTGTTCATGGGAGATCCCTCGTTCTGTATCGGTGGTGACTGGCAGACGTACTCGAAGCGGGATATCCCCCCGGCCTCGGCCACAGGCGTCGCCTGTGGACTCCTTAGAGAATCTAGCGTCATCCTTGAGGATTACAAAGCCGATGTCGCCGCATTTCTGTTACGAGCGGGTAAACGATCCCCCCGCACGCAGCCTCACGCCCGGAAAACCAAGGAATTTTCAGCCCTGATCACTTTTGCATGCCTCTCCTGCCGAGAGCTGCACCTGCGTTCCGCGGACCATCGGGGTGTGTTCGATCGCGAGATCCTCGCTCTGGCCGAGGTCGCCGAGCACGTCGATCTGCACCGACTGCGACTCCCCCGGAGCCAGCTCCACGACGAACTTGGCCACGAGGCGTCCCTCGTGCTCCTGCACGTTGAACTCCGCCGGCTCGCCGTTGACACGGCCCCCGGTGATCACGGCACCCGGCGGTACGTAGATGAGCGCCTCGGTGCGGATGCGGCCAGGCTCGACGCCGAATACTCCGCCGCCGGTGACGTAGTCGGTCAGGCTCTGCGCCGCATCGTCGGGCGCGGATGACGTCAGACCGAAGCCGACCGTGAACTCGGGTCGACCGTCCTGCCGGCAGCTCTGCGAATCCCCGCCGATGATCGCGTCGACGTAGTAGTCCATCTTGGCGCCGGTGGCGTCGTTGAAGTACACGCCGAAGGCGCTGACGTCCTCGGTCGTCTGGGGCAGCTGTCCAGCGAGCGGCGTGGTGTCGAGCAGCGCCTGCTCTTGCTCGTTGGCACTCCAGACCAGGATGCGCCGCTCCTCGACCCCGCGCGCCAACGCATCGAGCATCGCCCCGGCGTCGCCGTCGAAGGAGCTGACCCTCTCGAACACTGCGGCTGCGGCTGCGGCGAAGTAGGCGTCCTGCAGTTGCGGCTGGTCGGCGAAGCGCGCGTACACCCCGCTCAGCAGCGTGTCGACGGCGTTCTCGCTCGTCAGCTCGGAGCCGTCGGGCAGCGTCACGGGCCCCGTTGCCTCGAGCAAGTAGCTCAGTGCCACGGGATCGATGGCCGCGACGCCATCGACTTCTTGTCCCGTCAGCTGCGTCCAACGAGCCTGCGCGAGTTCACCGCTGCGGGCGAAGTCCGGGGTGAGGGTCGCGTTCTGGATGAACCGACCGAGGATGTCGCTGAAGAGCGAGTTCTCCTCCTCGGACAAAGGCAAGACCGGTTCGGGGGTCGCCCCGCGGAAGTCAGCGGAGCTCGCTTGGTCGACGAGGCCGATACTGCCCGCATCCGCAGAGATCACTGAAGTGGCTCCGGGGATGCCGCCGCCAGCGCGCAGCTCCGCGTTGTTCTGAAAGAGAACGAGATACTCTCGCCCGCCGCTCGCCCCAAGCATCGGAGGCAACAGACGGGCTGCGATGTCGAGACCGGTGAGCAAGCGGTCGGCTGCACTAGAAAGGGTGCGGACTTGGCTGACTGCTTCACCAATCTGCGGCAGTACGTCCTCAGTTTGGATACGGCTGAGACTGCTGTTGGCTTCGGCGACGACAGCCTGCGCGCTACCGATGCTCGGTTGAGCAGCTCGTAGTTCCTCGACCGGCAGCACGCCTTCACGCAGCGTCAGCGACTCGCCGTCGATCGAGCCCGCGACCTCGACCAGAGATGGCAAAGCGTCCGACACGATGGAATCGACTGCAGCAGCGGTTTCGCGGAAGGCGCTCAGATTCGTTCCCACAAGGGGTAGCACCTCAGCGGCACGCCAGAGTGGATCGGACGTGAGCACCGCCGCTCTGCTCGTCTTCTCACCGACTGAGTCGGCCAGCTCGCCAAGTTCATCGAGCGCGTCCAGGGAGGCGGACGCCTGCGCGGCCCTTATCTCGGTAGCAGCCGATTGCAACGCATCGCGGGCCAAGAGGCCACGAACTGCGACCCAGCTCCCCCACGCCACGACGACAAAGATAATGATCGCGGCGGTCAACAAGACAGCCCGTCGCGCTCTGCTTGGACTCTTGGCCACCGCGCTTCTACGCCCTTGCATCAACGTCCCCTCTTGGCTTCGGAGCAACCGTAACGCAGCGCTGTCGGCGACGCGGCTCCCGGAGAATGTGCATCGTGCGCCTCGACGGAACGTCTTACCTTCTTCCACACGCGAAAGTGAGGCCGACAGGCGCCCGGCGCGGCAGCGAGCGGACCTACGCTCGATGCACCGACGATGTTCTATCGCTCAGAGAAGTAGCGCGGCGAAGCTCGCTAAGGTGACGTGTGCCCAACACTACTTCGAATCACGGGGCTCGTGGCGCGTTCGTCACGGTCGCAGTGCAGGTTGTCCGACTTGCCGTTCAGTTAATCGGCATGGTAGTCCTTTCTCGTCTTCTCTCGCCCGCGGATTTCGGGTTGATCGCAATGGTTGCAGTGTTCACTGTTCTCGGCGATCGCTTGAGGGACTTCGGTATTCCAACGGCGGCGCTACAAGCCAGAGAGTTATCTCACCAACAAGCGTCAAATTTGTTCTGGATCAACACCGGCCTAGGAACGCTCTTAGCCGCGGCTTTGGTGCTATCAACGCCGCTCATCGTCGCACTCTACGGCGAACCGTCTTTGGCGGGGATCATCCCATTTGCCGCAGCCGCACTACTGTCAGGGGGTTTGCAAGCCCAGCAACAGATACACTTGGCACGAAGTCTTCGTTTCAATACAGCAGCGCTGACAGAAATCGGAGCACAGTTGATCGCCACGGGACTTGCAATCAGCTTAGCGTGGAGCGGGTACGGCGTCTGGGCACTCGCCTGGCAGATTGCGGCAGCTCCCGTCGCGCTATTCGTTCTACGGTTCGCGGCAGCTCGATTTGTCCCCAAGGCCCCTCGACGCGGGGCAGCCACGCAGCCGCTGATCAGAGCTGGACTCCATGTCGGAGGGGCACAGTTGCTGAATTTTGCAGCCCTGAACGCGTCAACCGTAATGATCGGCAATCGCTGGGGCGCAGCACCTCTGGGCCAGTATGGACGCGCCGCAAACCTGACGAACATGCCTACGCAGGCAGTCGTAGGGCCGCTCACTAATGTAGCCATTCCAACCCTTAATAGGCTGCGCAGGGAAGGTAGAGACGTCAACAGTGCACTTCTGAATATTCACACGTTGATCACTCTTCTCGGTGTCACAATGTTCACCGCAGCAGCCAGCAGCGCTCCGTGGCTCATCCCGCTCGTGCTAGGTCAGGACTGGGCCCCGGCGGTGGGCATCTTCCAAGCGCTCTCCGCCGGAGGCGCCGTCAGCTTCGCGGCCACTTGCTGCTTCTGGGGCTTTCTCCTCAATGATGCAACCCGCTCGCTCCTAATCAGCGACCTAATCGCCAAACCGATATCGGTAGTCTTGGTTTTCGCGGGCGTCCTGCATTCCGTAGAAGCTGCAGCTATCGCGCATTCGGCGGGCATCGCAGTATCGTGGCTCACGAACCTCCTGATGCTGGCGCGACTCAACAGCTTTCCCTCTCTGCAAAGCTTTCTCGTCGGTGTTCGGCTCATAGCCGCTGGGGCGCTCGGAGTCCTGTCCGTCACTGTGCTGCATTCGGAGTTGCAGCGGCTGCCTGCAGCGGGAGCCGTTACGGCCGCAGTACTAGTGTCACTTTCGATCATGATGCTCGCGATAACAATAACCCCAGGTGGGTTCAAGCTCATTCGAGGCGCCTGGCGCTCAGCTGCGATGCTCAGAAAGTGAATCAACAGCGTCTAATACCACAGAACGATGACGGAATCAGCCCAGCGGCACAGGCGGGTGACGTATCATTTTCGCCATCTAAGTAGGCCGGGTAGCGCAGGCCCGAAACACTTCAAGATCATACACTTAGTCGCCACGCGCCAGTCAAACTCGAACACACCAACGATCTTCGACACGCGAAGTTGCTTCATGATCAAGCGCAATTCATGACTGCCGCCCGGAGAGTGAGACCGAAGCGCGTTTAGGCCACGATCCAGCAACCACAACTTGTGGTCGTAGAAATTCAGCTCTTTCCTGAATTGATCGCGCAGCCCGAGCCGTCTTGTCACTACGTGGATATGTTCTCGAGCGCGAGTGATGTCGTGTGACCCACTAAATGGACGCTGACTCAGCGAACCATTGCGTTGGACATGCCAGTACACTGTGACTGGAACAAAGCGAACAATGAAGGCAGTAGAGAAGGAATCAGCCACAAAGCATAAGTCCTCGTGCGTGCGAATATTTCTAAACGGTGCAGTTGCAATGTTCGACTTTCGGAACAACTTAGACCAGAGATAGCCGCGGACGTCGCCTAGAAGAATGTGGCGAAACGCATCTGATCCGCTCATAACTGCAGGTTCTGCAAGGCCATCTGTATACGACGAAATAGCCCCGTCGAATACCCATCGCGCGCGGGCCACTATCACGTCAGCACCGCTATTCTCTCCTTCAGCAACCATGTGGCTTACGCCTGTCGGGGACCACTCGTCATCCCAATCAGCGAACCAAACCCATTTCCCCTTAGCTGAAAGCAAGCCCGTGTTCCGTGCCGCACCAGGACCGCCATTGACTCCTCGTGCAAGAATCGACACGCGGCCCTCGTTTTGAAGGAGCTGTCGCAACCGTTCAAGAGTGTCGTCTTGAGAATCGTCATCGACAATAATAAACTCTAGGCTTGGATAGTCAACCGACTGGAGTTTGCTCCATAGTTCGGCCACCGATGCGCCGATATTGAACACCGGAACAACGACACTGACAAGCGGGAAGGCAAGTTCGTGAGCAGTCTCGCCAATCATCTGCTCGCGCCAGCTGAGATGTCTTCGTAGTATGTCTCAAGAATCGCGGTCTGTTTCGACATGTCGAACGCATTCTCCACAAAGGCGCGGCCCTGGCGGCCCAGGTCTGAGGCAAGGTTGTGGTTCTCGAACAACATCATGATGTTGGCCGCAAGCCGAGCCACGTCGCCTTCCGGGCTTAACAACCCAGTACGACCATCTAAAACTGCCTCTGGGATACCAGAATGGAGCGTTGCAACGACTGGTAAGGCAGCGGCCGCCGCCTCGACAACTACAGTGGGAAGCCCCTCACAATCTCCATCCGACGCCTGTTTTGACGGGGCCACGAGCATGCGCGATGCAGCAAGATGATGCGCTACCTCAGCTGGCGAGAGGGCACCAAGCAGAATGATGTTTGCGCGCGACGCAGCAGCCTTCTTTGCGACCTCATCTTTCATGGGGCCGTCGCCGATCAGAGCCACACGCAAAGGGGCCCGTTCGGCTAAGAGCTCGACAGCCTCCAGAAGTTCGATCAGCCCTTTCTTCTCCACGAAGCGGCCTACGAAGATCACGTCCCAGACTATGTTGCGCGCCGCAACGGATGCGCGCAGCGGCACTCCGATGTGATGCACCACCACTCGGTCCGGGGTAGCGCCAAGGCCTATAGCTCGCTGTTTGATGTGCTCGGAGACAGCGATTACCAGAGCTGCGCGCGCTAGAGTTCGACGTGCGCGGCTTCGAGCAAGAGCACCTCGTAAACCCGTTTGCCCGGGCCAGGCAGTAGCGTCATGGCCGTGCAGAGTGACGACCAACGGTATTCCTAGATCTTCTGCCGCCCGGGACACCCGCCAAGCATTCGGAAGAAAATGCGCATGGATGACATCGGGTCGCCAGCTGCGAAGAACGCCTTTGACCCTGCGAGAACGACCAGTTCTCACGAATGCGGCCCGCAAGAGCCTCTCATACACGCTTTCGCCGAACACGGTCACGTCCTCGGGGCGGGAGAGATCGGTGGGCGAAAACCTGATGCCCATGAGCACCGGACTCACATTGCGAAGAAAGTCAAATTGGTTCCGAATGAAGGTCTCAGAATATGGCAGGACCGAGTCAGTCCAGATAAGAACTCGTCGCATCACCACCCCATCCAATAGATGAAAACCACTGCATCTCAGCGATCAATGCTAGCCGAACTGTCACGATCATTGAGCAGGTAATCCACCGCATCCAGCAGCGAAGGTTGTTGCTCGGACTCTATAGAAGTGAAATGGAGTGCTTGCGCTGGCTGGTCGGCAATCTCGTCCATAATGGCCCTCAATCGCGGAGCGTCACCCGCTGGAAACACTGACGCATTCAAACCAATGGATCGTGCCGCCTCTTTGAGCCCAGGCTGGTCCGATATCACGACCCGCGCTCCGGCTAGCCCGGCCTCTACGACCACTCGCCCGAATGGTTCTCTCCACTTTGATGGCACGATCACATTACGAACTTTAGGCAAAAATTCGCTCGTCTTCACGACGCCGACGAATCTCAATCCTGGGTAGCTCGCTGAAAGCGATTCTCGCTCGTGGTCGGTCACCTCACCAGCCACGACTACCTCGTGAGGAGAATTTTGGATTGCTTCACCGATGGTCTCTAATCCCTTCTCCACCCCGACTCGTCCAATGTAAGCAAAACGAATACTCTTGTTCTCGCTGGCTTCACTGGCGAAGGAATCAACCTTCGGTGCATTGATGAACATACGACTCTCCGCGAAGACTCCGCGGCCAACGTGCTCGTCGAAAACCGCCTCAGAAACCGCGGCAACGAGGTCCGGTTGAGTGGACCGTAGGGTTCGCAAAGTACGTAGTTTGCAACCACCGCACGTACCCACGCAGTTTTCGCCGTCTCGGTAAAGAGTGCTCTTAAGGCAGATCAGCCCATAATCGCGCATCTGATGTATAACCGGTATCCCTCGATCTCGCGCGGCTGACCAAGGTTCCGTCGTCCAACCACGGAGGTTGTTCGTAATGACGAGATCGTAAGTATCTGAGTCGAAAAGCTGTTGGACTCGGTGACGCGCGGTCCGATTAAGGAGATCCAGTCCTTGCCACAGGAGTCGAACTGGAAGCGAAAAACGCGGTCGTGGGTGCGTCCAAGGCCAGTATCGGAGAGGTGTTGCCAAGCGCACAAAACGCACACCAGTCTCGTTGAACTCATTAGCCGGTGTTCCCCGTGGTACGAGCCCAGCAATGGTGACTCGATAACCAGCTGCTGCGAGCAGCTTCGCGTCGGCAAGCATGGAATGCTCTGCTCCGCCTGTGAAAGGCGGGGGCGCAAAGGTGTTAATGAGCAAGATACTTTTCATTCCGGAGTTCCTTAGCCGACGAATTCCTCGAATGTTGCACGAATATGACCACGGCCATTAGCGCCCAAAAGATGCCCAACCTGAATCCGTTGCTTGCCATGAACTGTATCAGAGCTACAAGCAGAATGGCCCTCGCCACAACCTGAGGCATCGCAACTCCGCGAGTGCCGACTATGAGAGAAACAATCAGGGCAACCACGAGAAGTAGTCCGACGACGCCCAAGTCGTACAAATTCGTCAAAAGTAGGTTGGTCGAACCCCGGCCGGTGTTTAGCTCGCCGCCCCCGGCGTAAATTTGACGCATCAGGGGGTCCTCTGCCAGGGGAGCCAGAGAGCCGACTCCATGACCCAAGATCGGATGGCGTCCCCAATAGTCAAGAATAAGGTCTTGGACCCCGAGGCGAGAAGCCAAAGATCCCTGGTCCGCCGACGCCCCATCAACACCTAGCGCCCGCACGATATCGAGACGACGTAAAGCCTCGCTCGGGAGTACCTCTAGTAAGAGGAAGAATATGGGGATGAGCACGATCGGTGCAGCGAGTACAGCTGCAATTGATTTACCTGTCGCAGCCAGAGACTCAGAAAAAAACAACTTTCTCGCAAGTCCCAGTAGCAGAACTGCAGCGACCGCAGCTAGTGCAGCGCGTGAGAATGTCAGCACCAGAACACTACCAAAAACGACCATTAAGGCGAAACTATTACTTCGCTTGCGGGCGAGAGGACTCATAAAAAATCCGATTGAGGCTACCAGCGCGGCCCAAACCGGCTCGCTGGTTAGCCCATGTGGGCGGGGCCAAGGAACATTCTGAGAGAACCACACCCCGAGATCTGTGCCAAGAGCGGCTGCCGCCAGCACTTGAAGCAAAGCCACGGCGGAAGATGCAAAACATCCGTACAAAAGCCAACGGCAAAATTCTTCGAATGAGAACCGATCTTCTCGGTACAAGCGAAACACTGCGATCAGCCAGAGCAACAAAAATAACTGACCAAACGAGGCTTGCGCCGTGTCACTCGGGCTATACGACCAGATGATGCTCCCGACACAGAGCAATGTGTATACTGCGAGAACCTTCAACGTCAATGGCCATTTGCTGTTCTTGCCGGTGGGCCTAATGATAGCTGCAACAAGCACTACCGTCGCCGGAATCATATAAAAGCGAACGTTGATATTTCCAATAGCGACTCCCACAGAGTCCAGCGGCATCAGAATGACGCTCAACGCGACGCAAAACTTCGACATCCTCCATTTCAGAATAGAGTACAAATGTGAGTTTGTGTTTTTTTGCGATCCCGTTTTAGAAAGCATTTTTCAGCACCACCGCAAGCTGGGAACGCATTCGCTCCACTGTGAAAGGGTTGTGTGGAAGCGGGCGGTCGGATGCCGAGGCAGCAGTAGTGAAAGCATGCGACATCGCCTCGATCGATGTTGGGTCAAAATACTGCTGCGCGAGTCCGGACGTCGCTTCGCGAAACGCTGGAATATCCGAGCAGTAAACTGGAGTCCCAAGCGCTGTGGCCTCGCCCACTGGGAGTCCGAAACCTTCGTAGAATGACGCGGCAAAAAATGCCTGGGCACCCTGGTAGAGCGCAGTGAGAACTTCGTCGGAAACCGGTCCGGTGAATCGAATCCCGTCCGGTACGGTTCCCCATGCCTGCCTCCCAACCAGCACCAGGTCAAAATCCCTCTGCAGAGAAGATCTTTGAAAGGCTCGCCACAATCCGGACAAGTTCTTTCGAGGCTCCACCGAACCCACAGCGAGGAAGTACGGCTTTACTTTTCTCTTGGCCGCCGACCGGAATGGCACCGGTGCGACGACATTACTAACTACGTCCACTTCTCTGTTGAAGTAGTCGCGCATCTCGATGGCCATTGCCTCGGACACTGTCACAAGTCTGGTAGCACGGTGCGCCCACATGTTTGCAAGCGGCCGATAATAGTACCGTCCGGCGGCGCTTGCCATCTCAGGATACTTCCACCAGGTCAGGTCATGCACGATGAAAACGGTCCCGCCGCTTGCCTGCATGTAACCAGGTGGATAAGTGGGGAAAAGCGATACATGAGCCCGTCGACTTCGGGTCGGCAAAACAACCTGGTCACTAAAAATACGCTTGGCGAGAGACGAACCGCCTGCTTTATAAACGAGAGTTTCAGGAAATGGGTCGACGGCTTGCAGCAAAAACCTAGTATATCGCTCCCAACCAGTGGTCCGCTGCGCGAATGCAGATCTACCATCAATTAAAAGCGTCACTGAGCGGACCTCGTAAACCTTGCGCGAGTGTGCCGTAGCGTGCTGAGGGCCATCTGCGCGACAAAGTACGGACCGGCTTTTAGGTACCGCGAAACCATGGTGCCTGGTCTCATGACGATACGGTGCAGCCATTCTAGGCCTAGACGTTGCAACATCTTGGGAGCCCTTTTCTGTGTTCCGGCCAAAAACTCGATAGAGGCCCCTGCGCAGATGATGACGCCGGTTGAGAGCATTCGATGGAGTTCGATCGCAACTTGCTCTTGCTTCGGAACTCCGATACCCAGGATCACTGCTTCTGGCTCGAACTCACAGATACGAGACAAAATTTTCGATCGTGCGCCAGGCGATTGCAACTCCGCCGCCGGAGCCGGCTCACTTAGAAAAGTAGATTCGTTTGAGTTTCCTTTGGAGTACTTGGCGGCCACGATCGCAGCGGAGTCCGCCACACCGCCCACGAGCGCAATGCGCCTGCCAGACTCCACTAAACCTGCGACCAAATCTGCTCCTGTAACCCTCGAACTGCGCACTAGTCCCGGAGCAAAGCTACGCGCAGCAGCAGCCACTGGCCATCCATCAGGGGTACGTAGGCTCGCCAGCTGGTTTACCTCCGCGAGAATTGGGTATCGTCGCGCCTGTTCGATTTGGACGATGTTGGGAGTGACGACTATATGTGGCTGCGATTTGTCGTCCATGAGTGCATCAAGTTCCCTTGCAGCAGTTGCTGCATCAAGAGCATCCACGTGGAGATGTCCAATCTTAAAGCAAGCGAGGACCTGGCCGGACAAGCCGGTTCTCTGTCGCTGGTCACTGATCATCAGTTCATCTTCTTCGAGCTGGGCAAGTCATCGTCACCGTCGGTATCAGGTCGCTGGCGCACAAACTGCTCGACTATCGGATTCAGTTGAGAATCGCCAAGCAACCAGGATGTGATCTCGCGGTAACGCATAATGTAATCTGCGGCTGTAAGGCCTCTTGCGCCTAAGTCGGACGGAACGGTGGGGCGATCCAGGGCGCGCTCGATCGCCGCAGCGAGGCTCGGAGCCGCACCAACCTCATAGAAGATGCGCGCGTCTTCGCTGATGTACTCCTTTAGGCCCCCCGTGTCTGCGGTTACCAAAGGCGTGCCGAAATGCTGCGCTTCAATTGCCACAGTGGCCCCCGAAGCATGTGCGTTCGGCCTTAGAGGCACGACTACCGCTCCTGAGGTTCGGTAAGCATTCGAAATCGATTCGACTCGGTTTAGTCTCTTCACCCGTAGATTACTCGGCGCGGAGCTGGGAAGCTTGACACGTCTTGGGTCGCAACCGATTAGAAACTCGACGTCAGGAAGCAAAGTTGCGGCCTCAATCAGCACATTCCAGTCTCGCTGCTTATCGTTCCCCGGAGCGAATACTGATCGTCGACGCGGAGCGTATGGAAGCTGTGGCTCTTCGTCGACGGCTGGCCCAAATGGAATCCTCAGAACTCGGCGAGCGGCTGATAACTCCTGCGCTTTCGATTGGTTCACATCCGAATGGACGAGTTCCACGGAGAACCGTCTGATCAGCAGCAAGAGGGCGAATCGTGATACCGGGTTGCGGAGACGCCCGTTGTCATAAAGCCAAATAGTCTGCGCGACGAGGACAGTTCGCAACCGAAGTAGTTGTAGTATCAGACTTACTGCGAGGGCCTCCCGCTCGGTATGCGTCCAGATCGCGTCTGCCTGGAAGTGACGTCGATTCCTCCAGGCATGCACGAGATCGAAACCTAAACCGAAAAGAATAATTCTTCTAATAAATTTGCCGAGACGCGTTTCTTTATGATCCACGCTGAAGCCGACCTTCAGGTTTGCGGCCGTCCGGGCTGTGCCATAACTGTAAGGCGTCTCTCCCCAGACCTCGCCGCGAGCGTAACGCTCTCGCCAACTTGCTTCGGAGCGACCGTAATCTAGATGCACGAAGATCACTCGTTCACGACGCACTAGTACGCTCCTGATCCTCGAGCCACAGCCCGCGCGGTTCGCCCCAGGATCACAAGATCTCCGGTCAGCGACCAATTCTCAACATAGAAAAGATCTAGTCGAACCGAATCCTCCCAAGAGAGATCGGAGCGGCCACTCACCTGCCAAAGACCTGTGATGCCGGGAGTAACCAGGAAACGACGATGCACGTGCCGGTCGTAAAGGGATACCTCACGCGCAAGCGGCGGTCGCGGCCCCACTAATGACATGGAACCGCCGAGAACGTTCAGTAGCTGTGGTAGCTCGTCGAGGCTGTAGCGACGCAATACCCTGCCTACATTCGTCACTCGAGGATCCTCCCTCATTTTGAACAGCACCCCTCCGTTGTCGAGGCGATCACCGTTCTGTTCGAGATTCGCCATGAGCTGCTCGGCGTCCTCGCGCATGGATCGAAACTTCAGCATGTGGAACGTTTGCGCGTTGAGGCCAACACGTTCCTGGCGAAAGAGCACCCCGCCTGGTGACGTTGTTTTCACTATCACAGCGATGATTAGCATCGGGACCGCAAGGATGGCCAACATGCACGACGTCGCCACCACGTCGAACGCACGTTTCGTGTAACGCTTCATGCCGTCGTAGCGCGGTGTCTCGACGTGGATCAGCGGCAGACCCGCGACCGGCCGGGTGTGGATGCGCGGGCCACCGATATCCGTCAGATTCGGGGCGACAACGAATTGGTAGCGGCCGCTTTCCAACTGCCAGCTGAGCTCACGGACGCGTTGCGGGGGCAAGTCGTCGCTGCCGCAGACCACCACGGTGTCGGCGCCCAGCGTCTCGAGCGCGCGGGGCACGTCGTCGACACCACCGATGATTTTCACGCCGCCGACAGCGGCGTAGGTGCCAGAGGCCTCGCCCGGGACGCAGGCCGCGATGACGCGATAACCGGCCCACGGTTGGCGAGCGAGCTCACGCGCGAAGTGCTGTACCGACTCGCGGCTGCCCACAAGGATGACCCTGCTCGAGTAACGGCCCTTCTCGCGCTCGACGCGCAGCCACTGCCGCCAGAGCCAGCGGGAGGCGAGCAACGCTGCGATGCCGATGGGGAACGCAAGGAGCACGTAACCACGGGCGACGTCGAGCTTGAGGAAGTAGAAGATCGATGCGGTGATCAGCAGCAGCCGCAGGCCCCAGTCGATGAGGATGCGGTACTCCGTCGTGCCGATACCGATGACCCGTGGGCCGCGGCTGCCGGTGACGCTGATGACGAGCATCCAGAGGGCGATGATGCCTGCGGAGATGAACGAGTACCCGAGGCCCGGGTCGCCGGCGAGGTTGGTAAAGGTGGCTGCGGCCTCATCGGTGCCCAGCCAGACGAGCTGCACCCCGATGACCGCCCACACGACGACGAGGAAGTCCGTGACGATCAGTCGACGCGCGTAGCGGCGCTGCCAGTCGTCCCGGGCGAGGCCGCTCGCCACCGAGGCGCTCACGGCAGCACCGTCTCGAGCGGGGCCACGCTGTACTGCGTGCCAGACCAGAGCGAGACCGCATCGGAGCTGGAAGCGAGTGCGGTCGAGGTGGGGTCGACGGCACCGGTGAGGCAGGAGCGCGCCTCGGAGGGCGTGCCGCCCGAGGTCAGCGCGTCGGCGCTCAGCGAGACGAGGGCGATGCCGTCGCAGCCCTCGAGCCGCTGTACGGCGAGGGCGTAGCCCGTATCCGCCTCTGCGATGGCGAGGGCGCCCGGCACGGTGGCCTGCGTCCATCCGGCACCATCGATCGACTCGTGCACGGTGCCGTCGGCGCAGAGCACGGCCAGAGCGTCGCCGCGCTCGGCGACGTCGACCGGGGTATCGCACGGGGCGGTCACGCCGCTCGGGGTGATGAGCGCGCCGTTGGGGGCGATGAAGGCTGCCTCGCCGAGGGCGTCGGGCGAGAGGTTCCAGAAGTCGCCCGAGGTGAAGGTGCGGATGCCCGTCCACTCGCAGTCGCCGCCGGCGGACACCGCCGCCTGCGCGTAGCTCTCGTCCTGCGCCCAGAGCCAGAGCACCTCGCGGCCCTCGGTGGTGACCGGCTGCGTCGGCGTCCAGGTGGCGCCGCCGTCCGAGGTGACCTCGATGACGGCCTGGGTATCGCAGGTGCCGCGCTCGGCCCGCCAGGCCACCTGCTCGTCGACGACCGTCAGGGCGCGCAGCACCGGCGTGGCCGGCGGGATCGGCTCGGGGGTCTCGGAAGGTTCGGGGCTCGCCTCAGCCGTGAAGGATGCAGCGGGCCGCGCCGTCGCATCGCCCTCATCCGCTCCCCACCGAACGCGCCGAGCGCGAGGACGATGAGCACGACGTCGGCGACCGCGAAGATGCCCAGGCCGACGAGGGCCAGGGTGCGCTTGCCGCCGAGGCGCTCGGGCAGTCGATTCCGCCGGGGGTGGGTGGATCGACGGGCCATGTCAGCGCACCTGACCGGCGATGCGCACGACGGCGTTCAGGATGCGGTCGACGCCGGCGGAGACCTGCGCGGCCGACTCGTCGTAGACCTGCTGCGAGCGGCGGTACGGGTCGACGATGTCTTTCGGCTCCGCATCCTCGGCGGGCAGGAAGCCGCGGCGGCCAGCCGCCATGCGCACGAGGGCGCGCAGGCGGGTGGTCAGCGGGTGCTGCGGCAGCGCCTCGTCGAGCAGCGGCTCGGGCAGGTTGTTCGAGAGGTCGTCGAGCAGCGCGCCGAACTCGGTGAACATGAAGCCGTAGCGCGAGGCCCGCGGCGCCAGCTGCACGGCGCCGCTGCGGTGCTCGGCGGCCATGGCCAGCACGAGGTCGCTCTCGCGCACGAGCTCGGCCGTGATGTCCTGGCCGCGGTGCGCGTCCGGGCTGCCGCCGTAGTGCCGGGAGAGCGCGGCCGCCTCCTCGGGCATCGGGGCGCCGACCAGCGCGCCGGTGCCGGCGCTGCGGATCTCGAACACACCCTGCAGTTCGACCGGGATGCGGGCGCGCAGCAGCTGCTCGCCCTGCGCCGAGCGGCAGATGTTGCCGGTGCAGACGACGAGGATGCGGAACGGGTCCGGCACGATCGGCGCTGCAGCCGAGCCCGCGATGCTCATCAGTCCTTGCCCTCCTCGTAGGAGTAGCTGTAGCCGTAGCGGCCGTAGCCGTACGCGTCCGGGCCCTTCGTGGGCAGCAGCGTCGGCACGGCACCGAGCAGGCGCGCGCCCACGTTCTCGAGGGCGCTGGCGGCGGCGGCGAGCTGCTGCTTGTGCACGCGGCCCGCGGCGACCACCAGGATGGCGCCGCTGGCGCTCTTCGACAGGATGGCCGCATCCGTCACCGGAAGCAGCGGCGGGGCGTCGAACAGGATGGTGTCGTAGCGGGTCGCGAGCACCTCGATGAGCTGCTTCATCGCGGCCGAGCCGAGCAGCTCGCTCGGGTTCGGCGGGATGGTGCCGGCGGGCAGCACGTGCAGCTCGCGCGGGCCCCAAGGCTGGATGGCGTCGTCGAGGTTGACCCGGCCGAGCAGCACGTCGGTCATGCCGATCGCCCCCTCGAGGCCGAAGTACTTGGCTACCTTCGGGCGGCGGAGGTCGGCGTCGATGATGAGCACGTTCTGGCCGCTGTCGCGCATCGTGATGGCGAGGTTGGCGGTCGTGGTGCTCTTGCCCTCGCTCTGCAGCGAGCTGGTGATCACGAAGCTGCGGCTCGTCGAGCCGAGCTCGAGGAACTGCAGGTTGGTGCGCAGCGTGCGGAAGGCCTCGGCGCGCGGGCTCTTCGGGTCGACCTGCACGATGAGCGGGCGCTCCTTGGCCTTCGGGTCGAAGGCGACGCCGCCGAGCAGCGGCACGTCGAGCACCTGCTCGATGTCGCGCTCGCCGCGCACGCGGGTGTCGAGCACCTCGCGCAGCACCGCGATGCCCACGCCGAGGGCGAGGCCGACGAGCAGGCCGAGGGCGATGTTGAGCGGCACACGCGGCGAGACCGGCGACTCGGGCACGGTGGCCGGCTGCACGGTGTTCACCGCGATGGGGGTGGTGCCCTCAGCGGTCTGCGGGGTGAGGGTGCCGACCACGTCGACGAGGCTCGCAGTCACTGCGTTGGCGATGTCGGCCGCCTGTACTGGGTTCGGGTCTAGCACGGTGACGTTGAGAATGACCGTATTGAGATCGCTCGTCGCGGTGACTTGCTCAGCGAGCTCGCCGACCGTGCTGTCGAGATCGAGCTCGTCGATGACGGGCTCGAGCACGGCGGCGGTGCCGACGACCTCGACATAGCTGCGCACGATCTGCTGCGTATACGAGTTGCCCGCGCCCAGATCGCTGACGTTCGCCGCGGAGTCCGCAGCGACGAAAACCCGGGTGCCCGCCTCGTACTGCGGCGTCAGCACCAGCGAGTACGTGGCGCTCGCGCCCACACCGACCAGGACGAAGAGCACGATCAGCAGCCAGCCTCGGCGCAGCACTCTCAGGTAGTCACGTAGCTCCACTTGACGGAGTCCCCTCTATCCGGCTCCGTCGGAGCCTCGGCATACAGGTGCAGTCTAATCAGATGGCAGGCGCCTCCAGGGCGATTCTGTCCCGTGATGCGCGGTCATCGCGAGAATCCCTCGCCCCGCGGATGAGGCTTCTGCCATGGAACGCGGCCCCGCGCATCCGCTCTGCTAGAAACGATTCGGCGGCACTCGTCGCCGACGACCCCAGGGGGAATGCCATGCGCCTGTCCGTGATCGGCTGCGGTTATCTGGGCGCGGTGCACGCCGCCGCCATGGCGTCGATCGGCCACGAGGTGGTCGGCATCGACGTCGACGAGCGCAAGATCGAGGCGCTCTCGCGCGGCGAGGCCCCGTTCTTCGAGCCCGGGCTGCCGGAGATCCTGCGCGACGGGATCGCGTCGGGGCGGCTGCGCTTCACGACCGACATGGCCGAGGCCGCCGGCAGCGCGGTGCACTTCGTCGGCGTGGGTACGCCGCAGTCGAAGGACGGCTACGCGGCCGACCTGACCTACGTCAACGCGGCGATCGACGGGCTGTTGCCCCACCTCTCCCCCGGCGACGTCGTGGCCGGCAAGTCGACCGTGCCGGTCGGCACCGCGGCCTCGCTGGCGCCGCGGGTGACCGAGACCGGCGCGACGCTCGTCTGGAACCCGGAGTTCCTGCGCGAGGGCTTCGCCGTGCAGGACACGGTCGACCCCGACCGGCTGGTCGCGGGCGTGCCGTCGGACGCCTCGGGCGAGCGCGCCGCCGACATCCTGCGCGAGGTCTACCACCCCTCCGTGGCCAAGGGCACGCCGTTCATCGTCACCGACTACGCCACCGCCGAGCTCGTCAAGGTGTCGGCCAACGCGTTCCTGGCCACCAAGATCAGCTTCATCAACGCCATGGCCGAGATCGCCGAGGTCACCGGGGCCGACGTGACGCAGCTGGCGGATGCGATCGGCCACGACGTGCGCATCGGACGCCGCTTCCTCGGCGCCGGCATCGGCTTCGGCGGAGGCTGCCTGCCGAAGGACATCCGCGCCTTCTCGGCGCGCGCCGAGGAGCTGGGCCGCGGCGAGTCCGTCGCCTTCCTGCGCGAGGTCGACGAGATCAACCTGCGCCGCCGCGAGCGCGCCGTGCAGCTCGTCGTCGAGGCGCTGGGCGGCCAGCTCTTCCAGAAGCGCATCGCCGTGCTCGGCGCGGCCTTCAAGCCGCACTCGGACGACATCCGCGACTCCCCTGCCCTCGACGTGGCCGTGCGGCTGCGCGGCCTCGGCGCCGACGTGATCGTGACCGACCCGGAGGCGACCGAGAACGCACGGCGGGTGCATCCGCAGCTCGACTACACCCGCGTGCGCGACGAGGCGCTGCAGGGCGCCGACGCCGTGATCGTCGTCACGGAGTGGGACGAGTACCGCCGCCAGCTCTCCCCGGAGCACGCCGCCTCGCTGGCGAACGGGCGCATCATCGTCGACGGCCGCAACTGCCTCGACGCCGCGGCCTGGCGGGCGGAGGGGTGGACGTACTTCGGCATGGGGCGGCCGTAGTCGCTGCCGTTCAGATGCGGGCGCGCATCAGAGGCCGTCCACGAACGCCTGGGTGGCGAGCGGCACGTTCGCCTCGTTCGTCGCAGGGTCCCAGCCGACCAGCGCGAGCACGTCGCCGCCCACCCGCACGGTGGTGCCGACCAGCGTGAACGGGGCACCGCCCACGTCGCCGGTGACGCGCCATCCGACCGTCTCATCGGTGCCGCTCACCTCCGGGTCGGCCGAGGACAGCTGCGTGCTGACCGGCATGCCCATGAGCGTGAAGAGGTTCTCGCTCTCGGCGCAGCGGTCGAGCGCCTCCGTGGCCTGCGCGAGCAGGTCGCCGGCCGTCGACTCGTCGCCGGTGCTGACGAGCACCGCGGTCATCGAGCGGTCGTCGCTGGTGCCGAACGCGACCGGGGCGTCGGCGTTCTCGGCACCCTGCTCCCATCCGGCCCCGAAGGGCGCCAGGCAGGTGACGTCATCGGTCATGAGACCGGGGTAGATCGAGTCGAGCAGCTCGCCCGTGGTGCCGTACTCCCCCGGCACGAATCGGATGCTCACGAACACGGCGTCGAGCTCGGCCTGCGTCGCCTGGGCGACCGCTTCGGGCGTCGGGCTCTGCTCGTGAGCGGCCGTCGGCTCGGCGATGCCGGGATCGGCGGCCGTGCATCCGGCCAGCACCAGCATCAGGACTTCAGCCGCACCGATGGCAGCACGATTCGCTCGCATCTCGATCCCCCAGGAACTCGTCGACGATGAGCCATCGCCGTATCGTGGATGAGGGCGGCGAGCCGATGGGCACCAGTGCCCGTGCAGGTTCAGCTGCGTGGTCATCCCCGCCCCTTCGCCGTCTCGGGCGGGGAGCTCTTCGGCCGCGAGCGATCTCGCGTCGAAGCTACAGCTACAGCTACAGCTACAGCTACAGCTACAGCTACAGCTACAGCTACAGCTACAGCTACAGCTACAGCTACACTTACGCCATGAGTGCGCTCATCCGCCAGCACCGCGAAGCGCGCGGCATGCCGCAGGCGCGGCTCGCAGAGATCCTCGGCGTCACACCGTCGGCAGCCGCACAGCTGGAACGGAGCGAGGAGCGGGGAACGATCAAAGTCGCCACGTTGGAGAGCACCCTCCGCGCACTCGGGCAGGAGCTCAGGTTGAGCGCTGCTCCCCGGCTCGAGTCACTGGGGCCGACGCCCGACGACGTCGCCACGGAGGCGCGAGATGCGCTGCGAGCCGGAGACGACATCGCCGCACTGCGTTTCATCACGGCCGGTGCACACTATGCGGCGCGGCATCCGGAAGAAGCAGACGCGCTTCGACTCGAGCAGCGCCCGGCATCGCTCGGCAGCCGGCGGTGGGACACGTTGCTGCGCGGCGTCTACCACTACCATCTCGGTGATCGGGCACCGGTCTGGGCCAGAACCGCACGCGCGCTCTCGAAGCCGTGGTACCCGGCCGCCATCATCCCCACGCTGCAGCGCCGGGCCGACGCAGCGACGCCGAGCGTCTTGCGGCAGCTCAACATCCTGCTCGACGAGCGCTCGCTGCAGCGCGCATGACGTCGCGATTGCAGCTGGACCGCGACGCAGCGGCACGGCTGCTCGATCTGCTGACGCAGCGCCTCCGCGCGGCCGGCATCGACGCTCACGTCCACGTCGTCGGCGGCGTGGCAGTCGGCAGGATCGTGCCGGACGCGCGGCTCACCCGCGACATCGACTCGGCCGTAGCCACCACATCGGAACGGCAGTTCGACGACGCCGTCGCCGAGATCGCCATCGAGGAGCACCTGCCGGGCGATTGGCTCAACCGGTCGGCGGCGCCGTGGGTACCGGTCGCACCGCAGGTGCGGGCGGGCGATGGAGCGCACGTCACGTTCGCGACGAGCGATGAGCTCATCGCCATGAAGCTGGCCGCCGGGCGCGCGCAGGATGTGCAGGACCTGATCCGCATCGTCCAGGTCCTCGGCCTGCGCGATGCGGCCTCGCTCGTGAACATCGCCTTCGAGCAGTACGGAGAGGAGAACGTGACGCTCACCAGCCGCGAGGATCTGATGCTCTTCGCGCAGGAGATCATCGACGCAGCCGACGACTGAGCTCAGTGCTGCGGCACCCGCGCGACCGCATCCAGCACCACCGGCACGCCGCCGGGCAGCTGCGCCTGCAGCACCGTGCGCACCGGATGCGGCGCCGAGCGGCGGCTCGCCAGCTCGGCGTCGACCGCCGGCAGCATGACCTCGAGGTCGTCGACGATCACCGTCAGCCTGAGCACGTCGACCAGGCCGCAGCCGGCGCTCGCCAGTGCTGCCTCGAGGTTGTCGAAGGCGGCGTGCGCCTGCCTCGACGGGGTCACGGGAATGCCCTCCGGGGTGTGCGGACCGAAACCCGCGGTGTACGCGAGGCCGCTGTCGACGACCACGTGGCTGTACGGCCCGAAGGGACCGGGCAGCGCGCCGGTGACGATGTGCTCGGTCATCGGGCCGCGGCCCCGGGCACGGCCTCGAGCAGCGCGCGCGTGTACTCGTGGTCGGGTGTACCGAGCAGGCGCTCGGCCGGCCCCTGCTCCACGACGCGGCCCTGGCGCATCACGACCACCTCGTCGGCGATCTGGCGCACCACCCCGAAGTCGTGGGTGATGAAGAGGTAGCCCACCCCGCGCTCGGCCTTCAGGTCGACGAGCAGCTGCAGCACCTGCTGCTGCACGCTCACGTCGAGCGCGCTGACCGGCTCGTCGAGCACGAGCAGTCTGGGGCTGAGCGCCAGAGCGCGGGCGATCGCCACGCGCTGGCGCTGGCCACCGCTGAGCTCGGCGGGGCGGCGGTCGGCCAGGGTCTGCGCGAGCTGCACCGAGTCGAGCAGCTCCAGCGCGGTGCGCTGCTGCTCGCGGCGGCCGCCGATGCCGAACGCGCGCAGGGGCTCCGCGATGATCCGCGCCACGCTGAGGCGCGGGTCCAGGCTGCCGAACGGGTTCTGGTAGACGACCTGCACGTCGCGGCGCAGCTGCCGCAGCGGATCGCCCGTCAGGGTCGTGACGTCGCGGCCGTCGAGCAGCACCGATCCGCTGTCCGCCGTCCCGATGCGGGCCGCCATGCGCGCGGTCGTGGTCTTGCCCGATCCGCTCTCCCCCACCAGCGCGACCGTGCGGCCGGCGGGCACCGTCAGGCTCACGCCGTCGACCGCGGTGAACGGCTCGGGCGCTGCGCCGGGGCGTCGCAGCGAGAAGGTCTTGCGCAGGTCGCGGATCTCGAGCAGCGGATGCGGCGGCTCCGCCTGCGCAGAGGAGGGAGCGGATGCGCTCAGCCGCACGCTGTTCAGGCCCGGCGCGGCCGCGACGAGGTCGCGCGTGTACTCGTGGGTCGGGGCGTGCAGCACGGCGCTCGTCGGACCGGCGTCGACGACCTCGCCGTGCCGCATCACCACGACCTGCTCGGCGCGGTCGGCCGCGACGCCCAGGTCGTGCGTCACCATGAGCACCGCCGTGCCGCGGTCGGACGCCAGCTGCTGCATCTGGTCGAGCACCAGGCGCTGCACGGTCACGTCGAGGGCGCTGGTGGGCTCGTCGGCGATGACGAGCTGCGGATCGCAGCTCCACGCCATGCCGATGAGCACGCGCTGCTTCATGCCGCCGCTGAGCTCGTGCGGGTACTGTCGGGCACGCGCCTCGGGGTGGCTGAGGCCGACGTCGCCGAGGATGCGCACGGCGCGCTCGGCGGCCTCCTCGCGCCCCAGCCTCAGGTGCAGGCGCAGCCCCTCGACGAGCTGCTCGCCGATGCGCAGGGTGGGGTTGAGGCTGCTGTTCGGGTCCTGCGGCACGAAGCCGATGGCGCCGCCGCGGATGGACCGCATCCGCTTCATCGGCAGCTTCAGCAGGTCCTGCCCGTCGAAGCACACGCTGCCGCCGACGATCTCGCCATTGGCCGCGAGCCGGCGGATCAGCGCCTGGCTGACGCTCGACTTGCCCGATCCGCTCTCCCCCACCAGCGCCACGATGCCGCCGCGGGGCACCGACAGGTCGATGCCGCGCACGGCCTCGACGCGGCGGCGGCCGACGCGGTAGCGCACCTGCAGGTTCTCGACCTCGAGGATGTTCATCGGGCCTCTCCGATCACGCGCGCCAGACGGGTGACCGCGAGCACGACGCCCACGATCACGGCGCCGGGCAGCACCGTCAGCCACCAGGAGGTGGCGATGTAGTCGCGGCCCGACGACACCAGCGCGCCCCACTCGGGAGCGGGCGGCGCGACGCCGAAGCCGAGGAAGCTGATCGCCGAGACGCTGAGCACCGCGGTGCCGAGCTCCAGCGCCGCCATCGCGAGCACCGGGCGGGCGGCGTTCGGCAGGATGTGCCGGCCGAGCACACCGAGCGGGCGCACGCCCAGCACGGCGGCCGCCTCGACGTACTCCTCGCCGCGCACCCGCAGCACCTGCGCGCGCATGATGCGGGCGAAGCTGCCGGCGGCGCCGAGGCCGACGCCGAGCGCGATGCTCCACGGGCCGAAGCCGAGGGTCGCGACCACGATGAGGGCGAGCAGGATGCCGGGCACGGCGATGAGCACGTCGACGAAGCGCATCACCACGAAGTCGATCGCCGTGCCGACCCGGCCGCGGGCGGCGCCGCAGAGCAGGCCGATCGCGCCGCCGACGACGCCGCCGATGAGCACGGCCGCGGTCGCCGCGGCGAGCGAGAGCCAGGCGCCGTGCACGACGCGGGTGAACACGTCGCGGCCCAGCGAGTCGGTGCCGAACAGGTGCTCGGCGCTCGGCGGCAGCAGGCGGTCGCGCGGGGTGCCCGCCAGCGGGTCGCCCGGCGCGATGAGCTGCGGGGCGAAGGCCATGACGAGGCAGAGCAGCACGACGAGCAGCGAGACGATCGTGGTGGGGCGCAGGAGCTTGGTCACTTCGCGGCTCCGTTCTGCGGGTCCTGGGTGCTGGCGCTCAGCGCATCCGCTTCGGGCGCGATCGAGAAGGTCGAGGGGGCCGTCGCCTTCGGCGCCGCCTTGCCCGGGCGCAGGCGCGGGTCGATGAGCGGATACGACAGGTCGACCAGCAGGGCCGCCAGCGCGTAGACGACGGCCACGACGATGATGACGCCCTGGATGACCGACACGTCGCGCGCCAGCACGGCGGAGACGACGAGGCGGCCGATGCCCTCCCGCGAGAACACGGTCTCGACGACCGCGGTGCCGCCGGCGAGGTAGCCGATGAGCAGGCCGATGCTGGTGACCGACGGCAGCAGCGCGTTGCGCAGCACGTGCCGACCGAACACGGCGACCCGGCCGAGGCCCTTCGCCTCGGCGGTGAAGACGTAACCGCTCGACTCGGCCTCGCGGATCGCCGTGATGAAGACCTGGAAGAAGATGGCGCCGACCGGGAACGCCAGCGTGATCGCCGGCAGGATCACGCTGTCGCCGCTGCGCGAGCCCGAGGCCGGCAGCAGGCCGAGCGAGAACGAGAAGACGGAGATGAGGATGAGGCCCGTCACGAAGGCGGGCACCGCCACGCCCAGCGGCGGCAGCTGCACGAGCAGGTCGCGCAGCCACCGCCACGGGGCGATCGAGGCGAGGAAGGCGAGCACCACGGAGGTGCCCACGCCGATGACGAGCGCCAGGCCGGCCACCGCGAGGGAGCCGGGCACGACGGCCGCGATCATGTCGACCACCGGGCGGCCCGTCGCAAGCGAGGTGCCGAGGTCGCCCGTCAGCAGGGCGCCCAGCTGCCCGAGGTACTGCTCGAGCAGCGAGCCGTCCAGGCCCGCGGCCTCGCGCAGGGCCGCGAGCTGCTCGGGGTCGACCGTCGTCGCGTCGCCGCTCTGCACGGCGAGCGCGGCGAGCACGGGGTCGCCCGGCAGCACGCGCACGAGCAGGAACGTCACCGTGTAGGTGGCCCAGACCACGAAGGCGAACTGCAGCACCTTCGGGCCGACGAGCCGCAGTGCCGTTCCCGCTCGCGCCACGATCAGCCCGCCTGCACGTCGTAGAGGTGGAAGCGCGACGCCGAGTCGAAGGCGAAGCCGGTGATGTCTGGCTGCGAGGCGTGCAGCTGGTAGACCTCGAGGATCGGGAACAGGTAGCCGTTCTCGATGATCAGCGCCTGCGCGTCGTCGAGCAGCGCCTGGCGCTCCTCGGGGTCGGCGGCCGCGGCCTGCGCGGTGACGAGCTGCTCGAGCTCGGCGTCCTCCACCACGGCCCAGTGCGAGGGCGCGGCCTGCGAGAACATGATGCGCAGCGCATCCGGGTCGGTGCGAGTGAGCGCGGCGAAGAGCATGTCGTAGCTGCGCTCGGCGATGGCACCGAAGAAGCCGCCGGCGTCGGTGAAGTCGATCTGCATGTCGACCCCGATCTCGAGGAGCTGGATCTGGATGAGCTCCATCATCTCCTGCTCGTAGAAGCCGGTGGCGGTGAAGGTGAGGCGCTGGCCGTCCTTCTCGCGCACGCCGTCGGCGCCCTCGGCCCAGCCGGCCGCCTCGAGGGCCGCGATCGCGGCGTCGGCGTCGTAGCCCATCGCATCCGCCTGGCTCGTGAAGCCGGTGGTGCCGCTGCTCAGCGCGCTCGTCGGCACGTCGCCGCCCGAGTAGCCGAGGGTCTCGTTGATCTCCTCGCGGTCGATGCCGAGCTGCAGCGCCTGGCGCACCGCGTCGTCGGCGAGCACCGGGTTGGTGAGGTTCGGGATGAGGCTGGTCGGCACACCGGGGTTCGGCGCCGCGTAGATCTCGAAGTCGGCGGCGAAGCGCTGCTCGTCGAGGTACGGCAGCTCGCCGACGAAGTCGAACTCGCCCGACTGCAGGCCGCCGGTGCGCACGCTGTCCTCGGTGATGACCGGGAACTCGATGCGCTCGAGGTAGGCGTCACCCTCGTGCTCGCGCAGCTCGCTCGCCCAGGCGTAGCCCTCGCGCTTGTCCATCGAGACCTCGGCGTCGGGCGAGTAGGCGTCGTAGACGAACGGGCCGGTGCCGATGACGCCGTCCTGGCAGCGCGACTCGGGGGTCGCCTCGGTGCTGGCCTGGCTGACGATGCCGAGGCTCATGGTCGAGGCGCCCTGCAGGAACGCGGCGTTCGGCGCGGCGAAGTCGACCGTGAAGCTCTGCGCGTCGGCGACCGTGGTGCCCTCGTAGCCGGCCAGGTACTGGTTGGCGAGGCTCGCGGTCGAGCCGTCGGCGGCCATCGCGACGATCGCGTCGAAGTTGGCGGCGACGACCTCGGCGGTCAGCGCGCTGCCGTCGCTGAAGGTCACGTCGTCGCGCAGCGTGAAGGTGTACGCGGTGAGGTCGTCGTTGGTCTCGTACGACTCGGCGAGCCACGGCACGAACTCGCCGGTGGCCGGGTCCTGATCGACGAGCGAGTCGACGACCTGGCGGCCGATGTAGAGCGCCTGGGTCACGGTCGGCTGCTGCGGGTCGATGCAGGTGGGGTCGGTCTCGACGGCGAAGACGAGGGTGCCGTCGGTCGCCGTGCCGCCGCCGCCGGCGGAGCAGCCGGCGAGCAGCGCGATGGCGCCGGCAGCGGCGACGCCGCTGAGCGCGATGCGGGGGATGTTCACGAGGGGTTCCTACTCAGGGGTTCGGTGGTGCGCTGTGGGTTCTTGGTTGCAGCGGCCTCGTGGGCCGGGCATCCGTTGCGGGGGTGGGACAGCGGATGCGGGCCGCCGGCACGCGCGTCGTCGGGCGTGGGCGGGGGTCTGGTCTACTGCGGGGCGGCGACGTGCTCGGCGGCCGACACGGGCGAGGCCGGGGTCTGCCCCGCCGAGTCGCCCGCCGCGAGGACCGGCGCGGCGATCGGGATCTCCCCACGCACGACGCGACCGCGGCTCACGACCGCGACGATCGCATCCGCTCGGAGGTCCTCGATGCGCTGCCAGGGGCGGCCGCGCAGCAGCACGAAGTCGGCGCCGAAGCCCGGCGCGAGGGTGCCGACCCGCTCGCCGAGCCCGACGGCGGCCGCGGCGTCGCTGGTCGCGGCGATGAGCGTGCGCTCGTCGCTCCAGCTGAACACGTCGCGCATGCGTCGGGTCTCGTCGAGCTGCTCGCCGAACTGCACCATCACGCCGTTCGCGTCGGTGCCGAGCACGAAACGCACGCCCGCATCCGCTGCCCCGCCGAAGTTCGCGTCGCGCTCGGCGACGACCGCGACGGCCTTCTCGCGCGCCTCGTCGCCGACCGGGATCGTGCCGTCGGCGAGGCGGTCGTTGATGAGCAGCGTGGGCGCGACCGGCAGATTGCGCTCGACCGCGACGGGCCACAGCTCGGCGTCGAGGCCGGTGCCGTGCTCGATCGAGTCGACGCCCTCCTCGAGCGCGAGCTTGGCGGTCGGCTGGCTGTGCGAGTGCGCGGCGACCGGCATGCCGAGCGCGTGCGCCTCGTCGATGGTGGTGCGGATCTCGTCGACCGTCTGGTTGCGCCAACCGACTTTGTCGCCCTGCGAGAGCACGCCCCCGCTCACGTGGATCTTGATGCCGTGAGCGCCCTTGCGCGCCCAGGTGCGCACGAGCTTGCGGCACTCGTCGGGGCTGTCGGCGACGGGGCGGCGGTGCGGGTACTGCGGCGGGATGAACAGGTCCCCGTGGCCGGCGGTCATGCCCACCTGGCAGTGCACGACGAGGCGCGGGCCCACCTGGATGCCCTGCTCGAACACGCGGCTCACGGCGAGCTGGCGCTCGTCGCCGCCGAGCTCCCGCAGCGTGGTGACGCCGGCGCGCATCGCCTTCTGGGCGTTGGCGGCGATGTGGAAGACGAGCTCCTCGGGCGGGGTGACCAGCGACCAGTTGGAGTGCCAGCCGGGCGGCTCGTCCCCGGCATGGCCGTCGAGGTGCACGTGGGTGTCGACGAGGCCCGGGATGATCGAGAGCTCGTCGTCGTGCGCGGTGCCCTCGGGCTCGGCGCGCACCTCGAGGATCTCGTCGCCGCGCCACGCGAGGGTGACGACGCCGAGGTCGCGGTGACCGTCCCAGAGGCGGACGCGCTCGATGGACTGCTGTTTCACAGGGGTAGCTCCAAGGGGGTGTCGCGCTTGCCGATGAAGCAAGGGCGTTACTCAGAGTAAACGATGCCGTGTTTCGGTGCGATTACGGATGGAAGCCGCATCCGCTCCTCCCCGCCCCGGCGCGATCGAGGGTGCGGGCACGGGCGCGCTGGCGCGGGCCGCCCACCGCCCGCCGACGCGCTGGTCCGGTCCCATGGCGCGTCCGCCGCCCTCACGCAATGGCACGCTCGTCCGCTCGTGCGCTCGTCCGCTCGTCCGCTCGTCCGCTCGTGCTCGCGTGCTCGTGCGCGCGTGCGCTCGCGTGCTCGTGCGCTCGTGTGCTCGCGTGCTCGTGTGCTCGTGTGCACCGTGCCCGCCAACGCACCCGTGCGCACCACGTCCTCGCCGCACTGCAACCACCCACCCCTCGAGTTGCCACGAATGGCTGCCTTGCAGGGCGCAAACCAGCCATTCGTGGCAACTCGACGGCCAGCGGCACGGCAGCAGGAGCAGCAAGAGCGGCACTGCAGTGGCAGCAGCCAGAGGGCGGGCGGATGCGCGCATCCGCTTCTTCACCGAGTTACCGCGAATGGCTGCTCAGCGCCCCTCGATCCAGCCGTTCGCGGCAATTCGACGCGCCACACGCCGCAGGGTCGAGCGGATGGGCGAGCCGGCGACGCTCAGACGCCGGACGGGTTCACGAGCAGGTAGCGCACCGGGGGCTCGATGACGCGGGTCGGGCCGTGCGGGGCCTCGGCGTCGAGCAGCACCGAGTCGCCGGCGCGCAGCTCCCAGCGGCGGTCGCCGTGCTGGTACTCGAGCGCGCCCTCGAGCATGAGCAGGAACTCGACGCCCGCGTGCTCGTAGATCGGCAGCTCGGTCGCGTCGGCCGAGAACTCGACCATGAGGGGTTCCAGCGAGGGGCCGGATGCACTGAGGATGCTGCCGAGCGAGCGGTACGCGTGCCCGCGTGCCGTGCCCGAGCGCACCACCGGCGCGCCCTGCCCGTCGCGCACCACGATCGCGCTGGGGCGCGCCTCAGCGCCGCGGAACAGCGACGCGACCGGTACCTCGAGGGCCGCGGCGAGCCGTTGGATCGTCGTCAGGCTCGACGAGATCGACGCCGACTCGATGCGGCTCACCATCGCCGGCGAGATGCCCGCCGCCGCGGCGAGCTGCGCCGCGCTCAGGCCGCGCGCCGTGCGCAGCACGCGCACGCGGCGGGCGACGGCGTGCTCGAGGCCGGGTTCCTGCTCGGGGCGGTGGTCGAGCGGCGCGACGACCGCGTCGATCGCAGCCGCGTCCGCGCGTCCATCCGTCATGCCGCCCACCGCTCCCCGCATCCGCTCGGCACCCAGTCTGCCGCGACACGCATGCGCTCGACGCTCGGTGCAGCAGGCGCACCCATCCGCTGGACGCTCGGTACAGCAGACGCACGCACCCGCTCGACGTCCGGTGCAGCAGGCGCACCGATCCGCTCGACATCCGATGCAGCAGGCGCACCGATCCGCTCGGCGTCCGGTGGAGCAGGCGCGCGCATCCGCCGGCTCAGATCTTGACCAGGTGCATCGCCCGCGCCGCCTCGCCGATCGCACCCGTCAGCGACGGGTAGACCGTGAACGACGCCGCGACCTGGTCCACCGTGAGCCGGTGCTCGACGGCGAGCGTGATCGGGTAGATGAGCTCGCTGGCCCGCGGCGCGACGATCACGCCGCCGATGACGGTGCCCGAGCCGGTGCGGGCGAAGAGCTTGACGAAACCGTCCTTGATGCCCTGCATCTTCGCGCGCGGGTTCGCCGCGAGCGGCACCTTGTAGATCTCGCCCTGGGCGATGCCCTCCTCGATCTGGCGCTGCGTCCATCCGACGGTCGCGATCTCGGGCTGGGTGAAGATGTTGCTCGAGACGTTGCGCAGCTCGATCGGCTGCACGGCGTCGCCCATGGCGTGGAACACGGCGGTGCGGCCCTGCATCGAGGCGACGGATGCGAGCGGCAGCACGTCGCTGCAGTCACCGGCCGCGTAGATGCTCGGCACGCTCGTGCGCGCCACGCGGTTGGTGCGGATGTGCCCGCTCGGGTTGAGCTGCACCCCCGCCTCCTCGAGGCCGATGCCGGCCGTGTTCGGGATCGAGCCGACCGCCATGAGGCAGTGGCTGCCCTCGACGACGCGGCCGTCGCTGAGTGTGACGACCACCTTGTCGCCATCGCGCACGACGGACTCGGCGCGGCTCTTCGCGAGGAGGTTCAGGCCGTTGCGGGTGAGCACCGACTCGAGCACGCGCGCGGCGTCCTCGTCCTCGCCGGGCAGCACCTGGTCGCGGCTGGAGACCAGCGTCACCTTGGCCCCGAGCGTCAGGTAGGCGCTCGCGAACTCGGCGCCGGTGACGCCCGAGCCGATCACGACGAGGTGCTCGGGCAGGTCGGCGAGGTTGTAGAGCTGCTTCCAGGTGAGGATGCGCTCGCCGTCCGGTCTGGCGCTGTCGAGCTCGCGCGGGCTGGCGCCGACGCTCACGATGATGGTGTCGGCGTCGATCTCGTCGAAGTCGGTGGCCTTCGAGCCCTGGCCCGCGGAGACGATCACGCGATTGGCGCCGTCGAGGCGCCCGTCGCCCTGCACCACTCGCACGCCGGCGCGGATGAGGTTCGACTTCATGTCCTCGCTCTGCTGGCGGGCGAGGCGCAGCAGCCGCTGGTTGACCGCCTGCAGGTTGACCGCGACCTCGGGGCGCACGGCGCGGCCGTTCTCCCCGCGCGTGAAGAACTGCACGCCCAGGTCGGCGGCCTCGCCGATCGCGTTCGTGGCCTCGGCCGTGGCGATGAGCGTCTTCGAGGGCACGACATCGGTGATGACCGCGTTGCCGCCGACGCCGGTGCGCTCGACGAGCGTGACCTCGGCGCCGAGCTGCGCCGCGGTGAGCGCCGCCTCGTAGCCGCCGGGGCCGCCGCCCAGGACGGCGATGCGTTGCTTGCGATCGAAGACGTCAGCCATGCCGTCCATCATCCCGGGCCGGGGTGACGCGACCAAACCCGACGCCCCGCGCCCGGCGCGCGGTTCCGCACCTCCGCGCCTCCGCGCCTCCGCGCGCCCGCGCCTCCGTGCCTCCGTGTCTCCGCATCGACGCGACGACGCCCTGAGCACGTCGAGTTGCCGCGAACGGCTGCCTCGACGGCTTCGGAACGACCATTCGCGGCAACTCGAGTGCAGGGTGCGAGCCGATGGGCGGCACGACGGGCGGCACGACGGGCGGCACGACGGTCGACGCAGGCCCGCTCGAACGCACGTGCCGGGGCGCAGGCGAGCGGATGCGCGCCGCGACGGCCCCGCATCCGCTCGCCCGTAGAATCGCGGGATGAGCACGCATCCCCTCGACGCCGCCGGAGCAGACCCCTTCGAGATCGCGAAGGAGGCGGCCGCGCAGATCGCGGAGCGCAGCGGCATCGAGCGACACGACGTGGCGCTGACGCTGGGCAGCGGATGGGCCAAGGCCGCCGATCTGCTCGGCGAGACCGTCGCCGAGATCCCGGCCGGCGACATCGTCGGCTTCAGCAAGCCGGCCGTGGTCGGCCACGTCGGCACGCTGCGCTCGGTCGCGCTGCCGAGCGGCAAGCACGCCCTCGTCATCGGCGCCCGCACCCACTACTACGAGAACCACGGCGTGCGCCGCGTGGTGCACTCGGTACGCACGGCAGCCGCGACCGGGGCGAGCGTCATGGTGCTCACCAACGGCGCCGGCGGCATCAAGCCGACCTGGAAGCCCGGGCAGCCCGTGCTCATCAGCGACCACCTGAACCTCACCGCCGACTCGCCCATCGAGGGCGCGAACTTCGTCGACCTGACCGACCTCTACTCGGCCCGCCTGCGCGCGGTCGCACGCGAGGTCGACCCGACCCTCGACGACGGCGTCTACGTGCAGTTCCGCGGGCCACACTACGAGACGCCGGCCGAGGTGCAGATGGCCAAGACGCTCGGCGGCCACATCGTCGGCATGTCGACCGCGCTCGAGGCGATCGCGGCCCGTCAGGCCGGCATGGAGGTGCTCGGCTTCTCGCTCATCACCAACCTGGCGGCGGGCATCCAGGAGACCCCGCTCTCGCACGCCGAGGTGCTCGAGGCTGGCCGCGAGGCCGAGGGCCGTATCAGCGGGCTGCTCGCGAAGATCGTGGGCACGCTGTGAGCACGACGGACTTCGCGGTGCTCGACCAGCGCATCCGCGAGGCGAAGGCGTGGCTCGCACAGGACCCCGACGAGGTGACCCGCCGCGAGCTCGGCGCCATCATCGACGACGCGCTGAAGGGGTCCGCCGAGGCCGCCGACGAGCTCTCCTCGCGTTTCGGCTCGCGGCTCGCCTTCGGCACCGCAGGGCTGCGCGGCGAGATCGGGGCGGGTCCGAACCGCATGAACCGCGTGCTCGTCGGCCAGGCCGCCGCGGGCTTCGCCGCCTGGCTGCAGAGCCGCGATACGCGCGAGTTGTCCGTGGTCATCGGCTACGACGGCCGCACCAACTCGCGCGTCTTCGCCCGCGACACCGCGGAGATCTTCGCGGGCGCCGGCATCCGCGCCGTGCTGCTGCCGCGCACGCTGCCGACCCCCGTGCTCGCCTTCGCCGTGCGCCACCTCTGCGCGAGCGCGGGCGTGATGGTCACCGCCAGCCACAACCCGCCGCGCGACAACGGCTACAAGGTCTACCTCGGCGACGAGGACGAGGGCTCGCAGATCGTCTCCCCGGTCGACGGCGAGATCGCGGCGCACATCGACCGCATCGCCGAGGGCGTGAGCGTGCTCGAGCTGCCCCGCTCGGACGACTACGAGATCGCCTCGCAGGACGTGATCGACGCCTACGTCGCCGCGACCGCGGCGCTGGTGGGCCCCGCCAAGTCGACCCCGCGCATCCTCTACACCGCCATGCACGGCGTCGGATGGGAGACGGTCGCCGCGGTCTTCGAGGCCGCCGGCCTGCAGACCCCCGACATCGTGACCGAGCAGATCGAACCGGACGCGGCCTTCCCGACGGTCGACTTCCCGAACCCTGAGGAGCCCGGCGCACTCGATCTCGCCTACGCGGCCGCGGACCGCATCGGCGCCGGCCTCATCATCGCCAACGATCCGGATGCGGACCGGCTGGCCATCGCGATCCCCGCGCCCGCATCCGCCACCGGCTGGTACCGCCTCACCGGCAACGAGGTCGGGTTGCTGCTCGGCTGGCGCGCCGCGCAGCGTCTCCACGATGCAGGACGCAGCGGCGCCCTCGCCGCCTCGCTCGTCTCCTCCCCGGGCTCTCCGTGATCGCCGACGCCTACGGCTTGCCGTACCGCGACACGCTCACCGGCTTCAAGTGGGTCAGCCGCGTGCCGAACCTCGCCTACGGCTTCGAGGAGGCGCTCGGCTACCTCGTCGACCCGGCGAAGGTGCGCGACAAGGACGGCGTCTCGGCTGCCGTCGAGCTCGTGGCGCTGGTGGCCGAGCTGCACGCCGCCGGCAGGACCCTCGGCGATCAGCTCGACGCGCTCGCGGAGCGCTTCGGCGCCTTCGCGTCCGGCCAGATCTCGATCCGGGTGACCGACCTCGCCGACATCGGCCTCATCACGGGCCGGCTGCGCAAGGAACCGCCGGTCTCCCTCGCGGGCCTCGCCGTCGAGGCGGTCGACGACTTCCGTGACGGTGTGGACGGGTTCCCGCCCAGCGACATCCTGCGTTACCGCCTCGCCGGCGGCTCGCGGGTGATCGTGCGGCCCAGCGGCACCGAGCCGAAGCTCAAGGTGTACCTCGACGCGCAGGCCGGCGGCGCGACCGCCGCCGCTGCACGGGCCGAAGCGGATGCGGTCGTCGCCGCCCTCGACGCGGCCCTGCGCCCGCTCCTGACGCTGGGCTGAGCGCCCGGGAGCGGATGCACGGGGCCGGGCCCCGCGCATCCGCTCGTCGCGTCCGCGCCGCGCGCGACGGCTCAGCCCAGCGCGTCCTCGAGCTTCGACTCGATCTCGGCGAGGTCGAGGAAGTTGTCGATCACGATGACGTCGGCCCAGGTCCTGCCGATCGCCTCCACGTAGTGGGCGCTGGTCAGGATCACCTGCGCGTCGGCGCCGACCGTCGCGATGGAGCCGACGTCGGCCGCCACCACCTCGTCGTCGCGCCCGAGCTTCTTGAGCACCCGCTCCGCGTTCACCTTCAGGATCGCGCTCGTGCCCATGCCGGCGCCGCAGATGGTGACGATCTTCATGCGCTCAGCCCCTCATCCGCTGCGCTCACGCCGTCGGCCAGCAGCAGCGCCGCCTCGAAGCCATCGCTGATCAGCTCGGCGAGCTCCTCGCGCTGCTCCAGCGGCAGGAAGGATGCGGCGGCGGCGTTCAGCTGCAGCACCTCGAGGTCGGCGAGGTCGTAGTCGAAGGCCTCGGCCAGCAGGGTCAGTTCGCGCGTGATGCTCGTCGCACTCATGAGCCTGTTGTCGGGGTTGACGGTCACGCGGTAGCCGAGCTGGTAGAGCAGATCGAAGGGCTGATCGGCGAGCTCGGGACCGAACCACTTGGCCGGCTCGGTCTGCAGGTTCGAGCTGGGCGCCACCTCGAGCGTGATCTCGCGGTCGCGCACCCACTGCGCCGTGCGGCCGAGGGTCGCGAGCGTGCCCTCGTCGCTCTGCTCGAGCTCGATGTCGAGAGCCACGGCCACGCCGTGCCCGAGGCGCAGCGCTCGACCGGCGAGCAGGGCGTCGTCGATGCTCGTGACGCCGTCCGCCTCGCCCGCGTGCACGGTCACGGGCAGGCGCTGCGCGGCGAGCAGCTCGAAGGCCTCGCGGTGCCCGCTCGCGGCGTGCCCGATCTCGGGGCCGGCGATGTCGAAGCCCAGCACGCCGCGGTCGCGGTGCCGCAGCGCCAGCTCGGCGATCTCGCCGCTGCGGTCGAGGTGCCGCAGGGCGCAGAGGATCTGCCCGGCGCCGATGGGCGCCTCGGCGGCCTCGACCGCCTGGTCGATGCCCTCCTGCACCGCTTCGACGGCCTCGTCGAGGCTCAGCCCGCCGCGCAGGTGCTGCTCGGGGGCCCAGCGGATCTCGCCGTGCACGACCCCGTCGGCGACGAGGTCCTCCACGAACTCGCGGGCGACGCGGATGAGGTTCTCGCGCGTCTGCATCACGCCCACGGTGATCTCGAACGTGCGCAGGTACTCCTCCAGCGATCCCGTGCTGGCGCTGCGCTCGAACCAGGCAGCGAGCTCGTCCGCGCTCGAGGCGGGCAGCTGCTCCTCCGCCAGGTCGATGATCGTCTGAGGCCGCAGCCCGCCGTCGAGGTGGTCGTGCAGGCTGACCTTCGGCAGGGAGCGGATCAGGTCTTCGGGGAGGCGGGACATGGGTCCATCGTAGGAGCCGCGGCCCCGCGGGCGCAGGCCGGTGCGTCCCGTTCACCGGCTGTGCACGTGCCGCTGCTCGGGCCTCAGCGTGCGCGACCCGGCGCGCCTCGCTGGTGCCCGCCCCGGGTCGGCACGGTGGCTCCCCACCGCAGCAGCCGCTCGGCCCCGTCCCGTCGCCCGGCCGGCTCCCCACCGCAGCAGCCGCTCGGCCCCGTCCCCCGAACCGCGCGCCGTGGCGTGCCCTCGACGCCTCCGCCACCGTCGAGTTGCCGCGAATGGCTGCTCCGGGCGCCCCGAGACGACCATTCGCGGCAAGTCGATGCGACCGTGGGCATCCGCCGGTGGATGAACGGAGCGGATGCGCCCGCCGGCGGGCAGCATCGGGGCATGCCCCGCGTTCCCGAGCCGCTGCCGCCGCCCCTGCAGGGTGCGCCCTTCGGCGTCGCTGCGGCGGGCGGGCTCGGGATCTCGCGGGCGCGCCTGCGCGCATCCGATCTCGACGCTCCGCATCACGGCGTCCGGGCGCTCCGAGGTCGTGCCCTCAGCCCGTGGGAGCTCGCGGTGCCGCTGCTCGGCGAGCACCGGTACTTCGGCGGCGCGACCGCGGCGCATCTCTGGGGCTGCCCGCTGCCCGCCCATGCCGCCGCGGTCGTGCACATCGTGGATCCGCGCCGCGCCCCACGCCACGCCGACGTCGAGGGGCACCGTGCCTCCTCCATCGATCGCGTCGTGGAGCGCAGCGGGGTGCGCGTCACGGACCCGCCGAGCACCTGGCTCGCTCTCGCCCGCGTGCTCGAACTCGACGATCTCGTCGCGTGCGGTGACCACCTCGTGCACGACCCGCCGCAACTGGACCCCGCGGATCCCTGGCGTCCGCACACCACGATCGCCGTGATCGCCGCGCGGATGGAGGGCTACCGGGGACGAGGCATCCGCGTCGCCCGCGAAGCTCTCGCGCTGCTGAGCACGGCCGCCGAGTCCCGGCCCGAATCGCATCTGCGCCTGCTGCTGCTCCGCGCGGGAATGACCGATGTGCTGGTCAACCCCGAGATCCTCGACGAGCGCGGTCGTTTCATCGCGCGCAGCGACCTCGTCTTCCTCGCCGAGAAGGTGGCCGTCGAGTACGACGGCGATCAGCACCGCACGTCGCTCGCGCAGTACGAGCACGATCGCGTGCGGCAGCAGCGGATGCGCGAAGCCGGCTGGGCGATCGTCGACGTCCGCGCGCGGGCGCTCTACGGCGATCCTCAAGGCGTCGTCCGCCGCGTGCGCCGCGCTCTGGGCCGCTGACCCCGGCGCTCCGGCTGGCCCCGGCCCCGGTGCTCGGCAGACGCACCTGCGCGGCGGCCCAGTGCTCGGCAGACCCTTGAGCGCGGCAGGCCCGGCGCTCGGCAGACTCCGATGCGCGCGGCGGCCCCCGACCGGCCCCCGCCATCTCCTGTGCGCCGCCCGCTGCATCGAGTTGCCGCGAATGGCTGCTCTGTGGCGCCCGGAGCAGCCATTCGCGGCAACTCGACGACGGCACGCCGCCTGAGAGCTCGGGGCCGCGCGACGATCCCGCGCCACCGGGCGTGTCGCGCCGCGGGTCCGCCGAACTCGCGAGAATCAGCGGCGGCGTGACTCGATCCCGCCTCGAGTTGCCGCGAATGGCTGCTCAGGCGCGCCCGAAGCGACCATTCGCGGCAACTCGGCGTCGTGGGGAAGCGGATCTCGTGACCGAGGCGTTGCGGGGAAGCAGATGACGAGGGGGTGCAGGATCAGGACTCCGAGAGCCCGCGCCCCGCCGCACACCCGCCGCAATGCGGTTCACCCAGCCGCACACCCGACGCAATGCGGTCCGCCCCGCCGCACACGCGCCGCGATGCGGTCCGCCCCGCCGCTACCCCGCGGTGATGCGGTCCGCGACCAGAGGGCCGCGCGGCTCCGCGCTGTCGGCGATCGACCACGCGCCCTCGACCGACTCCAGGGCCCGCTCGAAGCGGGCGGCGTCCTCGGCGTGCAGCGTGAAGAGCGGCTGCCCCTCGACGACGGCGTCGCCGGGCTTCACGTGCAGCTCGATGCCGGCGGAGTGGATCACCGGGTCCTGCTTGCGCGCACGGCCGGCACCGAGGCGCCAGGCGGCGATGCCGAACGGCAGCGCCTCCTGCGAGGCGAGCACGCCGGAGCGCGGCGCGGTCACGACGTGGGTCTCGGGCGCCACCGGCAGCGTGCCGTCCGGGTCGCCGCCCTGCGCCGCGATCATCGCCCGCCACGAGTCCATGGCCTTGCCCGAAGCCAGGTGGCCCTCGACGTCGGCGTCCGGCAGGCCGGCGAGCGCGAGCATCTCGCGCGCCAGCGCCACGGTCAGCTCGACCACGTCGGCGGGGCCGCCGCCGGCGAGCACCTCCATCGACTCGCGCACCTCGAGGGCGTTGCCGATGGTCAGACCCAGCGGCACGCTCATGTCGGTGAGCAGCGCGGTCGTGGCGACGCCCGCATCCGCTCCCAGCTGCACCATCGTCTCGGCGAGCCGGCGCGAGACGGCCTGGTCTTTAATGAAGGCGCCCGAGCCGAATTTCACATCGAGCACGAGGGCACCGGTGCCCTCGGCGATCTTCTTGCTCATGATCGAGCTGGCGATGAGCGGGATGCATTCCACCGTGCCCGTGATGTCGCGCAGCGCGTAGAGCTTGCCGTCCGCGGGCGCGAGGCCGCTGCCGGCGGCGCAGACGACCGCGCCGACGTCGCGCAGGATCTCCTGCATCCGCTCGTTCGAGATCGACGCCTGCCAGCCAGGGATCGACTCGAGCTTGTCGAGCGTGCCGCCCGTGTGGCCGAGGCCGCGGCCGGAGAGCTGCGGCACCGCGACGCCGAAGGATGCGACCAGGGGCGCGAGCGGCAGCGTGATCTTGTCGCCGACGCCGCCCGTCGAGTGCTTGTCGGTCGTGGCCTTGCCGAGCCCGCCGAACTCCATGGTCTCACCGGAGGCGATCATGGCGAGCGTGAGGTCCTTGATCTCGCGGCGCTCCATGCCGTTGAGGAAGATCGCCATGGCCATGGCCGCCATCTGCTCGTCGGCGACGTAGCCGCGGGTGTAGGCGTCGACCAGCCAGTCGATCTGCGGGGTGCTGAGCTCGCCGCGGTCGCGCTTGGTGCGGATCAGGTCGACGACGTCGAAGGGCTCGACGGCCATGGGGTCCTCCTGTGGTGGTGCGGTCGTTCGGCAGGGTGGGGCGACGAGCGGATGCGCGGGCCGTCAGAGCGCCGCGTACTCCTCGAGCTGCCGCGGCCCGAAGGCGTCGGGCAGGACCTGCTCGATGGTCCGGATGCCGCTGACGGTGTCGAGCAGCATGCCAGGCGCGCTGAACTCGTTGAGCAGCTGTCTGCAGCGGCCGCAGGGCATGAGCACGCCGCCGTTGCCGTCGACGCAGGCGAAGGCGACCAGGCGCCCTCCCCCGGTCATCTGCAGGTTCGACACGAGCGAGCACTCGGCGCAGAGCCCGACCCCGTAGGAGGCGTTCTCGACGTTGCAGCCGCTGACGACCCGCCCGTCCTCGGTGAGCGCGGCGGCGCCGACCGGGAACTTCGAGTACGGGGCGTACGCGCGGCTCATCGCGTCGCGGGCGGAGGCGCGCAGCGCCTCCCAGTCGATGTCGGTCACGGCGCTCATCCCTTGATGTAGGGGGTGCCGGCCGCGGCAGGGCCGCGCACCTTGCCGGCGAGGCCAGCGACGGCGATCAGCGTCACGACGTAGGGCAGCATGAGCAGGAACTGGCTGGGCACCGGCGAGCCGACGATGCCGAGCACCGAGGCCAGGTTGCGGGCGAAGCCGAACAGCAGGGCGGCGAGCGTGGCGAGGACGGGGTTCCAACGTCCGAAGATCAGCGCGGCGAGGGCGATGTAGCCCTGTCCAGCGGTCATCTCCTGGCTGAACGCTCCGACCGAGCCCAGCGTGAAGAACGCGCCACCGAGACCGGCGAGGGCACCGCCGAGGGTCACACCCATGAACCGGGTGCGCGCCACGTTGATGCCGACGGTGTCCGCGGCCTGGGGGTGCTCGCCGACCGCGCGGAGGCGCAGGCCCCAGCGGGTGCGGAACAGCGCGAAGGTCACGATCGCCACCGCGATGAACATCAGGTAGATGATCAGCGTCTGCTCGAACAGCAGCGGACCGAGGAGCGGGATCTGCGCGAGCAGCGGGATCTCGATCTGCGGTAGGCGGCCGGGCGAGTTCGAGGCGCTGTCGAGCACCGCCGAGTGCAGGAAGCTCGTGAGGCCGACGACCAGCACGTTGAGCACCACACCGACGATGACCTGATCGACGATGTAGGTGATCGCGAAGACGGCGAGCACGAGCGAGACCAGCGCGCCCGCGACCGCCGCGGCGACCAGGCCGAGGTAGAGGTTGCCGGTGAGCGACGCGACGACGGCCGAGCTGAACGCGCCGGCGAGCAGCTGCCCCTCGATCGCGATGTTCACGACGCCGACCCGCTCGCTGAGCACGCCGCCCAGCGCGCCGAAGACGAGGGGCACCGCGAGCGCGAGCGACCCCTGCAGCAGCTGGGTCATCGGCAGCGTGCCGCCGGCGATGGCCCACGAGAGCGTGCCGAGCACGGCCAGCACGCCGAAGACCGCGAGCAGCCACACCGGCACCCGGCGGCCGCGCCGCACCAGCAGCGCGGCGCCGGCGGCGAGCACCAGCAGCACGACGCCGAGCACCAGCGCCGTGCCTCGGCTGGGCAGCACGAGGTCGGGCACCGTGAAGAAGTCGCCGCTGGTGCTGATGCGGAAGGTCGAGTCCCCGTCGGAGCCGATGAGCCCGAAGAGCACGAGGACGAGCAGGGCGATGACGCCCAGGACGATCGGGGTGCGGTACGCGCGGATCATGCCTTGGCGCCCTTCGAACGGGAGAGGATGGCGGTCGCGCGGCTGCCCGGCGCGGGCAGGCGGAAGATGGCCCGCACGAGCGGCGGCGCCGCGAGGAACAGCACGATGAAGGACTGCACGACGAGCACGATGTCGACCGGCACGCCCTCGCTCGCCTGCATGGTGCGGCTGCCCGCTCGGAGCGCGCCGAAGAGGATGCCCGCGGCGAGCACGCCGAACGGCTTGGAGCGCCCGAGCAGCGCCACCGTGATCGCGTCGAAGCCGATGCTGCCGGCGATGCCGCCGGTGAGCGTCCGCTCGGTGCCCAGGATCTGCGCCGAGCCGGCGATGCCCATGAGACCGCCCGCGATGGCGAAGGTGACCACGTAGATCAACCCGACGTTGATGCCTGCGGTGCGCGCGGCGCTCGGGCTGAGCCCGACGGCGCGGATCTTGAAGCCCAGGTTCGACTTGGCGAACAACCACCAGATCGCCACGACGGCCAGCAGCATGGCGACGAAGCCCCAGTGCAGGCGCCCGACGATGCTCGGGAACATCGCGTCGACCGAGACGGGAGGGCTGATCGGGTTGACCGTGCCGGGCTGCTGCAGCACCGGAGTGGTCAGCAGGTAGTCGAAGAGCCGCAGCGCGATGTAGTTGAGCATGATCGTGAGGATCACCTCGTGGGCGCCGGTGCGGGCCTTCAGGATGCCGACGATGCCGGCCCAGAAGGCGGCGCCGACGATGCCGGCGATGAGCGCGACGACGACGTGGAGCACCGGCGGCAGGTCGACGGCGAAGCCGACCCAGCCGGCGAACGCCGCACCCGCGACGATCTGGCCGGTGCCGCCGATGTTGAACAGGCCGGCGCGGAAGGCGACGGCGACGCCGAGACCCGCGGCGACGAGCGGAGTCGCGTACACGAGCGTCTCCGAGATCGGCCCCAGCATCTCGCCGAGGCTGTCGCCGCGCGGGTTGAACACGGCGCCGCGCAGCAGCGCGCCGTAGGCTCCGCCGACGGCCTCGGCGATGGCGCCGAGCATGTCGCCCGGTCGCGCGAAGAAGTAGCCGGAGGTCTCCTGCACGTCCTCGTCGCTGGCCGCGATGAGGATGCCGCCGATGACGAAGGAGAGCAGGATGGCGGCGAGCGAGAGCACGATGCTGCCGGACATGATCTCGCGGACGACCGCTGAGACCCTGCCGTCGCGACGATCGCGCTCCTCGACGGGCGGGACGACGGCGCTCACGCGACGACCCCCGCCATCAAGCTGCCGAGCCGCTCGCGGCTGGTGTCGGGTGCGACCACGTCGACGATCCTCCCCTGGTACATGACCGCGATGCGGTCGGCGAGCGCGACGACCTCGTCGAGCTCGGTCGAGACGATGAGCACGGGCACGCCGGCATCGCGGGTGGCGACGATCTGCTCGTGCACGAACTGGATGGAGCCGACATCGAGGCCGCGGGTCGGCTGCGATGCGATGAAGAGCTTGAGGGGGCGCGACAGCTCGCGTGCGAGCACGACCTTCTGCTGGTTGCCGCCGGAGAGCCGGCCGACCTTGGTGTCGACGCCCTGCGAACGGACGTCGTACTCCCGCGACTTCTCCTCGGCGAAGCTGCGCACGGTGCCGAGCTTCAGCGAGAGGCCGTTGGCGAAGGGGTCGCGGTCGCTGCGATCGAGGATGAGGTTCTCGGCGATCGTGAACTCCTTGACGATGCCGTCGTGCGAGCGGTCCTCCGGCACGAAGCCGACGCCCGCATCCAGAACCTGCTTCACCGTCCGGCCGATGAGCTCGCGGCCCTCGAGGCTGATGGAGCCCTCGAGACCGCCGAGCAGGCCGATGATCGCGTTGGCGAGCTCGGTCTGCCCGTTGCCCTGCACACCGGCGACGGCGAGGATCTCACCGCGGCGGATGTCGAGGTCGACGTCGTCGAGGGTCACGGTCCCCTGCGCATTGCGTGCGCTGAGACCGCGGATGCTCAGGGCGACGTCCCCCGGAGCCGCCGGCTGCTTGTGCACGGTCAGCTCGACGGCGCGGCCGACCATGAGCGCCGCCAGCTCCTGCGAGCTCGCGGTGGGCTCCGCGCTGCCGACGACCTTGCCACGGCGGATCACCGTGATGACGTCGGCGATGGCGCGCACCTCGCGCAGCTTGTGCGAGATGAAGACGATGGAGGTGCCCGCCTCCTTGAGCTGGCGCATGATGCCGATCAGCTCATCCGTCTCCTGCGGGGTCAGCACGGCGGTCGGCTCGTCGAACACGAGCACCTTGGCGTCGCGACTGAGCGCCTTCACGATCTCGACACGCTGCTGCACGCCGACGGGCAGATCCTCGATGCGCGCGTCCGGGTCGAGTCCGAAGCCGAAGCGCGCCGAGATCTCGCGGACGCGCTGGCGCGCCGTCTCGAGATCGAGCACGCCGGCACCCTTCGTCGGCTCGTGGCCGAGCATCACGTTCTCGGCGACCGTGAACACGGGCACGAGCATGAAGTGCTGGTGAACCATGCCGATGCCGGCACGCATCGCGTCGCCCGGCCCGGAGAAGCGCTGCTCGATGCCGTCGAGCAGGATCGACCCCTCCTCGGCCTGGTAGAGGCCGTAGAGCACGTTCATGAGCGTGGATTTGCCGGCACCGTTCTCACCCAGCAGCGCATGGATCTGCCCGGGTTCGACGACGATGTCGATGGCGTCATTGGCGGTGAAGGCGCCGAAGCGCTTCGTGATACCGCGGAGTTCGAGTTGCATCGGTTCCCATTAGAGCATCGAGGGGCCGGGACGGCACGCTTCGGACACGGATGACGGGGGGACGACTCCAGGTCGTCCCCCCGTCGCGGGGGTGGCCGGTCAGGCGGTCGGCGTGCCCTCGGTGGTGATGACGAGCTCGCCCGACTCGATCTGCTCGCGTAGCGCCTCCACCTCGGCGGCCAGCTCGTCGGAGACCGACGAAGCCTGGTCGTGGAAGTCCGAGATGGTGACGCCCTCGTTCTCGAGCGTGCCCACGTACGTGGTCGCGTCGAACTCGCCGTTCAGGGCGGCCTCGATGGTCTCGAACACGGTGAGCTGCAGGCTCTTCTCGACCGAGGTGAGCAGCAGGCTCTTGTACTCGTCGTGCGCCGGGTTGGTGTACCAGTCGGTGTCGACGCCGACGACGCGGACGCCGTCCGAGGCGAGGGCGGCGATGCCGGTGCCCTGGCCGACCGGGCCGGCGACCGGCATGATGACGTCCGCGCCCTGGGCGATCAGCTGCTCGGAGAGGGTTTGACCGGCCGAGATGTCCTCGAAGTTGCCGACGAAGCTGTCGGTGCCGAGCACCTGCACGTCGGTACCATTCGCCTCGTTGTAGGCCTCGACGCCCTGGGCGTAACCCTCCATGAAGATGGTGACGGAGGGGAACGGGTTGCCACCGAAGGTGCCGACGACACCGGTCTCCGAGACACCCGCCGCGAGGTAGCCGGCCAGGAAGGCGGCCTGCGCCGTGTCGTAGAGGACGGGCTTGACGTTGTCGAGCGCGAGCGGGCTGAAGTCGTCCTCGCTCAGCGCCGAGTCGATGATCGCGTAGTTGACGTCCTCGTTCTCGCGCGCCGAGTCGCGGACCGCGTTCGCCAGCGCGAAGCCGACGCCGATGATGATGCCGCAATCCTCGCCGACGAGGGCGTTGACGTTCGGCACGTACTCGTCCTCGCTGGTCGACTCCGTCTCGCGGATGGTGATGCCCAGCTCGTCCTCCGCCTGGAGCAGTCCCGCGTAGGCGGACTCGTTGAACGAGCCGTCCTCGAAGCCGCCGAAGTCCGAGACCATGCAGGCGGTGAAGTCGCTGTTGTCGTCGCCGCCGTTGCCGGTCGTCTCCTCCGGCGCCTCAGCGCAGCCGGCGAGCACGAGCGCCGAGGCGGCGCCGAACGCGGCGAGCGCCAGCGCCCGCTTGCGAGTGGTGGTGTTCACGTGGATTCCTCCTGGGAAGCATGAGACCGGGTGCGATGTCCCCCGGCCGATCTTGGTCAGAGTACCGGTGGCCCCACCCGACGAATTGCCGTCGTCGGTACTCGGTGCGAGACCGTTACGAACTCGCGACCGCGGCGAAACGCACCCGAAATACGACCGCCGTCGCGAGCGTCACAGCACGTCGTTGCGACCGGAGAGCTTGAGCGCGTCGACGACGCCCTTCACGCGCTGCGCATTCTGGCTCGTGGTGACGAGGAGCGCATCCGGGGTGTCCACCACGATGATGTCCTGCACGCCGATGAGCGAGATGACGCGGTCGCTGCCGGAGACGACGACGCCGCTGGACGCATCCGCCAGCACGCGGGCGTGCTCGCCCAGCACGGCGAGACCTCCGGCGCGTCCTCCGTTGTGCAGCTTGGCGATGGCGGCGAAGTCGCCGACGTCGTCCCAGTCGAAGTCGCCGGGGATCACCGCGAGGCGGCCAGCCGCGGCTGCCGGCTCGGCGACGGTGTAGTCGATGGCGATCTTCTCGAGGCCGGGCCAGATGCGGTCGACGGCCGGGCCCCGCAGGACCGGGTCGTCCCAGGCGTCGGCGAGCTCCTGGAGACCGGCCAGGAGCGCGGGCCGATTGCGGCCGATCTCCTCGAGCAGCACGTCGGCCCGGGAGATGAACATGCCGGCGTTCCAGACGTAGTCGCCGGTCTCGAGGTACCCGACGGCCGTGTCGTAGTCGGGCTTCTCGACGAAGGAGCGCACCGCTCGGGCGTGCGCGGCGCCATCCACCGTCAGCGCATCGCCGGTGTGGATGTAACCGAAGCCGATCGCCGGCTCGGTCGGCGTGATGCCGATGGTCGCGATGTACCCGGCGTCAGCGGCGGCGACGGCCTCGGCGACCGTGCGACGGAATCCGCGCCCGTCGTTGATGACGTGGTCCGCGGCGAACGAGCCGATGATCACATCGGGCTGCCTGCGCACGAGGATCGCCGCGGCGAGACCGATCGCCGCGGTCGAGTCCTTCGGCTCGACCTCGAGCACGATGTTGCGGTCCTCGAGCTCCGGCAGCTGCTTCTCCACGGCGGCGCGGTGCGAGCGTCCCGTGACCACCATGATCCGCTGCTCCCCGCTGATCGGGGCGAGGCGGTCCCAGGTGGAGCGCAGCAGGGTGCTGCCGGAGCCGGTCAGGTCGTGCAGGAACTTCGGCGCGTCGGCACGGGAGAGCGGCCAGAGCCTGGACCCGATGCCGCCGGCGGGGATGATGCTGTAGAAGCGGGAGATCGGGTCCTGGTTCACCATGCGCTCACCCTATCCAGTGAGTGCCGAGAGCCCGTTCACCGCCTCTTCACCGAGCCCTCATCGCACCGTCGCCCGCCGCATCCGACCCGCTGCCTAACCTGCGGGGACAGGCCCGGATCGGAGATCAGGATCATGCGAGTCGCAGTCGTCAGCGAGAGCTTCCTCCCCACCGTCAACGGCGTCACCGGCAGCGTCTGCAAGGTGCTCGAGCACCTGCGCGAGCGCGGCGACGACGCCATCGTGATCGCCCCCGCCGCGGGCGCGCCGGCCGAGTACGCGGGCTTCCCCGTGCACGAGGTGCCGGCCCTCGCCTATCGGCAGTTCCCGGTCGGCCTGCCGAGCCCGCTCGTGCAGCGGATCCTCGCCGACTTCCAGCCCGACGTGCTGCACGCCGCGTCGCCCTTCCTGCTCGGTGCGCACGGCATCTGGGCGGCGAACCGGCTCGGCGTGCCGAGCGTCGCCGTGTTCCAGACGGATGTGCCGGGCTACGCCCGCAGGAACGGCATGAGGGCGGCGGTGAAGCTGGCCTGGCGCATCGTCCGCTGGGTGCACGAGGGCGCCGAGCTGACGCTCGTGCCGTCGAGCGCATCGCAGGCCGACCTCGAGGGCGCGGGGATCCGGCGCCTCGCCCGGTGGGGGCGCGGCGTGGACCTCGACCGGTACCACCCCCGCAACCGGGACCTGCCCGCCGCTGCCGCGATGCGCGAGCGGCTCGCTCCGGGCGGCGAGGTCGTGGTCGGCTACGTGGGTCGCATCGCGCCCGAGAAGCAGCTCGAGCGGCTGGCGCGGCTCCGCGGTGTGCGGGGGATCCGTCTCGCGATCGTCGGCGACGGGCCCGCCATGCCCTCGGTGCGGCATGCGCTGCGAGGGGTGCCGACGACCTTCCTGGGCATGCTGCGCGGCGACGACCTGGCCGCCGCCTACGGGGCCATGGACGTCTTCGTGCACACCGGCGACGAGGAGACCTTCGGGCAGACGATCCAGGAGGCGCACGCCGCGGGTCTGCCGGTGATCGCCCCGCGCGCGGGCGGACCCGTCGACCTCGTGCATCCTGCGCTCGACGGCTTCCTCTTCGAGCCGGACGACCTCGGTCAGCTGCGCGACGCCGTGCAGGTGCTCGTCCGGCAGCCCGAGCTGCGGGCGCGCATGGGCGAAGCCGGCCGACGATCGGTGCTCGGGCGTTCGTGGCGGGCGGTCGGCGACGAGCTCATCGGCCATTACGAGGCCGCGATGCGCTCCCGATCGCTGAGCCCCGGGTCGCCGTCGAGCCGGCAGGCGGTCGCTCCGGAGCCGGCCCGATAAGGACTGCCTAAGGGGCGCCCCGACGGATGCCGGGTTAGGCTGATCCCGCCCCTCGCCCGGGGCGAATCAGCGCAGTGCCGCGGGGAGTGCGGCACGCATCCGCAAGGAGGTCGCTCGTGACAGTGGAGTCAGGTGGAGCCGTGAAGGCCCCGCCGATCGAGACCCCGAAGCGTGGCCTGCGCGCGCCCGCCGGGACGCTCTACCGCGGCACCGAGGGCATGTGGTCGTGGGTGCTCCACCGCATCACCGGCACCGCCATCTACTTCTTCCTGCTCGTGCACATCCTCGACACGGCGCTCATCCGCGTCTCCCCCGAGGCGTACAACGCGGTGATCAGCGCCTACCAGACCGAGATCATGGGCCTCGGCGAGGTCGCGCTGGTCGGCGCGATCGTCTTCCACGCCTTCAACGGGCTGCGCATCATCCTGATCGACTTCTGGGGTTGGGCCACGCAGCACCACCGGCTCATGTTCTGGATCGTCGTCGGCCTCTGGGTCGTGACGATGCTCGCGTTCACCCCGCGCCACCTGATCAACGTCTTCAGCCACTGAGAGGGGCACCGCGATGACTGCAATCCCCGCACCGCGCTCCGGCGGAGGCCGAGGCGGACGCCGCACCAACTGGGAGAAGTGGGGCTGGATCTACATGCGCGCCAGCGGCGTGCTGCTGATCGTCCTCATCTTCGGGCACCTCTTCGTCAACCTGATGACAGGCGAGGGCGTCAGCCAGATCAGCTTCGGCTTCGTCGCCGGCAAGCTGGCCAACCCGTTCTGGCAGTGGTGGGACGTGGCCATGCTGTGGCTCGCCCTCATCCACGGCGCCAACGGCATGCGCACCCTCGTCAACGACTACGTGAGCCGTCCGAAGGTGCGTGCGGCGCTGAAGATCGCGCTCGTCGGCTCGACCGCCGCGCTGATCGTGCTCGGCACGCTCGTCGTCTTCACCTTCGACCCGTGCCTCGGCGCCGACGAGTTCCCCGACCTCGTCCTGTCGATCTGCACCGCCTGACCACCACAGCTGAGGAATAGCGTGACCACGACTGCCCCGATCGAGTCCACCGTCATCGACGGAGTGCACTACCACCAGTACGACATCGTCATCGTCGGAGCCGGCGGCGCCGGGATGCGGGCGGCCATCGAGGCCGGACCGAAGGCCCGGACGGCGGTCATCTCGAAGCTCTACCCGACGCGCTCGCACACGGGCGCCGCGCAGGGCGGCATGGCCGCCGCCCTCGCGAACGTCGAGGAGGACAGCTGGGAGTGGCACACCTTCGACACCGTGAAGGGCGGCGACTACCTCGTCGACCAGGACGCGGCGGAGATCCTCGCGAAGGAGGCCATCGACGCGGTCATCGACCTCGAGAACATGGGCCTGCCCTTCAACCGCACCCCCGACGGCAAGATCGACCAGCGCCGCTTCGGCGGGCACACGGCCGACCACGGCAAGTCGCCGGTGCGCCGCGCGTGCTACGCCGCCGACCGCACGGGTCACATGATCCTGCAGACGCTCTACCAGAACTGCGTCAAGCACGGCATCGAGTTCTTCAACGAGTTCTACGTGCTCGACCTGATCATGGCCGAGATCGACGGCGTCCAGCAGCAGGCGGGCGTCGTGGCCTACGAGCTGCGCACCGGCGAGATCCACGTCTTCCACTCGAAGGCCACGATCTTCGCGACCGGCGGCTTCGGCAAGATCTTCAAGACCACCTCGAACGCGCACACCCTCACCGGCGACGGCGTCGGCATCATCTGGCGCAAGAAGCTGCCGCTGGAGGACATGGAGTTCTTCCAGTTCCACCCGACCGGGCTCGCGGGCCTCGGCATCCTGCTCACCGAGGGCGCCCGCGGCGAGGGCGCGATCCTGCGCAACGCGAGCGGCGAGCGCTTCATGGAGCGCTACGCGCCGACCATCAAGGATCTCGCCCCGCGCGACATCGTCGCCCGCTGCATGGTGCAGGAGGTGCTCGACGGTCGCGGGGCCGGCCCGCACAAGGACTACGTCTACCTCGACTGCACCCACCTCGGCGCCGAGGTGCTCGAGACCAAGCTGCCCGACATCACCGAGTTCGCGCGCACGTACCTCGGCGTCGATCCCGTCGTCGAGCCGGTGCCGGTGTTCCCGACCGCGCACTACGCGATGGGCGGCATCCCGACGAACGTGAAGGCGGAGGTGCTCGCCGACAACACGACCGTCGTGCCCGGCCTCTACGCCGCCGGCGAGTGCGCCTGCGTGAGCGTGCACGGCTCGAACCGCCTCGGCACGAACTCGCTGCTCGACATCAACGTCTTCGGCAAGCGCAGCGGCAACAACGCCGCCGAGTACGTCAAGACGGCGGACTTCGTGCCGCTGCCCGAGGACCCGGCCGCGGAGGTGCGGGGCATGCTCGAGGGCATCCGCTCGTCCACCGGATCGGAGCGCGTCGCGCAGATCCGCAAGGAGCTGCAGGAGTCGATGGACCGCTGCGCGCAGGTGTTCCGCACCGAGGAGAGCCTGGAGGAGGTCACGGGCATCATCCACGGGCTGCGCGAGCGCTACCGCGACGTCGCAGTGCACGACAAGGGCAGGCGTTTCAACACCGACCTGCTCGAGGCGGTCGAGCTCGGCTTCCTGCTCGACCTCGCCGAGGTGCTCGTCTTCAGCGCCAAGAACCGCAAGGAGAGCCGCGGCGGGCACATGCGCGACGACTACCCGAAGCGCGACGACGAGAACTACATGCAGCACACGATGGCCTACCTCACCGGCGACCCGCACTCGTCGACGGCGGCGGACCACATCCGACTCGACTGGAAGCCCGTCGTGATCACCAACTACCAGCCCATGGAGAGGAAGTACTGATGACCCTCACCCAGGAGGCACCGGCCGCCGGCGGCGCCGAGGAGGCCGTCGAGCCGTTCCCAGTGACCATCATCGTCCGCCGCTTCGACCCGGAGACGATGGAGGAGCCGGTCTGGCAGGACTTCGACGTGCAGATGTACCCGACGGACCGCATCCTCGACGCCCTGCACCAGATCAAGTGGGAGCAGGACGGCACGCTCGCGTTCCGCCGCTCCTGCGCGCACGGCATCTGCGGCTCGGATGCGATGCGCATCAACGGCCGCAACCGCCTCGCCTGCAAGACGCTGATCAAGGACCTCGACATCTCGCAGCCGATCTACGTGGAGGCGATCAAGGGCCTGCCCCTCGAGAAGGACCTCATCGTCGACATGGAGCCCTTCTTCGAGAGCTTCCGCGAGGTGCAGCCGTTCCTGCAGGCGTCCAAGCCCGCCGAGAAGGGCAAGGAGCGCGTGCAGTCCGTCGCCGAGCGCGCCCGCTTCGACGACACCACGAAGTGCATCCTCTGCGCCGCGTGCACCTCGTCGTGCCCGGTGTTCTGGACGGACGGCCAGTACTTCGGCCCCGCCGCGATCGTGAACGCGCACCGCTTCATCTTCGACTCGCGCGACGACCAGGCCGAGGTGCGCCTCGACATCCTCAACGACCAGGAGGGCGTCTGGCGCTGCCGCACGACCTTCAACTGCACCGAGGCGTGCCCGCGCGGCATCCAGGTGACCAAGGCCATCGCCGAGGTCAAGCAGGCGGTGCTGCGCGGGCGCGCGTAGCCGCACGTCGTTCGAAGGGCCGGTGCCGGTGGCGCCGGCCCTTCGTCCTGAGCGGGTGTGACCTTGGGCGGGCTGCGGGTCAGCCGCGAGGATGACCCGGGCGGATGCGGGGGCCGCTAGCGTGGCAGCAAACGCAGTAGACTTCAGGGGGAATCGTGCGCATCCGCACTCTCGCGGCCGTTCCGGCCGCACTCGCCATCATCGCCACCGTGCTCACCGGCTGCACCAACCCGTCAGCCGATCCGGAGCCGACCGTGGAGCCGACGACGGCACCGGCTGAGCCCGGCGCCGAGCCGGTCGCCGAGGAGTCCGATCTCCGGACCATCTGCGAGGGGCTGATCCCCCTCGCCACCGTCCAGGAGCGGTTCGGCGACGACACCACGCTGCTGATCGACCACGGGCCGTCGCCCGAGCCGGAGTTCTCGACCTGGGCAGCGCTCGCCAGCGGCGATGTGCTGTGCTTCTGGGGCAACCCGGACCAGGAGACCATCAACGCGAACGTGTCGCTCATGCTGTTCCGCGACGGGGCGGATGAGTACGCGCGCAGCCGGGAGGAGAACGAACTGCTCGAGGCCGAGCAGAGCGGAAGCCTGGACCGGCGCTTCGACGCGTTCGGTGCGTCCGTCGACTGGTGCGACGGGTACCGCTGCGAGACCAGCGTCCTGCTCGATGAGGGCCCGAGCTGGGTGACCCTGCAGCTCCGCGCCGATGAGGGTTCTACACTGCTCGACACCGCATCGATGCGCTCCCGGTGGGATCCGGTGCTCGAGGTGGCCCTCGCGGAGACCCCCGCCGCGCTCGAAGCAGTGCCCGATGCGCGGTCCGCTCAGCCGGCCTGCGACGATCTGCTCGGACTCGATGAGGCCAGCGCGCTGCTCGGCGAGACCGTCACGAAGGTGACGGACGCCGGGGACTGGTTGGAAGGCGCCACCGTCGTCGGCGAGAAGTGGCATCCGGCCTATCACGGCACCGCGTGCCGCTGGGGTGACACCCAGGAGGGCGCCGCGGTCCACGTGGCGTTCATCGCCGCACCGGACTGGGTCCGGGCCGCGTCGTTCGAGCGGGTGGGGCCGACGGAGTCCGGCTTCCGGCATACCCCGCTGACCGGCGAGTCCATCACCATCGACGGCGCCTCCGACGCCTGGCAGTTCTGCCGGGAGCCCGGCGACGGCATCGAGGAGTGCCGGGTGGATCTGCAGGTCGGCGACGTCTGGCTGCAGCTGGAGGGGTTCGGCGTCGACGAGCCGCTCGCCGTCGCGGAGGCCGTCGCCCGGAACCTGGCCGGTCGCGCCTGAGTCGGAGCACATCCCCGCACGGCAGACTGGGCGGATGCGCGCCATCACCATCAGCCGGCCCGGCGGTCCCGAGGTCCTCACCGTCTCCGAGGTCGAGGAGCCGGCGCCCGGGCCGCACGAGGTCGTGATCGACGTCGCCGCCGCCGGGGTCAACCGCGCGGACGTCGCACAGCGCCAGGGCGTGTATCCCCCGCCCGAGGGCGCTCCGGCCTGGCCGGGCCTGGAGGTGTCCGGCATCGTCGTGGCGCTCGGCGCGTCCGTGTCGCAGTGGAGGGTCGGGGACTACGTCGTGGCGCTCCTGAGCGGCGGCGGCTACGCCGATCGGGTCGCGGTGGACGAAGGTCTCGTGCTGCCGATGCCGAAGGGCGTCGATCTCGCGCTCGCCGCGGGCCTGCCCGAGGCCGTCGCCACCGTCTGGTCGAACCTGGTGCTCGAGGCGGGCCTGCGCGAGGGCGATGTGCTGCTCGTGCACGGCGGCGCGAGCGGTGTCGGTACGATCGCCATCCAGATCGGCGCGGCGCTCGGCGCCACCGTGTACGCGACCGCGGGCAGCGCCGAGAAGGTCGCGCTCTGCGAGCAGCTCGGCGCCGCGCGGGGCATCGACTACCGCGGCGAGGACTTCGTCGAGGTCGTCCAGCAGGAGACGGAAGGCCGGGGCGTCGACGTGATCCTCGACATGGTCGGCGGCGACTACCTCGCGCGCGACGTGGCGGCGCTCGCGACGGGCGGGCGCATCCAGCTCATCGCGACGCAGCGCGGTCGCGAGGCCACGATCGACGCGTCGGTGCTCATGGCCAAGCGCGCCCGCATCCACGGCACGACGCTGCGCGCACGTCCGCTCGAGGAACGCCGGGCCATCGTCGCCGCCGTGCGCGAGCACGCCTGGCCGCTCGTCGAGCGCGGCGCGGTGCAGGTGTTCCTCGACAGCGCCTACCCGCTGGACTTCGCAGCCACCGCGCACCGCCGGATGGAGTCCGGCGAGCACGCGGGCAAGATCCTGCTGGCGGTGCGCTGAGCGCGTCTCAGAGGCACGACTCAGCACCGCTGCGACAAGTCAGCAGCGGGGAAGGTGCTGACTCGTCGCCGAGGTGCTGAGTTCTTCCGCACGGAACGTCGGGGCACGAGACGGCGAGGGCCGGTGCGCGCAGCGCACCGGCCCTCCGTCGTGAGCGGCGTCAGGCCGCGGCGGCCGCCTCTCGGGCGGCGGCGGCGGACGGCGCGGCGAGTGCCGCGGCGGCCTTGGCGCGGGCCTGCTCGAGGGTGACGCCGGCGAGCTCGGCGCGCACGTCGGCGAGCGCGGCGGGCGTCATCGAGAGCGTCGTGGCGCCGAGACCGACGAGCACGACGGCGAGCTGCGGGTCGGCGGCGGCCTCGCCGCAGATGCCCACGGCCTTGCCCGCGTCCGCGCCGGCGTCGCCGAGCAGCTTCACCAGGCGCAGCACGGCGGGGTGCCACGGGTCCTGATAGCTCGCGACGGATCCGAGCATCCGGTCGGCGGCGAGCGTGTACTGGGTAAGGTCGTTCGTGCCGATCGACACGAAGTCGGCGGTGGCGAGCACCTGGTCGGCGAGCACCGCGAGCGAGGGCACCTCGGCCATGACGCCGACGGTCTTGAGGCCGAGCTCCTTGCCGAGCGCGACGAAGTACTCGGTCTCCTCCGCGTCGGCGACCATCGGGGCCATCACCCAGAGGTCGGCCTCGGTGGCATCCTGCGCGCCCTTGAGCGCCAGGAGCTGTTCGCGCAGGATCTGCTCGCTGGCGCGGAGCGCGCGCAGGCCGCGCAGGCCGAGCGCGGGGTTCTCCTCGTGCGCGTCGTTGAGGAACGCGAGCGGCTTGTCGGCGCCGGCGTCGAGGGCGCGCACGACCACCTTCTTGCCCGGGAACGCCTCCAGCAGCTTCGTGTAGCTGGCCTGCTGGCTCTCGACGCTCGGCGCGGTCTTCGCGTCGAGGAAGAGGAACTCGGTGCGGAACAGGCCGACGCCCTCGGCGCCGAGGGCGACGGCCTCGGGGGCGTCGTCGGGAGATCCGACGTTGGCGAGCAGCGGCACCTGGTGCCCGTCCGCCAGCGCGCCGTCGGTGAGGGCGCCGCGGCCTGAGCCTTGCGCTCCGCGATGCGACGCTCCGCATCCGCCACCTCGTCGGCCGTGGGATCGACCGTGACGACGCCGCTGGCGGCATCCGCGATGACGACGGTGCCGTCCGCGAGGTCGAGGGCACCGGTGACCCCGACGATCGCGGGGATCGACTTCGAGCGGGCGAGGATGGCGGTGTGCGAGGTCGGGCCGCCGTCCCGCGTGACGAGTGCGAGCACCTTGTCGAGGTCGAGCAGCGCGGTGTCGGCCGGGGCGAGGTCGGGGGCGACCAGGATGAACGGGGTGTCGCTCTCGGGGACGCCGGGCGCCGGCACGCCGCGCAGGCGGGCGATGATGCGCTGCGCGACGTCGCCGAGGTCGGTCGCGCGCTCGGCCATGTAGCCGCCCATGCCGATGAGCAGATCGGCGAACGTCGCGAAGGCCTCGTGCACGGCGCGCTCGCCCGTACGGCCGCCGTCGATGCGACTATTCGCGTCATCGATGAGCGTCGGGTCCTGGGCCATGAGCGCCTGGGCGTCGAGCACGTCCTTGGCTTCTCCGCCAGCCTCGGCGCCGCGTTCGGTCAGGTCGGCGGCGACCGCGGCGAGCGCCTCGGCGACGCGGGCCTTCTCGGCGGCGACATCGCCGTCGAAGCGGGTCTCCTCCGGTTCGGGGAGGGGTTCGGGCATACGAAGAACGGGGCCGACCGCGACTGCACGGCCGACGCCCACACCGGTGAGTGACATGCCGGCGATTCTAGGCGACCTGGTCGGATGCGCCCCTGCCGGAGGGAGCACGTGCAGCGACGGACGCGCGGCGCGACCGTGAACGCTGAGTGGGCGGTCCGAGGCGGCGAGCCGCCGCATCCGCTCGGCCAGACTGGACGCGACACGGAGGAGGACCGTCCATGCCGGCACGACTGCAGCAGCTGATCAAGCGCGTGATGGCGCTGTTCCCGGTCCGGGTCGTGCTGCTCTTCTCCCAGAAGAACGGGCCGCTGCTGGCCAACGGACTGAGCTTCACGGCGCTGTTCTCGGTCTTCGCGGCGCTCTTCGTGGGCTTCTCGATCTTCGGCTTCGCCCTGCAGGGCAACCCGCTCCTGCAGTCCCAGGTGACCAGGTTCCTCGAGTCCCTCCTGCCCGGCCTGTTCGGCGAGGGCGGGCTGGACATCGGCGAGCTGCTGTCGCTCAACGAAAGCTTCTTCGACGATGTGGGGCTCATCGCCGTCATCACCGCCATCGTGGGTGCGCTGATCGCGGTGAACACGGCGCTCAACTGGTTCGGCTCGTTCCGGATCGCCTCGCGTTCGCTCGCCGGCCTCGAGCCCCCGAAGACGAACATCGTGCTGCTGAAGGTGCAGGACCTGCTCGTCGTGCTCGGCTTCGGCGCCGCGCTGCTGGTCTCCTTCGCCCTCCTGGCGGTCAGCACCGGGCTGCTCGAAGCCGTGCTCGGCTCGATCGGCATCGGCGAGGACTCGTTCATCGCCGGCACGGCCGCCCAGCTGATCACGCTCGGCGTCATGCTCGCCTTCGACACCGCCGTGCTCTGGGCCCTGTTCCGCATCGTCTCGGGCTTCCGCGCCCACTGGACGAACTTCTTCGCGGGCGCGCTGCTCGGGGCCATCGGCCTCGAGGTGCTGAAGTTCCTCGGCACCGCCCTCCTCGGCGGCGCGTCCAGCAATCCGCTCATCGCCACCTTCGCCATCCCGGTCGGACTGCTGATCTTCTTCAACCTGGTCTGCCAGCTCCTGCTCGTCGGCGCCTCCTGGGTGGCGGTCGGCATCGGGGACGACGAGGAGCGCAGGCAGCGAGCGGATGCGCACCAGAAGGCGGCGGTCAAGCTGCGGCGGGGCGGGCAGGTGCGCTGGACGGGCGGTCCGGCGTCCACGCCGGTCCCCCGCCGGCCGGCGCTGCGCTCCGCGGCCCCGCGGGCCTCGGATGCGACGGAGCAGCCCCGGGGCTTCTGGGCGCAGCTGCGGCGCCGCTTCACGCGCTGAGCGTGTCGGTGCCGCTCACTAGACTCGTCGCATGAGCAAGCCCCTGCGCGTCGCCTCCGTCAACGTGAACGGCGTCCGCGCCGCCTTCCGCAACGGCATGGGCCCCTGGCTCGCCTCGCGCGACGTCGACATCCTCGCCCTGCAGGAGGTGCGCGCCGCGACGGACGACCTGACCAAGCTGCTCGGCCCGGAGTGGTCGGTGCTGCACGACGCCGCCACCGCGAAGGGGCGGGCCGGCGTCGCGCTCGCGAGCCGCCGCCCCGCCAGCATCCATCGCGTCGAGCTGGGGCCGGAGGAGTTCGACAGCGCCGGCCGCTGGCTCGAGGCCGACTTCGAGGTCGAGGGCGGCGAGATCGTCACCGTCGTGAGCACCTACGTGCACTCCGGCGAGGTCGACACCCCCAAGCAGGTCGAGAAGTGGAAGTTCCTCGACGCCATGACCGAGCGCCTGCCGAAGCTGCGCGAGCACAACCCGCTGGCCGTGGTGGTGGGAGACCTCAACGTCGGCCACCGCGAGCTCGACATCAAGAACTGGCGCGGCAACCGCAAGAAGGCCGGCTTCCTGGCCGAGGAGCGCGCCTACTTCGACGCCTTCTTCGCCGAGGAGGGCTCGGCGGCGGAGACCGTCGACGGCTCCGAGCGCACCGGCCTCGGCTGGGTCGACGTCGGTCGGCGGCAGGCCGGCGAGGTCGAGGGTCCCTACACCTGGTGGAGCAACCGCGGGCAGGCCTTCGACAACGACACCGGGTGGCGCATCGACTACCACGTCGCCACCCCCGAGCTCGCCGCGAAGGTCGTCGACTACCGCGTCGACCGCGCCGCCAGCTACGCCGAGCGGTGGTCCGATCACGCCCCCGTCGTCGTCGACTACCAGCTCTGAACCCCGCGAGGAACCGCATGAACGACCGTCCCGTCATCCTGTCCGGCATGCAGCCGTCCTCCGGCTCGCTGCACCTGGGCAACTACCTCGGCGCGCTCGGCAACTGGGTGCGCATGCAGCAGGACTACGACGCCTACTTCTTCGTCGTGGACCTGCACGCGATCACGGTGCCGCAGGACCCGGACGCGCTGCGCGCGGCGACCCGCGCGACCGCTGCGCAGTACATCGCGGCCGGCATCGACCCGCAGCAGTCGACCCTGTTCATCCAGTCCCACGTGCCGGCGCACGCCGAGCTCGCGTGGGTACTCAACACCCTCACCGGCTTCGGCGAGGCCGCCCGCATGACGCAGTTCAAGGACAAGTCGGCGAAGCACGGCACCGACGCCGCGTCGGTGGGGCTCTTCACCTACCCGATCCTCATGTCGGCCGACATCCTGCTCTACCAGGCGGACGCGGTGCCGGTCGGCGACGACCAGCGGCAGCACCTCGAGCTGACCCGGGACCTCGCGACGCGCTTCAACAGCCGCTTCGGCGAGACCTTCGTCGTGCCCGAGGCCTTCATCGGCAAGGAGGGCGCGCGCATCTACGACCTGCAGCACCCGACCGCGAAGATGTCGAAGTCGGCGGAGTCGGATGCGGGCCTCATCCGCGTGATGGACGAGGCGAACGTGACGAAGAAGAAGATCATGCGCGCGGTGACGGATGCGGACGGCGAGATCCGCTTCGACCGCGAGGCGAAGCCGGGCATCGCGAACCTGCTGACGATCTTCGCCACGATGACCGGGCGCACGACCGACTCGCTCGTCGAGGAGTTCGCCGGCGGTGGTTACGGCGATCTGAAGAAGGCGCTGGTGGAGGTGGTGACCGAGCGGCTCGGTGCGATCCGCACCCGCACGCTCGAGCTGCTGGACGACCCCGCCGAGCTCGACCGCACCCTCGGCGCCGCCGCCGACCGCGCGAACGAGCGCGCGGAGGCGACGCTCGCGACCGTGTACGACCGCATCGGGCTGCTGCGCCGACCCCGCTGATGGAGCCGGTCGATCTGCGGTCGGGACGCGTGCTGCTCGACCAGCCCGGCCCGGACGACGCAGCCGCGATGGTGGCCGCACTGAACCGCCCGGAGATCGAGCGCGTGCTCACCACGCCGTGGCCGTACGGCCCCGAACACGCCGAGGACTTCATCGGTCGCCACGTGCCGGAGGGCTGGCGCACGGAGCGGGAGTTCACCTGGGCGCTGCGAGCGCCCGGCTCCCCCGAGCTCGCCGGCGTGATCGGGCTGCGCACCGGGCGGCCCGACGTGGGCTACTGGACCGTGCCGGCCTCGCGCGGCCGCGGACTGTGCGCGGAGGCGGTGCGCCTCGTCGCCGACTGGTGGTTCGCGCGCGGTGGCGCGGCGCTGGCCTGGGAGTGCGTGGCCGGCAACGTCGCCTCACTCGGCGTCGCCCGCGCCGCGGGCTTCCGGTTCACGGGCGCGGCGCCCTCGCACGGGCCGTACCGCGACGGCGCGCATCCGCTCTCCTGGCACGGCGTGCTCGATCCCGGGCCGCGGCGGCGCCACGACGGCTGGCCGGTGTGACCGACCGGCACTCGGGCCGGCGGCAGCGGAGCTGACGGCCGGCGCCACCAACCGCCCCGCGGGCGGCGCATGGGGCGCGAGGGCGTACGATGGCGGCACGTTACGTGCTCCGGGGTCGGTGGGAATCCGAACCGGCGGTACAGTCCGCGACCCGCGGAGGGCTCAGGCCCGAGGCGGTTGAGCCGGTTCGATTCCGGCACCGACGGTGATCAGGCCCCTCAGCCTGTAGTCCGGATGGGAGGCAGCACGAACGGATCGGAACCGCCGGCGACGGCGCGCCCGCATCCGTTCCTGACGCATCAGCGCACGCGTGCACCCGCACCCGTGCGCGAGCACACCCCGGACCACTCCCATGCAGGAGACGGGCCGCCCGCCCGCCTCCGCGAGCGAGAGCAGGTCCATCCGAATGTTCACCGGCATCATCGAAGAGCGCGGCGAGGTCGTGCGCTGGGAGCCCGACGGCGACGCCGCACGGCTCACCGTGCGCGGCCCGATCGCCGTCAGCGACGCATCCCACGGCGACTCCATCTCCGTGAACGGCGTCTGCCTCACGGTCGTCGATCAGGGCGACGACTGGTTCACGGCCGACGTCATGGCCGAGTCGATCACCCGTTCCACCCTCGGCGCGGTACGGCCCGGCCAGCGCGTCAACCTCGAGCGCGCCGCCCGGGTCGGCGACCGCCTCGGCGGCCACATCGTGCAGGGTCACGTCGACGGCACCGCCGAGCTGCTGTCGATCGCCCCCGGCGCCGCGTGGCGGGTGCTGCGCTTCTCGCTGCCCGCCGAGCACGCCCACCTGGTGGCGCAGAAGGGCTCGATCACCCTGGACGGCGTCTCGTTGACCGTCAGCGGCGTCGGCGATGACTGGCTCGAGGTCTCCCTGATCCCCGAGACGCTCGTGGCGACCAGCCTGGGCGACCTCGTCGTCGGCGAACGCGTCAACCTCGAGACCGACGTGCTGGCACGCCAGGTCGAGCGCCTCGTCGCGGTGCGCGGACTCGAGGGGGTCGCGCGGTGAGCCTCGCCACGATCCCCGAGGCCGTCGCCGCGCTGGCGGCGGGGCGTCCCGTCATCGTCGTCGACGACGAGGGGCGCGAGAACGAGGGCGACGTCGTACTCGCCGCCGAGCTCGCCACCGCCGAGACGATCGCCTGGACGGTGCGCAACACCTCCGGCTTCCTCTGCGCGCCGCTCGCCCCCGAGCTGGCGGATGCGCTCGAGCTGCCGCCCATGGTGGCCGTCAACCAGGATCCGCGCGGCACCGCCTACACGGTGACGGTCGACGCCGCCCAGGGCGTGACCACGGGCATCAGCGCCGCGGACCGGGCACGCACGCTGCGGGTGCTGGCGGATCCCGCATCCGTCGCCGCCGACCTCCTCAGGCCCGGGCACATCGTGCCGCTGCGCGGTCGCGCGGGCGGCGTGCTCGAGCGGCCCGGCCACACCGAGGCGTCGCTCGACCTGCTCGCCCTGGCGGGGCTGCGGCCGGCCGCCGTCATCGGCGAGATCGTGGGCGAGGACGGCTCGATGGCGCAGCTGCCGGAGCTGCTCGCCCTCGGCGAGCGCGAGGGCGTGCCGGTCGTGACCATCGCCGACCTCGTCGAGCTCCGGACGGAGGCGGCGGCGTGAGCGGCGGCGGCGGACCCGCCGTCGACGGCTTCGACGGCACCGGCCTCACGGTCGCGATCGTCGCCGGCCGCTGGCACGACACGATCGCCGCGGGGCTGCTGGCGGGCGCACGACGGGTGCTCGTCCCCTCCGGCGCGACGGTGCTCGAGCACCGGGTGCCGGGGGCGTTCGAGCTGCCGCTCGGCGCGCAGGCCGCGTTCGCAGCGGGAGCGGATGCGGTGGTCGCCCTCGGCGTGATCATCCGCGGCGGCACCCCGCACTTCGAATACGTCTCGGATGCGGCGACCAGCGGCCTCACCCGCGTCGCGCTCGACGCCGGCCGGCCGGTCGGCTTCGGACTGCTGACGGTCGACGACGAGCAGCAGGGCCTCGATCGCGCGGGGCTGCCGGGATCGCCCGAGGACAAGGGCGCCGAGGCCGCGGGCGCTGCGCTCGAGACCGCGCTGCTGCTGCGGTCGCTGCGCTGAGCCTCGCGCGCGGAGCCGTCGGGACCGGTCCGCGCCGGCCGGGCCGGTCCCGATAGCACAGGTCGGATCGCGGAAGGCCGTGAGAACGCGTACAGTTGCGGGGTCGTCACGAGCGACCGTCTTCCTCCGCGCCCCTCCGCGATGCCGCGACCCCGGTGCTCCTCCTGTCGGCGCGGTTCAGCATTCTCGACTCCCCTGGAGCATCACCGTGTCTTCGACCACTGCGTCGGCGGCGGGCGGCGGAACCGCGCCCGTCAACTCCCGTTCCCGCGTCATCTTCGCGAGCCTCATCGGCACCTCGATCGAGTTCTACGACTTCTACGTCTACGCGACTGCGGCCGTCCTCGTGTTCCCCGCGCTGTTCTTCCCGAACGCCGACGGCGTCGTGGCGCAGCTGCAGTCCTTCGCCGTGTTCGGCGTCGCCTTCATCGCGCGTCCGCTCGGCTCGATCGTGTTCGGCCACTTCGGCGACAAGATCGGCCGCAAGGGCACCCTCGTCGCATCGCTGCTGACGATGGGCATCGCGACCTTCGTCATCGGCATCCTGCCCACGGCGCTGACCCCGGGCTGGGAGGTGCTCGCCCCCGCGCTCCTGGTGGCGATGCGCTTCGGCCAGGGTCTCGGCCTCGGCGGGGAGTGGAGCGGCGCCGCGCTGCTGGCCACGGAGAACGCGCCGAGGAACAAGCGCGCGATCTACGGCACCTTCCCGCAGCTCGGCGCGCCCATCGGCTTCATCATCGCCAACGGTGTGTTCCTGCTGCTGTCGATCAACCTCGACGCCGAGGCGTTCCAGGCCTGGGGCTGGCGCGTGCCGTTCCTCGCCAGCGCGATCCTCGTGATCGTGGGCCTGTACGTGCGCTTCAAGCTCATCGAGACGCCCGCCTTCCAGAAGGTCGTCGACTCCGGCGAGGTCGCCAAGCTGCCGCTGGCGCGGGCCTTCAAGGTCAGCTGGCGGCAGATGATCCTCGGCGCCTTCATCATGCTCGCCACCTACGTGCTCTTCTACCTGATGACCACGTTCACGCTCACCTACGGCACCACGGCGAACTCGCTGGAGACGGCCGTGTCCAACGCCGAGGCCGCGGGCAAGCCCATGACCGAGGCCGCGCAGGCCGCCTTCGTGCCGGGTCTCGGCTACGCGCGCAACGACTTCCTCGTCATGCTCATCCTCGGCGTCGTCTTCTTCGGCATCTTCACGCTCGTCGCCGGGCCGCTGGCCGAGCGGTTCGGCCGCCGCAAGATGCTCATGGCGGTGACGGCGGGCATCCTGGTGTTCGGCGGGCTCTTCGTGCCGCTCTTCAGCGCGGGCCAGGTCGGCGTCATGGCGCTGCTCATCATCGGCTTCACGCTGATGGGCCTCACCTTCGGCCCGATGGGCGCCGTGCTGCCCGAGCTGTTCCCGACGAACGTGCGGTACACCGGCTCGGCGATCGCCTACAACGTGTCATCGATCCTCGGCGCCGCCGTGGCGCCGTTCATCGCGGTCGCGCTCTGGCAGGCCGCCGGCGGCAGCGCCGGCCTGGTCGGCGTCTACCTCTCGTCGATGGCGGTGCTCACGCTGATCGCGCTGTTCATCAGCCGCGAGACCAAGGACGTCGAGTACGAGGGCAACGTCAGCTGACGTCCGCCCGCCCCCGGATGCCCGCCGCTCGTTCGAGCGGCGGGCATCCGTCGTCCCGGGCCGGTCGCGCGTCGAGCGGATGCGGGCTCCCGCATCCGCTGCCTGCCGCCGAACGCCGCTGGCGAACACGCCGGGCCGCCGCGATCGGTGCGGATACGCTGAACCGCGGTAGCGGCGCCCCGGCCCGGGCGCCGTCGAGCAAGAGAGAGCCATGAGCGCCGAGAACACCGCATCCGCACGCCGCCACAGCCCCTTCGGACGCCAGCAGGAGACCGGGCCCCGAGCCACCGTGCGCCAGCTGCTGCCCTACCTCTTCGAGAAGCGCGGGCTGCTCGCCGTGGTCATCGTGCTCAGCGTGCTCGGCGCCGGCGCAAGCCTGGCGCAGCCGCTGCTCGTCAGCCAGGTCATCACGCAGGTGCAGGACGGCGCGCTGCTCGGCCCGCTCGTCTGGCTGCTCGTCGCCCTCGTCGTCGTGGCGGGCCTGTTGACCGCCTTCCAGCACTACCTGCTGCAGCGGATGGGCGAGGGCGTCGTGCTCTCCAGCCGCCGCCGCCTCGTCGCCCGCATGCTGCGCCTGCCCATCGCCGAGTTCGACGCGCGCCGCACCGGCGACCTCGTCTCCCGCGTCGGCGCCGACACGACGATGCTTCGCGCCGTGCTCACCCAGGGACTCGTCGAGGCCGTCGGCGGCACGCTCACCTTCGTCGGGGCGCTCGTCGGCATGGCCGTGCTCGATCCGGTGCTCCTCGGGCTCACGCTGCTCGTCGTGTTCACGGCGATCGGGCTCGTGCTCGGGCTCTCGGGCCGCATCCGCCGGGCGAGCGCCGAGGCGCAGGCGAAGGTCGGCGACCTGGCCGCCGCCGTCGAGCGCGCCGTCAGCGCCATCCGCACGGTGCGCGCCGCCAACGCGACGGAGCGCGAGGCGCAGGGCATCGACCGCGACGCCGTCGGCGCCTACCGGGCCGGCCTCAAGGTCGCGCGCGTGTCGGCCCTCATCATGCCGGTCGCGAGCATCGCCATGCAGGTGGCCTTCCTCACAGTCATCGGCGTCGGCGGCTTCCGGGTCGCGAGCGGCGCCATCGAGATCGCCTCGCTCGTGGCGTTCATCCTCTTCCTCTTCATGATGATCATGCCGCTGGGTCAGGCCATCGGCGCGGTCTCCGCGGTGAACCAGGCGCTCGGGGCGCTCGGCCGCATCCAGGAGATCATCGACATCCCCGGCGAGCAGGAGGGCGACGCCGACCTCGCAGCGCGAGCGGCCGACCCGATCGACACCGACGATGCCGTGCGCTTCGACGACGTGCGCTTCGCCTACCCGGAGGCGGTCGTCGCGGCCGTGACCGACGGCGACGAGCCGATGGCCGACGCCGCGGATCGCGAGGTGCTGCGCGGTGTGAGCTTCGGGGCCGTCAAGGGGCAGCGCACCGCGCTGGTCGGGCCGTCGGGCGCCGGCAAGAGCACGATCCTCGCACTGATCGAGCGCTTCTACGACCCCACCGGCGGGTCGGTGCGACTCGACGGCGTCGACCTGCGCTCGCTCGACCGCGAGCGGCTGCGCTCCCTCATCGGCTACGTCGAGCAGGATGCGCCCGTGCTGGCCGGCACCCTGCGCGAGAACCTGCTGCTCGGCTCGCCGGACGCCAGCGATGCCGACTGCGTGCGCGTGCTCCACGAGGTCAACCTCGGCAGCGTGCTCGAGCGCGACGCCGCGGGTCTGGACGCCGCGGTCGGCGAGGACGGCGTGATGCTCTCCGGAGGCGAGCGGCAGCGCCTCGCGATCGCGCGCGCGCTGCTGGCGGCACCGCCCATCCTGCTGCTCGACGAGTCCACCTCGTCGCTCGACGGCCGCAACGAGCAGGCGATGCGCGAGGCGCTCGATGCCGTGGCCGAGCACCGTACGCTCATCGTGATCGCGCACCGGCTCTCGACCGTCGTCGACAGCGACCGCATCGTGGTACTCGAACAGGGACGGGTCGTCGGGGTCGGCACGCACTCGGAGCTGGTGCAGTCCACGCCGCTCTACCGGGACCTCGCGAAGCACCAGCTGCTGGTGTGAGGGTCGGCGCCGTTCGGCGAAAGAGGTTGAAGCTTCAAGCTTCGTCATAGGAATCCCCGGGAGACTGTCCACGTCAGCCCCTCCCACCACCCCTGAAGGGACTTCCCATGTCACGCCGCGCCAAGATCCTCCTCGCCGTCGCCGGCGGCCTCATCGTGCTCGCCGTCGTCGCCGCGTTCGTCGGACCGCGCATCTACGCCGCCGTCATGGCGGAGAGCGCCGCCGACGAGCCGACCGTCACGGTCGAGCCCGAAGCCAGCACCGTCGAGGACGCGAGCGACCTCTCCGGCACCTGGACGGTCGGCGAGGGCTCCTACGCCGGCTACCGGCTCGACGAGGTGCTCAACGGCGCCGACGTCACCGTCACGGGTCGCACCGAGCAGGTCACCGGCGATCTGACCATCGACGGGCTCACCCTGAGCGCCGCGACGATCACGGTCGACATGGCGAGCATCGCCACCGACAACGGCAGCCGCGACGACTACTTCCGCAACGACGCGCTCGAGACCGATCGGTTCCCCGAGGCGACCTTCGTGCTCACCCAGCCCGTCGAGGCGACCGGCACCCCCGTCGCCGGCGAGCCGCAGACCCTCACCGTGACCGGCGACCTCACCGTCCACGGCGTGACGCAGCAGGTCACGACCGACCTCGAGGCCGTGCTCTCGGGCGACGGCGGGCAGATCGCCGGATCGATCCCGATCACGTTCGAGGACTTCGGCGTCACCGCCCCGAACCTCGGCTTCGTCTCGGTCGAGCCCACCGGCTTCATCGAGTTCCTGCTGGTCGTCGACCCGTCCTGACCTACGGCCGCGCCGCCCCGCCCCTCCCCGCCCCTACCTCCATCCGTCCATCCGTCCATCCGTCCATCCGTCCATCCAAAATGAAGGAGATTTTCCCGACGCGCCGAGTCACGGCCCCCGACTCGCGGGTAAGAGACGAAAAACTCCTTCATTTTGGAGCGGCGCGGAGCCGGGCGGCGCGGAGCCGGGCGGCGCGGAGCCGGGTAGCGCGGAGCCGGGCAGGGCTGAGCCGAGCAGGGCGGAGGAGGGCGGAGCAGGGCAGGGCAGGGCAGGGCAGGGCGAAGCAGGGCAGAGCGGGGCGGGGCGGAGCGGGGCGGGGCGGGCGGCTCAGCCGGACATCGCCCAGATGGCGACCGCGCTCGCGGCGGCGACGTTGAGGGAGTCGATGCCGTGGCGCATCGGGATGCGCACCACGGTGTCGCAGGCGGCGAGCGAGGCCTCGCCCAGGCCGTGCCCCTCCGAGCCGAGGACGAGGGCGACCCAATCGGGGCGCCGCGCCGCGAAGGCACGCAGGTCGACCGAGTCGTCGCGGAGCGCGAGCGCCGCGAGGTGGAAGCCCTCCAGCTGCTCGGTCGGCAGCGCCCCGATGCGCGTCCACGGCACCTGCAGCACCGTGCCCATGCTGACCCGGATCGCGCGGCGGTAGAACGGGTCCGCGGTGCCCGGCGCGATGAGCACGGCGTCGGCGCCGATGCCCGAGACCGAGCGGAAGATCGCCCCCACGTTCGTCGGGTCGGCGACGCCGTCGAGCACCACGACGGTGCGAGCGTCCCGCAGCAGCTCGCGCGGCTCGGGCAGCGGCGGGCGGTCCATCGACGCCACGATGCCACGGTGCAGGCTGTAGCCGGTCAGCTGCGAGAGCAGCGCGTCGTCGCCGACGAGCACGGGCACGCTCTCGTCGCCGCCCAGAGCCTCGAGCGCCGAGGCCTCCTGCCCGGGCAGCGCCAGCACGGCGCGGGCACGATGGCCGGCGCGCACCGCCCGCTGCAGCACGACGGCCGACTCGGCGAGGTACAGCCCGTGCCCGCGGGTCCAGCGCAGCGCGACGTCGTTGGCGTGCGAGAAGTCGGCGAGCAGCGGATGCGCGAGGTCGTCGACCGGGACGATCGGCACGGTCAGGCGGTCGGCTCGTCGTCGCCCACCGGCCGCTCACGGGAGTCCACGATCTCGGCCCCTGCCGCGGCGAGCTCTTCGAGCGCCGCGGCGCTGGAGGCCGGTGCGACGCCCGCGACAAGGTCGCGCAGCACCCGCACCCGGCGCCCCGCCGCGACCGCGTCGAGCGCGGAGGCGCGCACGCAGTGGTCGGTGGCGATGCCGACGACGTCGACCTCGTCCGCACCCCACGCGTCGAGCAGCTGCCGGACCGTCTCGCCGCCCTCGGTCACGCCCTCGAACAGCGAGTAGGCGGGCTCGCCCATGCCCTTGCGCACGTGCACGTCGACGGCGTCGAGCCGCAGCGCCGGATGGTACTCGGCCCCGGTCGTGCCGGCCACGCAGTGCACGGGCCAGGTGACGGTGTAGTCGGGGGCCGCGTCCGTCGCGAAGTGGCCGCCGTTGTCGCCGGTCGCGTCGTGCCAGTCGCGCGAGGCGACCACGTGGGCGTAGCGGTCCGGATACGCGGACAGGAGCTCCGCGATCCCCGCCGCCACCGCCGTCCCGCCGTCGACGCCGAGGGCGCCGCCCTCGGTGAAGTCGTTCTGCACGTCGACGATGAACAGCACGCGGTTCATGGGGCTCCTACTCGTTGGCGAGGTTGTCGCCGCAGCGGTAGACCGCGGCGGTCAGCGCATCGATCGCCGTGTTGCGGCTCGGGGCATCGCCGCCCACGGAGAAGAAGGCGAAGGCGAGGTTCGAGCCGTCGGCCGCCTCGATGTGCCCGGCGAGCGCGCGGACCGGCTGGATCCATCCGCTCTTCGCGTGCACCGAACCGCGAGCGTCCGCGGCCTCCCCGGTGAAGCGGTCGGAGGGCATGTTGCCGCCGGCGGTGGGCATCGCGTCGTAGACGATGCCGAGGTTCTGCTCGCGCTGCACCATCTTCGCCATCAGCGCGGTGACGTAGCTCGTCGGCACCGCGTTCTGCCGGCTGAGGCCCGAGCCGTCGTCGACCTTGAGCGTCGAGGCGTCGATGCCGTAGGCGCGCAGCGCGTCGGGGATGGCGGTCTGCAGGCTCGACCAGCTGCCGTCGAGACCCTGGGCGATCGCGACCTGACGCGCGAGGGCGTCGGAGACGACGTTGTCGGAGGGGCTCATGAGCTGGCTGATGAGGATGCCGGTGCTCTGCGACGAGACCTCGGCCAGCACCGCCGCGCCCTCCGGCGCGGAGCCGAGCGCCACGCTGTCGACGTCGATGCCCTCGGCGGCGAGCGCCTGCTGGAAGAACTCACCGGCCTGCCCGATCGGGTCGAGGGTGCGCTCGCTCACGAGCGCCTGCGGGTTCGCGCGGCCGCCGTCGACCATGAGCGCGGTGCTCGGCGTCGCGTAGCCGCGGGTGGCCAGGCCGTACGCCGCCTCGTCGGTGCGATCCCAGTTCGGGTTCCAGCCGCCGGCGGCGTCCCAGAGGGTCGCGTCGAGGATGAGCTCGGTGATCGGCTGGTCGGCCGGAACGCTCGCGCGCACCTGGGCCGCGAGGTCGGAGAGCCTGGGAGCATCGCGGAAGGCATAGGGCTGCTGCCCTTCCGGCAGCCGCGACAGCGTGGGGTCGCCCCCGCCGACGAGCACGACCGCACCCGGCGTGGCGCCCTGCACGACGCGCGTCTGGAAGGTGTGGTCGGGCCCGAACTGCGCGAGCACGGCCGACGCCATGAGCAGCTTCATGACGCTGCCGGTCGGCTGGCCGGAGCCCGCCTCGCGGTCCAGCAGGGTCTCGCCGGTGTCGATGTTGACCACCGAGCCGTAGAGGTCCTGGATCGCCTCGGCCGAGGTGTACCCCTCCACCGTGCAGGTGCGCAGGCGCGATGCGGCGGCGATCTCCGAGGGCACCGTCCGGGGCGCCTCCTCCTCGGGCTCCGCCGTCGGGACCGTCTCGCTGGGTGCGGGGGCCGCGGCGACCGGTTCGCGCGCATCGCCGACCGCACCGCCGGCCACGACGGCACCGGAACCGAGCAGCACGAAGCCGACCGAGAGCGCGGCGGCGAGCCAGGCCGTCGGGTGCTTGCGGATCATCCCGACGACGCCGCCGCGCGGCGCGGCGCGGCCCGGGGCGGATTCGGGGCGGCCGGGCTCATCGGGACGGTCGATCACCCGGCCATGCTACCGGCCCTGCTCCGAGGGGTAGCGGAGCCCGATCCGTTCGCGGATGCGGTCCATCACGCGCATGATCGCCACGCTCTCCGAGGGCGGTAGCACCTCGCTCTCGCCGCCGTCGCGGATCAGGCGCTCCATCTCGAGCGCCTGGAAGCGGTAGCCGCGCTCCACGCGCTGCTCGAAGACCTCGACGACGCTGCCGCTCGAGTCGTAGACCGTGAAGCCGGTCGGCGCGTAGAAGGCACCGTCGATCTCGACGTAGCCGTCCGTGCCGACCACGGAGGCCCGGGTGGAGCCCTTCGTGTCGAGCGCCGCCTGCAGCAGCGCCTGCCGGCCGTCGGCGGTGCCGAGCACGATCGCCGTCTGCCGGTCGACCCCCGTCTCGGTGAACGCGGCGTGCGCGAGCACGGTCTCGGGCTCTCCCAGGACCGACCAGGCGAACGAGACCGGGTAGATGCCGAGGTCGAGCAGCGCACCGCCGCCGAGCGCGGGGTCCTGCAGGCGGTGGCCCGGGTCCTGCGGCAGGCGCTGCGCGTGATCGGCGATGACCGTGCGCACCTCGCCGAGCAGACCGCTGTCGAGGATCTCGCGCAGTCGCACCATGTGCGGCAGCCAGCGGGTCCACATCGCCTCGAGCACGACCAGCCCGCGTTCCGCGGCCAGCTCGACGACCCGCTCCGCCTCATCGGCCTTCAGCGTGAACGGCTTCTCGACCAGCACGTGCTTGCCGGCGCGCAATGCCAGCTCGGCGTGCTCGGCGTGGAACGGATGCGGGCTCGCCACGTACACGACGTCGACGTCCGCATCCGCCACCAGCTCCTCGTAGGAGCCGTGCGCGGTCGGCACCTCGTGCCGCTCCGCGAACGAGGCCGCGGCGTTCGCGCGACGCGAGCCGACCGCCGCGAGCCGGAGGCCGCTCCCCCGCAGGTCGTCGGCGAACACGCCGGCGATGTGCCCCGTGCCCAGGATGCCCCAGCCGATCCGATCGGTCATCGCGTCCCCCTCCGTCGGCGTCGCTCGCCGTCCGCGTGGAACCCTAACAGCCTCCCCAACGAGCGGATGCGCGCGTGAAGCCGTAGCCGTCGCTCGGCAGCCCGCCATGGGTCATCGCGAAGGTGATGCAGACGCCGGCGACGGACGACCCCGGCTTGTAGAGGGAGGCGCGGTGCGCGGACGAGTCCCACCACTTCTGCGCCATCGTGGCGCCGGTGTTGCCCGAGCCGCCGGCGAGGTTGCCGTCGCATCCGCGGTCGGGCACCGACTGGGAGTAGCTGTTGCTGATCGTGCCCGCGTGCCCCCACGTGCTGACCGGGTTCGGGTCTGGGTCCTCGGCCATCCAGACGAGACGGTCCTCCATGCACGAGCTGTAGCGGAAGTTGCCGTACGGCACGGGCTCCAGGCAGTTGGCGACGCGGATGGCGTTGTACGCCGCCGCGAATCCGGCCAGGTCGTCGTTCGTGGTGCGGCCGATGCCGCTGCCGGTCGAACCACCCGGGGCGCCGCCCGCGCCGCCGCCGATCGAGGACGGGCAGACCGGAGCCGCGGGCGCGGCCTGCTGGGCCGGAGCGGCCGCGGGCTGGGCGCCGCCGCCGGACGCCGGGGCAGCGCCCCCGGAACCGACGCGCGCACCGCTGCCGGACGACCCGCCGGTGGACGCACCGCCGGGCGAGGCGCCGCCGGCCGCCGCGGCCTGCTCGGCCTGCGGCTCCTGCGTGGGCTCCGGAGTGGGCGCGGTGCTGACCTGCGCGACGTGCTCGGAGTCCTGACGGAGCCGCTCGCGCTCGGCCGCCTCGTAGGCCTCCGTGGCCTCCTCGTCGGCTGTGACCCGCACCGAGGCGCTGGAGTCGTCCGCAGCAGGCGTGGAACCGACGTCCTGCGCCGCCGAGGCAGGCGGGGCGGTGCCCGCGTCCTGCCCGATGAAGCCGTTCGCGCCCGCGCCCATGGCGAACGTCACGACGAGCGCCATCAGCGCACCCGAACCCAGCATCGATACCCGACGACGCATAGCGATCTCCGTTCCTGGAGTCCTACCGGACGCAATCCATCGCGTCCCGAACCCCTACCCGAAAGGAGTTCTCGCACACCGTACGACCGCGCAGGAGCGCTCTCCAAACCCGGAGGTCGAAACCCCCTAGCACTGGGGGCGAGACGGCACGCTCAGCTGGACGCCGGATGGATGCGCGCGCTCAGAAGCCCTCGCCGATGCGCTGCAGGCGCTCGATGCGCTGCGGGATCGGCGGATGCGTGCTGAAGAGCCGGTCCATGAGGCCCGGCTTCATCGGGTCGGCGATGTACAGGTGCGCCATCGTCGCGTTCTGGCGCTGCAGCGGACGCCCGTACTGCTGCAGCTTGTCCAGCGCGCGGGCGAGCCCGTCCGGGTACCGCGTGATCTCCGCGCCCGTGGCGTCGGCGAGGTACTCGCGCTGGCGGGAGACGGCGGCCTGCACGACGGCCGCGACCAGCGGTGCGACGATCGCGGCGACCAGCCCGAAGACGAGCAGCAGGATCTGATTGCCGCCGTTGCTGTTCGAGCGCCCGCCGCCGAAGAACGAGAGCCGCATGAAGAAGTCGGCGATGAGGCCCACCGCGACGACGAGGCCGAAGACGATGAGCGAGACCCGGATGTCGTAGTTGCGCACGTGCCCGAGCTCGTGCGCCATGACGCCCTCGAGCTCTGCGTCGTCCATGATGTCGAGCAGCCCGGTCGTCGCCGCGACGACGGCCTTCTCGGGCTTCGTGCCCGTGGCGAAGGCGTTGGGCGCCGGGTCGTCGATGACGTAGACCTTCGGCATCGGCATGCCGGTGGTGATCGCCAGGTTCTCGACGATGCGGTACAGCCGCGGCTCGTCGGCCTTCGAGATCTCCCGCGCGCCGCTCATCGACAGCGCCTGCGAGCTCGCGAGGAAGTACTGGATGGTGGCGTAGCCGCCGGCGATGACGAGGGTCGTGACGCCGTAACCCAGCGTGTTGCCGGCGAAGTAGCCGCCGATGAATCCGATCGCTCCGACGATCAGGATGAACGCCGCGATGATCAGGACGGTCTTGCGCTTGTTCGCCGCGATCGCGCGGTACACGGAGCCTCAGCCAGCCGTCAGAACTGCACGCGCGGCGGCTCGGAGATCGCCGCCGGGTCCTCGACCTCGAAGAAGTCGCGCTCCGAGAAGCCGAGCCCCCGGGCGAAGAGCGTGTTGGGGAAGATCTTGATGCGCGTGTTGAGCTCGCGCACGCCGCCGTTGTAGAAGCGGCGCGATGCCTGGATCTTGTCCTCGGTGTCGACCAGCTCGCCCTGCAGCTGCAGGAAGTTCTGGCTGGCCTGCAGCTGCGGGTACGCCTCCGCCACGGCGAAGATGCTGCGCAGCGCCTGCTGCATGTGGCCCTCGGCCACGCCCGCCTCGGCCGGCGTCGACGCGTTGACCGTCTCGGCGCGCGCCTGGGTGACGCTCTCGAAGACGCCGCGCTCGTGCGCCGCGTAGCCCTTCACCGTCTCGATGAGGTTGGGGATCAGATCCGCTCGACGCTTCAGCTGCACCGTGATGTCGCTCCACGCCTCGTCGACGCGCACGTTGAGCTTGACCAGCCCGTTGTACGTGGCCCAGAGGTAGATGCCGACGATGAGCGCCAGCGCGAGGACCACGCCGAGGATGACGAAGAGGGGCACCAGTTCCATGAGGAGAACTCTAGCGGGCGGCATCCGTGCGTCCCCCGGGAATCCAGGGCTGCGGGCGCCGCTCGGACCACGGTGGAGACGACCGGACCCCGACCCGCGCGAGGCGGGCCGGGGTCGGAGGTTCTCCGGTCAGGCGGCGCCGCGCTGGGCGGCCACGACCTCGGCGATCTGTACGGCGTTCAGGGCCGCGCCCTTGCGCAGGTTGTCGTTGCTGATGAACAGGACCAGCCCGCGGCCCTCGGGCGCGCTCTGGTCCTGGCGGATGCGGCCGACCAGGCTCGGGTCGGCGCCCGCCGCCTGCTGGGGGGTCGGCACGTCGACGAGCTGCACGCCGGGGGCGTCCGCGAGGATCTCGCGCGCGCGGTCCGGCGTGATGGCGCTGGCGAACTCGGCGTTCACCGAGAGCGAGTGGCCGGTGACCACGGGCACGCGCACGCAGGTGCCCGCCACGCGCAGCTCGGGCAGCTCGAGGATCTTGCGGCTCTCGTTGCGGAGCTTCTTCTCCTCGTCGGTCTCCTCGTCGCCGTCGTCGACGATCGAGCCGGCGAGCGGCACGACGTTGAAGGCGATCGGGGCGACGTACTTCACCGGCTCGGGGAAGGTGACCGCGGAACCGCTGTGCACGAGACCCTCGAGGTCCTGGTCGACGACCGCGCGCACCTGGCCGATGAGCTCCTCCGCGCCGGCGAGACCCGAGCCTGAGACGGCCTGGAAGGTCGTCACGACGAGGCGCTCCAGGCCGGCCTCGGCGTCCAGCGCCTTGAGCACGGGCATGGCGGCCATCGTGGTGCAGTTGGGGTTCGCGACAATGCCCTTGACCGCATCCGCGATGGCGTGCGGGTTGACCTCGCTGACCAGGAGGGGCACCTCGGGGTCCATGCGCCAGGCGCTCGAGTTGTCGATGACCAGGGCGCCGGCCTCCGCGAACCGCGGGGCGTGCGCCCGCGAACCGGTGGCCCCGGCCGAGAACAGGGCGACGTCGAGGCCGCTCGGGTCGGCCGTCGCGATGTCCTCGACGACGATCTGCTCGCCCTTGAAGGGCAGGGTCGTGCCCGCGGAGCGCGCGGTGGCGAAGAAGCGGATGGAGGCGACCGGGAAGCCCCGCTCCTCCAGCAGCGTGCGCATCACCGCGCCCACCTGGCCGGTGGCGCCGACGACGCCGACGTGCAGTCCTCGGCTCATCGTCCCGTCCCTCCGTGGACCTTGGCCACGTCGTCGCCGTCGAGGCCGTAGGCGGTGTGCACGACGCGCACCGCCTCGGCGAGGTTGTCGGCGCGGGTGACCACGGAGATGCGGATCTCGGAGGTGGAGATCATCTCGATGTTGATGCCCGCCTCGTGCAGGGCGGTGAACAGCGTGGCCGAGACGCCCGCGTTGCTGCGCATGCCGGCGCCGACGAGCGCCAGCTTGCCGATCTGGTCGTCGTACTGCAGCGAGTCGAAGCCGATGGACGACTGCTGCTCGTTCAGTCCGGTGAGGGCGCGCTCGCCGTCGAGCTTCGGCAGCGTGAAGGAGATGTCGGTGCGGCCGGTGGCGGCCACCGAGACGTTCTGCACGATCATGTCGATGTTCACGTTGTGCGCGGCGAGGAGCGTGAAGATCTGCGCGGCCTTGCCGGGGATGTCGGGCACGCCGACGACGGTGATCTTGGCTTCGCTCAGATCGGAGGCGACTCCGGCGATGACCGGCTCTTCCACGGTTTCTCCATCCTTCGGGGTGGTGACGATGGTGCCCTCGTTGTTGTTGAACGACGAGCGCACGTGCAGGGTGACGCCGTGACGGCGGGCGTACTCGACGGCGCGGATGTAGAGCACCTTCGCCCCGGCCGCGGCCATCTCGAGCATCTCCTCGGAGGTGATGCGGTCGATCTTCCTCGCGAGCGGGGCGACGCGCGGATCGGTCGTGAAGATGCCGTCGACGTCGGTGTAGATCTCGCAGACGTCGGCCTCGAGCGCCGCGGCGAGCGCGACGGCGGTCGTGTCCGAGCCGCCGCGGCCGAGGGTGGTGGCGTCGCCGGAGCCGACGTTGAAGCCCTGGAAGCCGGCGACGATCGCGACGGCGCCCTCGTCGAGCGCCTCGCGGAGGCGCTCGGGGTTGACGTCGACGATGCGCGCGCGACCGTGGTGGCTGTCGGTCTGCATGCCGGCCTGCGTGCCGCTGTAGGCACGGGCGTCGATGCCCAGCTGGCCGACGGCCATGGCGAGGAGCGCCATCGAGATGCGCTCGCCCGAGCTCAGCAGGATGTCGAGCTCGCGGGCCGGCGGCACCGGCGTGACCTCGGCCGCGAGGTCGAGCAGCTCGTCGGTGGTGTCGCCCATGGCGCTCACCACGACGACGACGTCGTGCCCGGCGCGACGGGTCTCGGCCACGCGTTTGGCGACGCGCTTGATGCTCTCGGCGTCGGCGACGGAGGATCCGCCGAACTTCTGCACGATCAGGCTCACGTGTGCTTCTCCTGCTGCTGGTGCTGCGGCCCGCAGGGGCGGCGGGCCGAGCACGATCCTATGGCACCGTACGCACGCGGTCGGGCCGTGCGACGCCCCCGCAGCGTCGCGATCCGCCCCCGCGGACGCGGACGGGGACGGGGACGGTCAGGCTCGCTCGATGACCCGGCGTCCCTCGAAGGCCCGGCCGAGGGTGACCTCGTCGGCGTACTCGAGGTCGCCGCCGACCGGCAGGCCGGAGGCGAGTCGGCTGACGGTGAGGTCGTAGGTGCGCAGCAGGCGGCTGAGATAGGTCGCGGTGGCCTCGCCCTCGAGGTTCGGGTCGGTGGCGAGGATGATCTCGGTCACCTCGCCGTCGGCGAGCCGCTGCAGCAGCTCGCGGATGCGCAGGTCGTCCGGTCCGATGCCGTCGATCGGGCTGATGGCTCCGCCGAGCACGTGGTAGAGCCCGCGGAACTCGCGGGTGCGCTCGATCGCGACCACGTCCTTGGCCTCCTCGACGACGCAGATGACGGCCTGGTTGCGCCGCGGGTCCCGGCAGATGCCGCAGAGGTCCTGGTCGGCGACGTTGCCGCATCGGGTGCAGAAGCGCACCTTCTCCTTGACGGCGACCAGCACCTCGGCCAGTCGGCTCACGTCGGCGGACGGGTTCTGCAGGATGTGGAACGCGATGCGCTGCGCCGACTTCGGGCCGACCCCCGGCAGCCGGCCGAGCTCGTCGATGAGGTCTTGGATGATCCCCTCGTACACGGGCTCACTCCTCGCTGTCGTAGGTCATGACGGGGGCTCGCGCGACGAGCGGCTGCTCCTCGACGAAGGTGGCGCCGAGCAGCTCGCGGACGACCGACTCGCCGTAGCGCTGACGCTCCCCCAGTGAGGACGTGCGCGTGGACGGCGCGTCGACGGGTTCGGGCGCACTCGGCGCGGGCTCGGCGATGCGAGCAGGCCTGCCCCAGCCGCTCGCCGCTCGCGGCGCCTCGTCGTCGGACGGTGCCGGTTCGGGTTCGTCGGGACCCGGATCGTCGTCGTCGCTCGGCGGCGGCACGTCGTCGGCAGCCCGGGCGGTCGACGGCGGCGCGACCGCGGGCGCGCCGTCCGGCTCCGCGGAGCTGGAGCGGGGCTGCGGCGCGGTCGCGGGTCGGCGCGGCTTGCTCCATCCGGACGCGACGTCGCCCGGGCCGCTCGCGGTATCGCCGTCCGGGGCATCCGCCGGCGGCTCGTGCCGCGGCAGGTAGCGCACGGTGACGCCGAAGAGCTCGATGATGGCGGCCCGCAGGATCTCGCTGACACCGTCGGCCTGGCCCGCCGACTGCTTGAAGCGCTCGATGTCGTGCTGGCTCGGGAAGGCGAGCACGAGCACGCCGTCCGGCCGGAGCTCGCGCACCACGGCGGTCTCGACCACCGTCCAGGCGTTGCGGTCGCGTGCGCCGACGCGCTCGAGCACCTCGAGCCAGGCATCGCGAAGCTGCTGCGTGGAGACGGGGCGCGGTTCGGCGGCCTCCGGCGTCGCGTTCTCGTCGGCGCGCTCGGACCCGCCGGCCGGGGGTGCCGTCATGGCAGCTGGCTCGGACCCGGCGGCCGTCGGCGACGTCTCATGGTCGGACGACGGGTCGGCGCTCGGCGTGGCTTCCGCGACCGCATCCGCTTCGACAGCGGCGTGCTCCGACGCGGACTGCACGTCGGCAGGCGGCTCGGCGGTATCACCCGCGGGCCGCTCGGCGGCGGGCGGCGCGGTCGGTTGCTCGGCGGGCGGCGCGGAGGCCACCGGGGCCGACTCCTCCGGCGGCTGCGGCGAAGCCGCGCGAGCGGCGGAGCCGCCCCAACCGGGCGCAGCGGGCTTGGCGGCCGGCTGCTTGGCCGCGCTGCCGCCCCAACCGGGCGCGGGCTGCCGACGAGGCGCCTGCTCGGGCGCCGGCGCCGCGGGCTCGGGCTGCGCGGGCGTCTGGGCGGATGCCGGCGCGGCGGAGGTTGGCGCACCGGAGGCCGGCGCGGCGGAGGCCGCGCGCACGGCCGGCTCGGCGCCTTGCGGCGCGGGCGTGCGCGGAGCCTCGGACGCCGGGGCCAGATCGCCCTCGACGCCGACCCGGCGCTCGAGCCGCTCGACCCGTGCGAGGGCGCCGTCGCTGCCGATGGCGGGCACGAGCACGCGGGCCATCATGAGCTCGAGGTGCAGCCGAGGCGAGGTCGCTCCGGTCATCTCGGTGAGCGCCGCGTTGACGACGTCGGCGGCGCGGGAGAGCTCGGCGGCGCCGAGCAGGGACGCCTGATGGCCCATCGTCTCGAGCTCCTCGGGCGTCGCACCGCGCAGCACCGCCGCCGCGTTGCCGCCCGAGGCGCCCACGATGATGAGGTCGCGCAGGCGCTCGAGCAGGTCCTCGACGAAGCGACGCGGGTCCTGGCCGGTCTGCACGACGCGATCGACCGCGGCGAACACGCCCGCCGCATCCGACGACCCGATCGCGTCGACGACCTCGTCAAGCAGGGCGCCGTGCGTGTAGCCGAGCAGCGCGACGGCGCGCTCGTAACCGACCGCGTCGCCCTCCGAGCCCGCGATGAGCTGGTCGAGCAGCGAGAGGGTGTCCCGCACCGAGCCGCCGCCGGCGCGGACGACGAGCGGCAGCACGCCGGGCGCGACCGAGACGCCCTCGCTCGCGCAGAGCTCCTCGAGGTAGGCGAGCATGCCCGCGGGCGGCACCAGCCGGAACGGGTAGTGGTGGGTGCGGGAGCGGATCGTGCCGATGACCTTCTCGGGCTCGGTCGTCGCGAAGATGAACTTCACGTGCTCCGGCGGCTCCTCGACGATCTTCAGCAGCGCGTTGAAGCCGCTCGCGGTGACCATGTGGGCCTCGTCGAGGATGAAGATCTTGAAGCGGTCGCGCGCCGGCGCGAAGATCGCGCGCTCGCGCAGGTCGCGCGCGTCGTCGACGCCGCCGTGGCTCGCCGCGTCGATCTCGACGACGTCGAGCGAGCCGCCGCCATCCCGGCCGAGCTCGACGCAGCTCGGGCAGACGCCGCAGGGGGTGTCGGTGGGGCCCTCCGCGCAGTTCAGGCAGCGGGCGAGGATGCGCGCCGACGTCGTCTTGCCGCAGCCGCGGGGGCCGCTGAAAAGATAGGCGTGATTGACACGGTCGGTGCGCAGCGCAGTGCCGAGCGGGTCGGTCACCTGCGATTGCCCGATGAGCTCCGCGAAGGTCTCGGGACGGTAGCGACGATAGAGGGCGGTGACCACGTAACGAGGGTACCCGGGGCGACCGACACGGGCCGCCGCCGGATCAGACGACCGCGGCCGCCTGGCGCGCGATCTCGAGCTCCTCGTCGGTGGGCACCACGAGCACCGCGATGCGGGAGTCGTCGCTGGAGATGCGGCGGACGCCGCGCTCCGGCGATGCGTTGCGCTCGGGATCGACCACGATGCCGAAGGGCTCCAGGCCGGCCAGCAGCTCTTCGCGGAGCACGGCGTCGTTCTCGCCGACCCCGGCGGTGAACACGACGGCCTGCGCGGTGCCCAGCTCGAGCAGGTAGGCGCCCAGGTAGTGGCGCAGGCGGTGGGCGTAGACGTCCAGCGCGCGCCGCGCATCCGCATCGCCGTCGTTCGCGCGGCGGCGCACGTCGCGCATGTCGCCGCTGCCTGTGAGGCCGAGCAGGCCGCTGCGCTTGTTGAGCAGGTCGTCGACCTCGGCGACCGACAGGCCGGCGCGGCGCTGGAGGTGGATGAGCACCGCCGGGTCGACGTCGCCGGAGCGGGTGCCCATCACCAGCCCCTGCAGCGGGGTCATGCCCATCGAGGTGTCGATCGAGCGGCCGTCGCGCACTGCGCAGGCGGAGGCGCCGTTGCCGAGGTGCAGCACGACGCCGGTGAAGGCGTCGTCGCCAAGGAAGGCGGCGGCGGTCTCGGAGACGAACTTGTGCGAGGTGCCGTGGAAGCCGTAGCGGCGGATGCGGTGCCGCTCGGCGAGCTCGGCATCGATCGCGTAGGTCGAGGCCGCCTCGGGGATGCTCTGGTGGAAGGCCGTGTCGAAGACGGCCACGTGCGGGACGTCGGCGAAGGCCGCGCGCGCCGCCCGGATGCCCTGCACAGCGCCCGGGTTGTGCAGCGGGGCGAGCTCGGAGAGGTCCTCGATGTTGATCTCGACGAGGTCGTTGACCACGGTCGGCTCGAAGAAGCGCTTACCGCCCTGCACCACGCGGTGGCCCACCGCGAGCAGCGGCTCGGCGGCGAGGTCGGGGCCGTGCTGCGCGAAGGCCTCGACCATGAGCGCGAAGCCGGCGGTGTGGTCGGCGACCGGCGCCACGACCTCGATGGTCTCCGCACCGGGCACCCTGTGCTCGAGCCGGCCCTGCGCCTCACCGATGCGCTCGACGAGACCGCTCGCGAGGCGCCGCTCGCCGTCGAGCTCGAGCAGCTGGTACTTGAACGAGGAGGAGCCGCTGTTGACGACGAGGATGCGGCTCACGCGGAGGCCTCCGCCGCCTGGGCCTGGATGGCCGTGATGGCCACGGTGTTGACGATGTCGCGCACGAGGGCTCCTCGGGAGAGGTCGTTGATGGGCTTGTTGAGACCCTGCAGGACGGGGCCGATGGCGACGGCGCCGGCGGAGCGCTGCACCGCCTTGTAGGTGTTGTTGCCGGTGTTGAGGTCGGGGAAGATGAACACCGTCGCACGGCCGGCCACCTCGCTGCCCGGCATCTTCGCCGCGGCGACCGCCGCATCCGCTGCAGCGTCGTACTGGATCGGGCCCTCGACGGGCAGGTCGTGCCAGCGCTCGCGCACCAGCTCGGTGCCGGCGCGCACCTTCTCGACGTCGGCCCCCGATCCGCTCGTGCCGGTGGAGTAGCTGAGCATCGCCACGCGCGGGTCGATGCCGAACTGCTCGGCGGTGCGCGCGGAGCTCACCGCGATGTCGGCGAGCTGCTCGCTCGTCGGGTCGGGGATGACGGCGCAGTCGCCGTAGGCGAGCACGCGGTCGGCCAGGCACATGAGGAACACGCTCGAGACGACCGAGACGCCGGGCTGGGTCTTGATGATCTCGAAGCCGGGGCGGATCGTGTGCGCCGTCGTGTGCGCGGCGCCCGAGACCATGCCGTCGGCGAGCCCCAGGTGCACCATCATCGTGCCGAAGTAGCTGACGTCGGTGACGACGTCGCGCGCGGCCTCGACCGTCATGCCCTTGTGGGCGCGCAGGCGCGCGTACTCCTCGGCGAACTTCTGCCGCAGCACGTCGTCGTAGGGGCTCAGCACCTCCGCCTTCGAGATGTCGAGGCCCAGCTCGATGGCGCGCGAGCGCACCTCGAAGCTCTCGCCGAGGATCGTGAGCTGCGCCACGCCGCGCTCGAGCAGCGTGTTCGCGGCGCGCAGGATGCGGTCGTCCCCGCCCTCCGGCAGCACGATGTGCTTGAGGTCGCCGCGGGCCCGCTCCAGCAGGTCGTACTCGAACATGAGCGGCGTGACGACGTCGGAGCGGGTCACGTCGAGCGACGCGAGCAGGCGCTCGCGATCGACGTGGCGCTCGAAGAGGCCGAGCGCGGTGTCGAACTTGCGCTGCGACTCGGCGGCGAGCCGGCCGCGGGTCTCGGTGACGCGCAGCACCGTCTCGTAGGTGTTGAAGGAGGTGCGGATCATGGGCAGGGACGGATCGAGGCCGTCGATCAGCAGCAGCACCGACGACGGGATGTCGAAGCCGCCGTAGAGCATGATGCCCGCGACGGAGGGGAACGTCTCGCTCGCGTGCGCCATCAGCACGGCGACCAGCACCTCGGAGCGGTCGCCGGGGATGAGCACGAGCGCGCCCTCGGTGAGCCGCGGCAGCACGTTCTCCATCGTCATGCCGGCCACGACGACGCCCAGCGCCTCGCGTCCGAGCAGCTCCTCCTCGCCGGCGATGAGCTGGCCGTCGCACGCCTCCATGACCGAGCGGACGGTCGGAGCGACGAGCACCCGGTCCTCGGGCAGGGTCCACACCGGCACGTCGACGACCTCGCCGATGGCCTCGGCGATCTGCTCGAGCTGGTCCTCGTCGGCGCGGTTGGCGATCACGCCGATCAGCTGGGCGTGCTCGTCGGCGAGCTCGGCGACGGTCACCTCGGCGAAGCGGCGCATGTCCTCGGCGCTGCGACCGCCGGACTCGGCGAGGCCCCGTCCGCCGGCGGCGCCGGAGACGCGGCCGCCGAGCACGAGCAGCACGGGGGCGCCGAGGTTCGCGGCGACGCGCGCGTTGAAGCTGAGCTCGGTGGGCGTCGAGACGTCGGTGAAGTCGGAGCCGATGACCACGACGGCGTCGCACTGCCGCTCGACGGCGCGGTAGCGCTCGACGATGCGGGTCAGCGCGAGGTCGGGGTCGGCGTGCACGTCGTCGTAGCCGACGCCGAGCGCGTCCTCGTAGGCGATGTCGACGCCGTCGTGGTCGAGCAGCAGCTCGAGCACGTAGTCGCGCTCGTCGCGGGAGCGGGCGACGGGTCGGAAGACGCCGACGCGACCGACCTCCCGGCTCAGGGTGTCGAGCACCCCGAGTGCGATGGTCGACTTGCCGGAATGACCTTCGGCGGAGGTGATGTACACGCTGCGAACCACGGCTCTACCCTATGTCGAAGACGGTGGCGCGATCCCCGACGGAGGCTTCGCACACGGAGTCGGCAGCTTCCGCGGCACCGCGTCGCCCGTTAACGGAAGAAGACCCCTCGCGCACCCGCCAGAGCCCGGTTACCCTTGCTGCGTCTCCGCCCTGGGGGAGTTGGCCTGGATGGCGCCACGCGAGGAGCCGGGATCGAGTCTAGCGGGTCAACGGGCGGTCGCGGGACACGCTACGATGGCTGAGGTCGATCGCGCGGAGACGTGCTGCGACCGCCTGGAGGATTCGCCTAGTGGCCTATGGCGCACGCTTGGAAAGCGTGTTGGGTGAAAGCCCTCAGGGGTTCGAATCCCCTATCCTCCGCCGGCATCCCGCCGTGGAACGACGAAGCGCCGCGCTCGACGAGTGCGGCGCTTCGTCGTTCCACGGCGGTGTCAGACCGCGCGCATCCGCCGCTCCGGCGCACGCCCGGCCGCCGCAGCGATGACCGCCCCGAGCGCGAGGCCGAACGCCGCGACCGGCACGAGCCCGGTCAGCCCGGCCAGGTCGAGGATGCCGGCGCCCACGAGCGCGCCGCCGCCGATCGCGACGTTGAAGCTCGACGAGTAGACCGCCGAGGAGAGGTCGCGGATGCGCGGCGACGCCACCTTCAGCACCGTCGACTGCAGCATGGCCGGCACCCCGCCCAGCGCGAAGCCCCACAGGACCAGCACCGCGACGAGCAGCCACGGCACGCCCGGGAACAGCACGAGCAGCGCGATCGAGGATGCGGCGAGGAGCATGCCCCCGATCACGGCCAGCCGCGGATGCCGGTCGCCCAGCACGCCGACACCGACGAGGCCGAGCGCGCCGGCGGCGCCGTACGCGAAGAGCAGCAGGCTGACCGCGCGCTCGTCGAAGCCGCCGACCTCGATCGCGTAGGAGGCGATGTAGGTGTAGAAGACGTAGTGCGCGCCCATGCTCACGATGACGACCAGGCAGAGCAGCAGCACGCTGCGCACGCCCCCGGCGCGCCAGATGGGCGTGCGGGGCTCCCCGCGGGTGCCGGCGGGTCCTGCTCGAGGTGCGGCAGCAGCACCGCGACGAGCACGCCGAGCAGCAGGATCGCTGCGGCGATGACGGCGAAGGCGATGCGCCATCCGACGGCCGTGCCGAGCGCCGTGCCGAGCGGGATGCCCAGCACGAACGCCGTGGTGCCGCCGCCGAGCGCGACCGCCACGGCGCGGGCCAGCTGCCCGGGCGCGACGATGCGCGCGACCGCGCCCATCACGAGCGCCCAGAACAGGCCGTAGGAGAGGCCGGCGAGGATGCGCGAGCCGAGCAGCACCTCGTAGCTCGGTGCGATCGCCGCGAGCGCGTTGCCCGCGGTACCGACGAGCATGGCGCCGACGAGCAGCGGCTTGCGCGGCAGCCGGCGGGTGATGGCGGTGAGCGGCGCGGTCGCGACGACGACCGTCGCGGCGAAGGCCGTGACGAGCACGCCGACGCGGGACTCGGCCACGCCGAGGTCCGCGGCGATCTCGGGCAGCAGGCCCGCGGGCAGGAACTCGCTCGTGACGCTGACGAAGATCGCGCCCGCGATCACGAGCAGGGTGAACCAGGGCATGCGGGGAGCCGGCATCGGGGCCTCGAAGGGATCGTTCGCGGGGCCGTGGCGCCGACCTGCGGGATGGCCCGGTGCGGGGCCGTCGCTCGGTAGTCTACGGGGGTGAGTCCCGCCGCATCCGCTGTCCCCGCTTCGCTCGAGCACTGGGTGCTCACGATCACCTGCCCCGACCAGCCGGGCATCGTGCACGCGCTCAGCGGCGCCATCGTGGAGGCCGCCGGCAACATCACCGAGTCGCAGCAGTTCTCGAGCGAGACCAGCGGCACCTTCTTCATGCGCCTGCAGATCGAGTCCTCCTCCGGCCGCGAGGTGTTCGAGGCCGCGCTCGCCCCGGTCGTCGAGCGCTACGGCATGGACTGGACGATCGACACCGTCGGCCGTCCCGTGCGCACGCTCGTGCTCGTGTCGAAGGCGGCGCACTGCCTCAACGACCTGCTCTTCCGCCAGCGCGCCGGGCAGCTGCCGGTCGAGGTGCCGCTCGTGATGGGCAACCACCCCGACCTGGCCGAGCTCGCCTCCTTCTACGGCGTGCCCTTCGAGTCGGCGCCGGTGACGGACGCCGAGCAGAAGGCCGACTTCGAGCGCCGGGTGCTCGCCGCCATCGACGAGCACGACATCGAGCTCGTGGTGCTCGCCCGCTACATGCAGATCCTCTCCCCCGAGCTCTGCGCCGCCCTCGAGGGCCGGGCGATCAACATCCACCACTCGTTCCTGCCCGGTTTCAAGGGCGCGAACCCCTACAAGCAGGCGCACGGCCGCGGTGTGAAGCTCATCGGCGCCACCGCGCACTTCGTCACCGCCGACCTCGACGAGGGCCCCATCATCGAGCAGAACGTCGTGCGGGTGGACCACAGCCGCAGCGCGCGCGAGCTCGTCGCCATCGGGCAGGACGAGGAGAGCCGCACGCTGGCCCAGGCCGTGAAGTGGTTCGCCGAGCAGCGCGTGCTGCTCGACGGCGCGAGGACCGTCATCTTCCGCTGATGCGCCTGCTCCTGCACGGTGCGCGGGCCGTCGACGCCGACGGCGTGCGAGCGGATGCGTGGCTGCTGTTCGACGGCGACCGCATCGCCGCGACCGGGCAGGGCCCGGAGCTCCCCGCCGCGCAGGAGCGGATCGACCTGCGCGGCGGCACGATCGTGCCCGGCTTCATCGACCTGCACGGCCACGGGGCCGGCGGCGCCTCGTACGACGAGGGGCCTGAGGGCATCCGCCGCGCGCTCGCCGTGCACCGCGCGCATGGCACGACGCGGTCCGTGCTCTCGCTCGTCGCGGCGCCGCTGGAGCGGCTGGAGCTGTCGCTGGCGCAGGTGGCGCAGGCCGCCGCATCCGATCCGCTCGTGCTCGGCTCGCACCTCGAGGGGCCGTTCCTCGCACCCGAGCGCCGCGGTGCGCACGATGCCGGCGCGCTCATCGAGCCGACCCCCGAGCGCATCGCCGCGCTCTACGAGGCGGCCGCCGGAACGCTGCGGCAGATCACGATCGCGCCCGAGCTGCCGCACGCGCTCGACGCGATCGAGGCCTTCGCCGAGGCGGGCGTGCGCGTCGCGGTCGGCCACACGGCCGCGGACCGCTGGATCGCCGCCGAGGCCTTCCGCCGCGGGGCGACGCTGCTCACCCACGCCTTCAACGCCATGCCGGGGCTGCACCACCGCGACCCGGGCCCGGTCGGTGCCGCGATCGACGACGATCGGGTTCGGCTCGAGCTGATCCTCGACGGCCGCCACGTCGACGCCACGATGGCCCGGCTGCTGTTCCGCGCCGCCCCCGGCCGCGTCGCGCTCGTCACCGACTCGATGGCCGCGACCGGCGCGGCCGACGGCGTCTACGCACTCGGCAGCCGCGAGGTGCACGTGCACGAGGGCTCGGCGACCCTCGCCGGCACCTCGACGCTCGCGGGCAGCGTGCTCGCCCAGGACGAGGCGCTGCGCATCGCGCTCGCGATCGGCGTCGACGAGGTCGCGGCGGTGGCGGCGCTCACCGCCGTGCCCGCCGCCGCGCTCGGCCTCGGGGCCCGGTTCGGCCGGCTCGCGCCCGGCTTCGCGGCCGACGCGGTGCAGCTGGACGAGCGCAGGCGCGTGCGCGCCGTGTGGGCCGCCGGCCGCCGCGTGGTCTGACGCGTCTCAGACCCGCTGCCAGTCCGGCTTCGCCGCGACGGTGTCCCGGTAGTAGTCGGCCAGCTCGAGCCGGCTCGCGGCCTCCTCGTCGACGATGACAGTGGCTCGCCGGTGCAGCTGCAGCGCGGACGCGGGCCAGCGGCTCGAGAGCGGCCCCTCCACCGCCTGCCGGATCGCCTCCGCCTTGTGCTCCCCCTGCGCGACCAGCACGAGCGCGCCGGCCTCGAGGATCGTGCCGAGTCCCTGGGTGAGGCAGTGCGTCGGCACGGAGGCACCGTCCGCCTCCGCGAAGAAGCGCGCGTTCGCCTGCCGGGTCGCGGCCGCCAGGGTCTTGATGCGGGTGCGCGAGGCGAGCGACGACGTCGGCTCGTTGAAGCCGATGTGCCCGTTGCCGCCGATGCCGAGGATCTGCACCGTGACGCCGCCGGCCTCGGCGATCGCGCGCTCGTAGTCGGCGCAGGCGGCCTCGATGTCCTCGGCCGCGCCGTCCGGCACGCGCACCAGCGCGGGGTCCATGCCGAGCGGCACGACGGCCTCCCGTCGGACGACCTCGGCGTAGGACTCCGGATGCCCCACCGGCAGCCCGACGTACTCGTCGAGCGCGAAGCCGCGCACGCCGTCCATCGAGAGCTCGCCCGCTTCGACGATGCCGCGCAGCGCGGCGTAGATGCCGAGCGGCGAGGAGCCGGTGGCGAGCCCGAGCACGGGCCGCTCGGCGCGGCGCAGCTCCGCCGCGACCGTGCGCGCGGCGAGGGCGGCGACCGCCTCGGCGTCGGGCAGGATGACGACCTCCATCACGCTCCTCCGTCCTCGGCGACCACGATCAGTCTGGCACGACGAGGTCCCCGGCTCGGACCGAGCCGGGGACCTCGTCGACGCGTCAGAAGCGGATCACCAGGGCCCAGCTGCGCGCATCCGTCGCCGCCGCCGTCGCCTCATCGCCGTCGTACGACGCCGTGACGATGTGCAGTCCCCTCGCGGGGCGGTCGATGCGCACGGAGCCGATGCCGTCGACCAGCTCGACCTCGTGGTCACGGCCTGCGAAGCGCACCGTCGCGGTACCGGTGGGAGCGGCGTCGGCCGACGAGTCGGCGCGCACCGTGACCGTCAGCGCGCGGTTGCCGAGCACGATCCGAGGCTGCACGGACAGCTGCAGGCTCGCGTCGTACAGCACCGTCACCGGCTCGGACTCCGCGGTGCCGTCCGGCCGGCCCTCGACGCTCGCGGTGACGCGCACCGCGACGGCTGCGCCCTGCTGCGCCTCGGTGAGGCGGAACCGCTGGCCGGTGGCCCCGGCGATGGGTTCGCCGTCCGCCAGCCACTGGTAGGCGTAACGCAGTCCCTCCGCGTCCCAGACACCCGGGGTCGCGACCAGGCGCTCCCCCACTTCGGGCGTGCCGGACACCGTCGGCGCCTCGAGCGCGACGGGCGCCTGCGGTTCCGGCGAGGGGGCCTCGCCGGTCTCGACGGTCACCGCCGTGACGACGCCGGTCTCGCCGTAGCGCACGAGGCCGAGGTAGTCGCTGCGCGGCTCGAGTCCGGACCAGCTCGCGGTGTACGAGGCGGGCACGCCCGTGCTGCCCTCGAGCACGGCCGGGTCGAGCGCCAGCCCGGCGAGGTCCGTGCCCGGGACGATGGACGTGGTTGTGAGGTCGAACGCGACCGGCTGACCGGCCGTGGCCACCGAGTAGACGGATGCGGTCACCCGATAGCTGCCCGGCTCCGGCGATGGCAGGTCGACGCGCTCATCCGCCGAGGCTGTCGCCGACTGCCAGCCCTGCACGGGCGCGCCGCCCGGCCCGTCGAGCCGGTAGACGACGAGATCGAGGTCGGCGGTCTGCTCGGTGGAGGCCAGGTCGAAGCGGGCGAACTCGGCGCCCTCGGGCACCTCGACCTCCCACGTGAACTCGTCTCCGGCGAGGCCGGCTCCGGAGTGCGCCGAGGCGGGATCCGAGGCGTCAGGCAGCAGCGTGCCGCGCGCGAGACCGGAGGTGGAGAGCGCGATGGGACCATCGCCGCCCGGCGTCACCTCCACGTCGACGGAGCCGTCGACGCCCTCGCCGATGACCTCATCCGGCGCGACGAGGGTCACGGGACGGATCGCAAGCGGCGAGCGCACCGTCGTCTCGCCGCCGGTCCAGGTGAGCGAGCCCGTCGCGAACTCGTCCAGCGGCGCACCCGCGTTGGAGAAGGCGACCGTGAACTCGGCGGTCTCGCCGGCGGCGCCGAAGGCGAGCGTCGAGGGCTCGACGACGGCCTCGACGCCCGGGATGTCGACCGAGGCCTCGAAGGTGCCCGCCTGGGTCGCGGTGACGGTGCGGGTGATCGTCTCGGTGCCGGTGAGCTCGCCGATGGCGATGGAGGCGAGGTTGAGGTCGCTCGCGTCCACGGGTTCGACGCCGACGTCGTAGCCGATGCCCTGGATGTAGGAGTACCAGTCGTCGAGCCCGTTCAGGTAGAGCAGCCCGGGCTCGAAGAACCGGGTCGGGTCAGCGTGCCCGGCGCCCTGCGCGAACGGGTCGGTCACCGCGGTGCCGCTCGCATCGACGGTGTCGTAGGCGGTCGTCATGAGCGCGGACTTCACCTCTGCGGGGGTCGCGTTCGGACGCTCGCCCAGGTACAGCGCGGCGAGGCCGGCCACGTGCGGCGAGGACATGGACGTGCCGGAGAGGAACGCCCAGGTCGGGTCACCGTCCTCCGGGTTGTTGGTGGGTGCCAGGATGCCGACGCCCGGTGCGATCACGTCCGGCTTGAGGATGTCGCTGCCGTCCGCCTCCACCGGTCCTCGGGAGGAGAAGCCGGCGACCTGCGGCGTGGCGAACTCGACGTCCGTGCTGTTGCCGGCGCTGAGGGTGACGGTGGCGCCCTCGGTCGCGGCGTACGCGGTGACCGCCTCCAGCGCATCCGCGTCCACGTGCACGGTCGGGATGGAGTGCGCGTCGTTGTCGAGCGAGCTGGGCGTCGGGTTGATCAGCAGCACGCCCACGCCGCCCTTGTCCGCCACCTCGGCGGACTTGGAGACGCGATCGGTGACGCCACGCAGGCAGACCACGATGGAACCCTCGACCGCGGCGGCGTCGAGGCTGCCCGGCGCGCAGAGCTCAGCTTCCTCGGCGGTCCGACCCTCGGCGACCGCGTCGCTCGCCAGCACCAGCGGTGCCTCGACGGGCTCGCCCTCGGCCACGGAGATGGATGCGCCGGCGAAGGCGCGGCCGTCGCCGAGCGTCGCGGTGGCCTCGTAGTTCGGGATGGTCGACGCCGCCACGGTGGTGATCCACGGCGAGGCGTTGTCGAGCGTGGAGGCGCCCGGACCGCTGTTGCCGGCGGACGCCGCGACGAAGACGCCCGCGGCCGCCGCGCCCAGGAAGGCCTGGTCGGTGGGCGAGACGGTCGTGTCCGCCGCGCCGCCGCCGATCGAGTAGTTGATCACGTCGACGCCGTCGGCCACCGCCTGGTTGATGGCCGCGAGCAGGTCGGCGCTCGCGCAGCCGTCGTCGTCGGAGCCGACCGGGTCGGGACCGGACCAGCACACCTTGTAGGCGGCGATCTTCGCCGCGGGCGCGACGCCCGAGATGGCCGGGAACTCGCGGCCGAGCACGGTCGGCGTCACCTCGTGGTTGCCGACGGCGGTACCGCCGGTGTGCGAACCGTGCCCGTCCCCGTCACGGGGCGACAGGTACTCGCCCACGTCGGCGCCGCCGATGCGGTCCGCACCGAAGCCGTCGACGTACGAGCGCGCGCCCACGATCTTGGTGGAGCAGTCGTCCGCCGCGAACCCCGCACCGGTCTCGCACACGCCGGTGAACGTCTCGCCGTCGCCCTTCGCGAAGGTGATGGCGTCGCCGTCGAGGTAGGGCGCGTCACCCGGCGCGGTGCCGAGCGGCTCGCCCGCGAACGACGGGTTCTCGGGCGCGATGCCGGTGTCGAGGACGCCGACCACGACCCCCTCGCCCACGCGCTCCGCCCCGCCGAGCTGCTCCCACACGCCGCCCGCGCCGTCGAGGCCGAGGAACTCGGTGCCGTACTGCGGCGCCGCCTGCACCTGCTGCAGCTCGTTGGGAACGACGGCCACGACGTCCTTGCGCGCCGCGAGCTCGGCGGCCTGGTCGGCGCTGAGGTCGGCCGCGAAGCCGTTGAAGGTCAGCGTGTAGTTGTAGATGACGTCGGCGCCGACGTCGGCCGCCGCGTCGCTCTGCTGCTGCTCGAGATGGGCGCTGTACGCCTCGACCTCGGCCGACTCGGCGTCGAGCTGGTCGCCGGCCTCCGGCGCGGTGCGCTGCAGCTGCTGCGTGCCGCCGTCGTAGGTCGACGCGGCCTCGTCCGCCAGCTGCACGATGTAGCGGCCCGGCTCGAAGCTCGTGACCGGGATGCTCGGCGAGGGCGCCGCCGAGGCGGCTCCGCCGACCGCCAGGGAGCCCGCGACGAGCGCGACGCCGAGCGCGCCCGCCAGTGCTCGATGCGGTGCTCGATGCGGTGCTCGGTATGGTGCTGCAGACGGGCGCTGCCCGCGTGGTGCTCTCACGTGCGTCCTCTTCCTCGATGACTCACGGGCCCGGCGGGTAGGCCGGTCCCGTCTCTGGGAGCAGTCGGGTCTGCTGCGATCACCATAGGGCAGATTTACCCCCGTTCAGGGGGTTCATCGAGGAAGCGTGTTTCGGGGGCGTAAAACCTTCGCGAGGCGACGCCGAGCGGATGCGCGCGGCGGCCGCCCGCATCCGCTCGCCCAGCATCCCTGGAACGACGGATGGCCCGGTGCGATCCGCACCGGGCCATCCGCTTCGATCGGTCCTACGCCGCGAGACGCGCCGAGAGGTTCTCGTCGAGCGCCGCGAGGAAGTCCTCGGTCGTGAGCCACTGCTGCTCGGGGCCGACCAGGATCGCGAGGTCCTTCGTCATCTTGCCGCTCTCGACGGTCTTGATGACGACGTCCTCGAGGGTGTTCGCGAAGTCGATGAGCTCCTGGTTGCCGTCGAGCTTGCCGCGGTGGATCAGGCCGCGCGTCCACGCGTAGATCGAGGCGATCGGATTCGTCGACGTGGGCTTGCCGGCCTGGTGCTGGCGGTAGTGGCGCGTGACCGTGCCGTGCGCCGCCTCGGCCTCGACGACCTTGCCGTCCGGGGTCGACAGCACGCTCGTCATGAGGCCGAGCGAGCCGAAGCCCTGGGCGACGGTGTCGGACTGCACGTCGCCGTCGTAGTTCTTCGTAGCCCAGACGTAGCCGCCCTCCCACTTGAGCGCGCTCGCGACCATGTCGTCGATCAGGCGGTGCTCGTAGGTGAGGCCCGCCTCGGCGAACTTGTCGGCGAACTCGGCGTCGAAGACCTCCTGGAACAGGTCCTTGAAGCGGCCGTCGTACGCCTTGAGGATGGTGTTCTTGGTCGACAGGTAGACCGGGTAGTTGCGCGAGAGGCCGTAGTTCATGCTGGCGCGCGCGAAGTCGCGGATCGACTCGTCGAGGTTGTACATCGCCATCGCGACGCCACCGCCGGGAGCCTGGAAGACCTCGAAGCTCTGCGCCTCCGAACCGTCCTGCGGCTGGAAGCTCACGGTCAGCGTGCCCGGGCGGTCGAACACGAAGTCGGTGGCGCGGTACTGGTCGCCGAACGCGTGGCGGCCGACGATGATCGGCTTGTTCCAGCCCGGCACCAGGCGCGGGATGTTCGAGATGATGATCGGCTCGCGGAAGATCACGCCGCCGAGGATGTTGCGGATCGTGCCGTTCGGCGAGCGCCACATCTTCTTGAGGCCGAACTCCTCGACGCGGGCCTCGTCGGGCGTGATCGTGGCGCACTTGACGCCGACGCCGTGCTTCTTGATGGCCTCGGCGGCATCGATCGTGACCTGGTCGTCGGTCGCGTCGCGGTGCTCGATGCCGAGGTCGTAGTACTCGAGCGTGAGGTCGAGGTAGGGGTGGATGAGGCGGTCCTTGATGAACTGCCAGATGATGCGGGTCATCTCGTCGCCGTCGAGCTCGACGACGGTGCCTTCTACCTTGATCTTGGCCACGGAACCTCCTGGGTCTCAGGCGCCCCTCGATGGACACCGCCGTCCAGCCTACCCGCCGCGGCGGATATCTCGACGTCGAGAGATCCATGCTCGCTCGCAGGCCGGACCACTAGCCTTCGCACATGTCGGATCTGCGCCTCGAGCCCCTCTCCGCCGCGACGATCGCCGCCGCGCACAGCCTCGCGCTGCGCCCGGGGCAGGAGCAGTACATCGCGCCCGTCTCGTACTCCATCGCCGAACCGCTGCTCGATCCCTCGACCTCGTGGCCCCGGGTCGTGGTCGACGGCGACACGGTCGTCGGCTACATCATGGGCCACTTCGACCCGGAGCACCCCAAGGAAGAATTCCGCAGCGTGCTGTGGCGCATCAACGTCGACGGCGACGCGCAGCAGAGCGGCATCGGCACCTTCGCCGCGCACGCCCTCGCGGAGGAGGCCCGCCAGCGCGGCTTCGACCGCCTCACCGTGATCTGGGACGGCGGCGACGAGGGCCCCGAGCGCTTCTTCCTCTCCGTGGGGTTCCGTCCGATCGGCGAGACCGAGTACGGCGAGGTGCTGGGCGCGCTCGAGCTGTGACGCTGCGACGCGTCGTGCAGGCGGTGCTGGGACGGGGCGCCGGGTCCTCGACACCGGAGGGGACGGATGCGGCCGAGCGCGCATCCGCTCGTCCCGCCCGCGCCGATGGTCGATCGGAAGGAGCGATGCCGGCGCGCGCATCCGCTCGCCCCGCCCCCTCCCCCGACGCCGGACCGTTCGAGGAGCCGCAGCCCGACGACGCGGAGGACTTCGCGGGTCGCGTGCACGAGCTGGTGGTCGAGATCCCGCCCGGCCGCACGATGACCTACGGCGAGATCGCCGCCGCCCTCGGCTCGCGCGCCTCGCGGATGGTCGGCCAGGTCATGTCGCACTCCGGCGGCACCCTGCCGTGGTGGCGGGTCGTGCGCTCCGGCGGGCACCCGCCCCTCGGTCACGAGGAGGCGGCGCTGCCGCACTACGAGGCCGAGGGCACCCCGGTCGTGCCCGCCGGCACGATCGCCGGCTACCGCGTCGACGTCGCTCGCGCCCGCTGGACCCCGGAGGGCTGAGGGCGGGCTCGTCGGCCTGCGAAGGGACCGACGCGGGTGCGCCGCCGCCATCCCTCTCCGGCACTCCACCGCCCTCCCTCTCCTCAGCCCCGACCTCGCCCCATCAGCCTCCGCTCGCGCCCTCCAAGGGGCACGCCCCACGTGTCATTCGGAGGAGCCGGTTCGACGTCCTGAGGACCGCGGCTGATGCAGGCCCCGCACTGCGGGGTGCAGGCGAGCGGCGACGGACGTGGTGCGAGCGGGGCCGGCGAGTCCTCCTCTGAATCGCACGGAGCGACGTGTTCTCCGCAGATCTCGACGGGCCCCGCCACGGCGCCGATGGCGCCGCCAGCCTCGAGGCATGGGAACGGAGCCGGGCTGGCAGAGCAGGATGGAGGCGGATGTCCGCGAAGCGGGCGGGATCCTGAAGGCCTCGGTCCTGCTGCGACTGGGATGGCGGCGGCGCGATCTCAGCGCGGCGGTCGCCGGAGGCACGCTCATCCGCATCCGCAAAGGGCATTACGCCGTTCCCGATCTTCCGCCAGCGGCGATCAGGGCGTTCCGGGTGGGCGGGCGACTGGCCGGCCTCAGCGCTCTCCGGGCGCGCGGGGTGTGGACGCCGAATCGCGCTCGGGCGTTGTCGGTCGTCGTGCCCACGAACGCGCATGGGCTGCGTCGCCCCGACGACGCGTCGCGTCGACTCCTCCCCGGCAGCGTGAGGGTGCACTGGTCCACGACGGAGGCCGGACCCGGTCCCGAGTCGGCCGAGCTCGCGCTGCGACGCGCCGCTGCGGAGCTCGCCCCCGAGCATCTGTTCGCCGTCTTCGAATCGGCTCTCCGAGCGGGGCTGCTGTCGCGCGCCGAGACGGAGCGCCTGCGCGAGCTGTTCATTCGCACTGTCTCCCCGCACTTCGCCCGAGCCGACGATGCGGCGGAGAGCGGGGCGGAGTCGGTGGTCAAGTTCATGCTCCTCCAGGAGGGCATCGCGTTCCTGCAGCAGGTCGAGATCCGAGGCGTGGGCCGAGTGGACTTCCTGCTCGGCCGTCGGCAGATCCTCGAAGCGGACGGGGCCGCGTACCACTCGAGTCCTGAGGATTTGGAGCGCGACCGGCGCAGGGAGGTCGTCGCGGCCGCGCTCGGGTACCGGACGCTCCGCTGCTCGGCGAAGCTCATCGAATCCGAGATCGAGCTCCTCCGGGACGCCATGCAGGCCCTCCGAACACACGGGGACCTGCACTCCTGAAGCGTGCCGCCAGCGCCCGACCCTGGTTCCGGAGCCGCCTGGGTCGCGCCAGCCGGTTGTGCGATTCGGAGGAGTCTGCTCGGCACCACCGTGACCAGTACACGCGGGAGAACGGCTGTCGGCGAGCGGACGCGGTCCTCCGACGAGGTGAGGCCCTCATCCTCCTCCGAATGGAACGGGGGCGGAGTGCCTGACAGCCCAGAGCGATGCGCGGGAACGGGGCGGAGTGACTGGCAGCGCCCGGGCGATGCGCGGGCGGGCGGGGCGGGGCGGAGTGACTGGCAGCGCCCGGGCGATGGGCGGGGCGCTCCGCGCGCGCCGGACCCGGCCGCTACACCAGCGAGTCGCGCCAGGCGGCGTGGAGGGTCGCGAAGCGGCCCGTGCCGGCGGTGAGCTCCTCGGGCGAGCCGTCCTCGACGATGCGGCCGTGCTCCATGACGAGCACGCGGTCGGCGATCGCCACGGTCGACAGCCGGTGCGCGATGATGATCGCCGTGCGGTCGGCCAGCAGGGTCTGCAGGCCCTGCTGCACGAGGCGCTCGCTCGGGATGTCGAGCTGCGCCGTCGCCTCGTCGAGGATGAGCACCGCCGGGTTCGCCAGGAACGCGCGCGCGAAGGAGATCAGCTGCCGCTGCCCCGCCGAGACGCGCCCGCCGCGCTTCGAGACGTCGGTGTCGTAACCGTCCGGCAGCGACGTGATGAAGTCGTGCGCGCCGACCGCGCGCGCCGCCGCGACGACCTCGTCCCGCGTCGCCGTGGGCTTGCCGAGCTCGATGTTCTGCGCCACGGAGCCGCTGAAGAGGTACGCCTCCTGCGTGACCATGACGATGGCGCGGCGCAGGTCGGGGCTCGAGAGCTCGCGCAGGTCGACGCCATCGAGCGTGAGCGCCCCGTCGTTCGGGTCGTAGAAGCGGGCCACAAGCTTGGCGAGCGTCGACTTCCCGGCGCCGGTCGTGCCGACCAGCGCAAGGGTCTGGCCGGCGGGGATGCGCAGGTCGAACTCGGGCAGGATCACCCGGTCCTCGCGGTACGCGAAGCGCACCCGATCGAAGACGAGCGCGCCGCGCGCTGCGGGCAGCGGATGCGGGGACGTCGGCTCCGGCACGCTCGGTCGCTCCTCGAGCACCCCGGAGATCTTCTCGAGCGCGGCCGCGGCCCCTGGTAGGCGTTGTAGAACATGGCCATGTCGTGCATCGGGCCGAAGAAGTTGCGCACGTAGAGCACCGCGCCCAGCAGCACGCCGATCGTGAGCCCTCCCTGCGGCTCGAGCGTGCGCAGCGCTCCGACGATGAGCACCGTGGCCAGGGTGACGTTGCCGATCAGCACCAGCACCGGCTCGTAGACGCCGAAGAGGCGGATCGAGCGCAGGTTGATGTCACGGTAGTCCTCGACGTTCTCGCCGTAGCGCACCCGGTTGCGCTCCTCCGCTCGGAACGCCTTGACCGCACGGATGCCCGTCATCGTCTCGACGAAGCGCACGATGAGCCGGGCGCTGATGACGCGCGACGTGCGGAACAGCCGCTGCGAGCGCACCTGGAACCAGCGGGTGAGGATCGCCAGCGGGATGAGCGAGCAGACCAGCATGAGCCCGCTCAGCGGGTCGAGCAGCACGAGGGCCGCCCCGGTGAAGCCCATGTAGAGCAGGCCCGTCGTGAGCTGGTTGAGACCGGAGTCGAGCAGCTCGCGGATGGCGTCGAGGTCGCTGGTCTGCCGCGAGATGATGCGCCCCGAGGTGTAGCTCTCGTGGAACTCGAGGCTCAGCTGCTGGGTGTGCCGGAACATCCGGGTGCGCAGCTCGAGCATGATCGCCTGGCTGATCCGCGCGGCCACGCGCACGTACCAGGCGGTCAGCACGGCTCCGGCGACGGCCGCGGCGATGAAGAGCGCCACGGTGCCGGCGATGGGCGCGACCTCGCCGCCGCGCAGCGCCGAGATGCCCTGGTTGATGCCGTAGGCGATGAGCGACGGGCCCGCGACCTGGGCGACCGTGGCGACGAGGATGAGCACGATCGCCTGGGCGATGCGCCGCTTGAGCGGGCGCACGAGCGAGCCGAGCAGCCGCAGCGAGCGGCGGCGAATCTGGCGGCTCTCCTCGCGCGTGTAGTGCTCGCGCTCCTCGCCCTGGACTCCCTGCAGGCTCACGGCTCCTGCCCCTCTCGTCGTCCTGCCGGCGGGAGCGGGATGCTGCCTGTCCGGGTGTCCTCGGCGTAGGCGGCCTCGGAAGCGCGCTCGCGCTCGTCGAGCGTCGGCTCGTCCTCGATCGAGGAGAGCACGTTGCGGTACCGCTCGCTCGTGGCGAGCAGCTCGGCGTGCGTGCCGAGCGCGGCGATGCGGCCCTCCTCGAGCAGGGCGACGCGGTCGGCGAGCAGCACCGTCGAGGGGCGGTGCGCCACGATGAGGGACGTCGTGCCGCTCATCACCTCGCGCAGCGCCGCCTCGACGAGCGCCTCGGTGCCCACGTCGAGCGCCGAGAGCGGGTCGTCGAGCACGAGCACGGCCGGGTCCGCGGCGATCGCCCGCGCGAGGGCGAGGCGCTGGCGCTGACCACCGGAGAGGCTCATGCCCTCCTCGCCGATGACGGTGTCCATCCCCTCCGGCAGGTCGTCGACGAAGCCGGCCTGCGCGATCGCGAGCGCCTGGCGCGCGGCGGGCTCGCCCGCATCCGGTCGTCCCATCAGCACGTTCTCGCGCACGCTGTCGCTGAAGAGCGTCGGCTCCTCGAACGCGGTGGCGACGTGCCGGCGCAGCTCCTCGCGGGGCAGGTCGCGCACATCGACGCCGTCGATGCGCACGGCGCCGCCGGTGACGTCGTAGAGGCGGATGGCGAGGGCCGTCAGGGTGGTCTTGCCGCTGCCGGTGAGACCCACGAGCGCGATGGTTTCACCCGGCTCGACGGTGAGGTCGACCCCGTCGAGCAGGGGGCCTGGTCGGCGGGCGCGTCCGGGTAGCGGAACGTCACGTTCTCGAAGCGCAGTTCGCCGCGCGGCCGGTCGATGCGCTGCGGCTCGGCGGTGTCGGCGAGCGGATCGGGCTCGTCGAGCACCTCGAAGAAGCGGTCGAGGGCGTTGCGGGTGTCCAGGGCCATCGAGAGCAGGAAGCCGATCGACTCGATCGGGAAGCGCAGCACGGCCGCGGTCGCGAAGAACGCCAGCAGCGTGCCCACCGTCACGCCGTCCTGCACCGTGAGCACGGCGCCCAGCAGCAGGCAGAGCGCGTAGGCCGTGTCGGGGATGAGGATGAGCCAGAGCCAGATGCCGGAGACGGCCCTCGCCTTCTCGATCTCGGTGCCGCGCAGCTGCTCGGCCTGCTTCGTGAAGCCCCGCAGCGCGTGGCCGCCGCGGCCGAAGGCCTTGAGCACTCGGATGCCGTGCACCGACTCCTCGACCGTCGTGGCGAGGTCGCCCTGCTGGTCCTGGCTGCGGCGTGCGACCTTGCCGTAGCGCCGCTCGAAGCGGAAGCCGATGGCGATGATCGGGCCGGCGCAGAGACCGAAGAGCAGGCCGAGGCGCCAGTCCATCGATAAGAGGATGCCGATGCCGATCAGAATCATCAGCGCGTTGACGACGAGCATGGTCAGGCCGAAGGCCAGGAACCGGCGCACGACGCCGAGGTCGCTCATCGAGCGCGAGAGCAGCTGGCCGCTCGGCCAGCGGTCGTGGAAGCCGACGGGCAGCTGCTGCAGCTTTGCGTAGAGGTCGTTGCGCAGGGTCGCCTCGACGCGCGTGCTGGGTGCGACCGTGAGCTTGCGGCGCAGGAAGATCATGAGCGCCTCGACGATGCCGAGGCCGAGCACGAGGGCGCCGGCGAACCAGATGCCGCCGAGATCGCCGTCCTGGATGGGGCCGTCGGTGACGTACTGGAGCACCTGCGGGATGGCCAGCAGTGCGAGCTGCGCGACGAGCGCCACGGCCCCGCCGAGGATCATGCGCGGCAGCACGGGGCGTGCCCAGGGCAGCAGGCGCAGCAGCACGGCGACCGTGCCGACATGGGCGGCGCTGGGCGCGGACGAGGACGTCATCGACTTCTCCGGGAGGGTGAGGAAAGCGCTGCCCGACAGGCAGCCCCCAGGCTATGCCCGCCCTCGACCGAGGGTCAAGCCGGCCCGGCAGGCACGTTGCAGGGGCGGCCTGCCACCAGCGAACCCCGCAAGGCACCACCGGGGCGGCGGGCGCTCGCGCGCGGCCGCCGGCCCGGCACGTGCGCCGCAGGGGGCGGCGCACCAGCAAGCTCAGTGGAAGAAGTGCCGCTCCCCCGTGAAGTACATGGTCACGCCGGCCGCGCGGGCCGCCGCGATGACCTCCTCATCGCGCACCGATCCTCCGGGCTGCACGATGGCGGTGATGCCGGCGTCGAGCAGCACCTGCGGGCCGTCGGCGAAGGGGAAGAACGCGTCCGAGGCGGCGACCGAGCCGGCCGCGCGTTCGCCCGCGCGGCTGACGGCGAGGTGGCACGAGTCGACACGGTTGACCTGGCCCATGCCGACGCCGACGGAGGCGCCGTCCTTGGCGAGCAGGATGCCGTTGGACTTGACCGAGCGCACGGCGCGCCAGGCGAACTCGAGGTCGGCGAGCTGCTCGGGGGTCGACGGGTCGCCGGCGACGAGGTTCCAGTCGGCGACGTCGAGCCGCTCGTAGCCGTCGGGCTGCTGCGCGAGCAGGCCGCCCGAGATCTGCTTGAGCTCGACCTTCTCGCGACGGAAGCCGGCGGGCAGCACGAGCAGGCGCAGGTTCTTCTTCGCCTGCAGCACCGCCACGGCCTCCGGCTCGAAGCCGGGGGCCACGACGACCTCGGTGAAGATGTCGACGATGCTCTCGGCGGTGGCCCTGGTGACGACCCGGTTGGCGGCGATGACGCCGCCGAAGGCGGAGACCGGGTCGCACTCGTGCGCCTTGCGGTGCGCGCGGGCGAGCGCGTCGCCCTCTCCGGGGCCCGCGACCGCGATGCCGCAGGGGTTCGCGTGCTTGATGATGGCCACGGCGGGCTCGTCGAAGTCGTACGCGGCGCGCACCGCGGCGTCGGCGTCGACGTAGTTGTTGAAGGACATCTCCTTGCCGTGCAGCTGCGTCGCCTGCGCGATGCCGGCACCACCCGGCACGCGGTAGAGCGCGGCGGCCTGGTGGCTGTTCTCGCCGTAGCGCAGCACGTCGTCGAGCTCCGCCTCGACGGTGAGCCGCGGGGTGAAGTCGGGGCTCGTGACGACGGGGATGGCGCCGGTCCACTCGGCGCGCGGACCGAGGTGGGTGCGCATCCATCCGCTCACCGCGGTGTCGTACTCGGCCGTGTGCGTGAACGCCTCGAGGGCGAGCCGCTGGCGCTGGGCGAGCGTGGTGCCGCCGAGCGTGAGCGCCTTGACGATCTGCGGGTAGCTCGACGGCGAGACGGCGATCGCGACGTTCGGGTGGTTCTTCGCGGCGGCGCGCACCATGGCGGGCCCGCCGATGTCGATGTTCTCGATGATCGTGCCCGCATCCGCTCCGCTCGCGACGGTCTGCTGGAACGGGTAGAGGTTCACGACCACGAGCTGGAACGGGCTGACGCCGAGCTCGGCGAGCTGCTGCTCGTGGTGCTCAAGGCGCAGGTCGGCGAGGATGCCGGCGTGCACGCTCGGGTGCAGCGTCTTGACGCGGCCGTCGAGGCTCTCCGGGAAGCCGGTGACGCTCGAGACCTCGGTGACGGCGTAGCCGGCGCCCGCGATGGTGGAGGCGGTCGAGCCGGTCGAGACGATCTCGACGCCGCTGGCCGAGAGGGCCTCGGCGAGCTCGAGCAGCCCGGTCTTGTCGCTCACCGAGATGAGGGCGCGGCGGATGGGCACCACGTCGCGCTCGCGGTACAGGGTGGGGTCGATGGTCGGTCCGCTCATGGCGTGCTCACCTTCTCGAGGTCGAGGGTTCCTTCGGCGATGTCGCGCACGACCTGCTCCAGCAGTCGGCGCTCCACGGTCTTGATGCGATCGTGCAGGGCGGCCTCGTCGTCATCCGGGCGCACGGCGACGCGCTCCTGGGCGAGGATCGGCCCGCTGTCGACCCCGTCGTCGACGACGATGACGCTCGCCCCGGACGACGTCGCCCCGGCGGCGATCGCGTCGCGCACCGCGTGCGCGCCCGGGAACTCCGGCAGGTATGCGGGGTGCGTGTTGACGAGGTGCGGTGCGAGCGCGCGCACGGCGTTCGGGGGCAGCAGGCGCATGAAGCCGCTGAGCACGACGAGGTCGGGCTCGTGGGCCCGGATCGCCTCGACCAGCGCATCGCCCCAGCTCACACGGTCGGGGTGCTCGCCGAGCGGCACCGTGAAGGTCGGGATGCCCGCGGCTGCGGCGTGGGCGAAGCCCTCCGCCTCGCGGTCGGCGCCCACGGCGACGATGCGGGCAGGCAGGTCCGTCGACTGCGTGGCCTCGAGCAGGGCCTTCAGATTCGAACCGCCGCCGGAGATCAGCACGACGAGGTTGAGCACCGGATCAGCCTAGCGGCCTGCCGCGCCCGCCTCCGTCGACCGCCGTCGGGGTCCCGCTCGCCCTGCGGTCGGCGGCCAGCAGCCCGATCGCGGCGGCGATGCCCACCTCCGCGAGCACGCAGAGACCCACGATGAGCGGATCGGGACCCACCGTCGCGAGGCGCCCCGGCCCCGCGGGCCCGCCGGAGAGCCACGCGAGCAGGGCGACGACGAGCCCGGCGATCAGCCCGGCGCCGAGGCCCGCGCCGGCCAGCCACGGCCAGCGCCGCTGCGCCCGGATCGTCGCCGCGACGGTCGGATGCAGGAAGGCCGCCGCCAGGAACCCCGCCACCACCGGCACGAGCAGGGCGAGGAAGCCGAGGGCCTGCTCGCCGGCCGGCAGCGCGCCGAGCACCGGCACCGCGGGCAGCGGGCCGACGGCGGTGCCGAGCGGGCCGATGCTGGAGCCGGCGCCGATCGCGAAGCCCGGCCCCGCGAACCACGCCGCCGCCCACACGACGATGTTCGGCAGCAGCCCGAGCTGCGCGATCGTCAGCGCGATCACGCCGAGCGCGTCCGGCTGCACGGATTCGTAGAGCGCGATGACGTCCGCGTACCCGGCGATCAGCCGCACGGCCACGGCGAGCGCCGCGATGCCGAACAGCGCGACCGCCGCGGCCAGACCGATGCGCAGCGATGCGCTCAGCAGCGCCTGCCACTCCTCGGGCCAGTCGCCGGTCCACAGCGGCCGCTCACCCGGCGCCGCGCGCCGACGCCGCTCGAGGTGCGCACCGAGCAGCAGCGGCGCCCCGAAGAGCACGATCGGGAAGAGCACGCCCTGCGTGAGCGACGGCGCGACGACGGCGCCCTGCGCCGAGAAGGTCGCGAGCACCGCGACGAGCAGGAAGGCGCCGATCGACGAGCCCGCGCCCCAGCGGAAGTGCTCCACCTCGGCGATGCGCCGCCCGGCGCGCAGCGCGAGCGCCACGGTGAGGGTGGCGACACCGAGCGGGGCGAGGCCGACGGTGAAGTCGCCGGTGCCGTCGGAGGGCAGGCCGAGCGACGCGATCACGTTCGGGTCGAGCGATACGGCCAGATCGACGCCGTGGCCGAGCAGCCAGAGGTCGGCGGCGCCCTGCCAGAAGAGCACCCAGTCGGGGCCGAGCCCGTAGTGCAGGCCCCACACGGTGGTGAGCAGCGCCAGGGGCACACCGAGCCCGATGCCCGCCACGAGCAGCGCTTCGAGCGCGCCGAAGAGCGCGGTCAGGGATCGGTTCATCGCGCTCACGATAGCCGCGACGAGCGGATGCGGCCGGTCGCCGTGCCGGGCGGATGCGAGACGCCGCCTCACGCATCCGCTCGCCGTCCCCGCGCACGACGCAGGGCCGCCCCCTCGCGGGGACGGCCCTGGTGCGCGGTGCTGCGGGTCAGAGGGCGGCGAGCACCTCGCGCAGCAGGCGCGCCGTCTCGCTCGGGGTCTTGCCGACCTTGACGCCGGCGGCCTCGAGGGCCTCCTTCTTGGCCTGAGCCGTGCCGGCGGAGCCCGACACGATGGCGCCGGCGTGGCCCATGGTCTTGCCCTCCGGCGCGGTGAAGCCCGCGACGTAGCCGACGACCGGCTTGGTGACGTTCGCCTTGATGTAGGCCGCCGCCCGCTCCTCCGCGTCGCCGCCGATCTCGCCGATCATGACGATCGCCTTCGTCTCGGGGTCTGCCTCGAAGGCCTCGAGCGCGTCGATGTGCGTGGTGCCGATGATGGGGTCGCCGCCGATGCCGATGGCGGTCGAGAAGCCCAGGTCGCGCAGCTCGAACATCATCTGGTAGGTGAGCGTGCCCGACTTGGAGACGAGGCCGACCGGGCCCTTGCCCGTGATGTTCGCCGGCGTGATGCCGACGAGCGCCTCGCCGGGCGTGATGATGCCGGGGCAGTTCGGGCCGATGATGCGGGTGGTGCCCTTGGCCTTGGCGTGCGCCCAGGCCTGGGCCGAGTCCTGCACCGGCACGCCCTCGGTGATCACCACGAGCAGCGGGATCTCGGCGTCGACGGCCTCGATCATCGCGTCCTTAGTGAAGGCCGGCGGCACGAAGGCGATGGAGACGTCCGCGCCCGTGGCCGCCATGGCCTCGGCGACGCTGCCGAACACGGGCAGCTCGACGTCGTCGCCGTTCGCGTCCTTGTGGGCCACGGTCGTGCCGGCCTTGCGGGCGTTCACGCCGCCGACCACGTTCGTGCCCGCCTTGAGCATGAGCGCCGTGTGCTTGGTGCCCTCGCCGCCGGTGATGCCCTGGACGATGACCCTGGAGTTCTTGTTGAGGAAGATCGACATGTCTGTTCCGTCCCTTACGCTGCCGCAGCCAGTCGGGCGGCCTCGTCGGCGCCCTCGTCCATGCCCGCCGCGACCGTGACGAGCGGGTGGTTCGCGGCCTGCAAGATCGCGCGGCCCTCCTCCACCTGGTTGCCGTCGAGGCGCACGACGAGCGGCTTGGTCGCCGCGTCGCCGAGGATCTCGAGGGCCTTCACGATGCCCTCGGCGACCGCCACGCAGGAGGTGATGCCGCCGAAGACGTTGACGAACACGCTCTTGACCTGCGCGTCGCCGAGGATCACGTCGAGGCCGTTCGCCATGACGGTGGCGGATGCGCCGCCGCCGATGTCGAGGAAGTTGGCCGGCTTCACGCCGCCGTGCGCCTCGCCCGCGTAGGCGACGACGTCGAGGGTGCTCATGACCAGCCCAGCGCCGTTGCCGATGATGCCGACCTCCCCGTCGAGCTTGACGTAGTTGAGGTCGTTCTCCTTGGCCTTCGCCTCGAGCGGGTCGGCCGCCGCGGCGTCCTCCAGCTCGGCGTGGCCGGGGTGGCGGAACGCGGCGTTCTCGTCGAGCGAGACCTTGCCGTCGAGCGCGATGATCGCGCCCTCCTCGGTGAGCACGAGCGGGTTCACCTCGACGAGCGTCGCGTCCTCGCCCGTGTAGACCTCGTAGAGCGCCGCGATGACCGGGGCCACCTGCGCCGCGCGCTCGTCGTCGAAGCCGCCGGCCTTCGCGATCGCGAGGGCCTGCTCGGCGTCGATGCCCGCGAGCGGGTCGACATGCACCCGGGCGAGCGCCTCGGGCTTCTCCACCGCGAGCTGCTCGATCTCCATGCCGCCCTCGACGCTGGCGAGGGAGAGGTAGGAGCGCTCGGCGCGGTCGAGCAGCACCGAGAAGTAGAACTCCTCCGCGATGCGGGCGCCGGCCGCGACCATGACGCGCTGCACGACGTGGCCCTTGATGTCGAGGCCGAGGATCGCCTTCGCGGCCTCCTCCGCCTCGTCCGGCGTCTTGGCGACCTTCACGCCGCCGGCCTTGCCGCGACCGCCGACCTTGACCTGGGCCTTGACCACGACCACGCCGCCGAGCCGCTCGGCCGCAGCCCGCGCCTCCTCGGGGGTGTCGGCCACGATGCCCGGCAGGACCGGCACGCCGTAGGACTCGAACAGGTCCCTGGCCTGGTATTCGAAGAGATCCACGCTGCTTTGCTCCTCAGTTCCGCTGGAGTTCCCGCCCGGGATCGTCCGGGCGATGGGGAGCGAGCGCGCTCGGCGCGAGGGTTCCTGCGTCGGGCTGCGTCGCCTCGAACACCCTAGCGGGACGCTCGTGCCCGACGCTGACCGCTCCCCCGTCAGCCGCGGCGCCGCCACACGTCGATCAGCACCGCGCCGATGCCCAGCAGCAGCCCCGCCGCGAGCAGCATCAGCGCCGGCTCGGCGCCCAGGGCGCCGTCGTCCAGCGGCGCGGCGGCCGCGATCCATGCCTCGTGCATCCGTCCATCCCCTCCGACGGCGACCATCGGGTCGGTCGCCGTCGTGAAGGGGATGCGCGGAGAGCGCATCCATGACGCGGTTCCGGCGGATCAGTCGTCGCCGCGGTTGCTGCGGCGGCTGGCGCGCGGGGCGCGCTCGCCCAGGAACGACTGGCTGGCGTCGACCGCGAAGCCCTGCTGCAGCGCCTCGCGGCCGATGAGCATGCGGAAGCCCATCTGGTCGCGGTTGCTCAGCGTGACCTCGGCCTCGATCTCGCGCTCGACGAGCACCAGGCGCATGGCCACGACGTAGCGCTCCTCGACGTGGCCGGAGGAGCTGCGCACCCGCCGGATGTCGACCAGCGGGCACTCCACCCCGACCTCGTCGGCGCCCTTCTGCCACGGGCGGATGCGGAAGCGCACCCACTCCTCGCCGCCGCTCTCGAACACCTCCGGCTCGTAGGCGTGGATGGACGAGGTCTGCGCCCCCGTGTCGAGCTTCGCCTTGATCCACGGCACGCCCACATCGGGCAGCTGCACCCACTCGCGCCAACCCGCGAGGGTGGTTGGATGGGATGCGGAGCCGCTCATGGCCCCATCCTGCCAGCGGCCTCCCCGGGACACCTCATGAAACTCGCGATCCTCTCGCGCGCGCCCCGCGCCTACTCCACCCAGCGCCTGCGGGCCGCCGCCGAGCAGCGCGGGCACACCGTGCGGGTGCTCAACACCCTCCGCTTCGCCATCGACCTCTCCGGCGACGACCCGGACCTGCAGTTCCGCGGCCGGCCGCTCAGCGACTACGACGCGATCCTGCCGCGCATCGGCGCCTCGATCACCTACTTCGGCACCGCCGTGGTGCGCCAGTTCGAGCAGATGGACGTCTACACGCCGAACACCGCGAACGGCATCGCGAACGCCCGCGACAAGCTGCGCGCGACGCAGATCCTCTCCCGGCACAACATCGGCATGCCCGCCACGGCCTTCGTGCGCAATCGAGCGGATGTGCGCCCCGCCATCGAGCGCGTCGGCGGTGCCCCCGTCGTCATCAAGCTGCTCGAGGGCACCCAGGGCATCGGCGTGATCCTCGCGCCCGAGGTGAAGGTCGCCGAGGCGATCATCGAGACGCTGCAGTCGACGAACCAGAACGTGCTCATCCAGCGCTTCGTCGCCGAGAGCAAGGGCCGCGACATCCGCGCGCTCGTCGTCGGCGACCGCGTCGTGGCGGCCATGCGCCGGCGGGCGAGCGGCGACGAGTTCCGCTCCAACGTGCACCGCGGCGGCTCGGTCGAGGCCGTGACCCTGAGCCCCGAGTACGAGCAGGTGGCCGTGCGCTCGGCCCAGATCATGGGCCTGCGGGTCGCGGGCGTCGACATGCTCGAGGGCGCCGACGGCCCGCTCGTCATGGAGGTCAACTCCTCCCCCGGGCTGCAGGGCATCGAGGCGGCCACGCAGCTCGACGTGGCCGGCGCGATCATCGACTACATCGCGAACCAGGTGTCGTTCCCCGAGATCGACGTGCGCCAGCGCCTCAGCGTCTCGACCGGCTACGGCGTGGCCGAGCTCCTCGTGCACAACAACGCCGAGCTCGTCGGCAAGACCCTCGGCGAGAGCGGGCTCTGGGAGCGCGACATCACCGTGCTCACGCTGCACCGCGGCGCGCAGGTCATCCCGAACCCGCGCAAGGGCGTGCTGCTCGAGTCCGGCGACCGCCTGCTCGGCTTCGGCAAGCTCGAGGAGATGCGCTCGATGATCCCCGAGCGCCGCCGCCGCAGGCAGCGCGTGCGCAAGCTGCCGCCGGCGGAGTCGCTGCCGACGGCGGAGGGCGCTTAGGACGGCAGCGCCGCCCTCTCGCGGGCGTTCAGAGCGGCAGCGCCGCCAGCACGCGGGCACCGCCGAGCGGCGAGCGGCCCAGCTCGAGGCGGGCGCCGATCGCGATGAGCCGGGTGCGCAGCAGCGCCAGGCCGTGCAGCGAGGGCTCACCCTCGGGCAGCCCGGCGCCGTCGTCGTCGAGGGTGAGCAGCAGCTCGCCCCGCTCCACCGCGATGCGCAGCGCCAGCGTGGAGGCGCGGCCGTGCCGCAGCGCGTTGGAGACGGCCTCCTCGAGCACGCGCAGCAGCAGGATGCGCCGCTCGATCCCGAGGCCCGGGCCGGACGGGTCGTCGGCTTCGAGCACCGCGTCGGCGATGTCGAGCCGCGTGGCGATGCTCGGTGGCAGGCCGCGCAGCATCATCCGCGACGCCTGTGCGAGCCCGAGGTCGGTGCCGGCCGGGTAGAGCAGCTGGCTCAGCTCGCGCACGCCGCGCTCGCGCAGCACCTCCACGACGCCGACCAGGGCGTCGAGCTCGCCGATCAACTGCTGCGTCCCGGGGTGCTGCACGCCGTGCTCGGCCTGCGCGTCCGCATCCGCTCGCCGCATCCTCGCGATGATCGAGTCGAGGCGGATGCGCATGAGCACGAGCTGCTGCTGCACCGTGCCGTGCAGTCCCTCGGCCACCGCGCGGCGCACCCTGAGCTCCTCGGACTGGAGCGCGTCCAGGGCGTCGGAGGCGTGCAGGCGCTGCAGCAGCGCGGTGCGCTCCTCCACCCGGGCGCGGCGCTGCGCCTTCATGACGACCAGGCCGATCACGATGCCGACGAGGGTCACGGCGACGCCGACGCACGCATCCGCTCCGCTGGTGTCCCAGTCGAAGCCGTCGTAGACGACGAGCAGCAGCTGCAGGCACATGCGCACCAGCGCCGCGGTGATGGCCGTCGCCGCGGCGACGAGCACGAGCCGCCAGCCGCGACGACGGTGGAGGCCGAGCGCCGCCGCGCCGAGCGCCGCTGCCGCGACCGCCGAGCCGTTCGCGAGCATGCGCGTGCCGAAATCGGCGCCCTCCCCCACAGCGAGCTGGCCGAACCGGGCGCGTCGGAGAAGAGGATGGAGGTCTGCAGGGCGGCCCCCAGGCCGTAGGCGGTCATGACGAGGCAGAGGCCGAGCAGCAGCACACGACGATCGCGAAGCTCCTGCGCTCGCGCGAAGTCGTCGTCCTCGACCCCGTCGGCGTCACGGCCGTGGCTCATGCGAACCTCGAGGTCTCCTCGATGAGCCGCAGCACCGCGCTCACCCGCGAGTTGTGGCCCTCCGGCAGTTCGAGTGCGGCGTAGATGGCGTTGAGGTGGTTCTCGATGGACCGCGACGAGAGGCCGAGGCGCTCGGCGATGCCGGCGTTCGACAGCCCCTCGGCGACGAGGGTGAGCACCTGGAGCTGGCGGTCGCTCAGACGCGCCAGCGCCGACCCGGCCCGGGGCACGGAGCGCCCGATGAGTTCGGGGTCGAGCACCGTGCGCCCCTCGGCCGTCGCGGTCAGCGCGGTGAACAGGCTGTCGGGGCTCGTCGAGGTGGTCTTCGACAGGTAGCTCCAGCCGCGGCGGACGTCGGAGGGCAGGTCGAGCAGCAGCTCCATGACGTCGCGGCTCGACAGCAGCAGCACCCCGAGGTCGGGGTCGGCGCGCCGCAACGAGACGCCGAGACCGACGCCGTTGCCGTCGCCGAGCTCGATGTCGAGGATCGCGACGTCGACCCTGCCCGGCATGATGCGTCGGCGGGCCTCGGCGGCGCCGGATGCCTCGACCACCACCTCCGTGCGCGGATCGGCGTCGAGCAGCTGCACGAGCATGGCCCGGTAGAGCGGCTGATCCTCGACGACCGCGACGCGCAAGGGCGCGCGCGCCGGGCCGGGGATCATGGCTCCATTATGACCAGCGGCTCCTGCAGCGCGCACCGCCCGCGATGGTGGGGGTTTCCACCCCCGGACGCATCGAGGACTGCGCCAGGATCGAGATACCGCAATGACCCTTGCTCGGTGCGCGGTGAGGTCAGCTCGTCGAGACGTTCCGCGCTGCATCACCGCCGCCGGGACCGGTGCCCACGGGAGGGGACCGGTCCCGGCTCCATCAGCCGACCCCGGTCCCGCAGCGCTCAGAGCTTCTCGATGGGGGCGATCTTCACCAGCAGCTTCTTGCGGCCCGCCGCGTCGAACTGCACCTCGGCGACGCGCTTGGCGCCCTCGCCGGTCATGCCGCTCACGCGCCCCTCGCCGAAGTCGCTGTGGCGGATGCGGTCGCCGACCGCCAGCTCGAGCGCGCTGTTGTCGCGCACCTGGTTCGTGACCGCGTTCGGCCACTCGCGCTTGGGGCGGTTCGACGGCGACAGCGCATCCGGTTCCCGCGTGGAGCCGCCGACGCGTCGGGCGTTGAGCGCTCGCGGCTGGGTACCGCCGCGGCTGGTCGCCATGCCCGGCGACTGCTTCCAGTCGATCAGGTCCGCCGGGATCTCCTGCAGGTAGCGGCTCGGCATGGCCACCGAGGTGTCGCCGTACTGGCTGCGCGTCATGGCGAGCGAGAGGTGCAGCTTCTTGCGGGCTCGGGTGATGCCGACGTAGAACAGGCGCCGCTCCTCCGCGGGCCCGCCGGGCTCGCCGGCCGACATACGGTGCGGCAGCAGGTCCTCCTCGACGCCGGTGAGGAACACCGCCTCGTACTCGAGGCCCTTCGCCGTGTGCAGGGTCATGAGGCTGACGGTGCCGCTGGTGTCGTCGAGCTCGTCCGCCGCGGCGACGAGCGCGACCTCGGTGAGGAAATCGACGAGCGTGCCGTCGGGGTTGTTGCGCTGGAACTCCTTCGTCACCGACAGGAGCTCCTCGACGTTCTCGGCGCGCGCCTCGTCCTGCGGGTCGCGGCTGTTCCGCAGGATCTCGAGGTAGCCGCTGCGGTCGAGCAGCAGCTGCAGCACCTGGGCGACGGGAGCCGGCGGCGCAGCGGATGCGGTGGCCTCGCGGCCCGGCTCCAGCGCCGCCGTGCCCGCGAGCACCGCAGCCTCGTCGAGCAGCTCGGCGAGCCCCTCGATGGCCGTGGTCACCTTCGGGCCGAGCCCCAGCTGCCGGGCGTCGCGCAACGCCTGCCGCAGGCTCGTCTGCTCGCGCTCGGCGTGGCTGGCGAGGGCCGTCTCGGTGGCCGGGCCGATGCCGCGCTTGGGCGCGTTCATGATGCGGCGCAGCGCCAGCTCGTCGAAGGGGTTCGCGACGGCGAGCAGGTAGCCCAGCACGTCCTTGATCTCGGCGCGCTCGTAGAACTTCGTGCCGCCGAGCACCCGGTACGGCACGGCCGAGCGGATGAGGATCTCCTCCAGCGCTCGCGTCTGCGCGTTGGTGCGGTAGAAGACGGCGATGTCCTTATAGGCCATGCCGTCCTCGCGCAGCTTGGCGATCTCATCCGCCACGAACTGGGCTTCGTCGTGGGCCGAGTAGCCGGTGTAGCCGAGGATCTTCTCGCCGGCGCCCACCGCGGTCCAGAGCTTCTTCTCGGGCCGGTCGAAGTTGTTGCTGATCACGGCGTTCGCCGCGTCGAGGATCGTCTGGGTGGAGCGGTAGTTCTGCTCGAGCAGGATCACCTTCGAGCGGGGGAAGTCGCGCTCGAACTCGATGATGTTGCGGATGTCGGCTCCGCGGAACGCGTAGATGGACTGGTCGGAGTCGCCGACGACCGTGAGCGAGGCACCCGGGATCGCGCCGTTGACGTCGCGCAGCCGCTCCACGTGCTGACCCTGCTCCTCGAGGCGCAGCACCTCGTCGGGCTCGACCGGGCGGGTCAGCTCGCGCACCAGCGCGTACTGGGCGTGGTTGGTGTCCTGGTACTCGTCGACCAGCACGTGGCGGAAGCGCCGCTGGTAGAGCGCCGCGACGTGCGGGAAGGCGCGGAAGAGGTAGACCGTCTGCGCGATGAGATCGTCGAAGTCGAAGGCGTTGGCCGCGCTGAGGGTCGCGGTGTAGCGGCGGAAGATCTCGATGAACATGACCTCGTTCGGGTCGTCCATGTTCGCCGTGCGCGCGTAGCTGTCGACGTCGGCGAGCTCGTTCTTGAGGTTCGAGATCTTGCCGGAGACGCTGCTGACCGTGAAGCCGAGCGTGTCGGCCTCGAGCTGCTTGATGATGCGCTTGATGAGCGCCCGCTGGTCGCCGGAGTCGTAGATCGTGAAGCTCTTGAGGTAGCCGAAGTTCTCCGCCTCGCGGCGCAGGATGCGCACGCACGCCGAGTGGAACGTCGAGATCCACATGCCCTCGGCGGCCTGCCCGACCAGCGCCTCCACGCGCTCGCGCATCTCCGCGGCGGCCTTGTTCGTGAAGGTGATTGCGAGGATCTGGCTCGGCCAGGCCTCGCCCGAGCGCAGCAGGCCCGCGATGCGGCGCGTCAGCACGCTCGTCTTGCCGGAGCCGGCGCCCGCGACGATGAGCAGCGACTCGCCCCGGTACTCGGCCGCCTCGCGCTGCTGCGGATTCAGCCCCGCGAACAGCGGGTCCTCGGCGCCGCCGCGCTCGTTCGGGCCGGCCTGCTCGTTCTCGACGGGGATCGCTCTCATGACGGCCCCGAGTCTACGGCGCACCCCCGACACGGGCGCTGCGCGGCTCCCCGACCCAGCCGCCCCACCTCGCCGCTCCCGCACCCGCCACCCCGCCGCACCCCGCTCCCGCACCCGCCGCTCACGCCGCCCCTGCCCCCGCTCCCGCTCCCGCATCCGCTCCCGCTCCCGCACCCACTCCCGGTGCACGGTGGCGCCTCGATCCCGAATGACGGACTTCTGCATCCGGGCACAGCGCTCGACGAGTCGGCTTCGGCCCGGCCGAGGCATTCCCCGTCATTCGGGACGGCGGTGCGGAGGTTGACTCATCCTCCCCAGAGCCGGGCGCGGCGACGACCGCACAGCGACGGGCCGAACGGCGGACCTGCACGTCCGGACCATGGCACGGTGCGGTATGGTCCTCGTCGAATCGCTCGTCACGCTGCTCGGCGGACTGGCCGCCACGCACGAGCTGTACGCGAAGGGCATCCGTCGGGGGCAGCTCCGCCGTCTCCTCGCCGACGGGAGACTGATCCGCGTGCGCCAGGGCTGGTACGCCCTCCCCCTCACCGCAGCGGATGCGCTGGCGGCCGCGCGCGTCGGCGGTCGCCTGGACTGCATCTCCGCTCTGGCCTCGTGGGGGTGCTGGACCCCTGAACGCTGTGGGCTGCACGTCGCCGTCGACGGTCATGCCATCCGGCTGCGGCATCCCGACGACCATCGGCGCCGACTGGACCCGGCGGCGGCGGTGACCGTGCACTGGAACGACGACCAGCCGGGCGACCGCCTCGTAGTCCCCATCGAGCGAGCCCTGCGCCAGATGGTCCAGTGCCAGCCCGTCGAGTTCGCCGTCGCTGTCGCGGACTCGGCGCTCTCATCGACGCAGGGGCGGCGACCGTTGATCTCCCATTCCATCTGGCGCGCGATCGCCGCCACGCATCGCTCCGCTCATCTCCTGCTCGAGGTCGATCCGAACAGCGGATCGGGAACCGAGTCGGTGTTCCGGATCCGTCTGCTCATGCGCTGCGGGCTTCGACCGCGAGCGCAGGTCAAGATCCGCGGCGTCGGTCGAGTGGACTTCGTCCTGGGTCGCCGCCTCGTGATCGAGATCGACAGCGAGACGTTCCATGCGAACCCGGCGCAGTACCACGCCGACCGCCGGCGTGATTCGCTGCTGAGCGCTCGCGGCTACCGCGTCCTGCGCTTCACCTACCAGCAGGTGATGGACGACTGGCCGCTGGTCGAATCTGCCGTCCTCGGTGCCGTACGGCGCGGCGACATCCGCTGACGCCGAGGGCGAGGGCGTGCTCGCCCCAGCGCGCAATCCCGAACGACGGAGAACCTGGGGTCCGCGCAGCCCAGTCCTCCTCCTCCCCGCGATCCCGAACGACGGAGAACCGGAGGTCCGCGCAGCCCGGTCCCCCGAGATTCCAGAGGTTCGGCCCGACCCTCCGTCATTCGGTATCGGGGAGCCGCGGGAACGGGGCAGCGCACGGGCGAGGCGGCGGCACCCCGGCAGGGCGGCGCGCAGCCGGACGGCACACCGGGGCGGGACGGTACACCGGGGCGGGACAGCACACCGGCGGGACGGCGCTCAGGCGAGGCCGGCGCGCACCGCGAGGGCCAGGTCGGGGTGGTCGGCGAAGACGCCGTCGAGGCCGGTGGCGAGGACCGCACGGAACTCGGCGCGCCAGTCGCCGTGGGCCGCCCGCCCGCCGGGGCCCCGGTGGCGCGGCGCGAGGAAGGCGTTCTCGGGGCGGAGCGTCCAGGCGTACACCTCGAGACCAGCGGCATGCGCTCGGTCGACGAGGTCGGTGGTGTCGGAGCGACCGAGCAGCAGGGTCTTGTCGACGCTGACGCCGTGCTCCTCCGCCGCGATCGCGGCGAGCCCCTCGTCGGTCAGGAACGAGGCGTAGTCGGGAGCGGTCGAGCCGTGCCGGGCGACGAGGTCCGCGGGGGCACCCGACGCCTCGGCCAGGAGCACCGTGCGCCCGCCGAATCCGCTCGCACGCAGCTGCCGCAGCACCGTCTGCTCGAAGCTCTCGACCGTCACCAGCCCGTCCAGACGACTACCGAGCTCGGCGAGCAGCAGCTCGTGCATCGGGAAGCCGGCGGCCTCGAAGTGCGCCGCATGCTTGATCTCGGCGATCAGCCGCACCGGCCGGTCCGCCGCCTCCAGCAGGTCGAGCAGGTCGACGAACCGCAGCATCCCGCCGCCGGTCGCACGGACATCGTTCGAGGGCCGCAGCTTCGGCAGCCGTTCGCGCAGCCGCAGGCCCTGCAGCTCCGCCCAGGTGAAGTCCTCCGTGAACCAGCCGTCGAGGCGCTTGCCGTCCACGGTCCGGCTCCTGCGGCGGTGGGCGAACTCGGGACGCTCCGCCACGTCCGTCGTGCCCGAGATCTCGTTCTCGTGCCGCACGACGAGCACGCCGTCGCGCGTGGGCACGAGGTCGGGCTCCACAGCATCCGCTCCCTGCGCGATGCCGAGCTCGTACGCCGCGCGGCTGTGCTCGACACGGTGGCCGCTGGCCCCGCGGTGGGCGATGACGAGCGGATGCGGGTTGCGGCCGAGCGGGCGCGGAGCGTTCACGCCGCCACGATAGGGCGAGCGGATGAACAGCGGCCCGCCGTCAGCGTCAGGTGCCGCTCGGCGGCGCGTCGGCTCCCATCGGAGCGCAAACCGCTCGCCGCAAGCGCCCAGACGGCGGCGAGGCCGACGGAACGCGGCGCAGGCGCCGTCCTGCAGCGGAGCAGCCGCCCCTCCCTTCAGCCTGAGGCGAACCCCCAGCCGCGCACCCCACGCGTCGGATAGATTCATGGTCAGGCTTCCCCTACCCCTACGACGGAGTTGATCACCGCCATGGCCTTGACGAATCCCGCCTTCACCGCACCCGAGTTCTCTCCTCGCGGCAACGTCGCCGGCGCTCGCGCCGGGGTTCCGACGCCGCCGCCCGGCTACCAGCAGGACCTCAGCGCCCAGCAGCTCGGCGACCTCTACGACCGCCCCGCGGCGAACTCGTACGAGACCGACCGGATGAGCTACGAGGACACCATCAAGAAGGCCTTCATCGGCTTCGGCGTGCTGGTCCTCGGCGCGGTCGCCGGCTGGGCGATCACCCCGGTCGTCGGACCGCTGATCTTCGCGTTCGCGCTCGTCGGCTTCGTGCTCGCGCTCGTGAACACCTTCAAGAAGCAGCCCTCCGGCGGCCTCGTGCTCGCCTACGCCGCGGCGCAGGGCGTGTTCGTCGGCGGCATCTCGCTGCTCTACTCGTACGTCGGTGGCGGTGTCGTCCCTGTCGCGGTCATCGGCACGCTCGCGGTCGTCGGCATCACCCTCGCGCTGTTCATGAGCGGCAAGGTGCGCTCCTCGCCCCGCGCCACGAAGATCTTCCTGATCGCGCTGCTCGGCTACGCCGCGTTCTCGCTGGTCAACTTCGTGCTCGTCACCTTCGGCGTCATCGACGGCTTCGGGCTCTTCGCGAACCCGCTCTTCAACCTGCTGCTCATGGGCCTGGTCGTCGTGCTCGCCGCCTACTCGCTGGTGCTCGACTTCGAGGCCGTCAAGCACGGTGTCGAGAACGGCGCCCCGCGCTCGTTCGGCTGGCGCGCCGTGTTCGGCATCATGGTCACCGTCGTGTGGCTCTACCTCGAGCTGCTCCGCTTCGTCGCGATCTTCTCGTCGAGCGACTGACGCTCGACCGCACGACGAAGGGCCCGTCCGATCGGACGGGCCCTTCGTCGTTCCCGGCGGGTCACCCGCTGCTGACACGGGATGACCGTCGGAGTGAGCCGGAGAACGGTCCGGAAGGACCGTTCTCCGATCGACTCACTCCCACTCGATGGTTCCCGGCGGCTTCGAGGTCACGTCGAGCACGACGCGGTTGACCCCGGGCACCTGGTTCGAGATGAGGTTCGAGATGCGGGCGAGCACCTCGTAGGGCAGGCGGGTCCAGTCGGCGGTCATGGCATCCTCACTGGAGACCGGGCGCAGCACGATCGGGTGGCCGTAGGTGCGGCCGTCGCCCTGCACGCCCACCGAGCGCACGTCGGCGAGCAGCACGACCGGGCACTGCCAGATCTCGGCGTCGAGGCCGGCGGCGGTGAGCTCGGTGCGCACGATCTTGTCGGCGGCGCGCAGGATCTCGAGGCGCTCCTCGTTCACCTCGCCGATGATGCGGATGCCGAGTCCCGGGCCGGGGAACGGCTGGCGGGCCACGATGACCTCGGGCAGGCCGAGCTCGCGGCCGATGGCGCGCACCTCGTCCTTGAAGAGGGTGCGCAGCGGCTCGACGAGCTCGAACTGCAGGTCCTCCGGCAGGCCGCCCACGTTGTGGTGGCTCTTGATGTTCGCCGTGCCGCTGCCGCCGCCCGACTCCACCACGTCCGGATAGAGCGTGCCCTGCACGAGGAACTTGACGGGCTCGCCCGGTCCCTCGATCGACTCCGCCACGAGAGAAGCGGCCGCCTGCTCGAACGAGCGGATGAACTCCCGTCCGATGATCTTGCGCTTGGTCTCCGGGTCGGTCACCCCGGCGAGGGCGCCGAGGAACTGCTCGCGGGCGTCGACCGTGACGAGCCGCACGCCGGTGGAGGCGACGTAGTCCTCCTCGACCTGCTTGCGCTCATCCGCTCGCAGCAGGCCGTGATCGACGAAGATCGCGGTGAGCTGGTCGCCGACGGCCTTGTGCACGATCGCGCCGGCGACGGCAGAGTCGACGCCGCCCGAGAGGCCGACGATGACCTTGCCGGAGCCGACCTGGGCGCGGATGCGCTCGACCTGCTCGTCGATGACGTTGGCGCTGTTCCAGTCCGCGGGGATGCCGGCGGAGCGGTGCAGGAAGTTCTCGATGACCTTCTGGCCGTACTGCGAGTGCTTGACCTCGGGGTGCCACTGCACGCCGTACATGCGGGTCTCGTCGTTCGCGAATGCTGCGACGGGGGTCGACGGGGTCGACGCGAGCACCTGGAAGCCCTCGGGCGCCTTGGCCACCGAGTCGCCGTGGCTCATCCACACGGCCTGCTCGGCGGGCTGCTCGCCCAGGAAGGCGTTCTCGCCGGTGAGCTTGACGTCGGTGGAGCCGTACTCGCGCAGGCCGGTGTTCGCGACCTCGCCGCCGAGCGTCTTGGCCATGACCTGGAAGCCGTAGCAGATGCCCAGCACGGGCACGCCGAGCTGCAGGATGCCGGGGTCGAGCTCGGGCGAGCCGGGCTCGTAGACGCTCGACGGGCCGCCGCTCAGCACGATGCCGGCCGGCTTCTTGGCTGCGACCTCCGCAGCGGAGATGGTGTGCGGAACGATCTCGCTGTAGACGTTGGCCTCGCGCACGCGGCGCGCGATGAGCTGCGCGTACTGGGCGCCGAAGTCGACGACCAGGACGGGCTGGGCGTCCGTTCCAGGGGCGGCCGAGACCGGTTCGGTGCGTGGGGTGTCGCTCATGCGGCGGCGCCTTCCTTGGGGGTGATGGATTCGAGAGAGGTCCTGACCTCGCGGCTGACGCGGGCCTCCATCCAGAAGGAGAGGCCGGGCACGACGCCGCCGAGGGCGATGAAGAGGAACTTGGTGATCTTCCACCCCATGCGCTGCACGAGGATGAAGTCGGTGATGAGGTAGCCCACGTAGCAGTAGCCGTGCACCATCTGGATGGCGAGGCTGAGGTTGATCGCCGTGATGCTGTCGCTCGGCACGAGCGCGAGGAAGCCCTGGGTGCCGCCGAGCTCGAGCTCGTAGCCGAACTCCTGCCACAGCAGCGGTCCGTACTTGAACGCCATCTCGACGACCAGGATCAGCAGGAAGACGCCCGTGATGTAGGCGAACACCTGGTACGCCTTCAGCGACGTGCGGATGCGGCCGGTGTCAGCGGCCTGAGGGGTGCGGGGCATGGGTTCCAGCTTACTTCTCGGCGGATGCGGTCTCGGTCGGTGCGTCGGCGTCCTCGCCGCCCTCCTCCTCCGCCGGCTCGACCTCCTCCTGCCAGGCGTCCTTGACCATCCGGTACCAGATGTAGAACGCGAACAGGCCGAAGAAGATCCACTGCGCGAAGTAGGCGAGATTCTGCAGGTTGACGCCGCGCTCCGACTCCGGGGCGGGCGACAGGATGGCGTCGAGCCCGGCCGGCGCGTCTGCCGCGATGAGGTAGCCGCCGTAGGCGCCCGCCGGCTCGACCTCGGCCCAGAGGTTCACGAGCTCACCGGTGCTCAGCGCGCGCCGCTCCCCGCCTCGAAGTCCGACTCCTGCGGGCCCTCGTCCTGCGAGTACCGACCGGCCCACTCGCGCACGGTCGTGTCGGCGTCGAGCGCATCCGCCGCTTCCCGCGCCTGCTGCTCGGTCGGCGCCCAGCCGAGCGCGACGGCGAGCGAGGCGGGCTGCCCGTCCGGCTGCTCCACGGCCAGGTGGCCGACCACCCAGGCGCCGAGCTCCTCACCCTGCACGCGCCGGGTGAGCACGACCTCGTCGCCCGGCACCAGGTGCCCTCGCACGGTCACCCGGTGGCCGATGGCGTCCCCCTCCACGCCGGCCTGCGGCTGGTCGAGCTCGACGAGCGGCCGCACCGTCTCGGTGTCGCGTACGACCACGGCGCCGTTGCTGAAGCTGCGGTCGAGCTGCCACTGCGCGAGGCCGGCGAAGACACCGGCCACGAGCAGCACGATGCCGAGCAGGCCGAGGAACTTCGGGCGCCGGGCGACGCTCCAGAGGGTGGGCGGTGTGGTGGTGTTCGTCATCAGTACTCGGGATCGCGGGGTCGGGGCTGCGGGCCGGTCGGAGCATCGGGCTGCGGCTGCTCGGCGGCGTCGGGCTGGTCGTCGTTCATCGCGGCGAGCACCGCGGGGTCGAGGCCGCCGCCGCGTGCCCCCGACGGCTCGTCGTCGGGCGCGGGAGCCGCCGGCTCCTCTGAGCGTCGGCGCTCGACCTCGGCGCGCCGCCTGCGCGACGGGCGGGTCACCAGGGCCCCGATCCGCTCGGAGTTCACCGCGATGACGGGGCCAACGATGGCCATGATGAGCACGTAGAGCCCGGCGAACGGCTGGATGCGCTCATCCAGTCCCGCCGTGAGCGACAGCGTCGCCAGGATGAGCGCGAACTCGCCCCGGTTCTGCAGGATCACGGTCGTGTTGATGCCGGCCTGCAGGCCGAAGCCGCTGACGCGCGCCACGATCTGCCCGGCGATCACGTTGAGCAGCATCGTCATCGCGACGGCGCAGAGCACCGGCACGAGCACGCCGCCGAACAGCGCGGGGTTGAGCGAGAGGCCGAAGTTCAGGAAGAAGAAGGCGGCGAACACGTCGCGCAGCGGGATCGCGAGCTGCTCGACCTTGGCGCGGTGTCGGGTGGCGCCGATGACGAGGCCGATGAGAAAGGCGCCGATCGCATCCGTTACCCCCAGGATCTCGCCGATGCCGCCGAAGGCGAGCGCGAGACCGATGAAGAGCACCGTGAAGAGCTCGTCGTCCTTCGTGTTGAAGAGTCGCCCCACGATGCGGCCGCCCCAGCGAGCCAGGCTGAACATCACCGCGAGGAAGAGGAACGCCACCCCGAGCTGCATGATGACCGGCCACGGCTCGGTCTCGCCGCTGAGCACGACCGAGACGATGGCGAGGTAGATGGCGATGAAGATGTCCTCGACCACGGTGATGCCGAGGATCATCGGCGTCTCGCGGTTCGCGAGCCGGTTCAGCTCGATGAGCAGCTTGGTGACGATCGCGCTCGAGCTCGTCGCGGTCATGCCGGCGATGATCAACGCCTCGCGGGAGCCCCAGCCGACCGCGAAACCGAAGACCAGACCCGCGGCCATGTTCACCGCGATGTACGAGCCGCCGAGCAGCACCAGGCGGCCGGCGTTCGCGAAGAACTCCTCCTGGTCGAATTCGAGGCCGAGATTGAACAGCAGCAGGATCAGGCCGAAGACGGCGATGAGCTCGATGATGCTGCCGTCGAGGCTGAGCGGGAACCAGCCGAAGAACGGGCTCGCGACGAGCCCGACGAGCATGTAGATCGGGATGGCCGGGAGGCCGATGCGCCGGCCCAGCGTGCCCAGCCCGTACGCGATGACGAACAGCACCCCGATCGTGACGAGGCGCTCCCCGATGTCGCCGTGACCGCCGGCGTCAGCCGCCAGCTGGAGCATCGGCCTGCTCGGTCGGGGGCTTCACGAGCTCGCCGGTGCGAAAGAAGCGGAACGCCTTGCCGACCTTCTCGGGTGATCCGGCGACGACGAGCGTGTCACCGGGGAAGACCTTGAAGTCCTGCGCGGGCGCGGGGCTGGTGGTCTCGCCGCGAACGACCGCCACGACCGTGAGGCCGGGCACGCCGCGCTGGGCGAGGTTGCCGAGCGGCTGCCCGGCGATGTGGTGGTCGTAGTCGACGTGGAACCAGTCGATGGCGAGGCCGGGGATCTCATCGAGCCCCGACAGCGACTCGGTGATGCGGGTGCCACCGAGCAGCTCGGCGAGCGTGTGCGCCTCGTCCTCGGTGAGCCGCAGCGACACCTTGTTGGCGTGCGAGTCGTCCCCGTCGTCGGCGAAGGTGATGAGGTCGCTGTGCCCCGAGCGGTGCGTGATCACGCCGCACTTGCCGCCGTCGCTCGTCTTGAAGGTGTGCAGCACACCCACACCGGGCAGTTTGACGCGTCGCACGTCGGCCATGGGATGGCTCCTCGAGCTCTAGGGGACGACGTCGATTCTACGCCGCGTCGAATCCGCGCAGGCCCCCGCGCGGATGCGCGGGCGTGCGCTGGCAGCGGACGGCTCAGCCTGCCTGGTAGGGCGCGACGACGACCTCGACCCGCTGGAACTCCTTGAGGTCGGAGTAGCCGGTCGTGGCCATCGAGCGGCGCAGCGCGCCGACCAGGTTGGTGGTGCCGTCGGCCGACTCGGCCGGGCCGGTGAGGATCTGCGACAGCGATCCCGCCGTGCCGACCTCGACGCGGTGGCCGCGCGGCAGCTCCGCGTGATGCGCCTCCGCTCCCCAGTGGAAGCCGCGGCCGGGTGCCTCGTCGGCACGGGCCAGCGCGGAGCCCAGCATGACCGCATCCGCTCCGGTGGCGATCGCCTTCACGATGTCGCCGGAGGTGCCGAGACCGCCATCCGCGATGACGTGCACGTACCGGCCGCCCGACTCGTCGAGGTAGTCGCGGCGCGCGCCGGCGACGTCGGCGACCGCGGTCGCCATGGGCGCGTGGATGCCGAGCGCGGCGCGCGTAGTGGAGGCCGCTCCCCCGCCGAAGCCGACGAGCACGCCCGCGGCGCCGGTGCGCATGAGGTGCAGCGCAGCCGTGTAGGTGGAGGCGCCGCCGACGATGACCGGCACGTCGAGCTCGTAGATGAAGCGCTTGAGGTTGAGCGGCTCGGTGGTCTTCGAGACGTGCTCGGCCGAGACGGTGGTGCCGCGGATCACGAAGAGGTCCACGCCGGCGCTGACGACCGTCTCGTAGAGCTCCTGGGTGCGCTGCGGGCTGAGCGCGCCGGCGACGGTGACGCCGGCGGCGCGGATCTCGGCGATGCGCGCGGTGACGAGCTCGGGCTTGATCGGCTCGGCGTAGATGCGCTGCATGCGACGCGTCGCCTGGTCGGGCGAGAGGGTCGCGATCTCCTCGAGCAGCGGCTCGGGGTTCTCGTAGCGGGTCCAGAGACCCTCGAGGTCGAGCACGCCGAGACCGCCGAGGCGGCCGATCTCGATGGCGGTCGCCGGCGAGACGACCGAGTCCATGGGCGCGGCGAGGATCGGGATCTCGAAGCGGTAGGCGTCGATGCCCCACCCGACCGAGACGTCCTGCGGGTCGCGGGTGCGCCGCGAGGGCACGATCGCGATGTCGTCGAAGGAGTACGCGCGTCGCGCGCGCTTGGCCCGGCCGATCTCGAAGTCCGTCACCGCACCAGCCTAGCGGCGGCGGGCGGGAGACGGCGGGGCGGGGTGCGGCTGGGGTGCGGGCTGGCCGGGGCGGGAGCGCGGGCTGGCGGTGGCGGGGGCTTCGGGCTGGCCGGGGCGGGGTTGGCGCGACGGACGCATCGGCCGCGCGCGGAGGGTTCCTGCCGCCTCGCCCCGAGGCACCGGTGGTGCGCTCACCTGCCGGGCGCCCCGATCGGCCGATCGCAGTCGCCCCGCCGACCCGGCTCCGTTCCCGAATGACGGATCACCCCCGGCCGAGAGGCGCCCGGTTCCGCGGATGCGGCCTCGATGCGCCGGTGCAACCGCATCCGCGGGCAGGTCGGCCTGTTCCGCTCCGGTTCTCCGTCATTTCGAACGAGGGGCGAGGGGACGGCGGCGCGAGCGGACGGATGAGCGGATGTGTGGGGCGGAGCAGCGATCGGTGCGCAGGCGGAGCGCGCGAGCGGCAGCGCGCGGCCGGGAGCGCGCGGGCAGCAGCGCGCGAGAGGGTGACGGGCGCGGGCAAGAGCAGCGTGTGGGCAGCAGCACATGGGCAGCAGCGTGTGGGCGACAGCGTTTGGGCAGCAGCGTGTAGGCAGCAGCATGTGGGCGGCAGCAGCGCGAGCGGGATCAGCCTGCGAACGGGAGGCGCGCGGAGCCTCGGCGGAGGCAACCCTTACCCCTCCGCCCGGACATGCCGCGCGGCGCACTCGCCTCTCGGACGCCGCGATCGCTGGATGACATCCGCTGCGCTGCACGACCCCGTCGCCGAATGAAGGAATACCACCGCCCGCGCACTGATCGAACCCGCATCTGCGGCTCAAATCACCCTGTTCACCCGCATATGAGGACTGAAGCGCCCTCCAGCACCACGAGCTCCTTCATTTGGTCGGAGGAGTGAAAGTCGTCGTCCCGAGCTGACAGAGATGCGGATGAGCGCGGCAGCGGCAGTGCGCGGCAGCGGCAGCAGGCGGCGCGAGCAGCGCGAGGCAGCGCGAGGCAGCGGCAACAGGAGGCGGCAGAGGACGGCCACGCGCAGAGGGCGGCCGCGGACGACGGAGGCGGCCGCCCGATGGGCGACCGCCTCCGATCCGCTCGATGCGGTTCAGCGACCCCGGTAGTTCGGGGCCTCCATGACCATCTGCACGTCGTGCGGGTGGGACTCCTTGAGCCCGGCCGCGGTGATGCGCACGAACCTGCCGCGCTGCTGCAGCTCGGGCACCGAGGGCGCCCCCACGTAGCCCATCGAGGCGCGCAGGCCGCCGACGAGCTGGTGCACGACCGTCTGCACCGAGCCGCGGTAGGGGATCTGGCCCTCGATGCCCTCGGGCACGAGCTTGTCCTCGCGCAGCACGTCGTCCTGGAAGTAGCGGTCCTTCGAGTAGGAGCGCTGCGGTCCGCGCGACTGCATGGCGCCCAGCGAGCCCATGCCGCGGTAGTTCTTGAACTGCTTGCCGCCCACGAAGACGACGTCGCCGGGCGACTCGTCGGTGCCGGCGAGCAGCGAGCCGAGCATCACGGTGCTGGCACCGGCGACGAGCGCCTTGCCGATGTCGCCGGAGTACTGCAGGCCGCCGTCGGCGATGACCGGCACGCCGGCCGGGCGCGCGGCGAGCGAGGCCTCGTAGACCGCGGTGACCTGGGGCACGCCCACGCCCGCGACGACGCGGGTCGTGCAGATGGAACCGGGGCCGACGCCGACCTTGACCGCATCCGCTCCCGCGTCGACGAGGGCCTGCGCACCCGCCCGGGTGGCGACGTTGCCGCCGATGATGTCGACGCCGCGCGAGTGCGGATCGGCCTTGAGCCGGCGGATCATGTCGAGCACGTTGGCGTTGTGGCCGTGCGCGGTGTCGACGATGAGCACGTCGACGCCGGCGTCGACGAGGGTGTGCGCACGGGTCCACGCGTCGTCGCCGACGCCGACCGCGGCACCGGAGAGCAGGCGGCCGTTCGCGTCCTTCGCCGCGAGCGGGTACTTCTCGCTCTTGTCGAAGTCCTTGACCGTGATGAGCCCGCGCAGGCGGCCCTGGGCGTCGACCAGCGGCAGCTTCTCGATCTTGTGCTGCGCGAAGATCGCGATCGCGTCGTCGGGGTCGATGCCGACGGGGGCGGTGATGAGCGGTGCCTTGGTCATGACGTCGCCGACCTTCAGCGTGTCCTGCTCGAAGGGCGAGACGAAGCGCATGTCGCGGTTCGTGATGATGCCGACGAGCACGCCGTCGGCGTCGACCACCGGCAGACCGGAGACGCGGTACCTGCCGCACAGCGCGTCGACCTCGGCGACCGTCGCATCGACCGTGGTGGTGACCGGATGCGAGACCATGCCCGCCTCCGAGCGCTTCACCCGGTCGACATGGCTGGCCTGCGCCTCGACGGAGAGGTTGCGGTGCAGGATGCCGATGCCGCCCTGACGCGCCATGGCGATCGCGAGGCGCGACTCGGTGACGGTGTCCATGGCCGCGGACACGAGCGGGATGTTCAGTGCGACGTTGCGGCTGAGCTGCGTGCGCGTCTCCACCGCGCTGGGGATCACGTCCGACTCGCCCGGCAGGAGGAGGACGTCGTCGTAGGTGAGTCCGATGAAGCCGAACGGGTCGTGCTGATCCATGAATGCGCCCTCTGGGGTGTGTCGGAGGAGTGGGGTGCCCGAGGTGTTCCCGGATGGGGCGTCGTCGGGTCTGACCATGCTAGCGCTCGCCCGCGCGCGCGTATTCCCCGGTGCGATCCGCGAACGCCGGTGCGGCTTGCAGATCCGGGGGCGGTACTGGATGCTGAGTCGCACGCTGCCCCAGGGGACATCGACGTCCCCCCGAAACACATCGGAAATCAACCCGGGTTAGCGTGCACCCGACACAGCAGCGGTCGGTCCGCGCGTCCGGGTGGTTTCCGGCGAAGCGGCCGGCACGACCACGGAGGCCGAGCTTGACGACTCGCTCACGACCATCCCGCCGAACCCCGCTCCACGCCCTCATCGCGCTCGGCGCGGGGCTCCTCATGGCGGGGCTGCTCGGCGCGGCACCGGTGGCCGCGGCGACCGCGGAACCGTCGCCCACCGCATCCGCATCCGCTCCGGCGGCGCCGACCGGCTTCTCGGTGGGCGGAACCATCGCCAACGGCGACGAGCCCGTCGAGGGGGCCGAGATCCTCGTCGAGGGCGAGGGCTTCAGCGAGACGGTCGCGACCGACGCCGACGGCGTGTGGCGGGTGGATGTGCCCGCGCAGGGCTCCTACACCTCGACGCTCGACGTCGACTCGCTGCCGGAGGGCGTCGAGCCGCGCGATCCCGACAGCATCACGCGCACGTCGAACCTCAACACCACGCCGAACGCCAATGTGCTGTTCCCGATGGGCGAGAGCACGATCGAGGGCACGTCGACATGGGACACCGTGGTGACCCGCCTCATCTACGGCATCAACTTCGGCCTGATGCTCGCGCTCGCCGCCATCGGCATCTCGCTGATCTTCGGCACCACCGGGCTCAACAACTTCGCACACGGCGAGCTGCTGACCTTCGGCGCCCTGATCTCGTTCTTCCTCACGGCCGTCCTCGGCTGGTCGATCTGGGCGGCGATCGCCGTGACGCTCGTCGCCAGCGCCGCCTTCGGCTGGTTCCACGACGCGGCGATCTTCAAACCGCTGCGCCGCAGACGCGTGGGGCTCGTGCAGGCCATGATCGTGACGATCGGCCTCTCGATCGTGCTGCGCTACGTGTTCCTCATGATCTTCGGCGGTCGCACCGAGTTCATCCAGACCGGCTTCAACCAGGTCGTGCCGGTCGGACCGGCCAACCTGCAGGCCTCGTCGCTGATCAGCATGGCGATCAGCGTGGTGGTGCTCGTCGCCGTGGGGCTCTTCCTCACCAAGACCCGCATCGGCAAGGCGACCCGCGCCGTGAGCGATAACGCGGCGCTCGCGGCGGCGAGCGGCATCGACGTCGACCGCATCATCCGCATCGTGTGGGTGCTGGGCGCGACGCTGACCGGCCTCTCGGGCATCCTCTACGGCGTCTTCCGCGGCGTCAGCTGGATCATGGGCTTCCAGATCCTGCTGCTCCTCTTCGCCGCGGTCACCCTCGGCGGGCTCGGCAGCGCCTTCGGCGCCCTCGTCGGCGCCATCATCATCGGCCTCGTGACCGAGCTCTCGACGCTCTGGCTGCCCGCGGACCTCCGCTTCGCCACCGCGCTCATCATCCTCATCCTCATCCTGCTGCTGCGACCCCAGGGCATCCTGGGCCGCCGAGAGCGGATCGGCTAGGAGCGACCATGGACTTCCTCTTCGTCATCAACCAGGCCCTCGGCGTCGCGCTCAGCCCGACCACGGCGGCGTACGCGCTCGCGGCGATCGGCATCGGTGTGCACTTCGGCTACGCCGGACTGCTCAACTTCGGTCAAGCGGGCTTCATGGCCATCGGCGCCTACGCCTTCGGCATCACCACGCTCTCGCTCGACTTCCCGTTCCCGCTCGCGTTCCTGTCGGCGATCGTCGCCAGCGTCGTGTTCGCGCTCATCCTCGGCATCCCGACGCTGCGGCTCCGCGCGGACTACCTCGCCATCGTCACCATCGCGGCGGCCGAGATCGTGCGCTACATCGTCTCCACGACCGGTCTGTCGAGCGTCACCGGCGGCGCGAGCGGCCTGAGCGCCTTCGCGCGCAGCTTCCAGTCGTTCAACCCGCTGCCGGGCGGCAGCTACGGCTTCGGCCCGTGGACGTACTCCCGCGCCGAGTTCTGGGTGTTCCTCTGGGGCTGGGGCCTCGTCGCCATCGCGACGGTCATCGTGTGGCTGCTGATGCGGTCGCCCTGGGGCCGCGTCGTCAAGGGCATCCGCGAGGACGAGGATGCGGTGCGCAGCCTCGGCAAGAACGTGTACGCCTACAAGATGCAGGCCCTCGTGCTCGGCGGCGTCTTCGGCTCGCTCGCCGGTGTGATCTTCATCCTGCCCCGGGCCATCCAGCCGACGAACTACGCGACGACGCTCACGTTCTTCACGTGGACGATCCTGCTGCTCGGCGGCGCCGCGACGGTCTTCGGCCCCATCATCGGCTCGATGATCTTCTGGGTGCTGCTGGTGCTCACGGAGGGCGTCATCGGCGGCCTGGTGCGCGCCGACGTCATCACCTTCCTCGACACGACCCAGGCGGGCCAGATCCGCTTCGTGCTGCTCGGCCTCGCGTTGATCCTGCTGGTCGTGTTCAGACCGCAAGGCATCTTCGGCAACAAGAAGGAGCTGTCGTTCAATGTCTGAGACCACCCTCACGCATCCGCTCGTCGACGGCCCCGTCGGCCCCGGCTGCAAGAAGGTCGACCCGATCGTCGTCGCCGACGGCGTCGTGCGCCGCTTCGGCGGCAACACGGCGGTGAGCGTCGACCACGTCGAGATACCGCGCGGTCGCATCACGGCGCTGATCGGCCCGAACGGCGCCGGCAAGACCACCTTCTTCAACCTGCTGACGGGCTTCGACAAGCCCAACGAGGGCGACTGGAGCTTCAACGGCCAGAAGCTCGGCAACGTGCCGGCCTTCAAGGTCGCCCGCCGCGGCATGGTGCGCACCTTCCAGCTCACCAAGTCGCTCGGGCGGCTGACGGTGCTGCAGAACATGCTGCTGGGCGCCACGAAGCAGCCCGGCGAGAACCTCTTCGCGGCGCTGCTCAAGCCGCTCTGGCGCTCGCGCGAGGAGGAGATCACGGTGCGCGCGGACGATCTGCTGCGGCGCTTCAAGCTCGACGCCAAGCGCGAGGACTACGCGGCCTCGCTCTCCGGTGGCCAGCGCAAGCTACTCGAGATGGCGCGCGCGCTCATGAGCGAGCCCGAGCTGGTCATGCTCGACGAGCCGATGGCCGGCGTCAACCCGGCGCTGACGCAGTCGCTCCTCGGGCACATCAAGGAGCTCAAGAACGACGGCACCTCGGTGCTCTTCGTGGAGCACGACATGCACATGGTGCGGCACATCTCCGACTGGGTGATCGTGATGGCGGAGGGCAAGGTCGTCGCGGAGGGTCCGCCGGAGACCGTCATGGACGACCCCGCCGTGATCGACGCCTACCTCGGCGCCCACCACGACACCGACCTCGGCGACATGATCGAGCAGAAGAGCGTCACCGAGCGCGCGCGCCGCGTCGAAGCCAAGGAAGCGAGCCTCGCCGATGACTGAGTCCACCGCCGCGCCCACCAAGGTGGTGCTGCGCACCGACGAGCTCGTGGCGGGTTACCTGCCCGGCGTGAACATCCTGAACGGCGCGTCGATCGATGTGCACGAGGGCGAGCTCATCGGCATCATCGGCCCGAACGGCGCCGGCAAGTCGACCCTGCTGAAGGCGATCTTCGGCCAGGTGGGCATCCGCGGGGGTGGCGTCTACCTGCAGGGCGAGGAGATCACCTCGCTGAAGGCCGACAAGCTCGTCACCAAGGGTGTCGGCATGGTGCCGCAGAACAACAACGTGTTCCCGACGCTCACCATCCAGGAGAACCTCGAGATGGGGCTCTTCCAGCGGCCGAAGGCCTTCGAGGAGCGCTTCGACTTCGTCGTGCAGCTGTTCCCCGAGCTCGCCAAGCGCCGCGCGCAGCGCGCCGGCTCGCTCTCGGGCGGCGAGCGCCAGATGGTGGCGATGAGCCGCGCGCTGATGATGGACCCGTCGGTGCTGCTGCTCGACGAGCCGAGCGCCGGCCTCTCCCCCGTGCGCCAGGACGAGACCTTCCTGCGGATCGCCCAGATCAATCGCGCGGGCGTCTCCGTGCTGATGGTGGAGCAGAACGCGCGCCGCTGCCTGCAGATCTGCGACCGCGGCTACGTGCTCGACCAGGGCCGTGACGCCTACACGGGCACCGGTCGGGAGCTGCTCGACGACCCCAAGGTCACCGAGTTGTACCTCGGCACGCTGGCGAAGGACGTCGACGCGGAGCGCGCGGCGGCGAAGCGTCCCGAGCTCGACTGACGACGTCCGCAGCCGGAGGGCCGTCCCGCAGCGCGGGGCGGCCCTCCGTCGTCCTGCAGCGCGTGGCAGCCCTCCGTCGTCCCGGGCGGATGCACGACAGTCCGCTCCGGGCGAGCTGCCCGTCGGGCTCAGCGACCCGATGCTCCGCGCAAGCCCGCCCGGCGTCATCTCGTTCGATTCGGAGGAGATCCGGCGCCGCCGACCGGGCGCGACCCCGTGGACGCGAGGATCGCACAGGCCAGCGCATCCGCACGGCATGGAAACTCCTCCGTTCCGCACACCGCTGACCGGTCGAACACCCCGCAGCGGGACGGCTCCCGCGCATCGGCGGCAGTTGCCGGGGGGGGGTGGGGTGTCGGCAGGATGCGGCGGTAGCGCTGCGGCAGCGGCGGGGCGGAGGCGGGGCAGCGGGGCGGCACGGCAGCGAGGCGGCACGGCAGCACGGCAGCGGGGCGGCACGGCAGCGGAACGGCACGGCGGCACGGCGGCGGGGCGGACGACGGACACGCGCTGCAACGGAGCGAGGATTGGCACCTCGCGTCGGGTCCGCTTCGCTGGGCACTCCGGCCTCGTCACCGGTCCCGTTCGAAACGGAGGAGGTCACGTGGCAGCGATCCTGCGACAGCCCGCGGTTGCAGGCCTCCTGCGCCTGAACGCATCGTCAGCGTTCGGCATCTCCTCCGTTTCGTACAGCGCGCGAGCTGGCCGACGGGTCTGGGGAGGGGGTGGCAGACCGCCCGATGCGGGGCGCGGAGCGCAGGAACGAGGTGCACCCGGGCCACGCGTGAGCCGTCACGGCACGGCGAACGGGGCCCCGCCCGAAGGCGGGACCCCGTCCCGGTACCGCTGATCGCTGCTTAGAGCGAGCCCTCGACCGTGGTCTCGAGCGTGTAGGTGTTGTCGGCGCCGTAGCGGTAGATGCCGACCATCGCGCGCGTCGGGTCGCCGTTCTCGTCGAACTCGATCGGGCCGGAGGCGCCGTCGTAGTCGATGTCCGTGCCGGCCTCGAGCAGCGCGGCGCACTCGGCGAAGGTGGCGCACTTGGTGCCGCCCTCGGAGACCGACTGCAGGTTGTCGCGGATGGTGACCGAGGCGTCGTCGCCGCCCTGCATGGCCGCGAGGGCCGACAGGATGACGGCGTCGTAGGACTCCGCCGCGTAGCTGAAGTCCTGCAGCTCGGGGTCGACGGCCAGGAGGCGGTCGCGGAAGTCGCCCGCGGCGGGGTTGCCCGGCAGGGTGCCGGACATGCCCTCGGCCTGCACGTCGATGTCCGTGCCGAAGTTCGACAGGTTGCCGTCCACCAGGTAGACGCTCGACGGGTCGATGCCCTCGTTGTTGAGCAGGATCGGCAGCATGGTCAGCGACTCCTGGAAGCCGATGATGGCGATCGAGTCGACGCCGGCGGAGAGCACCTCGTCGATCTGCGACTGGAACGAGGTCTCGTTGAGGTTGTAGGCGACCTGCGCTGCGACGGTGCCGCCCGCGGCCTCGAAGGGCTCGCTCGTGTACTTCGCGAGGCCCTCGCCGTAGGCGTCGTTGACGTAGATGATGCCCAGCGTGGTGCCGCCGCTGGCCAGGATGTGGTTGGCGAGCGCGTCGCCCTGGATCACGTCGGAGGGCGCGGTGCGCCAGTAGAAGTCGCCGTCCTCGTAGGTCGTGAAGTCGGGCGAGGTGTTCGCCGGCGAGATCTGCACGACGCCGGCCGCGATGAGCTGGTCGATGAACTGGAACGAGACGCCGGAGGACGCGGCGCCGACCACCACGTCGGTGTCGAGGTCGATCAGCTCGGAGGCCGAGTTCGTCGCGATGTCGGTCTCGCCGTCGCCGGAGTCGCGGTGCTCGACCGAGACCTCGAACGGCGCCTCGGTCAGCGTGGCGAAGTACTCGTTGATCTCCTGCTCGGCGAGGTCGACGCCGGCGAACTCGGGCGGGCCGAGGAAGGCGAGGCTTCCGGTGATGGGGAGGACCGTGCCGACGCGCAGCATGCCGTCGGCGGTGGTGCCGTCGCCGGGGACGACCGGTTCCTTGGACTCCTCCGGAGCGGGCGCGTCGCCGGAGGAGGCGCAACCGCTGAGGACGAGGGCGCCGGCCGCGAGGAACGCGGCTCCGGTGACGATCGCCTTGCGGGAGCGGGCGTGGATGGAGATGCTCATCGTGCTCCTAGATTCTTCGGGAGGGCGGCGGCTCTGCCGGCCCCCGCTGCTGAGTTGAACCTAGGGGGCGAAAGGACCCGTCACAATACGCCGTCGTTACGCCCGTGTAACGCGGATCGATCGTTATCGCGCTGAGACCTTCCCGGAGACGAACTGTCCGCTGCGCTGAGGAGCGCCGGAGGCGTCGTAGACGTGCAGCCCGAACGTGCCGCGCTGCGACTCGCCCGCGGCATCGAGGTCGAGCGGTCCGGAGAAACCGTCGTAGTCGATGTCCCGCCCGTCAGCCAGCGCCTCGAGGCAGGCGTCGGCGGAGTCGCACTCCGCGCCGCCGGAGGAGGCCTCCGCGAGCCGCGTCGCGATCGACGCACCGCCGTCGTCACCGGCCATCGCCGCAGCGAGCGCGGCGAGCAGGACCGCATCGTACGTCTCGGCAGCGAACGCGGTGCCGAGCACGGCGGGGTCGACCTCGCGCAACCGCTGCACGAACGATTCGCCGGGCTGCGCCCCGATGCCCAGTCCGTGGGCGCCCTCGAGGGCGCCGGGCTCGACGAGCGGGCCGTAGTCGGCGAGGTTGCCCGCGGTGAACCACAGCTGCTCCGCGTCGACCCCGTGCGCGAGCAGCGCCGTCGCGAGGGCAGCGGTGCGCTCGAGCTGGTCGCCGCCGGTGGCGAGCACGACCGCGGTCGGCTCGCGCCCGGCGAGATCCGCCGCGAGCTCCTCGGTGCCGTCGTCCAGCGGTTCCGAGGCCACGAGCGCACCGCCGGCCGCCTCGAGGTCGAGCGAGAGCCGCTCGTCGAGCTCTCGGCCGAGCTCGTCGTCCTGCCGCACGAGCGCGACGCGCGCGTCGTCGTCCTCGACGAGCAGCCGCTTCGCGAGGGCGGAGCCCTGCAGACCCGCGGACGGGACCGTGCGAGCGAGCAGGCCGTCGTCGTCGAGCGCGCCCAGGCCGGGCGCGGTCGCCGACGGTGTGATGACGGCGACACCGGCCTCGACGGCGAGGGGCAGCACCCGTTCGACGAGCACGGAGGAGGCCGGCCCGATCACGACGTCGACGCCGTCCTCGACGAACTCGCCGAAGGCGGTCTCGAGCTGGTCGCCGGCCGCATCGCCGCTGTCGCGGTGGACGAGCTCGATGGGAGCGCCGCCGACGCCACCGGCCTCGTCGACGTCCCGCGCGGCGAGCTCGGCGGCGGCGACCATCGCGGGTCCGAGCACGGCGGCCTCGCCGCTGGTCGGCAGCAGGGTGCCGATGGTGAGTACGCCGTCGCCGGTCGGCTCGGGCGCGCTCACCGTCCGATCGGCGGGCTCGGGCACGACCTCGGCGGAGCAGCCGGCGAGTGCGGCGATGAGCAGCGCCGGCACGGCCGCGCGCAGGATTCGATGCGGACGCGGCATGCGCGATGGGTCCTCTCAGCGGGGCGGGATCTGCGTCACTGTAACGCGCATCCGCTCGTCCGCCCGGCGCGCCGCGGACCCCCAGAACGAGCGTGCGGGCGCGGTGCCGCCGCCGGGGACGACGAAGGGCCCGCAGGCGGGAAGCCTGCGGGCCCTTCGAGCAGACGGATGCGTCAGCGCACGACGACCGCGAGCACGTCGCGGGCCGAGAGCACGAGGAAGTCGTCGAGACCGACCTTGATCTCGGTGCCGCCGTACTTGGCGTAGAGCACGCGGTCGCCGACGGCGACGTCGAGCGGCACGCGGTTGCCGTTGTCGTCGATGCGGCCGGGGCCGACGGCCACGACCTCGCCCTCCTGGGGCTTCTCCTTGGCGGTGTCGGGCAGGACCAGGCCCGAGGCCGTGGTCTGCTCGGCGTCGACCTGCTTGATGACGATGCGATCTTCGAGCGGCTTGATGGCGACCGACACGGTTGACCTCTTCTTTCTAGGGATCAAGAACTGGGTTGGGCGACGTCTCGCGACGACCCCTCGACCACTGTACGGAAGCGCTGGCACTCACGCAATGCGAGTGCCAGTGGGTGTCGCGATGCGACGATGGTCGGATGGATCGCGACGAACTGCTCGAGGTGCTCTCGCCGGCCGGACTGCGGCTGCTCGACGCACTGCCGCCCTACGAGTCGCAGACCGACGTGGTGCGGCTCGTCGGCGCGCTGCGCAAGGCCGGCCACGCGGCGGGAACCGTCGCCGCAGTGCTCAGCCAGGCCAAGCTACGCCGCAAGGCCGCCGCCAAATTCGGCCCCTTCGCCGAGCGGATGCTCTTCACCGAGGCCGGTCTCGAGCAGGCCACCCGCCTGCGGGTCGCAGCGCTGCACGCCGGTCGCTTCCGCGACGCGGGCGTCGCCTCGGTCGCCGACCTCGGCTGCGGCATCGGAGCGGATGCGCTCGCGCTCGCGAGCCTGGACCTCGACGTGCACGCCGTCGAGCGCGACGAGGTGACCGCCGCCATCGCGGCCTACAACCTCGCACCGTGGTCGAACGCGACGGTGACGCAGGGCGACGCGCTCGCGCATCCGCTCTCCCCGGCCAGGGCGTGTACCTCGACCCGGCGCGACGCACGGCGGGCACGCGCAACACGGCCCGGGTGGCCGATCCCGCGGACTGGTCGCCGTCCTTGCACGACGCCTTCGCGTTCGGCGCGGAGCGGCCGACCGGCGTCAAGCTGGGCCCCGGTGTAGACCGGGATCTGCTGCCGGATGGGGCCGAGTGGCAGTGGGTCTCGGTGGACGGCGAGGTGGTCGAGGCCGGCGTCTGGTTCGGACCGCTCGCGCGCGACGGCGTGCGCCGCTCGGCGCTCGTGCTGCGCGATGGCACCGGCGCCGAGCTGACCGGATCGGCGGACGCCGAGGACGAGCCCGTCGTCGGCCTCGGGCGCTACCTCTACGAACCTGACGGCGCCGTCATCCGCGCGCGCCTCATCGGCGACCTCGCCCGATCGCTGGGCGCCGGCATGCTGGCCGATCGGATCGCCTACCTCAGCGCCGACGAGCTGCGCCCGACCCCCTTCGCGCAGGCGTTCGAGGTGCTGGAAGAGGTGCCGTTCCAGGAGAAGGCCATCGCGAAGGCGCTGAGCGCTCGCGGCATCGGCCGGCTCGAGATCAAGAAGCGCGGCGCGGACGTCGACCCCGCGAGGCTGCGGGCGTCGCTGAAGCCCAAGGGCCCGGAGGAGGGCACCCTCATCGTCACGCGCATCGGGGAGCGGCACCGGGCGCTGCTCGCGCGGCGCGTCGCGACGGAGTAGCAGCGGCGCTTCGGGGGCACCACCGGCGCACACGGCGACGGGCGCCGCTCCCGGAGGAGGCGGCGCCCGTCATCGGTCTGCTGCGGCTCAGTAGTCGTAGGTGAACTCGGGCTGCGTGGCAGCCCAGGAGAAGAAGACCACGGCGGCGATGATGCCGATGATCGTCAGCGCCGTCAGCACGTAACCGGTGATGAGACCGCCGAGCGCGAGCCCGCGGCCGTTCTCGCCGGTCTTCTTGATCTGCGAGAGCGCGATGTGGCCGGTGATGATGCCGACGATCGCCGAGATGCCCGTGATGAGGCCGGCGAGCGATGCGATCAGCGAGACGATCGCGAGCGTGTTCGTCTTCTGACCCTGCTGCTGGTAGCCGTAGGCGGGCGCCGAGGCGTAGGGCTGCTCCGGCTGCGCGTACGGGTTCTCCGGCGGGGCCGCGTGCTGCTGCGGCTGCTCGGGAGCGGCGTAGGGGTTCTGCGCCTCGCCGGCGGGCGGGCTGTAGGGCGGCGGGGTCGGCGCGGCGTTCTGCTCCGGTCGCGGCTCGGACGGGTTGTTCGGGTCGGACATGACTCGCTCCTCGGTTCTGGACTGGGTCAATCGTTCCACTCGTGCGGAAGCGCTGTCAACGCGCGCCGGGCCTGCGCACAGCGGAGGCCCGGCGCGGACATCAGGCGGTTCCGAGCTCGCCGTTCGTGCCGAGCAGTGCGAGGAACGGCACGGCCAGCCCGAGCACCATGGCGATGACGAAGAAGAGGATCGCCAGCACCGTGAAGCCGACGAAGACGTAGCCGATGATGAGGCCGGCCAGCGCCATCCCCCGACCGCCCTCGCCGGTGCGCTTGATCTGGCCGAGCGCCATGTGCCCGGTAATGACGCCGGCGATCGCGGTGACGCCGAGCACGAGCGTCGCCAGCGACGAGACGAGCGACACGATGGCCAGCGTGTTGGTCGGGGGCGCCACGGGGTAGCCGTAGCCGGGCTGCTGCCCATAGCCGGGCTGCTGCCCATAGGCGGGCTGCTGATAGGGCGGAGGCGCGTAGGGCTGCACGGGCTGCTGGTACGGCTGCTGCGGCGACTGGTACTGCGGCTGCTCGCCCTGCGGCGGCTGGTACGGGTTCGTCATGATGCTCCTCGTCTCGACGCTCATGCTCCCAGCAGTGCGCGACCCCGGTCAACGGGCAGGGCTGCCCGTGGCTCGTCAGACCTGGACGCTGGTGACCGGCAGCGTCGAATCCGCCCCGAAGCCGAGCTCGGAGGGTGCCCGCCCGGCCATGACCAGCTGGGCGCCGAGGGCGGCGATCATGGCGCCGTTGTCGGTGCAGAGCGACAGCGGCGGGATGCGCAGGGCGACACCTGCCGCATCCGCCCGTTCCCGGGCCAGCTCGCGGACGCGGGCGTTGGCGACGACACCGCCGCCGAGCAGCAGGCGCGGCACGCCGAGATCGCGGCACGCGTTGATCGCCTTCGTGACGAGCACGTCGGCGACGGCCTCGCGGAAGCTCGCGGCCACATCCGCCACCGGCACCTCGCGGCCCTCGGCGCGGCACTGCTCCACCCAGCGGGCGACGGCCGTCTTGAGCCCGGAGAACGAGAAGTCGTAGCGGTGCGCGGCCATGTCCTTCGGCAGGCTGAGCCCGCGGGGGAAGCGGATGGCCCCCGGATCGCCCTGCGCCGCGATGCGGTCGATGTGCGGGCCGCCCGGATAGGGTAGGCCCAGCAACCGGGCGACCTTGTCGAAGGCCTCCCCCGCCGCGTCGTCGATGGTCTCGCCGAGCAGCTCGACGTCGTCGACGAGGTCGCGCACGAGCAGCAGCGAGGTGTGGCCGCCCGAGACCAGCAGAGCCACCGTGGGCAGCTCGAGCTCGGTGTCGTCCTCCCGCAGCACGTCGGCGCCGACGTGCCCGACCAGGTGGTTGACCGCGTAGAGCGGCAGCTCGCGGCTGAGGGCCAGCGCCTTCGCCGCGCCGACGCCGACCATGAGGGCGCCGGCGAGGCCCGGACCGGCGGTCACGGCGATGCCGTCGAGATCGTCGAAGCCGACGCCGGCCTCCGCGAGCGCCGCCTCGATCGTCGGCGTGATGGCCTCGAGGTGCGCCCGCGCGGCGACCTCGGGCACGACCCCGCCGTAGCGGGCGTGCTCCTCCATCGAGGAGGCGATGACGTTGGACAGCAGCGTCTGGCCGCGCACGATGCCGACGCCGGTCTCGTCGCAGCTCGTCTCGATGCCGAGGATGAGCGGTTCGGGGTTGGCGGGCTTCGTCATCCGAGGACCTCCTGGCCGATCGCGGGGGCGGGGCGCGGCGGCGACAGCACGAGCTCCTGCACGAGCGCGTCGACGTCGTCGGGCTGGTAATACCGCGGGCGCACGGCGATAATCTCGAAGCCGAGGCTCGCGTAGAGCGACTGCGCGACCGGGTTGTCGGCGCGCACCTCGAGCAGCATCCGCGGGACGCCGCGCTCCCGGGCCCGGGCGAGCAGCGCCTCCATGAGGGTGCGACCGAGCCCGCGCCCGCGTGCGGCCTCGTCGACGCCGATGGTCTGGATCTCGCCGAAGTCGCCGCCGACGGGCAGCGCAGCGCCCGCGTAGCCGAGCAGCGCATCGGCCTCGTCGACGGCGGCGAGGTAGTGCCCGTGCGGGCTCGCCAGCTCGAGACGCATCGTCTCGCGCGACCAGGCGTCGGAGACGAAGAGGCGCTCCTCGAGCGCCATGATCGCATCCAGGTCGGCCACGCTCGCCGTGCGGAGGGCGACGCTCATCGTCCGACCGGGCGCGCGCCGGAGTTCGCGGCGCTCACGGTGACGTCCGGCGAGCGCAGGTAGAGGGCGTCGGCGGCGGGCAGGTCGCGCCCGGCGGCGAGCGCCCGCGCGGCCCAGCGCCCGACGAAGGCCGCGGAGACCCACTCGGCGTCCCAGCGCGCATCGTCGTCCGCCAGCTCGGCGAGCGGCACCAGCACGGGACCGGACGAGCGGATGGGCAGGCCGTCCGCGTCGAGGCCCGCGTACTCGGAGCGGTAGCGCTCCCTGCGACGCGCATCCGTCGTCACGGTGAGGGGGCCGTCGTGCCGCTCGTGCCATTCGAGGGCGAGCGCGTCGTGGCTGACGACGGGCAGCAGCCGGGCGCCGGCACCGAGCGCGAAGACGCGGCCGGCGGCGATGCCGACCCGCAGGCCGGTGAACGGACCGGGACCGACGCCGATGGCCACGCCCGTGATGTGCGAGGGTCGCAGGCCCGCATCCGTCAGCACCTCGCGCAGCAGGTCGCCGATCGCCTCGGCGTGCCGGCGGCTGTCGCGAAGGGTGCGCTCGGCACGCACAGCGCCGCCCGGATCGACGATGGCGGCGCTGCTGCCGGCGGAGGTGTCGAGAGCGAGCAGCACCTCACGATTCTAGACGTTCGCGGCACGTGCCCCTTCCCGGTGCGTCCGCTCGCGAGCCGCCGTAGGCTATCCGCAGAACGAAGCGGCAGGGGGATGTCATGGTTCGCAGACCGATCGGGGGCGTCGTCGTCGCCATCGCCCTCGCGGTGCTCACCGCGTGCTCGGCGCCGGCCGAGCAGACCGAGGCGAGGACATCACCGACACCCACGTCGTCGACGCCCTCGGCGAGCCCGAGCCCCGGCGGGTGCGAGGCGATCCTCGGAGCGGCAGAGGCGACGAGCATCCACATGAGCTCGGTCCTCGACGCGGTCGACCGGGACGAGGATCCCGAGGACCCGACGGCCGAGCTGACACCGTTGCTCGAGGTGCTGCGCACCGAGGCGGCCGAGCTCGGGAACGCCGAGGTCCAAGCGTCCGTGGAACGGCTCGCCGCTGCAGCTGTCGGCATCGACGAGGGTGCCGCCGAGATTCGCGCAGCCCGTCTCGCGGTCGATCTCGCACTCGCGCAGATGGAGTCCGCCGAAGCCGATCCTGCGGTCGTGCAGGCCGGTCTCGAGGCGATGGGGGTCGCGAACACCGCCCTGCGTCAGGGGGCGGACAAGGTCGGGGCGTCCGGCGCGGAGTTCGTCACCGCTATCGAGGAACTGGGCGGTCGCTGCCGGTAGCGACCTGCGGCAGCTGCGCCCAGCGAGGGCCGTGGCCCGTGAGGGTCACGATGCGGGGTTCGACGGGCTCCTCCCCCTCGGCGAGCGGCGTCTCCGCGCCGACCGGACGGCGGATCTCGAGCTCGAGCCAGGAGTCGCTCACCCCGTCGAGCATGCCCGCGGCCCATTCGACGACCACCACGGAGGCCGGGTAGTCGATGTCGAGGTCGTCGAGTTCGAGGGCGCTGGCGAGCCGGTAGGCGTCCACGTGCACGAGCGGCGCGCCGCCGACCTCGCTCGGATGCGTGCGCGCCAGCACGAAGGTGGGGCTCGTCACCGCACCGCGCACGCCGAGTGCCGCGCCGACGCCTCGGGTGAAGGTGGTCTTGCCGGCGCCCAGCTCGCCGTTCAGCGCCAGCAGGTCGCCGGCGCGCAGGTGCGCGCCGATGCGCTCGCCGAGTGCGGTCATCGCCTCGGGGGTCGCGACCTCGATCTCGATGCGGTTCATGCCCCTCCCTCGTAGCGGCGCGGCACGCGCGGCCCGATGCGCGTGACGATCTCGTAGTCGATGGTGCCGGCCGCATCCGCCCAGTCCCTCGCACCCGGCTCGCCGCCCGCGGGGTCGCCGAAGAGCACGGCGATGTCGCCGACCGCGACGGGGTGGTCGCCCACGTCCAGCACCAGCTGGTCCATCGCGATGCGCCCCGCGACCGGGAAGGTCCGGCCGCCGACGCGCACCGGCCCGCTGCCCGACGCCTGCCGCGGCACGCCGTCGGCGTAGCCCAGCGGGACCAGTGCGAGCGTGCTCTCACGGGACGTGCGATGGGTGAAGCCGTAGCTGACGCCGTGGCCCGCCGGCACCCGTTTGACGGCCACGACCGGCGCGCTGAGCCGCATCGCCGGGCGCAGGCCCAGCTCCGCTCCGGTGATGCCGGCGACGGGCGAGTGCCCGTACAGGCCGATGCCGAGGCGCACCAGGTCGAGGCGCGCCTCGGGCAGGAACAGCGCGCCCGCGGTGGCCGCGAGGTGCCGCAGCTCGGGCCGCAGGCCGGCCTCCTCGGCCAGACCGAGCGCGCGCTCGAAGGCGGCCAGCTGCGCGCGGTCCTCGTGCTCGCCGGCCCCGGCGAGGTGGCTGAAGAGGCCGCGGATGCGCGGGCCGCCGGACCGCTCGATCGCGGCGGCGCGCGCGAACAGCGCGGGCCACTCCGCTTCGGCCACCCCGTTGCGCCCGAGACCGGTGTCGAGCTTGAGCTGCACGCTCGGCACCCCTGCGGAGGCCGCGGCCTCGAGCATGGCCGCGGTGCCCAGGCCGAGCTCGACGTCGGCGGCCGCGGCGGCCGTGAAGTCCGGCTGCGGATCGTGGATCCAGGCGAGGACGGGCGCGGTGACACCCGCGGCGCGCAGCGCGAGCGCCTCGACGAGGTCGACCACGCCGAGGTGGTCGGCGCCGCCGCGCAGCGCGGCCCGGGCGGTCTCGACCGCGCCGTGGCCGTAGCCGTCGGCCTTGACGACCGCCATCGCGTGCGCCGTGCCGACACGCTCGCGCAGCAGGCGAGTGTTGTGCTCGATGGCGTCGAGGTCGATGCGGGCCTCGCGACCGGGCTGCAGGCTCACACCGCGCTCCGCTCGGCGACGACGTAGGCCATCGCGAGGCCGCCGTCGTGGCTCAGGGAGAGGTGGAGGGCGTCCGCCCCGCGTTTCGCCGCCGCCGCCGCGATCGCGCCGTGCAGCCGGAAGGACGGCTTGCCGTGCGCATCCGACACCACTTCGATCTCGCTCCACGCGCCGAGGGTCGCCTCGCCGAGGGCCTTGACCAGCGCCTCCTTCGCCGCGAAGCGGGCTGCGAGCGAGCGCACCGGGCGCTCTCGACCGTCGGCGAGCATCCGCTCCCCCGCCGTGAACAGGCGCGGCAGCAGCCGCGGCGTCCTCGCCACGGTGCGCTCGAAGCGCTGCAGGTCGACGAGGTCGACCCCGACGCCGACGATCATGAGCGTCTACTCGACCGTGACGGACTTGGCGAGGTTGCGCGGCTTGTCGACGTCGAGGCCCTTCGCGCTCGCCAGCTCGAGGGCGAACATCTGCAGCGGGGCGACCGCCAGCAGGGGCTCGAGGAACGGGCTGACCAGCGGGATCGGGATGACCTCGTCGGCGTAGGGCAGCACGGCGGCGTCGCCCTTCTCGGCGATCGCGATGACGCGCGCGCCACGGGCGCGGATCTCCTGGATGTTCGAGACGACCTTGGAGTGCAGCTTCGCCGCCCCGCGGGGCTCGGCACCACGACAAACACGGGCTGACCGGGCTCGATGAGCGCGATCGGACCGTGCTTGAGCTCGCCGGCCGCGAAGCCCTCGGCGTGGATGTACGCCAGCTCCTTGAGCTTGAGCGCCCCCTCGAGCGCGACCGGGTAGCCGACGTTGCGGCCGAGGAAGAGCACGGCGCGGGTGTCGCTCATCCAGCGGGCCAGAGTCGCGACCTGCTCCTCGACGCCCAGCACCTCCTGGAACTGCTCGGGCAGCCGGCCGAGGTCGTCGAGCGTCTCGGCGATGCGGTCGTCGGCGACGGTGCCGCGCAGCTGGGCGAACCAGAGACCCAGCAGGTAGAGCGCCACCGCCTGGGCGACGAAGGCCTTCGTGCTCGCGACGGCGACCTCGGGGCCGGCGTGGGTGTAGATCACGGCGTCGGACTCGCGGGCGATCGTCGCGCCCTGCGTGTTGCAGATCGAGAGCGTCTTCGCGCCGAGGCGGGCGGCCTCGCGCACGGCGAGGAGGGTGTCCATGGTCTCGCCGGACTGGCTGATCGAGACGATGAGGGTGCGCTCGTTCACGACGGGGGCGCGGTAGTGGAACTCGTGCGCCAGCTCGACCTCGACGGGGATGCGCGCCCACTCCTCGAGCGCGTACTTGCCGAGCAGGCCCGAGTAGCTCGCGGTGCCGGCGCCGAGCACGACGATGCGGTCGATGCCCGCGAGGACGTCGGCGATGCCGTCGAGCTCCGGCAGGGTGACGCGACCCTCGTGCGCGCGGCCCATGAGGGTGTTGCGCACCGCCTCCGGCTCCTCGCTGATCTCCTTCGCCATGAAGCTGGACCAGCCGCCCTTCTCGGCGGCCGAGGCGTCCCAGGACACCTCGGACTCCTCGCCCTCGACCGCGTTGCCGTCGAAGTCGGTGATCTCGACGGCGTCGGGTCGGATCGTCACGATCTGGTCCTGCCCGATCGCCACGAAGCGGCGGGTGTGCTCGACGAAGGCGGCGACGTCGGAGCCGAGGAAGTTCTCGCCGTCGCCGAGGCCGATCACCAGCGGCGAGTTGCGGCGCGCGCCGACGACCACGCCGGGCTGCTCGCGGTGCACGGCCAGCAGGGTGAAGGCGCCCTCGAGGCGGGCGACGACGCGGCGCAGCGCCTCGGTGAGGTCGCCGGTCTCGCGGTACGCGCGGCCGACCAGCAGCGCCGCCACCTCGGTGTCGGTCTCGCTGGTGAAGTCGTCGCCCTGCGCCAGCAGCTCCGCCTTGAGCTCGGCGAAGTTCTCGATGATGCCGTTGTGGATGAGGGCCAGCTTGCCGTCGTCGCCCAGATGCGGGTGGGCGTTGCCGTCCGTCGGGCCGCCGTGCGTCGCCCAGCGAGTGTGCCCGATGCCGGTGGCGCCGTCGGCGAGCGGATGCGCGATCAGGTCGTCCGCGAGCACCGAGAGGCGTCCGGCGCGCTTGCGCGTCGACAGGTCGCCCTCGGCATCGATGACGGCCACACCCGCGGAGTCGTAGCCGCGGTACTCCAGCCGACCGAGTCCGCCGAGCAGCACGTCGAGGCTGCCACGATCACCGACGTATCCCACGATTCCGCACATGAGGACGATCCTAGGGGCGCGCGCCTGCGCGTCCGGCCCACCCCGCCGCCACGGAGATCGCACCGCTCGCGGCAGCTGCGCGGAGTGCGGGAGCACTGCGCGGCGGAGGCTGCGGCGCGGGGCCGACACAGCCCAGCGGGTACGATCGGCGGGTGAGCGAGACCGCAGGGGGCCGGACGGCCAGCGCATCCCCGTTCGTCGAGATCGCCCGCGACGACTGGGCGGCGCTCGCACCCGGCACCGCGCGTCCGCTCACCGAGACGGAGCTCGTGCAGCTGCGCGGGCTCGGCGACACGCTCGATCTGCAGGAGGTGCAGGACGTCTACGTACCGCTCAGCCGCCTGCTGAACCTCTACGTGGCCGGCACCCGCGACCTGCACCGCTCCACGAGCGCCTTCCTGGGCGAGCGCGCCCGGTCGACGCCGTTCGTGATCGGCGTCGCCGGCAGCGTCGCGGTCGGCAAGTCGACCATCGCCCGCCTGCTGCGCGAGCTGCTGGCGCGCTGGGACGACACGCCCCGCGTCGAGCTGGTGACGACCGACGGGTTCCTGCTGCCGAACGCCGAGCTCGAGCGACGCGGCCTCATGCACCGCAAGGGCTTCCCCGAGTCCTACGACCGCCGCGCGCTGCTGCGCTTCGTCAGCCGCATCAAGGGCGGCGCGGAGGAGGTGCGCGCCCCCTTCTACTCGCACCTCAGCTACGACATCGTCCCGGATGCCGAGGTCGTCGTGCGCCGGCCCGACGTGCTGATCGTGGAGGGGCTGAACGTGCTGCAGGCCGCGGGCTCCGCCGGCGGCATGGCGTTGAGCGACCTGTTCGATTTCTCCGTCTACGTGGATGCCCGCACCTCGGACATCGCGCACTGGTACGAGGAGCGCTTCCTCTCGCTGCAGCGCGGTGCCTTCGCGAACCCCGACTCGTACTTCCACCGCTACGCGGCGCTCGACGAGCGCGAGGCCCGCGAGCGTGCCGCGTCCATCTGGAGCGCGATCAACGAGCCGAACCTGGTGCAGAACATCCTGCCCACGCGTTCACGGGCCAAGCTCGTGCTGCGCAAGGGCGGCGATCACGGCGTGGACTCGGTGCTGCTGCGCAAGCTCTGATGCATCGGGGACGGGCCGGTCGCCCTCGTGCCGACGGCCCCGGCGCGGCCAGTGGGACGAATGCGCGGGACGAGCGGGTGCGGCAGCGGCCGTCGCGATGCCCGGCTCAGCCGAGCGGGAGGCGCTCGCGCACGACATCGGCGAGGTGGTGGGCGATCCGCTGCGCGGTCGGCTCGTCGGCGGCCTCGACCATGACCCGCACCAGCGGCTCGGTGCCGGAGGGGCGCAGGAGCACGCGACCGGTGTGCCCGAGCTCCTCCTCGGCGAGGCGCACGGCGGCGGCCACGCCCTCGTCGTCGGCCAGCCCCGCGCGATCGACGCCCTTGACGTTGACGAGCAGCTGCGGCAGCACGGTGATCACGTCGGCCAGCTCGGCCAGCGACCGACCCGTGCGCGCGACCTCGGCCGCGAGCTGCAGACCGGTGAGGATGCCGTCGCCGGTCGTAGCGTGCCGGCTGAAGATGATGTGGCCCGACTGCTCGCCGCCGAGCGCGAGACCGTGCTCGTTGATCGCCTCGAGCACGTAGCGGTCGCCGACCTTCGTCTCGAGCATGCGGATGCCGTGCTCTGCCATGGCCAGGCGCAGGCCGAGGTTGCTCATGACCGTCGCGACGAGCGTGTCGTCGACGAGCTCGCCGCGCGCCCGCAGCGCGAGCGCCAGCACCGCCATGATGCGATCGCCGTCGATGACCCGGCCGTTGTGGTCGACGGCGAGGCAGCGGTCGGCGTCGCCGTCATGGGCAATGCCGAGATCGGCGCCGTGCGCGAGCACCGCGGCCGCGAGACCGTCGAGGTGGGTGGAGCCCACACCGTCGTTGATGTTGATGCCGTCGGGCTCGGCGCCCATGACGGTGACGCGCGCGCCCGCGTCGGTGAACACCTGCGGCGAGACGCCGGCAGCGGCGCCGTGCGCGCAGTCGAGCACGATGTGCAGGCCGTCGAGGCGGTGCGGCAGCGCACCGAGAAGGTGCACGAGGTAGCGGTCCTCGGCGTCGGCGAAGCGGCGGATGCGGCCCACGTCCGCGCCGGTCGGCCGGACGTGCGGGCCGGCGAGCGCGGCCTCGATGCGGTCCTCCACTTCGTCGGCGAGCTTGCGTCCACCGGCCGCGAAGAACTTGATGCCGTTGTCGGGCGCCGCGTTGTGCGAGGCGGAGACCATGACGCCGAAATCGGCGCCGATGTCGGCGATGAGGAACGCCGCCGCGGGGGTGGGCAGCACCCCCGCGTCGTAGACGTCCACGCCGGAACTGGCGAGGCCCGCGGCCACCGCGCTGGCGATGAACTCGCCGGAGACGCGGGGGTCGCGGGCCACGACGGCGAGCGGCCGTCGGCCGTTCGCCCGGGCCGACTCCCCGAGCACCGTCGCTGCGGACTGCGCGAGGCCGACCGACAGCTCCACCGTGATGATGTCGCCGTTGGCCAGGCCCCGCACGCCGTCGGTGCCGAAGAGTCGCCCCATCGCTGCTCCCTGAGTCGGGATCAGCGCTTCGAGTACTGAGGCGCCTTGCGGGCCTTCTTGAGACCGGCCTTCTTGCGCTCCTTGACGCGGGCGTCGCGCGAGAGGAAGCCGGCCTTCTTGAGGGTCGGACGGTTGTGCTCGGCGTCGATCTCGTTGAGCGCGCGGGCGATGCCGAGTCGCACCGCACCGGCCTGGCCCGAGGGGCCGCCGCCCTTGACCGAGACGATGACGTCGTACGAGCCGTTCAGCTCGAGCACCGTGAAGGGGTCGGTGATCAGCTGCTGGTGCAGCTTGTTCGGGAAGAAGTCCGCGAACTCGCGGCCGTTCACCGTGATGGTGCCCGAGCCGGGGATCAGGCGCACGCGGGCGATGGCCTGCTTGCGACGGCCCACGGCAGCGCCGGGGACGTTGAGGACGGCGCGGGGGTCGAAGCGACCGTAGCGTCGGCGGGGGTTTCGGTCGAGAAGCTCTGCGGCTCGACGGAGTCTGCGATGTTCGCCATGAGTATCGGTTTTCCTAGGTTCTCGGCGCGCTTACTGGGCGACCTGGTCGAAGACGTACGCGGTGGGCTGCTGCGCCGCGTGGGGGTGCTCCGGGCCGGCGTAGACCTTGAGCTTGCGCAGCTGCGCACGGCCGATCGAGTTCTTCGGCAGCATGCCGCGGATCGCCTTCTCGACGGCGCGGGTCGGGTGCTTCTCGAGCAGCTCCGAGTACGTGGTGGCGGTGAGGCCGCCCGGGTAGCCGGAGTGGCGGTACGCCTTCTTCTGCTCGAGCTTGGCGCCCGTGAGGGCCACCTTGTCGGCGTTCACGATGATGACGAAGTCGCCCATGTCCATGTGCGGCGCGAAGGTCGGCTTGTGCTTGCCGCGCAGGAGCACGGCGGCGTGGCTAGCCAGGCGACCGAGGACGATGTCCTGGGCGTCGATGACGATCCATTCACGCTGGATGTCAGCGGGCTTCGGGCTGAAGGTACGAGTCACGGTGATGACTGCTTTCTGCTGGTGAGGGGTTCGTGTATCCCGCTCCGGTGCGCGTTCCTCGGCTTCTGCGTCGGAACCCTGCGGTGGAGGGCTCACAGTGGGCGCACGCCAGGATGGCACGCACACCAACGGGAGACTCTATCCCACAGCGGATGCGCCGGTCAAGGCAGCTGGCGGACGCCCCGCGTCTGCGCGGCGCGGAGGGCGAGCGCGCCGTCCTCCGGGTAGCCGACCTCGACCAGCGTGAGCCCCTTCGCAGCGGCGACCGGGAACTCGTTGCCGCGCACCGCCGCATCGCGGATGCGGACGAGATCCACGGGCGCCAGACGACCGCGCCCCACCGCGAGGCTCGCGCCGACGAGGGCGCGCACCATGCTGTGGCAGAAGGCGTCGGCGAGCACGTCGGCGCGCAGCACGCCGTCCGCTCCTCTCGACCAGGTGAAGTCGAGGAGCGTGCGGATCGTCGTCGCCCCCTCGCGCGGCTTGCAGAACCCGGCGAAGTCGTGCAGACCGGGCAGCGCCCGAGCCGCCTCGTCCATGGCCGCCACGTCGAGCGTGTCGGCCACGGCCAGGGTGTGGTTGCGCAGCAGCGGGTTGAGCGGCGTCGACCCGTCGGCGACCCGGTACTCGTAGCGCCGCCAGACGGCGGAGAAGCGCGCGTCGAACCCGAGCGGGGCGATCGAGGCGCCCAGCACGCGCGCATCCGCGTCGGAGCCGAGGATGCCGTTGATCCGCCGCCGCAGCGCCTCCGCTCCCCGGTCCGCGCTTCGCCTCCGGGCGATGCGGCAGGTCGAGGCTGGCGAACTGCTCGTCGTCGAGGTCGAGGTGCGCGACCTGGCCGAGCGCGTGCACACCGGCGTCGGTGCGGCCCGCGACCGTGAGCAGCGGTGCCGGGGCGTGACGGCGGAACACCGTCGCGAGCGCATCCTCCAGCACGCCCTGCACCGTGCGCTGACCGGGTTGCCGGGCCCACCCCGCGAACGCGGTGCCGTCGTACGCGATGTCGAGGCGGATGCGGGTGGTCGCGCGCTCGTCGTGCATCCCGCGAGCCTACCGGCGGACGGGCCGCCCACCCGATCCGCTCGCCCCGCCGCCGGGCACGCGGAAGGCCCCCGGGCTCGATGAGCTCGGGGGCCTTCCGTGAGGGAGGGGCCTTACTTGGCGTCCTCGGCGGGGGCCTCGGTGCCGGTCTCCTCGGCGCTGGCCGCCTCGGTCTCGACGACCTCGGTCTCCTCGGCGCCGGTCTCCTCGGTGCTGGTCTCCTCGACCGGGGCCTCCTCGACGGGCGCGGCGGCGGCCGGGGCGGCCGTCTTGTTCGACGCCTTCTTCACGACGGGCTCGAGAACGAGCTCGATGACGGCCATGGGGGCGTTGTCGCCCTTGCGGAAGCGCGTCTTCGTGATGCGGGTGTAGCCGCCGTCGCGCTCCGCGACCAGCGGCGCGATCTCGGTGAAGAGCTCGTGCACGACGCTCTTGTCGCCGATGACGCCCAGCACGCGACGACGCGCGTGGAGGTCGCCGCGCTTGGCGAAGGTGATGAGCCGCTCGGCGACCGGACGCAGGCGCTTGGCCTTGGTCTCGGTGGTCTCGATGCGCTTGTGCGTGAACAGCGCCGCGGCGAGGTTCGCGAGCATCAGGCGCTCGTGCGCCGGGCCGCCTCCGAGGCGGGCACCCTTGGTGGGCTTAGGCATGATCAGTTGTCTCCGTATTCAGAAATGCTTGGAAGTCGTCAGCGACGGTCAGCTGTTGGCGTCGTCGTAGCCGCTGTAGAAGTGGGCGCCGTCGAAGCCGGGCACCGCGTCCTTGAGCGACAGACCGAGCTCGACCAGCTTCTCCTTGACCTCATCCACCGACTTCTGGCCGAAGTTGCGGATGTTCATGAGCTGGGTCTCGTTGAGCGCGACGAGCTCGCTGACCGTGTTGATGCCCTCGCGCTTGAGGCAGTTGTAGCTGCGCACCGACAGATCGAGGTCCTCGATGGGGGTCGAGAGCTCGCTCGAGGCGACCACGTCGACCGGCGCCGGGCCGATCTCGATGCCCTCCGCGGCGGTGTTGAGCTCGCGGGCGAGGCCGAACAGCTCGGTGAGGGTGCGGCCCGCCGAGGCGATCGCGTCACGCGGGCTGATGGCCGGCTTGGTCTCGACGTCGACCACCAGGCGGTCGAAGTCGGTGCGCTCGCCGGCACGGGTGGCCTCGACCTTGTAGGTGACCTTGAGCACGGGCGAGTAGATCGAGTCGACCGGGATCTGGCCGGCCTCGCTGAACTCGCTGCGGTTCTGGGTCGCCGAGACGTAGCCGCGACCGCGCTCGATGATGAGCTCGAGCTCGAACTTGGCCTTGTCGTTGAGCGTCGCGATGACCAGCTCGGGGTTGTGGATCTCCACGCCCGCCGGCGCCGAGATGTCGGCGGCGGTGACCTGGCCGGCGCCCTGCTTGCGCAGGTAGGCGGTGATCGGCTCGTCGTGCTCGCTCGAGACCACGAGGTTCTTGACGTTCAGGATGATCTCCGTCACGTCCTCCTTGACACCGGCGACGGTGCTGAACTCGTGCAGCACGCCGTCGATGCGGATGCTCGTGACCGAGGCGCCGGGGATCGACGAGAGCAGGGTGCGACGCAGCGAGTTGCCGAGCGTGTAGCCGAAGCCGGGCTCGAGGGGCTCGATGACGAACCGGGAACGGAACTCCGAGATGTTCTCTTCGACGAGAGAGGGGCGCTGTGCGATGAGCACTGTGTGATTCCTTTCGGCGAAGTGTCCGCTATATGACACTTGGCGATGACGCCGGGTGGCTGGCCCGGCCGGAGGTGGTGAAGTTCTCGGCCGCGCGCTCCTGTGGAACGCGCGGAAGCCGGGTCGGGCCCGGAGCGGCGAGGCTCCGGGCCGACCCGGCATCGGCGTCAGACGCGGCGGCGCTTCGGCGGACGGCAGCCGTTGTGGGCCTGCGGCGTCACGTCGTTGATCGAGCCGACCTCGAGGCCGGCGGCCTGCAGCGAGCGGATCGCGGTCTCGCGACCCGAGCCCGGTCCCTTGACGAAGACGTCGACCTTCTTCATGCCGTGCTCCTGCGCCTGACGGGCGGCGGACTCGGCGGCGAGCTGTGCGGCGAACGGGGTCGACTTGCGCGAACCCTTGAAGCCGACGCCACCCGAGGAGGCCCAGCTGATGACCGCACCGCTCGGGTCGGTGATCGACACGATCGTGTTGTTGAAGGTCGACTTGATGTGGGCCTGACCCACGGCGACGTTCTTCTTGTCCTTCTTACGCGGCTTGCGAGCAGCCGACTTGGGAGTTGCCATTCTCTCTCTCCTGAATATTCGACACCGCGACGAGCGCGGCGGTCGGCTGCTTAGCGGCCGGCCTTCTTCTTGCCGGCGACGGTGCGCTTCGGGCCCTTGCGGGTACGAGCGTTGGTCTTGGTGCGCTGACCGCGCACGGGGAGGCCGCGACGGTGGCGCAGGCCCTCGTAGGAACCGACCTCGACCTTGCGGCGGATGTCGGCGGCGACCTCGCGGCGGAGGTCACCCTCGACCTTGTACGCGCCCTCGATGTGGTCGCGGAGCTGAACGAGCTCGTCGTCGGTGAGGTCCTTGACGCGGGTGCTGCCGTTGATGCCGGTCGCCGCGAGGGTCTCCAGCGAACGGGTACGACCGACGCCGTAGATGTAGGTCAGTGCGATCTCCACGCGCTTCTCGCGCGGGATGTCGACTCCTGCCAGACGTGCCATGGTGGCTTCTCCTGTGAGTGAGTGGAGGTGTGGAGCAGCACCGGTGCCCGAGCCTCCACTCGAGGTGTCCCCGCTCTCGCGGGTTCTGATGCTGCTGGTTGTCGTATTCAGTTGTGCGGTCCCGGGGACCTGCGCGCCCCGTCCGAGGACGGGCGCCGGGTGATCTGCGCCTCGCGGCGCCGGATCAGCCCTGGCGCTGCTTGTGGCGGACGTTCTCGCAGATCACCATGACGCGGCCGTGGCGACGGATGACCTTGCACTTGTCGCAGATCTTCTTGACGCTGGGGTTGACCTTCATGATGTTTTCTCTCTGTGCGCTGGCCTCGTGCCCGTCGGGGTGCCGACGGGCCGTTCCTTACAGGGGGCGCTTACTTGTAGCGGTAGACGATCCGGCCGCGGGTGAGGTCGTAAGGGCTCAGCTCCACGATCACGCGGTCCTCCGGGAGGATGCGGATGTAGTGCTGGCGCATCTTGCCCGAGATCACGGCGAGCACCTTGTGCCCGTTGTTCAGCTCAACGCGGAACATCGCGTTGGGCAGAGCCTCGATCACGGAGCCCTCGATCTCGATCACACCGTCTTTTTTGGCCATAACCTCTACTGGTCGCTCGTTGGTGATTGCCCGCTGGTCGTGCGGTTGAATGCCGGTGCCCGCGCACGCGTGAACGCGGCGATGGACACCAAGGGTCGAGCTTAGGCCATCGGAGCCGCTTGCGCCAATCGTCGTCGGCGGACCGTTCAGCGCCGCGCCGGTCGCGTGGTCGCGAGGAGGACGATGCCTCCGATCAGCAGGCCCCAGAACGCCGAGCCGATGCCGACGACGGCGATGCCGGATGCGGTGACGAGGAAGGTCGCGATCGCCGCCGTGCGCTGGCGCGGCACCTCCACCGCGCTGACGACGGCGCCGACGAGCGCCGAGAGCAGCGCGAGACCGGCCACCGACTGGATGAGCAGCGGAGGGCTCGCGGCGACGAGGGCGGCGGCCACGCCCGCGAGCGGTGCCAGCACGAGGTAGCCCACGCCGGCGCTCAGCGAGGCGATCCAGCGCCGCTCCGGCTCCGGTGCGCCCTCCGGTCCCGCCGCGAGGGCGGCGGTGATCGCGGCGAGGTTGACGGTGATGCCGCCGCCGAGCGCGCCGATCGCCGATCCCGCACCGCTGGTCAGCAGCGCCGAACGGCTCGGCACGGGGTATCCGAAGCTCGACACCACGGCCATGCCCGGGATGTTCTGGCCCGCCATAGTCACGACGTACAGCGGCAGGGCGATGCCCAGCACCGCCACCGGGTCGAACGCCGGCGGCACGAGCACGAGCTGCGGGGTGAGCCGGGCGCCGTCGAGCCAGCCGTCCTCCGCCGTCACCGCGACGAGCGCGACGGCGAGGATGAGCGCGGCCGGGGTCGCCCAGCGCGGCGCCCATCGGAACAGCGCGAGCCACAGCGCGATGATCGGCAGCGCGAGCAGCGGGATCTCGACCGCCGCCTGCACGGGGGCGAGCGCGAGCGGGAAGACGATGCCGGCGAGCATCGCCCCGGCGATGGAACGCGGGATGCGCGCCACGAGCCGACCGAACGCGGGCCAGAGGCCGGTGAGCATGATCAGCCCGGCCGCGACGAGGAACGCCGCGACCGCCTCGCCGAAGCGATCCGTGACGTCCGTCGTGGCCAGGAGTAGCGCGGCACCGGGAGTGCTCCAGGCCAGCATGAGCGGCATGCGGTGGCGCAGGCTGAGCACGATGGTGCCGACGCCGATCGCCAGGCAGACCGCCAGCAGTCCCGACGACGCCTGGGCCGCATCCGCTCCGACCGCGGCGACGCCGGCCAGCAGGATCGCGAACGTGCTGGCGAATCCGGTGACCGTCGCCACCAGACCGGTGGCGATCGGCTGGACGATGCTGGGTCTCGGCGCCGGCGGCGCCGAGGTCACGCCGACTTCTCGGTGCGGCGGTCCTCGCGGGGCACGATGGTCGGCGCCGCGTTCTCGAGCACCGACTCGCGGGTGATCACGACGCGGGCGACGTCGTCGTCGGAGGGCACGTCGAACATCACCGGCCCGAGCACCTCCTCGAGGATGGCGCGCAGGCCGCGCGCACCCGTCTTGCGCAGCACCGCCAGGTCGGCGATGGCCTCGATGGCGCTGCGCTCGAACTCGAGCTCGACACCGTCGAGCGCGAACATGCGCTCGTACTGCTTGACGAGCGCGTTCCTGGGCTCGGTCAGGATCTGCATGAGCGCGGCCTGATCGAGCTGCGAGACGGTCGTGACGACCGGGAGCCGACCGATGAACTCGGGGATGAGGCCGAACTTGTGCAGGTCCTCCGGCAGCACGTCGCTGAACACGTCGACGTCGTCCTCCGCCGTGTGCAGCGGGGCGCCGAAGCCGATGCCCTTCTTGCCCGCGCGCGAGGAGATGATCTCCTCGAGGCCGGAGAAGGCGCCGGCGACGATGAACAGCACGTTCGTCGTGTCGATCTGGATGAACTCCTGCTGCGGGTGCTTGCGACCGCCCTGCGGCGGCACGCTCGCCACCGTGCCCTCGAGGATCTTGAGCAGCGCCTGCTGCACGCCCTCGCCGGACACGTCGCGCGTGATCGAGGGGTTCTCGGCCTTGCGCGCGATCTTGTCGACCTCGTCGATGTAGATGATGCCCGTCTCGGCGCGCTTCACGTCGAAGTCGGCGGCCTGGATGAGCTTGAGCAGGATGTTCTCGACGTCCTCGCCGACGTAGCCGGCCTCGGTGAGCGCCGTGGCGTCGGCCACCGCGAAGGGCACGTTGAGGCGCTTCGCGAGGGTCTGCGCGAGGTACGTCTTGCCGCAGCCGGTCGGGCCGATGAGCAGGATGTTGCTCTTCGCGATCTCGACCTCGTCCACCCGCGCTTCAGCGGAGGTGAGCTGCCCGAGCGCGCGGACGCGCTTGTAGTGGTTGTAGACGGCCACGGCGAGCGCCTTCTTGGCGGGCTCCTGACCGATGACGTACTCCTCGAGGAAGGAGAAGATCTCGCGCGGCTTCGGCAGCTCGAAGTCCTCCGAGACCTCCTCGCCGGCCTCGGCCATGCGCTCCTCGATGATCTCGTTGCAGAGCTCGACGCACTCGTCGCAGATGTAGACGCCCGGCCCCGCGATCAGCTGCTGCACCTGCTTCTGGCTCTTGCCGCAGAACGAGCACTTGAGCAGGTCGGCGCTCTCCCCGATGCGTGCCATGGCCTGACTCCCCTCGAGAGAACGGTCGCCGCCGGGACCCGATCCGACGGCGCAGCCAGCCTAACCCGAACCGGTGACACGGCGAGACGACCGGCGCGCCCCTGCACAGGCCGCGTCCGGGGAGCGGCGGACGCGGCGGGATGGGAGGATCCAGCTGGCCGCGCATCCGCTCGTCCGCCCGTCCCTGAGGAGAACCGTGCACCTGCTCGACTGCGACACCGGGGTGGACGACGCCGTCGCCATCCTGCACCTGCTCGGCTCCGGCGCCCCGCTCGCCGCCGTGACCGTGACCTTCGGCAACGTCGGCGCGGCCCAGGCGGCCGAGAACACGCTGCGGGTGCTGCACCTCGCCGGGCGGTCGGACGTGCCGGTCGCGGTCGGTGGCGAGAGCACGCTCGACGGCACGCCGACGCGCCACTCCGCCACGCTCGTGCACGGCGCGAACGGCCTCGGCGGCGCCGAGCTCGCCCCCTCCCCCGCGGCGCTGCTCGACGAGCCGGCCCCCGAGCTGATCGTGCGACTGGCCCACGAGCATGCGGGCGAGCTGCGCATCGTCGCCACCGGCGGCTTCACCAACCTGGCCCGTGCGCTGCAGCTCGACCCGTCCATCGCCGGGCTCGTCCGCGAGGTGACGCTCATGGGCGGCGCCGCCCTCGCCCCGGGCAACGTGACCCCGTCGGCCGAGGCGAACATCATGGCCGACCCGCTCGCCGCCGCCGCGGTGCTCGGCGCGGGGTGGCCGGTCGTGCTCGTGCCGCTCGACGCGACCATGACGCAGCTGCTCGAGGAGGACGACTGGCAGCGCCTGGCGGATGCGGGCGGTGTCGCCGGCGCCGCCGCGGAGATCCTCGACGGCTACCTGGACTTCTACCACGGCGTCTTCGGTCGTCGCTGCGCCGCGATGCACGACGCCCTGGCGGTGGCGATCGCCCTTGGCGAGGTCGAGCCCGAGCTCGCGCCGCGCGCGCACGTCGAGGTGGACGTGAGCGACGGCCCCTCCCGCGCCCGCACGATCGTCGATCTGCGGCACCGCTACCGCGGCTACGCTCCGGCCGTGGACTCCCCGGTGCGCGTCGTGCTCGAGGCGCAACAGCCGCTCGCGCCGCGGCTCGTGGAGCGCATCCTGGCGCTCTGAGGCCATCCCGGCGGAGGGACGACGAAGGGCCTCGGCGATGCCGGGGCCCTTCGTCGTCGGCGGGCGATCAGGACGACTTGATCACCGCGGGCTGCACACCCTTGCGCGAGGTGAGCACCTGGTCGATGAGGCCGTACTCGAGCGCCTGCTGCGCGCCGAGGATCTTGTCGCGCTCGATGTCGCGGTTGACCTCCTCGGGCGTCTTGTGCGAGTGCTTCGAGAGGGTCTCCTCGAGCCACTCGCGCAGTCGTGCGACCTCGGCGGCCTGGATCTCGATGTCCGAGGCCTGGCCGCGGCCGGCGTCGCCGGTGGCGGGCTGGTGGATGAGGACGCGGGCGTTCGGCAGGGCGAGGCGCTTGCCGGGCGTGCCGGCCGCCAGCAGCACGGCGGCGGCCGAGGCGGCCTGGCCGAGCACGACCGTCTGGATCTGCGGGCGGATGTACTGCATCGTGTCGTAGATCGCCGTCATCGCGGTGAACGAGCCACCGGGCGAGTTGATGTACATGACGATGTCGCGCTCGGGGTCCTGGCTCTCGAGCACGAGGAGCTGGGCCATGACGTCGTCGGCGGACGCGTCGTCGACCTGCACGCCGAGGAAGATGATGCGGTCCTCGAAGAGCTTGGCGTACGGGTCCTGGCGCTTGTAGCCGTAGGCCGTGCGCTCCTCGAACGTCGGGAGGATGTAGCGGGACTCGGGCGCGCCGTTCTGGAAGGCGCGGCCGCCGATCTCGGGCATGTTCACGTGATGTCTTCTTTCCGTCGGATCGGCCGTGATCAGGACTGCTGGGTGCCGCCGCCGCCGGTGACGTCGGAGGCGGACTCGCGGATGTGGTCGACGAAGCCGTACTCGAGCGCCTCGTCGGCGGTGAACCAGCGATCGCGGTCGCCGTCGGCGTTGACCTGCTCGGGCGTCTTGCCCGTCGCCGCGGCGGTGATCTCGGCGAGGCGCTTCTTCATCGAGAGGATGAGCTGAGCCTGGGTCTGGATGTCGGAGCTCGTGCCGCCGAAGCCGCCGTGCGGCTGGTGCAGGAGCACGCGGGCGTTGGGCGTGATGTAGCGCTTGCCCTTGGTGCCGGCGGTGAGCAGCAGCTGCCCCATGGAGGCCGCCATGCCGATGCCGACGGTGACGATGTCGTTCGGCACGAACTGCATCGTGTCGTAGATCGCCATGCCCGCGGTGATCGAGCCGCCGGGCGAGTTGATGTAGAGGTAGATGTCCTTCTCGGGGTCCTCCGCCGCGAGCAGGAGGAGCTTCGCCGAGATCTCGTTGGCGTTGTCGTCGCGGACCTCGGAGCCCAGCCAGATGATGCGGTCCTTGAGCAGTCGGTCAAAGACGTTGGGGGCCAGGGACGGTTCGGCCATCGTTGCGCTCCGTTCGATAGTGGGTGCTCTCAAAACCTAGCGGCGGCAGCGAGGGGGCATGGGCGCTGTTCGCCGTCGGCAGAGCGCAGCGGCGCAGACGGCGAACCGACCAGCACAGTGCCGTCGGCAGAGCGCAGCGGCGCAGACGGCGAACCGACCAGCACAGGGCCGTCGGCAGAGCGCAGCGGCGCAGACGGCGAACCGACCAGCACAGTGCCGTCGGCAGAGCGCAGCGGCGCCGACGGCGAATGGCTCGCTACGGTGGAGGCGATGCTCCCCTCCTCGCGGTCGTCGTGCTCGGCGCGGTGCTCCAGCGCGTGACCGGCCTCGGCTTCGCCCTCGTCGTCTCCCCCGTCATCGCGCTGCTGCTGGGGCCGGAGGAGGGCGTGCTGATCGTGAACGCGTGCGCGGTGCTCACGAGCGCGGTGCTCACGGTGCGCCTGCGCCGCGAGGTCGACTGGGGCCGCTGGGCGCGCCTGCTGCCGGGTGCGCTGCTCGGCGTCGTGGTCGGTGCGGTGCTGACCGTGTCGGCGGACAAGCCCGTGCTGGAGGTGCTCGTCGGCTCGCTCGCCCTGCTCGGTCTGGCGGTCAGCGCCTTCGGCGCGCGCGTGCACCGGGCGCGCGGCGACAGCGGCCTGCCCGCGGCGGGGGCGGCCGGCTTCGCGTCCGGTGCGATGAACGCCTCCGCCGGAGTCGGCGGCCCGGCGATCATCGTCTACGCGGCGGCCACCGGATGGGGGCAGCGCAGTCTCGCCGCGACCCTGCAGCCGTACTTCGTGGCCGTCGCATCCGGGTCCATCGCAGCGAAGCTGATCGCCGGCGCCTCGTTCGCCGGGTTGCTGCGGCCGGAGACGCTGCTGCTGGTGCCGGCGCTCGCGGCGGGCCTGCTGCTCGGCGAGGTGCTCGCGCCGCGCGTGCCGCCGCGCACCGCCCGGGCCGTGCTGCTCGTCGTCGCCGCCCTCGGCTCGGCCGCGATCATCGTGCACGGCGCCGGCGCGCTGCTCGCTCAGTAGGCGTCGAGCGCCTGCCGCAGGTCGGCGACCAGGTCCTCGGCATCCTCGAGACCGACCGAGAGCCGCAGATGGCCCGCCGCGAAGCGCTCCGGCCAGTACTCGGCGCGTGGGCTGGCGCCGGCGCTCGTGTGCGCGATGAGCGACTCGTCGTGGCCGAGCGACACCGCCGAGACGATGATGCGCAGGCGGGCGACGAAGGCGTTCTGCTCGTCCTTGCCGCCGTCCACGGCGAAGGCCAGCATCGCCCCGGGGCCGCCCGGGTAGAGCCGCTCGGCCAGCTCGTGCTGCTCGTGCGAGGCGAGGCCGGGGTAGGCGACCCAGGCCACTCTCGGGTGCTGCTCGAGGAACTCCGCCACCACGCGCGCCGACGCCAGGTGCTGGCGCACCCGCAGCGGCAGCGTGACGGAACCGCGCTGGATCAGCCACGCGTTGAACGGGCTGATGACGCCGCCGACGTCGACCATCGCATCCGCTTTCAGGGGTTGGATGAGGGCGCGGCTGCCGATGACCGCGCCGCCCATCGCGTCGCCGTGACCGTTGATGTACTTGGTGAGCGAGTGCACGACCAGGTCGGCGCCCAGCTCGAGCGGGCGCGCGATGGGCGGCGGCGTGAAGGTCGAGTCGACGCTGAGCAGGGCCCCGGCGGCGTGGGCGATCTCCGCCAGCGCGGCGACGTCGGCCAGCCGGGTGGTCGGGTTCGCGATCGTCTCGGTGTGGATGAGCTTCGTGTTCGGCCGGATGGCGGCGCGCACCGCGTCGAGGTCGCTCGTGTCGACCAGCGTGGCCTCGACGCCGTACTTGCGGGGCAGCAGCTCGGTGAAGAGCCGGTGCGTCGCCTCGTACCCGTGATCGGTGACGACCGCGTGGTCGCCCGCGTCCAACGTCCCGAAGAAGACGGCGTGCAGGGCGGCGACGCCGCTGGCGAGGGCGAGCGCGTCCTCCCCGCGTTCGAGCACGGCGAGCTTGCGCTGCAGGGCCAGCTGGTTGACGCCGCTGTTGCGCGTGTAGAGCGGCACCTCGGTGCCCGACCAGCTCAGCGTGCTCGGATCCTCCGGCAGGGCGTACGAGTTGGCGAGCACCAGGGGTGTGCGGATCGCGCCGCTGCCCGCGTCGATGGCGTTGCCGGCGTGGACGCTGCTGGTCAGCTCGCCGAGGGTCGTGTGGTCGAGGGGCTCGGCGCTCATCCGTCCACGCTAGAGGGCGGATGGGGTCCGTGGCCCCCGGTGACCGGCTGGCTCTCGGGAAACGGATACCGGACGACGCAGGCCCGGTGCGTGCGCACCGGGCCTGCGATCACATCCGCTTCGACCGGATCAGTGGTCGTGACCCTCGTGGTCGTCGCCCTCGGGCGCGACGTCGATCGGGTCCTCGACCTGGGTGGTGACGGCGAAGTCGCTCACGTCGACGTCCTTGCCCTCGGTGTCGACGACCTTGGCCTTGCCGAGCACGACCGCGAGGGCCTTGCTGCGGGCGACCTCGGAGACCATCTGCGGGATCTGGTTGTTCTCGCTGAGGATCTTGATGAACTCGCCCGGCTCCATGCCGTACTGCGAGGCGCCCTGCACGAGGTAGGTGGTGAGCTCCTGCTGACCGACCTGGATCTGCTCCTTCTCCACGATCGCGTCGAGCACGATCTGCTGGCGGAAGGTCTTCTCGGAGGCCTCCTTGACCTCGGCGCGGTGCTCGTCGTCCTCGAGGCGGTTCTCGCCCTCGAGGTGACGGTGCACCTCGTCCTCGACCAGCTTCTCCGGCACGGGCAGGTCGAGCCCCTCAAGCAGCTTGTCGACGATCTGGTCGCGGGCCTGGGTGCCCTGCTGGAACGACTTGCCCTTGAGCACCTGCTCCTTGAGGCTCTCCTGCAGCTCGCCGATCGTGTCGAACTCGCTCGCGATCTGGGCGAAGTCGTCGTCGGCCTCAGGCAGCTCGCGCACCTTGATGGCGTTGACGGTGACGGTGATCTCGGCGGTCTCGCCGGCGCGGTCGCCACCGAGGAGCTTCGAGGAGAAGGTGGTGGTCTCACCGGCGGTGAGGGTCTCGAGCGCGTCGTCGATGCCCTCGAGCAGGTCGCCCGAGCCGATCTCGTAGGAGATGCCGTTGGCCGTGTCGACCTCGGTGCCGTCGATCGCGGCGACGAGGTCGATCTGGGCGAAGTCGCCCTTCTCGGCCGGGCGGTCGGCGGTGACGAGGGTGCCGAACCGGGCGCGGAGCTTCTCGAGCTCCTCCGCGACGTCCTCGTCCGAGACCTCGGCCGCGTCGACCGTGAGGGTGAGGCTGTCGTAGGCGGGCAGCTCGAACTCGGGGCGCACGTCGACCTCGACGTTGACGAGCAGGTCGCCGGAGAAGTCCTTCTCGCTGGGCCACTCGGCGATGTCGGCCTCGGGGCGGCCGAGGGGGCGCACCTTGGTCTCCTTGACCGCCTCGCGGTAGAAGCCGTCCAGGCCCTCGCTGACGGCGTGGTTCAGCACCTCGCCGCGGCCGACGCGCTGGTCGATCAGCGGCGCGGGCACCTTGCCCTTGCGGAAGCCGGGGATGCTCACCGACTCGGCGATGTGCTTGTAGGCGTGGTCGATCGAGGGCTTGAGCTCCTCGGGGGTCACGACGATCGCCAGCTTGACGCGGGTCGGGCTCAGCTGCTCCAGCGTGGTCTTCACGGTGCGGTATCTCCTGATTGCTGTTCGGTCTGCGGGGCCGCATCCGTTCGTGGTCGGGGCGACAGGATTCGAACCTGCGACCTCCCGCTCCCAAAGCGGGCGCTCTAGCCAAGCTGAGCTACGCCCCGATCGCAGAGGAACCGACAGATCTGAGGGATGTGCGGGACGCCCGGAAATCGGCCTCGGGAAGTCTACATGCCGGCGGGTGCGCGGACGCGTGGGCTTCGATGCATCCGCTCAGCGCGGAATCCGAGGGCCCCGCTCCGTGCGAACTGGGCGTGCTCCGGGTGCCGGGTGCACGGCTGTCGAGAGCGCCGCATCCGCTGGTCGAGTGGGACGCAGACCACGCACGCCGACGAGGGAGGACCTCATGACCGACCAGTACACGTTCCAGAACCCCGTCACGCAGTACGAGGCCATCGACACCGATCAGCCCGAGATCGCCGAGCCCGGTCTCGACTCGGAGCTGACCCCGAAAGCCGATCTCGGCGAGTCGACCTACCGCGGCACCGGCCGTCTGACCGGTCGCCGCGCGCTGATCACCGGCGGCGACTCCGGCATCGGCGCCGCCACCGCGATCGCCTTCGCCCGCGAGGGCGCCGACGTGGCCATCAGCTACCTGCCCGAGGAGGAGTCGGACGCGCGCCGCATCATCGCCCTCATCGAGGAGGCCGGACGCACCGCCGTCGCCCTACCCGGCGACATCAGCACCTCCGAGGCTGCGCGCGAGCTCGTCGGCTCGGCCGTCGACGGCCTCGGCGGGCTCGACATCCTGGTGAACAACGCGGGCAAGCAGATCTCGATCGACAGGCTCGAGGACCTCACCGACGAGCAGTTCGACCAGACCTTCAAGACCAACGTCTACGCGCTCTTCTGGATCACCAAGGCGGCGCTGCCGCACCTCCCGGAGGGCTCGTCGATCATCAACACGTCGTCGGTGCAGGCGTACTCCCCTCGGAGACCCTGGTCGACTACGCGACCACCAAGGCCGCGATCAACACGATCTCGAAGGCGATGGCGCAGCAGCTCGCGCCCCGCGGCATCCGTGTGAACGTCGTCGCGCCGGGTCCCGTGTGGACGCCGCTGCAGCCCTCCGGCGGCCAGCCGATCGAGAAGGTGCAGACGTTCGGCGAGCAGACGCCCATGGGCCGCGCCGGGCAGCCGGCGGAGCTGGCGCCGGCGTACGTCTTCCTGGCGTCGCAGGAGTCGAGCTACGTGGTCGGCGAGACGCTGAACGTGAACGGCGGCCAGCCGACGCCGTGAGGCTCGGACTGCGAGCGCGGGCCCGTCCCCTCGGGGGCGGGCCTCCGCCGTGTCGGGGCGAGCGGATGCATCCGGTACAGTGATCATCGGACGCCCGCGAGGGCTTTCCGGGGATGTAGCTCAATGGTAGAGCCTCAGTCTTCCAAACTGATTACGCGGGTTCGATTCCCGTCATCCCCTCCACAGGACCCATCAGGAGCAGGACGGCTCAGACGCCCTTCTCCCAGTGGCTGCAGTCGCGGCAGATGAAGTCGCCGACCATCTGCAGCATGTCGGGCTTCTGCTCCACCATCACGCCGAAGCACTCCGGGCACATCTTGGTCCTGGGCATGCACGGAACCTATCGCAGACGCCGCGGGTCAGGCCGAGGCGCGGGCGCGCAGGTGCACCTCCATGAGATGGTCCGTCACGCCCGCTTCGAGCGCCCACACCCCGGGGTCGTCGGAGAGCGCGGCCGCGCGGCGCAGGTCGAAGCCCGCGAGGAGGCGCTGCGCGGCGATGCGATCCGCGCGGCGCTCCTGGGCGGGGACGCGCCCGTGGTCCTGGAACTCCGCGTGCACGATCTCGTGCGCGAGCGTGGAGCGCTCGTGCGCGCGGTGGAGCCCGGGCTGCAGCACGATCGTCCGGTGCTCGGGGATCCAGAGTCCGCTCGCGCCCTCGATCGGGCGGTAGACGATCCGGAGCCCGAGCGCCTCGGCGTGCGCGTAGGGGTCGTAGCCCTGCATCGCAGCCTCAGGGGGTGCGGAGGTCCTCGTCCGGCAGGGCGTTGCCGGCGTCGGCCGCGTATCGGATCTCGTTCATGGGAGCATCCTGCGGTGCGCCACCGACATCGGTCACGGGCTCAGCGCGCAGCTCCGCCGCGATCCGGGCGATCTCCTGACGCATGACCTGATCGCGTCGGGGCTCGGGCAGTTTCGACACGAGTCCGCCCAGCATCATGAGCCAGGCCTCGACCTCGGGCTCGAACGCGTCCGCCTCGGTCGGCACCCCCAGCACGCGCAGCACGCGGCGCAGCACGTCGGGCTGCGGCGTGAACGCGCCGCGCTCGATGTTGCCGACGGTGCGGCGGTTGACCGCCGCCGCGGAGGCGAGCTGCTCCTGAGTCATCCCCGAGGCACGGCGCAGTTCGAGGATGCCGCCCGCCAGCCGCCTGCGCTCCTCGGCCGTCGAACCGTCCAGGCGGACGCCGTGTCGCCGCAGCGCCTCGCCCTGCCCGAGTCCACCCGCGTCGTCCATGATGGCTCCCAACTCTAGTCGTGCCGTCGGCCCTGTGGAGGAGCACTGGAGCTTGCAGGCTGGGCAAAACTCGGTACGCTTTTGACCATGTCGGATGGCGAGCACGCGGGCGTGCTCTTGCGAACCCTCCGCCTGCAGGCGCGCATGAGCCCCGAGGAAGTCGCCGCAGGGGCGGAGACCTCGGTGGCATACCTGCTGGCCGTCGAGGAGGGCTCGCTGCCCGCATCGCGCCCGTTCGTGCGCCATGTCGCCGACGTCATCGCGGGGAAGCTCCTGGCTGCCGAACCGCGTGCACGGCCGTCGCGCCCGCTGCGAGGCGGATCGTCGTCCGAGGACCGCGCCGAGCCCGCCTGACCCACGGGCTCAACCCGATGAGGACCGCGCGACGCTCGTCAGCACCGCCCGCGCCTCCGCCGTCCACCACGCGGCGACGAAGTCGTGGAAGCCGTCGGGGTAGCTGCGCACCTCCACCGGACTGCCCGCGGCGCGGCGCGGCGGCCGAACCGCAGCGCATCCGGGTGGAGGAGATCGCGGCCGCCCTGGTGCACGACGGTCGGCGGCAGGCCGGCGAGGTCTCCCAGGCCCGGGCTGATCAGCGGATCGTCGAGCGCGCGGTCGCGCGCCCAGGAGCGGGCCGAGGCGATCAGTCGCTCGCGATCGAGCATCGGGTCGGGTTCCAGCGCGGCGATGCCCGGGTTCGTCATCGTCGTGTCGAGCCAGGGCGAGAACAGCTGCAGTGCGTCGGGCAGGCGCTCGCCCGCGTCCCGCCGGCGCTGCGTCCACGCGAGGGCGAGACCCGCTCCGGCGGAGTCGCCGGCGAGCACCAGGCGCCCGTGGACCCGCCGCGCCAGCTCGTCGAGCAGCGCGAACGCCTCCTCGACCGAGCCGTGGGGGGCGAGCTCGTACTGCGGCACGATCACCGTCGCACCCGAGACGCGCACCAGGCGATCCACGATCCACCAGTGGGGCGCGACGAGCGGATGCACGTAGGCGCCGCCGTGCAGGTACAGGATCGTCGCCGGCACGGCGCCCCGCGGGGGCGGAGCGTGGTGACGGGGCGTCCGTGCATCCGCTCGTCCTCCACCAGATGGCGCCGGCGCACGGAGGCCGGCGACGGCGCAGGCTGCCGCGGCGCGCCCTCGTCGGCGCGCGACCGCAGGCGCAGCGCGGCCCCGGTCAGCCTCATGGCGAGGGTCATCGTGCGATCAACGCCGCCGGCTGACGCGGCCCTCGGCGTCCACCGTGATGACCAGGGTCTGGATCTTGCGGTTGACGACCCGGACGATGACGACGATCAGCCAGAGGCCGGCGGTGAGCAGCGTGAGCACCAGGTTCCAGAACCAGCCGATGCGCTTCTGCCGCTGCAGCACGGCCTGCCCGGCGCCGACCGAGGCGACCTGCCAACCGTCGCGGGCGGCGCGGGCGACCTCCTCATCGAGGATGCGGGCGCGGGTCTCGGCGGGGATCGGGCTCATGCCACCACGGTAGGGCCGGCCGGAGGGAAGGTGATGGGTGAAAGCTCCGGGGGCGCTCAGACGGCGACGTCGAGCGCCTGCAGTCGGGCGGGCGTCTCGAAGCCGAGGTCTGCCGCGGCGCCGTGGCGGTGCACGCTGCGCAGGTGCGCCGCCGGCTGCCCCGCGGCGCGCAGCAGCCAACCACCGAGCCAGAGATCCTCGGAGTCGGCGGCGGCGAGCGCCGCCCCGGTGATGCCGAAGTCGCCGTAGACGGGGTGCTCGAAGCCGGCGGTGACGATATCGGCGTGCTCGAGCTCGGCGACCGGCGTCTCCTCGCCGCTCTGCTCCGCCTCGTCGGGACCGACCGTGACGAGGTCTCCGGCGGGCTTCGCGCCCGGGTCGACGAAGAAGTTGGCGACGCCGAGGGCGTTCATCACGGCGGAGCGCTGACCGGCGCCGGCGACGCTGATCACGCCGTGGCGGGGGCTCCGGAAGACGGCGCGCAGGAGCGTGCCCTCCGAGCGGGCCGCCTCCTCGATGCCGGCGCGCAGGGCGGCGAGGTTGCGCTTGGCGGGCACCCGCAGGCTGTCGACGGCGTTCACGGTTTCGTTCATGACCCGTCGAGCCTATCGGCCGCGGCCTCCGCGACGGCAGGGCGTCGGGCGCCGAGGGTGACGCCGACGCTGGCGATGGTGATGAGGGCGAGGGCGACCAGTTCGGGCCAGCCCAGCCGCTCGCCGAGGATGAGGAACCCGGCGAGCGCCGCGGCGGCCGGGCCGAGGCTCTGCAGCACCCCGAAGACCCGCGTGGCGAGCCGGCGCAGCGCGTGCAGCTCGAGCGCGTAGGGCAGAGCGGAGGAGAGCAGCGCGACGCCGAGGAAGACCGCCAGCAGCCACGGCTCGGCGACGACGCCGACGACGGCTGACGCGCTGCCGAGCGGTAGGGCGATGGCTGCGGCGACGACCATCGCGACGGCGAGGCCCTGCGTGCCGGGCAGGTGCTGGCCGGTCGCGGCGCTCGCGAGGATGTAGCCGGCCCAGCAGAGACCGGCCAGCAGCGCCCAGAGGAGGCCGATCGGGTCGAGGGTGCCGGTGGCCTGCAGGCCGAGCAGCGCCACGCCGACCAGCGCGGCGAGCGCCCAGACCGCGTCGCGCCAGCGGCGGGTCTGCGCGAGCGCGAGGCCGAGCGGTCCCAGGAACTCGACCGTGACGGCGATGCCGATCGGCAGCGTCTGGAAGGAGAGGTAGATCGCCACGTTCATGCCGCCCAGCGCGACACCGTAGACGACCGCGGCGAGCCATGCGCGCCGGGTCCAGGTCCAGGGCCGAGGGCGCAGCACGGCCAGCAGGACGAGGGTGCCGAGCCCGAGCCGCAGCGCCGCGGCGCCGAGCGAGCCGACCGCGTCGAAGTGGTCGCGGGCCAGGGCCGCGCCGAGCTGCACGGACGCGATCGCGGCGAGGGCGAGCGCCGTGGGGGGCACGCGATCGAGCGGGGTTGTGGGCACCCGCCTCATTCTCCACCGATACCGCTGCCCATCGCCGACGGCGCCGGTGCCTGGCTAGCCTGAGCCGATGATCCAGGGGGAACGGAACAACCGGTGGCCGCGCAGCGCGGCGGACCTGCGCAGCACGACGCAGTGCCCGTCCTGCTTCGCGCCGCTGACGTCCAGCAGCTGCGACGTGTGCGGGCTCGACCTGACGCATCCGTCCGCCGCTGGACTCGCGGCCGACTCGGCGCGGATCGCCGACCTGCTCGATGCACGGGAGCGCACCATCGAGCGGATGCGCGCCGCGACCTTCGATCGGCTGGTCGCGCCCGAGGCGGCGCCGGCCGGGCCGGCTCCGGCAGCGGCTGCCGGGGCTGCGCCTCCCGCTTCGCGGCAGCGGCCTTCGCTCCGCCGAACGGGGTTCCGACTCCCCTCCCCGCGCCGGGAGCCACCCGACCCGACGCGGGGGTGCCGTCGGCCCCGCCGGCCGCACCGCGCCGGTCCAGCGTGCAGCTCTGGATGGTCGTGACGGCGACCGCGCTGCTCTCGGTCGGCTTCATCGGGTTCCTCGTCTACGCCTTCGTCAACTTCGGCATCGTCTGGCAGGCCCTGGTGCTCGGCATCGTCACCGCGGGCGCCGCCGTCGGCGCCGGGCTGCTGCGCCGCTCCGGTCTGGGCAGGTCCGCCGAGGGCCTCGCGGTGTTCGCGCTGGTCATGTCGGTGCTCGACGTCTGGGCGGCACGCGCCAACGACCTGGCCGGCCTCGGCGGCGGCACCGAGACCGGGTACTGGGGCGCCGCACTGCTGGTGATCGGCGGGCTGGCGGTGCTGTGGCGACGGCTCTGCGGCATCCGAGCGCCGGGACTCGTCGGCGCCGCGCTCGTGCTGCCCGGGGCCGGCCTGCTGGCCGCGGCGTCGATCCCGCAGGCCGGGCTGGCCGAACGGTGGTGGCTCGCCGGGGTCGTCGCCGGCGCGATCGGGCTGCTGGGCGGTCTGCGCGCACCGCTGCCGCTGCTGCCGCTCGAGCGATGGCTGCAGCTCGGCATGGCGGTCGCGGCGCTGGCCGCCGCTGGGGTCGCGACGACGGCGATCGACCTACCGGTGCTCGCGGACGCCGCGCTGCCCGTGATCCTGGTCGCGGCCCTGGCGCACGCGGCCGTCCTGCTGCGCGGACGTCAGGGTCGTGCCGCGGAGGGGCTCGCGTCGGCCTTCGCGCTGCTGGCCGTGCTGTCGCTGGCCACGACGTTGCTGCCCGCCGCGGCCCGCCTCTCCTCGGCCGAGCTCTACCTGCTCGGCTCCCTGCCCGCGCTGACCGCCGCGGCCGTGGCGGCCGAGCTGCTGAGCCGGGGCGCCGCCGCGCACCAGCGGCGCGTGGCGCTCACCGCGGCGATCGCGGCGTGGCTGCTCGCTACGATCCCAGCCGGGTCCGCCGCTCTGGCCGTCGCTGCGAGCTGGGCGCTCGGCGCCGCATCGGGCGCGCTCGACTGGTCGGCCCGTGCCGCCGCTGACGCACCGGTGCACGGCTCGCTCGTCGTCGCAGCGTTCGCCGCGCTCGCCGCGTGCCTGGCGGTCGAGGCCGTCGGGCAGCGCCTCGGGGTCGCGGGGTCGCTGCGACGACTGCTGCTGCCCTCCCTTGCCGCGGCGCTGCTCGCCAGCACCCCGGTGCTGCTGCCGACGCTCGGCGGCCGCCTGGTCCTCGCGGCTCTCCTCGTGGTGCTGGCGTTCATCGCCCTGCGGCTGCCGCGGCTGGAGCGCCACCGCGTGCCGGCGCTGATCGTCGCGCTCGCGGCCGCCGCGCAGCTGCTCGCCCTGGGCTGGGGCGGCCCCGAGCTGGCCTGGGCGGCGATCGCCGGTGCGGCGCTGCTGCCCCTGTCGGTGCTGTCGCCCAGGCCGAGCCGCGGTGCGCTGCTGCTCGGCGTGCTGCCCCTCGCGGGCATCGGAGCGCTCCTGCACCCCGGCCCCCTGTCCGCGGCGCCGTGGCTCGGCGCCGTGCTCGCGGGCGTGCTGCTGCTCGGCCTGGTGCCGTGGCTGCGGCCGGATGCGGGCGCGCCGGTGCTGCGGGCCCTGGCCGGCGGCGGCGTCCCCGTGCTCGCCGCGCTGGCCGCCGGTTCGGTGCTCGCCGAGACGGACGCCGCGATGCCGACGGCGGCGCTCGTGCTCACCGGCCTCGGGATCGTCGCCCTCGGCGCGGCGCTGCCCGGCGGCGCGCTGCGGCTGCCGATCGAGGCCGGCGCGGGCCTCGTGCTGCTCGCGACCGCGCTGATGCTCCCCGCGGCGACGGGCATCCGACCCCTGCTGCTGATCCTCTTCGCGGTCGCCGCTCTGCTGCCGGCGGTCCGCCGTGACGGCGTGGTCGGCGCCGCCGGGCTGCGCAAGCACTGGAGCTGGGCCGCCCTCGCGCTCGGCGTGCTCGCGCTCCTCGACGCGCTGCAGCGGTCCCGCATCGACCTGCTGGAGGCGCACACCCTGCCACCGGCGGGCGTCCTGCTGCTGCTCGCGGCCTGGATCGGACTGCACGAGCGGATGCGGCAGCGGTCGCCGAGCGCGGCCGGCCCGGCGGCGCTGCTGGCCGGCCTGCTGCTGGCCCTGGCACCGAGCGCCGTGCCGGCGGACTCGCTGCCGCGCTCGCTGCTCGTGCTGTCGCTGGGCGGTGCGACGCTGATCGCCGGGGCCTTCGGATCGACCGGTCCGGCGCGGCGCTGGTTCGACGCCCTGGTCGTCGCGGGCGCGGCCGCGGTGCTGCTCGGCACGCCGCTGCGCCTCGCGCAGAGCGACGGCTCGCTGGCCGGCACCGAGCCCTGGGCCGCGGTCGCGGCGGCGCTGCTCGTGCTCGCCGCCGTCGGCCTCGCAGGACGCTGGCGAGACCGCCGGTCCCTCACGGCGCTGCCGCCGGCGCTGATCGTCGCCGCGAGCGCCGCGGTGGCCCTGGCCGGCGCGATCGCCGCGGATGCGGAGCACGGCGCACTGCGCGGGGCGATCGCCGTCGCGGTGCTGGTGGTCGTGCATCCGCTCGCCGCGCTGCTGCAGCGCGCACCGTGGAACGCATGGGCCGGTTGGACGGCGCTGGCGCTCGCGGCCCTGCTCGGCCTGCGCCTGCTGTTGCTCGGCGGCATCGAGACCGAGGCCGTCACCGCCCCGCTCGGCGGCGCGATGGTGCTCGCCGGCGCGCTCGGCCTCATCCGCAGACCGGAGCTGCGCAGCTGGTCGGCGCTCGGCCCCGGCATGGCCGTGCTGCTGCTGCCGTCGCTGATCGCGTCGTCGACCGACCCGGCCGTCTGGCGCATCGTGACGGTCGGCGCGCTCGCCGTCGCGGCGATCGTGGTCGGCGCGACGCAGCGCTTGCAGGCGCCGTTCCTGCTCGGCATCACCGTCGCCCTCGTGCACGCGGTCGTGCAGCTGCAGCCCCAGCTGCGCGCCATCGCGGAGGCCACCCCGGTCTTCGTGTGGCCCGTGCTCGGCGGCGCCCTCGTGCTCGCGCTCGCCATCCGCTTCGAACGCCGGCTGCAGACGCTGCGCAGGGTCGTGATGAGGGTCGCCGCACTGAGGTGAGCCTCAGCGAAATCGCTGGTCAGCAGCTAGGTCAACCTCACTGAGTCGAGCCTCAGCTTGCTTGCGGAATGATCCTGCCCGAGTAGCGTTGCATCCGTCAGCACGGAACGAAGGAGCCACATCATGACGGACATCACCACCACCCCCTCGAGCGCCATCGACCCGGACGTCGCCGCCGGCGTCGCCCAGTTCCTCAGCCCGATCGTGCTCGACCTCACCGCGCTCGCGACCGACGGCAAGCAGGCGCACTGGCACGTGCGCGGTGCCAACTTCCAGGCGATCCACCTGCTGCTCGACGATGTCGTGGACCACGCCCGCGAGTACGCCGACACCGCCGCGGAGCGCATCGTCGCCCTCGGCCTGCCGCTCGACGCGCGCACGCAGACCGTCGGCGTGAAGGCCGGCACCCCCGTGCTCAGCGAGGGATTCCAGCACTCCGACGTCGTCGTGGCCGAGGTCATCGCCATCATCGACGCGACCATGAAGACGGTGCGCACCGCGATCGACGAGCTCGGCGAGCTCGACGCGGCCAGCCAGGACGTCGCCATCGAGATCGCCCGCGGTCTCGAGAAGGACCGCTGGTTCCTCTTCGCGCACATCAGCCGGTGAGCGCCCCGCGCTGACGCAGCACCGCGAAGGGCCGCCCCTCGGGGCGGCCCTTCGCCGTCCACGGCGGCGGGAGACCCGTCACGCCGGCGAGAGATCCGGCGACGCGCGGATGCCGAACTCGTGCCGCAGCGCGCTGAGCGCCGCGCGCCACCCGGCCATGCCGTGCACCCCGGGCCCCGGCGGCGTCGCCGCCGAGCTCAGGTACACGCCGCGGGCCGGCGTGCGCCAGGGCTCCCTGGCGAGCACGGGTCGCGCGAGCAGCTGGCGCAGATCGGGCAGTCCGTTCGCGATGTCGCCGCCGAGGTAGTTGGGGTTCTCCGACGCCATGTCGGCGGCAGGGCGGGCGGCGACCGCGACGATCCGGTCGCGCACGCCGGGCGCGAAGCGCTCGAGCTGGCGCAGCACCATCTCGGTCGGGTCGAGCGTCGAGCCGCGCGGCACGTGCGCGTAGGTCCAGAGCGCGTGCGACCCCGCCGGGGCGCGGCCGGGATCGAGCACGGAGGGCTGGGCCACGAGCAGGTAGGGCCGATCGGCGTGACGCCCCTGCGCGACCTCGTGCTCGGCCGCCGCGATCTGCGCGCGGCTGCCGCCGAGGTGCAGGGTGGGCGCCTGCGCGAGCTCCGGCACGGCCCACGGCACGGGTCCGTCGAGGGCGAGGTCGACCTTCGCGGCGGCGTTGCCGATGCGGTACGCGCGCAGCCGGCGACGGTAGGCCTCCGGCAGCCGCGAGCCGGCGAGGCGGTCCAGCGCGCGCGGCGTGACGTCGAGCAGCACGGCCCTGGAGCGCGGCAGCTCGTCGAGCGAGGCCACCTCGACGCCGGTGCGGATCGTGCCGCCGTGCGCCAGCAGGTCCGCGGCGAGCGCGTCGACGATGGCCTGGCTGCCGCCGATCGGCACGGGCCAGCCGCGGGCGTGCGCGGTGGAGCCCAGCATGAGCGCGGCACCCGCCGTGCCGAGGCTCGGCAGCGGCAGGATCGAATGCGCGGCGACGCCCGTGAGCAGCGCCGGCGCGCGGTCCTCGGCGAAGCGCAGGTTCCACAGCGGGGTGCCCTGCTCCAGCGCCCGCATGCCGAACCGCAGCGCGACGCCCGGCTCGGTGGGCACGCGCAGCAGGCTGTCGCCGGTGAAGGCGGCCACCGCATCCGCTCGTTGCGACAGCGGGCCGAAGAAGCCGCGCCAGGCCCGGCCGTCGCGGCCGAGTCCTTCCGCGGTACGGTCCAGGTCGCGGTAGGCGATGGCGGCGCGGGCGTCGTCGAGCGGATGCGCGTAGCTGATCTCGGGCACCGCGAGCTCGATGCGACGCTCGAGCCCGAAGCGCTGGAAGAACTCGGAGGCGAGCGCCATCGGATGCACGGCCGAGCAGACGTCGTGCAGGAACCCGGGCGCGGTCAGCGCGCCGGTGCGCGCGCCGCCGCCGATCGTGGCCTCGCGCTCGAGCACCTCGACCTGCAGGCCGGCGCGGGCGAGGGTGACCGCCGCGGCCAGCCCGTTCGGCCCGGCGCCGACGACGATGGCATCGGGTGCGCCGGAGTCAGGCACGGTGGCGCGGCCCGTCGTCGCCCTCGGCGGGCTCCGCCTCGGGTTCGGCCTCCGGTTGCGGTGCGCCGCCCTCGGCGAGATAGCCGAGCCGGTGGAGCGTCTCGCGGTTTCGGGGCACGAGGAAGAGGTCGAGCAGCGGCTTCGGGATGAGGGTGCCGGGGCCCCGCTCGGCGTACTCGCGCATGCGCACCACGCAGCCCTCACCGCGCGGCTTGACGTCGATGATCACCCGCGCCTCGCCGAGCGGCCATCCCTGCGCCTGGAACACGACGCGGTGGGGCGGGTCCCACTCGAGCACGGTGGTGCGATCGTCGATGACGAGGGGCCAGACGCCGAAGGAGTGGTGCAGCTGCGAGCCCACTGCCGGCCAGTCGTCGCCGACCTGCCGCATCCGCGAGGCCCCGACGATCCAGCTGGGGAACAGCCACCCCTCCGCGATGACGCGGAAGACGGCTTCGGGCGGGCATTCGAGGCGGCGCGCGACGGTCGACATGATTCGACGGTATCGAGTGGGAGCGCCCGCCCGGGTGACGCCCAGGCCGCTCGCACGCGACGCCTCGACGACACGGTGTTCCCAACCGGGGTACCGGGCGCACCGGGTATCGTCCCCGTGTGGACGAGCGTGTGCAGGTGACGGTGCGGCGGGGCCTCGTGTTCCCGTCGGAGGGTGTCCGATCGACGCAGCGGGTGCTCGCATGACCGCGATCGCGCTGGTGCGCCACGGCCGCACCGACTGGAACGCCGAGCGGCGCATGCAGGGCCGCACCGAGAACCCGCTCAACGAGGAGGGGCTCGGGCAGGCGGAGGTCGTCGCACCGCTGCTGACGCCGGTGCGCGCGCGCCGCGTCATCTCCTCGCCGATGCTGCGCGCGCAGCAGACCGCCGACGTGATCGCCGAACGCCTGTCGCTGCCGCGCGACGCGCACCGGGAGGCGCTCATCGAGCGCGACTTCGGCTCGGCCGAGGGCGTCGACATCGCCGAGGCCTACGCCTCGCACCCCGATCACGACTGGCCCGGCTCCGAGACGGTCGCCGAGGTGGGCGAGCGCGGTGCCGCGGAGATCCGCGCACTGCTCGCCGAGGGCGTCGACTCGATCGTCGTGGCGCACGGCACCCTGCTGCGGCTCGCGCTCGGCGTGCTCACCGGTGCGCCGTTCCCCCGTTTCGACAACGCCGACGTGGTGCTCGTGCGCTCCGCCGGGACCGGTGCCTACGAGGTGGAGTGGCTCGTCGGCCCGGCCGCGGAGCAGCTCGCGCGCTAAAGCGCCCGGTGCGTGAAGCGGCCCTCGAGCAGCGTCGCGGCCACCGGCATCGTGCGCAGCGGATGCGCGTCGAAGGCCGCATCCAGCACCGCAAGGTCGGCGCGCTCCCCCACCGCCACCGCGCTGCGGACGGATGCGGCCAGCGCCTCGGCGCGCGTGATCGCCTGCTCGCCGTGCCACGCGCCGCGCCCGTCGCGGCTGCGGGTGACGGCCGCGTCCATCGCCACCCACGGGTCGAGCGGTGCGACCGGCGCGTCGGAGCCGAGCGCGAGCTGCGCGCCGGCGTCGAGCAGCGCGCGCAGCGGGAAGGCGCGCTCGGTGCGCCCGGGCCAGTAGTGCTCAGCCACGTCGCGGTCGTCCATGGCGTGCTCGGGCTGCACGCTCGCGACGACGCCGAGCGCCGCGAAGCGCGGCACGTCGTCGTCGGCGAGCAGCTGGGCGTGCTCGATCGAGCCGCCGATGCCGACCGCCTCGAACGCGTTCAGCGCGAGGGTGTTCGCACGGTCGCCGATCGCGTGCACCGCAGGCCGCAGACCCGCTCGCCGCGCGAGCCGCAGGTGCTCGACGAGCTCCTCGTGCGGCACGGTGAGCACACCGTGCGGGTCGGCGTCGAGGCCGGCGTACGGGTCGGCGCAGAACGCCGTGCGGGTGTTCAGCGAGCCGTCCGTGATGATCTTGGCCGGTCCGACGGCGAGCAGCCCCTCGCCGCCCTCGACGAGCGCGCCGCTCGGCAGCCGCAGCGCGGTCGCCCGGGCGATGTCCTGCGGGTACACCGCCGCCTCGACCCGCAGGCTGCGCTGGCCGCCGGCGATGCGCCGCAGCCAGGCGTCGCGGCTCCAGCGCATCTCCATGTCGACCACGCCGACCACGCCGCGCACCGCGGCGGTGAGCGCCGCCTCGCCGGCCCAGCGGTCGAGCACGGCGTCGTCGACCGCGTCGAGCTCGCGCACGAGCGCGAAGGCGTCGGTCTCGCGCACGAGCCCGTTCGGCGCCGTCAGCCCGTACCGGGCGCAGGCGGCGCTGTTGGCCCAGGCCGCGTGCAGGTCGCCGCTGACCAGTACGACCGGATGCGCGCCCGTCGCCGCGTCAAGCAGCTCGCGGCTCGGCGCGTCCGGCCACAGCCCGTCCCGGAAGCCGTAGCCGACGAGCGTCTGCCCCTCCTCGGCGCGGGCGCGATGCGCCGCCGCGATCGCCGCGGCCTCGGCGGCGCTCTCCGCCGCGCCGACGTCGAAGCGCCGCAGCGCCAGCGCCCACTGGTTCAGGTGCACGTGCGCGTCCCACAGGCCGGGTACGACGTGGCGGCCGTCCACGTCCACGGTCTCCGCCGCCTCCTCGATCCGCGGGGCGATCGCGGCGATGACGCCGTCGCGCAGCAGCAGGTCGACGGTCTCGGCCGCGGGCGCGAGTCGGGCGCGGCGCAGGATGAGGGCGCTCACAGGGCTGCTCCGTCGGCGTCCGCGCCGTCGGCGTCCGCTCCGTCGGCGTCCGCTCCGTCGGCGTCCGCACCGGCGGCCGCATCCGCTCCGGCACCGAGGAAGGGATGCGCGCGCCGCATCTCCGCCGCGAGCTGCGGCTGCGCGTACGGCCCGTGTCCCTCGAGCTCGGCGACCACCGAGCGGACGATCTGCTCGGGCTTGTTCTGGCTGAGCTTGCGCTTGGCCTCGACTCGGGTCGGGCGCAGCCGGAAGCCGACCGTGCCGCGGGCGACCCGCTCGGCGAGCGCCGCGTCTTCCGGCGTGCCGAGCAGCCGGCGCGGCTCGGGCAGCGGTGCCTCGAAGACGTCGACGAGACGGTCGAGCATGCGCAGGTTCTCCTCGGCGCTCAGCAGCTCGGGCCGGCCGTGCAGGTGCACGGCCGTGAAGTTCCAGGTGGGCACGGTGGCGCTGTCGTCGTACCAGCCGGGCGAGACGTAGCCGTGCGGACCCTGCAGGATGACGGCCACCTCGTGCCGCCCCAGCTCGTGGATGGCGTCGTCCGGCCGGCCGACGTGGCTCACGATCGTGAGGTCGTCCCCCTCGAGGAGGACCGGGTAATGGCTCACCCGGAGGCCCGTGCTCGTCGCGCTGACGAGGGTCGCCCAGGGGTGCTCGCGCACGATGCGCCGCAGCTCGGCCAGCTCGTGCAGCGCGAAGGTGGGGTTCTGCCGCATCCGCCTATTCTGGCGTGCCGATAGCCTGCGATCGTGTCGTTCCGCATCCGCTCGGCCGTTCCGCGCGGCGACGAGGTGGTCGAGATCAGCCTGTCGCGCTGAGTCTCACGCCTGGCACTGCGGGCACCAGTAGAGCTTGCGGTTGCCCATCTCCTCGAGCACGATGTGCGTGCCGCAGACGCGGCAGGGCAGGCCCTCGCGCTTGTACACCCAGTGCCGGTCGGCCCGGCTCGCGAGCGCCCGGCGGTGGGCGGCCTCGTCGAGCCCGTCCATGGTCATCATCTGGCCCGTCGTGACGCCGATCTCGAGCAGCCGCGACCAGTCGGCCCAGAGGTCGCGGGCCTGCTCGGCGCTGATCGTGCGCGCGGGCGTGTGCGGATTCATCCGTGCTCGGAAGAGGATCTCGGCCCGGTAGACGTTGCCGATGCCCGCGACGACGGACTGGTCCATGAGCTGCAGGCCGACCGCCTTGGCCGACTTCGTGAGCCGCTCCACGAACTTGGCCTCGGCCTCGGGACCGTCGTCGAGCTGCGGATCGGGGCCGAGACGGTCGAGCACGGCGCGCACGCCGGCGTCGTCGAGCACCTCGCAGGCGGTCGGTCCGCGCAGGTCGGCCACCGTCTCGTCGGTGAGCAGCCGCACGCGCACCTGGCCGACGGGCTCCGGTGGCCACGTCTCGACGGTCTCCGTGACCTTCTCCTGCTCCGCCATGCGCAGCCGGGCGCGGCGGGGCGCGCCGATCGAGGCGAGGGAGTCCTCGTGCTCACCGACGACGGTGCCGCGCTGATTGGTCTGGCCCATCCGCCCGCCGGCGCTGGCGGTGGGCGCGTCGAGCTCCAGCGCCCCCGCGAAGTCCCACGCACCGTAGATGCCGAGATGCACGCGCAGCCAGAGGCCGTCCTCGAAGTCGAGGAACATCTGCTTGCCGACGGCCTTCGCGTCGGTCATGGTTCGACCGTCGAGCATCGCAGCGCCCTCGGCGAAGCGCCCCTGCGGCGAGCTGACCCTCACGGCGCGGCCGACGAAGCGCCTCGCGAACTGGCGTGCGATGCGATGGACGGAGTGACCCTCGGGCACTAGTGGATCTCGTGCCCCTCGATGGCCCCGGTGGTCTCGTACTCGGCGAGCTGCGCGATGCGGCGGGCGTGCCGCTCCTCGCCGGTGAACGGGGTGGCGATGAACGAGCGGATGAAGCCCAGCACCTCCGCGTAGTCGTGCTGCCGGGCGCCGATCGCGATGACGTTCGCGTCGTTGTGCTCGCGGGCGAGCTCGGCCGTGGAGGTGTTCCAGACGAGCGCCGCGCGCACGCCCTCCACCTTGTTGGCCGCGATCTGCTCGCCGTTGCCGGAACCACCGAAGACCACCCCGAGGGCCGTCTCGCCCGCGCGCTGGTCGCGCACCACGGCGCGGGCCGCGTTGATGCAGAACGACGGGTAGTCGTCGAGGGGCTCGTAACTGCTCGGGCCGTGGTCGGTGACCGCGTGGCCGTCGCCGGTCAGGTCGTCGATCAGCTGCTTGCTCATGTCCAGCCCGGCGTGGTCCGTGGCGATGTGGATCCGCATGATCGCCAGCCTAGCGACCGGGGCGGGTGGCTCGGCTCCCGCGCCGCATCGCCCCTCAACGTTCCATCCACCCACCGAGTTGCCGCGAATGGCGGCCAAGAGCAGCGTGAGACCGCCACATGCGGCAACTCGATGCGGGCGAGCGCTGCGGGCAGCGGCGCGAAAGGGTGACCCATTGCGTCACGCCCGCTCGCGGCCGGCAGCGCTCAGCGGCGGCAGCCCTCAGCGGCGGCAGCCCTCAGCGGCGGCAGCGCTCAGCGCGCAGCCGGCCGCCGCCGCGCCCGCTCAGTACCACCAGCGCGGGAAGGACTCCGACAGGGTCTCCACGAGCGCCGCGCGGTCGAGGCCCGGGTCCTGCAGGCCGGCCGTCACGCCGCCGACGAGACCGGCGCCGACGAAGCGGGCGATGATGCGCGCCTTCGCCCGCGGCAGGGGCGGGTCGACGGTCTCGGCGAGGATGACCAGGCAGGACTGCTCGAAGCTCGACGTGAGCATGCTGATGAGCTCCGCATCCGGCGCCTCGACGAGGGCGCGGTAGTAGATGTCGCGGCGCTCCTCGACGTGGCGCACGGTCGCGTCGATGCCGTCGCGCAGCACCTCCTGGGGCGATCCGCCCTCGCGACGTCCGCGCAGGTAGTCGTCGCGCATCCGCTCGAGATCCTCGCCGAGCACGGTGGCGAGCAGCTCGCCGGGTGACGAGTAGTGGTCGTAGAACGTCGCACGGTTGATGCCGGCGCGGCGCGTCAGCTCGGCCACCCCGAGCTTGGCGATCGGGGTGCGCGCGGCGAGATCCAGCACGGCCTCGGCGAGCGCCGCCTGCGTCTGGAGGATCCGGGAGTCGACCATGGGGCGAGCCTAATCCCGACAGGCGCTGTCTTGAACGCCAATAGGGTGGGATCACCGCCGAGAACCCCAGGAGGAGCAAGGATGCCCGGAGAGAACCTCACCCGCATCGAGGCCGAGGAGCGCAAGGCGCTCCTGCACGTCGACAGCTACGCGATCGAACTCGATCTGACCCGTGGAGCGGAGGTGTTCGGCTCGACGACCCGCGTGCGCTTCACCGCCACCGAGGGCGCCTCGACCTTCATCGACGCGATCACCCGCGCGGTGCACTCGGTGACGCTCAACGGCGTCGCCCTCGACCCGGCCGAGGTCTCGGACGGCGTGCGCATCCAGCTGCCCTCGCTCGCCGCCGAGAACGAGCTCGTCGTCGTCGCCGACGCCTTCTACACGAACAGCGGCGAGGGGCTGCACCGCTTCGTCGACCCGGTCGACGGCGAGGTGTACCTCTACTCGCAGTTCGAGGTGCCGGACAGCCGCCGCGTCTTCGCGGTCTTCGAGCAGCCCGACCTCAAGGCGACCTTCGCCTTCACCGTCACCGCGCCGGCCGAGTGGAAGGTGGTGTCGAACTCGCCCACGCCCGAGCCGACCACCACGGACGACGGTGCCGCGACCTGGAGCTTCGCTCCGACGCCCATCCTCTCCAGCTACGTCACCGCGATCGTCGCCGGCCCCTACGTGGAGGTGCGCGACGAGCTCACCAGCAGCGACGGCCGCGTGATCCCGCTCGGCGTCTTCGCCCGCGCCTCGCTCGCCGAGCACCTCGACGCCGACTACGTCTTCGAGAAGACCAAGCAGGGCTTCGCCTTCTTCGAGGAGCAGTTCCAGTACCCCTACCCCTTCGAGAAGTACGACCAGCTCTTCGTGCCCGAGTTCAACGCGGGCGCCATGGAGAACGCGGGCGCGGTCACCTTCACCGAGACGTACGTGTTCCGCTCGAAGGTGACGGATGCGATCCGCGAGCGCCGCGTCGTCACGATCCTGCACGAGCTGGCCCACATGTGGTTCGGCGACCTCGTGACCATGAAGTGGTGGAACGACCTCTGGCTCAACGAGTCCTTCGCGGAGTGGGCGTCGACGCTCGCCACCGCCGAGGCCACCGAGTGGACCGAGGCGTGGACCACCTTCCAGGCCATGGAGAAGAGCTGGGCGTACCGCCAGGACCAGCTGCCCTCGACGCACCCGATCGTCGCGACGATCAACGACCTCGAGGACGTGCAGGTCAACTTCGACGGCATCACCTACGCGAAGGGCGGCAGCGTGCTCAAGCAGCTGGTCGCCTGGGTGGGCCTCGAGGCCTTCATGCAGGGCGTCGCGCAGTACTTCAAGAAGCACGCGCACGCGAACACCGAGCTGCGCGATCTGCTCGTCGAGCTCGAGGCCACGAGCGGCCGCGACCTCTCCGAGTGGTCGCAGCTGTGGCTCGAGACGGCCGGCGTCAACACGCTGCGTCCGGAGATCGAGACGGATGCGCAGGGCGTCATCACGGGCTTCGCGGTGCTGCAGACCGCCCCGGAGGAGTGGCCGACCATCCGTCCGCACCGCCTGGCGATCGGCTTCTACGCGCTGGACGGCGACTCCCTCGCCCGCATCCACCGCGTCGAGCTCGACGTCGCGGGCGAGCGCACCGAGGTGCCCGAGCTCGTCGGCCTCGCCAAGCCCGACCTGGTGCTCGTGAACGACGACGACCTCGCCTACGCGAAGATCCGCCTCGACGACGCCTCGCAGCAGGTGGCCATCGCCCACCTCGCCGGCATCGCCGAGGCGCTGCCGCGGTCGATCGTCTGGGGCGCCGCCTGGGATGCGACCCGCGACGCCGAGCTGCGTCCGAGCGACTACGTGCGCCTCGTGCTCGGCAACATCGCGAGCGAGACCGAGTCGACCACCATCCGCACGACGCTGGCGCAGCTGGTGACGGTGGCGCGGATGTACGTGGCCCCCGAGCGCCGGCTCGAGACGGTCACCGAGGTGGCCGACGGGCTCTGGGCGCTGGCGGCGGAGGCGCAGGCCGGCTCCGACGCGCAGTTCCAGTTCCTGAAGGCCTTCGCCCAGGTCGTCACGACCGACGAGCACGGCGACGTGCTCGCGGCCCTGCTCGAGGGCTCGCGCGCGCTCGACGGCCTCGAGATCGACACGGATCTGCGCTGGGAGCTGCTCGAGGGCCTCGTGCTGCTCGGCCGCGCCGGCGAGTCCGAGGTGGTCGCGGCCCTGGAGTCCGACAACACCGCCACCGGCGCCCAGGCGGCCGCACGGCTGCGCGCCGCGATCCCGACGGCCGAGGCGAAGCTGGCGGCGTTCGCGTCACTGGTCGACGTCGACACCGCGCCCAACATGATCGTGCGCAACACGGCGCTGGGCTTCCAGCACGTGATCGACCCGGCGCCGCTCGAGGCCACCGTCGAGCGCTACTTCGACAGCCTCACCACCCTGTGGGCCGAGCGCAGCTACCACATCGCCGACACGGTGATCTCGGGGCTCTACCCGGCGCCGCTGGCCTCCGAGGCGCTGCGCGAGCGCACCGAGGCGTGGCTCGCCGCGAACCCCGGGACGCCGGCGCTGCGCCGCATCGTCATCGAGTCGCTGGCCGGCGTGGAGCGCGCGCTCCTGGCGCAGGAGCGCGACCGCCGGGCCTGAGCCGAGCGGATGCACGGGGCGTCGACCTTCGGGTCGGCGCCCCGTCGCCGTCTCAGGGCGACCGCACCCGGCTCCCAGCGACCCCCGACCTAGAATTCGGGGATGGACGAACCGACCACCGGATTCTGGGCCGGGCTGATCGCCTTCCTGCGGGAGTGGCCCATCCTGCAGGCCCTCATCGTCGTCGTGATCGCGGTCGTCGTGCGCTGGGTGCTGCAGTTCGCCATCCGCCGCACGGTGGCCCAGATCGTCTCCGGCGTCAAGAAGGGCCAGGGCACCTCCGACACGCAGGCGATCATCAACTCGCCGCTGGCCGCGGTGCGCGTCGTGCAGCGCACGCGCACCATCGGCACGGTGCTCGGCAACATCGTCACCTGGCTGGTCGTCGTCGTTGCGTTCCTCGCCGTCCTCAACCGCTTCCAGGTCGACCTCGGGCCGGTCGTCGGCTCGGCCGCCGTCGCGACCGCAGCGCTCGGCTTCGGTGCGCAGAACATCATCAAGGACATCCTGCAGGGCCTGTTCATGGTGTTCGAGGACCAGCTCGGCGTCGGCGACGTCGTCGACCTGGGTCCGGCGACGGGCGTGGTCGAGGAGGTGGGCATCCGCATCACGAAGGTGCGCGACGTCAACGGCACCCTGTGGTTCGTGCGCAACGGCGAGATCCTGCGCGTCGGCAACATGTCGCAGGGCTGGGCCCGCGTGATCATCGACCTGGCGGTGCCCTACGACACCGACGTGCAGGAGGTGCAGGCGCTCATCCTGAAGACCGCGAAGGCGCTCGCGGCCGACCCGAAGTGGGCGCCGCGCATCCTCGAGACGCCGGAGCTCTGGGGCCTCGAGTCGATCTCGGCCGAGGCCATGGTCATCCGCCTCGTCGCGAAGACGCGCACGTCGACCAAGGACGACGTCGCCCGCGAGCTGCGGGTGCGCCTGAAAGGCGCGCTCGACGAGGCCGGCATCAAGCTGCCGCAGCTCGGCAGCATCGTGCTGAGCGGATTCGAGGGAGCCGCCTCGGTGCGCGGCGCCCAGCCCCCGCGCACCAAGCCGGTGCCGGTGCCGAACAAGGCGCCCCGGGCCCCGCGCGCGCCGCGCAAGCCGAAGGGCGGCGACGCCTGATGGCCGATCTGACCCTGCGGATGGGCGAGGGCGGCGACAGCGTGCAGAGCACCTTCTGGAACCAGGTGGGAGGTCGGCCGACCTTCGAGCGGCTGGTGCGCCGCTTCTACGAGGAGGTGCGCGTCGACGACGTGCTCTGGCCGATGTACCCGGAGGAGGACCTGGAGGGGGCGATCCAGCGCCTCACGGGCTTCCTGGAGCAGTACTGGGGCGGGCCGACGACCTACAGCCGCGAGCGCGGGCATCCCCGGCTGCGCATGCGGCACATGCCGTTCCGGGTGAACCCGGAGGCGCGCGACCGGTGGCTGCGCTGCATGCGCGTCGCGGTCGACGACCTGCAGCTCTCGCCGCTGCACGAGGCGGAGCTCTGGGACTACCTGGAGCGCGCCGCGCACGCCATGGTCAACACCTTCGAGCCTTGAACAGGTGTTTGGGGTAGCGGGCGGTCAGCCCGCCAGGGACCAGTTCGGCCGCTTGACGAGCACGTGCCCGCGCGTCGTGCTGACCCGGGTCCAGGGACCGGCCTCGTAGACCGAGGCCTCGTCGCCATCGGCGAGGAAGCCCAGCGAGAAGGCCGCGAACGCCGCCGCGGCCGGCACGTGCTCGTGGTCCTCGATGCTGCGGCCCCACACCTCGGCGCGAACGCGCTGCACGATCTGCTCGCCCGTGTTGCCGCCGAGCGTGTCCTTGACCTCGTCGATGCCCTCCCGGGCGACGGTCTCGAGCAGGGCCGCGGGGACGGCGTCGAACTCGATCCAGCCTCCGCGCGGCGGCGAGATGGCCGCCCAGGCGAGCGTCTGCACCTCGATCGGCAGGGTGAGGGTCACCGGACCCGCCACGTCGTCGCTGCGCTCCTCGAGCCGCGCGAAGCGTTCGAGCAGCGAGCGCATGGGCACGACCACGTCGAGCTCGGCCTCCTCCTCGAGGGCGAGGGTGCGCAGCCCCAGCACGGTCGGGCTGCGATCGAGCAGCCCCGCCGGGGTGAACACGGCGACGTACACGGCGAGCACGGAGCCGGTCGCGATGAGGCGCACCGAGCCGTCCTCGACCCTCCCGGCGCGGCGCAGGAACACCTGCAGGTCGGCGAGCGAGAGGGCGTCGGGGAGGATGATCGAGCGGTTCATGCGACCTCTAAACTAACCGTCGCACGACGCCCACCGCACGCAGGGAGCCGCCCATGTCCGATCCGCTCGCCAGCTTCCTCACCTCGCTCGACCTCGTCGACACGGGTGCGCGCACGAGCGAGGACATCTCGACGGGACCCAGCGAGTGGATGCCGCAGGGCCGCGTCTTCGGCGGCCAGGTGCTCGCCCAGTCGCTCGTCGCGGCCGGGCGCACGGCGCCGGAGGGGCGCGCGGCCCACTCCATGCACGGCTACTTCCTGCGCCCGGGCGACGCGAACCTTCCGATCACGTTCGGCGTGGACCGCATCCACGACGGCCGCTCGTTCTCGACCCGCCGCACCCAGGCCTACCAGGAGGGCGTGCCGATCCTGTCGATGATCGCCTCGTTCCAGGAGGAGCAGCCGGGGCTCGAGCACCAGGAGGCGATGCCCGAGGGCCTGCCCGACCCGGAGTCGCTGCCGAGCGCCGCGGAGGCGCTGCACGGGGTCGACCACCCGGTCGCGAAGCACTGGGCCACCTCGCGCGCCTTCGACCTGCGCCACGTCGAGCAGCCGATCTACTTCACCGCCGACGGCGAGCGCACGGCGCGGCAGGCCGTCTGGCTGCGCGCGATCGGACGCCTGCCCGACGACCCGATCGTGCATCGGGCCGCCCTCGCCTACGCGAGCGACTACGCCATCCTCGAGCCGATCCTGCGCCGCCACGGTGCGCCGTGGGGCACCCCGGGCCTCAAGATGGCGAGCCTCGACCACGCCATGTGGTGGCACCGCGACGGACGAGCGGACGAGTGGGTGCTGTACACCCAGGAGTCCCCCTCCGCGAGCTCCGGCCGCGGGCTCTCGCTGGGGCGGATCTTCGATCGTGCCGGCCGGCTGCTCGCCACCGTGGCGCAGGAGGGCATGGTGCGGGTGCCCGGGGCGTCCCGCGAGACCCTCACGCGCTGACCAGTCGCTCCGGCGCGTGCTCCGGACGGTAGCGGTCGTCGGCCAGCTCGAGTGCGGCGCCCCGCAGGTCGCGCACGGAGCGCACCACGCGCAGCACGGGGCTCGAGCGCCGCACGCCGAGCAGCCGGGCGTCCTCCCCGCTCGCAGCCGCGGCGCCCACCCGCCGCACGCTGTGCTCGACGATCAGCTCGAGGCCCTCCTCGAGGGAGCCCATGATCGAGTCGACGTCGTCCGGCAGCGGCTGGATGGCCGCCGCGAGCCAGCCGGGGTAGGTCGCCCGCGACACCAGGGCCGGCATCCCGTCGACGCGGAGCAGCCGCAGCACATGCAGCACCGGGTCGCGGCCGGCGAGACCGAACGCGTCGGCCTCGCGCGCGGTGGCGTCCGCGAGCCGGGAGCGCAGGGTCAGGCCACGCCAGCCGGCGGCGCTGCGCTGCTCGATCGTCATGGTCCCCGTCATCCGCCCCGTACGGGGGCGCGCCGAGCCTCCCAGCCGCGGACGTCCGGATGGTGAGCAGCGGGTGAACGGGGAGCGACGCGCTGGCGCGTGCGGTCGGCCCCTGACCGGGTGGCGCGCGTAGGCTGGTCGGGTGCAGCAGCCGGAAGCGATCCCGCCCCTCGACCTCGTCCTGAAGATCCAGGAGCGTCTCGCCGCCGTCGGCGCCCCGAGCGTCGTGGGCGGTTCCGGGCTGCTGTACTCGCTGGGGCACGTGACCGAGGTGCGCGGCTGGGACCTCGTGACCGACGCGCCGCCGTCGCGGGTGCGCCCCGTGCTGGGCGCGCTCGGACTCGATGTCACCGCCATCGCGCCGCAGGGCGACCTCGTCACCGACCGGCACTTCCGCATCAACGCCGGCGACCACACCATCGACGTGCTCGTGAAGTTCCGCCTGCGCGCCGGCGAGGAGATCCGCGAGATCCCGGCGACGCCCGGCGCCACCTGGCGGGGTCTCGTCATGGCCCGTCCCGAGGAGTGGGCGCTCGTCTACACGCTGGTCGGCCGCTCCGATCGAGCGGCGATGCTCAGCGCTCCGCCAGCACCGCCGACCCAGCCCCCGACCGCACCGGCTGGATGGCGCTGAAGCCGGCCCGCTCCATCCGCTCGGCCACCGCGGTGAGCACGCCCTCCGCGTCCCGGCCGGGCAGCGCGGCGCCGTAGGCGATCGCCAGCCGACCCCGGGCGCCAGCGCCTCGCGCAGCACCGCGAGCTCGCGATCGGCGGCCGCCGCCCAGAACACGTTCACGTTGATCGAGAACGCCAGGTCGTAGGTGCCGGCTTGCGGCCGGAAGTCGGCGAGGCTGCTCTCGACGAGCTCCAGCCGGCCGCTCACGAGGTGCTTCGCGTTGCGATGCCCCGACTGGCGCAGCGCTGTCGCGGAGCGGTCGACGAGCGTCATGCGCCCGCCGCCGAGGCGGTCGCAGATGAGCTGCGCGGCCACGCCCGGCCCGCCGCCGATCTCGAGCACCCGCGCATCCGGCCGCGGGGCGAGCAGCTCCACCAGCCAGCGGACGCGTTCGGGCACGGGCTTCGTCGGCATGCTCCCTGTGTAGGCCACGCACCTGGGTCCCACCCGCACAGGGTACGTCGAGCGGATGCTCTGGGAACGCGCTGGACACGCTCCGAACGCTCGGCGGCGTGCCGATACCGTGACCGCATGGGCAGCACGAACAGCGAGGCGGACGCGAAGCTCCGCCGCATCCTCACCGACCGCCTCGGCACCGCCGGACTGCGCAGCCTGCAGGCGCTGCTCGTGCTCGGTCTGGCCGCGGTCGTCGTGCTGGGGCTGCTGCAGCTGAAGCTCGTCGTGATCCCGGTGATGATCGCCCTCATCGTCGCCTCCGCCTTCGCGCCGGTCATCGGCTGGCTGCGGCGCCACCGGGTGGGTCCGATGCTCGCGACCTGGATCACGCTCATCAGCAGCCTGGTCGTCTTCGGCGGCGTGATCACCCTCATCGTCTTCGCCGTGCGCACCCAGTGGTCCACGCTCGCCGACTCTGCGGTGGAGGGCATCGAGCAGCTGCGCGACTTCGTGCTGAACGGCCCCCTCCCGGTCGATCAGGCCCAGATCGACGAGCTCGTCGACACGGCCACCGGTTTCCTCACGAGCGAGCAGTTCGGCACCGGCGCGGTGGCCGGCCTCTCCGCGGCCGGCGAGATCGCCACGGGCGCCGTGCTGCTCGTCGTGGTGCTGTTCTTCTTCCTCAAGGACGGCGACCGCATCTGGGCGTTCCTCATCTCGCCGCTGCGCGGCGAGCGCCACCGCCGCGGTGAGGAGATCGGCACGACGACCGTCAAGACCTTCGGCGGCTACATCCGCGGCACCGCGATCGTGGCGCTCGTCGACTCGGTGTTCATCGGCATCGGCCTCTGGGTCCTGCAGGTGCCGCTGGCGCTGCCCCTGGCCGTCATCGTCTTCATCGCGGCCTTCATCCCCATCGTCGGCGCGACGCTCGCCGGCACGCTCGCCGCCCTCGTGGCGCTCGTCGCCAACGACCCGATCAACGCGATCTGGGTGATCGCGGTGGTCGTGGCCGTCAACCAGATCGAGGGCAACTTTCTGCAGCCGGTCGTCATGGGCCAGTCGCTCAAGCTGCATCCGCTCGTCATCCTGCTCGCCCTGACCGCGGGCACGATCCTCGGCGGCATCCTCGGTGCGATCCTCTCGGTGCCGATCGCGGCCGCCGGATGGCAGATCGCCAAGATCCTCGCGCGCCCGACGCCGGAGGAGGCCGTGGCGCCGCCGAAGCGGCGCCGCCGGCTCTTCGGCTAGGAGGCCATCGGCGCGTCCGGCAGCGTGTCCTCGTAGGCGCTCCAGACCGCGGGGCCGGCCAGCAGCTCCCCGTCGGTCAGCAGGCACGCGGCCAGCGAGGAGCGGATGCGGTCGACATCGAGTCCCAGCCCCAGCAGCACGAGCTCCTGCCCGATCGGCGCGCCGCGCACGCCCTGGCGCAGCGGGGTGCGGGTCAGCGTCAGCACGTCGCCGGCGCTGGACCACCCGTGCACCGCGCCACGACGCGACGCCAGGGAGACGAAGCCCTTCGAGCGCAGCACGCGCCCGACGCGCTCGGGTTCGAGCCCGTGCGCGACGAGTTCCGCCAGACGGCTCGGGTGGAAGGGGCGCGGATCGCGGAAGACGACGGCGCGCTCGGGCGCCCTGCCGGGCGGGGGCACGGCGCCGGCCAGCTCGCGCCGCCAGGCGGCGCCGTCGCCCAGGCGACCGAGCTCCGCAGCACCGGTGCACGGGGCCGGCTCGCCCGCGCCGGCGTCGGCGCACACCACGGACGGGTGGAGCGTCTCGACCGCCGCGATCAGATCGCGGTGCACGGCGGCGCTCACCCGCTCGCAGCCGACGAGCAGCACCACGCTGGCGTGCTCGATCTGGCGGGCGAGCAGGCTCGGGAGGTAATCGTCCTGCGCCACGAGCTCGTCGGACGGGCGGTGGCCGAGCAGCTGCTCGGCCAGCGGTGCCGCCTCGAGCACGGCGACGACGTCGCTGAGATGCAGTCGACCGGCAGCAGCCGGCCCGGCGAGCGCATCCTGCAGTGTGCGGCCCACGGCGACGAAGCGCTCGCAGAGCGGCAGCGCGACGATGGCGGGCGGCACCCGCCGCCCCTCCCAGGCGGGCGCCACCAGTCGGCCAGTCAGCTCGGGCACGGCGCCCGGAGCATCCGGGGCTGAGAGCCGCCGAGCTCGATGGCGGCGGGCGAGCGCTCCGGCCACGGCGTCGAGGTGGTCGTGAGCCGGTCCGATCACGAGGGTCACGGCGCCGTCGCGCATCCGCTGCATGTGCATCCCATCCATCGCGCGCGAGTCGCGCCGACTAGATGATAACGGTTCTCAGCAAGGCGATCACCGGCGGCGCGAGAACTCCAGCGGCGCCTCGAGGTACGGCGACCAGACGTCGCGCTCACGGTCCGAGATGCGCCGGGGCCGCTCGCTCGCCCGGTCGACGAGCACGATCGTCGTCGTCGCCCGCGTGTAGAGCACCGCGGGCGCGACCTCGGCGGGCGAGCACACCTCGTAGCAGACTTCGAGGCTCGCTCCCCGAGCCGCCCGATCCACAGCTGCACGTCGAGCGGTGCGCGCCAGTAGGGCACCGGGGCGAGGTACTCGACCTCCTGGCGCGCGATGAGCGAGAGCGTGTCGGCCGTCGGCGAACCGTCGAGCACGGCCGTGCTGGAACCCGCGGCGGAGGCGTCCGTCGCCCAGAACGCGGCGATGCGCGCCTCCTCCAGCAGCCGCAGCATCTCCGCGTTGTTGACGTGTCCGTAAGCGTCGAGGTCGGACCAGCGCAGCTGGATCGGCACGTGAAGTCTCATGAGGTTGCCAGGAATCTCTCTGCTACGGTGGTCGACGGTCCTCCTTACGGGGGACTGCAACAGCCTAGGCCGCGACCGCGGATTCGGAGCCCTCTGCAGGGGGCGGGAGTCCCGCGGGCGTATGGTCCGGCGGGTGCCGGTGACGATCCCGATGATCGCGCCAGAGCGCCTCGCGTTCGCCCCGAGTGCATCCAGTGCACGGGCTTGACCGCGAGCCGTCCATGCCCCGTCGACCCGGACGAGACCGAGAGCCCTGGCAGCGCCGACCCTGCGCGCCGGGCAGCAGGAATCACGTGACCGCAAGCAGCAGCAGCAACCCATCCGATCCCATCCTCTCCGTGAAGGGGCTCAGCAAGGCCTTCGGCCGACGCCCCAAGGAGGTCGCGAAGCGCGCCGAGGCGGGCGCGACACGCCAGGAGCTCGCGAGCCTCGGCACCGCCGCGGTCATCGACGCGAGCTTCGACGTCGCCCCCGGCGAGATCTTCGTCGTCATGGGCCTCTCCGGCTCGGGCAAGTCGACCCTCATCCGCACCCTCAACGGGCTGCTGGCACCGACCAGCGGCAGCGTCGCCATCGCCGGCACCGAGATCGCCGGAGCGGATGCGGCCACCCTGCGCCGCGTGCGCCGCGAGAGCGTCTCGATGGTGTTCCAGCACTTCGCGCTGCTCCCCCACCGCACCGTCCTCGACAACGCCGCGTACGCCCTCGAGCTGCAGGGCGTCGCGAAGGAGGAGCGCCTGCGCCGGGCGCAGCGCGTCGTCGACGTCGTCGGCCTGAACGGCTGGGAGCAGAAGCTGCCGAGCGAGCTCTCCGGCGGCATGCAGCAGCGCGTCGGCCTCGCCCGCGCCCTCGCCGCCGACACCCCGATCCTGCTCATGGACGAGGCGTTCAGCGCGCTCGACCCGCTCATCCGCCGTGAGATGCAGGAGCAGCTGCTCGAGCTGCAGGCCGAGCTCGGCAAGACCATCGTCTTCATCACGCACGACCTCAACGAGGCCATGTTCCTGGGCGACCGCATCGCCGTCATGCGCGACGGCCGGATCGTGCAGATCGGCACGCCAGAGGACATCCTCACCGACCCCGCCAACGACTACGTGGCGCAGTTCGTGCAGGACGTCGACCGGGCCCGCGTGCTCACCGCCGGCAACGTCATGGAGCGCCCGCTGCTCGTGGTCGGCGAGGGCTCCGGTCCGCGCACCGCCCTCAAGGCCATGCGCGACGGCTACGCGTCGGCGGTCTACGTGACCGGCCGCGACCGCAAGCTCGTCGGCGTCGTGCGCGATCGGGACGCGATGCGCCTCGTCCAGAAGGGCGAGACCTCGCTGCGCAGCATCATCCGGCCCACGCCGCACGCGGTGAGCGCCGACGACGTGCTCTTCGACCTGTTCGTGCCCGCGCTCGAGTCGGAGGTTCCGCTCGCGGTCACCGACGAGCGCGACCGCCTCGTGGGGGTCATCCCCCGCGTCACCCTGCTCGCGGCCCTTGGCCCGGGCACCACGGCGACCGGTGAGATGACCATCCCGGTGCCCGCCAACGAGATCGACGAGCTGCTGGCGGAGAGCGCCGTGCCGGCGTCCGCGGCGAACGAGGAGGTGCGCTGATGGAGGGGTTCCGTATCCCGATCGGCGAGTGGGCGGCCACCGCCCTCAACTGGATCAAGGCCAATCTGGACGGACTCCTCGAGTTCATCCGCACCGTGCTCGGCGGCGCCGTCGACGGCCTCACCGACGGCCTGCTCGGCGTGCCGATCATCGGCATCGTCGTCGTCGCGGCGCTCATCGGCTGGACCGTGCGCTCCTGGCGGCTCGCGCTCGGCACGGTGGTCGGCTTCGGGCTGATCCTGGGCATGGACGTCTGGACGCCCGCGATGCAGACCCTGTCGCTCGTGCTCGTCGCGACGCTCATCGCCATCGCCGTGGCCGTGCCGCTCGGCATCCTGGCCGCGCGCAACGACACCGTGAGCGCCGCGCTGCGCCCGGTGCTCGACTTCATGCAGACGATGCCCGCGTACGTCTACCTCATCCCGACCGTGCTGTTCTTCAGCATCGGCGTGGTGCCCGGTGTCGTCTCCACCATCATCTTCGCCCTGCCGCCCGGCGTGCGCCTTACCGAGCTGGGCATCCGCAGCGTCGACCCGGAGAAGGTCGAGGCCGGTCAGGCCTTCGGCGCGACCCCGGGCCAGATCCTGCGCGGCGTGCAGCTCCCGCTGGCGAGCCCCACCATCCTCAGCGGCATCAACCAGGTGATCATGCTCGCCCTGTCGATGGCCGTCGTCGCCGGCATCGCGGGCGCGCCGGGCCTCGGCAAGGAGGTCGTCGCGGCGATCTCCACGCTGAACATCGGCCAGGGCGTCGAGGCGGGCCTCGGCGTGGTCGTGCTCGCCGTCTACCTCGATCGCGTCACCTCGGCGCTCGGCGGGCGTGCGCAGAACCGCGGCTCGCTGCTGTCGATCATCGCCCGCCGCCGCGCGCACGCGCTCGCCGCCTGACCCACCGAACCGCAGTCCCGTCCGACGGGTCGCTCCTGCGCGCCGTCGGGCACACCAGAGAGGAAACACAGCACATGACGAATCGGAGCACCTTCCTGCGCCGCAGCATCGCCGTCGGAGGCGCCGCAGCGCTCTCGCTCGGCCTGGCCGCCTGCGCCACCGGCGCCGACGTCGAGGCGGGTGGCGACGGCGACAGCCTCGGCACGATCACCCTCGGCTACATCCCCAGCTGGACCGACGGCCTCAGCACCGCGTACCTGCTGCAGGACCAGCTCGAGAAGATGGGCTACACGGTCGAGATGAACGAGCTCACCGAGGCCGCGCCGCTCTACACCGGCCTCGCCAACGGCGACGTCGACATCTTCCCGTCGGCCTGGCCCGAGGTCACCCACGCCGCCTACATGGAGACCTACGGCGACCAGATCGAGGACCTCGGCGCGTACTACGACAACGCCGTGCTGACCCTCGCGGTGCCCACCTACACCGACATCGACTCGATCGACCAGCTCGCCGGTCAGGCCGACCGCTTCGGCGGCCGCATCGTGGGCATCGAGCCGGGCGCCGGCCTCACCGCCATGACCCAGGACTCCGCCATGCCGGGCTACGGCCTCGACGGCGAGTACGAGCTCGTCACCTCCTCGACCGCCGCGATGCTCACCGAGCTGCAGAGCGCCATCGACGCCCAGGAGGACATCGTCGTGACGCTGTGGAAGCCCTTCTGGGCGAACGCCGCGTTCGACATCAAGACGCTCGAAGACCCGCAGGGCGCCATGGGCGAGTCCGAGGCGCTGCACTTCCTCGCGACCGACGGCTTCTCGTCCGAGTACGCCGACATCGCCGAGTACATCGCGCAGATCAAGCTCGACGACACCACCTACGGTGCGCTCGAGGACATGGTCGTGAACGAGTACGGCGAGGGCAACGAGGCGGAGGCCATCGACGCCTGGATCGCCGAGTACGGCGACGCCTACCCGGGCATCCTCACGGACTGACCCGTCAGCACGACGAAAGGGGCCCCGCCGATCGGCGGGGCCCCTTTCGCGCGCTCGGGCCGTCAGAGGATGATGCCCTTGCCGGCGAAGAACGTGGACGGGTTGGTCTGCACGCCGTTCACGTTGACCTTCACGTCGAGGTGGCAGCCGGTGCCCACGCCCGTGTCGCCGACGTTCGCCACGATCTGACCAGCGCTGACGCTCTGACCGGCGCGCACCTGGAACGAGCCGTTCTGGATGTGACCGTAGATCACCTCGACGCCATCGCCGAGGTCCATGATGACGCGGTTGCCGAAGCCGCTGACGTGGCCCGTGAAGGTGACGCGACCGTTGTAGGCGGCCTTGAGCGGACGCCCGCACGGGTCGCCGAGGTCGACGCCGGCGTGGAACGGGTTCGAGCAGCCGTTGCTGTTGCAGATGATGCGGCGGGGGCCGTAGTCGCTCGTCTTCGGGCCCGGGGCGGGGCGGTACCAGCCCTGCGGCGAGGGGCTGAAGTAGGTGCCGTTCGCGCCGCTCGGGGTCGGCGTGCCGACGTTGCCGCCGCCGCCCGACGGGCGGGCCGCTGCGGCGGCCTCGGCGGCCTTCCGCTGGCGCTCGGCTTCGATCGCCGCGAGGCGGCGCTGCTCGGCCTGGCCAGCCTCGTAGCCCTGCTCGATCTCGGCCGTACGGCCCTCGAGCACCGCGAGCTGGGCGGCGAGCGTGATGCGCGCCTCCTCCTGCGCGGCGACCGCCTGCTGCGCCGCGGCGCTGGCCTGCTCGGCGGCCTCGAACTCGACCTCCGCCGCCGCGCGGCGGTCGGCCAGCTCGCGGGAGACGACCTCCGACTGCTCCTCGAGGCTCGAGACCGCGTTCGCGTCGAGGACGGCCTGGTCGACGACGCGGCTCGACGCATCCGCCATCCGCGTCATCGCCCCGAGCTGGTAGAGCACGTCGCTCGTCTCCTCCGGCACCGCCATGGCGCGCATGGAGGCATCGACCGACCCCGACCGGCTCAGCTGCGAGATGTAGTTCGAGGCCTCGCCGCGCGAGGACTCGGCCGTGGCCCGGGCCCCCTCGAGCTCGACCTGCAGCTCCGTGAGCTGCTCCTCGGCCTCGGCGGCGAGCGCGTAGGCCTGCTGGTAGCGCTCCTGCGCTGCTGCGGCCGCCTCCTGCGCGGCGGCGAGCTCGGCGTCGAGCTCCGCGATGAGCGCGTCGATCTCGGTGACCTGCGCGCGCTGCGCGGCCTCGTTCCCGCGGGCCTGCTCCACCTCCTCCCAGGTGGGGTACTTCGAGGCGGCGGCAGCGGGTCCGGCGACGGAGAGAGCGGCGAGGAGGGCGCCGATCAGGGCGCCGTGGAGGGCGAGGCGGAGGGATCGTTCACGGCGCATGATGCACTGATGGTAGGCATGCGGACCGCGATCCCGCACGCCCGGCGGGCGGCGGGTCGCGGATCCCCCGGTCGTGGGCCGCTCAGCCGGCCTGCAGGATCTCGATGTCGCCGACGGTGCTGGCGAGCCGGTAGCTGCGCTCGGCACCGGGCGTCGACGGGATCGCGGAGGCCACCTCGCCGAGCGTCGACTCGGTGCGCAGCTCGTAGTCGCCCCTCGGGAGCGCGATGCGCAGATCGCCGGCGGTGGTCGCGGCATCGACGGTCGCGGGCGCGCGATCGAACGCCAGATCGACGTCGCCTGCGGTCGCCTCGACGGTCAGCTCCGCGATCTCGAGCCCGTATCCGACGGTGCTGCCGGCGGTGGTGCGCAGGTCGAGGCTCACCGCCGAGCCCGCGAGGCGCACCTCGCCGACGGCGGCCTCGACATCGACCGCTCCCCAGTCGCCGTCGAGCCGCACCGAGCCGGCCGAGGCGGCCAGATCGAGGTCGACCCCGGCCGTGTCCGCCGGCAGCAGCACGGTCAACGTGGCCGGCCCGCGGTATCCGCCCGACCACCAGCCGAAGGGGTCCCATCCGCGATCCCGCACCCGCACGTCGAGCTCGCCGTCCGCGAGCTCGCTGCGCAGACGCAGCCCGGTGGCGCCGGCATCCCACTCGACCGTCGGCTCGGCGACATCGGCCAGCCGCACGACGAGATCGGCGATCGCCGCGTCGACACGCACGGTGGAGACGTCGCCGGCCAGCACGCGGGTGCCGTCGCCGGCCTCCTCGCCGGTCGCGCGGGCGGCGCGCGCCACGCCGATCACCGAGCCGATGACCGTGAGCGCCAGGGCCGCGCTGCCGACGGCGAGCAGCACGGTGCGCAGCGTGCGCTGCGGGGTGACGGGGGCTGAGGCGATGCGAAGGTCATGATGTCGGTTCCGTTCATGTTCAGACGAGGGGCTCGCTGCGCAGGTAGCGCAGCACGGCGAGGACGCGGCGGTTGCCGTGCTCCTCGATGGGCAGCCCGAGCTTCGTGAAGATGGCCGAGATGTGCTTCTCGACACTGCCCTCGGTGACGTGCATGGCGGCGGCGATCGCGCTGTTGGAGCGGCCCTCGGCCATGAGCTGAAGCGTCTCGCGCTCGCGGTTCGAGAGGCCGCCGAGGCCGTCGCCGCGGCGCGAGCGCACGACGATCTGCGTCACGACCTCGGGATCGAGCGCGGTGCCGCCGGAGCCGACGGTCTCGACGGCAGCGAGGAAGTCGCCCACGTCGGCGACGCGGTCCTTGAGCAGGTACCCGAGCCCGCCGCTGTTCTCGGCGATCAGCTCGCTCGCGTAGCGCTCCTCCACGTACTGGCTCAGCACCAGCACGGCGGTGGCGGCGTGCTGCGCCCGCAGGACCACCGCGGCCCGCACGCCCTCGTCGGTGTACGTGGGCGGCATCCGCACGTCGACCACCGCCAGGTCCGGAGCGTGCTCGGCGACCGCGCGCAGCAGCGCCTCGGCGGTGTCGACGGCCGCGAGCACCTCGTGCCCGGCGTCGGTCAGCAGGCGTTCGATGCCGGCCCTGAGGAGGACGGAGTCCTCGGCGATCACGATGCGCACGGCACCTCCACGGTGATGATGGTCGGCCCGCCGACCGAGCTGTCGATGTGCAGGGTGCCGCCGGCGGCGCGCACCCGCTCGCGCATGCCGGTGAGCCCGGCACCGGACCCGATGGCCGCGCCGCCGCGACCGTCATCGCGGATGACCGCGCGCACGCCCCCGTCGATCGGCTCGACCTCGACGGATGCGCTGCTCGCCTGCGCGTGCTTGGCCACGTTGGTGAGCGCCTCCGCCACCGAGAAGTAGACCACCGCCTCCGCCTCCGCCGGCAGCCGGCCCGGCAATCGCACGCTGACGGCGGTCGGCACGGGGCTCTGCCCGGCGACCGCGGAGAGCGCCGCGTCGAGGCCGCGGTCGGTCAGGACGGCGGGATGGATGCCGCGCACCAGACGGCGCAGCTCCGTGATGTTCTGCTTCGCCTGCGCGTGCGCCGTGTCGAGCAGCTCGCGCGCAGCGTCCGGATCGGCGCCGAGCCTGGTCCGCGCCAGGTCGATCGTCATCGCGACGCTGACCAGCCCCGGCTGCACGCCGTCGTGCAGGTCGCGCTCGATGCGGGAGCGGTCGACCTCGGCGGAGGCCACGGCGCCCTGGCGGGCGTCGGCGAGCTGGTCGACCCGGCGCTCCAGCACCGCGGTGCGGCTCGTGCCGAGGAGCGCGCGCGAGACCACGCGGTCGAGACTGCCGGCACCGTAGACGTACCCGGCGAGCACGACGATCGCCAGCAGCGCGGCGCCGATCGCCGGCAGCGGCCCGCGAAGCCCCAGCACGCCGACCCCGGCGAGGTCGGCGACGAGCTGCACGGCCCGACCGAGGAGCCAGGCGAGGAGGCCGCCTGCGAGCGCGGAGAAGAGGTGGTGGAGCAGCGTCTTCCACGTCGACGGCGCGGCGAGGTCGACGAACGCCTGGGCGACGGGCGCCCATCCGCTCGTCACCCGCGTCAGGCGCCGGGGTTGCGGGGTGATGGTCACCTCGAGCAGCGCCGCGGCGCGATGCCGTTCGATGAAGCCCGTGAGCCGCGCGGCCTGCGCGGCGGCCAGGATGAGCAGCACGCCGAATCCGAGCGCGGGGAGGGTGAGCGCGCCGAGCCCGAGCAGACCCACGATGCCGACGAGGAAGATGGTGCCGACCGCGCCGTCGATCCAGAGATCGACGGCGGCGGCCCAGAGGAATCGGAGTTGCCGTCGCATGACCTCGACGCTACCGAGCAGCGGGCGTGCGCCCCCATGCGGGCATCCGGCCTCTTGCTCCGGGGGTTATCCCCCGGCGCTGCGTAGCGGGGCGATCACCCCGGCACCGCTCGTGCGGCGATCAGCCCGGCACCCCGCAGTGGGGCGATCAGCCCGGCACCCCACGTGCGCGATGCCGAATGACGGAGATCCTCGCGCCGATGCCGCGGCACACCGAGCGGGGTCGCGGTCGGCGCCAGGAACTCCGTCATTCGGGATCCGATGCGCGGGTGGGGCGGGATCGGAGCGGGGCGGGATCGGGGCGGGATCGGAGCGGGGGCAGGGCGCGGGCGAGGCGGGGCCGGTTCCCCTCGGGAGCGCGGCCGGATGGTCGGCGCGGCCCGCGGCGCGTCAGCGCTGCGAGACCGGGCTGAGCACGAGCTCGTCGATGCGCACGTGCGACGGCGCGGTGATGGCGTAGAGGGCGGCGTCGGCCACGTCGGCCGGCGTGAGCATGACGGCGCGCGCCGCGGCGTCGGGCACGGTGGGGCGCTGCTGCAGGAAGTCGCTGTCGATGTCGCCCGGGCAGAGATGGGTGGCGCGCACGCCGGCGCCGGCCTCCTGGTCGTTGATGGTGCGCACGATCGGGGCGAGCGCCGTCTTGCTGGCGCTGTAGGCCACGCCGGCCCCGGGCGCGGGGCGCCAGCCCGCGATCGACGAGACGACCACGACGACGCCGGATGCGGCGCGCAGGGCGGGCAGCGACGCGTCGACCGCGCGGACGACGCCGAGCAGGTTGGTCTGCACGACGGCCTCGAAGTCGGCCATGCCCTGGTCGGCCCAGGCGCGCCGCGGGTGGTTGAGGCCGGCGGCGAGCACGAGCGCGTCCAGGCGGTCGCCGATCGTCGGGAGCGCCACCCGGGGGTCGTCTGATCCGACGTCGAAGGGCAGCTCGACGGGCGTGCCGCCCGCGTCGCGCACGAGGCGCGCGGTCTCGGACAGCGCATCCGTCCTCCGCCCCGACAGCACGACCCGCCAGCCGAGCGCACCGAGCGCGTCCGCGGTCGCCCGCCCCACGCCGCTGCCGGCTCCGGTGACCCACGCGGTCTTCATCGCATCCGTCATGAGGGCTAGAATAATCATACTTTTCAGTGACGAGCGAGGAGCGAGCATGCTGATCGACCTGACCGGACGCACGGTGCTGATCTCCGGCGGGGGTCGCGGCATCGGCCGCGCCCTCGTCGAGCGCTTCGCCGAGGAGGGTGCGCGCGTCGCCGCGCTCGACGTGGCGTTCCCCGAGCCGCTGCCGCAGGGCGTGCTCGCGGTGACGGGCGACGTGACCGACCCCGACTCCGTCGCAGCGGCGGTCGCGCAGGTCGTGGATCGCTTCGGCGGCCTGGACGTGCTGGTCAACAACGCCGGCGTCAACGTGGAGGGCTACGTCGAGGACCTCGACCTCGCCGCCTGGAAGCGCTGCTTCGACGTCAACGTCGCCGGGGTGTTCCTGCTCTCGCAGGCCGCGATCCCCCATCTGAAGGCCTCCGGGCGAGGCCGCATCCTCAACGCCGCATCCTTCGCCGCCATCGTGCCGAGCGTCGGCGCCGCCGCCTACGGTGCCTCGAAGGCCGCCGTCGTGCAGTTCACCAGGGTGCTGGCCGGCGAGCTCGGCCCCTGGGGCGTCACCGTGAACGCCTACGCGCCGGGCATGGTGCCGAGCGCCATGAACGGCTTCGCCGAGATGCCGCAGGCCGCCCAGGATCGCCTGCTCGACACCCTCACCCTGCGCCGCTGGGAGTCGCCGGGCGACATCGCCGACCTGCTCGTCTTCCTCGCCGGCGACGCGGCGGGCTACCTCACCGGCACCCTGGTCGACGTGAGCGGCGGCAAGCTCGCCACGCAGCTGCCGCAGCGCGCGTACGAGCGGGCCGCCTCGCGGTGAGCCGCCGAGCCGCGCTCGTCGGGCAGCTCGGCGCGGCGATCGCGCAGCACGAGCTCGTCCCCGGTGCGGTGCTCGATCCCGAGGCGATCGCGGCCCGGCACGGCGTCTCGCGCACCGTCGTGCGCGAGGCGCTGCGCACGCTCGAGACGCTGGGGCTGGTCACCGCCCGACAGCGGGTGGGCACGGTCGTGCAGCCCGTCGCGGCCTGGAACCTGCTGCACCCCGACGTCATCGCGTGGCGGGGACGGGGAGCGGATGCGCCGGCCCAGCTGCGCGAGCTCACCCGGCTCCGCGAGGCGGTCGAGCCGGCCGCAGCGGAGCTCGCCGCGGAGCACGCGGACCCCGATCAGCTCGCCGCGCTCCATGACGCGGTCGAGCGGATGCGTGCGGCCGCCGCCGCGGGCGACGTCGCCGCCTTCGCCGCGGCCGACGCGGCCTTCCATGCGCTGACCGTGACCGCATCCGGCAGCGCCGTGCTCGCTCAGCTGCTCGGCACGCTCGAGGCGGCGCTGCGCTCGCGCTACGCGCACGAGCTGCCGGTCTTCGGCGCGGCGGGCACCCGCTCCCTCGAACAGCACGCGGCCCTGGCGTCGGCGCTCGCGCAGCGCGACGGCCAGCTGGCGGCGGACATCACGCGCCGGATCGTCCGCGAGACCGGCGAACGGCTGGGCGCCCACGACGCCGGGTGAACCGCCGAGCCGCTACCAGCGCACGACGATGCGCTCGACGAGCCCGATGAGCCCGAGCAGCGCCAGCGAGACGAGCGCCGAGACGAGGATCGCCACCCACATCTGCGGCAGGTTGAGGTAGGTCGTCGCGGTGACGATGGTCGCGCCCAGGCCACGGGTGGAGCCGGTGAACTCCGAGACGATCGCGCCGACCATGGCGGCGCTGGCCGAAAGCCGCGCCCCCGCGAACAGGTAGCGCAGACTGCTCGGCAGCCGCAGCCGCAGGAACACGTCCGTGCGGCTCGCGGCCATCGACCGGAACACCTCGAGCGATCCCCGGTCGACGTTCCGGAACCCGGCGAGCGCGTTGATGAGCATCGGGAAGAAGGCCGTCAGCGCCGCGACCACGATGTTCGGCACCTGCGTGAAGCCGAAGGCCACCACGAGCGCCGGGGCGATCGCGACCACCGGCGTCACGTTCAGCAGCAGCGCCACCGGCAGCACGGCCGACCGCAGCACCGGCGCGTGCACGACGGCGATCGCCAGCAGCAGGGCCGCGCCGACGCCGATGCCGAAGCCGCTGAGCGCCGACACGAGGGTGTGCCCGAGGTTGCGCACGTAGAAGTCCGGCCGCGCGGCGAGCTCGGCGGGCAGCGAGGCGAGCGGCGGCAGCACGCTCGGATTCGCGGATGCGGTCCACGACCAGAGCAGCCCCAGCAGCAGCAGGAGCGCCGCGGGGGCGCCGACGGCGAGGGCGACGCGGCGGGCGCTCATCCGCTCGCCCCCGCGCGCAGGGCCGCGGTGATCTCGCGCTCGACCGCGCGGACGGCGTCGCTGTCGGCGGCGCAGTCGGCGCGCGGACGCGGGATGGGCACCTCGATCTCGGCGGTGATGCGGCCGGGTCGCGGCGAGAGCACGATGACGCGGTCGGAGAGCAGCGCCGCCTCCTCGGCGGAGTGGGTCACGAAGACGACGGTCTTGCGGTGCCGCTCCCAGAGGTCGAGCAGCTGCAGGCGCACGGACGAGCGGGTGATCTCGTCGAGCGCCGAGAAGGGCTCGTCCATGAGCAGCAGCGGTGCGCCCTGCACGAAGACGCGGGCGAGAGCGGCCCGCTGCTGCATGCCGCCGGAGAGCTGGCCGGGGCGTGCGTCGGCGAAGTCGGCGAGGCCCACCTCGGCGAGGATGCCGTCGACGTCCTGCGGCACCCGCTGCGGATGCGAGGAGCGGTCGGCCCGTCGGTTCACGAGCGCGCTGAGGCCGGCGTTCGTGCGCACCCTCGCCCACGGCAGCAGGGCGGCGTTCTGCGGCACCCAGCCGATGTCCTTGCGGCGGGCCGCCTCGCGGGGCGGGCCGCCGAGCACCTGGACGGTGCCCGCATCCGCTCGTTCCAGGCCGGCGATGATGCGCAGCAGCGTCGACTTGCCGCTGCCGGAGGGGCCGAAGAGCGTGACGAACTCGCCGGCGCGCACCGTCAGGTCGATGCCGTCGAGCGCGGCGATCGGACGCCGGCCGGCGAAGGTGCGGCCGATGCCGCGGAGGACGACCGCCTCGCTCATCCCTCGTCGGGCCAGACGATCGCGCCCGCGTCGGTGACCGACTCGAGGAAGGAGGCGTCGAAGGCGGCGCGCAGGTCGGGCTCGGTGCGGATGAGGTCGAAGCGGGCGAGGATCCCGGCCTCGGGGCGCCACTGCGCCTCGTCCATCCAGCCGATCGGCCAGCCCTCCGGCAGCGACTCCTCGACGAGCTCGACCTCGCGCTGCCAGCGGGCGCGGCTCACCTCGACGTCGTACCCGGCCTCGCTGCGCGCCTCGGCCCAGCCGAGCGCCTCGTCGAGGTTGGCGTCCGAGGCGTTGATCCAGTCGTAGGCGTGCAGGCTCGCCCGCAGGAAGTCGGCCACGGCGGCCGGGTGCTCCTCGGCGAACGCCGAGTTGACCACCTGGGCGTTGAAGGTGCTGGGCACCCCGTAGTCGTCCGGATCCCATTCGACGATGTCGTCGCCGGCCCCGCGCAGCACCAGCGGCTCGTTCGACTTGTAGGCGGCCAGGGCGTCGACCTGGCCGTCGGGCAGGATGCTCGGGTCGTAGCCGACCGAGACCCACTCGATGCCGTCCGGGTCGACGCCGTGATCCAGCAGCATCGCTTGGAACTGCGGAGGGATGACCTCCTTGTAGCCGATCGTCGCGCCCGCGAAGTCGCCGATCGCGTCGATGCCCCCGTCGGCCATCGTGAGCAGCTCGATGGCGCCCTGGTTGCCGTAGACCGCGATCGCCTCCAGCTCCGCGCCGTTGTCGCGCGCCACCAGCACGTCGCTCGCGCCGCCGATGCCGGCGAACTGCGCGGTGCCGGCACTCACCAGCTGCGTGTTGGCGCTGCCGGGCTCGAGGGTCACATCGAGGCAGAGCTGATCGAAGTAGCCCAGCTCGTCGGCCGCGAGCACGTCGAGGATGCCCACGGAGGCGGCGTAGCCGAAGGAGGTGAGGAACGTGATCGGCCCGGCGTCGCGGTTCGCCTGGCAGTCGTCCTCGCCGAGCAGCGGTTCGACGTCCGAGCCGCCGCCGGCGACGCATCCGGTCAGCAGCAGCGGCAGCGCGAATGCGGTCGCGAGGGCGCGGGTGCGTGCGGGCATGCGGGGGTCCTTCCGCCAGGATCGGCGCGGTGGGGTGACGACGGAGCAACGCTACCGCGGGGGCGGGGATTCCCCGTCAGCCGTCGAGCCCGGTCAGCTCCCGGATCGTCACCGCCGCGTTCACGAGCCCGAGATGCGAGAGCCCCTGCGGCAGGTTGCCCCAGAACGCCCCGGTCGCCGGGTCGATCATCTCGGCCATGATGCCGACGTCGTTCGGCGTGGTCGCGACGAGCTCGTCCATGAGCGCGATCGCCTCGTCGTGGCGGCCGACGCACGCGAGCGCGGAGGCCGTCCAGAAGCCGCAGGCCACGAAGGCTGGCTCCTCCTGGCCGACACCGGTGTAGCGCAGCAGGTGCGGGCCGACACCGAGCTCGCGGCGCAGCGCGTCGATGGTGCGGCTCATCCGCTCGCCCCGGTCGAAACCGCTCACCGAGTGCAGCAGCACCGAGGCGTCGAGCTCGTCGCTGCCCGGCGAGATCGTGTAGGCCCCGATCTCCTCGTTCCAGCCGTGCTCCTCGACCCACGAGCGGATGCGCTCCCGCTCCGCCTTCCAGCGGTCGGCGCTGCCGGGGATGTGCCCGCCCTCGGCGAGCTCGACGGCGGCGTCGAGCGCCTGCCAGCAGCCCATCTTCGAGCTGGTGTGGTGCCGCGTCTCCGGCAGCTCCCACATGCCGGCATCCGGCGAGCGCCACTGATCGCAGGTGCCGTCGGCGAAGGAGGCGAGCAGACGGCCGGTCTCGGGGTCGAGCACGTTGCCGGCGCTCACGTAGAGCCGCACGATGTCGAAGAGGTCGCCGAAGACGCCGAGCTGCAGCTGGTGCTGCGCGCCGTTGCCCGTGACGACCGGGCCGATGCCGCGCCAGCCGTCGACGTGGTGCATCTCGACCTCGGCCGGCACCCCGCCGTCGAGCCCGTAGAAGATGTGCAGCTCGGGGCCGTTGGCACGGATGGTCTTCAGCAGCCACGAGATCGCGGCGTGGGTCTCCTCGCGCAGCCCGAACTTCACGAGGGCGCGCATCGTGTACGCCGCGTCGCGCACCCACGCGTAGCGGTAGTCCCAGTTCTTGCCGCCCCGCGCGTCCTCGGGCAGGGACGTGGTCGCGGCCGCGGCGATGGCGCCCGAGGGGCTGTAGAGCAGCAGCTTGAGGGCGAGCGCGCTGCGCTGCACCTCCTCCTGCCAGGGGCCCTCGTAGCGGAACTCCTCGCTCCAGCGCTGCCAGTTGCGGATCGTGCGGTCGACGCCCTCGTCGACGATGGACGGGTTCGGCAGGTGCAGCGGCTCGCCGTCGGTGCCGACCAGCGCGATGAGGTGGCGCGACCCCTCCTCGGTGGTGAAGCGGCCCTCGATCCGCTCGCCGTGGTCGGGCACCGGCCCGTGGTCGAGTCCGACCACGCTGAGCATCACGCTGCCGGAGCGGATGACCGGGCCGTGCTCGTTCTCCTCGATCCAGGGCGAGGCGTGCCCGAGGCGGGTTCCCGGGCGCACGCACCAGCGCATCCGCACCGAGCCCTCGACGCCCTCGACGCGGCGGGCGAGCTCGGTCCAGGGCAGGCGGCCGGCGACCCCGGTGATCAGCGCATCCGTCACCCGCGCGGTGCCGGAGGCGGTGGTGTACGTCGTCTCGAGCACGTTGGTGCCGGGCACGTAGCGCCGCACCACCTCGAACTCCTCCTCGGGGGCGAGGTCGCTGAAGCCGCCGTCGTCCGAGTCGAGGACGGCGTCGAAGAGCGGACGGGCATCGAGCTCGGGCACCGGGAACCAGTCGACTCGGCCGTCGGTGCGGATGAGGGCAACGGTGCGCCCGTCGCCGATCGCCGCGTAGTCGCGCAGCTCGGCGAAGTCGCCCGGCGCCGGCGGGAAGCGGGTGCCGGGCGCGGGGTCGCCGGCGGCCGGGTCCGCCGCGATGCTCACGGGCGCCGCCCCGAGGGAGCGGCGCCCGTCAGGGCGAGCGATCGCGTCAGCGGCGCCGAGCGGATCAACGGCTCACAGTGCGGTTCTCGGCGCCCACCATCCAGGCGAACTGCTCGAGGCGCTCGATGATGCCGTGCAGGATGTCGGCGCTCGTGGGGTCGTCCTCGTCCACGTCGTCGTGCACCTCGCGCATGGTCCCGACGGTGGCCTCGAGGCGCTGCACGACGAGGTCGACGGTCTCGGCCGTGTCGATCTCGCCGTGCGGGAACTCGGGCAGCGTGGTGGTCGCGGCCACGACGTCGCTGCGGCCGTCCGGCACCGCGTGCAGGGCGCGCAGACGCTCGGCGATGTCGTCGCTCGCCTCGCGGGCGAAGTCGATGATCTCGTCGAGCTGCAGGTGCAGGTCGCGGAAGTTCTTGCCGACCACGTTCCAGTGCGCCTGCTTGCCCTGCAGGTGCAGCTCGATGAGATCGACGAGCACGAGCTGCAGGTGCGCGCCCAGGCGCTTCGGGGCGACGAAGCCCTTCTCGGCGTTCTGCCGCCGGGTCTTCTTGACGCCGGAGCCGGACGGGGCCTCGGTGGGGCGGTCGATGGTGCTGGTCATGGTGTCTCCTTCGTTCGGTGGGATGGAGGTCGGGTCGCGGCGCTCAGGCCAGCTGCTCGGCCGAGAGGGGCGGGTCGGAGGCGAGCACCGAGCGCGCCTCGTCGAGCCGGTCCTCGAGGTTCCAGTTGAGGACGCCGACCGGGTGGCCGTCGCCGTCGAGGTAGTAGACGACGCCCTCGCGGCCGCCGTCGAGCCAGCGCTCCACGGTCCGCAGGGAGGCGTCGAGGGTGCCGACCGCCTCGTAGCGGTTGCCGAAGAGCGCCGAGTAGTAGAAGGGCGTGTGCTCGTAGACCTCGTCCGCGCCCGCGAGGTTGCGGCCGGCCGTGCGGCCCTGCGCCTGCGCGTTGTCGACGTGCTCGATGCGACGGCGGCCGAGGATGCGGTCCGGGTAGTTGGCCACGTCGCCGGCGGCCAGCACGTCGGCGGCGCTCGTGCGCAGCCGCTCGTCGACGAGCACCCCGTCGCCGACATCGATGCCGGCCTCCTCGGCGAGACCCGTCGCCGGCTCGATGCCGAGGCCGACCACGACCGCGTCGGCCTGCAGGGACGTGCCGTCCTCCAGGTCGACCGTCACGACGCCGTCAGCCTCGCGACCGCCGGTCGCCCGCGCCTCGGTGACGAGCTCGACCCCGGCGTCGCGGAACATGGCGTCGACGGTGCGCGCCAGAGCGGCGGGGAACACGGCGCCGCCCACGACCGCGTCCGGCAGCACGAGCGTGACGCGCACGCCCTCCTGCACGAGCGCCGCGGCGATCTCCTGCCCGATGTAGCCGCCACCGACGACCACGACATGGCCGCGGCCGTTCGCGATGGCGCGCAGGCGGCGGTAGTCGGCCGCGCTGCGGTAGAGCAGCACGCGCTCCGACTCCTCGAAACCGGGCGCGCTCGGGTGCCCACCGGTGGCGAGCAGCAGCCGGCCGTAGCCGATCCGCTCGCCATCGACGGTGGTGATCTCGTGGGCGTCGGTGTCGATCGCGATCACGCGGGTGGCGAGGCGCACCTCCGCCCCGGTCTCGCCGGCCGTGTCGAGCTCGGCGTCGGACCAGGCGAAGTCGGGGTCCGTCCAGAGCTTCTTGGAGAGGGCCGGGCGCGCGTAGGGCGGGTCGACGTCCTCGCTGAGGATGGCGATGGAACCCTCGCCGTCCACCTCGCGGAATCCCTTGGCGGCCGCGTCGGCGGTCATCCCGCCGCCGATGATCAGGGCGTCGAAACGGTCGGTCATCCGGTCCTCCTCGGGCGTCGTGCGGCGGAGACGGTCGAGCACCGCCCTGCAGCTCGAACGTATGGACACGCTCTGAGCGGCGACTCCGCCCGCCCTGGACGCGCGCTGTCCGCTCGGCGGCGGTCCGGATGCGGGCCCCGTGCGCGTGCGGGATACAGTGTCCCGAGCTGCGGGCGACCCGTGCCCGCGGCGGCCCTGCACGACGAGAGCGGACCCGAGCACGTGAGCGAAGAGCTGTCCAGCCGGTACTGGTACGAGACCGGCGACGATGCCGAACGACTGCGCTCCGTGGCCATCCTGCAGGCCATGCGCGCCTACCGCGCCGGCGAGGCGGCGATGCGCCGCCGTACCCGCGACTCCATGTCGATGGGCGAGAACGACCTGCTCGTGCTGCGCTACCTCCTCAAGGCGAAGCAGCAGCAGAGCGCCGTCGCGATGCCCGAGCTCGCCGCCTACCTGGCCGTGTCGACCAGCGCTGCGCGCGCCCTCGTGGCACGCCTCGAGCGCAGCGGCCACCTGGTCGTCGAGGGCGACGAGGTGCGCACGACGGTCGAGAGCGACGCCGAGGTGCGCGCCACGCTGGGGCGGATGCACGAGCGGATGCTCGAGGCCGCGGGCGGGATGACCCCGGACGAGGGCCGCGCCGTCGTGGCGTTCCTGGGTCGCATGCTCGATGCGGTCGACCGCATCGACGCGCACGACTCCGTGCACTGAATCGCGGCCCGAAAATGATTCGACAGCCGGATAATCTCTCGACTCGTCGTTCATTGAACGACGTGCGAGACTGAGGCCGTGACTGCATCCGAGCGCCCCTCGCGCGACCAGTTCGTCGAACTCGACGGTGTCGCGCTCGTGGGCTTCGACGACCTCGTCGATCGCGTCCTCGCCTCCTACCCCGAGCTCGGACGGGCCGTCGTCGAGTCCAGCGCACTGCGCGAGTACGAGGCGTTCACCGGTGGCATCCCGCTGGCCGTCCCCGCCGAACTCGAGGCCGGTCTGCACGAGCTGTTCGGCGCCGGCGCCCGCGACGAGGACGCGGCGTAGACCGCTTCCGCTCGTGACGCTCGCTCGCTTTCCCGGTGCCGTCACATCGGTGGACGGATATAACTGAAGGATGAGCTCCTCCGGCCCCGCCCCTGGCCCTCGCCGCCCGCGCGCACCCGCGCCGTGACGGCCTCGGGCATCGCCTCCAGCGAGGCCGGCGGCGTCAGCGGAGTCGTGCTCGCCGCGGACCTCCGATCGGCCGGAGGCCGACCCTCAGCGCTGGCCAGCGACCGCGAGGGCCCGTGGCTGCCACGCGCCGTGAACACCCTGCTCGCGGCCGGATGCGACCCCGTCTTCGTCGTGCTCGGCGCCGCCTCCGACGAGGCCGCCGAGCTCGTGCCGCCGGACCCGCGCGTGCGCACCATCGTCTCCGGCGACTGGCAGCGCGGGCAGTCGCACTCGCTGCGCACCGGGTTGCGGATGGCCGCCATCACCCGCTCGCGCGGCCTGCTGCTCACCCGCGTCGAGCTGCCCAACCTGCACGCCTCGGCGGTGCACCGCATCGTCGAGGGCGCCGACGAGCGCACGCTGCGCCGCGCGGTCTACGACGACCGGCCGGGCTACCCCGTCTTCATCGGTCGCGAGCACTGGACCGACCTGCGCCTCGGCCTCACGGGAGACGCCGGCGCGCACGGATTCCTCGAGCAGCACGACGGCGAGGACGTCGACTGCAGCGACGTCGGCGGCGGAGCGGAGCCCGGCACCGACGCCTGAGCCCCGCGGGCGGCCCGCCCGCTGCCGCGGACTGCACCGACCATCGCTCGGGGGGACGTTCCGATGGGCGGGGTCTCAGCGACCGCGAGCGGGCCTCGATCCCGTGGGATCTTCCCGACGCCGGCTCCGGGGGGACTGGCCGGCGACGGACGGGAGGCGGTCGGCCGGGTTCGGGCGACCGTCCGCTGGCCTCCTGCCGAGTATTCTTCGGCATCCGCTCGTCGGCCGCCTCCCCCAGTCGGAGGGACGTCCTCAGAATGGAGGACAGCGGGGTACATCATAAGCCGAGTTCGCGGAGTCCTTCATCCATGATCTCCGCGATCTTCTTGTACCCCGTATCGCTCGGGTGGAGCCCATCCGCGGCCATCATCTCGTCCGAGCCGCCCTCGAGCCACGTCGCGGCGCCCTCCATCCGCTCGGCGCCGACGCGGTCTGCGGACTCGGCCACCCAGGCGGCGACCTGACGAGACTCGGGCGTCGCCTCCTCGAGGTACCAGAACGGCTCCGACACGATCAGGCGCGCCTCGGGCAGCTCGTCGCGGAAGCGGTCGAAGTCGTCGTCGATGGCCGAGCGGATGCGCTCCGCAGCACCGTCCATCGAGAAGGCGTCGTTGAGACCCATGGTCACGATCACGATGTCGGGCTGCTGCTCGACGATGAGGTCGACGAGGTCGTCCGTTCGCCCGTCGCGCTGATTGACGAAACCGAGACCGTTGACGCTGGGGTTGAACTCGCGCCAGCCGCGCTCCTCGCTCACGAGCGTCGACCAGCGCAGCGACGGGTCGCTCGCCCCGGTGCCGAGCGTGTAGGAGTCGCCGTAGAAGGCGACGAGCGGGCCATCGCCCTCCGGCGGCGGGCTCGGCGCCGGGCCGGGGGCGGCGCAGGCGGCGAGGCCGAGGACGGCGACCACGGTCAGCAGCAGACGAGGGGTTCGCATGCGGGTGGTTCGCTGCGACGACCGGTGCGGTTCGGTCGCTGCCCCGATCACGCGCCCCCATCGGCGCGCTCCGCGCCAGGCGCCTCGGGCACGTCCTGCCCGGGCTCGTGCGGCCCGGGCTCGTTCGGCTCGGCGAACACCGACACGGCGAGCGCCGCGAGCTCGATGGTCTTCTCCGCGGCCGCGTCGTCGCGGTCGCCGAGCCAGGTCAGGGACAGCCCGTCCGTGAAGGTCGCGAACAGGTGGGCCATCTCATCCATGGGCCGGTTCCAGCGGACATCGCTGACGGTCGCGGCGAGTTCGAGCAGGGCCCCCGCGGTCTGCCGGTAGATGCGGTACTGGATCTGCGGCAGGTGGGCGAGCTCGGGATCGCGCAGCGCATGGTTCATGAGCTCGTTGAGCATCACCTCGCGCAGCGGATCGGCCCTCACGTGCCCGAGGTACGCGCGCAGCCCGTTGCGCACCGTCTCGGCGATGTCCTTGCCCGGCTCGAGGCTCATGCTCGCCACCGCCTCGACGTCCCCGACGATCGCCGCGATGACCTCGCGGATCAGCTCGTCGCGCGAGTCGAAGACGTAGTGGAAGCTGGCCAGCGACATGCCCGCCTCGGCGACGACCGTACGGGTCGTGGCTGCGGCGACGCCGTCCCGGTAGATGACGGCCAACGCCGCCTGCACCAGCGCCTGCCTGCGCTGCTCGGCAGGGATCCTCGCCATCGGTCCCCCGTCCGTCACCGTAGCCGCGTCGGCCTCGATCCGACGGCCCCCGGGACGCGCACCCCGGTCGTCAGCGATTGTCCTGCCGCCTGCGATGCCGCGTCAAGCCCGTAACGCCGCTCGCGGACCTCACCTGGCCGGCGGCGCGCCCGTGCGCTCCACCGAATCACAGCCGACGCCCGCACAATGGAGCCATCGACCGCAGCAGACCGGGTACCTCGTGACCTCAACCACGTCGAGCACGACCGCTCGCGCCCCGAGGAGGGCGCTGCTCGGCGTGCGCGCCGGCATCGCGTCGACCGCGACGATGCTGCTGCTCGCCGCTGCGGTGCTCGGCGGGGCGTCCGCGAGCGCGGCACCGGCGGAGGGTGCGACGGCATCGCCGTCGCCGAGCCCGTCGGCTCCGGTCGCGGTCGCGATCACGGATGTCTCGAGCGAGTTCTCCGATGCCGGCACGGTCACCGTGAGCGGAACTGCTCCGCCGAACGCGGTGGTCAGCGTCAACGCGGGTGGGCGCACGGCGAACGACACCGCAGACGCCGAAGGGGCCTGGAGCGCCTCGGTGTCGGGAATCGCGAACGGCCCCCGCCAGGAGATCTTCGCAATGAGCCCCGGCTTGAAGAGGGCCGAGACCGACTCCACCATCTCGGTGCTCTCCCCTCCGACGATCAACGCCAACCAGACGCGGGACGGCGTGCTCGGAGGCACCGGCTACCCGGGAACCCAGGTCTCGCTGCGCGGGCTCGGAGCAGACCGCGTGGCTTCCGTGAGCTCGACCGGCAACTGGGAGGTCACCTTCGATCAGGCCTCGGTGCCGGCGCGCGCGTATTCGTTGACCGCGACGCAGACCGGACCGACGCCTGATTGGCCGGCGGGGAGCACCAGCCGTCCGACGTCCAGCACCGTTTCGATCTCATGGGCGGCACCCACACCCCAGACCCCGCAGGCCCCCGCCATCACCGCTCCCGCCGCCGGCGCGCGCGTGACCGGCTCGCCCGTGCAGGTCTCCGGCACGGGCGTCGACGGCGCGACCGTCAGCGTGTTCGCCGACAACGGCTCCGGCAGCTGCACCGCCACCGTGGCGGGCGGACGGTGGAGTTGCGCGGTGCCGGTCGCGGGCGAGGGCACGATCACCTTCTACGCCTCCCAGGCGCTCGACCCGTCCCGCCCCAGCCAGCCCGGAACCCTGTCCGTGGCGCTGGCGCTCGGCGGCAGCGGCGCCGACGAGGACGACGACGCCGAGGAGGAGCCCGAGCCGTCCGCGACGCCCGCCCCCGAACCCGACGAGGGGGCCTCCCCCGCGCCGATCCCCGGCATCGATGCGGACGACGGCGAGGACGGTGGGGACCGGCAGCCGATCGGCCCCATCGAGCGCTCCCTCGGCACCGGATGGGGCATCCCCACCGGATTCGGCTTCATGCTGCCGGATGCGCGCAGCGTGCTCGATCCCATCCGCTGGGTCACCGCGATCGCGCTGGCGATCGCCTTCGTGCTCTTCGTGGCGCTGCCGCTGCGGCTGCTGTTCGCGGCGCTGCAGCGGCGATTCCACCTGCCGCGGCTGCACCTCACCGGGCGCAATCAGAACGTGCCCGCGGAGGCCGCCGACGACGGACCGCCGCTGCAGCCTCGGACGCTCGCCGCGGTCACCCTCGCGGGGTCCGCTGCGGTCATCGCGATCGCCTGGGGCGTCGATGCCCAGCCGAGCTCGCTGCGCCTGCTCGTCGGCATCGGCATCGGGCTGGTGCTGCTCAATCTGCTCGCCGTCGCGCTGCCCGCGTGGATCGGCCGCCGCCGGCTCGGGCTGAGCATCGAGGCGCGCACCCTGCCGTTCCTCGTGCTCGTCGGTGCCGTGCTCGCGCTGATCAGCCGCGGCTTCGACCTCGACCCGCCGATCATCACGGGCGTCATCGGCACCTTCGCGTTCGTCGCCGGCGAGTCCCGCAGCCGTCGCGTCGCGGTGAACCTCGGACAGTTCGGCACGATCTTCCTGGTGAGCATCGCCGCGTGGTGGGCGCACGCCCTCATCGGTCCCGGCCTGGGCGCCGAGCGCATCCTGCTGCGCGAGGTGCTCGCCACCATGGTGCTCGCCGGGGTCGGATCGCTCGTGGTGCTCGCCCTGCCGGTGCGCGGCCTGCCCGGGCGACTGGTCTACGACTGGTCCCGACCGGTCTGGATCGGCACCGCCGGGACCAGCGTCGTGCTCGCCGCCCTCATGCTGCTCGGCGACCTCGGCACCACGCACTTCCCGGCGCTGCTGCTCGGCATCCTCGCCGCCTGCTTCGGCGGGCTCTGCGTGCTGGTGTGGGCCTGGTTCCGCTTCGCCCACGAGTACGTGCTCCGCGGGCACGCGGTCACCTCGCGCGGCTGAGCGGATGCGCCGCCCCCGGAAGCGGGGACGGCTGCTAGCGTTCGAGAGCCCGCTCACCGGCTCGGAACAGGACACCATGAACGATCAGACCCCGCTGCCCGCACCCGGTTGGTACGCCGACCCCGCCGCGCCCGGGTCGGCGCTGCGCTACTGGGACGGCGCGACCTGGACCGAGCACACGCATCCGGCAGCGCCGGCGGTTCCCGAAGCGAGTGCGCCGGTCGGCGACGCAGCGGATGCGGAACAGCCCGCGACGACGCCGGGAGCGGATGCGAGCGAGCAGCCGGCCGGGACGGCCCCGACCGCCCCGGACACCGACGTGCCGAGCGCCGGTGCGACCGAGTCGACCGCGAACGGCCGCACCGCATCCACCGAGCCGGCACCCGCACCCGCACCCGCACCGCATGCTCCCGTGCACCAGCCGAACCCCTCCGCACGGCCCGGCGATCAGCCGGGCGGCCCCGGGGCGACGGGGCATCCAGCACCGCCCGCCGCTCCGTGGGCGCAGGGCCCGGGCAACCCCTACCGGTCCCCCCAGGTCGCGCAGTACGGGGCGCCGGCCGGCGCTCCGCCTTCCCGCACGGGTCTCTGGATCGGTCTCGGCATCGGCGGCGGCGTGTTCCTGCTGCTCGTGATCGGCGTCATCGTCGCCGTCGCCGCCTTCCTCGGAGCCGTGAACCAGGGCATCCGCAACCTGCCGGCGCCCGACTACGGGCAGGAGCAGCCGGAGCAGCCGGCCCCGGATCGCGAGGCCGAGACCTTCGCGATGGGCGAGACGTTCGTGGTCGAAGACCCCCTGGAGCTCGGCTACGACTGGCAGCTGACCGTCACCGACTTCTCGGCCGAGGCCGCCGAGGCGGCGCTGGCGCCCTCGGACGCCAAGGCCTTCGCCGTGCTCGTCGAGGCCACGAACATCGGTTCGGAGGCTTCGGACCCGTGGGTCGCCCTCACGCCGTACCTCGTCGACTCGGACGGCGTCGAGCACCCCGACTCGGGCGCGATCGAGCCCGGCCTCTTCGACGTGGACCAGATCGAACCGGGCGGCTCGACGCGCTTCACGCTCACCTTCGAGGTGCCGCTGGACGTGGCCGATGGCGGCACCGTCCTCTTCTACGACGGCTACGGCGACCCGGCTGCGGCCATCGCGGTCGGCTGACCTCTACGAGGCGACGGCCCGCCCGCGCATCGCGCGAGCGGGCCGTCGGCGTCGGTACCCCCGGTCGGGTTCGAACCGACACTGCGCGGATTTTAAGTCCGCCGCCTCTGCCAATTGGGCTACGGGGGCACGGGACCTGGGGCCCCGCTCCAGCGTAGCCGTCCGCATCCGCTCGGCCGTGCGTCCGGGCACGACGACGGCCCCGCTCCTGTCGGAGCGGGGCCGTCGATTGTGCTGCTGCGTTACGCCTTGGGGCGCGAGGCGAAGGCCTCGAAGAACTCGCGGGGCGCCTCGCGCTTGCTCAGCGCGACGTTGTCGCGGCCGAGCACGAGGTTCCAGAACCACCCGCCGAAGACGCGGATCTTGCGCTCCCACATCGGGATCGCCAGGCCGTGGTAGCCGCGGTGCATGACCCAGGCCGGGAAGCCCTTGACCGCGATCTTGCCGCTCTGGAAGACGCCGACGCCGAGGCCGAGGCCCGCGACCGCGCCGAGGTTCTTGTGCTTGTACTCGACGGTGCTCTCGCCGCGCAGGACCGCCACGAGGTTCTTAGCGAGGCGCTTGGCCTGGCGCACCGCGTGCTGGGCGTTGGGCACGCAGAAGCCGCCCACGCCGCCGCCGGTGAGGTCGGGCACGGCCGAGTTGTCGCCGGCGCCCCAGGCGCCCTCGACGACGCCCTCGTCATCCACGACGCGCAGGTCGGCCTGCACGCGCAGGCGACCGCGCTCCTCGATGGGCAGGTCGGAGTTGCGCAGCGAGGGGCTCGCCATGACGCCGGCCGTCCAGATGATGAGGTCGCTCTCGAAGCTCTCGCCGGTCGACAGCTGGATGACGCCGTCGACGGCGGACTGCAGCTGCGTGTCGAGGTGCACGGTGGCCTCGCGCTGGGCGAGGTTCTTGAGCACCCAGTGGCTGGTGGGCAGCGACACCTCGGGCATGATGCGGCCCATGGCCTCGATGAGGTGGAAGTGCGTGTCGTCGATCGTGAGCTGCGGGTAGTCCTTGAGCAGCGCGCTCGCGAGGCTGCGGAGCTCCGCGAAGGTCTCGATGCCGGCGAAGCCGCCGCCGACGACGACCACGGTGAGCAGGCGGTCGCGCTCGGGGCCCGCGGGCAGCACGGCGGCCTTGTCGAAGTTGTCGAGCAGGCGGTCGCGCACGGCCACGGCCTCCTCGATCGACTTGAGGCCGATCGCCTCGTCGGCGACGCCCGGGATCGGGAAGGTGCGCGAGACGGAGCCCGCGGTGACGACGATCTGGTCGTACGCGTACTCGTACGCCTCGCCGACCACCGGGGTGATGGTGGCGACCTTGGCGGCGTGGTCGATCTTGGTGACCTTACCTGTGACGAGGTTGGTCTTCTTGAGGTGGCGGCGGTGCGAGGTGACCGCGTGACGGGGCTCGATCGAGCCGGCCGCGACCTCCGGGAGGAAGGGGAGGTAGGTCATGTAGGGAAGCGGGTCGACCATGGTGACCTCGGCCTCGCCGTGGCGGAGGTGCTTCTCGAGCTTCTTGGCGGTGTAGAAGCCGGCGTAGCCGCCGCCGACGATCAGGATCTTGCTCACAGTGGGGGTTCTCCTCAGGCGAAAATTCGCCTCTACCCTACTCCGGGCGGGGAGGCGCTTCGAATTCGACGGGATCGGGGACTTCCCGACGCACCCGCACCATCTTAGGAGCCTTTCGCAGACCCGCGAGCTCCCGCACCGCGAAGACCACGAGCCCGGTCGCGGCGAGCCCGAAACCGAGCAGCAGGGCCAGTGGGATGCCCACCTCCCGCAGCTGCGCGGCGCTCGGCAGCAGGACGCCTCCGGACGGATCGGCGCCCGCGCGCGGCACCGCGCTGGGCAGCGGCGCGGGGCCCGCCGCACCCGCATCGGCCCCGTCGGCGGGTTCGTCGACGGCGGCGCGGCGGTGCACGCGCACCCACTCGGCGAGGTCGCCCATGGGGTTCGCGGTGACGGCGGGGACGGCCCGGCCCACCGCATCCGCTGCGCGCAGCAGCCCGAAGCCGTAGAGCGGACCGGGCACCTCCGCGCCGACCGGCTCGGCCGTGGCGACGATGCGCTCGATGACGTTCGCGGCGTCGAGGTCCGGATGGGCGGCGCGCACCAGCGCGGCGACTCCCGAGACCAGCGGCGTCGCACCGCTCGTGCCCTGCCAGGTGACGTAGCCGCCACCGGGCACGGCGCCGACGAGCTGCTCGCTCGGCGCCGAGACGCCGATCGTGATGCCCTGCGACGACGCGTCGAGGCTCGCGACGCCGCGGCGGTCCACCCCGGCCACGGTCAGCACGCCCGGCATGGTCGCCGGCGCCCCGACGATCTCGGTGCCGGCGGCGCGGTTGCCGGCGGCGGCGATCACCACCACGTCGTGCTCCGCGGCGTGCAGGAACGCCTCGTCCCAGCTCTCGGGCCAGTCGAGGGTGTTGCGGGTCAGCGACAGGTTGATGACGTCGGCGCCGTTGTCCACGGCCCAGGTGACGGCCTCGGCGACCTCCGTGTCCACCGGACGGGGACCCGCGCCGAAGCCCACGGAGATCGTCAGCAGCGAGGCCTCGGGGGCGACGCCGATGACGCCGAGGCCGCCGGGCTGCCCACGGCCCGCGAGCAGGGAGGCGACCATCGTGCCGTGCCCGCTGTCCTCGCCGACCGGGGTGCGCCCATCCGCTCCACCGATGCCGGAGACGTCGGTGCCGCCGACCACGGCGCCGGCGAGGTCGGGATGCGAAGCGTCCACGCCCGTGTCGATCACCGCGACCGTCACCCCGGCGCCGCGCGTCGTGCCCCAGGCCTCGCGCACGCCGTAGTCGTCGAGCCAGTACTCCATGCCCTGCACCCGGGTCGCGGCGGCGGCGGGCCCCGCCGGCAGCAGCGGCAGGGTCAGCGCCGTCAGCGCGGCGAGCGCGAGGCCACGACGACGAGCGGATGCGCGCATCCGTCCCCCGTCTGCGCGGCCGGCTCCGTGCATCCGCTCTCCCCCGTCGCCCGTGCCTCGTCGCGGACCGCGCCGCTCAGGCGGCGGGCGCCCAGGTCTCGCCGAGCAGCGGGCGCAGCTCGGGGAAGCGCTGCCAGAGGAGCGCGATGGACCGATCCCCGAAGGGGTTCACGCCGGGCCCGGCGGAGAGCGCGTGGCCGACGAGGGCGTGCAGGCACTTGACCCGGGTGGGCATGCCGCCGGCGGAGATGCCGTCGATCTCGGGCACCTCGCCGAACTGCGCGCGGTCCTCGAGGTAGCCGCGGTGGGCGGCCCGGTAGGCGGCCGCGAGGTCGGCGTCGGCCTCGAGCTCGGCCGTGAACTCCGGCATGACGCCGGTGGCCTCGAGCGTCGAGACCGCCGCGGTGAGCGCCGGGTGGCACAGGTAGTAGAGCGTCGGGAACGGGGTGCCGTCGCCGAGCCGCGGGCGGGTCGAGACCACGGCGGGCGCTCCGTCGGCGGTGCGCGCCGGGATCCCGACGACGTCGCGGGCGGGTCGTCCGAGCTGCTCGGTGACGTCGGCCACGTCCTGCTCGGTGACGGCTTCGAAGGGCGGACGGGTCACGGTGCCGGGGTCTCCTCGCGGGGCTGATCGGTGAGGCCCGAGACGAGCACGGTGCCGAGCATGGCCTGCAGCCAGTCGACCTCGGTGGTGCTGATCTCGTCGCTCACCGCTTCGGGGTCGACCTCCTCGGCGATGCCGAGGTCGTCGTTGACGTTGTAGCTGTACTCGCCGGGCATGACGTAGTCGAGCCGCTCGCGGGCCTGCGCCTCGATGTAGGCGGGGTCGTCCCAGCGGGCCTCCTGCTCGCCGAGCTCATCGACGTGTTCCTGCTGCTGGCTGATCTGCTCGCGCAGCGCCGCGAGCTGCTGCTGCTGCTCGACGAGGGTGCGCAGGCTCGGCGCGAGCACCACGATCGCGAGCACGAGCAGCCCGAGCACCATGACGGTGAAGCCGGAGAGGCGGATGCTGCGGAACCAGCGGAGCGAGGCGGCCTCGTCCGCCGGGGCGTCGACCGCGACGCGGTTCGTGCGGGGGCGGCGGGGCATGGCACCAGGGTAGACGAGCGGGGCGGGACGGATGCTGCGCGCCGCACCGCGCATCCGCTCGTCCCGGGTACGGCGGAGGGGCCCCGCGCGTCGCGCGGGGCCCCTCCGGGACGGCTTACGCCGAGAAGCGCGGGAAGGCGCTCAGGCCGGCGAACACCGCGGCGTCGCCGAGCTCCTCCTCGATGCGGAGCAGCTGGTTGTACTTCGCGACGCGGTCCGAGCGGGCCGGGGCGCCGGTCTTGATCTGGCCGGCGTTGGTCGCGACGGCGAGGTCGGCGATCGTGGTGTCCTCGGTCTCGCCCGAGCGGTGCGAGAGCACCGCGGTGTAGCCGTGGCGCTGCGCCAGCGAGACGGCGTCGAGGGTCTCCGTGAGCGTGCCGATCTGGTTGACCTTGACCAGGATCGAGTTGCCGGCCTTCTTGTCGAGGCCGGTCTGCAGGCGGGTCGGGTTGGTGACGAAGAGGTCGTCGCCGACGAGCTGCAGCTGGTCGCCAAGCTTGGCGGTGAGGGCGGTCCAGCCCTCCCAGTCGTCCTCGGCAAGCGGGTCCTCGATGGTGACGATCGGGTAGTCCGCGACGAGCTGCGCGTAGTACTCGATGAACTGCTCGGCCGAGAGCTTCTGGCCCTCGTACTGGTAGACGCCCTTCTCGAAGAACTCCGTCGAGGCGACGTCCATGCCGAGGGTGATCTGCGAACCGAGCGAGAAGCCGGCGCCCTCGATGGCCTTGACGATGAAGTCGAGCGCCTCGCGCGAGCTGGCGATGTCGGGGGCGAAGCCGCCCTCGTCGCCGAGGCCGGTCGCGAGGCCCGCCTTGCGCAGCTCCGACTTGAGGGCGTGGTAGATCTCGGCACCCCAGCGCAGCGCCTCGGAGAAGGTCTCCGCGCCGGTCGGGAGCATCATGATCTCCTGCGCGTCCAGGCCGTTGTCGGCGTGGGCGCCGCCGTTGATGATGTTCATCATCGGCACGGGGAGCACGTGGGCGTTCGGGCCGCCGACGTAGCGGAACAGCGGCAGGTCGGCCGAGTCGGCGGCGGCCTTCGAGACGGCGAGCGAGACGCCGAGGAGGGCGTTCGCGCCGAGGCGCTTCTTGTTGTCGGTGCCGTCGAGCTCGATGAGCGCGGCGTCGACGAGGCGCTGCTCGCTGGCCTCGAAGCCCTCGAGGGCCGGGCCGATCTCGTCGAGCACGGCGTCGACGGCCTTGGTCACGCCCTTGCCGAGGTAGCGGTCCTTGTCGCCGTCGCGCAGCTCGTAGGCCTCGAAGGCGCCGGTGGAGGCGCCGGACGGCACGGCCGCGCGGGCCACGGTGCCATCCTCGAGCAGGACCTCGACCTCGACGGTCGGGTTGCCCCGGGAATCCAGAATTTCGCGAGCGCCAACGGCCTCGATCAGTGCCACGGAAGTATCTCCTCTTGGGGGGTCTGCACGGTCTTCGTACCGTCGACCATCGTAGCCCCCGCCGCTTGCGCGGAGGTGGCCGGAGGGTGGCCGCGGTACGGCCCGGGGCGAGCCGGTGCGCCCCTCCGCACCCGCACCCGCACCCGCACTGGTGACGCTTTGGGGCGCTTCGGCGACGTCGGGGCATGCGCCCGCACGCCCCGCTGTCGCCGAAGCGCCCCGAACGATCGGCGGAGCCGTTGTTCGTCCGCTCCTCCCGAAGCGGATGCACCGGGCGGACCCCACGGTTCGCCTCACCGGGCGGGAGCGGTCGCGCAGCGCACGCGATCGTCACGACGTGCCCCTCGACGACCTCCTGCTCATCCCCGGACTCGTACCGCAACTCACCGCACGCGAGCTGCAGCGCAGCGCGGAGCGGGGAGCGATCGAGCGGATCGGGCGGGGCGCGTACGTCGACCGCCGCGAGTGGTCGCTCCTGCGCGCCGACGAGCGAGCGCTGCTGCGAGCGCTCGCCTACGCGCGACAGCATCCTGAGGCGGTGCTGTCGCATTCCTCCGCTGCGCTGGTGCACGGGCTGCCGGTCGCCATTCCACCAGCGCGGCCCGAGGTGCTCAGGCTCAGGTCGCAGCACGATCTCGGCGGTAACGGCGTGCGCGCCCGATCCTCCGTCGCGCCGGCCGAGGCGATCACGGTCGACGACGTCCGCGTCGTGCCGATCGAGCGGACGGTCCTCGACCTCGCGGCGACCCTGCCCTTCCGCGAGGCGCTCGCTCCGATCGACGGATACCTCGCCCGCGGCGGTTCCAGGGATGCGCTCGATGATCTGCTCGGCGGCCTGCGCATCCGCGGTGCGCGACGCGCTGAGGTGGCCGTCGCGCACGGCGACGCCGGCGCCGCGAACGGGGGCGAGTCGTTGAGTCGCGGCACGGTGCACGAACTGGGCTTCCCTGCTTCCGTCGTGCAGATGCCGGTGCCCGGAACGCCGCATCAGACCGATCTGGGCTGGCCGGAGTTCGAGTTGCGCGGCGAGCTCGATGGATTTCAGAAGTACGTCGATCCGCGCTACACCGACGGGCGGACGCCCGCGCAGATCGCCTTCGCCGAGAAGCGGCGCGAGGACGAGATCCGGCTGATCACCGGGCATCGCTTCGTGCGGTGGACCTTCGAGGACGCGCTGCGCGTGCAGCCGTTTCGTCGCGCGTTGCTGCGCGCAGGGCTCCCGCAGCAGCAGCGGCGCCGCACGCGCTGATCCCGCTGACCCCCGCGTCCTGACCGCCGACGAGGGCAGCGCCGCGACCGCTCGCTACGCTCCACTATCGGCATCCGGCGACGGAACTCGACGCTTTGGGGCACCCTGGCGACGATGGGCCGTGCGGGCGCATGCCCCGATGTCGCCGAAGCGCCCCAAAGCGAGCAGAGTCGTCGAGACCGACGCGGTGCGGCCGGGCGTCAGCCGATCGGCTTGAGCTCGATCGACTCGGGGGTGGTGTCCTCGCGTACGAAGGCGAAGGCGCAGAAGCCGTCGGCGGCGAGCGCGTCGAGCAGCGCTGCGACCTTCTTCGGCTTGCGCTCGAGGCGCACGCGCCGGCCCTGGGCGACGAGCGCGGCCTTCAGCGCGGCCAGCTGCGGGAGGGGCGCACCGTCGTGCAGCAGGGCGACCGCATCCGCCGCATCCGCCGCCGGCAGCGAGACGAGGTCGACGATGCGCTCGAAGCCGATCGAGAAGCCGGCCGCCGGCACGTCGCTGCCGAGGAAGCGGCCGATCATGCCGTCGTAGCGGCCACCGCCGCCGAGCGAGAACGCGAAGTCGGGGTGGTGGATCTCGAAGATGGTGCCCGTGTAGTAGCCCATGCCGCGCACGAGGAAGGGGTCGAAGATCAGCGGCACCGCGTCGACGGCGGCGACCGCCTCGTCCACGGCGTCCACCACGACGGACGGCGCACCCCCGCCGCGACCGCCGCACCGATCGCCGCGAGCGAGGCCACGGCCTCGTCGGGCACGCCCTCGGGCAGCTCCCGGCGGATCGCCGGCTCGCCGAACGGCATCGCCTGCAGCGTGCGCGGACGGGTGAGGAACGCCTCGGCGGCGTCGACCGCGCCGGTCGTGAAGCCGCGCTCGCGCAGCTCGGCGACGACGCCCTCGATGCCGAGCTTGTCGAGCTTGTCCAGCGTGATGAGCACCGAGTCGTGCTCCGTGGCCGCGAAGCCGAAAACCTCGAGCATGCCGAAGAGCAGCCGGCGGTCGTTGATGCGGATCGTGCAGCCCTCGAGGCCGAGCGCCGCGAGCGTGTCGAGCGTCGCCGCGATGAGCTCGACCTCGGCGAGCGCCGAGGCCTCGCCGAGGATGTCGATGTCGCACTGCACGAACTGCCGGTAGCGACCCTTCTGCGGCCGCTCGGCCCGCCAGACCGGAGCGACCTGCACCGAGCGGAAGACGCCGGGCAGCTCCGCGCGGTGCGAGGCGTAGAAGCGGGCCAGCGGCACCGTCAGATCGAAGCGCAGGCCGAGGTCGGCGAGGTCCAGCGCGCTCTCGGCCCCCTGCAGGTCCTCCGTCGTGAGGCCGCGCTTGAGCACGCCGAACGCCAGCTTCTCGTTGTCGCCGCCGAGGCCGGCGTGCAACCGCGAGCTGTCCTCCATCACCGGCGTCTCGATCTCGTCAAAGCCGTGCGCGGCGTAGCGGTCGCGGATGACGGCGAGCACGCGCTCGCGACGAGCCTTCTCGGCGGGCAGGAAGTCCCGCATGCCGCGGGGCGGGTTGACGGAGGTGGCCATGCCCCCATCCTTCCAGGACGGCGGACGAGCGGATGCACGTCATCCTGCTGGACGATTCCCCCGCGTCCGCCGCGTCCCTAGGCTTCGAGGCGGGGATCGGGAACCGAACGGAGCGCATCCATGGCCGCAGGCGGCATCCAGGTCGAGGGGGTGCGCCGTTCCTTCGCGGGCGTGCACGCGCTCGTCGACGCGAGCCTCGACGCCCCTCCGGGTGCCGTGACGGGGCTCATCGGCCCGAACGGTTCCGGCAAGACCACGCTCATGCTCATCCTCGCGAGCCTGCTGCGGCCCGATGCCGGCAGCGTGCGCGTGGACGGCGTCGACCCGGTCGCCGACCCGGCCGGTGCCCGCCGCGCGCTGGGCTGGATGCCCGACATCCTCGGCTCCTGGGCGACGCTCACCGTGCGCGAGACGCTCGTCACGACCGGGCGTCTGCACGGCATCGGCAAGGAGGCGGCGAGGCAGCGCGCCGCGGAGCTGATCGCGCTGATCGGTCTCGAGCAGCTCGCCGACCGCCCTACGCGGGTGCTCTCCCGCGGCCAGAAGCAGAAGCTGAGCCTGGCCCGCGCGCTGGTGCACGACCCGAGCGTGCTGCTGCTCGACGAACCGGCCAGCGGACTCGATCCGGCGGCACGCATCGAGCTGCGCGTGCTGGTGCGCCGCCTCGCCGACGAGGGCCGAACCGTGCTCGTCTCGAGCCACGTGCTGGCCGAGCTCGACGAGATGGCCGACGGCGCCGTGTACCTCGAGCAGGGCGCCACCGCCTCGGCCGAGCGCCTGGAGCGGGCGCGCACGAGCCTGCGCGAGTGGCGCATCCGCACTCTCGATCCGGGCGAGCAGGGCGCCGGCCTCGTCGCCGCCGCCGCGCGCGCCGCGGGCATCGAGGCCGAGCGGATGCGGGCCGACCACCAGGGACTGCTCGTGCAGGTCTCCGGCGATGCGGAGGCGGCCGCGCTGCTCGCCGCCCTCGTCGCGGGCGGCGTGCGCATCAGCGCGTTCGCGCCGGCCGTCGGCGATCTGGAGCACACCTTCCTCGACCTCGGACGGGAGCACCTCGCGTGAGCGCGTACCTCAGCGGCATCGGCGTCGTCGTCGGCCTGGAGCTCAAGCAGCGGGTGCGCAGCGTCGCCTGGTACGTGCTGCTCGGTGTCAGCGGCTTCCTCGTGCTCGTCGTCACCGCCGTGCTCGGCCTGTCGCTGGGCGCGTTCGGCAACGACGACGTCGGCGGCGCCGTCTTCTCCGCGCTGATCTTCTTCGTGCTGCTGCTCGGCACCCTCGTCAGCCCCGCCGTGAGCGGCAACGCCGTCAACGGCGACCGCGACGCCGGCACCCTCGCCACCACGCAGGTCACGCAGGCGAGCGCGGGCCAGCTCGTGCTCGGCAAGTTCGTCGCGGCGTGGCTCACGGCGCTGTCGTTCCTCGCCGTCTCCGTCCCCTTCCTCATCGTCGCTGTGGTGATCGGCGGCGTGCCGCTCGCGACGGTGCTCGTCGCGATCCCCGTGGTCGCGGTCGAGCTCGGTGTCGTCGCGGCCGTCGGCGTGGGCCTCTCCGGCGTCATCCAGCGACCGCTCTTCTCCGTCGTCGTCACCTACCTGACGGTCGCGGCCCTCAGCCTCGGCACCCTGATCGCCTTCGGCCTGGCCATGCTGACGGTGCGCACCGAGGTGACGACGACCTACGTCGACGTCGACTACGAGGCGAGCGAGTTCGACGAGCAGACCGGCGAGATCACCGGCGAGATCGTCTGCGCCGATCCGGTGACGAGCACGTACGAGGTGCCGCGAGCGGACACCGTCTGGTGGCTGCTGGCCGCGAACCCCTACGTCGTGCTGGCGGATGCGGTGCCGCCGAGCTTCGATCGCGACGGCAACGGACTCGACCTCTTCACCGGGATCGCCGGCCAGGTGCGCCAGGCGCAGATCGCCCCCGAGGTCGAGGACTTCGTCGACTACTGCGCCGAGTACGACAACCTCTACTCCGGCAGCACCGACTACGACACCGTCGAGGACGTCTACGGCAAGACCGTGCCGAGCTGGTTCGTCGGCCTCGCCATCCACGTGGCGATCGCGGCGGTCGCGCTGTGGGGCGCGACCAGGGCGACCCGCACTCCGTCAGTGCGCCTCGCGAAGGGCAGCCGCATCGCCTGACGCGTGCGCAGCGGATGCGCGGAGCCGGTCGGGCTCCGCGCATCCGCTGCGCTCCGGCGGTCGCCGCTGGAAGGGTCAGCTCGCGCGGTGTCGGCGGCGCCGGCGCGCCGCGATCGTCGCCGCCGCGCCGAGCAGCATGAGCACGAGGCCGATGACGCCCGCGAGCACCGGCGCACCGTCCGCACCGGTCGAGGCCAGGTCGCCGGACGATGCGTCGTCGCCCAGCGCTGCGTCGTCCAGCGCCGCGTCGGCCGAACCGGCGGGGGCGGGGATCGGAGCCGGCGCGGGCTCGCCCGGCTCCGTGGTCGGGGTCGGCCCCGGCGCGGGGATGGCGCCCGCCGTCGAGGTGGTCACGGCCCAGTTCTCGTCGAAGAGCTCCGTCGCGTCGATGACGCCTCGGTCCTGAGCCCAGTCGATGAGCAGCTGGCGGATCTCCTGCAGCTCGTCGTAGACCACGGGCGCGTCCGCGACGTGCGGGAATGCCCCACCGCCGCTCTGACGGTAGTTGTTGACCGCGAGCACGAACTCGTCGTCGTCGGCCACCGCGGTGCCATCGGGGTGGGTGAGCCCCTGGATGCGGTCGCCGACCTCGCGCGAGACGTCGATCGTGTAGTCGACGCCGGAGAGCGCGTCGTAGTTGTAGTCCGGCACGCCCTCGGGGCGGTCCGGGTAGGCAGCGTTGGTACCCGTCGCCGGATCGAAGTCGGCGCCCTCCTCGGTCTGCACGAAGTATCGCGCCGAGTACTCGAGGTAGTCCCGCAGCTGCGCGCCCGTGAGCAGCACGCCGCGCAGGGTGTTCTCGTAGATGTAGAGCCCCGCGATGTCGCGGATGGTCACCTCGCCCTGCGGGAACCGCGCCGTGCGCGAGAACGGCGAGGCCTGCGAGACCACCGGCGCTCCGGCGTACTCGGTACCCACCAGGGCCTGACTCACGGTCTCCGCCTGCACGGTGTTGATGAAGTCGATGATGGGCGTGTCCTCGTAGCGGGAGGTCTCGGTGAGCATCTCCTCGACGGACTCGGCCACGGGGGTGTTCACGTACTCGACCGTGGTGGCGTGCTGCTGCGCGACCGCCGCGACGACGTCCGGGTCCTCCTCCGTCACCTCCGTGCCGTAGTGGGGCGTGACCGAGGGCGCGGAGCCCGCGGACCAGTCGACGGCGAGTCCGCCCGCCCCATCGGGCGCCAGGTTCAACCGCACCTCGCTGACGCTGCGCGCCCAGTGCGAGGGCTGCGTGAGCAGCACCGGCTCCCCGGCGGAGTTGGTGACGATCGTCTGCGGCTCGTCGCGGTGACTGTGACCGACGACGAGCACATCGATGCCGGGCACCTGGACGGCGACGTTGTTCGCCACGTCCTCATTGAGGTCGGCGGGGTCGTAGTCGGCATCCGGTACGGTGCCCTGGCCGGAGTGCGCGAGCACCACGACGACGTCGGCCTGCTGCTCGACGATCGGCACCCACTCGGCCGCGGTCTCGACGACGTCGCGGAACTCCAGCTCGCCCTCGACGTACTGGCGGTCCCAGACCCGCACGCCCGGCGTCACGAGTCCGATCACACCCACGGTCACGGTCTGGCCGTCGATCTCGCGCTCGATGAGCGTGTAGGGGTCGTGATAGGGCTCGCCCGTGTCCACGTCGATGACGTTGGCGCCCAGCAGCGGTGCCTGCAGGTCGTCCTCGTAGGCGCCGAGCAGGCCGAGGTCGTAGTTGTACTCGTGGTTGCCGACGACCTGCGCGTCGTAGTCGATCGCGTTGAAGGCCGAGGCCATCGGGTGCGCGATCTCGTCGGCGAGCACCTCCGGGGCGCCGTCCCCCAGCCCGTAGTAGTAGGTGAGCGGCGTGCCCTGCAGGGCGTCGCCGTTGTCGAGCACGACCACCGACTCCGCGCCGCGCTCCGCGCGCACGTCGTCGACGACCGTGCCGACGCGGGTGAGGCCGAGCGTGTCGTCGTCCGGGAAGGGCGCGTTGCGGAAGTAGTCCCAGTCCATGACGTGCCCGTGCACGTCGGTCGTGGCCATGAGCGTCAGCTCGATGCGCTGCGGGGTCGTCGCGGCGCCGGCTGCGCCGGCTGTCGAGAGGACCAGGACGAGGGATCCGGCGATGGCTGCGGTGCCGATGCGTCGCATGTGCGGTTGTTCTCCTTGTGCCCCGTCCGGGGGACGGGATTGGCGTGGTTGCCAACGTTATCGGGGCAGGGAGGGACCGTGAGGGCGGTGCGGTTACGTTCGTGTGTCCATCGCGTTGCGCGACGCCTGCGACTCCGCCTCGCGGATCTCGTCGGTCAGTCCGCGCAGGGCCGTGCGCAGCGCGCGCTCGGCGTCGAGGCCGTTCGCCTTCGCGCTCGCGACGATGGCCAGCAGCAGCGGACCCAGCTCCTCCTCCGTCTCGACCGCCACGGCGCGCGGCAGCTCCTCGAGCACGCCCGCCTTCTGCGCTCGGCCCAGCAGCTTGTCGGCCAGGAGCAGCGAGGGCATCGCCATCGGGATGCCGTCGAGCACGCTCGTGCGCTCGCTCTTCTCCGCTGCTTTGACGTCGTCCCAGAGCGCGACGACCTCCTCGGCCGTGGCAGCCTCGCGCTCACCGAAGACGTGCGGGTGACGGCCGACCATCTTCAGGCGCGACGCCCTCGCGACGTCCTGCAGGTCGAAGTCCTCGCCGCGCGTGTGGGCGGCGATGTCCGCGTGGAACAGCACCTGGTAGAGCACGTCGCCGAGCTCCTCGATGAGGTCCTCGCGGCTGCCCTGCTCGATGGCGTCGACGAGCTCGTGGCTCTCCTCGAGCAGGTACCGCACGAGCGACTCGTGGGTCTGCTCGCCGTCCCAGGCGCAGCCACCCGGCGCCCGCAGCCTCGCGACGGTCTCGACGAGCTGGTCGAGCTCGCTCGGCTGGTCGAGCCCGCCGGGCTCGCGGTGGTCGGTCATGCGGCGCCTTCCCTCGGGATTCCCACCCTAGGGCTGTGACCGGTACGGTGGTTCGCGGTGCGCCGGGAAGTCTGGTCGGCCGCCGCGGAACGCGGTGCATCCGTCCATCGATCCCGAAAGCTCGTCATCATGCCCATCCGCCGCGCCGTCAAGGCCGTCCACCGAGCGAGCGTGCTCCGCTCCGACCGCTTCTCCGCATTCCTGCTGCTCGGCGCCGCCGTGCTCGCGCTCCTGCTGGCCAATTCCGCGATCGGACCGGCCGTGCTCGACGCCAAGGCGTCCTACCTCGGCATCGCCGGCCTCGAGCTCTCCATCGGCCACTGGATCCAGGACTTCCTGCTCGCGATCTTCTTCTTCGTCGTGGCGGTCGAGCTCAAGCACGAGCTCGTCGTCGGGCAGCTCTCGTCGTTCGGCAAGGCGATCGTGCCGGCCATCGGCGCGATCGGCGGGGTCGCCGTCCCGGCGCTGCTCTATCTCGCCATCGCGGGCTCGACCAGCCCTCAGGGCTGGCCGATCCCGACCGCGACCGACATCGCCTTCGCCCTCGGCGTCTTCGCCGTGTTCGGCAAGGGCCTGCCGAGCACCCTGCGCGTCTACCTGCTCGCGCTGGCGGTGCTCGACGACCTCATCGCGATCGTCTTCATCGCGGTCTTCTTCACCGCAGACCTCGACGTGGTCTCGCTGGTGCTGGGCGTCGTCGCCATCGCCGCGTTCGGCGTGCTCAGCGCCCTCCTCGCCCGGACCTCGGGCGCCGCGAAGATCGCGCTCGGCATCGCGATGGGCGTGCTCGCCCTCGTCTCGTGGGTGCTCGTCTACGAGTCGGGCGTGCACGCGACGCTCGCCGGCGTCGGCCTCGGCCTCGTCATGGCGCGCAGCGTCGGGCACACCGCGGCCGACGTGATCCAGCCCTACTCCAACGCGATCGTGCTGCCCGTCTTCGCCCTGAGCGCCGCGCTCGTGGCGATCCCGCAGGTGGCGCCGTCCGAGCTCGAACCGGCGTTCTACGGCATCGCGATCGCACTGCCCTTCGGCAAGATCCTCGGCATCACGCTCGCCGGCACGATCGCGCACCTCATCGTGCGCCGTCGTGGCAAGGAGGCGCTGCACGGCATGGACCTCGTCACCGTGGCGGCGGTGGCGGGCATCGGCTTCACCGTCTCGCTGCTCATGAACGAGCTCGCCTTCGCGAGCACGCCGCTCATCGTGGCCGAGGGCACGCTGGCCGTGCTGCTCGGCTCGGCGATCGCGATCGTGCTCGGCGGCTCCCTCGTGGCGCTGCGCTCCCGCTACTACCGTCGCCACGCCCATCCGGCCGAAGCGGATGCGGTCGAGCAGCAGGAACCGCACGCCGACTGACCGCGGCGGCGGCGTGCGGCGGCGTGCTGCGGCGGCGGCGTGCTGCGGCCGGAGGCGGCGCAGCTCGCGCAGCCGGTAGCGCAGCCCGTAGCGCAGCGGTGCGACTCGTGGCGGCCCCTGCAGGGCCGCCGCGCCGGGCGGTGCGAGTCGTAGCGACCCCGGCCGAGCCGCCGCGCCAAGCGGTGCGAGACCTCGCGACCCCGCGCCAGACCGGGCCTGCAGAACTCGCACCGCTGCTGCGACGGATACCGTCCCACGGCCCCCTCGAGCCGGACGACAGCGGTTGGCGCACCGGCGACTCAGCACCGGCGCGACGACTCAGGTCCGAGAAGAGCGCTGACTCGTCGTCCCGGTGCTGAGTCGTCCGTCCACGCGAGAACCGGGCCGGCGTGCGGGCGCGCCGCGGGCGAGAGCGCCGCGGTGGGTGCCGCGGCGCCTTCCCGTGCCAGAGCCGCCGCAGCGGTGCGAGTCGTGGCACCCCCGCGCCGCACCGGATATGCAGAACTCGCACCGCTGCTGCGACGGATACCGTCCCACGGCCCCCTCGGGCCGGACGACAGCGGATGCGACGCACCGGCGACTCAGCACCGGCGCGACGACTCAGGTCCGAGAAGAGCGCTGACTCGTCGTCCCAGTGCTGAGTCGTCCGTCCACGCGAGGACCGGGCCGGCGTGCGGGCGCGCCGCGTGCAGGCGCGCCGCGGGCGAGAGCGCCGCGGTGGGTGCCGCGGCGTCTCCCCTGCCAGAGGCGCCGCAGCAATGCGAGTCGTGGCGCACCCCGCCGCGCCGGCGCGCCGCAGGCCGGCGCGCCGCCGGGCCGGGGATCAGGCCGGGGCGGGGCTCAGGCCGGGCCGGGGCTCAGGCCGGGGCGGGCGCGGGCTGGGCCGGCGCGAGGGCGCCGAGCAGCGCCTCCGTCCAGGCGATGAGCTCGGCGTCGGTCGCCGGTTCGCCGTGCTTGGCGCCCGGCAGGGGCACGCTGAGACTGCGCGTCTGGTTGAAGAGGCGCGCCCCCGGGTAGAGCCGCTGCAGGCGGATCTGCAGGGAGTCGGGCAGGTCGATCGGGGCGAGTCGCAGGTTGCCGCCCATCGCGACGACCTCGCCGAGGCCGAGCTTCTGCGCGGCGCGGCGCAGGCGCGAGACCGCGATGAGGTGCTCCACCGGCTCGGGCGGGGTGCCGTAGCGGTCGCCGAGCTCGTCGAGCACGGCATCGATCGCGTCGTCGGCCGCGTTCGGGCCGCTCGCGGCCGAGAGCTTCTGGTACGCCTCCAGGCGGAGGCGCTCGCTGTCGACGTAGTCCTCGGGGATGCGCGCATCGATGGGCAGTTCCAGCCGCAGCTCGGTCTGACCCTCGGCGACCTCGCCGCGGAAGGTGCTGACCGCCTCGCCGATCATGCGCAGGTAGAGGTCGAAGCCGACGCCCGCGATGTGGCCGGACTGCTCGCCGCCGAGCAGGTTGCCGGCGCCGCGGATCTCGAGGTCCTTCAGCGCGATCTGCATGCCGCCGCCGAGCTCGTTGTTCGCGGCGATCGTCTGCAGCCGGTCGTGGGCCGTCTCGCTGAGCGGCTTCTCGGCGTCGTACAGGAAGTACGCGTAGGCCCGCTCACGGCCGCGGCCCACGCGGCCGCGCAGCTGATGCAGCTGGCTGAGGCCGTACTTGTCGGCCCGGTCGATGATCATGGTGTTCGCGTTCGACACGTCGAGGCCGGTCTCGATGATGGTCGTCGAGACGAGCACGTCGAAGCGGCGCTCCCAGAAGTCGACCATGATCTGCTCGAGCGCGCCCTCGCTCATCTGCCCGTGCGCCACCGCGATGCGCGCCTCGGGCACCAGCTCGGCGAGCTGGCTCGCGACGCGGTTGATCGACGAGACGCGGTTGTGCACGAAGAACACCTGGCCCTCGCGCAGCAGCTCGCGCCGGATCGCGGCCTGCACCTGCTTCTCGTGGTACGGCCCCACGAAGGTGAGGATCGGGTGGCGGTCCTCCGGCGGCGTCGCGAGCGTCGACATCTCGCGGATGCCGGTGACCGCCATCTCGAGGGTGCGCGGGATCGGGGTGGCCGACATCGCGAGGATGTCGACGTTGGTCTTGAGCTTCTTCAGCGCGTCCTTGTGCTCGACGCCGAAGCGCTGCTCCTCGTCGATGATGACCAGCCCGACGTCCTTGAACTGCACGGACTCGCTGAGGATGCGGTGGGTGCCGATGACCATGTCGACGGTGCCGTCGAGCAGCCCGGCGACGATCTCCTTCGACTCCTTGGCCGTCTGGAAGCGGCTGAGGCCGCGGATCTTCACCGGGAAGCCGGCGAAGCGCTCGACGAAGGTCTCGAGGTGCTGGCGCACGAGCAGGGTGGTGGGCACCAGCATGGCCACCTGCTTGCCATCCTGGATGGCCTTGAACGCTGCGCGCACCGCGACCTCGGTCTTGCCGTAGCCGACATCGCCCGAGAGCAGGCGGTCCATCGGGATCGACCGCTCCATGTCGGCCTTGACCTCGTCGATCGTGGTCAGCTGGTCGGCGGTCTCGGCGAAGGGGAAGGCCTCCTCCAGCTCGCGCTGCCACGGGGTGTCCGGGCCGAAGGCATGGCCCTTGCTCGCCATGCGTGCAGAGTAGAGCTTGACGAGCTCGACCGCGATGTCGCGCACCGCCTTGCGGGCCTTGCCCTTCGCGGCGGCCCAGTCCGATCCGCCCATCTTCGACAGCTGCGGGGCCTCGCCGCCGACGTAGCGGCTCAGCAGGTCGAGCTGGTCGGTGGGCACGTAGAGCTTGTCGCCGGGGTAGCCGCGCTTCGAGGGCGCGTACTCCAGCACCAGGAACTCGCGGGTGGTCTTGACGGCGTTGCGGCCACCGGTGGAGACCTCGCGCTGCACCAGCTCGAGGAACCTGCCGATGCCGTGGGTCGTGTGCACGACGTGGTCGCCGGGCTGCAGCTGCAGCGGGTCGACGACGTTCTTGCGCCGGCTGGCGAGCTTGCGCACCTGGCGCGAGCCGTAGCCCGCGGTGCGGCCGAAGAAGTCCGCCTCGCCGAGCACCGCCACCTTCAGGTCGGGCAGCTCGAAGCCCTGCTCGAGCGCGCCCTGCACGAGGTGCACGACGGCCGGCTCGGGCTGCTCGGGCAGCGCATCGACGGGGCGAGCCGCGAGGCCCTGCTCACCGAGCACGTCGACGGCGCGCTCGATGAGCCCGGTGCCGCGCAGCGTCACCACGAGCGACCAGCCGTCGGCGGCCCGCGCGGCGAGGTGCTCGAGGGCGCCCTCGGCTCGACCGGCGAAGCTCGGCACCGGCTCGCCGTCCAAGCGCACGTAGTCGCCGGCGGCATCGACCCGCTCGGCGTCGGTGAGGTCGACGGGCTCGGCGGCCCCGCTGTCGAAGGCGGTGATGGTCCACCACGGCCGGCGACCGGCAGCGGCGCGAAGCTTCTGTGGGCTCAGGAACTCACCCGAGCCGAGATCGATCGGAGCCTCGGCGCCGGCGGTCGCGGCGTTCCACGCCGCGGCGAGGAACTCGCTGTTCGTCTCGGCGAGGTTCGCGACCCGGCCGCGCACCTTCTCCGGTTCGATGAGGGCGATCGCGGCATCCTCCGGCAGGTAGTCGGTGATCGGCACCATGCCGTCCACGAGGGCCGGGGCGAGCGACTCCATGCCGTCGACCGGGATGCCCTCGACGATCTTCTCGAGCAGCGGGGCGAGGCTCGGGAACTCGCCGCGCATCTCGCGGGCTCGCTGGCGGACGGATGCGGTGAGCAGCAGCTCCCGGCTCGGCGCCAGGTCGACCCGGGCGATCGGCTCGGGCGTGGAGCGCTGGTCGGCCACGGAGAACTCGCGGATCTGCTCGACCTCGTCACCGAAGAAGTCGACGCGCACGGGATGCTCGGCCGTGGGCGGGAAGACGTCGAGGATGCCGCCGCGCACCGCGAACTCGCCGCGGCGCGTGACCATGTCGACGCGCACGTACGCCGCCTCGACGAGGTCGAGCGCGATGCCGCGCAGGTCGTGCCCACGGGCGCCGGCCTCGAGCACGATGGGCGGGGTCGATGCGAGGCCGGGCACGAGGGGCTGGAAGGCGGCGCGCACGGAGGCGACCACCACGAGCGGGGCATCGGATGCGCCGTGCTCGGCGAGCGCGCGCAGCGTCGCGAGCCGTCTGCCGACGGTCTCGGCGCTCGGGCTGAGCCGCTCGTGCGGCAGCGTCTCCCACGCGGGGAACTCGAGGATGCGTGCGGTCGGCAGCAGCGTGCCGAGCGCCTCGCGCAGCGCCTCGGACTCGCGGCCCGTGGCCGCGACGACGAGCAGGCTGGCGCCGGGGCCGCGCTGCTCGAGCAGCCCGGCGAGCAGCGGTGCGCGCAGACCCTCGACGGCGGAGAAGTCCGCATCCCTGCGGTGCTGGTCGAGCGCCCGCCCGAAGCTCTCGGACCGGGAGACGACGCGCGACAGACCCTGCAGACTCACCGGGGCAGTCTACGGGCGGCCGGAGACATCCATCCGCTCGCTCCGCTCAGGGCGGAGCCGGCATCCAGCGGAGCGGCGCATCGGGGCGCGGGAGGAACGGGCTCAGCAGCGACGGGCGCAGGAGGTACGGGCTCAGGAGGACGGAGCGTGCCAGCGCTGCTGCGCGGCGAGCAGCCCGTCGGTGGTGAGCTGCTCGACGGCGTCGGCGGCGTCGCCGAGCAGGTTCGGCAGCACGGAGCGCTCGGCGGCGCTGAAGTCGCGCAGCACGAAGTCGGCCGCGGGCTGCCGTCCGGGCGGCCGTCCGATGCCGACGCGCACGCGCAGGAAGTCGGGGCTGTCGATGGCCTTGATGATGTCGCGCAGCCCGTTGTGACCGCCGTGGCCGCCGCCCTGCTTCAGCCTGATGAGGTCGAAGTCGATGTCGAGCTCGTCGTGGACGACGATGATGCGCTCGGGCGGCACCTTGTAGAACCGCGCCAGACCCGCGACGGGGCCGCCGGACGTGTTCATGAAGCTGTTCGGCTTGGCGAGGACCAGCCGGGGGCCGCCCGGGAAGGAGCGGCCCTCGGCGATGGTCGCGTTCGCCTTGTGGTTCGAGAAGCGGGCGGAGATGCGGTGTGCGAGCTCCGCGATCACCATCTGCCCCACGTTGTGGCGGTTGCCGGCGTAGCCGGGCCCGGGGTTGCCGAGCCCGACCACGAGCCAGTGATCGCCCTCGACCGATGCCTGGGACTTCGTGAAGAGGGCGATGACGGGTCCTTACTCGGCGTCGGCGTCGGCGTCCGCGGCGGGGGCCTCGTCGGCCTCCTCGCCCTCGGCGGCCTCGTCCTCGTCCTCGACCGGGGCGGCGGGAACGGTGACGTTGACGATGAGGGTCTCGCCGTCGCTGAGCAGGGTGGCGCCCTTGGGCAGCTCGACGTCGGCGGCCGTGACCTGGCTGCCCTCCTCGAGGCCCTCGATCGAGACCGAGACGCTCTCGGGGATGTGGGTGGCCTCGACCTCGACGGAGATCGAGGTGGTCTCCTGCACGTGGATGGTGCCGGGGCCGCTCTCGCCCTCGACGTGCACGGGCACGTCGACGGTGACCTTCTCGCCCTTCTTCACGATGACGAGGTCGATGTGCTCGATGATGCGGCGCACCGGGTCGGTCTGCACGTCTTTGACGAGCGCGAGCTGGTTGCTGCCCTCGATGGAGAGGTTCAGCACGGCGTTCGCCTTGCGGGTGAGCAGCATGGTCTGGTGGCCCGGGAGGGTCAGGTGCACCGGCTCGGTGCCGTGGCCGTAGAGCACGGCGGGGATCTTGTCGGCGGCGCGGATCTTGCGCGCGGCGCCCTTGCCGAAGGACGTGCGGATCTCGACGTTCAGCGTGGCCTCGTCAGCCATGGTTCTCTCCTTGACGGGCCGATGCGGCCCGGGTCGTGTGCGGTTGTCATCTCGAACGCATGCGCGTGAGGACAGACTCGAGGCCTCATCCACCGCGTCGATCACGGAGCCGCATCCTCGCGGATGCGCTCCTCGCCGAAGTTCGCAGGAAGTCTACCCCAGCGATCGGATGCGCGCTCAGCGCGCGGTGGACTCCCGCGGCACCCAGGTGGTCGCGATGCCCTGCACCGACGGTCGGCGGGTGCGCAGATGCTCGACCACCGCCCGTCCCGCGGCGGCTCCGAGGGTGCGGCCGTCGAGCTGCACCGAGCTCAGCGAGGGTCGCAGCAGCGCTGCCGGCGGCAGATCGTCGAACGCGGCGAGCCCCAGATCCTCGGGGATGCGCAGACCGAGCCCGGCGGCACCCTTGATCACGCCGTAGGCGAGCCGCTCGTCGCCGCAGACCACGGCCTGCACGCCGAGCTCGGACCAGCGGGGCCAGCGCGCGACGAAGGCCGCGGCGACCGCGTCGCGATCCGGTCCGGGCACGCCGAGATCCTCGGCGGGGTCGAGCAGGTGCACGTCGTGCCGTGCGAGGGCCCCGGCCACGCGCGGACGGCGTTGCACGAGGCTGGCCGTGCCGTGCTCGAACGCGAGGTAGCCGACCGTGAGCATGCCGGCCTCGCGCATCCGCTCCCCCATCCCCCGCAGCGCCTCGTCGTAGTCGATGGGCACGCTGGAGAACGATTCCGGCAGATCGTCGACGTCGAGCACGACCGTCGGCACACCGGTGCGCTCGAGTTCGCCGAGGACGGCCCGCGACGCGCCGACGACGATGAAGGCGGCCGGCGCGAGGGCGAGCGCGCGGTCGAGCGGCGCTCGCGGCGCGGCCGCGTCGGCCGGGCGGTTGTCGACGAGCTGCACCTCCCAGTCCTCGCCGAGCGCGGCCGTCACCTCGTCGACGACGTCGCCGAAGAAGCTGAACCGGGCACCCGGGAAGAAAAGCACGACCGTGCGGCTGCTGCCGGTCGAGAGGTGGCGCGCCGCGCGGTTGGGCACGTAGCCGAGCTCGTCGATCGCGGCGGCGATGCGCTGGCGCCACGCCTCCGTGAGCCGTCCCTCGGCCTTGCCGTTGAGGTACAGCGAGACCGCTGCGGTCGAGCAGCCGGCGCGGCTCGCGACGTCCGCTGCGGTCACCCTCCGTTGCTGGTCTGGCATGAACCCGAACATAGCGTGGTCCACGAGCCGACGACCGTCGGGTACGCGGGCGGACCTCAGACCTGGTGGCTGCGGCGTTCGATCTCGCGGATGAGCCCGGTGTGGTCGAGCCCTCCGTCCCCGTGCGCCACGAGGGCCTCGAACAGTTCGAGGCTCGTAGCGGTCGCCGGCATCGCCACCCCGACGCGCTGCGCTGCGGCGAGCGCGAAGCGGAGGTCCTTGACCTGATTCACCGCGACGCCCCCGGCGACGTGCTCGTCGGCGACCCAGTTGCCGCCCTTCTGCCGCAGCAGCTCGCTCCCGGCCAGCCCACCCTCGAGCAGCCGACGCAGGGCGGCGAGATCGAGCCCGCTGCGCCCGGCCAGCAGGAAGGCCTCCGAGATCACGGCGATCGTGCCGGCGACGATGCTCTGATTGCAGGCCTTCGCGAGCTGTCCGGCCCCGAGCGGGCCGAGGTGCTCCACGACGGATCCGACCGCGCGCAGGAACGGCGACGCCTCGGCGACGTCCGCATCCGCTCCACCGACCATCACGCTGAGCGTCGCCGCCTCGGCGCCGGTGACGCCGCCGCTGACCGGGGCGTCGACGATGCGCACCGGGGCGAGCTCGGCGGCCAGCTCGGCGGTGGCCGCCGGCGAGTGGGTGCCCATGAGCACGAGCAGCGGATGCGCGATGCACGCCGCCGCCCATCCGTCCCGCAGCCCGTCCAGCAGGCCGAGCACGTCGTCGAGGTCGGTGAGCACGGTGATGACCACGGGGCGAGCAGCCTCCGCCAGCGAGGCCGCGACCGGCACGCCGACGGCGCGGAACGGCTCGGCCCGCGCCGGGGTGCGGTTCCAGACCACGAGATCGGCGCCCGCTGCGTGCAGGTTGCGGGCCATCGGCGCTCCCATGGCGCCGAGGCCCAGGAGGGCGACCGGGGCGGAGCGGCCCCGGTCGCCCGCGAGGGTCGCGCGCATCAGACCGCAGCGGCCGTGAGCAGCGCCTCGGTCTCACGACGCAGCGCGATGGCCGTCTCGAGGGACTCGTCGACCCGCACGTCCTCCCAGCGGACGATGCCTCCCTCGGGCACGGCGTTGAGCAGCGGCACGTGATGCGCGAGCGCGACCGGCAGCGCCCCTCGCGCGACCGACGTCTCGGCGGAGATGAGCTTGCCCCAGACGGTGAAGCCGCCCTCGCCGTCGAGCGTCTCGCCGGCCTCGAGGTCCTTCTTGGCGCAGGCCACGACGTCGGCGTAGAAGCCGGCCGGTGCGCCGGTGGCGACACCCCGCAGCACGGCGTTGGCGATGGAGATGTTCAGCTCGAGGCCGACGTAGTGGTACGGACGGAACAGCGCGGCGTACTGCCCGGACGGGTCGGGGTGCCAGGGGTACTCGGCGAAGCAGCTGGCGACGTAGGGGTTCGCGGCCTTGACCACGACGTAGACGCCCTCCTGGGTGTTGAACGGGATCCACTCGCCGTTCCGGGTGACGCTCGACATCACGTCGACGGTGCCCTCGTGGTCGAGCACCCCGCCGGCGCTGCGCGGGCTCTGGATGCTGGCGATGTGCTCGATGTCGCCGGGGGTGAAGGTGAGCCCCCTGTCGCTCGGCACCAGCTTCGCCGCGTTGGCGACCGCGGCCATCTCGATCGCCGCCTTGGTGCCGTCGCGGAACGAGGTGTGCATGAACGGGTTGAGCTGCCCGGAATCGGTGAGCTCCTTCGAGAACTCCCAGTGCTCCCAGACGTTGTCGGGGTTCATCGCGTGGTAGTGCTCGAGGTACTTGGCGCCCTTGCCGGCGCAGACCACGTCGAAGCCGGAGGCGCGGGCCCAGTCGACGAGCTCCCAGATGAGCGCCGGCTGGTCGCCGTATGCGAGGGAGTACACGACGCCCGCCCGCTCGGCTCGACGGGCGAGTGCGGGCCCGGCCAGCGCATCCGCCTCGACCGTGACCATGACGATGTGCTTGCCGGTCTCGATCGCGCGCAGTGCGTGGTCGATGCCGACGATGGGATTGCCGGTGGCCTCGACGACGACATCCAGGTCGTGCTCGAAGAGCCCCGCGCTGTCGCTGACGATCGTCGTCGTCCGATTCGCGATGGCCGTCGGGATGTCGGCCGCGTAGGCCTCCTCGGGCCAACCCACGAGCGCGAGCGCGCCCTTCGCCCGCTCGACGTCGATGTCGGCGATCGCCACGACGTGCACCCCGGGGATGTTGCGGGCCTGCGCGAGGTACATGGTGCCGAAGCGCCCGGCGCCGATGAGGCCGATGCGGATGGGGCGGCCGGCTTCTTCGCGGGCCGTCAGGAGGTGGTGGAGGTTCATGCCGGTGAGCATACTGGAAACGATTCCACTTTTGTTCCAATAGCTGCTGCATCCAGTCGGTAAACGGTTCCACTACGCTGATCGGGACGACTCTCGGAGGGGGACGGCATGGCCAGGAGCGCGACCATCCGCGACGTCGCCTCGGCGGCCGGCGTCTCGATCGCCGTCGTCTCCCGCGTCATCAACCCGGGCTCGGGACCGGTGCGCGCCGAGACGCGCGATCGGGTGCTCGCCGCCATCGAGCAGCTCGCCTACCGCCCCCGGACGGCGGCCCGCGAGCTCAAGCAGGCCGGCGCGGCGACGACCCTCGGCCTCGTGCTGGCCGACGTCACCAACCCCTTCTTCGCGCGGCTCGCCGACCGCGTGGTGTGGGAGGCGCGCAGCCGCGGGGTGCAAGTCCTGCTCATGACCACGCAGGAGGACCCGCACCTCGAGGAGGAGGCCCTGGCCACGCTCGTGTCGCGGCGCGTCGGCGGCGTCATCGCCACCCCCACCGCGACGAACCCCGACTCGTGGGCGCGTCTGCGGCAGCTCGACACGAACGTGGTCTTCGTCGACCGATCGCTCGACGACGTGCCCGGTGCGCACACGGTGAGCATCGACAACGTGCGCTCCGCGCGCCAGGCGACCGAGCACCTCGTCGACCTCGGACATCGGCGCATCGGCTTCATCTCGGGCCCCGAGACCTCGAGCACCGGGCGGGCCCGCACGGCGGGCCATCGCGCCGTGCTGGCCGAGCGGGGCGTCGAGCAGGACGACGCCCTCGTGCGGCACGTGCCGTTCCGCGGCGAGCAGGGCGGCGACGCCGTGGGCGCGCTCCTCGCACTGCCGGAGCCGCCGACCGCGCTGGTCGTCGCGAACACCGCGCAGGTCGTCGCCGCGCTGCGCCGCCTGCGCCTGCGAGGCACCGCGGTGCCGGCCGACCTCTCGGTGGTCGTCTTCGACGACGACCCCTGGACGGAGCTGTTCGAGCCGGCGCTCACCATCATCCGCCAGCCCATAGCGATGCTGGCCGCCCATTCGGTCGAGCTCGCCCTCGCCGAGCGGGCGAGCGCGGCGGAGCCCCGTTCGATCGCCGTCGAGGCGGAGTTCGTGCCGCGCGCGAGCACCTCGGCCCCTTGACATCCCAGGGTGTCGGCATCACGCTGTACGCATTGGTCTGACCATCTGAACATAGGTGGCTCATGCACGACGGAGAGGTGGTCACGTGAATCTGCACACCCTGCTCGAGGCACGCACGGAGGCGTCGGGTCCGGTCCGCGTGGGGGTGATCGGCGCCGGCAAGTTCGCGTCGATGTTCCTCACGCAGGCGTCCGTCTCCCCCACCCTGCACGTCGTCGCCGTCGCGGACCTCGACGTGCCGAAGGCGAGGGCGGCGATGGAGCGCACCGGATGGGCGCCGGAGCGCTTCGCTGCGGCGGGCTTCGACCAGGCGCTGCGCGACGGCACCACGTTCGTGACGGACAGCTCGGATGATCTGCTGCGTCGCGGCGAGATCGAGGTCGTGCTCGAGGTCACCGGCAACCCCATCGTCGGCACCCACCACGCCCTCACGGCCATCGAGCACGGTAAGCACGTGATCATGGTCAACGTCGAGGCCGACTGCATGGTGGGCCCGATCCTCGCTCGCCGCGCACGGGAGGCAGGGGTCGTGTACTCGATGGCCTACGGCGACCAGCCGGCGCTGATCTGCGAGCTCGTCGACTGGTGCCGCACGGTCGGCTTCGACGTCGTGGCGGCAGGCAAGGGCACCAAGTACCTGCCCGAGTACCACTACTCCACCCCGGACACCGTGTGGGACCACTACGGCTTCACCGACGAGCAGCTCGCCAGCGGCGACTTCAACCCGAAGATGTTCAACTCCTTCCTCGACGGCACGAAGTCCGCGATCGAGATGGCCGCCGTCGCGAACGGCACCGGACTCATCCCGCAGGACGAGGGCCTTCTCTTCCCGCCGGCCGGCGTCGACGACCTGCCCGCCGTCTACCGCCCGCGGGAGCTCGGCGGGTCGCTGACCCGGCGCGGCACCGTCGAGATCGCCTCGAGCCTCCACCGCGACGGCACCGAGGTGCCGCGCGATCTGCGCTGGGGCGTCTACGTCACCTTCGAGGCGAGGACCGACTACGCCGCGCAGTGCTTCACCGAGTACGGCGTGCACACGGACAGCACCGGACGCTACGGGTCGCTGTACCGGCCGTACCACATGATCGGGCTCGAGCTCGGCGTCAGCATCGCCGCCGCCGTGCTGCGCGGCGAGCCCACCGGCGTGCCCACCGGCTTCCGCGGCGATGTCGTCACCACCGCGAAGCGCGACCTCGCGGCCGGCGAGACGCTCGACGGCGAGGGCGGCTACACCGTCTACGGCACGCTGCGGCCGGCCCACTACTCGCTCGGGAGGGCGGCGCTGCCGCTCGGCCTGGCGCACGGCGCCAGGCTCGTCCGCGACGTCGCGAAGGACCAGTCGGTGACCTGGGACGATGTGCAGGTCGACGAGTCCGCCCTCGCGGTGCGGGTGCGCCGGCAGCTCGAGTCGGAGTTCAGAGCGGAGTCGCTCGCCGCGGTCTGACCATCGGAATCTAGGATTGCGAGGGCGTCGACGGCCGGTCGGCGCCCTCGCGCACGAAGGGGGCACGTCCGATGAGCGACGCCGACTGGGCGCCGGTGCAGCGCCTGCGCGCGCACGAGCAGGTCATGACGCAGATCGAGGAGCGCATCCTCGACGGCCGCCTCGGCGCCGGGGACCATCTGCCGAGCGAGCGCGATCTCGCCGCCGCGCTCGGCGTCTCCCGTCCCTCGCTGCGCGAGAGCCTGCGCGTGCTCGAGGCTCTGGGCCTGCTCGAGGTGCGCCGAGGCGGCGGCCCGGAGGAGGCGCGAAGCTGGTCACGGAGCCCGGCAGCGGCCTCGTCGACCTGCTGCGCCTGCAGCTCGCCCTCGGCCACTTCGACCAGCGCGACGTGCTGCGCACCCGCCTCGCGCTCGAGACCTGGAGCTGCAGCGAGGCGGCGCTGCACGCCAGCGCCGAGGACCATGCGGAGCTCGCGGCGATCCTCGACGAGATGGACCGGCCCGGCATCGGCACGGGTGACTTCAACCGTCTCGACGCCGCCTTCCACGTGCGCATCGCCGCATCGAGCGGCAACCTGCTCACCGGGCATCTGATGAGCTCGCTTCGCGGCGCCATCAACCGCCAGATGATCGACGCCTACGCGACGCTCGAGGACTGGCAGCGCACCGCCGAGACGGTGCGCTCCGAGCACCGGGCCATCCTCGCCGCCATCGTCGCCGGCGACGCCGACGCGGCCTCGCGCGCCGTCCGCGAGCACATCGAGAGCTTCTGGGCCCTGGGCCGCATCGCCGACTGAGCCCGCCCGGCGGGCCGGACGAGCGGATGCGGGCGGCCGGCGCGCCCGCCGACCACCCGCATCCGTGCCTGCGACTAGCGGTAGGTCTGCACCACCTGAGAGTCGTCGGCGCTCCCCCAGCCGCGCTCGGCGGCGAGGGCGAAGCGGTCGCGTGCGGCGATGAGCACCGGGAGGTCGATCCCCACTGACTCCGCGGCGCTCGCGACGAGACCGCTGTCCTTCACGAAGATGCCCACCGTGCTGGAGACCTCCTCAGGCTCGGCGAGCATCCGCGAGCCCCGGTCGCCGAGCATCCACGAGGCGCCTGCGCCGGCGCCGACGAGGTCGAGCACCGCCGCCGCGTCCAGCCCGAGGCCCTCGGCGAGCGCCACGGCCTCGGCGGCGGCCACGAGGTGCACCGAGCAGAGCAGCTGATTGATCACCTTGACCGCCTGGCCGGCACCGAGCGATGCGCCGACGGTCGCCGGGGTGCCCAGCGCCTCGAGCACGGATCGCGCCGCGGTGAGGTCGTCCTCGTGGCCGGCGGCGAAGATCCGCAGCCGGGCAGCCCGGGCGCCGGTGACGCCGCCTGTGACGGGGGCGTCGACGAGCCAGGCACCCGCGGACTCGAGGCGCGCGCCGTCGCGGCGCACCGCATCCGGGCCGACCGTGCTCATGACGATCCAGAGCTGGTGCTCGACGTCGCCCTCGAGGGCCGCGTCGACCACGGCGGTCAGCTGCTCGGCGGTAGCCACCATGACCACGGTCACCGGCGAGGCCGGCGCCTCGGCGAGCGCCGCGACCACGGGGAGTCCGGAGGAGGCCGCGCGATCGCGCGCGGCCTCCCGGGCTCCACCCCGGTCACGGCGAACCCCGCGGCCTGCAATCGCTGCGCCATCGGGAGACCGATGGCGCCGACCCCGATGAAGCGGACATCGGGTCGGGGGTCGGCCATCACGTCAGCCCTGGATGCGCGAGATCCACTCGCGTACCTGCTCCGGCTGGCCGTCGCGGATGCCCTGGGTGGCCTCGACCCACGCGTCGCGGTCGGTGATGTCGTTGAACACGGCGCCGCCGTCGACGAGCTGCTGCTCGTAGTCCGCGAAGCTCGCGATCGTGTCCGCGGTGTACTCCTCGCCGACCTGGTCCGCGGCGTCGCGGATGATCGCCTGGTACTCCTCGGGCAGGCCGGCGAGCGCCTCGCCCCAGTACAGGAAGTGGTAGTTCGCGTACATGTGGCTCGTCCGGGCGATGTTCGGTGCCACCTCGTGGATGGAGTTGAACAGGATCGCGTCGAGCGGGTTCTCCTGGCCGTCGAGCACGCCCGACTCGAGCGCCGAGTAGACCTCGTTGAACGGCAGCGCCTCGGCGCGGGCGCCCAGCGCCTCCCAGGTGGCGAGCATCGTGTTCGCGCTCGGGGTGCGGATGGTCAGCCCGTCCACGTCGCCGAGCTCGGTCACCGGCTCCTTCGTGGTGAGCTCGCGCGGACCGCGGTACAGGTTGCCGAGGATGTCGTATCCGGTAGCGTCGGTGATCGCGGTCTTGATCTCGTCGCCCAGCTCGCCGTCCCAGACCTCGAAGAACTGGTCCTCGCCGTCGTAGAGGAAGGGTGTGGTCTCGACGCTCGCGAGGTCGCTGTACGTCTCGAGCGAGAGCAGCGATTCGATGACGATGTCGATGGTGCCGAGCTGCTGGCCCTCGATCATCTCCTCCCAGGTGCCGAGCGTCGACGATGCGTGCACCTCGACGGTGATGTCGCCGTCCGACGCCTCCTCGACGAGCTCGGCGAGCCGGAGAGCGGCCGTCTGGCGGGGGTCGGTCTCGCTGCCGGCGTGGCCGAGGACGAGCGTGACGGGCTCGCCGGCCTCGGCGCCGCCCCCGCCTCCTCCGCCGCCGCCGGTGCAGCCGGTGAGGGCCATGGCTCCGGCGGCGAGGCCGGCGATGAGGATGATGCGCTTCTTCTTCATGATCACTTCCTTGTGTCGTGAACTGCAGGGGATGGTCGGGGTCAGCCGAGCAGCAGGTTCGGCAGGAACAGGGAGATCTGCGGCACGAACGTGATGAGCAGCAGGAACGCGATGCCGGCGATGAGGAACGGGGCCACCGCCCTGATCGCCTTCACCATCGACACCTTCGCGAGCTCTGCGGAGAGCATGAGCCCGATGCCGACCGGCGGCGTCAGCAGGCCGACACTGAGGTTGACGACGATGATGATGCCGAGGTGCACCGGATCGACGCCCATAGAGGTGGCGACCGGGTAGAGGATCGGGGTCAGGATGATCAGCGCCGCGTTCGCCTCGATGAACATGCCGACGACGAGCAGTACGGCGTTGATCAGCAGCAGCAGGACGATCGGGTTCTCGGTGATCGTGAAGATCGCCTCGGCGGCCATCTGCGGCACGAGGCCCGAGGTCAGCGCCCACGAGTAGATCTGCGCAGCCGAGAGCACGAGCATGATGAGGCCCACGATGAGCGTCGAGTCGGCGAGCGCGTAGACGAGCCGTTTGATGCTGAGCTCCCGGTACACCGCGAAGCCGACCACGAGGGCGTACACCACGGCGATCGCGGCAGCCTCCGTGGGGGTGAAGACGCCGAAGCGGATGCCGCCGAGGATGAGCACCGGCAGCAGCAGCGCAGGCAGCGCCTTCCACAGCGACGGCAGGAACTTCGGACGGTCCTCCTTGGGCGTCATGCCGATGCGCGCCTTGTCCTGCGCGATCGCGATCGCCTCCTTGGTGAAGCCGAGCCTCTTCACCGTGAAGTGGATCAGGACCATGAGCATCAGCACGTAGAGGACCGCGGGCACGATGCCGGCAAAGAACAGCGCGCCGATCGAGGTGCCGCTGACCACTCCGTAGACGATCATCGTGATGCTCGGAGGCATGATCGGGTCGACCACCGGGGCTGCGGCCATCACCGCGGAGGCGTACTCGGGGCGGTACTTGCGCTGCTTCATCGCCGGGATGAGGATGCGGCCCAGGCTCGAGACGCTCGCCACGGCTGATCCCGAGATGCCACCGAAGAACAGCGAGCTGAGCACCGTCGTCTGAGCGATGCCGCCGCGCAGGCCGCCGACGATCGAGTCCGCCAGATCGAGCATCCGCTTCGTCATACCGCCCTCGTTCATGACCGCACCGGCCAGGACGAACAGCGGGATCGCGAGCAGCGGGAAGGGGTGATGCCCGCGATGATGCGCTGCGGACCGATCGTGAGGGGCACGTCGGTGACCAGCACCAGCGCCACGAAGGACGCCGCGACGAGCGCGAAGCCGATGGGGACGCGCAGCAGCATCGCCACGCCGAAGTTGCCGAGCAGCCAAGCACCCATGGTTACAGCTCTCCCTTGATCACGATGACGTCGTCGGGCTGGAACAGGACCTTGGCCTGCAGCGGGTCCTCCCCCGTTCGGCGTGGAAGGTCCTCCACCACGCCTCGATCGCGAAGAGCAGCGAGAACGCGCAACCCACGGGCACGGCGAGCGAGACCCAGCCCATGGGCAGCCCGAGGCCGGGCATCGTGCGGCGCCAGGCCGGGCCGAGCGCCTCGAGGCCGAACCATACGAGCGCGGCCAGGGCGCCGACGACGACCAGCGCGGCGAGGGTGTCGACGGTACGGACCAGCCAACGGCGGTAGGGGACGAACTCCCAGATGTCGAGGAGCATGTGCCGGCCGCGCCGCACGCCGAGTGCGATCGCGATCATCGCGAGCCACACGAAGGCGTACGAGGCCAGTTCGCTCGTCCACGCGGACGGCGTCGAGGTGACGTAGCGGGCGATCACCTGCCAGGTGACGGCGAAGACCACCGTCAAAAGCAGGAGGATGCCCGCGATCTGCAGGGTTCGGTCGAGGGCCGCGAGGACCTTGTCGACCACGGTCGAGATGCTGATGATCGCTCCTTTGCGATTCATGAGGGGGTCCCTCGGCCATTCCGTTAGACTTTGGTCTGACCATCTGGCGTTACCCGATGATGATGGAGGGGGCCGGCCGCGTCAATCCCTCCGACGGAGGGACTGAGCCGTGATCGAGCCGGCCTCGAGCGCCGCGAAAAGCAAGTGTAACCGATTCCACTTTGTTCACCTAGGAAGGCCTAATGCGAGCTGCGGTCATTGCAGCACGCCGCGGGTTGAACTGTCAACAATCGAGCACCTCGACGTCCTGCGTCTAGAGTCGAAGCGCACGGCACCGGGGACGGCCGGCACGGAAGGGATCATGGCAGCCAGCAGGGTCAGCGCGCTCAGCACGATCGGCAACGTCGACAGGAAGACGCTCCGCGAGCTCACGCTCGCCCGAGTGCGCGAGGCGATCGCCGACGGGCAGCTGCCTCCGGGCACGCACCTCGCCGAGATCGAGCTCAGCGAGGCGCTCTCGGTGAGCCGCGGCACCCTGCGCGAGGCGCTGCGGCACCTCCAGCAGGAGGGGCTGCTGCAGGCCGACAGCCGCGGTCGGCTGACCGTGCGCGTGGTCACGGCGGAGGAGGTGCACGACATCTTCAGCGTGCGCGCCGCGCTCGAGGCGCTCGCCTTCGAGGAGATCTGCCGCCGCGACGACCGGGGAGATCGTCGCCGAGCTGCGCGCGCTGCTCGCCCCGCTCGCGGACCCCGCGGTGCCCCTGCCCGAGAAGCTCGAGGCGGACCTGCTCTTCCACCGCGCCCTCTGCCGGCTCAGCGGCAATGCGACGCTCTACGGCGCCTGGCAGAGCGTCAGCGGCCTCGCCCGCGCCTCCATCACCGCAGCCGGCAGCGTCAACGCGCTCACCAACATGTCGCACGACCGGCACGCGCCGATCGTGGCGCTGCTGGAGCGCGGCGACGTGGAGGCCGGACGTCTCTTCCTGCGGCAGCACATGCACGAGGCCGCGGAGCGCATCCTGGCCGATCTGGCCGCCGGCTCGGACTGAGCCGCGCCGGCGACCGTCAGGTCAGAGCGCGCCCTTGACGGCGTCGCCGACGGGGATCGGCACCAGGCGGGTGACCTCGACCGGAGCGGCGAGCAGCCCGTCGTTCGCGACGTTCAGGTCGGCGACCGGCCGGCCGGCACCGTGCGCGTCGAGCAGCTCGGCGCTCGTCCACTTCTCGATCATGACGATCGAGCCGTCGGGCGCATCGGTGATGGCGTACAGCTCGCATCCCTCCTCCTCGTGCACGAGCGGGATGGCGACGCGCAGGTTGGCCAGCACCTCCTCGCGCTTGCCGGGCAGCGGGCGGAAGATCGCGGTGACGTTGATGGGCTCGGACATGCCTCTCCTTCGAAGTGCGGCGAGTGGGACTCGTCTCCACACTACCGGTGGTGGAAACGGTTAACCCGGCGACTCGTCCCGGCCTGCGCTCGGCCCGGTCCCCTAGTCTGATCCCGGGATCCCCACCCCCGTCGAACAGGAGCAGCAACCGTGTCGCAAGCCAAGGCAAATATCGGCGTGATCGGCCTCGCCGTGATGGGCTCGAACCTCGCCCGGAACCTCGCGAGCCGCGAAGGCAACACCGTGGCGGTGTTCAACCGCTCGTACGAGAAGACCGAGACGCTCCTCAGCGAGCACCCCGAGGCAGAGTTCGTGCCGGCGAAGACCTACGAGGAGTTCGCCGCCTCGCTCACCACCCCGCGCACCGCCATCATCATGGTGCAGGCCGGTCGCGGCACCGATGCCGTGATCGACGAGCTCACCCGCGTGTTCGAGCCGGGCGACATCATCGTCGACGGCGGCAACGCGCTCTTCACGGACACCATCCGCCGCGAGAAGGCCGTGCGCGAGACCGGCATCAACTTCGTCGGCGCCGGCATCTCCGGCGGCGAGGAGGGCGCGCTCAAGGGCCCGTCGATCATGCCCGGCGGCTCGGCCGAGGCGTGGCAGACCCTCGGACCGATCCTCGAGGGCATCGCCGCGGTCGCCGAGGGCGAGCCGTGCGTGACCCACGTCGGCACCGACGGCGCCGGCCACTTCGTGAAGATGATCCACAACGGCATCGAGTACGCGGACATGCAGCTCATCGCCGAGGCCTACGACCTCATCCGCCGTGGCACCGGCAAGAGCCCGGCCGAGATCGCGGACGTCTTCGCCGAGTGGAACCGCGGCGACCTCGAGTCGTACCTCATCGAGATCACGGCCGAGGTGCTGCGTCAGGTCGATGCCGAGACCGGCCAGCCGCTGGTCGACGTCATCCTCGATCAGGCCGGCGCCAAGGGCACCGGCGCCTGGACCGTCAAGAGCGCGCTCGACCTGGGCATCCCGGTCTCGGGCATCGCCGAGGCCGTCTTCGCCCGCTCGCTGTCGTCGAAGCCGGCCCAGCGCGCCGCCGCAGGCGATCTGCCCGGCCCCGAGGCCGCCTGGGCCGTCGACGATGCCGACGCCTTCATCGAGGATGTGCGCCTGGCGCTCTACGCCTCGAAGATCGTCGCCTACTCGCAGGGCTTCGACGAGATCATCGCCGGTGCGCAGGAGTACGGCTGGGAGATCGAGAAGGGCGAGGTCGCCAAGCTCTGGCGCGGCGGCTGCATCATCCGCGCCCGCTTCCTCAACCGCATCACCGAGGCCTACGCCGAGGACCCGGAGCTGGTCGCACTGCTGACCGCGCCGTTCTTCCGCGAGGTGCTCGTCGGCGGCCAGGAGGCCTGGCGTCGCGTGGTCGTCGCCGCGACCCAGGCGGGCATCCCCGCCCCGGCCTTCAGCTCGTCGCTGGCCTACTACGACGGCCTGCGCGCCGAGCGGCTGCCCGCCGCGCTCGTGCAGGGCCAGCGCGACTTCTTCGGCGCGCACACCTACAAGCGCGTCGACAAGGAGGGCACGTTCCACACGCTGTGGAGCGGCGACCGCAGCGAGATCAGCGCCGTCGACAGCCACTGACGACGGCCGGCCCCCACGGGGCGAGCGGAGGGGCGGGGCCGGTTCGGCCCCGCCCCTTCGTCGTGCGCGGGGCTGGGCGGGCTCGGCTCCGCTCCTCCGTCGTGCGCGGGGCTGGGCGGGCTCGGCTCCGCGGTCGCGCGCCGGCTCGGCCTCGTCAGACGCATCCGCCAGTGCTTCGGGGCGCTTCGACGACACTGGGGCGCGCGGGCGCATGCCCCACTGTCGCCGAAGCGCCCCAAACCCGGTGGGTGAGGCTGCGAGCAGGCCGGTGGGTGAGGCTGCGAGCAACCCAGCAGTCGAGGCTGCGAGCAGGCCGGGGCTCAGTCCCGGTCGAGCGGCAGCGCAGGAGCGAGGCGCTTGAGGGCGCCGAACGTCGGCACGAGGGCGTCGTAGAGGGAGGAGTAGACCGGCCGCAGCTGCGCGTAGACGCCGGCCGAGGCCGGGTCCGGGCGCACGGTGGTCTCGACCTCGGCGCGCGCGGCGACGGCCTCGATCGAGTCGATGAGGCCGAGCGATTGCATGCCGAGGATGGCGGCGCCGTAGCCGGAGCCCTCCTGACCGTGGGCCAGGTCGATGGGCGTGCCCAGCGCATCCGCCAGCATCTGACGCCAGAGCGGGCTGCGCGTCACGCCGCCCGTCGCCCGGATCTCGGTGATCTCGAGCCCGGAGGCGCGCATCGACTCGAGCACGAGCGAGAGCTGCAGGCAGACGCCCTCGAGCACCGCGCGCACGAGGTGCTCGCGGCGGTGCGCGCGGGTGAGGCCCACGAAGGACCCCTGCGGCAGCGAGCTCCAGCGCGGCGCCCGCTCGCTGAGCAGGTAGGGCATCATGAGCAGCCCGCCGGAACCCACGGGCGCGGTGGCCGCGAGCTCGAGCAGCTGCTCCTCGCCGTCGTCGCCGAGGTCGGGGGCGAGCGCCTCGAGCGCCCACTTCATGACGACGCCGCCGTTGTTGATCGCGCCGCCGACGACCCAGAGGCCCGGGGCGAGCGCGTAGCAGAACACCCGGCCGAGCGGATCGACGACCGGGCGGTCGACGACGACGCGCAGCGCACCGCTGGTGCCGAGCGAGCAGGCGACCATGCCGGGCCGCACCGCGCCGACGCCGAGGTTCGCGAGCGGACCGTCACCGGCCCCGACGACGACGGGCGTGCCCTCGGGCAGGCCGAGCGCGTCGGCCGAGGCGCCGCTCAACGGCAGCGCCTGCGTGGTCGGCACGAGCTCGGGCAGCTGCTCGGGCAGCACGCCCGCGATGCCGAGCGCCTCGCCGTCCCACTGCAGCGAGGCCAGATCGAGCAGGCCGCTCGCCGACGCGATGGAGTGGTCCATCACGAGCGCACCGGTGAGGTGCAGCAGCACGTACTCCTTCGTGCCGCACCAGAAGGCGACCTGTTCGCACAGCTTCGGCTCCTGCTCGTTGTACCAGGCCAGTCGCACGAGCGGGGACATCGGATGCACGGGCGTGCCGGTGCGCCGGTGCAGGGCGAGCCCGCCCGCGCTGGCGCGGATCCGCTCGGCCTGCACGTCGGCGCGGGTGTCGCCCCACGTGGTCGACGGGGTGAGCGGCACCCCGTCGTGGGAGAGCCCGATGAGGGTGTGCATCTGCGAGCTGAACGCGAGTCCGGCCACGCGCTCGGCGCCGACCTGGGCAACCACGTCGCGCGCGCTCTCGCGGACGGCGGCGAGGATCGCATCCGGATCCTGCTCGGCGTAACCGGGGTGCGGCGTGAGCAGCGGGTAGCCCGCCGAGGCGCTGGCGAGCTCCTCGCCGTCGAGCCCGAAGGCCACGGCCTTCGTCGCGGTGGTGCCGATGTCGACGCCGATCACGATGTCGGCCGTGGCAGGCCGTTCTGCGCTCATGTCAGTGGTCCTCGCCCTCGAAGATGATCGACTCGATGATCAGGCCAGCACGAACAGCACGGCGACGAGCCCGAACGCCGTGACGGACTGGATGGTCTGCTGCACGGTCCACGTCTTCAGCGTGGTGCCGACACCGACGCCCATCAGGCGGCCGACGAGCCAGAAGCCGGAGTCGTTGACGTGGCTGGCGAAGACCGATCCGGCCGCGGTGGCGAGCACGATGGCGGCGAGCTCCAGGGGGTTGAGGCCCGCGGCCGCCACCGCCGGCGCCATGAGGCCGGCGGTCGTGACGAGGGCGACGGTCGCCGAGCCCTGCGCGACGCGCAGGAGCGCCGAGACGACGTAGACCGCGACGATGAGGGGCAGGCCGAGGTCGGTGAGCGTGTCGCCGAGCGCGTCGCCGATGCCGGAGGCGCGGAGCACGGCGCCGAAGCCGCCGCCCGCACCGGTGATGAGCACGACCGAGCAGATGGGGCCGAGCGACGAGTCGAGCAGCTTCTCGAGCGCGGTGCCGTTCTCGCCGCGGCGCGTACCGAGCACGATCATGGCGACGAGCACGGAGATCAGCAGCGCGACGGGCGAGGTGCCGAGGATGACGAGGGCCTTCACCCAGGTGGCCTCGCCGTCGACGGCGCCGACGCTGGCGAGCGCGGTCAGGCCGGTGTTCATGAAGATGAGCAGGAGGGGCAGGAGCAGCACGCCGACGACGGTTCCGACGCGCGGCGGGGCCATGGTCGAGTCGTCCTCGGAGCTGCCGAAGAGCTCGGGCACGGGCAGCGGGAAGCGGATGCCGACGAAACGCCCCCACAGGAAACCGGAGACGAACCACACCGGCACGGCGAGCACGAGGCCGATGAGGAGCACGACGCCGAGGTTCGCGCCGTACAGCTCGGTCGCCGAGACGGGGCCGGGGTGCGGCGGCACGAAGACGTGCATGACCGAGAAGGCGGCCGCAGCCGGGATGCCGTAGCGGAGCACGTTGCCGTCGAGGCGACGGGCGACGGCGAAGATGACCGGCAGCATGACGATGAGGCCGGCGTCGAAGAACATCGGGAAGCCCATCGCGAGCGAGGCGAGGCTCAATGCGAGCACCGCCCGCTTCTCGCCGAAGAGGTTGACGAGGCTCTCGGCGAGCACCTTCGCTCCGCCGCTGTGCTCGATGAGCTTGCCGAGCATGGCGCCGAAGGCGATCAGGATCGCGACCGTGCCGAGCGTCGTGCCCACGCCGCCCGTGACCTCGCCGACCACCCGCTCGAGCGGCACGCCCGTGGCGACCGCGGTGAGCAGCGAGACGATGATCAGCGTCAGGAGGGCGTGCAGCCGGAAGCGCATGATGAGCACGAGGATGAGCGCGATGGCCCCCGCGGCGATGAGCAGCAGCGTGCTCGCTGGAAGGGTCTGGGTCCATTCGTCGGTCATGGGATCTCCATCGATCGTCGGCGGTGCGCCGAGGGCTCGCGTCGCGCGGGAGGTGCGCGGGTCGAAAGGAACCTTGCCACGAATGGTCGTACTTTTCCAAACGGGTGGGCATCGGGCTCGATAGACTGGGCGAGCCGCGCACGACCAACCCGCCCGGCCGCCCGGCCAGGAGGAACGGATGCTCCACGACGAGCTGCTCGACGACCTCGGCCCGCGCATCGCCTCGGGCGAGCTGCGGCCCGGCACCGTGCTCACGATCGCCGACCTGCGCGAGCGCCACGCGGTGTCACGCACCGTGGTCCGCGAGGCGGTGCGGGTGCTCGAATCGATGGGCATCGTCGACTCGCGGCGCCGGGTCGGCCTGACCGTGCAGCCTCGCGAGGCGTGGAACGCCCTCGACCTGCGGCTCATCGGCTGGAACCTCGCGGGGCCCGGGCGCGAGGAGCAGCTGCTCGGACTGATGGAGCTGCGCGAGGCGATCGAGCCGATCGCCGCGCGTCAGGCGGCGCTGCGGGCCGACGACCGGCAGCGCGAGCGCATCCTGGCCCTCGCCGCCCGCCTCCGCGAGCTCGGCGATCGAGGCCTCGGCGTGAGCGACGACTACCTCGGCGCCGACATCGAGCTGCACCGGCTGGTGCTGCGGGCCAGCGGCAACGACATGTTCGCCGGGGTGCTCGGCGACGTCATCGGCGAGGTGCTCGCGGGCCGCACGCGGCTCGGGCGCTCCCCGCGCATCCGCGACCGGCGGCGCTCGACCTGCACAGCCGGGTCGCCCGCTGCATCGCCGACGGCGACGGCGACGGCGCGGAGGCCGCGGTGCGCGGCATCATCGACGAGGCGCGCGAGGCGGCGACCGGCGCCGAGCGCTGAGCCCGCGCCGCCCCCAGCGCACCCGCCAGGACGCCGTCCGCGCGCACTGCGGAGTCCTCCGCGGCGCACGGCAGCACCGTCCGGACGACGGAGGGGGCGGCACCGACCGGCACCGCGCCCTCCCCTGCGCTCAGGCGCGCGGGTCGTCGCGGCCGCGCCGATCGGCGTCGACGCGGTCGCCGGAGCCGGCGATCGCATCCGCTCGCTCCTGCGCGTCGTCCTCGGCGCCGACGTCGGCCTGGATGGCCTCCAGCGCCGACTCGTCGATGCCCGCCCCGCGCAGGCCCTTGCCCCGCACGAGGTTGAACAGCGGCGGACCGAGCAGGATGAGCGCGGCGATCGCGAGGATGACGAGCGCCGTCGGGCTGGCCGCGACGATCCCGACGAGGTCGCCGGCGCCGAGCGCCGAGGACTGCACGAGCGACTTCTCGAACAGCGGACCGATCACCAGGCCGAGCACCAGCGGCGCGAGCGGGAAGTTCATCCGCTTCAGCAGGTAGCCGATCACGCCGAAGACGAGCACCAGCAGCAGGCTGAACATGTTGTTCGAGATGGCGAAGGCGCCCACGAACGAGGTGAAGATGATCAACGGGTAGAGGTAGCCGTACTTGAGGCGGAGCAGCTGCGCGAACACCGGCGCGAGGGGCAGGTTGAGCAGCAGCAGGAGCAGGTGCCCGATGAGGAACGACACCAGCAGGCCCCAGACCAGTTCGGGCTCGTTGTCGAACAGCAGCGGACCGGGCGTGATGCCGTACATGAGGAACGCGCCGAGCAGGATGGCCGTGGTCGCGCCGCCGGGCACGCCGAGGGCCAGCGTGGGCACGAAGGCGCCGTTGGCGGCCGCGCTCGTGGCCGCGTCCGGACCGGCGACGCCCTCGATCTGACCGGTGCCCATCTTCTTGCGGTGCTTCGAGAACCGCTTCTCGGCGCCGTACGACATGAACGACGCGAGCGTCGAGCCTGCGCCCGGGAGGATGCCGAGCACGAAGCCGATCGCCATGCCGCGGAAGGTCGACGGGGTCGCCCGCTTGAGGTCCTCCTTGGTGAGGATGAGGTCGCGGAAGCGCGCGCGGATCGGCTTGGGCGCGCCCTTGTCGAGCTGGTTGAGCAGCTCGCCGACGGCGAAGAGGCCGATCATCGCCTCGACGAGCGGCACGCCCGAGAAGAGGTCGACGTTGCCGAAGGTGTAGCGCGCCACGCCGGTGCCCATGTCGATGCCGATGCAGGCGATGAGCACGCCGAGCAGGCACATGCCGGTGCCGAGCAGCACGTTGCCGGCCGAGAACACCGAGATCGTGGCGAGACCGAGGGCCATGATCGCCATGAGCTCGACGGGGCCGAAGCCCAGCGCGATGTCGGCGAAGGCCTGCGCCAGGCCGAACAGCAGCAGGACCGTGACGAAGGCGCTGGCGAAGGCGGCGAGCGCGGAGATCGCGAGCGCGGGCCCCGCCCTGCCCTTGCGGGCCATCTGATAGCCGTCGAGGGTCGACACCACGGACGACGCCTCGCCCGGTGTGGCGATGAGGATGGCGGTGATCGTGGCCCCGTACTGCGAGCCGTGGTAGATGCCCGCGAGCATGATGAGCGCGGTGAGCGGATCGAAGGCGAGGGTGAGCGGCAGCAGGATCGCCACGCCCGTGGCCGAGCCGAGACCCGGCAGCAGGCCGATGATGGTGCCGAGCAGCACGCCGACGAAGCACCAGACGAGGTTCTCGAGGCTGAGGGCCTGCTCGAAGCCGAGGATGATGTTCTCGATCATGCGAGCACCCCCTCGAGGACGCCGTACGGCAGCGGCACCTGCAGCGCGACACCGAACAGCAGGTGCGCGACGACACCGGCGGTGACGGCGATGAGGATCGACGGCAGCACGGGCATGCGCTCGACGAACAGCATGAGCGCGAGCACGAGCAGCGTGAAGGCCGGCAGCAGCCCGATGACGGGGGTCACCAGCAGGGCGATCGTGATGCCGGCGAAGACGGCCACCAGCTTGATCGCGGTGCTGCGGCTGATGCGCTCGGCGGCCTCGTCCGATCCGGAGTCGCCCTTGAGCACGGAGCCGCTGCGCAGCTCCTGCGCGACGAGCAGCAGGCCGATGACGGCGAGCGCGCCGCCGGCGATCCGAGGCAGGAAGCCGGGGCCGACGAGTCCGCCGCGCACGCTGAAGTCGTACTGGAACGACAAAAGGAAGAAGGCGGCGCCGACGGCGGAGAGTATCGCGTAGGCGATCAGCACGGAGCGGCGGGCGCGCCGGGTGGTGGCGGCGCTCATCCGAAGTACCCCGCGATGTCCTCGTCGTACTCGTCGAGGTAGGCGGCGAACTCGTCGCCGTAGAGCTCCTTGGGGGTCAGCATGTCGGCCTCCATGTAGTCGGCGAAGGCATCCTGCTGCACGGCCTTGCGCAGCTGCTCCACCCAGTAGTCGCGAGCCTGCTCGCTGAGGTCGCCGGGGGCGAGCACGCCGCGCCACATGAGCACCGTGCCGTTCTCGACGCCCTGCTCGAGCGCGGTGGGGATCGATCCCATCACCTCGTCGTCGATGCGCTCCTCCGACAGGGTGCAGAGCCCCTTGAAGTCGCCGCTCTCGATGTATCCCTTGACGCTCGCGGCGCTGGCCGGCGCGAGGTCGAGCAGGCCGCCGAGCATGGCGGTGACGACCTCGCCGGACGAGCCGAACGGCACCCGGTTGGCCTCGAGGCCGGCCTGCTCGAGTCGCGTGAGCACCATGCCATCGGCCCCGTAGGTGCCGCTGACGCCCGAGAAGAGCTGCTCGTCGGCGCTCGCCTCGATGAGCTCGGCGCAGCTGTCGTACGGCGAGTCGGCAGGCGCGACGACGAGGCGGCTGTCCTCGGCGAACATGCCGATCGGGGTGAAGTCCTCGTAGGTGAAGGGCAGATCGACGCCCTCCTGCCGGGGCAGCGTGTGCAGCGCGGTCTCGGCCACGAGCAGGTGCTGCGGCTCGCCGGCGAGCCCGTAGAAGTAGGACCAGCCGACCGCACCGCCACCGCCCTCGCGGTTCTCGACCACGGTCGAGTAGCCGGCGTCGTTGCCGTTCAGCGCGCCGGAGACGGCGCGTGCGGAGCGGTCGCTGCCGCCGCCGGCGGCCATGGCGACGACCACGCGGATCGTGCCGTCGGCGCGGTACTCGGCCTCGGGCGCGTCGTTCGAGGCGCATCCGGTTGCGAGCAATGCGGTGACCGCGGTGCCGGCGGCGAGCGCGGCGCGGCGTGGTCGGAGCTTGCGGGGGTCACGTGCGGGCACGGGCACTCCATCGTGTCGTGGTCGTCGCTCGGGCGCGCTGCGGCGCCGTCGCCGGATTCTCTTTCATATACGATCTAGGAAAACGGCGACGATGGCAAGTCGGATGCGGCGCGGGCGGATCCGCGTCGTCGCGCGGGCTCCGCGGGCAGCATGAAGAGGCCGGACGGCCAGGGCACCCCTACCCCGACCGTCCGGCGGGCGCGCTCCCGAAGCGCGCATCGTGCCGGCCACCCCTGACCGGCACGAGGTTCAGTGGACGACGAGCGCCGCCAGCGAGCTCGTCGTCACGGCGAGGGCGGCGAATGAGGCCGCAACCGCCATGATCTTCGAGAGCGCGACATCGCGACGTCCGTACTCGCGCACGCCGGCCCGCTCGGCCGCCCGCTCCAGCGCGACCTGTGCTTCCGAGGCGCTCGCGAAGGCGCCGAGCGCTTCACCGAGGCCGGTGGTGGCGAGGTACTCGCCGCCCCGGTGCTCGATCGTGCCGGCGAAGTTGCCGTCGATCTCACCGACGGCGAACTCCGGCTCGACCTCGCGCCACGAGGCCCTGCGGTCGACCGCGATGTCCATGCTGCTCCCGTCATGCATCGTTCGCTTCCGGAAGTGATTATGCACGGCTTTAGCTAGCTTGTCTAGTAATGAGCAGTCCAAGGCTTTATGATGGCGGTGCGCTCATCAAGCGCCCGAGTCACGAGGAGCACCGATGCCGGCCACCGCCACCTACACGTCCTCCGGCTACTGGTACGACGAGGGCCGGGTCGGCGCCGTCGACGTGCTCAACCTGTTCCGGCGCTATCGCGCGGCGGACGAGCGGATGCAGCGCCGCAGCCGCGAATCCATGCAGATGGGCGACAACGACCTGCGCGCCATGCGCTTCCTGCTGCAGTCCTGGGCCAAGGGGCGTCCTCCCGTAGCCCGCGAGCTGGCCGAGCTGCTGCGCATCTCCACCGCATCCGTCACCGCGCTCATCGATCGACTCGTGCGCGCGGGGCACGTCGTGCGCGAGGCCAACCCGGAGGACCGGCGCTCCGTCGTGCTGCGCACCACCGAGCACGGCGACGCGTGCGTGCGCGGGACGCTCGACCGGATGCACCACGAGATGATGGCCGCCGCGGAGCGACTCGACCCCTCCGAGCGCGCCGTGGTCGCGCGATTCCTGCGGGAGATGACGGAGGCCGTCGACCGCGGCGCGGCCGAGGACGCGCCCGAGCCCCGGGGCGGCGAGCGGTCGCCCGCGGGGGCCTGAACCGGCTCAGGCCGGCACGCAGCGCTGCCGGGTGGCACCCAGCCCGTCGACGGTCAACTCGACCACGTCGCCCGCACGCAGGAACGCCGGCTCGGCCATGCCGAGCGCGACGCCGGCCGGGGTGCCCGTGAGCACGAGCTCGCCCGGGTGCAGCGGCATGAACTGCGACAGGTACCAGACGATGTGGGCCACGCCGAAGATCATGTCGGCCGTCGTGCCGTCCTGGCGCGGCTCGCCGTTGACGGTCGTCGTCAACCGCAGCGCCTGGGGGTCGGCCACCTCGTCGCGGGAGAGGAACCAGGGGCCGAGGGGCGCGAAGGTCGCGCAGTTCTTGCCCTTGTCGATGCTGCCCCCGCGCTCCTTCTGGAACTCGCGCTCCGAGACGTCGTTGACCAGCACGTAGCCGGCGACGTGCTCCATCGCGACCTCGGGACTCTCGAGGTAGTGGGTGGTGCGGCCGACGACGACGCCCAGCTCCACCTCCCAGTCGGTCTTGCTGCTGCCGCGCGGGATCACCAGGTCGTCGTTCGGCCCGACGATCGTCGACGGGTCCTTCATGAACACCATCGGCTCGTCCGGCACCGACTGCCCGGTCTCGGCGGCGTGATCCCGGTAGTTGAGTCCGACGCAGACGATCTTGCCGGGGCGCGCGATCGGGGGCCCGACCCGCAGGTGCTCGGCACCCGAGATCGGCTTCAGCGTGCCGGCGTCGAGGAGGTCCTGCACCCGTCGCAGGCCGTCGGCCGCGAAGAAGTCGCCGTCGAAGTCGTTCGTGAGCTGGGCCAGGTCGTAGGCGACGCCGTCGACCTGCACCGCCGGGCGTTCGGAGCCGACGGGGCCGAGTCGCTGAAGACGCATGGTGCGAGCGTACCCGCGTGCGAGACTGGCTGCGATGAACGACGAGCTGCCCCCGGAACTGCGCGAGGCCGTCTCGGAGGAGGACCGGCGCCCCTTCGGCGCCCGCCGCAAGCGCCTCGTGCGCCTCGTGGTCTACGTCGCCCTCGCCGCGCTCGTCGTGCCGGTCGCCGGCGGCACCGTCCTGCAGGCGGAGCGCAACGCGCAGCGCGCCTGCGCCATCATCGGCAGCATCTCCGCGCCCCAGGCCGAGGGCACCCGCGCCGCCTTCGAGCTCTTCGGCCGGGGCGGACCCGGCTGGCAGTGCTACAGCGCCGGCAGCTACGGCGGCGACCACCTCGCTCCGCTCGGCCTCATCCCCGGTCTGCCGACCGACCTGCCCGAGCCGCGCACGAACGCCTGACGCGCGAAGCGCCCGATCCCATCCGGGACCGGGCGCTCCTGCGAGGCGGTGCGCTCAGGCGCTGCCGTCGAACATCGAGGTGACCGAGCCGTCCTCGAACACCTCGTGGATCGCGCGGGCGATCAGCGGGGCGATCGGCAGCACGGTCAGCTTCTCGAAGCGCTTCTCGGGCGGCAGCGGCAGGGTGTCGGTGACCACGACCGAGTCGACGTGGTCCGAGTTGAGGATCTCGACGGCCGGGTCGCTGAACACCGCGTGCGTGGCGGCGACGATGACCTTGCGCGCGCCGTTGTCCTTCAGCGCCTTCGCCGCGGCCACGATGGTGCGGCCGGTGTCGATGAGGTCGTCGACGATGAGGCAGTCGCGGCCGTTCACGTCGCCGACGATCTCGTGCACCGAGACCTGGTTCGGCACGAGCGGGTCGCGGCGCTTGTGGATGATCGCCAGCGGGGCGCCCATCTTGTCGCTCCACACGTCGGCCACGCGCACGCGGCCCATGTCGGGCGAGACGACGGTGAGGATGTCGCTGTCGAGCACCTTCTTCATGTGGTCCATGAGCACCGGCATGGCGAAGAGGTGATCGACGGGGCCGTCGAAGAAGCCCTGGATCTGCGGGGCGTGCAGGTCGACGCTCATGATGCGGTCGGCGCCGGCGGCCTTGAAGAGGTCGGCGACCAGGCGGGCCGAGATCGGCTCGCGGCCGCGGTGCTTCTTGTCCTGCCGCGCGTAGGGGTAGAAGGGCGCGACCACGGTGATGCGCTTGGCGGAGGCGCGCTTGAGCGCGTCCACCATGATCAGCTGCTCCATGAGCCACTCGTTGATCGGCGCCGCGTGCGACTGGATGACGAAGGCGTCGGTGCCGCGCACGCTGTCGTTGAAGCGCACGTAGAGCTCGCCGTTCGCGAACGAGTAGGCGCTCGCGGGGAGCACCTCGCTGTTCAGCTCAGCCGCGACGGCGTCGGCCAGGTCGGGGTGCGCGCGTCCGGAGACGAGCACCAACTGCTTCTTGTTCACGGCCTGGATGCCGGACACTGCTCCCGCTCTCTGCCGCTGCGCGGCGTTGCCTGTTCAGTCCACAGGGGTGTCGGACTGCTCCGCCGCCCGAGCGGCGGCGGTCCCGGGGCGGTTGGCGCTGACCCATCCGTCCCGGTTGCGTTGCGGAGCCGCGTTGTAGGCGAGGGCCCCGGACGGGACGTCCTTGCGGACGACCGTGCCGGCGCCCGTATAGGCTCCGTCTCCGATCCTAACCGGAGCGACGAAGACGTTGTGCGAGCCGGTGCGCACGTGCGAGCCCACCGTGGTGCGGTGCTTGCTCACCCCGTCGTAGTTGGCGGTGATGGTGCCGGCACCGATGTTCGAGCCCTCCCCCACCTCCGCATCGCCCACGTAGGAGAGGTGCGGCACCTTGCTGTTCCGGCCGATCACGGCGTTCTTCGTCTCCACGAAAGTGCCGATCTTGCCGCCCTCGGCCAGCTGCGTACCGGGGCGCAGGAAGGCCCAGGGGCCGACCGTGGCGCCGGCGCCGATGACGGCGAGCGTCGCATCCGTGCGCCGCACCGTCGCGCCCTGGCCGACCTCGGTGTCGAGCAGCGTCGTGTCCGGGCCGACGACCGCGCCGCGCTCGACGACGGTGGCGCCGTGCAGCTGCGTGTTCGGCAGGATCTCGACGTCGGGCTCGAGGCGCACGGCGCGGTCGATCCAGGTGGTCTCGGGGTCGCGGATCGTCACGCCCGCCAGCTGCCAGCCGCGCACGATGAGCGCGTTGAGGCGCTTGCCGGCCTCGGCGAGCTGGGCCCGGTCGTTGACGCCGCCGACCAGCCAGTCCTCGGCCACCGGCAGGGCGTCGACGAGCGCGCCGCGCTGGCGCAGCAGGCCGACGGTGTCGGTGAGGTAGCGCTCGCCCTGCGCGTTCTGCGCCTCGAGCGCGCCGAGCGGGCCGCGCAGATCGGCGAGGCGGAAGAGGTAGACGCCGGCGTTGACCTCGCCGATCGCACGCTCGTCGTCGCTCGCGTCCTTGTGCTCGACGATGCGGTCGAGACCGCCGGACTCGCTGCGCACGATGCGGCCGTAGCCGGTGGCGTCGAGCGGATGCGCGCTCAGCAACGTCGCGGCCGTCTCGGCCAGGCGGTGCGCGGCGATGAACTCGGCCAGGGTGGCCGCGTCGAGCAGCGGCACGTCGCCGTTGAGCACGAGCACGTCGCCGGAGAAGCCGTCCGGCAGCGCCTCGACGGCCTGCTGCACGGCGCGCCCGGTGCCGGGCACCTCGTCCTGGTCGACGAGCGCCACGTCCGGGTGCGTCTCGGCGACGTAGGCGGCGACCCGCTCCCGCTCGTGCCGCACGACCACGCTGACGTGCTCCGCGTCGAGCGCGCTCGCCGTCGCGAGCACGTGGCCCAGCATGGGCACGCCCGCGATGCGGTGCAGCACCTTGGGGGTGGCGGATCGCATCCGGGTGCCCTGCCCGGCGGCGAGGACGATGACGGCGAGGCGCTGATCGGTCATGGCCCCAGTCTGGCGGATGCGGGGCAGCGGCCGCGTTCAGGAACCGCCCGCGCCGCGCACCCGGCCGCCCGTCGCGCATGACGAAGTGCTACCTCCGCCGACGACGGACGTCGCCCGGCGCATACGCTGCCGGAGGCGCCGTGCCGGGCCCCGGCTCCGGCAGCAGCACCCGACCGTACCGGAGAGGCTCACCGCGCATGACCGACCGCAGCACCCGCCCCCTGCTCGTCAACGCCTTCGTGATGTTCACGCCGTCGCACATCCAGCACGGCCAGTGGCGCCGACCCGACGCCCGCTACGAGGAGTTCGAGACGCTGGCCTTCTGGCAGGGCATCGCGAGGACGCTCGAGCGCGGCCGCTTCGACGCCATGTTCTTCGCCGACGTCGTCGGCACCTACGGCCCCATCGGCGGGTCACTCGACGTCAACGCCGCCGAGGGCCTGCAGCTGCCGAACAACGACCCGTCGGTGCTGCTCGCGGCGCTCATCGGCTCGACCGAGCACCTCGGGCTGGCGATGACGAGCTCGATCCTGCAGGCGCACCCGTTCGAGTTCGCCCGCCGCGTCTCCACGCTCGACCACCTCTCCGGCGGCCGCGTGGCGTGGAACATCGTGACCAGCTACCAGGAGAACGCCGCCCGCAACTTCGGGCTCGACCGGCTGCCCGACCACGACGAGCGGTACCGCCAGGCGGAGGAGTACCTCGAGGTCGTCTACAAGCTGTGGGAGGGCTCCTGGGACGACGACGCCGTCGTGCGCGACAAATCGGGCGTCTTCAGCGACCCGGCCGGTGTGCACCGCATCGGGCACCGCGGCGAGTTCTACGCCGTCGAGGGGCCGCACCTCTCCGCCCCGTCGCCGCAGCGCACCCCTACCTCTTCCAGGCGGGCTCCTCCCCGCCGGTCGCCGCTTCGCGGCACGGCACGCCGAGGCGCAGTTCGTGGGCGGCAGCACCCTCGAGATGACCCGCTCGATCATCGACGACACCCGGGCGCTCACCGTGGAGCAGGGCCGCGACGCCGACTCGGTGAACTGCTTCGTGAGCCTCACCCCGATCATCGGCAGCACGGAGGAGGAGGCGCGGCGCAAGGAGCGCGAGCTCGAGGAGTTCGCGAGCGAGTCCGGCTTCCTGCTGCACGCGAACATGGGCGTGCGGCAGGAGGACGGCGTGGCGTACCCGCCGGAGACGAAGCTCCAGGACATCGTGACGAACGGCAACCGCACGACGCTGGAGTCGATGATCAGGATGGTCACCGACCGCGACGCGACGGTCGCCGACCTGGCCAGGCTCGCCGCCCGACGCCACCCGCGCGTCGTCGGCACCCCGGAGCAGATCGCGGACCACCTCGACGAGCTGCGCGGCGCCGGCGTCGACGGCATCAACCTCGCCAACGCGACGCTGCCGGGCACCTACGACGAGTGGGTCGACCACGTCGTCCCCGTGCTGCAGGAGCGCGGCCTGGCGAAGCGCGAGTACGCACCGGGGGCCTCCGCGAGCGGCTCACCGGCTCCGCGCGCATCGACCCGCGCCACCCGGCGGCCCGCTGGCGGGGCGCCTTCCGCGACGCCTGAGCGTCGCCGGTCGCTCGTCGACCGGACGTCGGTCGGACGCCGGTCGGTCGTCAGCCGAGCGGATGCGGAATGGGCCGGGCGCCGCGACGCCCGGCCCGTCCGCACTTCCGCTCGTCGTCAGGCGCGCTTGCGGCGCACCACCGTCGCGGTGACGAGACCGGCGCCGAGCAGCAGCGCCAGGCCCGCGATCGTCACGACGCCGCCGACGTCGGCGCCCGTGCTCGCGAGCGCAGCGGATGCGGGCGCGCGCACCGTGAGGTCGGCCCACGCGCTGCCGCTGGCGGCACCGCGCAGCTCGATGCGGTGCTGGCCCGCCTCGGTCGACGCCGGGATGGTGACGGTGCCACGCAGCGCGCCGGACGCATCGGCCGCGAGCACCGCGATGCGCGTCGGCTCGGAGTGCAGCCACACCTGGACGAGCTCGCCGGCCTGGAAGCCGGTGCCGCTCACCTCGAGGCGGCCGCCCGCGGTGACCGTGCCGACCGAGAGCGCGACGGTCGGGTCGGCGGCGGGCTGCTCGGGCTGGCCCGGGTCACCGGGCTGACCCGGGTTGCCGGGCTGCTCGGGGTCACCGGGCTGCTCCGGCTGCTCGACGCCGTCGATCGCGGTCTCGAGCTGCGCCAGGGCGCGGTCGACGGAGTCCTGCGTCGGCGCGTCGGCGGCGAGCACGACCCGGGCGATCGCGAGCGCCTCGTCGAGCGCAGCGAGGGACTGCTCCGTCGCACCGTCACGGTCGACCCCCTCGGCGCGGGTGACGGCGGCGGCGAGCGGAGCCGTGTCGGCGGGTGTCGCCGCGCCGACGCGCACGAGGGCGACGTCGTCGATCGTGCCCCAGGCCTCCGCCGGCAGCGACGCGGCGATGCGCACGGTGAGGGAGCCGTCCTCGCCGACCTCCACCGCATCCGTCTCGGGCGTCGACCAGCCGAGGAAGCCGGTCGCCCGGAAGGCGGCCTGCGTCGTCGTCGTGCCGTCGCTCAGCGCGATCGTCGCGAGGTCGCCGACCGACGAGGCGCCCTGCAGCGCCGCGGTGGCCGTGTAGCGACCGGGCTCGAGCCCGGTCACCGTCTGCTCGAACGAGAACGAGAAGGGCGACGCCGCCCAGAAGTGCGCGGACCGGGCGCCGGTGCGCGGGTCGTTCCACGAACCGACGGTCAGCGCATCGCCGGTCCTCGACCAGGCGCTCCCGCCCTGCTCGAAGCCGCCGTCGGTCAGGTGGTTGAACGGCAGCACGGTGATGGTCGCGGCCGCGGCGGATCCCTCGGCCGTGCGGCCCGGGATCGTGTACTCGCCGGGGCCGTCGATCCACTCGAGGGCCGACGACCAGGTGACCGGCGACTCCTCGCGGGTGCCGTCGTTCCAGAGCAGCTCCAGGGTGCTCGGCAGCTCGATCGGCTGCCCCTCCGTCACCGTGATCGTCGTGGACTCGACCCGGGCGACGGCTCGCGGCGACACCGCGCCCGTCCTGGCGTACTCGAAGACGCGCAGCGACTCCAGCGCGCGGCCGTCGGCGGCGAACAGCGCCTGGTTGTCCCAGCCGGAGCCGTTGTCGGTGTTCTCGACGTCGAAGGGGTCGTAGTCTGCGGCGGCCGAGGTGATCCAGCCGGACCCGTCCCGCTCCCACAGCAGACGGTTCTGCTCCACCTGCTCGGGCGGGCCGACCGGCAGCCATGCCGGCTCCCAGTAGTACACGCCGATGCCGGCGTCGCCGACCGCGGCGACCGCGGCGATCACGTCGCGCACGGCCATCGCCTGGCCCTGCACGCTCACCGGGTAGGCGTCGACGAGCTCGGGGCCGGCGATGACGTTGACCGCGCCGTCGCCGTCCTCGAGAGTGCGCGCCCATGAGGTCTCGGCGACGAGCACCTCCTTGCCGTAGGTGCTCGCGATCTCACCGAGCACCGCGGTGAGGTTCTCGGGGGTGCCGTGCCAGAAGGGGTAGTACGAGGTGGCGAAGACGTCGTAGTCGACGCCGCGATCCGCCAGCTCCTTCGCGATCGAGGCGTAGCGCCCCGGCGTCTGCGGGTCGGTGAAGTGCAGGGCCACCCGAGCCTCGGGCAGCACCTCCTGCACCGCCTCGGAACCGGCGGCGAAGATGCGGGCCATGTCCGCCCATCCGGTCACGCCGGCGATGCCGTTGTTCGTCTCGTTGCCGACCTGCACCATCGTGACGGCCACTCCGGCCTCCCGGAAGCGCTCCAGCGAGTCGGTCGTGAAGTCGCGCACCGCCTCGACCTTCTGGTCGACCGAGAACGACTGCCAGGCCTTCGGCGCCTTCTGCTTGGCCGGGTCGGCCCAGAAGTCCGAGTAGTGGAAGTCGACGAGCACGTTCAGGCCGGCGTCCGTGGCGCGCTCGCCGATCGTCACGGCTCGGGCGACGTCGACGGTGCCCGCGCCGTAACCGCGGCCCTCGGGGTCGTAGGGGTCGTTCCAGACGCGCACGCGCACATCCGTCACGCCCGACGCGGCGAGGACGGCGAAGAGGTCGTCAGGCCTGCCCTCGGCGTCGCGGAACACGACGCCGGATGCCTCGAGCGACAGGACGCTCGAGACGTCGACGCCGTTGATGAAGTCGTCGCCCAGTCCGGGCACCGCCTGCACCGTGATGCCGGCCTCGACCGGTCCTGTCGGGGCCGCCGCGGCCGGCGCCGCCGCCCCCGTCGCGAGCAGCGCTGCGACGAGCGCTCCCGCCGCGATGTGCTTCCTCTGCACGTTGCTTCCTCTCGATCTCCGTTGATCCGTGCCGTGCTCGGCGGTGCCCGGCGGGCGCCGCCGCCTATCCCTTGACCGACCCGGAGGTCAGCCCGCCGACGATGTAGCGCTGCAGCCCGAGGAAGAGCGCGAGCACCGGGATCGCGGCGATCACCGTGCCGGCGGCGAAGAGCCCCCAGCGCGAGGTGAGCTGGTTGGACACCCACTGGTACATGCCGACCGCGAGCGTCCAGTTCTCCTCGCTCGTGAGCACGAGGCGGGCGAGGATGAAGTCGCCGAAGGAGGAGATGAAGGCGAGCAGGGCCACGACGGCGAGCACCGGGGTGACCAGCGGCATGATGAGCCGCCAGAAGATCTGCGCGTGCGTCGCGCCGTCGATCTTGGCCGACTCGTCGATCTCGATGGGCACCGAGTTGAAGAAGCCGTACATGAGGAACGTGTTCGCGCCGAGCGCCCCGCCCAGGTAGACGCAGATCAGCGCCAGCTTGGAGTTGATGCCGAGCTCGGGCACCACCTCGCCGATCGCGAGCAGCATGAGGAACACCGCGACGAAGGCGATGGTCTGCGGAAACATCTGGATGATCAGCAGGCTCGTGAGACCGAACCGGCGACCGCGGAACCGGAACCGCGAGAAGGCGTAGGCGCCGCAGGCGCCCATCAGCACCGCGCCGACCGCGGAGATCCCGCCGATGAGGAGGGTGTTGCCGAACCACGTCCAGTACGCCGTGCCGCCGAGCGCGGCGAAGTTGTCCATCGAGAAGGTGCTGAACAGCGCGCTGCTGCCGGCCAGGCTGCCGCGCGGGTTGAGGGCGGCCGAGAGCACGTAGAGCAGTGGGAAGACGGCGAAGGCGATGATGACGACGGCGACGGGGTACCGCCATCCGACCTCCGCCCACCAGCGCGCCCTGCGCGCCGAGGTGCGGTTCGCTGCGGGCCGCGTGGTCGTGGTGCTGGACATCACTGGATCTCCTCGAGCTTGCGGGTCTGGCGGAAGGCGATCGCGGAGATCACGCCGATCACGACGAAGACGATGATCGACAGCGCGCTCGCGAGGCCGTAGTCGGCGGTGCCGCCGGCGACCCCCGAGATGGCGTAGATGGCCGAGATGAGGATGTCGGTCGACCCGATGCCGTTCGGCGCCCCGGGGATGGACGGACCGCCCTCCGTGAGCATGTAGATGATCGTGAAGTTGTTGAAGTTGAAGGCGAAGGACGCGATCGCGAGCGGAGCCGTCGAGACGAGCAGCAGCGGCAGGATGATCGAGCGGAACCGCCGGAAGGGCCCGGCCCCGTCGACCTTGGCCGCCTCGAGCGTCTCGCCCGAGAGCGACTGCAGCGCGCCCGTGCAGACCAGGAACCAGTACGGGTAGCTGAGCCACAGGTTGACCCAGAGGATCGCGAGCTTCGCCAGCAGGGGGTCGCCCAGCCAGTTGATGTCGGCCCCGAAGAAGAACAGGTCGTTGACGACGCCGAACTCGCTGTTGAGCATGCCCCGCCAGAGCAGCGCCGACATGAACGCCGGGAACGCGTACGGCAGGATGAACAGGGTGCGCAGCACCTTGCGGGCGCGGATCCGCGGGTCGTTGAAGATGAGCGCGAACAGCAGGCCGAGCCCGAAGCTCGTGAGCACGGTGAGGATCGAGAAGGCGAAGGTCCAGAGCGTGACCTGTAGCAGCGGGGCGGCGAACTTCGCGTCGGTGAAGGCGCGGACGAAGTTCTCGAATCCGACCCCCACGTACCAGCCCGTCGCGAGGCGGCTGCCGTCGTCGGCGACGAAGCTGCCGCGGTCGTCGGCCGTGTAGACGAGTCCCGTCTCGGTGTCGGTGAGCGTCCGCGCCTCCTCGTCCCACTGCAGCGAGGAGCTGTAGAGCACACCGGTCGAACCCTCGCGGGTGCGGATGGAGCCGTCCTCCGGGTCCTCGGAGAACGGCACCCGAAGGGCGACGACCTGCTCCTGCAGCGCCGGATCGGTGAGCACCTGGGCGCGCTCCAGCACCGTCCAGCCGGGCACCTCCGCGGGTGCACCGCTGCTGCCGACCTCGGCATCGGCGACCTCGGCGAGCGGCTCGAGGGCCGTGCCCGCCCGCACCTCGCCGTCGACGACGACCGCGAAGCCGAGCTCACCAGAGCGCTCCACCACCGTGAGGGGGTAGGCCGGGGAGTCGGGCACCCGCTGCTCGTCCTGGATGAACGCCGCGTCCACGGCCTGCTGCATCGACCCGGAGTGGCCGCTGCCGTAGTTCGTGAAGGCGACGTAGCCGGTGTAGCCGAGCGTGAACAGCTGGAACACGAAGAGGAAGGCGAGGCCCGGCGCCAGGTACTTCAGCGGCAGCGCGCGCTTGGTGAAGTAGACGACGTCGACCGCGACGAGCAGCGCGACCATGATGCCGAGCACGAGCCACGACTCGGCGCGGTAGGCGCTGAGGATGACCGTGAGTCCGAAGGCGTTCACGATCGCCATCAGCAGCAGCTTGACGACGAAGCCCCAGCTGAAGCCGCGCGTCGTTCCGGGGCGGCTCCCCCGTCGCGCCTCGGCGCGTTCCGTGATCGTCACGGTCTCCTCCTCGTTGGGATGTCGGTGGGGCCCGGGACGGCGTGCACCGCCCCGGGCCGGGGTGCTACTCGGCGAGTGCGCCGTCGAGCTCGGTGATCATGGCGTTCCACGTGCCGCTCGGGTCGGCGCCGTTGATGATCTGCGTCTCGGCGGCGTTCCAGAAGTCCCAGACGGAGCCCATCTCGGGGATGCTCGGCATGGGCACGCCGTTCTGCGACGAGGCCAGGAAGCCCGCGATGATCGGGTCGGACGCCACCTCGGCGGCGAGCGACGAGTAGGCCGGGATGCGCGGGTCGGCCTCGTACAGCGCGCGCTGGGAGTCCTCGGTGGCGAGGTAGTTGACCAGGAACTCGTTGGCGAGCAGCGCGTTGTCGCTCTGGGAGCTCAGGTAGAAGCCCTGCACGCCGACGAACGGCGCCGCGGTCTCGCCGCCGGCGGACGGGATGGGGTTGACGGCCACATCGACGTCGGCGTAGGAGCTGATCGCCCACGGGCCCTGGATCGTGTACGCGGCCTGCCCCGAGTTGAAGAGCTCGTTGTTGATGTCGTAGTCGATGGTGGTCGAGAGGTAGCCGGTGCCGGCCGAGCCGTTCTCGTGCAGCCATCCCGCGAAGGCCTCGCCGGGCTGGCCGCCCATGCCGACCTCGTTCGTGTACGAGCCGGACTCGTCCTGCACGAAGACGGGCGCGCCGAACGAGGTCTGCAGGCCGTACATCGTGTAGGCGTCGCCGGTCTCGCCGGCGGTGTTGATGGCGATCGGTCGCTCGGCGCCCGAGTCGACACCGCGCTGGATCATCTCGTCCCACGTCGCCGGCGCTTCGGAGCCGACGAGCGCCGTGTTCTGCACCAGGGCGACGGTCTCGAGCGAGTAGGGCAGCGCGTAGAGCTGTCCGTCGTAGGTGAAGGCGTCGAGCGACACCTGCTCGAACTGCTCGGCCGCGTCGCCGAGATCGATGGTGTCGACGACGCCGGCCGTGACGAGCGCGCCCAGCCAGTCGTGCGCGCCGACGGTGATGTCGGGGCCCTCGCCGGTCGGCACCTGCGCGGTGAAGTCGTTGCGCAGGTCCTCGAAGTTCTTCTGCACGAGGGTCACGGTCGCGCCGCTCTCCTCCTCGAAGGCCTCCGCGGCCGCGCGGATGGCGGGCTCGCGCTCCGCATCCGTCCAGATGACCAGCTCGGCGCCTCCGCCGCCGCCGCCCTCCTCTCCGGAGTCGGCCGAGCAGCTCGTGAGGACGAGGCCGGATGCGAGGACGAGGGCGGCGATGCCCAGTTGCTTGCGCATGGTGTGCTTCCTTCCGGTGCGGTCGTCGCGACGTCTCCCCGGGAGGGGTCGCGTCGTCACGACCTGGTGGTGTGCGGTGATGGTGGTCTGGGGGTGGATGCGCCTCAGGCGCGGGGGTGCGGATGACGGCGACGGCGCCGGCGGGCACCGCCAGGGAGCCGTCGACCTCCGCTCCGCTCAGCAGGTCGACGCCGGTGGCCTCGATCGTGGACGGCTCGTCGCGGTGGTTGATCGCGACGACGTAGTCGGCGTCGCCGCCGCGGCGGGTGACGACCTCGAAGCCCTCGGCCGGTCGCGGCGGGGTGATGCCCGCATCCGCGTAGACGGCGTCGATGACGGGGCGCAGGGCGGCGACGTCGAGGCGCGTGCTGACGTACCAGCCGGTGCCGGTGCCGTGGGCGTGGCGGGTGATGGCGGCGGGCTCGCCGTCCTCGAGCACGGCGGGGCCGTCGAGGTAGCGGCCGACGACCTCGGCGCCCTCGAGCACGAGGTGCTCCTGCCAGACGTCGGCGGCGAGCCGCTCGCCGCCGAAGTCGACGGCGGTCCGCTGCAGTTCGCGCAGCGGCAGGAACTCCTCGACCCGCACGCCGAGGGCGGTGCTCAGCGGAGCAAGGTAGCCGCCCTCGTGCACGGAGTCGGTCTCGTCGACGACGGCCGAGAAGTAGGAGACGAGCAGCGTGCCGCCGCCCTCGACGTAGCGCGTGAGGTTCTCGGCGTCGGCGACCGTGAGCAGGTACTGCGCCGGCGCGATGACGAGCTTGTAGCCGCTGAGATCGTGCCCCGGCAGCGCGAAGTCGACCGTGACGCCGTCCAGCCAGAGCCGCTCGTAGTAGGCGCGCACGCGCTCGGCGTGCGAGAGGTCGTCGGAGGGGCGCCAGTCGAGGTCCTGCGCCCAGAACGACTCGAAGTCCCAGAGCACGGCGACCTCGGCCTGCACGCGGCTGCCGCGCACCTCGTCGAGCCGGCCGAGCTTCGCGCCGAGGTCGACGACCTCCTTCCAGCCGCGCGAGCCGGTGCCGCCGTGCGGCAGCATCGCGGAGTGGAACTTCTCGGCGCCGGAGCGCGAGGCGCGCCACTGGAAGAAGAGGATGGCGTCGGCGCCGCGGCCGAGGTGGGCGAGCGAGTTGCGGGCCATCTCGCCCGGGCGCTTGGCGAGGTTGCGGGGCTGCCAGTTGACGGCCGAGGTGGAGTGCTCCATGAGGATCCACGGCTTGCCGCCGCCGACGGAGCGGCTGAGGTCGGCGGCGATGGCGAGGTGCACCTCGGCCCGCTCGTCGGCGGCCCAGAGGTAGTGGTCGTCGCTGACGATGTCGACCTCGCGCCCCCAGGCCCACAGATCGGTGGCGAGGCTCTGGTTGGCCATGAAGTTGGTCGTCACCGGCAGGTCCGAGTGACGTCGGATGGCGTCGCGCTCGAGCGCGAAGCAGGCCCGCAGCTGGTGGTCGGTGAAGCGCTGGAAGTCAAGCCGCTGCGCCGGGTTCACGGTCGAGGGCGCCGCGGCGGGCGCGCCCACGTGCGACCAGTCCGTGTAGTGCTGGCCCCAGAAGGCGGTGCCCCAGGCGCGGTTGAGGCCGTCGAGGTCGCCGTAGCGCTCGGCCAGCCACGCGCGGAAGGCGGCGACGGACTGCGGCGAGTAGTCCTCGCCGACGGGCACGCCGTACTCGTTGTGGACGTGCCAGAGCACCACGGCGGGATGCCCGGCGTAGCGGGAGGCGAGCGCGTCGGCGTAGCGGACGATCGCGGCGCGGTAGGCGGGCGAGGAGTGCGAGGCCATGCCGCGGGCGCCGAAGCCCATCACGGTGCCGTCGCGGGTGATGACGCGGGCCTCGGGGTGGTCGGCGAAGAACCATGCGGGCGGCGAGGCGGTGGGGGTGCCGAGGTCGACGGCGATGCCGTTGGCGTGCAGCAGGTCGAGCAGCTCGTCGAGCCAGCTCCAGTCGAAGACGCCCTCGGCGGTCTCGACGAGCGCCCACGAGAAGATGCCGACGCTGACGAGGTTCACACCCGCCTCGCGCATGAGGACGACGTCCTCGCGCCAGGTCTCGCGGCTCCACTGCTCGGGGTTGTAGTCGCCGCCGTATGCGACGGCCTCGAGCGCGGGCCAGAGGTACTGCTGGGTCATGACACTCCATCGGATCGAAAACTGTGACCGGTCACAGTGTGCGCGGGTCGCAGCCAGCAGCGCCAGTCGGTGACGACTCCGTTACCGAACTGTGACCGGTCACAGTACCGTTGGCTCCGCGCTAGAGTCGGCCGGGTGGAGGACACGACCCCGAAACGCAAGCCGACCATCCGCGACATCGCCGCCGTCGCGGGGGTCTCGCGCGGCACCGTCTCGCGCGTCATCAACGGCGGGCACTGGGTCTCCCCCGCCGCCCTCGAGGCGGTGGAGGACGCCATCCGCGTCACGGGCTACACCGCCAACCACGCGGCGCGCAGCCTCGCCACCGGCCGCGCCGGCTCGATCGCCTTCCTGCTCACCGAGCCGCAGCAGCTGCTCTTCGACGACCCCACCTTCGCGCTGCTGCTGCGCGGTGCGGCGACCGCGGCCTCGCAGCACCGGCAGACGCTCGTGCTGCTCGTCGCCGGCACCCCGGAGGAGCGCGCCAACGTCGAGCACTACGTGCGCACCGGTCACGTCGACGGCGTCATGCTCATCTCCTCGCACGAGTCCGACCCGCTGCTCGCCTCGCTGGTCGACGCCGGCGTGCCCACCGTCTCCTGCGGCGTGCCGCTGGCCCGGCCGCGCACCCCCACCGTCTCGGTCGACGAGGTCGGCTCGGCGCGCGCGATGACCCGCCACCTGCTGGAGCGGGGCTACGAGCGCATCGCCATGATCCCGGGACCCGACGACACCCCCGGCGGCCGGTACCGGCTCACCGGCTTCGAGCAGGAGCTCGGCGAGCGCTTCGACGCCGAGCTCATCGAACGCGGCGACTTCAGCCTCGAATCGGGCACGCGCGCCATGGAGCGCATCCTCGCCCGGCGACCGGATGTGCAGGCCGTCTTCGCCGCATCCGACCGCATGGCGATGGGCGCGGTCGCGGCGCTGCGCGCGGCCGGACGGCGGATCCCCGAGGACGTCGCGGTCGCAGGCTTCGACGACTCCGGCCTGGCCGAGCGGCAGGACCCGCCGCTGAGCACCATGCGCCAGCCCTGGGACCGGATCAGCGCCGAGATGGTGTCGATGCTGCTCGACGTCGTGAGCGGCGTCGAGCGCGAGGCCGTCGTGCTGCCGACCGAGCTCGTCGTGCGGGCGAGCACCTGAGCCTTCCGCAGCGCGGCTGAGCCGCGGCTCCGCCTCCAGGATTCGAACCTGAACCTCACAGCTCCAAAGGCTGTCGTGCTGCCGTTACACCAAGGCGGACCACCCCGAGGGGCGGTTCAAGTCTGCCAGAGTGCGCCATGATGGGCGGATGCCCGAGCGCGATGAGGTCGACCGCATCGTCGAGGCGTGGTCGCGGGAGCGCCCCGACCTCGACTTCGCGCCGCTGCACGTGTTCTCGCGCGTGGACCGGCTGGCCCGCCACCTCGACCGCGCGCGCCGCGACGCCTTCGCCGCCGGCGACCTCGAACCGTGGGAGTTCGACGTGCTCAGCGCGCTGCGCCGAGCGGGCCGGCCCTACCGGCTGAGCCCGAAGGCGCTGCTGCAGCAGACCCTGGTCAGCTCGGGGACGATGACCAACCGGGTCGACCGTCTCGCCGCGCGCGGGCTGGTCGAGCGCGGCACCGATCCGGACGACGGACGCGGTGTGCTGGTGACCATGACGGCCGCGGGTCGCGAGCGCGTGGACCGCGCCATCCGCGTGCTGCTCGAGGCCGAGACGGCGCTGCTCGGCGCGCTCAGCGCCCCGGAGCGCCGCCGCCTGGCCGAGCTGCTGCGCTCCTTCGCGCTGGGCTTCGACGCGTGAGTCCGAGCTCGTCGGGGAAGGGCACCGGCCGCCGGGTCGGGCTCACCCCCGAGCTGATCGTCGATGCGGCGGTCGAGCTCTCGGACGGTGCCGGGCTGCACGCGTGGTCGCAGCGCGATCTCGCGAAGCGGCTCGACGTCTCCCCTCGGTGCTCTACCACCACATCGGCGGCCAGGAGCAGGTGATCGGCGGCGTCGTCGAGCGCCTGCTCGACGGGCTGCGGGCACCCGACCCGGCGCTGCCGTGGCAGGAATGGTTCCGAGCGCTGCTCCATCCGGTGCGCCCCACGCTGCTGCGCTTCCCGGGCTCGGCGCGCTGGTTGCTGCTGCACGCGCCCGCCTTCCCCGCCATCACGGCCGTCTTCGACGCCGGCATCGCGGCGCTCGCGAGGGACGGCATCGCCCGGCCGGCGCTCGCCGCGACCACCATCATCGACACCGCGATGATGGCGATCACCCTCCACGACGACCGCACCGGCCTGCACGACGGACCGCGCGACCACGGCGCCATCCTCGACCGCTTCATCGCGGTGCGCGACGCCAGCAGCAGCGCCGGGCAGCTCATCGACGAGGTGATCGGGCCGCTGGCGCACGCCGAGGACGACGTGCTCGAGCAGCACTACCGGTACCTGCTGGAGTCGCTGATGGCGGGCATCGCGGCACGATCGGGCGCCTGAGCCGCGCCATCCGCTGGCTGGCCCTGCCGGGGCCGCTCGGCCCGCGCTCTCCGGCCCTCAGCCCTCCAGCTGCTCCGAGAGCTCGAGCCAGGCGAGCTCGGTCTCCTCGACCCGCGCGTCGACCTCCGCCATCTGCGACTGCAGGGCGCTCAGCGCCGCGAAGTCGCCCTGGTCGGCCGAGGCGAAGCGCTCGTGCAGCTTCTTGCGGTCGTCGTCGGCCTTCTTCAGCTGGCGTTCGAGGCGCTGCAGCTCCTTCTGGGCGTTGCGCAGCTCGGCGCCGGCGAGCGAGGACGCCTTCGGCGCGGCCTTGACGGGCGCCCCCGCGCTCGCGGCGTCCTGCGCTCTGCGCAGCCGCAGGTACTCCTCCACGCCGCCGGGCAGGTGCCGCAGCCGGCCCTCGAGCACCGCGTACTGCTGGTCGGTGACGCGCTCGAGCAGGTAGCGGTCGTGGCTCACGACGAGCAGCGTGCCGGGCCAGGTGTCGAGCAGGTCCTCGATGGCCGCGAGCATGTCCGTGTCCATGTCGTTGGTCGGCTCGTCGAGGATCAGCACGTTCGGCTCGCGCAGCAGGATGAGCAGCAGCTGCAGCCGGCGGCGCTGACCGCCGGAGAGGTCCTTGACCGGTGTCGAGAGCTGCGCGCTCGAGAAGCCGAGCCGCTCCAGCAGCTGGCCGGGGCTCATCTCCTTGCCGTCGACGGCGTAGCCGGCCTTCTGCCGCCCGACGATCACGCGCACGGGCTCGTCCATCACCGGCTCGAGCTCGGCGAGCTGCTGATCGAGGATCGCCACGTTCACGGTCTTCCCGCGCTTGACGACGCCGCTGGTCGGCTGCACCGAGCCGGAGACGAGGCCGAGCAGGGTGGACTTGCCGGCGCCGTTGACGCCGAGGATGCCGGTGCGCTCGCCGGGCGCGATGCGCCACTCGACGTCCTGCAGGATCTGGCGGTCGCCATAGCGCACGCCGGCGTCGAGCAGGTCGACGACGTCCTTGCCGAGCCGCTGCACCGCCACCGAGCTCAGCGCGACCTTGTCGCGCGGCGGCGGCACGTCGGCGATGAGCGTGTTCGCGGCCTCGATGCGGAACTTCGGCTTGGAGGTGCGGGCCGGGGCGCCGCGGCGCAGCCAGGCCAGCTCCTTGCGGGCGAGGTTCTGCCGGCGCGACTCGATCACGTTCGCCTGGCGGTCCCGCTCGACCCGCTGCAGCGTGTACGCCGCGTATCCGCCCTCGAAGGGCTCGACGATGCGGTCGTGCACCTCCCAGGTCGTGTTGCAGACCTCGTCGAGGAACCAGCGGTCGTGGGTGACGACGACCATGCCGCCGGCGTTGGCGCCCCAGCGCTTGTTGAGGTGCTCGGCGAGCCAGGCCACGCCCTCCACGTCGAGGTGGTTGGTGGGCTCGTCGAGGAAGAGCACGTCCCAGTCGCCGACGAGGAGCGCCGCGAGGGCGACGCGGCGGCGCTGGCCGCCGGAGAGCGAGCGGATGGTCGCATCCCACGCCAGCTCGCCGACGAGACCGGCGATCACCTCGCGGATGCGCGGCTCGCGCATCCACTCGTGCTCGTCCTTGTCGCCGACGATCGCGTGGCCGACGGTCTCGTCGAGCGGCAGCACGTCGCTCTGGTCGAGCATGCCGACCGTGATGCCGCCGCGGCGGGTGACCTTGCCCGCGTCGGGCTCGCGACGGCCGGCGAGCAGGCCGAGCAGCGTCGACTTGCCGTCGCCGTTGCGACCGACGATGCCGATGCGGTCGCCCTCGGCGATGCCGACGGTGACGCCGTCGAAGACGACCTTGGTGGGGTATTCGAGGTGCAGGGACTCGGCCCCGAGGAGATGCGCCATATCCGGGCCAGCCTACGCGAGCGGATGGGGGGCACCGGCTCGGCGGGCGCGACCTCGGCGTCGGCACGCCTCGGCGACATGGGGGCATGCGCCCGCACGCCCCCATGTCGTGAAGGCACCCCGAAGCCGATGCGCCTCCGCTCGGCGCACGGGCAGGACGCGGCGGGAGCGCAGGAGCCCGGGATCCACGCGCGGCGCGCGTCGGCGCGCGCTCCGGAGCAGGGGTGGTGGGCCCCGGAACGCCGTCGGCGCGGTCAGCGGCCGGCGCGCATCCGGTACTCGATCTCGTTCATCCGCTGCCACGCGGCGAGCATCTCGGTCCAGAACCGGGTGACGGGGCCGACGACGGCGACGGAGGCGGTGCGGGGGACGGTGATGGATGCGGTGGTCATGGAACCATGCTTCGCTGCATCCGCTCATGCGTCCAATGCCGGTTCTACCGCTGATTCATGCGTAGCATGCATGGATGGACGTCCGCACGCTCCGCTGGTTCCAGCTCGTCGCCGACGGCGTCACCGTCACCGAGGTCGCGGAGATCGAGCTCGTCAGCCAGCCGGCGATCTCGCGCGCGCTGGCGCGGTTGGACGCGGAGGTCGGCGCCCCGCTGCTGCGCCGGCACGGGCGCGTGCTGCGGATGACCGCCGCGGGCTCCGCGTTCAAGCGCCACGTCGACGAGGTGCTGCACCGGCTCGACGACGGCATCGCCGCGGTCGCGCAGACCGTGGACCCGGAGCTGGGCACGGTGCGCCTGGGCTTCCAGCTCTCCCTCGCGACCTGGCTCGTGCCCGACCTCGTGCGGGCGTTCCGCATCGGTCATCCCGGCGTGCAGCTGGCGTTGTCGCAGGTCGCCGACGGCGATGCCGACCGCAGGCTCGACGACGGTTCGGTCGACCTGCTGCTCTCCGCCGCGCGCACGCGGCCCGGGCTCGCCCGACGCGAGCACCTCGTCACCGAGCCGCTCGACGTCGCCCTGCCCGCGGATCACCCGCTCGTCGGCGCCGGATCGCTGCGCATCGAGCAGCTGCGCGAGGACGAGTTCCTGGTGCTCCGCGAGCCCGCCGCGCTGCGGTCGCGCACCATCGCCCTGGCGGAGGCCGCCGGGTTCGCGCCGCGCATCGGCTTCGAGGGCGACGATGTGACGACGCTCGCCGGGCTCGTCGCCGCCGGCCTCGGCGTCGCGCTGGTACCGCGCTCGGTGCGCGCCGACCCCGCCGCACCGAACGCCGCGCTGCGGCTGGTGCCGCTCGAGCCGGTGCAGACCCGCGACATCGCGGTCGCGTGGGTGCGCGAGCGTCCGCTGCTGCCCGCGGCCGCGCTGCTGCGCGACGAGCTCGTGGCGCGGGCCCGCCGCGGCGAGCTCGCCCAGCTGCTCGATGATCGGGCCTGAGCGGCCCGGCGGCGTTCGCCCTCGTCGTGCCCGCAGGCGCGGTCGTGCTCGCGGCGCAGTCTCCATCGGGCGACAGCCGCTGCGACTGGGCGCGGATGCGACGGTGCAGCTTGCGCGCGAGTGACATCGCGCGTTATGTCTGAGGCCAGCGATGCCGACCACCGCGCGCACCCCTGCTTCGTGGAGCGCTCAACGCGCGGACGCGGGCACCTGGCCCGACGTCTCGATCATGCGAGGCGCAGTCACGCGAGGGCTCCCGCACAAGACGCGTGTGCGTCGACGGTTCACATCCGCCCGCCTCAGTCGTGCACGATGCGCGCGCCGTGCACCGGGCCGGTCACGCGCAGCGTGCGGTAGCCGGATGCGCTCAGCGCGACGTGCAGTTCCAGCGCCGCATCCGAATCCGCCACCAGGAAGGCCGTGGTCGGCCCGGAGCCGGAGACGACGCCGGCCAGCGCGCCGCTCGCCTCGCCCGTCTCGAGCACCTCGGCGATGCTCGGACGCAGCCGCAGCGCGGGGGCCTGCAGGTCGTTGCCGAGCGACTCGGCGAGCATGTGCGGGTCCCCCGCGCGCAGGGCCTGCAGCACGTCGGCGCCGACCATGGGGGCGCGCACGGCCGGGAAGATGTCCTGCTTGTGCCGCTCGCGGTGCTCGTCGAGCGCCGCGTAGACCTCCGGGGTCGAGAGGCCGTGCTCGGCGGGCACGAGCACCCAGTGGAAGACGCCCTTGGCGAGCGCCGGGCTCAGCCGATCACCGCGGCCGGTGCCGATGGCGGTGCCGCCGGTGAGCGCGAAGGGCACGTCGGCGCCGAGCCGTGCGGCGAGCGCGAGCAGCTTCTCCCGGCCGAGGCCGGTGCCCCAGAGCGCATCGCAGGCGAGCAGGGTCGCCGCCGCGTCGGCCGAGCCGCCGCCCATGCCGCCGGCGACGGGCACGTGCTTGTCGATCTCGAGGTGCGCGCCGCCGCGGTAGCCGGTCTCGGCGGCCAGCAGGCGCGCGGCGCGCACGGCGAGGTTGGCCTCGTCGAGGGGCACGCCGCTCGTGTCGATCGTGCCCGTGAAGGCCACGCTGAAGCCGTCCGCGTGCGAGGCGCGCACGTCCTCGTAGAGCGAGACCGCCTGGTAGGCGACGGCGACGTCGTGGTAGCCGTCTTCCTGCAGCGCGCCGACCTGCAGGGCCACGTTGATCTTGCCCGGGGCTCGCGCGTGCACCACTGCGGCGGGCGGTGCAAGGCTCATGCACCCACGCTAGCGGTAGCGCCGCGACGGATGCGCGAGCCTCAGGCCAGCGACGCCCTCGCGATCGCCAGGAAGTCGGGCATCGAGAGCGCCTCGCCGCGGGCGGTCGGCGCGAGCCCGGCCCGCTCGATGACCTCGGATGCGGCCGCCGACGATCCCAGCACGCTCGAGAGCGACTGCCGCAGCATCTTGCGGCGCTGCTGGAAGGCGGCGTCCACGAGGCTGAAGGTGCGGATGCGCTCCTCCTCGGTGCCCGGCGCCGCGCCGCGCTCGAACGCGACCAGCACGCTGTCGACGTTCGGCACGGGCCAGAACACCTGACGGCTGATCGTGCCGGCGAGCCACCAGCGGCCGTACCACGCGGCCTTCACCGAGGGCGAGCCGTAGATCTTCGAGTCGGGGGTGGCGGCGATGCGCTGGCCGACCTCGGCCTGCACCATGACGACGCCGCGCGCGATGTGCTCGAAGCCGCCGATGAGGTGCAGCAGCACGGGCACGGAGACGTTGTAGGGCAGGTTGGCGACGAGCGAGGTCGGACCGCCGGGCAGCTCGGCCACCTTCAGCGCGTCCTCGTTGATCACCGTGATGCGCGCCTCCGGCTGCATCGCGGCAACCGTGTGCGGCAGCTGCTGCGCGAGCCGCGGGTCGATCTCGACGGCCAGCACCTCGGCGCCGGTCTCGAGGATGCCGAGGGTCAGTGAGCCGAGGCCCGGGCCGACCTCGAGCACCAGCTCGTTCGACTGCACGCCGGCGGTGCGCACGATCTTGCGCACCGTGTTGGCGTCGAGCAGGAAGTTCTGGCCCAGCTTCTTCGTCGGCTGCAGGTCGAGCAGCTCGGCGAGGTCGCGGATCTCGGCGGGTCCCAGCAGCGCGGCCATCAGATGCCCCAATCGCCGTAGACGGCCTCGGTGTTGGCGGCCACCTGCGCGGCCAGCTCGTCGACGGGCGCCCCGAGGTGCGCGGCCATGAAGCGCAGCGTGTGCGGGATGAGGTACGGCGCGTTCGGGCGACCGCGCAGCGGCGCGGGGGTCAGGTACGGCGCGTCCGTCTCGACCATCACGAGCTCGCGAGGGACGACCTCGAGCGCCTCGCGCAGGTTCGGCGCGTTCTTGAACGTGACCGTGCCGGCGAAGGAGAGGTACCAGCCGCGCTCGGCGGCGAGGCGCGCCAGGTCGGCGTCGCCGGAGAAGCAGTGGAAGACGGTGCGCTCCGGGGAGCCGACCCGCTCGAGCATCGCGACGACGTCGTCGTGCGCGTCGCGGTCGTGGATCTGCAGCGCGATGCCGTGCCGCTTCGCGATGTCGATGTGCGCCTCGAAGGCCTGCAGCTGCACGCGCAGCCCGTCGCCCTCGGTGCGGAAGTAGTCGAGCCCCGTCTCGCCGATGGCGCGCACGCGGTCGCGGGCGGCCAGCTGGTCGAGCTCCGCGAGCGCGGCGTCGAGGGTGCCCTCGGCGGCGTACCGCGGGGTCTCGTTGGGGTGCAGGGCGACGGCCGCGAGCATCCGCCGGTCCTCATCCGCTCGATCCGCCGACCAGCGCGACGTCTCGAGGTCGGTGCCCACCTGCACGACGCCGCGCACGCCGACCGCGGTGGCGCGATCGAGCTGCTCGCGCCAGTCGAGGGGCGCGTCGCCGTCGGCGATCTCGAGGTGGGTGTGGTTGTCGTACACCGGCACCGCGAGCGGCTCGGGCAGCGGCGGGTACGCCCGCTTGGAGGCGCCCGGCTCGGGCCCCTCCTTGCGCTGGCGCACGTGCACGGGATCGCTCACGCGGTCGTCGTCTCCTGCTCGATGCGCGGGAACAGCGGCTCGAGCGCGGTCGTGGCGGTGCCGGCGGGGAGCTGGCCCCAGCGGGCCGCGTCGCCGAGCGGCTGCGCGGCCAGCGCGCCGAGCACCGGCTCGGCGCCCAGCGCGGTCCAGAGCTTCTGGGCGGCCTTCGGGATCACCGGCGAGAGCAGCACCGCGAGCGCGCGCAGCCCTCCGCGGTGGTGTTGAGCACGGTGCCGAGCCGTTCGCGGGTGGCGTCGTCCTTCGCGAGCACCCAGGGCTGCTGCTCGGTGATGTAGCCGTTGAGCTCGTCGACGATGGTCCAGACGGATGCGATCGCCTCGTGGATGGCGAAGCGGGAGATCGCGGCGTCCGCATCCGCGACGGCAGCCTCGACGACCTGGTGGATGCGCGCCTCCGCCGCCGTCTCCTCGCCCGCGGCCGGAACGGCGCCGTCGAAGTACTTGGCCAGCATCGCGATCACGCGGGAGGCGAGGTTGCCGAAGCCGTTCGCGAGCTCGGCCTGGTAGCGAGCGGAGAGGTCCTCCCAGCTGAACGAGCCGTCCTGCCCGAAGGCGATGGCGCGCAGGAAGTAGTAGCGGAACGCATCCGAGCCGAACGTGTCGGTGATGTCCTGCGGGGCGATGCCGGTGAGCTTCGACTTCGACATCTTCTCGCCGCCGACGAGCAGCCAGCCGTGGCCGAAGACGTGCTTGGGCACCTCGAGGCCCGCGGCCATGAGCATGGCGGGCCAGATGACGGCGTGGAAGCGCGCGATGTCCTTGCCGACGAGGTGCACGGCCGGCCAGCGGCGCGCGAGGGTCTCGTCGTCCTGGCCGTAGCCGGCGGCCGTGACGTAGTTGAGCAGGGCGTCGAACCAGACGTAGACGACGTGGTCGTCGTCCCACGGCACCTTGACGCCCCAGTCGAAGGTGGAGCGCGAGATGGAGAGGTCCTCGAGGCCGCGGCGCACGAAGCTGACGATCTCGTTGCGCACGCTCTCGGGCTGGATGAAGTCGGGGCGCGTCTCGTAGAGGTCGAGCAGGCGCTCCTGGAAGGCGCTCATGCGGAAGAAGTAGTTCTTCTCCTGCAGCAGCTCCACCGGCTTGGAGTGGATGGCGCACACCTTCTGGTGCTCGAAGGCGCCGGTGCCGTCGACGAGGTCGCTCGGCTGCTTGTACTCCTCGCAGCCGACGCAGTAGAAGCCCTCGTACTCGCCCGCGTAGATGTGCCCCTCGTCGTAGAGGTGCTGCAGGAACCGCTGCACGCCCGTCTCGTGGCGCTCCTCCGTGGTGCGGATGAAGTCGTCGTTCGACATGTCGATCGTCTGCAGCAGCGGCTGCCACGCCTCCTCGACGAGCTTGGTCGCCCACGCCTTCGGGGTGGTCTCGTTGGCGACGGCGGTGCGCAGGATCTTCTGCCCGTGCTCATCGGTGCCGGTCAGCAGCCAGGTGTCGTCGCCCGACTGGCGGTGCCAGCGCGCGAGCACATCGGCCGCCACCTCCGTGTACGCGTGCCCGATGTGCGGCACGTCGTTGACGTAGAAGATGGGGGTGGTGATGTAGAACGAGTCGCCCGAGGCCATAACCCCCATCCTACGGGCGCTGCGGCTGCGTCATCGCGCCGCCAGCGCCTCGGCGAGCGCCGCCGCGAAGCGCTCCGCGCGCTCGACGGTCATCGTCGAGATCGTGACCCGCACGGCCGCGCCGCCTCCCGCTCCGGTGACCCCTCCGGCGCCTCCGCCGGTCCCTCCGCCGGTCACGAAGTCCACGCCGCGTCGCACGGTCCAGCCGGATGCGGCCAGCGCCGTCACGACGGCGTCCTCGTCGCCGTCGAGCGGCACCCAGACGTTGACGCCGTCCTGGTGCGGGGCGGCGGCGATGCCGTGCACCGCGAGGGCGTCGGTCAGCATCCGCGCCCGCTCGGCGTACGCCTCGCGAGCGGCGCGCAGCAGCTCCTGGGTGCCCGGCGCCTCGAGCACCGCCGCGACCGCGCGCTGCAGCAGGTGGCTCACCCAGACGGCGTGCCCGCCGCGCGCGTCGAGCAGGGCGCCGGTCTCGTCGTCGCAGTGCACCATCGCGACCCGCAGGTCGGGGCCGAGCGACTTCGACACCGAGCGCACGAGCGCCCAGCGCCGGGCGCCGGGCGGGGTGCTGCGCGCGTACGGCGCTTCGGCGAGCCCGGCGTAGTGGTCGTCCTCGACGACGAGCACGTCGGGGTGCTGCGCGAGCTCGGCGCGCAGCTGCTCGGCTCGATCGGCCGAGATGCTCGACCCGGTGGGGTTCTGCGCGCGCGGGGTAAGGATGACGGCGCGGGCCCCCGCCCGCAGCGCCTCGCGCAGCGATTCGGGCCGCGGCCCCTCCGCATCCATGGACACGCCGATGGGCCGCAGGCCGTGCAGCCGCAGGATGCCGGCGTGCGAGAGGAACCCCGGGTCCTCGACGGCGACGGCCTCGCCGCGCACGAGGGCGCTCGAGAGCAGCCGCTCGATCGCGTCGACGGCGCCGCCGGCGACGGTGATGCGGTGCGACTCCGGCAGCGATCCGCGCACCTGGGCTCGCGCGATCGCCTCGAGACGCGGATGCACGGGCGGCGCCCCGTAGAGCACCGGCTGCGCGTCGGCGGCCAGAGGCGGCAGCGGTGGCAGGAGCAGCGGATCGGGATTGCCGTCGGCGAGGTTGACGGCGCCCTCGCGGCTCGCCCGTCCCTCCCCCGGCAGCTCGGCCGCGGCGGCGGCGACGGTGCCGCGGCGCCCGTGGGACTCGACCGCGCCGATCGCGGCGAGCTGCGCGTAGGCGGCGGCGACCGTGTTGCGGTTGACGCCGAGGTGCTCGGCGGCGGCGCGCATCGTGGGCAGCGTCTCGCCGGGCGCGAGTGCGCCGTCGGCGATGGCGGCGCGCACGGCGTCGACGATCTCGGCGGCGGTGCTGCCGGTGAGGCGCTCGACGCGCATGCGGACCTCCCCTGCCGACGGACGTGCCCACGCTATCGTCACGTATCCGATCGCATTGTCCTAGGACAAAACGACCTGCGGGTGTATCGTCCCCTCCCATGACCGAACAGCACCCCGCCACCGGAACCGCCCGCGTCAAGCGCGGCCTCGCCGAGATGCTCAAGGGCGGCGTCATCATGGACGTCGTCACCGCCGACCAGGCCCGCATCGCCGAGGATGCCGGCGCCGTCGCCGTCATGGCGCTCGAGCGCGTGCCCGCCGACATCCGGGCGCAGGGCGGCGTCGCCCGTATGAGCGACCCCGACCTGATCGACGCCATCCGCGCGGCCGTGTCGATCCCCGTCATGGCGAAGGCCCGCATCGGCCACGTCGTCGAGGCGCAGGTGCTGCAGGCGCTCGGCGTCGACTACATCGACGAGTCGGAGGTGCTCAGCCCGGCCGACTACGTCAACCACATCGACAAGTGGAGCTTCGAGGTGCCCTTCGTCTGCGGTGCGACGAACCTGGGCGAGGCGCTGCGGCGCATCACCGAGGGCGCGGCGATGATCCGCTCCAAGGGCGAGGCGGGCACGGGGGACGTCTCCGAGGCGACCAAGCACATCCGCACCATCCGCTCCGAGATCGCCGCCCTGGCGTCGACGCCGGCGGACGAGCTCTACGTCGCGGCCAAGGAGCTGCAGGCGCCCTACGACCTCGTCGCCGAGGTCGCCCGCACCGGCGCCCTGCCCGTCGTGCTCTTCACCGCCGGCGGCGTCGCCACCCCGGCCGACGCGGCGTTCATGAAGCAGCTCGGCGCCGACGGCGTCTTCGTCGGGTCCGGCATCTTCAAGTCCGGCGAACCGGCCAAGCGCGCGGCCGCGATCGTGCGCGCCACGACCTTCTTCGACGACCCGGATGCGATCGCCGAGGCCTCGCGCGGCCTCGGCGAGGCGATGGTCGGCATCAACGTCGCCGACCTGCCCGCACCGCACCGGCTCGCCGAGCGCGGCTGGTGAGCGGCGCCCGCGTCGGGGTGCTCGCGCTGCAGGGCGGGGTGCGCGAGCACCTGCGCGCGCTCGGGCGGCTCGGCGCGGATGCGGTGCCGGTGCGCAGGCCCGGCGAGCTCGACGGGCTCGCCGGGCTCGTCGTCCCCGGCGGCGAGTCGAGCGTCATCGACAAGCTCGCCCGCGCATTCGGGCTGCGCGACCCGTTGCGCGCCGCCATCGCCGACGGGCTGCCGGTCTGGGGCACCTGCGCCGGGCTCATCCTGCTCGCCGAGCAGATCGAGGGCGGCGCGCCCGGTCAGCGGCAGCTCGGCGGCCTCGACGTCACCGTGCGCCGCAACGCCTTCGGGGGCAGCGCGAGTCGTTCGAGACCACGATCGCGATGCCGGCGATCGGAGCGGATCCGGTGCGCGCCGTGTTCATCCGCGCTCCGGTCGTCGAATCGTTCGGCCCCGAGGTGGAGGTGCTCGCGACGCTGCCGGACGGGGCCATCGTCGCGGTCCGCCAGGGTGGACTGCTCGGCACCGCCTTCCACCCCGAGACCACGGACGACGAGCGGATGCACGCCTACTTCCTGAACGAGGTCATGGGCGGATGAGCGCCACAATGGATCGGTGACGATCCCTGCAGCGCTCCTGACCGACCTCGACGCCCGCTTCTCGGACTACCTGGCCACCGGCCGCGCGCCCGGCGCCGCCTGGGGCGTCTTCGACCGCAGCGGCCTCGTGCACGCCGACGGCGACGGGCGCGACCGCGCCTACCGCATCGCGTCCTGCACGAAGAGCTTCACGGCCGCCGCGGTGCTCGCGCTGCGCGACGAGGGTGCGCTCGCGCTCGACGACCCGATCACGCGCTGGGTGCCGGCGTTCGCATCCGTCCCCCTGCCGACGGCGACGTCGACGCCGCCGACGGTCGCGCAGCTGCTCACGATGTCGGGCGGCCTCGCCACCGACAACCCGTGGGGCGACCGGCAGGAGTCGATCACCGACGACGAGCTCGACGCGCTGGTCGCCGCAGGTCTCGGCTTCGACACCGTGCCCGGCACGGCCTTCGCCTACTCGAATCTCGGCTACGCGCTGCTCGGCCGCGTCGTGCAGGAGGCTGCGGGGGCGCCGTTCCGCAGCGTGATCCGCCGCCGCTTCCTCGACCCGCTCGGCCTGGTCCACACCGGCTGGGACGCGACGGTGGAGGCGCCCGGCGGCATCGCGCCCGGCCTGCACGCGCGCGACGGGCGCTGGGAGGAGCTGCCGTTCAGCGGCCCCGGCGCCTTCTCGGCGATCGGCGGCCTGTTCAGCACGGTCGAGGACCTCGCCCACTGGGCCGGCTGGCTGGCGAGCGCCTTCGACCCGTCGCTGCCCGCGCTCGGCGGCCCGCTGTCGGCCGCGAGCCGTCGGGAGCTGCAGCAGATCCACCGCTTCGACGGCGTGCGCGGCTACGGCTACGGGCTCGCCGTCGACGTGCACCCGGGGCACGGCCCGCTCGTCGCGCACTCGGGCGGCTACCCCGGCTTCAGCGCGCGGATGCGCTGGTCGGCCGAGCAGGGCGTCGGCGTCGTCGCCTTCGCCAACGGCACCTACGCGAACGTCGCCGAGCCGGCGGACGCGGCCCTCGTCGCGCTGCTCGACGGGCTCCCCCGCCGCGACCGGCTCGCGGAGCTGTGGCCCTTGACGCGGGCGGCGCAGCAGGCGGCGACCGCCCTCATCCGCTCGTGGTCCGACGCGGATGCGGAGCGGCTCCTCGCGATGAACGTCGCGATGGACGAGCCCCTGGAGCGCCGCCGCGCCCAGATCGAGCGCGCGGTCGCCGCGGTCGGCGGGCTACGCGAGGCGCCGGCCTTCGCCGAGCGCTCGGTGGCGCCGTCGCACCTCGAGTGGCGGCTCTCCGGCGTGACCGGCTCGCTGAGGGTCGTCATCGAGATGACCCCGCTGGCGGAGGCGACCGTGCAGACGTTCCGGGTGACGGTGGGCTGACGTCCAGCCCCGCGGCGGCGGCGCGGAGCCGGCGTGGGGAGAGTGCTCGGCATGGATGACGACGAGCGCACGAGCATCGCGAAGGACTGGGACGAGGCGGTCAACCTGACCGCGAAGCAGCTGGAGGACTGGCTGCAGACCGAGGAGTCGAAGTCGGTGGGGCAGGGCGACGGCGAGTCGACCGGCCACCGGAGCGGACGGCGGATCGTCGAGATCCTCGGCACGAAGCGCGCCGACCTGAGCGACGCCGACTGGGCGCACATGCGCAAGGTCGTCGGCTACGTGCACCGCCACCTCGAGCAGCGGCCGAAGGGCGACGTGACCGAGACGAACTGGCGCTACTCGCTCATGAACTGGGGTCACGACCCGGAGAAGGCGGGCGCTTCGCGGGGAGGGCGCTCGTGAGCGCCCGCATCGCCGTCGTCACGGGCGGCACCGCGGGCCTCGGCCGCGCCACCGCGCGCGCCCTCGCCGAAGACGGCTGGGACGTCGCCGTGCTCGCCCGCGGCGCCGACGGACTGGCCGCGACCCTCGCGGAGATCGAGGCGAGCGGACGCCGCGGGCTCGCCATCGCGACGGACGTCGCCGACCGCGAGGCGGTGGAGTCCGCCGCCGCCCGCGTGGAGGCCGAGCTCGGCCCCATCGACCTCTGGGTGAACAACGCGATGGTCGGGGTCTTCGGCACCTTCCTCGACACCGACCCGGACGACTTCCGCCGCGCCACCGACGTCACCTACTTCGGCGTCGTCAACGGCACCCGTGCCGCGCTGTCGCGGATGGTGCCCCGCGACCGCGGGCACGTCATCCAGATCGGCTCGGCGCTCGCGCACCGAGGCATCCCATTGCAGGCCGGCTACTGCGGCGCCAAGCACGCCATCAAGGGCTTCACCGAGTCGGTGGTCGCCGAGCTCACCCACGAGGGCAGCGCCGTCGCGATCTCGATGGTCGACATGCCGGCGCTCAACACGATCCAGTTCAGCTGGGTCAAGTCGAAGCTGGACGCGCACCCGCAGCCGGTGCCCACCATCTTCGAGCCGGAGGCGGGCGCCCGCGCCGTCGTGCAGGTGGCGCGCACCCCGCGCCGGCGCACGTGGGTCGGCGAGCCGACCGTCATGACCGTGCTCGGCAACATGTTCCTGCCGCGCTTCATGGACTGGTACCTGTCGAAGGCCGCCTGGGACGGCCAGTTCGCGCCGGACAAGGACGGGCCCCGGCTGCCGGAGAACCTCTACGAGCCCGCGCCCGGCGACCACGGCGCACGCGGCGCGTTCAGCGACCGTGCGAAGGAGGACTCGGTGCAGCTCTGGGGCATCCGCAACCGCCGGCTCGCGGCGGGTGCCGGCGCGGCGCTCGGCGCGGCGCTCGGCGCGGGCGCTGCCGCGCTCGCCGTCGGGCTGCTGCGCCGACGCTGAGGCTCGGGCCCGGCTTCTGGGCACCGCGGGCTCGGCTCCGGCCTGCGCGGATCGCGGGCTCGGGTCGGGGTCGCGTGCACGGACTGTGCAGTACCGCGACGACAGCGGAGTACGCGGAATCATGCTGCGCTGTCGTCGCGGTACTTCGTCTCGTGCGTGCCGACCGCTCCGGAGGAGCAACGTCCTGCGCGAGTCCGAAGCATGCCCGCTGCTCCGCCGACCCGGTCGGCCGTACGCGAACGACGCTGCGGTATCGGAACGGATGCTGCGCTGTCGTCGCGATACTGCGCCGTGAGGAAGGTGTGCCAGGCCGGATGGGCGGAGCGGCACGCTCGGCCGGGCCGGCGCGGCGCGGCGCGGCGGCTCGGCTCCGCGCGGCGGCTCAGCGCGGCGGCTCGGCGGCTCGGCGCGGCGGCTCCGCGCGGGCGCACGGGCACCGCAGGGCGCACCGAGCCGTCGCCCTGCGCTCAGCCGTGCCGTCGCGCTGCGCTCAGCCGAGCGGCTTCAGGCCCTCACGGGTCTCGACGAGGAACTCGAGCTGGGCGGGCGTCGGCCAACCCGGCAGCTCCTGCACGTCGCGGCCCTGCTCGAACCACTCGAGGTGCTGCTGCTCGGTCCAGTCCGCTGCGGGCTGCACGAAGAGGTTCGCGAGGCGGCCGTCCAGCACGGTGACGGCCACGTCGAAGCTGCGGTCGTCGAGCGCCGTGTACCGCCCGACCACCGGGAAGTTCGCGTTCCCCGGCACCGCCAGCGGCGAGCCCTCGGGGATGGCGAAGCCGATGCCCGGGTAGAACGCTTCCTCGTCCTCCCCCAGGTACTCGACGGCGCGGGCGAGCTTCAACTGGGCACGCAGCTCGTACGAGCCGTGGTCCTCGCTGCGCTCGAGCAGCGCCTCGACGAGGGCGCGCGCGGGTGCCGGGATGTCGACGAGCTGCTCCTCGAGGGCGGGCTGCTCGTCGTCGAAGAGCCGTTCCAGCTCCTCCAGCTCGCGCTGGTCGGCGCTGCGCTTCGAGAACCACCAGCTGGCCGCGGTGGCCGCGACGGCGCCGAGGGCCATCGCGAGGCGCGGGGCGGGAACGCCCGCGCGCTGGAGGCGCTGCTGGAACCGTGCATCCGCCGCCTCGCCCAGCTCGGCCGCTGCGAGGGTGAGGCCGGCGGCTCCGGCGGTGAGACCGCCGCGCAGGCCGGGCTGGTCCTGCAGCTGCGGCTCGTCGCGCAGGCTCGCCCAGACGACGGCCGCACCGAGACCGGCGTTCGCCAGGCGCAGCGCGAAGCGCGCCCGCGGGCCGAGCGAGGCCGGGTCGATGAGCGCGAGCGCACCGGTCGCGGCGCTCGTGACGACTCCGTGCTCGACGCTTCGAGCGTCGCCCAGGCGGCGGAGGGAGGTGAGCAGGCAGTGCTGGATGTCGTCGCGGGTCGGCATGCGCCAACGCTAGCGCCGGCCGCTGGCAGAACCCAGGCCGCGTCCTAGGCTGGAGGCATGACCCCGCGCGTGCCCGGCCTCACCGACCTGCAGCCCACCGACGCCCCCGAGGGCGTGACCGCCTGGCTCGGGTGGGCCGGCGACCTGCCGGTCACGATCGTCGTCGAGGAGCCCGCCACCGAGGAGCAGCTCGACACGTCCTTCATCGCCGGCGTCCTCGCCGACGCCGACGCGTGGATCGTGCGCGCCGGCGACGCGGTCGAGGAGTTCTACCGCGCCGAGGCCGGCACCGCGACCGGGTGGTCGCCTGAGGCGACCTTCTGGGCAGGGCAGGAGTGGAGCATCCGCTTCGCCGAGTGCCCGCTGCCGGAGGTGGGCGACCTCGGCGTCGCGGTGCTGTTCTCGGGTGAGACGCTCGACTCGGTCGAGGACCTGTCGGCGGACGACGCCGACGACGCGCACGGACGCTGACCGATGCTGACGGCCCGTCGCCCGAAGCGGACCACCGTCAGCCCTGCGCGGCGCGCACCCGGTCGACGAGCTCGCGCCAGGGCCCCTCGAGCGCCGACTCCCCCACGCGCACCTCGTGCGTGGACGAGCGGATGCGGTACACGTAGCGGTCCGGACGGCCGTCCTCCGCGGGCGGCGCCTCCCACGGCACGTGCTCGAGCAGCTCGCGCCACGCATCGGCGTCGGGCTGCTGTTCGACGACCACGGTCCACTCCCGCGAGAGGCCCGCGACACCGCCGCTGCGCACCACCGTGATCCTCATGCGGCCGATGGTACGCCGCGCGCCGGGACGTCGCCCGATCGTGCTCGCAGCGGTGCGAGTCCTGGCGCCCGGGGCCGCGCCGCGGGCGCCAGGACTCGCACCGCTGCCGCTCGGGTCGGACGCGCTCAGATCGAACGCGCTCGGATCGAACGCGCTCAGACCCGCAGCAGCTCGCCCGGGCGGCGCGGTGGGGGCGCGTACTCCTCCCGCCGCGACGTGCTGGCGCCCATGCGCACCAGCGCGCTCGCCAGGCCCACCGCGGCGGCCACGCCGTCGATGACGGGCACGCCGAGGCGCACCTCGAGGGCGGTGCAGAGATCCGTCATGCCCGCGCAGCCGAGCACGATCGACTCGGCCCCGTCCTCGTGCACGGCCCGCTCGGCGAGGGCGCCGATGCGCTCGACCGCGGCGGGCGACGCCTCCTCGAGGTCGAGCACCGGGATGTCGGCGGCGTAGGCCGCCGCGCACGCCTCGCCGAAGCCGTAACGCCGGGTGAGGTCGCGGGTATGGCCGAGCGTGCGGGCCAGCGTGGTGACGACCGCGAAACGGCGGCTCACCAGCGCGGCGGCGTGCATGCCCGCCTCGGCGATGCCGATCACGGGCCCGCGGGCGAGCTCGCGCGCCGCGTCGAGGCCGGGATCGCCGAAGCAGGCGATGACGTGCGCGTCGGCGCCGCCCGCATCCGCTCGTTCGATCGCCCGCAGCAGGCCGGGCAGGGCCAGTGCGTCGTCGGTGTGGCTCTCGAGGGCGGCGGGCCCCTCGTCGTTCGTGACGGCGTCGATCTCGACGCCGGGCCCGGCGACCGCCCGGGCCGTGACCGCGATCTTCGCGGTCATGGCCCGCGACGCGTTGGGGTTGACCAGCTGGATCCTCACGCGGCGTCCTCCGATACCGAACCGTCGTCGACGCCCTCGGTCTCGCCCTCGAAGGACGGCACGCGCGGGCGCATCCGCTCGAGCAGCACGAACAGCGCGAAGCCGATGCCGCAGCCGATGAACCAGCTGAAGTTGCCGAGCCAGGTGAGGTCGACCAGGCCGAGGTCGGCGAGCGGGCGGGTGAGCACCGCCGCGGCGACCGACGGCAGGCCGGCTCCGACCATCGCCCAGATCGCGTTGGGGTTGACGCCCTTGCGGTACCAGTACGCGCCGTTCTCGGCCATCGTGTACATCGCGTCGACCTTGATGCGCTGGCGGGCGACCACGTAGTAGCCGGCGATGAGGATGCCGAACAGCGGTCCGATCAGCGCACCGAGGAAGCCGAGGGTGTACTGGATCGCCTGGTCGTTGTTGTACCAGTTCCAGGGGGTCAGCAGCACCGAGCCGACGGCGGCGATCATGCCGCCCATCCGCCAGCTGATCTTCGACGGGGCGACGTTCGAGAAGTCGAAGGCCGGGGCGATGAAGTTGGCGACGATGTTGATGCCGACGGTCGCGGTGACGAAGGTGAGGCCGCCGAGCAGGATCGCGAAGGGCGTGTCGATGCGCTCGACCGTGTGGATCGGGTCGGTGATGAGCTCGCCGAACACCGGCACGGTGGCGGATGCGGTGAGCACGGTCAGGATCGAGAAGAACAGGAAGTTGACGGGCAGGCCGAGCAGGTTGCCCTGCTTCACGGCCTTGAACGACCTGCCGTAGCGCGAGAAGTCGCCGAAGTTGAGCATCGGGCCCGAGAAGTACGACACGACGATCGCGATGGCCGCGAACATGACGGGGATCGACGCCCAGAGGTCGAGGGGCTCGCCGACGGAGAGGTCGAGGCTGATGTTCTCCCACCCCGCCCGGCTGACCAGGTAGACGGCCAGCACGATCATGACGACGTAGACGGCGGGCCCGGCGAAGTCGATGAAGCGGCGGATGCGCTCCATGCCGCCCCAGAACAGCGCGGCCTGGGCGAACCACAGGATCGCGTACGAGATCCAGCCGAGCGCCGAGAGCCCGAGGAAGGAGTAGTCGGTCGCGAGCGCCGCGGAGCCGGGGATGAACTTGAGGAACACGATGTTCAGCGACTCGGCGGCGAGGAAGGTCTGCACGCCGTACCAGGCGATGGCGATGAGACCGCGGATGATCGCGGGCACGTTGGCGCCGCGGATGCCGAAGATCGCCCGGTTGACGACCGGGTAGGGCACGCCGGTGCGCTGGCTCGGCTTCGCGACGAGGTTGGTGAAGACCTGCACGATGACGATGCCGACGATGAGCGAGACGAGCACCTGCCAGCTGGCGATGCCGAGCGCGAAGAGACTGCCCGCGGTGACGTAGCCGCCGACGCTGTGCACGTCGCTCATCCAGAACGCGAAGATGTTGTAGCTGCCCCAGCGTTGCTTGCGCAGCGGGGCGAGGTCCTCGTTGGCGAGGCGCGGATCGTAGCCCGGGCGCAGGTTGGTCTCGACGGGGGTCGCCGTCGCGGGGGCGGCGTCGCGCTCCAGTTGGTCGGTCATGGGTGGCCTTTCGTCCTGCGGCGTTCGCCGCTCGTCGGTGACGGGGATGGAGCCGGTGATGCGATGACCTGAAGTTATGACTTCGCGATTCGGGCGGCGTTTCCGCGATGTGAACGGCGTGTAACGCCTGCTGGGCTGCGCGAGCTTGCAGTTCGGACTTCACGACGGGCGGTGCATATCATCGAGGCGTGGACGAACCCGACGCCCCGGCCTCCCTCGGCGCCCGCCTGCGCGCGGTGCGCGAGTCGCGCGGCCTGAGCGCCTCAGCGCTCGCGCGAGCACTCGGCATCTCGGCGAGCGCCGTCTCGCAGATCGAGCGCGACGTCATGCAGCCCTCGGTGTCGCGGCTCATCGCCATCACCGATGCCCTCGGCGTGCCGCTCGCGACCGTCTTCGGCGACGGCGGCCCGGTCGACGCCGAGCCGAACTCGGTCGCCTCGCTGGCGGGTCACGACTTCGCGCTGACGCGCGCCGGCCAGGCGCCGGCCGTGGAGCTCACCGGCGGCGTGCTGTTCCGCCGGCTCTCACCGCTGCCGACCCCCGGGGTCGACTTCTTCGAGTCGACCTACCCGCCCGGCACGGCGGCGACGCCGGACGCGGAACGCATCCGTCACGAGGGCCACGAGATCGGCACGGTGCTCTCCGGCGAGCTCACCATCGATTTCGACGACGAGCGCGTGGTCCTGCGGGCCGGGGATGCGATCAGCTACGAGTGCTCGCGCCCGCACCGCATCCACAACGCCGGCACGGCGCCGGCGGTGGCCACCTGGCTGATCGTGCATCCGTAGGGTTCGGCGCATCCGCGGGGGTCGGTGCGTCCGCGGGGTCAGGGCGTCCACGGGGGTCAGCGCGTCCACGGGGTCAGCGCGTCCACGGGGTCAGGGCGTCCGCGGGGATCAGGGCGTCCGCGGGGATCAGGGCGTCCGCGGGGTCAGCGCGTCCGCGGGGATCAGGGCGTCCGCGGGGATCAGGGCGTCCGCGGGGATCAGGGCGTCCGCGGGGATCAGGGCGTCCGCGGGGATCAGGGCGTCCGCGGGGATCAGGGCGTCCGCGGGGTCAGCGCGTCCGCGGGGGTCAGCCCAGGACCAGCCCCACACCCTCCCAGGCCTCGATGACCGCGGCGGCCTCGCCGGAGCCGTCGCCGTACTGCTCGGCGGCGGTCGCGACCGTGGCGACGGCGAAGGCCGAGAAGTCCATGGTCGGCGTGACGCGACCGCTCGTGAGCGTGTCGTACCAGATGCGGCCCGCCGTCTCCCAGGCCCGCCCGCCGAGCTTCGTCGCTGCGAGGAAGAAGGCGCGGTTCGGGATGCCCGAGTTGATGTGCACCCCGCCGTTGTCGTCGCTCGTGGCGACGTAGTCGTCCATGTGGCCGGGCTGCGGGTCCTTGCCGAGCACGTCGTCGTCGTAGGCGGTGCCCGGGGCGCTCATCGAGCGCAGCGCCGACCCCTGCACCTCCGCGGTGAAGAGGCCCTCGCCCACGAGCCAGCTGGCGTCGGCCGCGTTCTGCCCGCGGGAGTACTGCTCGACGAGCACGCCGATCACGTCGGCGATGGACTCGTTCAGCGCTCCGGACTGGCCCTGGTAGACGAGGTCGCCGGAGTGCTGGATCACGCCGTGCGCGAGCTCGTGGCCGATGACGCTCAGCGAGGCGGTGAAGCGGTTGAAGACCTCGCCGTCGCCGTCGCCGAACACCATGCGCTCGCCGTCCCAGAAGGCGTTGTCGTAGTCGCGCCCGAAGTGCACGGTCGCGTCGAGCGGCAGCTCAGCGTCGTCGATCGAGCGGCGGCCGAACACCTCCGCGAAGAACGCGTAGGTCTCGCCGAGGCCGTCGTAGGCCTCGTCGACGGCCACGTCGCCGTTAGACGGCTGGCCCTCGGAGCGCACCAGCACCCCGGGCAGCTGCTCCGCGCCCTGCGCGTCGCCGATGCTGCGCGCGGGCCCGGCCGGCTCGTCGGTGCCGGGCTCGGCGACGAGCGTCGACCGCGGCCGCAGCGGCGCCACGCGTCGCGCCGCGCGGAAGTCGGCCGCCTCCTGCAGCGAGAACCGCGCGGCGGCGGACGCTCGGCCGAAACGGGGGTCGTCGGTCTCGGCCAGGCGGTGCAGCAGGTACGGGGGGACGATGAAGCGAGCCATGGGACGACTCTCCCAGCGACCACTGACACCCGTCCAGGGGGCGGGCGGATGCTCAGCCCGCGTTCGCGAACCCGAAACCTGCCGCGCGGCTCACGTCGGCGCGCGGCCACGCCCGACGCGGCGACGCGCCCGATGCGGCGATGCGGCGACGCGGCGACGCGGCTGCGCGGCTGCGCGGCGACGCGGCTGCGCGGCTGCGCGGCTGCGACTCAGCGCCGAGACGACGACTCAGCACCGCATCCGCTGCTGACATGTCGCGAACGCACTGAGTCATAGCGTGGCCCGGCGTCACGACGCTGGCTCCGCGCGACACCGACCGTGAGCGGCACCAGGCCCGCGCGGCGCCGGCTCCGCGCGGCAACGCCAGTCGCGCGCGGCAACGCGGGCGCGCGCGGCAACGCGGGCGCGCGCGGCAACGCGGGCGCGCGGCGACTCAGCACCGAAACGACGACTCAGCACCGCATCCGCTGCTGACATGTCGCGAACGCACTGAGTCATCCGCGAGGCGCGGCAGCGGCGAGTGCAGCGCGGCGGCAGCGGCGCGGCGCGTACGGCGGGTGCTGCGCGGGGCGGCGCGGTGCGGCGACGCAAGCGCGCGGCCACTCAGCACCCAAGCGACGACTCAGCACCGCATCCGCTGCTGACATGTCGCGAACGCACTGAGTCATGCGCGAGGCGCGGCAGCGCGGCGCGGCAGCGCGGCGCGGCAGTGCGGCGCGGCAGCGCGGCGCGGCAGCGCGGCGCGGCAGCGCGGCGCGGCAGCGCGGCGCGGCAGCGCGGCGCGGCAGCGCGGCGCGGCAGCGCGGCGCGGCAGCGCGGCGCGGCAGCGCGGCGCGGCAGCGCGGCGCGGCAGCGCGGCGCGGCAGCGCGGCGCGGCAGCGCGGCGGCAGCGCGGCGCGGCAGCGCGGCGGCAGCGCGGCCGCCGCGCGGGTCACCAGCGTTTGAGGGACATCGCCGTCGGGCAGTCGAAGGGGTCGCGAGCGGAGAGCCCGACCCGGTTGAGGTAGCCGATGACGATGCGGTAGGAGCGCACCAGGTTCGTCTCGGTGTACGGCACCGACTGCTGCTGGCAGTGCTCCTTGACGATCTCGCGGGCGCGGGCCAGGGCGGGCCGCGGCATGCTCGGGAAGAGGTGGTGCTCGATCTGGTAGTTCAGGCCGCCCATGAGCGCGGTCACCGGCACGCCGCCGGTGATGTTGCGGGAGGTGAGCACCTGCTTGCGCAGGAAATCCATCTTGCTCTCGCGCGGCACGATCGCCATGCCCTTGTGGTTCGGGGCGAACGAGGCGCCCATGTAGATGCCGAACACGGCCAGCTGCACGCCGAGGAAGGCGAAAGCCATGCCGAGGGGCAGCAGCCAGAATACGGCGCCGACGACCACGACGAAGCGCGCGGCGATGAGGCCGAGCTCGATCCAACGACCCGGCGTGGTGGCATCCGTGGCCCGGTCCTTGATGGAGCGCAGGTGCAGGTTGATGCCCTCGAACGCCAGCAGCGGGAAGAACAGGTAGCCCTGGCGGCGGGTGATCCAGGCGACGATGCCCTTCGCCTTCTCGGCGTCCTCCTCGAGGAAGGAGATCGTGTCGACCTCGATGTCCGGGTCCTTGCCGACCTTGTTCGGGTTGGCGTGGTGCCGGGTGTGCTTGGTCATCCACCACGAGTACGAGATGCCGACGACTCCGGCGGCGAGGGCGCGGCCGAGCCGGTCGTTGGCCTTGCCCGACTCGAGCACGGCGCGGTGCGAGGCCTCGTGGGCCAGGAAGGCCACCTGCGTGAAGACGATGCCGAGGGCGGCCGCCATGAGCAGCTGCAGCCAGGAGTCGCCGAGCAGGATCATGCCCGTGATCGTGCCGCCGAGCGCGAGGGCCAGCACCGACATGAGGGTGATGTAGAAGCCGTAGCGGCGGCGCAGCAGTCCGGCGTCGCGGATGGTGCGCGAGAGCGCCGAGAACGTGCTCGTGATGGCGTCGCCGGGCTCGCGGCGCGGGCGCGTGGGGATAATTCGGGGTGCAGCGAAACTCATGACGCGGCTTTCGGGTGGGGTCCGACTTCACAGCCGCGGGGGTGGGAGCGTGCGCTCCATCGTGCAGATGGTCCAAGGCTAACCGCCGCCCGCCGGGGTCCGGTCCGCCGCGGCGGATTCGGAGCCGCCGCGCTGAGCCCTCTCAGCGCAGCGGCGTGCCGAAGCGGTGGTTCGTGATGCTCAGCGACTGCTCCCGCAGGTACGGCAGCAGCGCCGCGCGCGGGTGCGGCGCCGGACCGACCGCGAGGTGGATCGCCGGCGAGCCGAGCGCCCACGCGATGCTCTTCGCATAGACCGGGTCGACGAGGCGGATGCGGGAGGGCCGCCGCTTCGACACCGCCCCGATCCACTGCTGGTCCGTCTCGACGAGCGCGAAGTCCGCGAACGGCACCTCCGCCTCCGACCACGCCCGCGCGACGGTCGGAGGCAGGGAGAGGGTGAGGATCGCGCCGGTGCGCAGGGCCGCGGCGATCTCGCGCAGCACGGCGACCGGGTCGGCGGCCTCGTTCATCCGCAGCTCGATGGTGGCCGGTCGGTAGCGCAGCTCGTTGCGCTCGACGCCGAGACCCGAGGGTCTTGCGGCTCGGCGTAGCGCTCGCGCCAGGCGAGCTCGTCGCCGATGACGGCGGCGCGCAGCCCGAGCATCGCGTCGGTGGACGAGGGGTCGCCGCCGATGATCCGCTCGGCCGCCGCGAGCACCCGGGCGACGCGTTCGTGCACCTCGCCGCGCAGCGACGCCGCATCGAGGTCGAAGGGCGCGAGGTCGCCGAAGCCGAGCAGGTAGTTCGGGCCGCCGGCCTTGGCACCGGGGCCGACCGACGAGCGCTTCCAGCCGCCGAAGGGCTGGCGCCGCACGATCGCGCCCGTGATGCCGCGGTTGACGTAGAGGTTGCCGGCGCGCACCTCCTCGAGCCACAGCTCCTGCTCCTCGACGTCGAGGCTGTGCAGGCCCGCGGTGAGCCCGAAGTCCGTGGCGTTCTGCAGCTCGATGGCCTCCTCAAGGCTGCCGGCCGCCATGATGCCGAGCACCGGGCCGAACGCCTCGGTGCGGTGGAACGGGCTGCCGGGCTGCACGCCGGCCTTGATGCCGGGGCTCCACAGACGGCCCTCGTCGTCGAGTCGGCGCGGTTCGAGCAGCCAGCGCTCCCCCGGCTGCAGCACGGTGAGCGCGTCGAGCAGCTTGCCGGCGGCCGGCTCGATGAGCGGACCCATCTGGGCGCGCGGGTCCTGCGGCAGGGCCACCACGAGCGAGGCGGCCGCATCGACGAGCTGCCGCTCGAAGCGCTCGGACTCGGCGACGCTGCCCACGAGGATCGCCAGCGATGCCGCCGAGCACTTCTGGCCGGCGTGCCCGAAGGCGCTGCGCACGAGGTCGGCGACCGCGAGGTCGAGGTCGGCGCTGGGGGTCACGACGAGGGCGTTCTTGCCGCTGGTCTCGGCGAGCAGCGGCAGCTCGGGCTTCCACGAGCGGAACAGCTCCGCCGTCTCGTAGGCGCCGGTCAGCACGACACGGTCGATGCCCGCGTGCGTGACGAGCCGCTTGCCGAGGTCGCCCTCGGCGACGTCCGCGAGGCGCAGCACGGACCTCGGCACGCCCGCGTCCCACAGCGCCTGCACGACGACGGCCGCCGAGCGGCGCACCTGCGGGGCGGGTTTGAGGATGACGGACGCCCCCGCGGCGAGCGCCGCGAGCACACCGCCGGCGGGGATCGCGACGGGGAAGTTCCAGGGCGGCACGACGAGCACGAGCGTCGCCGGGGTGAAGCCGAGGTCGTCGAGCTCGGGCGCCAGGGAGGCGTAGTACTCGGCGAAGTCGGCGGCCTCGCTGACCTCCGCGTCGCCCTCGGAGAGGGTCTTGCCCGCCTCGCTCGCCATGACCTCGAGCAGCTCCTCGCGCGCCGCGCGCAGCGAGGCGGCGGCGACCCGCAGGACGCGGGCGCGCTCCTGGGCGCTCAGCCCGCCCCACTCCGGCTGGGCGGCGCGCGTCGCGGCGACGAGCCCGTCGACCGACTCGGGCTTGGTGATCGCCGAGTCGGCCACGAGCTGCCGCCCCAGGTCGGAGTCGGCGGAGCGCTCGAGGATCGCCCGCCCCCAGGTGCGGTTCGCCGCGACGGCGGTGTCGGTGTCCGGGGTGTTCACGAAGTGCTCGTGCGCCTCCGGCTGCTCGGTCGCGCGGTCCTGCACCCGGTTCGGGCCGACCCGCGGCGAGACGGTGAGCGCTCGGGCGGCGCGGTAGCGCTCCGCCTCCCGCTCGAAGAGCGAGTGCTCGCCGGTGAGCCGGTAGAGCGCGCTCATGAAGTTCTCGGGGCTGCCGTTCTCCTCGAGGCGGCGCACCAGGTAGGCGATGGCCGCGTCGAAGTGCTGGGGGTCGACGACCGGCGTGTAGAGCAGCAGCCCGCCGACGTCCTCGCGGATCCGCTCGCCCAGCTCGTCGGCCATGCCCAGCAGCATCTCGACGTCGACGTGCTCGCTGAGGCCGCGCCGCTCGGCGAGCAGGTGCGTGTGCGCGATGTCGAAGACGTTCTGACCGGCGGCGCCCAGGTGCACCCAGCGCATCCGCTCGGGGTGCAGCATGCGGTCGATGACGGCGCGGTAGTTCGCATCCGTCTCCGCCTTGCTGCCGAAGGTGGCCAGCGGCCAACCGTGGATCGCCGCGTCGACGCGCTCCATCGACAGGTTGGCGCCCTTGACCACGCGGATCTTGATGGGCGCCCCGCCGGCGCGCACCCGGTCGCGCGCCCATCCGGTCAGCTCGTCGACGGCGCCCAGGGCGTCGGGCAGGTACGCCTGCACGACGATGCCGGCGCGCAGGCCGAGCAGCTCCTCGTGGTCGAGCAGCCGCCGGAACACCGCGATGGTGAGGCCGAGGTCGCGGTACTCCTCCATGTCGAGGTTGATGAACTTCGGCGTCGGGCTGGCGGCGGCGTACCGGTAGAGCGGCAGCACCCGCTCCACGACGCGCTCCACCGTCTCGTCGAAGGCCCAGAGGCCCAGGTTGCTGACGATGTTGCTGATCTTGATCGACACGTAGTCGACGTCGTCGCGCCGCAGCAGCCGGTCGATGCCCTCGAGCCGGCGCTGCGCCTCCGTCTCGCCCAGCACGGCCTCGCCGAGCAGGTTGATGTTCAGCCGCACCCCGGGGGTGCGCAGCTTCGCCATCGCCGCGCCGAAGGCCTCGGGCGTCGCGTCGACGATGAGGTGGCCGACCAGCTCGCGCAGCACCCGCCGCGCGATGTGCACGACCGGCCGGGGCAGGATGCGGGCACTCGGCCCGCCCGCGCCCAGCACGGCCTGCAGGCCCAGCGGCAGGAAGCGGGGCGGCGGGCTCGCCAGACGGGCGAGCTCGCGCGCCGCGGCCCTGGAGTCCTCCGGCCGCACGACCCGGTCGACGAAGTCGATGGTGAAGCGCAGGCCCTCCGGGTCCTCGAGCGCGCGGGCGAGCAGCGCGGCCGATCCGCGCGGCTTGTGCGCGGCCGCCTCCTCGCTCCATCGCCTGGCGAGCGCGACGACCTCCTCGGTGAAGGCGTCGTCGACGATCGCCGGTCGCTCGACGGTGGCGTCGTCGAGCGGATGGGCGGCGGCGGTGCGCTCGGTCGGGGGCTCCTCGGGTGCGGCGCGATCCTGCATCCGCTCAGCATCGCCCTCCCGCCTGGGGGAGCGCAGGGCGGCGCGCCGTCGCCCAGCGGTCCCCAGGACTTCGCGTCGCGGTCGGCTGGGTGCCGGCCCCGCGCATCCGCCCGCCACGCGGCGATGCCGGTAGAACGGTGCGATGGCGGATGAGCGGATGCAGGACCTCGGCGCGGGCCCGGACCCCGGAGCGGAGGGCGAGCTGCGGCAGGACCGGCGGATCGGCACCGTCGAGCTGACCCACTGGTACACCCCGTGGGGGCGGGCGCTGGCCGCGCTCGCGCACCGGATCGGCGAGCGGCTGGGCCCGTACGCGGCCCTCATCATCACGCTGCTCGTCGGCGCCGGCATCGCGTTCGCGCTCAGCGCCGTCGCCGTCCAGGTCTACGACGCCGTCACGGACGAGGACGGCGTCGCCGGCGTCGACCAGCCGCTGCTCGACCTCGCACTCGGCCTCAGGAGCCCGACCGCCGAGACCGTCGTCACCCTCTTCACCGACCTCGCGGGCACCACCGTCATGCCGATCATCGCGGTGGGCACGGCGCTCATCCTGGGCGTGCACCGCCGCTCCTGGACCCCCGTCGTCCTGATCGTCGCCTCGGGCGGCGGATCGCTGCTCATGACGATCGCGGGCAAGGAGCTGATCCAGCGCGAGCGCCCGCCGCTCGCCGACGCCGTGCCGCCGTTCGAGCACTCCCCGTCGTTCCCGAGCGGCCACACGCTCAACGCCGTGGCGGTCGTCGGCATCATCGCCTACCTGCTCATGCTGCGCCGCAGCACGACGCGGGCCCGTGTCGCGCTCGCCATCGGCGCCGTGCTCGTCGCCGCGTTCGTCGGGCTCAGCCGCGTGTACCTCGGCCACCACTGGTTCACCGATGTGCTGAGCGGATGGGCGCTCGGCGCCGCCTGGCTGTCGCTCGTGATCACGGCGCACCGCCTGTACCTGACGGCCCGGGAGCGGTCGCGCAGCAGCGCCTCCTAGGGTGACCGGACGAGGATCGCCACCACCGGGGGCACCGGGTTCGTCGGACGGCACCTGGCCGAGCGCCTCGGACCGGAGGATGCGGTCGTCGTCTCGCGGCGCACCGGCACCGCGGTCGACGACGTCGCGGCGCCGCCGCCGCGCGGCGGGTCCACGCTCGCCGACCTCCGACTCGGGCGGCGCTGAGCCTCAGCGTCCGGCGTCCTCCTCCAGCCAGCCGCGCTGCAGTGCGACGACCTCGGGCAGCGCCCGGCCGTTGACCGGCGCGACCCAGCGGGCCCCGTTGGCGAGCACGCGGCGCACCTCGGGCTGGTGGTAGACGGGGTACTCCTGGTCGCCCGGCGAGAAGTAGAAGATGCGCCCGCGACCGCGCGTGAAGGTGACGCCGGAACGGAACACCTCGCCGCCTGCGAAGGTCGACAGGAAGATGACGTCGTCGGGCTTCGGGATGTCGAAGTACTCCGAGTAGACCTCCTGCGCGGGGATCGTGAAGCGCGGCGGCACGTCCGCGGCGATGGGATGGCCGGGGTCGACCGTCCACACCCGCTCCTGATCGCCGTCGTTGCGCCAGCCCAGCGAGCAGGTGGTGCCGAGCAGGCGGATGAACGGCTTCGCGAAGTGCCCGGAGTGCAGCACCACGAGGCCCATGCCCGCCTGCACCGAGCGCTGCACGCGGTCGACGACCTCGTCCGAGACCTCGTCGTGCGCGATGTGGCCCCACCAGAGCAGCACGTCCGTGTCGTCGAGGCGCTCCTGCGACAGGCCGTGCTCGGGGTCGGCCAGCGTGGCGGTCTCGACCCGTGCATCCGGCAGCAGCTCGCGCAGGCCGTCGGCGATCGCCGTGTGGATGCCGTGCGGGTAGTGGCCGAGCACCGTGGCGTCGCCGCGGGTCTCGTGCACGTTCTCGTTCCAGACCAGGATGCGCAGGCTCACAGCGCGATCTCCTTGCCCTCGGCGGCGGAGCGGTAGCAGGCGTCGATGATGCGGGCCCGGGTGAGCGCGTGGCTGCCGTCGTGCCGCGCCCACCGCTGCGGGTCGCGCACGGTCGCCACGAACTCCTCGACGACGGCCTCGTGGCCGCGACCGGCGACCGCGGGCGGCGAGTAGTCGGAGCCCTCGCCCTCGCGGAACACCCGGATCTCGCCGACGGGGGTCTCGGTGGCGCCGCGGATGACCAGCTCGGCACCGCCCTCCGTGCCGAAGACCGCGAAATCGATGAGGTCGACCGGGTCGCGGTAGGCGGCCCAGGACGACTCGACGACGAGGGTGCCCCCGCCCTCGAGGCGCAGGAACGCCGAGACGAGGTCCTCCACCTCGAAGGGCGAGGTGAGCTCGTCGACGGGCACGCCGACCGCACCGCCGAGGCCGCGCGGGCCGAGCTCCGAATGGGTGGCCGCGCTCACGGCGATCACCTCCGGCTCGCCGAGCAGGTGCAGCGCGTAGTCGAGCACGTGCACGCCCAGGTCGGCCATGGGGCCGCCGCCCGACATCTCGTGGTTCGTGAACCAGCTGCCGAGCCGCGGGATGCCGCTGCGCCGCATCCAACTGGCCTTCGCGTGGTAGGCCCGGCCGATCTCGCCGGCGTCGATCACCTGCTTGAGCGCCTGCACGTCGCCGCGGCGGCGGTGGTTGAAGGCCACGTCGAGCACGCGACCGGCCTCGCGGGCGGCGGCGACCATCCGACCGCCCTCCTCCGCGTTGCGGGCGATCGGCTTCTCGCTGAGCACGTGCAGGCCGCGCTCGAGGGCGGCGATCGCGATGGGCGCGTGCAGGAAGGTGGGCACGGCGACGCTGACGGCGTCGAGCTCGTCGAGCGCGACGAGGTCCTCCCAGTCGGCGAGGACCAGCGGCACCTCGAACTCCTGACCGAGGGCGAGGCCGAGCTCGGCCTCCTTGCCGGCGATCGCGACGACCTCCACGCCCGGCATGCCGCTGTACGCGGCGAGATGCTGCTGCCCCGCCCAGCCGAGGCCGACCACCCCCACCCGCAGCGGCTGTTCGGTATCGATCGCGGTGATGGTCATCGGGGCCCCTTCGCTCGGCGGGCGCGGGAGAGCGCACGCGCACGCGGCGACCCTATCGAACGGGGGTGGGGCGCCCCTCCATCCGACGGGATCCGGCGCTCGACCGCCCGGCGCGCGCTCGTCGCAGGGCGGAAACGCGGCTGAAACAGGCCCCCCGTAGCGTGCGGTGCAGCGGATGCGCGCACCGGCGGGAGTCCGCCCGGATCGCCCCGTCCGGACGGCTGGACAGCGCCGGCCGCTCGCCGCATCCGCTCGTTCCATCCGCTCCGACCGTCAGGACCCCCATGCGCACCGCCGACCTCGCCCACCAGTTCACGATCGCCCTGCCCGCGTGGATCGACGAGGAGCTCGCCGAGGTTCCCGAGGCGCTGCCGGACCGCGACGAGCGGATGCGGCTGGTCAACCGGCTGGCGGCCCGCAACTTCCGCGAGGGCAACGGCGGCCCGTTCGCCGCCATCGTGGTCGAGACGGAGACGGGGCGGATCGTCTCGGTCGGCGTCAACGTGGTGCTCGGCACCGGCATCTCCTCCGGCCACGCCGAGGTCACCGCGCTCGGCCTCGCGCAGGCGCGGCTCGACAGCTGGGACCTCGGCGCCGAAGGGCTGCCGGAGCACGAGCTCGTCGTCAACTGGCGGCCCTGCGTGCAGTGCTACGGCGCCACGATGTGGTCCGGCGTGCGCACCCTGGTGATCGCCGGCTCGGGCCCCGAGCTCGAGGAGATCAGCACCTTCGACGAGGGCCCGATGCACGAGCAGTGGCACGCGCAGTTCGAGGAGCGCGGCATCGCGGTGGTCACCGACGTGCTGCGCGACGAGGCGATCGAGGTCTTCCGCGCGTACCGCGAGGCCGTCGACGCGGATGCGGTGGTCGTCTACAACGCGCGCGGCGCCGCGAGCTGACCCGCCCGGCGCTGCTGCGCCCCGCGGCTGCGCTCCCCCGGCCCTGCGCTCCCTCGGCCTGCGCTCCCCCGGCCGAACCCTCGGCCCGCCCCGGTGCCGAATGCAGCGGGTTCCGCCACCGGCCCCGGAGTCACGCGGGCCAGGCCCGGCGTTGCGCGACGATCCACTGCATTCGGCATCGGGGGGCGGGCCGGAGGGCGTGGGGGCTCAGCTGCGGGCGTCGAGCACGGCCTGGTAGAGCTCGCGCTTCGACAGGCCGGTCGCGTCCGCGATCTCGGCGGCGGCGTCCTTCGTGCGGGCGCCGCCGGCGATGAGGCTCAGGGCCCGGCGCACGCCCTCCGCCAGGTCGGCGACCGCGGGCTGCGCGCCCTCGACGACGACGCAGATCTCGCCGCGCACGCCGCCCTCGGCCCAGGCGGCGAGCTCCGACGCGGTGCCGCGGCGCACCTCCTCGTGCAGCTTGGTCAGCTCGCGGCACACGGCGACGCGGCGCTCGGCGCCCATCGTCAGCGCGAGGTCGGCGAGCGACTCGGCGAGGCGGTGCGGCGATTCGAAGAAGACGAGCGTGCGCTGCTCGGCGGCGAGCGCCTCGAGCGCGCTGCGGCGCTCCCCCTGCTTGCGTGGCAGGAAGCCCTCGAAGCAGAAGCGGTCGGTCGGGAGTCCGCTCAGGGCCAACGCGGTGAGCACGGCGCTCGGGCCGGGCAGGGCGGTCACCGTGATCCCGGCCGCGGCGGCCGCAGCCACGAGCGGGAAGCCGGGGTCGCTGATCGCGGGCATGCCCGCATCCGTGAGCACCAGCAGATCGCGCTCGCGGGCGAGCTCGACGAGCTCGTCCGCCTTCGCGTCCTCGTTGTGCTCGTGCAACGCGATCAGGCGCGGGCGCGACTCGACGCCGAGCGCGCGCAGCAGCTGGATCGTCGTGCGGGTGTCCTCCGCCGCGATGACCTCGGCGTTCTGCAGCGCCTCGACGAGGCGCCGGCTCGCGTCGCCGAGGTTGCCGATCGGGGTCGCGGCGAGGATGATCACCGCCCCATCCTCCCATCCGCTCGTCCGGGGCGCCGCCGGACGCATCCGCTGGTCCGGGGCGCCGCCCCGCCGACGTGCTTCGGCGGAACGACGGAGATCCTCCTGACCCGAAATCCCGAATGACGGAAATCCTTCGGCACGCGGTGCCCCGATCCCCGAGACCTCGGCATTCTCATCGGTGACTCCGTCATTCGGGCTCGCCGCCGGCTGAAGGGCCCCGCAGATCTCCGTCGTTCGGCGACGCGCTCATGTGCGAGCGGATGCGGACGGGCGCCGGATGCGAGCGGCCGCTCAGTGCATGTGCAGGCCGCCGTCGATGGAGATCGACGCGCCGTTGACGTAGCCGGCGTGCTCGGAGACGAGGAAGGACACGATCGCCCCGATCTCGTGGGGCGCGCCGACGCGCCCGACGGGCACGCGGGCCGACATGCCGTCCTTGCGCTCGTCGCTGAGCGTGCCGCCCATGATGTCGGTGTCGAACGGGCCGGGCAGCAGCACGTTGCAGGTGATCCCGTGCGGGCCCAGCTCGCGGGCGCCGCCGCGGGTGAGGCCCTGCACCGCGGCCTTCGCCGCCGCGTAGCCGGCCTTCGAGAAGGTGCCGCCGCCGTCGAGGGCCGTCACGGACGAGGTGTTGACGATCCGTCCGCCGAGACCGTGGGCGATCATCCGCTCGCCCGCAGCCTGCATCATGAGCAGCGTGCCCTTGGCGTTGACCGCCATGACCTCGTCGAAGAGCTCGCCGGTGATCTCGAAGAACGACGCGGGGCTGGGGATGCCGGCGAGGTTGACCTCGGCGAGCACGGGCGGCAGCGCGGCGTCGACCTCGGCGAAGGCCGCATCGACGGCGGCCTTGTCGGTGATGTCGACGACGGCGCCGAGCGTCTTCGCGCCGGTCTCGGCGGCGAGCTCGGCGGCGAAGTCGACGACGCCGGGCTGCACGTCGAAGAGGGCCAGGCTCCAGCCCTCGGCGGCCAGGGCGCGGGCGACGTGGCGGCCCATGCCGCGCTCGCCGCCGGCTCCGGTGACGACGGCGGTGCGCTCGCTCGGGAAGGTGGTGCTCATTGTGGGGTGGTCCTCTCGTCGTCGAGTGCCGGCTCTCCGGCCGCGCGGTGCCACGGTCGGCCGCAGCAGTCATCCTATAGGAAATATGGAGCTCGGATGAAGACGAGCGGATGCGGGCACCGGGCAGCTCCGCACGGTCGGCCGAACCCCGCGCATCCGCTCGCCGGGCCCAACCCGAACAGCTCCCGTACCATCGACCCGTGACCGCCGCGCCGCCGCTCGGGCTCGCCCCGACCGCGCCCGCCACCCTGCTCGACCGCCTGCGTGCCGACCCGCGCCGCCGTCGCGTGCTGCGCTGGGCGGCCCCCGCCGCCGTGCTGCTGCTCGCCGCCGTCGCCCGGCTCTGGAACCTCGGCGAGCCGCACGCGCTCGTCTTCGACGAGACCTTCTACGTCAAGGACGCCTGGACCCTGCTGCACCTCGGCTACGAGGGCGAATGGCCGGACGGGGCGAACGACGCCTTCGAAGCGGGCGACGTCGACGGCTACTCGACGGATCCCAGCTACGTGGCGCATCCGCCGCTCGGCAAGTGGTTCATCGCGCTCGGTCTCGCCGCCTTCGGTGCCGAGTACCCGGTCGGCTGGCGCATCGGCACGGCGGTCGCCGGGGTGCTGCTCGTCGCGCTCACGATGATCGTGGCGAAGCTGCTCTGGCGCAGCACCGTGCTCGCCTGCGTCGCCGGCCTCGTGCTCGCTGTGGACGGCGGTGCCATCGTGCTGTCGCGGGTCGGCCTGCTCGACGTCTTCCTGGCGCTGCTCGGGCTGCTCGGCGCCGCCTTCGCACTGCTCGACCGCCGCTGGGCCCGGCACCGCCTCGAGCGCTGGCTGGCACGCCGCGACGGACGCAGCACCGACTGGGGCCCGTCCTTCTGGTGGCGCCCCTGGCTGCTGGCCGCCGGCCTCGCCTTCGGCCTCGCGAGCGGCGTCAAGTGGTCCGGGCTCTACCTGCTGGCCGTGTTCGCCGTCTACTCGCTCGTCAGCGACATGCTCGACCGCCGCCGGGCCGGCGTGCACTTCTGGTTCACCGGCACGGTCGCCGGCCAGGGCGTGCCGAGCTTCCTGCTCACCGTGCCGCCGGCGCTGGTCGCCTACCTCGCGACGTGGAGCGGATGGCTCGCCACGAGCGGCGGCTACTTCCGAGGCTGGGCGGCCGAGCCGGGGAACGCCTGGACCGGAGCCCTGTCGTGGGTTCCGCTGCCGCTGCAGAGCCTCTGGCACTACCAGGACAGCGTGTACCGCTTCCACGTGGGCCTCGCGGCCGAGCACGCCTACGCCTCCCCCGCGTGGCAGTGGCCGCTGCTGCTGCGCCCGACGAGCATGTACTACGAGGCGGACGGGAGCACCGGCGCGCTCATCACCTCGCTGCCAAACCCGCTGCTGTGGTGGGGCGGTTTCGCGGCGATGGGCTGGCTGGTCTATCGGCTGATCCGCACCCGCGACTGGACGCTCGGCCTGCCGCTCGTCGGGCTCGCCGCCGCGTGGCTGCCCTGGCTGCTCTACCCCGAGCGCACCATGTTCCAGTTCTACGGCATCGCCTTCCAGCCGTACCTGGCCCTGGCGCTCGCGGCCGCTGTGGGCGCGATGCTGGCGACGCCTTCCCATCCGACCTGGCGACGCCAGACGGGCGAGCGGATCGTGGTGGTGCTGCTGATCGCGGCCGTCGCGATCAGCGCGTTCTTCACCCCCTGTGGACCGGCATCGAGGTGCCGATCACCTTCCTGCGCATGCACTACTGGCTGCCCGGCTGGATCTGACGGGGACCGCTCCGACCGATCCAGCAGCGCCGACTCCGGCATACGCGGATCCGGCAGGAACGCGATCCGTCCGATCCGGTCCGACGGTCCTCTGCCCGAGCCGCCTCCCTCCGATCCGGTCCGACGGTCCTCGGCCCGAGCCGCCTCCCTCCGATCCGGTCCGACGGTCCTCCGCCCGAGCCGCCTCCCTCCGATCCCGAATGACGGAACTCCGCCGCGGGATCGACTGTCGGCTCGCAGGCCGGCTGGCTCCCCGACCAGGACGCCGTCATTCGGGACCGGGACGACGAGCGGATGCACGGCGCGGGTCGGGTACGGGTGCGTACGCCAGCCCAGGTCAGCTGCGGTCGCGCGGCCCGTACGTCAGCCGACGCAGCAGGCGCTCGGCCGGCCCGGGGACGCCGCGGCGCTCGAGCAGCACCGCACCGAGCAGGGTGAGCGCCCAGACCGCGACGGCGACGAGGTCGGCGACCGCGGTGCCGACCGTCGCGCCGAGCCCGCCCGCGTAGGGCGCGAAGACGAGCACGAAGAGCAGCGACTGCGCGAGGTAGCCGCTCAGCGAGCGGCGGCCGAGCGCGGCGAGCGCATCGGCGACAGGGCCGCGGCGCACCGCATCCGCTCCCCCGCGGGCCAGCACCAGCCCGATCAGCGCGAGCACGCCGACGGCGCCGACGAGGCCGGTCACACCGTGCAGGGTCGCGGCGCCGAGCTCGGCGAAGGGGTTCAGCGAGGTCGCGCCACCGAGGTCGAGCGCCACCGGCAGCGCGCCGAGCAGCGAGACGCCGATGCCGACGACCGCGGCGAGGCGCAGCTGCGGACGGAACCGCCACGGCTCGTCCAGCACGCGCTTGCGCGCCAGCAGGGAGCCGAGCAGGGCGGGGCCGAGCAGCGCCGGGCCCAGGAACGGGAACGAGAGCTGCGCGAGCACCCACTCGCCGGCGCGCGCCAGCACGGCCCAGCCGAAGGCGTCGGCGCCGGCGGAGAGCAGCGGGTCGCCGACGCTGCCGGCCCCGAACGACGCGGTGAGGCCCATGAGCCCGTCCATCGCGGCGAACGGCACGTAGAGCGCGACGCCGACCCACATGAGCACCTTCACGAGCTGGTCGCTCGCCCGCACCAGCAGCACGAGCACCAGGCCGAGCAGCGCGTAGGTGCCCAGGATGTCGCCCGAGAACAGCAGCACGCCGTGCACCGCGCCGAAGCCGAGCAGCCAGAGGTTGCGGCGCACCAGCACGCCGCGCGCCTGCGGCCAGGGCGTGCCGAGCCGCTGCTGGCGCAGCACGAGCTGCGTCACGCCGTAGCCGAAGAGCAACGCGAACAGCGGCATGCTCCGGTTGTCGGCGAGCATCGCCACGAGCACGTCGGCGACGCGGTCGATCGGCGTCGGGTCCTCGGGCCGCATGAGCACGCCGCGCTCGCGGCCGTACAGGTGGAAGGCGACGTTCGCGAGCGCGATGCCCAGCAGCATGAGACCGCGGGCGACGTCCGGTCCGAGCGAGCGCTCGCTGCCCGGGGTGGCGGATGAGCGGATGGGCGGGGTCGGGATCGGCGCCGTCATGCCCGCGACGCTAGCAGCGCCGCCGGTAACGCGGCGTCGCAGCGGACGATCGCCCGCCCCTGCTCGGGTACCGTTCACTGCATGGCAGACCGCGAATACGGCTTCAAGACCAGGGCGATCCACGCCGGCAACATCCCGGATGCGGTGAGCGGCTCCCGCGCCCTGCCCATCTACCAGTCGAGCGCCTTCGTCTTCGACGACACCGCGGATGCGGCGGCCCGCTTCGCGCTGCAGAAGTACGGCAACATCTACAGCCGCCTCGCCAACCCGACGGTGGCGAGCTTCGAGGAGCGCGTCGCCTCGCTGGAGGGCGGCCTCGGCGCCGTGGCGACCGCATCCGGTCTCGGCGCGCAGTTCATCACCTTCGTGGCCCTCGCCGGCGCCGGCGACCACATCGTCGCCTCCGCGAACCTCTACGGCGGGTCGATCACGCAGCTGGACGTCACGCTGCGCCGGCTCGGCATCGAGACGACCTTCGTGCGCTCCTCCGACCCCGTCGACTACGCCGCGGCGATCACCGACCGCACCAGGGCGGTGTTCGCCGAGACGATCGCGAACCCGTCCGGTGAGATCGCCGACATCGAGGGCCTCGCCGACGTCGCGCACGCGGCCGGCGTGCCGCTCATCATCGACTCGACGATCGCGACGCCCTACCTCAACCGTCCGATCGAGTGGGGCGCCGACATCGTCACGCACTCGGCCACCAAGTTCCTGGGCGGCCACGGCACCACCCTCGGCGGCGTCGTCGTCGAGAGCGGGCGCTTCCACTGGGCCAGCGACCGCTTCCCGCTCTTCGACACCGAGGTGCCGAGCTACGGCGGCCTCAACTGGCACGGCAACTTCGGCGAGTACGCGTTCCTCACCCGGCTGCGCGCCGAGCAGCTGCGCGACATCGGCCCGGCCCTCGCCCCGCACTCCGCATGGCTGCTGGCGCAGGGCGTCGAGACCCTGCCGTACCGCATCCAGGCGCACGTCGACAACGCGCGCAAGGTCGCCGAGTGGCTCGACGCGGACGACCGCATCGAAGCCGTCTACTGGCCCGGCCTCGAGAACCACCCCCACCACGAGCGCGCGCTCAAGTACCTGCCCAAGGGCCCGGGCTCGGTCTTCAGCTTCGTCGTCAAGGGCGGCCGCGCGGTGGGCCAGCAGTTCATCGAGTCGGTCGAGCTCGCCAGCCACCTGGCCAACATCGGCGACGCCAAGACGCTGGTCATCCACCCCGCCTCGACCACCCACGCCCAGCTCACCGAGCAGCAGCTCGTCGACGCGGGCGTGCTGCCCGGCGTGGTCCGCATCAGCGTCGGCATCGAGGACGCGGACGACATCATCTACGATCTCGATCAGGCCCTCGCCCAGGCCGTGAAGGAGTCCTGATGAGCACCACGGAGACCGTCACCCTCGCGAACGGGCTCACCTGCGGGATCCCCTCCGATTCCCCGCTGGCGAAGCTGCTCAAGTCGCAGCGCACCTGGGTGGGCCCGGGTGCGAAGGACCGCCTCGGCATCCTGCGCGCCGCGAAGAGCATCGCGATCGTCGGCGCGTCGCCGAAGCCCGAGCGCGCCAGCTACTTCGTCGGCACGTACCTGCTGCAGTCGACCGACTACACCGTCTACTTCGTCAACCCGAACGCCGACGAGATCCTCGGCCAGCCGGTCTACAGGTCGCTCGCCGACCTGCCCGAGGTGCCGGACATCGTGGACGTGTTCCGCAAGGCCAGCGACATCCCCTCCGTCATCGACGAGGTCGTCGCCATCGGCGCGAAGACGATCTGGGTGCAGCTCGGCATCTGGAACCAAGAGGCGGCGATCTCCGGCGAGCAGCAGGGCCTGACGGTGGTCATGGACCGCTGCATCAAGGTCGAGCACGCCCGCTTCCACGGCGGCCTGCACCTCATGGGCTTCGACACGGGCCACATCAGTTCGCGCAAGCTCGCGCGCTGAGCGACGACGAGGGCCCGGGAGCTGCCGCGCGGCGCACGGGCCCTCGCTCGTGCACGCGGCTCAGCGGGCCCCGACGCGCTGCCGCGCATCGCGTCGCGCGTGCCGCAGGTGCTGCACGGCGCTGATCGCGACGGCGGCCGCCATGACGGCGTAGAGCACCACCGTGATCGGCGAGCCGACGAGCACCGAGGGGTCGCCCTCCGAGACCGCGAGGGCCCGGCGCAGCTCCGTCTCGGCGAGCGGGCCGAGGATCGCGGCGATGAGCACGGGTGCGAGCGGGATCTCGAAGCGACGCATGACCACCCCGATGACGCCGATCGCGAGCAGCAGCCACAGGTCGAGCGTGGACGACGCGATCGCGTAGACGCCGAGCATGGCCACCACGGTGATGCCCGCGTAGAGGTAGTGACGGGGGATGACGAGCAGCTTGGCCCAGACCGCCGCGAACGGCAGGTTCAGCACGAGCAGGATCACCAGCCCCAGGAACAGGCTGGCGATGAGCGGCCAGACGAGGTCGGCGCTGCGCTCGAAGAGCAGCGGCCCCGGCTGCATGCCGTACTGCTGGAACGCGGCGAGCATCATGGCCGCGGTCGCCGAGGTCGGCAGCCCGAGGGCGAGCAGCGCCCCCATCGCCGTGCCGGCCGTCGCGTTGCCCGCCGCCTCGGGACCGGCGACGCCCTGGATCGCGCCTCGGGTTCCGAAGTCGGGGTCGCGACGGCGCTGCGCGAGCCGCTTCTCCGTGCCGTACGCGAGGAAGGTGGGCACCTCCGATCCGCCCACGGGGATCACGCCGAACGGCAGACCGAACGAGGTGCCGCGCAGGAAGGCCGGCAGCGCCTTGCGCCACTCGGCGCCGCGCAAGAAGGGCGAGCCCCCGCCGATCGCGAGGGTGCCCGTCCGCGAGCGCTCCCGGCGGATGCGGGAGCCGACGTACAGCACCTCGCCGATCGCGAGCAGCCCGAGCGTCACCACGATGATCGAGATGCCATCGAAGAGCGCGGGCGCCCCCATGGTGAAGCGCTGGGCGCCGCTCGCCTGGTCGATGCCGACGAGCGTGATCAGGAGCCCCAGGCCGAGCGCGGTGAGCCCGCGCACCACGGATTCCGCGACCACGGACGAGATCGCCACGAAGGCGAAGGCCGCGAGCGCGAAGTACTCGGCGGGGCCGAACAGCGAGGCCACGGTGGCGAGGTAGGGCGCGAGGAAGACGACCGCGGTGGTGGCGATGGTGCCGCCGATGAAGGCACCGATGGCGCTCGTGCCGAGGGCCTTCGCCGCGCGGCCGTCGCGCGCCATCCGGTGCCCTTCGAAGGTCGTCGCGATCGCCGAGGAGTTGCCGGGGGTGTTCAGCAGGATGCCCGCGGTGGAGTCGCCGAACAACCCGCCGAAGTAGATGCTCGCGAACATGATGAACGCGCCGGTCGGGTCGAGGGCGAACGTGACCGGCAGCAGCAGCGCCACCGCCATGGCCGAGCCGAGGCCGGGCAGCACCCCGACCGCGGTTCCGAGCACGGCGCCGATCAGCAGCCAGAGCAGGTTGATCGGCTCGAGCGCGACGCTGAATCCGCCGAGCAGGCTGGTCAGCTGATCCATGCGAAGACCCCCTCGAAGATGCCCGAGGGCAGCGACAGACCGAGCCCCGCCGAGAAGGCGAGCTGCACAGTGCCGGCGACGAGGGCGGATACGCCGATGTCGAAGAGCGGACGGCGGCTGCCGAAGATGCGGCAGACGGTCCAGAACAGGGCCGCCGAGCTCAGCAGCCATCCGACCGGCTCGAGCACCAGCACGAACCCGGCCAGCGCGCCGACGAGCAGCAGCAGGTTGCGCCAGTCGAGCCCCGGCCGCTCCACGATCGCCGCATCGGCGGCCCGGGCGGCGGCCGCTGCACGGGCGCGCGGATGCTCCGGGTCGACGACGCCGATCTCGCTCGTGGCGTCGAGCCGACCCAGGTCCTCGAGCAGGTCGGCGGAGAGCTCGCCGGGACGGGAGTCCTCCGGGAGCTCGCGCGGATTGCGGACCACCGAGATCGCGTAGGCGACCGCGAGCACGCCCAGCAGCAGCGCGACGATGGTCGGGAAGAAGCGCGGCCCGGGCGCCGCGGTGTTCGGCGGCACCTCCATGGCCGCGGTGCCGATACCGAGGCCGACGGCGAGGATCAGCACCGCCACGGGCACGACCAGTTCGACGCGGCGGCGGAGCCATCGGCTGCGATCCGTGCCCTGGGTGCTCCCGGTTCCCCGCTCGTGCTCGGTGGCGGTCACAGGCCCAGCTCCTCGATGATCGTCTCGATGCGGGTGCTCTCCGCCTCGAGGAAGGCGCCGAACTCGTCCCCCACGAGCATCGAGTCGGTCCAGTTGTTGCGGTCGAGGGTCGCGCGCCAGGCGTCGGAGGCCTGCATCTCCTCGACGATCGCGATGAGCTCGGCCCGCGTCTCGTCGCTGATGTCCGGCGGCGCCACGAGGCCGCGCCAGTTCGACATCGCCACGTCGACGCCCGCCTCGCGGAAGGTCGGGATGCCGAGGCCCTCCTGCGGCTCCTCCGCCGAGACGGCCAGTGCGCGGATGTTGCCGACCTCGATCTGGTCGCGGAACTCGTTGAGCCCCGAGATGCCCGCCGCGGCCGAGTTGGAGAGCATGGAGGAGACCACCTCGCCGCCACCCGGGTAGGCGATGTAGTTCACGTCGCGCGGATCGATCCCCACCTCCGCGCCGGCGAGCCCCGCCACCAGATGGTCGATGCCGCCCAGCGAACCGCCGGCGATGGCCGTGCCCCCGGGGTCCTCCTGCCAGGCCGCGACGAAGTCGTCGAGGGTCTCGTACGGGGAGTCGGCGGGCACCACGAGCACCGCGTAGTCGTCGGCGATGCGGGCGATCGGCGTCGTGTGCTCGAGCGTCTCGCCCGAGGTCGCCATCGCGACGCCGCCGATCATCACGGTGCCGGTGACGAGCATGATGTCGTGCCGGTCGCCCATCTGGGCGACCTGGCCGAGCCCGATCGTGCCGGCCGCGCCCGGCACGTTGACGACCTGCACGGTGCTCGAGGCGCCCTCGTCGCGGATCACCTGCTGCGCCTCACGCGCGAAGGCGTCCCAGCCGCCGCCGGGGGCCGCCGGGGCGACGAGCGTGAGCGCGGTGCGGGGCGTGGCGCCGGCACCCCCTCCGCTCGCATCCACGGCCGCCAGGCCGAAGACGGCGGCGCTCGCTGCCGAGAACAGGATGAGCGGTATGCGTCGTCGCATGCACGTCCTTCACGTCGGGGCGACATCGTCGTGGCCGCCGGGGTGCTGCCACCACCTTGCCACAGCCGGAACCGATGGTGTGACCCGAACGAGGGAGGGCCCGGGAGCATCGCTCCCGGGCCCTCGTCGTCGCGCTGCGCGGACTCGTTGATCTCGGCGTCAGTTGATCTCGTCAGGGTGCCCGCCGACGCGGCGGTTCTGATCGGCCGAGCGGATGGCGTCCATCTCCTCCGCCGACAGCTCGAAGTCGAAGACGTCGGCGTTCTGCGCCATCCGCTCCTTGGAGTTCGACTTCGGGAAGACGATGAGGCCCTCCTGCAGGTGCCAGCGGATCGCGATCTGCTGCACGCTCTTGCCGTGCGCATCCGCGATCGCCTGGAAGCCGGTCAGCTCGCCGAGGTCGTACTTGCCCTGGCCGAGGGGGCCCCAGCTCTCGACGTGGATGCCCTTCGGCGCGAGGTAGCCGCGCAGCTCGCGCTGCTGGAACGCTGGGTGCAGCTCGATCTGGTTGACGGCCGGCGCGATGCCGCCCTCGGCGAGGATCGCGTCGAGGTGCTTCGTCTGGAAGTTGGAGACGCCGACGCTGCGCGCGCGGCCGCTCTCGGCGATGGCCTGCAGGCCCTTCCAGGCGTCGACGTAGGTGCCGCGCTCGGCGACGGGCCAGTGGATCAGGTAGAGGTCGACGTGCTCGAGGCCGAGCTCGTCGAGGCTGCGCTGGAAGGCGCCCTCGGGGTCGCCCTGGTCGTCGTTCCAGAGCTTGGTGGTGACGAAGAGCTCGTCGCGGGCGATGCCGCTCTCGGCGATGGCGCGGCCGACGCCGGCCTCGTTGCCGTAGATCTTCGCGGTGTCGAGGTGCCGGTAGCCGACCTCGAGCGCATCCGCGACGATGCGCTGCGTCTCGACGGGGTCGACCTGGAAGACGCCGAAGCCGAGCTGCGGGATCTCGTGACCGGAGTTGAGCTGGATGGTGGGGCTGGGAATCGCAGTCATGCCGACAGCCTGCCACCCGCGCACCGGATGCGCCCGGCATGTCCGCTGGGTGCGAACAGGACGCCGGCTGGAACGGCGCGGCACGTCACGAGCGGATGCGGGCTGCGCGCGTGCGCTCCCCCGCCGCTCAGAAGTGCGACTGGAAGTAGGCGCCGCCCGGCACCGCGAACAGCCCGTCCGCCAGTGCGACGGCACCGGGCTCGAGTTCGTCGATGCGGCCCGCGGCGGCCAGCGTGGTCGCCGCGTTGCCGAAGAGCAGCGAGCCCAGATCGCTGACGTCGAGCTCGAGCTGCGCGCCGCCCTCCACCCGCTCGGCGTCGACGCCGTCCGCGTGCGGACGAACGGCGAACACGCCCTCGGCGTGCCCGAGCACGTCGCGCACCCGCAGGCGCAGCTCGAGTCCGGCCGCGCGGGCCAGCGGTCCGTACCCGCGCGAACGCAGCACGGCGACGGGGTCGAGCACGCGCGCCCAGAGGTCGTCGTAGACCTCGGTCGTGCGCACGACCCGCTGGTCGACGAGGGCGAACTGCAGCGGCCCGTTCAGCGGCGCGGCCTCCAGGCTCGCGGTCGCCGCCAGATCGATCGCGGCGAGGTGCTGCCACAGGCCGAGGTAGGCGTCGTCGCTGCCGGCGACCAGCTCGTGCACCTCGAGCTCGCGCGCCTCGAACTCGCCCTTGGCGGTGTACGCGACGTAGCCGTCGATCGCGCCGGCGTCGTCGAGGTGCACGGCGGCACGCACGCCGCGGGCGCGGGTCTCGCCGTCCGACTCGACGAAGTAGCGCGACCACCCGGCCCGCCGGGTCACCGAGCCGATCGTGCGCGCGTGGAAGCGCTCGAAGAGCGCGCCGATGCGGGGCTCGAGCCACGCGCCGTCGACGGACTCGACGCGCCCCGCGGGCTGCCGGTGCAGGGCGAAGCGCGGGCCAGTGTCCACCGTCACGGAGCGGCTGCGCACGGCGGTGCCGAAGCCGAAGCGCTGGTAGATGGAGCCCTCGGTGACGGTCAGCAGCGCGAGCGGGGCGCCGGCGTCGACCGCGTCCTGCAGCTCCGCCTCCATCATCGCCCGCAGGATGCCGCGACGGCGGTGGGCCGGCCGCACGGTCACCGAGGTGATCATGCGCGTCGGGACGAGCTCGGGGCCGCCGAGGTTGACGGAGCCCTCGGTGCGCACGAAGGTCGCCACCGGGCGGCCGAGACCATCGACGCCCTCGCGTCCCTCGACGGGGTGCACGGCGCGCAGCACGGCGCCCTCCTCGACGAGCCACGCCGCTCGCCGACGCGATGCGGCGGCCGTCGGCGCCTCGGCGTTGAAGCCCTGGGCGACGGTCTGCATCCAGGCCTCGGTGCGCTCGTCGGGCGCGCCGTCCTGCTGCAGGCCGGCGGGGAAGGTCTCGTGGACGTAGGCGGGGGTGGTGCTCACAGGATCACGGTACCGGCGAGCGGATGCGCGGTCACCGAGTGCCTCGCCCGGCGAAGCACCTGCGACGACCTTATGAGGTGCCTGGGAGCGGATGCGACGACCCCCGTCCGCGGGGCACGATACTGGAGCGTTCAAGCAGATAGCCGGCATTCGTCGGACACCCCACTCCTTACGGAAGGCGCTCCCCCATGCCCAACCTCCCCGCATCCGCCGGCCTCCTCGTGCTCCGCGTCGCCGTCGGCGTCATCGCCATCGCCCACGGCTGGCAGAAGATCTGGACGAACGGCATCGAGGGCACCACGCAGGGCTTCGCCGGGATGGGCGTGCCCCTGCCGCAGCTCGCCGCACCGCTCGTGGCCTGGACCGAGGTCGTCGGCGGCGCGCTGCTCATCGTCGGCCTCGCCGCACGTCTCGCCGGAGCGGCGATCGGCGTGGCCATGCTCGTCGCCATGCTGCTCGTGCACCTGCCCGGCGGGTTCTTCGCCGCCGAGGGCGGCATCGAGTTCACGCTGCTGCTGACCGCCGCCTCCTTCGCGATCGCGCTGACCGGCAGCGGCGCGCTCTCGGTCGACGCGCTGTTCTCGCGAGCCCGCGTGGCGCGCCGGGACCGGCGGCTCGAGGCGTCGCCTGCCTGATCCCCGTGCGCGACGTCCTCGTGCTTCGCAGCGGCCGCCCCGGATGCTTGACTGGGCGCATGAGGATCGCAGTGACGGGATCGACGGGCAAGCTGGGCACGGTCGTGGCGCGGGAGCTCCGCGCCGCAGGCCACGAGGTGATCGGCCTCGACGTGCAGGGACGGCGCGGGCCGGGCTTCGTGCAGGTGGAGCTGACCGACTACGGGCAGGTGATCGACGCGCTCGGCGGTGTCGGGGACCAGCATGACGGCCTCGACGCCGTCGTCCACCTGGCGGCGATCCCGGCACCGGGCATCCGCTCGGACGTCGCGACCTTCCAGAACAACATCGCCGCCACCTTCAACGTGCTGTGGGCCGCGACCCGCCTCGGCATCGACCGGATCGTCACGGCCTCGAGCGAGACGCTGCAGGGGCTGCCGCTCGAGACGCCGCCGCCCTACATCCCCGTCGACGAGGACTACCCGGCGCGGCCCGAGTCCACGTACTCGCTCTCGAAGCACCTCGAGGAGCATCTGGCGATCGAGCTGGTGCGCTGGAACCCCGGGCTGTCGCTCACGGCGCTGCGCTTCTCGAACGTCATGAACCCCGAGGACTACGCCGAGTTCCCCTCGTTCGACGCCGACGCGAGCGTGCGGCGCTGGAACCTGTGGGGCTACATCGACGCGCGCGACGGAGCACAGGCCGTGCAGCTGGCCCTCGAGGCGGGCCGTCCCGGCTTCGAGCGCTACCTCATCGCCGCCGCCGACACCGTGATGAGCCGACCGAACGCCGAGCTCGTGGCCGAGCAGTTCCCGGAGGTGCCCGTGCGAGGCGACCTCGGAGTGAACGACACGCTGCTCTCCATCGAGAAGGCCCGCCGCGAGCTCGGCTACGAGCCCCGGCACAGCTGGCGGGACGTCTGACGGGCTCCGCATCCCGCCCGTGCGCAGCGCCGGGGCGGGATGCGGAACCCGTCGGGTGACGGCTACTCGGTCGCCGGCGCCTGCTTCGGAGCGGATGCGGGCGCATCCCGCTGGGCGGGCGGGGCCGGCGGGGCCCAGTTCGCCTTCACCGCGCCGCCGATGCCCTCGCCGACCGCGCGGCCCTGGATGATCGCGCCCAGGTCGATGCCGGTCGCGGCCTTGACGGCCTCGAAGGTCGAGCGCATGCCCGTGGCGGACTCGGACGCAAGGTGGCTGCTGGCCCCCTCCCCGCCGAGCACCGTGACGTTGCCGACCTTGTCGTAGCCTTTCGCGAACTCGGCCATCATCGGCACGAGCGCCTCGAGGGCGCGCTGGGCGAGCAGCGCCTCCTGGTTCTTCGCGAGCGCGTCCGCCTCGGCGCTGATCGCCGCGGCGCGGGCCTCACCGGCGAGGCGCACGGCCTCGGCGTCGGCCTCGGCCTTGAGGCGCACGGCCTGCGCCTCCTGCTCGGCTATCTGGGCCCTCGCCTGAGCCGCCTTGACCTGCGCGTACGCCTGCGCGTCCGCATCCTTCTGGCTCTTGTAGAGGTTCGCGTCGGCCACGCGGCTGACCTCGGACTCGAGGCGGGCCTGCGTGTTCTGCGCCTCCTGCTCGAGCACCGCCTGCTGCCGCTCGGCGCGGGCCAGCGCCTCCGCCTGCTCGGCCTCGGCGTTCGCGCGGCCGACCTCGGCCTTGGCCGCGGCGCTGTTCTTGTCGAGCTGGGTCTGCTCGATGAGGTTCGCCTCGTCCGTGGCGATCTGGCGGGCGCGGATCTCGCGGTCGGCGTTGATCTTGGCGACCTCGGCCTCGCGCTTGACGCGCTCGACCTCGGTGGCGCCGAGCGCGGAGATGTAGTTGTTCTGGTCGGTGATGCCCTGGATCTGGAACGAGTCGAGGATGAGGCCCTGCGACGAGAGGTCGTTCTTGATGCCCTCGGCGATCTGGTCGCTCAGGCGCTGGCGGTCGCGCATGAGCTCCTCGACCGTCAGGGTCGCGACGACGCCGCGGAGCGCGCCCTCGAGCTGTTCGGTCGTGAACTGCTCGATCGCCTTGTCCTGCGAGGCGAAGCGCTCGGCGGCGCGGCGCACCGACTCCGGGTCGGAGCCGATCTTCACGAGCGCGACGCCGCTGACGTTCACCGTGACGCCGGTCGACGACTGCGCGGTCGGCTCCATCTTGATCTGGCGGGCGCGCAGCGAGATCATCTCGGCGCGCTGCGTCAGGGGTTCACGATCGCGCCGCCGCCGGTGATGACGGTAATGCGCGAGGAGTCGCCCTGCGCGTTCTTCTGGCTCTTGCCGACGATGACCAGCGCCTCGTCGGCCTTGGCCACGCGGTACCAGGCCCGGATGAGGACGATGACGATGATGAGCGCGATGACGGCCGCGCCGATGGCGAAGATCACGGCGATGCCGATGCCTCCCGCTGCGAGCAGATCCATGCAGTTCCCCCTTGGTTCGGCAGCGCCGGCGGATGGACCGGGCCGGCGCGTGGTGTCCGTCCAACCTATCGGCTGGTGGCACCCGTACGGGGTGCGGCTTTCAGCGCGAGACCGGGTCGCGCCCCGCCTCGAGGAAGCGTTGCACCTGGCGCAGGGTCGGCGCCGACTCCCAGTCGCCCGGCACGGTGCAGAGCAGCGCACCGCAGGCGTTGCCGCGGCGCAGGCGCTCCTCGACGGGCTGCCCCTCGAGCTGGGCGCTGAGGTAGCCGGCGACGAACGCGTCGCCGGCGCCGACCGTGTCGACGACCGCGACGCGGAAGCCGTCGTGCCGGGCGAGTCGGCCGTCCACGATCGCGAGCGCGCCGCGCTCCCCCAGCTTCGCCACCACGGAACGGCCGCGGCTCGCCAGCGACGCCGCGACCTCCGCCGCGTCGTCGCCGGTGCCGCCGACCAGCCGCAGCTCTTCCTCGCCGCCGATGAGCACATCCGCTCGCTCGGCGAGCTCGCGCAGCACCGGCCCCGCCGCATCCGCCGCGCCCAGTGCGGTGCGGTGGTTGACGTCGAAGCTCACGGGCACGCCGGCCGCGCGGGCGCGGTCGACGGCCGCGTGCGCGACCGCCAGGCAGGAGGCGGAGAGCAGCGGTGTGATGCCGGTGAGGTGCAGCAGCGCCGCGCCGTCGAGGACGTCGGCGGGCAGGTCGTCGGCGTCGAGGCGCGAGCCCGCGGAGCCGGTGCGGTAGTAGTGCACGGAGGTGGCGTCGCCGCTCGGGCGCTCCTTGAGCATGAGGCCGGTGCGGGCTCCTCCATCGACGATCACCCGCGCGTCGACGCCCTCGGCGCGGAGTTCGCGAGCGACCCGCACGCCGAGGCTGTCGTCGCCGACCCGACCGACCCAGGTCGCCTCGACGCCGAGGCGGCGCAGGCCGATGGCCACGTTGCTCTCCGAGCCGCCGACCCCGATCGACAGGGCGCCGAGGTGGGCGAGCGAGCCGACCGCATCCGCTCGCAGCAGCGCCATCGTCTCGCCGAGGGTGACGACGCGTGCGCTCATCGCGGCACCGCGTCGCAGCGCTCGACGAAGGCCCGGGTGCGCCGGCCGAGCTCGCCGAGGTCGCCACCGGCGAAGGCGTCGCCGAGCAGCGGCCCGCCCACGCTGACGGCCGCGGCGCCGGCGCGCAGCCACGCCTCGGCGCCGTCGAGGTCGATGCCGCCGGAGGGCACGACCTGCATGCCGGGGAACGGCCCGCGCAGGTCCTTGACGTACCCGGGGCTCACCTGGCTGGCGGGGAACACCTTGACCGCGGCCGCGCCGCGCGACCAGGAGGCGAAGAGCTCGGTGGGCGTCAGGCCGCCCGGCACGATGGCGGTGCCGGATGCGACGGCCGACTCGACGAGGCCCGAGTCCGTCACCGGCGTGACCAGGTAGGCGGCCCCGCCGTCGACCGCGCGCCGCAGCGCATCCGGTCGCAGGACGGTGCCGACGCCGACGTCGACGCCCTCGTAGCGCTCGACGAGCGCGGGCAGCGCCTCCAGCGTGCCCGGCGTCGTGAGGGTCAGCTCGATGCTGCGGATGCCGTGCTCGACGAGCACGTCGAGCACGGGCGCGTAGGCCTCCGCGCTCGGCGCTCGCACCACGACGAGCAGGCGCGCCTCGGCGGTGCGGGCGGGGACGGGGATGCGGTGCTCACCAGTCATGGACGGTCCCGTCGATCAGGCGGTTCACGGGCAGGTACGCGGCGGTGTAGTCGAAGCGCGCCGCGGCCTCCTCGTCGAGCTCGACGCCGAGCCCCGGCGCGTCGCCGGGGTGCAGGAAGCCGCGCTCGAAGCGGTAGGAGGTGCGGAACACGTCGAGGGTGTCGTCGTTGTGCGGCATGTACTCCTGGATGCCGAAGTTGTGGATCGCGAGACCGAGGTGCATCGCGGCGGCCATGCCGACCGGCGAGATGTCGGTCGGCCCGTGCATGCCCGAGCGGATGCCGTAGATCGCCGCGAAGTCGAGCAGCTTGCGGGTGGCCGTGATGCCGCCGGTGTGGGTGACCGCCGAGCGCACGTAGTCGATGAGGCGCTCCGTGATGAGCGTCTGGTAGTCGTGCACCGAGTTGAAGATCTCGCCGATCGCGAGCGGCGTGGTCGAGTGCTGGCGCACCGTGCGCAGGGCGGTCTGGTCCTCCGCCGGGGTGACGTCCTCGAGCCAGAACAGGCCGTAGGGCTCGAGCGACTTCGCCAACCGGGCCGCCTCGATCGGCGACATGCGGTGGTGCGCGTCGTGCAGCAGCCGCAGACCGGTGCCGAACTCGCCCCGGAGCTCCTCGAACACGCCGGGCACGTGCGCCAGGTAGGCGGGCGTGTCCCAGATCTCCTCCGAGGGCCGCACGGCGCCGCTGCCGTCGGCGGCGCGCTTCGCCGGCTCGTAGTTGTACTTCGTGCCGGGGGTGTTCGACGAGACGCCGTAGATCTGGCCGAGGCCGGGCACGCCGGTCTGCACCCGCACCGCGGTGAACCCCTCCTCCACCAGGCCCGTGACGGTGTCCTTGAGCGCCGCGATGTCGGTGCCGGAGGCGTGGTAGTAGGTGCGCAGGCTGTCGCGGCTCGCGCCGCCGAGCAGCTGGTAGAGCGGCACGCCGGCCCGCTTGGCCTTGATGTCCCACAACGCCATGTCGACCGCGGCGATGGCGCTCATGGTCACCGGCCCGCGCCGCCAGTAGGCGCCGCGGTAGAGGTACTGCCAGGTGTCCTCGATGCGCTCCTCGTCGCGCCCGACGAGCATGGGCGCGAGGTGGTCGCGCAGGTAGGAGGCCACCGAGAGCTCGCGGCCGTTGAGGGTGGCGTCGCCCCAGCCGACGATGCCGTCGCTCGTGACGATCTTGAGGGTGACGAAGTTGCGGCCGGGGCTGGTGACGTTGACGCTGATCTGCTCGATGCTCATGGTTGCTCCTGGATGGGGTGGGGCCGGGCTCCTCGTCGAGGAGGAGCCCGGCGGATGCTCGATCCGCTCAGCCGGTCACATGGCGTCGCGCGGGTCGGTCAGGTCGCGGCCGGCGACCTCGGGCATCCACAGCGCCGCGATGAGCGCGCAGACGGTGAAGACGCCGAGCATGATGACGATCGGGATGAACGAGCCGGTGACCGCCGCCACCCAGGCGGCTGCGACCACGGGGCCGATGCCGGTGGCGATGATCGCCGCGATCTCGCGCGCCATCGCCGTGTAGGTGTAGCGGTTCCGCGAGCCGAAGATCTCCGGCAGCGTCAGGTTCTCCAGCGAGGCCAGGGTCATGACGGCGAGGTTGTGGATGATGATGTACCCGGCGAAGACCAGCGGGGTGTCGCCGGTCGAGATCATGAGGATCGACGGGTAGATCGCGATCAGCGCGACGACCGTCCAGACGATGTACATCGTGCGCCGGCCGAAGCGGTCGCCGAGCAGGCCCGACAGCGGCACCGTGATGAACGCGACGAGCGACGAGACGATGACGACGTTGGCGCCGATCGAGCGGTCGAGCAGCAGCACGACCGTGAGGTACGAGATCAGGTAGGTCTGGATCATGCCGGAGTTGCCGGCCTGGCCGAAGCGCAGCAGCAGGGCCACGACGAACGCCTTGATCGGCTTGCGGTTCAGCGCGTCGAGCGTGCGCTGATCGCCCTGCTCGGTCGCCCGGATGACGATCTGCTCCTTGGTGAGCGCGGCGCCGTCGACGACGTCGTCGCGCTCCTCGAAGACCGGGCTCTCCTTGAGGTTGGCCCGCACCCAGACCGCGAAGAGCATGATGACGGCGCTGGCGAGGAACGGGATGCGCCATGCCCAGTCGATGACCTCCTGCTCGCTGAAGGTCACCAGCAGCACCGCCCAGATCGCGGAGGCGAGCAGGGTGCCGCAGTTAGTGCCGAGCGCGACGAGCGAGGCGATGATGCCGCGGCGGCGCGCCGGAGCGTACTCGGCCAGCATCACGCCGGCGCCGGAGATCTCCGCGCCGGCACCGAAGCCCTGGGCGAGGCGCAGGATGACCAGCAGGATGGGCGCGAGCACGCCGACCTGCGCGTAGGTGGGCAGCACGCCGATGAGGGTCGTGGCGGCGCCCATGAGCAGGATCGTGTAGAACAGCACCTTCTTGCGGCCGGTGCGGTCGCCGAGCCGGGCGAAGAAAAACGCGCCGACTGGACGGGCGACGTAGCCGACGCCGTAGGTCGCCATCGAGGCGACCACCGCGACGGCGGGGTTCTCGCTCGAGAAGAACAGGTCGGCGAAGACGAGCGCCGCGGCCAGCGAGTAGAGCTGGTAGTCCATGAACTCGAGCGCCGTGCCGAGCCAGCCGGAGATCGCGGCGCGCACGAGATCGCGCATCGAGCGCTTGGTGGTCGGATCCGGCTGCGCGGCCCGTGCCGATGCGGTCATGGGGGACTCCTTCGTCAGGTGATGCAGTGCGGGGTGGCGTGGGGTGGGGTCAGAGTTCGAGCAGGACCTTGCCGGAGACGGATGCGTCGCGCGCGGTCGCGAAGGCCGCCGCGGCGTCCTGCGCCGGCAGGGTGTGGGTGATGACCGCGTCGAGCGCGGGCGTCTCGGCGAGCATGGCGACGGCGTCGTCGATCTCGTCGGAGAACCGGAAGGCGCCGCGCAGCTGCAGCTCCTTCGCGAGCATGGGCGCGAGGTTCACGGGGACGGCCTCGTTCGGCAGCATGCCGACCTGCACGATGACCCCGGTGCGCGCCGCCGAACGCACCGCCTGGGTCAGCGCCGGGGCGGCGCCCGAGCACTCGAGCACGATGTCGAAGGCCGTGTCGGCCACGGCGTCCTCGCCGACGACGAGCAGCTCGTCCGCTCCCTGCGTGCGAGCCCGGTCGAGCGCCTCGCGGCGCAGGTCGGCGACGGCGATCGCGCCGGCGCCGGCTCGGCGCAGCGCGGCCACGACGAGCAGGCCGATCGGCCCCGCGCCCAGCACGAGCACGCGGCGACCCGCGACGTCGCCGGCCAGCGACACCGCGTGCAGGGCGACGGCGAGCGGCTCGGCGAGCGCGGCCCGCGGCAGCGGCAGCGACTCGGGCAGCACGCGCACCATGGCGCGCTCGACGATCACCTGCTCCGCCGCCGCACCCTGACGGTGCGGGTCGGCGGCGGCGCTGCCGAGGTAGTCGCCACCGGGTCGGAGGTGCGGATGCGCCTCCAGCCCCGCGACGGACGGCCCGAAGCGCGCGGGATGCACCGTCACCGGCGTGCCCGCGGCGAGCTCGCCCGAGGGATCGAGGTCGACGACCGCCGAGAGCTCGTGCCCGGGGGTGAGCGGCTCGCGGATCGTGTACTCGCCGTTGGCGCCGTGGAAGTAGTAGTGCAGGTCGGAGCCGCAGATGCCGACGTAGCGCACGCGCAGGCGCACCTCGCCGTCGCGCGGCTCGGGCAGGGGTCGGTCCTCCCAGCGGATGTCCTCCGCCGCGTGGATGGCGAGCTGCTTCAACGTGCCTCCTCCGCGCTCGCTCGGAGCGCCTCCTCCGCTGCTGCGCGCGCCCCGTGGCGCGCGATGATCTCGACGAGCTCGGCGACGCGCTCCCGGAAGGGAGCGCGAGCCGCGAGCGATGCCGGCAGCACACCGGCGTCGAGCGCGGCGAGCGCGTGCTCCCGGGCGGTGACCGCGCCCCGGGTCGCCGCCGCGAGCTGCTCGCGCGCCGGCTCGACCATCTCGGCGGCGACGGGGCCGGGTTCGAGGCCCGCGGGCGGGGCGACGCAGGCGATCCAGGCCGCGGTGGTGAGGGCGAGCAGGTGCGGCGTGCGCCCTGCGTCGAGGGTCTGCGCGGCCGGCTCGGGCACGCGCTGGAGCAGCTTGGTCGACCCGCCCGAGCCCACGCGTGCGGTGAGGTCGCGCAGCGGGGCGTTCGACCAGCGGGCGATGAGGGAGGCGACGTAGTCCTCGACGTCGAGGCCCTCGGGCAGGGTGATCGTGGGCAGGTAGTCGCGTCGGATGAGCTCGAGCACGGCATCGCGCACCCACGGCTGGGCGAACGACTCGACGATCGTCGGCGCACCGGAGAGCCCGCCGAGGTAGGCGATGAGCGAGTGCGATCCGTTGAGCAGCCGCAGCTTCACGAGCTCGTAGGCCTCGACCTCGTCGCTCATGGTCGCGCCCGCGGCGTGCCAGGCGGGGCGACCGGCCGCGAAGCGGTCCTCCAGCACCCACATCGAGAAGGCCTCGGCGGGCACCGGCGCGGCGTCGTGCACGCCGAGCAGGCGCTCGACGTCGGCGACCGTCTGCGGCGTCGTCGCGGGCACGATGCGGTCGACCATCGCGTTCGGGAAGGCGACGTGGCGGGCGACGTAGCGCAGCGCATCCGCATCCGCTCCGCTCGCCTGCAGGAAGTCGGTGACCGCGCGCTCCGTGGTGCGGCCGGAGGACTGCAGGTTGTCGCAGGAGAGCACGGTGATGGGCGCGCCGGACGCCGAGCGCTCCACGAGGCCGCGCGCGATGAGCCCGATCGCCGTGCGCGGCTCGTGCGGCGCGGCGAGGTCGGCGCGGATGCCCGGGTCGTCGAGGTCGAGGCCGCCGCCGACCGCCAGGCTGTAGCCGACCTCGGAGACGGTGAGGCTGAGGATGCGGTGCTCCGGCCGGGTGAGCGAGCGGATGAACGCCCGCGGCTCCTGCGCCAGCACCCCCGTCGCGCGGTGCACGTCGACGACCCCCGCGCTCGTGCCCTCCTGCGAGAGCTGCAGCACGGCGTAGCGGTGGTCCTGCGCCTGCAGCGCCTCGACGACGCGCGCCGACCGGTTGGCGAAGCCGTGGATGCCCCACTCGCCCTGCTCGACCGCGAGGGCTCGCGCGGTGTGCACCGCGAGGTGGGCGCGGTGGAAGCTGCCCAGGCCGAGGTGGACGATGCCGGTGCCGTCGGGCGCCGATGCGCCGATGAGGGTGCCTGCCGGGGTGGTCCCGGCGGTGAGTCGCTCCATTGCCGCTCCTGATCGGGTGCGCGGTCCGCGCGCCGTCGTCGCTGTTCGACACCGTGTCATCACGGTTGCGTTCCGCATCGCGCAACGCTAGTGTCGCTATGCGGACCACGGTAGCACGGCGCTGCCGCCGATGCCACGAGAGGGGACGTCGCCGATGACGATCGAGCACTCCGGGGCCTCCCCCGTCGGCAGCGTCGACAAGGCGCTGCACGTGATCGAGCTGCTCGCCGAGGCGGGCTCCGACGGCGTCACGCTCGCTGCCCTGGCCACGGCCTCCGGCTACACCAAGACGTCGGTGCACCGCGCGCTGCAGGCGCTGCGGCACCGCGGCTTCGCCGAGCAGGCCGGCGACCAGCGCTACCGGCTCGGCTCCCGCCCGGGCGCGCTCGTCGAGCGCTTCCAGCGCGGGCAGAACCTGCCCGCCCTCTTCCGCACGGCGCTGCTCAGGATCTGCGAGCGCACGGAGGAGCTCGTGCACCTCGGCGTGCTCGACGGACGGTCGGTGCTCTACCTCGACAAGGTCGAGCCGGATCGCGCGATGCGCGTGTGGTCGCGGATCGGCCGGCACGCCCCGGTCGCGACGACCGCGCTCGGCCGGGCGATCATGGCCGCCGAGCGGGTGCAGGACGAGGGCCTCGACGCCTACCTCGGCGACGCACCGGACGAGGAGCTGCCGCGCTTCCGCGCAGCCGTCGGCGACGCCCGGCGCCTCGGCTGGGCCATCGAGCGCGAGGAGAACGAGGCCGGCATCTGCTGCGTGGGCGTCGCGCTCGTGCGCCCGCAGGGCCGCCGGTGGCGGTCAGCGTCACCGGCCCGACCTCGCGCATCGACGTGGCGCGGCAGGCTCGGTTCGGCGAGCTGCTCGTCGAGGAGCTCGAGCGCTCGGCGCCGCAGGGCTTCACGGTCGCGCGCCCCTGATCGGGCGGGCGGTCAGCGCAGCGCGCCGAGCGCGTCCGCGAGCGCCTCGGGATCGGTCGTCGGCAGGGCGCAGACGAGGTCGCGGCAGAGGTAGGCGGTGGCACGGCCGTCCTGCGCCGGCCGGTGCTCGAGCAGTGCGAGGCCCGCCTCCGCCAGGGCGCGCATCCGACCCTCCGGTTGCACGACGACGACGACGCCGGCGCGGTGCCACGCGCGCCCCAGTCCGGCCATCGCCGCCGGCGCGGTGGCCGCATCCGCCTCGGTGACGACCAGCTGCAGGCTCGGCTCGGCGAGGCGCGCCGCGACCGCGAGCATGGCGCCGGAGGCGAGCGGACGCTGCAGCGCCGCCTGGCCGAAGCACGCCACCACGGCCTCCGCCGCGGCGCGGTACTCGGCGCGGCCGGTGAGCTGGTGGGCGAGCAGCGCGGCATCGGCGATCGCGCTGAGCCCGGACGGGTAGGCGCCCTCCGAGGGATCGGCCGGCAGGGCGACGCCGGCGGCGGCGAGCACCGGGTCGGCACCGCCCGGCGCGACCGGCAGGCCGCCGGGCACCAGGCAGGCGTCGAGCAGCCGCAGCGCCGCACGCGCGTAGCGCGGCTCGCCGACCGCGGTCGCCAGGCGCAGCAGTCCGGTGGCCAGCAGCCCGTGGTCCTCGAGGGTCGCGACCGCGTCCGACGGCTCGCCGTCGAGGCTCGCCCGCACCAGGCGTCCGTCCGGCAGCACGTGCAGCTCGAGCAGGTGGTCGGCGGCCTGCCGGGCGGCGACGAGCCATCCCGGCCGCTGCCAGAGCGAGCCCGCCTGCGCCAGCGCGGCGATCGCCAGCCCGTTCCAGCCGGCGAGCACCTTGCCGTCGACCGCCGGCTGCGGCTGGGTCGCCCGGGCCGCGGCGTCGAGCGCGTAGTAGCCGCCCTCGCTGCGCACGCCGTCGACCGGGCTCTCGCTGTCCTGCGCGCTGCCGAAGCCGCCGTCCGGCCGCTGCAGCGAGCGGATGAGGAACTCGGCGACGCCCAGCGCCAGCGGCATCACCGCGGCGCCGTTGAGCTGCCCGACCGCGGCGAACGCCTGCAGCAGCAGGGCGTTGTCGGTGAGCATCCGCTCGTAGTGCGGCTCGCCCCAGTCGCGCTGCGTCGCGTACCGGAAGAAGCCGCCCTCGACCGGGTCGCGCAGCGGGGAGTCGGCCATGGCGAGCAGGCCGCGCTCGGCCAGGGCGAGCGCCTCGGCGTCGCCGGTCGAGCCGCGCTCGAGCAGGAACTGCAGCGCGGGCACGGAGGGGAACTTCGGCGCCGTGCCGAAGCCGCCGAACTCGCGGTCCTCCTGCGCGGCGAGGTCGCGCACGGCGACGGTCAGCTGCTCGCGGGTCGGCAGCGGCGAGGGCTCCGGCGCGGCGGAAGCGGCGAGCGCCCCCGCGATGCCGGCGGCGTTGGCGCGCACCTCGTCCCTCCGCTCGGTCCACGCGTCGTGGACCGCCTCGAGCACCTGTCGGAACGACGGATGCGAGCCCACCGGCTGCGGCGGCGAATAGGTGCCCGCGTAGAACGGACGGCCGTCCGGCGTCGCGAAGGCGTTGAGCGGCCAGCCGAGGTGATCGGTGAAGGCCCCGGCCGCGGCGAGGTAGCTCGCGTCGACGTCGGGGTGCTCCTCGCGGTCGACCTTGACGGCGACGAAGCGCGCGTTGAGGTACTCGGCGAGCGCCGGGTCGGCGAAGCTCTCGCGAGCCATGACGTGGCACCAGTGGCAGGTGGCGTAGCCGATCGAGACGAGCACCGGCAGGTCGCGGCGGGCCGCCTCGGCGAAGGCCTCCGCGCCCCACGGCCACCAGTCGACGGGCTGGTCGGCGTGGGCCCGCAGGTACGGGCTCACGGAGTCGCTGAGGCGGGAGGGCATCCCTCCACTCTCCCACGTGCGCCGCGCGTCGGCGACGGGGGAGCATCCAGGGCGACCTCCGACCGGCCGTCCAGGCCGTTCGCCCTACGCTCCTGGGGTGGACATCGACCGCCCTCCCCGAGATCTCGTGCGCGCCGCGGCGCCCGTCGCCGTCGACCCGCAGGTGGTGGGCGAGATCACCCGGCTGCGCGACGAGTTCACGGCGTTCATGCTCGAGTACAAGTTCGGCATTGACGAGATCCTCACCAAGGTGGGCATCCTGCGGGAGGAGTTCGGGCTGCGGCACGACTACAACCCGATCGAGCACGTGGGATCGCGCCTGAAGAGCCCCGAGAGCATCATCGCGAAGGTGCAGCGCAAGGGCGTCGAGCCCACCTTCGAGGGCATCCGCGCGGCGATCCACGACATCGCCGGCGTGCGGATCACCTGCAGCTTCGTCTCGGACACCTACCGCGTCTTCGAGCTGCTGACCCAGCAGAGCGACATCACCGTGGTCTCGGTGAAGGACTACATCGCCGAGCCCAAGGAGAACGGCTACAAGAGCCTGCACGTGGTGCTGTCGGTGCCGGTGTTCCTGTCGAAGGGTCCCGTGCAGGTGCTGGTCGAGGTGCAGATCCGCACCATCGCCATGGACTTCTGGGCCAGCCTCGAGCACAAGATCTACTACAAGTACGACAGGCAGGTGCCCCAGGCGCTGCTCGACGACCTCACCGAGGCCGCGCTGACCGCGAGCCGGCTCGACGCCACGATGGAGCGGCTGCATCAGGAGGTGCGGCAGCTCGACGAACCCGCCGCCGCGCCCTCCGCCGACGGTAGCCTGGTGCCCGACGACGCTGCGATCTGGCAGTTCCAGGCGGTGCGTCAGCACCTGAGCGGACGGATGCGGGCGGATGCGGCGGTCGATGCCGAGGGCGGGCCGCCGCGGCGGAGCCACGTGTGACCCCGGCGTCCCCCGCTCCGCAGCGACCGCGCACCGGCGCCCTTCGGGTGTAGCGTCGCAGCACCACCCCGAGGAGACCCGACTCCATGACGCCGACGTCCGCGCTTCCGCACCGAGAGCGCTCCCCCATCCGCAGCCGGCGAGACGGCTGAGCCGGCCGTGCCCATCCGCATCGAGACCGCGACCCGTCGCGACCTGCACGAGGTGGCCGCGCTGCTCGCGACCGCCATGGAGACCGATCCGGTCTTCCTCGACGTCGTCCCGCCACGTCAGGGACGCGCCGAGGCGCTGCGCGGCTTCTTCGAAGCCTACGTGCTCACGTACACCGGGTCGGAGCGCACGATCGATGTCGCCCGCCGCGACGACGGCACGGTCATCGGGGCCGCCACCTGGGCGGTGAACCGGGTCGGCCGCGACAGCCGCTTCGGCGAGCAGCTCGCCCTCGCGCCCCGCTACCTCCGCGCGCTCGGTCCGCTCGGAGTGATCCCCCCGTACCGAGTGCAGAAGGTGCTCGAGCGGCACCGCCCGCTCGACACGCACTGGTTCCTGTCAGCGGTCGGCGTGCTCGGCGCGAACCGCGACGCCGGCGTGGGCACGGCCCTCGTGCAGTCGCGGTTGGATGCGATCGACGACGCGCAGGAGGACGCCTACGTCGAGTCGTCGACCGTGCACGACCGGCGGTTCTTCGAGCGGCTCGGCTTCGTGCCGGGGGCCCTCATCCAGGGCCTCGACCATGCGCGACCCGTCGGCATGTTCCGGCCGCCGGCCCGCCGGCGGCGCTGAGCCGCTCGGCGGCACCTTCCGGTCGCCGCGTTCCGCTACGGTGTCCCCACCCGATCCCCCGGAGGAACCCCATGACCGATGCCGCCGAGCGACCGGACCTGCGTCGCGCGCCGCTGAGCGTGCGCATCGAGACGGCCTCGCGCGAGGACTTCGAGGAGATCGCCGCGGTGCTGGCCGTGGCCTTCGCCGACGATCCGGTGCATCGCGACATGATCGGCCCGCACCCGCACCGCGACCGTCGGCTCTGGCGCTACTTCGACACCCTCCTGCGGGCGACCGCGAACGACCGGCTCGAGGTCACGGTGGCCCGCGGCCACGAGGGCAGGATCCTCGGCGTCAGCGTGTGGCAGTACATGCCGGTCGGGCACGAGGGCGAGATGCCCGCCCTGCTGCCCTACCTCTCCGGGCTCGTGCGCGCGCTCGGCGCGGGGAACGCGCTGCGCGCCCTCCGCGTGCAGCGCGCGCTGCAGCGGCACCGGCCCGTCGACGAGCACTGGTACCTGCCCTTCGTGGGCGTCCTGCCCGAGGCCCGCCGCGGTCGGGTCGCGTCGGCGCTGCTCGGCACCAAGCTCTCCCAGCTCGACGAGCAGGGCGTGCCGGGCTACCTGTACTCGCGCTCCGACGCCGACCGCCGCTTCTTCCAGAACTTCGGCTTCGGCCACGGCGCGGTCGTCGGCGGCCTCCCCTCGGCCCGCCCCCTGGCGATGTTCCGCCCGCCGGCCCGCCGGCGCCGGAGCTGAACGGCGCGGCCCGCCGGCGGAGGGACGAGCGCGGCCCGGCTACATGCCGATGAGCGTCTCCACCGGTCCGCGGGCGAAGTAGAGCACGAAGCCCGCCGCCACGACCCAGAGCAGCGGCTTGACCTCGCGGGCCTTGCCCGAGAGCGCGCGCAGCACGACCCACGACACGAAGCCCGCGCCGATGCCGTTCGCGATCGAGTAGGTCAGCGGCATGACGATGACGGTGAGGAAGACCGGCAGCGACACCGAGAAGTCGCTCCAGTCGACGTCGCGGATCTGCGCGATCATCATCGCGCCGACCACGACCAGCGCGGCGGACGCGACCTCGGAGGGCACCATCTGGGTCAGCGGCGTGAAGAACAGCGCGACGAGGAAGAGCGCGCCGGTCACGAGGTTCGCCAGGCCGGTGCGGGCCCCCTCGCCGACGCCGGCGCCCGACTCGACGAACACGGTGTTCGAGCTCGCGCTCGCGGCACCGCCGGCGACGGCGCCGATGCCCTCGACCACGAGGGCCGAGCGCAGCCGCGGGAACTCGCCCTTCGCATCCGCCAGCCCCGCCTCCTTCGACAGGCCGGTGAAGGTGCCCATCGCGTCGAAGAAGTTCGTGAAGACGAGGGTGAAGACGAGCATGAGCGCGGCGAGGGCGCCGATGCGCTCGAAGGAGCCGAAGGAGACCTGACCGAGCAGCGACAGGTCGGGCAGGCTGACGACCTGGGTCGGCAGCACGGGCACGTTGAGGTTCCAGCCGGCCGCGTTCTCGCCGCCGTTCGAGGCACCGACCTGGAAGACCGCCTCGGCGACGATCGCGAGGATCGTGCTCGCGACGATGCCGATGAGCAGGGCGCCGCGCACCCTGCGGGCCACCAGCACGCCCGTGACGAGCAGGGCGATCACGAAGACCAGGGTCGGGACGGTCGCCACCGAGCCGTCGATGCCGAGGTCGACGGGCGGCGAGCCGAGCCCCGTCGCCCGCACGAAGCCGGCGTTGACCAGGCCGATGAAGGCGATGAACACGCCGATGCCGACCGAGATGGCCACCTTGAGCTGCTGCGGCACCGCGGTGAAGATGGCGCGGCGCAGGCCGGTGGCCGCGAGCAGCACGATGACGAGGCCGTTGATGAGCACGAGGCCCATCGCCTCGGCCCAGGTGACCTCGCCCACGACCGTGACGGCCAGGAACGAGTTGATGCCGAGACCCGCCGCGAAGGCGAACGGCAGGCGCGCCACGAGGCCGAACAGGATCGTCATGACGCCGGCGACGAGCGAGGTGACGGCGGCCAGCTGCGTGAAGCCGAGCTGGGTTCCCTCGATGTCGACACCGCCCGACAGGATGATCGGGTTGAGCACGACGATGTAGGCCATGGCCACGAAGGTGACCAGGCCGCCGCGCAGCTCGTTGCCGATCGAGGAGCCGCGCTCCGTGATCGAGAAGAAGCGGTCGAGTCGGGAGCGGATGGGGGTGCTGGCGGCCACGGGGGTCCTCACGTGTTGCGGGGTGGAACCGGAACAGCTTAGGCGGATGCGGAGCCGGGGCGGCGATCCCGGTACGCTCGACCCGGCCCCATCCCTCCCCGCTCCCCCTCAGTGAGGAACCCGTAAGATGCCCCTGCCCTGGACCCAGCACGCCGACGGCAAGACCGTCGCCCCCGGCGCGATCGTCGCCCCGAGCGAGCGCCTCAGCTGGCCCCGCACGATCGGCCTCGGCGCGCAGCACGTGGTCGCCATGTTCGGCGCGACCTTCCTCGTGCCAGCGCTCACCGGCTTCGAGCCCACGACGACCCTGCTCTTCTCGGGTGTCGGCACGATCCTCTTCCTGCTGATCACGAAGAACCGGCTGCCCAGCTACCTGGGCTCCTCGTTCGCCTTCATCGCGCCCATCCAGGCCGCCGTGGCGGAGCAGGGCACCGGCAGCGCGCTGTTCGGCATCGTCGTGGTGGGGCTCAGCCTCGCCCTCGTCGGGGCGGTGGTGCAGCTCACCGGCACGGGCTGGATCGACGCGCTCATGCCGCCGGTCGTCGCCGGCGCCATCGTCGCGCTCATCGGCTTCAACCTCGCGCCGGCGGCGTTCGACAACTTCGCGAAGGCGCCCCTCACGGCCGTGATCACCCTCGCCGCCGTCGTGATCAGCGCGGTGCTGTTCAAGGGCATCCTGGGCCGTCTGTCCATCTTCATCGGCGTGATCGTCGGCTACGTCGCCGCGCTGATCCAGGGCGAGATCGACTTCACGAGGGTGTCCGAGGCCGCGCCGCTCGGCCTGCCGCCGCTGGCGTTCCCGACGAACCCCTTCGCGACGCCCGAGGTCTGGGCCGTTCTGCCCGCGTTCCTGCCCGTGGTGCTCGTGCTCGTCGCCGAGAACGTCGGCCACATCCGCGGCGTCGGCCAGATGACCGACCCGGCCGTCAACAGGCTCACCGGCCGCGCGCTCATCGCCGACGGCGTCGCCACCGTCATCGCCGGCAGCGGCGGCGGCTCGGGCACCACCACCTACGGCGAGAACATCGGCGTCATGGCCGCAACCCGCGTCTACTCGACCGCCGCCTACTGGGTGGCCGGCATCGTCGCGGTGCTGCTCTCGCTCTCCCCCGTCGTCGGCGAGGTCATCAACTCGATCCCCGCCGGCGTGCTCGGCGGCGTCACCACCGCGCTGTACGGCCTCATCGGCATCATCGGCATCAAGATCTGGACCGACAACGGGGTCGATTTCGCCAAGCCCGTCAACCAGTTCACGGCGGGCACCGCGCTCATCGTGGGCGCCGGCAACTACATCTGGTCGTCGGGTTCGCTCACCTTCAACGGCATCGCCCTCGGCACGATCGCCGCCATCGGCGTGTACCACCTGATGCGCGGCATCGCGAAGGTGCGCGGCACCGACTGAACCGGCCACGGCACGACCGGATGCCCCGCTCCCGAGGGAGCGGGGCATCCGTCGTTCAGGCGGTCCCGCTCGAGAACGGTGCTGGAGGTCCGTCGTTCAGGCGGTCTCGAAGCGGGCCTCGCCGCGCTCCGGCAGGGCCGAGCGCAGTCGCGCGAGCATCCCCTCGCTCATCGGCGGCAGCGCGTCGAGCGCGAAGAAGCGCGCCTCGGTGTTCTCGCCGTCGACCGGATGCGGTTCGCCCGACACCCAGCGGAACCGGAACACGAGGTCGAGGTACTGCGACTCGTCGCCGTTGCCGTAGGTCATCGGCGGCAGGGTGTTGACCCAGGCGAGCCGCTCGGCCTCGGCCACGACGCCGGCCTCCTCGAGCACCTCGCGCGCGGCGGCGACCGCCGGTTGCTCGCCCGGGTCGATGATGCCCGTCACCGGCGTCCAGGCGCCGTTGTCGCTGCGGCGCACCAGCAGCACCTCGGTGCCTCCGCCGCCCTCGCGCAGCACCACCGCGGTGACGCCGCTGAGCCAGAGCAGCTCGGTGCCGATCCGCGAGCGCAGCGAGAGGATGAAGTCGGGGGTGGCCATGCCTCCACCGTACGGGCGCCGTCGAGCCCGCGGTTACACTCGGCTCACCCGAGAGACCCCACCGTGGAGGACGCCGTGACCTGGTCCGCCCCGCAGGACGCCCCGCCGACGGTGCGCATCGCCGCGCACCGATCGACCATGCTGCCCAGCGAGCGCCGCGTCGCCGATGCGATCGCCGCGCAACCGGCGACGCTCGTCGAACTGACCGCGCAGGAGCTGGCCGAGCGCATCGGCGTCGCCCGCACCACCGTGATCCGCGCCAGTCAGAGCCTGGGCTACGCCGGCTACACGCAGCTGCGGCTCGCGCTCACCAAGGAGCTGGCGCGCTCGGTCCCGGCACCGCGCACGGTCGGCGAGGGGATGCTCGGCCGCCTCCGCGCGGACGTCGAGGAGCTGGCCTCCGGCCTGCACCGCCTCGCCTCGACGCTCGACGAGGCGTCGATGCAGCGGGCGGTCGAGCTCGTCGCCGCCGCCCCGCGGGTGCTCGTCTTCGGCTCGGGGCTCTCCGCGACCATCGCCGAGGACCTCTCCATGCGGCTCACCGGGATCGGACGCACCGCGGAGTACCTGCTCGATCCGATCAGCCAGCAGATCGCCGCGGTGCAGCTACGCGACGGGGACGTCGCCCTCCTGGTGAGCGGATCGGGCGCGACGCAGTCGAGCCTCGCGGCAGCGCGAGCGGTCGCCGAGTCGCAGGGCTCGCTGGTGCTGATCACCTCGTTCGCCCGCTCCCCGATCGCCGAGCTCGCCGACGTGCGGCTCGTCGTCGGCCCGGTGCAGCAGGGCTTCCGCGACGAGCTGGTGCGCCGCACCCGCGTGCCCCACTCGATCCTGGTGGAGTTCCTCGTCGACCGCGTCGGCGAGGCGCTGGGCCCGGAGGCCGCGGCGATGCACCTGCGCGCGATCGGCATCCTCGCCGACAACATCGGCGAGTAACCGCTACTCGGCCGGGGACTCGGCGGCGACCTTCTCGAGGTCGCCCTTCAGCACGGCGAGCGTCGGCCCGGCGGGGTTGAAGAGCAGCCCCTCGACGCTCGGCGCGCTGAGCACCGAGCGGGCGTGCTTCGGGAACGGCACCGGCACGGCGAGGTGCTTGGGCGACCACGCCCACACCTCGGCCGGTGAGGTGAAGGCGGCGGCGTAGCTGCGGCCGTCGGGCGCCTTCACGCCGGCGACGGAGAGGTCCTTCGCGGCGGGCGGCTGCCCGTCGACGACCTCGCCCTTGCGCTCGACGGCCAGGAACACGGTCTCGGTCTCGGCGAGCACGCCGAGCACCGCGCCGAGGCGGCCCTCCGGCTTCGTGGCGAGGGCCTCCTTGAGCGCCTCGTTCGCGCCCGGCTCGACGGGCAGGCCGCGCACGATCTGGTCCTTCGGGATCACGATCGACGCGGAGCCGGAGCCCGCGTCCACGATCACGCCGTCGTACTGGTCGCGTGTGGCGAGGCGCAGCGCGCCGAGCGCCGGCTGCACCATCGACCGGACGACCTCGCCGTCCTTGTGCGCCTTGCGCAGCTCGGCGTTCGAGGTGAAGAGGAGCAGGAAGTTGCGGCCGTCGTCGGACCGGCGGCTGGCGACGGCGATGGTGGAATCGCGCTGCACCTTGCCGTCCTCGATCTTGAGCTCGGAGGCGCTGATGTCGAGCAGCAGCTGGCCGCGAGCGCCCTGGCGCAGCACGTCGGCGAGCGCCTGCGGGCTGTTGCCCCTGGCCCAGCGCTGCAGCGCGGCCGCCACGTCGGCGTGGTGCGGGCCGACGGGGCCTTCGGCGCCTCGGGCACCGGCGCGCTCGGCATGGCGAAGGAGAGGTTGGCGGGATCGGAGCGGCCGACCGTCGTGGTCGTGAAGGGCATGCTCGGCTCGGCGGGCGCCTGCGGCTGCGGAGCGGGCGCCTGCGGCTGCTCGGCCTCGGGGGCCTCCGGCTGCGCATCGGGTCGCGGCTGCTCGGCGGGCGCCTGCGGCTGCTCGGCGTCGGGGGCCTCGGCCTCGCTCGCGGCGGCTTCCTGCGACGTGGGCTGCGACTCGGGCTCGCGCCGCTTGCGGTTGAAGAGTGCCATTCGATCGACGCTACAGGCAGTGGGTGAACAGCTGATGCGCCCACCGCGAACAGCCCGGCGTCGGCCCGTGACTCAGCACCGTCGCGACGACTCAGCAGCGTTCACGGCACTGACTTGTCGCGAACATGATGAGTCGCGGCTCGGGGGCGCGAAGTGCGTCGCGGCTCGGCGGTGCGCGGCGCGTCGCGGCTCAGTCGCGCGCGAAGAGCGCGGCCCGGTTGGGCGAGAGGGCGCTCCAGGCGAGGTCCGCGGGCTCGCCGAGCCGTGCATCCGCCTCGACGATCTCGGCCGCGGCCAGGCGCCCCGCCGCCGCGGAGGTCTGGATGCCGTAGCCCGACTGCGCCGCGAGCCAGAAGAACGTCTCGACGTCGCCGTCGCGCCCCATCACCGGCAGGTGGTCGGGGCTGTCGACGCGCAGCCCGGTCCAGGCGCGGCGCACCTCGAGCTCGAGCTCGGTGAGCGCCTCGACCCGGCGCAGGGTCTCGGCGACGAGCTCCTCGCGGGGCTGCGCGTCCTCGGCGGCACTCGGCGCGTCCTCCATCGGCGAGGCCAGCAGGCCCTCCTCGTGCGGGCGGAAGTACACGCCGTCGCGGTCGTCGACGAACATCGGGGCATCGACGGGGATCGTCCCCCGCAGCGGCGCCGCGATCGCCACGGTGCGGCGCAGCGCCCGCAGCCCCCGCGGCCGCAGCCCGGCGAGGGACGCCACCTCGTCGGCCCAGGCTCCGGCGGCGTTCACGAGGTGACCGGTCGAGACGTCGCCGCCCTCGGTCTCGAGCACCCAGCTCGACCCGCGGCGCTGGATCTCGCGCACGCGCCAGCCGGTGAGGATGCGGGCGTCGCGCTCGCGGGCCATCTCCTCGTAGGCGCGCAGCAGCAGCGGTACGCGCACCTCCCTCGAGGCGTCGTCGATGGCCGCGCCGCGCAGGACGTCGCGGCGCAGGAACGGCAGCAGCTCGTGCGCGTGCTCGGGGTCGATGCGGCGGAAGCCGCGGCCCTGGGCGAGCAGCGCCTCGATCGGGTCGGCCGGCGCCTCCGCCTCGCCGCGGGCGATCGCCGCGAGCTCGGCGGCTTCCGGCGCGACCGCGCCGACGACGAGCGGCCGCGGGCTGAGGATGCGCTCCCCCATCCGATCCTCGATGGCGGGCATCAGCTCGAGCGTCGCCGCCGTCAGGGCGCGCACCGGATCGGGACCGTAGCTCGGCTGCAGCTGCTGCGCCGAGCGCGAGCTCGTGTGCTGCGCGAGGCCGCGCTCCGCCTCGACGACGATCACGCTGGCCTCCTCGGCGAGCGCCGCCGCCAGCGAGAGGCCGGCGATGCCGCCGCCGATGATCGTCACGTCCGCGGTCAGCCTCGCCATGCCGCAACGGTACCGGCGCCGCCGGACGCTCCCGCGCATCCGCTCGCCGCGCCGCTCCGCGCCGACTCGCGTCGACCGGCACCGTGTCGAGGGGACGGCAGCTGCTCATCCCGCCCTCCCGAAGAGCGTCTACCGTCCCCTCGACCTCGGTCGACGCGGTGCGAGCGAGGATGGACGCGGTGCGAGCGGGAGTCGACGCGCTCGGGGTCGGGACGAGGAGCGCGAGGCCCGGGACGAGCGGCGCCCGGCACGAAGCGCCGGTACGCTCCCGGACGAGCGGACGCCCCCGCCGAACTACGATTGACGGGCCCATGAGCGACCTGACGATCACCTACCCGCCCGAGCTGCCCGTCAGCGCGCGCAAGGACGACATCGCCCGCGCGATCCGCGACCACCAGGTCGTGATCATCGCCGGCGCCACCGGGTCGGGCAAGACCACGCAGATCCCCAAGATCTGCCTCGAGCTGGGCCGGGAGTCGATCGGCCACACGCAGCCGCGCCGCATCGCCGCGCGCACGATCGCCGAGCGCGTGGCGGAGGAGCTCGGCAGCGAGCTCGGCGGCCTCGTGGGCTACCAGGTGCGCTTCACCGACCAGGTGAGCGCCGACACGCGCATCAAGCTCATGACCGACGGCATCCTGCTCGCCGAGCTGCAGCGCGACCGCGACCTCAAGAAGTACGACACGATCATCATCGACGAGGCGCACGAGCGCAGCCTCACCGTCGACTTCTTGCTCGGCTACCTGCAGCGCCTGCTGCGCCGGCGCCCCGAGCTCAAGGTGATCGTGACGAGCGCGACGATCGACCCCGAGAGCTTCGCGCGCCACTTCGCCGACGCGAGCGGCGAGCCCGCCCCGATCATCGAGGTCTCCGGCCGCACCTTCCCCGTGGAGGTGCGCTACCGCCCGCTCGTCGCCGACGCGGTCGAAAGCGACGATCCGGATGAGGACGGCAGCGCCGGCCAGGACCGCGACCTGAACGAGGCGGTCGCCGAGGCGATCGCCGAGCTCGGCGCCGAGGAGCCCGGCGACGTGCTCGTGTTCTTCAGCGGCGAGAACGAGATCAAGGATGCCGAGGAGCACCTGCGCGGGCGCCTGCCCGCCGGCACCGAGGTGCTGCCGCTCTACGGCCGCCTCTCCGCCGCCGAGCAGCACCGCGTCTTCGAGCGACGCGGGGCGACGGTGCGCCGCCGGATCGTGCTGTCGACCAACGTCGCCGAGACCTCCCTGACCGTGCCGGGCATCCGCTACGTCGTCGACACCGGCACCGCCCGCATCAGCCGCTACTCGACCCGCGCGAAGGTGCAGCGGCTGCCGATCGAGGCGATCAGCCAGGCCAGCGCGAACCAGCGCTCGGGGCGGTCCGGGCGCACCAGCCCGGGCATCGCCATCCGCCTCTACTCGGAGGAGGACTTCGGCAAGCGCCCCGAGTACACCGAGCCGGAGATCCTGCGCACGAACCTCGCCGCGGTGATCCTGCAGATGATCTCGCTGGGCCTCGGCGAGATCGAGCAGTTCCCGTTCCTCACCCCGCCCGACTCGCGCGGCGTGCGGGACGGCCTCGGTCTGCTCACCGAGCTCGGCGCGATCGACAAGGATGCGCGCATCACCCGCATCGGCCGCGACCTGTCGCGCCTGCCGATCGATCCCCGCTTCGGGCGGATGGTCGTCGAGAGCCGCAAGCACGGCGTCAGCCGCGAGGTGCTCGCCATCGTCGCGGGGCTCAGCGTGCAGGACGTGCGCGAGCGGCCCGCCGAGCGCCGCGGCCATGCCGACCAGCTGCACGCGCGCTTCACGGACACGACGAGCGACTTCGTCACGATGCTGAACCTCTGGAACCACCTGCAGGAGCGCCAGCGCGAGCTCGGCAGCAGCGCCTTCCGCCGCGAGGTGCGGGCCGAGTACCTGAACTACCTGCGCATCCGCGAGTGGCAGGACGTCTACCGCCAGCTCGCGCGCATGGCCCGGTCGTTGCAGCTCGAGGTCGGCGAGCCCAGCACCGACGCCGACGGCATCCACAAGTCGCTGCTCGCCGGCCTCCTCGGCCAGATCGGCCTGCGCGACCAGGGCAAGAAGGACTACGCCGGGGCGCGCGGCACCCGCTTCGTGCTGTTCCCGGGCAGCGCGCTGTCGAAGGCGCAGCCGGCGGCGATCATGAGCGCCGAGCTCGTCGAGACGAGCCGCCTCTTCGCCCGGATGAACGCCGCCATCGACCCCGCCTGGGCCGAACCGATCGCGGGCGACCTGGTCAAGCGCACCTACAGCGAGCCGCGCTGGGAGCGCAGGCAGGGTGCCGTGATCGCGGACGAGCGGATCACCCTGTTCGGGGTGCCGATCGTGCCCCGCCGCAAGATCCAGTTCCGCCGGGTCGACCTCGACTACTCTCGCGACCTCTTCATCCGCCACGCCCTCGTGCAGGGCGAGTGGGACGAGCGCTACCCCTTCGAGCGGTCCAACGCGAAGCTGCGCCGCGAGCTCGAGCAGCTGGAGGAGCGCACCCGCCGCCGCGATCTGCTCTACGACGACGAGGCCGTGTTCGCGTTCTTCGACGCGCGCATCCCGGCGGACGTGGCGACCGTGCGCGACTTCCAGGGCTGGTGGAAGACGCTGCCCGACCAGTCCATCCTCACCATGACGATGGACGACCTCGTCGAGCGGGAGGAGATCGACGAGCTCGCCGACGAGCGCGAGGCCTACCCCGAGCAGTGGCGCCAGGACGACCAGGTGCTGCGGCTGCACTACCACTTCGAGCCCGGCGCCGACGACGACGGTGTGACCGTGATGGTGCCGCTCGCGCTGCTGCCGGGGCTGCGCGCCGAGGGCTTCGACTGGCAGGTGCCAGGGCTGCGCGAGGAGCTCGTGACCGCGCTCATCAAGACGCTGCCGAAGGGGATCCGCCGCAACGTGGTGCCCGCCGGCGACTGGGCGCGGCGCCTCCTCGCCGAGCACGTGCCCGCGGAGCCCGACGGGCGCGAGCTCGTGCAGGTGCTCGCCACCGCCATCCGCGCCGCCGCGCACACCCCCGTCGAGCCGGGCGACTTCGACGTCGAACGGCTGCCCGCGCACCTGCGGGTCACGTTCCGCGCGGTCGACCAGCGCGGCCGCGCGGTGCGGAACGAGAAGGACCTCGCGGCGCTGCAGGCTGCGCTCGCCGAGCGCAGCCGCAGCAGCGTGGCGAAGGTCGCCGCCGCGGCGCCGAAGAACGACCTCGAGCGCAGCGGCATCGAGCGCTGGGACCTCGACGCGCTGCCGCAGGTGCTCGACACGAAGCAGCCCGGCGGCGTCGTGCGCGCCTACCCCTCGCTCGAGGACGACGGCCGGTCGGTCTCCATCCGGCTGCAGTCCACCCCCGAGGCGCAGCAGCGGGCGCACCGCCGCGGCGTGCTGCGCCTGCTGCAGCTGGCCACGCCGAGCCCCGCGGGCTACGTGCTCGAGCACCTGACCTCCAAGGAGAAGCTGCTGCTCGCGGCCGGGCCGTACCCCTCCGCCCGCGCGCTGATCGACGACGCGCTGGCTGCGTCCATCCGCTTCCTGGTCGATGAGCGGATGCAGGGCGCGCTCCCCTGGGACCGCGCCGCCTTCGACACCCTCCGCGAGCAGGTGAGCCAGGGCGTGCTGCCCACGCTCGACGCGACCATCGAGGTCGTGCTGCGCGTGCTCGGCGAGGCGCAGGCCGCCGAGAAGGCGCTCAAGGGCGGCACCAGCCTGGCGCTGCTGCCCGCGCTGAACGACGCGCGAGCGCAGCTGGCGGGCCTCGTGCATCCCGGCTTCGTCTCGGCCATCGGCGCCTCGCAGCTGCGGGAGGTGCCGCGCTACCTGCGCGGGCTGCAGCAGCGCCTGCAGCGGCTGGCGGAGAACCCGGGCCGGGATCGCGTCGGGCAGAACGAGGTCGAGTCGGCGACGCGGCTGTTCACCGAGGCCGGCGGCACGGTGCCGGTGCCAGCGGATGCGCCGGGACGCCTCGTGCGCACGCGCTGGCTGCTCGAGGAGCTGCGCGTGAGCGTCTTCGCGCAGACGCTCGGCACCGCCGAGCCGGCGTCGCTCAAGCGCGTGCGCCAGGCGCTGGACGGCAGGTGACCGAGCTGCGCACGGGCTGACGGCCGTCCGTCCCGGCGGTCCGCCGTCGAACCCCCTCGCGCTCCGCCCCGCCGTGTCCGCCGGCGCGGAGCGACTCGAGCAGCGCGCGCCGTCGCGGGATCACCGCGCTCTCCGGACAGCCCCGGGAACGAGGCCGCCGGTTCCCTTGTGGCCGTCGGAAACGCGATTTATCCTCATGTCGCTCGGGCTCGGGAACCCGCGCATCCCCCGTCAGCTACCGAGGGCGGCTCGCGCCGTGCCCCGCCGAGCCGCGCTCGGAATCCAGGAGAACAGCCATGTCCAACAGCGCTCACCGCGGCACGCCGCGCCGCCGCCCGGCGATCATCGCCCTCATCAGCCTCGTCTCGGTCGTCGGCATCGGCACCGCGGCGTACGCGTACTGGACCACGACCGGCGGCGGCTCGGGTTCCGCTGCCACCGGTGCGGTCTCGACGGTCGAGATCGTGCAGACCAGTCAGGTGACCGACCTCGCGCCCGGCTCGGGCACGCAGGCGCTCTCGGGCACCTTCAACAACCCGAACGATGCCGCCGTCGCGGTCGGCGCCGTCGAGGCCGAGGTCGTCGTCACCGGCGCCGGGGACTGCTCGGCGGACGACTACGTCATCACCGGCACCGGCGCGGTGACCGGCGACAGCGTCCCGGCGGGCACGGGCGTCGGTTCCTGGAGCGGCCTCGACATCGCCTTCGACAACGATCCCGTCCGCAACCAGGACGACTGCCAGGGCGCCACCATCACCATCGAGTACACCCTGACGCCGGGCAGCTGATCGAGGCGTCGTCGCCGGAGGACCCGGGCGCACACCGGCTCGCATGATGAGGCACTCGACATCGCGCCGCCGGCACGGTCGCCGAGCGGCGTCGTCGGGGAACCGTGTGCGACTCCTCCTCGTTCCGGCCGTGCTGCTGAGCCTCGCGCTGGGGCTGCCGAGCGGAGCGCTCGCCCACTGGACGGCCGAGGGCAGCGGCACCGGGACGGGTACCACCTCGGCTCTCGGAGCGCCGGTCGCCGAGGCCGCGCGCATCGCCGGCACGAACACGATCGTCATCAGGTGGAGCCCGCCGGTCGCGAGCGTCGGCCACACGGCGTTCCATGTTCAGCGCTCGCCGGCGGGCGGTGCGACGTGGGTCGACGCGTGCGGCTCCGACGCCGCGCCGATCCCGGGCACGTCCTGCTCGGACACCCCGACGTCGACGGGCACCTGGACCTACCGCGTCATCGCCCAGCAGGGCACCTGTCGCACGCCCAGCGACGAGACCGCGCCCATCGCCACCGACCACGTGCGCCCGACCGTCACCATCGAGCAGGCGACCGGACAGGCGGACCCCACCCGCGCGCTCCCCATCCGCTTCGCCGTCGAGTTCAGCGAGGCCGTGACGGGATTCGACACCGGCGACGTCGCCATCGCCGGCACGGCCGACGTGACCGGGGCGACGGCGACGGTGACTCCGCAGACGGCGACGCGCTTCTCCGTCGAGGTCACCGGCGTCACGTCCAGTGCCCCCGCAGGGGCACGGTCGTGGCGTCCATCGCCGAAGGACGGGCTCGGGATGGCTTCGGCAACGGCAACGTCGCCTCCACGAGCGCAGACGCCACCGTGCTCTACGACCCCAGTCCTCCCGCGGTCCCGATCGCTCCCGATCTCACCGCAGCGACGGACACGAGCGCGCCATCGCTCATCGCGACGAACGGGCGCGCGGACGACATCACCCGTTCCGAGACCCTGACGTTCACCTCAGCCGAGGCCGTCCCCGCGACGACGCTGCCCGCCGACACGGCCGGGGGCAGCGTCCGCCTCTACCGGTCGACCACCGCGACCGGCGCGAGCGATCCCGCGCAGCCGGTAGCGATCGCCGAGATCGTGGGCGGGGGTTACACGCTGAGCGACCCCGGCTCGGCCGGGCTCGCCGACGGCACGTACCACTACTCGGTCCGCCTCCTCGATCGAGCCGGCAACACGAGCGCGGAGAGCCCGCGGCTCGCCGTCACCCTGGACCGCAGCGCACCGGTGCCGTCGATGGCCTACACGCGGTCCATCGTCACCCTCGTCCCGCTGCTGGGCAGTGTGACGGTGGCGGGAACGGCACCGCACGCCCCGGGCGATCTGCTGCCGCTCGACATCCGCGTCTGCAGTGGCTCCTCCACCGGCTGCGCGACGGCGAGCACCGCGACCGTCATGGCCGATGCGTCGACCGGGTCGTACAGCTACACCACGGGATCCCTGCTCGGCGGCATCCTGTCGAGCAGCACGGCCCAGGTCTCGCAGTACGACCGAGCCGGCAATCGCGGCTCCAGCGCGCCGGTCACGTTGCCCGGCCTGCTCGGATGATCCCCCTCCGCTGGTGGGGCGTCGTCGGCGCCGTCGTCCTGCTCGCGCTGCTGCTCCTCAGCGTCCCCGGGCCGCCGGGTCCGCTCCAGGTGCGCCAGACGGGCGACGTGAGCGACCTGATGCCCGGTGAGCGGCGCGAGCTCGTCGGCGTGATCGACAACCCGGGCGGCGTCCCGCGCACCACCTCCCAGCTGAGCGCCGCGGTCACCGGGACCAGCCACCCGGCCTGCGGCCCGGAGTTCTTCGTCATCGAGGGCTCGCCGCTCGCCGTCGACCTCACCGTGCCCCCGGGCCCGGACCAGGCCGCCTGGTCGGGGCTGCTGATCGCGCTGCTGCCCGAGGCGGCGGCCCGCGAGGCGTGCCAGGGTGTCGAGGCCACCATCGACTACGCGCTGCGCTGACGACCCCGCGTCGCCCGACGTCACGCGCCGTCACTCCCCGTCACGAACCCCGCGGAGGACGACGCCGCGCGGGAAGGTGGTCCCACCGATCGGAGGGAGGCGGCATGGCACGTCGACGGCGCACGCTGCACCTGCTGCTGGGCGTCCCTCCCCTCGGCGGGCATCGCGCCGCGTGGCGCCGCGCCGAGCTGCCCGCTGGCGCGCAGGCCGACCCCTCGCACTACGCCGAGCTGGCCGGCCTCGCCGAGGCCGCCAAGCTCGACGCCGTCGTGCTGCCGGACGCGGCGGCGCTCGCCGAGGATCCCGCATCCGCTCCCCCGGCCCGCCTCGACCCCTCCGTGCTGCTCGGCGCCCTCGCGACGGCGACCACCCGCATCGGTCTCGTGGCCGCCACGGGCACGAGCACCGCGCATCCCTTCGAGGTGGCCCGGCGCATCGCCTCGCTCGACCTCGTCTCGGGTGGTCGGGCAGCGCTGCTCGCCACGAGCGACTTCCCCGAGGCCGCGGCGCTCAACGTGGGCGACGACCCCGCCGCGCTGCGCGGGGAACGGCACCGCCGGGCCGCCGAGTTCCTGCATGTCGTGCAGCGGCTCTGGGACAGCTGGCACCCCTCCGCCGTCGTCGGCGACACCGCGCGGGGCCTCTTCGTCGATCCCGAGCGCATCGCCCCCATCGACCACGACGGCGAGTTCTTCGCCGTGCGGGGACCGCTACCGGTGCCGCGCGGTCCGCAGGGTCGGCCTCCGGTGCTCGTCGCCGCGTCGAGCGATGCGGAGCGAGCGCTCGCCGCCCGCCACGGCGAGATCGTGCTGGGCGGGGAGGGGCTGCTCGAGCGCGCGGTCACCGCGTACAACGAGGTGAAGGCCCGCGCGGCGGCCATCGGGCGCAGCCCCGACCGCATCCGCGTCCTCGGCCGCGTGGCGACCGTCGTCGGTGCGACCGAAGCGGATGCGCGGGCCCGGCTCCGCGAGCTCGACGCGTACCTGCGCGACGACGGCGAACCGCTCGGCGCCGCCGGATGGGCCGAGGAGGGCCGCGGCGGCGTGCTGCTGGTCGGGGCCCCCGAGCAGGTGGCCGAGGAGCTGGCGCGTCGCTTCAGGGCCGGCGCCGCGGACGGCTTCGTGCTCACCCCCGACGTCTTCCCGTCGGGCGCGCGCGACCTGCTCGAGCAGGTCGTGCCGATCCTGCGGCAGCGGGAGCTCTTCCGACGCGACTACGAGGGCGTCACGCTGCGCGACCACCTCGGCCTGCCGCAGCCGGTGCTGCGCCGCGGCGCGTCCGCGACCTGAGCGGGTCACGAGCCGCACCGGTGACGAGCCGCGCCGGTCACGAGCTGCGTCGCTTCCAGCCGCTGCCGACCGCTGCCGACCGCTGCTCATCAGCAGTCCCGAATGACGGAACTCCGGCAGAACCGGTGCCGCCCGGCCCGACACGGCGGGGGACGACACCAGGACTCCGTCATTCGGGATCGGACGGCGCATCCGCTGTCCCGGTCCCCGCACGGAAGAAGGGGCCGGGCCCGCAGTCCCGACCCCCTCGCGGTGCGCTCCGCGCCCCCTCAGCTGTACAGACGCACCGGTGCGCGGGGGTCGCGCTCCGGCGTGACCTCCGCGACTCCCTCGGCGAGGGCGGCGCGGATCGCGCGCTTCTCCTCGACGTTGCCGCGCACGAGCGGCAGCGCCCGGGCGATGGACTTCTCGATGCGGTCGGCAAGCAGCCGGCTCGAGACCCGGTAGTCCGTGAAGTCGGAGTCGTGGGCGTAGACGCCCAACGGCAGCGTGAGCGCCTGGAAGAAGGCGAACAGCGGCCGGAACTGGTGCTCGATGATGAGCGCGTGGCGCTCGCTGCCACCCGAGGCGGCGAGCAGCACCGGGGTGTCGACGAGCGCGTACTGGTCGACGAAGTCGAACAGGTGCTTGAAGAGCCCGGTGAAGCTGGCCCGGTAGACCGGGCTGGCGACGACCAGCAGGTCGGCCGTCTCGATAGCCTGCAGCTCCTCCTCGACGACGGCGGGGAGTTCGGCGCGGCTGAGCGCCCCGGCGAAGTGCGGCCCGATCTCGGTGAGCTTGATGAGCCGGGCCTCGATCGGATGCACCTGCGCGAGACGGTCCAGGATCTCCTGGAGCAGCACGGTGGTCTTGGAAGGGTCGTGCAACGAGCCGGAGACGGCGACGACCTTGATCGGGGTGGACATGCGCACCAGTGTGCTCCGGCCTACGACGGGCGTCGAACGGGTGCGTCACACTTCGACGCGGGGCGTCGTCGTCCCCTCGACCGCGAGGACGCGGGTGACGCGATCGGAGCTCGCCGGAGCCTGCACGGGGGTGGAGGCCGTCGTGGAGCGACCGTCCCATCCGGCGGACGGGGGCCGCGGGGGCCGCGTCGGCCGTGCCCACAGCCTGCCGGTTCCGGGCGGGTCTAGAGTCCGTTCCATGACCGCGCTCGCCAGCATCCCCCTCACGACCATCGACGGCCGCACGACCAGCCTCGACGAGTACGAGGGCAAGGTGCTGCTGATCGTCAACGTCGCCTCGCGCTGCGGTCTCGCGCCCCAGTACGAGACGCTCGAGGAGCTGCAGAGGACCTACGGTGAGCGCGGCTTCACGGTGCTCGGCTTCCCGAGCAACCAGTTCCTGCAGGAGCTCGGCTCGGAGGACGCCATCGCCGAGTACTGCTCGATGACCTGGGGCGTCACCTTCCCCATGTTCGAGAAGGTGAAGGTGAACGGTCGCTCGCAGCATCCGCTCTACGCCGAGCTGACGAAGGCGCAGGACGACGCGGGCAAGGCCGGCCGTGTCAAGTGGAACTTCGAGAAGTTCGTGGTCGCCCCGAGCGGCGAGATCCGCCGCTTCCGGCCGACCACGCTGCCGGACGCGCCCGAGGTGATCGCGTTCATCGAGGCGAACCTGCCCGCCTGAGCCGGAATGCAGCGGTCCGGCCGCCGGTTCGAACGGGTATGAGCGACTACTTCGACCGCGAGGACGACAAGAAGCACGTGCGGGTCTACAAGGAGCAGACCCCGGACATCCTGCAGGCGTTCGGCGCCTTCGACAAGGCGGTGTTCGCCGCCGAGGGTCGCGAGATCCCGCTGAAGTACCGCGAGCTGATCGCGCTCGCCGTCGCCGAGACCACGCAGTGCGTCTACTGCATCGAGGCGCACGCGAAGCGGGCGGCGGATGCGGGCGCCACCGAGGGCGAGCTCGCCGAGACCGCCTGGGTCGCCACGGCGATCCGCGCCGGCGGCGGCTACACGCACGGCCGCCTCGGCTTCAAGTTCAGCGGCCTGCGCAACGAGGACGGCACGCCGCACGAGCACTGAGCCCGTCCAGCACCTGCGACTTCGCGTCGGGGCGCCTCGGCGACGCTGGGGCATGCGCCCGCGCGCCCCGTTGCCGTCGAAGCGCCCCGAAGCGGAGTGAACCAATCGGCGGGTGAGCGCAACCGGTGGCGAGACGGCCGGCGATCGAGCCCCGACCGGGCGTCACACGATTAACTGGACGCCGTGCAGTTAATCGGCGAGGCTCGTGGCATGACGCTGCTCGCCGCTCCTCCGCCGCCCTCCGCAGCGGGCGACCGCATCCGCTCCACCGTCGTCGGCCTCGTGCCCCACGCCGTGCCCTACGCCCGCGGGCTCGCGCTGCAGGCCGAGTCGACCGCGCGGCTCGAGGCCGGGGACGACCGCGGCGAGCTGCTGCTGCTCGAGCACGAGCCGGTCTACACGGCCGGCCGGCGCTCGCTGCCGGAAGAGCATCCGACCGACGGCACCCCCGTCGTACCGGTGAGCCGCGGCGGCAAGGTCACCTGGCACGGGCCGGGCCAGCTGGTGGGCTACCCGATCGTGCGGCTACGGCGACCGCAGGCGGTGGTCGACTTCGTGCGCGTGCTCGAGCGCACGCTCATCGACGCCGCCCGCGAGCTCGGCGCCGACGCGGTCGCGGTGCCCGAGCGCAGCGGCGTGTGGGCGGTGGCGCAGGGCGGCGATCTGGTCAAGGTCGGGCAGATCGGCCTCAGCGCGCGGCGCGGCGTCATCGGGCACGGTTTCGCGCTCAACTGCAGCAACGCGCTCGAGCCGTTCGCCGCCATCGTGCCCTGCGGCATCACGGATGCGGGCGTCGGCTCCCTGAGCACGGTGCTCGGCCGCCGCGTCGATCCGGTCGACGTGCTGCCCGTGCTGCTGCCGCGGCTGCAGCGGATGCTCGAGGAGCAGGCCGCGTGAGCCCGGCGCGCATGCTGCCGTCCACGGGCACGCGGCCGGAGGAGCGGACGGTCGGATCGAGCGGCGCGCCCGCGGGGTCCGGGCGCGAGCAGGCCGGCGGTCCGACGGGACCGCTCGCCGCGGCGGACGGCGCGACCGCCTCGCCCGGCGGGCCGTCGCAGGCGGCCGGCTCCGCGCATCCGCTGCCCTTCCCCACCACGGTGCGACCCGCCGCCGAACACCCGACCGCACCCGACGGCCGCCCGCTGCTGCGGGTCGAGCAGCGCAACCGCGAGACGCCCATCGAGCGCAAGCCCGAGTGGATCAGGACCGTCGCGAAGCAGGGCCCCGAGTACCGGCAGCTGCAGGGCCTCGTGAAGGACGAGGGCCTGCACACCGTGTGCCAGGAGGCCGGCTGCCCCAACATCTTCGAGTGCTGGGAGGACCGCGAGGCCACGTTCCTGATCGGCGGCGCCATCTGCACGCGGCGCTGCGACTTCTGCCAGATCACCTCCGGCAAGCCGCTGCCGCTCGACCTCGACGAGCCGCGCCGCGTCGCCGACTCGGTCGCCACGATGGGCCTGCGCTACGCCACGATCACGGGCGTCACCCGCGACGACCTGCCCGACACCGGCGCGTGGCTGTACGCCGAGACCGTGCGGCGCATCCACGAGCGCAACCCGGGCGCCGGCGTCGAGGTGCTCGCGGACGATCTCGGCGGACGCCCGGAGCACCTGCAGCTGGTCTTCGACGCGGCGCCGGAGGTGTTCGCGCACAACCTCGAGACGGTTCCGCGCATCTTCAAGCGCATCCGCCCGGCGTTCCGGTACGACCGGTCGCTCGACGTCATCGCGCAGGGCAAGGCCGCGGGCATGATCACGAAGTCGAACCTCATCCTGGGCATGGGCGAGACCGACGACGAGGTGCGCAGCGCGATGCGCGATCTGCGCGACGCCGGCACCGACATCCTCACGCTCACCCAGTACCTGCGCCCCTCGCCGCTGCACCTGCCGGTGGACCGCTGGGTGAAGCCGCAGGTCTTCGTCGAGCTGCGCGAGGAGGCCGAGCGGATGGGCTTCGCCGGCGTGCTCGCGGGCCCGCTCGTGCGCTCGTCCTACCGCGCCGGGCGGCTCTGGGCGCAGGTCATGGAGGCGCAGGGGCGCGAGATCCCGGCCGCGCTGCAGCACCTCGCCGCGGACCGCACCTTCCGCCAGGCCGTCTGAGCGAGCGGATGCGCACCACGCGCATCCGCTCCCCGCCCCACTTCACCCCACCAACCCGCACCCAACCCAACCCGATCCAACGCAACCCGCACCCCCACCCGACCCCCACCCCTGGTCGATTCGGAGGAGCGGCTCGAGTCGGCGGCTGCTCGCACCGGTCGACTCGAGCCTCAGGGCGTGCAGCGCGCCCCGGCAGCGGTCTCCGCTCCTCCGAATCGCACGTGCGGCGGCGCGGAGTGGTCGCCAGGCGATGCTCAGGCGTCGCCCGCGCCGACCGCGGCGGCCTCCTCGACCGGGCTCGGGTCGCGGCCGTCGATGGGGCGCAGCGCCTTCGCGCCGAGCGCCAGAATCGCGACCGTGACGACGACGCTCGCCGCGGCGACCCAGTAGGGCATGCCGGGGCCGAAGGCATCCGCGAGCAGGGTGGCGAGCGGCGGGGCGATGGCGCCGCCGAGGAAGCGCACGCCCGAGTAGGCGCCCGAGGCGACCGGGCGGGGCAGGTCGGTGGCCTCCATGACCGCCTCGGTCAGCGCCGTGTTGAGCACGCCGAGCGCGAGCCCGCCCGCGACCACCGCGGCGACGACCCCGGCTGGCACGTCCGCGAGCAGGCCGGCCGCGACGAGCACGACGGCCAGCACCCCGAGCGCCCCGCGGATCACCGCCGTGCGGCGGAAGCGCCGGGTGAGCGCGGGCGCGACGAGCACGCTCGTCAGCGCGACGCCGAGGCCCCAGCCGAAGAACACGAGGCCGAGCCCGAGCTCGCTGAAGGGCAGCACGAAGGGGCTGTAGGCGAGCAGGATGAAGAAGGCGATGTTGTAGAAGAAGGCACCGGCCGCGAGCACGCCGAGCGCCGGCACGGCGAGCGCGCGGAAGGGCGCGCTGAGGGGGATGCGAGCGGATGCGGGCCGGGCATCCGCGGGACCGGAACCGGCGGCGTCCGCTCCGGCCGCGGCGGCGACCGTCGCTCCGCCGGCCGCAGCCGCGCCGGACGCGCCCGCGGCACCGCCCCGCGCATCCGCTCCTCCACCGCCCTGCCCGGGCAGCAGCGCGACCACCGCGACGAAGCCGATCGCCATGAGCGAGGCGGTGCCGAAGAAGGGCCCGCGCCAGCTGACGCTGCCGAGCGCGCCGCCGACGAGCGGCCCGATGGCGATGCCGAGGCCGAGCGCCGCCTCGTAGAGGATGATCGCGCTGCCGGTGCCGCCCGAGGCCGCGCCGACGATCGTGGCGAGCGCCGTCGAGATGAAGAGCGCGTTGCCCAGCCCCCAGCCGGCGCGGAAGCCGATGACCGCGTCGATGCTGCCGCTGAGCCCTGCGAGCGCGGCGAAGACCACGACGAGGGCGAGTCCGATGAGCAGCGTGCGCTTGGCGCCGATGCGGCTGGACACCCAGCTCGAGAAGAACATGACCACACCGGTGACCGCGAGGTAGCTGGTGAAGAGGAGCTCGCTCTCGGTGGGTGTGGCGTCGAGGCTGCTGGCGATCGCCGGCAGGATCGGGTCGACGAGCCCGATGCCCATGAAAGCGATGACGCAGGCGAAGGCGACCGCCCACACCGCCCTGGGCTGCTTGAGGATCGAGCCGGTGGCTCCGTGGGCGCTCATGCGCACTCCTTCCGCCGCGGCGGGGCCGCGGATCGACGCGGCCTCGGCCGCGATCTGCTGGCCGGCGCGCCGCGCGGAGCGGTGGTCGGTCGTACGGGCTTCGCCGTCGAAGCGGATGCGGGCGATGGCGCCCGCACGGGAACTCGCGCACCCGGGTTCGTCACCGGGCGCGCGAGGGCTCAGGTGGTGCGGGTGGCCGAACCCTCCAGCACGCCCGTTGCGGATGACGCGGTGCCCGGTTCCGAGCGGACCTCCGCCGCGCTCGGGTCGAGACGCTCGCGCAGCAGCGCGACCGTGCGGCGCAACGCCGCGACGTCCTCGGCGTCGAGGCCGCCGAACTGCGGCTCGAGGGCCGCGACGAGTCGCCGCCGCCAGTCGTCGAGGGCGGCGTCGCCGGCGTCGGTCAGCACGACGAGGCGTGCGCGCGCGTCGCCGGGGTCGGCATCGCGCCGCACCCAGCCCTGCGCCTCGAGGCCCTCGACGATCTTCGTCATGGTCGGCTGCGCGACCCGGCTCGCGGCCGCGAGGTCGCCGAGCCGCAGCGGGCGCTCGCGCAGGGTGCTCAGCGCGCCCCAGACCGCGGCGGAGCGGTGCTCGCCGGTGGCTTGCGCGGCCCCTCGCGTGGCCCGGTGCACGAGCGCGAGCAGCTCGCCGAGCTCTGCCAGACCGTTTCGCATAGCCTAACTATATAGCGTCGCTATCGTCTCCGCAACGCCCGATGGCCACGCGGAGGTCGGGCCCCGGGCCTGAGTGCCCGGGGCCCGACGAACGGTCCTACTGCATCGCCCACCGCTGGGTGGCGCTGCCCGTCGGGCTCCAGAGCTGCACCGCCGAGCCGTTGGCCGTGCCGAACGCGGCGACGTCGAGGTTCAGCCCGTTCGAGAGGTTGCCGATCGTGCCGTCCGTGCGGAACGCCCAGCGCTGGCTGGTGCTGCCGTTGCACGGCCACAGGATCGCCTTCGTGCCGGCGGTGACGCCGTTGCCGTCGGCGGCCAGGCAGCGGTCCCCGATGCGGATCTCGTCGGCGGCCGTGCGCGTGAAGCGCTGGTTGGCGTTGCCCACGCAGTCCCAGACCTGCAGCTGGGCACCGGATGCCCCGTTCGGCACGTCCAGGCAGCGGTTCGAGTTCGCGCCGCGGAGGCTGAACGGCACCCCGAGCGGCGAGGCGTCGGTGACGTACTGCCACTCCTGCGCGTCGTTGTCGCTGCTCGGCAGCGCGTTCTGCAACGCGATGGAGCCGTTGCCGCCCGCGGTGACGTACAGCGAGGCGTTGCGCGCCGACTGCATCGTCACGAATCCGTCGCTGGTCGGCACCAGGCGCCACTGCTTGTCACTGGCGCCGTCGTCGACCCACTGCGCCAGCGACTGGCCGGCGGTGGCCTGACCCGTCCAGGTGGCGATGCTGCGGCCGCCGCTCTTGTTGAGGAAGGTCGTGAGGCCGTTGCGGGTCTCGGCGCTCCAGCGCTGCTGCTCGCCGGCTCCGCTGCGCGGCACCGTGAGGAGGTCCGGCGTGTCCCCGGTCAGGTTCGCGTCCTGAGTCCTGCCGGACTGCGGGCTCAGCACCTGGCCGGTCTTGCGGTTGACGAGCAGGCCGTAGGCGCTGTCGGTGCGCCCGATGTCGAGGTCGGCGTGCAGCACCGGGCCGGTGCTGCCACCACTCCACCCCGCCTGCGCGATGAGCACCCGTCCGGTCCCCTCCACGTACTGCAGGTTGCGGCTGTAGCCACCGGGCACGCTGCTCTGGAACTCCTTCCACTGCCCGTCGCTGCGGCCGCTCTCGTTGACCCAGACGCTGCCGCTGCCGGCCGCGTTGTAGATCAGCCGCCCGTCGGGCAGGGCGACCGTGACCGGGCTGCCGCCGGCGCTCAGCCCGCGCTGACCGGAGGGGACCGGCAGCGTGCCGATCTCGGCGCCGTCGGCGTCGCCGGTCGCGAAGAAGCGCAGCGGGTCGTCCGCCATGAGCACCCTGGTGTTGGAGCCGCCGCCGAAGAACTCGAAGGTCATCATCCAGCGACCGTCCACCGTGGGGGCGACGGTGGTCATGCCCGGCCGTCCTCCGCCGATCTGCCGCTTGCCGTTGCCGCGGTCCTGGGTGAGCCCAGGCGCGTCGACCACGGGCTGGCTCCAACCGGCGCTGCGCCCGTCCCAGGTCCTGTGCACGAGGATCTGGCCGTGCGAGTCCGGGGCGGAGGCGTTCTGGGGATCGATGGTCGGCACGCCGGTCTGCGGGTCGAAGCCGAGGTAGTCGTTCTCGTCGGAGTAGTACGCGACGAGCTGCCCGTTGCGGGCGATGAGGTGCGGCTCCCAGACGGGGTCGACCTGCCGGGCGGAGTTCGCCGCGGCGGTGCGGCCGATGGCACCGGCGCTGCCGCCCTGCCATCCGCCCTGCGCGATGACGTTGAGGAACCGCCAGCTGGCACCCTCGTCGCTCGACGCGTAGAGCGCGATCGCGACATCGCGACGGTCCCCGTCCCCGGTGGGCCGCCAGTTGGGATCGGCCGCCTTCTGCTCCGCGGCGTAGGCGTCATCGCCGGAGACGACGGTGGCGAGCAGCAGGGTGCCGGCCGGCAGCGCTCCGACCGCCTGCGGCAGCACGTAGAGGTGCGGGTTGGTCCAGTTGCTCGTGTACTTGGCGTACTGCGGGTCCGAGGAGGCGTAGGCGGGCGCCACCACCTTCGCGAGCGAGCGCCAGGTGGTGCCCTGATCGTCAGAGACGTGGATGGGCATGGTCTGCCCCACCGGCGCCGTCTGGCTGTCCTCGAACGCGGCCACGAGCCGCCCGCTCGGCAGCTGCGCGGTCTTCGGGTAGAGCACGCACGGGTTCTTGTTGCAGGACGCCGGGTTCTGCGCGGTGAACAACGGCGATGCCGTCGGTTGGTAGGCCGCTGCCGGTGCGATGCCGGTGATGGCGAGACCTGCGGCGAGGACGGTACCGGTGAGTCCGGCGATGAGGCGCCGGGAGTACAGCTGCTCCATTGCAGCTCCTTTCGAGTGAGCGATGGGATCGAGCATCCGCAATCCGACGCCACAGCGGAACCGCGCGCCGCGAGCTGGAAACCTTTTCTCGTCGCTGAGGGATCGTCACCCCGTCCGCGGGCCTCCGAGCGCCTGGTCGGTCGCCGGGGGCGCCTCGCCGCAGCCGCCCGCTCGGATCTCGAGAGCACGGGCGCCGAGATCGGGTCCATCGGAGCGGCCGCGTTCCTCGCGCTCGTCCTGGGCGCGGCGACGACGGCGGCGGTCCGCAGACGATGCCAGCCCCGGTGATCCGCCAGCCCGGGTGATCGACCAGCCCGGGTGACCAGCCAGCGCCCCGCGAGTGAACTCGCGAGGGCGCTGCGCTGGTCCCGGCGAGGGCGCTGCGCTGTTCCCGGCGGGGGGCGGAGCGACCGCCGAGGAGTGCGCAAGGCAGGACGACCGGGCACGAAAATCTTTCGCTCATCGAAGACTTCCCCGGCCTTCCCCGCGCGCATACATTGACCAATGCGTCCGACCCGAGACGTTCATCCGGCCCCGCGCAGCAGCGGAGACGGGGTCGACACAGAGAGGTGTCCCCATGAAAATCTTTCGCACCCCGGCTCGAGGTGCCGCCGGTCTGACGGTCGCAGCGCTCAGCATCGCGGCGCTCGCCGGCTGCGCGCCGGCGTCGAGCGACGGTCCGAACGAGAACCGTCCCGAAGGCGAGATCCACGTCGCCGTGTACGGCGACGCTGCCGCGTCGGTCGAGCAGGCGGCGGCGGATCGCTTCAACGAGGACTCGGAGATCAAGGTCGTCATCGACTCCATCCCCGGCGACAGCAACTACGGCAGCGCCGTGCGCACGTCCCTCGGCACCGACAACGCCCCCGACATCTTCATGAGCTGGGGCGCCGCCGACATCGAGCAGCTCGTCGACGCGGGGGCGCTGCTGCCGCTGGACGAGTTCATCGCCGAGGACCCCGCCCTGCGCGATTCGTTCATCCCCACCGTCTTCGACGAGCAGGTGATCGACGACGAGGCCTACGGCATCCCCATGCGCGGTACCGCGCCGACCTTCCTCTTCTACAACGAGCAGGTCCTCGCCGATGCGGGGCTCGAGCCCGCGCAGAGCCTGGACGAGCTGCTCGACCAGACCGAGGTGCTCGCCGCCGACGGCGTGACGCCGGTCGCGCTCGCCGGCGCCGACGTCTGGCCGACCCAGATGTGGTTCCAGTACCTGTTCGCGCGCCAGCTCGGCAACGAGGCGGTCGCCGACGGACTCTCCGGCGACGCGGACGTGTGGGAAAGCGAGGGCAGCCGCACGGCGCTGACCGAGCTGCGCGACCTGGTCGACGCGGGCACCTTCGGCACCAGCTTCGACTCGGTCGGCTACTCCAACCAGGGCACGACCGCGCTGCTGAGCCAGGGCCGCGCCGCCTACGAGCTCATGGGCACCTGGAACTACGCCACCCTCGCCGCAGCCGACGCCGACTTCGCCGAGAACGACCTCGGCTGGGTGGCGTTCCCGGAGCTGACCGGCGGCGCCGGCGCCCCCGGCGACATCGCCGGCAACCTCGCGAACTACTACAACGTCGCCGCCGACACGCGCTATCCGGAGGCCGTCGCGGGCTTCCTGGCCGAGCTCTACAGCGACGATTTCCAGAACGACCAGCTCGCGATCGGCAACCTGCCGCCGACGACCAACGCCGGTGAGCTGGTGGCTGCCAATCAGGACCTCGACGCGCGGACCAAGGAGTACCTGGACTTCGTCATCGGCCTGGTCGAGGACGCCCCGTCCTTCCAGCTGTCCTGGGACCGCGCCGTGCCGACCGAGAGCACGACGCGACTGCTCGACGCGATCAGCGGCTACACGAACGGCTCGCTCGACGCCGATCAGTGGGTGGAGCAGATGCAGTCCCTGACCGCCACCGACTGATCCACAGGACGAGAGAACTCCCCGCCATGCCCTCCGCCGCGCCCCGCGCGCGTCGAGGCACCACCCAGGCCCGCCGGGTCGGTCAGCATGAAGCTGGTCGGCCCGGCGCGGTCTGGGCGCTGCCCGCCGCGCTCTACTTCGTGCTCTTCGCCCTGCTGCCGCTCGGTTTCGCCGTCTGGCTGTCGTTCACCAGCTACAACGGGATCCGCCTGGCTCCCCCGAGGTTCATCGGCCTCGAGAACTGGACCCGCCTCGTCGCCGACCCGGTCGTACTCGGCAGCGTGGGCACGACGCTCACCCTTGTCGTGGTCGCGGTCGCCACGCAGGTGCCGCTCGGCCTGCTCACCGGGGTGTGGGCGGCCGGACCGCAACGGTTCCGGGCCGTGATCGGCGCGCTGTACTTCATCCCGCTGCTCATGTCGACGGCGGCCGTCAGCGTGCTGTGGAGCTCGCTGATCGACCCGAACTTCGGGCTCCCGAACGCCCTGCCGTTCCTCTTCGGCGATGGCAACCTGCTCGGCGACAAGGGCTCAGCGCTCGGCGTGGTGGCCTTCATCTACCTGTGGGGTGCGACTCCGCTCTACACGCTGATCTTCCAGGGGGCCGCGCGCACCATCCCGCTCTCCCTCTACCAGGCCGCTCAGCTCGACGGAGCCGGCATCGTGCGCCAGTTCTTCTCGATCACCCTGCCGCAGCTGCGCAACACGATCATCACGGTCTCGATCCTGATCGTCGTGGGCACCTTCACGGCCTTCGACATCATCCTCATCCTCACCCGCGGAGGGCCGGACAACGGCACCGCGATCCTGCCCTTCCTCATGTACGAGCAGGCCTTCGTGTCGTTCGACCTCGGCTACGGCAGCGCCATCGCCGTGGTGCTCGTCGTGCTCGCCGCGGTCGTGTCGACGGTCATGGTCAAGATCACCGGATACGCGGACATGGCCGGAACGCAGGAGGGCATCTGATGCGCACCCGACCGAACTGGATCGCCGGCGCGGCCGCGCTGCTGTGGCTGGCCGTCGTGCTGCTGCCCGTGTTCCTCATGCTCCGGGCGTCCTTCGAGTCGCAGGGGACCTACCTGGCGAACGGCCCGATCGCCCTGCCGACCGAGTTCAGCCTCGACAACTTCGCGCGCTCCTTCGAGATCGGCTTCGGGCGCTACCTGCTCAACGCCGGCATCATCGCCCTCGGCACCGTCGCGATCGTGCTGATCCTGGTCCCGCCCCTGGCCTTCGCCATCGTGCGCAGCCGCTCGCGCACCGTCCGCGCCGTGTTCCGGGTCCTGCTGATCGGCCTGGCCGTGCCAGCCCAGGTCGTCGTCATCCCGCTGTACTTCCTCATCGACTCGCTCGGCCTCTTCGACACCCTGCTCGGCGTCATCCTGCCCACGGCGGCGTTCGTGGTCCCGCTGACCACGCTGGTGCTCACCGGGAGCATGCGCGAGATCAGCGGCGAGACCTACGAGGCGATGGCGCTCGACGGCGCCGGCTCGGTGCGCACGTTCCTCAACCTGGTGCTGCCGCTGTCGCGCGGTGGCATCGCGACGATCGTGGTCTACACCGCGCTGAACGCCTGGAACGGCTTCCTCCTGCCCCTCATCCTCACCCGCTCCCCCGAGGTGATGGTGGCCACGGTGGGTCTGAGCCAGTTCCGCCAGCAGTTCAGCGTGGACATCCCCGGGCTGCTCTCGGCAGTGGTGCTCACGATCATCCCGATCTTCGTCGTCTACCTCTTCGCCCGGCGCGCGCTCGTCGCCGGCCTCACCGGAGTGGGCGGCAAGTGATGGCGGGCGAGGCGACGCGGTCGGTGCGCCGCATCACCATCGGCGACGTCGCCCGCTCGGCGAACGTCTCCGAGGCGACCGTCTCGAAGGTGCTCAACGGGCGCCGCGGGGTCGGCGGCGACACCCGCGAGCGGGTGCAGGATGTGGTCCGCGAGCTCGGCTACGTGAGCATCAGCGAACGGCAGGGCTCCCTGCGCCGGGTCGGCGAGGCCACCATCGAGGTGCTCCTCGAACCGCACGACGTCGACAACCCGTACTTCTCGACCTTCATCGGCGGCGCGGTGCAGCAGGCCGCGGACTCGGCCGCCGCACTGCTCGTGCGACCGGTGACCTCGATCGACGAGCGCTTCGATCTGCGCTGGGCGCAGTCGGTGGCACGGGCGGGGCGGGTCGGCGTGATCGAGCTCACCAGCGCCTACTCGGCCCACCGCGAGAACGCACTGCGCGCGGTCGGTCTGCCGATGGTGCTCGTCGACCCGATCGACCGCCCGCGGCCCTCCACCCCGAGCATCGGCGCCACCAACTGGGCCGGCGCCTACGAGGCCGCCCAGCATCTGCTCTCGCTCGGCCACCGCAGGATCGACTACATCGGAGGACCTCCGAAGGCCCGCTGCGACGAGGTGCGCGCACACGGGTGGGCGGCCGCGATGGGCGATGCCGGCATCGCCGTCGACATCGAGGCGGTTCCGCGCGAGGCCTACTCCTTCGAGCACGGGCTGCGCGCGGCGACGGCGCTGCTGCAACGGCCCGACCCGCCGACGGCGATCTTCGCCGGGAGCGACATCAGCGCCAAGGGCGTGCTCGAGGCCGCCCGCCGGCTCGGGGTGCTGGTGCCCCGCGACCTCAGCGTCGTCGGCTTCGACGACACCTACCTGGCGCAGACCTCGACCCCGCCGCTCACCACCGTGCATCAGCCGATCGCCGACATCGGCCGCACCGCGGTCTCCACCCTGCTGCGGTTGGCCGCCGGCGACGCGCTGGCGACGCGTCGGATCGAGCTCGCCACCCATCTCGTCATCCGCGACTCCACGGCTCCGCCGTCGCCTCGCAACCCGAACGAAGGACGCCCATGACCCCCGAGAGCATGATCCCCGAGAACCCGTCGACGACGCCCCGCTGGCACGACGTCTCCCTCCCTCCCCGGGACCGCGCCCGAGCGCTCCTCGACGCCATGACCCCGAGCGAGCGCCTGGCCCAGCTCGGATCGACCTGGCCGGACGCCGACGGCGCGAGCGGCGACGTCGCTCCGATGCAGAGCACGCAGAATCGCGCGCAGCCCTTCGACGAGGCCATCGCCGGCGGCATCGGTCAGCTGACGAGGGTCTTCGGCACCGCCCCGCTGACGCCCCTGGAGGGCATGGCCAAGCTCAACGAGCTGCAGCGCGCCGTCCGCGACGCCAACCGCTTCGGCCTGCCCGCGCTGGCGCACGAGGAGTGCCTCACCGGGTTCACCGCCTGGCAGGCGACCGTCTTCCCGACCGCGCTCGCCTGGGGCGCCACCTTCGATCCGGACCTCATCGAGCGGATGGCCGCGGCCATCGGTCGCGACATGGCGGCCGTCGGCGTGCAGCAGGGGCTCTCCCCGTGCTCGACGTCGTCCGCGACTACCGATGGGGCCGCGTCGAGGAGACCATCGGCGAGGACCCCTACCTCGTCGGCGAGATCGCCGCCGCGTACGTCCGCGGGCTCCAGTCGGAAGGCATCGTGGCCACCCTGAAGCACTTCGTCGGCTACTCCGCCTCCCGGGGGCGCGCAACCACGCCCCGGTCTCGATCGGGCCCCGCGAGCTCGCCGACGTCATCCTGCCCCCTTCGAGAAGGCGGTCGTCGCGGCGGGTGTGCGCTCGGTGATGAACGCCTACAACGACAACGACGGCATCCCGGCGGCCGTGGACCGGTCCCTGCTCACCGAGCTCCTGCGCGAGACCTGGGGTTTCGAGGGCACGGTCGTCTCCGACTACTGGGCGATCCCCTTCGTCAACAGCATGCACCGGGTCGCCGAGGACGATCTCGACGCGGCACGCCAGACCCTCGCCGCGGGCATCGACGTCGAGCTGCCGCACACCATCGGCTACGCGCCGGCGCTGCTCGAGGACCCGGCCTCGCTCGCGCTCATCGACGCCTCGGCGCTGCGCGTGCTCACCCAGAAGGCCGAGCTGGGACTGCTCGACGCGGACTGGGCCCCGCCCGCTCCGACCGCGATCAATCTGGACTCGGCGGGCAACCGCGACCTCGCGCGCCGGATCGCCGAGCGCTCGGTGGTGCTGCTGCAGAACGACCGGGCGGCGCTGCCGCTGCGGGCGCCGGAGAGCATCGCCGTGATCGGGCCGGGCGCGGACGACGCCGGCTGCCTCTTCGGCTGCTACTCCTTCGTCAACCACGTCGTGCCCAACCACCCGGGCATCGACATCGGGGTGACGGCGCCCACGGTGCTCGATGCCGTGCGGGCCGAGTTCCCGGGCGCCACGGTGCGCCACGCGCTGGGCGTGCCGGTGCTCGGCGGCGATGACGACGGGCTCGACCGGGCCGTCAGCCTCGCGGCGGAGAGCGAGATCACCGTGCTCGTCGTCGGCGACCGTTCCGGCATGTTCGGCCACGGCACCTCGGGCGAGGGATGCGACGCCGAGGATCTGCGGCTGCCCGGCCGGCAGACCGAGCTGGTCGAGCGGGTGCTCGGGACCGGAACGGAGGTCGTGCTCGTCGCGCTCTCCGGCCGGCCCTACGAGATCGGCGGCGCCGCGCGGGCATCTGCCGCCGCCCTGCAGGTGTTCTTCCCGGGCGAGGAGGGCGCTGGGGCGGTCGCCGGAGTGCTCTCCGGACGCGTCAGCCCCTCCGGCCGCCTCCCGGTGCAGATCCCCGGGGATGGCTCCAACCAGCCCGGCACCTACCTCGCAGTGCCGCTCGCGCTGCGCAGCGACGGGGTCAGCAACCTCGACCCGACGCCGGCCTACCCCTTCGGCCACGGGCTGTCGTACACCCGCTTCGAGGTCGAGCGGTTCGACGCCGCGGCACGGCACATCCCGGTCGACGGACGAACGGTCCTCACGGCGCGCGTGCGCAACGCCGGCGGCACCACGGGCAGATGGGTGGGCCAGGTCTACCTGAGCGACCCGGTCGCGAGCGTCGCCCGACCCGTGCGACAGCTCATCGGGTTCGGCGCGATCGAGCTCGCCGCCGGGGAGACGGCGACGGTCGAGTTCGACTTCCACGCCGACCTCGCCGCGTTCACCGGGCGCGATGGCACGCGACGGGTCGAACCCGGACTGATCGAGCTCCGCCTCGCCGCGGACGCCGCCGACGAGGGACGGATGGTCGTCATCGAGCTGACCGGCGACGCACGTCGCGTGAACCACTCGCGCGAGCTCACGATGCCGGTCCGCCCGGTCTGAGCGTCACCGACGCGGGATGCCGCCGGTCGCTTGTCGCTCCGTCCCGGCACCAGCCCTCGTCGCCGTTGCGATCACCGCATCGATCACGGCGGTGCGCCTCGATCTCGAGCTGCGGATCAGCGCGGTCGCCCTGCGCTTCCTCGGGCGCAGGGCTTCGCCGCGACCACGGTCGAGGACATCGCGGAGTCGGCTGGCGGTTCACCGAGGACCTTCTTCCGCTGCTTCGCGACGAAGGAGGATGCGGCCCTGTTCGATTTCATCGAAGTCGATGAGGCGCTCGGAGGGCTTGAACTCGACGTCAAGGATCTGGCGGACGCCAGCGTCGAGGTGCAACGGTTCCTCGCAGGCCTGCTCCGAGCCCTCGAGGGCGACAGACTCGAGCGATTCGCCCAGATCCGACGCCTGACCGAGGCGATCCCATCGATCCGCCACGCAGCCGATGCACGCCTGCGCACCGTGACCCGGGGCATCCGAGACGCGCTCATCGCTGCGCTCGGCGAGGCCGCGGACGACGCCCGTCAGAGCTCGAGCTGCCGCAGTCGGGGCACGTTGCCCCAGACGACGGAGGTGTAGGCCGGGTCGAACATGGCGTGGTAGCCGCCGGTGTGCCAGAACACGACCGGTCCTCGCAGCGTCTGTCGGCGGGCCTGGTCGATGAGCGCGGCGGCCGCCTTGCCGGTGTAGACCGGATCGACGACGATCCCTTCGAGTCGCGCCATGAGGTCGATGGCCTCGTAGACGCCGTCGGCAGGCTTGCCGTACCCCTCCCCGAGGTACTGCTCGGTGATCTCGAGCGCATCGGCGCCGATCTCGATCGTCGGCGCCACCAGCGCCGCGGCCTCGCGCGCGAGCTGCAGGTACCGCCCGGGCACGTCGTCGTAGACGTTCTCCGCCACGACGACGCCGAGGATGCGCGTGTCGGCTCCCTTGATCGCCCGCCCGAGGACGAGACCCGCGTGCGTGCTGCCGGCCGAACTCGCGTGCACGATGGTCGAGAAGGATGCGCCCTCAGCCGCCATCTGCTCGTCGAGTTCGCGGTAGGCGCGGGCGAAGCTCGTGGCGCCGCGGCCGGTGGCCGATCCGATGGGCAGCCGGTAGACGTGCTCCCCGTCCGCCTCGAGCTCCGCGACCACATCGGAGGTGCGCTGAGCGAGCTCCACCCACGAGATGTCGCCGACCAGCCGCAGGTCGGCGCCGAACAACGCGTCGAGCAGCAGGTTGCCGACCGGCTCCTTCGGCTCGTCGTGGCAGAGCACGAGCGTGCATCGCATCCCGAGTGCGGCCGCCGCGGCCGCGGCCGCCCGTGTGGCGTTGGAGTGACGCGACCCCTCGGTGACCAGGTGCGTCGCGCCGAGCTCGCGGGCGCGAGCGAGCTCGACCTCGAGCTTGCGCACCTTGTTGCCCGCCAGTCCCACGGAGCCCAGATCGTCGCGTTTCGCCCAGACCTCGACGCCCAGCTCCTCGCTGAGCCGGTGGAGCGGCTGCACCGGCGAGACGAAACCGCGCAGGTCGAGTCGGGGGAGATCGAGTGGCATCGAGGCGTTCATGCGTGCACCGTACGCCGTCGGCACGGGCCGCACGAGCGCGTCCGACGCAGAGGAGCACGTGCGCGCCAGGCGCAGCCGTGACACCGGATAATTGGGCATATGCACACACTCGACGCCCTTGATGCGAGCATCCTCCTCGAAAGGGATGCCACTCCGGAGGCGACCGTCCTGGAGATCGCGCGTCGGCTGCAGATCTCCCGGAACACCGTCCACAGCCGGCTGCGGCGCCTGCGCGAGAGCGGGGCGCTGGGGGCACCGAGCTCGGCGCTGCTCGCCCAGCACATCGCGAGACCGCTGGTCGCGTTCGTGACGGTCTCCGTGGCGCAGCAGCACATCGATGGCACCGTCGCGGCGCTGCGCGCCATCCCCGAGGTCCTCGAGGCGCACACGATCACCGGCGACGCCGACATGATGCTGCGCGTCGCCGCGGCCGACACGGCCGACCTGCATCGCATCACGCAGCGCATCCAGCTCGCCCCGGGCGTGCGGCGCAGCAGCACCTCCATCGCCACCACGGAGGTCGTCGCCCGACGGGTCGTGCCCTTGCTCGAACGGCTCCGCGACCAGACCACCGATCGCGCCCCGAAGCCGCCGTCGCACTAGTTGGAGGCGGGGGCGAAGCGGCGCGATCTCGTCGGCTGATGGGGAGCGGCGAAGGCGGCATCAACGGCTGACTACCACAAGCCAAACAGAATGACGGTTATCGGATCACTGGTTGGCAGCCACTGCCGTGCTCTCGCGCCATTGCACCTCGGGGCGGAGGGTGTGCAGGTCGCCCGCATCCGCCTCGTCCGACATCGCGGCGAGGAGGGTCGCGACGCCGCGGGCGCCGAGCTCGCTGAAGTCCTGCCGCACGGTCGTCAGCGAGGGGACCCAGAGCGAGGACAGGGGGTGGTCGTCGAATCCGGCCACCGAGATGTCCTGCGGCACGCGCCGTCCGCCGTCGACGAGTCCGCGCATCAGTCCGAGCGCGATCTCGTCGTTGCCGCAGAGCACGGCCGTGACCTGCGGGTCCGCGGCCAGCTCGCGCCCGACGGCGCGTCCGCTCTGCGGATCCCAGGTCGCCTCGATGATGTCCGGCACCGGAGCGCCCGCCTCCTGGAGCGCGGCACGCCAACCGGTCGTACGGCCGTCTTCGCCGTGCACGGCAGGGACCGTGATGTGGTGCACCGTGCGGTGGCCCATCTCCAGCAGCCCGCGCACGAGCTCCTCGGCCGCGGTCGACTCGTCGATGAGCACTTGCGGCACGCCGTCCGCACGGGCACCCGACAGTGCCACGACCGGCACCGACGTGGGCAGCGAGCGCAGGGTGGCATCGCCCGCCGGGTCGAAGGTGAGCACGATGACCCCCTCGGGGCTCTGCGAGAAGGCGGCGGTGACCGCGCGCCGCACCACCTCGGGGTCGTCGTTCTCGACCACGGAGATCGTCACCGTGTAGTCGGCCGCACGCGCGGCGAGCTCGATACCGCGGATGGTCTCGGCGTAGCCGTATCGCGAGGTGTTGCTGGTGACGATGCTGAGCATCCGGGACCGCCGGGAGGCGAGCGTGCGCGCTGCGGCGCTCGGGCGGTAATCGAGCTCCTCGATTGCGGCGAGAACGCGCTTGCGCCGCTTCTCGCTGACGGGCACCACCTGGTTGAGCACGCGCGAGACCGTGGGCACCGAGACGCCCGCCCGCTCGGCCACGTCGGAGATCGTGGCCTGCTTCTTCACCGTCGTCATGGAGTCCTTCTGCTGGGCGGTCCGGCCGCTCCCTGCGGGACGGCACCTGCCGTTCATCATAGATCTTGATAGCGGTTTCAAACTGCGCTACGTTGCATCTCTGAAAGCGGTATCATTCGATAGCGCGACGACGTCGATGGAGACGGAGCACGGATGAGCACGGACACCTGGCTGACAGGCGGCATCGCCCTCGCGCTGCACTGGTCGCAGGACGAGCCGGTGACGGTGACGCTGAGCGAGAACGGTGCCGAGCGCGGAGAGCACAGGGTGCCGCTCGTCGAGGTGCTCACCGCGGGCAGCGGCCACGTGCCCGCCTCCGCACGCTCGGTGCACACCGAGCTCGGGGCCGCGTTCCGTCACGTCGGCACGCAGCAGTCCCTCGAGGACGGCACCGCCCGGCTCGAGATCGTGCAGTCCTCAGGCGCTCTCGAGGCGCGGGCGCAGCTCGAGGTGCTGCCGGGCACCACCGCGGTGCGCTCGACGGTAGAGGTGCGCAACACCGGCGACGAGCCCGTCGTCCTGCTGTCGGTCGCCTCCTGGAGCGCGGGATTCACCCTGGCCGGCGATGACGATCCGATGGCCGGATGGCAGCTGCTCTCCGGGCGCAGCGACTGGCTCGGCGAGGGTCGCTGGACCACGACCGACCTGCGCCGCGACCTCTTCCCGCGTCTCGCCGAGCATCTCACCGGCCACGACCCGCGCGGCAGTCACCGCGTCGCCTCCACGGGCACCTGGTCCACGGGTCAGCAGCTCCCCTTCGCCGTGCTCGAGCACGCCGAACAGCGACGGGCCCTCGCCTGGCAGATCGAGCACAACGGCTCGTGGCGATGGGAGATCGGCGAGGACACCGCGGGCGGCTACCTCGCGCTCTCCGGCCCCACCGCCGACGACTCCTCGTGGTCGCAGATGCTCCGCCCAGGCGAGGTCTTCCGCACGGTGCCCGTCACGGTGGCCGTCGGAGCGGACGCGGATGCGGCCGTGGCCGCGCTGACCCGGTACCGCCGCGCCTCCCGTCGCGATCACGACGACAACCGGCTCATGCCGGTGGTCTTCAACGACTACATGAACACCCTCGACGGTGATCCGACCACCGAGAAGCTGCTGCCGCTCATCGCGAGCGCCGCGGAGGTCGGCGCCGAGGTGTTCTGCATCGACGCGGGATGGTACGACGACTCGGGCCACTGGTGGGACAGCGTGGGCGAGTGGCTGCCGTCCACCACCCGGTTCCCGGGCGGCCTCGGCGAGGTCATCGGCGCGATCCACGACGCCGGGATGGTGCCGGGCCTCTGGCTCGAGCCCGAGGTGGTCGGCGTGCGCAGCCCCGTGGCCGATGCGCTGCCGACCGAGGCGTTCCTGCAGCGTCACGGGCAGCGCGTGGTGGAGCACCACCGCTACCACCTCGATCTGCGCCACCCGGCGGCGCGCGCTCACCTCGACGGCGTCGTCGACCGGCTCGTGCGCGAGTTCGGCGTCTGGTTCTTCAAGTTCGACTACAACATCGACCCGGGTGCGGGCACCGACCTGCACGCCGACAGTCCGGGTGCGGGCCTGCTCGCCCACAACCGCGCGCACCTCGATTGGCTCGACGGCGTGCTCGACCGGCATCCGCAACTCGTCATCGAGAACTGCAGCTCGGGCGCCATGCGCATGGACTGGGCGATGCTCTCCCGCCTGGCCATGCAGTCGACCTCCGACCAGCAGGACTTCCGCCGCTACCCGCCGATCGCCGCATCCGCTCCGCTCGCGATGCTGCCGGAGCAGGCCGCCAGCTGGGCGTATCCGCAGCCGGACATGGATGCGGAGGAGATCGCGTTCTGCCTCGTCACCGGACTGCTGGGCCGCTACTACGTCTCGGGCTATCTGAACCGCATGGACGATGCGCAGCGGAGGCTGGTGACCGAGGCGATCGCCGCCGCGCGATCGCTGCGCACCGAGATCGCCGGGAGCGTGCCGAGCTGGCCGCTCGGCTTGCCGGGGTGGGAGGACGGCGACGTCGCCCTCGCGCTCGATGGCGACGGCTCGTCGCTCGTCTCCCTCTGGCACCGGCACGGCGAGGGCGGCACCGTCGCCCTCGAGCTGCCCCACCTGCGCGGTCGCGACGTCGTCGTCGAGACCGTGTTCCCCCTCGCTCCCCGCTTGGCCGACCTCCTGGGACGCCGAACGCGGAGTGCTCGACGTGCACGTCGGCGATCGACTCGCTGCGCGCACCCTCCGCCTCACCGCGCACCCGAACGCGGCGGTCTGAGGCTTCGCACCACACTTGGAAACGCAGTCACGAAGGAGCAGTTCAATGAAGAAGTGGATCCCCGCAGCGGCAGCATTCGCCGCCGTCGCAGCGCTCACCCTGGCCGGATGCTCGGACCCCGGCACCGGCGGCGGCAATGGCAACGGCGGCGGCGCCGAGGGCTGGCCCGCGCAGGACACCGACCTGACCGGTACGAGCCTCACCATCTGGGCCGCGCAGAACTCCAACACCATCCCCGACAGCGTCGTGGAGGGCTTCGAGGAGCTCACCGGTGCGGAGATCGACGTGCAGACGATCCCGGACCCGTACGAGCAGAGCGTGCAGACCCGGGTCGCGACCGGTGACAAGCCGGACCTCGCGTTCTGGCAGCCGACCGCCTCGCAGCTCACGGCGCTCAACGCCTCGCAGAACCTGCAGTCGCTCGAGGGTGCGCCCTGGCTCGACGCGTACGACCCGGCGTTGCGCGACATCACCGGCATCCTCGACGACACCCGCTACGCGGCGCTGATCAGCACGCCCGCCGTGGAGGGGGTCTACTACAACAAGGAGGTGTTCGCCGAGGCCGGCATCACCGAGACCCCGGAGAACTGGGACGAGTTCCTGCAGACGGCCCGCGACCTCAAGGCCGCCGGAGTGACGCCCTTCTTCGACTTCGGCGGCGGCACCCCGTGGGCCACGCAGTGGTGGGTGCAGGTGCAGCTCGCCGACGCCGCGACCGACGGCCTCTGGGACCGCGTGAACGCCGGCGAAGAGAAGTTCACCGACCCCACCATCCTGGGCGCGATCGAGGGCTACAACGATCTCATCGAGGAGGGCCTCTTCAACGAGAACCTGCGCACCGCCACCTTCGAGGATCAGGGCCCCGCGCTGCTCGCCGGTGAGGCGGCCATGACCGTGCAGGTGAACTCCTTCTTCGGCCAGCTGCAGTCGCTGGCCGACACCGAGGAGCTCGACGAGAAGATCGGATTCTTCCCGATCTCGCCCTCGGGCAACGTCGGCACCTTCATCCCCGACCAGGCCAACGCGGTCGTCGCGTTCACCACCGGTGACGCCGAGCGCGAGGCGGCGACCCGTCAGCTGCTGAGCTACTGGCTCGGCGACGGCTACCCGGCCTTCGTCGAGGCGCAGTCGACCGTCTCGCTGCAGAGCGACGTGCCGTCGCCTGCCGGCGTGCCGCAGGCGCTGCTCGACGTGAGCGCCTCGCTCGGCGACTCGGTCGGCTCGATGCAGGCCCTCGCGATCGTCAACCCGGACCTCTACCTCAACCTCGGCGACATGATCCAGGGCACGCAGACCCCGCAGCAGGTGGCTGAGACCACGCAGTCGCAGTTCGAGGAGCTGGCCGGCGCCATCGGCGCGTCCGGCTTCTGATCAACCGGATGGGGCGGCGTGCGCGCCGCCCCATCCCCTCCCCGTCAGAGAGGACGGAGCGATGACCGCCAACCTCGGTCTCTCACGCGGCGCCGCGCGCGCCCAGGGCATCCGCAAGACGCCCGTCCGGCACGGCTCGAAGGACCATCCGCTCTGGTTCCTCATCCCCGCCTTCGCCGTACTGCTGATCTTCTTCGTCGTGCCGACCCTGTCGAACTTTTTCTACGCGTTCACCGACTGGTCGAGCTTCCGCAGCGAGATCGAGCTCATCGGCACCAAGAACTTCGAGGCGCTCTTCGCCAACGGCAAGCTGCTCAGCGCCCTCGGCATCACGCTCGTCTACGCGGTGCTGGTGGCGATCTTCCAGAACCTCTTCGGCCTCATCCTCGCGCTGCTGCTCGAGCGCGACACCCGCGTCAACCGCGCCGTGCGGGTGGCCTTCTTCGTGCCGGTCATCATGTCGGCGCTCGCCGCCGGCTACATCTTCCAGGCGCTGCTGAAGCCCGACGGCGCGCTCAACGGCATCCTCGGCCTGCTCACCGACTCGACCTCCGAGATCGCCTGGCTCGGCAGCACGACCTGGACCATCGTGGTCGTCGCCCTCGTGCACGCCTGGAAGTGGATGGGCCTGTCGATGCTCATCTACCTCGCCGGGCTCAAGACCATCAACGCCGACGTCATCGAGGCCGCTCGGCTGGACGGCGCCGGCTGGTGGGCGACCTTCGCCCGCATCCGCTTCCCCTGCTCGCGCCGGCCGTCACCTTCAACGTCGCCACCGCCCTGCTGGGATCGATGAACGGCTTCGACATCGTGCAGGCCACCACCGCCGGCGGCCCCGGCAGCACGACCGAGATCCTCAACATCTTCATCTTCCGCACCTTCGGGCAGGGCCTCTTCGCGCAGGCCACGACGATGAGCCTGGTGCTCTTCCTCATGGTCGCCCTCCTGGCCTTCCCGGTCATCCGCTTCCTCCGCCGACGGGAGAACGTCCTGTGAGCACCACCCATCTCCGCCCCGACACCACCGGTCGCCGCCGCAGCCCGTTGCGCTTCGTGCAGCCGACCGTCGCGATCGTCGCCGCCGTGGCGCTGCTCGGCGTACCGTTCTGGCTCGTCGTCGTCACCGCCTCGAAGAACCAGGCCGAGGCGTTCCGACCCGATCTCGCGCTGCCGTCGGAATTCCTGCTCTGGGAGAACTTCGCGACCGTGCTGACGGACGGGCGCATGCTCGCGGCGCTCGGCGGCAGCCTCCTGGTCATGATCCCCTCGGTGCTCGGCGTGCTGATCCTCGGCTCGATGGCCGCCTGGATCCTCGGGCGCCGCAAGTCCCGCCTGCTCGCCTTCCTCTACGCGCTCGGCATCAGCGGCATCGTGCTGCCGCCGGCCGTGGTGACCATCGTGCTGCTGCTGCGCCAGATGGGCCTCGCCGGCACCCCGGTGGGCATGATCGGCGTCTACATGGGCATGTACATGTCGACCGTGATCTTCTTCGTCACCGGCTTCGTGCGCACCATCCCGCCCGAGCTCGAGGAGGCCGCGCGGGTGGACGGTGCTGGACCGGTCAAGGTGTTCGTGCGCATCATCCTGCCCCTGATGATGCCGGTGCTCGCCACCGCGACGATCCTGATCTCGCTCTACATCTGGAACGACGTCTTCTACGCCCTCTTCGTCGTCGGCGGGCGGCTCGACACCCTGCCGCTGAACCTGTACCTCGTCGCGAGCTCGGGCCTCTACCTGCAGAACTGGCACCTGATCTTCGCCTACATCATCCTGATGACCCTGCCCCTCCTGATCGTCTTCATGGTCGCGCAGCGCAAGATCATCGCCGGCGTCACCAGCGGCGCCGTGAAGTGACCGCGACGGCGGGATCGGATGGCCGGCCCGCGACGATTTCGGATGTCGCGCTGCTGGCCGGCGTCTCCGTGCCGACGGTCTCGCGGGTGCTGACCGGTTCCGCCAGGGTCACGCCCGGCAAGCAGGATCAGGTCGAGCGCGCCATCGCCCAGCTCGGGTTCCGACCGAATCCGGCCGCGCGCCAGCTCAGCTCGCGAGCGGCCGGAGCCATCGGCGTCCTCACCGCCGACACATCGATCCACGGCTACGCCGAGACGATCCGCGGGATCGAGGAGGAGGCGCGCGCAAATGGCACCGCCATCCTCATCACCGTGATCGAGAGCGCCGAGGAGGAGCGGGTCGAGCAGGCTGTGGAGGCCGTGCTCTCGCATCCGCTCGACGGGGTCATCGCGCTCAAGTTCGACCCGGCGGGCGTCGCAGCGCTGCGGAGACTGCCGAGATCGCTGCCGGTCGTCGCCCTGGCCGGCGCACGCGACCACTCGCGCTCGCAGGTGCTGCTGGCCGAGAAGGAGGCGGGCCGGGCGCTCACCGCCATGCTGCTCGATCTCGGGCACCGGACGGTGCATCACGTGCGGATCCCGTCGAGCTCGCGCAACAGCGGCCGCGCTGCCGGATGGCGGCGCGCGCTGCAGGATGCGGGCCGTGCCGTGCCGCCTCCGCTGGACACCGGATGGGACCCGCGCGACGCCGTGCGCCTCGGCCGCCTCATGGCGCTCGACGACCAGGTGACGGCGGTGTTCTGCGGCAACGACGAGATCGCGATGGGCGTGATGCGCGGGCTCATCGACGGCGGCCGACGGGTGCCCGACGACGTCTCGGTGGTCGGCTTCGACGACCATCCGCTCGCCCCGCTGTGGACGCCGTCGCTGACGACCGCGCGCCAGGACTTCGCCGCTCTGGGGCGCCTCGGCGTGCGCCTGCTGCGCGAGCAGCTCGCGGGCGGCGGGCGGGTGTGCCGGTCGCTCGAGCCGAGCCTCGTGCTGCGCGCGAGCGCCTCGCCGCCGCGATCGGGCTGACCCCGGGGCTCGACTTTCCGCACCGGATCTGTACAAAATGATACCGCTATCATTTTTCCACTCAACGACGAGGAACTGATGACCACCAGCACATCCCCCCGACGCAGGCCCGCGCGCTCCGCGCTGGCCTGCCTCGTCGCAGCACCACTGGCGCTCGGCGCGGCGACCCTGCCCGCGCAGCCGGCGGTCGCCGACACCGCACTGCCCGCACCCCTGATCGCCTACGACTTCGACAGCGCTCCCGACGCGGCGTCCGTCGACAACAGCGGCTCGCTCGGCGAGGCCTTCGACGCCAGGGTGCGCTCGGGCTCGACGCTCCCCCGCGGTACCGGCCCGCTCGAGGACTCCGGTGCCTCCGGGGTCTTCGACGGCGGCGCTCAGAACGCTCCGCTGCAGGCGCATCTCGACATCCCGGCCGGCCTGTTCGAGGGCCGCGAGGCGATGACGGTCTCGACCTGGATCAAGTGGGACGGGCGCAACGCCGCCCAGCTGCCCTGGGCGTACATCGTCGGCAGCGACCGGTTGCCGAGCGACAACTGGGGGCTCTACTACCAGCCCAGCGAGGGCGGCCAGTCCAAGGCCGTCGCCAACTCCGGCACCGAGGTCAAGGCATCCGCGCCGTCGGCCCTGACACCGAACGTGTGGACGCACATCACCACGGTCGCCGACGGCGAGTCGGTCGCCTACTACATCAATGGCGACCTCATCCGCACCGAGGCCGTCGCGCTCGACTTCGCGAAGCTGGGCAACGCGAACAGCACGCGCTCGGGCCTCATCGGCCGCGTGCCGTGGTCGCCGCAGTGGGCGTCGTCGTTCGGCGGCGAGTTCGACGACTTCACGATCTACGGGGAGGCGCTCTCCGACGAGCAGGTCGGCGGCGGCTTCGCCGACGCCGTCGGCCCCATCGACAGCGTCGAGCAGACCGCCTTCACCGTCGCCACGGCCGCGGGCAGCGCCCCGCAGCTGCCCGCCCGCGTCGGGGTCACCCACGAGAGCGGACTGGTCAGCGACGCTGCGATCAGCTGGGCTGCGGTGCGGCCGAGCCAGTACGCCACCCCCGGCGCCACCTTCGACGTGCGCGGCTCCATCGCCGGCTCGGATGCGGTGCTCACCGCCACCGTCACGGTCGACGCCCGGCAGACGGAGGACGTCGCGGTGGACTTCGCCCAGCGCACCGGCGATTTCCGCGGTGGCGCCTCCGGCACCCTCTACGGTCTCGGCGACGAGGGCTCCCCCACCCAGGCGCTCGTCAACGGCGCGGCGATGACGAACATCTCGCAGAAGGCCCCGTACGGCACGCAGCACCCGGGCGGCGACGCCTTCAACATCGAGGACACGTTCTTCGACAAGCACGGCGAGGACCTGTACATCTACACGCAGGACTACTACCCCGACTGGCCCTACAACGGCGGCGTGCGACCCGGCGACGACTGGACCTACGTGCGCGACGCGGATGGGCGCCTCACCCCCGAGCGCACCGCTGGCGGCAACGACGTCTGGGACTACCTCGAGGTGCTCGAGATCGTCGTCGAGGAGGTCGCCCGCAACTCGGACCGGCCGAACGACTACGTCTTCAAGCCGTTCAACGAGGTCGACCTGCAGTGGTACAGCCGCGGTGACGACTACGACCGGTACATGCACCGGGGCAACCAGCCCGACAGCAACACCCCGGGCGACGTCAGCGACTGGGAGGCCGCGGTCGACCTGATCGACGGCATCTACGCGGAGCACGGGCTCGACGAGCCCCGCATCGCCGGCCCCGGTGACGGCGCCTGGCGCGGCGAGGGCAACATCAAGGCCTTCCTCGACATGGCGATCCGCACCGACACCGTGCCCGAGATCTACGTGTGGCACGAGCTGCGGGGCTACGTCTGGATGCCGGACCGCGTGGCCGAGTTCCAGCGCTATGCCCGCGAGATGGGCATCCAGCAGGCCGACATGCCGTCGATCAACATCACGGAGTGGGGCGCGAGCACCGACATGAGCTCGCCGGCCAACCTGCTGCGCTGGTTCGCGGCCTTCGAGGCGGCGAAGATCGACGCGCAGACCGCCTACTGGACGGCCTCGGGCACCATGTCCGACAACCAGGCGAAGGTCAACGCCGCCAACGGCGGCTGGTGGCTGTTCAAGTGGTACGGCGACATGATGGGCTCCGAGACCGCCCAGGTCACCGCCAACCGCGAGAAGGCCATCGCGGCGATCGACGAGGAGAATCGACGCGCGCAGGTCATCGTGGGCGGTATCCAGGCCGGTCGTGACGGCCAGCTCGCGCTGGACAACCTGCCCGGCGACGTCTTCGGCGGCTCGGTCGACATCGAGGTGCGCGAGAACCTCGTCAGCGGCACCGACGGCATCGCGGACACCCCGCGCGTGGTCGCGGCCTACGACGCGCAGGAGCTCGAGAACGGCAGCACCACGCTGCGCATCCCGTCGTTCAATGCCAGCAGCACCTACCAGGTGATCATCACGCCCTCCTCCGAGCGCGTGGTGGCCGACCTCGTGACCGAGCAGCCCGAGCTGCACGTCGCCGAGGCCGAGGACTTGGCGCTGACCAACGCCTCCGCTCGCACCCACGGCGGCGGCTACCGCCTCTCCGGCGAGCGCGACGTGTCCGGTTTCAGCACCCCGACCTCGCGGATCGACTGGGACGTCGAGGTCGAGGAGGCCGGCCTGTACCGCTTCACGGTGCTCGGCGCCACGCCGGCCCGGGCCGTGCAGCACGCGGTCTTCGTGGACGGGCAGTTCGCCGAGACGGTACAGTACGGCGCCAACGCCGTGCGCCCGCCGCTGGCGCGCACGACCGCACGCGGCACCGCCGAGGTGGCACTGCAGCTGGAGGCCGGTGCGCACAGCATCAGCCTGCGCACCAGCAAGGACGGCACAGTGCTGCTGCCGGGCGCCGGCGAGGAGGGCGGCGTGACCGTCGACCGCCTGCACCTGCAGCGCGTCGGCGACACGACGAACACCGAGTCGAAGCGCTACCCGGCCACCGGGTTCCGCGTGTTCGACGGCGCAGCGCTGCGCGACGGCTCGGCGCGCATCGCCGCCGGCCAGCGAGCGGACGTGTACCCGTCGAACGTGGAGTCGGGCTACTACGACGTCGAGATCGATTGGACGGGCTCGAACCTCGAGCTGACGGTGGACGGCCGCGTCGCCACCGCCTTCGCCGCCGGCCAGAAGACCGCTCGCATCCACCTGCCCGAGGGCATCGCGGAGTTCGAGCTGCGCAGCGCGGGCGGCGCTACGGTGCACGGGGTCTCGACGACCCGTGCGGTCGAGGGCGACGCATCCATCATCCGCATCGAGGCCGAGGACGGCCGGATCGTGCTCGACGGTACCGCGGCGGTGCGCGGCTTCGGCGGCGCGCTGACGAACGGCACCGGCGGTTACGTCGGCGGACTGGGCATCACGGATGCGAACCCCGAGAACGAGGGCACCATGACGCTGCCCCGCCTGGACGGTTTCGCGAAGGCAGGCCGGTACAACGCGGTCGTGCACTTCTCGAACGACGACATCGAGGGCACGCACGACTACAACCCGCAGGTCGTCGACCTCGGGCTGCAGGCCGAGGAGGAGGGCGTCGACGGACTCGTCGGCCGCACCACGTTCCGCTACACGTACACGTCGACCAACTTCTGGGAGGCGGTCATGCAGCTGGACCTGCGGACGGACGGCGGTGCGATCACCTTCGGCAACACCAAAGAGACGCTGTACATCGACGAGCGCGGCAGCATCCGCGAGCAGGTCGTCCTACCCGGCTACGCCATCGCGCCCGACGTGGACTGGGTCGCCCTAGCCCCACTGGTGCTCGAGACCGACGGGACCGTGCCGACAGAGCCCGGCACCCCGACGGAACCCGGCACCCCGTCGGAACCCGGCACCCCCACCGAGCCGACCAACCCGAGCGACGGTGCACCATCCGCTCCGTCGGCGGACGACCTCATCGATGACAACCGCGGTGACGTGCAGGCTCCCGGCTCGGCGGCGGCCGGGTCGATGATCACGGTGCAGGTCGGCCGCGACTGGGCGGGCCAGCGGGTGTGGGCGTGGCTGTACTCCGCGCCGATCGCGCTGGGCGCCGACGTGGTCGACGCCGATGGGTCGACGCAGTTCCGCATCCCGGCGGACACGCCCGCCGGGCAGCACCGCATCGCGATCGTGGCCGAAGACGGCGACGTCATCGGATGGGACACGATCACGATCACCCGCGACGGCACCGCGCTGAGCCGCACGGGCGCGGAGGTGTCGGCCATCGCCGGCACTGCCCTGCTCCTGCTGCTCGCCGGCGCAGCCCTCATCGCGATCCGACGCCACCGCACGGCGTAATAACTGCGAGATGGGAGGGGTTGTCGTCCCCGACACCCTCTCCCATCTCGCTTGATCCTTCGGTTCTGCAATTGTGCCTCGACGTGAGGTGGCATCGTCGAGCAGTCGAAGCGAAAACTGCCACGCGTTCTCGCTAGCTCTGCGCACCCGACTCGGCGAATGTGCCTTGCCAGCTCCGATCAGCCATGCAAACCTCTGATCAACTCGGCGCAGCGCTCGCCGATCATCATGGTCGTGATGTTCGGGTTCACCGTCGTCAACTCGGGCATGACCGAGGCATCGGCGACGCGCAGGCCGCGCACGCCCTTCACCCGCAGCTCCGGATCCAGCGGGGAGAGCGCATCGTCGACCGCCCCCATCCGCACCGTGCCGGCCGGGTGGTAGACCGTGTTGTGCGTGCGGGTGATGTAGTCCTCGATCTGCTCGTCGGTCTGCACCTCGGCACCCGGGAAGAGCTCGCGGCCCGCCCACTCGGCCATCGCCGGCTGCGCGACGATCTCGCGTGCTCGGCGGATGCCGGCGACCATGACCCGCATGTCGTGCGGATCGGTGAAGTAGTTCGGGTCGACCCGCGGCTTGTCGCGCCAGTCGCGGCTGCGCAGCCGCACGCTGCCTCGCGAGCGCGCGTGCGTGACGTTCGGCGTCAGGCAGAAGGCGTTCTCCGAGGTCGGGTACCCCTGTCGCACCGTGTGCATGTCGAACGGCACCGAGCCGTAGTGGAACATCAGATCCGGGCGGTCGAGCCCCTCCTCGGTCGTCGTGAAGATGCCCGCCTCCCACCACTGGGTCGAGGTGGTCGTCATGGGCTGCTTCGCCTCCCACTGGATCACGCCCTCGGGGTGGTCCTGGAGGTGCTCGCCCACCCCGGGCGCGTCCACGATCACGTCGACGCCGACCTCGGCGAGGTGCTCCGCCGGGCCGATGCCCGAGAGCATGAGCAGCTTGGGGCTGTCGATCGCGCCGGCGGAGAGGATGATCTCGCGCCGCGCGGAGATCGTCGAGGTGCGGCCGAAGCTGACCCCCGCCACCGTGACGCCGGTGGCCCGCCGCTCCTCGTCCAGCACGATGCGCGTGACCTGCCGGTCGGTGAGCAGCACGAGGTTCTCGCGGTCGGCGATCGGATGGATGTACGACACCGACGACGATGCCCGCGTGCCGTCGGCGCGTCGGTTGATCTGGAAGAAGTTGGCCCCGTTGACCACCGTCGAGCCGTCGTTGAAGGTCGCCCGCGGGATGCCCGCCTGCTCGCAGGCGTCCAGCAGCGCGACGCCGCAGGGGTCCTCGGGCGGGACGGTCATGATGTGCACGGGGCCGTCGTCGCCGTGGTGCGGCGCATCGGGTCCCGCCTCGGAGTTCGTCTCCAGCTTGCGGAAGAGCCGGTAGGCCTCATCGGACGTCCAGCCCTGCGCGCCGAAGCGCTCCGACCACTCGTCGATGTCCTCGCGCGGCGCCCAGAAGGCGATGCAGGAGTTGTGGCTCGAGCAACCGCCCATCACCCGCGCGCGGGCGTGGCGCATGAAGGAGTTGCCGTGCGCCTGGGGCTCGATCAGGTAGTCCCAGTCGTAGCCCGACTCGAGCAGCTCCATCCAGCGGTCGAGCCGCAGGATCGCGTCGTCGTCGCGGTCGTCGGGACCCGCCTCGATCAGCGCGACCGTCACCGAGGGGTCCTCGCTCAGCCGGGCCGCGATGACCGAGCCGGCGGAGCCGCCGCCGATCACGATGTAGTCGACCTCGCGGTCCGCCTCCGGCCGCTCGTTCATGCCGTTCATCGCGCCTCCTGCTCGCTGCCGCCGAACCAGCCCGTGACCTGAGGGGCGGTGTTCTGGTAGATGTGCTTGGCCTCGCGGTACTCGTCGAGGCCGGTCGGCCCCAGCTCGCGGCCCACGCCCGAATGTCCGAAGCCGCCCCACTCCGCCTGCGGCAGGTAGGGGTGGTAGTCGTTGATCCAGATCGTGCCGTGGCGCAGCGCCCGAGCCACGCGCTGCGCTCGTCCCGCATCCTGGGTCCAGACCGCACCGGCGAGGCCGTAGCGCGTGTCGTTGGCGATGCGGATCGCATCCGCTTCGTCGGTGAAGGTCTCGACCGTGATGACCGGACCGAAGCCCTCGTCGACGACCACGGACATGCCCTGGCGCACCTGGTCGAGCACCGTGGGCAGGTAGTAGAAGCCCTGCTCGAGATCGCCCTCGCCCCAGCGGCCGCCGCAGCGCAGCCGCGCGCCCTCGGCGATGCCCGCGTCGACGTAGGCGGTCACCTTGTCGCGGTGGCCGGCGGAGATGAGCGGACCCGTCTCGGCGTGCTCGTCGTAGGGCCCGCCGAGCCGGATCGTCTCCGCCCGGCGCACGAGCTCGTCGACGAAGCGCTCGGCGATCGAGTCCTGCACGACGAGGCGGGCGCCGGCGGAGCAGACCTGGCCCGAGTGCACGAAGCCGGCGTTCAGGGCGTTGTCGACGGCTGCCTCGAAGTCCGCGTCGGCGAAGACGACATTCGGGTTCTTACCGCCGAGCTCGAGCGCGACCTTCTTGACGGTGGCGGCCGCCGAGGCGGCGATGCGCTTGCCGGTCTCGAGCCCGCCCGTGAAGGAGACGAGATCGACATCGGGGTGCTCGGAGAGCGGGGCGCCGGCCGTCGCACCGGCGCCGAGCACCAGGTTGGCGGTGCCGGCGGGCAGGCCGAGCTCGTCGAGCAGGCGCATCGTGAGGATCGCGGTGCTGGGGGTGAGCTCGCTGGGCTTGAGCACGATCGAGCAGCCGGCCGCGAGGGCAGGCGCGATCTTCCACGCCGCCTGCAGCAGCGGGTAGTTCCAGGGCGTGATGAGGCCCGCGACGCCCACGGGCTCGTACTCGATGCGGCTCACGACGCTGTCGGAGCCGGCATCGACCAGGCGGCCCGCGTCCTGGGCGGCGAGCTTGCCGAAGTACTCGAAGCAGGCCGCGATGTCGTCCATGTCGATGCGCGATTCGACGATGCGCTTGCCGGTGTCGTTCGACTCGGCGCGAGCGAACTCTTCCGATCGCTCGCGCAGGGCGGCGGCGAAGCGCAGCAGCAGGTCGCCGCGCTCGGCGGCCGGCGTGCGGCGCCACGTGCCCTCGTCGAAGGCACGCCGTGCCGCGCCGATGGCGCGCTCCGTGTCCTCGCGGGTGGCTTCGGCGACGGTGGCGGTAAGGCTGCCGTCGGCGGGGCAGCGGATCTCGCGCGTGCCCCCGTCGGAGGCGGCGGTCCAGTGTCCGTCGATGAAGAGCGTGGCGGTCATTCAGTCGTCCTTTCCGGGGGCGAAGTCGGTCTCCCAGTCACCGGGGGCGGTGCCGGGTTCGGCGATCACGGTCGAGCCGGCCTGCGCCGCGCTCGAGTGCAGGAACGCGAGGTGCCGCTGGTACTGGTCGAGCACGTCGGCGATGAGCTGCTCCTCGGTGAACTCGGTCACCGGGTAGCCCTGCGACCCCTCGAGCAGGAACACCTCGAGGGCGAAGTAGTGGTCCTCGGTGCTCGCGGCGCGCAGGTTGTAGCTCGGCACGGGGTGCCGCACGGGGTACACCTGGTAGCGGAAGCCGCGTTCGGGGGCCGAGGAGACGCGCAGATCCACGGAGGGGATGCCGCAGGACTCCACGTCGGTGACGGTCACCTCGGCGTGCACGCCCTGCTCCCGCAGCTCCTCGGCGACGCTGCGCAGCGCCGGCTCGACCACCGAGCCGACCTGCCGCTCGATCTGCCGGCGCCCGGGGTGGCGCACCATGGAGGCGAGCCGCTGACGCCACGGACGGCCACCCGTAGTGCTGTGACCGGAGAGGATGGACGGCATCGCGCGAGCGGCGCTGTCGAGCCGGGTGCCCTCGAGACGGAGCGCCCGCAGCACGCCGAGCATGATGAACACGAGCAGCACCGACAGCGGCAGCCCCATCACGATCGTCGCGTTCTGCAGGGTAGTGACGCCACCGACCGAGAGCATCGCGAGCGTGAGCACGCCCGTGATCACCGCCCAGAAGACGCGCAGCCACTTCGCGCCGTCCGCATCGTGCGGGCCCGGCCGCGAGGTGAACTTCGCCATGACGAGCGCACCCGAGTCGGCGCTGGTCACGTAGAAGAGCAGCCCCGTGAACGTGGCGATCGCGGCGGTCAGCGGCGCGAGGGGGTACTGGTCGAGCAGCGAGTAGAACGCCTCCTCCGGCACGTTCGCGGCGGTCTCGCCGAAGTCGGCATCGCCGCCCATCACCACGGCGAGGGCGCCGTTGCCGAAGATCGAGATCCACAGTGCGATGAAGGCGAACGGCACGACGAGCACGCCGGTGACGAACTGGCGGATGGTGCGACCGCGCGAGATGCGGGCGAGGAACAGGCCGACGAAGGGCGCCCACGCCACCCACCAGGCCCAGAAGAACAGCGTCCAGGCGCTCATCCACGCGTCCGGCCGATCGTAGGCCATGGTGTCGAGGCTCATGCCGGGGAAGCGGGCGAGGTAGTCGCCGATGTTCTGCATGATGCCGTCGAGCAGCAGCGTGGTGGGCCCGGCCACGAGGATGAAGACCATCAGCGCCACCGCGAGGTAGACGTTGAGCTCGGAGAGGCGGCGGATGCCCTTCTTCACCCCGGAGACGACCGAGAGCGTGGCCATGACGACGGCCGCGATGATGAGACCGATCTGGGCGGGGAGCCCCTGCTCCCAGCCGAACAGGTACTCGAAGCCGAAGTTGAGCTGCACCACGCCGATGCCGAGGGAGGTCGCGATGCCGAAGACCGTGCCGAGCATCGCGGCGGTGTCGATGAGGTCGCCGAGACGGCCCTGCACCCGCTGGCCGAAGATCGGCACGAGGGCGGAGCGGAGGGACAGCGGCATGTTGTGCCGGTAGGCGAAGTAGCCGAGCGCCAGGCCGACGAGCGCGTAGAGGCCCCAGCCGGTGAGGCCGTAGTGGAACAGGGTCCAGACGATGGCCTGCCGTGCCGCCTCCACGGTCGACCCGTCGCCCTGCGGCGGAGCGAGGTACTGGCTCACCGGTTCGGAGACGGAGAAGAACATGAGGTCGATGCCGATACCCGCGGCGAAGAGCATCGCGCCCCAGGTGAAGAGGTTGAACTCCGGCTTCGCGTGGTCGGGACCGAGCTTGACACGCCCGATGCGCGAGACCGCGATGGCCACGACGAACACCAGCACGGCCGTGACGATGAGGAAGTAGTACCAGCCGAGGTTGACCGAGACCCACTCGACGACCGAGCCGATGACGCCCTCCGCGCCGCTCGTGTCGATGACGGCCCAGATCGAGATCGCCACGATGATGCCGGCGGTCGAGAAGAAGGTGAGCGGGTTGACGTCGGCGAGCGGACGGCGCCGCCGGCCTCCGCCGTCGGTGCGCGGAGCGGTGGTCATCGGGCCTCCGAGGGGTGCTGGTTCGAGCCGAGGCTCGATCAGGCGCCGGCGGTTCGTCACCCATTCAAGGGGTCATCCGCTGGACGCAGTCAGCACTCTCGCCGCCTGTTCAGCATCCGATCCTCTGCCTCGGGACGCGCGAAGCGCCCCGACCGCCGACGGTGGGGCGCTTCGCGACGAGGGGTCGGCTCAGAAGTCCCAGTCCTCGTCCTCGGTGTTGACGGCCTTGCCGATGACGTAGCTCGAACCGGAGCCCGAGAAGAAGTCGTGGTTCTCGTCGGCGTTGGGCGACAGCGCCGAGAGGATCGCCGGGTTCACGTCGGTGGAGTCTTTCGGGAAGAGGGGCTCGTAGCCGAGGTTCATCAGCGCCTTGTTGGCGTTGTACATGAGGAACTTCTTCACGTCCTCGGTCAGGCCGACCTGGTCGTAGAGGTCCGCCGTGTACTTGACCTCGTTCTCGTAGAGCTCGAAGAGCAACGAGAACGTGTAGTCCTTGATCTCCTGGCGCTTCTCCTCCGAGACGAGCTCGAGGCCCTTCTGGAACTTGTAGCCGATGTAGTAGCCGTGCACGGCCTCGTCGCGGATGATGAGGCGGATCAGGTCGGCTGTGTTGGTGAGCTTGGCGCGGCTCGACCAGTACATGGGCAGGTAGAAGCCCGAGTAGAACAGGAACGACTCGAGCAGGGTCGAGGCGACCTTGCGCTTGAGGGGGTCGTCGCCCTGGTAGTACTCCATGACGATCTGAGCCTTCTTCTGAAGGTTCTCGTTCTCGACCGACCAGCGGAAGGCGTCGTCGATCTCGGGCGTCGACGCGAGGGTCGAGAAGATCGAGGAGTAGCTCTTCGCGTGCACGCTCTCCATGAACGCGATGTTCGTGTAGACGGCCTCCTCGTGCGGGGTGAGCGCATCCGGGATGAGGCTGATCGCGCCGACGGTGCCCTGGATGGTGTCGAGCAGGGTCAGGCCGGTGAACACCCGCATGGTGAGCTGCTGCTCCTGCGGGGTCAGGGTGGCCCACGACTGCACGTCGTTCGACAGCGGCACCTTCTCGGGCAGCCAGAAGTTGTTGACGAGGCGGTTCCACACCTCGACGTCCTTGTCGTCCTGGATGCGGTTCCAGTTGATCGCCTGGACGCTGTCCACGAGCTTGAGGCTCTCGACCACGGTGTTGTTCCTGTTCTGCGGTTCGTTGTCTGCGGTTCGGTGATGGATCGGATGCGGCGAGGCCGCGGAACGGGCCGGAGGCGGATGCCCCCGGCCCGATCAGGTCACAGCATGCAGCTGACGCAGCCCTCGACCTCGGTGCCCTCGAGCGCCATCTGACGCAGGCGGATGTAGTAGATCGTCTTGATCCCCTTCTTCCACGCGTAGATCTGCGCCTTGTTGATGTCGCGGGTCGTCGCCGTGTCCTTGAAGAACAGCGTGAGCGAGAGGCCCTGGTCGACGTGCTGCGTGGCCGCGGCGTAGGTGTCGATGACCTTCTCGTAGCCGATCTCGTAGGCGTCCTGGTAGTAGTCCAGGTTGTCGTTCGTCATGAACGGCGCCGGGTAGTAGACGCGGCCGATCTTGCCTTCCTTGCGGATCTCGATCTTCGAGGCGATCGGGTGGATCGACGAGGTCGAGTTGTTGATGTAGCTGATCGAGCCGGTCGGCGGCACGGCCTGCAGGTTCTGGTTGTAGATGCCGGTGGCCTGCACCTTGGCCTTGAGCTCCAGCCAGTCCTGCTGCGTGGGGATGTGCACGTTCGACGCCGCGAAGAGCTCGCGCACCCGCTCGGTCGCGGGTGCCCACTCCTGCTCGGTGTACTTGTCGAAGAACTCGCCCGAGGCGTAGGTCGAGTCCTCGAAGCCGTCGAAGGTCTCGCCGCGCTCGGTGGCGATGAGGTTCGAGGCGCGCAGCGCGTGGAAGAGCACCGTGTAGAAGTAGATGTTCGTGAAGTCCACGCCCTCCTCGCTGCCGTAGTGGACGCGCTCGCGGGCGAGGTAGCCGTGCAGGTTCATCTGGCCGAGGCCGATCGCGTGGCTCTTGTCGTTGCCGACCTCGATCGAGCGGACGGACGCGATGTGGCTCTGGTTCGACACCGAGGTGAGGCCGCGGATGGCGGTTTCGACGGTCTTGCCGAAGTCCGGGGCGTCCATCGTCAGCGCGATGTTCAGCGAGCCGAGGTTGCAGGAGATGTCCTTGCCGATGGCGTCGTACGAGAGGTCCTCGTTGTACGACGTCGGAGTGTTGACCTGCAGGATCTCCGAGCACAGGTTGCTCATGTTGATCCGGCCCTTGATCGGGTTGGCCTTGTTCACCGTGTCCTCGAACATGATGTACGGGTAGCCCGACTCGAACTGCAGCTCGGCGAGGGTCTGGAAGAAGTGCCGCGCGTTGATCTTGGTCTTGCGGATGCGCGCGTCGTCGACCATCTCGCGGTACTTCTCGGTGACGGAGATGTCGCCGAAGGGCACGCCGTAGACCTTCTCGACGTCGTACGGCGAGAACAGGTACATGTCCTCGTTGTTCTTCGCGAGCTCGAAGGTGATGTCGGGCAGCACGACGCCGAGCGAGAGCGTCTTGATGCGGATCTTCTCGTCCGCGTTCTCGCGCTTGGTGTCGAGGAACTTCATGATGTCGGGGTGGTGCGCGTTGAGGTACACCGCGCCCGCGCCCTGACGCGCGCCGAGCTGGTTCGCGTAGCTGAAGCTGTCTTCGAGCAGCTTCATGACGGGGATGATGCCCGACGACTGGTTCTCGATCTGCTTGATCGGGGCGCCGGCCTCGCGGATGTTCGACAGCAGCAGGGCCACGCCGCCGCCGCGCTTCGAGAGCTGCAGGGCGGAGTTGATGCCGCGGGCGATCGACTCCATGTTGTCCTCGATGCGGAGCAGGAAGCAGGAGACGAGCTCGCCGCGCTGCGCCTTGCCGGCGTTGAGGAAGGTGGGGGTGGCCGGCTGGAAGCGGCCGCCGACGATCTCCTCGACGAGGTTGATCGCCAGCTGCTCGTCGCCGGCGGCGAGGCCGAGGGCGGTCATGACGACGCGGTCCTCGAAGCGCTCGAGGTAGCGCTTGCCGTCGAAGGTCTTGAGCGTGTAGCTCGTGTAGTACTTGAACGCGCCCAAGAAGGTGTCGAAGCGGAACTTCTTCGAGTAGGCGAGGTCGTTGAGCTGCTGGATGAACTCGAACGAGTACTGGTCGAGCACGGCCTGCTCGTAGTACTCCTTCTCGACCAGGTAGTCGAGGCGCTCCTTGAGGTTGTGGAAGAAGACCGTGTTCTGGTTGACGTGCTGCAGGAAGAACTGCTTGGCGGCCTCGCGGTCCTTGTCGAACTGGATCTCGCCGTTCGGGCCGTAGAGGTTCAGCATCGCGTTGAGCGAGTGGTAGTCCAGACCGACCTGGTTCTGGATGGTGCTGACCTGGCTGTCGTCGAGCACGTCGGCTACGGGTGAAGTCGCCAAAATTCGTCCAATCCTGTGGAGACGGCCGCCACGTCGTCAGGCGTGCCGAAGAGTTCGAGCTTGTAGAGGAAGGGCACACCGCACTTCTGGGCGACGATGTCGCCGGCGAGGCAGTACGCCTCGCCGAAATTGGTGTTTCCTGCGGCGATGACGCCGCGGATGAGGGATCGGTTCTGCTGGTCGTTCAGGAACGTGATGACCTGCTTCGGCACGGCGCCCCGCCCGTTGCCGCCACCGTAGGTGGGCAGCACGAGCACGTAGGGGTCGACGACCGAGAGGCTGTCCTCCTTGGTCTTCAGCGGGATGCGCGACGCGTCCAGACCAGGATGAGCAGCGCGGAGCTTCTCGACGAACCGGTGGGTGTTGCCCGAGACGCTCGAGAAGTAGACGAGGCGGCTCATGGCGACCGGGTCAGCCGATGCGGGCGGCGAGCTCGTCGATCTTGTCGGGGCGGAAGCCGCTCCAGTGGCCCTCGTCGGTGACGACCACGGGGGCCTGCAGGTAGCCGAGGTTCTTCACGGTCTCGAGCGCGTGCTCGTCGGCCGAGACGTCGAGCACCTCGTACTCGATGCCCTTGCTGTCGAGGGCGCGGTACGTGGCCGTGCACTGCACGCACGACGGCTTGGTGTAGACGGTGATCGCCATGGCCTGAATCCTCCTGCTGGACGTGAAAATCGATGTTCGGGGGCTCCCCCGAGCGGCCCCGTTCCCTGCGGGGGACGTGGTGCGCTGCGGTGACTCCAGTGTATGCCCCACCACCGACATGAGCACTACATCTAGTGCTCGCTTTCGCTCCGACCACTAGATGCAGTGTTACAGCCGTGTCATTCTCCACAAGCGTTTCCACAGCCCCTGTGGATGGCGAGGGCCGCGAAACCGGGCTTCGGAGCCCACTGTCCACCGGTCCACCGACCCGGCTCGCGTTCAGGAAGCCGAGGGTGTGGAAATCCGGATCCGCGCATCCGCTCGGCGTGTCGCGTCGGAGTATCGTGGCAGACCGGATGAGCGCGTACGGAGACCTGCTGAAGACCCCCGGGGTGGCCCGGATCGTGAGCGCGCAGCTGATCGCGCGACTGCCCGCTGGGATGCTGTCGCTGGGTGTGCTGATGCACGTCGAGCAGACCCACGACTCGTACGGCGCGGCCGGGCTCGTGCTCGCCGCGCTGAGCATCGGCCAGGCCGTCTCGGGACCGCTGCTGGGCCGCTGGATGGGCGCCTGGCGCATGCGGCCGGTGATCGCCATCACGATGGCCGTGTGCACCGCCGCCATCGCCGTGCTCGCGCTGGCGCTGCCGGTCTGGGCCTTCGTGCTCGTCGCGCTGCTCGTCGGCCTCTCGACCCCGCCCATCCAGCCGGCCGTGCGCACCATCTACCCGAAGATGGTCAACGCGAAGCAGCTGACCCCGCTCTTCTCGCTCGACGCGAGCGCGCAGGAGGTCATCTGGATCGCCGGCCCGGTCGCCATCACCTTCATCTCGACGCAGATCGGCACCGCCTGGGGCGTGCTGGTGCCGGCCGCGCTGACCCTCGTCGGCGGCCTCTTCTTCCTCAGCTCGCCCGAGCTCGGCCGCGTGCGCATCCCCGCAGCCGCGGCGGCTTCGGCAAGGTGCTCCTCAAGCCGATCGTGGCCATCGCCACCGTGGTGGGTATGCTGCTCATCGGCACCGCCGCGGCCGTCGAGGCGGGCGTCGTCGCGGTGTTCGGCCACGACGGCCTCGAGGCGGGCATCGTGCTCGCCGTCTTCGCCGTCGGCTCGCTGGTCGGCGGGCTCGCCTTCGGCCACATCGGCATCTCCCCTGGGCGGTCGCGCGCCGCATGGCCGTCGTCGCGGTCGGCGTCGCGCTCGCATCCGCTCTGCTCGAGGCCTGGTGGCTCTCGATCGCGCTGCTCATCGCGGGCCTCGGCATCGCCCCCGCGCTGGCCGCCATCTTCACGAGCGTCTCGTCGAGCCTGCGCTTCAGCGAGACCGCCGAGGCGTACGGATGGGTGGGCACCGGCCAGCTGATCGGCGCGGCGGCCGGCAGCGCGCTCGCCGGCTTCATGATCGACGGCGTCGGACCGCGGGGCGCGTTCTGGGTCGGCGGCGCCCTCGCGGTGCTGGGCGTGATCGTGTCCGTGATCTCGGTGCGCTGGCTGCCCGATCTGCGCGGCAAGGACGCGGGCCCGCGCCCCGACACGGAGCCCATCGAGCTCGTCGGCTGAGGGCGCGGGGCTGCCGGCTCCCGGTTGCGGCGCTCAGCGCGGCAGCCCGCACCGGCGACCTGGTCGCGCCGGGGCGGGTGCCGCTGGTCGTGTCGGTGCCGGTGGTCTTATCGGTGCCGGTGCCGGTGCCGGTGCCGGTGGTCGAACCGGTACCGAATGACGGAGATCGGCGGCCCAGCCGCGCCCGCACTGCCGCCACCGCTCCGCATCCGCTTCTGATTCCGTCATTCGGGACAGGGCCGGCAGCGCGGAAGCGGTCAGGCAGCGCCAGCAGCCCGCCGGCCGGTCGGTGGCCGGCCGGACCCAATGAATCGGCGGAACGCCGCAACCCCGTACCGAATGACGGAGATGAACGCGGCGGCCGCACCTGCCACCCCACCACTGCGCTGCATCCGCTTCTGATTCCGTCATTCGGGACAGGGCCGGCAGCGCAGGGCGGGCGAGCAGGCCGGCAAGGGCGAGCCGGCCGGTAAGGGCGGGCAGGCCAGGGCGAACGGGCCGGGCTGGCCGGCAGCCCGGCAGCCGGGTCCGGCGGACCGGCGGAACGCCGCAACCCCGTACCGAATGACGGAGATGAACGCGGCGGCCGCACCTGCCACCCCACCACTGCGCCGCATCCGCTTCTGATTCCGTCATTTGGGACAGGCTGGCTGGACAGGACAGGGCAGGCAGGCAGGCAGGCAGGCAGGACAGGCAGGCAGGACAGGCAGGCAGGCAGGACAGGACAGGCAGGACAGGACAGGACAGGCCCCGAGGGGGCGGACTGCGGCAGCTGCGCAACCGTGCGCCGGCCGGGCGATGCGGCCGGGGCCTGCGGCGCACGCCAGGATGGGGGCATGACCTCCGCGATCAGCCCCACGCTCGCCCTGCACGACGGACGCGAGATCCCGCAGCTCGGCTTCGGGGTCTACAAGACGCCGCCGGCCCAGACCGCCGAGGCCGTCTCGGTGGCCCTGGCGGCCGGCTACCGGCACATCGACACCGCGACGCTCTACGCCAACGAGCAGGGCGTCGGCGAGGCGGTGCGCGCGAGCGGGCTCGACCGCGACGAGGTGTTCGTCACCACGAAGGTCTGGAACGCCGACCAGGGCTACGACGCCACCCTCGCCGCCTTCGCCGAGAGCGAGCGGCTGCTGGGCCTGGGCGTGGTCGACCTGTACCTGATCCACTGGCCGCAGCCCGCGCGCGGTCTCTTCGTCGACACCTACCGCGCCCTCGAGACCCTCAAGGGCGAGGGGCGGGTGCGCTCGATCGGCGTCAGCAACTTCGAGCCCGAGCATCTCGAGGCGCTGCGCGAGGCGGGCCTGGAGACGCCGGTGCTCAACCAGGTGGAGCTGCACCCCCGCCTGCAGCAAGAGCAGGTGCGCGCCTACGGCGAGCGCCACGGCATCCTGACCGAGGCTTGGGCGCCACTCGGCCGCGGCAGCGTGCTCGACGACCCGGTGCTCGCGGGCATCGCCGCCGAGCACGGCATCTCCCCCGCCCAGGCGGTGCTGCGCTGGCACCTGCAGCAGGGGCGCATCGCGATCCCGAAGTCCGTGACGCCGGAGCGCATCCGCGACAACATCGACGTGTTCGGCTTCGTGCTCGACGAGGTGCAGATGGCCGCGATCGACGCGCTCGACGCCGGCGAGTCGGGCCGCACCGGCAAGGTCCCGGGCGAGTTCAACGACTGATCGAACGGATGCGGATGAGCGGAGCGGCACGATGACCGGAGCGGTGCGGCGAGCGATCGTGATCGGCGACGCCCTCATCGACGAGTGGCAGGACGGCGACACGACCGTGGAGGCGGTCGGCGGCGCCGCGCTCAACGTGGCCGCAGGCCTGCGCACGCTGGGCGTCGATGCGCGCCTGGTCGCGATGGTCGGCGACGACGCGGACGGCGACGCCGTGCGCGCGCACCTCGAGGCCGCGCACGTGCCGCTCGTCGCGACCGCCGCACCGGACGGCACTGCTCGCGCGACCTCGGTGCGCATCGCGGGCGAGCCGAGCTACGTCTTCAACGAGGCCGCCATGCGGCGGCGGGTGGAGCTCGACGGGGTCGACCTCGGCGACGACCTGGTGGTCGTCAGCTGCGTGGCCTTCGACGACGCGCGCCAGGCCCGCGCGATCGCCGAGGTGCCGTCGCCCGAGGGCCGGCTCGTGATCGACCCGAACCCGCGCCCGGGCATGCTGAACGACCGCGACGCCTTCCGCGCCGGATTCCTCGAGGCGGCCTCGCGCGCGCTGCTCGTCAAGGTGAGCGATGAGGACGCCGCGGTGCTCGGCTTCGACGGGCTCGACGCGCTCGTGGCGGCGCTGCGCGCCTCCGGCACGCGGCTCGTTCTGGCGACGGAGGGGCCGCGGGGGCGAGCCTGCACGGCGAGGGTGTCGGCGCATCCGCTCCGGTGACCGTACAAGCGGATGCGGTCGTCGACACGATGGGCGCCGGCGACGCCACGCTCGCCACCGTCGTGGCGGGACTCGCGGCGGGCGAGCCGACGGATGCGGCCGGCTGGCAGGCGCTGCTGGACCGCGCGATGGCCGTGGCCGGGGCGACCTGCACCGCCTACGGGGCGCAGCTGCGACTGCCGCGGTGACCGGGATCGGCCGCATCGGTACCGCGGACCGCGTCGCCCGCACGGACGCCGTCGCGTGACGCGAACGCCGCCGTGTGACGCGGACGCCGTCGCGTGACGCGAACGCGACGAGGGCCGGCACCCCACGGGTGCCGGCCCTCGCACTGAAAGGGTCCGCGACTAGCGCAGGTCCTCCTTGAACTCGTTCTTCGCCTGCACGGCGTCGCGGTCGGTCTCGGCCTTCTTGACGTCGGCCTCGGCCTTGCGCACCTCGGACTCGGCGCGGGCCTCGTCAGCCTTGTCGCTGATGCGGTCCTTCGCGTCCTCGACGGCCTCGCCGATCTTCTTGCCGGTCGCCGCGGCGGCGTCCTTCGCACTGTCGAGCAGTCCCATGGCCCCTCCTTCGTTCGGGTGATGTCGTTCTCGGCGGTCGCACCGCCTGCGGATGACGATACGAAGGGGCGGATGCGGCGGAGCACGCTCCCAGCGCTCGTCCACAGAACGCAGGGCGAGCATCGGGCGGGCGGCGGGCGTAGCGTGGGCGCATGGGTGACGCGGCGCGGTTCCGGCTCGAGGACGATCTGCTGGAGCGCATCCGCTCCCGGGCCGCCGGCTACGACGCCGCGAACGCCTTCCCGCACGAGGACCTCGCCGAGCTGCGCGAGGCCGGCTACCTCGAGGCCGGCGTACCGGTCGAGCTCGGCGGCCACGGGCTGGGCCTGCGCGAGCTGGCCGCCGAGCAGCGCCGGCTCGCCGCCGCCGCGCCGGCCACCGCGCTCGCGATCAACATGCACCTGGTCTGGACGAGCGTCGCGGTGGTGCTGCGCGAGCGCGGCGACGCCTCGCTCGAGTTCCTGCTGCGCGAGGCCGCGGCCGGCGAGCTCTTCGCCTTCGGCATCAGCGAGGCGGGCAACGACCTCGTGCTCTTCGATTCCGGAACGGTCGCTGAGCCGCAGCCGGACGGCGGCTACCGCTTCACCGGCCGCAAGGTCTTCACCTCGCTCGCGCCCGCCTGGACGCGCCTCGGCGTCTTCGGCCGGGACGACGTCTCCGCCGACGCGCCCAAGCTGGTCTACGCCTTCCTCGAGCGCGGCGACGCGATCGTCGCCGAGGACGACTGGGACATGCTCGGCATGCGTGCGACCCGCTCGAACACGACCTCCCTCCACGGCGCGCCGGCCGCATCCGACCGGGTGATCCGACGCCTCGATCCGGGGCCGAACCCCGATCCGCTGGTCTTCGCGATCTTCGCGAGCTTCGAGGTGCTCATCGCCAACGTGTACGCGGGGCTCGCGACGCGCGCGCTGGAGCTGGCGGCCGCATCCGCCTCCGCCCGGACATCGCGGTCGACGGGGCTCCGCGCCGCCGACGACCCGGTCACGCGCTGGAGGGTCGCCGAGGCGGCGATCGAGCTCGACGGGCTGCTGATCGAGGCGGATGCGCTCGCGCGCGACGTCGACGAGCAGGCCGGGCACGGCAGCCTGTGGTTCGCGAAGCTCGTGGGCCTCAAGACGCGGGCGGCCCGGGTCTCCGGCGAGGTCGTGCGCGAGGCCGCGGCGATCGCGGGCGCGGCCGGGTACCGGGCGGATGCGGAGCTCGCCCGACTGCAGCGCGACGTGCTCGCGGCCGGCTTCCATCCGTCCAACGAGGACAGCGCGCACCGCACGGTCGCGGACGCCTGGCTCGGGCCGATCACGCCGCCCTCCGCCTGAGGGCCGCGGTCGAGGGGACGGCAGATGCCGTCGCACGGCCGGGGAAGGACCTCGACCGTCCCCTCGTCGGCGAACGGCCGGGCGTCGGGCCGTCTGCCGCCGGCAGGTACGATCTCCTGTGACCTCCGAGACCCCCGCACCCCAGCACGGCCCGAGCGGCATCGACCCCGACGAGCTGGCGACGACGCTCAAGGTGCTCGGCATGGTGCACACCGTCGACGAGGAGCACCCCGACTTCGTCGCCGTGCGTCGCGCCACCGGCAAGATGTTCAAGGCCGTCAAGACGCACCGCCGGCTCGAGAAGCGCGCCGAGATCGCCGAGTGGGACCGGGCCGTCGTGGCCGCCACCGCCACGGGCGCCGCCGACCGCATCGATGACGAGACCCGTGGCATCCCGCTGGCGACCCGGGTGGAGACCCCGATCGCCGGCGAGCTGCGCAAGCCGCGCCCCTGCTACGTCTGTAAGCAGGACTACACGCTCGTCGACGCGTTCTACCATCAGCTCTGCCCGCGGTGCGCGGCCGAGAACCACGCCAAGCGCGACGCGCGCACCGACCTCACCGGCAGGCGGGCGCTGCTCACCGGCGGCCGCGCCAAGATCGGCATGTACATCGCACTGCGGCTGCTGCGCGACGGCGCCCACACCACGATCACCACCCGCTTCCCGCGCGACGCGGTGCGCCGCTTCCAGTCGCTGCCCGACTCGGCGGACTGGCTGCACCGCCTGCGCATCGTCGGCATCGACCTCCGCGACCCGGCCCAGGTGATCGGCCTCGCCGAGGACGTCGCGGCGCAGGGGCCGCTCGACATCCTCATCAACAACGCCGCGCAGACGGTGCGCCGCACCAAGGGCGCGTACCAGCCGCTCGTCGAGGCCGAGCTCGCGCCACTGCCCGACGGGCCGCTGCCGGAACTCGTGACCTTCGGGCACACCAACGACGCGCATCCGCTCGCCCTGACGCAGTCGGTGACGGCGCATCCGATCCTCGCCGCGGCGGCCTCCAAAGCCGAGGAGCTCACCGACCTCGCGATGGCGGCAGGCAGCTCGAGCATCGAGAAGCACCGCATGGGCACCGCGATCGACGCCGGCGGTCTGGTGCCCGACGAGGCGCACACCAACAGCTGGGTGCAGGCGGTGGAGGAGGTCGAGCCGATCGAGCTGCTCGAGGTGCAGCTGGCCAACTCGACGGCGCCGTTCATCCTCATCTCGAAGCTGCGCGAGTCCATGAAGCAGTCGCCTGCACGGCGCAAGTACATCGTCAACGTCAGCGCGATGGAGGGCGTCTTCAACCGCGGCTACAAGGGCCCCGGCCACCCGCACACGAACATGGCGAAGGCCGCGGTCAACATGCTCACCCGCACGAGCGGCCGCGAGATGTTCGAGACCGACGGCATCCTCATGACCAGCGTCGACACCGGCTGGATCACCGACGAGCGCCCGCACTTCACCAAGCTGCGCCTCGCGGAGGAGGGCTTCCACGCCCCGCTCGACCTGGTCGACGGCGCCGCGCGCGTCTACGACCCGATCGTGCGCGGTGAGGACGGCGAGGACCTCTACGGCATCTTCCTCAAGGACTACGCCAAGTCGCAGTGGTGAGCGCGGGTCGCTAGGTTGAGCAGCGTGCGCCGCCGCCTGCTGCTCCTCCTGCCCGTGCTGCTGTTGCTGGCGAGCGGATGCGCGGTGCCGCACGAGCACCCGACGGAGGCGGAGGTCTGGCTCGACGCGCAGAGCGCCGCCGGACCCGGCCCTTCCGGCGGTGGACTGCTCGACGGCGTCTCGGACTCCGCGGTGGGCCTCGGGGGTCTGGAGTCCGGCGCCTACGACGCGACATTCAGCTGCTTCGGGACGTCGGTGCGCTTCGCCTTCGAGGACCGGGACCTCGACCTCGACTGCTCGGAGTCCCGCGTCGAGCGCATGCAGGCGGAGACCGCGCTGGATGTCAGGGCGTCCAGCGAGGACGAGGGCGCCTGGTACGTGCGGCTGGCGCCCGCGGAGGCGTGAACGGCGCGCATCCGCTCTGCTAGCCTGGCCGGCTGCCCGGCGACCGACCGGTCGGCGGAAGGCGCTGCCATGACGTTCACCATCGTGGAGCCGCAGGTGCCCGCGCCCGAGGGGTCGGCCGACGCGGCGCGCTTCACCGGCTCGATCGACGTGCGCAACGCCGTCGAGAACGAGCCGTTTGGCACCGGCGAGGAGCTGTCGTTCCAGCCGGAGGAGCTGCTGCCGCAGTGGTCCGACCCGGCGGAGCCCAAGAGGCTGCTGGTGGCCGAGATCGACGGTCGGGTCGTGGCCCGCGGGCTCACCGAGACCCGCTCGGCGCCCGGCTGGCCCGTCTGCTACGTCTCGGTGCAGGTACTGCCCGAGGCCCGCGGCCTCGGTATCGGCAGCGCGCTGCTCGATCGGATCGAGGCCGGCGCGCGCGCCGAGGGCCGCACGCGCCTGCTCGCCTGGGTGGCCGTGCCTCCGCTCGACGGGCCGTCCCTCCCCTCTCCGACCGGCTTCGGCTCGGTGCCGGAGGCGGCGTCGTCGACCGGCTTCCTGCTGCGCCGCGGCTGGCGGCTCGAGCAGGTGGAGAGGGCCAGCCGCTACCCGCTGCCCGAGGGGCTCGGCGACCTCGAGCAGCGCGTCGCGGAGACGCTCGAGCGCAGCGGCGGCGTCTACCGCGTGCACGCCTGGGCCGGCCGCACGCCGCCCGAGTGGCGCGAGCACCTGGCCGCGCTCCGCACGCGCATGACGACGGATGCGCCCAGCGCCGGCCTCGAGGACCCGGAGGACGTCTGGACGGTCGACCGCCTGCTGGAGGCCGAGGAGTCGGATGCGGCGAGCCCGCGCACGACCCTCACCGCCGTGGTCGAGCACGTGCCGAGCGGGGCGCTCGTGGGCTACAACCAGCTCAGCGTGCCCGCCGAGCGCCACCGTCCCGTGCACCAGGAGGACACCCTGGTGGTGCGCGAGCACCGCGGGCACCGGCTGGGCATGCTGCTCAAGGTGGCGAACCTGCTCGAGCTGCAGCGCCGCGACCCCGGGCACCCGAGCGTGCTCACCTACAACGCCGAGGAGAACCGCCCGATGCTCGACGTCAACGAGGCGCTCGGCTTCGTGCCGATCGGCTACGAGGGCGCCTGGCGGAAGGACCTGGTGTAGGCGGCACGGGCCCGGCCTCGGGCACAACCTCCGGCGTGACTCATCATCGAAGCGACGATTCAGCTCCTCCGCGGGCGCTGAGTCGTCGCTCCGGTGCTGAGTCGTCGGCACGGCCGGCGGGCGGGATGCGAGGACGGGCTCGGCCAGCGACATCCGGGCCCCGCCGCGCCTGGTCCCCGCCCGCCGCACCGGCCTCACGCCGGTCCATACGCACGACTCAGCGTCGAGGCGACGAGTCAGCACGGCCGAACCGCATGAGTCGTCGCCTCGACGCTGAGTTGCACGACCCGGACGCGCGGCCCCGCGCGCACCCGAGCCGCCGCGCGCACCCGAGCCGCCGCGCCGTGACGCGTGCGGCGCGCATCCATCCGCCCTGCGCCAGGATGAGCCCATGCCACTCGCGATCGAGGACTACGCGCTCATCGGCGACTGCCATACCGGCGCGCTCGTCGGCACCGACGGCAGCATCGACTGGCTCTGCCTGCCGCGCTTCGACTCGTCGAGCACCTTCGGCGCCCTGCTCGGCGACGAGCGCCACGGCCGCTGGCTGCTTGCGCCCGAGGACCCGCAGGCGCGCATGCTCGGGCGCGGCTACGACGACGGCACCTTCACGCTCATCACCCGGTGGGCCACGCCGACCGGCGAGGTCGAGGTGCTCGACGTGATGCCGCACGGCGATCGACGAGCGGATGTGGTGCGCCGGGTGCGCGGCGTCTCCGGCACCGTGCGGATGCGGCAGGAGCTGCGCATCCGTTTCGACTACGCCGCCGCGATGCCCTGGGTGCGCCAGTCGGAGGACGAGCAGGCGCTCATCGCGACGGCCGGACCGGATGCGGTGATCGTGCGCGGTCCGCGGCTGCGCGCGACCGATCACCGCCACGAGGCCGTCTTCGACGTGGCCGCCGGTGAGCGGGTCGACACGGTGCTCACCTGGTACCCGGCGCACCGGGAGCCGCCGGCCCCGATCGACGTCGACGAGCAGCTCGACCGCACGAACGACTGGTGGCGGCGCTGGTCCGAGGGCTGCGATGCGCCCGGCCGCTACGAGGGGATCGTGCGGCGCTCGCTGCTCGTGCTGCGCGCGCTCACGCACGAGGACACCGGCGGCATCGTGGCCGCGGCCACCACGAGCCTGCCCGAGGACTTCGGCGGCGAGCGCAACTGGGACTACCGCTACGTCTGGCTGCGCGACGCCTCGCTCACGCTGCAGTCGCTCATGCTGCACGGCTTCCGCGAGGAGGCGGACCACTGGCGCGGCTGGCTGCTGCGGGCGATCGCCGGCGATCCGGCCGACGTGCAGATCATGTACGGGCTCTCCGGCGAACGCCGCCTGCCCGAGCGCGACCTCGACAGCCTGCCCGGCTACCGCGGGAGCGCTCCCGCCCGGGTCGGCAACGACGCGTACACGCAGTACCAGGGCGACATCTTCGGCGAGGTGATGATCGCGCTCGACGAGGCGCGAGGGCTCGGCGTGACCGAGAGCACCGACTCGTGGGCGCTGCAGGTGGCGCTGCTGCGCGACATCGAGCTGCACTGGGACCGCGAGGATCGCGGCATCTGGGAGATCCGCGGGCCGGAGCAGCACTTCACGCACTCGCGCGCCATGATCTGGGCCGCCTTCGACCGCGGCATCCGGGCGGTGCGCGAGCTCGGCCTGCCGGGGCCGGTGGAGCGCTGGGAGGCGCTGCGCGACCGGGTGCGCGACGAGATCGAGCAGGAGGGCTGGAACGCCGAGCTGGGCGCCTACACGCAGGTGTACGGCGGCAGCGAGGTCGATGCGTCGCTGCTGCAGCTCGCCCAGATCGGCTTCGTCGACTGGACGGACGAGCGGATGCTGGGCACGGTCGCCGCTGTCGAGCGCGACCTCCTGCGGGACGGCCTGCTGCTGCGGTACCGCACGGACGCCGGTGTGGACGGGCTGCGCGGCGACGAGCATCCGTTCCTCGCCTGCTCGTTCTGGCTCGTGGAGCAGTACGCCCGCTCGGGCCGGTTCGACGAGGCGGTCGCGCTCATGGACCGCCTGGTCGGTTTCGCGAACGACGTGGGGCTGCTCGCGGAGGAGATCGACCCCGCGACGGGCCGGCACGCCGGCAACACCCCGCAGGCCTTCTCGCACCTGGCGCTCGTGCGGGCCGCGGACGCGATCCACGCCGCCGAGACCGCGGGCCCCTGACACGGATCGCACGACGACCCCCGAACCGGGGAGGCGGCTCCCAGGACCGCGGCGTACACTCGGCCCGGTCGCCACCCCGTTCCGCGACGCGCCCCACCGTTCGACCGCTCTCCGGAAACACCTCTCGATGCCCGATCAGCCCCTCTCGCGCCGCGAAGCCCTGCGCGCCGAGCGTGCCGCCGCGCGCCCGCATCCGTCCGCCGTCCGATCGGACGAGCGCGACTCCGAGTCCCCGAGCTCCGACGGAGCGAACGCGTCGTCGCCGCTGGCCGAACCCGCGACGTCCACCGCGGGGCTCTCGGAGGCCGCGCTGGCCTTCCTCGGCGACGACGCGCTGCGCGCCGAGTGGGAGGGCGCCGAGTGGGAGGGCGCCGGGCACGAGCCCGCCGCTGCCGAGCGACGCGCCTCGCGGCGCACGAGCCGGCGGCCGCAGGCCGGTGCATCCGCTCGTCCTGCCCGCCCGTCGCGGCGCTCCCGCCGCGAGGACGACCGCGCACCCAGCGGCCATCGCGCGCGCAAGGCCGCGCTGACCTGGCTCGGCGCGCCCGCGCTGCTCGCCTGCGTCGCGCTGCCGGCGTACGCGCTCAACGCGCAGGGCGAGCCCAACGGCTCGGTGGTCGGCCAGGTCGACCCCGAGGCGCAGTCGCTCGAGATCGCGAGCGGCGACACGACCGCCGTGCAGCCCGAGATCCGCGATCGGTTCATGGCCCTCTCCGAGGCCGAGAAGACGGCCATCGAGGCCGGCCGCATCTCGGCCGACGGCATCATGTCGTACCTGCGCGGCAGCGACGAGGGCTGGTACCGCCCGGTCGCCGCCCCGATGACCTCGCCGTACGGCCCGCGTCGCATCATCTGCAACGAGGCCGGCTGCAGCAACCCCGTGCACGAGGGCATCGACTTCGGCGCCGCCTGCGGCACCCCCGTCAAGGCGGTGCGCGGCGGCACCGTCTCGTTCGTCGGCGCCGACGGGGGCTACGGCAACCGCGTCATCGTCGACCACGGCGAGGGCGTCTCCTCCGTCTACGGCCACCTGGGCACCGGCAGCTACCGGGTCGCCGAGGGCGACACGATCGAGGCGGGCACCTTCGTCGGCGACGTCGGGCGCACCGGCGTCGGCACCGGATGCCACCTCGATCTCAAGATCGACCAGGGTGGCAGCTTCATTGACCCCGAGGCGTTCCTCGTCGCGCGCGGCGTGGTGATCTGATCCCCCAGTAGTGGGCGTTCTCACCTACCGGGCCCGCCAATAGTGTGAGCGCATGCCGTCGCACCGGGCCTGGTGGTTCGCACTCCTCGTGGTGCAGATCGTCATCGCGCTCGCGGGGCTCGCGATCGGCCTCGGCATCCTGCTCGGCACGGGCTTCGCGGTGCCCTCGCCGGACTTCTTCGCCGATCGCGACGTGCGCGGCGTCGCGATCATGATCTTCGGTGCGTCGAGCGCCGCAACCGCCTTCTCCCTCATGCGCGGCCACCGGCTCGCGCTCGCCGGGTCGGCGCTCGGGTCCGTCCTGCTCATGGCATGGACGCACCGCGTGACGGTCGCCGTCGGCCAGCACTCGCCGGTCGGGGTCTTCTTCATGGTGCTCGCGGTCCTGCAGCTGCTCTTCGTGCTGCTCGTGCTCGGCATCGACCGCGGCGTCCCGGCCCCCGCCAGGTCGGCCCCGGCCCCGGAACCCGCACCGGAGCCGGACCACCTCGACCGCTGACGCACGGCCGCCCCTGGGATGAGGCGATGCTGCACGCCGCCGCGGCGCGCATCCGGCGCATCCGCTGGGCGATGCTCGCTCCGACCGGGAGGCGCGCATCCGGTAGACAGGAGCGCATGACGCCGCCGCTCGCCCCGCTGCACGATCCCCGCATCCGCTCCTTCGCGTCCGACAACTTCGCCGCGGCGCACCCGGAGGTGCTCGAGGCCGTCGGTGTCGCGAACGGCGGGCACCTGGGCTCATACGGAGCCGACCCGTACACGGAGCGGCTGCGCGAGCTCACCACCGAGCTGTTCGGCGAGGGTGCGACCGTGTGGCCGCTGTTCAACGGCACCGGGGCGAACGTCGTGGCGCTGCAGAGCATGCTGCCGCCGTGGGGCTCGGTCATCACGGCGGCCACCTCGCACATGCACACCGACGAGAACGGAGCGCCCGCCAGGGTCGCCGGCATCACGCTGCTGACCGTCGACGCGCCGGACGCGAAGCTCACCCCCGAGCTCATCGACCGCCAGGCGTGGGGTCGCGGCGACCAGCATCGAGCGCAGCCGCTGGCCGTGTCGGTCACGCAGTCGACCGAGCTCGGCACGGCCTACACGGCCGACGGACTGCGCGCGGTCGTCGAGCACGCGCACGGCCTCGGCATGCTCGTGCATCTCGACGGGGCGCGCCTCGCCAACGCCGCCGCGGCGGCCGGCGTGCCGCTGGCCGCTCTGTCGAGCGACCTGGGTGTCGACGCGATCAGCCTCGGCGGCACCAAGAACGGGCTGCTCGGTGCGGAGGCCGTCGTGCTGCTCGGCGAGGCCGGCCGGGCGGGTGCGCCGTACGTGCGCAAGATGGACATGCAGCTCGCCTCGAAGATGCGGTTCGTGTCGGCGCAGCTGCTCGCGCTGCTCGAGCCCGCCGAGGCTCCGCTCTGGCAGCGCAACGCGGCGCACGCGAACGCGATGGCCCGTCGGCTGCGCGCGGGGCTCGAGGCGGTCGACGGGGTGCGGTTCACCGTGCCGACCGAGGCGAACGCCGTGTTCGCGGCGTTGCCGCCCGGAGCCGCGGAGCGGGCGCGCGAGCGCTTCGCCTTCTACGACTGGCCCGGCGGGGCCGGCGAGGTGCGCCTCATGTGCTCGTGGGACACCGAGCCCGGCGATGTCGACGAGCTCGTGGCGGCGGTGAGCTCGGCGGTCTGAACAGGGCAGCAGCAGCGCGAGCGCGGAGGAGTCCACGAGGTTCGACCGCGGCGCCGAGCGCCATCACGCGGCCGCGCGACCCTTCGGAGCGACAGGCCCTCAGAGCAGCGGGTAGCCGTGCAGCACGGTGTTGGCCATCGCGACGACCGCCCGTGCGACGAGCATGAGCGTCACCGTGGCGCAGACGCCGAACCCGATGAGCGCACGGTCCCGGTGCCGGGCGGTTCCGCCTCGCAGCTGCAGTGCGCCGAGCACGACGCCGAGCACCGCGATCGGGAAGGTCAGCACGGCCAGCAGGTTGACGACGACGCGTACTGCGCCGGGATCGCCGACGCCGAGAGCCAGGAGGGATGAGGAGGCGAGGCCGACGAGCATCACCAGCGCCCCGACGCCGATCGCCGCGATGCCGAGGGCCAGGACGGCCGTGCCACCGCCCGCGGAGCGGGGCGCCGGCACCGCGATGAGCTGAGCGGTGGAGGGGTCGACGAAGGGCCAGGAGTTCGGCGCCACGGGGGCGGGATGCGCAGCCGTGCCCATCTGCGCCTGGGCTGCCGCGATCGGCGCCTCGTACGTCGCACGGCGCGGTCCCGGAGCGACGGCAGGACCGGCGAGGTCACCGCTCGGGCCATCGGCGCGCAGCGGCCCGTTCGCGTGAAACCGGGCGGCGACCGGTGCGGGCAGCGGTTCCGGCTGGTCCTCGATCGGCGGCTCCGGCGGGACCGCGCCCTGCCCGACCGGCAGCGGCTGCCAGCTCGACAAGGCCTCGCTCCAGATGAGCCATGCGTCCGGCTTCTCGGGATCGCGCACGACCCACGCGTCCCAGGCGTCGTCCCAGATCGGCTGCGCTGCCGCCGCGTCGTCGCTCACCGTGCCTGCTCCGTGCTCACCCGACATGTCTACCGGGTCCGCGCGTTCAGCGGTTGATCAGCTCCGCCACGCGCTGTCGGTGAGCGCCGCGGCGCCGGCCGGTCCCATCCGCAGCATGCCGCCGTCGACCGGGATCGAGGCCCCCGTGATATAGGAGGCGGCGGGCGAGGCGAGGAAGGCGACGAGCGCCGCGACCTCGCGGGCGTCGCCGGAGCGACCCAGCGGGATGCCGGGGCGCGCGCCATCGGCGGGCTCCGCATCCTCCCGTCCGGTCATCGCGGTGGCGATCTCCCCGGGCGCGACGGCGTTGACGGTGATGCCGTGCTCGGCGAGTTCGAGGGCCGCCCCTGCGACGAGTCCGCGCAGGCCGTGCTTGGCGGCGCCGTAGGCGGTCATCCGCATCATCGGCTCGTGCGACTGCACGCTGCCGGTGGCGATGATCCGGCCGCCGCGATGCAGCCGCACGAGGTGCCGGGCGGCGTGCTGGATGCCGACGAAGGCGCCGTCCAGATCGGTCGCGAGCACGCGCCGCCACTCCTCGAACGGCATGTCGAGCAGCGGCGCGGTGGCGGCGACGCCGCCGTTGCTCACGAAGACGGCGAGACCGCCGAGCCGCTCGACCAGGGCGTCGATGGCCCCGGTCGCCTGCTCGGGGTCGGTCGCGTCGAAGCGCTCGACCTCGGCGCGCACGCCGAGCGAGCGGACCTCTTCGGCCGTCGCGTGCGCGCCCTGCTCGTCGGCGTACCAGGCGACGCCCACGTCATGGCCGGCCTCGGCCAGCGCCACCGCGATCGCCCGGCCGATGCCGGAGTCGGCGCCCGTGACGATCGCGGCGCCGGTCATGCGTCGCCGCGCCCGGTGCTGGCCTGCAGCCGCTCGATGTGCTCGGACGCCTCGGCCTTGGTGAGGTCGGCGGAGAGCTCCTCGCCCGCCTCGCGGGCCAGCGTGTCGAGGTAGCTCCGCTGCGCGCCCGTCATCGGCTCGTCGCCGGTGACCCAGTCCGCCGGATCCTTGCTCGCCGTGCTGCCGTCCTCGGGCTTGCCGCCCAGTGTCTCGCCGCTCATCGCAGCTCCTCTCGTCAGGTGCGTCAACCCTCGCCGGATCGAGCGGATGCGGTCAGGACGCGGAGTCCGCGCCCAGCAGCCCCCGTGCATCCACGGCGGCGATGGACAGCTGCCGGTAGCCCTCGTGCTCGAAGAAGACCACGAGGCGGTCGGCCTCGACGCGCAGCACCGTGCCCGGCCCCCACTCGGCGTGCTCGACCTCGTCGCCCGGGGCGAAACGGTCGTCGGGCCGCTCGGTCTCGTCCGCGGCGCCCGAGTCGCAGGTGTCGCAGTTGCGGCAGGGCTGCTCGAGCTCGTCGCCGAAATAGCCGAGCAGCACGCGGCGACGGCAGTCGCGCGTCTCGGCGTACGCGCGCATCATCGCCAGCCGCGAGCGCCCGATGCGCTCGCGGCGTGCGGCGTCCTCGACGAGGCGGTCCCGGATCGCCTGGTCGCCCGGGTCGTCCACGAGGCGCAGCCGCGGGCCGTCGAGCTCGGCGATCCCCGCCGCCTCGAGCTGATTGCCCAGCGACGTCGCCCGGCGGGCGGGGATCGCCGCCGCCCCGGCCAGGTCGCTGCGGCGCCCCTCGCCGCCGGCCTCGCGGGTCGCGCGCAGCAGGGCCCGCAGGCTCCGCGCATCGACCTTGGACGACTGGAAGAAGCTCTTCAGCCCCAGATCCTCCTCGCGGTAGTGCAGGGTCGCGATCGCCGGTCCGCCGTCGCGGCCGGCACGTCCGATCTCCTGGTAGTACTCCTCCAGCGATTCCGGAGCGGATGCGTGGATCACGAAGCGCGCATCCGCTCGGTCGATGCCCATGCCGAAGGCGCTGGTGGCGACGACGACCAAGCGGTCGTCCGGATCGGCGAAGCGCTCGTGCACCCGCTGCCGCTCGGCGCTGCGCAGACCGGCGTGATAGGTCTCGGCGTCGACGCCCCGCTCGCGCAGGGCCGCGGTCAACGTCTCGGTCGCCTTGCGGGTGGCCGCGTAGAGCAGGCCGGTGCCCTCGAGCGAGGCCGCCTGCTGCACGATGGCCGCGTGCTGCTCGTCGGCGTCGGCGTGCCGCACGACGTCGAGGCGGATGTTGGGACGGTCGAAGCCGCGCACGAGCACCCTCGGGTCGCGCAGGCGCAGCGCGTTCACGATCTCCTCGCGCACCGGCGGCGCACCGGTCGCCGTGAGCGCGAGCACCGGCGGGCGCCCGATGGCCTCGGCCACCTCGCCGAGCCGCAGGTAGTCGGGGCGGAAGTCGTGGCCCCAGGCCGACACGCAGTGCGCCTCGTCGACGGCGAACAGCGAGATGCCGGCACCGCGCACGCGCTCGAGCACCTCGTCGTTCGCCAGCTGCTCGGGGCTGAGGAACAGGAACTCGGCGCCGTCGGCGACCGCGGCCCACGCCTCCTCGTTCTGCGCCTCGGACTGCGACGAGTTGACCGCCACGGCGTCGAGCGCGCCGCCCTCGTGCTCCAGGCTGCGCACCTGGTCCTGCTGGAGGGCGATGAGGGGCGAGACCACGAGCGTCGGCCCCGGCAGCAGCGCGCCGGCCAGCTGGTAGATCGCGGACTTGCCGTGGCCGGTCGGCATCACCACGAGCGCATCGTGCCCGTCGACCAGCGCCTCGACCGCGTCGCGCTAGCCCGGGCGCAGCTCGTCCCATCCGAAGCGTTCGCGGGCGATGCGGTCGATGTCGTGGGGCATGCCGTGACGCTAGGACGCCCGGCGGGGCGTGCGGGCCCGCAATCGCGTCGAGCGGATGGGCGAGGCCGTTCCAGGGGTTCGCATCCAGCCGGCTGTCGACCCGGCCCCGGCGGATGCGGGGTTCGCGATCAGGCGGGTCCGCGGCGAGGGGTGTCGGCGGGTCGCTCGCGCCAGCGCGGGTGACCCGCGGCAGCGGGGTGGAGGGTGGCATCAAGGTGGAGGGTCAGCGCGATGCAGGGTGTCACCGTCGGTACGCGGTGACGAAGAGCTCGCCGCGGATCTCGCAGCAGCGGTCGACGATGCGCTCGACGAAGGCTCCGGACACGCCCCTGGCGTCGAGGTCGTACGGCCCGATCGGCCGGAGCCCCTCGCCGCGCAGTCGGACGACCTCCCAACCGACCCGGCGCAGCAGTCGGTCCTTGAGCCGGTCGCTGCGCTCGCGGTGCCCGACGTGCTCGTCGCCGATGCGCCCGGTCGTGTCCCATTCGAGCGCGATCCTGAGATCGGGCAGGATCACGTCGGGCCAGACGTGGAGCCGGTCGTGGAACGGCTGCGCCACCCGTACGGCGTTGAACTCGAGGTTCTGGTCGAGCACCTCGGCGAGGCGCCGGCGCAGCTCGCCCTCGGCCGCCGAGGTACCGAGCCGCGTCGCCTTCGGGTCGACGAAGGCCTCGCCGGGCGGGCCCCCGGGAACCGGCGCGGAGCGCCGACGGCGGGACCCGACCGCACGGAGCGGCTTCGCCGGAAGCGGGATGCCCGAGCCACCGGAGCGCAGCGGATCGCCGAGCCGAGCGGATGCGCCGGGTGCAGCGGCGAGGAGGGCCCGGCCACCGGGGCGGTGCCGCGCCGACCGGTGAGCCTCGCGGCACCCGTCGGGTCGACCGGCGACTCACGAGCCCGCGGACCACGAGCGGATGGCGCGTGCCGCTCAGGAGCGGCGTCTCCGGACGCCGGCACCCGCCATACGCCGGCACCCGCCTCGGACGCCGCCTCCGCCGCCGACCTGGCGAGCTCGCGGCGCCGGGCCGCGGCGCGCTCGTCGTGCACCCGCAGCGCATCCGCTCGCTCCGCATCCGCCGTACCGCCGACCGGTGCGCCGTAGCGCGAGGGCCCGGCCATGAGCGTGCGTCGGGAGCACTCGGGGCAGGTGGTGTCGCGGCCTCTGCGGTCGCGGCCGGAACGGTCGCGCTGCTCCTGCGGAGTGGCGACCCACTCGTGGCCCAGGAAGCAGTTGAAGACGAGGTAGACGTCGGCGGCGAGCGGCACCTGCGAGAGCAGCAGGCCGTGGTTGCGCTCGGGCTCGTACACGGCGAGCACGCGCCGGTAGCCCGACCAGAACTCGCTGAAGCGCCCGGACTCGTAGGGCACGGCAGCGCCGGTGACGCGCTGGCGACGCGCCCACCACTGCAGCACGCTCTCGGGCATGCGATCCACCTCCGAGAGGAGCGTAGATCGGACCGCCGACATGGGAGCCGCGCCCGCCCGGGTCTGCGCACGCCACCGACCGCGGCGTCGCCCCAGCGACGACTCAGCATCGTCGCGACGTCTCAGCACCGACGAAGGGCCTGAGTCGTCGCTCCGGTGCTGAGTCGTGCGAGCAGCCCGTCCGAGCGCGGGCGAGGCGCGACGTCAGCCGTTGCGGTCACCGGCGGGACCGTTGCCGGCGGGAGCCTCTCCAGCGGGAACGTCACCGGCGGGCGCATCAGCGGCGGGCGCATCACCGGGCGCATCACCGGGCGCAGACGGCGCCGTGGTCCCGGCGGCGCCGCGCCGCGTCTCGCCCACCGCCGGGGCGAGCAGCACCGCGCCGGCGACGAGCACCAGCACGACGACCATGGCCAGGCGCAGCCCGAACTCCTCGCCGAGCAGACCGAGCAGCGGCGGCCCCACCAGGAACGCGAGGTAGCCGACCACCGCGGCCTGCGCCACGCGCTGCGCCGACTGCGCGACCGGACCGCTGTCCCCGGCGGCCGAGATCGCCACCGGGAAGCCGAGCGAGGCGCCGAGGCCCCAGAGCAGCACCGACGCCGCGGCGACGAAGGGGTGGTCGGCGAAGACGACGAGCGCGATGCCGATCGCCCCGGCGATCGCGCTGACCCGCATGACCGCGGCGCGGCCGAAGCGCGCGATGAAGAAGCCGCCAGTGAAGCGCCCGATGGTCATCGCGGCGGCGAAGACCGCGAACACGGCCGAGCCGAGTGCGGCGTCGAAGCCGTGGCCGTCGACCATGAGCAGCGGCAGCCAATCGTTGGCGGCGCCCTCGGCGAAGGCCATGGCCAGCACGATGCCGCCGATCGCGAGCAGGCGCGGGTCGCGCCACAGCACGACGCGGGCCGCCGGGTCGCGCCGGGCGCCGCGCTCCCGCGGGGCTCCCTTGCCGAAGCCGACCGGCACGGAGCGGATGGCGATGAGCAGCACGACGACGGCCAGGACGGAGACCGAACCGAGGTGCCACAGCACCGGGAACGCGAGCGCGGTGAGGCTCATGCCGATGACGGCGCCGATGACCGTGCCGAGGCTGAAGCAGCCGTGCAGCGCGGGCAGCACGGATCGCGCGAGCCGGCGCTCGACCTCCGCGCCCTCCACGTTCATGGCCACCTCGCCGGCGCCCATGCCGAAGCCGAAGATGGCGAGGCCGAGCGCGACGAGCACCGGCGCACCGAGCGCGCCGCCCGTGCCGATCACGGGTAGCGACACGACGAGCCCGGTCACGCCGAGGATGACGATGGGCCGGGTGCCGAAGCGCGACACGAGCGCCCCGGAGCCGAGGATGCCGATCATCGAGCCGACCGACAGGCCGAAGAGCACGAGCCCCATCTCGGCTGTCGAGACGCCGAGCAGGTCGCGCACGTCGGGCGTGCGGGTGACCCACGAGGCGAGGCCGAGGCCGGGCAGCAGGAAGAGCGCGAAGAGGGCGTTGCGGCGGCGCAGGTCGGCGCGGTCGAGGGTGGTGGTGCTCATGATGTGTACAAATGTACACACTCCCGCGCATCCGCTCTACGATGGAGGGGATGCGAACACGAGCGGATGCGCCGACCGGCCGGGTGGGCCGATGAGCGGCACCCCGCGCGGCGCGAACGACCCGCAGCGCCGGGAGCGGATCCTCGACGCCGCGATCGAGGTGATCGCCGACCACGGCGTGCCGCGGACGACGCACCGCCGCGTCGCGGACGCCGCCGGGGTGCCGCTGGGCTCGGTGACCTACTACTTCGACGGGCTCGCCGACCTGCTGGCCCAGGCCTTCCAGCGCTTCAGCGAGCGCAAGGCGTCGATCTACCGCGAGTCGCTCGAGCGCGCGCCCGACCGGCGTGCGGCGTGCGAGGCGGTGGCCGAGCTCATCTGCGGCGTCGACTACGTCGGCTCGCGCGAGATGGTGGTCATCTGGGAGATGCACGCGCACGCGAACCACGACGAGCGCGTGGCGGCGATCAACCTCGCCTGGCTGCGCCGCAGCCACGAGAGCCTCTCGCTGCACTTCTCGCCGGCCGCGTGCCGCGGCATCGACGCGCTCATCGAGGGCCTCTCGATGCACCAGCAGTGGGAGCGCCGCCCGCTCGACCGCGCGGTCGTCGTCGCGACCATCGAGGCCGTCGCCGAGCGGCTCGGCTGACGGAGTGACCGCGCGTGCGCTCGGCTCAGGCCGCCGCGAGCACGCGCTCGCGGGCCAGCAGCCCGAGCAGCGCCGCAAGACCCGCCGCGTCGCCGAGCGGGTGCTCCGGGTGCCACTGCACCGTCACCAGCGAGCCCGACTCGTGCTCGAGCGCCTCGACCACGCCGTCCTCGGCGGTCGCCGCGACGCGCAGACCGGCGCCCAGCGTCGAGACGGCCTGGTGGTGGCTGCTGCGCACCGGGCGCAGCGCGAGGCCGTCGAGCGCGCCGCCGGTGACGACCGCGAGGCCGTGCTCGACCATGCCGCCGGTCTCGGGGTGCTGGCGGTGCAGCCCCTCGAAGCCGATGTGCTGGTGCAGCCCACCGCCGAGCGCGACGTTCACGAGCTGCTGGCCGCGGCAGATGCCGAGCAGCGGGGTGCCGGTCTCGAGGGCGCGGTGCACGAGCGCGATCTGCGCCGCATCCGCCCGCTCCTCGTGCACGCCGCCGCCCTCGTACTCGAGGTCGCCGCCGTAGAAGGAGGGATGCACGTCCTCGCCGCCCATGAGCACGATCGCGTCGGTGCCGGCCACGGCCCGCTGCAGTCCGCGCTCGCCGAGCACGCCCGCGGCGAGGCGGTCGACCGTCCATCCGCTCGCCTCCGCGAGGCCGGTGAAGGAGGCGTCGAGTCCGTCGGCGAGGGCCTGGTAGGACTCGCGGCCCATGCGCTCGTCCGTCACAGAGATCATCGCGATGCGGGGCATGCCGACTCCTCTCGTTCCGAACGGCGTGCTCCGACGCTACGCGGGACCGAGCGGATGCGCGGGCGGATGACGGACTGTGACGCTCAGGGCGCGCCCACCCCCATCCGCTCTCCCCCGCAGCCGCCGCGGGCAGCGTGGACGGATGCAGACCTTCGTGCCGTTCCCGGATCTCGCGGCCTCGGCGCAGGCCCTCGACGACCGCCGCCTCGGCAAGCAGCGGGTCGAGACGCTGCAGGTGATGCGGGCGCTGACCATCGAGGGCTACGGCTGGCGGCACCACCCGGCGGTGGCGATGTGGCGGGGGCACCGCCCGGCGCTCATGGCCTACCAGGACGCCTGCTGCGACGAGTGGGCCCGCCGCGGCTTCGCGGACACCTGCCGCGCGAAGACCCTCGAGACGCTGGATGCGGATGCGCGCGACGGCGAGGACTACCGCGCCGGTCGCATCCCGATGCCCGCGTGGTGGGCGCGGCCGGAGGTGCATCGGTCGCACCGCTCGAAGCTGCTCGCGAAGGACCCCGAGTTCTACCGCGAGCGCTTCCCGCACGACCCGGACGACCTCGAGTACGTCTGGCCGGGCGAGGGCTGAGCCCTGCCAGACTGAGGGTGACGAGAAGGAGTCGACGATGACCGACCGACCTGCGCTGGGCGTGCTGCTGCCCCGCGACCTGCCCGCCGCCGAGATGCTCGACGCCGCGCGCCGTGCGGAGGCCGCCGGCGCTGCCGAGCTATGGGTGGTGGAGGACCTCGGCTTCCGCGGCGGCATCGCGCAGGCCGCCGCCGTGCTCGCCGCCACGACGACCCTGCGGGTGGGCATCGGCATCCTGCCCGCCGCGGTGCGCAACCACGCGTTCCTCGCCATGGAGCTCGCCACGCTGGAGCAGCTGTTCCCCGGTCGCCTCGACGCCGGCATAGGCCACGGCATGCCGGGCTGGCTGCGCCAGGTCGGCGCCTGGCCCGAGCGGCCGCTGGCGCTGCTCGAGCGCACGTTCACCGCGGTGCGCGGCCTGCTCGGCGGCGAGGAGTTCGAGGGCGTGCGGCTCGATGCCTCCGCGGTGCCCGCCGCGGTGCCGCAGCTGCTCGCCGGCGTGCGCGGACCCAAGTCGCTGGCCGCCGCCGGCCGCGTCGCCGACGGCACCGTGCTGGCCGAGCCGGTCACGCCGCAGTACGCCGCGGCGGCGCTCGCCGCCATCGCCGCTCCCGGGCCGCACCGGCTCGTCGCCTACAACGTCGCCAGCGTCGACGCCGACGAGGCCGCCGCGTTCGCGCGGGCGCGCCCTGCGCTCGCCTGGATCGGCGAGCCCGACTGGGCACCGCACCTCGTCGACCTGCCGTTCGCGGACGAGTTCCGTGCGCTGCGCGCATCGTCCGCCGGGCCGCAGGAGTTCGCCGAACGGCTGCCGGATGCGTGGGTCGCCGAGCTCGCGCTGGCCGGCTCCCCCGAGCGCGTTCGGGAGCGCCTGGCGGCGCTCGGCGCGGCCGGGGTGACGGACGTCGTGCTGCAGCCGACCCCTCCGATCCGCTGGGCGCCATCGCGGCGCTGCACGCGCTCGCCTGACGCGAGGGTCTGCTCAGGCGCTCGGCACCACGATCTCGACGCGCCGGTTCAGCTGGCGCCCCGCGGGGTTGTCCTGGCCGTCCAGCTCGTTCGGCGCGACGGGCTCGTTCTCGCCGAAACCGCGCGCATCGATCGCGGCGGTCACGCCCGCTTCGCGGAGGCCCCGGGCCACCGCATCCGCTCGCTGCTCGCTGAGCCGCTGGTTGTACGCGTCGGTGCCGATCGCATCCGTGTGGCCGCTCACGACGAGGTTCGTGGAACCCGACTCCTGCAGCGCGGCGGCGAGCTCGCGGATCACGTCGACCGAGTCGGGTCGCAGCTCGTACCGGTCGAAGTCGAAGAGCACCGCGTCTTCGAGCGTGATGGTGACGCCGCACGACTCGACCGGCGCCAGCGACCCCATCGACGGGAAGCTGCCGACCGAGGCCACCGGCGCCACCGGCTCGGCGTCGACGAGCGCCCCGTTCTCTACCGCTGTGCCGTCCCCGTTGTTGACGATCGTGATGTCGCGATCCGAGTAGGTGCCCGAGCCGTCGCCGTTGTTCACGATGGTCACGTCGTCGACGGCGTAGGTGCCGCTGCCGTCGCCGTTCACGACGATCGAGGCACCCCGGTGCGCCGAGGTGCCGAACCCGTCGCCGCCGGTCACGATCGAGCCCTCCAGGTCGTTGTACGTGCCGCTGCCGTCGCCGCCCACGACCACGTTGGTCGTGCCGTCGCTCCATACGCCGCTGCGGTCGCCGCCGACGACGACGTCGACGCCATTGAGGGTGAAGGTGCCGCTGCCGTCGCCGGAGTTCACGATCGTGTCCCCGTAGGGTAACCCGCCGCTCTGCCCGCTCGCGACGACGCCTCCGCTCTCGCAGCGCGCGGGCGAGAAGCTCAGGCCGGGCCGCTCCGTCAGCGTGCGCTGCAGCGCCTGCGCCGGCGCGGCGACGGCCGCATCGAGCAGGCTCAGATCGGGGATGCGGATGAGCGGCACCGGCGGGATCTCGCCGGGTGCGAACCTGGGCACCGCGGCGACGTCGGCCACGTCGGCAGTCGGGCTCGCGGACGGGCTCGGGCGCACGGGCGCCGGCCGCTCGTCCTCGGCCTGGGCGGTGCAGGCGCTGGCCAGCAGCACGACGGCGAGGGCCGCCGCGGTCACGGCGCTCCGCGTTCCACGGACGGTCCTGGAAGCGACCCTATCGAGGCGCCTCCCGGTGGGGCGCCGGTCCGTCGCTCGAGGGCGGGGCGAGCACCGCCGGAAACGACGGAAGGCCCCGCCGAAGCGGGGCCTTCCTGTGTTCTCGGTGGACCCTAGGAGATTCGAACTCCTGACCTCCTCGATGCGAACGAGGCGCGCTACCAACTGCGCCAAGGGCCCGTGAACTCGTCAACCCTAGCACCTCCGCGAGGGTCGTCGTGCACGCTGCTGCGTCAGCCGGTCGAGCGGCGGCGCAGCACCGCGTCGAGGTCGGGCATGCCGCCGGGTGCACCGAAGGGCGACACCTCCGGCTCGCGGTGGGCGGCGCGCAGCGCGCGCTCCGCGGCGAGGGCGGCCTGGCGCAGCTCGTCCTGCGGGTCCGCGGGCACGGCGGTCGCGGCAGCGGGCGCGGGCCTGGCGGGCGCCGCCGGTGCCGCGGGCCGCTCCTGCACGACCGGGCGCGGCACCGCCACGGGCTTCGGCAGCACCTCGGTGCGGCTGAGGTACAGCGGCTTGGGCACCTCGGTCGGGGTCCAGCTGCGGTCCTCGTCCTCCTCCTGCTGCGGCAGCGGGTCGCTGAGCACGATGCGGCGCCCCTTCGGGCGCGCGACCGGAGCGGTGCCGCCGCGGCGCGATCGGGCCCGGGCGGCGACGCTGGCCATGCGGCGCAGCGTCACGAGCGCGAGCACCGCGCCCGTCGCGCCCGCGGCGAGCAGCAGCCAGCCGGCGCCGAGCGCCAGCTGCACGCCGCCCACGACCGCGGCGATCACGGAGGCGAGCAGGAAGACGGAGGTGACCAGGCGGCTGCGGCGGCGCAGCTTCGCGGCCTGGTCGTGCGAGACCTGCGAGACCTCCTGCGCCGAGCGCTGGGCGGCGGCGAGGCTCGCGGCGGACGCCTTGCGTGCGGCGATGCGGGTCGCCTCGCTGGGAACGGGCTCGCCGCGCTTGCCGATGCGCTCGCGCTGCATCCGCTCGGCGCGTGCGACGGCCTCGGTGCGCTTCAGCTCCTCCTGCAGCGCCTTGCGTCGGGCGGCGAGCTCGCGCGCCTGCCGCTCGGCGGGCAGCTCGTCGAGCGGGGCGGCGGTGCCGGCCATCGCCCGGATGGTCTGCTGCAGCCGCACCGCGTTGCGCTCGGTCGACAGGTACTCCCGACGGCGGTACCAGCTGGGCAGCAGGTAGGCGAGCCACAGCACGGCCGCCACGGCGATGATGACCCCGCCCCCCAGTGAATCTCCCATGGGTGGAGCGTACGAGCGCGACGCGCCCGGCGCCGTCCGCCGCGCCGGGGCGCAGCGGTGATTACGCCGAGTCCGACCCGAACGGGCGCTGCGCGCGGCGGACGTCCGCGTCGGGCACCCGTCCGGCGTCCGCTGGCGCAGCGCCCTGACGCCAGCGCCGCAGTACGCCCTCGGGGATCTCCTCGCGCACCAGCGCGAAGCAGAAGTGATCGCGCCAGTCGCCGTCGATGTGGATGTAGCGGCGGCGCAGGCCCTCGTAGCGGAAGCCGAGCTTCTCGACCACGCGCAGGCTGGGCCCGTTCTCGGGGCGGATGCAGATCTCCATCCGGTGCAGATCGACGCCGGCGAAGCAGTGGTCGGTCGCGAGCGCCACCGCCGTGGGGGTGACGCCGCGACCGGCGAAGCGCTCAGCCACCCAGTAGCCGATGCTCGCCGAGGCGAGCGACCCGTAGCTGATCGACGACACGTTGAGCTGCCCGGCGAACTCGCCGTCGACCTCGATCGCGAACGGCATGCCGGTGCCGTTGCGGGCGCCGCCGAGGAGCGAGCGGATGCTGCTGCGCACGTCGACCCCGAAGGTCGCGTGCGGGCTGGTCGCCTCCCAGCGGCGCAGCCACGTGCGGTTCGCTGCGAGCTCACGTTCGAGGGCCCGGGCGTCCCGCAACCGGATGGGCCGCAGGGTGACCGAGCCCTCGCTCAGGGTCGGGATGTACAGGATCGCGTCCCCTCGTCGACGCCGGAGGGGGCGCTTACTCCAGGCCGGCGGCGAAGTCGCGCAGCCAGGGCTTGAGCTCCTTGCCGAGGTCGTCGCGCTCGCTGGCGAGCTGCACGATCGCCTTGATGTAGTCGAGGCGGTCGCCGGTGTCGTAGCGGCGACCCCGGAACACGACGCCGTAGACGCCGCCGGCGATGTCCTTGTCGCTGAGCTCGAGCATCGCGTCCGTCAGCTGGATCTCGCCGCCCTTGCCCGGCTCGGTGCGCTCGAGCACCTCGAAGATCTCGGGCTGCAGCACGTAGCGGCCGATGATCGCGTAGTTGGAGGGCGCGGTGCCCGGAGCCGGCTTCTCGACGAGGCCGACGACCTTGACCACGTCGTCCTCGTCGGTCGCCTCGACGGTGGCGACGCCGTACATGTGCGCGACGGCGGGGTCGACCTCGAGCAGCGCCACGACGGTGGCGCCCTTGCCCTCGGCGACCTCGAGCATGCGGGTGAGCAGCGGGTCGCGCTCGTCGATGATGTCGTCACCGAGCAGCACCGCGAAGGGCTCGTGGCCGACGTGCATCTTGGCGCGCAGCACCGCGTGGCCGAGTCCCTTGGGGTCGCCCTGGCGCACGTAGTGCATGTCGGCGAGCTCGGTGGAGTAGTTCACCTTCTCGAGCTTGGCCGTGTCGCCCTTGGCCGCGAGGGTCGCCTCGAGCTCGGTCATGCGGTCGAAGTGGTTCTCGAGGGCGTTCTTGTTGCGCCCCGTGATCATGAGCACGTCGGTCAGGCCGGAGTTCACGGCCTCCTCGACGACGTACTGGATGGCCGGCTTGTCGACGACCGGCAGCATCTCCTTCGGCATGGCCTTGGTGGCGGGCAGGAAGCGGGTGCCGAGCCCGGCGGCAGGGATCACTGCCTTGGTCACACGTTCAGTCATGGGCACACCCTACAAGGCGGCCCCCGTCCGCGGCAGGCGGCGGGGCCGGCGCAGCGGCGAGCGGATGCACCCGGCGGATGCGGCGCGCGCTCGGCCCGCATCCGCTCACCCTCGCGCTGCTCGCATCCGCTCGCCCCTAGGATGGGCGGCATGTCGCCGGACATCCACGCCGAGAAGCGCGCCCTGCGCGCGGAGCTCCGCGAGCGACGCCGCACGATGACCGTGACGGAGCGCGAGCACGCCACCGAGCAGTTCGGCGAGCGGCTGCGCGAGCTGGTCGCCGCGACGGGCGCCCGCAGTCTGTCGGCGTACCTCTCCTCCACGGACGAGCCGAACGTGCGCCCCTTCCTCAACTGGGCGCACGAGCAGGGCATCCGCGTGCTGCTGCCGATCACCCGCGACGACGGCCTGCTCGACTGGGCGGTCGGCGACGGTGAGAGCGAGCGCGAGGGCCTGTTCGGCCTGCCGGAGGTCGTCGGCGAGGTGCTCAGCCCCTTCGCGATCGACGAGGTCGACCTGATCCTCGTGCCCGCCGCCAGCGTCGATGCGAGCGGCATGCGGCTCGGTTGGGGTCGCGGCTACTTCGACAAGACCCTCGGCTCGATGGAGCGCCGTCCGCCCGCCTACGCAGTCGTCTTCGACAGCGAGTTCGTCGACGTCGTACCGAGCGAACCCCACGACCAGCCGGTCGACGGGGTCGTGACCCCGAGCGCCGTGCGCGCCCTCTGACCAGCTCCATCCCCCTCCCACCCGGAAGAACGCCGTGCCCACGTACTCTTATCGCTGCACCGTCTGCGAGAACGCCTTCGACATCCAGCAGTCCTTCTCGGACGCGAGCCTGACGGTCTGCCCCGCCTGCGGCGGCGGGCTGCGCAAGATCTTCAGCGCGGTCGGCGTGACGTTCAACGGCTCCGGGTTCTACCGCACCGACTCGCGCTCGTCGTCGGGATCGTCCTCGTCGGGGTCGGGGTCGTCCTCGTCGGGCTCGAAGCCCGCGGCGAAGAGCTCGAGCAGCGGTTCCACCAGCGCCTCGTCCAGCAGCTGAGATCGAACGGAAGCAAGGAGACATGACCGTGCTCAAGGGATTCAAGGACTTCATCCTCCGCGGCAACGTGATCGAGCTCGCGGTGGCGGTGGTCATCGGGGCGTCGTTCACGGCGATCGTGAACGGATTCGTCACCGGCATCATCAATCCGGTGCTCGCGTTGCTCTTCGACACGGGAGACCTTGCCGCCGCTACCGTGCCGCTCGGCATGGGCCGCAATGCTCCGGAGCTCGGCTACGGCATCGTCATCTCGGCGATCATCCAGTTCATCATGGTCGCGGCGGTCGTCTACTTCGCCCTGATCGTGCCGATGAACTACCTGAAGAAGGTGCAGTTCCGCAAGAAGGCCGAGGAGCCGGCCGTCGTCGAGCCGGCCCCGCCGACCGACACCGAGCTGCTCGTCGAGATCCGCGACCTGCTGCAGTCGGCGCACAACGATCGCAAGAAGTCCGAGAGCGCGTAGCGCCCGGCGCGCGCGCTCAGCCCCAGTGCGGCGGCTTGTCGGCGCGCAGGCGCTCGTCGTTCTCGGAGGACGAGTGGCGCCGCGGCTCCGGCGCGGGGTTCGGGTCGCTGCCCGGCACCGGCTCGGTGCGCACGCGGCGGTTCGGCCGGCGCGGGCGCGGTGCCTGCCCCTCCTCGACGGGGAGAGCGGATGCGGGCGCCGGCGCGGCCGGCTCCGTCACGTCCGCGGTGTCGCCGGTCGGCGCATCCGCTCGGGCGTCGGGGCGGTCCGCCCCGGTCACGCGCCCGGCAGCGCGGGCACCGGCTGCGTGTCGCTGCGGCCGGCCGCGCCGAGCGCCTGCGCGATGCGGTCGGCGACCGCGTCGGGGTCGGCGAAGAGCTCGAAGGAGTGCACACGCTCGTAGGACCAGCCGAGGCGCCGCAGCTGCTCGGGGCGCTGGCGCAGCACCTCGCGCAGGCTCCCCTCGCCGAGCGCGCGGTCGCTCTCGACGACGAGGCCCTTGTCGCGGTAGCCGACGACGAGACCCAGCGCGCCGCGGTAGCCGAGCGCCGTGCGCAGACCGCGCTGCTCGAGTCGCCGGGCGAGGTCGGTGAGCATCGGGTCGCTGTCGTCCTGCAGGGGCGCCTCGCCGCCGCGCGACTGGATCTCCCGCAGGATCTCGGCCAGCAGCACGACGCCGCGGCCCATCCGGTGCTCCTCGACGTGCTCGGGCTTGAAGGCGCTCACGATGACCATGCCGCGCCGGGCCCGGGTCATGGCGACGGCGAGCAGGCGCTCGCCCTCGGGGCCGCCGAGCGCGCCGAACTCGCTGAGCAGACGGCCGTGGGGCGTGCGGCCATAGCCGATCGAGAAGATCACGCGGTCGCGGCTCTGCTCCACGGCCTGCTCGAGCGTCGCGATGAGCAGGGCTCCGCGCGGTCGCGCACGAGGAAGTCGACGAGCTCGCTGCGGGCTCGCAGCGCCGTGGTGACCTCGCGCTGCAGGCGGGCGGCGTGCTTGCGACTCGCGGTGACGACCATGAGCGACTCGTTCGGGCGCTGGCGGGCGTGCTCGAGCACGAGCGCGACGACCCGGCCCAGCTCGGCGTCGGGGCTCTCGACCGCGCCGGAGATCGAGTCGGGCATGCCCGAGCCGTCGCGCAGCAGCTCGAGGCCGATGCTGTCGTGGCCGAGGAAGGAACCGGCCCACGGGAGCGCCGCGATGCGTCCGCCGTAGAAGCGGCGGTTCACGAGCCCGGCGAGGTCGTCGCCGCCGGCGCGGTAGCTGCGGGTGAGCTCGCGCTGCGGCAGGAGCGCGGCGAGCGCGCTGTAGGCGGAGTGCTCCTCGGGGGTCTCGGCGACCTCCTCCTCGGGCTCCGCATCCGGCGCCTGCAGCGCGAAGTCCTCGGCGGCGGCCGGCACCTCGCCGACGGCGATGCGGAACGGTCGTGCGGCCTGCGTCACCGGGTCGCCGACCACGACCACCTGACGGGAGCGGCGGATGGCGGGCACGGTCTCGGCGAGGCTCATCGAGCCAGCGTCGAGCAGCACGACCGCGTCGAAGCCCATGCCCTCGGGCAGCAGCGGCACCTCGTACGGCGAGGCGAGCCAGACCGGGGCGAGGAAGCGGGTGAGGTGCGGTGCCGCGCGGTGCAGCTCGTCGGCGTCGACGGCGTCGCCGCGCAGCAGCTGCTTGAGCTTGGCGGCCTCCTCGGGCCAGTCGACGAGACCGAGCTTCCAGTTCTCGGCGAGCTGCCACGCGAGCAGCTGCGCGCTGCCGGCGGTGTGCGCCTCGTCGACGAGCCGGAAGTCGGCCTCGAGCCGGTCGAGCACGCTCGTGTTGGCGCCGAGCAGCGCGCGCTCGCTCTGCAGCAGCGACTCGAGCGCCGACTTCCACCAGGCCAGTTCGAGCTCGCCCGCCACGCGCGGGCCCTCGATGCGGCGGGCCGCGAAGTCGTCGAGCAGGTCGGCGAGGTCGATGCCGTGCAGCTCGCGGGCGAGGGCGCTGCGCTCGCGCAGGTTGGCCAGCGCCTCCTCGTCCGCCGCCAGCGCGTCGAGACGGGCCTGCAGCTCCGCGAGCGGCATCGCCGTGAGCACCTCGTCGCCGTGGAGGCCCAGCGGACCGTCGAGCGCCGAGAGGTCCTGCTGCATCTGCTGGTAGGCGCGGTAGACGTCCGCGATGCCCGTGGGCACCTGCGGCTCGACGCCGGCGCGCGCGTAGCGCTGCCAGAGCTGGCGCTGCTGCTGGATCTCGACGAGGAACCCGTGCAGATCGCCGACGTGCACGCCCGGGCGCAGGTACTCGCGGGCGAGCTTCTTGAGCCGGCGCCGGTTGCCGCCCGACATGTCGCCGCCGTCGCGGCGCGGGGCGGTGGCGGCGATGAGCTCGCCGAGGGACCGGTCGAAGACGACGGGCTGGAACCGGTCGAGGGTGTCGCGGATGCCGGCGAGGAGCGACAGGTACTGCCCGAGCTCCTGGATGGTGCCGAAGGGGCGCATGCGGCTCTCGGCGATGACCGGGCGCGCGAGGTCGAGCAGCTCCTGCAGCCCGCCGTTCGCGAGGCGGCTCACCGTGCGGTGAGCCTCGATGGCCTGCTCGGCGCTGCCGAAGTCGGCGCCGTGCCAGGCCGAGTCGCGCGGGCCGAAGCGGAACTCGCCGAGGTCGGCGAGCTCGCTGAGCACCCGGGCGACGGCGGCACGGTCGGTGGCGAGCGCCTCGAGGGTGCGGCGCGGCAGGCGCGCCGTGGTCGTGGGCGGATCGGGCAGCAGCGCGAGCCGGCTGAGCTCCTGCAGGCACTCGAGCACCGACACGCCCATGCCGGGGTCCTTCGGCGTGAGCGCCCGGCGGTACTCGAGCAGCACGCCGCGCAGGCGCACGAGGGCGTTGTCGACCTCGGCCAGCTGCGGACGCTTCGCCTTCTCGTTGCGCGAGATGCCGCGCAGCACCGCGCGGCGCGGCTCGCCGGTCGGCGCCCCGACACCGGGCAGACCGATGTCGCTGAAGCGGCGCACGAGTCCCTGCAGGCTCGCCCGCCGGGGGCTGACGACGAGCACGCGCTTGTTCGCCGCGACGAGCGCGCCGATGGCGTTGACGACGGTCTGCGTCGCGCCGGTGCCCGGCAGCGCGGTGAGCACGAGGGAGTTGCCGGCGGCGATGTGCGCGACCGCCTCCTCCTGCTCCGGGTCCGCGTCGAGCAGCAGGGTGTCGAGCCCCGGCTCGCGCTCGTCGCTGGGCACCACGTCGGCCGGCAGGCGGCTCTCGGTGACGGCCCACTTGGCGGAGGGGTTGCCCGCGAGCGCGTCGAGCACCGGATGCGCGGGAGCCGTGACGTCGGCGGCCAACGCCGCCCCCGCATCCGCGAAGGAGGAGACGACGAGGCGCGGCTGCACCGCGAAGAAGCCGAGGTGCGCGGTGAGGCCGCGCAGCCGGTCGATGATGGGGTTCGGGCTGAACGAGGAGCCCTGCTCGGTGAGGGCGACGAAGGCCTTCGGGTCGATCTCGATGCCGTACTGCTCGGCCAGCGCCGCCGCGAGCGCGGGGTTCAGCTTGGCGGTGCCGCGCAGGGTCAGCTCGAAGTCGTGACCGTAGCGGCGCAGCGCGAGCGGACGCAGCAGGATCGGCCCGCGGAACTGCTCGCCCTCGTGCCGCCACTCGGCCATGCCGATGCCCAGGTGCACGCTGTCGATGCCGCGGGTGGTGGCCAGCTCGTGGCCCTTCGCGGCGATCTCCTCGGCGGCGGCGGTGGCGGCGGCGAAGGCGCGGTCGTCGCGCAGCAGGCTCGAGAGCAGGGTGGGACGGCCGGTGATGAACTGCGCGAGCCCGCCCGGGTGGGTGGTTCCGAGCTCGATGCCGGTGCGGGGGGTGTCCTCGAAGTGCAGCAACGGGCTCGTTCCGCCGACGGCGGCGAGCTCCTCGCGCCAGGCGGCCCACACGGGCTCGGCGACATTCACGGGGGTGTACTCCTCGTCTGCCCAGCTGACGGCGTCGGGCTTGACCCGCAGCCGGCCTCCGCCGAGGTGCAGCGGATGGCCGACCGTCTGGTCGTCGTCTTCCACTCGGCGTTCGGCACGGCGCATGGGTGCCACTGTAGGCCCGCGGTCACGCGGATCCGGGCACCGTCGTGGAGTTTCGCCGTGTCCGTGCGCTCAGCGACGGGCGGCCCCGCGGCTGCGCAGCGCCGGCAGGAGCGAGAGCAGCAGGAGGGCCGCCGCGAGCGCGGTCAGGATCGCCGGCGTCCAGACGATCGCGGTGAACCACGCCGTGCTCAACGGGTCGTCCCCGCTGGTGGCGAGCAGCACCTCCCAGAAGCGCGCGCCGGGGTAGCGGTCGAGGGTGCGCATCGTGGCGACGAGGTTGTAGACGAGGCCGACGAGCGCGAAGCCGGCCAGGACGAGCGCGACGAGGCGCAGGGTGCGATCGGGGCGTGCGGGCGCATCCGCTCGCTGCTCCTCGGCTCGGTCGGCGCCTGCTGCCTCGCTCATCCGACCGACCCTAGCTCGGCAGGATGCGTGCCCGAAGGTGCCGCGCTCCCCTCGTCTCTCCTCAGATCGGCATCTTCCTGATGCTCCCCACGGCACAGAGCGGCAGGAACACGCCGATCTGCGGAGACGGGAGGAAGGGATGCGGGATGCGGCGGTGAGGCGCGAGGGCCCCGGCCGCGGGTGCGGTCGGGGCCCTCGGGGAGCGGGCGGGCTCAGTTGATGTGCGAGCCGCCGTTGATGTCGTACGTCGAGCCGGTGATGTAGGCCGACTCGTCGCTGAGCAGGAACGCGAAGAGGTTCGCGATGTCGTCGGCGGTCGCCTGGCGGCCCAGGGGCACGTCGGCGGCCAGCTTGGCCTCGAGCTCGTCGGTGGTGGCGCCGGCGCGGATGTCGGTGCTCACGACGCCGGGCGTGACCGCGTTGACGGTGACGCCGGTGGGGCCGAGCTCGCGGGCCAGGGCGCGGGTGAAGCCGAGGATCGCGGCCTTGGCGGCCGAGTAGGGCACCTTGCCGAAGACGCCGCCGCCGCGCTGCGCGGAGACCGACGACATGTTGACGATGTGGCCGTGGCCGCGCTCGACCATGCCCTGCGCGACGCGCTTGGTGACGACGTAGGTTCCGGTCGCGTTGATGCCCATGACGCGGTTCCACTCGTCGAGCGTGGTGTCGAAGAAGGGCACGGGCGAGGTGATGCCGGCGATGTTCGCCAGGCCGCTGACGGGCGGCAGCGCGGCCTCGATGGCCGACACGGCCGCGTCGACGCTCGCCTCGTCGGTGACGTTCGCGGCGACGCCGATCGTGGGCACGCCGAACTCCTCGGCGACGAGGCGCGCGGTCTCCTCGGCCGCGGCGCCGTCGAGGTCGATGACGGCGACGGCGAAGCCGTCGCGCGCGACGCGGCGCGCGGTGGCGCGGCCGATGCCTCGCGGCGAGCCGCCTCCGGTGACGATGACGGTGCGGATGCCGGCGTCGGCGGTGTTCTGGGTCATGGTGTGTTCCTCGGTCGTTCGATTCGGTGCGGTGTTCAGGCCTTCGCGGCGTCGAGCAGGTGGGAGACCAGTTCGCCCGCGGCGCGTGCGGCCGCGGGGCGGTCGTCGTCCTCCACGTCGCGGGTCTCGAGCTCGAGGGCGAGCACGCCCTCGTAGCGGTGCTCCGTCAGCGATGCGGCGAGGTCGGCGAAATCGACCTGGCCGTTGCCGATGGAGTGGTGGATGTAGCCCCGTTCGGCGTCGCGCAGGTGCACGTGGCGCGTGCGGTCGCCGAAGCGGTCCAGGAAGGCGCGCGGCGTGCCCCCGCTGGCGACGATGTGGCTGACGTCGCAGACGGCGCCGATCGAGTCGGGCAGCCGCTCGTAGAGCGCCGCGGAGCGCTCCTCGTCCCAGAGGAAGCGGAAGAAGTGCGGGGCCTCGACCCAGAGCTCGATGCCGCGGTCGCGAGCGAGACCGTCGATCCAGGTGAGCTGCTCGACGACCCGGTCGAGGTCGGCCTCGAAGCTCTCGACGGCGTCGTGGGACTGGCGGCCGTTCGGCAGCACGAGCGCGTCGGAGCCGATCGCGACGGCGAGGTCGAGCAGACGGTGCACGTGCTGCTCGCGGGCGGCGCGGGCCTCGTCGTCGAGCACGGCGTTGAGGTCGCCGACGTCGGCGTTGATGGAGCGCACCCGCAGGCCTGACGCGTTCACGGTCGCGGCGACCTGCTCCACTGCGGCCTCGTCGAGCACGTACGGCACGTGGTCGCAGACGCCCGGCAGCGCGCCGAGGTCGATGACCCGGAAGCCGAGGTCGGCGATGGTGGCCAGCGCCAGGTCGAGCGGCAGGTGGCGCAGGGTGATCGTGGAGCAGGCGATCCGCTCGGCGTCGAGGCTCACGTGGTTCTCTCTCTCTTCGAGGACGTCGGTCGCAGCTTATGTGTCTAATTGTTAACAGTCAATCGAGGCGACGAAAAGGGGCGCCGGACCATCCGGTCCGACGCCCCTTCCGAAGCCTGCTCAGGCCTCCTGCACGCCGATGGCGAAGCGCACGGAGCCGTCCTGCTCGACCTGCGCATCCAGCACCTTGTCATCGAGCACCTGCGCCGCGGTGGGCTCGAGGAAGACGCGGGCGCCGCCCTCCTCCACCACCGTGTCGGCCTCGAGCGGCTCGGGCACGAGCGACAGCGCGAAGTCAGTGGGGCCGCGGTCGGCGCCGTCGATGCGGAGCCCGCCGGTCTCGGTGCCGGGGTTCTGCTCGACGATGGTCTTGACGACGTTGGTCGCGTTCTCGGTCAGGGTGAGCGTCATGATGGGAATCCTTCCGTCGTGGACAACGTGCGCTCCACCCTTCCGACTCCCCCGCTCGAGGGCCAAACGGACGGACGGTTTGCGGAGGGAGCGCACACGGGCCGCTCAGGCGCTCGCGGCGACCTCCGCATCGACCTCGACCGCAGCGCCCGGCTCGCCCTGCCGCGACCGCCGCCTCGCGCGCGCAGCGGCGAACCAGGTGAGCAGCAGCGCCCCGACGAGCCAGAGCAGCAGCACGGGCACCGCCTCGGCCACGCCGATCGACCCGCCGGCGATGAGCGAGCGGAAGGCCTCGACGGCGTGGTTGAGCGGCAGCACGCCGTGCAGGGCCTGGAAGAGCGGCGGTGCCGTCTCGACCGGGTACGTCCCACCGGCGGAGGAGAGCTGGAGCACGATCATCAGCAGCGCGATGAAGCGACCCGGCGCGCCCAGCAGCGCGATGAGCGCCTGGTTGACCGCGACGAAGGTCAGGCTCGTGAGCAGCGCCATGCCGAGCAGCCCGGGCACGTCCGCGGCACGGACGCCCAGGCCGACCACCACCGCGCCGGTCATGAGCAGGCCCTGCACGACCGCGACCGCCGCGCCCGGGAGGTAGCTGCGCAGCGCCGCCACCACGCTCGGACCGCGCGCGGCCAGAGCGCTCGCGCGCAGGGCCGGCATCATCAGGTAGAAGGCGAGGGCGCCGACCCAGAGGGCGAGCGACATGAAGTACGGCGCCAGGCCGTAGCCGTAGCTGGGCACCTCGTTGACGCGCTGCGCGTCCAGGTCGACCGGGGTGGCCGCGACCTGGCCGAGGTGCTGGCGCTGTCCGGCCGTGTAGCTCGGCACGTCGTCGACGCCGTCGCGCAGGCGGGTCGCGAGCTGCCCGGCTCCGTCCTCGAGGCTGCCGAGGCCCTCGTCGAGGGCGGCGGCGCCGTCCGCGGCGTCCGCGGCACCGCCGGCGAGTGCCTCCGCACCGCTCCGCACCGTGCCCACGCCGTCGCGCAGCGCTGCCGTACCGCTCGCGAGCGCGCTGCCGCCGTCGGCCGCATCCGCGATGCCCTGAGCGAGGCCGGGTGCGGATGCGGCCAGGGCGCCGGTGCCCTCGGCCAGCGTGGCGAGACCGTCGTCGAGCGAGGCCGCGCCGCCGTCGAGCTGCGCGGCGCCCGCGGCGAGGCCCGTCAGACCGGGACGCTCCGCGCTGCCGTCGCCGACGAGCTCGGCGCTGCCCAGCTCGAGCTGCTGCACGGCGGCGCGGCGGGCCGCGTCGGGGAGAGCGTCCCAGTTCGCGAGCAGCTCCTGCAGGCCGGCGTCGAGACGCCGAGCGCCATCGAGCGCCGTCCCACTGCCGCTCGCGAGCCGGTCGGCCCCCGCGGAGAGGTCCTGCGCGCCGGCCGAGGCCGCCCCCGCGCCGTCGGCGAGCTGCTGCGCCGAATCGGGCAGGGCCGTGGTGGCCTGGCGGAGGGACTCCAGCCCGCCGGAGAGCGACGCCGCACCGTCCGCCGCACCGGAGGCGCCGGCGGCGAGCTCGGGCAACCCGTCCCTCAGGCGCCCGGATCCGTCGCGCAGCTGCGCGAGGCCGGTGACGAGCCGGGCGGAGCCGCTGTGCGCATCCGCTGCGCCGCCGGCCAGCTCGCCCGCTCCGTCGGCGGCCTCCTGCAGCGAGTCGTGCACGTCGGTGAAGCCGACGTAGACGTTGTCGAGGTACTCCTCGGAGACCTGCGAGGCCAGCGACGCCGTGACCCGCTCCCCGATCGTCGCGGCGATGTTGCCGACGATGAGGTTCGAGCCGTCGTTGGTCTGCACGGTGAGCTCGGCGGCCGTGGCGGCCAGCGGGTCCTCGTCGCCCGCGGAGGCCACATCGGCGGAGAAGGTCTCGGGGATCGTGAGCACGGCCGCGTAGGCGCCGCTGGTGAGGCCGTCGCGCGCCGCGTCCGCGTCGACCGCGCTCCAGCGGAAGTTGTTCGAGGCGGTGCTCCCGACGAGCTCGTCGCGCACCTCGTCGCCGAGCTGCAGCCGTTCTCCGTCCGCCGCGTCGGCGCCGGCGTCGAGATCGACGACGGCCGCCGCGATGCCGTCGAGGTTGTGCGTCGGGTCCTCGTTGGACCAGACGAGCGCACCGGCGTAGATGGACGGGATGAGCGCGATCGCCACGAGCACGACGATCTGGAAGGGGCGGATGCGGCGGGTCATGCGGTCGGTTCTCCCGATTCGGCACCCGAGAGGGTGATGAGCAGTGCGGCGATGCGATCGGTCATCGCGTCGACGGCGTCGGGGCCCGAGAAGTCGGAGCCGAGCCAGTCGGTGATGATCCAGACGGCGCCGGCGGCGATGGCGGCGACCCGGTCCTCGGGCCGCAGCGCGGCGCCGCGCGGGATGCGCGCGCCGAGCGGCGACTGCTCGAGGATGCGGGTGGACAGGAAGGCGACGACCGAGGCGCTCAGCTCGCGACCGCTGGGGCCGTGCAGGGCGCGACGGTAGAAGACGGCGTGCTCGCGCAGGTGCTCGAGGAGTCCGCCGACGCCACCGTGCAGGAACGCGGCCCACTGCCCGGTGCTCTCGAACGACGCCGGCGGCTGGATGAGCGCGATGCGCTGTTGCAGCCGAGCGAACGCCGCATCGCGGAACACCGACGGCAGGTCGCCGAAGTGCTGGTAGAGCGAGGGTCGGCTCACGCCGGCGCGCTCGACGAGGCCGCTGATCGTGATCTCTTCGAGCGGACCGGCCTCCATGGCCTCGGTCGCGGCGTCGAGGATCGCGGCGCGGGTGCGGGCGAGGCGGGGGTCGGTCACGAGGACCACCTTTCTTACAGACGTCAAGAACTTTACGTCTGTAAGAAATGCCCGTCAAGCCCACAGCGCGTCACACGGAGCGGACGTCCCCGTCCACGTAGACCCAGCGCCCGTCCTCGCGGACGAAGCGGCTGCGCTCGTGCAGCAGGCCGGCGCCGTCCGCATCCCGGTAGGAGGCGCGGAACTCGACGACCCCCTGCGCGTCCGCCGCTCCCCCGCCGACCGCGTCGACGATCTGCAGCCTGCGCCACACCGTGCCGCCGTCGACCTCGAGGGAGGCCGGGCGGGTCGTGCGCGACCAGGAGCGCAGCAGGTAGGCGGCGTCGCCGAGCGCGAACGCACTGAACCGCGAGCGCATGAGCCGCTCGGCCGTCGGCGCCGGATGCCCCGCGTGGAGCGGCCCGCAGCAGGCGGCCAGCAGCTCGCCGCTGCCGCAGGGACAGGCGGGCGGGGCGGTCATGCGCTCAGCCTAGGCCGACCGGGCACGCCTACGATCGGCGCATGCAGAGGGGGCTCGCACGGCACGGGGCGCGACTGGGCCGCGCCATCGCCGACGTCGTGCTCGCCGGCCTGCTCGGCCGGGAGTGGCTGCTCGACTCGCACTACGCCACCCGCTCGCACGTCGCGGTGCTGCGCCGCCCGCTCGATCCGACCCGCTATCGCGAGGGACTCGCCGACCGCGCGCCCATCGTCCTGCTGCCCGGGATCTACGAGGACTGGCAGTTCCTGCATCCGCTCGCCGACCTCATGCACGAGCTCGGGCACCCGACCCACGCGGTGGTCGAGCTGCGCCGCACCACCACGGGCATCGAGCGCGGGGCGGAGATCGTCTCGGCAGAGCTCGAGCGGCTCGACCTGCGCGGCGCCGTGCTGCTCGCCCACAGCAAGGGCGGCCTGATCGGCAAGAAGGTGATGCTGGGGCCGAGCGGATGGCGGGTGGCCCGCCTGGTCGCGATCGCCACCCCGTTCTCCGGCTCGGCGTGGGGCGACGTGCTGCCCGTGCGCGCCATCCGGGCGCTCGCGCCCTCCTCCCCCGACGTGCTCGCGCTCGCCGCGGAGACGGCCGTGAACGCGCGGATCACCTCGATCTACCCGCTCTTCGACCCCCACGTGCCGGGTGGCAGCGAGCTGCCGGGTGCCGAGAACGTGCGGCTGCCGATCGCCGGGCACTCGCGCATCCTGGCCGACCCGGTCGCCCTGCGCGCCGTGGGCCGAGCGGTGGCCGGGGCGGCGGAGGAGGCCGAGCGCGCAGCGGGGGATGCGCCGCTCGGCGACCGGTCGCGCTGAACCGGGCGGGTCGGCGCCGCTCGTCGCCCGGTCTTCTGAACTGGGCGGGTCAGCGCCGCTCGTCGCCGAGGTGCTTGCGAGCCGCCTGACGCGCCTTCTCGATCTTGTCGCGGTGCTTGCCGCCCGTGACCCGGTCGCCGGCCTGCGCGATGCCGTCCACGGCCTTGCGACCCGCCGACCGGCCCTGCTCGGTCTTCAGCGCGTGCTGCGCCGCCTTGAGGATCTTCGAGAAGTTCGCCATGCGCTCATGATCCGCTGCACCGCTGTGAGCGGTGCAAGGACCGGCTGAGGGTCAGCCCCGCGCCGCGAGCAGCGCCGCGACGACGCGTGCCGAGCGCTCGGCGGCGTCGTCCACGTGCTCACTGAACTCACCGCCGTCGGCGAGATCGGAGATGCCGCGCACCGCGACGAACCCGACCCCGTGCCGGAAAGCCACCTGCGCGAGCGCGGAGGTCTCCATGTCGGCGAAGAGCGTGTCGGGGAAGTCGGCGAGGATGCGGCGCGCTCTCTCCGGGACGACGAACGCGTCGGTGGAGACCGCGTCGCCGATGCGCACCACGTCGCCGGTGAGCGACGCGGCCGCCGCGACCAGCTCCGGCGGCGCCTCGTAGCCGTCGGGCATGCGGGGCACCTGGCCCAGCGCGTAGCCGAAGACCGTCACGTCGACGTCGGCGTGCACGACCCGCTCCGCGACGACGACGTCGCCGACCTCGACCTGCTCGCCGAGGCCGCCGGCGGTGCCGGCGCTCACGACCAGCTCGGCCGGCGCATCCGCTGCGCTCAGCGCGTGCAGGGCGGCGGTGAGCGAGGTCGCGGCGTTGACGAGGCCGATGCCGCCCTGCACCACGGCGACCGGGCGCCCGTCGAGGCTGCCGCGCCACCAGGGCTGGCCGGCGAGCGGTGCCTGCTCGATCGCCTCGCCCACGTGCGCGAGCACGGCGCCGGCCTCCTCGGCCATCGCCGCGACGACGACGACCGTCACGCCATCACCGTCGACCACTCGGCGCGGGCGGCGAGGAAGGGACGCACGGCCTCCTTCGCCTTCTCGAGGTCGTGGTGCGCGGCCCAGCCGCACTGCACCTCGTTCGCGGCGGGCACCTCGGCGGCCTCGAGCACGTCGTGCAGGGTGCGCTCGATGAGCGCCTCGACCTCGGCGATCTCGAGATCGCCGTCGAGGGCTAGGTAGAAGCCGGTCAGGCATCCCATCGGCGAGAAGTCGATGATGCGGTCGCTGTGGGCGCGCGAGAACTCGGCGAACATGTGCTCGACCGAGTGCACGGCCTCGCCGTCGAGGTGTGCGACGTTCGGCTGCGTGAAGCGCACGTCGTACTTGGAGACGACGCCGCCGCTCTTCAGCTCCTTGCGGTCGGCGAGCCGCACGTAGGGGGCGACGACGGCGCGGTGGTCGAGGTTGAAGGACTCGACGCGGGCGCGAGGGTTCTCGGTCATGGTGGCTTCCCTTCGACGGCGGATGCGCGGATGCGCGGGCCGTCGTCCATCCTCCCACCCGCATCCGCTCGTGTGACGCGCGATGATCGTGGCATGCATGAACCACGCAGGACGCACGCCGAGCGCCGCGCCGTCGACGGGCGCCTGATCGAGCGCGTGCCCGTGCCGCCGCTCGCCGCCGCGCTGGAGCTGGAGCCGCACCCGGAGGGCGGCTGGTACCGCCGCACCTGGGCCGGCGCCGCGGAGGTCGCACTCGCGGACGGGCGTGTACGGCCCGCGGCGACCCTCATCCTCTTCCTGCTGCCGGCGGGCGAGGCGTCGGCGTGGCACCGCGTGGACTCGGACGAGATCTGGATCTGGAACGGGCTGGGCCCGATCGCGCTGCAGCTCGGCGGCGACGGGGAGACGCCGGTCGGCGGGGAGATCGTGCGGCTCGGCGACGTGCGCGGCAGCGGCGGCGACGGCGGTCGCAGTGGCGACGGCGGTCGCGGCGGCGGTGGCGACGGCGGTCGCGGTGGCGACGGCGGTCGCGCCCAGGCGCTCGTGCCCGGCGGCGTGTGGCAGCGCACGCTGCCGGGCGAGGCGGAGGCGCTCGCGAGCTGCATCGTCTCGCCGGGGTTCTCGTTCGACGACTTCGTGCTGCACGAGGGCTGAGGCGCCGCCGCGGGGCGGGCTTGCGCGGGGTGTGCTTGCGCGGGGTGTGGCGAGCCGCGCTTGCGTGGGCCGTGGCGAGCTGCGCTCGCGCGGGCCGTGCGGGGCCGTCTCAGCGTCGAAACGACAACTCAGCATCGATCGCGGGGCTGAGTTGTCGGCACGGTACTGAGTCGTACGGGCGCAGGCGCAGCGCGGGTGTGGGCACGAGCGCAGCGCGGGTGTGGGCACGAGCGCAGCGCGGGTGTGGGCACGAGCGCAGCGCGGGCGTGGGCACGAGCGCAGCGCGGGCGTGGGCACGAGCGCAGCGCGGGCGTGGGCACGAGCGCAGCGCGGGCGTGGGCACGAGCGCAGCGCGGGCGTGGGCGCGGGCATGCGCCGGTCGCCGCAGCACGCGAGCCCACCACCACCGCACGCAGGCTGCGCCGCCGCGCGGGACCGCCTCAGCGTCGAAACGACAACTCGGCATCGATCGCGGGGCTGAGTTGTCGGCACGGTACTGAGTCGTACGGGCGCGGGCGCAGGCGCAGTCCGGGCGCGGCGCGGGCGCAGCGCGGGCGCGGCGCGGCGCGAGCGCGAGCGCAGGCGCGAGCGCGGCGCGGGAGGATGGGAACCGCGGGGGCGATCACGCCGAACCGTAGTGCGCGGGGTGCAACGCGCATCCGTCCGTCGAGAGGAATCCCATGACCCGCAGGACCGTGCTCATCACCGGCGGCTCCGACGGCCTCGGTGCCGTGGCCGCCGGCCTCGCCGCGTCGCGCGGCGAGCGGGTGCTGATCGTGGGGCGCAACCCCGAGAAGACCGCGGCGGTCGCCGAGCGCACGGGTGCCGAGCCCTTCGTGGCCGACTTCTCGGAGCTGGACCAGGTGCGCGAGCTGGCGGAGCGCATCCGCTCGGCCGTGTCGCACGAGGGTGCGGGCATCGACGCGCTCGCGAACAACGCCGGCGGCATCTTCCGGGAGGAGCAGCTGACCGTCGACGGCAACGAGCTGACCCTCCAGGTGAACCACCTGTCGCCGTTCCTGCTCACCCGGCTGCTCATGGACGAGCTGCTGGCCGGCGACGGCGCGACGATCGTGAACACCTCGAGCATCGCGCACCGCCTCTGGGGGGACATCGCGCTGGACGACCTCGACAACGTGCGCGGGTACAGCCCCGAGAAGGCCTACGGCGACGCGAAGCTCGCCAATGCGATGTTCGCGCGGGCCCTGCACGAGCGCTACGCCGACCGCGGCATCGCGGCGGTCGCGTTCCACCCGGGCATCGTGGCGACGGGGTTCGCCGGCGACACCACGAGCGTGCTGCGCTGGCTCTACGGCTCCCCGCTGGCGAAGCCCTTCCTCACCACGGCGCAACGCGGCGGCGAGACCCTCGACCGCTTCCTGAGCGGACGCCCCGGGGCCGACTGGAAGCCCGGCGCCTACTACTCGAAGCGCCGGCTCGGGAGGCTGCTCAACCCGCAGCTGCTCGACGACCGCATCGTGAACGGGCTGTGGGAGCGCAGCGCCGAGCGGGTCGGCATCGCGAGCTGACGCACGAGGCCCGCGGCGTGGTGCAGCCCCGACGCCGCAGTACGAGAACGACAGGGCTGCACGCGTGCGCGTACTGCCGTGTCGCTTCGATACTGCGGCTCGGGCGATCGGATGCACGATCCGGAGTCGGGGCCGGGGGCGGGCCCCGCGACCGCCGCCGGTCCCTGCGCGCGCCCGCGGGTCAGCCGCGGAGGCGGGCGGGTCAGCCGCGGAGGCGGGCGTGTCAGCCGCGGGGGCGGGGCACCAGGCGCTCGAGCTGGGTGACGTGCTTCGGCTCGAGCTCGTCGAGGCTGTGCGCGCCGAGCAGCTGCATGGTGCGCACGATCTCGGTCGAGAGGATCTCGATCGTGCGATCCACCCCCGCACGGCCTCCGGCCATGAGCCCGTACAGGTACGCGCGGCCGATGAGGGTGAAGCGGGCGCCGAGCGCTACGGAGGCGACGATGTCGGCGCCGTTCATGATGCCGGTGTCGAGGCCGATCTCGGTGTCCTCGCCCACTTCGCGCACCACCGCGGGCAGCAGGTGGAACGGGATCGGGGCGCGGTCGAGCTGGCGGCCGCCGTGGTTGGAGAGGATGATGCCGTCCACGCCTCGGTCGACCAGCTGCTTCGCATCCGTCACCGACTGCACGCCCTTGACGACGATCTTCCCCGGCCACATGCCGCGGATGATGTCGAGGTCGTCGTAGGAGATCGACGGGTCCATCGCCGCGTTCAGCAGTTCGCCGACGGTGCCGCCGGTGGTCGACAGCGACGCGAACTCGAGCTTGGGGGTGGTGAGGAAGTCGATCCACCACCACGGCCGCGGGATCGCGTTCACGATCGTGCCGACGGTCAGCTGCGGCGGGATGGAGAAGCCGTTGCGCTTGTCCCGCAGCCGCGCACCGGCGACGGGGGTGTCCACGGTGAACTGCAGCGTGTCGAAGCCGGCCGCGGCGGCCCGCTCGACGAGGCCATAGGAGATCTCGCGCTGGTTCATCACGTACAGCTGGAACCAGTTGCGGCCGTTCGGGTTCGCCTTCTTGACGTCCTCGATCGAGGTGGTGCCGAGCGTCGACAGGGTGAAGGGGATGCCCGCCGCTCCCGCCGCGCCGGCGCCGGCCGTCTCGCCCTCGGTCTGCATGAGCCGGGTGAACCCCGTCGGCGCGATCGCGAACGGCATCGCCATCGGGCCGCCCAGCACCTCGCGCGAGGTGTCGACGTTCGACACGTCGCGCAGCACCTCGGGGTGGAACTCGACGTCGCGGAACGCCCGGCGCGCGCGCATCAGCGACAGCTCACCCTCCGCGGCGCCGTCCGTGTAGTCGAACGCCGCCTTCGGCGTGCGCCGCTTCGCGATCGTGCGCAGGTCCTCGATCGTCAGCGCGCCCTGGAGGCGGCGGCGCCGCGCATCCAGATCCGGCTTCTTGAACTGCATGAGCTCGAGGAGCTCCTTGGGCTTGGGGAGTTGACGCTGGACCACGGCTACCTCGACGGGGTGTAGGAGCGGACGGGGAAGGAGTCGCGCACGACGGCGCGCAGGCTCTCGAGGGAGCCCGAGATCTGCCCGAGGGTACGGGCCTGCACGAGGAGGTTGCCGATGGCGGTCGCCTCGTCGGGTCCGGCGACGACCGGCAGCCCGGTCGCGTCGGCGGTGAGCTGGCAGAGCAGCGCGTTGTTGCTGCCGCCGCCCACGATGTGCAGCACGCGAACCTCGGCGCCGCTCAGCTCGCGGGCCTGCTCGATGGTGCGGGCGTAGGCCTCGGCGAGCGAGCGGAGGATGCTGCGCACGAGCCGTGGGCGGTCCTCCGGCACCGGCAGGCCCCGTTCCGACAGCCACGAGCGGATGCGGGTGGGCATGTCGCCGGGCGCCAGGAACGCCGCGTCGTCCACGTCGAACACCGGCGCATCGTCCGGGGCGGCCGCGGCGGCCGCGAGCAGCGCGCCGAGGTCGACGGTCTCGCCGCTGCGCTCCCACTCGCGGATGCTCTCGCTGAGCAGCCAGAGCCCGCCGACGTTGCGCAGGTAGCGCACCCGCCCGTCGACGCCGCCCTCGTTCGTGAAGTTCGCCGCGCGGCTCGCCTCGCTGAGCACGGGGCGCTCCAGCTCGACGCCGACGAGCGACCACGTGCCGCTCGAGATGTAGCCGTAGCCGGGCTCGGTGGCGGGCACGGCGACGACCGCGCTCGCGGTGTCGTGCGATCCGACGGTGCTGACCACCGCATCCGTCGCGCCGATGCCGCGGGCCGCTGTGGGCAGCAGTCCGCCCAGCACGGTGCCGGCGTCGACGAGCTCGGGCAGGATCGCGGTCGGCAGGTCGAGGCGCTCTGCGAGCTGGGCGTCCCATCCGCTCGTCGTGACGTTCAGCAGGCCGGTGGTGGAGGCGTTCGTGCGCTCGGCGACCGCGCGGCCGGTGAGCCAGCTGCCGAGCAGGTCGGGTAGCAGCAGCATGCCGTCGGCGAGCGGCAGGGTGCCCTGCTGCCGGTCGACGGCGAGCTGGAACAGCGTGTTGAAGGGCAGGTGCTGCAGGCCGTTGCGGCCGTAGAGCTCCTCGGCGCCGACCAGCGCGTGCACGGCCTCGACGCCGGCCGCGGTGCGCTCGTCGCGGTAGTGGTACGGCGTGCCGAGCATGCGCCCGCCGCGCAGCAGCGCGTAGTCGACGGCCCACGAGTCGATGCCGATGCCCGCGAGGTCGGGGCGCGCCGCGCGGCGGCCGCGAGCCCCTCGACCAGGTCGCGGTAGAGCTCGAGGATCGACCAGTGCAGTCCGTCGGGCGTGCGCACGGGCCGGTTCTGGAAGCGCGCGACCTCCTCGAGGCGCAGCCGCCCGCCGCTCAGCTCGCCGAGTACGACCCGGCCGCTCGTGGCGCCGAGGTCGACCGCTGCGAGGCTCGTCATCGCAGGAAGGCCGCGGCCACGCCGGAGTCGACGGGGATGTGCAGGCCCGTGGTGCGGCTCAGCTCGGGGCCGGTGAGCACGGTCACCGCGTCGGCGACGTTCTCGGGCACGACCTCGCGCTTGAGGATGGTCCGGTTCGCGTAGAACTGGCCCAGGTCCTCCTCCGCCACGCCGTAGGTCGCGGCGCGGTTGGCGCCCCAGCCGGCGGCGAAGATGCCCGAGCCGCGCACGACGCCGTCGGGGTTGATGCCGTTGACGCGCACGCCGTGCTCGCCGAGCTCGACCGCCAGCAGGCGCACCTGGTGGGCCTGGTCGGCCTTCACGGCCGAGTAGGCGATGTTGTTCGGACCGGCGAAGACGGAGTTCTTCGAGGAGATGTAGATGATGTCGCCGCCGAGGCCCTGCTCGATGAGGGCGGATGCGGCGGCCTTCGACACGAGGAACGAGCCCTTGGCCATCACGTCGTGCTGCAGGTCCCAGTCCGCCTCGGTGGTCTCGAGCAGCGGCTTGCTCAGGGACAGCCCGGCGTTGTTGACGACCAGGTCGACGCCGCCGAAGGCGAGCAGCGTCGCGTCGATCGCGGCCCGCACGCCGGCCTCGTCGGCGACGTTCGCGGCGACGCCGATGGCGACGTCCGTGCCGCCCAGCTCGGCGGCAGCGGCCTGCGCCTTCGCCAGGTCGAGGTCGGCGACGACGACGCAGGCACCCTCCTTCGCGAGACGGGTGGCGATGGCCTTGCCGATGCCGGATGCGGCGCCGGTGACGAAGGCGATGCGGCCCTGGTGGGTCTTCGGCTTCGGCAGGCGCTGCAGCTTCGCTTCCTCGAGCGCCCAGTACTCGATGCGGAACTTCTCGGCATCCGAGATCGGCGCGTAGGTGCTGAGCGCCTCGGCGCCGCGCATCACGTTGATCGCGTTGATGTAGAACTCGCCGGCGACGCGGGCGGTCTGCTTGTTCGCGCCGTAGCTGAACTGGCCGACGCCGGGCACGAGCACGATGAGCGGATCGGCACCGCGGATGGCCGGGCTCCCCTCCGTCGCATGGGCCTCGTAGTACGCGGTGTAGTCGGCGCGGTACTCGGCGTGCAGCTCCTTCAGGCGCGCGATCTGCTCCTCCAGCGGAGCCGTGGCCGGCAGGTCGAGGATGAGCGGCTTCACCTTGGTGCGCAGGAAGTGGTCGGGGCAGCTGGTGCCGAGCGCGGCGAGCGCCGGCGCCTTCTCGCTGGCGAGGAAGTCGAGCACGACCTCGGCGTCGGTGAAGTGGCCGATCTGCGGCCTGTCGTGGCTGGCGATGCCGCGGATGGTCGCGGCCAGGCGGGCGGCGCGCTCGCGGCGCTCCGCCTCGGGCAGGGCTTCGAATCCTTCTCGGGGGCACCGAAGGGCTGCGCCTCGCCGTGGGCGGCGATGTGCGCCTCCGCGGTGTCGATGATCCAGCGCGAGTTCGCCTCCGCCTCGTCGCTCGTGTCGCCCCAGGCGGTGATGCCGTGGCCGCCGAGGATCGTGCCGATCGCCTCCGGGTTCGCGCGCTTGATCTCGGCGATGTCGAGGCCGAGCTGGAAGCCGGGGCGGCGCCACGGCACCCAGACCACCTTGCCGCCGAAGATCTCGGCGGTGAGGCGCTCGCCGTCCGCGGCGGTCGCGATGGCGATGCCGGAGTCGGGATGCAGGTGGTCGACGTGCGCCGCATCGACGAGGGCGTGCATCGCCGTGTCGATCGACGGTGCCGCACCGCCCCTGCCGTGCAGCGTGTACGAGAAGGCCTCGACCATCTCGTCCTCGCAGTCGACGCCCGGGTAGACGTTCTGCAGGGCGCGGAAGCGGTCGAGCTGCAGCACCGCGAGCCCGCCCTCCTGCAGCGTGCCGAGGTCGCCGCCGGAGCCCTTGACCCAGAGCAGCTCGATCGGCTCGCCCGTCACGGGGTCGACGTCGGTGCCCTTGGCGGAGGTGTTGCCGCCGGCGTAGTTGGTGATGCGCGGGTCGGAGCCCAGGCGGTTGCTGCGCGCGAGGAGGTCGGCGGCGGCGGGGTTCGTCATGGCTTCGTGTTCTCTCTGTCTCGATACCTGCGCTCAGGCTCCCCAGCCGGCCTGGGTGCCGCCGATGCGCTCCTCGGCGATGCGCTGCTGGTAGCCGCTCGCGGCGTAGGCGGCGAAGGGGTCGCGCGGCAGACCGCGGGACTCGCGCCAGTCGGCGAGGGCCGGGCGCACATCCGTGTAGAAGGCGTCGTTGAAGATCGCGTGCGCGCCCAGCACGTCGCCCGACTGCTGGGCGGCGGAGAGGGCCTCGCGGTCGACGAGCAGCGCGCGGGCCGTCATCTCCTGCACGTTGAGCACCGAGCGGATCTGGCCGGGGATCTTCTCCTCGACGTTGTGGCACTGGTCGAGCATGAAGGCCACGTCGGGGTTGTTCAGGCCGCCGCCGCGCACGACCTCGAAGAGGATGCGGAAGAGCTGGAACGGGTCGGCCGCGCCCACGATGAGGTCGTCGTCGGCGTAGAAGCGCGAGTTGAAGTCGAACGAGCCGAGCTTGCCGAGCCGCAGCAGCTGCATGACGATGAACTCGATGTTGGTGCCGGGTGCGTGGTGGCCCGTGTCGAGGCAGACCATCGCCTGGTCGCCGAGGGCGCTCACCTGCGCGTAGCTGGTGCCCCAGTCCGGCACGTCGGTGTGGTAGAACGCCGGCTCGAAGAACTTGTACTCGAGCACGAGGCGCTGCTCGTCGCCGAGGCGCGCGTAGATCTCGCTGAGCGACTCGTGCAGGCGGTCCTGGCGGCCCCGCAGATCGGCCTGGCCCGGGTAGTTCGAGCCCTCGGCGAGCCAGATCTTGAGGTCGCGCGAGCCGGTCGCGTGCATGATGTCGATGCACTCGAGGTGGTGGTCGATGGCCTTGCGGCGCACCGCGGCGTCCTCGTGGGTGAGCGCGCCGAACTTGTAGTCGTCGTCCTGGAAGGTGTTCGAGTTGACGGTGCCGAGCGCGACGCCGTGGTCCTCGGCGTGCCTGCGCAGCACCGTGTAGTCCTCGACCTTGTCCCACGGGATGTGCAGCGCGACCGTCGGCGCGAGCGCGGTGAACCGGTGCACCTGCGCGGCATCCGCGATCTTCTCGAACGGGTCGCGCGGGGTGCCCGGCGTTCCGTACACCTTGAAGCGGGTGCCCGAGTTGCCGAACGCCCACGACGGGAGCTCGATGGCCTGCGCGGTCAGCTGGTCGGCGATGGGACTGAGGTCGGTCATGGTGGGCCCTTCCGGCGACGGTGCCGATATGAAACGATTCAACGATCTGCGATCACGGTAGTGTCGCGACCGCGCGGACGTCAAGTCCCGCAGCGCGGTCGACGGAGGGAGAGCGGATGGGCGTGGTGAGCATCCGCGACGTCGCGACCGCGGCGGGCGTCTCCATCGGCACCGTGTCCAACGTGCTCAACCGCCCCGAGAAGGTCGCCGACGCCACCGTCGCGAAGGTGCGCGCCGCGATCGACGAGCTCGGCTTCATCCGCAACGAGGCCGCGCGCCAGCTGCGCGACGGTCGCAGCGCCGCCATCGGCCTCGTCGTGCTCGACGTGCGCAACCCCTACTTCACCGACGTCGCCCACGGCGTCGAGACCGCCGCGGCCGCGGCCGGGCTCAGCGTGACCCTCGGCAACAGCGACGGCGACCCGGCGCGCGAGCGGCGCTACCTCGAGCTCTTCGAGCAGCAGCGCGTGCAGGGGGTGCTCATCTCCCCCGCGGACGCCTCCCTCGACCGCCTGCGCCGCCTCGACGAGCGCAGCATCCCCGTCGTGCTGGTCGACGGCGTCGACCCGACCGGCGCGCTCGATGCCGTGACCGTCGACGACGTCGCCGGCGGCCGGATGGCGGCCGAGCACCTGCTCGGGCTCGGCCGCCGCCGGCTGCTCGTCGTCGCCGGCCCCGCCACCCTGAGCCAGGTCGCCGACCGCCTCGCGGGGGTGCGTGCGGCCATCGCCGCCGTGCCCGACGCGTCGATCGAGGTCGTGCACCTGCCGCAGCTGACCGTGACCGCCGGGCGCGAGCTGGGTCGGTCGCTCGTCGCGCGCCCCGCATCCGCTCGACCGGATGCCGTCTTCGCGGTCAACGACCTGCTCGGCCTCGGCGTGCTGCAGGCGCTCGTGCTCGAGCGCGGGACCGTGCGGGTGCCCGAGGACGTGGCCGTGATCGGCTACGACGACATCGAGTGGGCCGCCTCCGCGGTGGTGCCGCTCAGCTCGGTGCGCCAGCCCCGCGAGCAGCTCGGGCGCACCGCGATCGAGGCGCTGCTCGCCCGGGGAGCCGGGGGCGAGCGGGCCGGTGCCGTGCGCTTCGCCCCGGAGCTGGTGGCGCGGCGGTCGACGACCGGCTGAGGCGTTCACAGGACCGAAACACTCCCGCAGCACCGGGGAAACAGCGCTCGGGCTGAATGGACGGGCACCGTCCCACCCCACCCCGGAGGCTCCGTGAAGCTCTCGACCCTCAAGCATCCCGCCGCCCTCATCGGCATCGCCGCCGTGCTCGGCGTCGCCTTCGGCCTGATCGCCGGCGAGTGGGCGGCGAACCTGAAGGTGGTGGGCGACGCGTTCATCCGCCTCATCCAGATGGCGATCGTGCCGCTCGTGATGGCTTCCGTGATCTCCGCCACCGGCTCGATGGGCGGGCAGGGCACCGGACGGCTCGCGGGGCGCACCTTCGGGTGGATGATCGGCTTCTCGATCGTCTCGGCGGGTCTGGCCGTCGGGCTGAGCCTGCTGCTGCAGCCCGGTGCCGGCGTCTCCTTCGACGGCCCGGTCGATCCGGCGTTCGAGGAATCGGCCGGCGAGGCCGCCAGCTGGCAGGACACGGTGCTCGGCTTCTTCTCCACCAACATCGTCGGCTCGATGTCCACCGGCGCGATGGTGCCGATCATCCTGTTCGCGCTGCTGTTCGGCATCGCGCTCAACCAGTACATCGCCCAGACGGGCAACCGCCTCGTGCTCGACGTGGCCGAGCAGGTGCAGCAGGTGGTGCTGCTGCTCATCCGCCTCGTCATGCTCGTCGCGCCGATCGGCGTGTTCGCTCTGCTGGCGGCCCTCGCCGGGGACGTCGGCTTCGCCGTGGTCACGAGCGGCCTCGCCTACCTCGGCACGACGCTGCTCGGCGTCGTCATCCTCTTCGTCGCCTTCGTCGCGGTCGTGGCCGTGCGCTGCCGCGTGAGCCCGTGGAAGCTGCCGGCCAAGCTCGCCGAGCAGACCGTGGTCGCGATCACGACCACGAGCTCGGCGGTGACCTTCCCGACCGTGCTGCGCAACACCGTCGAGAAGGTGGGCGTCAGCCGTCGCGTGGCGAACTTCACCCTGTCGGTCGGCCTGACCATGGGCTCCTACGGCGCGGTGCTGAACTACACGATCGTCGTGTTCTTCCTCGCCCAGTCGGGCGGCGTGAGCCTCGACCCGCTGCAGATCGTCTTCGGCATGGGCCTGGCCGTGCTGCTCAACATGGGCACCATCACCGTGCCCGGCGGCTTCCCCGTCGTCGCGCTCTTCCTCGCGAGCACCCTCGGCCTGCCCGTGGAGGCGGTGGGCCTGCTGATCGCGGTCGACTGGTTCACCGGCATCTTCCGCACCTTCCTCAACGTCAACGGCGACACGCTCGTGGCCATGCTCGTCGCGGAGGCCGACGACGAGCTCGACCACGACGTGTACGACGGTCGAGCGGATGCGGTCCCGGCGTCCGAGTCCGCATCCGCATCCGCATCCGCCTCCGCCTCCGGGGCGTCCTCCCGCGGCACGACCGCGGGCTAGGCTCGCCGGCATGAGCACGAGCCGCGACGCGATCCACCGCGCCGCGGCTCGGCTGTTCCGGGAGCGCGGCTACGCGCGCACCTCGGTGCGCGACATCGCGGGCGAGGCGGGGGTCGATCCCGCGCTCGTGATCCGGCACTTCGGCGGCAAGGAGCCGCTCTTCCTCGACACGGTCGCGCTCGAGTCCGGCGCCCTCGCCTTCGAGGGCCCGCGCGAGACCTTCGGCCGGCGCTTCATGACCGACATGCTGGAGCGCGGCGACGACGTGCGCGACGTCTTCCTCGCCCTCGTGCGGGCCAGCGACGCCGACGGCGTCGCCGACCGCCTGCGCACCGAGCACGAGCTGCACTTCGTCGAGCCCTTCCGCGCGCTGCTCGAGGGGCCGGACGCCGACCTGCGCGCCCGGCTGGCAGCGTCCGTGATCGGCGGCCTGCTGCACAGCCTCTGGGTGGTCGGCGACGAGGGGCTGCTGACCGCCGACCGCGAGGCGCTCGTCGACCGCGCCGGCGCTCTGCTGCAGTCGCTGATCGATGGCTGACGGGCCTCTGTAGCCGGAGCCTCCGGTGCCTCCGGTACCGACGCCAGCGCCGCTAGCGCCGCCGCCGCCGGAGCCTCCGCTGCGATGCCGTACCGCGACGACGAAGACGTACCGCGACCGATGCGGCGCGGTCGTTCCGGTACGGCGATCCGAGCAGGCTGGCGGATGCGAGCAGGCTGGCGGATGCGCGCAGGAGCGGATGCGGGTGGCCGCGCCGCCCGCATCCGCTCGCCGCGTCGCCTACAGGGCGGACCAGCCGCCGTCCGAGGCCAGCACGGCGCCCGAGATGTTGGTGCCGTCGTCGCTCAGCAGGAAGGTGATCGAGGCGGCCAGCTGCTCGGGCTGCGCCAGCTGGGGCAGCATCGTCATGGCGGCGCGGATGCGCTCGGCGCCGAACTCCGAGCCGAAGGTCGCCTGGATGCCCGTGGCCACCGGTCCCGGAGCCACCGCGTTGATGCGCAGGCCGGAGGGGCTGTACATGAACGCGGCGCTCTTGGTGAGGCCCACGACCGCGTGCTTGGAGGCGGTGTAGGCCGCGCCCGCGGCGGACCCTCGCAGACCGGCCTCGGAGGCCACGTTGACGATCGAACCCGCACCCGCGGCGAGCATGGCGGGGATGACCGCGCGGCTGAGCAGGAAGGTGCCGTCGACGTTGACCGCGAAGACGCGACGCCAGACGTCGTCGCCGACCTCGTGGATCGGGGTCATGTCGTCCATGATGCCGGCGACGTTGGCGAGGCCGTCGATGCGCTCGCCGGCAGCGGCGACGATGCGGTGGACGTCCTCCTGCTTCGTGATGTCGGCGGCGACCGCGACGACGTCGCCGCTCAGGCCCGCGAGGCGGTCCTCGGCGATGTCGACGGCGACGACGCGGCCGCCCTCGCGCAGGATCCGCTCGGCCGTGGCCTTGCCGATGCCGGAGCCGGCACCCGTGACGATGACGGTGCGGCCGGCGAAGCGGGCGCCGCCGGGGAGCGCGGCGGGCGCGTCCTCGGCGGTCTCCTCGGGCGGCAGCTCCCCGCCGTTCGCGCCGCGCACGAGCTGCTCGACGACCTCGGCGGGCAGCGCGCCATTGCTCATGGCCACGAGCTGGCGCAGCGGCAGGCCGCGCGCGGGCGCCAGGGCGTCGGCGCTCTGGCCGGCCTGCGCGAGCAGCCCGCGCAGCAGCTCGCCGCCGACGGGGTGGTCGAGCCACGTGCCGATGGTGGCTTTGGAGGTGAGGATCTCGGACATGCGCTGCCTTTCGGATCGGGGCGTCGACGGTGACGCGGTCCGATTCTGCGCCGGGCGGATGCGGGTGTCAACTTAGTTGACACGGCCCGGCCCAGACCGGGCCGGCGGCGGTCGGCGCGGCAACCCAGCCCCGGTCGGCACGGCCCGGGCGTGCTCGGAGCGGACCGGCCGCGCGTGCGCGGTAGCGTGACGGCGTGAACGAGGCGAGCACCGCATCCGGCACTTCCGCGCCCATCGCGACGGCGGGCCCGCCCGCCGCAGCGGTCTCGGTGCTGGCGGACCGCATCCGCTCGCTGCCCGGCGACCGCGTGATCGTGGGCATCGCCGGCAGCCCCGGCTCGGGCAAGACCACACTGGCGCTCGCCGTCGTCGCGGAGCTCGAACGGCGCGAGCCGGGCACCGCGGCGCACCTGCCGATGGACGGCTTCCACCTGGCCAACGCGACCCTCGACGCGCTCGGCCTGCGCTCGCGCAAGGGCGCGCCCGAGACCTTCGACGGCGCAGGTTTCGCAGCGCTGCTGGCTCGGGTGCGGGGCGAGCGCGGCACCGTCTACGCGCCGCAGTTCGACCGGCTCGTGGACGAGGGCGTGGCCGGCTCGATCGCGATCAGCCCTCGCGTGCGCGTCGTGGTGACCGAGGGCAACTACCTGCTGATCGACGCCGAGCCGTGGCGCGCGGTGCCGCCGCTGCTCGACGAGGCCTGGTTCTGCGCCACCCCGGAGGACGAGCGGATGCGCCGCCTCGTCGAGCGCCACACGCGCTTCGGCCGCTCCCCCGCCGCCGCGGAGGCTTGGGCGCGCGAGGTCGACGGCGCGAACGCCGTGCTCGTCGAGGCGACCCGGAGCCGCGCGGACCTCGTGATCGACGGCGCGACGGGCTCGACGGCGGGCTGAGGGACGCGCGGAACCCGGGCGTCTCAGCACCTCGGCGACACGTCAGCGCCGTCCTGGCTGCTGAGTCGTCGCTCCGGTGCTGAGTGGCCCGTCTTGGACGCCTCGCGACGAGCGCCGGCCGCCGCGAGACCAGTCGACGGTCCGGCGCATGACGGAGAAGCCCCTCCGGCCCGGGCGCATCGGGACCGCCCCTCCCCAGGCCGGAGCACGCCGGAGTCGTCCACCACGGGCTGCTCGTCGACGACGCCGGAGGCGGCCGCGCGCCAGTCTGACGGCATGCACCTCGACGAGCGGCTGATCATCCCGGGGCGGACGAGCGATCGCGAGTCGCGCGCACTGCAGCGAGCCTCCGCCCGAGCCGACCTGCACCGCATCCGCCGAGGGGCCTACGTCGAGCAGCAGACCTGGCAGCAGGCGAAGCCTCTCGAACGGCATCTGCTCGCCCTGCACGCCGAGATCCTCACCACGCCGGATGCCGTCGTCTCGCACCGCTCCGCCGCGATGCTGCACGGTCTGCCCGTGCTCGGCGTGCCGCGCGTGCCGGAGTTCCGCCAGAGCGCGGGGGCGCGGAACGCCTCCTCGGCGACGCGCATCCGTCGCTCGGCGCTCGACGACGGAGACCCGGTGCGTCTGGGTGAGGCGAACGTGGTCCCCGTGGAGCGGACGCTCGTGGACCTCGCCGCCTCCCTACCGCTGCGCGAGGCGCTGATCCCCCTCGATGCGCACCTCCGTCGCGGCGGCAGCATCGACGAGCTGCTGCACCTGCTCCAATCGATCCGGATCCGTGGAGCGCGGCGGGCCGAGCTCGCGATCCTGCTGGCGGACGGGAGCTCCGAGAACGGCGGGGAATCGTTGAGCCGAGGCACGATGCTCGCCCTCGGCTTCCCGGTGCCGATGGTGCAGATGGCCGTACCGGGCAGCGATCTGCGCACGGACTTCGGCTGGCTGCGGTACCGGGTGCGCGGCGAGCTCGACGGTGACCAGAAGTACGAGGACCCTCGGTACACCGGCGGGCGCACACCGGCCGAGATCGTGCTCGCCGAGAAACGACGCGAGGCGCTCATCCGCTCGCTGACCGGGCACGAGTTCGCACGCTGGAGCTGGCCCGATGCGCTCAGGGTGCACCCGCTGCGCCGCGAGCTGCTGCGGGTGGGACTGCCGCAGGGCCGCCCGGTCACGCTGGAGAGCATCCGCTCGTCGTGAGCGCTGCAGACGCCCGACTGCCGGTCGTGCGATCGACCCGGATGCGACGGAGCGGTGAGTCAGCGCCCGCGCGACAACTCAGGTTCGACGGGGACGCTGACTCGTCGCTCGGGTGCTGAGTCGTCGATCCGTTCAAGGACCGGGCGAGGCGGACGGGCGACGGCGCGCATCAGAGGACGGGCGGCGGCGCGACGCAGCGCCCGCGCGTCAGCGGCGCAGCCGCGTCAGTGGCCCGCCGCGCCGCCCGGCAGCTCGGTGTCGGAGGGGGCCAGGGCCTCGCCGCGGCCGAGGCGCGAGTGGCGCCGTCCGTAGGCGAAGTAGATGCCGATGCCGAGCACGACCCAGCCGGCGAAGAGCGCCCAGGTGAGGTTGGCGAGGTTGAGCATGAGCCAGAAGCAGAGCAGCGCCGACAGGATGGGCAGCACGGGCGAGAAGGGCACCTTGAAGGGGCGCTCGATGTCGGGCCGGCGGCGGCGCAGCACGACCACGCCGATGCTGACCGTCACGAAGGCCGACAGGGTGCCGATGTTGATGAGCTCCTCGAGCACGCCGACCTCGAAGAACGCCGCCACGAGCGCCACGGCGAGGCCGGCTCCGATCTGCAGCCGCGCGGGGGTCTGGCGCTTCGAGACCTTCGACAGACCCTTCGGCAGCAGGCCGTCGCGGCTCATCGAGAAGAGGATGCGCGACAGGCCGAGCAGCAGCACCATGACCACCGTGGTGAGGCCGGCGAGGGCTCCCACCGAGATGATGCCGGCCGCCCAGTCGGCCCCGACGAGCGCGAAGGCCGTGGCGAGGGACTTGTCCTCCTGCGCCGCCATCTCCGTGTAGGGCACCATGCCGGTCAGCACGATCGAGACGAGCACGTAGAGCAGGGTGACGATGCCGAGGCCCAGGAAGATGCCGCGCGGCAGGCGGCGCTGCGGCTCCTTGACCTCCTCGGCGCTGGTGGCGACGACGTCGAAGCCGATGAAGGCGAAGAAGACGAGCGCGGCGCCCGCGAGCACGCCGAACACGCCGTACTGGGCCGGCGCTGCGCCGGTGAGGAACGAGAACGCCGACTGCAGCCAGACGTCCTGGTCGGGGGTCTCGGAGGGCACCGCCTCCGGCACGAACGGCGTGAAGTTGGCGCCCTGCACGTAGAAGAGGCCCGCGACGATCACGAAGAGCACGATCGCGACCTTGATGATCGTGAAGACGCTGCCGACGCGGGCGGTGAGCTGCGTGCCGAGCACGAGCAGCACCGTGAAGACGGCGACGATGACGAAGGCCGGCCAGCTCACGTCGATGCCGAGCACGTCGATGGTCGGCGGGATGGGCACGTTCCAGAGCTCGAAGACCTGGCTGAGGTAGACGCCCCAGTACTTGGCGATCACGGCCGCGGCGGTGAACATCTCGAGGATCAGGTTCCAGCCGATGAGCCATGCCGCGAACTCGCCGACGCTCGCGTAGGTGAAGGCGTAGGCGCTGCCGGCGACGGGCATCGCGGCCGCGAACTCGGCGTAGCACATGATCGCCAGGCCGCAGGTGAGGGCGGCGAGGATGAACGACAGGATCACCGCGGGACCGGCGAAGTCGGCGGCCGCGCGGGCGCCGACCGAGAAGATGCCGGCGCCGACGGCGACGGCGACACCCATGAGCGCGAGGTCGGCCGTGCCGAGCGAGCGCTTGAGCGACCGCCCCTTCGCGTTGGCGTCGGCGAGCGCCGTCTCGATCGGCTTGATGCGCCTGGCCATGGGACTCCTCGTGGTACGGGCGGAGCGCGGGGCGCATCCGTGTGGTGCTGGCGATGCGCGGGGCGCATCCGGGGTGCTGGCGACGCGCTCGGCGCATCCGTCGTTCCGCATCGCATCGCGCGCGGACGACAGCCGACAACGCTATCCGCTGAAGAGTGCGGATGCACGCGACGGCTGCCGGTCAGACGCCGTTACCGGCCCGAGCATCCGCCCGCGCGCGGGGTGCCGTGACGCCCTCGAAACACGGCAGCGCTAGCGTCCTGCCCGAACCACCACGGAAGAGGTCGCCATGAGCCTGCTCGTCGTCAACGCCCGCCTGATCACCGTGCCCGCGGGCACGGACGACCCCGGCTACCTGGAGCGGGGGTGGATGCTCGTCGTGGACGGCCGCATCGCGGGCATCGGCGCGGGCGAGGCGCCGGCGGACGTGCGAGCCGGTGCGGCGAGCAGGCCGAGCGGCACGAGCGCGCGCACCGATGCGGCGACGCCGGGTGCGGGGCTGACGCAGGGCGGTGCGGCGACGCGGGGCGGTGCGGCGACGCGGACCGACGTGGCGACGCCCGCGAGCGGCCAGCCCGCATCCGCTCCCGAGATCCTCGACGTCGGCGGCGCCTTCGTCGCACCGGGCTTCGTCTCCTCGCATTCGCACCTGTTCACCAGCGGCCTGCGCGGGCTCGGCGCCGGTGACACGCTCTACGGCTGGTGCGACTCGATGCTGGGCATGACCTCGGCGGCAACACCCGAGGACGTCTACTGGTCGACGCTGCACGGCGCGCTCGACTTCCTCGGCAACGGCGTGACGACCGCCTACAACTTCACCGACCCGCTGCAGGCGTGGGAGTCGATGGTCGACGGCAAGCGATCCGGCGGCGCGCCGCTGCGAGGTCTGGAGTACCACACGAGGCAGGCGGACGGCACGCGGGATGCGGGCATCCGCTTCGTCGACTCGATCGGCATGGATGCGACGGCCGGCAGCGACGAGGAGATCCTCGAGCGCTTCGGCGCCTCGGTCGCGCACACCCGCACCATGGACCCGGACTTCGCCCTCGGTGCCTCGATCATGGGGCAGGTGCAGTGGTCGCCGCGGCCGGACGCGGCCGAGATCGAGGTCGAGGCGATGCGCCGCTTCGGGGTGACGAACCAGGCGCACTTCCTCGAGTCGCCCGAGGCCGTGCCGCTGCAGCAGGCCAAGTTCGCGCTCTACCGCGACGCCGGCGCGCTCGGGCCCGACATGATGTTCGGGCACTTCATCCAGACCACCGACGAGATCATCGAGCAGGCCGTCGCGGGCGGCGCCTCGATGTCGTGGCAGCCCGCGTCGAACGGGCGGCTCGCGTCGGGGGTGGCGCTCGTGCCGGAGATGCTCGCGAAGGGCATGCGCGTGGGCATGGGTCTCGACGACCAGGCGTGCACCGACGTCGCGGACCCCTGGCAGAACATGCGCACGGGGCTGTTCATGCAGCGCGCCCGCACGCAGGACCCGCGCTCGATGATGCCCGAGCAGGTGCTGCGGCTGCACACGCTCGGCGGCGCGGAGATCCTGGGCGTCGACGACCGCGTCGGCAGCCTCGAGGTGGGCAAGCTGGCCGATTTCGTGGTCGTCGACCCGCTGCGCCCGGACGTCGGGCCGCTCTGGCACCCGGTGCGCAGCTACGTGCTGGCCTGCGGACTGCGCAACCTGCGGGGCGTCTACGTCGGCGGCGAGCTCGTGGCCGACCGTGACGGCGCGCTGAGCCCGCTGATGGCGGAGGCGAGCGCCCGCATCCACGAGGACCTGCCGCGCGTGGCGGAGCGGCTCGGGCGGCACCCGCACTGATCCGTCGCGGCGCTGCGCCGTCGCGGCCGCGTGCATCCGCTCGTCGCGGGCGATGACTCAGCATCGTCGCGACGACTCAGCGCGCTCGACGGTGCTGAGTCGTCGCCTCGGTGCTGAGTCGCGCGGTGAGACGAGCGCGGTGGGACGAGCGCGGTGGGACGAGCGCGCCGAGATGTAACGCGCCGGAAACCGGAACGTGAATGTTGATGAAATCAACACCGCTTAGCGTCGGACGGGTCGCAGCAGACGCCTCGCAGCAGGGGCCGCGGCACCTCAACCACCCGAGTGCACCACCGACGGACCGGAGACCACCATGTCCCGCTTTTCCCGCACCCGCATCGCCACGGCAGTCGCCGCGGCGGCCCTCACCGGCCTCGCGCTGAGCGCCTGCGCCAGCGGCAGCGGCAGCACCGCCGAGACCGACGACGCCGAGGGCCACGGCGACCTGACCCTGCAGCTCAGCTGGATCAAGAACGAGGAGTTCGCCGGCGAGTACATCGCCGACAGCGAGGGCTACTTCGACGAGGCCGGCTTCGGCGACGTCACCCTGGTGCCCGGCCCCTCGACCGGCGTCGCGGAGCTGCTCAGCGGCAGCGCCGACATCGCGCTGAGCGACTCCGTCGCGGTCGGCTCGGCCATCGCGAACGAGGGCGCCCCGGTCAAGATCATCGGCGCGACCTTCCAGGCGAACCCGTTCACCGTGCTCTCGCTGGCGGACGGCGGGAACATCGCGACCCCCGAGGACCTCATCGGCAAGCGCATCGGCGTGCAGGACAGCAACCTCGCCCTCTTCAACGCGCTGCTCGCCGCCAACGACATCGACCCGGCCGACCTCACCATCGTGCCCGTGCAGTACGACCCGGCCCCGCTGACCAACGGCGAGGTCGACGGATTCGTGGCCTACATCACGAACGAGGCGATCACCGTCGAGATGGCCGGCATGGCCACCACCAACCTGCCCTTCGCCGACAACGGCCTGCCCTTCGTGGCGGAGACCGTGACGGTCACCGACGAGAAGATCGCGAACGACCGCGAGCTGCTCAAGGCCTTCCTCGTCGCCGAGATCAAGGGCTGGACGGATGCGGTCGCCGACCCGCAGAAGGGCGCCGACCTGGCCCTCGAGGAGTACGGCACCGAGCTCGACCTCGACCCCGCGAAGACCCTCGCGGGCTCGGAGGCGCAGAACCTGCTCGTCGTCTCGGACGAGACCGTCGAGAACGGCCTGTTCACCATCTCGGAGGCGCTGCAGTCCACCACCATCGAGAGCCTCGCGGGCGCCGGCATCGACATCGACGCCGCGGACATCTTCGACCTCTCGCTGCTCGCGGAGGTCTACGAGGAGCACCCCGAGCTCATCGACTACGCGGGCTGAGCCCGGTAACCGCACCACCACCGGAAGGCGCACTGTGACCGACACGGCCACCGCGACCGGTGCCCAGGGGACGACCCTGGGCACCGGCCTCCAGATCACCGATCTCAACAAGGTCTTCTCCGTCGGGCGCAAGAGCGTCGTGGCGCTGCAGGACGCGAACCTGCACACCGACCAGGGCACCTTCCTGGCCCTGCTCGGTCCCTCCGGCTGCGGCAAGAGCACGATCCTGCGCATCCTGGCCGGGCTCGAGGACCCGACGAGCGGCACGACCCGCGTCGACGGCAAGAGCCCGAAGCAGCTGCGCAAGGCCGGCGAGCTCGGCATCGCCTTCCAGGACTCGGCGCTGCTGCCCTGGCGCAGCGTTCAGTCCAACATCCAGCTGCCCTTCGAGGTGGCCGGTAAGAGCGTCGACAGAGCCTACGTCGACGAGCTCATCGACCTGGTGGGGCTGCGCGGTTTCGAGAAGGCGAAGCCCGCGCAGCTCTCCGGCGGCATGCGTCAGCGCGTCTCCATCGCCCGCTCGCTGGTCATGAAGCCCTCGGTGCTGCTCTTCGACGAGCCCTTCGGCGCGCTCGACGACATGACCCGGCAGAAGCTCAACCTCGAGCTGCTGCGCATCTGGACCGAGAAGCCGGCCACGACGCTGCTCGTGACCCACGGCATCGCCGAGGCCATCTTCCTCGCCGATAAGGTGGCGGTGATGAGCCCGCGGCCCGGGCGCATCAAGGAGATCATCGACATCGACCTGCCGCGCCCGCGCACCCCCGACCTCATGCGCTCACCCGAGTTCCACGCCTACGTCGACCAGGCCTCCGAGCTGCTCTTCGGCGCGGGAGGCGCCGCGGCCGATGACCACTGACACCTCGACCAGGGGCGCGCCGATCCAGTGGGAGGACATCCGCCTGCCCGCCTGGGTCACCGGCCTCATCGGCGGCATCGCGGTCGTGCTGCTCTGGTGGTTCCTCGCCACGACCGTGTTCGCGAACGTCGGCCCGGGCGGCGCACAGGCCATCCCGACGCCGCTGCAGGTGGTGCAGGGCTTCGTGACGAGCGGATGGGATTTCTACGTCCGCAACGTGCAGGTGACCGTCGTCGAGGCGGGCATCGGCTACTTTTGGGGCAACCTCATCGCGCTGCTCCTGTCGGCCCTGGTGCTCGTCGTGCCGCGACTCGAGGGGGTGATCATGCAGCTGGCGATCATCACCTACTGCGTCCCGATCGTCGCCATCGGCCTGATCCTGGTCGTCACCTTCCCGGTGCCGGAGCCGGGTGCCTCCTCGGGCACCGCCGTGACGCTCGCCGGGCTCAGCGTGTTCTTCACGACTGTGGTCGGCACCCTGCTCGGGCTCAAGGCGGCGGATCGCTCGAGCCTCGACCTCATCACCGTCTACGGCGGCTCGCGGCTGACCCAGCTGCGCAAGGTGCGGCTCGTCGCTGCGCTGCCGGCGGTGCTGAACGCGCTGCAGATCGCAGCGCCGGCCGCGCTGCTCGGCGCCGTGCTCGGCGAGTTCTTCGGCAAGGTCGAGGTGGGCATCGGGCCGGCGATGATCGCCGCGCAGCAGGCGCTGAACGCGCCGGTCGTCTGGGGTCTCGCCCTCGTCTCGGGCGCGGTCGCGCTCGCCGGCTACGGGCTGCTCGGGCTCGTCGCGCGCCTGGTGGCGCCTTGGTCGAAGGGATCGAAGTGATGTCGGAAGCGCAGCTCGTGGCCGTCGCCACCACCACGCCGCAGCAACCGAAGCTCGACGCGGCCATCCGCAGGGAGAGCCGGCGCGGGGTGCAGCGGGCCCTCATCCGCTCGCTCACCACCTTCCTGCTCACGCTCGTGGGCATCGGGGTGCTCTGGGTCGGAGCGCTGCAGGTGTTCGGCATCAACGCGTACATCGGCAAGGGCCCGATCGACGTGTGGAACTTCCTGTTCACGGTGCCGGCCGCTGCCGAGAACCGCGAGCAGCTGTTCGGGCAGCTCTGGCAGACGCTCGGCCACGCCGGCGTCGGCTTCGGCGCGGGCCTCGCCGCGGCGCTCGTCATCGCGATCGCCTTCCAGCTGAGCAAGGGTGCCGAGCACGCGCTCATGCCGCTCGCGATGCTGCTGCGCTCGGTGCCGCTCGTGGCGATGGCGCCCGTGATCATCCTCATCTTCGGCCGCGACTTCGCGAGCATCGCCGTGATCGGCGGCATCGTGGTGCTGTTCCCGGCGCTCGTGAACATCGTGTTCGGGCTGCGCAGCGCGCCCGAGCAGATGGGCGACCTGGTCGCCGTCTACGGCGGCTCCAAGTGGACCCTGCTGCGCAAGGTCGCCCTGCCCTCCGCCCTGCCGTCGCTGCTCGCCGCCGTGCGCATCTCGGTGCCCGGCGCGATCACCGGAGCGCTGCTCGCCGAGTGGCTCGCCGTCGGCGGCGGCATCGGCGGCGCCGTGGGCGGCTACCAGGCGGGGGCGCAGTTCTCGGCGCTCTGGGCCGCCGTCGTGCTCGTGACCGTCAGCGCGCTGCTCATCTACAACGTGGTGCAGGTGCTGGAGTCGGTCGTCCTCGCCCGGATGGGCATGTCCGGGCGGGCCTGATCCGGGCGGGCGGATGCGGGTGCGCCCGTAACCGCTCGATCCGTCGCCGACGCGACCGCCCGCATCCGCTCCGCTGCCCGCTCGACCGCACCGCCCGCATCCGCTCACCGAAGAATGGGAACCATGACCGACCTCGCCGCCCTCGCCCACGGCCTGCCCAAGGCCGAGCTGCACCTGCACCTCGAGGGCACCCTCGAGCCGGAGCTCAAGTTCGCGCTCGCCGAGCGCAACGGCATCGAGCTCGCCGAGACCACGGTGGAGCAGGTGCGCGCCACCTACGACTTCACCGACCTGACCAGCTTCCTGGCGGTGTACTACCCGGCGATGCAGGTGCTGCAGACCGCGGACGACTTCCACGACCTGGCCTGGGCGTACCTGCAGAAGGCGGCCTCCCAGGGCGTCGTGCACGCGGAGATGTTCTTCGACCCGCAGGCCCACACGAGCCGCGGGGTGCCGTTCTCGGAGGTGATCGGCGGCTACCGCCGCGCGATCGTGCGCGCCGAGCGCGAGCTGGGCGTCTCGGGCGAGCTGATCCTGTGCTTCCTGCGCGACTTCTCGGCCGAGTACGCCATGGCCACCCTCATGGAGGCGCTGGCGTACAAGCCGTGGATCCTCGGCGTCGGGCTGGACTCGGATGAGCGCGGCAACCCGCCGGAGAAGTTCGCCGCCGTGTTCGCGCGGGCGCGCCAGGAGGGGTTCCTGCTCACGATGCACTGCGACATCGACCAGGTCGGATCGATCGACAACATCCGCACGGTGCTCACCGGCATCGCGGTGGACCGCATCGACCACGGCACGAACATCGTCGAGGACCCGTCGTTGGTGGCGCTCGCCATCGAGAAGGGCATCGGCTTCACGACGTGCCCGGTGTCGAATTCGTTCGTGACCGAACAGATGAAGGCGGATGAGATCGTGCAGCTGCTGCGCGCCGGCGCGAAGGTGACGGTCAACTCCGACGACCCCGCCTACTTCGGCGGGTACGTCGGCGACAACTACGCGGCGCTCGCGGCGCAGGCCTCGCTGTCGGCGGCGGATCTCGTGCAGCTGGCGCGCAACTCCTTCGAGGCGTCGTGGCTCACGCCGGCGCGCCGGGACGCCTACCTGGCCGACCTCGAGCGCTACGCTGCGGAGCACGGGGTCGCCTGAGCGGCCCGCACCCGTCATGAGCAGCTCCACGCGTCCGCCCGCCGCCGCCGATCGTGGTCCCGGCGCGGACGTCGGGGCCGAGTCCGCTTCGATCTCCGCGGCCGGGTCGGCGGCTGCGGGTGTTGGAGCGGCTGCGGGTGTTGGAGCGGCTGCGGGTGCCGGGGCGTCGGCTGACGACGAGGCGGCGCGGCGGCTCGGGGCCCGCATCCGCGAGCTGCGCACCGCGCGCGGGCTCACGCTCGTGCAGCTGGCGGGGGCGACCGACCTGTCGCATCCGTTCATCAGCCAGCTGGAGCGCGGGCTCGCGCAGCCCTCGCTCGCGACGCTGCGCCGCCTGGCCGTGGCGCTCGAGACGAGCCCGCTCGAGCTCATCGCCGCATCCGAGCCGCCGGTGACCGCGCCGGCGGTGGAGGTGCTGCGGGCCGCGGAGCTCGGCGTGGTGCCGGACGGCTTCGGCGCCGGCGAGGCGCGGCTGCTGACGCACGGAGCGCAGGGCTTCCTGCCGATGTCGGTGCAGGCCGACGCGCTCGAGCCGGGTGAGCGCTTCGTGCACGACGAGGAGGAGTTCCTGCACGTCGTCGACGGCGCGCTGCGCGTCGAGCTGGGGGCGCCCGGCGACTCCGAGGTGCACGAGCTCGCCGTCGGCGACTCGATCTACTACCCGGGCGGGGTGCCCCACCGCTGGTGGTCGGGCGACGGGCGGGCGTACCGGCTGCTCGTGGTGAAGGGGGCCGGGGCGCGGCGTTGAGGCGCGGGTCGCGGGGCATGACGCCCGGCGTGCGAGGCGCGGGGCGTGACGCCCGATCTCAGCGCCGGTCTCGCGGCGCGGGGGCCGAGAGGGACCCGCCCGGGTTGGGGAGGTTTCTCAGCAGCGAAGCGACGACTCAGCGCCGGAGGAAGCGCTGAGTCGTCGCTTCGCTGCTGAGTCGCGGGGTGGGACACGCGGCGCGGGCGCGGCGGCGGGACACGCGGCGGCGGCACGCGCGGGGTGGGACACGCGGCGCGGGCGCGGCGGCGGGACACGCGGCGGCGGGACACGCGGCGCGAGCGCGGCGGCGGTGCGGGGCGGTCGGCGCGCCGCTGCAGCTAGCGCCCCTGCGCCACCCGCCAGACGCGCTCGCGCGTGAACGGCTGGTGGTACGGGCGCGCCCCGAGCGCGCGGGCGATCGCGTTGCCGATCGCCGGGGCCACCGGGTTGTACGGCGACTCGCTCATCGACTTGGCGCCGAACGGACCCACCGAGTCGTCGGTCTCGGCGAAGTACACCTCGGTGTCGGGCACGTCGGCCGACTGCGGCACCCGGTAGGTGCGGAACACCGGGTTGAGCACGCGCCCGCCGTCGTCGACGAGCACCTCCTCGTAGAGCGCGCTGCCGAGCCCCTGCGCGACGCCGCCCTCGACCTGCCCGCGCACCTGGGCGGGGTTCATGAGGAAGCCGGCATCGGCCGACTGGATCGACTGCAGCACCCGCACCGTGCCGGTCTCGGGGTCGACCGCCACCCGCACCGCGTGCACGTTGAACGCCAGCGAGCGGATCTCGCCCAGCTCGCTGCCGTCGGCCGTCAGCCCGACGTCGTCGCGCTGCTCGGGCGGCGCGGCGGCGTCGATCTCCGCGAAGGTCACGAGCCGTTCGCCGACCAGCACACCGTCCGCGGTGAGGCGAGCGGATGCGGGATCCGCGCCCGCGATGCGGGCCGCGACGGTGCGCATCCGCTCCGCCAGCGCGAGACAGGCCGCGTGCAGGGCCTTGCCGGCGACGGTGATGCCCGCGGACGCGAAGGCGCCGGTGTCGTGCTCGACCGCATCCGTGTCCGCGTTCCAGAGCTCGATGCGCTCGGGGGCGGCGAGCAGGTCGGTGGCCGCGATCTGGCGCAGCACCGTGCTGGTGCCGTTGCCGAACTCGGCCGTGCCGACGCGCAGCCGGATGCGACCGTCCGGACGCAGCGACACCGCCGTGCGGGCGACGTGCCCGCGCGGGGCCATGGTGGCGATCATCGAGGCGGCCATGCCCTCGCCGACCGCCCATCCGCTCGGCGCCTCGACGCCGTTGCCGCGGCGCAGAGCCGACTCGGCGAGGTCGAGGCACTGGTCGAGGCCGTAGCTGCCCCAGACGAGGTCCTCCTCGTACCGGTCGGCGTCGGGGTGCAGCGGGTCGCCCTCGCGCACGGCGTTGATGCGGCGCAGCTCGAAGGGATCGATGCCGAGGCGCTCGGCGAGCAGGTCCATCGCCGACTCGACGCCCAGGATGACCTGCCCCAGGCCGTAGCCGCGGAAGGCGCCCGACGGCAGGTTGTTCGTGTAGACCGCCTCGGCGTCGAGGCGCTTCGCCGGCACCCGGTAGATCGTCGTCGACTCGGCGAGCGAGTGGAACATCACGCCGATCGCGTGGTTGCCGTAGGCGCCGGTGTCGCTGAGCAGGTCGACCCTCATCGCGGTGAGCACGCCCTCCGCGGTCGCGCCGAGCTCGACCGAGACGCGCATCGGGTGGCGCACCGAGGCGCGCTGGAACTGCTCGGTGCGCGAGAACTCGTAGGCCACCGGCCGCCCGGTGCGCAGCACGGCGAGGGTCACGAGGTCCTCGGTGAAGATCTCCTGCTTGCCGCCGAAGCCGCCGCCGATACGGTTCGCGGTCACCCGCACGCGGTCGCGCTCCAGGCCGAAGACGTGGCAGAGCTCGTCGCGGGTGAGGAACGGCACCTGCGTGGACGAGCGGATGACGACGCGCCCGGCCTCGTCGAGCCAGCCGGCGGACCCGTGCGTCTCGAGCTGCGCGTGCGTGACGCGCGACGTGCGCCAGGTGCCGCCCACCGTGACGTGGCTCGCGGCGAGTGCGGCCGCCACGTCGCCGTGCTCGTCGTGCAGCGCGGCCACGACGTTGCGTCCGGCCTCGGCCACCCGGTCGTCGGGGGTGCGCAGCGGATGCAGCAGCGGGGCTCCCGGAGCGCGCGCGGCCTCCGGGTCGAGCACCGCGGGCAGCACCTCGTACTCGACGCGGATCGCCCTCAGCGCCGCCTCGGCCGCGGCCACCGTCTCGGCGACGACGGCCGCCACGCGCTGGCCGACGAAGCGCACCGTGTCGTCGAGCACGCGGGTGTCGTCGGGGTCATCGGTGCGGTGCTCGTGGCGCGCCGTCGAGAAGCGGGTGGCCGGGGCGTGCTCGTGGGTGAGCACGTCGACGACGCCCTCGATGGCCCTCGCCGCGCTCGCGTCGATGGCGAGGATGCGGGCGTGCGGATGCGGGGAGCCCAGCACCCGCAGGAACAGGGCCCCGGGCACGGGCTCGTCGAAGGTGAAGGGCTCGAGTCCCTGCACGATGCGGGCCGCGGCCTCGGGGCGAGCGGAGGCGCCGACGCCGTGCGGGGTCGAAGCGCCCCGAGCACCATGACTCGCGGGCTCGCCCGCAGATCCGCGTGTTCCTGCCGCAACAACCCCCGTCGTAGCAGCCGAATCACGCCGACCTGCGGGAGGTTCGGGGGTGAGCGAGGCGGAGGCAGGCGTGCGGGACGCTGGGCCCGCGGGGCGCGGGGCGCCCGCGTTCGTGGGACCGCATCCGCTCGTCGTCCCCGCCGACAGCGCCGTGCGGATCGCCTCGCGGATCGGACGGTAGCCCGTGCAGCGGCAGAGGTTGCCCTTGAGCTTGCGGTCGAGATCGTCGAGGTCGTGCTCGCAGAGGGTCGACGCCGTCACGCTCATGCCCGGCGTGCAGTAGCCGCACTGGAAGCCGAAGCCGTCGGCGAGCGCCTGCTGCACCGGGTGGAGCTCGCCCTCGGGAGCGAGTCCGGTCGCGGTCGTCACGCTCGCACCCTCCAGCCGCTGCGCGGGGATGATGCAGGAGTGCACCGGCCGTCCGTCGAGCAGCACCGAGCAGGCGCCGCAGTCGCCCGCGTCGCAGCCGCGCTTGACCTCGTGGTGCCCGTGCTCGCGCAGCAGCGTGCGCAGCACCTGGCCGGGGGCGGGGTCGACCTCGAGGGGTTCGCCGTTGACCTGGATCCTCATGCGCTCGCCTCCTCGCCGCCGTCCGCATCCGCTCGCTCCTCGGCCGGCCCCGCCAGCTGCGAGCGGATGCGCTCCGCCAGCACCGCGCTGACCCCGCGGCGCCAGTCGGCCGCGCCGAGCGGGTCGGAGTAGTACCCGTCGAGGGCGTCGACGGCGGCGCGCAGCTCGGCGGCCTCGGGCAGCGCCGCGAAGCGCAGCACGCGCGGGGTGACGGTGGCGGCGGTGACGCCGAAGGTGCTCGTGCCGTCCTCGTCGACACGCCCCGTGACGACGGCGCCGGAGCGTCCGAGCTCGGCGAGCGCGATCTTCTGCAGCCGCGCCTCGGACCGCAGCGCCCGCGCCGGGATCTCGATCGCGCGCAGGATCTCGCCCGCGGCCAGCGAGTTCACGCCGTTGCCGGCGGGCAGCTCGGCGACCGGCATGCGGCGCTCGCCGCCCTCGGGAGTCCAGACTAGCGCGACGCCGTCGAGCGCCACGGCGAGCGAGATCATGGCGCCCGCCGCGAAGCTCTGGCAGAGGTTGCCGCCGACGGTGGCGGTGGTCCAGATCTTGAAGGAGGCCAGCAGCGCGTTCGCGGCAGGGTCGACGAGGGCCGCGGCGCGCCAGTCCGCGGGCACCGCCGGCAGGTCGGCGGCGCGGCCGAGCGCCCAGTCGAGCAGCCGCGCGATCGTGCAGGTGGCGCCGATCGTCAGGCCGCGGTCGTCGACCTCGACATCGGGCCAGCCCATCGTGGTGAGGTCGACGAAGCCGGTCGTGCGGGGCTGCGGCTCGCTCAGCAGCCAGGTGCCGCCCGCCATCGGAGCCTCCCCGGCCGCAGCGCGAGGTCGGCGCGGGAGCGGGCGGCGCGGAAGCTCGTGACGGTGGTGATGTCCATCCGACCCTCCTCGAGTGTTGATGCAGTGAACATTCCCTGCCGTCAGTAGACCAGGGCGGGATTTCGGCGGTGTTTCGCGTCCGCGTCGAGCGTCTGCGGGGCCTGCCAGCGCGGGGTGCGAGGGGCACGGCCGTCGGCGGCGGGCCGCACGCGGATCGGCTCGGCGGATGCGCTCGTCAATGCGGCGGGACGGCGCAGGATGCGGCGAGTGCCGCATCCGCTCGCTCCTGCACGACCGCGGGAGCGTCGTCGTCGGCGGCGCCGCCGCGCGGGCGTGCAGCGGTCCGCGGAGCTCGCGCAGGGGCAGGCCGGTGCCGCCGTGCTGCGCGGCGACGATCTCGGCGAGGGCGGCGAGCGCGGTCTGCTCGGGGCTGGCGCCGCCGAGGTCGAGGCCGAGCGGGGAGTGCAGCCGCGCCAGCTGCGCGTCGGTCACGCCCTCGTCGAGCAGCAGCTCGCGTCGGCGCGCCACGGTCGAGCGGGCGCCGAGCGCGCCGACGAATCCCGCGGACGACGCGAGCGCGACGCGCAGCGCCGGGATGTCGAGGCGCACGTCGTGGGTGAGCACGCAGACGGCCGAGCGGTCGTCGAGCTCCTGGCGTTCGAGGTACTCGTGCGGCGTCTCGGCGACGAGCTCCACCGCGTCGGGGAAGCGCTCGGGCGTGACCAGCAGCGGCCAGACGTCGCAGACCGACACGGCGAATCCCGCGGCGGTGCCGACGCGGCTCAGCGCGGCGGCGTGCTCGCCGGCGCCGAGCAGCACGAGGCGGGGCGCGGGCAGGGTGCGCACGACGAGGACCCGCTCCCCCGCATCCGCTCGCACGACCGCGCCGGCGCGCGACCCGCTCGTGACGACGCCGATCTCGGCGGGCAGGCCCGCCGCAGCGCGTTCGAGGGCCGCGATCGCGAGCGCGTCGTCGGGTCGCAGCACCGACACGACGGCGTCGACCGTGCCGCCGCAGGCGAGCCCGGCGGCGAAGGCCTGCTCGTCGCTGAACCCGAAGCGCGACGCCGCCCCCGTGCCCGTCGACAGGCTCGCGAGGGCGAGCGCGACCGCATCCGCTTCGACGCAGCCGCCCGAGATCGAGCCGATCACGCGGGCGTCGCGGGTGACCGCCATCGCCGAGCCGACGCCGCGCGGCGCGCTGCGGGCGACCCGGGTGACGGTGACCGCGGCGACGGTCTCCCCGGCGCGCAGCAGCGGCAGCAGATCGCGGGCGAGCTCGAGCATGGGCCAACCTTAGGCCGCGAGTGTTTCGGGCTCGCTACGCTCCCCTGCATGAGCGCGATGCCCGAGTCCGTCGCGGGCCTCGTGCTCGCCGCCGGCGCCGGTACCCGTTTCGGCGGTCCGAAGGGCCTCGCGCACACTCCCGACGGCGAGGCCTGGGTCGCCCGCGCCGTGCGCACGCTGCGCGACGGCGGCTGCGACCCCGTGCTCGTGGCGGTCGGCGCCGAAGCGGATGCGGTGAGCGCGCTGGTGCCGTCCGATGCGGTGATCGTGCGGGCGGCCGACTGGGCCGAGGGGCTCTCAGCGTCGCTGCTCTCCGGGCTCGGGGCGTGGGCGAGCGGGTCGCCGCGCAAGTCCCGAGCTGTTCTCGAGGCCGGCCCACTGCCGCCTCGGCACGGAACGGCCGCGTCCGACGAGCCGGGCAGCGGCGCGGCGACGACCGGCGCGCCCGCATCCGCTCTCCTGATCGTCACGGTCGACACCCCGCACCTGCCGGTGGCAGCGGTCGAGCGGATGCGCGCTCACGCCCACGAGGACGTACTCGCCCAGGCGGTCTACCGCGGCCGGCCCGGGCACCCCGTGCTGATCGGACGCCGCCACGTCGCCGCCCTCACCGCGGGCCTCGCGGGCGACCGGGGCGCGCGGCCGTACCTCGTCGCTCGCGGCGCCCTCGAGGTCGAGTGCGGCGACCTCTGGTCGGGCGACGACCTCGACTCGCGCTGAGCCCCAGGGGGCGGGGCTCGGGCGGGGCGGGCTCGAGGGGGCAGTACTTGCTGCCCGCGCGCTCGGGAAGCGCCACTACGGTCCCCTCGCGGCGCGCGTCGTTGCCACTCGGTGCGCTCCGCGCCCGCCTCGAGCGCCGGAACCGGCAACGATTTACGGGAGGTGTCGGGAGGAGTCGGGGGCGCCCCTACCCCCGCTCTGCCGCCAGGTGCAGCACCGACTCGGCGAGGGCGCGCAGGCCGTGCGCGACGTCCTCGGTGCTGACGTCCTCGTCCGGGTGGTGGCTGATGCCGTCGGGGTTGCGCAGGAAGAGCATGCCGATGTCGGTGATCGCGCCGATCGACATGCCGTCGTGGCCGGCCGGGCTGAACAGGGTGGCGGGCGCATCCGCTCCCGGCTCGAGCGTCGTGGCGATGCCCTCGCGCACGACGTCCTGCAGCAGCGGGGCGCAGCCGACGGCGGCGGCGTTGTGCACCTCATCCGCTCGCCAGCGCAGACCGCGTCGGCCCATGATGGCGTCGAGCTCGAGCTCCAGCGCGCTCCAGACCGCGTCGCGATGGCCGTCGAGCTCACCGCGCAGGTCGAGCGAGAAGCGGGCCTCGCCGGGCACGACGTTCATGGCGCCGGGGAAGGCCTCGAGCTGGCCGACCGTGCCGATGATGTGGTGCTCCGCCCGGCAGAGCCGCTCCACGGCGAGCGCCGCCTCGCTGGCGCCCAGCAGCGCGTCGCGGCGCATGTCGTAGGGGGTGCCGCCGGCGTGGCGCGCCTCGCCCTCGACGACGAGCTGGAAGCGGCGAGCGGATGCGATCGACGACACGACCGCCAGGCTCTCGCCCCGGCGGTGCAGCTCCGGGCCCTGCTCGATGTGCGCCTCGAGGTACCCGACGAGCTCCTCGGGCCGGCGCGCGGCCTCGCCGATGCGGGCGGGGTCGAGGCCGAACTCCAGGAAGGCCTGGCGCACCGAGACGCCGTCGGCGTCCTGCAGCGCCCACCAGCGGTCGTCCCACGACCCGGCGGCAGCCGACGATCCGAGCAGCGCCTTGCCGAAGCGGGTGCCCTCCTCGTCCCAGAACGCCACCACCTCGATCGCGAAGCGGAAGGGGCTGCGGTGTGCGCCGTCGCTGTGCGGAGCGGATGCGGACGAGGCAGGAGCCGGCGCGCGCAGCAGCCGCACGACCTCCAGCGCGGCGAGCACGCCGAGCATGCCGTCGTAGCGCCCGGCGTCGAGCACGGTGTCGAGGTGCGAGCCGATCATGAGCGCGGGCGCATCGGGATCCGCCGCGTCGAGACGGCCGACGAGGTTGCCGGCGGCGTCCTGCCGGGTGCTCATGCCGAGTTCGCGCATCCACTCGGCGGCCAGGCGGTTGGCGCGGGCGTGCTCTGGCGAGAGGTAGACGCGCTCGATGCCGGTCTCGCTCGCGGTCACGCGCGCGAGCTCGTCGCAGCGCCGCATGACCCGCCGGGCGGCGGCGTCGACCGCGGCCCGATCGGCGTCGAGGCGAGCGAGCATCACGGGGAGACCGGACTGCTCGAAGCAGTGGCCGCCGCCCGGAACACGTCCGCCGCCGCCTCCACGCCACCGCCGCGCGGCGTCGATGCGCCGAAGCGGTGCAGCACTGACTCGAGCGCGGAGAGCGTGGTGAGCACGGCGTCTTTGCGCGCGTTGTAGCCCATGGTGCCGATGCGCCAGACCTTGCCGTGCAGCGGGCCGAAGGAGGTGCCGATCTCGATGCCGAAGTCCTCGAGCATCGCCGAGCGCGCGGCGTCGCCGGGCACGCCCTCCGGGATCTCGACGGCCACGACGTTCGTCATCTTGTGCGCGACGTCGCCGAAGACGGTCAGGCCGAGGCCCTGCACGCCGGCGAGCATCGCGTCGCCCGCCGTGCGGTGGCGGGCGATGACCGCTTCCCGTCCCTCCGCCAGCAGCAGGCGGGCGCACTCGCGCGCCGCGTAGAGCATCGAGGTGGCCTCGGTGTGGTGGTTGAGCCGGCGCGGGCCCCAGTAGTCGAGGATCTGCCCGAGGTCGAAGTAGTTGCTGCGCACGAAGTCGTCGGCGGAGGCGTCGCCCGCCTCGCGGATGCCCGCCTCGACCCGCTTGCGCGAGCGGATGACGTCGACGGCCCGCTCGGAGAGTGTGATGGGCGCCGAGCCGCTGGGCCCACCGAGGCACTTCTGCAGGCCGGCGGTGGCGGCGTCGAGGCCCCAGGCGTCGGCCTCGAAGGCGTTGCCGCCCAGCGAGGCGGTGGCGTCGGAGTAGAACAGCGCCCCGTGCTTCGCGCAGAGGGCGCCGACCTCCTCGAGCGGCTGCAGCATCGTCGTCGACGTGTCGCCCTGCACGAGGGCGACGAGGTGCGGCTTCACCCGCACGATGGCCTCCTCGACGGCCGAGACCGGCACGACCTGGCCCCAGGGCACCTCGATGGTGTGCACCTCGGCGAGCGCGCGCTCGGCGATCTCGGCGAGCAGGTGCCCGAAGCGCCCGAAGACGGGCACGAGCACCCGGTCGCCGGGGCGCACGAGCGAGATCATCGCCGCCTCGATGCCGGCGCGCGACGTGCCGTCGACCAGCAGGGTCGCGTCGTTCGCGGTGCCCCAGACGCCGCGGTAGAGCTGCTGGGTCTCGACCATCGCGTTCGTCATGAACGGGTCGTACTGGCCCACGAGCGCGTTCGACATCGACTGCAGCACGCTCGGGTACGCCGAGATCGGGCCCGGCCCCATGAGCAGGCGGGCGGGCGGGGCGATGGGGCCGGGCAGGGTCACGAGGTCTCCGATCGGGGTGCGGTGTCAGGAGCGGATGCGCCGACGGCGCCGACGGCGGCGGTGGGAGCGGCGGCGGATGCGAGCGAGCGCGCCAGGCGCACGAGCGCGATGTCGGCGCCGGCGCGCGCGACGAGCGAGACCCCGAGGGGCGCGGCGCCGAGCGGCGAGGGCACGGTGAGCAGCGGCGCCGAGACGGCCGGCAGCCCGGCCACGGCCGCCGGGGTGGTGAGCCGCAGCGTGCGGCCCCGCACCTCGTCGAGCTCCGCCTGCGACAGCGCCCGCGAGGGCGCCGCGCCGGGCACGGCGGGCAGGATGAGCACGCCGTCGGCGACGAGGCCCTGCAGGCGCGCGCGGAAGTCGCGGGCGACGACCCGTGCCTCCGCCTCGGCCCGCTTGGTGACGGCGGCGGCGACGCGGAAGCGCTCGGCGACCGCGGGCCCGACGGCCCCGGGGTGCTCGCGCAGCCATTCGCCGTTGTTGCGCCACGCCTCGGCGCCCTGGATGGTGCGGAACGCGGCGAGCGCCGCATCCGGGTCGCCCAGGCTCACGCGCTCGACGGGCAGGTCGTCCGGCAGCGCGGCGAGCAGCGCCTCGAAGGCGTCGCGGGCCTCGGGGGCGACGCTCTCGAGCAGCTCGGCCGGCACGAGCAGGCGCCTCGGCAGCTCGTGGTCGGACTCGCCCTGCACACGCTCGGCGGTCTCGGAGCCGTCGTAGGAGAGGCACCACTCCGCGACGCGCTGCAGCGCGGCGCCGTCGCGGGTCAGCCAGCCGACCGTGTCGAAGCTCTGCGCGAGGGGCAGCAGGCCCTGGCGCGGCACGAGGTCGTGCGTGGTGCGCAGGCCCCAGAGCCCCTGGTAGGACGCGGGCACCCGGATGGAGCCGGCCGTGTCCGTCGCGAGCGCGACGTCGGCCTGCCCCATGGCGACGGCGGCGGCCGGACCGCTGGAGGAGCCTCCGGGCAGGGCGCCGGGCAGCGCGACGTTCGGCGGGGTGCCGTGGTGGGCGTTGTCGCCGGCGATGCTGTACGCGAACTCGTCGGTGCGCGCGATGCCGACCAGCGCGGCGCCGCCGCGGAGCAGGTCGGCGACGGCCGGTGCCGTCTTCGTCTCGGGCCGCGCCTCCTCGAGGAACGCCGGGTTGCCGGCGCCGATGCGGAAGCCCTCGACGGCGAAGACGTCCTTCACGGCGACGCGCAGGCCGAGCAGCGGCCCATCGCCCGCACCGCGGCGCAGCGGGTCGCCGACGAGCCGCCAGACGCGGGTGTCGATGGCGCGCGGCCGCGGGGCGACGTGCGCGGCGGCGATGCGCCATCCGCCGTCGGTGCGCCGCCAGACCTGGGTCTGCAGCCCGGCGCCGCCGTCGCGGAACCGCGAGACCGACATGACGAGCGCCACGTCATCGCCGAGCTCCCGCACCTCCATCCGCTCGATGCTGCGCGGGGCGACGCCACCGCGCAGGCCGCGGAAGGCGCTGATCGTGTCGCGGCCCACCAGCAGGCCGTCCGGGTCGCCGCGCATGGTGTCGACCCCGGGCTCGAAGGCGGCGTCCAGCGCGTCCAGGTCGTTCGTCACGAGCGCGCGCTCGTAGGCCTCGAAGGCCTCGGTGAGGCCGGCTGGTGCATCCGTCATGCGCTGATCCTCCCCCGTGCGGCGTCGACGGCCGCGAAGTCGGCCTCGCGGATGCGGGCGTGCACCCCCACGGTCAGGTCGACGACCTGCGAGATCTCGAAGTCGGTCGCGGCCGACAGGTACGCGTAGGCGAGGTGCTCGTCCATGCCCCAGCGCGAGCGGATGAGGGAGATCGCGGCCCGCACGCAGGCCCGCATCGCCTCGCGCAGGTCGGGGTCGAGCCCGGTCGGCACGAGGTGGCCCTCGGCGCGGATGAGCGGGCCGAGCACGTCGCCGAACTCGGCCAGCGCCTCCTCGCGCGGCACGACCTCGAAGCGCAGCGTGGCGCGCAGCGAGGCCTCCAGCGCGGTGAGCGCCACCTCGCCGTCGCCCTGCGCGAAGTGGGGGTCGCCGACGTAGGCGAGCGCGCCGTCGACCTGCACGGGCAGGTAGAGCTCGGCGCCCTCGACGAGCAGGTTCACGTCGATGTTGCCGCCGTGCGCTCCCGGCGGCACGGAGTGCGGGCGCTCGTCGCCGGCCACCGCGACGCCCATCGTGCCGAGGAACGGCGCGAGGGGGAACGCGACGACCGGCTCGCCGCCCTCGACGAGCGGCAGCAGGCCGACCCCTCCGTCGACCGGAGTGAAGACGCTCACGTTCGCGCCATCGCGCGGCAGCTCGCCGGGCAGCGCGCCGCGGCCGTGGCGGTTCGAGATCACGCCGTAGGGCACGCGCGGCTGCAAGCGCTCGACGACGATGCGCAGCAGGTCGCCCGGGCGCGCCCCCTCGACGCGGATGGGGCCGGTCACCACGTGCGGCCCGTCGAGCTGCGCGTCGCGCGGCGCGGTGGCGGCGATCGCGACCGCGTCCTCCAGCACCTGCTCCGCCGGCACGCCGTGGCCGCCGAACCACGCGAGCGGGTCCTGGCCCTGGTCGGGCAGGATGCCCTCGTGCGAGACGGTGTCGATCGTCACGGAGGCGCCGGACGCGATCGTGAGCACCGGAGCGTCCGCCGCGCACGGCAGGCGACCCCAGAGGACGTTCTCGACGGTGGCCGGCAGATAGGTCGCGGCGGGGATCTCGCCGACGCCGGGCTGCAGGATGGCGCTCACGCGAGCAGCTCCCGTCCGCCGCGCGCGAGCACGCCCTCGCCGCGCCGGTAGGCGGGCGCGCCGTGCAGCCAGGTCTCGCGCACGACGCCGTGCAGCGTCTGCCCGTGCCACGGCGACATCGCGTTGCGGTACTCGAGCGCCGACGCGTCGACGGTGTGCTGCTCGTCGGGGGCGAAGACGGTGAGGTGCGCCGGTGCGCCGACCTCGATCACGCCGCGGTGCGCGCCGGGGATCGCGGCCAGACCCGCGATGCGCGCGGGCCCGGTGGTCATGAGGGGAAGCAGGGTCTCGAGGGCGATGCCGCGGCGCCTGGCCGCGGTCCACACTGCGGTGAGCCCGGTCTGCAGTCCGGCGATGCCACCCCAGGCCTCGCCGAAGTCGGCCACCTTGAGCTCGGCGACCGAGGGCGAGTGATCGCTGACGACCGCGTCGATCGTGCCGTCGAGGAGCCCGGCCCAGAGCAGCTCGCGGTTGGCGGCGTCGCGGATCGGCGGGCAGCACTTGAACTCGGCCGCACCGTCGGGCACCTCGGCGGCGTCGAGGGTGAGGTAGTGCGGGCAGGTCTCGACCGTGAGCCGCACGCCCTCGGCCTTGGCGGCGCGCACGTCGTCGAGCGCCGCGCCGTCGGAGACGTGCACGATGTGCGCACGTGCGCCGGTGCGGCGCGCGGCCTCGATGACCGAGCGGATGGCGGACCGCTCGCTCGCACCCGGCCGCGTGCCCAGGAAGTCGGCGTAGCGCGTGCCGAGCGCCCCGTGCTCGTGCAGCTCGGCCGGATCCTCCGCGTGCACGATGAGCAGCCCGTCGAAGGCGGCGAGCTCGGCGAGCGCCGCGTCGAGCTGCCCACCGGAGAGGTGGTCGAACTCGTCGATGCCCGAGGGCGAGAGGAAGCACTTGAAGCCCACGACCCCGGCGCCGGCGAGCTCGCGTAGCGCGCCGAGGTTCTGCGGCACGGCGCCGCCCCAGTAGCCGACGTCGACGGCGAGCTTGCCGACCGCGGCGGCGCGCTTGGCCCCGAGCGCCGCGACCGTGGTGGTCACGGGCGAGCTGTTGAGCGGCATGTCGACGACGGTCGTCACGCCTCCGGCGAGCGCCGCGGCGGTGCCGGTGGCGAAGCCCTCCCACTCGGTGCGCCCCGGCTCGTCGAGGTGCACGTGCGAGTCGACGAGGCCCGGCAGCAGCACGGCGTCGTCGGGCAGCACGACGCCCGCGTCCCCGTCGAAGGGGCGGATGCGGGCCACCAGACCGTCGACGATCTCGACCGTCGCCGGCTCGGGAGCGGTGCCGAGGTGCACGCGGCGCGCGGCGATCGTCGTGGGGTTCGCTTCGCTCATGGGGGCACCGTATGGGGTCGACGTTTCGATCATGTTACCCACATCAACATCCGCTGAGCGGGCCGTTACGGTGGCCGCATGGACCTCGCCGTCTTCAACGCACTCCCCCACGACGACGCCCGCGACCTGGCCCTCGTGTGGGCCGCCGTGCCCGCGTGGGCCGAGGCGATCGCATCCGCTCGGCCGTTCGCGACCGTCGCCGATCTGGAGGGTCTGGCCGAGGCGCTCGGCGCCGACTGGACCGCCGCCGAGCTCGACGCGGCGCTCGCGCACCACCCCCGCATCGGCGACCGCGTCGAGGGCGGCGACGCCGAGTCCCGGGCATCGCGAGGGGAGCAGGCGGCGGTGGCGGATGCGGACGCGACGGTGCGCGAGGCGATCGCAGCCGGCAACGCCTACTACGAGGCGCGCTTCGACCGCGTGTTCCTGGTGCGCGCCGCCGGACGCTCGCCGCAGGAGATCCTGGCCGAGCTCGACCGCCGCATCGAGCTGGCGCCCGAGGACGAGGTGCGCGAGGCGCTCGCCCAGCTGCTCGAGATCGCGGTGCTGCGGCTGCGCGCCGACGTCGTCGCCCGCGCACGGGTGACGACGCACGTGCTCGACGCCGTGAGCGGCACCGCCGCGCCGGGCATCGCCGTGACCCTCGACGACGCGGCCGGCCTCATCGCCGAGGGCACGACCGACGCCGACGGCCGCCTCGCGATCGGCCCGGAGCTGCTGCCGAGCGGCGCCTACACGCTGACCTTCGCCACCGGCGCGCACTTCGCGGCGCAGGGCCTGGCGAGCTTCCATCCGCTCGTCGCCGTCACGTTCCTGCTCGACGCCGAGGGCCGCGACCACGACCACGTGCCGCTGCTGCTGAGCCCGTTCGCCTACTCGACGTACCGCGGCACGTGAAACATCGCCGACACACGCATCTGCTGAGGTACCCCGCGTGAAGATCATCATCATCGGCGCCGGCGTCGGCGGCGCCAGCGCCGCGATCGCCCTGCAGCGGCTCGGCCACGAGGTCGTCGTCTACGACCGGATGCGCGAGAACCGCCCGGTCGGCGCCGCCCTGTCGCTCTGGTCGAACGGCGTCAAGGTGCTCAACTGGCTCGGCCTGGCCGACGAGGTCGCGGCCCTCGGCGGCCGGATGGAGCGGATGGGCTACCGCGACGGCCTCACCGGCGAGCAGCTCTGCGACTTCAGCCTCGAGCCGGTCACCGCGCGGACCGGGCAGCGGCCCTACCCGGTCGCGCGGGCCGAGCTGCAGGCGCTGCTCATGGAGCGGGCGGGGCTGGACCGCATCCGCCTGGGCCGTCGCGCGGTCGCCGTGGCGGACGACGGCGACCGGGTGACCGTGACCTTCGAGGATGGCAGCTCCGACACCGGCGACCTGCTCATCGGCGCGGACGGGGCGCGCTCCATCGTGCGCGACCACGTGCTGCGCGCGAACGGGCTCGAGCCGGTCGAGCGACGCTACTCGGGGTACACGAACTACAACGGGATCGTGCCCGCCGACCCCGCGATCGGACCGCTCGACGCGTGGACGACCTCGGTGGCCGACGGCAAGCGCTGCGCGGTGATGCCCATCGGCGGCGACCGCTTCTACTTCTTCGTGGACGTGCCGCAGCCGTCGGGGCTGCCGTCGCCCGCGGACCCGAAGGCGCCGCTGGAGGACGCCTTCGGCGACTGGAACCCCGGCGTGCGCGCCCTCCTCGACGCCATCGACCCCGCCGTCTCGCTCAACCGGGTCGAGATCTGGGACCTCGACCCCTTTCACACCTGGACCGCCGGCCGCGTGGCGATCCTCGGCGACGCCGCCCACAACACGACGCCCGACATCGGCCAGGGCGCATGCTCGGCGCTCGAGGACGTCTTCGCCCTCGCCATCGCCCTGTCGACCAACACCAACGGGGTCGAGGACGCGCTGCGGCGCTACGTGCGCTCCCGCAGCGAGCGCGCCGGCGAGCTGGTGCTGCGCGCCCGCGCCCGCGCCCACGAGACCCACGCCTTCGAGCCGGGCGTCACGGAGGCCTGGTACGCGTCGCTGCGCGGCACGGACGGGGCGGCGATCATCCGCGGCATCGTGGGCAACATCGAGGGCAGCCCGATCGACCTGGGGGTCGGAGCGCTGTAGCGCGGGGAGGCGTCCTCCTCTCCCTGCCTCCTGCCCTCCCTCCCCTGCCAGATCGGCATGTTCCTGCCGCTCCACTCGTCGTGCAGTGGCAGGAACATGCCGATCTGCGGCTCGGGCGGAGCGGAGGCGCCCGGGATCGGCCTCGCTCCAGACGGGGCGGAGGCTCGGGCACCGACTCGAGGGCCCGGAACATGTGCGGCACGCTCCCCGCGCGTGTTCCAGATCGGCGGGTTCCAGCCGCTCTGCGAGGTGCGGAGCGGCACCAAGCCGCCGATCTGCGCCGGGTGCGGGTCAGCGGCGCGCGATCCAGTGCAGGGCACTCGCGAGCAGCGCCCGGTGCGCGGCGCTCGTGTACGAGCGCTCGTCGTGACCGAGCGCCGAGTACACGACGCGGGCGGGGCCCTCGCGACGCGCCGTGACGAGCGGATGCACCCCATCCGCGTCCACCGCGCGGGCGACCGTGACCGCGTCGTCGGCGAAGCGCAAGGCCGTGTACCGCTCGTCGAGCACCTCGAAGGGCTCGGGCACGACAAAGCGTTCGCGCACTTCGAAGGGCTCGGGCACGACGACGGGTTCGCGCAACTCGGAGGGCACGGGCACCTCGAGGCGGCTCGGCGCGGCGGGCGCAGGTTCGACGCGCAGCCGGCCGAAGGGCGGGTGCCACGACTCGTCGCGCTCCCAACGAGCACCGAGCGCCTCACCGAAGCCGGGCACCTCGCGCAGCGTGGACGCCGCGGCATGGACGCCGAGCAGGCCGACGCCGGCATCGAGCGCGGCGCGCAGGCCCGCGGCCGCCGCTTCGAGCAGCTGCGGGCTCGGGGCGCCCGGATCTGCGACGCCCTCGGGCAGCGGGGTCAGGTGGTCGCCGGCGTCGACGACGATCGCGGCGAGGTCGTCGAGGGGCGGCGACGAGGGCGACGGGTCGGTTGCGACAGGATCCGGTCCGTCGCCGGGGTCGACCTCCGCGGCGCGCATCGCGGTGCCGACCGCGGCGTGCTCCGAGGTGCCGCCGCGGGTCTGCGCCGCGGCGCGACCGAGCACCGCGAGTCGGGCGATCGGGTCCGGCGCGATCGTCGTGGCGAAGCCCGCCTCCTCTGCGACCCGGGCGATCGCCGCGCTGGTCGCAGCGAAGGGGTGCCAGGGGTCCGCGAGCCGGCCGCTGCCGGTCAGCACGAGCACGCGCATCCGCTCTCCTCCGTCCCCGGCGGGCGTCGTCACCCGCTCGTCGCAGGCTACCGAGGCTCGCAGCTGCGGCCCGTGCGAACACGGACGGGTCGCGGCGAGTCGGCCGCGGAACGCGCGGACTCGCATCCTCGCCCGCCACGGGCGGAGCCGAGCACCGGGGTCTGCGATGCTGGCTACGGCGAGAGGGGGACGGATGCGACGGTTGTGGACCGTGCTCGGCACGATCGCGGTGCTGATCGGAGCCGCTGTGGTGGTCGTCGTGCTGTCGGGCATAGGCGGCGAGATCGAGGAGCGGAGCGAGGCCTCCGAGCGGTCCTACTTCGTCGAGCACGGCGCCGAGGCCGTCGGCACGCCGATCGCCATCGAGGAGAACGAGCGCGCGAGCCGGCCACGCTACCGCGGCAACGTGCGGGAGTACGCCCTGGTCTACTCGTACACCCGCGCCGACGGCAGCACCGGCGAGGTGCGCGGACCGTGGTCGCAGCTGGAGTTCGAGCTCGAGCTGGACCTCGAGGCCGGCACGACCGCCACGGTGCGCTACCTCGACGATGCCCCTGAGCACGGCGACCGCGCCGGCGGAGCCATTGTGCTCGACGACGGGTCGGGACCGGCGATCCCCACCATCGAGCCGATCGATCCGGACTAGCGCTCCGCGTCGAGCTCCGCGCGAAGCGGCCCCGCCGCGCGCAGCGGCCCCGCCGCGCGAAGCGGCCGCACCGCGTTCGACAGCGCGAAGCCGGCGAGCCAGAGCACCGCGACGCTCATCGCCGTGAACTCCATGGTCGCGCCGATGTCCGTGCGGAACTGCAGCACCGAGAGCAGGCCGCCGACCGCCGCGATGAGGGCGACCGCGATCGCGGCGAGCCGCGAGAGCACCCGCAGCGGACGCGATCCGTCGCCGAACGCGGTCTGCAGCATCGCCCAGGCGGCCGCGGCGAAGCCGATGACCGCGGTGACGACGTGCACGAGGTCCTGCGCCGTTGCTCCCTCCGTGAAGGGCACCGGGCATCCGGCCGTGCAGGGTACGCGCGACGCGACGAGGAAGGCGAGCCCGCTGGTGACGAGCGATGCGGCAATCGACCAGCGCCCGAGCCAGCGGGTCGCGGAGCGCTGCCCGAGGGCGCCGAGACCGGCGAGCACCCCGCCGGCCGCGAGCACGAGCAGCGCCGCGTTGAAGGCCTCCGCCGTCGGCAGGGCGGGCGAGCCCAGCTCGCTCACGTAGACGGTGCCCTCGACGGTGAGCCGGGCCGCCCAGATGACGGCCACGGCGCCGAGCGCGGCGGCGGCGCCCAGCACGGAGCTGCCGCGGGCGAGGATCGGGATGGAGCGCATGCCGTCACGCTAGGGCCTGCAGCTCCGTCGCAGGAAGGCACCGCGGTACGACGTGGGCGGCGCCACGGTACCTCTTCGCCGTGATCAGCCCAGGCCGAGCTCGTGCATCCGCACCGCCACTTGCACGCGGCTGTCGACGCCGAGCTTGGCCATCACGCGACCGACATGGGTCTTGACGGTCGGGATCGAGAGGAAGAGCGCGCCCGCGATGTCGGCGTTCGAGGCGCCGCGCGCGATGGCCTCGGCGACCTCGCGCTCGCGCGGGGTCAGCGTGTCGAGGGCGGCGAGCAGGGCCGGGTCGGGCCTGCGGGCCTGCTGCGCGGCGAGCTGCATGACCCGTTCGAGCACGCTCGGGGCGAGGATCGACCGGCCCTCGGAGGCGGTGCGCACCGCCTGCACGAGCTCCTCCGGCGAGGCGTCCTTGAGCAGGAAGCCGCGGGCGCCGGCGGCGAGCGCCCGCAGCACGTCGTCGTCGGCGTCGAAGGTCGTGAGGATGAGGATGGCGAGCCCCGGATGCGCCGCCAGGATGCTCGCGGTCGCCGTGAGCCCGTCGCGCCGCGGCATCCGGATGTCCATGAGCACCACGTCGGGCCGCTCCCGCTGGATCACGCGCTCCGCCTCGAGCCCGTCGCCCGCCTCGCCGACGACGCGGATGCCCGGATCGGTGCCCAGCAGCAGGCCGAGTCCGTTGCGCACCAGCGCGTCGTCGTCGACCACGACGACCCGCACCGCCCCGCTCACGACGCTGCCCACGGCAGCTCGACGTCCACCCGGTGCTCGCCGCCGACGACCGCCGCCGTGCTCGTGCCGCCCACGGAGCGGGCGCGCTCGTCGATGCCGACGAGGCCGTAGCCGGGTTCGCCGCCCGTGGCGTCGCCGAGCGGATTGCGCGCCGAGATGCGCAGCCGCGCCCCGGTGCCCCCTCCACCCGCACCGTGACCGGCAGGCCCGGGGCGTGCTTGCGCGCGTTCGTGAGGCACTCCTGCACGATGCGGAACGCGTGGCGTCCGATCGTCGGCGGCACGGCGGCCGGGTCGACGAGCAGTTCGAGGCGCGCGTTCGGCTCGTCGGCGAGCAGGGCGTCGAGGTCGTCGAGCGAGGGCTGCGGCGCGGCCTCGGCGGCGGCCTGCGGGTCGCGCAGCACGCCGAGCACCTGGCGCAGGTCGTCGAGCGCCAGCCTGGCCCGGTCGTGCACCACGGCCACAGCCTCGGCGCGCTGCTCGGCGTCGAGGTCGGGTCGGTGCCGCAGGGCGCTGGCGTGCATCGCCACGAGCGAGAGCTGGTGCGCGAGCACGTCGTGCATCTCGCGGGCGATGCGGGTGCGCTCGTGCTCGCGGGCCTGAGCGAGGCGCAGCTGCTGCTCGGCGTCGCTCAGACGGGCGCGCTCCCGCAGCGAGGCGAGCAGCTCGCGGCGGCTGCCGATGGCCCAGCCGATCGCCACGACGGCGGCGGTGAACGCGGCGAACAGGCCGAGGAGCCAGGGCTGGTAGCCCGGCTCGGTCGGCGCTCCGGCATGCAGGTGGAAGGTCTCGACGATGATGAGGCTGACGAGGCCGGCGGCGATCACCGCGCCGATCTCGACCCAGCGGCGGCGGGTGGCGACCGACACGAGCACCATCAGCGCGGCGACCCCGCCGAAGCCCGAGAAGCCGGCGATGAAGGCGGTGGCGACACCCACCGCGAGCGGCGCCATCCGCCGCAGCGGCAGCAGCACGATCGCGACGAGGCCCACCAGCACGTCGGCGATCACGAGCAGACCGAAGCGCAGGTCCTCGGCGTCCGTCGACTCGGCCGGGGCGCTCGCGCCGAAGACGACCGCCCACAGCACCGCGCCGCCGGACAACGCCAGCAGCACTCGCCAGACCTCGCCCCACACGCGCCGCCCCACGCTCCGATCCGTCATGTGCCCAGCCTATGAAGCGGATGCGCTCGCGCGCGTCCTGCGAAGGTCGCATCCGCCGCCTGCGGTTCCCCGCCGGCGCCGGGCGGCGCGCACGCCGGCGCCAAGTGGCGCGCGCTCCGGCGCCGAGCGGCGCGCGCTCACGACTCAGTGTCGAAGCGACAACTCAGCGCCGTCGAACGAGCTGAGTCGTCGCTTCGGTGCTGAGTCCCGCAGCGCGGGCAGCGGCACGGCGGGCAGCGGCACGGCGGGCAGCACGACGGCCGGCAGCAGGGAGGCGCGCGCACCGGCGCCGAGCGGCGCGCGCTCACGACTCAGCACCGGAGCGACAACTCAGGGCCGTCGAACGAGCTGAGTCGTCGCTTCGGTGCTGAGTCCCGCAGCGCGGGCAGCGGCGCGGCGGGCAGCACGACGGCGAGCAGCACCACGGCCGGCAGCAGGGAGGCGCGCGCACCGGCGCCAAGTGGCGCGCGCTCACGACTCAGCACCGGAGCGACAACTCAGCGCCGTCGAACGAGCTGAGTCGTCGCTTCGGTGCTGAGTCTCGCCCGGGGGCAGCGGCACCCGGCAGCAGCGCGGCGCAGAGCAGCGCGGCGCGGCGCGGCGCGGCGCGGCCCGGCGCGGCCCGGCGCGGCCCGGCGCGGCGGCAGCGACGCGCGGCGGCCGGTCAGCGAGCGGAGGCGATGCCTGCCGCGATGGCGGACGTCGCGGCCTCGACCGCGGCGCCGCGCAGCGCCGCATCCGTCCCCTCGCTGCCGTGCACGAAGGCCGTGACACCGCGCCGGACGCCGCAGTAGTCGAGCACCCCGTGCTCGATCTGCGTGCGGAACGCCTCCGTGTAGCCGTGCCGCGCGAAACGCGCCTCGTCGGTCGCGGCGACGGGCAGCAGGTGCCCGGTCAGCCGTCCGAGCATCGCGCGCTCGCCGGTGGCGTCGAACGCCCAGCCGGCGATGAACACGCGGTCGATCCACCCCTTGAGCAGCGCCGGCATCGACCACCAGTACACGGGGAACGCCAGCACGAGGTGCTCGTGCCGGTCGACCCTGGCCTGCTCGGCCAGCACCCCGGCGTCGTCACGGCTGCGCGCGGCGTAGCCCGCGTGATCGGCGGCGGTCCAGCGCGGGTCGAAGCCCTCGGCGGCGAGGTCGGCGACCTCGACCCGCTCGCCCCGCTCCTCGAGCTGCTCGCGCAACCGCCGCACGGCGTGGGCCGTCAGCGAGTCGGCGGAGGGATGGGCGGTGACGATGAGCGTGGACATGCGGTCCTCCCGGGTCGGTGGCGGACTCGGGGGAACGGTGCATCGGGTCGGGGCATTCCCGCGGGGTGCTGTGCTCGAACCCTCCGCGCGGACGATGCGCATGCCCCGCGATCAGCGCACGATGGACGGATGCGCCCCTGGATCACCTCCGCCCTCGCCGCCCTGCTGCTCGGCGCCGCGCTGATGCTGCTCGCCGCACGGGCACCGCTCGACGGACGGATCGACGGGTGGAGCGGCGCAGCGGGTCTCGGCGGCGCATGGCTGGTCGCGGGCGGCGGCCTGCTGCTCGCAGCGCTGACCGCCGTCGTGCTCCTGCGCGAGGTCGCGCGCAGCGTCCGCTCCCGCCGCTGAGCCCCCGCTCCCCGGCCACCCCCGGCCGCACCGCTGCCCAGGGCCGGCACCGCCGGCCGCACCGCTGCCCAGGGCCGGCACCGCCGGCCGCGCCACCGGCCCGGGCCCGGCCACCGCGCACCACCCCCGGCCGCGCCACCGCCACCCGGGCCACCGCCCTCACCCTCGCGCAGGCACCGGCCGCAGCCGCGGCAGCCAGCAGCGCACCGCGCGCCGGTAGGCCCGGAACTCCTCCCCGAAGCGCCGCTCCAGGTCGGCCTCCTCGTGCGGGCGCACCGCGTGGTTCCAGACGAGCGAGCCGAGCAGGGCGTAGACGAGCACGAGCCACGACGAGCCGATGAGCCCCACCGCCGCGCCCTGCACGATGCCGGCGAGCGCCATGGGGTTGCGCACGAAGCGGTAGGGGCCGGCGACCACGAGCCGGTTCGGCATCGCGGCGGGCAGCGGGGTACCGCCGCCGCGGGTGCTCATCGCGAACGCCGACCAGAGGCCGAGCGCGCTCGCGAGTAGGAGCACGACGGTGCCGAGCGGCACCGTCCATGCCGGCATCGCCACCGCCAGGCGCCAGCGCTGCTCGACGAGCACGACGGCGGCGGGCAGCACCACCAGGAACAGCCCCCAGAACACGACGAGCTGGGCGAGCGTGGCCGCCACGTGGCCGAGCACGCCGTCACGAGCGGATGCGGGCCGGAACCCGAACGGGCCAGCCACGATCCACGCCGTCGGCACCCGGCCGAGCAGCAGCAGGCAGAGGCCGAGCGCGCTCCAGCCGGCAGCCGCGAGCATCGCCAGCGCACCCCATCCGGCCTCCGTCGTCACGGTCGCGTAGCCCGCCATCGCGAGGGCGACCAGCGCCGTCCATCCCGTGGCGACGTACGCCGCCGGGCGCCAGCCGAGGGCCGCGAGGGCGGACGCGAGCACGAACAGCGGCAGGTCGAGCAGGGCGATCGGCAGCGGGTCGAGCGAGCCGAGCGTCGCCTCGCGCACCCACGGCAGCAGCGGCACGGCGCACCACCAGGCCGCGCCGGCGACCGCCAGCACGGCGAAGCAGGCCCGACCCCAGCGCACCGTCCGACCGTACCGGGCTTCGTAGACTGGGTGGATGTCCGACCAGCGCGCCGAGCGCCGCCGCCGCATCCTCGACGCGACGGCGGAGCTGCTCACGGGCACCCCGGTCACCCGGCTCAGCATCGGCGACATCGGCCGTGCGGTCGGCCTCGCGACCTCGAACGTGCTGCGCTACTTCGAGTCGCGTGAGGCGGTCCTGCTCGACCTGCTCGACGAGCAGCAGAGCGGATGGGCGGATTCCGTCGACGCGCGCATCGAGCCTTCCGAGGCCACGCTTCCGTCGCGCGCCGCGGAGCTCGCGCGGGTGATCGCGACCAGCCTCGACGAGCGCCCGGTGCTGCGGGAGCTGCTCGCCGCGCGCGACGCCGTGCTCGAGCGCGACGTGTCGGTGCACGTGCTGCTGCGGCATCGCTACGCCGCCGCCGATGTCGAGGAGTCGCTGGTGCCGGTGGTGCGGCGTCTGCTGCCCGAGCTCGACCCGCACCGCGCGCACCGGCTGGTCGTGAGCGCGCTGCTGCTCGTGCCCGCGGTGCAGCCGCTGGCGCATCCGTCCCGCTCGCTGCTCGCGGTCTTCGAGGCCGACCCGCAGCTCGCGCGCGAGCAGCGCGGCTTCGCGGAGTCGCTCGCGCGGCTGCTGGAGCCGCTGGCGCTGGGACTCGTGCGCGGGGACTGAGCGGGCGCGAGGTCGGCCTCCGAGGCTCCCCGGGGGCGAGCGCGCGGTGGGTGCGGGGCGTCGGGGCTCAGGCGAGGGAGCGGATCACGTCGATCTCGTCCGACGGGCGCAGGCCCGAGCGCCGCTCGCGGCCGATCCCGCGACGCACCTCGTCGTCGAGCACCCGCACGACGGTCTCCTCCAGCGGTCTCGGCGCCCCTCCGGAGCGCCGGAACGCGTCGCCGCTGCGCGTCGTGAACCCCGTCTCCGAGGACGGCAGCCAGAGCGGCAGCGATCTCGGGCCCGCCCAGTAGCGCACGTCCCGCGCGAGGAGCTCCTCGTCCGGGGCGTGCACGAGCGCCCCGTCGAACCCCGTGGCCTCGGCCACGACCCGCAGGAATGCGTCGAGCGGATGGCTGCGGCCGACCGCGTTCACGGGCCCGGCGGCTCCGTCCGGTCCGGCGCGCACGATCCAGTCGGCGAGGTCGTCCACGTCGATGACCTGCACGGAGCGCCCCTCCGTCCGCGGAGCCAGGACCGCGCCACCGCGCCGCAGCCGCGCGGGCCAGTAACCGAAGCGATCGCTCGGATCGCCCGGGCCGACGATGAGGCCGGGTCGCACGGCGAGCAGGCGGTCGCCGAGGGCCGCGGCGCTCATCCGCTCGGCGAGGACCTTCGCGTCCGCGTAGTCGGACGGGTCCGTCGGCTCGACCAGGGCTGCGGACTCGTCGGCGCCGGGCTCCCTGCTGCTCGCGTAGACCGAGACGGACGAGACGAGCGTCCAGTGCGCCGCGCGAGGGGCGAGTGCTCGCAGCGCCGGCTCCACGAGGTCGGGCGCGTGCGCGAGCTCCACGACCTCGTCCCACTCGCCGGCGGCCGCGGCGTACGCATCGGGCTTGCGGCGGTCGACTGCGAGGTGCCGAGCGCCGGGCGGCACGGACCCCGTCCGGCCGCGCGCGAGGCAGGTGACCTCCGCGCCGTCCGTCAGCGCCCGTTCGGCGACACGCCGCCCGAGCCATCCGCTGCCTCCGAGGATGAGCACGCTGCGCATGGCCCCAGTCAAGCGCGCTTCAGGCCTCGAAGCGGTACCCCATGCCCGACTCGGTGAGCAGGTGCCGCGGCCGCGACGGGTCGGACTCGAGCTTCTTGCGCAGCTGGGCCAGGTAGAGGCGCAGGTAGCCCGTGTCCGTCACGTGCTCGCTGCCCCAGATCTCGGTGAGCAGCGTCTGGCGGGTGACGAGCCGGCCGGGGTTGCGCAGCAGCAGCTCGAGCACCTTCCACTCGGTCGGCGTCAGCCGCACGCGCTCCCCGCGCGCTCCACGGCGTGCGCGGCCAGGTCGACGGTCACGTCGCCGAAGACCACCACGGGTTCCGCGTCCTGGCCGGGCACCCGCCGGGTGAGCGCGCGGATGCGGGCCAGCAGCTCGTCCATCGCGAACGGCTTGGTCACGTAGTCGTCGGCGCCCGCATCCAGGGCCTGCACCTTGTCGGCGGCCCCGGTGCGCCCCGAGACGACGAGGACCGGCGCCGCGCTCCAGCCGCGCAGGCCCTCGATGACGGCGACGCCGTCGAGGCGGGGCATGCCGAGGTCGAGCATGACGAGGTCGGGGCGCTCGTCGATCGCCAGGCTCAGCGCCTGCCGCCCGTCGGCCGCCACCACGACCTCGTAGCCCTTGGCGGCGAGGGTGATGCGCAGCGCGCGCAGGAACTGCGGGTCGTCGTCGGCGACGAGGATCTTCACGCGTCGGGTTCCTTCCTACGAGCGGATGCACCGCGAACGGAGCCCCCGACGGGACGAGCGGATGCGGATGCGCCCGCCAGCGGCAGCGTCACGACCATCGTCGTGCCGCCGCCCGGGGTCTCCTCGGCGCGCAGTGCGCCGCCCATCCCCTCGGCGAAGCCCTTCGCGAGCGCGAGCCCCAGGCCGAGCCCCGCGAGGTTGTCGTGGTCGCCGAGGCGCTGGAACGGCACGAAGACGTCGTCGCGCCGCTCGGCGGGGATGCCGGGGCCGCGGTCGACGACGCGGATCTCCGCGCTGCCGGCGAAGGCGCTCGTGGTGACGCGCATCCGCTCGCCCGGCGGCGCGAAGCGCGCGGCGTTGTCGAGCAGGTTGACGAGCACGCGGCGCAGCAGGGCCCCATCCGCTCGCACGGCGCCGACGACGTCGTCGCCGTCGAGGGCGAGGTCCAGCTCGACCTCGCCCGGACCGAGCCCGAGCTCGTCGAGGGCGGCCAGCACCGTCTCGCCGGGGTCGACGTCGGCGAGCGCGACGCCGAGCACGCCGGCCTGCACGCGGCTGACGTCGAGCAGGTCGGTGAGCAGCGCGGCGAGGCTGCGCAGCGACTCGTCGGCGGTGTCGATGAGCTCGGCGCGGTCAGATGCGGGCAGCGACTCGGTGCGCAGCCCCGTCACCGCGGCGCGCGCGGCCGCCAGCGGACGGCGCAGGTCGTGGCTGACGGCCGAGAGCAGGGCGGTGCGCACGCGGTCCGTCTCGGCGAGCGGGCCGACCTCGCGGGCGGTCTCGCTGAGCGATTCGCGCTCGACCGCGCCGTCGAGCTGCGCCGCGATCACGCCGAGCAGCCGCCGCTCGCTCGCCGCGACGTCGCCGCCGTGCAGCTCGAGCTCGCCCCGGGCCCCCACCGGCACCCGCGTGGTGCGCCCGACCGGCTCGCCGTCGGTGGCGAGCGTGTCGCCGTCGACGATGAGCCGCACGCCCGCGAGCCCGAAGGCCTCGCGGGTGCGGCTGATGAGCGCCTGCACCGCGCCCTGCCCGCGCAGCACGCTGCCGGCCACGGTGGCCAGCAGCTCGCTCTCCGCGGCGGCCCGCCGTGCGAGCCGCGTGCGCCGCGCGGCGGTGTCGACGACCCAGCTGACCAGCAGGGCGTTGACGACGTAGAGCACGAGCGCCCACAGCTCGAGCGGATGGTCGACGCTGATCGTGTAGTACGGCTCGATGAACAGGAAGTCAAGGGTCAGCCCCGAGAGCACGGCCGCGAACAGGGCCGGCCAGAGTCCGCCGACGAGCGCCACCACGACGACCAGCAGCGAGTAGGCGAGCACGTCGAGGGTGATCGACTCCGGGTCGCGCGCGGTCGCCAGCAGCCAGGTGAGCAGCGGACCCGCGGTGAGCGCGAGCAGCGCCCCCGCGAGCAGTCGGCTGCGCGAGAGCGCGCCGCCCAGCCGCGGCAGCGCGAAGCGGCGGCCGGCAGCGTCGTGGTTGACGATGTGCACGTCGATGGGTCCGGAATCGCGGATGACGGCGGCCCCGACGCCGGGCCCGGTCACCGCCGCGACCGGCCGGCTGCGGCGGCTGACCCCGATGACGAGCTGGGTGGCGTTGACGCCGCGGGCGAAGTCGATGAGCGCGGCCGGCACCTCGCCACCGATCACCTGGTGGTAGCTGCCGCCGAGCTGCTCGACGAGGGCGCGCTGCGCGGCGAGGTGCTCGGGATGCGCCGCGCGCAGCCCGTCCTGGCTGGTGACGTGCACGGCCAGCAGCTCCCCCGATCCGCTCCTGGCCGCGATACGGGCGCCGCGGCGCAGCAGCGTCTCGCCCTCCGGCCCGCCGGTCAGCGCGACGACGACGCGCTCGCGCGCCTCCCAGACGCCCTCGATGCCCTGCGCCCGCCGGTACTCGGTGAGCTTCGCGTCGACGTCGTCGGCGAGCCAGAGCAGCGCGAGCTCGCGCAGCGCCGTGAGGTTGCCGATGCGGAAGTAGTTGCTGAGCGCGGCGTCGATGCGCTCGGCCGGGTAGACGCGGCCGCCCGCGAGCCGGTCGCGCAGCGCCTGCGGGGCGAGGTCGACGAGCTCGACCTGGTCGGCCGAGCGGAGCACCGCGTCGGGGATCGTCTCGCGCTGCGGGGCGCCGGTGATCTCGTGCACCACGTCGTTGAGCGACTCGATGTGCTGGATGTTCACCGTCGAGATCACGTCGATGCCGGCCGCGAGGATCGCGTCGACGTCCTGCCAGCGCTTCGCGTGCTGCGAACCGGGGGCGTTGGTGTGCGCCAGCTCGTCGACGAGGGCGAGGCCGGGGGCTCGGGCGAGCAGGCCGTCGAGGTCCATCTCGTCCAGGCGCACGCCGCGATGCTCGATGTCGACCCGCGGCAGCACCTCGAGCCCGTCCAGCATCGCGGCGGTCGCCGCGCGTCCGTGGGTCTCGACGACGGCGACGACGACGTCGGCGCCCTCATCCGCCAGTCGTCTCCCCTCCTCGAGCATGGCGTAGGTCTTGCCGACGCCGGGGGCGGCTCCGAGCAGCACTCGCAGCCGCCCTCTCGCCATGCGCTACTCCTCCAGCTCGTCGAGCGCCAGGTTGAGCTCGAGCACGTTCACGGTCGACTCGCCCAGGTAGCCGAGTCCGCGTCCCTGCATCGTAGTTTCCACCAGCTCGGTGACCCGCTCGACGCTGATCCCGCGCGCCTCGGCGACACGGTCGACCTGCAGCAGGGCGTAGGCCGGGCTGATGTGCGGGTCGAGGCCGGAGGCGGATGCGGTGAGCGCGTCCGCGGGCACGTCCGCCGGGTCGACGCCATCGCGTTCCGCGACGGCCGCGCGGCGCTCCTCGATCGCGGCGACGAGGTCCTCGTTCTCCGGGCCCAGGTTGGACCCGCTCGAGGCGCCGCCGTCGTAGCCGTCACCGGCTGCGGACGGACGGCTCTGGAAGTACTCGGGCAGCGCGACGCCGTCGGCGTCGACGAAGGACTGCCCGATCAGCGAGCTGCCGACGACCTCGCCGTCGCGCTCGATCAGGCTGCCGTTCGCCTGCGCCGGCAGCACGAGCTGACCGACGCCGGTGATGAGCGCGGTGTAGCCGACGCCGAGCACGACGGTGGCCAGGATCATCGCCCTGAGGGCGACCAGATGGATGCGCATGATGGGTTCCTAGAAGCCGGGCAGCAGGCTCACGACGAGGTCGATGAGCTTGATGCCGATGAACGGTGCGACGAGGCCGCCGAGCCCGTAGACGAGCAGGTTGCGGCCGAGGATGCTCGACGCGGACGCTGCGCGGTAGCGCACGCCGCGCAGCGCGAGCGGGATGAGCACGACGATCACGAGCGCGTTGAACACGATCGCCGAGAGGATGGCCGAGGCCGGCGACGACAGCTGCATGACGTTCAGCAGCGCGAGCCCCGGGAAGACGCCCGCGAACATCGCCGGGATGATCGCGAAGTACTTGGCCACGTCGTTGGCGATCGAGAAGGTCGTCAGCGCGCCGCGCGTGATGAGCAGCTGCTTGCCGATGCGCACGATGTCGATGAGCTTGGTCGGATCCGAGTCGAGGTCGACCATGTTGCCCGCCTCCTTCGCCGCGCTCGTGCCGGTGTTCATCGCGACGCCGACGTCGGCCTGCGCGAGCGCCGGGGCGTCGTTCGTGCCGTCGCCGGTCATCGCCACCAGGTTGCCGCCGGCCTGCTCGCGCCGGATCAGCTCGAGCTTCTGCTCGGGGGTCGCCTCGGCGAGCACCTCGTCGACGCCCGCCTCGGCGCCGATCGCCTCGGCCGTGATCCGGTTGTCGCCGGTGACCATGACGGTGCGGATGCCCATCGCCCGCAGCTCGGCGAAGCGCTCCTTGATGCCGTCCTTGACGACGTCCTTGAGGTGCACGACGCCCAGGATGCGCACGGCGCCGGAGCGGTCGCGCGCGGCGACGACCAGGGGCGTGCCGCCGGTGCGCGAGACGGACTCGACACGCTCCTCGAGCTCGGCGAGCAGCGTGCTCGGCAACGGACGCTCCGACTCGGCCCAGGCGACCACGGCGCTGGTCGCACCCTTGCGCACCTCCGAGCCGTCCGGCAGGTCCAGTCCGCTCATCCGCGTCTGCGCCGTGAACGGCACGATCTCGCCGGGCGTGCTCTCGGGCAGGCGGACCCCCTTCGACGCGGCGAGCGCGACGATCGACTGCCCCTCGGGCGTCGCGTCGGCGAGCGAGGTCAGCGCGGCGAAGCGCGTCAGCTCCTCCTCCGCCGTGCCGTCGACGGGCAGGAACCCGCTCGCGCGCCGGTTGCCGTAGGTGATGGTGCCCGTCTTGTCGAGCAGCAGCGTCGTCACGTCGCCGGCGGCCTCGACCGCGCGGCCCGACATGGCCAGCACGTTGCGCTGCACCAGGCGGTCCATGCCGGCGATGCCGATCGCGCTGAGCAGCGCGCCGATCGTGGTCGGGATGAGGCAGACGAGCAGCGCGATCAGCACCGGCAGGCTCACGGGCGCCGCCGCGTAGGAGGCGATCGGGTTGATCGTGAGGCACACGACCACGAAGACGATCGACAGGCTGGCGAGCAGGATGTTCAGCGCGATCTCGTTGGGCGTCTTCTGCCGCGAGGCGCCCTCGACGAGGCCGATCATCCGGTCGACGAAGGTCTCCCCGGGCTTCGCCGTGATGCGCACGACGATCCGGTCGCTGAGCACGCGGGTACCGCCGGTGACCGCGCTGCGATCGCCGCCGGATTCGCGCACGACGGGGGCGGACTCGCCGGTGATGGCCGACTCGTCGACGCTCGCGATGCCCTCGACGACGTCGCCGTCGCCGGGGATGAGCCGCCCGGCGACGACCTCGACGAGGTCGCCGACGCGCAGGTCGGCGCTGGAGACCTCCTCGAGGCGGCCGTCGACGAGGCGGTGCGCCGTGGTCGAGGTGCGGGTCTTGCGCAGACTGTCGGCCTGCGCCTTGCCGCGGCCCTCGGCGACGGACTCCGCGAGGTTCGCGAAGAGCACGGTCACCCAGAGCCACGCGGCGATGCCGGCGGTGAAGGACACTGGCGTCTCCGTGCCGCCGGAGGACTGCGGCCCGCCGAGGAACGGCTCCGCGACCGCGAGCACGGTCGTCAGCACCGCCCCGACGAGCACGAGGAACATGACGGGGTTGCGCCACATGAGGCGCGGATCGAGCTTGCGGAAGGCGCCGGGAACGGCGGCAGCCAGCGCGGCGGTGTCGAAGGAGCGCCGCTTCGGCGCGTCCAGGGTGGTGGACATGGTCAGTTCAGGCCTTCCGCGAGGGGACCGAGCGCGAGCACGGGGAAGTAGGTGAGGGCGGTGACGAGGATCGTGACGCCGACGAGCAGCCCGACGAACAGCGGGCGGTGGGTCGGCAGCGTGCCGACCGTGGCGGGCACGCGGTGCTGCGCCGCGAGCGAGCCGGCGAGCGCCAGCACGAGCACGATCGGCACGAAGCGGCCGAGCAGCATCGCGATGCCCAGCGCGGTGTTGAACCACGGCGTGTTCGCGGTGAGGCCCGCGAACGCCGATCCGTTGTTGTTCGCGGCGCTCGTGAAGGCGTAGAGCACCTCGCTGAGGCCGTGCAGACCGGGGTTCCAGATGGAGGTGGCCTCCACATCCGCTCGCACCGCCGGGATGGCGAAGCTGAGCGCCGTGCCCGCCAGCACGAGGGTGGGGGTGACGAGGATGGTCAGGGCCGCGAGCGTGATCTGCTTCGGACCGAGCTTCTTGCCGAGGTACTCGGGCGTGCGGCCGACGAGCAGGCCGCCGATGAACACGGCCAGGACCGCGAGCACGAGCATGCCGTACAGGCCGGATCCGACGCCGCCGGGGGCGACCTCGCCGAGCATCATGTTCAGCATCGGCAGCATGCCGCCGAGCGCGGTGTAGGAGTCGTGCATCGAGTTGACCGCGCCGGTGGAGGTGAGCGTCGACACGGAGCCGAAGATCGCCGAGGTCAGGATGCCGAAGCGCGCCTCCTTGCCCTCCATCGCGGCGCCCGCGGCCTCCGGCGCCGTGCCCCAGCCCTGGAGCTCGATCGCCGAGAGCGCGCTGACGCTGGCGATGAACAGCGCTCCCATCGCCGCCGCGATCGCGAGGCCCTGCCTGCGGTCGCCCACCATCGTGCCGAAGGTGCGCGGCAGGCTGAAGGGGATCGCCAGCATCAGCAGGATCTGGAACAGGTTGCTGATGCCGTCGGGGTTCTCGAACGGATGCGCGGAGTTCGCGTTGAAGAAGCCGCCGCCGTTGGTGCCGAGCAGCTTGATCGCCTCCTGGGAGGCGACCGGGCCGCCGGGGATCGACTGGGCGCCGCCGGCGATGGTGGCGACGTCCTGGAACCCGGCGAAGTTCTGGATGACGCCCGTGGCCAGCAGCACGATGGCGCTCAGCACCGCGAGCGGCAGCAGCAGACGCACGAGTGCGCGGGTGAGGTCGACCCAGAAGTTGCCGATGGTGCCGGTGCGGACGCGCGCGAAGCCGCGGATGAGCGCGACCGCGATGGCGAGGCCCACCGCCGCGGAGACGAAGTTCTGCACCGCGAGGGCCGCGAGCTGGGCGGTGTAACCGAGGGTGAGCTCGGGCGAGTACGACTGCCAGTTCGTGTTGGTCACGAAGCTCACGGCCGTGTTGAAGGCGAGGTGCTCGCTCGGAGCCGGCAGTCCCAGGCTGTACGGCAGCCACTGCTGCAGGCGCTGGATCGCGTAGACCGAGAGCACGCCGACCACCGAGAAGGCGAGCACGCTGCGGGCGTAGGCGCCCCAGGTCTGCTCGCCCTTCGGGTCGACGCCGATGACGCGGTAGACGCCGCGCTCGACGCGGAGGTCCTTCGCGCTCGTGAAGGTGTGGGCCATGAAGTCGCCGAGCGGCCGGTGCAGCAGCACGAGCAGCAGGGCGACGGTGGCGAGTCCGAGGGCCGCGGCCAGCTCGGGTGCGAGGTCGGCGGGAACGCTGCCGGGGGCCATCAGAATCGCTCCGGCTTCACGAGGGCGGTCACGAGGTAGACGATCGCCGAGATGCCGAGCGCCGCGGCGATGAGGTCGAAGACGATCACAGCTTCTCGACCCCCTTCGCAACGAGCGCCACGAGGGCGAACGCGGCGACGATGAGCGCCGCGTACAGGATGTCGAGCACGGAGTTACTCCAGTTCGGGTGGTTCGCGGCCCCGGTCGGGACGCGACAGCCCATCCGACACCCGCCGGACGCGCGCGATCCCGGTCCTCACGGTTCGCATACGCGCCCGGCCCGCATCCTCACGCCTCGCAGACGAGGGGCGGTGACCCGCGCCGAGCGGAGCCGCGAGCTGGCTACACTGGCGCGGTCGCGTATGCGGCGGACAGGATCAGGAGAGGCGGTGCGACGCGGATGTCCGGTGACCATCGCCCGGCGTCGACCGAGGACCGTCCCCGATCCACGGCCCGCGCCTCCTGATCATCACCGTCGATCCGCGCTGCACCGCGCGAGCAGGCAGGAGAGCGCATGGCGCTCATCGACAACGGCATCTACGTCGACGGCAGCCGTCGGCACACCCCGGCGAGCCTCGACGAGACGTACGAGCGCCTCCACGAGCACGGTGGCATGGCCTGGATCGGGCTGTTCCAGCCGAGCGAGGAGGAGCTGAGCTCCGTCGCCGCCGAGTTCGACCTGCATCCGCTCGCCATCGAGGACGCCCGCAAGGGCCACCAGCGCCCCAAGCTCGAGCGTTACGGCGACACCCTGTTCGTCGTGCTGCGGCCGGCCTGGTACATCGACGAGACCGAGACCGTGCACTTCGGCGAGATCCACCTCTTCGTCGGGCCGAGCTTCGTCGTGACCGTGCGCCACGCCGCCCGGCCGGAGCTCGCCAGCAACCGTCGGTGGATGGAGGCGCACCCCGAGCTGCTCCGACTCGGCCCCGAGGCCGTGCTCTACGCCGTGCTCGACGAGATCGTCGACGGGTACGCGCCCGTCGTCGCGGGCCTCGAGAACGACATCGACGAGATCGAGGACCAGCTCTTCGCCGGCGACGACGCCGTCGCCCGACGCATCTACGAGCTGCTCAGCGAGGTGATCGGCTTCCAGCGCGCGACGAGTCCCCTCCGCTCGATGCTCGAGGCGCTCCTGCGCGGCGCCGCCAAGTACGGCACGCACCAGGAGCTGCAGAACCGGTACCGGGACGTGCTCGACCACGTGCTGCGCATCGCGGAGCGGGCGGATGCGTTCCGCGTGCTCCTGGAGAGCTCGCTGACCGTGCACAGCACGCTCGTGACCCAGCAGCAGAACGAGGGGATGCGACGGCTGGCCGAGGCGAGCCTCGCGCAGAGCGAGGAGACCAGGCGCCTGTCGAAGCAGAGCATCGCGCAGAACGAGGAGATGAAGAAGATCACCGGATGGGCGGCGATCCTGTTCGCGCCCAGCCTGGTCAGCAGCGTCTACGGCATGAACTTCGAGGTCATGCCCGAGCTCGGCGCGGAGTGGGGCTACCCGATCGCACTGGCGGGCATGGTGGCCCTCGGCGTCGGGCTCTGGGTGGTCTTCAAGTGGAAGCGGTGGCTCTGACGGCGCGTCGCGGGCGGGCTCGGGAGCGCGTGGCGCGAGCAGGGCGCGAGGAACGGGGACCACGTCGTTCGGGATCCGTCAGTGAGCGCATCCGCTCGGTGCACGCGGCGTAGACCGGGTGCCGTGACCCTCACGACGATCCTGCCCACGCTGCGCCGCAGCATCCCCGATCCGCTCGACAGCAACCGCTGGCCCGAGCGCACCCGCGCCACGACGACCGACGTCGTCGTGTGCGGCGTCTCGCTGCTCGGCCTCGTCGAGCTGTGCGGCACGCCCTGCGTGCACTCCGCCGCCGGCGCGGCGCCGGGCACGGGCGGGCGGCCGTCGCCGCTCTTCGACGCCAGCGCCGTGGTGCTCCGCATCACCGAGGTGCTGCACTCGGCCGAGGGCGCCACGCTCGTGCTCCTCGACGGCCGGCTCGACCACCCGGGCACGGCCTGGGGCGAGCTGCGCCTCATCGGTCGCGCCTCGACCGCGCACGACGCCCCCGCCACGGTGCTCGGCGGTGCCGAGCGCAGCGCCTCCGTCGAGCTGCCGGCCGACGTGCGCCCCGGGGACCTGCTCGCCGTGCCGGTGCGCGGCGTGCCCTGCCTGCGGGAGCTCCGCGGATGATGCACCCGGTCACGTTCCGGGCGATGCGCTCGGGGCACTGGGGCGCGGGCGCGCGGGCTGGGGCGCGCGGGCAGCCGCGCGGGCAGCCGCGCGTGCAGCCGCCGAGGGGGCGGTAGGTGCTGCTCCGAGCCCCTGCGCGCGCAACTGCTGCCCCCTCGCCCCCCTGAGCGCCAGTTCGGCGCGGGGCTCGGGTCCGCTAGTTGTCCTGGGCGAGACGGCGCTCGCGCAGCACCTTGCGCACGCGCACGACGATGAACCACAGCACGAGCAGGCCGATGACGCCCACCGCGGCGTAGGAGATGATGCCGCTCCACTCCTCGAGGATGGGCTTGATCGCCGGTCCGAAGGCGAAGCCGAGGCCCACCCAGATGCCGTTCCAGAGGAGCGAGCCGGCGAGCGTGTAGAAGGTGAATTTGCCGAAGTGCATCCGCTCGATACCGGCCGGGATCGAGATGAAGGAGCGCACGAGCGGCACGCAGCGCCCGAAGAACACGGCGGCACCGCCCCAGCGGGTGAAGAACGCCTCCGCCTTGTCGAAGTCGGTGCCGTCCATGAGCGGGATGCGGTCCACCAGCCGGCGGGTGCGGTCGCGGCCGAGCGCCGCGCCGATCCAGTACCAGAGCCATGCGCCCAGGAGGGCTCCCAGCGAGGCGGCCACCCACGCGCCGACGAAGTTCATGCGCCCCTCGTAGGCGAGGAAGCCGGCCACCGGGAGCAGCGCCTCGGAGGGCACCGGCGGGGCGAAGGTCTCGATGAGCACGGCCATGCCGACGCCGACCTCGCCGAAGACCTCCATGAGCCGCAGCACCCAGCCGATGAAGCCGTCATAACCGGCACCGGCCTCGGTCTGGGCGGCGGCGAGGAGGAGGTGGGTCATGCGTCAAGAGTGCCAGACCGCGGCCGGGAGGACGCCCGGCTCAGCCCGCCCGCGCACGGTGGGGCAGTGCGACCCGAGGAACCGAGGGGCGGGGTGCGGAGGAGGTCGTCCCGTCAGATCGCGGAGAACCCCACGACGACCGCTCGGAGCTCGGCGAGCGTCGCGAGCAGGAACGGGTCGTCGAGGTCCGGCGGCCTCCGCTCGATCAGCGCGTCGACGCCCGACACGAAGTCGGCCCGACGCCGGGCGCTCTGCCGCGACGGCTCCCACAGCGCCGTCGAGTGCAGCCCGCTGACGAGCTCGTCGGCCTCGATCAACCACTCCCATGTCGGACGGCTAAGGCGATCGGACTCCCCGTACAGATCCTCACGCTCGTAGCCGGAGAGGAGCGCGTCCGTCAGCACGAAGCTCCGCTCGATGAAACGACGAGCCTGCGCGGCCGCGTCCCGCGCATCGCGGCGACAGGGGCTCATCCGTCCTTGCGCGCCACGATCGTGTACGTGCACGGCACGAGCTCGCGCTCCCCATCGGGCCAGGCGAAGCCGTCGGGCACCTCCACCATCCGCGGTGAGAAGCGCCAGGGCAGGGTGCGGCCCTCATCGAGGCGCAGGATGCGCAGCCCGGCGCCGATCAGCGCGTTCACGATGTCGGAGAGCGGATGCGCCCACTCGTAGGTGCGCGTGTGCGCCACGACGCCGTCGCCGCTGTAGGTCGAGGCGTCGTCCCAGACCTGGGGCGCCTCGGAGGAGAAGTAGGGGTAGCGCAGCCGCAGCGAGTCGGCGGCCTCGTCGAGGGCGTACAGCGCCGGGTGGCCGTCGCGGATGAGGAACGTGCCGCCCTCGCGGAGCAGGCCGGCGACCTGCGCGGCCCAGCGGTCGAGGTCGGGCAGCCAGGTGATGGTGCCGATGCTCGTGTAGACGAGGTCGAAGTCGCCAGTGACGGCGGCGCGGGCGTCGAGCACGTCGGTCTCGACCCAGGTCGCCTCGACGCCGAGGCGCTCGGCGAGTGCCGCGGCGGAGCGCAGCGCGCCGGGCGAGAAGTCGACGCCGGTCACGCGGGCGCCGGCGCGGGCGAGGGACACCGTGTCGGTGCCGATGTGGCACTGCAGATGGCAGACGTCGAGACCGTCGACCGAGGGCAGGTACGGCGCGAGCGCGACGAGGTCGGCGCGCACCACGGGGCTGAGGTGACGCGGATCGTCGAAGGCGGCGATGCCGTAGGACTCCTCGTGCAGCGGCACGCGGTCCTCCCAGTTCGCGAGGTTGACCGTGCGGGCGCCCTCCCAGTCGATGTCCGCGGCGTCGTCCCCCATGCCGCGAGTCTAGGAGGGCTGCGCCTCCGCGTCGTGGTTGAGGATGTCGCGAGCGCGGTGCTCGGCGAGCGGGCCGACGTAGTCCTTGACCTTCGCGTCGGCGAAGTCGTGCACGGTGTCGGCGGCGACCTCGTCGATCAGCCCGGGGTCGCGGTCCGGGAACCTGTCCTGCAGGTGCGACGCGACCTGCTCGATGACCTGCTGCTCGTCGTAGTCCTTCTGCTGCTCCATGCGGCCAGGGTTCGCTCGGCACGTGAACGGCGGCTGATGATGACCGGCGAGGGCGGTGTGCCCGGTGGTCAGCCCTCGATGCGCCCGACCCGCACCAGCACGGCGACGTCGGGCCCGACGACGGCCTGCACCGCCGCCGCGACGGCGGCTGCCGTCGCCTGCGCCGGGGCGTCGCCGCGCACCCCGATGCTCACGGTCGCCCGCGAGCCGCGCACGTCGCTGAGGGGTTCGTCGTCGCGCTGCAGCAGCAGTCGCGCTGCGCCGCCGATGCCGGCAGGTGCGCGGTACACGCGAGCCACGCCGGGCACCGCCGCCGCCGTCGCGTCCACCGCGAGGGCCAGTTCGCGCTCGCTCATCCCTCCGCCTCCTCGCCGTGCACGTCGACCACGGTCACGTCGATGGTGGCCGAGGCGAGGGGGTGTGCCGACGCAGTGCCGCCGCGACGACCTCCCGCACCCGGTCGGCGACGGCGACGAGCGGCCGGTCGCCGAGCACGCTGAGCTCGATCTCGATGCGCGGGGCTCCGTCGAGGTCGCGGATGCGCGTGCGGCCGACGAGCGCGCCGGGCACGCCGTCCCCGGCCTCGCGCACGAGCGTGCGCACGGCCCCCTCGGTGACCACGAGCCCCTCGGCGTACGGCAGGTCCCTGCCGGCCCGCACCTCCTGCGCGACCGTGTCGAGCAGGCCGTCGAGCCAGCCGGGGGTCGGCGTCTGCTCGGTGACGTCTCGGTCGACCAGCTGCTGCGAGAGCGCAGCGAATCGAGCCATGGTGTCGAGCAGCGCCTGGCACTCCGGGTTGCAGTCGATCGCCGCGATGGGGGTGTCCGCCCTCGGTCGAGGTACGCGGAGAGGTCGTCGAGGCTGTAGCCCGATCCGCCGATGTCGTCGTTCATGGTCACCTCCAGTCCTTCATGCGGTCGATCACGGTCCTGCGCGCACGGGCGAGCCGCCCGCGCACGGTGTCGACGGGCACCCCCAGGTGCGCCGCGATGTCGTCGTACGACTCACCCGCCACCTCGCGCAGCAGCCAGATGGTGCGCTGCTCCTCGGGCAGGGCGGCGAGCACGGCGCCGAGAGCGTCCAGCTGCGACCGCTGCACGGCGGCGCGCTCCGGGTCGAGGCCCTTCGCGGGCACCTCGAGGTCGTCGATGGGATCGGTGAAGCGGCGCGAGCGGATGCGGTCCGTCGCCTTCCGGCTGACGATGGTCGTCACCCAGGCGCGCACCTTGTCGGGCTCCTGCAGCTTCGGCAGCTGCTCCCACGCCGTGATCAGGGACTCCTGCACGCAGTCCTCCGCATCGCCCGCGGAGCGCAGCAGCCGCGTCGCGAAGGCCCGCCAGAACGGCGCGTGGCGGCGCACCAGCACGCCGAACGCGACACCGTCGCCATCCGCGGCGCGACGGGCCAGGAGCCCGTCCGTGGCCTGCTCGATGGAGCTCATGCGCGCACACCTCCCATCCGGGTTCCTGCCAGCGGTCTCCCCGTGACGAATCGCGCCGCGCATCCGTCCCAGTAGCGAACCCAACAGTAGGGCAGCAGCAGGCCGCCCGACCCGAGAAGGAGATGAGCATCATGGCGCAGACCACCACCCCCGACCTCAGTACGAACGGCTCCGGCAAGACGACGATCGCCGACGGTGTGGTGTCGAAGCTGGCGGGCATCGCGGCCCGTGAGGTGCCGGGTGTGCACGCGCTCGGTGCGGGCGCGGCGCGTCTGGTCGGCAACATCCGCGAGGCGATCGGGAACAAGGACCTGTCGCAGGGTGTGAAGGTCGAGGTCGGTGAGACCGAGGTCGCCGCTGATGTGACGATCGTGGTGGACTACCCGGAGGAGCTGCAGAAGGTCGCCGAGGCGGTGCGTCAGTCGGTCTCGCGGGCGATCACGGAGCTGGTGGGGATGAAGGTCGCCGAGGTCAACGTCATCGTCACGGACGTGTTCATCCCGGGCGAGGACGACAAGGACGAGGCCGAGGAGTCGCGAGTCCAGTGAACGGCGCAGCGTCCATGAACGGTGTGGTCATCGGCGCGTCGGCGGGGGTCGTCCTGGCCCTCGCCGGCCTCGCCTACGGATTCTGGGGCGTCGTCCTCGTGCTCGTCCTCGGTGCCATCGGTGCCGTCGTCGGTGGTGCGGTGACGGGCCGCCTGGACCTGCGTGCCGCGTTCCGTGCGGCGCGCGGACGCAAGGTCGGTTGATGGTCGGCGCGTCGCCGGCGGGCCGGGTCGTGTTGAGCAGTCGGGCGATCGAGCGCACGCTCGGTGCGTTGGCGGCCGAGGAGCTCGGCTCGCCCGCGCACCGCAGCGGCGTGCGGCTGCACGACGACGCCGGCCGGCTGGCCGTGACCGTCACCGCGACGGCCGCGATCCGTCCGGGCAGGACCGTGCTCGATGCGGCCGAGTCCGCGCAGCGGCGGGTCCTCGCGGACGGGCCGGTCCTCACCGGCGCGCAGATCACGACCGCGCGCATCCGCGTCACCGGGGTGCACGACGTCAAAGCTTCGAGGAGGGTCCGATGAACGCTCGCACGCGACGCCGACTCGGCAACCGCATGCGGCACCGGTCCCGCTCCGTCGCGGTGTCGATCGGACTGTGGGTCGCGGCGCTGCCGCTGGCCTACCTCGCCGTCGAAGCGGTGCTCGAGCTCGTCGGTGCGCCAGCGCTGTGGCAGCGTCCGCTCGACGTCGTGGGCACGATCACCGGCGCCGAGGCGGTCCGCTACGCCGTCGCCGGCGCAGCGATCCTCGCCGCGGTCATCCTGCTCGTCCTGGCGTTCGCGCCGGGGCGCCTGTCGCGGCATGAGTTGGCGGACGAGCGGATGCTCGTGATCGTCGATGACGAGGTCCTCGCCGGTGCGCTCTCCCGCGCCGCCGCGACCGCGGCCGCTGTGCCGCGCGACCGGGTCAGCACCTCCGTCGGTTCGCGCAGCGCCGAGGTGACCGTGCGCCCGACCTCGGGGTTCGACATCGACCGAGACGAGGTCGCGGCCGCCGCCCAGCGCGAGCTGGAGCGCCTCGCCCCGACACCGCCGATGCGGCAGACGGTGCGCATCGAGACCGCGGGGGTGATCGGGCGATGACCACCAGCAACCGCGCCCTCAACCGACTCGCGCTCATCCTGCTGGGCCTGATCGCCCTGGCCGGCGCGGCCCTGCTGCTGCGACCCGAGATCGACCAGCTGCTCGAACCCGCAGGCCTCGTCACACCGACCCTCGGTCTCACCGAGGCGCCGGCGCCGTGGCTGCAGGGAGGCATCATCGCCCTCGCAGCCCTCGCTGTGATCATCGCGCTCGCGTGGACCACGACCCGGGGCCGCGGCGCCGACGGCACCGCGCTCGAGCGCGACGGCATCAGCATCGACGCGAACCTCGTCGAAGGGATGCTGCGCCGCCACCTCGACGACGCGACCGAGATCGCCCACGTGCGCCTGCGCGCGTTCCGCCCCAAGGACCGCGTCCTGCTGGCCGAGATCCAGGTCACCCGCGGCGCCGACCTCGCCGACATCCACCACCGCGTCCGGAACGCCGTCACCACCACCGACCAGCAACTCGGCACGCCGCTGCCACTGGTCGCCCACATCACCACCGGGCTCCGCTCACGCCTCGCCCACGAACGCCGCACCCACTGAGCACGCCGCGAGGGCGCGTCCGCGGAACCGCGGACGCGCCCTCGGCGGCTCAGCGCCGGCGGCCGTTCAGTGCCCTCGGCGGTTCAGCGCCGGCGGCCGAACAGGCGCTCGACCGGGATCGAGCCGTCCTGCCAGGGCGTGACCACCCAGACGACGACGTAGGCGACCCAGCCGAGCACCGGCAACAGGAACGAGACGAGGATCAGCAGGCGCACCAGCCAGACATTCCAGCCGAAGCGGCTGGCGAGCCCTCCGGCGATGCCGCCGAAGACGCGCTGGGGTCCGCGGCGGTAGCCGGCCTTGCGGATGGAATCGAAGAGGCTCATGCCGGCACGCTAGCGAGCCTTCATCCGATCGTGCTGAGGTCCGCCTCGCGGATGGTGACGGAGTCGTCCGCACGCCAGACGATCTCGAGGATGGCGTTGCGCTCATCGTCGCGGGCGAAGGGATGGGAGACGCCCTCGTCCTCGAACTGCGAGCGCGTCACGCAGATCGGGGTCACCCCGGCATCGCCGCGCATCTCGACCAGGCAGACCAGCTGGTCCCCCGCGGCCGACACGGCGAGCGCGGCATGGAGATCGACCCCGTGCGAGGAGTGCAGCGGAACGGGGCCCGCCAGCAGGGTGGCGACCACCGCGTCGCCGCCGACATGGATCGAACCGGGAGCCGTAGTCATCGTGGCCAGCAGCGCGGCCGACTCCGTCACCGAGCGCGCGTCGGCGATGGGTGCGGTGAACCGATCGAACGCATCCCCTCGGAGCAACCCGCCAGCCCAGGCGACGCACGCCGCGCCGATCGCGGCGCCGAGCACGAGTGCCGACACGACGGCCCAGGGGATCGGCCGGCGCCGCGCCGCTGCGACCGGGACGGTGGGCGTCGACGCCGGATGCGCTCGCTCGTAGTCGGCCAGCGCCGCACGGTCCTCGTCGCTCGCCTCGCGTCGGTAAGCGGCACGCTGCAGCCCGAGCAGCCGCTCATCCTATGGGCGGTCGTCGTGCGCAGGGGGCATCCTGCGACGCTACCCGAGCGGATGCGCCCCCGGTCCGCGCTCGACCGGACCGCCTCCCGAGGTCGATACCTTCGTCGCTTCCGCGCATCCGCTCGCTTCGTCAGCATGGGAGGACGAGGAGCGGATGCGAGGAGCGGATGCGAGGAGCGGATGCCGGGAGCAGCATGACGAGGAGCGGCATGACGAGACGCCGACGGTGGACGGGCACCGCGTGCGGCATCGCGATGATCGTCGCGGGCCTTGGGCTCTACGGCGGCCGCTGGTGGCTGCAGGAGCGGTTGCCGCTGCTCGACGACTGGCCCGTGCTGCTGCTCGCCGCTCCCGCGCTGCTGCTCGCCGCTCCCGCGCTGCTGCTCGCGGGCACCGCGCTGCTCGTGGCGGCGCGGCCCGGCCCCGCGCCGGACGAGGATGCGATGCGCGAGCCCGAGTGAACGCGTCGGCGCGGCCCCGGCGGCGCACGACTCAGCAGCGCGGCGACGACTCAGCACCGTCGCGACGCGTCGGCACGAGCTCGACGGCGCGCGGCGGTGCGCGACTCAGCACCGTCGCGACGACTCAGCACCACGAACGGCACCGACTTGTCGCCAAGCTGCTGAGTCGCCGGTTGGCGAGGCGGCGGAGGCGGCGCGGCGGCGGCACCCTCGGCGAGCGCCTCGCCCACTGGTACGAACGCCGCGGCTTCACCGGCTGAGGCAGCCGCGCTGCTCGCGCAGAACCGCGCCTCCAGGTGGCCCGATCCGTCACCCGGTCCATCGCGAACGACCGGAGGCGCCACCGGGCTGGGGAGCCGGGGGCGTTACCGCCGCCTACTCCCCGGCCGCACCCAGTCGCCGGAGCGGCCGCCCGACTTCGCGACGATGCGCACGTCCTCGATGACGACCGACTTGTCCATGCCCTTCACCATGTCGACGATGGCGAGCGCGGCGACCGAGACGCTGGTCAGCGCCTCCATCTCCACACCCGTGCGGTCGGCCGTGCCGACCGTCGCCTCGACGGCCACCCCGTCGTCGAGGATCTCGAGGTCGACGGATGCACGATGCACGCCGATCACGTGCGCGAGCGGCAGCAGGGTCGGCGTGGCCTTCGCCGCCTGGATGCCCGCGATGCGCGCCACCGCGAGCACGTCGCCCTTCGGCGCGGTGCCGTCGCGCAGCGCCGCGACGATCTCGGCGCTGCAGCGCACGAAACCGCGCGCCGTCGCGCTGCGCACGGTCGGCTGCTTGGCGGTGACGTCGACCATGCGGGCGTGCCCGGAGGCGTCGAGGTGCGTGAAGCTCATGCGCTCCATGGTCGCACCCCTTGCGCCGACGTCGCCGGCCTCGACAGGCTGGAGGCCTCACCGATGAGAGGACCGCCGATGACGCACGCTCCCGACGACTGGATGCGGCCACTGGGCGCGACAGGACGATCCGTCAGCGCCGTGACCCTGGGCACCTCCCCGCTCGGCGGACTCGAGCCGGCGACGGCGACCGAGCTGATCGCGACCGCGCTCGCCAGCGACATCCGCACCATCGACACGTCGAACGGCTACTCCGACAGCCGCAGCGAGCCGGTGCTCGGCGCGGCGGTGGCCGCCGCGGGCGGGCTGCCGGCGGATGCGCTCATCATCACGAAGACCGACGCGTCCGGCCGCGACTACTCGGGCGAGCGCGTGCGCGCCTCGGTGCGCGAGAGCCTCGATCGACTGCGCCTCGACCACCTGCCGCTGGTGCACCTGCACGACCCGGAGCAGTTCGCGTGGGACGAGATCACCCAGCCGGGCGGCGCGGTGGACGCGCTCGTCGAGCTGCGCGAGCAGGGCGTCGTCGGCTCGATCGGCGTCGCCGGCGGCGACTCGCGGGTCATGGAGCGCTACGTCGGCCTCGGCGTCTTCGACGCGCTGCTGGTGCACAACCGGCTCACGCTCGTCGACCGCAGCGCCGACCGGGTCGTCGACGACGCGATCGATCGGGGTATGACCGTGTTCAACGCCGCCATCTTCGGCGCCGGCATCCTCGCGGCGCCGCGCTCGGGCATCACCGACTACGGCTACCGCCCGGCGAACGAGGCGGTGCTCGGCGCGGTCGCCGCACTGGCCGACCTCGCCGACGAGTACGGCACCGACCTCGCGACCGTCGCCCTGCAGGCGTCCCTCCGCGACCCCCGGGTGACCTCGACCGTGGTCGGCCTGAGCAAGCCCGAGCGGATCGCGACGACCATCGCATCCGCTCGTCGCCCGCTGCCCGAGGAGCTGTTCGCGCGCGCCGACGCCCTGCTGCCGCCGGCCTCCGCCTGGCTCGACGCCTCGTGAGCGCGCCGTACCGCTTCGCCGTCGTCGGCACCGGCTGGCGCACGGGCTTCTTCCACGCCGTGGCGCGGGCGCTGCCCGAGCGGCTGCAGCTCGCCGGGGTCGTGGCCCGCAGCGACGGCTCGGCCGAGCGGGCCGCGGTCGAGCACGATGCGCCGGTGCACCGCTCGGTCGCCGAGCTGCTGCGGGGCGAGCGCCCCGACTTCGTGATCGTGAGCGTGCCGCGCGAGGCCGCGCCCGGCGTCATCGCCGAGCTCGTCGCGGCCGACGTGCCGGTGCTCAGCGAGACGCCGCCGGCCGCCGACCTCGAGGGCCTGCGCGCGCTGTGGCGCGAGGTCGGGCCGAGCGGACTCGTGCAGGTCGCCGAGCAGTACCCCCGCTACCCCGGGCACGCCGCCCGCAAGGCCATCGTCGACGCCGGGCTCATCGGCCGGCCCACCTCGGTGCACGTCTCCTCGACGCACGACTACCACGCCTTCGCGCTGATGCGCGGCCTGCTCGGCGCCGGCTTCGCCCCCGTCACGGTGCGAGCGGATGCGTTCGACGCGCCGCTCGTCGATCCGCTCGTGCGCGACGCCTGGACCGACGACGATACGGAGCGGCCGGCCACGACCCAGCTGGCCACGCTCGATTTCGGCGGCGGGCGCTCGGGCCTCTACGACTTCACGAGCAACCAGTGGCACAACCAGCTGCGCCACCGCCGCATCCTGGTGCGCGGCAGCCGGGGCGAGATCGCCGACGACGCCGTGATCCGCCTCGCCGGCCCGCGCACGATCCTCGAGTCCACGATCATGCGCCGCCAGCTCGGCTACGACCTCGACCTCGACGGCTACGCCACCGAGCACCTCTCGCTCGACGGCGAGGTGCTCTGGCGCAATGCCTTCCCGGGCACGCGGCTCTCGGACGAGGAGCTCGCGCTCGCCGACCTGCTGCTTGCGACCGGCGCCTGGGCGCAGGGCGGCGGCGACGCCCCGTATCCGCTCGCCGAGGCCAGCCAGGACCACGCGATCACGCTGGCGATGCGGCGAGCGCTGGAGGGCGGCGGGCGCGAGACGGTGGCGGAGGAGGCCTGGGCGGGCTGATCTCAGGGGCGACGCCGGATAGCGTCGTCCCCGTGCTCCTGCTCTGCCTCGCCGCCGCCCTGCTGCTCGCGTACGCGGTGCTGCGCCGCCGCGACCCGCGCATGCTGCGCAACGGCGTGCTGCTCACGGGAGCCATCGGCACCGGCGCGCTCGGCGCGCTGACCCTGGCCGCGGAGGTCAGCCCGATCGCCTCCGTCGCCCTCCTCGTGCTGGCGGTCTCGCTGCCCGTGAGCGTGCTCGTCTTCGGCGGGCTGCTCATCGGCAACGGCGTGACGATGCTGCGCCGCGAGGGTCGCAGCCTCGGCAACCAGCTCTCGCTCGTCGCGGGCCTGCTGGTCTTCGCGCTGCCGGTCGCCGCCATCCTCATCGCCGTCTCGTTCGGCACCGCGGGCCTGGCGATCGCCGCCCTGATCGCGCTCGCGTCGCTCTACGCGAGCCTCGCCTTCATCTCGTTCGCCGTCTACTCGGTCGTCTACGGACGGATGCGCCACCGCCTGGACCCCGCCGCGATCGTCGTGCACGGTTCCGGCCTTCGCGAGGACGGCACCCTCACCCCGCTGCTGCGCGGCCGAGTCGAACGCGCGCTCGCCGCCTACCGCGCCGGACGCGCGCGCGGCCGCCATCCGCTGCTCGTGCCCTCCGGCGGACGAGGCTCGGATGAGGCGCGCTCGGAGGCCTCGGCGATGGCCGAGCACCTGATCGGGCAGGGCGTGCCGAGCGACGACGTGCTGATCGAGGACCGCTCGACCACCACCCGCGAGAACATCGAGCGCTCCGTCGAGCTGCTGCGCGAGACCGGCCGCACCGACCCGCTGCTGCTCGTCACCAGCGACTACCACGTGCTGCGCACCGCGTCGCTGGCGCGCAAGCTCGGCGTCGACGCCCAGGTGATCGGCGCGCGCACCGCCCGCTACTACGTGCCCAGTGCGTTCCTGCGCGAGTTCATCGCGCTGCTCGTCGAGAACCGCTGGGTGACCGTGATCGCGCTGGCCCCGCTGGTGCTGATCGCCGCGGCGATCGTGGTGGCGGAGGCGGTCGGGGCGCTCTGACGGATGGTGCCCCTGGAGGGACTCGAACCCCCAACCCTTTCCTTAGGACGGAACTGCTCTTCCATTGAGCTACAGAGGCTGACCGGACCAGTCTAGGTGCACTGCGCCGGAACGTCGGTGACAGTCGGATGAGCCCGCCCGCAGGGGCGGCGGGCTACGCCGCCGGCGCCAGGTACTCGCCCCAATCGGGCTCGACGCGCTCGGCGCCGCGCACCGTCCAGGTGCCGCCGCGGGGCTGCGCCGGCGTGAACCGCAGGCGCCAGCCCATCTCGGCCGGGTTGCGGTCGCTCTTGAGGTTGTTGCACTTGAGGCAGCAGGCCACGAGGTTCTCCCACGTGTCCTTGCCGCCGCGCGAGCGGGGCTGGATGTGGTCGATCGTCGTCGCGTGCCCGCCGCAGTAGCCGCAGCGGTGCTCGTCGCGGCGCAGCACGCCCCGACGGCTCACCGGCACGGCCTTGCCGCTCGCGATGCGCACGTAACGGCTGAGCAGGATGACCGAGGGACGGTCGAAGGCGCCGTGCGTTCCGAAGACGGGATGGTCCCCGTCCCGTTCCAGCACGACGGCCTTGTGGTTCATCACGAGGATGAGGGCTCGTTTGTAGGAGACCACGGCCAGGGGCTCGTAGCCGGCGTTCAATACCAGGGTGCGCATCCGCGTCCTCTCGCCAGTGCCCGGACGGCTTCCGGGACCACGACTCCCCAGGCCATCGCCCGAACTCGTGCAGCGAACAGAAAAGGCACCGTCGATGACTCGACGATGCCTTACCGATCCCGCGCGTGACACGGCACGCACGGCTCACTGCTGTTCCGTATCCGGAAGAGCGCACGCGCATCCATGGCATGGATGCGGTTCACTCCGGACATGGGAACTCCCGTTCTCGCGATGGACGCTGAGGACGCCAGGATAACCCGGAACCGTGCGCACGCCCAGGGGCGGGGCGAGCCCGGAGGTGACGTTCTCGTTAACTCCCGAGCGGACCGCTGGAGAGCGCGAACGCGACGCCGAGGCTGGCGACCGCGAGACCCAGGAGCACGAGGGCGGCGATGCGCCCGCCGAGGTCGTTCGGCTGCCGCTCCGCCGAGCGCCGCGCTCCGGCCCTGCCGGCGTGCCGGGAGTGGGAGGCGTCGCGCAGCCAGAGCTCGCGCAGGGTGACCGCGACGTCGTGGGAGGTCGGGCGCAGTCCCGCCTCCCGAGCGGTCATCGACTCGAGCATCTCGGCCCACCCCTCGGGCAGGCCGTCCGGGACCGTCGGCGGGCGATGCAACCGCGCGAGCGCAGCCTCCACGGGCGTGCCCGAGTACTGACGCTCGCCGCTCAACGCCTCGATCAGCACGAGGCCCAGCGAGTAGACGTCGCTCGCGGTGCCGACGGGTTCGCCGAGCACCTGCTCGGGGCTGAGGTAGGCGGCGGTGCCGAAGACCGGGCCGTCGTCCTCGCGGTGCATCGTGTGCACCGAACGGGCGATGCCGAAATCGGCGAGCTTGACGAGGTTGCGGAACCCGAAGGCCGGGGTCTCCGCCACCAGGATGTTCCCGGGGGTGACGTCGCGGTGCACGATGCCGCGCGAGTGCACGTAGGCGAGCGCATCCGCCACCTGGCAGCCGATCTCGGCCACCTGCCGGGCCGCGATGCCGGCGCTCTCGGTGAGCACGCCGCGGAAGCTCGGGGTGTCGACGAGCTCCATCACGAGGTAGTCGCGCTCGACGCCCTCGACGCGCACGGTGCCGGCGTCGAACACCTCGATGAGGCCGGGGTGGCGCAGCTCGGCGAGCAGACGCAGCTCGCGATCGGCCTGCTCGATCTCCTGCGCCGACTCCGCGGACGCGGCGCTGCGGTAGAGCTTGACCGCGACCTCGCGGCCGAGGCGCTCGTCCCAGGCGCTGAACACGTCGGCCATGCCGCCGCTGCCGAGGTGGTCCCGCAGCGTGTAGCGCTCGGCGATCGTGCTGTTCGGGTTTGGCTCGGCGAGCGGATGCAGCGTGTCGGTCATCGCCCGCCTCCAGGAGATCGCTGCCTGCGACTGAACACGCAGGATGCTCGAAATACTAGGCGATCTAACGAATCACGTACAGCGGATGCGCGCAGAGGATGACCCGGGCCCGCTTGCCCCGCTCTCGACGGGCTAGTGACCGGCCGCGTCGTCGGTCTCGGCGTCGTCCACGGCATCGCTCATGCGGTCAAGGAACTGCGCGATGACGGCCGCTTCCTCCGGCGGCAGCGATTCCGCGATCTCGAGCATCCGGCCGTGCATGCGGCCCAGCGTCGCGCGCACCTCCTCGTCCGAGGTCAGCGTCGGAACGATGACCAGCGCGCGGCGATCCGTGGGGTGCGGCTCCCGCTCGACGTGGCCGCTCTTGACGAGACGGTCGATGAGGATGGTGGTGGAGGCCGACGAGATGCCGAGCTCGGCGGCGAGGTCCTTCGGGCTGATCTGCCGACCCGCGCGACGAGCCTGGAGGAGGAACTGCACGGCCAGCAGGTCGGTCTCGCCCATGCCCATGGCGCTGCGGGTGCGGCGGCGCATGGCGGCTTCGGCCGAACGGTAGCGGCGCATGGCGTTGAGGACGGAGATCGCCCGACGCGTGCGGTCCTCTTCTCCGTACCAGTAGCTGCCTGCGCGCACCGCGGCTTCGCTCTGGCTGGTCATCGCAACAGCCTAACCCGCCTTGTCGCTAGACGGGCTAACGATTCCCTGCGATGACGCTGCGAACGGGTCACCCGGCGAGCAGCAGCGGGATCACCACCACGAGACCGGCGATCGTGACGATCGTCGCCACGCCGGCTGAGACGAGCGAGACCGCCGCGCCGCGGCGGGCGCGCCTGCGCACCGAGGGCAGCACGGCATCGCGATCGCGGGTGGCGTCGGCGGCCTGGGGGACGGCCTCGGCACGTGGGGCCGGAGCGACCACCCGGCGCGTCGTGTAGCGCGAGGTCGATCCGGCTCCGCCGCCGAGCACGGCCCGGCGACCGGCGACCGGCGGGGCGAAGCGGTCGACCGGAGTCGGCGCCGCACCGATCCCGGCCCCCAACGGGCCTGAGAAGGCCTGCGACGGAGAGGGGCCGCCGACCCGCACGGTGCCCTCCGGCAGCCAGCCGCCGCGCTCGGCGACGACGGTGTCGTCGTCGACGAGCGGATGCGCACCGGGCCGGATCACCGCCGCCGTGGCCTCGTCGATCTCGGGCCGCGGCTGGCGCTGCACGAGCTCGGTCTCATCCATCGTCGACGGGTCCGACCGGTCGACGGCGATGGTGCGGTCGTCCAGGCCGTCGTCCTGATCCATCCGCTCGGAGGCCTCCCGGGCACGGCGGCGCTCGCTCATCGCACCCGCACCGGGATGGTGTCGTCCACGAGCTCGGTGTCGTGGCCGTCCAACGGCGCGGAGCGCAGCAGCGAGTTCGTGGTCTCGTCGCTCGACAGGACGGCGCCGCCTTCGAGCACGTCGACGATGACGACGGTGATGTTGTCGCGGCCGCCGTTCGCCTTCGCACGCTCGACGAGCGCCTGCGCGGCCGACTCGGGACGTCCGCTCATCGTCAGGGTCATGCGGATGCCCTCGTCGGCGACCTCGCCGGTGAGGCCATCGCTGCAGACCAGCATCCGCTCGCCGTTGATGACCGGCAGCAGCCACGAGTCGGCGGTGCTGTCGGCGGCCCCGATGGCTCGGGTGATGACGTTGCGCTGCGCGAAGGTGGGCAGGTCCTCCCTGCGCAGCGCCCCCTGCTCGATGAGCTCCTGCCCGAGGGAGTGGTCGACCGTCACCTGATCGAGGTCGCTGCCGTGATGGCGGTAGACGCGCGAGTCGCCGATGTTGAGGACCAGCCAGTGCGGTGCGCCGTCGTGCTCGACCAGCACGATGCCGGTGAGCGTGCTGCCGGCGCCGCGCGCGTGACCCGCGGCGATCGCGGCGACGTCGGCATTGGCCGCGATCACGGCATCGCGCACCTGCTGCAGCGAGGGCATCACGGGTCCGCTCGCGTGGCGGCGGAACGCGTCGACGACCGCCGCGCTGGCGACCTCGCCGGCCTCGTAGCCGCCCATGCCATCGGCGACGATGAACACGGGCGACTCCGCGAGGAAGGCGTCCTCGTTGTTCGTGCGCTGCACGCCGGTGTCCGTGAGCGCACCGACGGCGAGCCGCACCGTGCCGACCGCCGTCATGCTCAGGCGCCCGCCTTCACCAGTCGCAGCTCGACCTCGCCGAGCACGAAGCGCTCGAGCACCTCGGCCGAGCCACCCTCGTCGAGCAGTTCCTCGGTGCCGTCGGCCCGGACGACGATGACGCCGTTGGTCGAGTTGAGGTCGGTGACGATCCAGCGGCCCTGCAGCAGCTCGAGCTTCGCGTGCGTCTTCGAGAGCGTGCGCGTGGTGTCGGGCACCGGCAGGCTCTGCGCTCCGGACCCCTCGAGCGGCTTGCGTCCGAGCACGACGATGTCGTCGATGACGGGCAGCACGCCGCCGTCGGCCAGCACCAGGTGCCACTGGGACCGGGGCTTGCGGTCGACCACGATGGTGGCGCCGACCTCGTCGTCGTCACCGTCGTCGACCGGGGCCGCGGCGTGTGCGGGGGCGGCCGGAGCCGGCGGCGGCACGGGAGCGGCCGACCAGGCGGGCGCGGCGGCCGGCGGCGCGGGCGGTGCCGCGGGGGCGGCGACGCCCGGGATCGGCGCGATGCCGGGCGGCGGAGCGATGAGGCCGCTCTGCGCAGCGGGCGCCGGCGGCGCGAACGGGTTCGCGGCGGCGGGAGGCGGGGGCGGCGTCGACGACGAGGGCGCGGACGGCACCGCCGCGGGAGGAGCCGGCGGGGCCCCGAACGGCGAGCCCTGGGCCGGGGGCGGCGGAGCGTCGAAGGAGCGCGCACCGGGTGCCGGCGGAGGCGGGGGCGTGCTGCCCGCGGCGCCCGGCACGGCCGAGGGCTGGCCGAAGCCGGCGCCGGGTCCCTGCCCCGGCGCGGGCGGCGGCGGCGGCGCGGTGCTGCCGTAGCCCCCGACCACGGGCGGAGGTACGGCGCCGGGAGCGACGACGCCGGGGGCGAAGCGGCCGCCCTGGTCGTCGAGCGTCGCGGAGGCTCGGCCGCCGACGGGCTGCGCGCCCTTCGCGCCGAGCATCAGCGCCCACACGTACGGCAGCAGCACGCCGAGCACGGTCGTGCCGGCGCCGCGGCCGAAACGCTCGGTGATGCGGTGCAGGCCGATGATCGCGAAGTACAGGTTCGCGAACGGCACGAACAGCCACCACCACGGGTTGCCGCCGAGCTGGATGATCGTGGCGGTGTTGACGTACGGCACCCACCCCTTCCAGGCCGGTTCGCCGAGCTTGCGGAGGATCTTCGCGAAGCCGATGGCGAAGAGCACGTAGGCCGCGATGCCCACGAGGAAGGCGGCGCCGTAGACGGCGACGACGATCGCGAGGACCGCGGCCGGATCGGCTCCGGGACTGCTGTATCCGTTGGTCACGAGACTGCTTCCTTTCGACGGGCCGTAGGCCATCCTGCCGTGGATCCGGTGCCGGAATCGAGCCTGCGCAGGAACGATGCCGGGCTGAGCGCGTGCCGCAGCACCGCGCGCGCGCCGCCCCGGCCGAGCACGTCGGCGCGCTCGGCGTCGAGTAGCGCCCACGCGGCGTGCGCCTGCTCGGGGCCGGGCGGGTGCTCGCCGAACACGGCGACGTCGACGGCCTGCGCCAGCTGCGTCGCGCGCGGACGACCCAGCTCGCGGGCGATCTGCAGCCGCGTGCCGTCCCACGGCACGGCGATGCGCGCATCCGTGTACGTGTCGATGAGCTCCTCCCAGGCGCCGACGATGGCGACCTCGGGCGACGCGGCGGCACGGCGGCCGCGGCGGCGCAGCAGCTTGCCGGCCGCCAGCACGATCACCGGCAGCAGCACGAGGACGACGACGGCCAGGATGAGGGCCACCAGCCGCAGCGCCATGAGCGCCTGCGCGAGGCGGGCCTGCTCCTCCTGCTCGTCGGTCAACGGTGCCGAGTCGGCGTCCTCGCTGAGCGCCTCGGGCGGGTCGATCGGATCGCTCGACTCCTGCTGCGGCACGGTCGGGTTCTGCGGCAGCTCCTCGCCCTCGGCGATGACCGACGGCGGCATCGCGAACTGCGGCGTCGCCGCGAGCGCGACCCAGGTGCCGTCGGCCGAGCGCGCCTCGGCCCAGGCCGTGACGTTGCCGCCCGTGCAGACCTCGTCGCAGGCGGGCACGCCGGCGGGCGCGTCGTCGCCGAGGCGCACGCCGACGACCACGCGCGACTCGAAACCGAGGTAGCGCGCCACCAGGGCTGCGGCGGTGGCGAACTGCTCGTCGTCGCCGGGCGCCGCGACCAGCGTCTCCGGCGACGGGTCGTCGCCCGCGCGCTGCTGCTGCTCCTCCAGGCTCGCGAAGAGCTCCTCGGTGCGGGCGGTGGAGTGGCCGGAGTAGCTCGACTCGAAGGCGTAACCGGCCTGCTCGTCCAGGCGGGCGATCCAGGCGGCGGACTGCGCATCCTCGCTGACGGCGTGGCTGAGGTAGCCGCGTTCGACGAGCCGGCCGACCAGCTCCCGGACGTCGGCCGCGGTGCGGCCGACCTGCTGCTGCTCGACCCACGAGGCGAGCGCGGGATGCAGCTCCGGGTCGATGAGCGACTCGCCGCCGGTGCCCGTCAGCTCCTCGTCGCCCGCGCCGGCGGGAGCCCAGACGCGGTAGCGGTCGCCGGCCGCGAGCCCGTCGCCGGATGCGTCCGTCGCGGTCACCGCGGTGGCGCGGTCGTCGCTCACGTAGAAGGAGTCGGCCAACCGCTCGGCGCGCTCGCCCGCGAAGCTCGGTGAGGAGCGCAGGCCCTCCGGCACCGGGGTCCAGACGCCGTCGTAGCGCTCCCCGATCGTGATCTCGAGCTCTGCATCCGAGCCGTCGATCCGGCCGTTGGTCGGCAGCCGGCTGAACCGCCCGGCGGCCGTGTCGTCGGCGACGTGGAACTCGTGCCCGTCGTAGGCGTCGAGGGTGGCGAGGCGCAGGCGCTCGACCGCGCCGGTGTCGCCGGTGACCGTGAACAGCGCCTCGTCGACCGCCCCGGCGGTGAACCATGAGCGGTACTTCGCCAGCGGGCTAGCCTGGCGCTGCACGACGAGGCTCGGATCGACCCGGTCGCGCCAGGCCGAGCGATCGCTCAGACCGGATGCGGCGGGTGCGACGAGCAGGCCCGCCAGGAGGGCGACCGCCAGGATCGCCCCGCCGAGCACGTTGCGGCGCGCCGCGGCGGCGAGGGACTCGCGGCGCTGCTGGACGGCACCGGTGCGCGCCCGTGCGAGGCGCAGTGCGCGCGCTCGGTCGAGGCGCCCTCGGCCGACGAGCCACACGACCGAGGCGAGCAGCAGCCCGAGGCCGATGCCGAGCTCGCGGGGCGCGGGGAGGACGAGGCCGCCCAGCACCAGGGGCTCGCTGGTGGCGCTCGCCCCGAAGACGGGCCCGAAGGCGACCATGAGCACCGCGATGGGCGCGGCGAGCGCCGCGAGCCGACCGCCGCGCACGATGAGCGCCGCCGCGATCAGCGCCCCCGCGTAGACCACCGCGAAGAACGGCACGAGCACGGCCTGGTAGTCGCCGAGCGGCAGCTCGAGGGTGAGGAGCTGCTTCCAGCCGACGACGAGTCCGACGACGGCGTCGCCGGCGCCCCCGAGGGCGGCGAGCGGCCCGGTCAGCGCGCTCGGCACCGCGAGGCCGACGGCGCCGAGCAGGTAGAGCGCGACGGCGACGATGCTCGTCTGCCACCAGCGCCAGCCGAGGTATCGGCCCGCGACGACGATGCCCGGGCCGAGCACGGCGGCCGCGGTGCCGAGGAGCAGCACGCGCTGGTCGCCGTAGATCGGCCACGCGCTCGCCGTAGCCAGCGCGACGGCGACCACGACGTAGGCCAGACCCCACCAGGCGGTGGAGTCGAGGCGCACGGCATCGCGCCTCATCGTCCGGCGCCCCGGGCGAGCATGCGGGTGAGGTCGTGCAGCGCGCCGACGGTGAGCACGCTGAGCTCGGGCGTGGTGCGCAGAGTGGGCTCCGCGCCCGGCTCGCAGCGCACGGCGACGACGGCGACGTCGGGCGGGAAGGCGACGGCGATCGCGCGCAGGCGCGGCAGGGGCAGCAGCGAGCCGGTGACGACCAGGGCGATGGAGAGCTCGGGGTAGGTCTGCACGGTCAGCTTGGCGACGTCGCCGAGCGCCATGGCCGTCGAGGAACCCTGCACGCCGCTCATCGCGTCGAGCAGCCCCTTGGCGCTGATGGTGGGCAGCGTGCGGATGGCCTTGACCGAGTCCTTCTCGTACTCGGAGATCTCCGCGCTCATCGACACGAGCACGTCGCGCCCGTCGCGCACGCCCTGCGCGGCGAGGCTGGCGGCGGCGCTGACGGCCATCTCGAACTCGTCCTCGCTCGCGTGCTCGTCGTCGTGCCGCAGCCCGAGCAGCACGGCGATGCGCGAGCGGCGCGACTCCTCGTACTGGCGCACCATGAGCTGCCCGGTCTTGGCGGTCGACTTCCAGTGAATGTGCCGCTGCGAGTCGCCGGCGGCGTAGTCGCGGATGGCGTGGAACGACAGGTCGGCATCGACGATGTCGCTGGTCGGCTGCCCCTCGAGGTCGCGGATGAGGCCCTGGCTGGTGGAGGGCACCGGCACGGTCACCGGATGCACGAAGATCTGGTGCTCCTCCGGCCAGGTGATCTCCCGGCGCAGGAAGCCGACGGGGTCGCCGCGGCCGATCGTCAAGGGCCCGACCGTGATGACCCCGCGGCGTCGAGCCGCGATCGCGAGCGGTTCGCGGTGCTGCCCGCCCGCGCGCAGCAGCGGCACGTGCGCCTCGACCAGGCCCTCGCCGACCGGCACGTCGACGATGCCCGGCAGGGCCACGCGGCGGGCGCGGTTGACGATGTCGATCCATCCGCCCACATCCGTGCCGGCGACGACGCGGTCGCGCTCGAGGTGCAGGCTCACGCCGTAGTCGTGGCCGCCGACGAGGAAGGGCGCGCTCGCGAGCAGCAGCAGCGCCGCGACGACCGCGACCGCCCAGGCCTCGACCCAGCCCAGGGTGGCCCCGAGCACGACGCCCGCGACCAGCAGGGCGGCGAGCAGCCAGCCCGCGGGCATGACCGTCTCGCGCAGGAAGCGGCCGGTGCGCCGCGCCACGCGGGCGCTGCGCCGGGCCGCACGCCGGCTCCAGGCCACACCGCTGCCCACCACGCCGCTGCGGCTGGTGGTGTACCGCGTGACGGTCGCCGCACGCGTGTGCGTGCGGGTGCTCGTCGCGGTGCGGTGGGTCCTGGAGTCGGTGTCGCCGTTCACGCCGCGCCGTTCTCCGCGGGCGGGGCGACGTCGAGCAGCACCTTGCCGATGACCGCCTCGGCGGTGACGCCGTCGAACTCGGCCTCGGGCTCGAGGATGATGCGGTGCGCGAGCGCCGGGATCGCCAGCTCGCGCACGTCGTCGGGGGTCGCGTAGGTGCGTCCCTGCGACGCGGCCCACGTCATCACGATGCGGCTGAGCGCGATGGCGCCGCGCACGCTGACGCCCAGCTTCACCTCGGTCGCGCGCCGGGTGGCGCCGACGAGGCGCATGACGTAGTCGTGCACGAGCGGGTTGACGTAGACGCCGCGGGCCAGCTCGGCCATCTGCACGATCGTCTGCGGCGTGATGATGGCCTGCAGCTGCGCCTTCGGCTGCGCCGTGCCCTGCAGGATGCGCATGGTGGCCGCGTCGTCCGGGTAGCCGATGGAGGTCTTGATCATGAAGCGGTCGAGCTGCGCCTCGGGCAGGCGGTAGGTGCCGGCCTGCTCGACGGGGTTCTGGGTCGCGATGACCATGAACGGCGTGCCGACGGGTCGGGTGACGCCGTCGACCGTGACGTTGCCCTCCTCCATCACCTCGAGCAGCGCCGACTGCGTCTTGGGCGAGGCCCGGTTGATCTCGTCGGCGAGCACGATGTTGGCGAAGATCGGGCCCGCGTGGAACTCGAACTCGCCGTTCCTCTGGTCGTACACGGTGATGCCGGTGACGTCGCCAGGCAGCAGGTCGGGCGTGAACTGCACGCGCGAGTTCGTGCCGTCGACGGTCTGCGCCAGCGAGCGGGCGAGCGCGGTCTTGCCGGTGCCCGGGTAGTCCTCGAGCAGCACGTGGCCCTCGCTGATGGCGGTGGCGAGCACGAGCTCGATCACCTTGCGCTTGCCGAGGATGTTCTGGCCGATGTTGTCGGCGAGCAGCGAGAAGGTCTCGGCGAACCAGGTGGCCTGCTCCTGGGCGATCGTCATGCGGGGTGTCCTTTCCGGGACGGATGCTGGTGCTGGGCTGGTCAGGGTGTCGGGCTGGGTGAGGGGTCGGTTCCACCGGGGTCGGTGCCGGCGTCGCCGCCGTCGTCTCCAGGGGGCTCAGGCGGGCCGCAGCCAGGAGTCGTCCAGATCAGCTTCCGATTCTCAGGCGCGAGCGACGCGTAGCCGTCGATGAACCAGGCCTCCACCGTCCAAGACCTCGTGAAGAGGTTGATCAGGGAGGGCTCGTTCTCAATCGCCGTAGTACGGATCGAGGGCGAGGCCCCAAGTTCCGACACCTGCACGCCGTGCGGGGCGGCGCCGCTGGCATCGGCGCAGCTGTTCGAGAACGTCACGGTCACCGGTCGCTGAGGGGCGCCAGCAGCAGCGCGGATCGGCGTCTCAGACGTCGAACATTGGTTCTGGCGGCGATCTGTCGAGCAGTACTTCGCGGCGATCGCACCCGGGCGCGTCATGGTCTGCGCGAAGTCAGTGCCGACGTCGGCTCCGTCGACGCTGTAGCGGATCTCGAAGCGCTGGCGGTTCTCCAGGTTCGGTCCGGTGCGGAGGTTCCACGTGTAGGAGTTCCCGAAGCCCGACCGCTGCCCAATCTCGTAGCTCGCCCCGATGCCGCCGCCGGCCCTGGGAGCTCCCGGATCCGTCCAGGTTCCTGCCGGCAGCCCGCCCCACCACGATGCAGCCCAGCCATTCGCCACGCAGACGCCGATCGTGTAGTCGGTGTTCTGCTCGAGACTGGAGATCGTGGTGCTGGCGGACTGGATGCCTCCATCCACCGAAGCCTGACCGCCCCGAGTGGTGCAACGGGGTTCGCCGCCGCGGCCCGTCCACGCCACGTAGACGATGGAACGCTCGCGATCCGAGAAGTTCGCGTCGAATGGCGCATCGCTCACGGTGATCGAGTCCTGACCAGCCCCCTGCAGGCTGATCGGCCCGGTGCGCGGCGCACCCGCCACGCGCACGGTTGTGCTCTGCGCGGCACCGGTGCGGTCGCCGCCCTCGGTGCGCGGTGGGGAGAAGGTGCTCTCCGGCAGTGCTGTGACGTCGATGCGGTCGCCGACCGGCACATTGTCGTAGCGGTAGGTCGACGTGCCGCCCTGACGGATCTCCTGCCGCGCCTGGCCTGCCACCGTGACGGTGATGCGGCCCACGTCCGCCGCGGAGCGCACCGTGACCTCGATGGTGCCGACGCGGTCGCTCGGCACCGAGCCCTCGGCCTGGCGCGCGGAGACGTTCTCGATCGACGGAGCGGCGTACGCGTTCGTCGCCACGGCGGAGCTGTCGAGCGACTCGCCGACGCTGTTCACGGCCCGCGCCGTGTAGTTGTGCCGCTCGCCGTTGACCAGGCCGCCGATGCGGCAGTGGTACTCGCCGCCCGCGGGCGAGCAGCTCTGGTCGCCGACCCGGTTGCCGTTCTCGTAGATGACGACGCCGGTGAGCGACGGGTGCGCGAGGGCCGCCTCGCCCAGCACGACCGCCAGCGTCACCCGGTCGGGCCCGTAGTCGATCGTGCGCACCGAGGCCGGCCGCTGCGGGTAGCCCTGCACGTCGAGGGTCAGCTGACCGCTGCCGGTGCGGTTCTGCGCGTCCTGCACCGTGAACGGCACGACGCACTCCCCGCCGGCCGGGCGCTCGCCGCCAGGCCAGGTCGCCGTCACCTGCGATTCGCTCGATGCCGTGACGGTCGCGACCGCGCAGCGCACCGAGCCGTTGCCGACCTGCGCGAGCCGCAGCCCCGATCCGCTGTTGCCGGCGAAGGGGTCGTACTCGCCGCCGACGCCCACGACGGTGACCGAGCAGCTCGGCCCCTGGCTCACCGTGCAGCTCTGCCGCAGGGTCGCGCCGTCCGGGGCATCCGGCGCCGCGGCGCCGACCGTCAGGCGCACCGCCGCGCTCAGGCCGCCGAAGTTCGACACGCTCACCGTGGCGTCCTGGCGCGTGCCCGGCACCGCATCCGCTCTGGACTCGATCGTGAGCGAGGAGCCCTGCTGCACGAGCTCGAAGGCTCCGCCCACGTCGGCCACGCGGTAGTCGAGCAGGCCGCGGTCGCCCTCGCGACCGCCCTCCCAGCTCGTCATGCCCTCGTACAGGTCGACGGTCTGGCTCTGGCCCGGCGGCACGGTGAGACTGATCGACTCGAGCACGGCCTGCGGGTCCTCGGGCACGATCGACACGGGCACCGGCACGATCGTCCACGACGACTGGCCCTCGAGCCGCACGGGCACGGCGCAGGTGTCGCTCCAGGGCGCCTCGCGACCGGCGGCGTAGCGGATGCCCTCCGCCCCGTTCACCGTGCAGCTCGCCTGCGGGCGCTGCACCGAGAGCCCCTCCGAGTTGCGCACCTCGAGGTCGTCGCGATCGTCGACGTCGAGGAAGTCGCGCACCTCGACGTCGACGCTCTGCTCCTCGTCGACCGTGACGGCGGGCACGCCCGTGCGCAGCTGCACCCGCATGTCGTCGAAGGCGGGGATGCGCAGGAAGCCGTAGGCGACGACCTCATCGCCCGCCGCATCCGGCCCGGTCAGCGAGAACGGCACGAGATCGCCGCCGTCGCGCGCAGCGCCGCTGATGCGGTGCCCGCTCACCGCGTAGCGGGAGGCGTTCGGGCCCCACACCTCGAGCTCGAGCGCGGCGGTGTCGCCGGAGGCCCACTGCACCTTGCCCGCCACCACGTCGATGCCGGTGGTGAGCTCGTGGCGATTGCGAGCCGTGAGCACGGTGTCGGTGACCGTCGGCCGGTCGCTGGCGGCCTCGCTCGTCACCGAGACGACGAGGTAGCCCTGGGAGGTGCTGCCCGACTCGCTCGAGCGCACGGTGTAGACGTAGGAGTGGGTGCCCAGACGGTCGCCGGCGCGCAGCGAGACGCGGCCGTCCTCCAGCGCGGTGCCGGCCTGGTCGACGAGCCCCTCGAGGCGGGCGTACTCGGGGTTCGAACCCGTGCGCGGCGCATTCGGCTCGATCGACACCAGCTCGAGCGCACCCAGCTCGGGGTCGCGGTCGTTGAGCAGCGGGTTGACGGTCACCGGCTCGCCGCTGCCGACCTGCACGCGCACGTAGTCGCTGTAGGTGACCGGGGCCGTGTCGACGAGGGACGCGTCGATGACGCCCACCCGCACGGTGCCGGTCGCCTGCTCGCCCTGCGCGTCGCGCACCGTGTAGTCGAAGCGCACCTGGCCGCCGGCCACGCCCGCCGCCGGGGCGCTGTAGACGATGCTCGCACCGTCGGCCGAGATCGACGCGACGCCCGAGCCCGCCGGCGGCTGCGAGACCCCGGCGAGCACGACGGCGTCGCCGTCGGGATCGGCGATGTTGCGCAGCACCGCGATGGTGGTGCTCTTGCCGCTGAGCACGCGGCCCTCGAGCACCGGCGGCTGCGGCGCGCGGTTCACGCCCTGCTCGAGCACGGTGACGGTGATCGACGTCGCGTCGAGCCGCTGCGGCTCGTTCTCGAGGTGCACCGAGTAGCGCAGGGTGTAAACGCCCGGCTCGTCGGGCGCGAGGTAGCGGACGAGCGAGCTCGAGACGAAGCGCAGCTCGCCCTGGGCCTCGGCACCACCCGTGAGCTCGGGATGCACCAGCAGGCGCTCGCCGAACGGGCTGACGTCGTTGTCGGTGACCGGGATGTCGATCTGCTCGCCGACCCGCACCGTCGCGGTGTCGGGCACGGCGATCGGCCCGACGCCGGAGGAGGGCGAGACAAGGAACGCGGTGATGGCGCCCTGCACGGTCGTGCCGGCGCCGTCCGTGATGCTGACGCGGGCGGTGCCGATCGTGCCGGGCGAGCCGTCGGCGGTCGTGCCGGAGAGCCGGATGCGCGCCTGGCCCACCGCGTCGACGGACAGGTTCGGATCGGAGGTCGTCACGTCGGCGACCATGAGCACCCGGTCGGAGGCGTTCTGCACCGACGAGATCACGTCGATCGTGGTGTCCTCGTTCGGCCGCACGAAGGCCGTCAGCGGGCGCAGCGTCGGCGTCGCCGCCTGCTCGGCGACGGTGACGCGGATGGTGCCGGTCTGGTCCTCGAGGCTCTCCGTGTCCTGCACCGCGTAGTTCACGAGGTACTGGCCGGCCGTCGAGGCGTTCAGCTCGACCGCCCCGGAGGCGCCGTTGGCCGTGACGCCGAGACCGCCCTCGACCGCGGCCGAGGCGACGACGGCGTCGCTGAGCCGCAGGGAGCCGGAGCCGCCGGTGACCAGCTCCGCGGCCGGCACGGACTCGCGGGCACCCACCACCATGGACAGGGCGATGCCCGGTGCCTCGAGCGCGGGGCTGCCGGTCACCGTCACCTCGAGCTCGCGCGTGGTGCTGGCGCCGCGGGAGTCGGTCACGACGATCTCGAGGCGCACGACCCCGCCGCCGGCGTTCGGGTCCTGGTGGCGCAGCACGAGCGCGCCGTCGGCGGTGACGATCGCGGTGACGGGGTCGGCCGCATCCGCCTTGATCACCTCGCTGACGACGAAGGGGTCGCCCTCGGCGTCGATCCATCCGTCCAGCACGGGCACCCGCACGGTGCCGCCGGGCGCCAGCTGCGGCGTCGGCCAGCGCTGCGTGCAGCCCTCGACGGCGCACCACTCGGGCGCCGTGTTCTGGTCCTCGGGCACGACCGTCAGCGTCACCTGGGCCGGCTCGGAGAGCGCGCTGCCGTCCGTCACCTGGTAGCCGAAGGTGGCGCTGCCCTCGCTCGCGGCCACCTGCACGACGCCGACCTGATCGTCACCGGTGAGGCCGAGCGACCCGAAGCCGGGATCGCTGAGGCCGCTGGCGAGCGATTCGGACGCGATCGTGAGCACGTCGCGCGCGTTCGGGTCGTGGTCGTTGAGCAGCATCGGCAGCGAGACGATGGCGCCGGCGCGCACGCCGAAGCGGTCGTCCACGGCGACCGGGGGCTCCTGCTCGGCGACGTCGTCGACCTGCACGGTGCCCTGGTCCTCCTGCGTCTCGTCCGCGAGCGACCACTGCTCCAGCGGGATGAGACGGCCGTCCGGCACGGTCCACAGCAGCCCCGTGGCGGTCTCGTTGAGCACCACGCGGTCGCCGTTGCTCCGCAGGCGCGGCGTCAGCTGGCGGTCCTCGGTCTCCTCGGCCAAGCCCTCCAGGTCGATGACGCCCTCGCGATCGGACGACCAGAGCGATCCACCCGATGCGGTGAGCCAGGCCGCGTGCTCGTCGCCGTCCACGAGCACGGGCGCCGCGGGGGTGCCGCTCGCCTCGACCACCGTGGTCGGCTGCCCGGAGGCGAGCCCCACCGCGACCAGCCGCTCGCCGTCGGCCAGCAGCACGCGCTCAGCCTCGGAGGACGACTGCTGCAGCTGCGCGGACTCGCCGAGGCCGGTCTCGAGCGGCTCGCGGTCGGCGATCCACAGCTCGCCGGTCGTCGGCGCGCTGAGCACCCAGCGGCCGCCGAGCAGGGCCAGCTGCACCGGCGCATCCGCCTCGGGCGCCCCGTCGACCGCCGCGGGCTCGCCGACGAACTCGCCGGCGGTCGCGTCGTAGCTGCGCACCGCGCCCTCGGCAGCGGAGTAGACGGCCACCAGACCACGGTCGTCGACGGCCAGCGCGGTGACCAGGTAGGGGTCCTCGGGCTCGACCGGCTGGCCGTCATCGTCGATGAGATCCGCGAAGGGGTCGATGCGCACGGGCGCGGGCGCCGAGCCGTCGGAGCCGAGCGCACCGACGTAGGCCTCGCCGTTCTCGGTGCGGTAGCCGACCCAGGCGCCGGAGGCGATGACCTCGTCGGTGCCGGCCGGCGTCGCCTCCCCGCCGGAGGTCGCGGAGTCCTCCTCCTCGGGCTCGTCGGCGGCCGACTCGACGAGGTCGATCGGGGATGCCGCGTCGACCGTCCACTGGCGGCGCATGCCCTCCGAGAGCACGAGGCCGCCCGCTCCGGACTGCACGACCCCGCTCGGGTCGTCGACGCTGCGCACGGTGTCGAGCTCGCCCAGCTCGGTGTTGACGCGGGCGTACTGCCCGGCGTCGCGGGTGACCCACACGCCCGTCTCGAGGCGCGGCGCCTCCTGCGCGTCGTAGCCCTGCGACACCGCGATGAGCGTGCCGAGCAGCGCCGCGACGGCGACGGAGGCGCCACCGACGAGCCAGCGCCGTTTGCGCACGGTCGCAGGTGCGGTCATCAGAGCACGCCCGAGGCGAGCAGGCCGATCGCGGCGGTGCCCAGGACGACGGTGGCGATGCCGGCGCCGAGCAGCGCCGGCTTCCAGGCGCCGCTGCCGCTGCGCCGCGGGCTCGGGGCGACGCGCGCGCTGCGCTCGTCGATCTGCTGCTGCACGCGGGCGGCGCGGCGGGAGTGCTCGTTGACGGTCGTGATGACGGGGCCGCGCTGACGGTCGTCCGAGAAGTCGATGGGGGCGCTGGCGCCCGCCCAGTGGTCCGAGGCGACCTCGAGCGGCGTCGGCGGGATGCCGAGCTCGTACTGCGCCCAGCGCAGGGCCTCGGCGAACTCGACCATCGTCGCGAACCGCTGCGACGGGTCCTTCGCCATCGCCTGCGCGAGCACGGCCTCCAGGCGCTCGGGCACATCCGCTCGTTCGATGCGCTGGTAGCGGGCCTTCACCACGCGCTGGGTGAGCTGCTCGCGGCGGTTGCGGTCGCGCTCGGCGACCTCGAACGGGCTGCGGCCTGCGAGCAGCGTGTAGAGGGTCGCGCCCAGGCTCCACACCTCGGAGGGCACCGAGCCGGAGACCTGTTCCTGCAGCACCTCCGGCGAGCTCCACGGCACGCTCATCGCGAAGACCTCGGGCTCGTCGCCGCGACGGTTCACGCTCGCGGCGATGCCGAAGTCGGCGAGCACCGGCGAGCCCATCGTGGTGACCAGCAGGTTCGACGGCTTGATGTCGCGGTGCAGTAGCCCGGACCGGTGCGCGGTCTCCAGCGCCGCCGCGATGCGGACGCCGGCGTCGAGCACCGCCGGCACCTCGAGCGGGCCCTTGCGGTAGCGGGCGCCGAGGGTGTCCGGGCAGAACTCCATCACCAGGTAGGGGCGGCCGTCGGCGGCGATGCTGGCCTGGTAGATCGTGACGATGGCCGGGTGCGCGCTGAGCCGCGCCATGATGTCGGCCTCGGCGTTGAAGGTGCGCAGCACCTCGGGGTTGATCGCGTCGTCGAGCAACACCTTCACGGCGACCACGCGCCGCGGCATGTCCTGCTCGTACAGGAACACGTCGGCGAACCCGCCGTTGCCGAGCGGACGGATGAAGCTGTAGCCGGGAAGGACCGGCGGCTGCGACGTGGCGCGCTTCGCCAAGGGCTGCTCCTCCTGCGGTCTCGGATGTTGGACGGTCGGTCGCGCGGGATGCCGTTCGAGGCGACGAGGATGCACGATGGAGCCCCCGTCGAGGGAACCTACCCGCCCGCGCAAGCCGAGCCTAGATCCCCCAATGGGGGGGTCAGCCCTCGGGAGGCGCCTGCGCGGCCTGGGGGTCGGCCCTCCTGCGGGTGCCCGGTGCCGGCACGTCCCCCGTGCGGCGCGCCCTCGCGGGCAGGACGACTCCCACCTCGCGCGAGGGCCCGAGGGGGCCGAGCGGATGAGCGATCGCGCTCCGGGAACGACGGAGGGCCGCCACCGGACGAATCCGGTGACGGCCCTCGTGACCTACGGCGCTTAGTTGTAGGTGCCCGGCTGGTAGTCGTCGCTCGAGAAGGACTCGAAGTCGACGAAGCTCAGGTCGGACTCGTTGAACGACGAGTCGTCGGAGAAGATGCGGTTGGGGTACCGCTCCGCCTTCGCCTCGGCCGTCGCCTCCACCGACACGTTCCGGTACTTGTGCAGACCGGTTCCCGCGGGGATGAGCTTGCCGATGATGACGTTCTCCTTGAGGCCGACCAGCGGGTCGCGCTTGCCCTCCATGGCGGCCTGCGTGAGCACGCGGGTCGTCTCCTGGAAGGACGCGGCCGACAGCCAGGACTCGGTCGCGAGCGAGGCCTTGGTGATGCCCATGACCTCCTGGCGAGCCGACGCCGTGCGCTTGCCCTCGGTGAGCGCCTGACGGTTGAGCTGGTTGTACCGCGAGCGGTCGACGAGCTCACCCGGCAGCAGGTCGGTGTCGCCGTGGTCGACGACGGTGACCTTGCGGAGCATCTGACGGACGATGACCTCGATGTGCTTGTCGTGGATCGGCACGCCCTGCGAGCGGTACACGTCCTGCACACCGCCGACGAGGTGCTTCTGCACGTCGCGCACGCCCTTGACCCGCAGGACCTCCTTGGGGTCGACGGCGCCGACCTGGAGCTGCTGGCCGAGCTCGATGCGGTCGCCGTCCTCGACGAGGAGCGTCGCGCGCTTGAGCACCGGGTAGACGAACGGCTCGTCGCCGTTGTCCGGCGTCACGATGACGCGGCGCTGCTTGTCGGTGTCCTCGATGGTGACCCGGCCGGTGGCCTCCGAGATCGGGGACGCACCCTTGGGGGTGCGGGCCTCGAAGAGCTCGGTCACACGGGGCAGACCCTGCGTGATGTCGTCGGCCGAGGCCGAACCACCGGTGTGGAAGGTGCGCATCGTGAGCTGCGTGCCGGGCTCGCCGATCGACTGGGCCGCGATGATGCCGACGGCCTCGCCGATGTCCACGAGCTTGCCGGTCGCGAGCGAACGGCCGTAGCAGGCGGCGCAGACGCCGACCGCCGACTCGCAGGTGAGCACGGAGCGCACCTTGATCTCGGTCACGCCGGCCGCGATCACCTTGTCGATGAGCACGTCGCCGACGTCGTCGCCGGCCTCGGCGAGCACCTCGCCCTTGGCGTCGACCACGGCCGCCGCCAGGGTGCGGGCGTACACCGAGTTCTCGACGTCGCCGTCGCGCTGCGCGACGCCGTCGACCTCGATCGCGATGGGCATCTGGAGGCCCTTCGACGTGCCGCAGTCGTTCTCGCGGATAATGACGTCCTGCGAGACGTCCACGAGACGACGGGTCAGGTAGCCCGAGTCGGCCGTACGGAGCGCCGTGTCGGCGAGACCCTTGCGCGCACCGTGGGTGGCGATGAAGTACTCGGCGACCGTGAGGCCCTCGCGGTACGAGTTGATGATCGGGCGCGGGATGATCTCGCCCTTCGGGTTGCTCACCAGGCCTCGCATACCGGCGATGTTGCGCACCTGCAGCCAGTTACCACGAGCACCCGACGTCACCATGCGGTTGATGGTGTTGTCGACGGGGAAGTTCTCGCGCATCGCGCCAGCGACCTCCTCCGTGGCCTTGGTCCAGATCTGGATGAGCTCCTGGCGGCGCTCCGCGTCGGTGGTCAGACCCTTGTCGTACTGGTCCTGCACCTTGGCGGCCTGCGCCTCGTAGCCCGCGATGATCTCCTTCTTGCCGGGAGGGGTGAGCACGTCGCTGAGGGCGACGGTCACACCGGAGCGCGTGGCCCAGTGGAAGCCGGCGTCCTTGACGCGGTCGAGGGTCGCGGCGACCTCCACCTTCGGGTAGCGCTCGGCGAGGTCATTGACGATCGCCGAGAGGGTGCCCTTGTCGGCCACCTTCTGCACGAAGGGGTAGTCCTTCGGCAGCGCCTCGTTGAAGATCGCGCGGCCCAGCGTGGTCTCGACCAGGTGCGTGCCGCCCTGCTCGAAGCCCTCCGGGGCCTCGTCCTCGGCGAGGTAGACGCCCTCGAGACGGATCTTGACCGTCGCGTTGAGGTCGAGCGTGTGCTCGTCCTTCGCCAGGATCGCCTCGGCGATCGAGGAGAAGGCGCGGCCCTCACCCGTGGCGCCCTCGGTGACCGTCGTGAGGTGGTGCAGACCGATGATCATGTCCTGCGTGGGCAGGGTGACCGGGCGGCCGTCCGACGGCTTGAGGATGTTGTTCGACGCGAGCATGAGGATGCGCGCCTCGGCCTGGGCCTCCACCGACAGGGGCAGGTGCACGGCCATCTGGTCGCCGTCGAAGTCCGCGTTGAAGGCGGCGCAGACGAGCGGGTGCAGCTGGATGGCCTTGCCCTCGACGAGCTGGGGCTCGAAGGCCTGGATGCCGAGGCGGTGCAGGGTGGGCGCGCGGTTCAGCAGCACGGGGCGCTCGCGGATGATGTCCTCGAGCACGTCCCAGACCTGCGGACGCGAACGCTCGACCATGCGCTTGGCCGACTTGATGTTCTGCGCGTGGCTCAGGTCGATCAGGCGCTTGATGACGAACGGCTTGAACAGCTCGAGCGCCATCTGCTTGGGCAGACCGCACTGGTGCAGCTTGAGCTGCGGGCCGACGACGATGACCGAACGGCCCGAGTAGTCGACGCGCTTGCCGAGCAGGTTCTGGCGGAAGCGACCCTGCTTGCCCTTGAGCATGTCGCTCAGGGACTTGAGGGCGCGGTTGCCGGTGCCGGTGACGGGACGACCGCGGCGACCGTTGTCGAACAGGGCGTCGACGGCCTCCTGCAGCATGCGCTTCTCGTTGTTCACGATGATCTCGGGAGCCCCGAGGTCGAGCAGGCGGCGCAGACGGTTGTTGCGGTTGATCACACGACGGTAGAGGTCGTTGAGATCCGAGGTCGCGAAGCGGCCACCGTCGAGCTGCACCATCGGGCGCAGCTCCGGCGGGATGACCGGCACGACGTCGAGCACCATCGCGGCCGGCGAGGCGCCGGTGGTCAGGAACGAGTTGACGACGCGCAGGCGCTTGATGGCGCGGATCTTCTTCTGACCCTTGCCCTCGGCGATCTGCAGGTGCAGGCTCTCCGCCTCGGCGGCCAGGTCGAAGCTCTCGAGGCGCTTCTGGATGGCCTCGGCGCCCATGTGGGCCTCGAAGTACAGGCCGAAGCGGTCCTGGAGCTCGTGGAAGACGGCGTCCTCCGGCTTGAGGTCGCCGACCTTGAGGGTGCGGAAGTCCTCCCAGACGCGCTCGAGCCGGTTGATGTCCTCGTCGAAGGACTTCCGGATCTGGCCCATCTCCTTCTCGGCGCCGTCCTTGGTGCGGCGCTTCTGGTCGGCCTTGGCGCCCTCCTCCTCCAGCGAGGCGAGGTCGGTCTCGAGCGTCTGCATGCGCGTCGCGATCTGGGCGTCGCGCTGGCCCTCGAGGTTCTTGATCTCGAGGCGCAGCTCGTTCTCCAGGCCGGGCATGTCGGCGTGACGACCCTCGTCGTCGACGTCGATGATCATGTACGCCGCGAAGTAGATGACCTTCTCGAGGTCCTTCGGCGCCATGTCGAGCAGGTAGCCCAGGCGCGAGGGCACGCCCTTGAAGTACCAGATGTGCGTGACGGGGGCGGCGAGCTCGATGTGGCCCATCCGCTCGCGACGGACGGAGGACTTGGTGACCTCCACGCCGCAGCGCTCGCAGACGATGCCCTTGAAGCGCACGCGCTTGTACTTGCCGCAGGCGCACTCCCAGTCGCGGGACGGGCCGAAGATCTGCTCTCCGAAGAGACCGTCCTTCTCCGGCTTCAGGGTGCGGTAGTTGATGGTCTCCGGCTTCTTGACCTCACCGTAGGACCAGGCGCGGATGTGCTCGGCCGTGGCGAGGCCGATCCGCAGCTCATCGAAAGTCGTTGCGTCGAGCAATGTTCTTCTCTCTTGTTCGAAAAACGAGTCGTAGGTGGGTCGGATCAGATCTCGTCGACGGACGAGGACTCGAACCGGCTGGAGATGTTGATGCCGAGCTCCTCCGCCGCGCGGAAGGCCTCGTCGTCGTTGTCCTTCAGGCTGAGGACCGTGCCGTCAGCGGCAAGGACCTCGACGTTCAGGCAGAGCGACTGCATCTCCTTGATGAGCACCTTGAAGGACTCGGGGATGCCCGGCTCCTGGATGTTCTCGCCCTTGACGATCGCCTCGTAGACCTTGACGCGGCCGAGGATGTCGTCGGACTTGATCGTGAGGAGCTCCTGCAGCGCGTAGGCCGCGCCGTACGCCTCGAGGGCCCACACCTCCATCTCACCGAAGCGCTGGCCGCCGAACTGCGCCTTACCACCGAGCGGCTGCTGGGTGATCATCGAGTAGGGGCCGGTGCTGCGGGCGTGGATCTTGTCGTCCACGAGGTGGTGCAGCTTGAGGATGTACATGTAACCCACCGAGATGGGGTGCGGGAACGGCTCGCCGGAGCGGCCGTCGAACAGACGGGTCTTGCCCGAGCTGTCGATGAGGCGCACGCCGTCGCGGTTCGGCAGGGTCGAGTCGAGCAGCCCCGCGATCTCCTCCTCGGCCGCACCGTCGAAGACGGGGGTCGCGACCTTGGTGCCGGGGGTCGCCTCGCGGGCGTCCTCGGGCAGGTTCGCCGCCCACTCCGGGGTGCCGTCGACCTTCCAGCCCTGCTTGGCGACCCATCCGAGGTGGGTCTCCAGCACCTGGCCGAAGTTCATGCGGCCCGGGATGCCGAGCGGGTTGAGGATGATGTCGACGGGGGTGCCGTCCTCGAGGAACGGCATGTCCTCGACGGGCAGGATCTTCGAGATGACGCCCTTGTTGCCGTGGCGGCCGGCGAGCTTGTCGCCCTCGGTGATCTTGCGCTTCTGGGCGATGTAGACGATCACGCGGTGGTTGACGCCCGAGCCGAGCTCGTCGTCGTTCTCGGCCGAGAACTCCTTGACCGCGATGACCGTGCCGGCCTCGCCGTGGGGCACCTTCAGCGAGGTGTCGCGCACCTCGCGGCTCTTCTCGTTGAAGATCGCGCGCAGCAGGCGCTCCTCGGCGCTGAGCTCGGTCTCGCCCTTCGGCGTGACCTTGCCGACGAGGATGTCGCCGGGGCGCACCTCGGCGCCGATGCGGATGACTCCGCGCTCGTCGAGGTCGGCCAGGAGGTCCGGGCTGACGTTCGGGAGGTCGCGGGTGATCTCCTCCTTGCCGAGCTTGGTGTCGCGGGCGTCGACCTCGTACTCCTCGATGTGGATCGAGGAGAGGACGTCGTCCTTCACCAGGTTCTGGCTGAGGATGATCGCGTCCTCGAAGTTGTGGCCCTCCCACGGCATGAACGCGACGAGGAGGTTCTTGCCGAGCGCGAGCTCGCCGTTCTCCGTCGCGGGGCCGTCGGCGATGACCTCGCCGACCTCGACGCGGTCGCCCGCGTTCACGATCACGCGCTGGTTGTAGCTGTTGCCCTGGTTCGAGCGCGTGAACTTGTCGAGGTAGTAGGAGTCGTACTCGCCCTCATCCGTCATCACGGTGACGACCTCGGCCGAGACCTCGGTGACCGCACCGGCGCGCAGCGCGGTGGTGACCTCGCCGGCGTCGATGGCCGCGAAGGTCTCCATGCCGGTGCCGACGAACGGCGACTCGGCGCGTACCAGCGGCACGGCCTGACGCTGCATGTTGGCGCCCATGAGCGCGCGGTTCGCGTCGTCGTGCTCGAGGAAGGGGATGAGCGAGGTGCCGACCGACACCATCTGGCGCGGCGAGACGTCCATGTAGTCGACCTCGCCGGCGTCGACGAGCTCGACCTCGCCGCCCTTGCGGCGCACGAGCACCTTCGCGTCGGCAAACTTCATCGCCGAGGTGAGCGGCGCGTTGGCCTGGGCGACGACGAAGTCGTCCTCCTCGCTCGCGGTCAGGTAGTCGATCGTCGTGGTGACGGTGCCGTTCTCGACGCGGCGGTACGGCGTCTCGATGAAGCCGAAGGAGTTGATGCGCGCGAAGGACGCGAGCGAGCCGATCAGACCGATGTTCGGGCCTTCAGGCGTCTCGATCGGGCACATGCGGCCGTAGTGCGACGGGTGCACGTCGCGCACCTCGACGCCGGCGCGCTCACGGCTCAGACCACCCGGGCCGAGCGCCGAGAGGCGGCGCTTGTGGGTCAGGCCCGCGAGCGGGTTGTTCTGGTCCATGAACTGCGACAGCTGCGACGTTCCGAAGAACTCCTTGATCGCGGCGACGACGGGGCGCACGTTGATCAGGGTCTGCGGCGTGATCGCCTCGATGTCCTGCGTGGTCATGCGCTCGCGGACGACGCGCTCCATGCGGGACAGACCGGTGCGGACCTGGTTCTGGATGAGCTCGCCGACCGCGCGGATGCGGCGGTTGCCGAAGTGGTCGATGTCGTCCACGTCGAGGCGGATCTCCACCGGCTTGCCGTCGCGGGTGCCGTTCAGCGACGACTTCTCCTCGTGCAGCGACACCAGGTACTTGATCGTCGCGACGATGTCCTGCACCGTCAGCACCGAGTCGCTCAGCGGCGCGTCGATGCCGAGCTTGCGGTTGATCTTGTAGCGGCCGACCTTCGCGAGGTCGTAGCGCTTCGGGTTGAAGTAGAAGTTGTCGAGCAGCGCACGCGCGGCCTCGGCGGCGACCTGCTCGCCCGGACGCAGCTTGCGGTAGATGTCCTTGAGCGCCTCCTCCTTGGTGAGGATGGCGTCCTTCTCCAGGGTCGCGGCGATCGACTCGACGCCGGGGAACTCGGCGAGGATCTCCTCGCTGGTGAGGCCGAGGGCCTTGAGGAAGACGGTGACGGACTGCTTGCGCTTGCGGTCGATGCGCACGCCGACCTGGTCGCGCTTGTCGATCTCGAACTCGAGCCAGGCTCCGCGGCTCGGGATGACGCGGGCCGAGTAGATGTCCTTGTCGGAGGTCTTCTCCTGGGCGCGCTCGAAGTACACGCCGGGCGAGCGGACGAGCTGCGACACGACGACGCGCTCGGTGCCGTTGATGACGAAGGTGCCCTTCTCGGTCATGAGCGGGAAGTCGCCCATGAAGACCGTCTGGGTCTTGATCTCGCCGGTCATGTGGTTCATGAACTCGGCCTCGACGTAGAGCGGGGCCGCGTAGGTCTTGCCGCGCTCCTTGCACTCCTCGATCGAGTACTTCTCGGGCTCGAGGTAGGGGTTCGTGAACGAGAGCTGCATGGTCTCGCCGAGGTCCTCGATGGGCGAGATCTCCTCGAAGATCTCCTCGAGGCCGCTCTTGACGGCGACGTCGGTGCGACCGGCGGCCTGGGCGTCGGCGAGGCGACCCTTCCAGACGTCGTTGCCGACGAGCCAGTCGAAGCTCTCCGTCTGGAGGGCGAGCAGGTCCGGCACGGTGAGCGTGTCGCGGATCTTGGCGAACGAGAGCCGCGAGGCGTTCCGTCCGTTCTTGGGGGTGGGGGTCGATGCGTTGCGCGCAGCAGCCAAGGAAATAACCTCCGTGGGGCTCCGTGGAGCCCGTCACTGTCGGACCGTCGTGTGGGTTTCGAACGAGAACTCGCCAGGACCTCGGTACAGTGGGATGCGCGGGAGCATCCTCACCCGGGTCGGCCAACCGCAATATGAAGGCACAGAAAAGATCTGGGAGCGCAAAGCTCTACTGTAGGCCTCCGCGAGCCGGATGTCCAGTCCCGTCTTGACCGCATCCGGTCGTCTCGGGTATAACCGCGCGTCACGAGAGGTTCACGATGGCCGACTCCCCCTCGATCGTGCTCAAGGGCAGCGGCCTCGAGGCGCGCATCGCCGAGGACCGCTACCTGCCCGGCACCTTCTCCCTGGTCGTCGACGGCACCCCGCAGTCGCACGTCGACCTCGACGACCCGAGCCACCTCTTCTACGAGTACGTGCGCCGCATCGGGCACCTCGTCGACCTCGTCGCCGATCCGGGGAAGCCGATCACCGCGGTGCACCTGGGGGCCGGAGCGCTCACCCTGCCGCGGTACGTCGAGGCGACGCGACCGGGCTCGCGGCAGCAGGTCGTCGAGCTGGAGCGCGACCTCGTCGACTTCGTACGCGAGCACCTGCCGCTGCCTGCGAAGGCGTCGATGCGCATCCGCTACGGCGACGCCCGCGAGGTGCTCGCAGGGCTGCCGTCGGGGCTGCGCGGCAGCGTCGACCTGCTCGTGGTCGACGTCTTCAGCGGCGCGCGCATCCCCGCGCACGTGACCAGCCTCGAGTTCTACGAGCTGGCCGCGTCCTTCCTCTCCCCCGGCGGCATCATCGCCGTGAACGTGGCCGACGGCGCCGGGCTGGAGTTCGCCCGAGGCCAGGTCGCGACCCTCGGCATGGCGGTCGGCGAGGTCGCGGTGCTGGCGGAGGCGGGCGTGCTCGGCCGACGCCGTTTCGGCAACCTCGTGCTCGCGGGCGCCCGCGAGCTGCCGCTCGAGTGGATGCCGCGCCTGCTCGCCGGCGGTCCGCACCCGGCCAAGGTGCTCGCCGGACGCGAGCTGCGCGACTTCACCGCCGGCGCGAGGATCGTGACGGATGCGACCGCCGTGCAGTCGCCGGAGCCGAACCGGAGCGTGTTCGGGGCCTGAGCGCTCGCTGCGCGCTGAGGTCACGGGCGGGCGACGAGTATCCGCTCACAGGACACCCCGGTGCGGCCTGCCGATCTGCAGGAGAACAGCGGGATCCCTTCCGTTCGATCCGCCTACCGATACCGATCGACGTCGCGTCGGCGGGCTCTCCGCAGCCTCCCTCCTTCGGATCGGAGGGATCTCCTGCACGACGCAGTCACCGCGACCCCATCCGCAGCCCGCACCCCGCCCCCGCCCCCGCCACCTCATCGGCCGAACGACGGAGATGCGACCCGGGTCCGGATCGGGAGGCCCGTACATCCAGGGGTCTTCCGGGGCCGAGCGGCGGGAACCGAGCGGATCTCCGTCGTTCGGCGAACCGGGTCTCGGGGAGAGGGAGGTCAGGCTGCGCAGCGCAGGCTCGCATGCGCGGTCCAGGGCCGCGCGACAGGGTGGGCCCGGCGCCGCGGTCGGCACGGGAGTCCGAGCCGGCGAGCGGCGCGCACGACGATCGGGGTTCGACGATGAGCAGGCGGCTGGACCGGGATGACGGCACCGCGTCGAGGGCGAACACGGATCGGATGCACGGCCTGGCACCGCGGTCGGGCACAGCCGGGCGCACGACGGATGCCGCCTCGGCGCGCCGGCGCGGCGGGGCCGGGCTGCCGGCGGCCCGCCTGCGGCGAGCGCTGCGGCTCGGCGCGCCGGCCGGGGCGCTCGTGGCTGCGCTGGCGCTCGCGGGGTGCACGCCCGCATCCGAGCCGCCGGCCGCGACCGGGGGCACGACCGACGCGACGGAGGAGGGACCGCAGCCCACCGCATCCGCTGCTCCGGGCGGTTCGTTCGTGCCCTCAGGCGAGCCGGAGGTGCTGGCCGAGGGTCTCGACGTGCCGTGGTCGGTGGTCGTGCTCGACGACGGCGCGACGCTGATCAGCGAGCGCGAGACGGCGCGAGTGCTCGAGCTCGTCGACGGCGCGCTGCGCGAGGTCGGCACGGTGCCGGGCGTGCGGGCCGAGGGCGAGGGCGGACTGATGGGCCTCGCCGCACTGGAGGCCGGCGGCGAGCGCTGGCTGTACGCGATGCACACGGGTGCCGACGACAACCGCATCGTGCGGATGCCGCTGCAGGGAGAGCCGGGGGCGGTCGCGCTGGGCGCACCGGAGGAGCTGTTGACGGGCATCCCCAGCTCGAGCACCCACAACGGCGGCCGGCTGGCGTTCGGACCGGACGGCAAGCTGTACGCCACGACCGGCGATGCACAGGACCGGCCCTCGTCGCAGGACGCCGGTTCCCTGGGCGGCAAGGTGCTGAGGCTCGAGCCCGACGGCTCGGTGCCCTCGGACAACCCCACGGCCGGCTCGCCCGTGTACACGCTGGGGCACCGCAACCCTCAGGGTCTGACCTGGGACGCGAGCGGGCAGCTCTGGGCTTCGGAGTTCGGGCAGGACACCTGGGACGAGCTCAACCGCCTCGAGCCCGGCGGCAACTACGGCTGGCCCGAGGTGGAGGGGCAGGCGGGCGCCGAGGGCTTCGTCGACCCGGTCGTGCAGTGGTCCCCGGCGGAGGCGAGCCCGAGCGGGCTGGCCGCGGCCGGCGACTCGCTCTACCTGGCGGCGCTGCGCGGCGAGCGGCTCTGGCGCATCGAGTCGGGCGAGCCGGTGACGACCGAGGCGTACCACGCCGGCGAGTTCGGCCGGCTGCGCGACGCCGTGCTCGCACCCGACGGCGCGAGCCTGCTGGTGCTGACGAACAACACCTCCCGCGACTCGGCCGGACCGGGCGACGACCGGCTGCTGCGCATCCCGCTGGCTCCGGCCGATTGAGCGGCGGTGCGCCGCGACCTGGCTCGCTGCCATGACGCTCGGAGGCGCGCCGCTCGGATGCGCATCGCACGGCCGAGCGGATGCGCGCCGCGCAGGGGTGCCGCGTACGACTCAGCACCGGGACGACAAGTCAGCGTCGGCCGAGGCGCTGACACGTCGCGTCGGCGCTGAGTCGCAGCGAGCTGAGTCGCAGCGAGCTGAGTCGCAGCGGGCTGGCGGAGTGGCGGAGCGCGGCAGGGTGACAGAGTCCAGTGCGCAGCCAAGCGGATGCGCGTCGCACGGATGCGCGCCAAACGGGACTTGCCGCACGGAGGCTCGCCGCGTGAGCGCGCCGCGTACAACTCAGCACCGGGGCGACGAGTCAGCGTCGGCCGAGGTGCTGACACGTCGCTCCGACGCTGAGTCACGGAGGGCTGTGTCGCGGCCGGGTGACAGAGTCCAGCGCGCAGCCGAGCGGATGCGCATCCGCCAGGACGCGCGCCGAACGGATGCGCGCCAAACGGGACTTGCCGCACGGAGGCTCGCCGCGTGAGCGCGCCGCGTACGACTCAGCACCGTGGCGACAAGTCAGCGTCGGCCGAGGCGCTGACACGTCGCTTCGGCGCTGAGTCGCGGAGCCGAGCCGAGCCGGGCCGAGCCGCGCCGGGCCGGGCCGAGCCGAGCCGGGCCGAGCCGGGCTCGCGGCGCCGAGCGCGCGGTGCCGGGCGGCGCGTACGCTGGACGCGTGGCGGAGCTGGACCGGGTGCGCGTGTGGGCGGACGCCCTCATCCGCTTGCATCTGGACCCGTCGTGGTCGTTCGGCTTCGACAACGCCAAGACCCGCGCCGGCCTCTGCGACTACCGCGCCAAGCGGATCACCGTCTCGCGGTACCTGGCGGCGCGCTACGAGGACGACGAGATCCATCAGGTGCTGCTGCACGAGGTGGCCCACGCCGTGGCCGGGCACCGCGCAGGGCACGGGCCGGCATGGAAGGCCGCGGCCGATGAACTCGGCTACGAGGGCTCGCGGCTGCACGACGGCGCCATCGCCGACGAGCTGGCGCCGTGGGTGGGCCGCTGCCCCGCGGGCCACGAGCACTACCGCTACCGCCGCCCGACCCGTCCGCTCGCCTGCGGGCGCTGCGGGCGGGGCTTCGACGCGGCGCATCTCATCGACTGGGTGCATCGCCCGGTGAACGCCGCCACCCGTCGGCGCGCCGCTTCCTGAGCGCGGGCCGGATCGTCACGCGGCGTCACGCCGGCCGGGAATGATCCGAGGTCTGACATCGTTCCCCGAGGGTCCGCGCCGATCCGGCGCGCCCCACCATCCCGGCCACCGGCACCACAGGAGACCGTCATGTCCACCATCTCGAACACCCCCGGCTCGAACCAGCCCCGCAGTCGTCGCGGGCTGCTCGTCGGCGGCGGCATCGCGCTCGCCGTGGTCCTCGCGGCCGGCGTCACCGTGGCCGTCGTCGCCTCGCAGGGCGGCGACGATGCGCCCGCCGGGGCCGAGGGATACGACCTCGTGGCCGACGGCACGCTCACCGTGGCGACGGAGGGCACCTACCGGCCCTTCACGTTCCACGACGAGTCGGGGGACCTCACCGGCTACGACGTCGAGATCGCCGAGGCGGTCGCCGAGAAGCTCGGTCTCGAGATCCGCTTCGAGGAGACGGAGTGGGACGGCATCTTCGCGGGCCTCGATGCCGGCCGTTTCGACGTGATCGCCAACCAGGTGTCCATCAACGACGAGCGCGAGGCCCAGTACCTGCTCAGCGAGCCGTACACGGTGTCGCCCGGCGTCATCATCACCAGCGCCGACAACACGGAGATCACCGGCTTCGAGGACCTCGAGGGCAAGCGCGCGGCGCAGTCGGCCACCAGCAACTGGTACGAGATCTCCGCGTCCTACGGCGCCGACATCGAGACCGTGGAGGGATGGAACGAGACCATCGCGCTGCTGCGCGACGGCCGCATCGACTTCACCATCAACGACGAGCTGACGTTCCTCGACTACGTGAAGACGCAGGGTGCGACCGACATCCAGGAGGTCGCCGCGACCGACGACCCGTCGCGCAACGCCTTCGCGCTCGCCCAGGGCAATGACGAGCTGCTCGCCGACATCGACGACGCGCTCGCCGAGCTGGCCGCCGACGGCACGCTCGCCGAGATCGGCGAGAAGTACTTCGGGCAGGACGTCTCGCAGTAACGCGCGCATCGGGCGTGGGCGGACCCAGCGGGTCCGCCCCCGTCCGCGGCAGGAAGGACCCCGATGGACATCGACTGGCAGCTCGTCGCCGACTCGTTCGTGCCGATCCTGGTCGGCGGTGCGACCGGCACGGTGCCGCTCGCGCTCGGCTCGTTCGCGATCGGGCTCGTCATCGCGCTCGGCGTGGCCCTGCTGCGCCTGTCGCCGCTCAAGCCGCTGCGGGCGATCGGCTGGTTCTACGTGTCCGTCATCCGCGGCACGCCGCTGCTGGTGCAGCTCTTCTTCATCTTCTACGCGCTGCCGGCGCTCGGCTGGGTCGTGCCGCCGTGGCCCAGTGCGATCCTCGCCTTCTCGCTGAACGTGGGCGGCTACGCGGCGGAGATCATCCGCGCCGCCATCCTCTCCGTGCCGCAGGGCCAGTGGGAGGCCGGGTACACGGTCGGCTACTCGAAGGCGCAGACCCTGCAGCGTGTGATCCTGCCGCAGGCGATCCGGGTGGCGGTGCCGCCGCTGTCGAACACGTTCATCTCGCTGGTCAAGGACACCTCGCTCGCCTCGGTGGTGCTCGTGACGGAGCTGTTCCGCGTCGCCCGCCAGATCGCCACCTTCAGCTCGGAGTTCGTGATCGTCTACCTCGAGGCCGCCCTGATCTACTGGCTGTTCTGCCTGCTGCTCGCGTGGGCCCAGGGCCGCATCGAGAGGAGGCTGAGCCGCTATGTCGTCCGCTGAGATCGAGGCCCCGCTGCTGCGGGTGACCGGCCTGCACAAGCGCTTCGGCGAGAACGAGGTGCTGCGCGGCATCGACCTCGAGGTGCGCCGCGGCGAGGTCGTCGCCATCATCGGGCCGAGCGGCTCGGGCAAGACCACCGTGCTGCGCGCGCTGAACGGCCTCGAGGTGGCGGACGCCGGCGAGATCGCGATCGACCCGGGCCTGCACCTCGACTTCCAGTACCCGCTCACCGAGGCGCACCGCTACGGCCTGCGCGACCGCTCGGCGATGGTCTTCCAGAACTACAACCTGTTCCCGCACCGCACCGTGCTGCAGAACGTGACGGATGCGCCCGTCCGGGTGCGCGGACTGCCCCGCGCGCAGGCGGTCGCCGAGGCGGAGGCGCTGCTCGCGCGCGTCGGCCTCGCCGACAAGCGCGACGCCTACCCCTACCAGCTCTCCGGCGGCCAGCAGCAGCGCGTCGGCATCGTGCGCGCGCTCGCGCTCAAGCCCGAGCTGCTGCTGTTCGACGAGCCCACCAGCGCCCTGGATCCCGAGCTCGTCGGCGAGGTGCTGCAGGTGATCAAGGAGCTCGCCGACGACGGCTGGACGATGGTCATCGTCACCCACGAGATCTCCTTCGCCCGGCAGGTGGCCGACCAGGTGCTCTTCATCGACGGCGGTGTCGTGGTCGAGCGGGGCGAGCCGAAGCGCATCCTCACCGAGCCCCGCGAGGAGCGCACCGCGCGCTTCCTGCGGCGGCTGCTGCATCCGTTCGAGGACTGAGCGCCGCGCGCGACCTGGGATGATGGTCGGGTGCAGACCGGTCAGTTCCTCGTTCCGAGCGATGGCAACCGCTGGTTCTTCGACTCCGGCTCGCTGGCGTTGGACTTCGGATGGACGGGCCCGTTCGCGAGCGACGAGGTCGCCGAGCGGATGCACGCCCCCGAGCACCTGCGCGCCTGGCTCGCCGAGCGCTTCGAGCAGCTGGAGCCCGCCGCCGACCCGCGCAACCTGCAGGACGCCCTGCTGCTGCGCGAGGCGATCGTGCGGATCGCCTCCGCCATCGCCGACGGCGGCGCCATCGCGGCGGAGGACGTCGACACGGTCAACCTCTACGCCGCGACCCCCGATGTGCCCCCGGCGCTCGACGGCGGCCGGCGCCAGGCCGGCCGCAGCGTGATCCGCACCGGCCAGGCGCTCTCGACGATCGCCCGCGACGCGATCGCGCTCTTCGCCGAGCACGCCGAGGACGGCCGCATCCACCGCTGCTCGGCGGAGGATTGCGCGCTGCTCTTCTACGACGACTCGCGCTCGGCCAACCGCCGCTGGTGCTCGATGCAGCGCTGCGGGAACCGGGCGAAGGTGCGCGCGCACCGGGCGCGCGCGAAGGCGTCCTGAGGCGACCCGGCGGTCCGAGCGCCGATCGATGCCCCGCACCGGACCCGCCCAGGCCGGGCGCCGACCCTTGCTGCGACCCGGGCCCGCCCGGTCAGGCGCCGACGCGCTCCGGGTGCTCCGCCAGCACGGTCGGCTGGCCGCCCACGGCGCGCGCCGCCGCGATCACGGCGTCGCCCTCGCCGAGCGCGGCGCGCTCCTGGCCGCTCACGCTCGCGGTGAGCAGGTGCGCGTAGGCGCCCCGCAGGGCCGTGGCGGCGGCACCGACCAGTGCGGCCTCCGGCGAGGTCGCGTCGATGCCCAGGGCCATCAGCTCGTCGACCACGGCACCGGCGAGCAGCTGGTCCTCGACGGCGGGCCGGCCGCCCTCGCCGCCCACGGCGACGATCGCGATCATGGCGCGGCGGCCGAGGTCCACCTGCAGCTGCAGCAGCCAGGCGGCGGTCGCCGCCGCGCTGCCCGGTCCGGCGACGAGCTGCGCGGCGCCGGGCGCGGAGGAGGCGTGCGGCTGCGTCGCTCCGCCCGGGATCGCATCCGCCCAGACGACCGCATCCGCTCCCCCGGCGATGCGGGCGGCACCGTCGTGGCCGTGGTCGAAGCGCACCTGATAGCGGGTCTGGGCGTGCGGGGAGCTCATCCCGCCAGGGTACAGAGCCGGGCTGCCCAGTCGCCGGGCTGCTCAGTCCTCGAACGTCACCGTACGGTCGAAGGCGACGAAGCCGGCGAAGTCCTTGCCGACCCGCTCGACCGCGCCGGGACGCAGGTCGGGGTAGCTCCACGCGATGTCCCGCACGGTCTCGCCGTCGACGACCGCGTCCCAGTACTGCGCCGCGCCCTTCCAGGGGCAGGTGTACGCGGTCGGGCTCTCCTGGAAGAGCTCGGTGCGCAGGCTCGACGGCGGGAAGTAGCGGTTGCCCTCGATCTGCGCGAGCTCCTCCTCGGGAGCCTCGGCGAGCACGGTGCCGTTCAGCACAGCCTTCATGGTGGTCCTCCTGACCGTCGCGGGGTCAGCAGGCTACGCCGATGCGGACGGTGACCGGCGCGGCGTCCAGGCCGCGCCCATCCGCTGCCGGGAAGGTGAACGGATGCGCATCCTCCTCGCCCTCGAGCTGCCCGCCGAACCCGACGCCGTGCTCGAGGCCCTGCGCGACCCGCAGGTCATGCGCGACGCCGCACGGCCCGTGCTCGACTACCGCTCGCTCGAGCCCGGCGGCTTCCCGGAGCGCTGGGAGGGCGGCCCCCACAGGGTGCGGCTGCTGGCGCTCGGGCTGGTGCCGATCGGCGAGCAGGTCATCGACCTCGACTGGCCGGAGACCGGCCGCGAGGGTGTGCGGATGCAGCGCGACCGCGGTCACGGACTGCGCGGCCTGCTGCGGGTCGAGCACCGCATGGCCGTCTCCCCGGGACCGGTCGGCACGAGGTACCGCGACCGGCTCGAGATCTCGGGCCCGGTCGGGGCGCTGCTGTGGCTGCCGCTGTGGGTGGTCTGGCGGTGGCGCGGGCTGCGCATCCGCTCGCTCGCCTGGCACTGGTGAGGCGCTGCGCCGCGCGATCGCCCGACGGCTGTTAGGCTGGGATCACCGGCGCGCCATCAGCGCAGCGCCTGCGTCGTAGCACGCGGATGCCCAGCATCCCTCTCATCATCGCGAAGACCGCGATTCTGCAGATCACTGCATACGGCGAACGGATGCGTCACCCGACGCCTTCGCCCGAACACCGATCCGCGCCCGGTCGCCCGTGCGCCCGGATCGGCCCAGCCCCGGAAAGCTCTATGACCGACACCACCACCGCGCCCTCCTTCGAGTCGCTGGGCGTGCCCGCGCCCCTCGTCGAGGTGCTCGCCCAGCAGGGCAAGACCGGCGCGTTCCCCATCCAGGTCGACACCCTGCCCGACACCCTGACCGGGCGCGACGTGCTCGGCCGCGGCAAGACCGGCTCGGGCAAGACCCTGGCGTTCTCCATCCCGCTCGTCGCCCGCCTCGCCGCGGCCGGCAAGCGCCGCGAGAAGGGCCGCCCCCGCGCGCTCGTGCTCGCCCCGACCCGCGAGCTCGCGACCCAGATCAACGCCGTCGTCGAGCCGCTCGCGGCCGCCTACGGCCTGCGCAGCACCACCATCTTCGGCGGTGTCACGCAGAGCCGTCAGGTGCAGGCGCTGAACGCCGGCGTCGACATCGTCGTGGCCTGCCCCGGACGTCTCGAGGACCTCATGAAGCAGGGCTTCGTGCACCTCGACGCCGTCGACGTCAGCGTGCTCGACGAGGCCGACCACATGGCCGACCTCGGCTTCCTGCCCGTCGTCACCCGCATCATGGACAAGACGCCGAAGCAGGGCCAGCGCCTGCTCTTCAGCGCCACGCTCGACAACGGCGTGGACAAGCTCGTCAAGCGCTTCCTGCACGACCAGGTGCTGCACTCCGTCGACGAGGCCACCTCGCACGTCGCCGCCATGACGCACCACGTCTTCGAGGTGCCGGACGCGGATGCGAAGAAGGACCTCGTGAAGGCCCTGGCCAGCGGATCGGCCCGCCGCATCCTCTTCATGCGCACCAAGCACCAGGCCAAGAAGCTGGCGAAGACGCTCACCGCGGCGGGCATCCCGGCCGCCGATCTGCAGGGCAACCTGTCGCAGGCGGCCCGCGACCGCAACCTCGCCGCCTTCAGCGCCGGTGACATCAGGGTGCTCGTGTGCACCGACGTCGCCGCCCGCGGCGTGCACGTCGACAACGTCGAGCTCGTGATCCACGTCGACCCGCCGGCCGAGCACAAGGCCTACCTGCACCGCTCGGGCCGCACTGCCCGTGCCGGCAGCGAGGGCGACGTCGTCACGATCATGCTGCCGAGCGAGCGCCAGGACACCAAGGTGCTGCTGCGCCGCGCCGCCATCACCGTGACCCCGCGCCAGGTGCGCGTCGACGACCCCGAGGTCGTGGCGCTCATCGGCGAGGTCGCCCCGTACGTGGCGCCGAGCGCCGAGCCGGCTCGCGGGCAGTCGCAGGGCGGGCAGTCGCAGGGCGCCAACGCGCAGCGCAAGCGCGCGGCCCGCGAGGAGCGCGGCCAGGGCTCGCCCCAGGGCGGTCGCGGACGCCAGCAGGCGCCGCTCGCCGAGGGCGCCGAGGACGGCTCGCGCCGTCGCCGCGGCGGCCGCGGACGCGGCGGTGAAGGCGCGCAGGGCCAGGCCCGCGACGGCCAGCGCTCGCGTGGCGGCGCGACGCAGGGCGGCGAGCGCGCCGCGCAGGCCGCCTTCGCCGAGCGCGCCGGCCAGCCGTCCCGCCAGCAGCAGGACCAGCCCACGGGCGGACGCCGCACCACGGGACGCCGCGCCAGCTCCAACGGCGGCTCCGGCAAGCTCATGGTCGGCAGCGTCGTGCGCCAGAACGGCGGAGGCCGCCGCGGCGGCTACTGAGCCGGACCGACAGGACGGGCCGTCACCCCTCGGGGGTGGCGGCCCGTCCTGTCTGCGCGGAGCGCGAGGGTCAGTCCGCGGCGGCGTCCGGGGTGTCCGCAGCGCGGGTCGGCTGCGCGCAGAGGTAGGCGATGAACGCGAGGCCGACCAGCGGGACGAGCAGGAAGAACGCGAAGGGCCAGCCGTAGCCCGCATCGCGGAGCCGGCGCACCGTGATGGCGAGGGTCGGCACGAGCGTGACGAGGCTCCACAGGCTGACGGCCCAGGAGTCGGTCGCGCCGAAGCGCTCCACCGCTGCCGGGCCGGTGACGAGCCCGCCCGAGACGATGCCGAGCCCCGCCGAGACGAGCACGGTGAAGAGGATCGCCCACCAGAACTCGGAGCGGCGCGACGTGCCGGTGAACTCGGCGTAGCCGCGGAAGAACGCCGCGATCGCCGCGCCGAAGCTCACGCCCAGGCGCCGACGGAGGCGAGGCCCGCGCTCAGCAGGTGGCCGCGGCCGCCCTCCATCTCGGCGGCGACGGCGTCGGAGTGCGCCTGCGCCGGGCTCATCCAGGTGAGCTCGAGCGCGTCCTGGCGCGGATCGCAGGTGCCGGTGACCGGCACCATGTAGGCGAGGGATACGGCGTGCTGGCGCTCGTCGGTGAAGGTGCTCGCGCCGGGGAACGGGAAGTACTCGGCGACGCTGAACGGCACGGGCGAGGCCGGCAGCTGCGGGAAGGCCATCGGACCGAGGTCCTTCTCGAGGTGCCGGAACAGCGCGTCGCGCAGCGACTCGCCGTACATCACCCGCCCGGAGACCAGCGTGCGGCTCATGACGCCCTCGGCGTTCACCCGCAGCAGGGCCCCGACCTCGGTGACCCGCCCGAGCCCGTCGGTGCGCACCGGGATGGCCTCCACGTACAGCAGCGGGATGCGGCGGCGCACGGTCGCCAGCTCCTCATCCGAGAGCCAGCCGGGCGTGGGATCGGGGGTGCTGACGGAGCTCATGCTCCATTCCTACCGTGCCGGAGCGGATGCACCGCGCATCCGCTCGCGATCAGTCCTCCGCGTTCAGCGAACCGCGGCGCACGGCGGCCACCCAGCGGCCGAGGAAGTCCGCGCCGGCCTCGTCGTGGATGAGGTCGCCGGCGGTGAGCACCGGATACGGGGTCTCGGGCACGCCGTCCTTCGGGCGCACGTCGACATGGGTCACCGAGTGGCCGCGCTCGTGCAGCCAGGTGGCCATGGCGTAGTCGGTGCGCGAGTCGCCGACCGTGCGCCAGTGCTGCGGCGCCGCGCCGTCCTGCTCGAGCAGCTGCAGGGCGCGCTCGGCACCGAGGTCCTTGCCGAGCCGCACCGACTCGATGTCGGTGGAGATGATGGTCGGGTCGACGCGCACCTGCACGTCGCCGTCGACGTCGGGCCGCTCGTCGCCCTCGCGCACCGCACCGAAGCCGTGACGGGCCAGCGCCTGCATCGCCAGCTCGTCGAAGACGGGCTGCTGGGCGAGGTAGGTCTCGCTGTCGACCTCCATGCGCTGCTCCACCGAGACCATGGCGCGCTTCGTGTGGTCGAAGAACACGAGGTCGTCGAAGCGCTCGGCCACCAGCAGCTCGATCTCGTCGCCGTAGGCCTGCGGCAGCGCGAGGTCCTCGTCGACCTGGATCTCGCCCGCGCCCTCGTGGGTGATCGAGAACCAGACCGCGCCCTTCTCGCACACCGCGTGCACGCGGGCGCCCTCGGGGAGGCCGGCCGCGAGCAGCGGGGGCACGACCTGCTCGGTGATGAACGCATCCGATCGTCCGGTGTTGAACACGATCGGCACGCCGAGCCTCGCGAGTTCGACGAGGTCGGTCGCGATCGAGTCGATCGCGATGGAGCGGGTGACGGGACTGGCGATGGGGCCGTCGACGTCGAGGAGCAGGCCGAGCAGTGGGGATGCGGTCACGAGCAACCATTATCGTCGCCTGCCCGCCGCGACGAGCCATGCTCCGCAGGCGACGGCGCCGTCGGCGGCGCGATGAGGAGTCTCGGAGCGGGGCGCGGCGAGCGCGCACCCCTACGCGCCCGCCGCGGGCACCTCGTGCGGACCCCACCGCCGAGGTCGTTCTCGCCGGACGAGCCGGCCCCCTCAGGACGCGATGCCCGGAGTACCGAACCCCCGGTGCCCTTCGAGCCTCGCGTCGCTCTCCATCATGCCCCATGGCGGGGGCTGCATCGGCGGAGATGACGATTCTTCGCCACGTCAAGCGCTGCACTCGACGTTCAGCGCCCCATCCGCTCCTCCGTCGGCGAGATCCATCGCGCCGCGAGCTCGCGGCGGAGCCCGCCCAGGAGCTCGTCCATCGCACCGTGAGCGTCGTCCGCGTCTCCCTGGCGCACCGATCGCGCGACCAGCAGATGCCCGTCGACGGCCGTCGACGAAGGGTGGTGCGGCATGAGGCCGCCGCGGGTCCGGCCGCTGAGCGTGGCGGCGAAGAGCTCTTGCATGGCCGCGAAGAGCTCGTTGCCGCTGGCGCGCAGCAGCAGCGAATGGTAGGCGATGTCCGCGGTGAGGAACGCGTCGCGTGCCCCGGCGTTCGCCGAGCGGGCCAGGTGCTCGGCGAGCTCGACGAGCCGGTCGCGATCGGCGCCCGCCGCGTGGATGGCCGCGGAACGGGCGGCCGCTGGCTCGATGGCGAGCCGGAGCTCGGTCAACGATGCGAGTTGCGCTGCGCGCGTGGAGCCGCCGAGACGCCACGTGACGACCCGGGGGTCCAGCAGATCCCAGTCCGCGAGCGCCCTCACCACCAGACCGACGCTCCGCCGGGCCTCGAGCATCCGGACCGCCTCGAGCGAGCGCATCACCTCCCGCGCCACGGTGCGCGAGACCTCGAACCGCGCCTGGATCTGTTCGAGTCGGATGGCGTCGCCCTCGCGCAGCTCGCCCTCCACGATCTCGCGGGCGAGCACCGAGACGATCGCGCTGTGCAGCACCTCGGCCGGCATGCCGTCGCTCGCTCACCCGGTCCGCTCAGCGCGGGCCTGGGAGCGCCTCCACGACCGTGCGCAGCAGCGTCAGGCGTTCGACGATGCCCGCGGCAGCATCCGCGGGCGCGACCTTCGCCCCGTCGAACCGCAGGGGATGCACCGCCTCGTCGAACGCGGCTCGCACGTCGGTACGGGTCAGCGCCGAGGCGGGCAGCCGATCGCGAAGGGGCGGATGGACGTCCGCCCACGCGGGTCCGTAGGGCGAGTACCGCTCGGTGGCCCCCGAGACGATCACGCCTCGCAGCAGACCGGTGCGCTGCGCGGCCCGCACGTGCTCGACGACGGTCGCAGCGCCGCGGCCCTCGATCGCCGAGCGGCCGGTGTTGAGGCTGACCCCGATGTCCGTGGACGACTCCTCGGCGGCGGAGCGCACCGCCCGGAGCTCGACCGGCAGCGGCAGCAACCCCTTGCTGCCCGCGGACTCCGCGGATCGCGCATCGCAGTGCTCCACGACGAGCGCGGCCCCGCACCAGTCCCAGGAGGCGAGCTCGATGAGGGAGCGCTGCAGCGAGCGTCCCGCGTCCTCGGATCGCGACGGGTCGACGGTCGGGTACGAGTGCACCTGCACGGCCACGATGTCGTGGCCGCGATCCGCGAGCGAGCGAACCTGATCGTTGGCGCGTCGCAACGCCCGCAGCGCCGCCATGCGCCCCTCATCATCCGGTGCCGCGATCCCCATCCCGCCCGTCGCCAGCCCGGCCGCGAGGCCGATCGTCGTGACCACGACGGCGGCGGGACCGGCGCTCCGCCTCGCGGCGCGGTGGAGAGCGGCTCGGTCCTCGGGCCAGGTCGGCGCTCCGACGCTGATCTCGAAGCCGTCGACGCCCGGCAGATCGCGCGCCGAGGCGTAGAGCTCGGAGCGTGCGGCCTCATCGAGCCCGGCGGCCAGCGCATAGCCCCCGACGACGCGGGCCGACCGGACCTCGACGGGAGCCGGGGCGCCGCTCATCGCCTGCCGACCGACGCGCCGGGACGCGCCTCGCCCGCGACGGCGTCCGAGCCGACCGTGAGGTCGCGATCGACCGTCTCCGGTGCCAGCGCCGTGGCGATGAACGACACCAGCATGGTGAGCGACATGTACACCGCGATGGGCACCCACGAGTCCGCGAACCTCGCGAGCAGCGACGCCGCCAGCAGCGGCGCGACCCCACCGCCGATGACCGACGAGAACTCCCGGCCCAGCGTCACGCCCGCGTACCGGTAGCGGCTGCCGAACAGCTCGGGGAAGTACGACATGTGCACCCCGGTCACGCCCTGCGCCGCCACCATGTAGCCCAGGATGATGATGATCGCGATCAGCACCTGGGAGCCGGTGCCGAGCCCGGGGAAGACGAGGAACGGCGTCACGACGAGGATGCCGCAGAGCACCAGGGTCGTCCGCCGGCGTCCGAACCGGTCCGACAGCGCTCCGGTGAGGAAGGCGGCGATCGCGGCGCAGACGGATGCGGCCAGCTGCACGGGAGGGATGAACGAGGTGTCGACGCCGATGACCGTGGCCAGGTACCCGATCATGAACACCTGATACGTGTAGGACTGCGTCGAGACGCCCCAGTTCATGAGGATGACCCGCAGCACGCCGCGCTTGCCGTGTCGCGCGACCTCCTTGAGCGGTGCCTGGTTCTTGACGTCGACGCTCTTCTTGAGCTCCTCGAAGATGGGGCTCTCGGCCATCTTCGCGCGGATGACCGCGGCCGCGATCGTCACGGCGATGCTGCTCCAGAACACCGCGCGCCATCCCCAGCTCATCAGCGCCTCCTCGGGGAGCTGCTGCACGAGCACCCAGGCCAGCGCGCCGAGCACGGCGCCGAGCGCAGCGCCCACCATGACGAAGGCCGACAGGCGGCCCCGTCGGCCGAGGGGAGCCGTCTCGGCGAGCAGCGTCGCTCCGCCGGACTGCTCCGCCCCCGCTCCAAATCCCTGCAGGAACCTGCAGGTGACCAGGAGCACGGGAGCGAGGATGCCGATGGTGTGGAAGTCGGGCAGGCAGCCGATCGCGAAGGTGGCGCCGCCCATGAGGAAGAGGGTCGTGACGAGCACCCAACGGCGGCCGTACCGCTCGCCGAAGTGCGCGAAGAACAGGCCGCCGAGGGGCCTCGCCGCGAAGCCGACGGCATAGGCGCTGAAGGCCGCGATGAGCCCCGCGACCGGGGAGATCTCGGGGAAGAAGAGCTTGCCGAAGACGAGCGCCGAGGCCGTTCCGTAGATCACGAAATCGTAGTTCTCGAGCATCGTGCCCACGAGCCCCGCGGTCGCCGCTCGGCGGACGTTCGCGGGGTCCGCCGGTTGCAGCTGACTCTGCGGGATCTCCTCGCCTGCCGCTGGTACGTCTGCCATGATCCATGCCTCCTCGAATGGTTCATCGTCCGATCGGTCGGGCGTCGTCGCCCACGGCGGCGGCGCGCACGGTCCGGGCGCCGCCGAGTCGAAGCGCCGCGGTCAGCGGCCGGTGAGGACCACGCGCTCCAGATCGTCGCCTCGGGCGAGGAGCTGGAGGTTGCGCGCGATGTCGCGCACGCGGCCGCGGAAGGTCTGGGTGGTGACGCCCGAGATGTGGGGGGTCATGAAGACGTTGTCGAGCAGCTCGAACGGCTGCTCGGCGGGCCTGGCCGCCGCGCCCGCCGTCGGGTACGCGTACCAGGTGTCGATGACGGCTCCGCCGATGCGGCGCTCGGCCAAGGCGGTGTAGAGCGCCGCAGGGTCGACCACTGCCCCGCGCGCCACGTTGACGAGCATCGCGTCCGGTCCGAGCCGCCACAGCTCGTGCTCGCCGATGAGGTGCCGGGTCTCGGCTCGCAAGGGCAGGCACAGCACCAGCACGTCGGCCTCGTCGAGCAGCTGGTGCAGCCGGTCCACGGTCGCCGTCCAGGCGAGCCCCTCCGCGGAGCTTCCCGACCGCGACACCGCGATGCCGCGTGCGCCCAACGCCCGGAAGGCCTGCCAGGCGCGCCGACCGATATGGCCGAGGCCGACGAAGCCGACCGTCGCGCCGTCGAGGCCGGACGACTGCTGCAGAGCAGGATCGTAGACGGGCGAGGCCCAGCGCCCGTGCCGGAGCGCGGCGTCCTGCTGCTGCAGCCGCCGGCGCATGAGGACGGTGGTGGCGACCGCGTACTCCGCGATCGATGCTTCGTGGTGGAAGGTGTTGGCGACGGCGACCCCGGGCGGCAGCGCCTGCTCGTCGATGCCGTCGACACCCGCTCCGGCCACGTGCACGAGCCGGAGCGCGTCGGCGGCGGCCGTGAAGGGGGTGGTGAAGCGCGGCCCGACGAGCACGTGCGCGCCCGGCAGGGCCGGGCGATCGTCGCGTCGTCCCGCCGCTCCAACCACCGGAACCGAGTGCCTCGGGGGCTCGACGATTCGAGCAGCTCCCGATGCGGATGCAGGTTGCCATCGGCGACGACGACGTCGAGCGCGTGCTGCGGCATGCTGATCTCCTCTCGCAGGACGAGGGGATCGATCGCCGAATCGGATCACCTCGTCGTGACCTCCAGGTGGGCAAAACATACCGCCCTTTTGCTCCGAAGGTAATACCTACGAGGATTTGCGAGGCATGCAGACCGCCGTCGCGCGGATCAGCACCAGCCGATCGGCGCCGAGCAGCGGTGCGGCGAGCCCGATCCGCCCCAGCACCTCGCCGCTCAGCTCGACGCCGTTCTCCACCCAGCCGGGCAGCGCGCCGCGGTGGATGGATCGCGCCGACGGCTCCTGCACCCGCACGCGGTAGCGGCGTGCCGGGTCGAGGCCGGGCAGCAGGATGCGGCCGAACGGCGCGTCGAGAGCGTGGTCGACGACCGCCATCCTGAACAGCGCATCCGATCCGTCCTGCGACACGACGCCCTCCACCTCCACGGCGGGGATGATCGGATCCGCGTGCACCACCCGGCCGCCGTGCAGCAGCGGGCGCAGCTCCTTGTGCAGGGCGATCCAGGCGCGCAGGGTGTCGAGGTCCGCATCCGGCGTGCTCGTGAGATCCCACTCGATGCCGAAGTGCCCCCACACGGCGGTGCCGGCGCGGTAGTCGAGGTCGAGGGTGCGCCCGGTCGAGTGGTCCTGGTCGGCTCCGACGTGCGTGCCGAGCAGCTCCGGCGGCAGCAGCAGCGAGATCCAGCGCTGCATGCGCTGGCGCTCGTGCGCGTCGATGCAGTCGCTCACCCAGACGCGGTCGGCGTGCTCCATGATGCCGAGATCCACGCGTCCGCCGCCGCCGCAGCACGACTCGATCTCGAGGTCGGGATGCGCCGCTCTCAGCTCGGCGAGGAGCCGGTAGGTCGCGAGGGTCTGCGCCCGCACCCCGGGCGCGAAGGAGGGCTGGTGGCCGGCGTCGACGAGCGGACGGTTGTGGTCCCACTTGATGTAGTCGATGCGGTACTCGGCGACCAGGGCCGACATCCGCTCGAGGACGTACGCGAAGGCCTCCGGGTTGCCGAGGTCGAGCACGTGCTGCTGGCGGGAGGGCACGCCCGGGCCGCGCTCGGTGCCGAGCACCCACTCCGGGTGCGTGCGGGCCAGCTCGGAATCGAGGCTGACCATCTCGGGCTCGAACCACAGGCCGAACTCCATGCCCAGCGCGTGCACGCGGTCGGCGAGCGGACCGAGCCCGTCCGGCCAGACGTCCGGGTCGACGACCCAGTCGCCCAGGCCCGCGTCGTCGGCGCGGCGGCCGAGGAACCAGCCGTCGTCGAGCACGAAGCGCTCCACGCCGACGGCGGCGGCGCGCTCGGCGAGCTCGAGCAGCCGCGGCAGGTCGTGGTCGAAGTAGACGGCCTCCCACGTGTTGAGGATGATGGGCCGGCGCGTCGCGGGATGCTGCGGGCGCGCCCGCAGGAAGTCGTGGACGCGGCCGGCGAAGGCGTCGAGCCCCTCGCCCCACGAGGCGACCAGCCACGGCGAGGAGTAGGACTCGCCGTGGGCGAGCACGGCCTCGCGCGGCAGCAGCAGCTCGCCGCCGCGCAGCAGCTGCCAGGCGTTCGTCGTGCGCTCGGCCGCCATGACGCCGTTGCCCGACCAGGCCAGGTGCACGCCCCAGACGGCGCCGCGCCGCCAGCCGAAGCCGGGCTCGCCGGCGATGAGCACGGTCGCGTTGTCGTGGCCGGGGCGGCCTCCCCAGGCCTCGCGCGCCCAGCGGCCGGTCTCGAGGCGGTGCCGCTGCGGGGTGCGCTCGCGGGTGTGCCGCCCCGTCATGTCGAGCAGCTCGCTCGCGCTGAGCGGCACCGGCAGGCCGGGCTCGAGACCGGTGACCTCGTAGCCGTCCGGGCCGAGGTTGCGCAGGCTCGCGCGCACCCGCACGACGCCGGAGGGGTGCAGCTCGAGCTCGGTCGTGAGCTCCAGCTCGGTCGCCTCATCGAGGGCGGTGCTCAGCAGGCGCACGGCACCCGCGGGGCCGTGCGCCCATCCGCTCTCCCCCGCCTCCTGCACCACGTGGTCGACCCGCGAGGGCCCGAAGGACCAGGCCGCGCCGTCGCGGTGGCCGAGCAGGCCGGGATGGCCGAGCCAGCCCGTCGAGTGCAGCGGCACGACGCCGACGTTCGGCTGCGCGTAGACGACGGAGTCGCCCACGGGGCGGGCCAGCGCCGGGAGCAGGGCGGACACGTCGTCGTCGTCGACGGCCGTGCCCCAGTGCAGAACGGTCGGCAGCTCGTCGGCGACGGTGCGCAGGATGAGGCTGGTGCCGCCGCGGCGGAGGTGGACGACGGGAGAGGAGGTCATCAGGCGATCCTTCAGGAGAACGGGGCCGGCCCGCCACTGCTGCGGCGGGCCGGCGCGGTGGGGTGCGTCAGTCGGCGTGCTCGGCGAAGATCGCCGCGCTCGCCTCGTCCATCTCGGCGAAGACGTCGCTGTCGCGCTCACCGGTCCAGAACAGCTCGGACATCGACGAGACGGTGCTCTGCACCTCGGTGCCGCCGGAGAAGAGCGGCGACTCGTACAGCGTGCCGTCCTCGAACTGCACCGTGAAGGCGCTCGTGTCGATGCCCTGCTCGGCGAACGCCTCGGTCGTCGCGGTCATCGCCTCGGCGATGGACGGGAAGAAGGTGCCGTCGGCGCCGGCGAGCGTCTGGCACTCCTCGGTGCCGAGGTAGGAGATCCACTCCCAGGCCGCATCCTCGTGCTCCGTGCCCGCCCAGATGACGTCGGCGTTCGATCCGGAGAGCGCGCGGCGCTCGCCGATCGGGCCGACGACGCTCGGCGCGGAGCCGACGTTCACGCCGTCGAGGGCCGCGAAGGTGTTGAGGTTCCAGGAGCCGCTCTGCACCATCGCGACGGAGCCGGAGCCCAGCTGCTCGGCGATGCCGGTCGTGAACTCCTCGAAGTCGGGCGTGTAGCCCTTCGCGACGAGCGATCGGATCCACTCGGCCGTCGCCACGTAGTCGTCGTCCTCGTACTGGAAGGTGGTCGGCCAGTTCTCGGCGTCGCCGAGCTCCCACCCGGTGGTCGGCGCGAATTGGGCCCAGGTGTCCTGGCCGTTGATGCCGCCGCCGGTGAGCGTGCTCATGCCGTAGACCGCGACCGAGTCGGCGTCGAAGCCGGCCTCGTCGCCGCGCACGCCGTTCGTGTCGACGGTCAGGCGGGCGATGACGTCCTCGAACGTGCCGCCATCCTCGGGGTTCCAGGTCATAGTCGCGACGTCCTCGGCGGTGAGGCCGGCCTCGGCGAGCAGGTCCTGGTCGTAGAAGAAGGCCATCGTCGACCAGTCCTTCGGCAGGCCGTAGACGCTGCCGTCCTTGTACTCGCCCCAGGTGGTGAGCCCGATCGCGTAGCGGTCGAGGTCGAAGCCCGACTCGTCGATGCGGTCCTCCAGCGGCAGCAGCTGCCCCTGGTCGGCGAACTCGGGGTAGTAGGAGGGGTGGTTCATGAAGGTATCGGGGGCGTTGCCGCCCACGAAGCCGGCCGTGATCTTGGCCCAGTAGTCGTCCCAGACGTACTGCTTGATCTCGACGTCGATGGCCGGGTTCGCGTCCTCGAACGCGGTCTCGCAGGCGGCGTAGGAGACGGCCTGCTTGTCGTCCCAGGTCCACCAGCTGATGGTCTCGGTGCCGGAGTCGCCTCCGGTCGAGCAGCCGGCGATGGGGATCATGACGAGCACGCCGAACGCGGACGCGGCGAGCAGCTTCTTGGTGGTCATGCGGGAACTCCTTCGTTCTGGGTGATGCAGGGGGTTGCGGGGAGGTGGGGTCACTTGACGCCGGAGAAGCCCAGCGAGTTGACGATGCGTCGGCCGAAGACCAGGAAGACCAGCAGCATCGGCAGCGCCGCGAGCAGGGCGGCGGCCATGAGGCCGGCCCAGTCGGGCTGCGCCTGCGGCGACGACTGCTTGAAGACGCCGAGCGCGAGCGTGAGCGGCTGCACCGACTCGTCGTTGGCGACGAGCAGCGGCCAGAAGTAGTCGTTCCAGTAGGTGATGAAGCCGAGGATCGAGATCGTGGTGATGGGTCCGGAAGCCAGCGGGATGGTGATGCGGAAGAGGATGCGCAGCCGGCTGGCGCCGTCGAGCATCGCCGCCTCCTCGATCTCGCTGTTCATGCCGAGGAAGAACTGCCGCAGGAAGAAGATGTTGAAGGCCGAGAAGAGGGCACCGGGCAGGATGAGGCCGGCGAAGCTGTCGAGCAGCCCCAGCTCCTTGATGGTCACGAAGTTCGGCAGCAGGGTGAGGATGCCCGGGATCATGAGCGCCGAGAACAGGATGCCGAAAACGAGGTCGCGCCCCTTCCACTGCAGCCGCGAGAACGCGTAGGCCGCGAGGGTTGCGAAGAACACCTGGCAGAGCGTGGCGACGCCGGCGTAGATCACGGAGTTCACCACGAAGCCGCCGAGGTTCACCGAGACGCCCGAGCCGCCCTCGGCCTGGGCGTCGGCGGCGCTCTGCAGGCCGAGCACGCGGCCGAACGGTCCCCAGGTGAAGTCGACGGGCAGCAGCGAGGCGGGGTTCTGGATGAGCGCGAAGTTGTCGCTGAGCGCGGTGCGCAGCATCCAGGCGAAGGGGAAGACCGTGATGAGCACGACGACCGCGAGATAGACCCACGCGAGGGCGCGCCCCGGGCTGAGCCTGCGACGGCCGGCGAGGCGCCGGGCGGCGGGCGCCTCCGGCTCGGTGGCGGAAGCGGATGCGGGTGCGGGTGCGGTGGTGATGGCCATGGTCGCGCCTTTCAGCCCTGGTCCGATTCGGAGGCGCGCAGCAGTCGCATCTGCGCGAAGGAGATGACGATGAGCATCGCGAAGAGCACCAGCGACATCGCGGACGCGTACCCGAAGTCGAACTGCCCGAAGGCCTTGTCGTAGATGTACATCTGCAGCACGAGCGAGGCGTTCGCCGGCCCGCCCTTGGTGGTCACCTGCACGATGTCGAAGACCTGGAACGCCCCGATGACGGTGAGCACGAGCACCATCGCCATGATCGGCCGCAGCAGCGGCAGGGTAAGACGGCGGAACATCTGCACCTCGCCGGCGCCGTCGAGCTTGCCGGCCTCGTAGATCTGCGGCGGGATCGTCTGCAGCCCCGCGAAGACGAGGATGGTCGTGTAGCCCGCGGTCTTCCAGACGGTGATGAGCGCGAGGGTCGGCACCACCCATCCCTTGTCCGTGAGGAAGCCGACCGCGTCGCCGCCGAGCGCCTCGATCGCGATGTTCACGATGCCGAGCTGGCGGTCGAGCATCCAGGAGAAGACGACGGCCGCGACGACGTTCGAGATGAGGAACGGCAGGATCACGACCGAGCGGATGGCGGTGGAGCTGGTCAGGCGGTGCAGCACGACCGCGGTGGTCACCGACACGAGCATGGTGAGCGCGACCGTGAGGATGACGAAGTAGATCGTCGTGCCGAGCGACGACCAGAACTTGGCATCGCCGCCGAGCTCGACGAAGTTGTCGAGGCCGATCCACTCGGGATCGCTGAGCACGCGGTAGTCGGTGAAGCTCAGGTACACGCCGCGCAGCGCCGGGTACGCGGCGAAGACGATGAAGCCGAGGATCGACGGCGCGATGAGCAGCCAGGCGAGCCTGGCGTCGCCGCGGCGCGCGCTGGAGGCGGAGGACCGCGGGGGTCGGAGGGTGGCGCGTCCGGCGGGAGCCGGGGCGGTGATGCGCTCGGTGGTCACGATGACTCCTTCGTCTCGTCGCGACCTCGGGGAGTGGTCGCTCGATCGATGCGGCGACGATGACTTTATCGATCGCTTTATCGATCAAGAGGATACGATGAACGCGTCGGGCGTGAATGTCAAGCGGCGCCCGCGATCGTCGAGGGAGACCGACCGGATGCGCGACCACCTGCACGAGCCCGGCGCATGACCGCGCGCCGTCGTCGTCCCGCATCCGCTGCCCGCCCGCGTATCAAGGACGTCGCGCTCGCCGCGGGCGTCTCGGCGCAGACGGTCTCGAACGTGCTCAACGACAAGCCCGGCTTCACCGAGGAGACCCGCGACCGGGTGCTGCAGGCCGTGGCCGAGATCGGTTACATCCGCGACGCGGCCGCCCGCGCGCTGCGCACCGGGCAGTCGCGGCGCATCGCGTTCAGCATGAACAGCGACAACCTCGACCCGCGCAACCCGTTCGCGCTCACTTTCCTGCAGGCCGCCATGACCACGGCCAGCGAGCTCGACCGGCGGGTGATCGTGCTCATGCACGAGCGTGAGGAGGACGGCTCGTTCGCCGCCGACCTCGCCGACCGCGAGGCCGACGGCTTCCTGCTCGCCAACAGCGGCCCCGGCGACTACCGGGTGCGCCTGCTCGAGCAGGCCGGCGTGCCGTACGCGCTCATGGGCCGCACCGCGCCCGGTCAGTCGCAGGCCTGGATCGACATCGACAACGCCGCCGCCATGACCGGGGCGGTCGACCGGGTGGTCGAGCACGGCTTCACGCGCGTGGCCTACGCCGGCTACGCCGACGGCGGCGCCTGGCTGCAGGACCGTCTCGACGGCACCCGCGCGCGCCTCGCGCACCACGGCCTCGCGCTGCGCGACGACTTCGTGCTGGAGGCGTCCCTGCCCGAGCTCGAGCCGTGGGTGCGCGCGCTGCTGCAGCGGGAGGACCGACCGGATGCGATCGTCACCGCGAGCGACTCCATCGGCATCATGGTCGTCAACGTCGCGCACGCGCTCGGGCTCGACGTGGGCGGCCACCTGGCGGTCACGGGATTTGACGGGGGCGTGCTGGCGACCACCGTCATCCCTCCGCTCACGACCGTCGAGATCCCGGTCGCCGAGATCGCGAGCCGGCTCATGCACCGGCTCGTCGACGAGATCGAGCGGGGCCGGACGGATGCGCCGGGCGAGATCATCGCCACGGCGTTGCAGGAGGGACGCACGGCGTAGTGCCGCTCCTCCGCGCCCCGTGCCGCTCAGGTGCGAGGATCGAGGCGAGCGGATGCCGGGAGGAGCGGACATGGGCTTCAGCGACGACGAGAAGCGGGCGATGCAGCGGCGCGCCGAGGAACTGCGCGGCACGAAGGGCCTGAAGGGCGCGGCGAAGCTTGCCCGCGAGCTCGAGGCCTGCCTCGCGGTGATCGACGGGCTCGAGGGCCTCGACGCCGAGGTCGCCACGACCCTCCACCGCATCGTCGGCGACGAGGCGCCGCACCTCAACCCGAAGACGATGTACGGCTTCCCGGCCTACGCCGACGGCGAGGGCAAGGTCGTCATGTTCGTGCAGCCGAAGTCGACGTTCGACACCCGCTACCCGACCGTCAACTTCGACGAGCGCGCCAACCTCGACGACGGCGACCTGTGGCCGACGTCCTTCGCGGTCGTCGCGGTGACGGATGCGGTCGAGCGGACGCTGCGCGAGCTGGTGCGGCGCGCGGTCTCGTAGCGGATCGGTGCGCGGCGCTCAGCGCGCCGACGACGTGCGCCGCTTCAGCCAGCCCCACACGACGGTCGCGGCGAACAGCACGAGACCGACGACGGCGAGCCAGAGCAGCCCCTCGACGACGAACCCGACGATGGACAGCACGACCCAGAGGATCAGCAGGGCGACGACGATCTTCAGCATGCGCCCGACGCTAGCCGCGGCTCGGCCCGGGGGAGCGGATGAGGCGCTGCCGTTCAGCGTCAAGCGGGTGCCGTCGGCGCCGCGGACTGCGGTTCACGAGCGGGGAGACTTCGCTCTCCACTCGTGATGCGCGCAGGAAGGTGGCCGTCGCCGAACCGGAGGCAGGCGCCGGAACGACGGCTAGAACGCGCCAGTCGTCATCCCCGCCGAACCGGATGAAGGTGTGGTGAGCAGGTTGTCGCTTCCCGGCTCCCACGCATCGGCCGTGTTCGGCGAGCCGGCCTCCTGTCGTTTGATGCATTTCCACTCGACCGAGGTGCTGGGCGGCAGATTACTGATCACGCCCGTCCAGGTCGGGTAGGCGCTCGGCTCGAGTTTCATCGCGCTGGCGGGCGACCAGTTTCCGAGCTGGGGGATGCTGCCGACGACGTAAACGGACAGCCCGGGGGAGGTGTTGCCCCACTCGCAGGCGAAGGTGGCCCAGACCGGCTCCTCCCCGAGTGTGAAGGCGAAGCTCCGCGCCGTCGTCACGCTCGCGCTCGGCGCCTTCGCCACGACCATGTCGCCGCCGGCGTTGCACCAGCCGCTCGCCGCGGCGTCGAAAGCCGCCTTGTTCGCGTGCTCGGCCAGCGGCGTGCCGCCAAGCGTTACCGAAGCCGCCTGCTCTCCGTCGATGACGAGCTGCACGACCGCCGGACGGCTCGAGGGGGCACCTGCGTAGGTCCCGCTCGCTCCTCCGATCGTCACCGTCGCCACGCCCCCGACGACGGACTGGCCGATGACGGTCTCGCGGCCCGCGCCGTCCTCGTAGGCCACCGTCTCACCGTCGTCTTCGTAGAGGATGAAGTCGGTTGGGTTCGATGCTCGGCGACGCGCTGCTCGTCGCACCGGTCCTCGAACCGGGCGCCCGACTGTGGAGCGTCTATCTGCCCGACGGTGATTGGGTGGAGGCCTCCACCGGCAAGCCGTTCCAGGGCGGCCGCCTGATCGACGTCGATGTCCGCGAGCGCACCGCCGTGCCGTTGTTCGTGGCGGCGGAACGCTGGGAGTCCTTGCGACCGGTGCTCGTCGGCTAGGAGCCCCGGAGCGGTTGCGCTCGACCCGCACCCGTTCTCTGCGCACTCCGACCGGGTTGAAGCCGCGGCGAGCCATCTCCGGGAACAGCGCTCACGACGGCGAGGGGTGCCAGGAGACCTCTCCCCCGGCGCCCTCTCGTCGGGCCTGCTGCTGCTGGTTCAGCGGCGCGGCGATCATGCTTCGATGACCACAACCGCAGACTGAGAGGAGAGTGACTGAGATGACCATGTCCCTGAAGGACTTCGTAGCCGAGCACCCGGTCGACCGGGAGCGCGTCGACGCGCAGAAGGGGCGGATGCTCGCCGAGGTTCGCGCCTACCGCCTCCGTGAGCTGCGAGAGCAAGCTGGGCTGACCCGAGCACAGCTGGCCGAGCGCATCGGTGTGGGACAGCGCCAGGTCTCCAAGATCGAGCACGGAGACCTCGAGAGCGCGAAAGTCGGAACGATCCGCAGCTACCTCGAGGCCGTCGGTGGCGGGCTCGCCATCGAGTACATCGTGGGAGACCAGCGCGTCCAGGTCGCTTGACTCGAGTTTTGCGCGCCCCGACATGACAAAGGCCCCGCCTCCCAAGTGTTTCTAGGGGAGTCGGGGCCTTCACAATGGCGGTGACGGTGGGATTTGAACCCACGGTAGGGGGTTACCCTACACAACTTTTCGAGAGTTGCACCTTCGGCCGCTCGGACACGTCACCGGGATCGAGCATAGACGAGACGGAGGGCCGGCGCCAATCGGCCGGCCGCATCCGCTCAGCCGCCATTGACGACGAACAGCAGGAGCAGCGCCGGCAGGAGCAGGGGCTCGAGGAGGGAGCCGACCTGGTCGCTCGCGCTCACCGTATCGATGCACCGCCCGTCGACCTTCGCCTCCACCGCGTTGCCGCCCGCGGGCACTCGACTCGGGTCCGGTTCATGCCCGGGATCCCCGGAGACGGCGTGCTGGGCATCGTCGTTCGCGAGGCCGAGCGTCAAGTACCCGAAGCCGTCGCCGACCTCCGTGGCGACCAGCCAGCGGTCGTAGCTGAACATCATGCCGTCGCCCTCGAACAGGCGCACTCCGCTCGCCGTGAGCGCTGCGATCGCCTGCTCGAACTCGCCGTCCGGGTCGCCGGTCACGGTCGCCGTGCGCCGGTATTCGAAACGCTCCCCGCCGCCTTCGCACGGCTCGCTGACCCAGCGCTCAGCGGCCGGTCCCGGGATCGCCGGTTCCAGCAAGGCTCGCATCCGGTCCTGCTCAGCCTCGACGAGCGGTGCGGAGACCGCCTGCGCCGAGACGACGGCCCACAGCCCGGCAGCAGCGACCACGCTGCCCAGCGCGATCGCGCCCGTCCTCCACCGCATCCGGATCCCCCATCCGCTCGTGCTCGGAGCGTACCGCGTCGGTGGTCGCCCCTACGCTGGCTGCATGGCCAAGGCGACCGCGAACTTCCGCTGCACCGAGTGCGGGTGGACCAGTCTCAAGTGGGTCGGCCGCTGCGGCGAGTGCCAGTCGTGGGGCACCGTCGAAGAAGCGGATGCACCCACCGGCAAGCGCGTGAACGCGATCGTGCCCAAGGACGGCCGGCAGGCGCAGCCCATCACCGAGGTGAGCACCACCAGCGCGGTCTACCGCCCCACCGGCATCGGCGAGTTCGACCGGGTGCTCGGCGGTGGCGTCGTGCCGGGCGCGGCCATCCTGCTCAGCGGCGAGCCGGGCGTGGGCAAGTCGACGCTGCTGCTCGAGGTCGCCTCGCGCATCGCGGCGCAGGGCGCCCGCGTGCTCTACGTCAGCGCCGAGGAGAGCGCGTCGCAGGTGCGGCTGCGCGCCGAGCGCACCAACGCGCTGCACCCTCCTCTTCCTCGCCAGCGAGTCGGATCTCGCCGCCGTGCTCGGCCAGGTCGACGCGGTGAAGCCGAACCTGCTCATCGTCGACAGCGTGCAGACCGTCTCGAGCAGCCTCAACGACGGGCTCGCGGGCGGCACCTCGCAGGTGCGCGAGGTGGCCTCCACGCTCATCCGCGTCGCCAAGGAGCGCGACCTTCCGGTGCTCATCGTCGGCCACGTCACCAAGGACGGCTCGATCGCCGGACCGCGCACGCTCGAGCACCTCGTCGACGTCGTCTGCCACTTCGAGGGCGACCGGCAGAGCGCGCTGCGCTTCGTGCGCAGCCTCAAGAACCGCTTCGGATCGACGGAGGAGGTGGGCTGCTTCGAGATGACCGGCGACGGCATCCAGGAGGTCGCCGACCCGACCGGGCTCTTCCTCTCGCGCTCGACCCAGCCGGTGAGCGGCACCTGCGTGGCCGTCACGGTGGAGGGACGGCGTGCGCTGCCCGTCGAGGTGCAGGCGCTGATCGTCAACAGCTCCTCGCCGCAGCCGCGCCGCGTCGTGAACGGTGTCGACGGGTCGCGCGTGGCGATGCTGCTCGCCGTGCTCGAGCGGCGCGCCGGTCTCAAGCTCGGCGACGCGGACGTCTACGTCTCCACGGTCGGCGGCATCACCCTCACCGAGCCGGGCGCCGACCTGGCCATCGCGCTCGCCATCGCGAGTGCGGCGCGCGACACCCCACTGCCGGGCAATCTTGCCGCCATCGGCGAGATCTCGCTCGCCGGCGAGGTGCGCGCGGCGAGCGCCTCCGACCGCCGGCGCTCCGAGGGTGCCCGGCTCGGCTTCAGCACGATCGTCGGCGACGAGGCGGCCACCCTCCGCGAGGGGCTGCGGCGGGCCTTCGCCGCCGCGCAGACCGGGGGCCCGGCGGTGCCCGACTTCTGACCCGCCGTCAGCGCAGCTCGAACTGGCGGGCCTCGGATGAGGTCACGCCGTTGATCGTCACCTCGAGGTTGTAGAAGCCCGGCGAGACGAGCGAGCCGCCCTCGCAGTCACCCTCGATGCTGCGGGTGCGGTTCCAGACCAGGGGCGTCGAGCTGGCGAGCTGCTGACCCGCCTCGAGCACGACCTCGGCCTCCTGCGGCTCGGCGTCGCAGTCCGTCGACAGCCAGATCTGCTCGGAGCCGCTCGTGATGAGGAATTGCTGGTTCTCGGTGCCCGCGTCGAGCAGGCAGGCGGACTGGCTGACGTTCGTCACCGACAGGGTCAGCTGCGGCAGCACGCCCTCGCCGTAGCTCTGGGCATCGGTGAGCGCGGCGACCTGCAGGGCCGTGCCCGGGCATGGCGTGCTCGCAGGGTCGACCGAGGCGCTGGGCTCGGGAGCCGGCTCGTCGGCGGGTTGCTCCTGCGAGGCGCTCGCCTCGGGGCTCGCGCTGGGTGCAGGCGCCGTGGCCGGCTCGCCGCCGAAGGGCCGCACCACGATGAGCACGATCACCAGCACCACAGCGATGAGCCCGCCGAGCAGCACCAGCCTGCGACGGCGGTACACCGCGGCGGACACCGGACGGTTCGACTGCTGCTCGGACATGCGGCCAGGCTACCGGCGGCGCGGATGCGGGTGGCGCAGGTGGGGCCCGTTCGGGTCGCGGGCCCGGGTCGCAGCTCACCTGCCCAAGTCGCTGGCGCTGGCGCTGGCTATGCACGTTTGGGGTGCCTTCGCGACGTTGGGGCATGCACGCGCACGCCCCAATGTCGCGGAAGCGCCCCAAAGCCTCTCGACCAGGCGCCGATGCATGGCTGCACCGCCCGAGTACCCGACGACGGAGTACCGGAACGACAAAGGTGCTGTCGTGCGACAGCACCTTTGTCGTTCCGGTACTCCCTCAGCCCGGGAGCGCCCGGGAGCACGCGGGAGCGCCCGGGAGCGCGCGAAGGGCGGCCGCACCGTGGTGCGACCGCCCTCCGGACGAACGGAGCCCGCGGGTTACGCCGGCGCCGCCCGACGACGCGCGATGACCAGCACCGCACCCGCCGCCAGCATCAGCGCACCGAACACCAGCGCCGGAGCCACCTGCGCACCCGTGTCCGCCAACGACGCCGTACCCGCGTCTGCCACGGTCACCGACTGCCAACCGATCACGTTCCCGTCCGCATCCAGCACCGCCAGACGATGCGCACCCGCCGGCAGATCGGACGGCAGCTCGATGGTCACGTAGCCGGCAGCGTCGACCTGCACCCAGCCGTCGCTCACGAGCAGCGGCGTCGAGTACAGCCACACCCGCACCCAGTCGCCCGCGTACTGCTCGCCGACGAAGATGCGGATCGTCTGCCCGGCCGAGAGCGACCGGTCGTCGACCGTGATGCGGTTCTCGAGCGCCGCCGTCAGCGACGCCGCGGGAGCGGGCGCCAGCGCGGTGCCGGGCTGCTCGGCGCCGGGGTCGCCCGGGGTGCCGGGCCCACCGGGCTCGGTGCCGTCCACGACCGTGCCACGGCCGAGCGCCGCCGGCTCGACCGGGTCGACGGCCTCGAAGTAGGAGACCGCGGCCGCGAGATCCACGATGCCGGTGTCCGCCCGCGCCGTGCCCTCGGCCAGGGTGCCGAAGTTGTCGCCACCGGAGGCCAGGAACGAGTTCGTCGTCGCACGCACGACGTCGTCGGCTCCGAGCTGCTCGCCATCGACCGAGACCGAGACGATGCGGGAGCCCGCGGCGGCCGTCGGGTCGTACGTGTAGTCCACGTTCGCCGACAGGCCCAGGTTGAGGAACGGACGGCTGGCACCGGCGGGCTGCCACTGCTCCTCCAGCACCTGGGCGAGCTGCTCGCCGGTCAGGTCCATGGTGAACAGGCTGTTGGCGAAGGGCTGCACGTTCGCCACCTCGCGGTAGGTCACCGTGCCGTCCTCGCCGAACAGCAGGTCGTCGCGCACACCGCCGGGGTTCATGATCGCGATGTCCGAGTCGACGCTGCCGCCGAACTCGGGGCTCTCGCTCGTCGCCCACAGCTGAATGTCCGCGATCAGGTTGCCCAGCGCCGACTCCGCTCCGCGGTCGTCGTCGCCGTTCGGCAACTTCGCGCGGGTGATGTCGCCGGTGATGCTGCCGATCTCCTGACCGCCGATCTCCTCGGCCGCTGCGACCGCCTCGGCCACGATGGCCGCAACCTCGCGGTCGGCGGGGAAGAGCGCGCGCTTCGCGGTCCTGTCGACGAGCGGCACGATCCCGGCGCGCACGTCGAGCAGCTCGCCCGTGGTGCGATCGACGTCGAACTCGAGGCGGTCGAGCGCGCCGCCGTACTCGCCGGTCTGCAGCACCGGCCGCTCCACGCCGCCCTCGGGGGCGATCCAGCAGTCGTACTGCTGGTGCGTGTGCGCCGAGATGATGGCATCGACCGACGGCGTCACGTCGTTGACGATGGCCGCGAAGTCGTCGCCGGCCGCCACCATGGCGTCGCAGTCCGCCGCGCCGGCACCCTCGTGGGTGAGGAGCACGATCACGTCGGCCAGGCCGTCCGCCTCGATCTCCCCCGCGACGCGGTTGACCGCCTCGACCTGGTCGCCGAAGACGAGCCCCTCGATGCCGGCGGGGTTGACAGCGGATGCGGTCTGCTCGGTCACGGTGCCGATGAAGGCCACATCGACACCGTCGACGGAGCGGATCGCGTACTCCTCCAGCACTGGTTCGCCCGTCGCCTCGTCGTATACGTTCGCACCCAGCGCGAAGTCGACGCCTCCGAGGCCAGGGATCACACGATCGCGCAGATCGGCGAAGCCGCGGTCGAACTCGTGGTTGCCGACGACCGACAGGTCCAGCCCGGCCGCGCGGAGCGCGTCGATGGTCGGCTGGTCGTCCTGCGAGAACGAGGTGAACGTCGAGCCGCCGATGTTGTCTCCGGCGGAGACGAACAGCGTGTTGCGGTTGTCGAGGCGGAACCGGTCGACGGCCCCCGCAAGCACTGCGGCACCCGCCACACCCCCACCGGGGTTCGCCTCGAGACGACCGTGGAAGTCGTTGATGCCGAGCACTTGCACGGTCGTCGTGTCCGACAGGTTCAGACCGACGAGCACGGGGTCGTGGTCGCTGGAGCGGAAGACGTCCGCCGCGTAGAGCTGGCTGACGTTGGTGTTGTACCGGCTGTACTCGAACGCCGGCGACTCGACCGAGTTGATGTTCCAGATGTCCGCACCGACGACCGTCTCGGCAGCAGCCTCGTTCGCGAAGACGTAGTCGAGCGAACCGACGGAACCGTCGAAGGCGTAGGTGTGCTCACCGGTCGTCGCGCCGATGTCGGTGAAGCCCGCCGTACGGATCACGTCGATCGGCGCCTCCATCGCGTAGGAGTTGAAGTCGCCGACCAGGAAGACGCGGTCGTCGTCGGTGGTGAACGAGCGGACCCAATCGGTCAGGCTCTCGGCCTGCCGAACGCGGTCGCCCGAGTAGTAGCCCTCGCCCTCGTCCTCGTTGTCGGTGCCGGCGGTCTCCTCGTCCGAGCCGCCCTTCGACTTGAAGTGGTTGCTCACGACCAGGAACTCCTGGTCGGCGCCGCCGTCGAGCGGACGGAACCACTGCGCGAGCGGTTCGCGGGCGTTCGAGAAGTTCGGGTCGCCGATCAGCATGAGCGACTCGCCGACCGTCTCCACGACGTCGGAGCGGTAGATGAAGGCGTTGCGGATCACGTCCTCGTCATCGATCGCAGGACGCGCCTGCGGCGACGCAGCGTACGCCCATGCCTCGGAGCCCTCGGCCAGGTTCAGCCGGCGGACGAGGTCGGCGACGGCCTCATCGCGGTCCGCACCGAACTTGGCGCTGTTCTCGATCTCCTCCAGCGCGACGACGTCGGCTCCGAGGCCGCGGATGGCGGCGACGATCTTCGCTGCTTGACGGTCGAGGTTGGCCTCATCCGCGGCACCGCGGACGTCGCAGCCCCGGGCGGTGATGGGGTTGCCGGCCCGGTCGCGGTACACGTTCGTGCAGCCTTCATCCGCTGCCGTCCTCGTGAAGTAGTTCAGCACGTTGAACGTGCCGATCTTCACGTCGCCGGCGATCGGACGCGGTGCGGACTCGCGGGTCGCATCGAAGGCCACCGGCACCTCGGTGCCCTCGGAGGGCTGCAAACGCCACGTGCCGAAGGCGTAGCCGAGCACGGCGCCCTCCGTGACGGTCGCCGAGGCGCCGACACGGGCAGGCGCCTTCCGGGAGAGGTAGGGCAGCGGCACGTCGGTGGCGTCGTCCTGGTAGTCGAAGCCCCGGGCGTCGTCGAGGACCAGTACCTCGTCGAGCAGCGCGAGCTGCGCCTCGTACGCCGGGCTGTCCACCGCACCCGCCGTGGTCGGATTCAGGATGGGCTCCGTGCCCGGCGTGAGCGCGACCTCGCCGTAGGTGTTCGCGTTGTAGACGTTCGTGACCGTCATCGCGCCGACGGGCTGCACGAGCATCGACTCGTAGCGCTCGAGCTCCCCATCGCCGAGCGGCCAGGCCAGCTCGGTGACGGTGGGCAGCTCACCCTCGCCGAGGTCCTCGACTTGGGCGGCGGGATCGCCGAGCTGCACCTTCGTGACGCCGAACTGCTCGCGCACGACTCCGGTGACCCGCACCGCGTCGCCGACCTCGAGCTGCGCGACGTCGGGCGCCTGGTTCTCGGGCCACTGCACGAAGACGGCGTGGGACGCCTCGCCCTCGACACCACCGGTGCCGGCGGTCTGGATGTGGAGGCCGGCCTCGTCACGGTCCTCGAGGAACGAGCCGATGACGACGCCCTCGGTGGTGACGGTGTCGCCGACGAGCGGGCTCTCGGCGCCGGTGCCCTGGATCTCGGCGATGGAGCGGATGCTCGGCTCGGCCGGCTCGGCCGGCTCGGCCGGCTCGGTCGGCTCGTCGGGCTGCTCCGGCTGCTCGGGTTCGCCCGGCTGCTCCGGCTCGCCCGGCTCCGGCGCTGGAGCCTGCGTCTCGCCCGCAGCGTTGGTCGGGGTCGGCGCACCGACCGCGAAGTCGGCGGCGTTGCTGTCCGTGTCGCCGCTGGTGCGGGCGATCGATCCGGTGAGGCTGGACTTCGGTCCCGCGGCCGTCTCGAAGGTGTTGCTCTCCCCGAAACCGACCACATCGACCACGTCGAGCGCCTCGTGCCCGGCGACATCGCCCGTGATGCCCGTGGCGGGGAGCGTCGCGGCCTGGTCGCTCAGGAAGTAGGTCCCACCTGCGGCGGCGGGGTTCAGCGATCCGCTCTCCAGATCCGGCGTCGGCAGCTCGGCGCCGGCGCCCCCGTTGGAGCCGACGCGGACGAGGAAGTGGCCGTCGGCGGCGATCATCCCGGACAGTGCGAGATTGCCGGTGGGTACGCCCGTACCCCCGCGAGCGCGGTACTGCAGCGACCATCCGTCGAGGGAGACCGAGGCGTCCCCGATGTTCTTCAGCTCGACGAACTTGTCCGCGAGCAGCGCGCCATCGCTGCCACCGTTCGCGTACACCTCGCTGATGACGACGGACGTCGACGGCGCGGCGTACGCCGGCGTCGAGATGAGCGGCGCGAACAGGAGCGCGCCCGCCGTGCAGACCGCCACCCCCGTCCCGACGCGGAAGGATCTGGGCATGGAAGGGCCTCTCGGATGCTGTGCAGGGACTCCCGAAACGCTATGGAGAGCGCGCATCCGCCCGATTCCCGCCACGTTACGGTCGGGTTAATTCTGCCCCTCCAACGAGTGACACGCCAGGGTCAGAGCGTCTTGAGCATCCGGGTGTTGCCGAGCGTGTTGGGCTTCACGCGCGCGAGGTCCAGGAACTCGGCGACACCCTCATCCGATGACTGCACGAGCTCCGCGTAGACCTCGGGCGACACCACATGCTCGCCGATCGGCAGGTAGCCCTGGCGCCCGAAGAAGCCCGTCTCGAAGGTGAGGCAGAACAGGCGCTGCAGGCCGAGCTCGCGGGCGTCCTCCTCGAGCCGGCGCAGGATGGCGTGCCCGACGCCCTGATGGATCCAGTCCGGGTGCACGGCCACGGTGCGCACCTCGCCGAGGTCCTGCCAGAGCACGTGCAGGGCGCCGCAGCCGATGAGGTTGCCCACCTCGTCCTCGACGACGCGGAACTCCTGCACCGCCTCGTAGAACACGACGGCGTTCTTGCCGAGCAGGATGCGGCGCTGCACGAACGGCTCGACGAGCCGCATGACGGCGGGCACGTCGGTGGTGCGGGCGCGGCGCACGGAGAACTCGGGCATGCCTCCAGGCTAGTCCCGGGGCCCGTCGGTCTCGGGCAGCGCGGTGCGATCGCCGTGGGCGGTGCGCCGCCGCGGGATGCACAGGGCCAGCACGGCGCTGGCGATCGACGCGATCGCCCCGGCCACGAAGCTCAGCTGGAAGCCCTCCTCGGTCGGCACCCGCCCGTCGCCGAACGGCTGCGAGAGCGCGGCGAGCATCGCTCCGACCGAGGCGGATGCGGCGGTCGTGCCCAGCGCTCGCATGAGAGCGTTGAGCCCATTGGCCGCGGCCGTCTCCGTCGGCGGCACCGCGCTCATGATGAGGGTGGGCATGGCCGCGTAGCCGAGCCCGATGCCGATGCCGATCAGCACCGAGAGCAGCACGACCGCCCAGACGTCGCCGCTGATGAGCGTGGCCAGCAGGTAGGTGACGGCCATGATCAGCGATCCGGTGACGAGCATGATCCGGCCCCCGATCACGCGCAGCAGCGTGGCCGACAGCGGCGAGATGGCCATCATCACCAGCCCGCTGGGCATGAGCACGAGGCTGGCGACGAGCATGCTCTGCCCGAGGCCGACCCCGGTCTCGGCCGGCAGCTCGAGCAGTTGCGGCAGGGAGATGTTGCTGCTGAAGAGCGCGAAGCCCATGCCGACGGAGGCGAGGTTCGTCAGCAGCACGGCCGGCCGCGCTGCGACCCTGAGGTCGACGATGGGGCTGTCGATGCGCAGCTGGAACCAGCCCCAGAAGACCAGCACCGCGAGACCGCCGACGCCGAGGCCGAGGGTGCCCGGTGCGGTCCAACCCCAGACGGGGCCCTGCGTGGCCGCGAGCAGCACACCGCCGAGCCCGGCGGCCATGAGCAGCGAGCCCGGCACGTCGACGCGCCCCTCGCTGCGCAGGGTGCTCGGCGGCACGACGATCAGCGACAGCACGATGTTGAGCACACCGAGTGCGCCGGCGAGCACGAAGAGCGCGTGCCAGTCGAAGGCCTCGCTGACGAGCGCGCTGATCGGCAGGCCGAGGGCGGCGCCGACCCCGAGCGTGGCGCTCATGAAGGCGATGCCGCCGGGCATCCGCTTCGGCGGCAGCACGTCGCGCATGATCGCGATGCCGAGCGCGACGACGCCCTGCGAGAGTCCCTGCAGGGCGCGACCGACGAGCAGCATCGTGAGGGAGCCGGCCAGGGCGCAGACCAGCGAGCCGATGACGAGCAGCCCCAGCAGCGCGAGCAGCACGCTCTTCTTGCCGTAGAGGTCGCCGATGCGTCCGGCGATCGGCGTCGAGATGGCGCCGGCGAGCAGCGAGACCGTCACGACCCAGGCCGTGTTCTCGGCAGGCTCGCCGAGCAGCTCGGGCAGCCGCGACTGGATCGGCACAACCAGGGTCTGCATGAACGAGGCGCTCAGGCCGGCGAGTCCGAGCGCGGCGATGATCGCGCCCGGGCCGGGGCGTCTCGTGAGCCGGCTCCGGGCATCCGCTGCGTCGTTCATCCGCCCACGATTCTACGCCCGCCCTCCGACACGCGTCGGGGACGGCGGAAGGCCGGCCCCCGAGGGGACCGGCCTTCCGAGCGGACGAGCGGATGCGGTCAGGCGTTGTCGCCCGCGGTGATCGCCTCCGGCTCGACCCAGCCCTCCTGCTTGCTGGTGGTGAACACGAACTCGCCGTCGATGAAGTCGACGTGCACGTGGTCGCCGGCGTGCAGCTCGCCGTGCAGGATCTTCTCGCTGAGCGCGTCCTCGACCTGCTGCTGGATGGCGCGGCGCAGCGGTCGGGCGCCGAGCGCCGGGTCGTGGCCGACCTGGATGAGGCGCTCCTTGGCGGCCAGCGTCAGCTCGATCGTCATGTCGCGGTCGAGCAGGCGCTCGCTGAGGCGCTTGCCGAACAGGTCCACGATCTGCAGCAGCTCGGCGGGGCTGAGCTGCGGGAAGACGATCGTGTCGTCGACGCGGTTGAGGAACTCGGGCTTGAAGTGCTTCTTCAGCTCCTCGCTCACCTTGGCGCGCATGCGGTCGTAGCTCACGGCCGAGTCGTTCTCGACCTGGAAGCCCACGGGGCCGCCGGCGATGTCGCGCGCACCGAGGTTGGTGGTCATGATGATCACCGTGTTCTTGAAGTCGACGACGCGGCCCTGACCGTCGGTCAGGCGTCCCTCCTCCAGGATCTGCAGCAGCGAATTGAAGATGTCCGGGTGGGCCTTCTCGATCTCGTCGAAGAGCACCACGCTGAACGGACGGCGGCGCACCTTCTCGGTGAGCTGGCCGCCCTCCTCGAAGCCGACGAATCCGGGGGAGCACCGAAGAGGCGCGAGACCGTGTGCTTCTCGCCGTACTCCGACATGTCGAGCGAGATCAGCGCACCCTCGTCGTCGAAGAGGAACTCGGCGAGCGCCTTGGCGAGCTCGGTCTTGCCGACGCCGGTGGGGCCGGCGAAGATGAACGAGCCCGAGGGTCGCTTCGGGTCCTTGAGGCCGGCGCGGGTGCGGCGGATGGTCTTCGCCAGCGCGGCGATGGCCTGCTCCTGGCCGATGACCCGCTGGTGCAGGGCCTTCTCCATGAAGACGAGTCGGGCCGACTCCTCCTCGGTGAGCTTGAAGACGGGGATGCCCGTGGCCGCGGCCAGCACCTCGGCGATCACGCCCTCGTCGACGGTGCCCGACGCCTTGACGTCGCCCGAGCGCCACTGCTTCTCGAGGCGCAGCCGCTCGCCGAGCAGCTTCTTCTCCTCGTCGCGCAGGCTCGCGGCCTTCTCGAAGTCCTGCTCCTCGATGGCCGACTCCTTGGCGGTGCGCACGCCGGCGATCTTCTCGTCGAACTCGCGCAGCTCCGGCGGGGCCGAGAGGATCGACAGGCGCAGGCGTGCGCCGGCCTCGTCGATCAGGTCGATGGCCTTGTCGGGCAGGAAGCGGTCCTGCACGTAGCGGTCGGCGAGGTTCGCCGCCGAGACGATGGCGCCATCGGTGATCGAGACCTTGTGGAAGGCCTCGTACTTGTCGCGCAGTCCCTTGAGGATGTTGATCGAGTGCGCGATGGAGGGCTCGTGCACCTGCACCGGCTGGAAGCGGCGCTCGAGCGCGGCGTCCTTCTCGAAGTGCTTGCGGTACTCGTCGAGCGTGGTCGCGCCGATCGTCTGCAGCTCGCCGCGGGCCAGCAGCGGCTTGAGGATCGAGGCCGCGTCGATGGCGCCCTCGGCGGCGCCGGCGCCCACGAGCGAGTGGATCTCGTCGATGAAGACGATGATGTCCCCGCGGGTCCGGATCTCCTTGGTCACCTTCTTCAGGCGCTCCTCGAAGTCGCCGCGGTAGCGGCTGCCCGCGATGAGCGAGCCGAGGTCGAGCGAGTAGAGCTGCTTGTCCTTCAGCGTCTCGGGCACGTCGCCGCGCACGATCGCCTGGGCGAGGCCCTCGACGACGGCGGTCTTGCCGACGCCGGGCTCGCCGATGAGGACGGGGTTGTTCTTGGAGCGGCGGGAGAGGATCTGCATGACCCGCTCCGCCTCCTTCTCCCGGCCGATGACGGGGTCGAGCTTGCCGTCGCGCGCGGCCTGCGTGAGGTTGCGGCCGAACTGGTCGAGGATCTGCGAGCCGCCCTGCGCCTGCTGCGGCGACTCGTTGCCGCCGACGGTGGCCTGCTCCTTGCCCTGGTAGCCCGAGAGCAGCTGGATGACCTGCTGGCGCACCTTGTTGAGGTCGGCGCCGAGCTTGACCAGCACCTGAGCCGCCACGCCCTCGCCCTCGCGGATGAGGCCGAGTAGGATGTGCTCGGTGCCGATGTAGTTGTGGCCGAGCTGCAGCGCCTCGCGCAGGCTCAGCTCGAGCACCTTCTTGGCGCGCGGCGTGAAGGGGATGTGGCCGGTCGGCTGCTGCTGACCCTGGCCGATGATGTCCTGCACCTGCTCGCGCACGGAGTCGAGCGAGATGCCCAGCGACTCGAGCGCCTTCGCGGCGACGCCCTCGCCCTCGTGGATGAGGCCGAGGAGGATGTGCTCGGTGCCGATGTAGTTGTGGTTGAGCATCTTGGCCTCTTCTTGGGCCAAGACGACGACCCGACGGGCACGGTCGGTGAATCTCTCGAACATTGCTGACTCCCTGGGCATCCGATGCGGGTGGATGCGCGTCTCGCGGCATGGACCGTGGCTGCGGTCCGCGTACGAAGAGCGTAACGACGCCCGGGGCGCCTGACTGCCCCTGTTCGCTCACGGCGGGACGGCGCCGGGAGCAGCGGATGCGGGCGGTTAGCATCCCGACCATGAGCAACCTTGAGCGCGACCCCGACGAGGTGCTGCTGGAGCGCGCGGACGGGCCGGAAGTGCAGATCCTCGAGCCCCGCGAGGTGCCCCTCGGCGGCCCGCGCGCGCTCGCGGTGCGCCGCACGCTCCCGCAGCGCCGCCGCAGCCTCATCGGCGCCTGGTGCTTCGTGGACCACTACGGACCCACGCCGTCCCGCTCCGACCGCGTCATGGACGTGCCGCCGCACCCGCACACCGGTCTGCAGACCGTCACCTGGCTCTTCGCCGGCACGGTCGAGCACCGCGACTCGGTCGGCTCGCTGGCGACGATCCGCCCCGGGCAGGTGAACCTGATGACGGCGGGCAGCGGCATCCAGCACTCCGAGCGGTCGCAGACGGATGCGCGGGGTCTGCACGGTGTGCAGCTCTGGACCGCGCTGCCGGACGCGCACCGGCACGACGCCCCGTTCTTCGAGCACGCGGATGCGCATCCGCTCGTCGTCGACGACGCCAGCCTGCAGGTCTTCGCGGGCTCGCTCGACGGCACCGCCTCGCCCGTCACGACCCTGACCCCGCTGCTCGGCGCGCAGCTCGACCTGCCCGCCGGCGGCTCGGTCGCGCTGACCGCGTCGGCCGCGTTCGAGTACGGCCTGCTCGTCGACGCCGGCGCGGCGACCCTGCAGGGCCACGCGGTCGCGGCGGGCGAGCTCGCCTACCTGGCGCCGGGGTGCTCGACGATCACGGTGACCGCCGGCGATGAGCCGCTGCGCGCCGTGCTGCTCGGCGGCGAGCCGCTCGGCGAGCGGATCGTCATGTGGTGGAACTTCGTGGGCCGCAGCCACGACGAGATCGAGCGCTACCGCGCCGAGTGGCAGCGGCGCATCGCGGACGGGCCCTCGCAGCGGTTCGGCGTCATCGACGACCCGGCCGCACCGCTGCCGGCGCCGACGCTGCCGGGCGTGCGCCTCCGCCCGCGGGAGTGACCCTTGCGCGCCTTATCGAGCATCGTTATGTTAACGACCATCGTGAACAACGATCATCGATAAGGGGCAAGGACATGAGCGACACATCGACCTTCGAGCGCACGACCGAACGGGGCATCCTCTACGCCGTGGGCACCGGGGCGCTGCTCGTCGGAGCGGCCGCCGTGCTGCTCGGCGGCACCCAGCTGATCGTCGACGCGGTCGCCGATGCGGTGCCATTGCGCCTCGAGGTCGACCACGCGCTGCCCGGGGGCGTCGGCGGCGGCACCGCGACGCTGATCGAGGGCGCGTACGACTCGGCCGCGGTCACCGCGAGCGGTCTGTCAGCGGGCGTGGTGACCCTCCTCACCATCGCGCGCGCCTTCGAACTGCTCACGACCGCCGCCGTCGCCTGGTCGGTCGCCTGGCTCGCCTGGAAGCTGCTGCGCGGCCGGCCCTTCGCCGCCTCCGTCGCCAACGCCCTCGCGACCGCGGGCGCATCGCTGCTCATCGGCGGCCTGCTCAGCCAGGGGCTCGGAGGCTTCGGAGCGTGGGTCGCGATCGAGGAGCTGCTCGGCGACGTCTCACCCGAGGCCGACCCGTTCTTCCCGCTCGTCATGGCCTTCGACCCGGCACCGCTCGGCTTCGGCCTGGCCACGCTGCTCATCGCCATCGCCTTCGAGCGCGGCCGCCGCCTGCAGCAGGACACCGAGGGCCTCGTCTGATGGGCGATGCCGAGCTCACCGGTGTGCACTGCCGCCTGGACGAGCTGCTCGCCGAGCGCGGGATGACGCTCACGCGGCTGAGCGAGGAGGTCGGCGTCAGCCTGGTGAACCTGTCGGTGCTCAAGAACGACCGCGCCAAAGCGATCCGCTTCAGCACGCTGATCGCCATCTGCGAGGCGCTCGACTGCGCGATCGGCGAGCTCCTGGTGCGCGCCGAGCGGTGACCGGCAGCCGCCGGTTCGACGACCCTCCGAAGACGGGGGTGAGCTTTCGCTGACCGAGCCGGTAATCTTGCCGAGATTAACCATCATGCTGTCCATGGGAAGGCCCTAATGACCGAGAGCCGCACCGCGGTCGTGATCGAGGACGACGCCGACATCCGCGAGCTCATCGAGCTCGTGCTCGTGCAGTCGGGCTTCACCGTCCACGCCGCCGGCGACGGGTTGACCGGAGTGGAGCTCGTCCGCGAGCACTCCCCCGAGGTCATCACGCTCGACGTCGGCCTACCCGACATCGACGGGCTCGAGGTCACGCGCCGCGTCCGTCAGTTCAGCGATGCATACATCGTCATGCTCACGGCTCGATCGGAGGAGGCGGACACGCTCCTCGGTCTCGACGCGGGCGCCGACGACTACCTCATCAAGCCGTTCCGTCCGCGCGAGCTGCGCGCGCGCGTGGCGGCGATGCTGCGACGGCCGCGCGCCGCCGCCGAGGCCGCTGCCGAGCCCACTGCTCCGGCCCCTGCGGCTGCCGCGCCGGCCGCCGCGCCGAGCGGCCGCGGCTTCACGGCCGATGAGGGCACGGTCTACACGCACAACGGGCTGACCCTCGCCGTCGAGACGCGCGAAGTCAGCCTGGGCGGTGTGGAGCTGCAGCTCACCCGTACCGAGTTCGACCTGCTCGCCTCGCTCCTCGCGAGCGGCCGTCGTGTGCGCTCCAAGGCCGACCTCGTCGCCGAGCTCCACGCGGACGAGTACTCCGTCACCGGCCGCGTCGACGAGGCCGAGGAGCGCGCCGTCGAGGTGCACCTGGGCAACCTGCGCCGCAAGCTCGACGACAACCCCCGCACGCCGCAGTGGATCGAGACCGTCCGCGGCGTCGGCTACCGGCTCGCACCCGCCCGCTGGAACGTGCCCTCCATCCAGTAGCGCGCATCCGCTCCGCCGGCAGGCCCCGACCATCGCGGTCGGGGCCTGCTGCGTTCGCTCGCATGGCGAGCGGATGCGGATGCGGACGCGCAGCACGCAGCAGGGCCCGGCCGATCGGCCGGGCCCTGCTGCGCGGTGGTCAGTCGCGCGTGAGCTTGCGGTACGTCGAGCTGGCGGGCTTGAGCGCCTCCGGCCCGAGGCGCTCGCCCTTGTTCTGCTCGTACGCCTCGAAGTTGCCCTCGAACCAGTACCAGTTCGGCACGCCGTCCTCGTCGACGCCCTCCCAGGCGAGGATGTGCGTGGCGATGCGGTCGAGGAACCACCGGTCGTGGGTCACGACGACCGCGCAGCCGGGGAACTCGAGCAGCGCGTTCTCGAGCGAGCCGAGCGTCTCGACGTCCAGGTCGTTGGTCGGTTCGTCGAGCAGCAGGAGGTTGCCGCCCTGCTTGAGCGTCAGCGCGAGGTTCAGACGGTTGCGCTCGCCGCCGGAGAGCACACCCGCCTTCTTCTGCTGGTCCGGACCCTTGAAGCCGAACTGGCTGACGTAGGCGCGCGAGGGTATCTCGGTCTTGCCGACCTGGATGTAGTCCAGGCCGTCCGAGACGACCTCCCACAGCGTCTTGTTCGGGTCGATGCCGCCGCGGCTCTGGTCGACGTAGGAGATGTCCACCGTCTCACCGATCTTCAGGTCGCCGCCGTCGAGCGGCTCGAAGCCGACGATCGTCTTGAAGAGCGTGGTCTTGCCGACGCCGTTGGGGCCGATCACGCCGACGATGCCGTTGCGGGGCAGCGTGAAGCTGAGGCCGTCGATGATGACGCGCTCGCCGAACTTCTTCTGCAGCTTCGACGCCTCGAGCACCTGGGCGCCAAGACGCGGCCCCGGCGGGATCGTGATCTCCTCGAAGTCGAGCTTGCGGGTCTGCTCCGCCTGCGCCGCCATCTCCTCGTAGCGCGCCAGGCGCGCCTTCGACTTGGCCTGGCGGCCCTTCGAGTTGGAGCGCACCCAGTCGAGCTCCTCGCTCAGGCGCTTGGCGAGCTTGGCGTCCTTCTTGCCCTGCACCTCGAGGCGCGCGCGCTTCTTCTCGAGGTAGGTCGAGTAGTTGCCCTCGTAGGGGTAGAGCTTGCCGCGGTCGACCTCGGCGATCCACTCCGCGACATTGTCGAGGAAGTACCGGTCGTGGGTGACGGCGAGCACGGCGCCGGGGTACTTCGCGAGGAACTGCTCGAGCCAGAGCACGCTCTCGGCGTCGAGGTGGTTGGTGGGCTCGTCGAGCAGCAGCAGGTCGGGCTGCTGCAGCAGCAGCTTGGTCAGCGCCACGCGGCGCTTCTCACCGCCCGACAGCTTGGTGACGGGCCAGTCGCCCGGCGGGGTGCGCAGCGCCGCCATGGCCTGCTCGAGCTGCGAGTCGAGGTCCCACGCGTCGGCCGCGTCGATCTCCTCCTGCAGCGTTCCCATCTCGGCCATGAGCGCATCGAAGTCGGCGTTCGGGTCGGCCATCGCCGCGCTGACCTCGTTGAAGCGGTCGATCTTCGCCTTGATCTCGCCGACGCCCTCCTGCACGTTCTCGAGCACGGTCTTCGACTCGTCGAGCTCGGGCTCCTGCATGAGGATGCCGACGGTGTAGCCGGGGCTCAGCCGGGCTTCGCCGTTGGAGGGTGTCGAGCCCGGCCATGATCTTGAGGATCGTGGACTTGCCGGCGCCGTTCGGGCCGACGACGCCGATCTTGGCGCCCGGGAGGAAGGACATCGTCACGTCATCGAGGATGACCTTGTCGCCCACCTTCTTGCGGGCGCGGACCATCGAGTAAATGTATTCAGCCATGTCGCGACCAGTCTACGGCGCGGACAGCGGATGCACCCGGTCCGTTCGTGACGGACCGGGGCGGATGCTCACCAGTCGATCGCGCGCGTGGTGCCGACCAGGCACGAGCCGGTCGCGAGGACCGGGGTGACGATGCTCTGCCCGGTGGCACCGCCGCCGCGCTGGCCGATGATGCACCCCTCGCCGATGCGCACCGAGAACTGCACCGAGTCCGCGTCGAGGCCGATGGCGGTGGCATCCGGCGTCACCTGCATGGCGCCCTTGTCGAAGCCGGCGTCGGTCAGGGCATCGATGAAGGCCCGACCGCCGGCGTTGCCGTCCGCGGCCAGCACGCGACCGACCACGAGGTCGAAGTAGGGCTGGTTCGCCGCGGCGTCGCCGTCCGGGACCAGCGCCGGCTCCGTCGGTGTCGGGCTCGCCGATGGCGTCTCCGCCGGGGCGCTGCTGACGGTGGGTTCCGGCTCGGGCGCGGTGCAGCCGGCGAGCGCGATCAGCGCCGCCGTTCCGAGCGCGACCAGAGCTGCGCGCGACCTCGAGGTCATCTCTCCCCCGTCCAGCGACGCGGACGCCGCACCGGGGTGCCTCCCCGTCGATCGTCGAGTCTACGCGGACGGATCGGCGGCCTGCGCCGCGGCGGCGCGGCCCGCCGCGGCGCTACCGGTTCAGAAGGGCACGGCCGCCGCGAGCGGCTGCTGCTCGGCGTCACCGCCCTGCTCCTCCGCGGCGGGCTCCTCCTGCTCCGGGGCCTGGGCGTCCGCAGGTCGGGTCTCGCGCTCGATGATGCGGCGCGCGAAGATCGAGACGCCCCAGGTCAGGTCGTGGCCCAGCGCGTCCGCCTCGACCTCGATCGAGGTGCCGCTCTTCTCATCGCCCGTCCAGTCGCGGATCCGGACGCGCCCGGTCACGATCACCCGCTCGCCCTTCTTCACCGAGGTGGCGGTGTTCTCGGCGAGCTGGCGGAAGGTGGAGACGGTGTACCAGTTCGTCTCGCCGTCGACCCACTGGTTCTTCTGCCGATCGAAGCGGCGCTGGTTCGACGCGAGCCTGAAGCTGGTGATCTTGAGGCCGGCCTCGGTGATGACGTGCCGCGGCGTCGTGGCCACGAAGCCGGAGATCGTGATGCTGTCGGTCATGCTGCTGCTCCCTGCGTTACGGGCCGCTCCCCGTTGGCGCGGCCGCCGTGCGCCCAGTGTCGGACGCACGGCGGACCGCTCGCGGGCGTCGGTGCCGTCCTGTGGGATGACTCCGACGATGCGACCGGTGGGAGGAGCGCTCGACGTCGTCCCCGCGGTGTTCCGCGGAGCCGACGGAGACGACGGCGTCGTGGCCGTTGCTCCTCGCCGGTCGGGGGACGCCGGCGCCACTCGGTGCCGGCCATCCGCGCTGCCGCGCGGGGTCGATGGGTCAGTGGGCGCGGAACTCCGGGCGCTCGGCACCCGGCCCCAGCGCGGTCTGCAGCGCCGCCTTGGCGACCTCGAGACTCGGGTAGCTGCCGCGAGCCTCCGCGTCGTCGAGCAGCGCGACCGCGTACGCATCCCCGTCTCGCCGGATCGTGCCGACGGCTCCGACCGGCCCGAAGGCGACCCAGAGGCCGTGGTCGCCGGCGTTCTCGCCGGCGCGTTCGGTGTTGGTCTCCTGCATTGCGCTCATGTCGCGCTCCTTCCCTCCGCTCGCCTCGTCGCGTGCGGTCTCGGGCGTCGATGATGCGACGCTCCCCGGGTGACTGCAGGTGCAGCGTACGCGCGAGCGGGCCCGCGGCCCCGAGCTCCGAGACAACCCCAAGCTCGTGGCCGCGAGGCCGGTCAGACGGCTTTGATGTACTGCGCGTAACCCTTGCGGATCTTGTTCACCTTGGGCAGCGCCACGGCCATGCAGTAGCCCTGACCGGGGTTCTTGGCGAAGAAGTCCTGGTGGTAGTCCTCGGCCGCGTAGAACTCGCCGAGCGGCTCGATCGTGGTGACGATGCCGCCCTCCCAGTACTCGTCGGCGCGGGCTCGCGCGGCCTCGAAGAGCTCGCGCTGCTCCTCGCCGTCGAAGAACATGGCCGAGCGGTACTGCGTGCCGACGTCGTTGCCCTGGCGGTTCAGCTGCCGCGGGTCGTGCAGCGTGAAGAACACGTCGAGCACCACCTCGGCGGGGATCACCGCCTCGTCGAACTCCACGGCCACGACCTCGGCGTGCCCGGTGGTGCCGGTGCAGACGTGCTCGTAGCTCGGGTTCGGCACCGCGCCGCCCGTGTACCCGGACACCACGTCGGAGACGCCGTCGAGCACGCGGTAGACCGCGTCCAGGCACCAGAAGCAGCCGCCGGCCAGCACGAAGGTGGTCATGATCGATCCTCTCGGTCGGAACGGATGGGGCGGTCGCGACGCTCGCGCGCCGACGGGCCTGAGGGAGCCAACGTCGAGACCTCGGCCTCTGTTCCCGTTCCCATCCTCTCCCGCATCCGCTGTCCGCGGACCGCGTGCGACCTGGAAGCGGCATGCGGGCGGTGAGCGGATGCTGACGCCACCCCGTCCGCCTCCCCTCGCCGGGGCCGCCCCGGGGCTACCCTGCGGACATGCAGTGGTGGAGCGACTTCTTGGACTGGGCCTCGACGGGCGAGGGGCTGCGCACGCTCGCGCAGACCGCGCTGCCGTTCCTGGCCATCGTGCTGGCCGGCATCATCGCCGCGGTCATCGGACGCGCAGCGATCCGGCACTCCCTCGGCCTCGCCGAGCAGGAGCTCACCCGCGGGGTCCTCGCCGCCGTCATCGGCGCGGGTCGGCAGTACGCGGTGTGGGACACCCTGACCACCGCCGAGCAGCAGTACGCGGCCATCGCAGCGGCCGAGGCCGAGGTGCGGCTGCGCATGCTGCCCCGCGTCGGCGCCGAGGCGGCCGCCGACTGGGCGCTGCACGAGCTCGAGGAGCTCAAACGCAATTCGATCGACTTCGGCCGCTCGTCCGAGGCCGGTTTCGCCGAGTTCCGCGACCGCCTCGTCGAGTGGCACTTCCGCCCCCGCAAGGCCCGCAAGCTCTTCCTGCAGGACCTCGAGCGCTGGCGTTTCGAGCGCAGCGAGGAGAACGACAAGGCCGCGGACCAGCAGCGCAAGTGGCAGCAGGAGCAGCAGACCCGCCCGGCCCCCACCGCCAGCGACCTCGCGAACCGACTCGCCGCGCGCGACCAGGAGCGCGCTTCCGGGCAGGCGCCGACTCAGGCCGCGCCGGTCGCGACCGCTTCGACGGCGACGGCCTCCCCGGCGACGGGCGCCGCGGCTTCGCCGCGCGAGGACGGGGCGTCGGCCTCCGCCGCGACGGGCGCGGCAGCCTCGCCGCGCGAGGACGGGGTATCGGCCTCCGCCGCAGCGCCTGCGACCGCCGCGCCCGCTCCATCGACGCCCGCATACGATGAGCCCGCCCCGGTGCCCACCAGCTTGCCCGGTACGGCCCCGCAGGCCGCGCCCGCCGACGCGAACGCGACGGCTCCGTACCAGCCCGTGGCGACTCCCCGACCTTCGGCGTCCTCCGTCACCAGCCCGGCGGACGCGACCGACACCGGCGTCGTCGTCGAGGCCACCGACCCGCCCAAGTCCGCGTTCGGACGCAACCAGGACTGACCCTGCATGACGAGGGGCCCGGAGGCATCGCCTCCGGGCCCCTTCTCATGCGCCGCGGGACAGGCGCCGTGCTCCTCGAGGCGAGAACCCCTGCACTCGTGCGCCGTGGCGCCATCGGCCCTGCCTCCCACGTGTCCGGACCCTCGGGAGAAGAGCGTTCTCTCGTTCGCCGGAGCGCGGCGGAAGCCAAGACGGCCGTGTGAGGAGGAAGCGGAGGCTCCCTAGGAGGAGACCGGTAGTTCCGCAGCGTGAGGCGGGCCATCCGCCGGAAGGCAGGCAAGCCGTGCGCCGGAACCATCTGGAGCGCGCCGTAACCACCCCGAGTGCGCCGGAAGCACATCCGTGCGCGCGGGAACCACCACGTGCGCGCCGCAACCACATCCGTGCCCGCGGGAACCACCCTTCGCGCACGGGAACCACGCTGCGCTCGACTGCACCTCTCTATGCGCACAGCCAGCGGCGAGCGACCACCGAGGCGGCGAGCTGCTCTCCGCGTTCGGGCGTGTTGGCGACATTGGGGCTTGCGAGTGCATGCCCCAATGTCGCTGACGCTCCCACAACGCTCCCCGCACGCGCCCGCCCACGCCCCGCCACGTGCCCGGCCACGTGCCCGGCCACGCTCCGCCACGCCCGGATGCGCCTGCCGCGCCCGGATGCGCCCGGACGCGCCGCTGCACGTCGCCTGTGCCGGTGTGCCCGACTGCTCGTCGCTCGAGCGCTTGCACCGCGACGCGCCTCGGCTCGGCACGTGGGGCGAGCGGGTGCCCACTCCGCCCGCCGCGCGACGGAGAGCGTCGTCCGCGCGAAGGTGGCGGGCGTCGTGAGGGCGGATCACCGGGAGGACGCGTCACCGGAGCGCTGCGGAGCGACTGCCGCGACTGCCGTGCTTCCGTGCTTCTGCGCTTCCGTGCCTCCGTGCTTCCGTGCTTCCGTGCTTCCGTGCTTCCGTGCTTCCGTGCTTCCGTGACGACCATGTCGGAACGCACGTCCACGTCCGCGGCGCCGAGCACCGAACGGTCGGTACACGGCCGAAGACCACCGCCAGCACTTGATGATGCCGCAACGACGGAAGGCCGCCCTCTCGGGCGGCCTCTGCCTCATGCGTCGATCGACCGATCGCGGCGCACGCAGTTAAATGCGAAGAGGCCACCCATCACTGGGTGGCCTCTTCAAAGAGAAGTCCGGCGGTGTCCTACTCTCCCACAGGGTCCCCCTGCAGTACCATCGGCGCTGCGAGTCTTAGCTTCCGGGTTCGGAATGTAACCGGGCGTTTCCCTCGCGCTATGGCCGCCGAAACACTATTGATATTTCAGTCTATACGGCCAACCTCCCACAGATCGAGCCTGTGGTGGCTGGAACGCAGTTCTCGACCGTCTATCGAGAACCACAAAGTGGACGCGAACACTCAGCAGAATACTGATGTATATGTTGTCAAGTCATCGGCGTATTAGTACCAGTCAGCTCCACACATTACTGTGCTTCCACATCTGGCCTATCAACCCAGTCGTCTGGCTGGGGGCCTCTCGGTCTCGAGGACCATGGAACACTCATCTTGAAGCCGGCTTCCCGCTTAGATGCTTTCAGCGGTTATCCGTTCCGAACGTAGCTAATCAGCGGTGCCCTTGGCAGAACAACTGACACACCAGAGGTTCGTCCATCCCGGTCCTCTCGTACTAGGGATAGATCTTCTCAATATTCCAACGCACGCAGCGGATAGGGACCGAACTGTCTCACGACGTTCTAAACCCAGCTCGCGTACCGCTTTAATGGGCGAACAGCCCAACCCTTGGGACCTACTCCAGCCCCAGGATGCGACGAGCCGACATCGAGGTGCCAAACCATGCCGTCGATATGGACTCTTGGGCAAGATCAGCCTGTTATCCCCGAGGTACCTTTTATCCGTTGAGCGACAGCGCTTCCACAAGCCACTGCCGGATCACTAGTCCCGACTTTCGTCCCTGCTCGACCTGTCAGTCTCACAGTCAAGCTCCCTTGTGCACTTACACTCGCCACCTGATTGCCAACCAGGTTGAGGGAACCTTTGGGCGCCTCCGTTACTTTTTGGGAGGCAACCGCCCCAGTTAAACTACCCACCAGGCACTGTCCCTGAACCGGATCACGGTTCGAAGTTAGATATCCAGAGTGACCAGAGTGGTATTTCAACAATGACTCCACGGTAACTGGCGTCACCGCTTCAAAGTCTCCCACCTATCCTACACAAGCCACACCGAACACCAATACCAAGCTGTAGTAAAGGTCACGGGGTCTTTCCGTCCTGCTGCGCGTAACGAGCATCTTTACTCGTAGTGCAATTTCGCCGAGTTCGCGGTTGAGACAGCTGGGAAGTCGTTACGCCATTCGTGCAGGTCGGAACTTACCCGACAAGGAATTTCGCTACCTTAGGATGGTTATAGTTACCACCGCCGTTTACTGGGGCTTAAATTCAGAGCTTCGCTTGCGCTAACCCTTCCTCTTAACCTTCCAGCACCGGGCAGGCGTCAGTCCGTATACATCGACTTGCGTCTTCGCACGGACCTGTGTTTTTAGTAAACAGTCGCTTCCCACTGGTCTCTGCGGCCATCAAACGCTCCAGGAGTAAATCCCTTCACGCCTCAGGCCCCCTTCTCCCGAAGTTACGGGGGCATTTTGCCGAGTTCCTTAACCACGATTCTCTCGATCTCCTTGGTATTCTCTACCTGACCACCTGAGTCGGTTTGGGGTACGGGCGGCTGGAACCTCGCGTCGATGCTTTTCTCGGCAGCATAGGATCATCGGATCTTGCCCTTGCGGACTACCCTTCAGTTCTCAGGCATATGAGAGACGGATTTGCCTATCTCTCGCCCTACGGCCTTGGCCAGTGACAACCATCGCACTGGACCGACTACCTTCCTGCGTCACACCTGTTAATACGCTAGCCGCACCAGCATGGGGTCGAGCGTTCACACCAGCGCATCCACCCCGAAGGGCTTCCGACAACTGGAGCTAGGACTCTTAGCACCACTGGATTAGCTTGGGCGGTTCTTCGCCGGTACGGGAATATCAACCCGTTGTCCATCGACTACGCCTGTCGGCCTCGCCTTAGGTCCCGACTTACCCAGGGCGGATTAACCTGGCCCTGGAACCCTTGGTCTTTCGGAGGACGGGTTTCTCACCCGTCTTTCGCTACTCATGCCTGCATTCTCACTCGTGTGGCCTCCACGGCTGGGTTACCCCGCCGCTTCGCTGGCCACACGACGCTCTCCTACCGATCCGTACGGCTGGACCACGAAGGCCTACCTAACATACGAATCCTACGACTTCGGTGGTGTGCTTGAGCCCCGTTACATTGTCGGCGCGGAATCACTTGACCAGTGAGCTATTACGCACTCTTTCAAGGGTGGCTGCTTCTAAGCCAACCTCCTGGTTGTCTCAGCAACTCCACATCCTTTCCCACTTAGCACACGCTTAGGGACCTTAGTCGGTAGTCTGGGTTGTTTCCCTCTCGACAATGAAGCTTATCCCCCACTGTCTCACTGCTGCGCTCTCACTTACCGGCATTCGGAGTTTGGCTGACGTCAGTAACCTGGTGAGGCCCATCGGCCATCCAGTAGCTCTACCTCCGGCAAGAAACACGCAACGCTGCACCTAAATGCATTTCGGAGAGAACCAGCTATCACGAAGTTTGATTGGCCTTTCACCCCTATCCACAGCTCATCCCCTCAGTTTTCAACCTAAGTGGGTTCGGTCCTCCACGACGTCTTACCGTCGCTTCAACCTGGCCATGGATAGATCACTTCGCTTCGGGTCTAGGACATGCGACTGAATCGCCCTATTCAGACTCGCTTTCGCTACGGCTACCCCACACGGGTTAACCTCGCCACATATCGCTAACTCGCAGGCTCATTCTTCAAAAGGCACGCTGTCACCCCTACAAGGAGGCTCCAACGGTTTGTAAGCAAACGGTTTCAGGTACTATTTCACTCCCCTCCCGGGGTACTTTTCACCTTTCCCTCACGGTACTTGTCCGCTATCGGTCATCTGGGAGTATTTAGGCTTATCAGGTGGTCCTGACAGATTCACACGGGATTTCTCGGGCCCCGTGCTACTTGGGATCCTCCACGCCGCTGCGCAACATTTCGACTACGGGACTGGCACCCCCTGTGGTCGACCTTTCAATGTCGTTCGTCTATATCGCGCATGTCAACGTGCACTTCGGCAGAAGTACGTTGGAGTCCCACAACCCCGACCATGCAACGCCTGCCGGCTATCACACATGATCGGTTTGGCCTCTTCCGCGTTCGCTCGCCACTACTTACGGAATCACGGTTGTTTTCTCTTCCTGTGGGTACTGAGATGTTTCACTTCCCCACGTTCCCTCTACCCGCCCTATATATTCAGGCGGGAGTCACCAGGTCGTAGCAACGCCTGGCGGGGTTTCCCCATTCGGAAATCCTCGGATCACAGCTCGTTTATCAGCTCCCCGAGGCTTATCGCAGATTACTACGTCCTTCATCGGCTCCAGATGCCAAGGCATCCACCGTTTGCTCTTAGAAACTTGACTACATGAGTATTCAGAATCGTCGTACCGCATCAGCCGAAGCCGACACGGTAGACCAATGATCTAAAAAATTAGATCTAAGAATTCATTGCCGCGACTCCCACCCGCAAGACCCAAAAGCCTCGACAAGGTGATTCAAACGACAAGAATCTAAGATGCTCGCGTCCACTGTGTAGTTCTCAACATACGGTCGGTACCCCCACCAGCACACCGTCAAAACGGCGAACCAGCAAAGGGTCCGAAGGAACAGTCACCATCGACCCGAAGCAACCCCGTAAGGCTCCTCCGACATCAACCGGTGTCCGGTCCCTCAGGACCCAACAGCGTGCATGCCGACCACTCCCCCAGCGACACCGTTCCGACCCCCGAAGGGATGTACTGAGCAGCACTGATCTCGCGACCGGCCATGTCAAACGTTCCACCCATGAGCAACCACCCCGAGCGCATTCGGCCCGAGCGTGGCTCTGGCCAGGCCCACCCTGAGGCGACCTGGCAGAAGCTCCTTAGAAAGGAGGTGATCCAGCCGCACCTTCCGGTACGGCTACCTTGTTACGACTTAGTCCTAATTACCGATCCCACCTTCGACGGCTCCCTCCAAAAAGGTTGGGCCACCGGCTTCGGGTGTTACCGACTTTCATGACTTGACGGGCGGTGTGTACAAGGCCCGGGAACGTATTCACCGCAGCGTTGCTGATCTGCGATTACTAGCGACTCCAACTTCATGAGGTCGAGTTGCAGACCTCAATCCGAACTGAGACCGGCTTTTTGGGATTCGCTCCACCTTACGGTATTGCAGCCCTTTGTACCGGCCATTGTAGCATGCGTGAAGCCCAAGACATAAGGGGCATGATGATTTGACGTCATCCCCACCTTCCTCCGAGTTGACCCCGGCAGTCTCCCATGAGTTCCCACCATAACGTGCTGGCAACATAGGACGAGGGTTGCGCTCGTTGCGGGACTTAACCCAACATCTCACGACACGAGCTGACGACAACCATGCACCACCTGTTCACGAGTGTCCAAAGAGTTGACCATTTCTGGCCCGTTCTCGTGTATGTCAAGCCTTGGTAAGGTTCTTCGCGTTGCATCGAATTAATCCGCATGCTCCGCCGCTTGTGCGGGCCCCCGTCAATTCCTTTGAGTTTTAGCCTTGCGGCCGTACTCCCCAGGCGGGGCGCTTAATGCGTTAGCTGCGACACGGAAACCGTGGAATGGTCCCCACATCTAGCGCCCACCGTTTACGGCGTGGACTACCAGGGTATCTAATCCTGTTCGCTCCCCACGCTTTCGCTCCTCAGCGTCAGTAACGGCCCAGAGATCTGCCTTCGCCATCGGTGTTCCTCCTGATATCTGCGCATTCCACCGCTACACCAGGAATTCCAATCTCCCCTACCGCACTCTAGTCTGCCCGTACCCACTGCAGGCTGAAGGTTGAGCCTCCAGTTTTCACAGCAGACGTGACAAACCGCCTACGAGCTCTTTACGCCCAATAATTCCGGATAACGCTCGCACCCTACGTATTACCGCGGCTGCTGGCACGTAGTTAGCCGGTGCTTTTTCTGCAGGTACCGTCACTTTCGCTTCTTCCCTGCTAAAAGAGGTTTACGACCCGAAGGCCTTCGTCCCTCACGCGGCGTTGCTGCATCAGGCTTGCGCCCATTGTGCAATATTCCCCACTGCTGCCTCCCGTAGGAGTCTGGGCCGTGTCTCAGTCCCAGTGTGGCCGGTCACCCTCTCAGGCCGGCTACCCGTCGTCGCCTTGGTGAGCCGTTACCTCACCAACAAGCTGATAGGCCGCGAGTCCATCCTTGACCGAAATTCTTTCCAGCAACTCACCATGCGGTGGAAGCTCGTATCCGGTATTAGACGCCGTTTCCAGCGCTTATCCCAGAGTCAAGGGCAGGTTACTCACGTGTTACTCACCCGTTCGCCACTAATCCACCAGAGCAAGCTCCAGCTTCATCGTTCGACTTGCATGTGTTAAGCACGCCGCCAGCGTTCATCCTGAGCCAGGATCAAACTCTCCGTAAAGGTTCAAACACCCTGATCCGAAAACCAAGGCAATTCAAAAACCTGCAACCGAAGTCACAAGCGAGTTGATCTGACCAAAAGATCGTCTACTGACAATCAATCAATCCAAAGGAATCTCTCCACCAGTCCAGAAATAGACCGGCACGAGGATAATTTGGCATTTGACATGTGCACGCTGTTGAGTTCTCAAGGATCGGACGCACCCGGCTTCAGGCCTTTCGGCTGTCGCTCCGGGGCAACTTCTCTAAGTTACATCCTCCGCCTCACCGTGTCAAATCGACCGGCCGGCGTTCCGTTCGCTGCTCTGCAGTCGAATGGGCACCGCTATTCAGACCGTTCCCGGTCTCGAACTGGAGGGGTATCCGTTCCACCCGCATCCGAGCACGGAAGTGCTCTTGTGGATTGCCTCTCGGCTGGGAGTGGTTTGCGCTAGATGAGGCCGGTGAAGCGATCCGCTTCCCCGTGGCCTTTGCGGCGACAGGTAATTACTTTACGCACGGCCCCGCACCTCCGCAAATCGGCCCGTCCAGAGGACCGCCGATCCCAATGAACACAAGGGCTTCATCGGCGTGTCGCGCTCCGTTCACCCGTGCGGTTCGAGGTGCAGCGTGCGGCCGCTCCAGCGGCGACGCAGCCAGCGGTCGTGGCTGGCGACGACGACGGCGCCCGGGTACGTGCCGAGCGCGTCCTCCAGCTCGGTCGCGAGCGAGAGCGAGAGGTGGTTCGTCGGCTCGTCGAGCAGGAACAGGTGCGGGGGCCTGGCGATGATCAGCGCCAGGGCGACGCGGCGCTGCTGTCCGACCGAGAGGGCGCCGACGGGACGGTCCTCGTCGCGGGCGTGGATGAGGCCGAGCTCCGCCAGGGGCAACGCCGCAGCGCGGGCCTCGCCGACCGCGCGACCGTAGAGGTCGCGCGGTGAGCGGGACGGGTCCGGCCAGCGGACGTCCTGCTCGAGCAGCGCGATGCGCAGCCCCTTGCGGCGCTGCACCGTGCCGGCGTCCGGAGCGAAGTCGCCCGCGAGCAGCGACAGCAGGGTGGACTTGCCGGCGCCGTTCGCACCGGTGATGAGCAGGCGCGCATCCGCTTCAAGGTCCAGCGCGGCCAGCCGCAGGCGTCCGTCGACGCGCACGTCGCGGGCCTCGAGCAGCGGACCGCCCTCGAGCGGGGTGCTGCCGGTGGGGATGCCGGCGAACCGCAGCGGCTCGACCGGTCGGCTCAGCGAGAGCGCCTCGAGCTCGGCGATCCGCCGCTCCAGCGCCAGCCGGCGGGCGGCGTTGCTCTGCTGCGCGCGATCGCCGCGCATGCCGAACGCCATCTTGTTGCGGTCCTTCATGACCCGCTCGCGGTGGATGTTCACCTCGGCGGCGCCGGACTCCTCGCGCAGACGGGCGAGCTCCTGCTGCTCGGCGTTGTACCGGTCGACCCAGCGTCGGTACTCCGCGGCCTTGTGCTCCAGGTAGGCGGTGTACATGCCCGCATCCGCTCGTCCGCCGTAGCGCTGGGCGCCGTCGCGGTGCGGATCGATGTCAACCAGACCCGTCGCGACCTCGTCGAGGAAGGCGCGGTCGTGGCTCGCGAAGAGCACGGGTCCGTTCCACGCGCGGAGCTCGCCGCGCAGGAACGCGACCGCCTCGTCGTCGAGGTGATTGGTCGGCTCGTCGAGCATGAGCGCGACGGGGCGGCCGAGCAGCAGCGCGGCCAGCGCGAAGCGCGACCGCTGGCCGCCGCTGACCTCGTCGATGCGCCGCTCGAGCGGGATGCCCTCGAGGCCGAGCCCGGAGAGCACGGCGTCGCGACGGGCGTCGATGCTCCAGAGCCCGCCGGTCTCCGCCTCCTGCAGCAGCGCGGCGTAGCGGTCCGCGGCGGCGTCACCGCCTTCGGCGAGGTCGAGCGCGGCCGCCTCGAGGTCGCGCTCGAGGGCACGGTACTCGCCGAGGGCGTCCTCCAGCAGGTCGCGCAGCGACCAGTGCCGCGGGGCGCGCACCTCCTGAGCGAGCAGGCCGGCGCTGCGCAGGCCGCGGCGGCGCGGCACGGCGACCGTGCCCGCATCCGGCGCATCCGCACCGGCGGCGATGCGCAGCAGCGTCGACTTGCCCGCGCCGTTCTCGCCGAGCAGGCCGATGCGGGCGCCCGGTGGCACGAGCAGGCTGAAGCCGTCGATGACACGGCGGACGCCGTCGAAGGTGCGGCTCACGCCCTCCAGTCGGAGGACGTCGCCGGCCCGGGCCTCGGGCGTGGACATGAACGAGTGCGTGAACTGGGTGGCCATGAAGGCCCCTTCCGTAACCGGTTTCGGTTCCCGCCGGGCGTGACGCCGCGGACGCGGGAGGTGGAGGGGCTCAGAACTTCATAGTGGTCCGACGGTAGCACGCGGGCGGCGCCGCGTCACCCGTCGCGCCGGTCAGGGCTTGGTCTTGCGGAGCCGGCGGGTGATCAGCAGGATCGCGAGCGCCAGGACGCCGATGCCGACGAACGCGCCGACGATCGCGACCCACGGGGTCTGCTCCGTGCCGGCGCTGCCCTCGATCGGCCCGTCGTCCTCGGCACCGTCCTCCTCGTCGGGGGCCGTCTGCGTGGTCATGGTCGGCTCGGGGGTCTCCGACGCCCCGGTGCTCTCGGCGCCGACCGTCACCGTGAAGGGGATCTCCGGACCGGTCGTCTCGCTGTCGATGGGGTGACCGTCCGACGACGTCACCCGCCAGGTGACCGTGTAGTCGCCCGCCGCCAGGTCGGGCGCGAGCTGCTGGGTGACCTCGGTGCCGACCACCGAAGGGCTGCCGGTGGAGACGACCGTGCCGTCCGCCGCGGTGACCTCGACGAGGGTGCCGGCGTCGATGAGGTTCGCCGAGTACTCGAGGGTGATCGACTCGGGCGCCTGCTCGACCGAGGCGCCGGCCTCGGGCGTCGAGCCGACCAGCGAGTCGTGCGCGGACGCGGGGCTCGCGACGCCCGCCAGCGCCAGGACGCCGCCCGCCAGGATCGCGAACGGAGCGGCGAGACGGCGGGATGCGCGGGTGGCGGTCATGCGGCTATCGAATCAGACCTGCAGGCCCAGTGCCTGAGCGGTGCGTGCGAGGGAGGCCTCCGCGGCCTTCGGATCATCGGAGAGGCGGGTGCCGTAGGACGGGACCATCCGCCGGATCTCGGCCTCCCATCCGTCCATCCGGTCGGGGAAGCAGTCCTTCAGCAGGCCGAGCATGATCGGCACGGCCGTCGAGGCGCCGGGGCTGGCGCCGAGCAGCCCGGCGATGGAGCCGTCCGCGCCGGTGATCACCTGGGTGCCGAACTGGATGACGCCCTCCTTCGTGATCACCTGCACGCGCTGGCCCGCCGTGATCGGGCGCCACTGCGACGGGTCGGCGTTCGGCACGAACTCCTCGAGCGCCGCGAACTTGGTGCGCTTCGACGCCAGCAGCTGGCCGACGAGGTAGCCGACGAGGTCGAGGTTGCCCAGGCCCGACTTGATCATGGGGACGAGGTTGTGGATCGTGATCGAGCCCGGCAGGTCGGTCAAGGCGCCGCGCTTCAGGAAGCGCGGACTGAAGCCGGCGTACGGGCCGAACAGCAGGCTGGCCCGGCCATCGACGACGCGGGTGTCGAGATGCGGCACCGACATCGGCGGCGCACCGACCGAGGCCTTGCCGTAGACCTTCGCCTGGTGCTTCGCCACCAGCTCCGGGTCGTCGGCGCGCAGGAACTCGCCCGAGATCGGGAAACCGCCGAAGCCCTTGGCCTCGTCGATGCCTGACTTCTGCAGCAGCTTGAGCGCTCCGCCGCCGGCGCCGACGAAGACGAACCGCGCCTTCAGGTCGCCCGGGGTGCGGCCGACGGTCTGCCGGGTGGACAGGTGCCAGACCCCGTCCTTGCGGCGCAGGCCCGTGACCCTGCGGTTGAGCAGGATCTCGACGCCCCGCGCCTCCGCGTCGTCGAAGAGCAGGCGGGTGAGCGCGCCGAAGTCGACGTCGCTGCCCGAGCGGATGCGCGTGGCCGCGATCGGCTGGTCCTTGCGGCGGCCCGGCAGCAGCAGCGGGGTCCACTCGCGGATGACCCGCGCGTCCTCCGTGTACTCCATGCCCGCGAAGAGCGGATGGTCGACGAGCGCCTCGTAACGGGCGCGGAGGTACGCGACGTTCCCCTCGCCCCAGACGAAGCTGAGGTGCGGGGTCGGGTTGATGAAGGCCGCCGGGTCGGGCAGCGCGCCCTCGTCGACGAGATGCGCCCAGAACTGCCGGGAGACCTGGAACTGCTCGTTCACGCCCACGGCCTTGGCGATGTCGATCGAGCCGTCGGCGGCCTGCGGCGTGTAGTTCAGCTCGCAGAGCGCGGCGTGGCCGGTGCCGGCGTTGTTCCAGGGGTTCGAGCTCTCCGTCGCGAGCTCGCCCTGCAGCTCCAGCAGTCGGATGTCCCACTCCGGCTCCAACCGCGTCAGGATGCTCGCGAGGGTGGCGCTCATGATGCCGCCACCGATGAGGACGACGTCGGCGGTGTCGTTGGAGGGGGTCACGGTGGCACAGTCTACGACCGCTGCCGCGTGCATCCGCCCGGCGGGGCGACGCCCCCTCGACGGGTTACATGAACGGAGCCTGGGAGCCTGTGAGCGACCCTCGACATCGCGCAGCCGGCATCGGGATACTGGCTGCGGGGTACGACATCGTGATCGCTTTCGGGTGGCGACCACGATGGGCCCCCTCGGCCGACGGGCACCGTCCACCGAGGGGGCTTCCCTTCGTTAAGGTCGGCGCATGGACCTCGTGCAGCGGCTGCGCGCGGCGGGCTGCGTGCTCGCGGAGGACGAGGCGGCGCTGCTGCTCGCCTCGACCGACGACCCCGAGCAGCTGGAGGAGCGCATTCGCCGCCGCGTCGGCGGCGAGCCGCTCGAGCAGGTGCTCGGCTGGGCTGCGTTCATGGGGCTGCGACTGCACCTCGAACCGGGCGTGTTCGTGCCGCGGCACCGCAGCGAGGCGCTCGTACGGGAGGCGGCCGCGCTCGTGCCGCCTGGCGGCGCGGTGCTCGACCTGTGCTGCGGCACCGGTGCGCTCGGCGCGGCCCTCGCCGCGCTCGTGCCCGGGCTGCGGCACGTCGCCGCCGACCTCGACCCGGCCGCCGTGCGCTGCGCGCGTCGGAACGCGCCGGGCGAGGTCCACGAGGGCGACCTCTTCGACGCGCTGCCGCATCCGCTGCGCTTCGACGTGATCATCGCCAACGCGCCGTACGTGCCCTCGGCGGCGGTCGCGCTGCTGCCCGCGGAGTTCCGCGACCACGAGCGCCGCGCAGCCCTGGACGGCGGCGACGACGGACTCGACCTGCAGCGTCGGGTGATCGCCGAGGCGCCGGCGTGGCTGGTGCCGGGCGGAGCGCTGCTCGTCGAGACCTCGGCGGAGCAGGAGCCCGCCACGCTCGCACTGATGGCGTCCGCGGGCCTGGCCGCGGGCAGCAGGCACCTCTTCGAGACCACCGTGGCGATCGGACGCGCCTAGCCTGGGTGGCGTGGACCTGCCTCCGCTCATCGCCCCCGGACCGCCGCTCGGTAACGCCGAGATCGAGCGCTACTCGCGCAGCATCGCCATGCCCGGCTTCGGGCTGACCGCCCAGCGCCGCCTCGGCGCCGCCCGCGTGCTGGTCGTCGGGGCGGGAGGGCTCGGCTCACCCGTGCTGCTGGCGCTCGCCGCCGCCGGCGTCGGCACGATCGGCGTGATCGACGGCGACGTGGTCGAGGCCAGCAACCTGCAGCGGCAGTCCATCCACCGGCACGAGGACATCGGGCGGGGCAAGGCCGCGTCGGCGACGGCGGCGATCGAGCGGGCGAATCCGCTCGTGGCGGCGGTGGCGCATCCGCTGCGGCTCGATGCATCGAACGCGTTGGAGGTGCTCGGCGGCTACGACCTGGTCGTGGACGGCACCGATCGCTACGCGAGCCGGTTCCTGATCGCCGACGCGGCCGCCATCGCCGGGCTGCCGGTCGTGTGGGGCGCGGTGGCGCAGCAGCACGCGCAGGTCAGCGTGTTCTGGGAGGCGCACGGGCCAGGCTTGCGCGACCTGCATCCGACCGCACCGCTCAGCGAGGCGGAGGAGCTGGCCGGCTCCTGCGCCGAAGCCGGCGTGCTCGGTGCGGTGTGCACGATCGCCGGCGGCCAGATGGCTGCCGAGGTCGTGAAGCTCGTGACCGGCCTGGGCGAGCCGCTCGTCGGGCGGATCGCCGTGACGGACGCGTGGACGGCGCGATCGTACGAGGTGCCGCTGGAGCGCGACCCGGCGCGGGTGCGGGTGTCGGTGTTGGAGCCGGAGCCGCAGCGGCGGGAGCTGCGGGCGTCTCGGCGGTAGGTGCTCCGCCGCGCGCTGCCGCGCATTGCGTGCGCCCGCAGGACCGGAGGGGATTGCATCCGCTGCATGTGCGATTCGGAGGAGAACGCCTCCGCTCCTTGTCGACATCGCGCCCGAGGGCTCGCGTTACGAGGCCGGGTGGGCGGATCTCCTCCGAATCTAACCGGGGCGGGCCCGCCGCTCTTCCGGTCCTGCGGGTGTGCTCACTGGGCGGCGTAGCCGCCGTCGACGAGGTGGTAGCTGCCCGTGATGAAGCTGGCGGCGTCGCTCGCGAGGAACGCGACCAGGTGGGCGACCTCCTCCGGCTGGCCCATGCGCTGCATCGCGTGCTTCGAGGCGAGGAAGTCCTGCGCGGCCTGGTCGAGGTTGTTCTCGAGCAACGGGGTCTTGATGAAGCCGGGGCCGACGGCCGTGACGCGCACGCCCTGCGCGCTGTACTCGAGCGCCGCGTTCTTGGTGAGTCCGAGCAGCGCGTGCTTGGTCGTGACGTAGGCCGAGGAGTTGGCGATGCCGACCGAGCCGAGCACCGAGGCCATGTTGATGATCGAGCCGCCGCCGTTGGCGACCATCGCGTTGATCTGGGCGCGCACGCCGCGGAACACCGCGTTGAGGTTGACGTCGATGACCTTGAGCCAGGACTCGTCCGAGTACTCGCCGACGGGCAGGGCCTGGCCGCCGATGCCGGCGTTGTTGACGGCGATCCTCAGCGGCGCCATCGCGTCGGCGGCGGCGATCATGCCGTCGATCGCCGCCTGGTCGGTGACGTCGCCGACGTAGGCCTCGGCGGTGCCGCCGGCGGCGCGGATCTCGGCGACCACGTTGTTCGCGGCCTCCTCGACGAAGTCGGCGACGAGCACGGAGGCGCCGGAGGCGGCGAGGACGTGGGCGGTGGCCCGGCCGATGCCGTTGCCGGCTCCGGTGACCATGGCGGAGCGGTCGGCGACGTCGTAGGTGGCCATGAGGGTGCTTCTTTCGTGGGAGAGCGGATCGCTGCGGGATTGCGCTCCCACGGCGCGGGGTCGTCGGGTGGCGACCGAGGGGCAAACCATCAATTGTCGGTTTGACCACCGCTCAGTCTACGCCCGTCGGACAGCGGATGCACGGCTCAGCCGCACGCATCCCGAGCCTGGCTCAGCCGCCCGGCTCGGGCGCCCGGCTCAGCCCCCGGCGAAGGGCGGGAGGACGTCGACGCGGTCGCCGTCGGCGAGCGGATGGGCGCGGTCGGTCGTCGAGCGGCCGTTCACCAGGAAGGAGCAGCGCCCCAGGATGCGCCCGCCCTCGGGATGCGTCGAGCCCACGGCCGCGAGCAGCCCCGCGATCGTCGGATCTGCCGGCCGCAGCTCGAGCGACTCGGCGCCGGCCGCGTCGCGGGCCGCCGCGAAGAAGCGCGCGTGGATCAGCACCCTCATCCGCCGATCGCGCTCATCGGGCGGTCGGGCTGCACGAAACCCGCATCGCCGAGGCCGGGGCGCTCCATGCCGTGCGCGGCCGGCTTCGCCCACATGGCGTCGCGCCAGCGGTCCGCGATCTGCGCATCGGTGCCGTCGCCACGCAGCAGCCCGAGCAGGTCGGTCTCCTCGTGGGAGAAGAGGCAGGAGCGCACGCCGCCCTCCGCCGTGAGGCGGGTGCGGCGGCAGTCGCCGCAGAAGGGCTCGGTGACGGAGGCGATCACGCCGACGAGGCCGCGCATCCGCTCGCCCTGCCAGGCCTCGAACAGCTCGGCCGGGGCCCCGTCGCGCGGGGCGTCGTGCGGGCGCAGCTCGAAGCGCTCGCCGAGCCGCTCGCGGATCTGCGCGGCGGTGAGCATCCGCTCGCGATCCCAGACGTGGTCGGCGTCGAGCGGCATCTGCTCGATGAAGCGCAGCTGGTGCCCGCGCTCGAGGCACCACTCGAGCAGGTCGGGCGCCTGGTGGTCGTTGACGCCCGGCAGCAGCACGGCGTTGATCTTGACCGCGAGGCCGGCATCGGCGGAGGCCTGGATGCCGCGCAGCACCTTGTCGAGGAACGGGCGTCGGGTGATCTCGGCGAAGGTCTCGGCGTGCACGGAGTCGAGCGAGACGTTGATGCGGTCGAGACCGGCCGCGGCGAGCGCGGCGACCCGCAGCTCGAGGCCGATGGCGTTGGTCGTGAGCGAGATCTCGGGGCGGGGCTCGAGCGCGGCGCAGTCGGCGATGATCTCGGCGAGGTCCTTGCGCAGCAGCGGCTCGCCGCCGGTGAAGCGTACCTGGCGCACCCCGAGCCCGGTGACGGCGATGCGCACGAGCCGCACGATCTCGTCGCGGCTCATCGTCGCCTTGCGGTCGAGGAAGGGCAGGCCCTCCGCCGGCATGCAGTAGTTGCAGCGCAGGTTGCAGCGGTCGGTGAGCGAGACCCGCAGGTCGGTGGCGGTGCGACCGAAGCGGTCGGCCAGGCCGCTGCCCGCGTCCACCGGGCGCTCGGCGGCCGCGCCGGTGCGGCGCAGGCCGGGCATGCCGAGGGCGGTGGTCATCGGATAAGGCTACGCTCGCGGCGACCGACCGCTTCCCGCTCCGCAATTGCGGACTCGCAGGTGCTCTCGAAACGCATCCGCGGCTACGATCGGCGCATGACGCAGATCAGGATCAGCGATGCCGCCGTGTTCCTCGGCGTGAGCGACGACACCGTGCGGCGGCTCGTCGAGCAGGGGACCCTGCCCGCATCCGCCGATGCGAGCGGGCGCAAGGTGATCGACGGGCTCGCCCTCGGCGCCTACGCGCGGGAGCGGGCCTCGGCGATGCCCGATCCGCTGGGCGTCGCCAGCAGCGCCCGCAACCGCTTCGTCGGCATCGTCACCGCCGTCGTGAGCGACACCGTGATGAGCCAGGTGGAGCTGCAGAGCGGACCGCACCGCGTGGTCTCGCTGATGAGCACCGAGGCGGTGCGCGAGCTCGGCATCGAGCCGGGCGTCGTGGCCGTCGCCAGCGTCAAGGCCACCCAGGTGGTCGTGGAGATGCCGCGGTGATGCGCATCCGCTCGCTCGCCGCCGCCGGCCTCGCCCTGCTCGCCCTCGCCGGCTGCTCCACCTCGCCCGGCCCCTCGTCATCGCCGGCCCGGCTCGAGGGCACGGCCACCATCGCGGCCGCCGCGTCGCTGCAGAACGCCTTCACCGAGATCGGCGACCGCTTCGAGGACGAGCACCCGGGCGTCACGCTCGAGTTCGCCTTCGCCGGCTCGTCGGCCCTCGTCGCCCAGCTGCAGGAGGGCGCTCCCGGCGACGTCTTCGCGAGCGCGGACGTGGCGAACATGGACGAGGCGGCCGAGCTGCTGGCCAGCGAGCCGGAGCGCTTCGCGAGCAACACGCTCACGATCGTGACCCCGCCCGGCAACCCGGCCGGCATCGAGACCTTCGCCGACCTCGCCAGCGCGCGGCTCGTCGTGTGCGCCGAGCAGGTGCCCTGCGGGGCGGCGACCGCCTCCGAGGCGACAGCGGCGGGCGTGGCCCTCTCCCCCGCCAGCGAGGAGCAGAGCGTGACCGACGTGCTCGGCCGGGTCACCAGCGGCGAGGCGGATGCGGGCCTCGTCTACGTCACGGACGCGGAGGCCGCGGGCGACGCGGTCGAGCGCATCGACTTCGACACCACCGTCGTGAACGAGTACCCCATCGCCGCGCTGACCGATTCCGAGGTCGCGGCCGCCTTCATCGCCTTCGTGCTGGGCGACGAGGGTCGGGCGGTGCTCGCCTCCTACGGGTTCGGGGCGCCGTGAGACTCGCCACCGGGCTGCCCCGGTGGCTGCTGATACCGGCGGCCCTCGGCACCGCGATCGTGCTCGTGCCGATCGCGGGGTTGCTGGGCCGGGTGCCCTGGACCCGACTGCCCGGGCTGCTGACCACGGAGGCCTCGGTCGACGCGCTCGCACTCAGCGTCTGGACCGCCGGCGTCTCGACCCTGCTGTGCCTGCTGCTCGGGGTGCCGCTCGCCCTCGTGCTCGCGCGCAGCGCCTTCCGCGGTCTCGCCGTGCTGCGCGCCGTCGTGCTGCTGCCGCTGGTGCTGCCGCCCGTGGTCGGCGGTCTCGCGCTGCTGGCCGCGTTCGGCCGCAACGGGCTGCTCGGCGAGACGCTCGAGCTGGCCGGCATCCGTCTGGCCTTCACCTCGATCGCCGTGGTGCTCGCGCAGGTGTTCGTCTCGCTGCCGTTCCTCGTGCTGAGCTTCGAGGGCGCATTGCGGCTCGGGCACCGGCGCTACGAGCAGGTCGCCGCCTCGCTCGGCGCGTCGCCGTCGGTCGCGCTGCGGCGGGTTACCCTGCCGCTGGTGCTTCCCGCCATCGCCGCTGCAGCCGTGCTCGCCTTCGCCCGCGCGCTCGGCGAGTTCGGCGCGACGCTCACCTTCGCCGGCAGCTACCAGGGCACTACCCGCACGCTGCCGCTCGAGATCTACCTGCAGCGCGAGGTGGACCCGGATGCGGCGGTCGCGCTCTCGCTGCTGCTGGTCGTGGTCGCCGTGGCAGGGGTCCTGCTCACCACCGCGCGGAGGGGACGCGCATGACCCTGTCGCTGACCGCATCCGTCCCCTCCCGCGGGCTCGCCCTCGAGCTCTCGCTCGCGGCGGGCGAGCGTGTGGCGCTGCTCGGGCCGAACGGGGCCGGCAAGTCGACGACGCTCGACGTGCTCGCGGGGTTCCTGCCCGCATCCGGCCCGCTGCTGCTCGACGGCGCGTCGATCGGCGCCGCCCCGGCATACCGGCGCCCGATCGGGCTGCTCGCGCAGCAGCCCCTGCTGTTCCCGCACCTCGACGTGCTCGGCAACGTCGCCTTCCCGCTCGAGCATCGGCGCGGCCTCGAGCGGCGGGCCGCGCGGGCCGCCGCGGCGGAGCGGCTCGAGGAGTTCGGCGTCGGCCACCTGGCGCGGCGCAGGCCCCCGCAGCTCTCCGGCGGGCAGGCCCAGCGGGTGGCGCTGGCGCGGGCGCTGGCCGCCGAGCCGCGACTGCTGCTGCTGGACGAGCCCCTCGCCGCGCTCGACGTGACGGCCGTGCCCGAGATGCGGCGAGCGCTGCGCGCCGCGATGGAGGGGCGGATGGGCGTGGTCGTGACCCACGATCCGTTGGACGCGCTGCTGCTCGCCGACCGCGCGATCGTGCTGCAGGACGGGCGCATCGTCGAGGACGGACCGGTGACCCGGGTGCTCTCGGCGCCGACCTCGGACTTCGCGCGCTCGCTGCTGGAGCAGAGCCCCTGGCTCGCGGCGGCGGACCTCACCGCGCTGCGGGCGCGGCTAGCCTGAGCGCATGCCCCGCACCATCGACGAGCACGCCCACGCCGTCGCCGCGCTGCTGCGCGAGGGCCTCGCGCACCGCCGCGCCGAGACGCTCGCCGTCGATGCCGCCCTGCTCGCCGCATCCCCCGAACGCCATCTCGGGCGCATCCTGGCCGAGGACGTGCGAGCACCCATCGACCTGCCGCCCTTCGACAACTCGCAGATGGACGGCTTCGCGGTGCGCGCCGCCGACCTCGGCCCGGGGGAGCGACGCTGCCGGTCGGCCCGATGATCGTCGCCGGGGCGGGCGTGCTCGACCTCGCGCCGGGCACGGCGATGCCGATCATGACCGGCGCGCCGATCCCCGCGGCGCGGACGCCGTGGTGCCCGTGGAGCGCGCCCTGCCCTCCTCCTACCCGGCCGAGGGCGAGCCGGTGACGCTGCCGGGCGGGATCGCGGCCGGCACGTTCATCCGCTCGGCCGGCAGCGATGCGCGCGCCGGCGACCTGCTGCTGCAGGGCGGCACGCGGTTGGGCCCCGCCCAGTGGGGCGCGCTGGCTGCCGCGGGCGTCGGAGCCGTCGCAGCGCACCGGCGCACCCGGGTGCTCGTCGTCTCCACCGGGCTCGAGCTCGCCGCACCGGGCGAGCCGCTCGCGCCGGGGCGCATCCACGACGCGAACGGCGCGTCCCTCGGCGCATCCCTCGCGGGCCTCGGACTCGACGTGTCGGTCGCGTCGCTGCGCAGCGACGACCCCGCAGCGCTGATCGGGCTGCTGCGCGAGCGCGAGTTCGACCTGCTCGTCACGAGCGGCGGGGTGAGCGCGGGAGCGCACGAGGTGGTGCGGCTCGCCCTCGAACCCCTCGGCGTCGCCTTCCTGAGCGTGGCGATGCAGCCGGGCGGCCCGCAGGGTCTCGGCCTCGCCGACCTCGGGCACGGATCGGTGCCGGTCGTCGCCCTGCCCGGCAATCCCGTGAGCGTGCTCGTCTCCTTCGAGGCCTTCCTGCGCCCCGCCCTGCTCGAGGCGGCGGGCCGCCGCCGCACCCGCCGCGACGCCGAGCGCCTGCCGCTCGCCGAGGCGCTCGACTCCCCCGCCGGCAAGCACCAGCTGCGCCGCGCGACCGTGCACGACGGCCGCGTGCACATGGTCGGCGGCCCGAGCTCGCACCTGCTCGGCCACTACGCGCTCGCCGACGTGCTGGCCCATGTGCCGGTCGGCGTCGAGCGGATGGAGGCGGGCGAGCCGATCGACATCTGGAGGATCGATGACTGAGCACGGCACCGAGCGGCGGGCCGTCGTGCTCGTCGCCTCCACCCGCGCCGCTCGCGGCGTCTACGAGGACCGCACCGGGCCGGTGATCGAGGCCTGGCTGCAGGAGCGCGGCTTCGCCGTCGAGCGCGTCGTCGCGGCGGACGGCCCCGAGGTCGCCTCCGCCCTGCGCGCCGCGCTCGCCGCCTCGCCGCAGCTGCTCGTCAGCACAGGCGGCACGGGTATCGGCCCGCACGACCGCACGCCGGAGGCCACCCGGGCCCTGCTCGACCTCGAGCTGCCCGGCTTCGCCGAGGAGGTGCGCCGCCGCGGCCTCGCCGCGTCGCCCACCTCGCTGCTGAGCCGCGCGGCGGCCGGGGTCGCGGGCGGCACGCTCGTCGTGAACCTGCCCGGGTCGACCGGCGGCGTGCGCGACGGCCTCGCCGTGCTCGACGGGGTGCTCGACCACGCGCTCGACCAGCTGCGGGGCGGGCACCATGACTGAGCCGCGGGTGCGCCTGGCGACCGTGGGCGCGCATCCGCTCTCCCTCGCCGAGGTCGAGGCGCTCGTCGCCGACGACGCGCACGGGGCGACCGTCTCCTTCGCCGGCATCGTGCGCGACCACGACGGCGGACGCGGCGTGACCGCGCTCGGCTACACCGCGCATCCGAGCGCGCAGGACGTGCTCGGCGAGGTGGCGGCGGAGATCGCGGCAGCGCATCCGCTCGTCATCATCGCGGTGGCGCACCGGATCGGCCCGCTGGTCGTGGGTGACGTGGCGCTCGCCGCGGCGGTCTCGTCGGCGCACCGGGCCGAGGCGTTCGCGGCCTGCGGCGCGCTCGTCGACCTGGTGAAGGAGCGCACGCCGATCTGGAAGGAGCAGACCTTCGACGACGGCGCGACGGAGTGGGTCGGGTCGCTTTAGGGGGTTCACCGCAGGGGTGCAATCATCCCTACGGACTATGGCTGGATTCGAAGCCCGCTGCCAGGATCGGATCGTGCCGTGAGGCCGGGCGGGGGGACCGCACGGGGACAGCCGGCGCGCGAAGGAGCGATGACGCATGTCCGTACGAACGTCGAACCGAGCGGCCCGGCTGGCCGTTCCCACCGCAGCGGCCGTGGTGCTGCTGCTCGCCGGCTGCGCCGGAGCCGACGGAGGCGGCGGGCGCAGTGCGGAGGACTCCCCGCTGGGCGAGTACCTGTCGGCGGTCTGGGGCGGCGACGACAAGAGCACCGAGGAGCTGCAGGCGGAGTCCGACGACCAGAACCGGGTGCGCGAGGAGTTCATCGCCGACTGCATGGCCGAGGAGGGCTTCGAGTACATCCCCTCGCTCGACAACGGCGGCGTCGTCTACAGCTCCGACGACGAGGAGGACCCCTGGGACCCCGAGTCGGAGGAATGGGTGTCGCAGTGGGGCTACGGCACCGTCGACTGGCCCGGGCGCGACGAGCAGCCCGATGAGGGCGAGATGGAGGAGTGGGTCGACCCGAACCAGGACTACGTGGAGTCGCTCTCGCCCTCCGAGCAGGAGGCCTACTACGAGGCGCTGAACGGGCCGCAGCCCTCCGAGGAGGACATCGCCGCGATGGAGGAGGGCACCTACGAGTACGACTGGACCACCTCGGGCTGCTACGGCGCCGCCGACAACGAGGCCATGGGCGAGGACCCGTACCAGTCGGAGGAGCACGCACCGCTGATGGAGGCGATGGACGCCCTCTGGGCCGAGAGCGCCGAGCATCCGGACCTCGCCGAGCTCGACGCGGCCTGGGCGGACTGCATGGCCGACGGCGGCGAGCCGGGCTTCGCCAAGCAGCCCGACGCGCAGAACTCGATCATGGAGGAGCAGAACGCCGTCTGGGAGGGCGCCGAGCCCGCGGAGGGCGAGGAGTGGGTCGAGCCCGACTTCACCGAGCTGGGCGAGCGCGAGATCGAGCTGGCCCTGGTCGACCTCGACTGCCGCGAGAAGACCGACTACCGCGACCGGCAGCTCGACGTCCAGTTCGCGCTCGAGGAGCAGTTCATCGAGGACCACAAGGCCGAGCTCGACGCCTTCATCGCCTCGTACGAGAACCGTCGATGACCGAGGACCGCGACGCCACCGCGTTCCCGGAGGCGCTCGCCCCGACCGAGGAGACCCCCGCGGCGAAGCCGTCGAGTCGCGTGAGCGGCTGGGCGCGGGTGCTGCGCGGCAACAAGCCGGTGTGGATCGTCGGCGGCGTCGCGGTGCTCAGCCTGGCGGCCGGCCTCGTGCTGGGCCGCTTCGTGATCTCGCCCGCCGACGCGGCGGCGAACGCCGCTGCGCCCGCGGCCGGGCTCATCACCGTGCCCGTCGAGCTCGGCGAGCTGAGCAACGACGTGACGATCCGAGCGGATGTGGGCTACGCCGACGCCGTCGACGTCTCGGTCGCGGAGGGCGTCGTGACGGGTCGCGTGCCCGGGGTCGGCGCGGAGCTCGGCGGCCTGGCCGTCGCGCTCGAGATCGCGGGGCGCCCGGTCATCGTGCTGCCCGGCGAGCTGCCCGCCTACCGCGACCTGCAGGTGGGCGCCACCGGGCCGGACGTGCTGCAGCTGCGGCAGGCGCTCGAAGCCGTCGGCATCCCCGCCGGCGACGGCGCCTCCGACACCTTCGATGCCGCGCTCGCGAACGCCGTCGCGCGCCTCTACACCGAGGTCGGCTACGACGCCCCCTCCACGGAGGACGCGGACGAGCTCGTCAGCGCCGCCGAGCAGGGCCTGCTGAGCGCCGAGCAGGGCGTCACCGGCGCCCAGCGCGAGCTCGATGCCGCCCGCGGCGGGGCCGACGCCGTCGCCGTGCGCGAGGCGGACAACGCGGTGAGCAGCGCGCGCCGGGAGCTCGATGCGGCACGCGCCACCGGGGCCGATCCGCTCGCCGTCGCCGACCTGCAGGACGCGCTCGGCCTCGCCGAGCTGCGCCGCAGCCAGCTCGACCGGCCCGCGGACACCGGCGCGCAGCAGGACGCGCTCGCCGCCGCCCGCAGCGCCCGCACCCAGGCCGCCGACGAGCTCGCACGCGCCCGGGAGGGCGCGCTGGCGACCCTGCCGCAGGCGGAGGTGCTGTTCCTCACCGAGCTGCCCCGCCGCGTCGACGCCGTGAACGTCGAACGGGGCGCGAGCGCCTCCGGTGCGGCGCTCACCGTCTCCGGCGCCGACGTCCGCCTGACCGGCGCCGCCGCCGAGGCCGACGCGCAGCTGCTCGAGGTCGGCGCCCGCGCCGCCTTCGAGCTCGCCGACGGCACCGAGCACGCCGCGACGGTGGCGGCCGTCGAGGCGCCCAGCGGGGAGAGCAGCCGCTGGTCCGTGACCCTCGAGCCCGATCCGCTCGACGCCGAGCAGATCCAGCAGCTGCAGGGCAGCAACGTGCGCGTCGTCGTGCCGGTCGGCGCCACCGAGGGCGAGGTGCTGTCGGTACCGTTCGCCGCGTTGACCGCCGGGCCCGGCGGCGAGTCCCGCATCGAGATCGTCGAGGGCGACCCGCGCGACGGCGATCGCGCCGAGACGCGGCTCGTGACCGTGACGACCGGCCTGGCCGCCGGCGGCTACGTGGAGGTCTCGCCCACCGAAGGCGATCTGGGCGAAGGCGAGCTCGTCGTTGTCGGCGAGTGAGCCGGAGGCGCCGCTGGTCGAGCTGCGCGACGTCACGCGTTCGTTCCCCGGCCCGCCCGAGGTGCAGGCGCTGAAGGGCGTGAACCTGCTGGTGGCCGAGGGCGACTACGTCTCGATCGTGGGCCCGAGCGGCTCGGGCAAGTCGACGATGCTTAACATCCTGGGCCTGCTCGACCGCCCGAGCGTCGGCGAGTACCGCCTCGCCGGCGCGCTGACCGGTGCGCTCGGCGAGGACGAGCGCGCCGTGGTGCGCGGCCGCGAGATCGGCTTCGTGTTCCAGTCGTTCCACCTCATGCCCCAGCGCAGCGTGCTGGAGAACGTGCTCGCCGGCATGCTCTACGCCGGCGTTCCCCGCATCGAGCGCGAGGAGCGCGCGCTGCGCGCGCTGGAGCGGGTGGGCCTCGGCCACCGCATCGACTTCACGCCCCCGACGCTGTCCGGCGGCGAGCGCCAGCGCGTGGCCATCGCCCGCGCCGTCGCCGGCTCGCCGAAGCTGCTGCTGGCGGACGAGCCCACCGGCAACCTCGACGAACGCACCTCGGGCGAGGTCATGGACCTCTTCGAGGAGCTCAACGCCGAAGGCCTGACCCTGGCGATCATCACGCACGATCGCGAGGTGGCCGAGCGCGCCCCCGCCGCATCCGCATCGCCGACGGCCGGCTCACGGAGCTGGGGGCCGCCGCGTGATGCGGATGCCGCGGCTCCGACCGCATCGGGAGCGGATGCAGGAGCCGGGCACCGCGCGCCGCATCGCCCGCGCGGACCGCTTCACGTTCCAGGACCTCATGGCCGAGGCGACCGCCGGCATCGGCGCCCGCCCCGCGCGGCTCGTGACGACGCTGCTCGGCACCGTGCTCGGCATCGGCTCGCTCGTGGCCACGCTCGGCCTCGCGCAGACCACCGCCGGCCAGGTGGCCCGCCAGTTCGACGCCGTCGCCGCGACGCAGGTCGTGGTGACCCCGGGCTCGGCGGAGCGTGGCGAGCAGACCGTGGCGACCGCGCAGCTGCCGTGGGACGCGCCCGAGCGCGTGCTCCGGCTGGCCGGCGTGGAGTCGGCGGGGCTCTCGGCGGAGGTGCCCTTCGAGGGCTCCATCAGCGCGGTGCCGGTGAACGACCCGTCCGCGGCCGCGGCGGCGCCGCCTCCGCTCGTCGCCGCATCCGCCGGCCTGCTCGACGCCGTGCGCGGCGAGGTGACCACCGGCCGCTTCTTCGACGAGGGGCACGACGCCCGCGGCGACCGGGTCGCGGTGCTGGGCACGCGCGCGGCGGAGCGTCTCGGCGTGCAGCGCATCGACCGGCAGCCCTCGATCTTCATCGACGGCCTGGCCTATGCGGTCGTCGGCGTCGTCGACGGCATGGAGCGGCGCGCCGAGCTGCGCGACGCCGTGATCGTGCCGATGGGCGCGGCACGGGCCGACCTCTCGCTCGCGGCACCCCAGGAGCTGCAGATCCGCATCCGGCAGGGTGCCGGCGACCTCGTCGGCGCGCAGGCACCCATCGTGCTGCTGCCCGGCGAGCCGGAGGGGCTCGACGTCGCGGCGCCGTCCGGCCGCTCCGAGCTGGGCGCGAACGTGCAGGCCGACGTCAACGTCGTGTTCCTCGTGCTCGGCGGCATCGCGCTCGTCGTCGGCGGCCTGGGCATCGCCAACGTGACGGCCCTGTCGGTGCTCGAGCGCACTGGCGAGATCGGCCTGCGCCGGGCGCTCGGGGCCACCCGACGGCAGATCGCCGCGCAGTTCATGGTCGAGTCGATCGTGATCGGCCTGCTCGGCGGGCTCATCGGCGCGGCGCTCGGCGTGCTCTCGGTCGTGACGGTGTCGCTCGTGCAGCAGTGGACGCCGGTGGTCGATCCGCTCGCCGCGGCGCTCGCGCCCCTCGTCGGCGCGCTCGTGGGGCTCGCCGCGGGATGGCTGCCCGCGCGGCGCGCGTCGCGCATCGAGCCGGTGGCGGCGCTTCGGGGCTGACGCCCGCGGCGGGGCGGGATCGACGAGCGCCGGGCGGCCTCGAAGCGCGGTGTCGACGACCGACCGGCTCAGCCCACGGTCACGCGCACCGTGTGCCAGCCGGTCGCGCCGTCCGGCACCACGCCCTGCTCCTCGGAGGTCTGGGTCGCGCCCGTGCGGTCGGTGGCGCGCACCTGCAGCTCGTGCTCGCCCGCATCCGCCGTCCACGGCAGCGACCACTGCACCCAGGTGTCGTCGCTGACCGATCCGGCGAGCGCCGCCTCCTGCCACGCGCCGCCGTCGACGCGCACCTCGACCCGCTCGATGCCGGTGTGCTGTGCCCAGGCGACGCCGGCGATCATCCGCTCGCCCGCGGGCACCGTGCCAGCGCGGCTCGGCACGTCGATGCGCGACTGCGTCTTGATCGGCCCCTCGGCGCTCCAGCCGCGGTCGGTCCAGTAGGCGGTCACGGCGTCGAAGCGGGTGACCTCCAGCTCGACCACCCACTTGGTGGCCGAGACGTAGCCGTACAGGCCGGGCACGACCATCCGCACCGGGTAGCCGTGCTCGACCGGCAGCGGCTCGCCGTTCATGCCGACGGCGAGCAGGCTGTCGCGGCCCGCATCCTGCAGCACCTCCAGCGGGGTGCCGGCGGTGAAGCCGTCGACCGAGCGCGAGAGCACCATGTCGGCCTCCGGCCGCACGCCGGCCTGCTCGAGGAGCGAGCGGATGGGGTAGCCGAGCCAGAGCGCGTTGCCGATGAGCGTGCCGCCCACCTCGTTCGAGACGCAGGCGAGGGTGACGTGGCGCTCGACCAGCGGCAGCGCGAGCAGCTGCTCGAAGGTGATCTCGACCTCGCGCTCGACCAAGCCGTGGATGCGCAGGGACCACTGGGCGGCGTCGACGTTCGGCACGACGAGGGCGGTGTCGATGCGGTAGAAGTCGAGGTTCGGGGTGACGTACGGCGCGAGACCGTCGATACCGAGATCAGCGGATGCGGGCACGGCGGCGGCGGGATCGGCGGCGGCCGGCAGCCGCAGCAGCGCGCGAGCCCGGTCGGCGGCCTGCGCGGCCCCGGCGAGGGCGCGCCCGGCCACCACCGCGACGGCGGCCGCGGCACCCGCGACGGATGCGGTGACGAGGAAGCTGCGCCGGCTCGGCCCCGTGCCCTCGTCGCGCGCCGTGCGCAGGCGCCCGACGAGCAGCCGCAGCACGAAGGCACCGGCTGCGGTGCCGATCGCCACCGGTCCGAACCAGTCGACCTGCGCGCCCGCGCGGGTGATGACGGCCACGGCGACGCCGAGAGCGACCACGACCATGAGGATCACGCCGGCCCAGCGACGGCGCAGCTCAAGCAGACCGGCGCCGGCGGATCCGATCGCCAGCAGCACCACGAGGATGCCGATGAGCACCGGTTTGTCGCCGGTGCCGAACGCGGCGATCATCGCATCCTTCACCGCGGGCGGCGCGATGTCGATGAGCCACGAGCCGACCGCGGTGATCGGGGCCGACTCGGGAGCCGTGGCGAGCGCCGCCAGGTCGCTCGCACCCAGCACGACGGCGCCGGCGACGACGCCGGCGATCATGGCCCAGCCGCGTGACCGCATCCGCTCTCCTCGCTCCCGATCGCACTGTACGCCCGTGCTTCGGAGCGGAGGCCGGGAGTAGCGTGGTCGGCATGACGGAGCATCGGCAGCCCACTCGCATCGACGCGATCGCGGAGGGGTGGGTCGACACCGTCGCCCGCCTCGACCCCGTGCTCGCCGTGTACATCGGCCGCGAGAGCGCCGGCCTGCCCGATCTCAGCCCCGACGGGCACGCCGAGCTGGTGCGCGAGGCCGCCGCGGTGCGCGCGGCCCTCGCCGCTGCCGATCCCATCGACCAGGTGGACCGCGTCACGGCGGCCGACCTCGGCGGCGAGCTCGACCTCATCGCCGAGTCGGACGCGGCCGGGCTGCACCTGCGCGACCTCAACGTGATCGCCTCGCCGGCCCAGGACGTGCGTCAGATCATCGACCTGATGCCGCAGGAGACCCCCGACGACTGGGCCGCGGTGGCCGACCGGCTGCGCGCGATGCCCGTGGCGCTCGGCGGGTACACGGAGACGCTGCGGCAGGGCATGCGCGAGGGCGTCGTGCCGGCGCGGCGCCAGGTGGAGGCCGTGGCCGAGCTCGTCGACGGCTACGCGGCCAAGTTCTTCGCCGAGCTGCCGGGCGGCGCCCCCGAGGCCGTGCGCGGCGACGTCGAGCGCGCGGCGAGCGGCAGCGCCGACGCGTACCGAGCGCTCGCGTCGTTCCTGCGCACCGAGCTGCTGCCGACGGCGACGGAGACGGATGCGGTGGGCCGCGACGCCTACGCCCTGCACTCGCGCCGCTTCCTGGGCGCCGACATCGATCTCGACGAGGCCTACGAGTGGGGCGCCGAGGAGCTGGCGCGCATGGTGGAGGAGCAGGAGCGCACCGCCCGCGAGATCGTGCCCGGCGGCTCCGTCGCCGACGCGATCGCGGCGCTCGACGCCGACCCCTCCCGCACGCTCGACGGCGTCGACGCGCTGCGGCGCTGGATGCAGGAGACCAGCGACCGCGCCGTCGCCGAGCTGGGCGCATCCCACTTCGACATCCCGGCACCGGTGCGCACCCTCGAATGCCTGATCGCCCCCACCCAGGACGGCGGCATCTACTACACCGGCCCGACCGACGACTTCTCGCGGCCGGGCCGCATGTGGTGGTCGGTGCCGCCGGGCGACACCGAGTTCACCACGTGGCGCGAGCTGACCACGGTGTACCACGAGGGCGTGCCCGGGCATCACCTGCAGATCGCCACGGCGGTGTTCCAGCGCGACACCCTCAACAGCTGGCGCCGCCTGCTGGCCGGCACCTCCGGCCACGCCGAGGGCTGGGCGCTCTACGCCGAGCGGCTCATGGAGGAGCTCGGCTACCTGGACGACCCGGGCGACCGGCTCGGCATGCTGGACGCCCAGCGGATGCGCGCCGCCCGCGTCGTGCTCGACCTCGGCGTGCACCTCGGCAAGCGCACGCCCGAGGGCGGCGCGTGGACCTTCGACTACGCCCTCGCCTTCTTCCGCTCGCACGTGAACATCTCAGAGGCGCAGAGCCGCTTCGAGGTGCAGCGCTACTTCGGCTGGCCGGGCCAGGCCCCGAGCTACAAGATCGGGCAGCGCCTGTGGGAGCAGCTGCGCGACGAGGTGCGCACCCGCGAGGGTGCGGCGTTCGACATGAAGGACTACCACCGGCGCGTGCTCGAGCTCGGCGGGCTGCGGCTCGACACCGTGCGCGGGGCGCTGCTGGGGTTCGACGCCTGAGCGGGTGCGGGGACGCGCGAGGCGGGGCTGTGCGCCTTCGTACCGCGTCGCGTGCTGTGTCCTCGTGCCGCATCGCGTGCCGCGCCTCCCTGCCGCATCGCGTGCCGCGCCTCCCTGCCGCATCGCGTGCCGCGCCTCCCTGCCGCATCGCGTGCCGCGCCTCCCTGCCGCATCGCGCACTGCGTCTGCACCGAACGACGGATCGCGCGGCCCGCAAGCGCCAGCCTGCAAGCCTGCGGGCTTGATCCTCGCCCCGAAACCGGGCATCCGAGCAGCGCTCCTGCAGGATCTCCGTCATTCGCAACGGGCGGGACGCATCCGCTCGCTGCATCGGCTTCTGCGACGACCGGCCGCAGCACTGCGACGCTCGGCCGCAGCATTGCACGGCCGGGCCGTCGCCCCAGCACCCAGCACCCAGCACCGACCACCATGTTCGATGTGAAGGAGGAGCGCGACACCGAAGTCGTCGGGTCAAGCCCCAGGGCTTGATATGCGAGGGCACGGGCCAATCAGGGACATCGCACCGCTCGGATCTCCTTCACATCGCACGGGGGCGGGACGCATCCGCTCGCAGCATCGGCTTCTACGACGCTTGGCCGCGGCGCTGCGAAGCCCCACCGCAGCACTGCGACGCCCGGCCGCAGCACTGCGTGGCCGGGCCGTCGCCCCAGCGCCCAGCGCCCATGTTCGATGTGAAGGAGAAGCGCAACACCGAAGTCGTCGGGTCAAGCCCCAGGGCTTGATATGCGAGGGCACGGGCCGGTCAGGGGCATCAGACCGGCCGGATCTCCTTCACATCGCACAGTGGTCCGGAGCGGCGGGGTCGACTCCGGCGATGCGTCGAGGCGGGCAGAGCAGCGCGGCGCAGCGGGGAAGCCGAGCGCAGCGCGGCGTCAGTCGACGACGAGGTCGCTCTCGACGTGCTCGATCGTGATCGTCGGGATGGACGCGGTGATGACCGAGCCGTCGCGGCGCAGGCTGCCCTCGATGTCGCTCGTCGTGGGCGCGCCTTCGAGGTGGGGGCCCTGGCCGCGCAGCGGCACCGAGGTCGGGCGGGCCGGGTCGAGGTCGACCTGATCGCCCCGCACGTGCACCGTGACGCCGGCGCCCTCCTCGATCTCGAAGGCGATCGCATCCGCTCGCAGCTCGACGCGCACGCGGCTGCCGTGCAGCGTGAGCGGGAAGCGCAGCGCATCCCACCCCTCGGGCAGACGCGGGTCGAAGGTGATCCGCCCGCCGTGGTCGCGCATGCCGGCGAAGCCCATCGTCAGGGCGCTCCAGATGCCGCCCGTCGAGGCGACGTGGATGCCGTCGGAGGTGTTGCGGTGCAGGTTGGCGATGTCGACGAAGAGCGCCTGGGTGAAGTACTGCTCGGCGAGCGCACCGTAGCCGACCTCGGCGGCGATGATCGACTGCACGACGGCGGAGAGGGACGAGTCGCCGGTGGTCAGCGCGTCGTAGTATTCGAAGTCGCGGCGCTTCTCCTCCGCCGTGAACTCCTGGCCCTGCAGCAGGAGCGCGAGCACGACGTCGGCCTGCTTGAGCACCTGGAAGCGGTAGATGACGAGCGGGTGGTAGTGCAGCAGCAGGGGGCGCTTCGAGGCGGGGGTGTTCTCGAGGTCCCAGAGCTCCTTCTCGAGGAACTGGGCGTCCTGCGGGTGGATGCCGAGCCCCTCGTCGAAGGGCAGGTACATCGCCTCGGCGGCCTGCAGCCATTCGAGGATCTCGTCCTCCTGCAGGTCGAGGCGCTCCTGCATGCGCGAGAACTCCTCCGGATGCGTGATGCGCAGCCGCTCGACGGCCTGCACGGCCGAGCGGAGGTTCGCCTTGGCCATCACGTTCGTAAAGAGGTTGTCGTTGACGACGGTGGTGTACTCGTCGGGCCCGGTCACGCCGTGGATGTGGAAGTGGCTGTCGCCGTTCGAGCGCCAGAACCCCAGGTCGGCCCACATGCGCGCCGTCTCGACGAGCACGTCGACCCCGCCCTGGACGAGGAAGTCCTCGTCACCGGTCGCCCGCACGTACTGGTTGATGGCGTAGGAGATGTCGGCATCGATGTGGTACTGCGCGGTGCCGGCGGCGTAGTAGGCGCTCGACTCGAGCCCGTTGATGGTGCGCCAGGGGAACAGCGCGCCATGCTGATTGAGCTCGGCTGCGCGCTGGCGGGCCGCATCGAGCATGTTCTGACGGAAGCGCAGCGCGTTGCGGGCCACCTGCGGGGCCGTATACGTGAGGAACGGCAGCACGTAGATCTCGGTGTCCCAGAAGTAGTGCCCGCCGTAGCCGGAGCCCGAGACGCCCTTGGCCGCGATGCCGCCGCCGTCGGTGCGGGCCGTGGCCTGGGCGATCTGGAACAGGTTCCAGCGGATGGCCTGCTGCAGCACCGGCTGCCCCTCGACGATCACGTCGGAGCGCTTCCAGAAGTCCTCGAGCCAGTCGAGCTGGCGGGCGAGGACCTCGCCGAGCGGCGTGTCCCGCGCCCGGTCGAGCGTGCGGTCGGTGCGATCGGCGAGCTCGCGCGTGGGCACACTGCGGCTCGTGTGGTAACCGATGTTCTTGACGAGACGGAACGGCTGGCCCGGCTTCGCGTGCACCCGGTAGGCGTGCTCGGCGAAGTCGTCCTCGAGCCGGTTGGTCTCGTCGTAGTCGTTGTCGGTCTCGACGCTGTGCTCGGCACCGACGGCGAGGGTCATGCGCGAGTTGTTGGTGCGGTACGCCAGCAGGGATCGCGAGCCGTCGATCCGCTTGATGCGGGGCAGCAGCACTCTGTCGGTGAACGCCTCCGCCTTGCGCGGGTCGAAGGTCGCCCCGCTCTCTTCGGTGCGGTCGGTGAACTCGTCCTGCCCGTCCTGGCGGTTGAGGATCTGGCTCGACACGAGCAGGTGCGCCTCGGCGTCGAGCATCGTCACCTCGTAGTCGATGACGGCGAGGTGGCGGTCGGTGAACGAGACGAGGCGGCGCGAGCGGATGAGCACCCGCTTGCCGGAGGGCGTGCGCCACTCGACCTCGCGATAGAGCACGCCGTCGCGGAAGTCGAGCCGCCGGGTGCCGCGCAGCACGTCGGCCTCGCTGAGCACGAACGGCTCGTCGTCGACGTAGAGGCGGATGATCTTGGCGTCCGGCACGTTGACGATGGTCTGGCCGACCTGGGCGAAGCCGAACGCATCCTCGGCGTGACGGATCTGCCAGGTCTCGTGGAAGCCGTTCACGAAGGTGCCGTACATGTATCCGTCGCGGCCCTCCTCGAGGTTGCCGCGCATGCCGAGGTAGCCGTTGCCGACGGAGAAGAGGGTCTCGACGAGGCCCTGCTGCTCGGCGTCGAAGTGCGCCTCGACGAGGGCCCACTCGTCGAGCGGGAACTGGTGCCGGTCGAGCGGGTCGGCCTGCAGGTGCTTCATGCGCGGTCCTCCGGAGCGGATGCGGGCAGCTCGTCGAGCAGCCAGTCGAGGTCGGTCACGACGACGTCGGCGCCGGCGGCGGCGAGCGCATCGGCGTCGGCACCGCGGTCGACGCCGATCACGAGGCCGAAGCCGCCGTCGCGACCGGCGCGGACGCCGGAGTGCGCGTCCTCGAGCACCACGGCGTGCTCCGGGGCGACGCCGAGCTGCGCGGCGGCGTCGAGGAAGGTGTCGGGCGCCGGTTTGCCCGGGATGCCCCGCTCGGCGGCCACCAGGCCATCGACGATCACCGGGAAGCGGTCGCGCAGCCCTGCGGCCTCGAGCACCGGCACGGCGTTGCGCGAGCTCGAGACGACGGCGACCGGGAGGCCGGCGGCGCGGGCGCGCTCGAGGAACGCCACCGAGCCCGGGTACGCCTCGACGCCGCGCTCGGCGAGCTCGGCGTTGAAGGCCTCGTTCTTGCGGTTGCCGAGCCCGCAGACCGTGTCGACGGTCGCGGGGTCGGACGGCTCGCCCTCCGGCAGGGTCAACCCGCGGCTCGCGAGCAGGTCGCGCACGCCGTTGTAGCGCGGCTTGCCGTCGACGTGCAGGAAGTAGTCCTCATCGGTGTAGGGCGCCGCCGCCGGGTGGTCGGCGAGCACCGCGGTGAACAGGCGCGACCAGGCGCGCATGTGCACTTCGGCGGTGGGGGTGAGGACACCGTCGAGGTCGAAGAGGAGGGCACGCGCATCACCGAGGGGCAGCGCGGCGCGCGGAGAGGGGACGGTCACGGTGCTGCTCTCGATCCGGTCGCGGCGTGGGGTCGGGGGGTGGACGCTCGAGGCGCCTGCCGACATCCTAGGTCGCCGAGGGGGTCGGCTCGCATCCGCCAGCTGTGCGCGAGCGGTGCGCACCGTGCGTCGGCGGTGAGCATCCGCCGGGACGGTCGTCGTCGGTTACAAGCGCCCGCCGGCCCAGTCGGCGAGCACGGCGTTGGTGCGCGGTCCGAGCTCCTCGACGTCGCCGAGCCGCCGGAGGGCGCCGTCCCAGTCGCCCGCGCGCACCGACTGCTCGATCGACTGGCTGAGCTCGTAGAGCGGCATGGCACCGAGCATCTCGGCGGTGGTCTTGAGGCTGAGCGCCGCCTCGATGGCGCGCTGCCGGTCGCGCACCTCGACGGTCGAGCGGATGGCGTCGCGCCGCGTCGGCCACAGCGAGATGAAGCGCTGCACGAAGCGGGCGGTCTGGGCGCCCGAGACGTCGATCTCGCGGGAGAGCTTGTCGAGCACGGCGGTGTCGACGAGTCCATCGGTGCCCATGGGCAGGTACGCGATCAAACGACTGCCTCCATCCGGGATCGACGACGAGAAGCTCGCCACGCCCCCACCGGCTGTGCGCGGGTTCGGGTTCCCGCTTCGGCACGCTCAGATGGCGCCGCGGCGGGGGCGGGCGACGGAACCGCGGGCAGCCACGGCGGTGCCGTGCGGGGTCTGCTGCTCACGAATGCTCCGACTTCTTCGATCGCCTCCGGGGAGGAGGACTCCACTGCTCGACTCCGTCGATCCGTCCGCCGCGGGGGTGTGAGGCTGGTCGGTTCTTCTCGGTCGAGCGATGTTCGAAGGGTTCGGGTTCCTTCTTGGCTCCATCGTGGCGGGCCAGCCTCAAGGGGTCGTCCCCCGCTTCCTCAAGAAATGCGCAAGATCTGCGCAGGAACCGGGGCGGTCGACGGCTCAGCGGCGATCCGGCGTCCCCCGACGAGGGGGACGGAGCTCATTCGCCGAGCGGGATGGCGACGGAGACGGTCGTGCCCTTGCCGAGCTCGCTCTCCAAGGCGATCTCGCCGCCGTGCGCCTGCACGACCGAGCGCACGATCGACAGGCCGAGGCCGAGGCCCTTCGAGCCGGACTCACGGGCCGAGCTGGCGCGGAAGAAGCGCGTGAACAGCTGGCCCTGCTCGTCTGCGGCGATGCCGATGCCGGTGTCGGTGACCGTGATCACCGCCCGCTCGTCCTGCCGCCGCAAGCCGACGCTGACCATGCCGCCCTCCGGCGTGTACTTGATGGCGTTCGAGAGCAGGTTGTCGAGCACCTGGTCGATGCGGGCGACGTCCACGGTCGCCGAGAGGCTCTCGGGGATGGAGGAGAGCAGGGTGATGTTCTTGCCGCGGGCTCGGGGCTGGATGGAGCGCAGCGCGCCGTCGGCGATGTCGGCGAGGTCGCTGCGGATGGGCTGCAGGACCAGGTCGCGGCCGGCCGACTGCAGGAGGTCGTCGACGGTGAGCTGCAGCCGCCCCACGTTGCGGTCGATCACGTCGAGCTGCGGCTGCATCTCGAGCGGTGCGTCGTCCCGGAGCAGGTCGACGTAGCCGCGGATGGAGGTGAGCGGGGTGCGCAGCTCGTGCGAGACGGTGGCGACGAACTCGTCGCGCTCGGCCAGCGAGTCGCGCAGGCGGGTGGTCAGCGATTCGAGACCGTCGCGCTGGCGCACGATGCGCCCGGCGAGGAAGTTCACGACGACGCCCTTGATCGCGATGATCGTCGGCACCAGGAGCACCCGGGCGAGATTCTGCGGCGAGTCGATCTCCTCGACCCCCAGCCACGACGGCAGCAGCATCACCGAGGCGGCGCAGGCCGTGCTGATGGCGACGCCGACGAGGTGGAACTCGGTTGCGAACCAGAACGCCGGGAAGAAGAGGAGCAGGCCGACGGTGCCGATGGTCTCGTAGGCCCCCTCGCGCAGGAGGGCGATCGCGACGACGTCGAGCAGCGGCAGCAGGATGATCGCGACCGGCGGCAGGGACTCCCACGGCACGTAGCGGACCGCGATCGTGACGCCGACCGTCACGGCGGTCGCGCAGAGGACCCAGGGGTCGACGAGCAGCTGCGGCGCGATGCCCGCCGCGACCACGAGCACGGCGGCGAAGGCGATCGCGAAGGGCAGGTGCTGCACCCACGGCGAGCTGAACTCGCGACGCGCCTGCAGGAACGCCGAGGAGGCGTTCGAGCGGCCGGGGGCCGCGGGCCTGGCGGGCCTGCTCATGGGCGGGATCTCTCGGGAGAGGACAGGGCGCCGCGTCCGGCGCTGGTTCAGCGTAATGCCTGACAGGACGGGCGACGGGCGACGCCGTGCACCCCATCATGGGGGCGCCTCCCGCACTGTACCCCGAAGCGCGGTTGTCCGTACTTTGGAGGACTGGGCTCTGTACCCCGATCGGATGACCGATCCTCAGCGAATCGAGCGGGATTCCTCCGGTCAGCTGCGCTCGGCGGCCTGTCGCATCCGCTCGCGCTCCTGGGCCTCGATACGGGCGCGCGCCTCGTTCTCGGCGCGGCTCTGGGCGGTGCGCTCCGAGCGGTCCGAACGCACGAGCGCGCGCATGATGAACCAGAAGAGCAGCCCGACGAGGATCGTCGGAGTCACGGAGAAGACGGCGTTCCCCCAGAAGTCCTGCGGCATGAGGCCAAGGATACGCCGCCCGTGCTGGGAGGCGGGCCGTCGCACGGGGTCATCGACGACGCGGGCGCTGCGAGACTGGCCGCATGGACGACTCCACCATCCTCTCCCTCCTGCAGGAGCACGTGTCGGACGGCCGCCTGCCCGGCGCGGTGCTCGGCATCGCCGACTCGACCGGGGTGCGCGAGCTGACCGCGATCGGCGCCGACGAGGGCCGCTCGTTCGCGACCGACGACCGCTTCGCGCTCTACTCGATCAGCAAGGCGATGACCGCGCTCGCCGTGCTGCGCGCCGTCGAGCGCGGCGAGGTCTCCCTGCTCGACGAGCTCGGCCCGGCGCTGGGCGCCGACGTGCACCGGGGCGTGACGCTCGAGCACCTGCTGAGCCACCGCTCCGGCATCGCGGAGGAGCACGCCGACTGGTACCGCGACGGCGTGGAGCGCCTGCGCGAGGGCGCCGCGCTCGTGCCGCCCGGCACGATCGTGCGCTACTCGACCCTGGCCTTCGCCGGCGTCGCGGCGATCCTCGAGCACGCGACCGGGCGCAGCCTCGAGCAGCATCTCGCCGAGCTCGGCGCGGCCGCAGGGGTGCAGGCGCCGAGCTTCGACGCGTCGGCCTCGCACGCGGTGCACGGCGGCGCCGCCGTCGGACTCGACCACGAGCGCACGCTGCCGTTCCAGCACCCCGGTGCGGGCCTGCACGCCACCGCGGGAACGCTGCTCGGGCTCGCCAGCGGCCTGCTGCGCGCCGCACGCGGCGGTGACCACGGGCTGCTGCGCCCCGAGACGGTCGCGACGGCGCGGCTGCCCATCGGCGCGAGGCTGCCGATCCTCAGCAGCGATCCGGGCCGCGGTCAGCGCTGGGGCCTCGGCTTCGCGCTCGTCGACGACGAGCGCGGGCTGCTGGATCGCGACGTCTTCGGCCATGCCGGCTGGTCGGGCACGCAGTGGTGGCTGCACCCGTCGCGCGACCGCGCCTGGGTGCTGCTCACCAACGTGCTCGAGGCCGAGCAGAACGGCGTCGACTGGGTGCGCGTGCGCAACGCGGCGGCGGCGTCGATCTGAGTCCTCTCGCACGCCGCCGCCCCTGCGGCGTGCCACCGGGCGCGACGAGCGGATGCGGAGGCCACCGCATCCGCTCGTCGCGATCGGGCGTCAGTGCGCCTTGGTGCCGCGCATGAGCGTGAGGGCGAGCACGACGGCGACCGTCATGAGGCCGGCGCCGATCCAGCTGGTGACGACGACGCCGGCGTCGAAGGCGTGCCCCGCGTTCGCGAGCAGCTCGGCGCCCAGGGCGTCGGGCAGCGAACCCGCCACGTCGACGGCCGCGCCGAGCGTCTCGCCGGCTGCCGCCGCATCCGCATCGGGCACGCCCTGCGGCACGACAAGCTGCTGGCGGTAGACGCCGGTGAGGATGCTGCCGAGCACGGCGGTGCCGATGACGGCGCCGAACTCGTAGGCGGTCTCGCTCACGGCGCTGGCCGCGCCGGCCTTGTCGGCCGGCACGCTCGCGATGATCACGTCGTTCGACAGCGTCTCGGCGGCGCCGACGCCCACGCTGATGAGCAGGAAGGCGATGGCGATGGCCACGACACTGATCTCGCCGCCGATGACCGCCATGATCACGTAGGCGGCGCCGGAGAGCACGAGCCCGCCCGCCATGAGCAGGTTGATCGGTGCGAAGCGCACGATGCGCACGATGGCGAGGCCCGCCGCGATCATGCCGACCGTGCCCGGCACCAGCACGAGGGCCGCCTCGACCGGGCTCATGCCGACGACGAGCTGCAGGTGCTGCGCGACGAAGAAGAGCAGGCCGACCAGCGAGAGAACGCTGACGAAGTTGACCAGGATGGCGCCGGTGAAGCCGGGGTTGGCGAAGAGCCGCACATCGAGCATGGGGTTGTCGCGCCGCAGGAGCCGACGCACGAACAGGGTGCCGGAGACGACGGCGACGACCAGCGCACCGACGCCGAGCAGGTCGATGCCGTCGGTCGCCGTGTGCTTGATCGCGTACACGAGCGGGGCGAGCGCGAGGCCGGAGAGCGCGATGGACACGAGGTCGAACGGTCCGGGGTTCGTGTCGCGGCTCTCGGGCACCAGCAGCGGGGCGCCGATGAGCAGCGGCACGAGGAACGGCAGCGCCATGAGGAAGATGCTGTGCCAGCCGAAGTGCTCGAGCAGGATGCCGCCGACGATCGGCCCGATGGCGGCACCGGCGGAGAAGCCGGTCGCCCAGATCGCGATGGCCAGTCGGCGCTGCGCCCGGTCGACGAAGAGCGAGCGCAGGAGGAGAGCGTGGCCGGCATGATCATGGCGCCGAAGACGCCCATCAGCGCCCGGGCGGCGACGAGCTGCCCGGCGTCGGTCGCGAAGGCCGCGGCGACGGAGACGAGCGCGAAGCCGGTCGCGCCGACCATGAGCATGCGGCGCCGACCGAAGCGGTCGCCGAGGTTGCCCATGCCCACGAGCAGGCCGCTGAGCACGAGCGCGTAGACGTCGACGATCCAGAGCTGCTCGGCCGCGCTGGGTCGCAGATCGCGGGAGATCGTGGGCAGCGCGAAGCTGAGCACGGTGTTGTCGATGGAGACGAGCAGCACGGGCAGCATGAGCACGGCGAGGCCGGCCCATGCCCGGGTGCCCGCACGAGGAGTCGCGAGCGTGGTCATGACCGTTACTGTACCGTCTGGACGGTGCTTCGCGCTACCATGGGCCCATGCCTCCCGCATCGAACCGCGAAGCCATCCTCGACGCGTACGAGCGCCTGCTCGTCGAACAGGGCGAGCGAGCGGCGACCGTCGAGGCCGTGGCGCGTGCCGCCGGCGTCTCCAAGGGCGGGCTGCTGTACCACTTCGCCTCGAAGGACGAGCTGGCGGATGCGGCGATCGAGCGCCTGCACCGCGTCGCCGCGGAGTGCGCCGAGGAGGCGACAGCGCAGCCGGACGGCGTGATCGAGGTCTTCCTGCGCGACGCGGTGAAGACCGGCGACCCCCTCGACCTGGCCCTCGGCGCCGTGCAGGCGCTGCAGCAGTCCGGGCGCTACCCCCAGGCGAAGCCCGCCCTCGACGCCGTCGTGCAGGGGTGGGTCGACATGCTCACGGAGGGTCTCGGCGATCCCGTGCTCGCGCGCCTGGTCGCCGTGCTCGGCGACGGCCTCTACTTCGGCGCGGCATTCAGCGGCGGCGGTGCGGGCATCGCCACGCCGCCCGCCAGCGAGCAGGAGCTCGACGAGATGATCGCCGCCGTGCAGCAGCTCGCCGCGCTGCGCGGGGCCCGCGGCTGAGGACGGGTCGGCGGGAATCGGCCGCCCCCATCCGCTCGCCCGCAGCAGCGCCCGGAACCTCTCGGAGGCCGAGGGATCGGGCGTCGCGACGCCTACTGTGTGCTGCGGTACCAGCGCCTGCGTCCTACGGATAGCGGGCTGGGACGCCCGGTTCGCCAGCCGTTAGCGTTCCCAGCACGGCGCCCGGGGTGCCGGAAAAGGGCAGGTGATCGGGTGAACCGCTCCCCCGACGGGGAATCGGCATGGCGTCGGCGAGAGGTCGCGAGTCACGACCCCGATGAAGCCGGCGCCGACATGGCACGCAACTACGAGAGCAAGGCCTGGGGTGCGCGCCGCACCGAGCTCGATTTCGTCTACCGCTTCTCGCGCGTCGGCAGCGACGACATGTCGCTGCACAAGACCCGCTTCGACGGTCACCTCGAGGGGCCCATGGTCGTGGCCGACGAGGTGCTGGTGTCGTGGAACAGCCGCGGCCGGGGCGTGCTCGACACCCAGGGCGCCGATGTGCGCGTCGCGGCGGGCGTGCCCGTGCTGCACCCGTCGGGCCGCGAGTACCTCTTCGAGTACGAGGACTTCGACCAGAACCTCGTGCGGCTCAGCGGCTCGCTGCTGCGCTCCGTCGCCGGTGAACGGCACGGTGCACCGGTGCTGCTGCGCTTCGACGCCGGCCACGAGGCCGACGCGGCCAAGCTGGGCCGGTGGTGGCGCGCGGTCGACGCGGCCGCGCGCGCCGCGCAGCGTCCCGACGAGGTCAACGCGCTGCGCGCCCAGGATCTGCAGCGGGAGGTGGCCGCGGCGTTCCTCGACGCCTTCCCGCACCGCGTCGAGGAGCTCGCCCCGGGCCTCCCCGCAGGCGCCGCGGGCGACCGCCTGCGCCGCGCCCTCGAGTTCCTGCACACCCACGCTCACCGCCCCATCGACACGGCGGATGCGGCCCGCGAGGCCGGCCTCAGCGTGCGCGGCGTGCAGGAGGCGTTCCGTCGCGAGCTGGACGCCTCGCCGACCTCCGTGCTGCGCGGCATCCGTCTCGAGCGGGTGCGCGATCAGCTGCGCGTCGCCGACCCGGCCTCCACCACGGTGACGACCGTGGCGCGGCAGTGGGGCTTCGCGCACCTGGGCCGCTTCGCCGGCTCGTACGCCGAGCGCTTCGGCGAGAGCCCGAGCACGACGCTGCGCCGCGCGTCGCAGCGCCGCTGACCGCGTCCCTGCGCACGCGCCGGGACGCGCATCCGCTGTCGGTGGACGACGGCAGGATGAGGGGATGAGCGCGCTCGAACGCTTCAGCCCGGCCACCCGCGAGTGGTTCGAGGGCGCCTTCGACGCGCCGACCGCGGCGCAGGAGGGCGCCTGGGCGGCGATCGCCGAGCGGCGCCACGCCCTCGTGGTCGCGCCGACCGGCTCCGGCAAGACCCTCTCCGCGTTCCTCTGGGCGATCGACCAGCTCGTGCAGCGGCCGGTCGACGCGGAGGAGGCGACGGGCACCCGGGTGCTCTACATCTCCCCCATCAAGGCCCTCGCCGTCGACGTCGAGCGCAACCTGCGCGCGCCGCTCGCCGGCGTCACCCGCACCGCGCACCGGCTGGGGGCGACGCCGCGCGAGGTGACCGTGGGGGTCCGCTCCGGCGACACCGACCCGGCCACCCGGCGCACGCTGCTGCGCAACCCGCCGGACGTGCTCATCACCACGCCCGAGTCGCTCTACCTCATGCTCACCTCGAGCGCTCGCGAGACGCTGCGCACGGTCGAGACCGTCATCGTCGACGAGGTGCACGCCGTCGCCGGCACGAAGCGCGGAGCGCACCTGGCCGTCTCGCTCGAACGGCTCGACGCGCTGCTGCCGCAGCCGGCGCAGCGCATCGGCCTCTCCGCGACCGTGCGGCCGCACGAGGAGGTCGCGCGCTTCCTCGGCGGGCGGGCGCCGGTGAGCATCGTGGCACCGCCGAGCGACAAGGAATGGCAGCTGACGGTCGTCGTGCCGGTCGACGACATGAGCCGCCTCTCGTCGGCCAGGCCGCGGAACGAGCCGCGGGAGGGCCGGTCCGCCGGGGCGGTCGGCGAGCCCTTCGGCGACGCCATCGAGGGCTTCAGCGGCGACGCCTCGGGCGCCACCGCCGGCGCCGACGACCGCGGCCCGAGCATCTGGCCGCACGTCGAGCAGAGCCTGGTCGAGGAGATCCTGCGACACCGCTCCACCATCGTCTTCGCCAACTCGCGCGGCCTCGCCGAGAAGCTCACGGCGCGGCTGAACGAGCTGCACGGCGAGTCCTCGCGGGACGCGCCCGCGCGTCCGCCCGCTCAGCTCATGGGGGGCAGCGGCAGCACGAAGGGCGTCGACGACGACGCCCCGGTCCTGGCCCGCGCCCACCACGGCTCGGTCAGCCGCGAGCAGCGCGCCATCATCGAGGACGATCTGAAGAGCGGACGGCTGCGCTGCGTCGTAGCCACCAGCTCGCTCGAGCTGGGCATCGACATGGGCGAGGTCGACCTGGTGATCCAGGTCGAGTCGCCGCCGAACGTCGCGAGCGGCCTGCAGCGCGTCGGTCGCGCCGGGCACCAGGTGGGCGGCGTCAGCCGCGGGCTCGTCTACCCGAAGCACCGCGCCGACCTGCTGCACGCGGCCGTCACGGTCGAGCGGATGCGGGCCGGCCTCATCGAGCAGCTGGCCGTGCCGGCGAACCCGCTCGACGTGCTCGCGCAGCAGACCGTGGCCGCGACCGCGCTCGAACCGCTGGATGTGGAGGGATGGTTCGAGACGGTGCGCGCATCCGCTCCGTTCTCCTCGCTCCCCCGCAGCGCCTACGAGGCGACCCTCGACCTGCTGGCCGGGCGCTACCCCTCCGACCGCTTCGCGGAGCTGCGGCCGCGGCTGGTCTGGGATCGGGACGAGGGCACGCTCACCGCGCGTCCCGGCGCCCAGCGGCTGGCGATCACCAGCGGCGGCACGATCCCCGACCGCGGCCTCTTCGGCGTGTTCATGGCCGGCGAGAAGCCCGTGCGCGTCGGCGAGCTCGACGAGGAGATGGTCTACGAATCGCGGGTGCAGGACGTCTTCGCCCTCGGCGCGACCAGCTGGCGCATCCAGGAGATCACCCACGACCGGGTGATCGTCACGCCCGCGTTCGGCGAGCCCGGGCGGCTGCCGTTCTGGCGCGGCGACGGCATCGGGCGTCCCGCGGAGCTGGGGCGCGCGATGGGGGCGTACCTGCGGGAGCTGCAGAGCGCATCCGCTCACGACCTGGAGCACCGGCTCGAGACCGGCGGGCTCGACGAGAAGGCCGCGCGCAACCTCGGCGACCTCGTGCGGGAGCAGCGCGAGGCGACCGGGCAGGTGCCGACCGACCGCACCCTGCTGGTGGAGCGCTTCCGCGACGAGCTGGGCGACTGGCGGCTGATCCTGCACTCGACGCTCGGCATGCAGGTGCACTCCCCGTGGGCGCTCGCGGTCGCGGCGCGGCTGCGCGAGCGCTTCGGCGTGGACGGCGGCGTGGTGGCCAGCGACGACGGCATCGTGGCGCGGCTGCCCGACATGGACGGCCAGCCGCCCGGTGCCGAGCTCTTCGTCTTCGACGCCGACGAGCTCGAGGAGCTGGTCACCGCCGAGGTGGGCGGCTCGGCGCTGTTCGCCTCGCGCTTCCGCGAGAACGCGGCGCGCGCGCTGCTGCTGCCCGGCTACGAGCCCGGCCGACGTTCGCCGCTGTGGCAGCAGCGCCAGCGCTCGGCGCAGCTGCTCGAGGTGGTGCGCGAGTTCCCGGAGTTCCCGATCGTGCTCGAGACCGTGCGCGAGGTGCTGCGCGACGTCTACGACGTGCCGGCGCTGCTGCAGGTCTCGAAGGACCTGGCCTCGCGGACCCTGCAGCTCGTCGAGGTGCAGACGCCGTCGCCCTCGCCGTTCGCCCGCAACCTGCTCTTCGGCTACGTCGGCGCCTTCCTCTACGAGGGCGACACCCCGCTGGCCGAGCGGCGAGCCGCGGCGCTCGCGCTCGACCCGGCCCTGCTCGGCGAGCTGCTCGGCCGGGTCGAGCTGCGCGAGCTGCTCGACGGCGAGGTCATCGCCCGCACCGAGGCCGAGCTGCAGCGGCTCGCACCCGACCGCCGCGCGATCGGCGAGGAGGGCGTCGCGGACCTGCTGCGCATCCTCGGACCGCTCGATCTGCCCTCGCTCGTCGCCCGGCTGCGGATCTCCCGAGACGATGCCGCTGCGGCGCCCTTGGAGGCGGACGTCGAGCGGATGCTGGACTCCCTGCTGCAGGCCCGTCGCGTCATCGCGGTGCAGCTCGCCGGCCGTCCCGTCTGGGCGGCGGTGGAGGACGCCGGGCGCCTGCGCGACGCGCTCGGCGTGCCGCCGCCGCGAGGTGTCAGCCAGGCGTTCCTCGAACCCGTGGCCGATCCGCTCGGCGATCTCGTCTCGCGGTGGGCGCGCACGCACGGGCCGTTCCCCGCATCCGCTCTGGCCGACGACCTGGGTCTCGGCGTCGCCGTCGCCACCCAGGCGCTCACCCGGCTCGCCGCCGACCGGCGGGTGATCGAGGGCGAGTTCCGCCCGGACGGCTCGGGCGGCGAGTGGTGCGACGCCGAGGTGCTGCGACGGCTGCGCACCCGGTCGCTCGCAGCGCTGCGCAAGGAGGTCGAGCCCGTGGCCCCGGAGGCACTGGGGCGCTTCCTGCCCAGCTGGCAGGGTGTCGGCGGCAGCCGGCGCGGCGTCGACGGGGTGCTCGAGACCGTGGAGCAGCTGGCCGGTGTCGCGCTGCCCGCCTCGGCGTGGGAGAGCCTCGTGCTGCCCGCCCGGGTGCGCGACTACAGCCCCGCGATGCTCGACGAGCTGACGGCGAGCGGCGAGGTGGTCTGGGCCGGGCACGGCACGCTCGCGGGCTCCGACGGATGGGTGAGCCTGCAGCCCGGCGAGGTCGCGCACCTGGCACTGCCGCTGCCGTCGCTGGAGTTCAGCGCGACCGAGACGCAGCAGCAGCTGATCGATGCCCTGCGCGGAGGGGGCGCCTACTTCTTCCGCGCGCTCTCCGACCAGATCGGGGCGACCGACGACGAGGCGCTGCTCGGCGAGCTCTGGGGGCTGGCCTGGGCCGGACTCGTGACGAACGACACCCTGGCGCCGCTGCGCTCGCGGCTCGGCGGGGGCACGCACCGCACGAAGGCGCCGGCGCCGCGCGCCCGCGGGGTGCGCGGGCGCTCGGGGCTCTCGAAGTACGCCCGCCCGTCGCTGCCCCTGCGGCAGGGCCCGCCGAGCGCGGCGGGCCGCTGGTCGCTGCTGCCCGAGGTCGAGACCGACGCCACCCGTCGCGCGCAGCTGCTCGGCGAGCTGCTGCTCGAGCGGCACGGCGTCGTCACCCGCGGCGCCGTGCAGGCGGAGGGGGTGCTCGGCGGCTTCGCGCTCGCCTACAAGGTGCTCTCCGGCTTCGAGGAGGGCGGCAGGGCCCGTCGCGGCTACTTCGTGGAGGGTCTCGGCGCGGCGCAGTTCGCCGCCGGGCCGACCGTCGACCGGCTGCGCACCTTCACCCGCGACCCGGACGCCCGACCGGCGCTCGACGCCGTGGCGCTCGCGGCGACCGACCCCGCCAACCCGTACGGTGCGGCGCTGGAGTGGCCTTCCTTCGATACCGAGACCGGTGCCAAGCACCGCCCGGGTCGCAAGGCCGGCGCCCTGGTGGTGCTCGTCGACGGCGAGCTCGCGCTCTACCTCGAGCGCGGCGGCAAGACGCTGCTCACCGCCTCACCGGACCCGGCGGTGCTGGCCGCGGCCGCATCCGCTCTGGTGACGACCCTGCGCGGCGGACGCCTCGGCCGCGTGACCGTGGAGCGGGCCGACGGCGCCTACGCGATCGGCACGCCGGTGGGCGAGGCGCTCGAGGAGGCGGGTTTCGAGCGGATGCCGCGGGGGCTGCGGCTGCACGCGTAGGCGCGGCGACTGCCGCCGGCGCGACCGCCGCCGCGACCGTCGCTGCCGCGAGCGGCACCGTCACCGCCACGACCGCCGCTGCCGTCGGCGCCGCCGCCGACGCCGCCGCCGGTGCCGGTGCCGGTGCCGGTGCCGGTGCCGGTGCCGGTGCCGGTGCCGGTGCCGGTGCCGGTGCCGTGCGTATCAGCATCGAAGCGACGACTCAGGCGCTCACACGCTGCTGAGTCGTCGCTTCGATGCTGATGCGGCGCGGCGACAGGTCGCACCGGTCGGCGGACCCGGCAGGTCGAGGCCGCGGGTCGTGATGTGCGCTCCGCGCCGCCCGGGATCACCGCCGTTGCGCCGGGGTCGAGTCGCGCGTGCGATCGGGCGGCGGTCCGGCGGCGGAGGGGGTAACGGAGGGAGCGGCAGCGGGGGTAGCGGCAGCGGCGCCGGGGGTAGCGGCAGCGGGGGCAGCGGCACCGGGGGCAGCGGCACCGGGGGCAGCGGCACCGGGGGCAGCGGCGGCGGCGGGAGCAGATGGAGCGGAAGCGGCAGCGGCACCGGCGGCAGCGGAGTGGCCGGCGGAGCGGGGTGCGAGCACCCTGCGCGGGTGCGCCGAGCTGCCGGCGACCGTGGCGGGACGGGCGGAGGTGAGCGGCTCCGCATCCGGACCCGCCGGCTCCGACAGCGCCTCGCGCACGATGCGGCGCGGGTCGTACTGCCGGGGGTCCAGCGACGTCCAGTCCTCGCTGCTCAGCCCCGTCTCCGCCTCGACCCGCGTCCGCGCGTCGTCGAGGAAGGCGCGCAGGCCGCGCACGGTCTCACCGAGGCGCTTCGCGTATCCGGGCAGCCGGGCGGGACCGATGATGCACGCGGCCACGATCGCGACGATCAGCAGCTTGTCGATGCTGAGTCCGAGCATCCGTCAGTCCTCCAGGATCCGGTCGAGCCGCCGGGCGGCGCGCCGATCGTGCAGCCAGGCGACGAGCCAGGCGACCAGGAACAGCGCCGTCATGGGCAGGGCGATGAGGAACATCGAGAGCAGGTCGACGGCCGGGGTGACCATGGCGCTGAAGAGCACGATCGCGATCACGACGACGCGCCACGAGCGGGCGAGCGTGGCCGCCGGCAGGACGCCGAGCAGGTTGAGCACCACGACCACGACCGGCAGCACGAAGGCGACGCCGGTGGCCAGCACCACCTTGAGCACGAAGTCGACGTACTCGCTCGCCGAGAGCACCGAGCTGTCCTCGCTCGACGCGAAACCGGCCAGCAGGGTCACCATGTGCGGGAAGAGCATGAGCCCCGCCGCGCAGCCGGCGGCGAAGAGCGGCACGGCGGCGGCCAGGAAGCCGAAGGTGTAGCGGCGCTCGCGGCCGGTGAGCCCCGGGGCGAGGAAGCCGAGCAGCTCAGCCAGCCAGACCGGGCTCGAGAGCGCGATGCCGGCCGAGAGCGCGATGCGCAGCCGCAGGTCGAAGGCGCCCGTCACGACCTCGTAGTTGAGGCTCGCGTCGCGCGAGGCGGCGAGCTCGACGATCGGGGCGCGCAGCACCTCGAGGATCGGCTCGCTGAGCAGGAAGCCGGCGATCATGCCGGCCGCGAGCGCCACCGCCGCGCGCACCGAGCGCGTGCGCGCCTCGCGCAGGTGCGCTTCCAGCGGCATGCGCCGGGGCGCGGCGGCGGTGGCTGCGGCGGTCATGACGCCGAGCGGACGGGGGCGGGGGCGGCGTCCTGCGGGGCGGCGGTGGCCGCATCCGCTCGGTCCTGCTCCTCGTCGGGGCTGGCGACCTCCTTCTTGAGGATGCGCACGGACTGCCCGACGCTCTTGGCGAGCGCCGGCAGCTTGGCCGCGCCGAAGATCAGCACGATGACGGCGAGGATGACGAGGGCGTGCCATCCGGTGAGATTCTGCAGCATGGGTCCTTCTCCTCAGGGGCGGCCGGGCGCGGCGCCCGCGCTCGGGGTCGTGGTGGTGTCGACGCGCGCGACGAGGCTCGCGATGTAGCCGGTCGAGACGTCGCCGCTGATCGTCGCCAGCTGCAGCTCGCCGCCGTCCTCGCCGAAGACGTTGTCGCTGTCGAGCGTCGTCTGCGTCATGTTGCGGCTGGAGCCGTCGTAGCCGTCCGTGGCGTAGACGGCGTCGCAGGCCTCCTCGGGCAACGCCATCTGCGAGGTCGCGATGGCGTTGCCGGCGTCGTCGGTCGAGTCGAGGTCGGGGTAGACCTCGAAGTGGATGTGCGGCCAGCGGCCCGAGTAGGCGGCCGGGAAGATGCTCGTGAAGCTCACGGTGCCGTCCGCATCCGCCACCTGCACGCCGCGCAGGTAGCTCTCGTCCTCGATGCCGTCCGAGTACATCGAGTAGCCGCCCTGCGCGTCGCAGTGCCAGGCGTACACGGCGGCGCCGGCGAAGGGCGCGTCGCCGTTCGCCATGTCGGTGACCGTGATGCTGAAGGTCAGCGGTACGCCCGCCGCCGTGCTGCCGCCGCCGAGGGACGAGCGGATGTCGCTGCGCACGATGCCCGACTGCTCGAGCACGTCCGGACCGTTGGAGCCGTCGCCCGGGTAGGGCCCGGCCGTCTCGTCGGGGATCTCGGCGCTCGGCAGCGTGCTGGTCGCCGTGCTCGTGGCGCTGCTGCTCGGGGTGGGGGTGGTCCTCGCGCTCGGGCTGGAGCTGCCGGCCGTGGTGCTCGCGCCGTCGCTCGTGCAGGCGGCGAGGGCCATGGCGCCGGCGCCGAGGCCGACGATGCCGAGCACGCCGCGGCGGCTGACGAGCGTGCGCAGGTCGAAGCGCACGCCCTGGTCGACGATCTCCTCGTCGGCTCGGTCGAGCAGCCGCCCCTCGTACGCGGGGCCGTCCGGCGTCTGCTCGGGCTCGGGGTTGGTGTGCATGGTGCTCGCCTCCTGGGGTCGTTGGAACCCCATCGTGTGCGCCGTCGCTATCCCCAGCCTTTCGCATTCCTATGAGGCGACTATGGGTGTTGCGTCGGCACCGGCCCCGGCGTCCACTCCTCCTCACGCTCACCCCGGTCCTCCCTTCCTCGTCCCCCTCCTCGCCCCCTCCCCGCTCCTCTTCACCCCTCCCCACTCCCCTTCCTCGTCCTCGCCCCCTTCCTCCTCCTCCCCCCCCCGATCCCGAATGACGGAATCTTGCAGCAAGAGCCCGCGGCGGCGGGGCGGGGCGGGGCGCATCCGCTCGATCTCCGTCATTCGGGATCGGCTGACCGGCGCGTCCCCTCCCGGAGTCGACCGATGTCTGCTCTCGGAGTCGACCGGCGCCTCTCTCTCGGAGTCGGCCGGCCCGTCTCACTCGGGTCGACCAGCGCGTCTCTCTCGGAGTAGACCAGCCCGTCTCACTCGGGTCGACCAGCCCGTCTCTCCCGGAGCCGGCCGGCGCCTTCCTCTCCGACGGGGACGAGCGGATGCGCGGTCGCCGGCACGACACCTCGGGTCGGTACACTCCGCCGGGTGAGCACCCCCGCCGTCCTGTTCGTCTGCGTGCACAACGCCGGCCGCTCGCAGATGGCCGCCGGCTTCCTGCGCGAGCTCGGCGCCGGCCGCGTCGAGGTGCGCTCCGCCGGGTCGCTGCCCGCCGAGCGGATCAACCCGGTCGCCGTCGAGGCCATGGCCGAGCTCGGCATCGACCTCGCCGCGGAGCAGCCGAAGGTGCTGACGACGGATGCGGTGCGCGAGTCGGACGTGGTGATCACGATGGGCTGCGGGGACGTGTGCCCGGTCTTCCCCGGCAAGCGCTACGAGGACTGGCAGCTCGACGACCCGGCCGGGCAGGGTCTCGAGGCGGTGCGTCCGATCCGCGACGAGATCCGCTGGCGCATCGAACGGCTGCTCGCGGAGCTGCTGCCCGGCTGATCCTCCGGCCTCTCCGCGCGACTCGGAGCGTGCTCGCAGCCCGCGCATCGCCAGCCCGCCGCCCGCATCCGCCAAACGACGGAGATCGGATGCTCGAAGCGCTCTGAGCGCTGGCGGTCACCTGGATCTCCGGGGCGAACGACACTCCGTCCGCTTCGATCTCCGTCGTTTGGCGAGGACGGAGTCGGCAGCGAGGGCGGAGTCGGCAGCGAGGGTGGAGTCGGCAGCGAGGCCGGGAGTTGCGGGCAGGCGGGACGGCGGAACGGCGGAGTGCGGGACGGCGGTCAGGCTGGGAAGCGGGGCACGGCGCGTCAGGCCGGAGCCTGCAGCGCGGGCACCTCGACGACCTGGGCCGCGTAGCTGAAGCCGCCGCCGAAGCCCATCAGCAGCACGGGGCCGCCATCGGCGAGCGCGCCGCGGCGCAGCTTGTCGAGCGCGATCGGCACGGAGGCGGCCGACGTGTTGCCCGAGGTGGCGACGTCGTAGGAGGTGCGCTCGGGGGCCACGCCGATGGCGTCGCCGACCGCGGCGATGATGCGGGAGTTCGCCTGGTGCGGCACGAAGCCGGCCAGCCGCTCGGCCCTCATGCCGGCGCGATCGAGCGCGTCCTGGGCGATGCGCGGCAGGTTCGTCATGGTCCAGCGCAGCACCGAGGCGCCCTGCATCGTGAAGCGCTCGTCGGGGCGCTCGATGCGGATCGCGTCGGCGAGCGACGGCTCGGTGCCGTGCACGGCGGGGAACACCCCGCGCTCGGCCGAGGCCTCGAGCACGGCCGCGCCGGCGCCGTCCGCCATGAGGATCGCGGTCGAGCGGTCGCTCCAGTCCATGAAGTCGCTCATCCGCTCGGCGCCGATGACGACGGCGCGCTCGGCGTCGCCGGCGCGGATCGCCTGGTCTGCGGCGGCCAGCGCCATGGTGAAGCCGGCGCAGGCGGCCGAGAGGTCGTAGCTCATCGCTTTGCGCACCCCGAGCCGGCCGGCCACGCGGGCCGCGGTCGACGGTGAGCGCTCGCCGGTCATGGTCGCGACGATGAGCAGGTCGATGTCGGCGCCGTCGATGCCAGCGTCGTCGAGGGCGCGCTGCGCGGCATCGGCGGCGAGGTCGACGAGGGTCTCGTCTTGGGCGATGCGGCGCTCGCGGATGCCCGTGCGCGTCGTGATCCACTCGTCGGAGGTGTCGAGGGTGCGCGTGAGGTCGTCGTTGGTCACGACGTGGGCGGGCTGGGCCGATCCGGTTCCGCGGATCCGGCTGTACCGCTGGGCGGTGAGTTCTGGCATCCCCTCGATTCTCCCGGACGTCGGACGCCCGACCGCCCGGATCCGGTTCGCGCTCAGCGATCCATCGGGAGATGTCGTCCGCTGGTCGTACGCTCGGTCCGGCGAGAGGAGGCCGGATGCCCGAGGGCGATACCGTCTGGCGCACCGCGCACCACCTGCACCAGGCGCTGGCCGGCACGGAGCTCACGGTCACCGACTTCCGGGTGCCGAAGTTCGCAACCGTCTCGCTCGTCGGCGAGACCGTCGACGAGGTCGTCGCGCGCGGCAAGCACATCCTCGTCCGCACTCCCGAGCACACCGTGCACAGCCACCTCAAGATGGAGGGCGCCTGGCACCTGTACCGGCACGGCAGCCGCTGGATCCGCCCCGACTACCAGGCGCGCGCCGTGCTCGAGACGAGCGGATGGCAGGCGGTCGGCTTCGATCTCGGCATCGTGCAGGTGCTGCGCCGCACCGAGGAGGACCGCGCGGTCGGCCACCTCGGCCCCGACCTGCTCGGGCCGGACTGGGATGCGGACGAGGCCGTGCGCCGACTCGCGGCGCAACCCGACGCCGAGGTGATCACCGCGCTCATCGAGCAGCGCAACCTCGCCGGTCTCGGCAACGAGTACGTCAACGAGCTGTGCTTCCTGCGCGGCTACCACCCGCAACGCCGGGTGGCGGACTGCGACCTGCCGGCCACGGTCGCCCTCGCCCACCGGCTCATCCACGCCAACCGCGACCGCGTGGAGCGCACGACGACCGGCGACATGCGCCAGGGGCGCCGCAAGTGGGTCTACGGGCGCGAGGGCAGGCCCTGCCTGCGCTGCGGCACGCGCATCCGCTTCACCAAGCTCGGCCGCAACGAGCTGGAGCTGCGCAACACGTTCTGGTGCCCGCGCTGCCAGCCGGCCGTCAGTCCGCGACCCGGATGAGCACCTTGCCCACGGCACCGGCCTCGACGGCCGCGTGCGCCTCCGCGGTGCGCTCGAGCGGGAACCAGGTGAGCGGCAGCCCCGCCTCCTCGCCGACGGGCAGCGCGCCGTCGCGGAGCGCGGCGGTGAGGTCCTCGGCGGCCGCACGCAGCGCATCCGCTCCGACCGTGTAGAGCAGCAGGCCCTGCCAGCGGATGTTCTTCGCGAACGACGCGACGATCGGCAGCGAGAAGGCGTCGCCGCCGTCGTTGGCGTAGTAGCCGACCGAGGCGTGGTTCGCGGCCACCCGCACGTCGAGCTCGGCGTTGGCGGAGGGCGACACCTCGACGATCAGGTCGACGCCGTCGGGGGCGATCTCGAGGATGCGCGCGGCGGCGTCCTCCTCGCGGTAGTTCACGGTGTGCTGAGCGCCGGCGGCGGTGGCGAGCGCGGCCTTCTCGGGCGAGCTGATGGTCGTGATCACGGTCGCCCCTGCCCAGGCCGCGAGCTGGATGGCGGCGTGCCCGACGGCGCCGGCGCCGCCCTGCACGAGCACCGTGCGACCGGTGAGCGCGCCCGGGGCGAGGCGGCTGGGGCCGTGCTCGTGCACGGTGAGCGCGCGGTGCGCGGTCATCGCGGGCACGCCCAGGCTCGCGCCGATCGCGTCATCGACGCCCTCGGGGAGTCGCACCGCTCGGGAGGCGGGCACGACGGTCAGCTCCTGCGCGGTGCCTGTCGGGCGCTGATGCGCCGCCATGAACAGCCAGACCCGGTCGCCGACGGCGAGGCCCTCGACGTCGGGACCGACCGCGTCGATCACGCCGGCGCCGTCCTGGTTCGGCACCACCTCGTCGAAGGCCAGCGGCTGGCCGCTGCCGGCGCGCGACTTCCAGTCGGTCGGGTTGACGCCCGAGACGGTCACCCGCACCCGCACCTCGCCGGCGCCCGGCTCGGCCGGTTCGCGATCGACGAGGTCGAGGACATCGGGGGCTCCGGTGGTCGTGTAGACGATGGCTCGCATGGCAGGGGCAACCGTCGCCCGGCCGCGCGCATTCCGTGCGGTCAGGCTTCAGCCAGCTTGCGCAGCTGCTCCTCGCGCAGGGGCACGGACGGCCCCATCGGGTTCACGACGACGCCGGCCTGGCCGCCCTGCAGCGCCGCGCGGGCGACGTTCGCGGCGCCGGTGGCGTAGGGCACGACGTCGGGCGCCCAGGCGATGACCTCGGCCGGCGAGGTGAAGAGCAGCCCGTAGACGCCGCCGTCCGGACCGCTCGCCGAGGGCACGCTGATGCCGGTCACCTCGCCCGCCGCATCCTTCTGCTGGATGGTCGGGATGAAGACCATCGGCGCGGCCGCGAGCAGCGCGAGGAAGTCGTCCATGGAGAGCTCCTGCTCGCGCAGCGCGTCGAGGATCGGCTCGTTGGCGGCCGGGTCGTCGGTGAGCCCGGCGCGCAGCTCGTCGGCGTAGAGGATGGCGGGCGCAGCGCTGCCTGCGTCGATGACGAGGCCCTCGTAGTCGGTCGCGGCCTGGCGCACCACCGCGGTCGCGGGCTGCACGAGCGAGCGGGTGTCGGCGGTGCCGCGCCACGCGGCCAGGCGCGCATTGCTCGTGAACGCCAGCAGCAGTCGCTTGCCCGCGTTGTCGACCTGCTCGCCGATCGCGAGGGTGTCTCCCGGCTGGAACGGGTTCGCCGGGTCGGCGAACGTCGAGTCGGTCGCGTCGAGCAGGAGCTCGCCGCGGGCGCAGAGTCGCAGCACGCCGTAGGCGGTGCGGGCGTCGCGCTGCTCGGCCCAGGCCTCGAGCGCGGTCTGCAGGTCGGGGCGTTCCAAGGGCTCGTTGTTCATCCGCCCCACGCTACCGACCGCTACTTGACGAGGGGGAAGAGGATCGTCTCGCGGATGCCCAGGCCGGTGATCGCCATGAGCAGGCGGTCGATGCCCATGCCCATGCCGCCCGTGGGCGGCATGGCGTGCTCGAGCGCGGCGAGGAACTCCTCGTCGAGCCGCATGGCCTCGTCGTCGCCGCGGGCCGCGAGCTTCGCCTGCTCGACGAAGCGCTCGCGCTGGACGACCGGGTCGACGAGCTCGGAGTAGCCGGTGGCGAGCTCGAAGCCGCGGATGTAGAGGTCCCATTTCTCGACGACGCCGGCCTTCGTGCGGTGGTCGCGCACGAGCGGGGAGGTGTCGACCGGGAAGTCCATGACGAAGGTGGGGCGCACCAGGTCGCCCTTCACGAAGTGCTCCCAGAGCTCCTCGACGACCTTGCCGTGGCTCGGCACCTTCACCTCGACGTCGTTGGCCTCGGCGAGGGCGCGCAGCTCGTCGAGCGACGTCTCGGGCGTGATCTGCACCCCGACGGCGGCGCTCAACGACTCGTACATGTCGATGCGGTCCCACTCGCCGCCGAGGTCGAACTCGGTGCCGTCGGCCCAGGTGACCACGTGCGAGCCCGCGACCGCGAGGGCCGCGTTCTGGATGAGCTGCTGCGTGAGGTCGGCGATGCCGTGGTAGTCGCTGTAGGACTGGTACGCCTCGAGCATCGCGAACTCGGGCGAGTGCGTGGAGTCGGCGCCCTCGTTGCGGAAGTTGCGGTTGATCTCGAAGACCCGCTCGAGCCCGCCGACGACGGCGCGCTTGAGGAAGAGCTCCGGCGCGATGCGCAGGAACAGCTCGGTGTCGAACGCGTTGGAGTGCGTGACGAAGGGGCGTGCCGCGGCGCCGCCGTGCACGGTCTGCAGCATGGGCGTCTCGACCTCGAGGAAGTCGTGACTCGCGAAGGTCGCTCGCAGCGAGGCGTTGACGCGGGCGCGCGCCACGGCGGTGCTGCGGGCCTGCTCGCGGGCGATGAGGTCGAGGTAGCGCTGGCGCACCCGCGTCTCCTCGCTCAGCTCGCCGTGCAGGTTCGGCAGCGGCAGCACGGCCTTCGCCGCGATCTGCCAGCCGTCGGCCATGACGCTGAGCTCGCCGCGGCGCGACGAGATGACCTCGCCCGAGACGAAGAGGTGGTCGCCGAGGTCGACGAGCTCCTTCCAGCGCTGCAGGCTCTCCTCGCCCACGTTCGCCAGCGAGATCATGGCCTGGATGCGGGCCCCGTCGCCCGCCTGGATCGCCGCGAAGCAGAGCTTGCCGGTGTTGCGCAGGTGCACGATGCGACCGGCGACGCCGACCCGCACACCGCTGGCCTCGTCCGGCTGCAGCGCGCCGAAGCGCTCGCGCACCTCGCCCACCCGATGGGTGATCGGCACGGTCACGGGGTAGGCCTCGCCGCCGTCGGCGATCAGCCGCTCGCGCTTGGCGAGGCGCACCGCCTTCTGCTCGCTGACCTCCTCGGAGGAGAGCTCGGCGGGGGCGGCGTTCACGGGGGCGTCGTTCATGATGACCTTCTGCTGCGGGGGATGCCGTCGAGTCTACCGAGCGGCGGATGCGCGGACCGGCGCCGGACGGTCGGCGCACGGCCTCGAGCAGCGCCGCAGCCGCCTCGGCCGGCGCTCCCTCAGCCGATGCGGAGTCGCCCGTTGTCGATCAGCCGGGTGGTGCCCACCCGGGCCGCGATGAGCACCTGCGCCTCGCCGGCGTGGTCCTCGGCGACGGGCGCGAAGGTGTCCGGATCGACCACCGTGAAGTAGTCGAGCTCGAGCAGCGGCTCCCCCGCGGCGACCGCCTCGGCGGCCGCGCGCACCGCGGCCACGCCCTCGCCGGCGCTGGTCTCGGCCGCGGCGAGCATCGCGGGGATCGCCAGCGCGGCCTGCCGCTCCTCCGCGCCGAGGAACCGGTTGCGGCTCGACAGCGCGAGCCCGTCGCGGTCGCGCACGGTCTCGACGATCTCCTGCCGCACCGGCAGATCGAGGTTCTCGATCATCCGGCCGACCAGGAAGGCCTGCTGGGCGTCCTTCTGCCCGAAGAGCACGGTGTCGGGCTGCACGATGTTGAGCAGCTTGGCGACCACGGTGAGCACGCCGTCGAAGTGCCCGGGCCGCGATGCGCCCTCGAGCGTGCCGGCGACGCCGGAGGCGGTGACGCTCGTCTCGCTGCCGCCGCGCGGGTACATCCCGGCGGCGCTCGGCGCGAAGAGGAAGGGCACCCCGGCGTCGCGCAGCACGCGCAGGTCGTCGTCGAGGGTGCGCGGGTAGCGGTCGAGGTCCTCGCCGCGGCCGAACTGCAACGGGTTGACGAAGAGCGAGACCACCACGATGTCGGCCAGCTCCTGCGCCCGCTCGACGAGCGCGACGTGGCCGGCGTGCAGCGCGCCCATCGTCGGCACCAGCGCGATCGTGCCGGCGTCGCCGTTCATCGCGGCCTCCGCGGCGGCCTGGGCGAGCTGCTCGCGCAGCCCGGCGATGCTGTCGATGAGGACGGTCATGGCGGTGCTCCTTCGGGGCCGTTCGGCCGCACCGATCGTACCGCCGGGCCGCATCCGCGGGATGCGACGGGGCGCCTCGGCGACGATGGGGCGCGCGGACGCATGCCCCGACGTCGCCGAGGCGCCCCGAAGCGGAGCGGAGGGAGCGATCTGCGGGTCAGGCGGGCACGAGCGCCGCCGGCCGCGGATCGAGGTGCACGCCCGCGATCATGCAGCGCACCGATCCGCCGGCCAGCTCGATCGTGGGGACGGGGACGGCGACGATCGGGGTGCTGCGCTCGATCCGCATCCGCTGCTCCGCCGTGAGGAGGCCGCCGCCCGGGCGGACATCGCGAGGAAGCGCCCCGCGGATCCCTCCAGCTCGATCGCGTTGCCGGCGAAGCCGCGCAGCTGCGCCGCGCTCAGCTCGATCACCTCGCGGCGCCGGCCGAGCCGCTCGAGCACCTGCGCGCGGCGCAGCGGGTCGGCGATGCGATCGAGCCCGACCAGCGCCACGTCCGTGCCCACGCAGAGCATGACGTTGGAGTGGTAGATCGGCACGCCCCGCTCGTCGGCCGCGTCGAAGGCCATCGGCTCGAATCCGAAGTTGGTGCAGAAGCGCTCGAGCGCCACCGGATCGGCGCGGTGCGAACGCGCCACGTACGCGATGCGCGCGTCGTGGTCGAGCACCATCGCGCCGGTGCCCTCGAGGAACACGTCGTCGCGCTCGAGGCCGGAGTAGTCGATGACGTCCTGCACCCGGTAGCGCTCCTTCAGGAGCTCGACGACGTCCCAGCGGCGCTCGCCCCGACGGCTCGGCGCGAACATCGGGAAGACCGCGACGTGCCCGCCGGCGTGCGTCGAGAACCAGTTGTTCGGGAACACGCTGTCGGGATGCGCGCCCGACTCGTCCTCGAAGAGGTGCACCGTCACGCCCTCGGCCGTCAACCGCTCGGCGAGCGCGGTCACCTCGTCGTAGGCGCGGCGCGCCACCACCTCGGCAGGGTCGGTCGCCGGCTGCTGGAAGGCGTTGTCGAGCGCGGTCTGCGCGTTGGGCGCGAAGCGGTGCGGGCGGATCAGCACCACCGCCGAGGGCGCCTGGCCCATCTCAGCGCACCGGTGAGAGCGCCGCGACCATGCCGAAGAGGTCCTTCGGGTCCTCCGGCTCGGCGACGAGGTCGATGTCGGTCGAGAAGCGGGTGCCGCGGGTCTCGTCGCGCAGGAAGCGCAGGGCCGAGAAGTCCTCGATCGCGAAACCGACCGAGTCGAAGACCGTGATCTGCGCATCCGATCGCCGGCCCGGCTCGAGCCCCTGCACGACCCGCCAGAGCTCGGTGACCGGGAAGTCGGGTGCCATCTGCTGGATCTCGCCCTCGATGCGCGTCTGCGGCTCGAACTCGATGAAGACGTCGGCCATGCCGAGGATGGCGGCCTCGAGCTCGGTCTTGCCGGGGCAGTCGCCCCCGATCGCGTTGAGGTGCTGACCGGGGCGGATGTCGGATGCGTGCAGCACCGTCGCGAGGGCCTTGTCGGCCGTGCAGGTGGTCACCACGTCGGCGCCGTCGGCCGCCTCGGCCGCGGACCTCGCCGCGGTGATCCGGAACCCGAGCGGCGCGAGGTTGCGCTCGAGCTTGGCGACCGCGGCCGGGTCGACGTCGTGGACGGCCAGCTCGTCGATGCCGAGCGCCGCGCGCATGCCGAGCGCCTGGAACTCGGCCTGGCTGCCGGCGCCGATGAGCGCCATGCGCCGCGAGTCGGGTCGGGCCAGATGCCGCGCCGCCATCGCCGAGGTCGCGGCCGTGCGCAGCGCCGTGAGCAGGGTCATCTCGGCGAGGAAGACGGGGTAGCCGTTGTGCACGTCGGCGAGCACGCCGAAGGCCGTGACGGTCTGGAAGCCGCGCCCGGGGTTCGAGGGGTGCCCGTTGACGTACTTGAACGAGTAGGTCTCGTGGTCGCTCGTCGGCATGAGCTCGATCACGCCGAACGGGGTGTGGCTCGCCACGCGCGGCGACTTGTCGAACTGCTGCCAGCGGCGGTAGTCGTCCTCCACCGCCTGCGACATCCGCTCGATGATGCGCTCGGCACCGGTCTCCACGATCCAGCGCACCATGCTCTGCACGTCGACGAACTCGGTCATCTCGACACCTCTCCCTCGGTGCCTCGACGCTATTGCTGATCGGTCTGCACTCTCCATAGCCTCAGTGCTCGACATCTGCCCGCGAACCGAGCACTCTGCGAGCTCGCGCAATACGCTCTGCTCATGAGCGACCTCAGTGACCTCGACCGCCGGCTGCTCGCCGCGCTGCGCGAGGACGGACGGATGCCCGTGGCGGAGCTCGCCCGCCGACTGCAGGTCGCGCGCGCCACGATCACCACGCGGCTCGACCGCCTCGTGACGAGCGGTGTCATCGTGGGATTCAGCGTGCGCGTGCGCGACGAGGCCGCGCTCGACCGCATCCGGGCCGTGTCGCTCATCGAGGTGGAGGGACGGTCGACGGATGCGGTCATCCGCACCCTGCGCGGCTTCCCCGAGATCGCGGCGCTGCACTCGACCAACGGCGCCTGGGACCTCGTCGCGGAGCTGCACGTCGACACGCTCGCCGAGTTCGACCGGGTGCTGGGGCGCATCCGCGGGGTCGACGGCGTCATCAACAGCGAGACGAGCCTGCTGCTCAGCTCGGTGCTGCGCTGAGGGTGCGGCGGCACCGGGGCCGGGGGCGGGGGCGGGGGCGGGGGCGGGCTGCGACGCCGCGCAGCGCAGGTCAGTCGCGCAGGCCGCTGCGGTAGCCCGACCGGATCATCGTCGCCCCGATCGCCACCGGGACCGCGCCGAGAGCGAGCATGATCGGCCGCTCGAAGAGCACGGCCCCTGCCGCTCCGAGCAGCACGCCGACGGCGACGAGTCCCCAACCCCAGGCGATGCGCATGCGGACAGTCTGCAGCAGTCGGCCGTCAGGTGAGCTCTTCGGGCGGCAGCAGCGGGCCGCGGGCCGACGCCCGCAGCGCCTGCTCGACCGAGGAGCGCACGAGCGGGCCGAGCACGCGGCCCGGCGACTCCACCCCGATGCCCTCGAGCAGACCCACCGCCTGGTCGACGATCGCGCGCGAGAAGCCGGTCGCCGTCGCCACCGCCTCGGCGTAGGCCGCGCGGTCGGCCTCGGCGACGAGCACCGGCTCGGCGCCCATCTCGACGACGAGCGCCTGGCCGATCGGCTGCACCGGCGCCGGCGCGGTGACGGCGCACCAGCTCTCGCGCAGCCGCACCAGGTCGATAGAGGTGCCGGTGAAGGACATGGCCGGATGCACGGCCAGCGGGATCGCGCCCGCCGCCATCGCGGGCGCCAGCACCGCGGTGCCGTGCTCCGCGGCGGTGTGCAGCACGATCTGCCCGGGCTGCCAGGTGCCGGTGGCGGCGAGCCCCTCGACGAGGCCCGGCAGCTCGCGCGTGGGCACGGCCAGCAGCACGAGTTCGCTGCGCTCCACGACGCGGGGCACCTCGAGCACGGGGGCGCCGGGCAGCATCGCCTCGGCGCGGTCCCGGCTCGCGTCGCTGACCGCCGAGATGCCGGTGAGCGCGTGACCGGCCGCGGCGAGGGCGGCGCCGAGCACCGGTCCGACGCGGCCCGCGCCGATCACACCGACGCCGAGGCGCCCCGATCGCTGCCCGCTCATCGCGCGCCTCCCATCCGCTCGTCGTCGTCCGCCGCTCGGTCTGCGACGGCGCCGTCCGCATCCGTGCGAGTCGTGGTCGCCCCGCCCGGCGCCGGCCCGCCACGAGGCGCACCGCTGCCGCCGGACCGGACGGGCTCGGCGCCGACGGAGCGCCCCCAGCGCTCGCTCGTGTCGTCGCGCGTCGCCGCCACGGCCGCCGCCGCGTAGCGCGCGAAGTCGGCGTCGAGCTGCGCGCGGTCCACCGCGCCGAGGGTCGGCCGCACGGGGCCGGCGACCGTGTGCAGCTGCAGCACGCCCAGGTCGAGCGCCCGCAGCACGGGGCCCTGGCGCACGGCGACGCTCTGCACCCGGGCGAGCGGCACGATCGTGAGGCTGCGCCACACGGCGCCCTTGCGCAGCAGCGCCGCCGAACCGCCCAGCGCCGCGCCGTTGCGGCGCCAGGAGAACGGCCGCAGCCAGGCCGCACGTCGCGGCGACGAGCTGAAGCCGGGCGCACCGCCGGCTGCCAGCAGGGCGAGCTCGAGCAGGCCCCGACCGCGGTCCGCGGCGCCGGAGCCCGCAGCGCCCTGCCCCAGGCTCCCCTCGAGCCCCGGCAGCAGCAGCGCGAGCACCGCCAGCGCATCCTCCATGGTGCCCACGGGGAGCAGCGTGGTGTTCGCCTGCCCGGCGGCGCCCTGCGCGCTGGAGTGCGAGGCCCGGTTGACCTGCACCTGCCACCAGCCGACCGGGCGCCACAGCAGCGGCTGCGCGATCCGCACCGAGTGCACCCTGCCGGGCGGCAGCGTCTCGCTCGTCGTGGAGGCGAAGCCGTAGCTCACCCGCACGCCGTCGCGGCCGGGCACGATGCGGTACTGCAGCGACCGCAGCAGCTTGCTCGCGGTGACGCCGGCGAAGGCGATGAGCGCCGGCAGCACCGCCACGAGCACGACGTACTCCTGGAACATCGCGATGCCGACGAAGGATGCGGCGCCCGAGACGAGCACGAAGAGCGTGTAGCCGCTGAGCAGGATCGAACCGAGCAGCCGGCTGACCGGGATGCGGACGACGCTCTCGCCCTGGTCGCCGTCCTCGCCCGCGGTGAACTCGTGCACGGCCCGGTCGACGAGCGCGCCGGGTCGCGCCGCCGTGGCCACCGCCGCCGGCCCGGAGCCCGCGCCGGAGGCTCGCCGCAGCACCTCCCCGCGCAGCGCCAGCGCGGGGTCGCGGTGCAGGTACTCGAGGTTGACGTTCGCGTCCTGCCCGGCCTGGTTGATCTCGAGCTTCGAGGCGCCGAACAGCCGCGCGAGCAGCGGCCGGGCCACGTTGATGCTCTGGATGCGGTCGAGCCGCGCCCGCCGGTTGCGCCGGAACACCACGCCCGAGCGCACCTCCACCACGTCGTCGGTGATGCGGAAGCTGTGCATGCGCCACGACAGCCAGTAGCCGAGCACGAGCGCGAGCAGCACGCCGAGCACCGCCAGCAGCCCCCAACCGAGCCAGCCGTGCCGCAGCGCGAAGTCGAGCGGGTCCTCCGGACCGCCCCCGCGCGGCAGGAAGAGCTCCACGAGCCGCTCGCGCAGGTTCGCGAGCACCACGCCGATGATCGCGAGCAGCGCGATGCCGCCCTTCAGCAGCGGGGTGGCCGGATGCAGCCGGTGCCACTCCCCGTCCGCCAGACCGCGCGCGGAGGCCGCGGCGGCCGCGGCGGCCGCCGGCACCTCGACGTCGGGAGCGGATGCAGCCGGTCCCGTCACAGCCCCGCCCGGCGGCTCTCGGCGACCGCGACGAGGTGGTCGCGCAGCTGCTCCGCATCCGCCTCCGGCAGTCCCGGGATCACGACCTGCGTCGCGGCTGCCGCCGTGACCAGGCGCAGCTCGCTGAGGCCGGCCAGGCGCGCGAGCGGGCCGCGGTTGATGTCGACCAGCTGCATCCGCCCGTAGGGCACCGCGGTGAACCTGCGCAGCAGCAGCCCGCGCCGGAAGACGAGGTCGTCCTCGCGCAGCAGGTAACCGATGGCGCGCACGCGGCGCGGGGTGAGCGCGGCGATGACGCCGCAGACGGCGACCACGGCGATGCCCGCGGGCCAGGCGAGCGGCTGCTCGAGCAGATGCAGGGGCACCGTCGCCGCGAGCAGGATCACGAGCAGCACGGCGGTGCCCACGAAGTCGATGGCGAGGTAGCGGTCCGAGACGCGGCGCCACTGCGGGGCAGTGCCGTCGGGGGCCGGGCCGTCGGGGGCCGGGCCGTCGGGGGCGAGGCCCGTGGGCTCGAGGGGTTCGGCCACGGTGCGCTCCTGGGGCTCGGCGGTCAGGACGAGGCGGCCGGCTCCTGCTCCTCGTCGTCGGGCGGCAGCTGGCACATCGCCTCCGCCACGAGGGCGAGTGCGGTGAGCACGAGCGCGCCCGCGATGGTCGCGGCGGTCGGCAGCACCGAGCCTACCCCCGCGGCCACGGGCCGGCTCAGCAGGAAGAGCAGCACGCCGCCGGCCGCGCCGGCGAGCAGCGCACCGGTGATGGCGGACGCCTTCGCCAGCATCACCACGCGGGTCGCGTAGAACGGGTCGATCGGCTCCCTGCGGGTGCCCTTGACGACCCTGCGGATGGGCAGCGCGAGCAGCACGAGCACGACGCCGATCGCGGCGAGCGCCACCGCCAGGGATGCGGGCGGCACGATGACGCTGCGGCCGGCGCCGGCGAGGGCGTCGTCGAGCAGCCATCCGGCCAGCACGCCGACGACGGCGGCGATCAGCAGGGTCGCCGGGCTCGTGCGCCTCACGGCCGCGCTCCCCGCCTCATCCGCTCGCTCGTCAGGCCGTGGCGTCGCCGGGGCGGGCGGCCTCGTCGGGCTCGGGCGCCGGCACCGTGGTGGTCGCGTCGGAGGAGCCCTCGCTCTGCACGCCGCCGTCGGTCGCGCCCGGGTCGACCGGCAGGCCGACGGGCAGCTCCACGGGCGGCAGGTCGCTCACGGGACGTCCCTCGCTCGAGAGCCACTGGGTGCGCTGCGGCAGCTTCTCGACGTCCTTGAACAGCTCGGCGAGCTGGTTGTGGTCGAGGGTCTCCTTCTCGAGGAGGTCCCTGGCCAGAGCGTCGAGGATGCCGCGGTTGGCGTTGAGCACCCGGTAGGCCTCGTCGTGCGCCTGCTCGATGAGCGCGCGCACCTCGACGTCGACCTGGCGGGCGACCTCGTCGGAGTAGTCGCGGCCCGAGCCCATGTCGCGGCCGAGGAAGACCTCGCCGGAGGACTGGCCGAGCTTGACGGCGCCGAGGGATGCGGTCATGCCGTAGTCGGTCACCATCTTGCGCGCGATGCCGGTGGCCTTCTCGATGTCGTTCGAGGCGCCGGTGGTCGGGTCGTGGAAGACGATCTCCTCCGCGACGCGACCGCCCATGGCGTAGGTGAGCTGGTCGAGCAGCTCGTTGCGGGTCACCGAGTACTTGTCCTCGAGCGGCAGCACCATCGTGTAGCCGAGGGCGCGGCCGCGCGGCAGGATCGTCACCTTGGTGACCGGGTCGGTGTTGCGCATCGCCGCGGCGGCGAGGGCGTGGCCGCCCTCGTGGTACGCCGTGATCAGGCGCTCCTTGTCGTTCATCACGCGGGTGCGGCGCTGCGGGCCGGCCATCACGCGGTCCACGGCCTCGTCGAGCGCGCGGTTGTCGATGAGCTGCGCGTTGCTGCGCGCGGTGAGCAGCGCCGCCTCGTTGAGCACGTTCGCCAAGTCGGCGCCGGTGAAGCCGGGGGTCTTGCGGGCGAGCACCTCGAGGTCGACGCCCTCCGCCATGGGCTTGCCGGCCGAGTGCACCTCGAGGATCTTCTTGCGGCCCTCGCTGCCGGGGGCGTCGACGCCGATCTGGCGGTCGAAGCGGCCGGGGCGCAGCAGGGCGGGGTCGAGGATGTCGGGGCGGTTCGTCGCCGCGATGAGGATGACGTTCGTCTTCGGGTCGAAGCCGTCCATCTCGACGAGCAGCTGGTTGAGGGTCTGCTCGCGCTCGTCGTGGCCGCCGCCCATGCCGGCGCCGCGGTGGCGGCCGACGGCGTCGATCTCGTCGACGAAGATGATGGCCGGCGAGTTCGTCTTGGCCTGCTCGAAGAGATCGCGCACGCGGCTGGCGCCGACGCCGACGAACATCTCGACGAAGTCCGATCCGCTGATCGAGAAGAAGGGCACGCCCGCCTCGCCGGCGACGGCGCGCGCGAGCAGCGTCTTGCCGGTGCCGGGAGGGCCGTAGAGCAGCACGCCCTTGGGGATGCGCGCGCCGACGGCCTGGAACTTGGCCGGGTCCTTCAGGAAGTCCTTGATCTCGTGGAGCTCCTCGACCGCCTCCTCCGCGCCGGCGACGTCGGCGAAGGTGACCTGCGGGCTCTCCTTCGAGACCATCTTCGCCTTGGACTTGCCGAACTGCATGATGCGGCTCGAGCCGCCCTGCATGTTCGAGAGCAGGAACCAGAAGATGGCGCCGATGATGAGGAACGGGATGAGGAAGCCGAGCATCGACAGGAACCAGTTGCCCTGGTCGACGACGTCGTCGTAGCCGTCCGAGAGGTTCGCGGTCGAGACCGCGTCGACCACCGCGTCGCCGCGCGGCGTCGCGTAGTAGAACTGCACGTGGTCGCCGTTCTCGCCGGCCTCGGTGAGCACGAGGTCGACCCGCTGCTCGGTGTCGCGGATCGTCGCCGTCTCGACCGTGTCGCCGTCGAGGAGCTCGAGGCCCTGCTCGACGGTGATGCGCTGGTAGCCGCCGCCCCCGAGGATCGAGAACCCCGCAAACACCACGATCGCGGCGATGATGATGTACGGGATCGGTCCGCGGAAGAGCTTCTTGAAATCCATGGGTGACCGGGCAGCCCGGACCTTTCTCGGGAGGGTGTGGCTGTCAGGCTAGCCGACGCCCGCTGGCCGCATCCTCGGTGTTCGCTGGCGGCGGGATACGGGTGCTGCGGTCAGGAGTACACGTGCGGCGCGAGGATGCCGACGCCGCGCAGGTTGCGGTAGCGCTCGGCGTAGTCGAGGCCGTAGCCGACCACGAACTCGTCGGGGATGTCGAAGCCCAGGTAGCGCACGTCGATCTCGATCTTGGCGGCGTCCGGCTTGCGCAGCAGGGCGCAGACCTCGACGGATGCGGCGCCGCGGCTGCGCAGGTTGCCGAGCAGCCACGAGAGGGTCAGCCCCGAGTCGATGATGTCCTCGACGATGAGCACCTTGCGGCCGGTGAGGTCGGCGTCGAGGTCCTTGAGGATGCGCACGACGCCGCTCGACTTCGTGCCGGAGCCGTACGACGAGACCGCCATCCAGTCCTGCGGGGCGTCGAGCTTCAGCTCGCGCGACAGATCCGCCATCACCATGACCGCGCCCTTGAGCACGCCCACCAGCAGGGGCGGCTCATCCGCGTAGTCGGCTTCGATGCGCCGGCAGAGCTCGGCGATCTTCTCGTGGATCTGCTCCTCGGTGAAGAGCACCTGCTTGAGGTCGGATGCGACGTCGTTGAGTTCCATGATCCCTCTCTCGATGCGACTGCGACAGCCTACGGGGCGCTCGCCGCCTCGAGCCGCACGAGCAGTCCATCCCGCCGCACCCGCACGCCCGGCAGGTCGATCGGGCCCTGACCGCGCCAGTCGGTGACGAGGCGCGCCACCTCCAGTGTCTGCAGCCGCGTCGCGGAGAGCCCGAACTCGCTCGCGAGCACGTGGCGGATCACCCGCTGCCGCAGCGCCGCCGGGTTGGCGGCGAGGGCGCGCACCGAGATCGCGATGCCGGCCTCGCTCGGCTCGACGATGTCCTCGATCATCTCGTCGATCATGCCGGCGAAGGCGGTCTCGTCCTCGCGCAGCTGCTCGGCGGTGCGGGCCAGCGCGGCGGCGATGCCGGGGCCGAGCTCGCGCTCGAGCACGGGCAGCACCTCCCGGCGCACGCGCACGCGGGAGTAGGCGGCGTCGGCGTTGTGCGGGTCGTGCCACGGCTCCAGGCCCTCCGCGACGCAGGCGGCGTGCGTGGTCGCGCGCTGCACGGCGAGCAGCGGGCGCACGAGGTCGCCGGCGAACGGCGCCATGCCCGCGAGGCTGCGGCTGCCGCTGCCGCGGGCCAGCCCGAGCAGCACGGTCTCGGCCTGATCGTCGAGGGTGTGACCGAGCAGCACGGGGTCTCCCGAGGCGAGCGCCGCGATGGCGGCGTACCGGGCGTCGCGGGCGGCCGCCTCCGGTCCCCCTCCGACCCGACCTCCACCCGGACCACGGTCACGGGATCCAGGCCCAGCGCGCGAGCCTGGTCGGCGGCGCGCTCGGCGACCGCCTCCGATCCGCTCTGCAGTCCGTGGTCGACGACGATCGCCCCGGCCGCGAACCCGAGCTTCGGCGCCTCGAAGGCGGTCGCGGCGGCGAGGGCGAGCGAGTCTGGGCCGCCGCTGAGGGCGACGTGCACGGCGGTGACGGGGCGTTCATCCGCTTCGTCGTGGTGGTGCCCGCGCACGATGTGCTCGCCGGCGAGCAGCCCCTGCAGCGCGACCCGCACGGCGAGCCGCACCTCGGCGACGGCGGGATGCAGCGGCGGTCGGATCGCGTCGGTCATGCGGGCAACGGTATCGGCGTGCAGTCCCCGCCGCGCAGCCCCGACCCCCATTCCCCCGCACCCAACCCCATCGCCGATTGCCAACCCCATCGCCGATTGCCAACCCCATCGCCGATTGCCAAACGACGGAGATCGGCACCAGATCCCGGGCGGGCATGCCGTGTGCAGCGCAGAACGCAGCCTGGTGGAGTCGAATCTCCGTCGTTCGGCAAACGCGGACAGCGGGAGGGACGCGCGCGGGAGGGCAGAGCAGGCCTGGTGCGGCATGAGCGGGTCGGCGGCATGAGCGGGTCGGCGACATGAGCGGGTCGGCGGCAACGCGATGCGGGCGGGAGGACCGCCGCTGCAGCACGGGCGTCAGGCGCTGAGGTGATCGCCTCGGGCGAGGGCGGCGAGGATCGCCGCCTCGACGAGCTCGAACTCCTCCTCGACCATGCGCGCCGAGAAGCGCAGGGTTCGATAGCCCAGCGCGCTTGCCACCGCGTGACGGCGGCGGTCTCGCTCGAACTCCGCGGGCCCGGAGTGATAGCCCGCGCCATCGACCTCGGCGATCTGCCACCGCCCGAGCACGAAGTCGACGTCCCCGACCCCCGGGATCGACAGCTGCTGGATCAGCCCCACTCCGATGCCGAGCAGCCAGAAGTGCAGCAGCGACTCGGCGCCGCTGCCGCTGAGCCGTCCCGCCTGCTCGAATCGCGGGTCCACCGTCCGAGCGAACAGCGCACGGAGCGACTCCGCCTCGCTCCTCGAGAGCAGCCGCTTCGCCAGGGCGGATTCGAAGGCGGCGAAGAGCTCGCCCGCCGAGAGACGAGCGGCGACGCGTCGCAGCGCGGCTGCCACCGACTCCGCGAACGGCGCCGATCGCAGAATCCGCTCCGCATCCCAGTGGACGATCGCGGCACCCGGTTCCAGGCGGCGTCGAGCATCCGACGGCATGCGCAGCGCGCGACTGTGCGGAGGAACCGCGATCTCGAGCGGATGCACCCGCCGCGGCACCCAGACCCCGTGCGCGATGAGCGCCGACATGCCAGCGAGATGTCCGCCGATCCGGTAGGCGGAGAGCCCGAGCTCGTCCTGACGACCGACGCTGTAGTGCCCTTGCCGGATGCGGATGAGGTCGCCGTCGCGCACAGCGACGGCCAACGCGTACTTCGAGTGCCCCAGTTGCAGCAGGTCGCGAGTGCGCGCAGTGCCGCCGAGCATGACGAGGTCGATGAGCAGTTGCACGCGACGAGCCTGTGCGCCTCACGAGCCACCCGGTCGTCGGCGGCTTGTTCGGTGGGCTGCGCGGCGGAACACCTCCGGTGGAGGAGCGCACGAGCGACGGCCCGGGCCTCGCTCCCCGCTGCCGACTCCCCTCCCGCCGCCAACTCCCGCCGCCAAACGACGGAGCATCGCGCTCTTCGCGCGCCAATTCGCACGAAAGCAGCACGTGACCCTCCCTCATCCGCTTCGATCTCCGTCGTTTGGCGAGAGGCGAGAGGGCAGCACGGCGTGCGGGAAGGAGCAGCTGGCAGGAGGGGGGAGGAAACACGGCAGGAGGGAGGAAGCTTGGCAGGAGGGAGGCGGGAGGGCTGCCGGCGGGAAGGCGGCCGGCAGGAGAACGGCCGGCAGGAGAGCGGCCGGCGGGAGAACGGCCGGCAGGAGAGCGGCCGGCGGGAGGGCGGGGTGGGCCGGGCGCAGGTGCTCTGCGCCTCCGCAGGGCCCGACCGGCGCCGCTCCGGTAGCGTGGGGGGCGTTCTGGCGCCGATCGCGCCGCGTGACCACACCAGCAAGGAGTCGCCAGCCATGGGCGCGTACGACGCAGTCATCGAGATCCCCAAGGGGAGCCGCAACAAGTACGAGGTCGACCACGAGACCGGTCGGGTCTACCTCGACCGCGTGCTCTTCACCGGCTTCGTCTACCCCACCGACTACGGCTTCTTCGAGAACACCCTCGGCCTCGACGGCGACCCCGTCGACGTGCTGGTGCTGCTCGACTACCCGCTGTTCCCGGGCGTGGGCGTGAAGGTGCGCCCCGTCGGCGTCTTCAACATGACCGACGACGGCGGCTCGGACGCGAAGGTCATCGCGGTGCCCGCCAAGGACCCGCGCTGGGCGCACATCCAGGACGTGAACGACATCCCGGAGTACACCCGCAAGGAGATCGAGCACTTCTTCGAGCACTACAAGGACCTCGAGCCCGGCAAGTGGGTCAAGACCGAGGGCTGGGGCGACGCAGCCGAGGCCGAGCAGATCGTGCTCGACGGCATCGAGAAGCTCAAGGCCGAGGGCCACTGATCCGAGCGGATCGAGCGGAGGGGCGGGTGCTGCGGCGCCCGCCCCTCCGTCGTCCCGCCCCATGAACGACGCAGGCCCCCGCTCGTCGAGCGGGGGCCTGCCTCGATGAGGACGAGCGGATGCGATCAGCCGGTCGGGCGTCCCGCCATCGGCAGCAGGTCGCCGTAGCCGTAGATGACCCTGCGCTCCTGGACCGGGCGACCGGCGCTCGGGGCGTCGATCATCATGCCGTTGCCGGTGTAGATCATCACGTGGTACTTCGTGGCGGTCATCGAGCCGCCGTTGGAGTACCAGAGCAGGTCTCCCGGCTGCGCCTGCGAGAGGGGCACGAGCTTGCCCGCCGCCTGCAGCGAGGTGAACTGCGCGTGCGAGGAGTGACGCCCGAAGGTGATGCCGTGCTGGCCGTAGGCCTTCATGATGAGGCCGGAGCAGTCCCAGCGGTCCGGACCGGCACCGCCCATCAGGTACATCTTGCCGATCTGCGAGCGGGCGAACGCCAGCACGCTGTTCACGATGGCCATGTTCGGCGAGCCCACGCCCGAGCCGCTGCTCGGCGGCGGCGTCGGGTTCGAGGGGGCCGGGTTCGAGGGCGCGGGGTTCGAGGGCGCCGGGTTCGACGGGGCGGGGTTCGAGGGCGCCGGGTTCGACGGCGCGGGGTTGCTCGGCGCGGGGTTCGAGGGCGCGGCGCCGGAGCCGCTGCCCGGACGCGGCCGGTTCGCCGCGGCAGCAGCAGCCGCAGCGGCAGCGGCAGCGGCAGCCTGGCGGTCGAGCTCGGCCTGGCGCACGCCGGCGAGGTACTCGGCCTCGACCTCGGCCGTGGTGCCCTTCAGCGCGGCCAGCTGCTCCTGCAGACGACGCTCGTTGGCGGCCTGCTCGTCCACCGCGGCGATGGCGGCGTTCGCGGCGGCCTGGGACGCGTCCGCGGCGGCACGGGCATCGTCGGCGAGACGCTGACGGGCCTTCTCCGCCACCTGCGCCTGCTCGTTCAGCGACGTCGCCGCGGCCTCGTCGCGCAGCGCCTGCTGGCGCACCGCATCCGAGGCGTCCCCGATCTTGCTCAGCTGGCCCAGCTGGTACAGCAGGTCGTCGGCCTGCCCGCCGCTCACGAAGAGCTGCGCGCTGAGGTCGGAGCCGCCGCGACGCTGCAGCGAGTTGACGGCGGCAGCGGCCTCGGCCCGCGAGCGCTCGGCGGTCTCCTCGGCAGCCTCGGCCTGCGAGCGCAGCGACTCGACCTTGGCGGTCGCATCGTCGAGGTCGAAGCCGGCCTGCGTGGCCGTCTCGTCGGCCTTGAGCGACTCGATGCCGGCGGCGTCCGCGGCGTCCTGCAGACCGAAGATGATCGAGGTGATGTTCTCGATCTCGGCGGCCTTGGCGGCCTCGTTCGACCGCGCCGACTCCACGGCGCCCCAGGTGGGGTAGTCGGGTGCGGCGGTAGCCGGAGCGACGGCGCCCACGGTGGCGACGGCGGTCGCAATGGCGAGCGAGGATGCGAGCACTGCGGCGCGTCGGAATCCCAAGAGACGACCTTTCGCGGAGGATGGAGCGGGCGTACTTCGACCTCCGGCTGAAGGTCAACCTCTCCAGTACACGTGACGGGGAGCGGATGCACAAGCCAGCGCCCCCGAAAAGGGGACGTCCATCCGAGCGCGACACGCCGATTTTGCAATCGCGCCGCGAGCCCCTTATGCTCAATCGTCGGCAGGTCGACGTGCTGCTTACGGCCCCATCGTTTAGTGGCCTAGGACACCGCCCTTTCACGGCGGCAGCACGGGTTCGAATCCCGTTGGGGTCACGGACTTGACGACTTCACAATTCAATACGCATGGCCCTGTAGCGCAGACTGGTTAGCGCGCCGCCCTGTCACGGCGGAGGTCGCGGGTTCAAGTCCCGTCAGGGTCGCCGAGTGCGAAGCCCTTCCGCACGATACGGAAGGGCTTCGCTCTTAGAGGCGGCAACGTCTCGAACGGCTCTGTAGCTCAGTTGGTAGAGCGCACGACTGAAAATCGTGAGGTCACGGGATCGACGCCCGTCGGAGCCACGTAGCGGAGATTACACCGCTGCTGAACCCTCGCAAGGCTTCTACTTGCGGGGGTTCCTTCCGTTTAACCTCGCTGTATGACCCACGCGCTGCACATCACCGACGACCCGGCCGCGGACGAGCTGCTCAGCAGCGATCCGCTCGCGCTGCTGGTGGGCATGCTGCTCGATCAGCAGGTGGCGATGGAGACGGCCTTCGCCGGTCCGCTCAAGATCCGCGAGCGGCTCGGCGCCTTCGATGCGGCGACGATCGCCGCGCACGACGAGGACGCCTTCGTCGAGCTGTGCCGCGCCTCCCCCGCCGTGCACCGCTACCCGGGGTCGATGGCGGGGCGCATCCAGACGCTCAGCCGCGCCATCCTCGACGACTGGCACGGCGACGCCGCCGCGATCTGGACCGACGGCGACCCCGACGGCGCCGAGGTGCTGCGCCGACTGAAGGCGCTGCCCGGCTTCGGGGAGCAGAAGGCGCGCATCTTCCTGGCGCTGCTCGGCAAGCAGCGCGGCCTGACGGCGAGCGGATGGCGCGAGGCCGCGGGCGCGTACGGCGAGGAGGGCTCCTTCCGCTCCGTCGCCGACATCACCAGCCCGGAGTCGCTGGCGAAGGTGCGCGCGACCAAGCAGGCCGCGAAGGCCGCGGCGAAGCAGAAGGGCTGACGCCCCTCCCATCCACTGCAGGTTAGGCTCACCTGAGTACGCCGCTCCGCGGACGCCCCACCGGAAGGCCTGACGTTGCCCAGCCCCGCACGCGCCCCTCGTCCGCAGATCGTCCTCGAGGTGCTGGAGCGCATCCAGGTGTCGCCGCACCTCGTGCGCATCGTCGCCGGCGGCCCGAACATCACCGAGGTCGCGCAGGGCGACGCGACGGACGCCTACACGAAGATGGCCTTCGCTCCGGCCGGCAGCGCGCTGGTGCCGCCCTACGATATGACCGAGCTGCGCGCGCGGCTGCCGATCGAGGACCTGCCCTCGATCCGCACCTACACGATCCGCCGCTTCGACCTGGAGCACGGGCGCATCGAGATCGACTTCGTCGTGCACGGCGACGCCGGCGTCGCGGGCCCCTGGGCCGACCGCGCGGAGCCGGGCGACCCGGTCGTGCTGCTCGGCATCGGCGGCGGCTACGCGCCGGACCCCGAGGCCGATTGGCACCTGCTCGCCGGTGACGACTCCGCGATCCCCGCGATCGCCGCGGCGCTGGAGGCGATGCCCGCCGACGCCGTCGGCACGGCGCTCATCGAGGTCGACGGCGAGGCGGACCATCTGCCGCTCACGGCTCCGACCGGCATCGACATCGTGTGGCTGCACCGCGACGGCGCCGAGCCGGGCACCACGACGCTGCTGGTCGACGCGGTGCGGGCGCTCGAGTGGCGCGAGGGCGCCGTGCAGGTCTTCGCGCACGGCGAGCGCGGCGCCATGCAGCAGCTGCGCCCGTACTTCACGGGCGAGCGCGGGCTCGACCGCGCGCAGCTGTCGCTCTCCGCCTACTGGGCGCACGGGCGCGTCGAGGACGTGTTCCAGGCCGAGAAGCGCGAGCCGATCGGTCAGATCTGACCCCAACGTTCGAGAGCGGATGCGCGTCGTACAGGGTGAGAGGAGCTCCACCATGAGGATGCGCATCACCGTGATCAGCGCCATCGGACTGCTCGCGCTGAGCGGATGCGCATCCGGCGTGGGCGATCGCGGTCCTGCGCCGTCGGGCGAGCCGTACGAGGCGTCCGTGATGGTGATCGACGACGGGGCCGGCGCGAACGCCTGCACCGTGATCATGGAGTCGTTCCCGCCGCAGTGCGGCGATCCGCTGCCGATCCGCGGCTGGGACTGGTCGCAGGTGGAGGGCTGGCAGCAGTCGGGCGACGTGCGGTGGGGCGACTACCGCCTCACCGGCGTCATCGTCGACGGCGAGCTCGCGATCACGACGGCGCCCGTTCCGCGCACCCCCGAGACGACCCCGCTCCCCCGCGACTCCGGCGAGATCCTCCAGCCCGGCCACGGCACCGGCCCGCAGACCGGGCGCTGAGCGGATGCGGGACCGCCCGCATCCGCTCGTCGCCGATCAGGAGAGGAAGCGGATGGCCGCCTCGCGGAAGTCGCGCGAGGTCGGCGCGTTGAAGTGGTTGCGACCCGGGATCTCGAAGAACTCGGCCCGCGGTGCGGCCGCGGCGAGGCGCTGCGAGGCCTCGAGGATGCCGTCCTCGGACCCCGTCGCCAGCAGCAGCGGGATGCTCGGCGCGTTCTGCGCGGTCGGCTGCGGACCGGGGCGCATGCCCTCGACGAGGTCGACGAGCGCGAGCAGGTCGTTGCCGGGGGTCTGGCCGGCCATCTGCACGTAGGCGGCGGTGATGCGGTCGTCGATCGGCGCGCCCGTCGCGGCGTGCTCGCGGGCGAGATCGATGCGGAAGCGGGTGAGCGGGGTGCCGTCGGGGATGCCGCCGAGCACGGCGCGCGGGAAGCGCTCGGGCTGCAGGTGCGTCGCGTGCCAGCCGACGCGGCCGCCCAGCGAGTAGCCGGCGTAGGCGACCTCGTCGAGCAGGTAGGTGTCGCAGACGGCGAAGAGGTCGGCGGCCAGCAGGTCCATCGAGTACGACTCGGGGTGGTGCGGCTTGTCGCTCGCGCCGTGGCCGCGCAGGTCGACGGCGACGACCCGGCGGCCGGCTCGCTCGAGGTCGCGGATCCAGCCGGTGAGGTTCCAGTTGGCGTGGGCGCTCGACGCGAAGCCGTGCACCAACAGCACGGGATCGGCGAGCGGGTCGCCGAAGGCGTAGGTGGCGATCCGCAGACCGTCGGGCGACATGACGAAGCGGGGTTCGGGCGGCTCGGGCATCAGCACGCTCCCATCCCACCACGACGTAGGCTGCGCGCATGACCGATCGCATCACCATGTACGGCGCCGAATGGTGCTCCGACTGCCGCCGCTCGAAGAAGCTGCTCGACGGGCTCTCCGTCGACTACGACTACGTCGACCTCGAGGCCGTGCCGGAGGCCGCGGAGGTCGCGAAGGGCATCAGCGGGCGGACGAACATCCCGGTCGTCGCGTTCCCCGACGGCAGCCACGTCGTGGAGCCGAGCGACGCCGAGCTCACGGCCAAGCTGGAAGCCGTCGGCGCCGTCTGATCACCGGGCAGGTCGACCGCTGCTCAGCGCAGCACGTCGGCGAGCACGGTCGCGGCGGCCTCGTAGCCCGCGGGGCTCAGGTGCAGCCCGTCGACCGTGTACTCCGCCCGCAGCCCGTCGGGGCCGCGCAGCGCACTGTTCACGTCGATGTACTCGACGCCGGCGAGGCCCGCCAGCGCCCGCAGCGCGGCGTTGATGTCGTCGAGCGCGTCGTTGGTGCGCAGCCCGACCGACGAGCGCGCCAGCGCGGCGGGATCGCCGTCGTAGACCGGGTAGACCGACTGCAGCAGGATGTGCGCCTGCGGCTCGTTCGCCTGCACGAGGCGCACGATGCGCGCGGTGTTCTCCACCGCCTGCTCGACGGTGCCGCCGTGGCCGAGGTCGTTCGTGCCGATCATGAGCACGACGATGCCGGGGTCGAGGTCGTAGACGCTCTCCTGCATCCGCTCGAGCACCTGCGCGGACGTGTCGCCGGGGATGCCCCGGTTGATCGTGCGCTGCTCTGGGAACGCGGTGAGCAGCGGGAAGCCCGCCGTGATCGAGTCGCCGACGAATGCGATGGCGCCCGGCTCGATGTCCGGGTTCTCGATGCGCCAGAGGTCGATGCGGTGCTCGCGGGTGAGCTGCACCGGCTTGGTGAACAGCGTCGACTCGGTGGTGCCCGCGAGCAGCGCCGGGGCGAGCGCTGCGGCGAGCAGCGCGGCGGCGATCGGCAGGGCGGGGCGGCGGATGCGCACGGTTCGGCTCCGAGGGATGGCGGGGCTGACGGGTGGGGTGTGCTCGCCGTGGCCGCGGTGCGGAGTCCCCCGGGAGCGAGACGAGCGTACGTCGAGATCACGGCTTCGGCAACGGATGTCCTCCGCTGGTATGACACGCGCCGCCACCCTGCGACCCCGCTCCCTGCGGGCCTCCCGCTGGCTGGACACCGCGCGTGCTCTCACCTTCCGCAGATCGGGGCCCTTCTGCCGCTTCGGGCGCCCGGCAACGGCAGGAACTCGCCGATCCGAGTCGGCGCCTCGGCCCGGGCGACGTCGGGCAAGGCCGCGCCCGTGGGCGACGATCGCGGCGCCGGCTCGGAGATCCTCTGGCGCGTTCCGCAGATCGGCGCAGTTCTGCCGCTTCGACTGGCTGGAAGCGGCAGGAACCGGCCGATCTGCACGGAGTCGGGCATCTCGGGGGCGGAGGCGCTGCGCGTGGCAGCAGGCAGGAGGACGCGGTGCCGGATGCGAACCCCTCGACGAGCGGATGCAGCTGAGTGCGATCCGCGCATCCGCGCTCCCGATGCTCTGCGATGCGTAGCTTCGCTGGCATGAGCGACCCGAGCAGCGAGGACCAGCAGCCCCGGCCCGAGGACGTCGCGGACCCCGCGGAGGACCGCGAGCCGCAGGAGGAGGAGCACGAGCGCGCCGAGACCGTCGACGGCGCCCTGAGCCCGGGCACGACGGCGACCGACAGCCCCACCGAGCGCGGCGAGTGACCGCGGCGGGGCTGGGGCCGGCTACGCCGTGATGCTGACCACGCCGAGCCCGAGGGCTCCGAAGAGCGCGCCCCAGAGCACCACGGCGACGACCTGCCACACGACGACGCGGCGGCGGTCGAGGCCGGCCGAGACCATGATGAAGGCGGTCAGCGAGATGGCGAGCAGCGACGGCGCGAGGACGCTCGCGACCGGTACGCCCCAGCGGTCGACGCGGGCGAGCACCTTCTGCTGACGGGCGCTCGGCGGCTCGGCGCGGTTGCGCTCGCGGCGTCGGGCGAGCTTGCCGCCGAGCACCACCGCGACGGCGAGCGCCACGAGGTTGCCGGCGATCGCGGCGCCCGCGGCGACGCCGACGTGCAGTCCGGTGATCGTGCCGAGGAACGTGCCGAGGTAGCTCTCGAGGAACGGCACGATGCCGACGGCGAAGATGATGAGCACCTGCAGCGCGGCGGGCACCCCGTCGAAGAGGTCGGTGAGGAAGGCGAAGGCGTCCATGCCTCCACCCTGGCCGAGCGGATGAGGCCGCGTCAGGCCCGCAGCGCACCGATGCGGATGACAGATGTCACGAACTGCGCCGGAGCACCTCGATGACCTCGCCGGCCTCGTCGAGCAGGTGGATGCGGTCGCCGTCGACGATGGCGGTGTCGGTGCCTGCGAGGAGAGGCTGATCGCCGGGGCAGGCCACGAAGGTGGAGCTCGATCCGCCGACCTCGACCGCCGCAGAGGCGTCGTCCTGGCTCCAGCGCCCGCCGCCCCCGTTGCAGCCGTCGTGGCTGAGGACGGTGCCGTCCTCCAGGAACTCGATGTGCGGTTCGTCGTCGTCCGTGCTCCCCCAGCGGCCGGTCGGCTCGCCGGAGGACGCCTCGGGAGCGGCCCCGGCGCATCCGCTCAGCAGCACCGCCGCGAGAGGCAGGACGATGAGCAGGGCTGGGCGACGGCGCATGCCCCCGCGCGTCCCATGGGAGATGCACCGGTGCCAGCATCGGCGCGCTTCAGCGCCGCTTCAGGGCCGCGCCGCCAGACTGCGGGCATGCGCATCCTGGTGGTCGACGACGAAGTGCGCCTCGCCGACGGCGTGCGCCGCGGTCTCGAGGCGGAGGGCTTCGCCGTCGACGTGGCGAACGACGGCGTCGACGGGCTCTGGCGCGCCCGCGAGCACCGCTACGACGCCATCGTGCTCGACCTGATGATGCCGGGCATGAGCGGATGGAAGGTCGTCGAGGCACTCCGCGCCGAGGAGAACTGGACGCCGGTGCTCATGCTCACCGCGAAGGACGGCGACTGGGACCAGGTGGAGGCCTTCGAGAGCGGCGCCGACGACTTCGTGACCAAGCCCTTCTCCTTCGCCGTGCTCGTCGCCCGGCTGCGCGCCCTCATCCGCCGCGGCGCCGTCGCCCGGCCGACCGTGCTCGAGGCCGGCGACCTGCGGGTCGACCCGGCCGCGCGCCGCGCTTGGCGCGGCGAGGTCGAGGTGGAGCTCACCAGCCGCGAGTTCGCGGTGCTGGAGCACCTCATCCGCCACCGCGGCCAGGTGCTCTCCAAGCGCGAGGTGATCGCCGGGGTGTGGGACGACGACTTCGAGGGCGACCCCAACATCGTCGAGGTCTACGTGGGGCACCTGCGCCGCAAGCTCGACCGGCCGTTCGGCCGGAGCGCCATCGAGACCGTGCGCGGCGCGGGCTACCGGCTGGCGGCCGACGGTGGTTGAGCCCTCGGTGGACGGCGCAGGAGCGGATGCGGTGGGCGCGCGCCGCCGGATGCGCCCCCGATCCGTGCGCGCCCGCGCCACGCTCGGCGCGGTGGCGGTCGTGCTCGCCGCGCTGGTCGCGGGCGCCGCGATCTTCGCCGCCTCGCTCGGCGCGAGCCTCGAGGCCTCGGTGGCCCGCAGCGGCGAGCTGCGCGCCGAGGAGCTGGCGACCCGCGTCGAGGCGGAGGGCCCCGCGGTGCTGGGTCAGCTCGAGGACGAGATCGCGCAGCTCGTCGACGAGGAGTCCGGCAGCGTGCTCGCCGCGACGGAGGACGCCGAGGGGCTCGACCTGCCCGCCGTGGACGATCCGGTGCGCACCCGGCTCGACGGCGATCCCGTGCTCGTCGTCGCCGAGGACGCCGGCGAGGACCGCGTGCTGCTGCTCGCGACACCGCTCGAGGACGAGCAGGAGGCCGTCGCGACGGTCGTCGGCATGCTCGCCGTCGCCGTGCCGCTGCTCGCCGCGGTGGTCGGCGCGACCACCTGGCTCGTCGTGGGGCGGGCGCTGCGGCCGGTGGACCGCATCCGCTCGGAGGTCGATGCGATCACCGGCGACCGGCTGGACCGCCGCGTTCCGGTGCCCGCCAGCGGCGACGAGATCGCCGCGCTCGCGACCACGATGAACCGCATGCTCGATCGGCTCGACGACGCCGCGCGCGCTCAGCGCCGCTTCGTCTCGGACGCCTCGCACGAGCTGCGCTCGCCGCTCGCCACGATCCGCCAGCACGCCGAGCTGGCGGCCGCGCACCCCGCGACGACGAGCACCGAGGAGCTCGCCCAGATCGTGCACGAGGAGGGCCTGCGGCTGCAGGGGCTCGTCGATGCGCTGCTCACGCTCGCGCGGCTCGACGAGGGCGCGCCGATCGCGGCGCACCCCGTCGACCTCGACGACCTCGCGCTCGCCGAGGCGGCCCGGCTGCGCGGCCTGGGCGTCCGTGTCGACGCCTCCGGCATCGGCCCGGCCAGGGTCGACGGCGACGAGCGGATGCTCGGCCAGGTGCTGCGCAACCTCGCCGAGAACGCGCGCCGTCACGCGGCGGGCGGCGTCGCCATCGCCGTCTCCGAGCGGGACGGATGGGCGCTCGTCACGGTCGATGACGACGGCGCCGGCGTGCCGGAGGCGGAGCGCGAGCGCGTCTTCGAGCGCTTCGTGCGCCTCGACGAGGCGCGCGCCCGCGAGGCCGGTGGCAGCGGACTCGGTCTGGCCATCGTCCGCGGCATCGTCCAGGCGCACGGCGGCTCCATCGCGGTCGACGCCTCCCCGCGCGGCGGGGCGCGATTCAGCGTGCGGCTGCCGAGCGCCGGCTGAGCGGCCCGTGCGGACGGCGCTGCGCGGGCCGCAGCCGCCGCGCACGCCTCGTCCTGGGAGACGGGCACCGGTGGTGCCTGCCCTGGCGGTGCCTGGTCCGGTCGCACGACCGTCCGTAGCGTCGAGGGGATGAACCCGCTCCGCCGCCGCCAGCTGCTCGCCCTCCTGCACCGTGGCCTCGGGGCCAGCGCCTCGCCGGACGTCGCCCTGCGCGCCGCGCTGGACCACGAGCGCCGCTGGGAGACCGCCGTCGCCGAGTCGGCCGAGCGGACCGAGCGGGTCGAGGACTGACCCCGACCCGCTCGGGTCACTGCGCTGCGGTCTCCTGCGCGGCGGCGTCCTGGACGCCCGGGAGCACCTCGCGCAGCAGGTCGTCGAGCGTGACGACGCCGAGCAGGCGGTCGCCCTCGACGACGGTCGCCAGCTGCTCGCGGGCCCGTCGCATCCGCGCGAGCGCGTCGTAGGCCGTCGTCTCCGGGCCCAGCGAGAACGCGTCGCGGGCGATGCCGGCGACCGGTGCATCCGCTGCGGCCGTCAGGGAGTCGCGCACGTGCGCGACGCGCGAGCCCGCACCCGAGCCCACGAGGATGCGCAGGTGGCTCGACGAGGCGGCGACCGCCTGCAGCTCGGCCACCGTCGCCGTCGCCGCGACCGCGGTGGGCGTGCGGTCGGCCCGCACGATGTCGCCGACGGTGAGCGAGCCGAGCGCGATGGCCCGGTTGATCGGCTCGGAGTACTGGGCCTCGAGCGTGCCCGCGGCCTTCGAGTGCGCCACCAGCTCGCGGATCGTGTCGATGTCCTGCCCGCCCGCGGCCGCCTTCTCCACCGGCTCGACGCCGGAGGCCTTGACGAGACGGTTCGCGATGCGGTTGATCCAGAGCAGGAAGGGTCGCAGCGGCCAGGTGAGGGCCCGCGCAGTGATGCCCGTGGCCTTCGCCGCGGTCTCCGGGTGCGCGATCGCCCACGACTTCGGGGCCATCTCGCCGATGACGAGGTGCAGGAAGGTCACCACGATGAGCGCGATCGCGAAGGCGATGACGTCGGCCAGCACGTAGGGCATGCCCCACTGCTCGAAGAGCGGCGAGAGGGCGTAGTCGATCGCCGGCTTCGTGATGGCGCCGAGCAGGAAGGTGCAGGCCGTGATGCCCAGCTGGGCGAAGGCGAGCATGACCGTGAGCTCGTTGACGCCGCGCAGGGCGGCGCGGGCGGACGCGCTCGTGGCGGCCTCCTCCTCGAGCCGGTGCCGGCGCGCGGCGAGCAGTGCGAACTCGACGATGACGAAGAAGGCGCTGGCGACGATGAGCGCCGTCGTGATCAGCGCGACCATCCATCCGCTCATCGGGCGGCCTCCTGGTTCTCGACGGCGACCGCGTCGACGGCGTCGCCGCCCTCGGTCGCGTCCAGGTCGATCTCGTGCACGGTCACGGCGAGGCGCGAGGGCACGTGGCGGGCGACCTCGACGACCTCGACGTCGAGCCAGCGCTGCATGCGGATGCCCTGCACCGCCTCCGCCGGCTTCTCCGGCAGATCGATGCGCACGACCGCGCCCTCGGCGGGCAGGTCACCGTGGGCGCTGATGATGAGACCGGCGATGGTCTCGGCGTCGTCGCGCGGCAGGTCGTGGCCGATGAGGCGCTCGACCTCGTCGAGGTGGACCTCGCCGGGCAGCGTCCAGCGGTCGTCGCCGTCGGCGACGATCGCGTCGACCTCGGTGTCGTGCTCGTCCTCGATCTCGCCGATGACCTCCTCCGTCAGGTCCTCGATCGTGAGGATGCCGTCGAAGTTGCCGTACTCGTCGACGACGCAGGCCAGCTCGTTGCGGGTGCCGCGCATCCGGTCGAGCGCCGCGGGCAGGGGCATGGTCGTCGGCAGCACGACCGCCTCGCGCATGACGGCGGAGACGGGGGTCTCGTCGGGGTGCCGCTGGCGCAGCAGGTCGATGAGCTCGACGACGCCCACCGGGTCGTCCTCGTCGCCGATGACCGGGTAGCGCGTGTGGCCGGTGGCCATGAGCGCGCGCACCTCGCCGACCGTGGTGTCGGGGGCGATGGAGTCGATGCGCGAGCGCGGCACCATGGCGTGCTCGACGTCGCGGTCGGGGAAGTCGAGGATGCGGTCGATGATCATCGACAGGTCGTCGGGCAGGTCGCCGCTCGCGCGGGACTCCTCGACGATCGCCTCGAGGTCGCGCGCCGTGGCGCTCTCGTCGACGTCCTCGAGCGGCTCGATGCGCAGCAGGCGCAGCAGCGCGTTGGCCGCGAGGTCGAACACCGAGATCAGCCAGCCGAAGGCCAGCAGGTAGATGCGCGTCGGCACGGCGAGCGCACGGGCCAGCGGCTCCGGGCTCGCGATGGCGAGGTTCTTCGGGTACAGCTCGCCGAAGATCATCGTCACGATCGTGGCGAGCAGCAGCGCGCCGGTCGTGCCGATGAGCACCGAGACGCCGGTGGGGATGCCCACCCCGCCGAGCAGCGTGCCGATCGACTCGCCGATCAGCGGCTCGGCCACGTAGCCGATGAGCAGGCCCGTCACGGTGATGCCGAGCTGCGCTCCGGAGAGCATGAAGGACGTGCGCTTCGTGATCGCCAGCACGCGCTTCGCGCCGGCGTCGCCCTTCTCGGCCAGCGCGGTCATCCGCGACCGGTCCACGGACATGTAGGCGAACTCCTGGGCCACGAAGAAGCCGCAGGCGGCGATGATCGCCAGGGTCACCAGGATGCCGACCAGCAGCGTCAGCACTGCCTCCAGCATTCGAACTCACCCCCTCGTCGAGTCGCGAGGGGGTACGAAGATCGACCCTCCGGATCAGAAGGGGCGCAGCGGTCGCTCACGGGGGATGCTCTCTCGTGGGTGAAGGTCAGGTGGGATCACTGTAGAGCAAGCGCCGCCGCGAAGCTGTGGGGGTGCCGCGCGCTACGGTGGCGGGATGGACGCTGATCACCCCGAGGTCGCCGCCGACCATCTGCGCGCGGAGCTCGTGCCGAAGCCGTTCAGCGGCCTGCGCATGGCCATCGACACGGCGCTCGGCGGCCTCAGCATCGCGGTCTACGACCTCGTCGTCACCCGCCTCGACACGGGCGCCGAGGTGATCCGCACGGCCGCCGACGCCGGCGACCCCCACCACCTGCTCGGGCAGGTCGAGCTCGACCTGGAGCGCAAGAGCGTGGCCGAGTTCCTGGAGGAGTGGCGGCCGGCCTGAGTCAGCGGGTGGGCGGCGCGGGTCAGCGGGCGGGCGGCGCCGCGAGCACGGCGTAGGCGTCGACGAGCTGTGCGGCAGCGGGGCTGGGCAGGCTGTTCTCAGCCGGGCCGTGCGCAACGCGATCGTTGCCACTCCGTGCTCGCAACGTCCTCGTCGCGAGCGACTTGCGGCAACGATGCGCGCGAGGTGGGAACGGGCACGCAGCTCGGCCCGACGCCAGCGGACGGCCTCGCCCGCGGGGTGCCGCGCAGGCCGTAGGTTGGGCGGATGCCCGCCCCGACTCCTGCTCCGCCGTCCGGCGCGCTGCGGGGCGGCGCCTACGCCTTCGCGGCCTACGCGCTCTGGGGCGTGCTGCCGCTCTACTTCCTGCAGCTGCAGCCGACCGGGCCGTGGGAGGTCGTCGCCTGGCGCATCCTGCTCGCCTTCGGCTTCTGCCTGCTGCTGCTGACCGCGCTGCGCGGCTGGCGGTCGTTCCTGGCCATCGTCCGGCAGCCGCGGCTCATGGCGCTCACCGCGCTCGCCGGCGCGCTCATCTACGTCAACTGGCAGACCTACCTCCTCGGCACGCTCACCGGGCACGTCGTGGAGACGAGCCTCGGCTACTTCATCAACCCGATCGTGACCGTGCTGCTGGGGGTGCTGGTGCTGCGCGAGCGGCTGCGGGTGCTGCCGTGGGTCGCCATCGGCATCGCCGTGGCGGCGGTACTCGTGATCGTGATCGGCTACGGCACCTTCCCGTGGATCGCGCTCACCCTGGCGCTGTCGTTCGGCGTCTACGGCCTGGTGAAGAAGCGGATCGGACCCTCCGTCGACGCGGTGAGCGGGCTGACCCTCGAGTCGTTCTGGCTGCTGCCGATCGCTGGTGTGCAGCTCGTGGTGATCGCCTCGACGACCGGCCTCACCCTCGGCACCGCCGGGCCGGCGCACACCCTGCTGCTGCTCGCCGCGGGCGCGGTGACCGCGCTGCCACTGCTGCTGTTCGCCTCCGCCGCCCGTCGTGCGCCCCTCACGGTGATCGGCCTGCTGCAGTTCATCGCGCCGATCCTGCAGTTCATCATCGGGGTGGCCGTGCTGGGCGAGCCGATGACCACCGAGCGCTGGGTCGGCTTCGGCCTCGTCTGGGTGGCGCTGGTGCTGCTGAGCGCGGATTCCGTGCTGGCGGGATGGCGCGGTCGCCGGCGGCGGGACGCGCCGCTGGCGCCGGACGAGCCGATCTGAGCTCAGCGCGGCGTCACACCCGCGCGACCAGCCGGTCGATGGCCCCGAGCGGGATGCCGAGCCAGCCCGGCCGGTTGCGCACCTCGTAGATCGCCTCGTAGACGGCCTTGTCGACCTCGAAGGCGTCGAGCAGGGCGCGGTCGCCCTCGAGAACGCCGCCGTAGCCGTCGAGGAACGCCGCGCGGGCGTCGGCGGTCCAGGCGGAGGCGTCGATCGGCGGGTCCTGCTGCGCGAGGGCGCCGGCGACGTAGTCGAAGGAGCGCAGCATGCCGGCGATGTCGCGCAGGGCGAGGTCCGGGCGCGAGCGCTCCGGCATGGGCCGCAGCGGCTCGCCCTCGAAGTCGAGCAGCACCCAGCCGAGGCCGGGCGCGCGCACCGTCTGGCCGAGGTGCAGGTCGCCGTGGATGCGCTGGAGGGTCGGCCAGCGCACGCCGTCGAGCCGGTCGTAGAGCGCGGCGATCCGCGGTGCGACCGCCTCGAGCTGCGGCACTTCGCGCACGGCGATGTCGAGTCGGCGGCGCAGGCTGGCGAGCTGTGCGGCGGTGTCCGCCTCCGTCGCCTCGGCCGTGGGCAGCGCCGACGCGAGGGTGCGATGCACCTCGGCCACCGCGGCGCCGAGCTCGCGCGCCGGCTCCGTGAAGTCCTCCCCGCGGCCGGCGGCGTCGACCGCGACCGCCCACGCATCTTGCAGCCCGGGCAGGAACTGCTGCGTGAAGGCGAGGTGGCCGGTGGCCGTGCCGCACTCGCGTCCCGCATCCGGCCAGGTGCCGCTGAGCGAGCAGAACGAGGCCGGCACCCGGTGCGAGCCGGCGGCGGTCAGCGCGCTCTGGGTCGTGACGTCGGGGTTCTCGCCGTGGTGCAGCACCCGGAAGACCTTGGTGATGAGGGTCGGCACCGGGCCGCCCTCGACCTCGACCACCACCGAGGTGTTCGACTGCTCGCCGCTGAGCACCCGGCTGCGCAGCACGCGCCCGGGCTCGCTGAGCCGGCGGCCCTCGAGCGACAGGCCGTCGCCGTCGACCGTCTGCGCGCCGCCCATGACGGCGAGCAGCGCCTCGACGAAGGCCGGGTCGTGCGGGCCGTCGTGCAGCCAGCGGCCGTCGACCTCGCCGATCGCGGCGGCGCCCTCCGCGGCGCGGGCCACGATCGGCACCTGGTACAGCACCGGCGAGGCGTGCGCCTCATCGAGGAGCAGCTGCACCGTCACCTCGGCATCGGGATCGGATGCGGGCAGGGCGGTCGACGCCAGGATGCGCAGCTGCGGGGCGAGCCCCTTCGTCGCGTACCAGCGCTGCTCGGGCAGCCAGGCCGCGAGCGTCTCGAGAAGCGTCATGCGGAGTTCCTCACGTCGTCGTCGAAGGTCAGTGCGGCTGGCGCTGCAGCAGCAGGAAGCGGGCGCCGTAGGGCTCGAGGTGCAGCGGGAAGCTGCTGAGATCGTCGACGGCGCCGATCTCGGTGCCGTCCGCGCCGTCGACCACGATCGCCCGCAGCGGCAGCGCCTCGGAGCGCACGGTGCCGTCGAGGGCGGCATCCGTCATGTTGAGCGCGGTGATCTGCACCATCGGCAGCCCGAGCTCGTCGAGCTGCTCGAGCTCGTGCACCATGACGAGCATGCCCGGGTGGGCGACGTCGGGCACGTCGAGCTGGTTCGCCGACGCGACGCCCGACTCCCTGCGCACCCGCAGGATCTCACCGAGACGGCTGGCGAAGGAGTCCGGGTCCTGCAGCTGCTCGGGCAGCGGGCCGTAGAGCGAGCGCGCGAGCGGCATGCCGGAGGCCGAGCGCCGCGCCTGTGGTGCGACGCCGAGCAGGTCGTGCGCGCCGCGCTCGATCCAGCGGGTGTCGCCCTCGGCGATCAGGTCGGCCACCTGCTCGGCCGGCACCGTCAGCGAGCCCAGCAGGTCCCATCCGCTCAGGGCGAAGACGCCCGGCTGCCAGGCGTTGAACGCGGCGAGCAGCAGGTGGGCGTCCCGGATCGCGGGCACGTCGTCCTCGGTGATCGCGTCGAGGGTCGCGATGCCGCGGGTCGCCGCGATGAGCGAGGCCGTGGTGCACGCGATGCCGTTCTGCGTGAACACGCGGTTGTAGTCCGCGGTGCCGGTGAGCGCCTCGGTGAGGTCGCCGCGGATGCGCTCGGCGAGCGCCCCGCCGGTCGTCTCGTCGCCGCGGAAGGTGACCGGGTCGTCCTTGTGCAGGGTCGCCCAGTGCACCAGCTCGTAGGTGAGCTCGTCGTGGTTCTGCAGGCCGTGCACGAGGCTGACCGGCTGCACGCCGAGCTCGAGCGAGGTGCGCAGGGTGAGCCGCAGGAACTCGGTGTCGCCGGTCGCGAGCGCGTGGTGGTAGGCCGGTCGGTTGACGAAGTCGTACGAGAGGTCCGCGCCGACCGCGCCGGTGTCGCGGATGTCCTCGATCGTGAGGTTCAGCTCCTGGAAGGTGAAGCCGCCGACCTTGCGCACCATGCCGGCGATGATGTGGTTCGCCGCGTGCGAGAGCGGGTGGCCCTCGGACCAACCGGGCGCCCCCTCCGTGCTCTTCTCGACGCCCAGGAAGCCGTTCGCATCCAGGCGCAGTGCGCTCGTGCCGAGGTCTCCCAGCGAGTGCAGGGCGTCGCCGATCACGAGGCGCATGCCCGCGAAGGTCGGGTCGAGCCAGTTGACCGACGGCTGGCCCTCCTTGAAGTAGTGCAGGTACACCCAGCGGCGCGTGATGCCGTCGACGCCGACGACCGGCGCGGTGACGCTCCAGTTCGTCTCCTTGACGCCCGGCTGGTAGAAGATGACGCGCTGCAGCTCGCCGATGATGTAGCCCCGCTCGGCGAGGGCCCGCTCGGTGTCGGGGTCGAGGTTGGCGGCGTCGCGATGCTCGGGCACCTCCGGCAGCAGGTGCCACTCCTCGGGCGGGATCTCGACCATGTGGTAGATGCCCGGGTAGTCCTTGAACGCCATCTCGGCGAGACGGAAGTCGGCGCCCTTGCCCGTGTGGCCGGGCACGATGTCGTCGATGATGCTGCCGCCGTGCTCCTCGGCGACGTCGGTCATGCGCTGGAAGGTCTCCTCGTCGCCGAACACCGGGTCGATCTGCGTCGCGATGCGGTCGAAGTGTCCGTCGACGCTCGGCGTCTCCTGCCATCCGCGGATGCCGCCGGCCCGCTTCACCGGGCCGGTGTGCACGCCGTTGATGCCGATGCGCTGGAACACGTCCCACAGCGCGGGATCGGCGAGCGCGGTGAGGAAGGACTCCCCCTCGCGGGTGATGAGGGAGATCGGATACGCGGTGAACCAGACGTCGGTCGACGCGATCGCGCGCCGCGCATCCGGCCGCGCGTAGGGATTGCGCCACATCGTGGGCGAACCCGAGAGCTGCCGGCTGAGCACGTCGGCGTCCTTGAGCATCGACTGGCGCACGAGCCACTCGATGTAGGCGGGGTTGCGGCCGTCGGCCGCGCGCGGGTCGGAGAACGAGCGGCGCAGGCTGCCGCCGCGCAGGTTCTGCCGAGGGCGCAGGCGCCGGGGCCTCGCCTCGTAGCGCTGCTCGTCGTAGGTGATCTCGGGCAGTTCGGCGCCCTCGTCGGCGGGTCCGTGGGTCTCGTCTGGCACGCGTCCACCTCTCGTCGCGCTCGTTTGCCGTCACGTTAGCGGCGCGAGACCGACGGATGGCGGAGTCGTGACCGGCCGTCCAGCTTCGGGGCGGATGCGGATGCAGTCTGCGCTCGCATGCAGCCGCCTCCTGGGTGCAACCGGGCGCCCTCCGTAGCGTCGGGGCATGACCTCATCCCCCGCCCTCCCGCCGAGCGCCGAACCGGAATGGGTCGCCCACGCGATCTGGTGGCGCGCCTACCCGCTGGGGTTCGTCGGCGCCGTCCCCGAGCCGGAGCACGGGCCCGTGCGAGCGGAGGAGCATCGGCTGCGACGCCTGGTGCCCTGGCTCGACCACGTCATCGAGCTCGGCGCCTCCGGCATCGCGCTGGGGCCGATCTTCGCGTCGTCGACCCACGGCTACGACACGACGGATCACCGCCGCATCGACCCGAGGCTGGGCGACGAGGCCGACTTCGACGAGCTCATCCGCGAGGCGCACGCGCGGGGTCTGCGGGTGCAGCTGGACGGGGTGTTCAACCACGTCGGCCGGGCGCATCCGCTCGTCGCCGAGGGCTCGGCGCTGCTGCGCCGCGGCGAGGACGGCCGCCCGGTGCCCTTCGAGGGGCACGACGCGCTGCTGGAGCTCGACCACGACCACCCGGCCACGCGCGAGCTGGTGGTCGACGTCATGCGCCACTGGCTGGACCGGGGCGCGGACGCCTGGCGGCTCGACGCGGCCTACCGGGTGCCGTCGGCCTTCTGGGCCGCCGTGCTCGCGGAGGTGCGGAGCACGCATCCGGACGCCTGGTTCGAGGCCGAGCTGATCCACGGCGACTACGCCGCCTTCGTGCGTGAGAGCACGGTCGACACCGTCACGCAGTACGAGCTCTGGAAGGCGATCCGCTCGAGCATCGAGGAGCGCAACCTCTGGGAGCTGACCTGGACGCTCGGGCGGCACGACGCCCTGCTCGCGGAGTTCGCGCCGGCGACCTTCGTGGGCAACCACGACGTCACGCGCATTGCGTCGGCCATCACGGACCCGCGGCACCGCGCCCATGCGACGGTGCTGCTGGCGATGCTCGGCGGCACCCCGACCGTCTACGCCGGTGACGAGTGGGGGTTCCAGGCGGTCAAGGAGGAGCGCGCCGGGGGCGACGACGCGATCCGGCCCGAGTTCCCGAGCGGCGGCCCCGCGGATCTCGTCGGTGCCGACGGGACCGTGCTGCGACTGCACCAGGAGCTGCTGAGCCTGCGGCGGCGGCACCCCTGGCTGCATCGCGCGACCACGGGTGAGCCCCGCGCGCTGGCGAACGAGCACCTCGAGATCGACCTCGCCGCGGACGGCCAGCGGCTCACCGTCGTGCTCAACCTGCAGGACGAGGCCGTACCGCGCCCGCAGGGCGAGCTGCTCGCGGCGGACGACGCGACCCGCGGCGCGCGGGACGGCGTCGCCGGGCACGGATGGGCCGTCGTCGGTTGAGCGGTCGGAGGCAGCTGTGCGAGGGCCGGGCAAGGCGCCCGCATCCGCTGCCGGCGCAGGACAGTGGGAGTCGATCGGTGGCCGCCGCACCCGGCGAGCCACCCCCGTGAGGAGGAACGACCATGACGAACCAGAACCACGACCCCGCGCAGCTGGCCGCCGACGAGGATGCGCTGCAGGGCGCGGACGTCGAGACCACCACGAGCGACTCGGATGGCACGAAGAAGCCCGGCGGGCTCGGCGACGACGGCACGATCCCGAACAGCGAGGACGGTCTCGCGGCGGGCCACTCGGACACCGACTCGAACTTCAACCCCGAAGAGGACGAGCAGGCCGGCTGAGCCTCAGAGCGGCCGCAGCACCTCCAGCCGGCCGCCCCGCCAGGCGAGGTCGCGCAGGTCGGCGACCAGCGCATCCGGTCGGCCCTCGGCGGCGTGCGCGCCGATGCCGATGACGGCGCCGGCGCCGGCCGCCCTGGCGGCGGCGATGCCGGCGGGGGCGTCCTCGAGCACGACGCAGTCCGACGGGTCGAGGCCGAGCAGCTCCGCGCCGCGCAGATAGGGCTCGGGGTCGGGTTTGCCGTGGGTCACGTCATCGGCGGTGACCAGCACGGCCGGCTCGGCGATGCCCGCAGCACGCAGCCGGGCGCGGGCGAGCGGACGGACACCGCTGGTCACGACGGTCCAGGACCCATCCGGCAGCGAGGCGGTGAGCGCCACGGCGCCCGCGATCGCGACCGTGCCCTCGACCGTCTCGAGCTCGTGCCGGTCGAGCTCCGCGACCGCGGCCTGGAAGCGATCGGCGTCGACCAGGCGGGCGACGGTGTCGGCGGCGCGCGTGCCGTGCGCGATGTCGCGGCGGAAGTCGAAGCGGGGCGCCCACTCGGCGCTCCAGCGGTCCCAGGCGACGGCGGCCGCCTCGAGGGAGTCGACGAGCACGCCGTCGCAGTCGAACAGGATGCCTCGGGCGGGGAAGGACGTCATGGCCCCAGTCTGACGGAGGCGCATCCTGAAGCGCGTCTTCAGGTCGCTTCAGGCACGCTTCAGCGCCCGCCCAGCACCATCGAGTCATGACCGAGCAGAACAGCCCCGAGACGACCCCCACCACCCCCATCACCCCCGAGCCGGTGCAGCAGAAGAAGCCGTTCCCGAAGCGCACCGCCCTGCTCGTCGGCGGCGGCGTGCTCGCCGGCGCGCTGCTCGTCGGCGGCGGCATCGCCATCGGCGGGGCGCTCGACGACGACGATGACGACCGCGACGACCGCGACGACCGCGCGCTCGCCGGCGCGACCCAGTCCGCCCCGGCCGACGAGGCGGGCCCGTCATCCGTCCCCTCCGCGGCCGCCGGCGGCCCGCAGAGCGCGACGGGCACCGCCGACCCGGCCGAGCTCAGCGAGATCATCGCGAGCGCATCCGCTTTCGCCGCCTCCGACGGCCTCGGCGGCGAGCCCACCGCCATCGACGCCAAGCGCGACGGCGGCTGGGAGGTGCGCTTCGAGGCCGCGAACGGCGACGAGACCGAGGTGTACGTGGGCGCCGACGGCGCACTGCGCATCGTCGAGACCGACCCCGCCGACGGCGACGACCAGGGCCCGACCGGCTCGCTCGACGAGGCCACTGTCGCCTCGATCGTCGAGGCGGCGCTCGCCGAGGCCGACGGCACCGTCACCGACATCGACCTCGACGACGACGCGCGCTCGCCCTACGACGTCACCGTGCTGCTCGCCGACCGCTCGACGGTCGACATCGACCTCGGCCCCGACTTCGCGGTGCTCGGCACCGACGTGGACCGCGACCGCGACTGACCCTCGGCATGCGGGCGGCCCCGGAGCACGGCTCCGGGGCCGTCCGCATGCCGGCACCGGTCTCCCACGCACTGCCAAAACGAAGGAGATCTTCGCGACACGCCGACCTGCAGCGGCCTCTGCCCGGCGAGTCGCGAAGATCTCCTTCGTTTTGGAGTTGCGGGTCGGGGTGAGGAGTTGCGGGTCGGGGGGGGCTGCGGTGCAGGCGGGCCGGCGGGGAGCGCGGGCTCTGCGGGTCAGGCCGCGCGGCGCCAGCCGTCGGGGCCGCGCTCGACGATGCCCATCCGCTCGAAGGCCTCCAGCCAGCCGAGCATCGGCCAGCGCCCCCAGCGGGCGGCGAAGGCCGCGCCGTTGCGCAGGATGTCGTCGACGTGCTGCACGGGCGGCGACTGGGTCGGGTGCCACTGGTGGTAGGCGTGCGCCCCGCCGACCCAGAGCAGCGGCACCCCGTGCTCTCGGGCGCGCGCCGCGTAGTCCGTATCCTCGGCCCCGTAGCCCTCGTAGTCGGGCGAGAAGCCGCCGAGCAGCAGCCACGCCTCGCGGGTGAGCGCGAAGGAGAGCGACCAGAACAGGTCGTAGGCGCCGTCACCGGCGCGCTCGATGGCGTCGTCGGCCGGATGCGGGCGAGCCGCATGCGGTGCGGTCAGCGCGCCCAGCGTATCCGCTCGCTCCGGGCGCACCCCTCGGGCAGGTAGGTGACGGGTCCGCAGAGCAACGCCGTCGGATGCGCGGCGGAGGCCCCGGCGTAGCGCCGCAGCAGATCGGGCCCCGGCAGGCAGTCGACGTCGAGCAGCACCAGCAGCTTGGCGCCGGCCTCGAGCGCGGCGGCGGCCGCCGCGTTGCGCCCGGCGCCGACGCGCAGGCCGTGCCGCCCCGGGGGCACGTGCACGACGATCGCTCCGGGGAGGTCGGGCGGCGGCGCCGCGTCGAGCCAGGCGATCACGCGGAGATGCGCCGCCTCCCGCGCCAGGAAGCGCTGCTGCCGCTCGAGGTGCTCGAGCCGGGCCGAGCTGGCGGTGGTGAGGACGGCGGTGCGGGCGGTCACGGGAGGCTCCCCGCGTCGTCCGCGGCGAGCTGGCCGGTGTCGGGCGCGTCGGCTCGAGCCGCCTGGCCGGCCCCGACCGCCTCGATGGCCGCGGCGGCGCGAGCCGCCCCGCCGCGCACCCGCCAGGCCGACCAGTCCGGTCGCAGCGCGCGGGCGCACTCCAGGTGCCCGGGCCACTCCTCGACGGACGGCCACGCGTCGAGCACGAGCGCGAGGCCCTCGCGCTCGAGCACGTCGGCGCTGGCCCGCTGCTCGCCGAACGGGCGCTCCTGCGGCACCACGATGGCGCGGGCGCCCGAGGCGGCGAGGTCGGCGAGCGCGTTCTGGCCCGCGGCGGTCACGACGACGTCGCTGCTCGCCAGCAGCGTCCACGGGTCGTCCTGCCAGGCGGTGCCGTCGAGGTGCACGGCATCCGACGTGGGCAGCGGGCCGGCGGCCGCGCCCAGCACGAGCACCGGGCCGGTGCGCTCGCCCGCATCGGGCATCCGCTCGTCGAAGCGCGAGATCGCGCCGCTGAAGCGCACCCGCTCGCGGTTCGCCTCGATCACGGGCGTCGTCTGCAGTCCGTCGGCCCAGGGGGCGAGGATGCGCGTGGCCGCGCGGTAGGCGAGGCGATGCGGATCGTCGTCGCGGTCGCCGGGCTGGGCGACGACCACGGTCGGCACGCCGAGCAGGCGAACGAGCAACGCGACCTCCACCGAGACGTCGACGACGAAGCGGTCGAAGCGGTGCCGTGCGCAGGCAGCGGCGATCACCGCCATCCGCTCGCGATGGCCGCCGTGGTGCAGCGGCGCCCAGTGCAGCGCGCCGCCGGCGGACGGCTCGGCGCCATCGGCGACGCCGTCGTCGTCGCGCGGCAGCCGGACCCAGACGGTTCCCGCGGGCAGCGAGGCCGGCGCCTCCAGCGTGGAGAACACCGTGACGGGCCCGGGCAGGTGGCGGCGCACGGCGAGGAAGCGGGTGAGGTGACCGCGGCCGTGGTGGTGCACGTACCAGCCGGTGCCGCTCATGCTGCGACCTGCTGGCGCTGCAGCGCCCGAGCGAAGTGAGCCTCGATCTCGGGCAGCCGCGCCGTCGAGGAGAGGCGATCGAGCGCGTGACGGCGCACCTCCCCGCGCACGATCCGGTCCCCGCCGCGAGCGGCCAGCAGGCGCGCCGCGACGGCGAGGCCCGCGACGTCGCCGGGGGCGACGAGCGCCGCGGCCGGCGAACCGGCCAGCACCTCCGCCACACCGCCGTTGTCGAAGGCCGCGACGGGGGTGCCGGTGGCGAGCGCCTCCGCGACGACGAGGCCGAACGGCTCCTGCCACATGGGTGTGACGAGGGCGCAGTCGGCGGCGCCGACCAGGCGGTCGAGCTGCCGCTGGCCGAGCTCGCCGACGTGGCGCGCGCGGTCGCCGAGCAGCGGCGCGACGACCTGCTCGAAGTAGCGCTGGTCGCCGATGCGGCCGGCGACGGCGATCGGCAGGCCGGCCGCGCGCGCCGCGGCCAGAGCGAGGTGCGGCGCCTTCTCGGGCACGATGCGGCCCGACCAGACGAGCCCGCCGCCGCCCGCGCCGAGCCGCCAGGTCTCGGCGGCGAAGCTGTTGGGTAGCACGGAAGCCTCCACGCCGTGAGCGGACCACGCGGCGCGGGTGTGCTCGCTGACGGCCAGGAACGAGCGCGCCCCCGCGGGGGTGCGGCGGTGGGCCGCCACGATCTCGGGCAGCGGAGGCGTGTGCAGCGTGGTCACGACGGGCACGCCGAGCGCGGCCGCGGCGTCGAGCACCACGCCGTGCAGGCTGTGGTTGTCGATCACGTCGATGCGCCGACGGGCGGCGCCGAGCCAGCGCATCGCGCCGCGCATCGCCTCGTCGTGCCCCTTCAGGTGCCCGGTGGGGTACGCCGTGTCGGAGGCGGACCGCGGGTCCGGCCAGCGCACGGCGGGCAGCACGAGCTCGGGCGGGCTGGCGTCGAGGAAGTCGGAGCCCTCCGGCGCGCAGAGCAGCACCTCGTGCCCGCGGGCGCGCAGCGTGCGCACCCGCTCCCACACCATCCGCTCCAGACCGCCGGCGTGCGGTTCGCGCAGCGGATGCCTCGACGGGGCGATGACGGCGATGCGGAGGGGGCGGTCACCGTGCCACCGCCGCGTACAGCGCTGCGTGCGCATCCCGCACCCGCTCGGCCTCGACCGCCCGCTCGGCCCGGCGCTCCCGCACGGCGACCGCGCGGGCGTCGCCCAGGGCGGGCGACTCGGGACGAGCGAGCGCGGCGGCGAGCGCTTCTGCGAGCGAGGACGCGTCGAGCAGGTCGGCCGCCGTGTACGACGACGGGTGCTGGCCGGCGAAGTGCCCCGCCCGCGGCCCGACGACGGGCACGCCCAGGTCGTGGCAGAGCTCGAGCCAGCCGGAGTGGGTGCCGTGGCGGTACGGCAGCAGGGCCGCGTCGAAGCCGGCGATCTCGCGCTCCAGCGCCTCGTCGCCGAGGCGGGGGCGGCGCAGCAGCTCGAGGCGGGGCGCGGCGGCGACGATGCGGGCGATCTCCTCCGCTTGGGGCTCGTCGCGCACGCGCTCGTGCATCGAGATCTCGAAGCGCAGCGGCCCGGCGCCGAGCAGCAGGTCGGCTGCCTCGGCGAGCGCGGCGATGAGCGGAGCGCCGAGGATGTTCGGCCGCAGGTCGCGCAGGTGCACCCCGACGACGCGGAAGCGGATGGGCTCGAGCTCGGGCTGCCGCTCGTGCTGCAGCATCGTGGGGTGCGGCAGCACCCGCGCCGAGCGCCCCCAGCGCCGCTCGATCTCCTCGGCTGCGGAGCCGGTGAGGGTGACGAGCTCGGCGGCGGCCGGCACGAGCACGTCGAGAGCCTCCGCGTGCGCCTGCTGGCCGTCGAGCTGCGGGTTCTCGAGGTCGTGCACGGTGTAGACGAGCGGACGCCCCGCCTCGGCGAGCGCCGCGGTGAAGCGGGCGAGGTGGGCGGCGTCGTAGGACTCGGCGCCGAAGTGCAGGTGGAATACGTCGAACTCGTCCGCGTGGGCGCGCACCCACTCGGCGTCGAGCATGACGGGCGGCCACCACCGCTCGGGCTGCTCGGGGTCGGGCAGCGGGTCGGGCAGCACCGTCACCGCGGGGTGCGCCGTGGCGGCGCGCACGTACGGGTGCCGCTCCGGCACCGAGGCGACGCGCACCGTGTCACTGTCCGTCTCGTGCATGTCCTTCTCCCTGCGCTCGATGCCGGCCCGATGGTTCCTGGGGGCGACCGCTGAGCCGTTGCGGGAGTTCCCTGGGCGCCCGGAGCGACGGATACCGTCGCAGCCATGCCGCCAGAGCCCACCACCGCGTCCTCGTCGGCGATCGCCGCGACCGCCGACGATCCCGGTCGGCGCAGTCACTACGCCGAGTTCTACGGGGACGCTCCGACCCCGGCGGAGCCCTATGGGCTCGTGCTCGGGAACTGCCAGGCTGAGTCCCTGCGGATCGTCCTCGATTCGGAGGGGGCGTCCTGGATCCGCGTTCCCGCGGTGTTCGAGTTGACGGCCGACGACCTGCCGCACCTGCGGCGGCTGCTCGCGGGGGCCGCGTTCGTCGTCTCGCAGCCCATCCGCGACGGCTACCGCGATCTGCCGATCGGCACGGCGCAGCTGCGGGAGGCGGCACCGCGGGCGGTGTTCGCGACGGTGCCGAGCATCCGCTTCGCCGGCCTGCACCCGGCCCACCTGATCCTGCGCGACCCGGGCTTCGTGCACGGCGACCCTCCGCTCGTGCCGTACCACGACCTGCGCGTGCTGGCCGAGGCGGTCGGCGCCGAGGGCCTGCCCGCTCGGCCGTCGGCGGCTACGGTGCGGGCGATCGCGGAGCTCTCCCGCGAGGAGCTACGCGCGCGCGAGGAGCGAGCCCGCACCGACGTGATCGTCTCCGACCTCTTCGACGCGCCGGCCTTCGATCTGATGCGCACGATCAACCACCCCGGCAACCCCGTGCTGCGCGAGACCGGCACCCGCCTGCTGCGCGCCCTCGGACTGCCGGGCGAGGCGCGCGACCCGGGGCGCCCGCTGCTCGCGAGCGTCGAGGCGCCGCGCGAGGCGGCGGTGATCGAGGTGTTCGGCATCGACGCCGAGCCGGTCGAGCACTGGACCGTCGAGGGCCGTGCGCTGGGCGTCGCGGAGGTTCGCGAGGCGCACCTCGCCTGGTACGCCGAGCGACCCGACCTGGTGGAGTACGCCTGGCTGCGCGCCCGGCCCACCGTCGAGCTCTGGCACGGGGTCTCGTGACCGGCCTCCCCGCCTGGGTACTGCCGGCGGAGCCGCGCCACGGCGTCACGCTCCACGCCGAGCGGATGCGGCGCCTGCTGCGACCGCTCGCCCCCGATCAGCGCGTCGCCACGCTCGACGCGCTGCCCGACGGCCCCGTCCACGTGCAGTTCACCGACCGCCTCTGGGGGTCGAGTCCCGAGGAGGCGGCCGAGCGCTTCCGGGGCCTGGCCGCCTGCAGGGCCGTCACCGCGACCCTGCACGACGTGCCGCAGCCGAGCGACGGCGAGGGCCGCTTCGGGCGGCGCGCCGCCTGCTACGCCGCGGTGATCGCCGCCGCCGCGGGAGTGGTCTGCAGCAGCGAGCACGAGGCGCAGCTGCTGCGCGAGCACGTCGGCGCGACCGGTCCCGTGGCCGTCATCCCGCTGCCGCTGCTGCCGGCGCCGCCCGCCGAGCGGCCGGAGCCCCGTGCCACCGTCGGCCTGCTGGGGTACTTCTACCCCGGCAAGGGCCACGCCGAGGCGCTGGCGGCGATGGCCGCGGCCGGGCTCGCGGGCGAGCTCGGCATCGAGGTGCTCGGCGCCCCGTCCCGCGGCCACGAGGGCGAGCTCGACGACTTCGTGCGCTCTGCGCAGGAGGCGGGCTTCGAGGTCGAGGTGACCGGCTACCTGCCCGACGACGAGCTGCTCGCCCGCAGCCGCGAGACCGGCGTGCCCGTGATCGCGCACCAGCACATCTCCGCATCCGGCTCGCTGAACTCGTGGCTCGAGGCCGGGCGGCGACCGATCGTGCTGCGCGGCCGCTACACCGAGGAGATGGACCGGCTGCGACCGGGCACCCTCACCCTGGCCGACGACGACGCGCTGGGCGCGGCGATCGCGGCGGCCGCATCCGCTCCGCACTCGACCTGGCAGGAGACCGCCATGCCCGCACCGACCACGGCCCGCGCCCTGCTCGACTGGTGGCGGGGGCTCGCCCCGTGACCCGCCGCTGGGTGCCGGGGAACGGATGGGATGCGCTCGACGGCGCGCAGCCGGACGAGCCGCCGACGGTCACCGTGGTGCTGGCGCACTACGACCAGCAGGCGGACCTGGACCGCTCGCTCGCGGCGCTCGCCGCGCAGGACTACCCGCGCGACCGCGTGCAGATCGTCGTCGCGGACGACGGCTCGCCCGAGGCGCCGACCGTGCCCGAGGGCGTGCGGCTCGTGCGGCAGGCCGACCGCGGCTTCCGGCTCGCCGCAGTGCGCAATCTCGGTGCGGCGCAGGCGACCGGCGAGGTGCTCTGCTTCATCGACGCCGACTGCACGCCCGAGCCGGGTTACCTGCGCGCGGTGACGCGGCTGCCGGCGCTGCTGCCCGAGGCGGTCGTCGTGGGCCGCCGCCGGCACGCCGAGCTCGATGGCGTGGACGGGCCGATCGCGGAGGCCGGTCCGGCGCGCGAGCTCGAGGAGCCCGCCTGGCTGCGCGAGGCCTACGCCGGCAGCCGCGACCTGCTCGACGCCGATCAGCGTTCGTACCGCTTCGTGATCGGCGCCTCGATCACGACGACGCGCTGGTTCCTGGAGCAGGTCGGCGGCTTCGACGAGTCCTTCGACGCCTACGGCGGCGAGGACTGGGAGTGGACGCACCGCGCCTGGAACGCCGGCGCCGTGCTCGCGCACGAGCCGGCGGCCGTGCTCTGGCACAACGGGCCCGAGTTCGCCGAGCGCGAGGACGTGGACGAGGCCGAGCGCGTCGAGCGGCAGAACCCCGAGTCCATCGCGCTCTCCCGGCGCATCGCCGTGCCGGGGTCGGCGGGACGCGGGGTGCGCGCGGCGCATCCGCACGTGCTCGTCGAGCTGCTCGGCGAGCACCGCGACACCGCCGTCTTCGCGACGGTCGACGCGCTGCTCTGCGCCTTGCCGACGGCGCAGGTGGCGGTGCCGGCCGCATCCGCCGCGCTGTTCCCGCACGACGACCGGGTCGTCGCGCACGACGACGCCTCGACGCGCGCCGGCGTGCTGGTCCGGGTGCACGAGCCGCTGCTGGTGGCGGATGCTGGCGCCGAGGCGCTGCGCGCGCTGCTGGCCTCGCTCGGCGGGGCCTCGACCGAGCGGGTGCTCGTGCACGACGACGCGGGGACGCTGCTGCTGGACGCCGAGGCGAGCCGATCGACGCGGCGCCGGGAGCGCTGGGGCGAGGAGGCCGTCGGCGAGCGCCGCGAGCGGCTCGCGGGCGTCGCCCGGCTCGACGGCCCGCTGAGCCTGGCGGCGCTGCTCGGCGGATGGTCGTCCGCGCAGGAGGAGCTCGAGCGGTGAGCCCGCGCATCTCGGTGGTCGTGCCGGTGAAGGACGACGCGATCGAGCTCGAGGCCTGCCTGCGGGCCCTGGCGCGCCAGACCCGGCGCCCCCACGAGGTGATCGTGGTCGACAACGGCAGCACGGATGCGAGCCGAGCCGTCGCGGAGCGTCACGGCGCGCGCGTCATCGCCGAGCCGAGCCCCGGCATCCCCGCCGCGGCGGGCGCGGGGTACGACGCCGCCGAGGGCGAGCTGATCGCGCGGCTGGATGCGGACTGCCGCCCGCCCGCCACCTGGCTGGCCGACCTCGAGGAGGCGCTGCGCACGGCGGATGCGGTGACCGGCCCGGGCCTGCTGCGCGGACGAGGCCTCGCCCTGTCGCGCGCCTACGACCTCGCCTACCTCCTGGCCTGCGGCCTGGCGCTCGGGCACGCGCCGCTGTTCGGCTCGAACCTCGGCATGCGGCGCTCGGCCTGGCTCGCGGTGCGACGCGGCGCGCACCGGGCGGATCCGCTCCTGCACGACGACCTCGACCTGAGCTTCCATCTCGGCGCGCGCTTCCGCGTGCGTCGGCACCGGCATCTCGCCCTGAGCATCTCGGGCCGCCCCTTCGACGATGCGGCGGCGTTCCGGTGGCGGCTGCGGCGCGGATGGCGCACGGTGCTGCTGCACTGGCCCGAGCACTTCCCGCCGGTCAGGGCGTCGGCGAGGGCGATTCAGGCGGTGCGCGGAGGACGCTCGCGGCGCTCGCGCTCGTAGGCGCTCAGCGCGCTCGACGCCTTCGGCCCCACGAGGGCCTCGATGCGGGTCTCGCGGTGCGCCGAGTCGGCGCGGTACGGCGAGTAGCGGCCGACCCGCGAGCCGGCGAGCACGTGCTCGGCCACGCGGCGCGGGTCGGCCGTGGTGGCGAAGGTCGATCGGGCGAGGAGGTTCTCGCGCGCGTCGACGACGACGACCACCACGAGCGGCGAGTCGTCGACGGCGAGGCGGTCGTAAGTGAACAGCCGATGCGCGCGGCGGGCGACGGCCGCGGGTATCCGTTCGACGGTGGGGAGGCGGTCCCAGGCGAGCGTGGGCTCGGATGAGGTCATGCCTCGAGCGTACCGTATTGCTAAGCAAGTTAGCGATTCGCTCAACGCACGAAAGGCAGCGGTCCGGCCGGATGGGAGAATCGCCCCATGACCACCGTCGGCCGCCCCAGCCAGGCGCAGCCCGCATCCGTCCGGCTCGTCGACGTGGCCGACGCGGCACGGGTCTCGGTCTCCACCGCGTCGCGCGTGCTCGCCGGCCGCGGCGAGGTGCGGCCGGAGACCCGTGCGCGCATCGAGGCGGCGGCGATCGAGCTCGGCTACCGCCGTGGTGAGGAACGACGCGGGCGGCCGCGCGGCGGCACCGCCGGGCTCATCGACCTGGTGCTGGGCAACTTCCACGACGCCTGGAGCGACGAGGTCGTCGCCGGCGCGCGCATCGCCGCCACCGAGGCCGGCTACGACCTGGTGCTCACCGCCGAGCGCGACGCGCCCGACGACGACTGGCCGGCGCGCATCGCACGGCGCGGCTCGGCGGGCGTGGTGATCGGCCTGAGCGGCCCGACCGGCCCGCAGCTCGAGATGCTCGAGCGCCTCGGCATCCCGCTCGTGCTGCTCGACCCCCGGGCCGAGCGCAACCGCGCGGCCACGACCATCGGCACGACCAACCGCGAGGGCGGCGCGTCCGCGGCGCGGCACCTCGTCGACCGCGGCGCGCGACGCTTCCTGGTCGTCTCGACGCAGCCGCGGTACCGCTTCGGCCGGGCGCGCGTCGAGGGCTTCACCGAGGCGCTCCACGAGCGGATGCCCGATGCGCGCATCGACGAGGTGCCCGTGCGCTGGGGCGCGCACCCCGCGGCCGCGGTGCTCGAGCCGCTGCGCGACGCACTGGGCGAGGACCTGGGCATCTTCGCCAGCACCGACGGCCTGGCGCTCGGCGTCTACCAGGCGGCCGCCGCGCTCGGCGCCCGCATCCCCGACGACCTGCAGCTCATCGGCTTCGACGACCTGCGCCACTCGGCCTGGCTGCAGCCGCCGCTCACGACGGTGCACCAGCCGGTGCGCGAGATGGCCGCGCAGGCGGTGCGGATGATCGACGGTCACGCGCACGGCGCGCTGCTCGAGCCGGGCCACGTCGAGTTCCCGACCGAGCTGGTGGTGCGCGGCTCGACGCGCTGAGCCGCCCGCCTGGACGGCGCACCCCGTACCCCTGGACCCGCACTGGCAGCCGCCGCGCCGACCCCGCACCGGGTGCCTACCCTCGCACCATGAGCTCCGAGACGCGCCCCTGGTCCGCCGCACGACCGTGGCGGATCGCCATGATCGCCTTCGGCGCGGCCGCGCTCGTCGGGCTCGGCCTCTTCATCGTCGGCACCGCCCTGTCGGCCGCGGAGTACTCGGCCAACGGCGCCGATCAGGGGGCGGGCGACGAGCCGGTCTCGGGTCCGCTGCTCGTCGTGAGCACGCTCGGGCCGGCGCTGCTCGCCATCGGGCTCGCGGGCGCGCTCATCGCCCTCATCGGCTCCATCGTCACGGCCCGGAAGGCCTCCGGCGCACCGAGGCAGGGCGACTGAGTGCCGCTGCTCGGCCCCGGCGGGGCATCCGCCCTCGACGTCATGACGTTCAACGCGCGGCGCATCGTGCCGCATCTGCGGCCCCGGCACCCCGACCGCTGGTCGCGGCGCCGCGGGGCGTTCACCGCCCTGCTCGCCGAGGAGCGGCCGGCCGTCCTCGGCCTGCAGGAGGCGCAGCCCGAGCACCTGCGCGCTGCCCGCGATGCGCTCGACGGCTACGCCGTGCTCGGCACCGGCCGCTCGCGCCGCGGCGGCGACGAGGCCACCCCGCTGCTCGTCGACACCGATCGGTTGGAGGTGGAGCGCTGGCGCCAGCTCTCGCTCTCGACCACGCCGCACCGCGCCGGATCGCGCTCCTGGGGCTCGGCGTTCCCCCGCATCCTCGTCGAGGCGCGCCTGCGCGACCGCGCGACCGGCGTGCGCTGGCAGGTCGTGAACACGCACCTCGACGTCGTGTCGCCGCTCGCCCGGCGGCGCTCCGCATCCCTCATCCGCACCCTGCTCGACGACGGCCCCGCCGTCGTGATGGGCGATGCCAACGCCGGCACCCGCTCCCCCGCGTACCGCACGCTCGTGACGCGGGGGCCGCTGCGCGACGCGATGCGGGAGGCGCCGCATCCGCTCGGCGCACGGCTCGGCACCCGCAACGGGTACCGCCGGCCCGGGCCGGGTCGCCGCATCGACTGGCTGCTCGTCGGCGGACCGGTGATCGTCGAGGCGGCCGGAGCGAACCGGGCCCGGCCCGGCGGCCGATGGCCGAGCGACCACCTGCCCGTGCAGGCGCGGCTGCGGGCGATCGGATGAGGTCGGTCCGCCAGCGCCGCGAGGACGGCGCCGCCGACGGCGCCCCGCTGCGGGACCGCCTGGTCGCCGCGTTCCTGCGCACCCCGGACTCCCCCGCGCTCATGGCCGCGGATGCGCTGCGGATCATCGGCCTGCTCAGCGTCGCCACCGGCGTCGCCATCGGCGAACCGGTTACGGCGGCGATGTTCGCCCTCACCCTCGTCGGACTCGTGGCCCCGCGATTCCTCGGCGTGCGCGGCGGCTTCGACGCGATCGTCGGCGCCACCCTGCTGGTGGCCGCGTGGTGCAGCGCCCTCGAGCTCTACATCACCGTGCCGATCGTCGACCTGCCGGTGCACTTCGCGCTGAACGGCGCCCTCGCCGCGCTCGCCGTCCTCGCGCTGCGCACCGCCGGCGTCGTCCCGGCGAAGGGCGGACGTGCGCTCGAGACGCTGCTCGTCGGCACCGTCGGCGTGACCCTCGGGGTGCTGTGGGAGTTCGGCGAGTGGGCCGGCCACACGTGGGTCGATCCCGAGATCCTGGTCGGGTACGACGACACGATCGGCGACCTGCTGGTCGGCGGCCTGGGGGCGTTCGCCGCGGCGCTGCTGATGCGCTGGGCGGGCGCGCGCCAGTGGGGCCCGCTGTGGCCCGGCGCCCGGTGAGCCGGGCCCTCGCTACGCTCGGCGGGTGACCACCCCCTCCTCGTCAAGATCTGCGGCCTGCGCACCTCCGAGTCCATCGACGTGGCCATCGAGGCCGGAGCGGATGCGATCGGCATCGTCCACGCCGCCGGCAGCCCCCGAACCGTCGACCTGCCGACCGCCCGCGCCCTCGTCGACCACGTCGCCGGTCGCGCGACGACGGTGCTCGTCGTCAAGGGCATCGCCCCCGAGCCGGCCGCGGAGGCGGCCCGCGAGGCGGGCGTCGACGTGCTGCAGGTGCACGGCTACGACCGCGAGCGGACCGGGCGCGCACTCGAGCTGTTCCCGCGGATCTGGCGCGCGACCTCGCCCGGCGGCGACTTCGACCCGTGGGGCGAGGAGCTGCTGCTCATCGACTCCCCGCGCGCGGGCTCGGGCGAGCGCTGGGACCTGCGAGCGCTGCTCCAGCGGCGTCCGAGCGGACCGTGGATGCTGGCGGGCGGGCTCGACCCCGACAACGTGGCGCGCGCGGTCCTCGATGCGCGACCGGCCGGTGTCGACGTCTCGAGCGGCGTGGAGTCCGCGCCCGGCGTGAAGGACCTGGAGCGCATCCGCCGCTTCGCGGCCGCCGCGCGAAGCAGCACCTGAGCGACTCGGCGGTACGCGTCCGCGTACCGCCGAGTCGCTCGCGTACGGCATCCGCTGATCGGCCGCCGAGCAGTCGTCCCGCCGCGAGCTCCGCGGCTTATCGCGCAAAAACCTCGCGGTCGGCGGGAGCGGACGGGAGCATGGACCCGCAACCCGGAACCGTCGAGGAGGACGCATGCCCCGCAACGCGCTCGTGGTGCGAGGAGGCTGGGACGGTCACGCCCCCGTCGCCGCCACCGAGCTCTTCATCCCCTTCCTGGAGCGCGAGGGGTTCACCGTCCGCGTCGAGGAGTCGAACGAGGTCTACGAGGACGAGGCGCTGCTCGCGAGCACCGACCTCGTCGTGCAGACCGTGACGATGTCCACGATCGAGCGCACCGCGTTCGAGAAGCTCCGCGCCGCCATCGAGGGCGGGCTCGGCTTCGCCGGCTGGCACGGCGGCATCGCCGACTCGTACCGCAACAACAGCGACTACCTGCACCTGGTGGGCGGGCAGTTCGCCACGCATCCGGGCAAGCCGCACGACGGCAGCCTCGGCGAGCGCCCCGGCGACGCGAGCGACAACTTCCTGCCGTACACGGTCGAGATCAACGAGGCGGGCCGCGCGCACCCGATCACGCAGGGCATCGAGGACTTCGACCTCGTCAACGAGCAGTACTGGGTGCTGCACGACGACTACATCGACGTGCTCGCCACCACGACGCATCCGGCCCGCGAGGACCAGCCGTGGCACCGTCCGGTCACCTCCCCCGCCGTGTGGACGCGGCAGTGGGGCGAGGGCCGCATCTTCGTGGCGACCCCGGGGCACGATCTCGAGACGCTGCAGCATCCGTCCGTCCGCACCATCATCGAGAGGGGTCTCCTGTGGGCCAGCCGCACCGCGTAGGCATCATCGGCGTCGGGTTCATCTCCGGCCAGTACCTGACCACCCTGGCGAACCAGTCGTCCGTGCGCATCGTCGCCATCGCCGACCTGGACCGCGCGAAGGCCGAGGAGGTCGCCGCGGGCATCGAGGGCGCCCGCGCGCTCGACGTCGCCGAGCTGCTCGCCGACCCCGAGGTCGAGACCGTGCTCAACCTCACGATCCCGGGCGCGCACGCCGAGATCGCGCTCGCCGCGCTCGACGCCGGCAAGAACGTCTACGGCGAGAAGCCGCTGGCGGTCACGCTCGACGACGGTCGGCGCATCATGGAGCGAGCGGATGCGGTCGGCCGCTTCGTCGGCTCCGCACCGGACACCGTGCTCGGCACCGGCATCCAGACCGCCCGCAAGGCGATCGACGACGGCCTCATCGGCCGTCCGCTCGCCGCCGTGGCCACCTGGGTGGCCCCCGGCCACGAGCTGTGGCACCCGAACCCCGACTTCTACTACCAGCCCGGCGGCGGACCGGTGCTCGACATGGGGCCGTACTACATCCACTCGCTGCTGCAGCTGCTCGGCCCGGTCACGGCGGTGGTCGGTCTCAGCAGCCGCTCCCGCGACGAGCGCTCCATCGGCTCGGGCCCGCGCGAGGGCGAGACCTTCCCGGTGGCCGTGCAGTCGCACCTCGCCGGAGCGCTGCAGCACGCGAGCGGGGCCATCTCGACGGTGACGGTGAGCTTCGACGCGGTGCGCACGACGGCCGCGCCCATCGAGGTGCACGGCGAGACCGGCAGCCTCAGCGTGCCCGACCCGAACATGTTCGAGGGCGAGTCCGCGATCTTCCGCCTCGGCGGCGACGCGTGGGAGGCCCTGCCGCCGTCGGCCGGCTACGTCGACTCGGGCCGCGGCGTGGGCCTCGTCGACTTCGCGGCGGGCCACGGTCGCGCGTCGGGCGCCATCGGGCTGCACGCCCTCGAGATCATGACCGGACTGCTCGAGGCGGCGGAGTCCGGCACCCGCGTCGAGATCGCCTCGACCTTCCCGACGCCGGACCTCGTGCCCCTCACCGCCGCGGAGGCCTGGCGGGACTGAGCCGCGGGCACAGGACGTGGCCCATCGGGCGCGGGGGCCGAGCCGCTCAGCCCCCGTGCCCGATGGCGACGAGCTCGGCGCGCGAGCGGGCGCCGAGCTTGCGCAGCAGATTCGACACGTGGTACTTCGCCGTGTTCAGGCTGATGCCGAGCTCGTCGGCGATGTCCTGGTTGCGGCGGCCGGCACCGACCAGGCGCAGCACGTCGCGCTCTCGCGCGGTGAGCTCGGCGTCGCCCGCCGAGAGCTCGTGCGGCGCCGGCGGATCGAGGGGGATGCGGATGGCGAGGGCCGTGCCCCAGCCCGGCGTCGCGTCGACGCGCAGCTCGCCGTCGAGTGCGCTGACGCGCTCGGCGATGGGGCGCATCGCGTCGTCGTTCGCGCTGGCGCCGCCGGCGCCGTCGTCGCGGAGATTGACCAGCAGGTTGAGCCCGTCGCAGTCCCACTGGATGCGCACCCGGCGCGCGTCGCCGGCGTCGACGAGCGCGAGCACGGCGATGCGCACGATGGCGCGCGCCGCGAGGGCGACCTCCCCGGGCAGGGCGCGGCCGCTGCTCGGCGGCTCGACGAACTGCATCTCGAGCTCGCCGAAGCGCACCAGCGGGCGCAGGTCGCTGCGGAGGCGGTCGAAGGCGCCCGTCACGGGTTCGAGCATGCTGGCGCGCTGCCCGTCCGTCGCGGTGCGCAGCTCGACCAGGGCGGTTGCGGCGACGTCGATCGCCGCGGTGCGCGCGGCCCGGTCGTCGAGCCGGCCAGCGCGCAGGATGGCGAGCACCGATTCGAGCGTCACCGCGTGACGGTCGGCCTGCTCGGCGACCGTGCGGGCGTGCTCGAGCAGCAGGGCGCGGGTGGCGGGCGCGGCATCCATCCGCCCAACCTACCCGTTCGACGGGACCACCCGATCGGGTAGGCGCACCACGCCGACGACCAGCTGCGCATCCGCTCGGGCTCGACCAGCATCGAGCCATGCCCGACACTCCGCTCGCCCTCCTGCGCGCCGAGCTCGACCGCGTACTGCTGCGGCCGGCGCTCGACGAGCAGCTGCAGGCCCTCGCCGACGCCGTGGACGACGCACCCGCGGTCTTCGTGCTGGGCGCAGGACGCTCCGGCCTGGCCCTGCGGATGACCGCCATGCGCCTGATGCACCTCGGCCGCACGGTGCACGTGGTCGGCGAGACCACGACGCCGGCCATCTGCGAGGGCGAGCTGCTGCTCGCCGCCAGCGGCTCCGGCACCACCGCCGGCATCGTGCGCGCGGCGGAGACGGCGCGGGACGCGGGCGCCCGCATCGCCGCGATCACCACCGACGCCGCCGCGCCCTGGCCGGCCTCGCGACGTCGATCGTCGAGCTGCCGGCCGCCGGCAAGCTCGACCGCTCGGGCACCGCCTCGGCCCAGTACGCCGGCTCGCTCTTCGAGCAGGCCGTCATGCTGCTCGGCGATGCGCTCTTCCACGAGCTCTGGCAGCGCTCCGGGCGCACCGCCGACGAGCTGTGGCCCCGGCACGCGAACCTCGAATGACCCACCATCACGACACCCAAGGAGCACCCATGCAGCTGCAGTTCGCCATCGATACCCTCAGCACCGACGCCGCCCTCGAGCTCGCCGCGGCCGCCGCGCCGCACGTCGACATCCTCGAGCTCGGCACCCCGCTCATCAAGAGCGAGGGCGTCGCCGCGATCCGCGCCCTGCGCGCCGCGCACCCCGACAAGACCCTGCTCGCCGACCTGAAGACCGCCGACGCCGGCGAGCTCGAGGCCGACCTCGCCTTCGGCGCGGGCGCCGACCTCGTCACGGTGCTCGGCACCGCCGACGACAGCACCATCGCGGGTGCCGTGAAGGCCGCCGGGAAGCACGGCAAGGGCGTCGTCGTCGACCTGATCGGCGTCGCCGACAAGGCCGAGCGCGCCCGCCAGGCCGCCGAGCTGGGCGCCGTGTTCTCCGAGTTCCACGCGGGGCTCGACGAGCAGGCGCAGGACGGCTACTCGCTCGACACCCTGCTCAGCGCGGGCAGCGCCTCCGGCACCGACTTCTCGGTGGCCGGCGGCGTCTCGGTCGCCACCATCGCCGCCGTCCAGGCCGCGGGAGCGCGCGTCGCCGTCGCCGGCGGCGCCATCTACGGCGCGCCCGACGTGGCCGCCGCGGCCGCCGAGCTCAAGGCCGCGATCGCCTGATCGCCCCGCCAGCTCGCCGGTCGGGCAGGCGCTCCCGGCCGTCGACGGCGTGCCGTCAGGACTCCTTCGGCACCCGCACGCGCAGCGCGCCCTCGTCGACCGTGGTGCGGAACGCCACCGCGCGGCCGAAGCCGTCGCCGTCGAGCTCGATCTCCTGCGGGTGGTCGAAGCGCGCCGAGAAGCGGCGGGACTGCACGTAGTTGAGGGCCTCGATCGGCCGCTCGCCGAACAGCTTGCGCAGGGGGTCCGACGGATCAGGCCGTTCTCGATGACCACCTTCGTGAGCACCTGCAGCCAGCTGCCGATGCCCTCCGGGCTGAGCAGCAGCACGTCGAAGACGCCGTCGTCGATCGACGCCTCGGGCAGCAGCAGGATGTTGCCCGTGAGCGTGCCGCAGTTGCCGACGATCACGGTGTTGGCGCGCAGGCGCTTGCGGGGCCCGTCGTCGAGCCGGTAGCGCAGGTGCAGCGTGTTCTCGTCGCGCAGCGCGACGACGATCGCCTTGACGTAGGCGAGCCAGCCGATGCGCGCCTTGAGGTCCTCGTCGGTGGCGGCGAGCATCTTCGCGTCGATGCCGGCGCCGGCCATCACGAGGAAGGCGTGCCGGGCGACGGAGCCGTCCTCCTTGCGGATCTCGATGCGGCCCAGGTCGATCGCGCGCTCGTCGCCGGTGAAGGCGGTGCGGATCGAGTGCTCGACGTCGTCGAGCGTCAGGTCCATGTTGCGGGCGAGCAGGTTGCCGGTGCCGGAGGGCAGCAGGGCGAAGGCCACGTCGTGGTCGGCCACGGTCTCGGCGACGATGCGCACCGTGCCGTCGCCCCCGGCCGCGATCACCAGGTCGACGCCGGCGTCGAGCGCCTCCTGCGTGGCGCCGCGGCCCGGGTCCTCCTTCGAGGTCTCGAACCAGAGGGTCTCGTCCCATCCGGCGTCCGCCTGCTCGCGTTCGGCGACCGCCTTGACGGTCTCCAGGTCGATCTTCACGGGGTTGTAGACGACGGCTGCGCGCACGGGGCACCTCTCGACGAGCGGATGGGAGCGTTGCCCGATTCCACCGCATCCGGCCGAGCGGACGGCGGCATGCACCCCGCGCTCGCAGCTTTCGCGGTCCCTTCCTGGGCTGCAGCCCCGAGCCCGGCCCGAAGTGCGTTCCGCGGATGGAGGCTGACGCCACCCAGGAGAGGCGGAGCGAGATGTCCCAGCGCAGCGGCAAGGCGGTCCGGTACGACCGGTTCGGCACCTTCGACGTGGTGCAGATCGTGCCGATCGAGCGGCCGACCGCGGCACCCGGCGAGATCGTCGTCGAGGTGTCGGCGGCGGGCCTGAACCACATCGAGCGCTTCCTGCGCGAGGGCGCCTGCGCGACCGCATCGACGTGCCGCTGCCGGCCGGCCAGGGCGTCGACTTCGCCGGCGTCGTCGTGGGCGTCGGCGCCGGTGCGAAGCGCTTCAGGATCGGCGACGAGGTGCTCGGCCACGCCCCGGAGGCCGGCTCGCACGCCACCTGGCTGCGGATCCCCGAGACGGCGGCCATCCGCAAGCCCGCCCGACTGCCGCTCGAGGTCGCCGGCGGCCTCTACCTCGCCGGCTGCACCGCCGTGGAGGTGGTCGACGCCCTGCGCCTCGGCCGGGACGACACCGTCGTCATCACCGCGGCCGCCGGAGGCGTCGGACACATCGAGGCGCAGCTGGCCCGCAGGACGGGCGCTCGCGTCGTCGCGCTCGGCAGCGTCGGGAACCACGACTTCCTCCGTCAGATCGGCGCGCATCCGGTGGTGTACGGCGACGGCGAGGAGCAGCGCATCCGCGATGCCGCGGAGGGTCGCACGATCACCGCCTTCATCGACAACCACGGGGAGTCGGGGGCGGATGCGCTCGCGCGCCGCCTGGGCGTGCCCGCCGAGCGCTTCGTCTCGAGTCCCGACCGGCTCGAGATCGAGCTGCGCCTGCTGCGCGCGCCCGCCGACGACTCGGCGATCGAGGAGCGCCTGACCAGGATCGCGAACCTCGTCGCCGATCGGCAGATCGACGTGCTCGTCTCCGGCTTCTACCCCTTCGACCTCATCACGGAGGCCTACCGGGACCTCGCCGAGCTGCACTCGCGGGGCAAGGTCGTGGTCGGCATGCGGGTGGTGGAGGACGGCGAGCGCCAGTCCTGGTACCTCAGCGAGAAGGCGCGGTCACGGCACGAGCGGCAGGAGGCGGCGGAGCACGCCTGATCCCGCACCATCGCGGGGTCAGTCGAGCGCGGCGGCGACCCACCGCGCGATGGGGTCCGCGCCCGCATGGTCGTCCGCCGTGATGGTGACCACGGTGCCGCCTCGGTGGATCTGCAGCTGCCCGTAGGCGCCGTGCAGCCGCCAGGTGCCGCCGAAGCCGTCCCAGCCGGCCAGCGCGTAGCGCCGGTAGCCCGGCGACTCGCCGGCCGCGACCCACTCGCCGTGCATCGCCGCGGGCCATCGCGCCGACACGAGCCGCTCGCCGTTCCACGAGCCGCCGTCGCGGATCAGCCGTCCGATGCGCGCCAGCTCCCCGGTGCTCAACGCGAGCCCGCCACCGCCGGCGATGTACCCGTTCGGGCAGCGCTCCCAGCGCGCCCCGCGGATGCCCAGCGGGGCGAGCAGGACGCGATCCACGTACTCGCCCACGTCGCCCACGGCGAGGCCGAGCAGGCGCATCGCCGTGTACGTGCTGGCGTTGGAGTACTGGAACACGGCCCCGCGCGACGGACGGCCCAGGAACTCCCGCGCGAGGTCCGGCCAGTCGCTCAGCAGGGTGGGCGTCCACGGCAGGTCGATGCCGCTGGTCATGTTCAGCAGTCGGCGGAGACCCAGCTCGGCGACCCCCTCGCCGAGGCGGTCGTCGAGACCGGCGGCGGCGAGGCTGCGGCCGATCGGCTCGTCGAGATCGACGAGCCCCGCGTCGGCCGCGATCCCCGCGGCCAGCACGCAGACGCCCTTTGCGACCGAGTGGATGTCACGCCGCTCCGGCGTGCGCCAGTGGTGCTCGGCGCTCTGCTCGCCGACGAGCACGTGCACGCCGTGCGCCCCGAAGCCCTGCGACTCGATCTGCTGCACCAGGCGGTCCCGGAGGTCGGCGGCGCGGTGCATGCGCCCAGTCTGGCACCGGCGCCCCGCCGGCCGGTCCGTATGATCGTCGGGTGCACGCCGAAGCCGCCCACGGGTCCTGGCGCAGGGAGGCGCGCACGGTGCTCGTGTCGCGACCGCGCACCCCCGTGACGGTCCCGGCGCCGTTCGCGATCTCCTCCGGGAGCATCCGCTCGGATCGGCCGCTCGAGTTCGCGCCGCACGCCCATCGCCTGCACGAGCTGGTCTGGGTGCGCGGCGGCACCATGACGGTGCGCTCGGGCCGGAGCATCGTCACCGTGCCCGAGGGGTCGGGCCTCTGGCTGCCCGCCGGAACCGAGCACAGCGGCCGGATCACCGCCGCCGCGGTGCTCTGCGACGCGCAGTTCGATCCCGCTCGCAGCCCCGTGGCGTTGGCGGATGTCACGGTCGTCGAGATCCGGCCGGTGCTGGGGGCGCTGCTGACGCATCTGCAGCGCGACGACCTGCAGCCGCCGGAGCGCCTGCGCGCCGAGGCGGTCGTCTTCGATCTGATCCGGCCCGCCCGCCGCACCTTCGTCCTGGCCGTGCCGGACGGCGGCCGCATCTCCGCGATGGTCGAGCACCTGCTCGACGATCCCGCCGACCCGCGCTCCGGTGCGGACTGGGCACGCGAGCTCGGGCTCAGCGAGCGCTCGCTCACGCGGGCCTTCCGCGCCCAGACCGGGCTGTCGTATCTGCAGTGGCGCCAGACCCTGCGCGTGCAGAGCGCCCTCACCCTGCTCGGCGAGGGGGCGCAGGTGCAGGAGGTCGCGGAGCAGCTCGGCTACGCGCAGCCGAGCACCTTCATCGCAGCCTTCCGTCGCATCACCGGCACCACCCCGGGGGCCTTCACCGCGCGCCCGCGCCATGTCTGAAACACCGCACCGGTTGTCCGCTGTGCCCGATTGCCGTCGCTGAGGCCCGGGCCTACAGTGCTCAGGTAAGCCTCACCTCATCCCCCGCGCCGAGCCCTCGCGCTGCCGCGCCGACACCCGTGCATCGAGATCCCATGTCCGCAGCCGACGCGCCCACGCTCACCGGAGCGGACCTCGTGCTCGGCTTCGGCCGCCGCCTCGTCGTGCAGAGCGTGAGCGCCAGGCTCCGCAGCGGCGTCGTGACCGCGCTCATCGGCCCCAACGGTTCCGGCAAGTCGACGCTGCTGCGGGCGCTGGCTCGACTGCACAGCCCGGCGGGCGGCCGCGTCGAGCTCACGGGCGGCGTGCCCGCCGCCTCCCTGAGCGCGCGGGAGTTCGCCAGGGCGGTCACCCTCTTCACGCAGACGCGCTCCGCTCCGCAGGGCCTGAGCGTCCGCGAGGTGGTGACCTTCGGGCGCCACCCCCACCGCAGGGCCCTCGCCGGACCGAGCGCAGCCGATCGCGCCGCGGTCGACGAGGCCATGCGACGCACCGGGGTCGCGAGCATGGCCGACCGCGCGGCGGGCGAGCTCAGCGGCGGCGAGCTGCAGCGCGTCTGGCTCGCCGCCTGCCTCGCCCAGCAGACCGGCACGATCCTGCTCGACGAGCCCACCAACCACCTCGATCTGCGCTACCAGATGGAGGTCCTCGACCTCATCCGCGACCTCGCCGACGTCGAGGGTGCGGCCATCGGGGTCGTGCTGCACGACCTCGACCACGCCGCGCACGTCGCCGACCATCTGCTGCTGCTGCACGAGGGGCGCATCCTCGCCGAGGGTCCGCCGGCCGAGGTGCTCACGGCCGAGCACCTCGGCGCGGCCTACGGGCTGCGCGTCGACGTGAGCCGCGACGTCGGCAGCGGCCGGCTGCGGATCGACCCCGTCAGCCGCCGCAGCGAGCGGATGCACGACGCGCACCGACCCCGTCCCGATCGAGAGGAACCACCCGCATGACCCGCCCCCATCCGATGGCGTCCGTCGTCGCTGCCGCCATCGCCGTCCTGGCGCTCGCCGGCTGCGGCACCACCGAGGTCGACACGGCAGCCCCGGCCGGCACGGTCGGCTCCGCCGAGTGCGAGGCCGACACCACCGAGACCGCATCCGGCCCGGTGACGCTCACCGACAGCCTCGGGCGCACCGTCGAGCTCGACGAGCCCGCCGAGCGCGTCGTCGTGCTCGAATGGCAGCAGACCGAGGACCTGCTCACGCTGTGCATCGCTCCCGTCGGCGCCGCGTCGACCGCCGACTACGCGACCTACGTCAGCGCCGAGACGCTGCCCGAGAGCACCGCCGACGTCGGCGAGCGCGGCGAGCCCGACCTCGACACGCTCTACGGCCTCGACCCGGACCTCATCGTGATCGAGGCCTACGACGAGGACGACGAGCTGCTGCAGCAGCTCGAGCAGCGCGACGTGCCGGTGCTGGCGACGATCGGCGCGGACGCCTCCGGCCAGATCGACAACATGAAGCACGTGTTCGAGCTCATCGCCGAGGCCACGGGTCGCACCGAGCGGGCCGAGGCCGTGCTCGCGGAGTTCGACGAGCACCTCGCGCAGGCCAAGGCGTCCGTCGCCGACGCCGAGCTCGCCACCGACCGCTTCGTCTTCTTCGACGGGTGGATCGAGAGCGGCAACGTGGTCATCCGCCCCTACGGCGAGGGCGCCCTCTTCACCGAGCTCGGCGAGCAGCTCGGACTCCAGGGGGCCTGGACGGATGCGGTCGACGCGTCCTACGGCAGCGGCGGGGTGGACCCCGCCTACGGGCTCGGGCAGACCGACATCGAAGGGCTCACCGCCGTCGGCGACGCGAACCTCGTCTTCTCGAACGACGGCACCGCCGAGAGCTACGTGACCGAGCTGGAGAAGAGCCCGATCTGGACGGCCCTGCCGGCGGTGCAGGAGGGTCGCGCCTACGAGTTCCCGCCCGGTGTCTGGGGCGCCGGCGGACCCCGCTCGGGCCAGCAGGCCATCGACGCTTTCGTGGACGTGATCGCCGGTTCGTGACCCCGCGTCCGTCCGCCGCCGAGCGCCGTCCCGACCGCGGGACGGCGCTCGGCGGCGTCGGCGTGCTGCTGCTCATCGGCGTCGCGATCGTCGCCGTCGGCCTCTGGCACGTGGCGCAGGGCACCTCGGGCCTCGGCGCCGTCGACCTGCTGCGCGCGCTCGGGGGCGAGGACGTCGCCGTCGGCGGCGTCTCCGCCGAGGACATCGTCTCGGGGTCCCGTCTGCCCCGCCTGCTCGCGGGGGTGGCGGTCGGCCTCGCGCTGGGCGCCGCGGGCGCCCTGCTGCAGTCGATCACCCGCAATCAGCTCGCCTCGCCCGACACCCTCGCGGTCACCGCGGGCGCCTACTGCGCGCTCACCGCCGTCGCGGCGTTCGGCATCGCCGTACCGCTCTGGGCCTCGAGCGCCGTCGCCTTCCTCGGAGGCCTGCTGGCCGCGCTGCTCGTGCTCGCGCTCACCGGCAGCGCCGCGGGCACCTCCAGCACCCGGCTGCTCCTGGCGGGCTCGGCCATCGCCATGGGGCTCGACTCCGTCACCGCCATGCTGCTCATCCTGTTCCGCGAGAGCACCACCGGCCTCTTCGCCTGGGGCAGCGGCTCCCTCGGGCAGCTCAACCTCGACGCCGCCGTCCGCGCCGCGCCGGTCATCGCAGCAGCCCTCGGCGCCGCGCTGCTGCTGCACCGGAGGCTCGACGTGCTCGGCCTCGGCGAGGACAACGCCGCCTCCCTCGGCGTGCCCGTGCGCTCGACCAGGACGATCGCCGTCCTCTGCGCCGTGCTGCTGACGGGCATCTCGGTGACGCTCGCCGGTCCGATCGCCTTCGTCGGCCTCGGGGCGCCGGTGCTGACCAGACTGCTCGCCGTCCGGGTCCGCGCGCTCCGACGGCATGTCTGGCTGATCCCGGCATCGGCGATGATCGGCGCGCTGCTCATCCTGCTCGCCGACGCGGTGCTGCGCGCGGTGCTCGGCGCCGAGGGCGCCACCGCGATCCCGACCGGCATCCCCACCGCCCTGCTCGGCGGTCTCGTGATCGTCGCCCTCGCCATGCGGGTGCGCGACGCCGGTGCCGCGCGGGTGGCGCGGGCGGTGCGCTCGACCCTGCGCACCCGGAGGCGCTTCGCCATCGCGACGGCGGTCATCGGATGCGCGGTGGTCGCGACCGTCGTCGTCGCTCTGCTGCTCGGCAGCCTGCAGCTGCGCCTCGGCGACGTGGCCCTCTGGCTGCAGCAGGCCGCCCCCGAGCTGGTGGCGCGCGCGCTCGACGAGCGGCTCGCGCGCATCCTCGCGGCCCTGCTCGCGGGCGCGGCGCTGGCGTTGGCGGGCACGGCGGTGCAGAGCTCCGTCCGCAATCCGCTCGCCGAACCCGGTCTGCTCGGCATCACGGCCGGCGCCGGGCTCGGCGCCGTGGTCGTCGTCACCTCCGGAGCGGGCGGACGGCCCGTCCTCATCGCCGCGGCCATCGCCGCCGGGCTCGGCACCTTCGCCCTGATCACCGTCCTCGCCCGCCGCGGGGGCTTCCTGCCCGACCGCTTCGTGCTCGTCGGCATCGGCGCCGGCTACGCGCTCAGCGCGGTGACGACCTTCCTGCTGCTCAGCTCCGACCCGTGGCAGACGCCGCGGATCCTGACCTGGCTCTCCGGCACCACCTACGGGCGGTCGCTGCAGGATGTCGCGCCCGTCGCCGTCGTGCTCCTCGCAGCGCTGCCCGCGCTGTTCGCGCTGCGACGCCAGCTCGATCTGCTGGCGATCGACGAGGACACCCCGCGTGTGCTCGGCATGCGCCCCGGGCGTGCGCGCCTCGGCCTGCTCTCGCTCGCCGCGGTGCTCGCCGCCGTCTCGGTCGTGGCCATCGGCACGGTCGGGTTCATCGGGCTCGTCGCGCCCCATCTCGCGCGCAGCCTCGTCGGGGCCAGGCACGGGCGCGTCATCCCGGTGGCGGTGCTGCTCGGGGGCTTGCTGGTGCTCGTGGCCGACACGGTGGGCCGCACCGTCATCGCGCCCGCGCAGCTGCCGGCCGGGCTCATGGTCGCCCTCATCGGCGCGCCGTACTTCATCTGGCTGCTGCGAGGCGCGCAGGACCGCTGAGGGCGCGGAGCCGACGGGCCTCGTGCCACCCCTGGTCGCGAATACCGAGCGTCCGCTAGGTTTCCAGCAGCGCCGTCCGGCGCATCCGCTCAACGACGAGACAGGACCACCCGTGACCCCACGCACCGCGCACCGCATCGCCGGCATCGCCGGCATCGCCGTCGCCGCCCTCATCGCCGCCGCCGGCCTCGGCGCGGCCGCGGCCCCCGCATCCGCCGCCACCGCCGACGCCTGCACCCGAACGCTGCCGGCCGGCGCCTCGAGCATCCCGGTGCCGTTCGGCGGCGCCACCTACGCCGTGCCCGTGCACGTGCCCGCCGGCGCGACCGGCGAGCTGCCGCTCGTGCTCGACCTGCACGGCTCCAACGCCAACGGCACCGTGCAGGCGCAGATCTCCGGGCTCGCCGCCGTCGCCGACGCGGAGGGCTTCATCGTGGCCAACCCGTCCGGTGCGATCGGGGCGCCCGCCTTCGCGCAGACGCTGCCGGACGGCAACTGGGGCTGGAACGTCCCCGGCGTGCCGCTCACCTCCGGCACCTTCCCGCCGGACGGCTCGCGCGACGACGTCGCCTTCCTCACGGCGGTCGTCGAGGCGATCGACGCGCAGGGATGCGTCGCCGAGGGCTCGGTCTTCGCGACCGGCTTCTCCGGCGGCGGGCGCATGGCCTCGGCCCTCGCCTGCAGCCGAGCGGATGTCTTCGCCGCCGTCGCGCCGGTCGCCGGGCTGCGCGCCGGACGCGCCGACCCGGCCGCCCTCGCGACGATCGAGGCCGGCTCCTGCGCGCCCACGCGGCCCGTGGCGGTGCTGAGCTTCCACGGCACCGCCGACGTCGTCAACCCGTACCCCGGCAACGCCGATCCGCGCTGGGGCTACAGCGTGGCCGCCGCCGCGGCAGGCTGGGCGGCGCTGGACGGCTGCGACGCGACGCCGACGTCGACCACCGCGACCGCCACCGCCACCCGCATCGCCTTCGCCGGCTGCGCGGAGGGCGGCGCCGTCGAGTACTACGAGCTCGCCGGCGGCGGCCACACCTGGCCCGGCACCACGGTCGACCTCTCCGCGCTGGGAGCGACCGACGCGAGCGTCTCCGCCTCCGCGCTGATGTGGGACTTCTTCGAGGCGAACGCGCGCACCGCGGCCGCCGAGGAGCCGCCGGTCGCGTCGCCGGCGCCGAGCGCCCCCGCCGCCCCGCCGAGCGCCGAGCAGGCGCCGCGCGAGCTCGCCGCCACCGGTCCCGCGTCGGTCCTCGCCGCGATCAGCCTCGCCATCGGCCTCGCCCTGATCGGTGCGAGCGCGGTCGGAGCCGCGCGCCGCCGTCGCGCCTGACCGGATGGGGGAGGCGGCGCGCCGTCTCCCCGCCCGGCACCGTGCGGCCGGGCCGGAGCGGGGCCTCAGCCGGCGCCGCTCGACGCACGCACGACGAGCTCGCCCGGCAGCAGCGCCGGACCGGCCGCGCCGCCGGCGAGGCGGTCGAGGGCGGCCTCGGCCATCGCCTCCAGCGGCTGGCGCAACGACGTGAGCGGTGGTGCGCTGTACTCGCCCTCCCAGGTGCCGTCGAAGCCGACGACGGCGACGTCCTCGGGCACCCGCAGGCCGGCGTCGCGCAGGGCGCGCAGCAGTCCGATGGCGATGAGGTCCGAGGCGGCGACGACCGCATCCGGCCGTTCCGCCAGCCCCGTCAGCAGGCGACCGGATGCGCGCCCGCCCTCCCGCGAGTACGCCGCCTCGATCGCGGGGCCGGGCTCCAGGCCCGCGGCGCGGCACGCGTCCTCCCAGCCCCGACGGCGCGGCTCCTGGCGGCCCTGCGCATCCGCGCCCGTGTCGCCGAGGAAGGCGATGCGGCGGCGGCCCAGCGCGGCGAGGTGCGCGGTGGCGGTCGCGGCGCCGGCGGCGAGGTCCACGCCGATGCCGTCCGCTCCATCCGCTCGGTCCATGCTGTTGAGCAGCAGCCAGGGCACACCGAGCGCGTCGATCGGCGCGCGGTCGACGGGTGCGCCGGCGAGCAGCAGCACGCCGTCGACCTGCCGGGCCGCGAGGTCGCGCATCCTCGCGTGGAGCGCCGCCTCGTCCGGGGTCGAGGTGGTGAGCAGCAGATCGAGGCCTCGGGCTCGAGCCGCGTCCTCCACCGCGCTCGCCAGCTCGGCGAAGAACGGATTCGCGAAGATGCGCCGGCCGCCCACCGGGGCCAGCAGCGCGATCGTGCGCGACGACCCCGAGCGCAGGGCGCGGGCGGCCGCGTTGGGCTGGTAGCCGAGCTCGGCGATCGCCGCGCGCACCCGCTCCGCCGTCGCGGCGGCCACCGGCGCCCCGCCGTTGAGCGTGTACGACACCACGGCGTCGCTGACCCCGGCGAGGCGCGCGACGTCGCGACGGGTGACGCGGCGGGGCTCGGGCATGCCGCTCAGACCCCGGCGGCCCGAGGCGCCAGGCGCTCCCCCACCGCGACCGGGGCGTCGCCGTGGTCGGGCACGGGCAGCCGCTCACCGCCGCGGCGGGCCGACTCCATCGCCACGAGGCCGGGCAGCGTGTAGCGGGCCGCGACCCAGGCGTTGACCGTGGGCAGCGTGCCCGTGCCGACCGCGCGCACGAAGTCGTCGACGAGCAGGTGGTGCGAGCCCTCGTGACCGTTGGCGGCGCCCTCGAGCTCCGCGGGCAGGCGCGCGGCCTCCTGCTCGTGCACGGGCGCGTGGCCGCTGACGAACGCGGCGCGCAGCGCGGGCGAGACGTGCTCCAGGCGCGGGTCGTCGTGCGCCATCGTCGCGGTCGTGGCGAGCTGCTCGGTGACGTCCTCGACCCCCTCGCCGGTCTGCCAGACGCTGGTCTGCACGAGCTGCTCGAACACGCCCTCCGTGCCGAAGAAGCGGAAACGGCTCTCGCGGATCGACGAGGGGTAGCCCACCCGCCGGAACTCGTTGATGCGCATCGAGCCACCGCCGTCGAGCTCGAACAGCGCGGTCATGTTCGAGAAGTCGTTGCCGAACATGCTCACCTCGGCGTCGAACACCCCGTCGTCGGTGTGGTCGCGCATGCCGGTGCAGCTCACGCTGACGGCGTGGGTCGGGATCGCGCCGAGCACGCCGCCGATCGAGTGCGTCGGGTACCACATGGGCGGGTAGCTGGCCGTGGCCCTCCACCCCTCGCCGCCGCTGTAGCGGTAGGCGTCGTAGAAGCCGTGGTCCATGTCGTGCAGGTAGTCGCCCTCAAGGTAGAAGACGCGGCCGAAGGCGCCCTCGGCGTGCTTGCGCCGGGCGAAGACGGTGGCGGGGTTGTACTGGCTCGTCTCGCCCATCATGTACGTGAGCCCGGTCTCGCGGACGAGGCGGATGATCTCCGCGATCTCGTCGGCGTCGCTCGCCATCGGCACGGCCGAGTACACGTGCTTGCCGGCGCGCAGCGCCCGCGCGACGAGCGGACCGTGCGTCCAGCGCTGCGTGAACAGGGCGACGGCGTCGACGGCCGGATCCGCCAGCATCGCCTCGAAGCTCTCGTGGGTGCCGGCGAGGCCCGCCTCGGCGACCAGCGCATCCGCTCGCCCCTCGATCACGTCGGTCACCGTGATCGCGCCGACGCCGGGATGCCGGTGGAACAGCTCCGCGAAGTGGCCGCTGAACTGGCCGGCGCCGACGATGCCGAGGGTGAAGGTCATGGGAGCTCCCGAGGTCGCGAGCGCGGCCCAGCGCCGTCGCCGCCACCAGTATCGGCGGAGACTTTACTCGTGTCAATATGCGCGTGCGCGACAGCCGGGCGACCCGGGGTCGCTCGGCGTCGAGACGGCCTCGCCGCGGATCGCCGCGTCGAGGTACGCCTCGGCGGCCTCCTCGCCGGCGATGCCGTCCACGAGGGCGAGCTCGTCGATCAGCTGCTTGCGCACCTTCTCGAGCAGGCGCTTCTCGCCCGGCGAGACCCCCTTGTCCCAGTTGCGGCGGCTCAGGTCGCGCACGACCTCGGCGAAGAGCATGATGTCGCCGGTCGCGACCTTCTGCTCGTAGCTCTTGAAGCGCCGCGACCAGTTCGACGGCTCCTCGACGAAGTCCTCGCCGAGCACCGCGCGCAGCTTGGCGAGCTGATCGCCGGCGACGACCTCGCGCAGGCCCACCTCCTCGAGCTGCGCGACGGGCACCTGCAGCGAGAGCTGGTGCAGCTCGGAGTGCAGGGCGACCATCGGGGTGTCGACGCCGCCGACCACGCGGTTGCGATGCGCGGTGACGGTGAGGGCTCCGTGGCGGGGGTGGACGAGGGTGCTGCCGATTGCAGTGCGGATGAGGCGTCTCCGGTCGATCTCCCGCCGATGTCGACGTGCGCTCCATCGGTGCGGCGCACGCCCGCGCGGGGCTGCTGCATGCTACGGAGTTCTGCGGCCCGGGTCAAGTCGACCGGACGTTCCGTTCGACGAGCTGCCGTACCGTCACGATCAGCAGGACCGCACCGATGAGCGCCTGCAAGCCGATGCCGACCCACTGGCCGGCACGGGCGTCATCGCCGATCGAGGAGAAGAGCTGGACCGCGGACAGGACCAGCAGCAGCACGGCGCAGATGGCGGTGATGATCGGAGCACTGGAGCGTTTCGGCATCCCTCGAGCATGCCCGAGCAGCCTGGCCGGCACCCGAACGCGACGGCCTCGAGCAGCCGTGGACGTCGACGCACCCGCAGGGCGCGGCCCACGCCTCGCTCAGCCGTGGAGGGTGTCGCGGGGCAGCTCGCCGAAGCGCTCCGCGTAGTGGGCGGCGAAGCGGCCCAGGTGCGCGAAGCCCCAGTTGCGGGCGACGTCGGCGATGGCGGTGCCGGGCTCCGCCGCGCGCAGGTCGTCGCGAACCCGGTCGAGGCGGATCCGGCGCAGATAGTCGACCGGGGTGATCTCGAGGTGCTTGTGGAACGCCGACTGGAGCACGCGCGGTGAGACACCGGCGGCCTCGGCGATCTGGGTGACGTTGACGGGCAGGTGCGCGTTGGCGTGCATGAACTCGATCGCCCGGCGCAGCCGCGCGTTGCCGGGGACCGTGAGTTCCGGTGGGGCGGCGATGGACTCGTGCGGGAACGTCTCGAGCAGCGCGATCGCCGCGGCCCGGTTGGCCTCGCTGCGCAGGATGGCGGAGGCGTTGTCGCTGTAGAGCACCTTCGCCACCGTCGAGACGGTCGCACCCCAACGGCGCAGCGCGTCGCCCTCGGGCACCGCCGTGGTGTCGAACAGCAGCGGCCCCTCGGGGGTGCCCTCGTGCTCGGCGGCGACGCGCTCGAGGAAGGCGCCGTCGAAGTGCATCAGGTTCTGCTTGTGGTCGTGGAACGCGAAGGCGTTGTCGCGGTTGTTGACGAACATCGCCGGACGTCCGTGCTGCAGCGCGACCGGGTCGCCATCGAGGTCGAGCACGCCCTCGCCGGCGGTGATCCAGGTGACGACGTACTCGCCCTCGGTCTCGATCGCACCGCGCATGGAACCGCCGAAGAGGTTGCCGCGCAGGCTCAGCTCGCCGTCGCCGACGCTGGTGTACCGGAAGCCGAAGGCGTCTCCGGTGGGTTCGATCACGAAACCGCGACCGTTGTAGGTGCCCTGGTACATCGCGCGCGCCTGCTCGATGTGGTGCCCGACGATCTCAGCTCGGGCCGCGCCGGCAGCTGCAGGGCGCTCGGCGCCGACCTCGTTATCCATTTCGCGAATCATGTCACGGAACCGGCGTCTCGGTAGGCGAAGCAGGTCGTACGACCGGCACTGATCACAGCGCCGTTCCGGCTGGGCCGAGGGCGGCGTGCAGTGCGCTCAGCGTCGGCGCCCGGAAATCGTTCGGCAGGCACGCGCGATAGGTGCGCTCCGCACTGCGCACGTCGACGCAGAACGTCTCGTCCCCGGAATCGATCGACCATCCGAGGATCCGGTTCAGCGGTACCCGGTCGTGCCGATCGCCATCGATGACGAGGATCGCCTCGGCGAAGACGAGCACCCCGCCATCGGCCTGATCCGTGGTCACGGCGACACCGAACTCAACCGTCGGAGCCGGTCCGGCGAGGTCGAGGAAGTCGGGCAGGAGCGCATCGGTGACGAGGGCGTCCTCGAGCGTCGTCGCCGCCTCGCTCCCGGGCGTCGCACCTCGTTCGTTCCGCGTCGTCTTCACCACCGCCAACATCACATCGTCCTCGTCGAGCCGACGAGACCGTCACGTCCGTGGCTCGGCCCCATTGCAGGCCATCGGCTGGCGATGCGCAACTCGAATGGCCGAAACGCGTCCTGCAGCGTGGCATCGCCCGGGAGCGTTCGGAATGTGGCTATTCGAACAGTTAGGTGATCGAAGGATCGTTAGCGTCACTGACATCGCCGACTCCCTTCGGATGGGAGACGGCAACGACGACGTGAGGACAACGCCATGAGCATCGCACTGCGCACCGCCCCACTGGCCGGACTGCGCTGGCAGCGTCCGGCCCCCGCGCTCGTGGTCGCGCAGCGCGACGGCGAGCACGCCGGCCTCGTCGAGCAGCGCGCCGGCCGCTTCATCGCCACCGACGCGATCGGCACAGTGATCGGGACCTTCGACACCGAACGCGACGCCCGCGCGGCCCTCGAGCCCGGAGCGCTCGAGCGCCACGAGACCCGGCGCCGCCTGCGAGCGCACGTCGTCATGATCGCCACCGGCATCGCCGCCCTCGCCAGTACCGGCATCGCCGTGACCGGCATGCTCACCCTGCTCGCCTGAACGAGGAGAACACCATCGTGAACACCACCATCCCCACCGTGCACGAGATGCCCCGCGAGCTCGCCATCGCCGTCGACCACGTCTCCACCTACCAGATGAGCGACGGCCCCCAAGCGGGCATGACCGTCGTCGAAGCGCTCGACGAGCACCGCGTCGTGCTCGCCCGCAGCATCGTCGCCGCGCCCGGCGCCCGTGAGGACATCGCCGACATGACCCTCGCGCGCAGCCCCCTCGAGCGCTGCGCGGCCTGGGCCATCGAACCCATCGGTCGCGGCAAGCGCAGCGCCGCCATGGTCATCCCCCGCCCGAGCGACTCCCGCGGCACCCTGGAGTCCATCCGCGACCGCCACGACATCTCCGCCTGACCGTGAGCACCCTCGCCGACACCCCCGATCTCGCCGCCGAGCTCGACGCCACCCGCGATGCGCTCGACCTCCTCGAGCGCCGCAGCCCGCGACGCTCAGCCCGCCTGCGCCTCGACTTCCTCGACGTGCGCACCGAGCACACCGCCCTGCGCCTGAACGACACCGAGCTGCTCACCGCGATCCGCCGCATCCGCGACGACACCGCCGCCAGCACGCCCCAGCGCGCGATGACCCCCTGAACTCGTGCGCGGGCCTCGGGTGGCCCCCACGACACGTGCGCCGCAGGGGTGCGGCGCACCACGATCCTCTCTCCCGGTAGGGGTGCCGGGAGAGAGGACCTCCTCTCTGTGCACATCCTCGGCACCAGCCCGATCGGCGTGGACGTGGCCGTTCCACGGCGGGGACGACCGTCACGGGGCGACCCGGCGCCGTCCTCTCCGGCGGCTCGCCGCACTCCCCGCGCGTTCGCCATCTGCCGGCCGGCTGATCATCCGCTGACACCGGCATCACACTCACCGTCATGGCGACCCGCGGTGACGCCGACGATCACCCGCGTCCTCCTAGGATCGACGCACAGATGCAGCGGCTCCACCGCTCGACCTCCCGGTCCCGACGGCCGCCGCAGGAGCGCCGGCATCCTCCGTGGACCCCCCCCGCTGGCCAGCGCCTCGCTTCGACCGGGCCCGCCACCGCTCTTGAGAAGGACTCACTCGTGACACGCGACACCCCGGCCCCCGGTGCGCCTGACGGCGCGTCCGTCAGCGATCCGTCCTCGCAGAGCTGGACAGCCCAGGTGACGTCGCTGGCGATCGTCCGCCTGGACCGCGACGGCATCGTGTGCGAGTTCAATGCGGGCGCTGAACGCATCAAGGGCTACCGCGCCGAGGAGATCATCGGCAGCAGCTTCGAACGCTTCTACCGACCGGAGGACCGCGCGAAGAACCTCCCGTACCGCCTCCTGGCGATCGCCGAGGCCGAGGGGTTCGTCGAGGACACCGGATGGCGGGTGCGCGCCGACGGATCCGTGTTCTGGGCGAATCTCGTCATCACCGCGCTGCGCGACGACAGCGGCGGCACGACGGGGTTCATGAAGATCACCCGCGACCTGACTCCCACGAAGCGTCACGACGAGGCGCGGCAGGTGTTCCTCGAGACGTTCGTGCACGACTTCCTCTCCCCCATCACCGCCCTGCAAGGGCGTGTCGATCTCCTCGCTGAGACCACCGCGGATCCGTACGGACACATCGAGCGCCTGCAGCAGGTCAGCGATCACCTGGTCGCCATGGCACGTCAGCTGCGCACCTTCGCCACCAGGGAGGAACCGAGCGACCTCGCGACGAGGCTCGAACCGCTCGATGTGCGCGAGCAGATCGACGCAGCCGTGATGATGGTGCTGCCCACCGACCCCTACGCCCGCATCACCATCACCGGCGACGCGGTCCTCGTGACCGCCGAAGCGACCGGTCTGCGCCGCAGCCTCGCGAACCTCATCGAGAACGCGCTGAAGTACAGCGACGAGACCGTCGCGATCGCCGCGAGGCGGTACGGCGACGACGTCAGCATCACGATCACCGACACGGGTCGCGGCATCGAAGCCGACGATCTGAACACGATCTTCGACGCCCACGAGCGCGGCGCACTCGCCGACAGCGATGACGGCGGTAGCGGACTCGGACTCGCCAGCGTCAAACGCCTCCTCGACCGCCAGAACGCCACCGTCCGTCTCCGCAGCACCGTCGGCGTCGGAACCACCGCGACCGTCACGCTGCGCGCAACGACGCTGCAGACCGCTCCTGCAGACTGACCGGCACCGCTGCAGCTCCGCTGACGCACCGCCCATCGCGATGCGACCGAGCTCATCGGCCCCCGCGTCGGTGCCACTGCGCGGGGGTCAGTCGTACCGGCGCGGCGCACGGTAGGGCTCGCGCGTCATCGATTGCATCGGGTAGTCCGGCTCGATGCCGGGCGTCTCGTGCGGGAGGAACCGGAACCGGAGGAGCAGCTCGCGGATCTCGACGTCGGTCGCCTCGGCGTACGCCGCCTCACCGGCTGCGTCGATGCGTGCGAGGCGGTGCTGCAGGAGCGTTTTCGCGAGACCGCCGCCACGGGAGACCGGACTGACGGCGATTGCCGACAGCCACCAGTGCGTCCCGTGCGGGCGTCGGTACTCGAGCCCCCGCCGCAGCGCGACGGCGCGGATGAGTCGCCGGGGGCCGATGCTGCGCAGGTACCGCACCGACAGCCCGGTCTGCCTCGATACGAGGCTGCTGCGACCTCTCGGCCGGTACGTCCACGCTGCGACGCCGAGCACGCGCTCGTCATCGTCGACGACGACGTCGAGCGCACGATCCCGGCCCAGGTGCGTCATCGCGTAGGCGGAGAAGAACTGCAGAGCCCCGAAACCGCCGTCCTGCGTCGGGTCGGGGAGCAGCTGCGCGAAGAAGGCGTCCCGCGTCAGGGATGCAGCGAGCAGTTCGGCGACCGCTGGCACGTCGCCGCGTGCCGCGGCACGCACTGCGGGGCTCATGAACCCTCCCGTCTCGCCGGCGGCATCGCCGCGCGATGCACTGCAACCTACCGCTCGACGGGTTACAGGAAGCCCCGCAGCGCGTCGAGGGCCGCCGTGATCGATGCCAGGCGGACTTCCAGCGCGCCGACCTGCTCGGCCAGCGCAGCTCGCCCCGCCTGCTCCGTTCCTGCATCGCGACCTCCGGGAGCCAGGAAGGCGGCGATCGCGAGGAGCGGCATCCCAGCCAGCGAGAGTGCGCGGATGACCTCGATCCGCGCGAGATCGGCGACACCGTAGAGACGGTCACCCTGCCGGTCCCGCTGCGTGCGCAGCAGACCCTCGACCTCGTAGTTGCGGAGCATTCCGACGCTCAGCCCGGTCATCCGGGCCACCTCGCCGATATGCAGCTGCTCCGGTGGGCTCATCGTGCCTCCTGCCGACAGCCGGCTCACGATGAGTCGAGTGCACGAAGTCTGCGCCCGACGGGCGCCGAGCACCATCCCCCATTGCGGCGACACGACCGCACAGGCGCCGCCTCGCCCTCCGGGAGCCGTCGCCGCCCGCGTGCTTCGTCGACCACGCAGTCGACCATCGCTGCCTCGACGGACGGGCCCGGCCGAAGCGAGCGTGCCGGTTTCGAGCTCGTCGCGCGCCGACCCCGCCCCTGGCCGGCCGGGCGATGCACGGGTGGGGCGGTCTAGCTGTAGTTCCCAGTGAGGTTGTGAACGCGGTCGGCGGGCGTGAGCCCGCCGATCCCGGTGTGGGGCCGGTGGTGGTTGTAGTGGTGGATCCAGTCGACGTAGGTCGCTGAGCGGGCTTCGTCGGTGGAGTAGAGCCGTTCGTAGGCCCACTCGGTCGCGAGGGTGCGGTTGAAGCGCTCGACCTTCCCGTTCGTCTGTGGCCGATAGGGGCGGGTGCGTCGATGCTTGACGTCGCCGAGCGCCGTCGCGAAGACGCGGGAGCGGTAGCAAGAGCCGTTATCGGTCATCACCGCGCTGACGGTGAAGCCCGCGGTCTCGAAGAACGCCCGCGCCCGCAACCAGAACCCGGCCGCGGTCTCCTTGCGCTCGTCCGTGTGCTGCTCGGAGTAGACCAACCTCGAGTAGCTGTCGATCGCGTGATGCAGGAACGCGTAACCCCGGCCCCGCTTCTTGTTGTGCCGGTTCCCGACCGTGCGGCCGAGCATCCGGTGCCCGCCGCCGTCAGGGATGCGCCCGAGCTTCTTGATATCGATGTGGACCAGCTCGCCCGGCCGGGTCGCCTCCATCCGGACCGGGGCAGCCTTGCGAACGGGGAGCCCGGTGGCCTGATCGAGATGCACCAGGCGTGGCATCCGGTAGCGGGCCAGGACCCGCTCGACCGTGGAGCGCGGGATGCGCAAGTGGTAGCCGATGCGGTGCGGACCCCAACGGCGGGTGAACCTCAGCGCGACGATCCGCCGCTCCCGCCGCCGCGTCGTCCGCGATGGCGAACGATGCGGCGTTGAGGACCGGTCCGTCATCGCCTGCCCGGCCCGGAACCGGGCAGCCCAACGCGACGCGGTCGCGGGCGAGCACTGAAACCGCTCCGCAGCACGGCGCACCGACCAGCCCTCCTCGACGATCAACCGGGCAAGACGAGTCCTGCCCTCCGGGGTGAATGGCGCGTTAGCGTGGGTCACGAAGGCCTCCGTGGATGGTGATGTGTGTCGTAACTCACATCGTCCCGGAGGCCTTCGCTAACGCCCCCAACGTTCACAACCTCCCAAGGAAGTACATCTAGCGCACACCGGTCCGAGCCTCCGGACGCCCGACGGCTTGCCATCAGCGCAACTCGATCGGCGCCATCACCGCCGCGTTCGTCACCCCTCGGGCCCTGCCCGGGGCGAGCGGGCGAGCGGACGAGCACCCGCCGAGCCTTCCGGCCCGGACGGTTCGATGCCGGATGGGCGCGTCGGCTCGGCCTCAGCTGCGCTTCGGCAGGAGGAACAGGGTCGCCACGCCGACGAGGATCAGCAGGATCGCCGCGACGAGCACGAAGGTCGTCAGCCCGGTCGCGGGGAAGATCATGACGATGACTCCGGCGACGATCGACACGATGCCGGCGATCACGGGGAGCCAGCGGGCTCGAGCCGAGAAGCCCTGCGTGGCGACGGCGATGCTGGCGACGCCATCGGCGATCCAGCCCAGTCCGATCACGATGCCCAGCACGATGAGCGATTGCCACGGGTTGCTGAGCACGAGCACGCCGGCGACGGTGACTAGTGCGCCGAGCAGTCCGAGGAACCAGCGCTCTCGCCGCTCCAGATCGGTGATCGAGAACGCGAGCACCAGGCGCGCCGTGCCGATGACGATCAAGGAGATGCCGAACACCAGGGCGATGCCGAGCAGGGCTGCCGGCGGGACGAGGAGACCGATGATGCCGAGCAGGATCCCGGCCACGGCGGTCCCGATGACCCAGCCGCGCTGCATCGTCGCGGGACGTTCGATCGGCGCTTCTGCGGTCATGCTGTGCTCCTCGGGGTCGATGAGCTCCAGGCTAGGGGCCGGCCGGGCAGCGCATGCTGCGCGGCCAGGCCGCATTCAGGGGTGCCGCACGAGCCCGCCGGATCGTGTCGCTGGGTTGTTCTCCGAATCGGTCGGCGTAGTAGCCGGAGAACCGGCCGAGGTGCATCATCTGCCATCGCCGGGCGACCTCGTGCACCGTCCGGTCGGCTCCGATCGGGGCCTGGAAGTCGTCACGTGCCCGGTCGAGCCGGATGCGCCGCAGGTGCTGCAGCGGCGTGATGCCGAACAGACGCCGGTAGGCGTCCTGCAGGCCGCGCGGCGTGAGCGCGCACGCCACGGCGATCTGCTCGATCGTGAGCGGCCGGTGGGCGTTGGCGTGCATGAACGCGACCGCTCGCCTCGCGCGCGACGTGCGCACGACCGGTGCGTCCTCGTCGTCCGCGGCGATGGTGTGCGGGAAGAGGGAGAGGAGCGCATCGGCGGTGCTGCGCTTCACGTCGGTCATGGCCGCACCGGTCGCCTCCGGGTCGAAGAGCACGCGCGCTGCCGCGAGGACCGCACGCGCCCACGCCGCCCTCGCAGCCTCGCCGGGTGGCTGGAGGCCGAAATGCAGCGCTCCCGGTGCAGCGTTCGCGAGCGCTCCTGCTCGATCCTCGAGGTACGAGGCATCGATGAGGATGCTGCTCTCCCGCAGGTGGCGTGCATCGAAGTGGATGGAACGGTGGGGCGGGAGGACCAGCGGCTGCCCGATCTGGGCTTCGAGGCCTTCGGCACCGATGGCGACGGTTCCGGAGCCGGCGGTCAGCCAGACGACCGCGTACATGCCGGGGAGCACGAAGGAACCGCGAAGCGTCCCGCGTACGGCGTTGCTGCGCAGTTGCAGGACGTCATCGCCGACGCCCGCGCTGCGGGCGAGGAACGGCTCGCCGTCTTCGGCGTCGAAGTGGCAGTCGCGGCCGTTGTAGTCGCGCTCGAAGAACGCGCGAGCCGTATCCGGGTCGCTGCTCGCAACGTCGTAGCGCTGCGGCCGGTCATGGAACCCACCCATGAGCGCTCCTCGTCCCCGATCCCTCTCGCGGGGCCGCACGCCCCCTCGGCTGGTCTCGCGTCGGTCGGCGGCGGCCCCTCTCCTCGGCACCCCTACCGAGGAACGGGCGGTTCCGCACGGCAGCATCGCTGCCGCGCAGCTCGCGTGACGGTCGCCCGGACCGCCATCGCAGGCGTCAGTCCGCATCGCGTGCCGCGCTGCGGCGACGCTGCAGGCTCTCGACGGCCGCGGCCTCGACGGCCTGCGGGACCGCGACCGGCGTGCCGCCGGTGATGGCGTCGTGCTCGGCGAGCACGATGTCGAGGATCCGCTGGCGGGACAGTTCGGGGAAGCCACGCTCGAGCCGGTGGAGCAGTGCCGCGACACGCACGATCGGTGGATCGGCGATCACGTTCAGCCGTGGCGGCTTCACGCGCTGTGCTCCAACCCGCTCCGAGTGCGCAGTGCGCCGAGGGTGGTGCCGGTCGAGCTCGCACGCAATGCCACCAGGGCGGCGATGCGCTTGTGGCGCTTGGCCGGAACGATCGAGAAGCTCGCGCACCGCTCGAGCGCACTGTGCTCCAAGACGGCATCCGCGAGCGCCTCCCGAGTGCCGTCGCGGTCGGTCACCGTACGGGCGATCACGTGCTGGTGCGCGTTGATGATCTCGATCACGGTGCAGCCGGCCTGAGGACCCGCGGCGAGCGCGAAGACCGAGACGCTGTGAGCCTCGAGCGCGGCATCGCGGCCCATGTTCTGGATGGTCGGGAGGTGCGTCACGGGGTGGTCCGTTCGAGATGAAGGCGTGTCAACGCGCGGGTGATGCGGTGGGCTGCAGGACGCAGCCGGTGGGCGGAACCGGTGAGATGATGCGTGGCGCGGCGGCGTCGTACACGATCCCGACTCTCTCCGCGTCGAACGCGGCGCTCCGATCAGTCGCCGGAATGCTCGGGTGGCCGAACCGGGCGGTCGGTTGTCGCGGAGCAGCGCACGCTCGCTGATGATCAGATGCTAGCGGTATCTCACAAAATTACCTAATTTTCTTCCGCGCTTATTTTGTTAACTCAGTGCTCGTTGTACCGTGGACCACGACCGCAGTGACCTGCAGCACCGACACGAGACGCCTCGAGCAGCGATGACCACGACTCAGAGCACCACCACGCCCCTCGCTGACGCCCTCCATGCGTTCGTGGAGGCACGCAACGCGGCGCTGCTCCGCGCACGCAAGGCGCTCGGTCTCGGCGACCTCGATGCACGCGCGCTGCTCTACATCGCCACGCACCCGGACACGCGGCCCGGCGACCTGCGCGGCTACCTCGGGATCACCTCAGCGGGGGTGACGACCCTGACGAACCGGCTCATCGACAAAGGCGCCGTGGCGCGCGAGATCGACGCGAACGACCGTCGATCCACCACCATCACCGTCACCGCCGACCTCGACAGCGAGCCCTGGATCGCACTCAGGCACTTCGACCACGACCTCGCCGCGAGCCTCGCCGACAGCGACCCTGACGCCGCAGCCGCATTCGCAGAGCTGCTGACCTCGGCAGTCGCCAGCCTCCCCCAGCGCTGAGGACGCACAGTCGCTCAGGTGTCGGCCTGGTCACGCTCCTCGATGAGCTCCTCGACGTTGCTGACGACCTCTTCCGGCACCACCAACGGCGCGCCGCCGAGGTGCGCCTCGTTCTCGCTCTGCACCATCGCCTCGACCTCGACGACGCTGAGCTCCGGATGCTCGGCCGACAGCTTCGCGACGACCGCCTCGTAGGCGACCGCCGGCGTATCAGCCACGGTCGTACGGTCCTCGGGATCGAAACCCAGATCGCTGGTCGACGCACTCATGTCCCCATGTCTACCAGCCGCGCGGCGCGATAAGTCCTCGCGCATGGCCCAGCACCTGCCGCCTGCGTGCGCGGATGACCGCGGTCCATCACGCAGCCACTCGTGCGGCTGCGCAGGACGGCGCGCGTCGAGATGACGCCCCGAGTCGCCAGCATGGCTCGGCGTTCGTCGGCGCGCCTATGCTCCCCCGCAGCGACGCACCCGACGTCCATCCGAGCCAGGAGGAGCCCTCATGCCCGAGCAGACCATCGCCCAGCAGGTCGACACGTTCAACGAGGGCTTCGCCGCCCAGATCGGACCGGAGCTCTCGTCCGTCTTCGACGACGAGCAGGCCGCACTGCGCAGCGCCGGGCGGCCCGCGGGCGCCGCAGGCGTCGGCGACACCGTGCCGCAGGCGGACCTGCTGACACCCTCCGGAACGGGAGCGCCGCTCGGCACGGTGCTGGACGGCCGGGTCTCGGTGGTCGTCTTCTACCGCGGAGCCTGGTGCCCGTACTGCAATCTCACGCTGCGCACCTACCAGCAGGAGCTGCTGCCCGAGCTCGAGTCCCGCGGCGCCCAGCTCATCGCCGTCTCGCCGCAGACCCCCGAGGGTTCCGAACGGGCGGTCGCGAACGGCGAACTCGCCTTCCCGGTGCTCTCCGATCCGGGCAACGGTCTCGCCGCCGCGCTCGGCATCGTCACCGCCCCCAGTCCGGAGGCGCGGGAGGCGCACGCGCAGCTCGGCTTCGACGTCGCCGACAGCAACACCGATGCGACGGCGGCGGTACCCTTCCCGTCCGTGTTCGTCATCGACGAGGCCGGCGTGATCCGCTTCGTCGACATCCAGGTCGACTACACCGCCCGCACCGAGGTCGCGACGATCCTCGACGCGGTCGAGGCGATCCGGGGCTGACGGTCGGGGCCGGCCCTGCGCCGTCCGCTCGCAGGCGCGCACGAGCCCGGCACCCCAGGCTGGCCCCGTGCCCTCCGTCTACCAGCGCGCCCTCGGCGAGGTCTTCGACTACCACGGCGACCTCACCTGCGAGGCGGGTCCGGCCTGAGCGGTCGCGGAGGCGCTGCCGCCGACCACCGCTTCGCCGCGGCCTGGGCCGAGGAGGACTGAGCGCGCTCCTGGTCGCCGCACGCACCGGCGTCCTCGGCACCGCCGTCGCCGCGATCGACCCCCTCTCCCGGTAGGGGTGCCGGAAGAAGGGGTCCTCTCAGACCGAGAGCGGCTGGTCCGCGGCGACCGGTGCCGCGTCGTCGAGCGACGCACTCCGGCGGCGACCCGTCGAGGCCTTCTCGGGCACGGGCGCCGCACCGCGCTCGCGTTGTGCGCGCAGGTGGGCGCGCGCCTCCTCCTGCCGCTCCCGCTCCGCGCCGCTCAGCACGGCCGCGCGGATGTGCTCGTTGGTGTACCCGAAGGCGTCCACGAGGTCCTGAGCGTGCGGACGGATGCGCTCCACCAGCCGGTCGATGTAGGCGGTCACCGCCTCGGCCCGCTGCTCGGAGAGGCGCCCGTGAATGAGGTACCAGGCCAGGTGGCGCTCCATCAGCCGGAAGCCGAACAGGTCGCGCAGCCAGGTGAGCACGCGGCGCGTGCCGTCGTCCTCCACCGCCTCGAGCCCGCGGGTGAAGGCCTCCCACTGCTCGAGCTCGGCGTGCGCCCGCGCCGCCTCGATGAGCTCGCGCTGGTTGCGGTTGAAGATCGCCGCCGCCTCCGCGCGACCCGCCTTCGACGCCGGTCGCAGCTTCGCAGCGACCTCGGCGACCATCGTCTCGGCGCGGTCGGCGAGCAGCTCGTGCTGGCTCTCGAGGTCCCTTACCTGCACGACCGAGCGGGCGGTCGAGCCGAGATCGGCGATCCGCTGGCCGGCGCGGCGCAGCCCGCTGCGCGAGAGCAGCCGCTCGCTCGCCTGGTCGACGACGAAGGAGGCCATCGCCCCGAAGTCGGCCTTTGCGAAGCGTCGGCTGTAGTCGGTGAGCAGGCGCTTGCCGACGAGCTGCAGCAGCACGGTGTTGTCGCCCTCGAAGGTGGCGTAGACGTCGAGGTCGGCCCGCAGGCCCACCATGCGGTTCTCGGCGAGGAAGCCGGCACCGCCGCACGCCTCGCGGCACTCCTGCAGCGTCTCGAGCGCGTGCCAGGTGGAGAGCGACTTGAGGCCGGCGGCCAGCGTCTCGAGGTCCTGCCGGTCGTCGTCGCCGTCCTCGGCGCCGGAGAACACCGCGTCGAACTTCTCGAGCAGCCCGTCGTGCGCGAAGGACGCCGCGTAGGTCGTGGCCAGGAGCGGCAGCAGGCGGCGCTGGTGCTGCTGGTAGTCGAGCAGCACGACCTCGTCGTGCTCGTCGGCGGCGGTGAACTGCCGGCGCTGGTTGCCGTAGCCGATCGCGATGGCGAGCGCCGCCTTCGAGGCCGCGACGGATGCGCCGTCGAGCGAGACGCGACCCTGCACGAGGGTGCCGAGCATGGTGAAGAAGCGGCGGCCGGGGCTCGCGATGGGCGACGAGTAGGAGCCGTCCTCGGCCACCGCCCCGTAGCGGTCGAGCAGGTTCTCGCGCGGCACGCGCACGTGGGTGAAGTGCAGGCGCCCGTTGTCGATGCCGTTGAGCCCGCCCTTGAGCCCGTCGTCCTCACCGCCGACGCCGTCGACGAAGGCGCCGGACTCGTCGCGGATCGGCACGTAGAAGGCGTGCACGCCGTGCGCGGTGCCGCCCGTGACGAGCTGCGCGAACACGACGGCCGCGCGCCCGTGCAGGGCCGCGTTGCCGAGGTAGTCCTTCCAGGCGCCGCGGAACGGCGTGTGCAGGTCGAACGCGCCGGTCTCGGGGTCGTACGTGGCGGTCGTGCCGATGCTGGCCACATCCGATCCGTGCCCCGTCTCGGTCATGGCGAAGGCGCCGGGCATGCGCAGGTCGACGATCTCGGGCAGGAAGCGCTCGTGGTGCGACTCTGTGCCGAGGTGCAGCACGGCGGCGCCGAAGAGCCCCCACTGCACACCCGACTTGATCTGCAGGCTCGGATCGGCGAGCACGAGCTCCTCGAAGCTGGCGATGTTGCCGCCGTGGTTCGACTCGCCGCCGAACGCCGGCGGGAACGCGCGCTGCACGGCGCCCTCGCGCACGAGCCCGTGCAGCTGCTCCAGCGTGCGCGCCCGGTGCTCCGCGAGCGACTGGCCCTCGACGCGCTGGAACTCGGGGCGGGTGACGAGCTCGCGGGTGGCCAGGCGCTCATCGGCCCAGCGCCCCAGCAATTGGCGGCCGAGACCGGCGACGTCGATGCGGGTTGCGTGGTCGGACATGTGCGCTCCTCGGTGAACTCACGACGGGTGGGTGCGAGGAGACAGTAGGACAGCCACAGCGTGACGGTGCGAACGCCGTCGGAGACCTACAAGGCGCCGGCGAGCGGATGCGGGCGCGGCTGTGGGCCGCCGCTAGCCGACCTCGACGATCGCCTTCGGCAGCTCGGGCAGCAGCTCGCTGGCCAGGTAGCCGAGCGGCGACACGGTCGCGGCGAGTCGGGTGCCGGCCACGCCGTGCACGTGCGTGCCCCAGACCACGGCCTGCTCGAGGGGCGCCCCGCGCGCCGCCAGCCCCGCGATGGCCCCGGCGAGCACGTCGCCGCTGCCCGAGGTCGCGAGGCCCGGGCCGCCGGAGTCGGAGCGCCAGCGGCGTCCGTCCGGCGAGGCGACGACCTCGTAGCAGGAGACCACGGCACCGAGGCGCGAGGCGAGCTCCGCGACGTCCTCCTCCAGCTGCTCGGGCTCCCGGCCGAGCAGCCGCGCGACCTCGGCGTGGTTCGGGGTGAGCACCAGCCGGCCCGCGAAGGGTTCGGCCAGCTCGGGGCGCTCGGCGAGCACCCCGAGCGCGAAGGCGTCGAGGAGCACCACGGCGTCCTCGGCGGCCATGCTCGGCAGCTCCGCCAGCAGGGACTCGGTGCACTGCGGGTCATCGAGGCCCGGACCGAGCACGATGGCATCGGCGCCCGCCAGCTCGTCGGCGGCCGGACCGAGCCCGGCGGGCCCGAGCGCGACCACACCGGTCTCGAGCACCGCCACGGCGACGTGCGGGGCGACCCGCTCGTCGACGGCGAGGGTGAGCCGGCCTGCGCCCACGCGCAGCGCCGCGAGAGCGGCGAGCATGGCCGCGCCGGGCGCGGAGGCCGAGCCGCCGACGACCACCACGCAGCCGCGGTCGTACTTCGAGGCGCCGGGCTCGGGCAGCCCCCACTCGCGCAGCAGGGACGGGGTGACGATCTCGGTGCTCATACGGCCACGGTAGGAGCGGTCGACGGGCGCCGACGACGCCGGCAGGCCCGGTTCAGGGACGGTCCGGCTCGGGTGCACCCTCCTCGTCGGTGCCGTCGTGCACGGTGCCCAGACCGGGGCCGACGTGCGCGTCGTCACCGAAGCGCTCGAGCGCCCATCCGCCGTCCGCGAGGCGCAGCTCGGTGATCGAGGCGTTCGGCACGGGGTGCTCGCTCGCGAAGCGCATCAGATCCGGTTCGTCGAGGCCGAGCAGCAGGCCGGTGGCGATCGTGACGACGGCGTCGTGCGCGACCAGCGCCGTGCATCCGCTCTGCAGCCGTTCGAGCACCGGGCGCAGCCGCAGCGCGACGTCGGCCCAGCTCTCACCGCCCGGGGGCCGGTGGTAGTACTTGCCGAGCCGCACGCGGCGCGCGGCCTCCTCGGGGTGCAGCTGCTCGACGCCCGCCCAGGTGAGCAGGTCGAGCACGCCCAGTTCGCGGTCGCGCAGGCGGTCGTCGATGCGGGGCTCGCGGTGCAGCCTGGCGCCCTGCAGCCCGATGCGCGCCGTCTCCTGCGCGCGGCGGTAGGGCGACACCAGCACGCGGTCGACGCCCGCCGCGGCGAGCGGCTCGGCGAGGGTGCGGGCCTGCCGGACGCCGAGCTCGGAGAGCGGCACGTCGGCGTCGCGCTGCTCGACGTCGAGGCGCAGGGCACCGGATCGCTCGGCGGCGGCGGCCGCGAGGTTCGCGATGCTCTCGCCGTGGCGGATGAGGAGCAGCGTGGCGGTCGACATCGCGCCAGGCTAGGGCCCGTTCAGGCCGGGAGGCGCCGCATGGGACGGTGCGGGATGCCGTCTTCCAGGTAACGCTCACCATCGACGGCGAAGCCGAAGCGCGCGTACCAGTCGACGAGGTGCTCCTGGGCGCCGAGCAGGATCGGCAGCGCTGCGTCGAGCTCGAGGCAGCGCTCGACCGCGGCGCGCATGATCGCGCTCGCGACGCCGCGACTGCGCGCCTCCGCGGCGGTGGCGACCCGGCCGATGCGCAGCGCGCCGGGCTCGCGCAGGATGCGGGCGGTCGACAGCACCGCGCCCGCCTCCTCCGCCCAGAGCAGCTCCGCGCCGGGCTCGATGTCGCGGCCGTCGAGGTCGTCGTAGGCGGCCTCCTGCTCGACGACGAACACCGCGACCCGCAGGTGCAGGATGCGGTACAGGGTCTCCGGGGCGATGTCGGCGACGGCGGCGCGATGGTGCTGGATGCTCACCGGACGAGCCTACGGGGGCGGCGACGCGCATCCGCTCGCTCGGTCGCGGGACTCAACCCGCGACGACCTCCAGCACCGCCGCACCGTAGGTGTCGAGCTTCTTGGCGCCGACGCCGCTGACCGTGCCGAGCTCGTCGAGGCTGCCCGGGCGGGCGCTCGCGATGCCGCGGAGCGTGGCGTCGCCGAAGATGATGTACGCCGGCACGCCCTGCTCGCGGGCGACGCCGGAGCGCCACTCGCGCAGGCGCTCGAACAGCGGCAGGTCCTCCTCCGGCAGGTCGACGGCAGCCTTGCGCTTGGCGGCTTTGGCGGGCCGAGCGGCCTCGCGGCGCAGGTGCACCTCGCGCTCGCCCACGAGCACCCCGCGGCTGGCCTCGGTGAGGCCCAGCGTGCCGTACCCGTCGCTCGAGACCGCGAGCAAGCCCTGCGCGAGCAGCTGGCGCACGACGCCGCGCCACTCCGCCTCGGCCAGCTCGGTGCCGATGCCGTAGGTGCTGAGCTGGTCGTGCCGGTTCGAGCGGATGCGCTCCGTCTCCTTGCCGAGCAGGATGTCGACGAGCTGGCCGGCGCCGAAGCGCTGGCCGCGCTCGCTCTGCAGGCGGTAGACGGTGGAGAGCAGCTTCTGCGCGGGCACCGTGCCGTCGAGGCGCTCGGGCGGGTTGAGGCAGGTGTCGCAGTTGCCGCAGCGCGCTGGGGCGTCCTCGCCGAAGTAGCGCAGCAGCTGGCCGCGGCGGCACTGCACGGTCTCGCAGAGCGCGAGCATCGCATCCAGGTGCGCGCTGAGGCTGCGCTTGTACTGCGGCGTGCCCTCCGACTGGTCGATCATGCGGCGCTGCTGCACGACGTCCTGCAGGCCGTAGGCGAGCCAGGCCGTCGACGGCAGGCCGTCGCGGCCCGCGCGGCCGGTCTCCTGGTAGTAGCCCTCGACGCTCTTGGGCAGGTCGAGGTGCGCGACGAAGCGCACATCCGGCTTGTCGATGCCCATGCCGAAGGCGATGGTGGCGACCATCACCAGGCCGTCCTCGCGCAGGAAGCGCGCCTGGTTGCGGGCGCGCACGCCCGCGTCGAGGCCCGCGTGGTACGGCAGGGCGGCGACGCCCTGCTTCACGAGGTACTCGGCGGTCTGCTCGACCGACTTGCGGGAGAGGCAGTAGACGATGCCGGCCTCGCCCGGGTGCTCCTGACGGATGAGCCGCAGCAGCTGTGCCCGCGGCTCGGCCTTGCCCTCGATGCGGTACTGGATGTTCGGCCGGTCGAAGCTCGAGACGAAGCGCCGCGCGTCCTCGAGATGCAGCCGCTCGACGATCTCGTCGCGGGTCGCCGCCGTGGCGGTGGCGGTGAGCGCGATGCGCGGGATGCCCGGCCAGCGCTGCGCGATCGCGCCGAGCTGCAGGTAGTCGGGGCGGAAGTCGTGGCCCCACTGGCTCACGCAGTGCGCCTCGTCGATCGCGAAGAGCGCGATCGCTGCGCGGTCGAGCAGCTGCTGGGTGGCGGGCACGCCCATCCGCTCCGGGGCCAGGTAGAGCAGGTCGATCTCGCCATCGAGCAGCGCCTGCTCGACCCGGCGTCGCTCGTCGGGCGCCTGCGTCGAGTTGAGGAACGCCGCCCGCACGCCGAGCGCCTCGAGCGCGTCGACCTGATCCTGCATGAGGGCGATGAGCGGCGAGACGACCACGCCGGTGCCCTCGCGCAGCAGCGCCGGCACCTGGTAGCAGAGCGACTTGCCGCCGCCGGTGGGCATGAGCACGAGCGCGTCGCCACCGGCGGCGACCTGCTCGATGATGGCCTGCTGCTCGCCGCGGAACGCCTCGTAGCCCCACACCCGCTGCAGCACCGCGACGGCGCTCTCGCCGGCGGCGACGGCCGCGCGGGGCGGGCGGCCGGTCGGCGCGCTGCGCTCGGTCGACCAGGCGGCGCCGCGCGGGCGCTGGGCGGGCGGCGCCTCCTCGAAGGGCGCACCGGGAAAGTCGTCGTCCGGCGGCGGCAGCTGGTCGTAGTACGGGTCGAAGGGTGGCTCGTCGTCGTAGCCGCCCCATCCGCTCGCGGGCTCCTGGGCGGGGTTCTCGCGGGGATCGGGCATGGGGTCCAGGCTACCGGCGACCCCCGACCGGGCGAGCGGATGCAAGGCGGCCAGAGGCCGCGTCCGCTCGCCCGGTCCTGTGGAGGCGTTCTCGAGAAGGGTGCACGCGCGGGTCCCTGCACTGAACATCAGTGACATTTCAGTGACATATGAGTGATACATCAGTGATAATCAGTGAACTTCCCTGACCCGAAGAACAGGTGGATCGATGGTCGACACCTCACGCGGCCCGCTGCCGGCCATCGTCGAGCGACTGCGGAGCGCAGGAACCGACCTGCTCGAGATCGAAGTGAAGGCAGCGGTCGGCGGCCTGCCGAGCAGCATCTGGCCGACCGTCAGCGCCTTCAGCAATCAAGCCGGCGGAGTCATCATTCTCGGCCTCGATGAGAACAACGGGTTCCTCCCTGCCGACGGTTTCGATCCGGTCGCCATCCGGGACGCCGTTGCCGATGCCTTCCGTCCTCGCGCCGCCACAGAGGGGCAGGGGAAGATCGCACCTCGGCCGCTCGGATCGATCGACATCGCAGAGGTCGATGGAGATCCGGTTGTGGTCATCGACGTCAGTGAACTCCCGTCATCGATGAAGCCTGCCTTCGTGACCGCTCAGGGCAAGGAACGCGGCACCTACGAACGCGTCGGGGACGGGGACCGACGCATGAGCACATACGGCGTCTTCCTCCTCTCGACCGATGGGCAGCAGCCGACCGACGACGGGGAACCAGTCACGGGAGCAGATCGCAGCGCGCTCGATGCAGGTCTCGTCGAGCGATTCGTCACAAGAATCCGCGAGCGACGTCCGCGCTCGGTCGTCGGACTCAGCACCCAGGAGGAGATCCTCCAACGGCACAACGTGCTCGCGGCGGATGGGCAGACGCCGACTCTGGCAGGGCTCCTCGCATTCGGGGTCTACCCGCAGGAGTTCTTCCCCCAAGCCATGGTCACCTTGGCGGTGTACCCGGGCGCCTCGAAGGACTCGATCGTCGGCGATGTCCGCATGCTGGATCGCCGCACGATCGAAGGCTCCATCCCCGTGATGGTGGATGAGGCGGTCCGCGCCGTGCTCGGGAATTTGCGCACTCGGCGGGTGTCACGTGGGGCCGGCGCCGCCGATGAGGCGGAGATCCCGGTGGATGCGCTTCGAGAGTCCATCACGAACGCGTTGACGCATCGGGACTACAGCAGCTGGGCGCTCGGCGACCAGGTTCGCATCGAGATGTTCCCCGACCGCGTCGAGGTGCGCAGTCCCGGCGGCATCTGGGGAGGCCGGCGAGTGACCGATCTCTACGACGGGAGCTCGCGATCGAGGAACGCTCTCCTCGCCACCATGCTGACCGAAACGCCGCTCCCCGACCGCGACGAGAGCGTCTCGGAGAACGCGGGATCGGGGATCCCGCGGATGATCGGAGCGCTGGGCCGCGCAGGCCTGCCTGCTCCTCGGTTCGACGCGACCGTGACGAGCTTCACCGTGGTGCTCGATCGACACGGGCTTCTCAGCCCCGAGATCAACGCATGGCTCGAGCAGATCGGCGCCGGCGACTTGCCGCTCGATCACCGGCTGACCCTGGCCCTCTTCCATCGCGGGCTGGCCGTCGATGGACGCCTCCTCCGAGCGCAGCTCGCCATCGACACCGAAGATGCTCGAGAGATCCTGCGAACGCTCGTCAAGGAGAGCTGGCTCGCCTTTCCCGCAGCATTGGATGGGCCATACCGCGAGGGTCCGCTGCTCATGCGCGCGCGCACGCGCGAGCAGTCCTTCTTCCCCGATATCGAGGTCGAGGAGTCGATCGAGCGCACACGCCATGACCCCGCGCCACGCACCGCCCTCGATGAAGAGATCCTCGCGTCCGTCGGCTCGCGAGGGGAGGCGAGCATCCATGACATCGCCGCCGATCTCGATCGCCAACCTCCATCACTCCGCCAACGCCTTCGCGTGCTCGTGCAGCAGGAAGCACTCCACGCGACTGCGCCGCCTCAGAGCCGTTGGCGTCGCTACCGCCTGCCGGAAGGGCCCCGAAGCGTTTAGGTTGCCCTAAGTTGGGAGCACCCCGACCCGAGGAGCCACCTTGGCCAAGCACCACCGCCCCACCAAGCCGACCGACCCCCGTGTGCTGACCGCGCGGCTGCTGCGACGCACCGGCGTGAGCCCGAACCTGGTGCGGGTAACCCTCGGCGGCGAGGGGCTGGAGCACTTCACGCCGCTCGGCTACGACCAGTGGTTCCGCATGTTCCTGCCGCGGCAGGGGCAGGACCAGCTGCGACTGCCCAGCCGCACGAGCAACCTCTGGTACGCCCAGTACCTGACCACGCCGAAGGCGGCGCGGCCCATCGTGCGCAACTACACCGTGCGCGCCTTCCGCCGCGCGGGGGCCGAGGGCGGCCCCGAGCTCGACATCGACTTCGTGCTGCACGACGAACACGCCGGCCCCGCGGCGACCTGGGCGGCGGAGGCGCCGATCGGCAGCGAGGCGGGCATCCTCGACCAGGGGCTGGGCTTCGACCCCGCCCACGGCGCCGAGCACCTCGTGCTGGTCGCCGACGAGTCGGGCCTGCCCGCCGTGCTCGGCGTGCTGGCCTCGCTGCCGCGCGACGCGCGCGTGGAGGCCTTCATCGAGATCCCCGGCGATGAGGACGACCAGCCGGTCGAGCTGGGCGCGCACATGCGCGTGCACTGGCTGCCGCGAGCGGATGCGCACGCCAAGCCGGGCGAGCTCGCCCTGACCGCGCTGCGCGCAGCGACCCTGCCGGAGGGGCGCAGCTACGCCTTCGTCGTGGGCGAGCAATCGCTGCCGACCGGTGCGCGGCGGCACCTCGTGAACGATCGCGGCTGGGACAAGGCCGACGTCACCTTCGTGGGCTACTGGCGCCACGGCGCGGCGTACATGGGGTGAGCCGCCTCAGCCGTCGGCGATGAGGCGCTTGCCGAGGCCGGCGGCACCGTCCGCGGCGTAGCCCCAGCGCTCGTAGCGGTCGAGCAGCGGCTGGTCGCCGTCACGCACCTGCACGTTGAGCTTGGGGCAGCCCATCGCGACGAGCAGCCGCTCGACCTCGGCGAGCAGCGCCGAGCCGCGCCCGCCGCCCTGCAGCGCCGGATCGACCGCGAAGTAGTACAGCCACCCGCGATGGCCGTCGTAACCGGCCATGGCGGTGCCGACCACACGACCCTCCTCCTCCCCCACGAGGAACAGCTCGGGCTGCACCCGCAGCTTGCGCGCGATGTCCTCGTGCGGATCGTTCCAGGGGCGGGTCAGGCCGGCGGCGTGCCACAGGGCGACCACCTGATCGGTGTCGGAGGAATCGAACGAGCGGATGCGCATCCGTCCATCCTGCCGTCGGCCCCAGCCCCGGATCGGCGGTCCGAGGATGCGGAGGGCCTTCATCCCCTCGCCGGATCGGCGGATCGTGGAGGCAGCCGCGAACGAAGGAGCACTCTCATGGACATCACCGCCAGCACCGTCTTCATCCCCGGCGCCACCAGCGGCATCGGCCTCGGCCTGGCCCTGCGCCTGCAGGCGGCCGGCAGCACCGTCGTCGTCGGCGGACGCCGCACGGAGCGCCTCGCGGCCATCGCCGCCGAGCACCCCGGCATCGGCACCGTCGAGATCGACACCGCCGACCCCGCCTCGATCGAGCGGGCCCGCGACGAGGTCGTCTCGCGCCACCCCGGCCTCGACGCCGTCGTGCTCATGGCCGGCATCATGGAGGCCGAGGAGTTCAAGGACCCGGCCTCGCTCGAGATCGCCGAGCGCACCGTCGTGACGAACCTGCTCGGCCCGATCCGCCTCGTCCACGCGTTCCTGCCGCAGCTGCGCGCGCAGGGATCGGCGACGATCATGACCGTCAGCTCGGGCCTCGCCTCCGTGCCGCTGGCCGCGACGCCCACCTACAACGCCACCAAGGCGGGCATCCACTCGCTCAGCGAGACCCTGCGCGTGCAGCTCGAGACCACCGGCGTGCGGGTGGTCGAGCTGGCCCCGCCGGCGACCCGGACCGACCTGATGGGCCTGAAGGACAACCCGACGGCGCTGCCGCTGGAGGACTTCCTCGACGAGGTCATGACCATCCTCGGCGCACAGCCCGACGTCGCCGAGGTGCTCGTCGAGCGCGTCAAGTGGCAGCGCTTCGCCGAGCGCGAGGGCCGCTACGACGAGGTCTTCGAGGCGCTGTCGTCGCGCTACCGCGGCTGACGCGCCGGCCGCGATCATCACGGTGAGCTGCGCTCGGCGCGAGCGGTGACGATCGTGCGAGCGGATGCACGGAAGGGCCCGCACCCGTCGGGGTGCGGGCCCTTCCCGCGTCTCACTCCGCGGCGGGCGCGACCTGCGCGGCGAGCGACTCGATCAGCTCATCGCCGGGGGTGACGGGCACGAACTCGGCCTCGATCTCCGCGCGCTCGAGCAGCTCCTTGGTGCGGCGCTGGCGGTTGTGCGGCACGAGGGTGACGACGGTGCCCTCGCGGCCCGCGCGGCCGGTGCGGCCGGAGCGGTGCAGGTACGTCTTGTACTCGTCCGGCGCATCCGCCTGGATCACCAGCGTGATGTCGTCGACGTGGATGCCGCGGGCGGCGACGTCGGTGGCGACGAGCACGTTGACGCGACCGCTCGTGAGCAGCCCCAGGTTGCGCGTGCGGCGCGCCTGGTTGAGGTCGCCGTGCAGGCTGACCGAGCGGATGCCCATGTCCTCCAGCTCGTCGGCCAGCTGCTCCGCGTAGGCGCGGGTGCGGGTGAAGACGAGCGACTTGGCTCCGCCCGAGACGAGGTCTCGGATGATCTGCGGCTTCGTGCCCCGGGCGACGACGAGCACGCGGTGGTCGATGGTGGCGCTGGCCTGGTCCTCGCCGGCGACCTCGTGCACGGCCGGGTCCTCGAGGAACTCGTCGACGAGCTCGGCCACGCCCTTGTCGAGGGTCGCCGAGAAGAGCAGCTTCTGGCTGCCGCGCTGGGTCTCGCGCAGGATCTCCTGCACGGGCTCGAGGAAGCCGAGGTCGCACATGAGGTCGGCCTCGTCGAGCACGGCGACCTTGACCCGCGAGAGGTCGAGCTGGCCGCGGCGGGCGAGGTCCTGCACGCGACCGGGGGTGCCGATCACGATGTCGACGCCGCGCTCGAGGGCGCCGAGCTGGCGACCGAAGGGCACACCGCCGTAGATCTGCGTCGTGAAGAGGCCGACGGCGCGCGCGATGGGCTGCACGGTGCGGTCGATCTGCAGCGCCAACTCGCGGGTCGGGGCCAGGATGAGGGCGCGCGGGCTGCGGCCGTACTCGCGGTCGCGTCCGCCGCCGTTCTCCATGAGGCGCTCGACGAGCGGGGCGCCGAAGGCGATGGTCTTGCCGGAGCCGGTGCGGCCGCGGCCGAGCACGTCGCGGCCGGCGAGCACCTGCGGGATCGTGGCGGCCTGGATCGGGAACGGAGCGGATGCACCCATCTCGCCGAGCTCGCGCACGATGTTGCCGCCGAGACCGAGGTCGGCGAAGGTCACGCCCTCGACGTCGGAGGCCTCCACGGCCTGCGCCTCGAGGCGCTCGAGCACCACGTCCTCCTGGAACGCCGGCTTGTGGGCGCCGAAGCCGCCCTCGCTGCCGTAGGTGCGCTCGGCGCGGGGGCGGTCGCCGTGCGTGCGGCGGGCGCCGCCGTCGCGCGGGGCCCAGTCGGGGCGGCTGCCGCCGCGGGCGTCACGGGGTCCGCGGTCGTCGCCGTCGAAGCGGCGGGCGCGGTCCTCGCGGGCGGGGCGGTCGTCGCGCTCGAAGCGGCGGCGTCCGCGGTCGTCGCGATCTCCGAAGCCGCCGCGGGCGGGGCGGTCGAAGCCGCGGGGGCGCGGTCGCGGTCACCGCCGAACCCGCTGCGGGCGGGGCGCTCGCCATGGCCGCCGAAGCCGCCACGGCGGTCGTCGCCGCGGTTCGGGCGGTCGCCGCGATCGAAGCTGCGCGGAGCGCGCTCGTCGCGGCCGCCACGCGGGGCCCGCTCGTCACGGCCGCCGCGGTTCGGGCGCTCGTCGCGCGCAGGGCGCTCGAAGCCGCGCTCCTCCGCGAAGCGGCCCTCGCGGCGCTGCGAGCGGTCGTAGCGCGACTCGGCGGGTTTGGGCGCCCAGTCGGGGCGGGCGTGGTCGCGCACGGGACCCCGGCCGGTGGCACCGCGGGCGGCACGTGCGTCGCGCGCGGCGCGGTAGTCGCGGTCGTCATTCGACCAGCGGTTCTTGCCCGGGTTCTCGTCCGGGCGGTGGCCGCGGTGCTTCGGGCTGCGGCTGCCGGCGGGGGTGCCGGTGCGCGGATTGGGCTTGCGGGCGCTCGAAGCGCCCCTCTTGTCGTAGGGCATGGCTCTCTATCGGGGTGTGAATGCGCGTTGTCCAGGCGGGTGCGCGCTGCAACGACGCGGCACCCGGTCACCAGGGGAGTGACTCGCCAGCGACATGCTGACCGAAGGCCACTCGAACACACAGGATCCGCGGCGCATTCCGCGGCGTCGAGAGCCGACCCGCCCACGATACGCGACGCGGGACGGATGCGCGAGGGGCCCGCCCGCATCCGCTCGCCCTGCCGACCGCCGCCCGCCCTGCCGGCTGCCGCTCGCTCTCCGCGCTGGGGTGCCGCGGCGACAGCGGGGCATGCGGCCGCACGCCCCGGTGTCGCGAACACGCCCCGAAGCCGCGTGAGCCTGCGTCACGAGTGCCGCGTCGGCATGCGCCGAACGCGCCGTGCCGCTCAGCCCGCCGCGACCCCGTCCCGCTCCGCGCGCCGAGCCGCACGGCGTTCGCGCGAGCCCACCACGAGCGAGTACAGCACCGGCAGCACCACGAGGGTCAGTGCCGTCGACGACACGAGACCGCCGATCACCACGACCGCGAGCGGCTGCGAGATGAACCCGCCGTGCCCGGTGATGCCGAGGGCCATCGGGGTGAGCGCGAAGATCGTGGCGAGCGCGGTCATGAGGATCGGCCGCAGTCGGCGGATCGACCCCTCGATGAGCGCCTCAGCCACCGGCAGCCCGCGCGAGCGGTACTGGTTGACGAGGTCGATGAGCACGATCGCGTTCGTCACCACGATGCCGACGAGCATGAGCACGCCGACGAGCGAGGCCACGCCGAGCGGGATGCCCGTGACCACCTGCAGCAGCACGGCGCCGGTGGCCGCGAACGGCACGGAGACGAGCAGCAGCAGGGGCTGGAGCAGGCTGCGGAAGGTCGCGACCATGACGATGTAGACGATGAGGATGGCGACGAGCACCGCCAGCCCCAGCTGCGAGAACGCGTCGGCCTGGTCGGCCGCGACACCGCCGAGCGAAGCGGATGCGCCAGCCGGCAGGTCGAGCCCGTCCAGCGCCTCCTGCACCTCGCTGGTCGCGGCACCCAGGTCGGCGCCGTCGGGCGTCGCCGAGACGGTCGCCGTGCGCACTCCGCCGGCGGTCGTGACCGCGGTCGGGCCGGTGGTCTCCTCGACGGTCGCGACATCGGTGAGCGGCACCCCGGGCAGCAGCTCGAGCCCGCGCAGCTCGTCGAGCGTGGCCGGCGGGGCGTCGTCCACGAGGGTGATGTCGATGCGCTGCTCGTCGATCTCGACCGTGCCGACCTCGCGCGGCAGCAGCGACTGGCCGATCAGCCCGCCGACGGCCACCTCGCTGAGGCCCAGCTCGGCGGCGGCCGTCCGGTCGACCTCGACGGCCAGGTACGGCTGCGCGGCGCCGAGGTTGCTGCTGGCCTGCAGCACGGCGTCGAGTCCGCTCACCGCGTCGAGCACCTGGTCCGAGGCCTCGCGCAGCTCCGCGTCCGTGGGCGCGCTGATCTCCACCTCGAGGTCGCTGGAGCCGCCGAATCCGCTCGACGAGCCGATCGTGATGTCGCCGGGCAGGCCGTCGACGGCCTCGCGCACGTCCGCCTGAAGGGCGGTCTGGTCCGCATCCTCATCCGTCGTCACCGAGTACTGCACCGTGTCGCCGCCGCCGCCCGCGCCGAAGGCCGCGGCGATCGAGCTGCCGCCGCCGATGGTCACCTGCACTGTCGAGACCCCGTCGACGCCGGCGAGCGCCTGCTCCACCTCGGCCGCCGCGTCGGAGGCGGCGTCGAGCGAGGTCGCCGGGGCGAGCTGCTGGCGCAGGGTGAGCGTGTTCTGCCCGCTGTCGCCGAGGAAGTTCGTGTTCATGAATGGCACCGCCGCGACGGTGCCGCCGAGCACGACGACGGCCGCGAGCAGCGTGACGACCGGACGGCGCAGGGTGCCGCGCAGGATCGGCAGGTAGCCGCGCTGCAGGCGTCCGGGGGCCTCCTCGGCACTGGCCGCGTGCGCATGCCCCTTCGGCGCGCGCAGGAACCAGTACGCGAGCACGGGCACGATCGTGAGCGCCACGATCAGCGAGGCGAGGAGCGCGAGCGACGTCGTCAGCGCGAAGGGGCGGAACAGCTCGCCGGTGATGTCGCTGACGAAGGCGAGCGGCAGGAACACGACCACGGTGGTGACGGTCGACGCGGTGATGGCGCCGGCCACCTCCCTCACCGCGGTGAGGATCGAGGCGGCGCGGTCGGCACCCGCGACGAGGTGCCGCTTGATGTTCTCGATCACGACGATCGAGTCGTCGACCACGCGGCCGATCGCGATCGTCAACGCGCCGAGGGTGAGGATGTTGAGGCTGTAGCCGAGCCCCTGCATGCCGATGAAGGTGATCAGCACGCTGGTGGGGATCGAGATGGCCGTGACGATCGTGGAGCGCACCGAGAGCAGGAACACCAGGATCACGATGATCGCGAAGACGAGACCGAGGAGCCCCTCCACGGCGAGCGTCTCGATGGACTGCTCGATGTAGGGCGCCTGGTCGAACACGGTGGTGATCGTCGCGCCGTCGAGCGCGTCGGTGATGCCGGGCAGCGCGTCCGCGACCAGGTTCGAGACCTCGACGGTGTTCGCATCCGGTGTCTTCGTCACCGCGATCGTGAGCGCGTCCTCGCCGTCCACGCGGCTGAGCGCCGTCGCCGGGGCGTCCTGCAGCGAGACGGATGCGACGTCGCCGATGGTGAGGTCGCTGCCGGTCAGCGGCAGTGCCGCGATGTCGTCGACGGATGCGAGGCGCGCGCCCGTCTGCACGGCCAGGCTGCGCCCCTCCTCGGTGATCGTGCCGCCGGGCAGCAGCACGCCGTTCGCGTCGAGGGCGTCGGTGACGGCCTGCTCGGTGAGTCCCGCCCCGGCGAGCGCCGCGGCGTCGGGCGCCACCGCGACGCGCTGCTCCGGCGCACCGGCGATGGACACCTGGCGCACGCCGTCGAGGTCCTCGAGGGTCGGCACCGCCGTGACCTGCAGGCGCTCCAGCAGGTCGCCCGAGCCTCCCGACACGGCGAGCTGCACGATGGGCAGGTCGTCGAGGCTGCCGGTGAGCACCTGCGGTTCCACGTCGTCGGGCAGCTGCGTGGCGATGCGGTTCACGGCCTGCTGCACGCGCTGCTCGGCCTGGGCGAGGTTGACCGAGTAGGCGAAGTCGGCGGTCACGATCGAGCTGCCGGTGCTGGAGGTCGAGCCGGTGCCCTCGAGGTCGGCGATGCCGGCGACGGCCTGCTCGATGGGCACGCTGACGTCCTGGCTCACGACCTCGGGCGTCGCGCCGGGGTAGGCCGTGATGATCGCGACCTGGGGGAACTGGATGGACGGCGCCAGCTCCTGCTTCAGGCTGGTCAGCGAGATGCCGCCGAAGACGGCCACGGTGATGGTGATCAGCGCGATCAGCGCGCGGTTGGCCAGGCTGAGCTTGGCGAGCAGATGCACGGATGCCCCTCGAGCGGTCGGCGGGCGCCGCCCTGCTGCGCCTCCCGCCCAGTATCGCGCCCGTTCGCTGCGTGATCGCCGGGCCCGCTCACACCACGTCGGCGAGATACCCCGACTCGGGCAGCGGGTGACGGCCGAGGCCGCGCCAGGTGCGCTCGAGCGCCGAGACCCCCTGCTCGAGCTGCTCGATCCCGTACCCGAACGGCAGCCTCAGGAAGCGCTCGAAGGCGCCGTCGAGCCCGAACCGCGGGCCCGCTGTGATGACGAGGCCGGATGCGCGAGCGGCGATGGTCAGCTGCGAGCTGACCGCCTCGCCCAGGTTCACCCACATCGTGAGGCCGCCGTGCACGTGCGGCGCGGTCCACTCCGGCAGACGGTCGGCGAGCATGCCCTCCAGCGCATCCCGTCCCGAACGCAGCTGCTCGCGGCGCAGCTCGAGCACCGGGTCCCAGTCCCGCAGCAGGCGGGTGACGAGCAGCTGCTCGAGCAACGGGGTGCCGAGGTCCGTCGCGACGCGGGCGCGCACGATCCGCTGCAGCACACCGCGGTCGGCGCGGATCCATCCGATGCGCACGCCGCCCCACACGGTCTTGCCGACGGAGCCGATCGAGATCACGGGGCTGGCCAGCCCGGGCGGCGGCGCGACGCCGGCGAGCGGTGCGAGCGGATGCGTGCGGTCGATGTCGAGCTCGCCGATCGTCTCGTCCACCACCAGCAGGGTGCCCTGCCGCGCGGCCATGGCGACGAGGCGCTCGCGCTGCGCCTCGGGCATGCTCGCGCCGGTCGGGTTGTGCAAGTCGGGCATGAGGTAGCCGAGGGTCGGGCTCGCTCCGCGGATCGCCTGCTCGAGTCCCTGCTCGTCCCATCCCTCGGTCGGGGTGACGCCGACCGGCACGAGCCGCGCCCCGGCAGCCCGCAGCGCCTCGTAGGCGTGCGGGTAGCTGGGCGACTCGACGAGCGCGCGGTCGCCTCGGCCGAGGAGCGTGCGGGCGACCAGCGAGATGGCGTGCTGCGCGCCGAGCGTGACGATGACCTGCTCGGGCGCGGTCGGCACGCCGCGGCGCCGGTAGCGCTCGGCGATCGCCTCGCGCAGCTCGGGGTCGCCGACGCCGTCGAAGCCCGGGTCGCCGAGGTGACGCGGCAGCTGCTCCGCCGCCCATCGGGCCGCATCGGGCAGCCAGGGCAGGGCCGGCAGCGCAGCCTTGCTGAAATCGATGAGCCCGGTCGGCGCCGTCTCGACCGGCGCCGCGTCGCCGCGGGGCAGGCGAGCCACGCTGCCGGACCCCCGCACGCTGACGAGGTAGCCATGCTCCCGCAGCGCCGCGTAGGCGCTCGCGACGGTGGTGCGGCTCAGCCCGAGCTGCGCCGCGAGCTCGCGCTCGGCGGGCAACCGCGTGCCGGGCAGGATGCGCCCGTCGAGCACGAGCAGGCGGATGCGCTCGGCGAGCGCCTGATAGGCCGGCCTGGTACCGCCGCCGCGCCAATCGGTGAGCAGCGCGGCAGCGGATCGAGCGGAGAGGGACGGCATCGAGCCAGAGTACGAGGATTGGACTCTTGCAGGAAGGCCAATACGGACATTGGATTGCCGCATGTCCCGCATCCTCGTCCGCCGCATCGCCCAGCTGCTGATCGGGCTGCTGCTCTACGGCGTCGCCATCGCCCTCATGCTGCGCGGCGCGATCGGCGTGGAGCCGTGGACCGTCTTCTCGCAGGGCGTCGCGCACCACGTGCCCCTGAGCATCGGCGCGCTCACGGTCGTGATCGGCGCGCTCGTGCTGCTGGCCTGGATCCCGCTGCGGCAGCGCCCGGGCGTCGGCACGATCGCGAACGTGCTGCTGCTCGGGCCCGCCATCGACCTCGGGCTGCTGCTCGTGCCGCCCGTCGAGCCGCTGCTCGCACGGGTGCCGATCTTCGCCGCCGGGTTGGCGCTGCTCGCGATCGCGAGCGGCCTCTACATCGGCGCGCGGTTCGGGCCGGGCCCGCGCGACGGCCTCATGACCGGGCTCGTCGCCCGCACGGGCAGGCCCATCTGGATGATCCGCACCGGCCTCGAGGTGACGGTGCTCGCGATCGGCTGGATCCTCGGCGGCACCGTCGGCCTCGGCACCGTCGCCTTCGCGGTGCTCATCGGGCCGCTCTGCAACCTCACCATCCCGCTGCTGCGGGTGCCCGAACCGGGCGAATCCCGGCAGCGGCGCGGGAGCGACGGAGGCACACGCCCGCCTCAGGCGCGCATGCCGGCCGAGCCGAGCACCTTCTCCACCGCGATCTCGAGCACGACGCGCTCGGGGTTCGGCCGCGGCTGACGGTAGCGGGCGGCGTAGAGCTCGACCGCCAGCGCGACGGACTCGGGGTCCTCGCGCACCTGCGCCACGCCCTCGAAGCTGATCCACCGACCGCCGTCGACGCTGGCCACGGTGGCCCGTCCGGACCGTGCCGCGTTGAGGAACTTCTGCGATCCGCGGGCGCCGATGACCCGGGCGACGCCGTCGCGGTAGGTGACGCCCACCGGCACCGCGTGGATGCGGCCGTCGCGGCCGACGGTCGAGAGGATGGCCAGGTGGTACTCGGCGAGGAACTCGCGCGCGGCGTCGGTGATCACGGCACCAGGGTCCCACGACGCAGTGCGTTGGAACTCGGGCCCGTTCATGAGCGATACTCCTTGCACCAGGGCGCCGCGGGCGCGACCTCGGAACGGGATTCCGTCATGACGGGGCCGTGACGCACTCGAGCGAAGGAGCCTGATGCTGCAGTGGCTCCGCCGCGTCGCCGACGGGCGCGCTTCGACGGCGGTCGCCCGGGCGCGCGGGCACTTCACCATCAGCGTCGCGGTGCTGAGCATCGTCTTCGCGCTCGTGGAGCAGGCCACGGTCGCGCGCCCCGAGTTCGTGCTCGGCATCGTGCTGGCCGCCGTGTCGCTGCTCCTCGGCATCCCGGTCTGGGCGCTGCGCTGGCCCGACCGCACGTTCGCGCCGCTGGGGGCGATCGACCTCGCAGCAGCGGCCTTCATCAACATCGCCGTCTACGAGGGCACCGGCACCCCGATCGGCCTGCTCGTCGCCGCGCTGCCGGCGCTCTGGCTCGCCTACTGGTTCGGGTACCCGGGCGCGACCTTCGGCGGCCTGGGCGGCTTCCTGGTCACGTACGCCCCGGCCATCTACCGCGACGACTGGCCGACCAGCGGCATCGGATGGGTCACGCTCTCCGGCTTCCCGCTGGCGCTCACCATCGTCGCCTTCGTCACCGCCTACGCGACCCGCCGCTACCGCGAATCGCAGCGCTCGCAGCTCGCCGCGGTGGCCGAGGCGAGCCGCATCGACTCGATCTTCCGCGCCGTCGTGCAGCAGATCGACGCCTGGCTGGTCGTCTTCGACATGCGGGGCGGCGTGCTGGTCGACAACCGGGCGCTCAGCCACCTCGGCGGGCTCTCCGGCTTCGACCGCTCCACCATGACCGCCGGACGCGTCTACGAGCAGGACCGGGTGACGCCCATCCCTCCGGAGCGGCAGGCGCTCGCCCGCCTCCTCGCCGGCGAGGAGGTCGTCAACGAGATCGTCTGGGCCGGCCCGCGCGGCCGCCAGCGTGCCGTGCTCATCAACGGCAGGCAGATCGAGACGGATGCGGGAGCCCTCGGCGTGGTGGTCGTCATCCAGGACATCACCGAGGTGCAGACGGAGGTGCTCGAGCGCGAGGAGTCCCTCGCCTCGCTGAGCCACGAGCTGCGCAGCCCGCTCACGTCGATCGTCGGCTACAGCGACCTGCTCGAGGAGGATCTCGGAGATGCGCCCCAGGCGCGCACGGCCGCGATCATCCGCCGCAGCGCCGAGCACATGCTCGCGCTCACCGAGTCGCTGCTCTCCGCGTTCCGCGACGGCGAGACCCCGAAGCGGAGCGTCGTGCCGGTGCGGGAGACGGTCGAGCGCGCGATCGACATGCAGCGCTCGGCGCAGGCCTGGGGCTCGCGCGCGCTCCAGCTCGAGATCGACGAGGCGCTGCTGGCGGATGCGGATCCGCGACAGCTCCTGCAGATCCTGAACAACCTCATCGGCAACGCGGTCAAGTACTCGCCCGAGGACGCGACGATCACCGTGCGCGCCGACCGCGACGGCGCGACCACCTCCGTCTGCGTGCACAACACGGGCGAACCGATCCCCGAGGAGCAGCTCGAGCGCATCTTCGACCGGTTCTACCGCCGTCCGGGCTCCGAGACCGGCACGAGCCGGGGTCTCGGCATCGGGCTCGCGCTGAGCCGCAGGATGGCGGCGGCGCACGGGGGCTCGCTCACCGCATCCGCCACCGCCGACGGCACCGAGTTCCTGCTCCTGCTGCCCGACGGGCGCTGAGCCTCAGCGCTCGGAGCGGAACTGGCTCAGGCCGTGCACGCGCATGCCGTCGAGGATCCGCACGAAGGCGTCGAGCTCGGCGGGCGTCACGGAGTCGGCGAGCTCGAAGAAGCGGTCGTCGGCGATGCGCACGGTCTCCTCGACCTTGCTGCCCTGCAGCGTCGGCACGACGCTGAGCGCACGGCGGTCGCCGGCGAAGGGCTCGCGGCGCACCAGCTCGCGCTCCTCGAGGACGTCGATGATCGTGGAGGCCCCCGCCGCGCTGAGGCGCAGGGCGTTGCAGATATCGACCTGGCGCACGACCTCGCCGAGCGAATGCTGCCGCAGCACGTAGGCGAGCACCATCATGCCGTTGGTGGTGAGATCGAGCTCGGTGCCCGCACGGCGCCAGATGTCCATGTCGGCCACTCGGAACTCGATGAACGCGTCGAGGGCGGCGCGCAGCCGGGGATCACTGCGTTTTTCGGATGACATCATGGTGAGCGCAACGGTACCTGCATGACCGCCGTTCATCGCATCCATCCAGGGCGCGTCAGGATTTCCTGTCGACCGGCGTTCGAGTCCCGGGTTCGGTCCGGACGAACTTCAGGCCGACGACGCTGCCGACGAGCCCGGCGAGCAGCAGGATCTTGATCGGCGACACGGGCTCGACGCCGGTCAGCATCGCCCAGATGACGGTCAGCGCGGCCCCGAGGCCGATCCACACGGTGTAGGCCACGGTGATCGGCAGCGAGCGCATGGCGTACGACAGGCCGATCATGCTGAGCACGACGGCCACGCCGAAGATCGCGGTGGGCACGGGTCGCGTGAAGCCCTCGGACTGCCCGAGGGCGGTCGCCCAGACGGCTTCGAGGACAGCGGAGGCGATGAGCACGATCCAGTGCACGGTCACTCCACCGCCTTGAGACCGGCGACGCAGCCGATGAGCACGACGAGCAGTGCGATCTTCGCCGCGGTGGGGCGCTCCCTGCCGCTGACGAACGCCCACACCACGGTGAGCGCGGCGCCGATGCCGGTCCACACCGCGTAGGCGGTACCGGTCGGGATCGAGCCCATCGCGAACGACAGCCCGATCATGCTCGCCACGAATCCGACGACGAAGACGCTCGTCGGCACGCGGCGCGTGAAGCTCTTCGAGGCATCGAGCGCGGTCGCCCAGACCGCCTCCAGCACACCCGAGAGGACCAGGATCACCCAGGCCATGACAGCTCACCCTCCGATGGCAGTCTTGTCGTGGTGCGGGTACTGCTCCCTCGTCCGCGGACCCGTTCGCGGGGCCTCCGGTCCGGACGGTAGCACGCAGCGTACGGGCCCGCGCTCGGGCGCTGCACAGGGTGCGCGGCGGTGGCCTCAGCCGGCGAAGCGGATGCGCAGCACGACGTCCTGCACGCGGTCGTTCGCGGCGGTGTGGTCGTTGCGGGTGACGATCGCGCACTCGACGGCGGCGCAGTCCAGGCCGCTCTCCGCATCCGCCGCCGCGGGCACGGCGAGGTACGCGGTGAACGAGCCGTCCTGCTCGAAGCCGCGCGCACCGAAGAGCCGCCAGGCCCAGTCGTCGTTGATCCAGTTCGAGGGCGCCCACTGCACGGCGCCCTCCTCGGCCGGCCCCGTCGCATCCGTCTCCGGCACGCCGCCCAGGCAGGGTCCGGGCTTGGTGGAGGGGTCGGCGGGCACGGCGCAGATCGCCACGTAGATGCCGCGCTCGGGATCGAAGCCCTCACCCGTGACGACGATCCGCTGGCCCTCGGCGAGCGCCGCGGCGTCGACCGGCGCGCCGGACTCGTCGGCGACGGCGATGGTGCGGGTACGCCCGTCCTCTCCCTCGGCGGTGGCGCTGCTCGGCCAGTCGACCCCGGCCTGCACCTGCTCGGCGACACCCCGATCGCGATGGGTCAGGATCGGCACCGCCACGATCGCGACGATGCCGAGCAGCACGACCACGACGGCGGCCGGTGCGAGCAGCCAGAGTCGGCGCGGGCGCGGGCGGGTCATGGGAGTCCTTCGGGGGATGGGTTCGGCTCGAGTCTAGGCGCGGGCCGTGCCGCCGCCGGGTGCAGGATGGGCGGGTGACCCGCTCGCTGCTCGCCGTGCTCCTCGGGGGCGCGCTCGGCACGGCGGCGCGCCTCGGCATCGACCTGGCGCTGCCGCACGATCCGGTCGGCTTCGCGGGGTCCACGCTGGTCGTCAATGCGCTCGGCTGCCTCGTGCTCGGCGCGCTGAGCGCCTCGTTGCTCGCGCGACCCGCCCTGCCGGAGTGGCTGCGCGCCGGTCTCGGCCCGGGTCTGCTCGGCGGCTTCACCACGATGTCGGCGGTCGCGCTGCTGCTCGGGCAGCAGCTGCAGCAGGGCCTGCTGCTGCCGGCGGCGCTGCAGGGCGGTCTGCAGATCGGCCTCTCGCTGCTCGCCGTCGTCATCGGCCTGCGACTGGGCCGCCGCATCGGACCGGGACGAGCGGATGCACGGGGCACGGCCCCGTGACCCCGCTCCTGTTCCTCGCGGTCGCGGGCGCGGGCGGCCTCGCCGCCGTGCTGCGCTGGCTGCTCAGCCGCAGGCCGCGGACCCGCCCGGGCCTCGACCCGCGCATCCTCGCCGTCAATGCGGCGGGTTCCCTGCTCGCGGGGTACTGCGCCGCCGCGCCCTGGATGCACGACGAGCTGCGGCTCGTGCTGATCACCGGGGTGTGCGGCGGCCTCACGACGTGGGGCACGGTTCTGCTGGCCGAGGCGAGCAGCGGCCGCGCGGTGCCGCCGCTGCGACGCTCCAGCCTGGTGCCGAACCTGGCGGCATGCGTCCTGGCCGCCCTGCTCGGGCTGCTGCTCGGCGCCGTGCTGCCACCGTTCGCGACGGCGGTCTGAGCATCCCTCCGCACCCCTGGCGTGGCCGGCCGCGGCGCGCGTAGATTCGTCAGGAGCAGGCAGTGTCGCCCGACTCCCACGGAGGTTGCCATGAAGAAGCTCGTCAACGATCCGAAGCGCGTGGTGGAGGAGTCGGTCGCCGGCTTCGCGTCCGCGCACGCCGACCTCGTGACGGCCTCGTCCGATCCGCTCTTCATCGCCCGCGCGGGCGGGGCCACGCGGGGCAAGGTCGGCCTGGTCAGCGGCGGCGGCAGCGGACACGAGCCGCTGCACGCCGGCTTCGTCGGCTACGGGATGCTCGATGCCGCGGTGCCGGGGCCAGTGTTCACCTCGCCGACACCCGACCCGATCGTGGCGGCGACGAAGGCGGCCGACGGCGGCGCCGGCGTGCTGCACATCGTCAAGAACTACACGGGCGACGTGCTCAACTTCGAGACCGCCGCCGACCTGGCCCTCGCCGAGGGCATCGAGGTGCGCGCGGTCGTGACCGACGACGACGTGGCCGTGCGGGACTCGCTCTACACGGCGGGGCGCCGCGGCGTGGCGGGCACCGTGCTGGTCGAGCGGATCGCGGGAGCAGCCGCCGAGCGCGGCGACGACCTGGATGCGGTGGCCGGCATCGCGGAGCGCGTGAACGCGAACGTGCGGTCGATGGGCGTGGCGCTCACCCCCTGCGTCGTGCCGCACGCCGGCGAGCCGAGCTTCGAGCTGGCCGACGACGAGATCGAGCTGGGCATCGGCATCCACGGCGAGCCGGGGCGCACCCGCACGAAGCTGGTCTCCGCCGACGAGGTGGTCGACCTGCTGCTCGATCCGATCCTCGCGGACCTGCCCTTCGGCGAGGGCGACCGCACGCTGCTGTTCGTCAACGGCATGGGCGGCACGCCGCTCGTGGAGCTGTACATCTTCTTCCGCCGCGCCGCCGAGGTGCTCGGCGAGCGCGGCATCGCCGTGGAGCGCAGCCTGGTCGGCAACTTCGTGACCTCGCTCGAGATGCAGGGCGCGTCAATCACGGTGCTCAAGCTCGACGACGAGCTCGTCGAGCTCTGGGACTCGCCGCTGCACACCGCGGCGCTGCGGTGGGGCCGCTGATGGCCGGCCTCGGCGCCGACTGGGCGCGGGACTGGCTGCTGCGCACGGCGGCGGTCATCGCGGAGCACCGCACCGAGCTGCTCGCCCTCGACCGCGCCATCGGCGACGGCGACCACGGCGAGAACCTCGACCGGGGCTTCCAGGCGGTCGCATCGAAGCTCGACGGGGCCGAGGGCACGCCGGCGGACCTGTTCAAGCTCGCCGCGACGACGCTCATCTCCACCGTCGGCGGTGCCTCCGGCCCGCTCCTCGGCACCGCGCTGCTCAAGGGGTCCGTGGCCGTGCAGGGCCGGGAGGAGCTGGACTCGGATGCGCTGGTCGCGCTCCTCACCGCGGCCCGCGACGGACTGGTGAGCCGCGGCAAGGCGGAGCCCGGCGACAAGACGATGGTCGACGCGTGGAGCCCCGCAGCGATCGCCGCCGGTGAGGCCGCGACCGCCGGCGCCTCCCCGGCCGAGGTGCTCGCCGCCGCCGCGGAGGCCGCGGAGGGTGGTGCCGCCGCGACGGAGCCGCTCGTCGCCCGCAAGGGCCGCGCCAGCTACCTCGGCGAGCGCAGCGCGGGCCACCGCGACCCGGGCGCGCAGTCGAGCGCGCTCATCCTGCGGGCTGCGGCCCGGGCGGCGGGGCACCCGTGAGCGTCGGGCTGGTGATCGTCTCGCACTCGCCCCGCATCGCGGCCGGCGTGGTCGAGCTCGCCGCGCAGATGGCACCCGGGGTGGTGATCGCCGAGGCCGGCGGGACCGACGAGGGCGGCATCGGCACGAGCTTCGCGCTGGTGCAGGCCGGCATCGAGCGCGCGGACTCCGGCGACGGCGCCGTGCTGCTCTGCGACCTCGGCTCGGCGGTGCTGACCGCCGAGACGGCGCTGGACTTCCTGGACGACGAGCAGCGGATGCGCGTGCGCATCGCCGAGGCCCCGATCGTCGAGGGGTCGGTCGCCGCCGCCGTCGCTGCCGCCACCGGCTCGGATGCGGAGGCGGTGGTCGCCGCGGCGGAGTCCGCGAACGGCGTCGCGTCGGCTGCCGGGGCTGCGCCGGCGGGCGGGGCCGCGGCGACGGTCCCCTCCGGCGGCGACGGCGCACCGTCCGGCGGCGAGGCGAGCGCGACGCCGGCGTCGGGGCCCGCATCCGCTCAGGACCGCATCGCCCGCACCGTCACGCTCGTGAACCGCGACGGCCTGCACGCGCGCCCGGCCGCGGAGTTCGTCAAGCTCGCGGCGAGCTTCGGCGCCGAGACCACCGTCCAGGGCGCCGACGCGCGCAGCCTGCTCGCCGTCATGGCGCTCGGCCTCACCCGCGGCAGCGAGGTGCGCATCGAGTCGCGCGGACCGGGCGCCCGCGCCGCGGTCGACGCGCTCGCGGCGCTCGTCGAGTCGGGCTTCGGGGAGGCCTGACCCGAGGTCGGCACCGCCCAGAGCCACGGCTCAGCGCAGCGCCCGCAGGTAACGGCGCCGAGCGACCCGCTGCGCGACGAGCAGCAGCGGGAACAGCGCGCGCCAGGGCCCCCGCGGCGCCGGCGCGGTGAGCGAGCGCACGGTCAGCAGCACGGCGTCGCCGTCGCGGTGCACCACGAAGCACTCCTCGCCGTCGACCGGATGCCCCGGTCGGGTCGCGTAGGCGAAGCCGACCCGCTCCGCCCCCTCCACCACCGCCACGACCTCCACCGGCTCGCGGATCGCGACGCCGAGCACGCGGGCGGTCACGGTGACCCGCTCGCCCGGCGCGACCGGGGCGGATGCGGGCACCGCGAATCCGCTGCGCGTCTTCACCGCCCAGCGCAGCACGTCGTGCGCGGCGCGGCGCCACGCCTCCTCGCCGCGCCCGATGACCGCCGTGCCCTCCCAGGCGCGGTGCACGCCCTCGGCGGCGTGCCAGACCGGGTCGCCGGGCGCCGTGCGGGTCACGCGCCGAGGCTTCCGAGCCGGCTCAGCGCGGCGATCGCCTGCCGTGCCACGACGCGGCCGGCCCGGTTGGCGCCGATGGTGCTGGCCTGCGGGCCGTAGCCGGCGAAGAAGATGCGCGGGTCGCGCCACGAGGCGCCCGCGGCGACGGCCACGCCGCCCTCCTTCTCGCGCAGCTTCAGCGGGGCGAGGTGGCGCAGCTCGGGACGGAACCCGGTGGCCCAGATGATCGCATCCGCTCGCAGGAGGGAGCCGTCAGGCCAGCGCACGCCGTCCGGCTCGATGCGGGTGAACATCCGCTCGGCCACGAGGAGGCCGCGCTGGATGCCCGCGTGGTTGCGGCGGGTGCGCGGGATGCCCGTGCCGCTGACGATGCTCGGCAGGGCGAGGCCGGCCCGCGCCGCGTCGTCCTGCATGCTCACCGCGAGCGCACCGGCCTCGGGGGTGAGCTCGGTCTGGTCGATCCAGTCGATCGGGCGACGGCTCGTCCAGGTGAGCTGGGCGGCGACGCCCTCGAGCTCGTGCAGGAAGCCGACCGCGCTCGTGCCACCGCCGACGATGACGACGGACTGGCCCCGGAACTGCTCGGCCGACGTGTAGCCGCTGGTGTGGAGCTGGCGGCCCCGGAAGCGCTCGGCGCCGGCGACGTACGGCACGAAGGGCGCTCCCCAGGTGCCGGTCGCGTTGATCACGAGGTCGGTGGCGAACTCCCCCGCGCCGCTGCGCACGACCAGCTCGGAGTCCTCGTAGCCGACGGATGAGACGGCTGCCGGCCGCAGCACCGGCAGCTCGAAGTGCCGCTCGTAGGCCTCGTAGTACTCCATGACGACCTCGCGGGCCGGCCGCTTGTGGTCGGCGGTGGCGAAGCTCAGCCCGAGCTCGTCGAGGCCCGGCAGGTCGTGCACGCGATGGGCGCTGCCGAGCCGCAGCGACTCCCAGCGGAACTGCCACGCGCCGCCGGTGCCCGGCCCGCGGTCGAGCACGACGTAGTCGTCGCGCGGCACCAGCCCGAGGCGGCGCAGGAAGTAGGCGACGGAGAGGCCCGCCTGGCCGGCGCCGATCACCACGACGCGGGTGCGCTGCCTCGTGGTCATGCATCCGCTCCTCGCGGTCGGTGGTGCCGGACTTCCTCGCCCCCGCTCCATCCTGGCGCAGCGCGCCCTGAGCGCAAGCCGGGCGGAAGCGCCTGCATGTTAGGCTGTGCGGCAGATTTCCACCACACTTCCGCCCCGCGCTTCCCCGCGCCGGGCCACTGAGACCGAGGGGGTCACGCATGGGGCGCGGCCGTCAGAAGGCGAAGCACACGAAGGTCGCGCGCGACCTCAAGTACTTCAGCCCGGACACGAACCTGGACGCGCTGGAGCGCGAGCTGCAGACCAGTCACGGTGACGAGGAGTACGTCGACAAGTGGGCGGATCAGTACGCCGACGATGACGACGACGCGGGCGACGGCGAGCAGCCGCAGCACCGCAGCGCCTGACCCCCGCCGACGCAGCGCTCATCCGACGCCGCGACACCTCCGGGTGACGCGGCGTCGCAGCGTGTGCGCAGCGTTCAGGCGCGTGCACGGCATCCGCGCGTCAGCGCGGCGTCCGGGCGCGCGCGGCGTTCAGGCCGGAGCGGTCGCGCCCAGCAGCAGCACCGCGATGGGCGTCGTGACGCTCGCGTCGATCTGCTCGAGCGTGCGGCCGGCGATGAGTCCTGACGTGAGCGCGCCCTCGTAGATCCAGGCGCACGTGTCGACGATGAGCTCGGCGTCCGCCGTGAAGCGCAACCCGAGCGATCCGACGGCCGCCTCGACGAGGGCGGTGACCTCGCGGATCATGCCGGCGCGGTTGGCCGCGTAGGCGGCGCCGATGGCCGCATCCCGCAGCGCCAACGCGGCGAACTCGTGCTGCACGAGGCACCAGCGCCGCCCGCCGTGGTTTTTCTGCAGCACCTCGAGCACGCTCTGCGTCACGGCGTCGACGTCGAGCGGATCGGCGGCGAGGCGCGGCACCGCCTCCTGCATCCGCTGCCCCATCGCGCCGAGCTGTCGCTCGTGCTCGCGAGCGAGCAGCGCGAAGAACAGCTCCTCCTTGGAGGAGAAGTTCGAGTAGAACGCACCCCGGCTGAAGCCGGCGGCCTCGCAGAGCTGCTCGACGCTGGCGGCCTGCACGCCGACGTCGGCGAAGACCTCGAAGGCGGCGTCCATGAGGCGCTCGCGGGTGCGCCCGCGGCGACCGCCCTCATCCGTCTCGCTCATGCGACCCCTTCTCCGCGAATGCTCTGGACGGCTTGAACCGTACCGCCCGGAAGAATACATTCATGTATCGGATACACGGATGTATCCAAATTCCCCTCACGATCCGGAGCATCCGTGTCCTCAGTCCTCTACGCCCTCGGCCGCTGGTCGTACCGCTCACGGGGGCTCGTGCTGGCGATCTGGCTCGCCGCGCTCGTGCTCGTCGGCGGCGGCGCCGTCGCCTTCAACCAGGGCACCGAGAACTCGTTCTCGATCCCCGGCACCGAGAGCCAGGAGGCGCTCGACTCGCTGAGCCACACGTTCCCGCAGGTGAGCGGCACGAGCGCGCAGATCGTCGTCGTCGCCCCCGAGGGCGAGGTCGTGGAGCAGCCCGCGATCGAGACGGCCGTAGCGGATGGGGTCGAGGCGATGGGCGCGATCGACGGCGTCAGCGCCGCGAGCGACCCCTTCGGCGGCCTCGTCGACGGGGCGGTCGCCAAGGATGGCGCGGCCGCGGTCATCAGCGTGCAGATCGACGGCAGCGTCTCGACCCTGTCGGAGCGGCTGCTCGACGAGCTCTCCGCGGAGGCGGACGCGCTCGAGGCAGCCCTGCCGGACGGCTCGCGCGTCGCGGTCGGCGGCGAGGCCTACTCGGTCAGCCTGCCCACGCTCACGATCACCGAGGCGGTCGGCGTGGTCATCGCGCTCATCGTGCTCATCGTCACCTTCGGCTCGTTCCTGGCCGCAGGGCTGCCGCTGCTCACCGCGCTGCTCGGCGTCGCCATCTCGATGGCCGCGATCTTCGTCGCCACGATCTTCACCGACATCTCCTCGACCACGCCGATGCTCGCGCTCATGCTCGGTCTCGCCGTCGGCATCGACTACGCGCTGTTCATCATCTCCAGGCACCGGGAGCAGGTGCTCGGCGGCATGGATCCGGAGGAGTCGACCGCGCGCGCCGTCGCGACCGCGGGCAGCGCGGTCATCTTCGCAGGCCTCACCGTCATCATCGCGCTGGTCGGGCTCTTCGTCGCCGGCATCCCCTTCCTCACCGTCATGGGCCTCGCCGCGGCCGTGGCGGTCGGCATCGCGGTGCTCATCGCGGTGACGCTCACGCCGGCGATGCTCGGCTTCGCGGGCGCTCGGATGGGACGTTCGATCGGCGACGGGCGCCGGGCGCGGAAGGCTGCGGCCGCCGCCGAGGCCGCATCCGCTCGTGGCGAGGAGGGTGCGGGCACCGCATCCGCTCGTCGCGCCCCGGAGCAGGGCAACCGCTTCTTCGCCGGCTGGGTGCGCGCCGCGACGAAGTGGCCCGCGCTCACGATCGTGCTGGTGGTCGCCGGCCTCGGTGTGGTCAGCGTGCCCGCGCTCGACCTGCGCCTCGCGCTGCCCGACGCCGGCAGCCAGGCCGAGTCGAGCCCGGCCCGCCAGACCTACGACCTGCTCGCCGAGGAGTTCGGCGAGGGCTACAACGGCCCGCTCATCGTGACGGGCACCATCATCGGCTCGACCGATCCGCTCGGCCTGATGGACGACCTCAAGGCCGAGATCGAGGCGCTGCCGGGCGTCGCCTCGGTGCCGCTCGCGACCCCGAACCCGACCGCCGACACCGGCATCATCCAGGTCGTGCCGGAGGGCGCGCCCGACTCGCAGCAGACCAAGGACCTCGTCGCCGAGATCCGCAGCCTGCAGGGCGAGTGGGAGGACGAGTACGGGGTCGAGCTCAGGGTCACCGGCTTCACCGCGGTGGGCATCGACGTCTCCGACCGGCTCGGCGCGGCGCTGCTGCCCTTCGGCATCCTCGTCGTCGGCCTCTCGCTGATCCTGCTCACCATGGTGTTCCGCTCCGTCTGGGTGCCGATCAAGGCGACCGTGGGCTACCTGCTCTCGGTGGGCGCGAGCTTCGGCGTGGTCGCCGCCGTCTTCGAATGGGGATGGATGGCGGATGCGCTGCACGTCGCCCGCGTCGGCCCCGTCATCAGCTTCATGCCGATCATCCTCATGGGCGTGCTGTTCGGCCTCGCGATGGACTACGAGGTGTTCCTCGTCTCGCGCATCCGCGAGGAGTACGTGCACGGCGGCGACGCGCGCGCGGCGATCCGCAAGGGCTTCCTCGGCTCGGGCAAGGTCGTCACGGCGGCCGCGATCATCATGCTCGCCGTCTTCGCCGCGTTCGTGCCCGAGGGCGACAGCAACATCAAACCCATCGCGCTGGGGCTCGCGGTCGGCGTCTTCGTCGACGCCTTCATCGTGCGCATGACCCTGGTGCCGGCGGTGCTGCAGCTGCTCGGCGACAGGGCGTGGTGGATGCCGAGGTGGCTCGACCGGCTGCTGCCCGCCTTCGACGTGGAGGGCGAGGGCATCGCCAAGGAGCTCGCGCTCGCGGACTGGGCTCCCGGCACGGCGGTGGCCGCCGACGGCCTCGCCCTCGAGGGCGTGTACTCGGGCGTCAGCGCGACCGTCCCATCGGGCGGAGCCCTGGTGATCCAGGGCGAGCACCGCACCGGCAAGAGCGCGCTGCTGCTCACCATCGCCGGGCGGGTGCAGCCCACCGGCGGCCGGCTGAAGGTCGACGGGCTCGCGCTGCCGGAGCGCGCGCCGAGCGTGCGCGGCCGCGTCGCCCTCGTGCGCATGGCCGGCGAAGCCGACCCCGTCGGCGCGGTGCGGCGGGCGCTCGCCGAGCGCCCGCGCATCCTCGCCGTCGACGACCTCGACCACGTCTCCGACCCGACGACCCAGGCGGAGCTGCGGGCGCTGCTCTCGCCCGCCGAGGACCTCTCGATCGTCGTCAGCTGCGTCGAGACCCGGCCGGTCGACGCGGTGCTGCCGCCCGGCGTCCGCTCGACCCTGCTCACGACCGCACCCGCCCTGGAGACCGCACGATGAACGCCATCGAACCCGCCACCCCGAGCCGGCGCATCACCTGGTTCACCCTGCTCGGCCTCGTGCTCGTGCCCGCCGCGATCGGCGGCCTGCTGCTCTGGGGCCTCTGGGACCCGACCACGCGGCTCGGCCAGGTCACCGCGGCCGTCGTGAACCTCGACGACGGCACCGAGATCGACGGGCAGCAGGTGCCGCTCGGGCGCCAGCTCGCCGCCGGGCTCGTCACGGCGGAGGAGAGCAACTTCACCTGGGTCATCACGGACGAGGAGGATGCGGCCGACGGCCTCGACTCCGGCGCCTACGCCACCGTCGTGACGATCCCCGAGGACTTCTCGATGCGCGCGCTCTCCTTCACGGGCGACGCGGCGGAGGCGGTGCAGGCGTCGCTGGACGTCGAGACGACGGACCGCAGCCGCCTCGTCGACGGCGCGATCAGCGCCACGATCACCTCGACCGCGACGACGCTCTTCAACCGCGAGTCGGCCACGACCTACGTGGAGGGGCTGCTCGGCGGCTTCACCACCCTGAACGACGAGCTGGGCACCGCCGCGGACGGCGCGGGCGAGCTGGCCGACGGGCAGCAGCAGCTCGCCGACGGCGCCTCGGGCCTCGCCGACGGGCTCGGCGGCCTCTCGACGGGCACGGACGGGCTGGCCGACGGCCTCGGCACCCTCGCCACGGGCACGGCCGGCCTCGCGGACGGCGTCGACGCACTCGCGGACGGCGCCGGGCAGTCGGCGGCCGGCGCCAGGGAGCTGGCGGACGGCGGACGCCAGGTCGCCGACGGCACCGCGGCCTTCGCCGGGCAGCTGGGCCAGCTCGCGGACGGAGCGTCGACGGCGGGCGACTCGGCCCGTGGGGCCGCGCAGAGCACCGCGCGGATCGTCGGCGCGCTGCAGGCGTTCCAGGGGCTGGAGGCCTGCGACTTCGCGAGCGACCCGACCTGCGTGCAGCGCCTGCTCGCCGCGGTCGAGGGGCTGCCGGATCCGGCCATCCTGGAGTCGCTCGCGACCGACATCGCCACCACCGACGTGGCGCTCAACGGCTCCTCGCCGCTGGCGCCCGGGCAGAACGTGACGGGGCTCGTCGAGGGGGCCGGCGCGGCGGCGGCGGGCGCGCAGCAGCTCGCGACCGGGGCGTCCGGGGTCGCGGACGGCGCCGCAGCCCTGGCCGACGGGCTCGACGGCCTCGCCACGGGTGCGTCCGGGGCGGCGGCGGGGGCGCAGCAGCTCGCGGACGGCAGCGCCGCATCCGCTTCGGGAGCTCGCGAGCTGGCCGACGGCACGTCCGCGCTCGCCGACGGCGGCGCGGGCCTCGCGGACGGCGCGCGCACCGCGGCCGACGGCGGCGCGACGCTCGCCGACGGCCTCGAGACGGCGGTGTCGCAGATCCCGACCTACACCGACGAGCAGGCCGCCCGTCTGGCCACGGCGGGTGTCGAGCCGATCGAGGCCGAGGCGCCCGGAACCGACCTGTTCGGCGCGTCCGGCGTGCCGCTCTTCGCGACGATCGCCATCTGGCTCGGCGCGCTCGCCGCCTACCTGCTGCTGCGCCCGGTGACGAGCCACGCGCTCGCCTCGACCCGCAGCTCGCTGCGCCTGGCCCTCGGCGGATACCTGCCGGGCCTCGCGATCGGCGTGGTCCAGGGCCTCGCGCTCGGGGCGGTCATGCTGCCCGTGCTCGAGGTGTCGGCGGCCGCCTCGGTCGGCTTCCTGGCCTTCGCGGCCCTCACGGGAGCCGCCTTCGCGGCGGTCAACCAGGGCCTCGCGGGACTGCTGGGCGGATTCGGGCGCTTCCTCTCGATGCTCGTCGCGGTCGTCGCGCTGGCCGCTGGCATCGTGTCGACGGCGCCGCCGGTCTTCGACGCGCTGCTCGACGTGCTGCCGCTGAACTCGGCGATCGACGGGATGCGCGCCATCGCCGACGGATCGGCCGGTGCCGGCGCGGCCGTGGCGGCGATGATCGCGTGGCTGCTGCTCGGGATCGTGCTCACGGTGCTCGCGGTGGCGCGCCGCCGCAGCGCGCCGCTGGGGTCGCTGCGCACCCGGCCGGTCGCGGTCGCGGGGTAGGGCCGCCCCGGGGCCTGCCTCGCGGGGCCCGGGGCCGCCCGCCGGGCTGGGCCCGCGCTGCGGCCGCCCGTCGAGGGGGCGGCAGATGCTGCTCAGCACGCCGCGAGGAGCACCTCCCGTCCCCTCGCCGCCAGGGCACACCCCCACGCCGACGCGAGGGGGCGGTAGGTGCTCACGAACAGGGCGGGACGAGCAACTACCGCCCCGTCGGCCGAACAGGTCGGGCGGGAGTCGGCGTCAGGCGTCCCGCATCCGCTCGTCCACGTCTTCGGCGATGCTGCGCACGATGTAGCGCACCGCGACGAGCGGCTCGAACGGATCGCCGCCCTCGCCGGGGCGCAGCGCGTCGAGCGCCTCGCGGATGGGGTCGAGCAGCTCGTCGCGGCCGCGCCCGGGGTCGCCCGCACGGCCTCCGCCGGTGTGGGAGCGGCACCATGCGTCGAACAGGTCGGCCGTCGCGCGCAGCACCTCGGCGACGCGAGCCCGAGCCCCGGGGCTCGCATCGGTGAGCAGCGAGGGCTCGTCCCCGCCGCCGCGCAGCACGTCGCCGAGCCCGCCGATGTGGCGCGAGAGGCGGCCGAGCACACGCAGGTCGTCCACGTCCTGGTCGACGTCGTAGCGGCTGAACCGCGCACGCGGGTTGGCGCGTCGGGTGTCGCGGGCGTCGCGCACGGCCTCGGCGACCTCGTCGGTGCGGCGCTGCGCGTCGGCGAGCGGCGCCTCCCAGTCGGCCTCGTCGCCGTCGAGCGCCTCGGCCATGCTGCGCAGCACCCCGGCGAGGCGCCGCTGCTGGGCCGACACCGCCTCGGCCGCGGCGTTCTCGCGCAGCGGCGGCACGATCAGCAGGTTGACGGCGATGCCGAGCGCGACGCCCACGCCCATCTGCGCGAGATAGCCGATCGAGAAGCCGTCGGCGTTGCGCCCGCCGACGATGAGCACGAACATGGCGGCGATCGGCACGTAGTCGCGACCCGCCCCGAGCCCGCCGTGACCGGCGAGAATCGTGCCGAACCCGACGGCGAGCGCGACCGCGACCCACGGCGGCGCCGGGCTCATGATGAGCGCCTACGCGACGCCGATGCCGAGCGCGAGGGCGATGAGGGTCTCGATGCTGGAACGCAGCGACGCTGCGAGCGACGGCGCGACCCCGATGAGCGCGCCGAGCGGGGCGTAGTAGGCGAACTCGCCGACCTCGCCCGGGATCAGCCGTCCGAGCAGCCAGGCCAGCGTGGCCGCGAGCGCGCACTTGGCGGCGATGAGCAGGCGCGCCGGGCGCAGCGTCTGGCGCACCGCACCGGTGACGGATGCGCGGGCGCGCTGCAGGAGCGGGGCTTCGGCCATTCCACGTATGCTCCGCGCATCCGCTCGACGACCGCTCCGGGACGGATGGGAACGGCCCGGATGCTGTCCGTCGAGCGCGGGCGCATCCCCGCACCGGGGCGCGACCGCGAGCCGTCAGACCGCGTACGCCCCGGTCAGCCGCACGGCGCCGCCGTCGACGCCCTTGGCGCCCTGCTCGAAGCCGGCGAGATCGCGCGCGCTCGTCGAGACCCGGCCGACCGGCCAGGTCGGCAGGCCGGCGGCCTGCAGCGTGGCGGTGACCGCATCCGCTTCAGCAGCGCTCACGACCGCGAGCATGCCGATGCCGAGGTTCCAGGTGCCCTCGAGGCTGTCGAGGGCGTGGCCGCCCCAGCCGGCGAGCACGCGGAACACCTCGGGCGGGGTCCAGGTCGAGCGCTCGAGTTCCGCCCAGCTGCCGACGGGCAGCACGCGAGCCAGGTTCGCGGCGATGCCGCCGCCGGTCACGTGGCTCATGGCGTGGATCGCGCCAGGGTGGGCGTCGATGACGGCGAGCAGCGGGCTCGTGTAGAGACGGGTCGGTTCGAGGAGCACCTCGCCGACGACGCCGCCGAGCTCGTCGTCGCGGTCGGTGTACGAGAGGCCGCGGCCGGCGAGGATGTGCCGCACCAGCGAGAAGCCGTTGGAGTGCAGCCCGCTCGACTCGATGGCCAGCACGACGTCGCCGTCGACGACCTTCTCGGGGCCGAGCAGCAGCGACGCCTCGACCGCGCCGACGGCCGCGCCGGCCACGTCGTAGTCGTGCTCGCCCATCAGGCCGGGGTGCTCGGCGGTCTCGCCGCCGACCAGCGCGGTGCCCGTGGCGGTGCAGGCGTCGGCGATGCCGCCGACGATCTCGGCGATGCGGTTCGGGAACACCTTGCCGCAGGCGATGTAATCGGTCATGAAGAGCGGCTTCGCGCCGATCACGACGATGTCGTCGACGACCATGCCCACGAGGTCCTGGCCGATGGTGTCGTGCTTGTCGATGGCCTGCGCGATCGCGATCTTCGTGCCGACGCCGTCCGTGGAGGTCGCGAGCAGCGGGCGCTCGAAGTCCTTGAGCGCGCTCACGTCGAAGAGGCCGGCGAAGCCGCCGACGCCGCCGAGCACCTGCGGACCCTGACTGGCCGCGACGGACTGCTTCATCAGCTCGACGGCGAGGTCGCCGGCCGCGGTGTCGACACCGGCGGCGGCGTAGGAGTTCTCGGGGTGCTCGGTCACGGCGACGAGCCTACCGGCGCGGGCGCGGGTGCGTCCGAGCGAGCGGATGGGGGCGGTGGGGCGCTCGCGGGCTCCGCACCGCTCCCTGGCCGTGGGGCGCCATCTCGTCCGTGCCGTCCGTCGCGTCCGGGCGTCCGCGCGTCCGGCGCGTCCGCGCGTCCGGGCGTCCGGGCGTCCGCGCGTCCGGGATCGTTGCCACCTCGTGCGCCCGGACGAGTCTTCGGGCGCACCGACTGGCAACGATCCGCGGATGGCGCGGATCCGCAACCGCAACCGCATCCGCATCCGCATCCGCATCCGCATCCGCATCCGCAATGGAGTATCGGAACGACGAAGGCGTCGTCGTACGACAGCACCTTCGTCGTTCTGGTACTCCGCAACGCGGTCGGCCGGGCAAGCGCGGCACGCACGACGGCACGCGTCGGCCGAGCCGGGACAGGCCGGCGCGACCGTCCGCGCCGGGGCGCGCCGGCCCGCGGACGGAGGCGCACACGCCGATCCCGCAGACGGAGGCGCGCATCCGCCCGCCCGTTCACCGCGCATCCGCCCGCCCGCTCAGCGCGCGACGCCCGCCCGCTCACCGCGCGGCGCCCGCCCGCTCACCGCGCGGCGGCCGCCCGCCCGCGGTATGCGAAACTGGTCCTCGCCCCGCTCGGGGCGCATCCCCTCACCCCACTGGGAGCCTCCTCGGCATGTGCGGCATCGTCGGCCTCGTCTCGTCCGAACCCGTCAACCAGCAGGTCTACGACGCCCTGCTGCTGCTGCAGCACCGCGGCCAGGACTCCACCGGCATCGCCACCGCCGACGGAGCGATGTTCCACATGCACAAGGTGAAGGGCCAGGTGCGCGAGGCCTACCGCACCCGAGACATGCGCTCGCTGCTGGGCACCATGGGCCTCGGCCACGTGCGCTACGCCACCCGTGGCGACGCCGCGAACGAGACCGAGGCGCAGCCGTTCTACGTGAACGCGCCCTACGGCATCATCCTCGTGCACAACGGCAACCTCACGAACACGCGCGAGCTCGCCGACCAGCTGTACCGAGACGACCGCCGCCACGTGAACTCGTCGAGCGACACCGAGATGCTGCTCAACGTGCTCGCGAACGAGCTGCAGAAGCAGATCCCGGGTTCGGCGCTCGACACCGATCAGGTGTTCACCGCCGTATCGCGCGTGCACGACCGCGTCGAGGGCTCCTACGCCGTCATCTCGATGATCGCCGGGCACGGCCTGCTCGCGTTCCGCGACCCGTACGGCATCCGTCCGCTCGTGCTCGGCAAGCGCCGCAACGCCTCCGACACGATGGACGAGTGGATCGTGGCGAGCGAGTCGCTGGTGCTCGAGAGCGCCGGCTACGAGCTGGTGCGCGACGTCGCCCCGGGTGAGGCCATCTTCATCGCCCTCGACGGCGCCATGACCAGCAAGCAGTGCCACGCGGCGCCGCGGCTCGCCCCGTGCTCGTTCGAGTACGTCTACCTGGCGCGCCCCGACAGCGTCATGAACGGCATCTCGGTCTACGAGGCCCGCCTGCGCATGGGCGACCGCCTGGCCGACACCGTCTCGGCGCACATGCCGCTCGGCGACGTCGACGTGGTCATGCCGATCCCCGACTCCTCGCGGCCCGCCGCGATGCAGGTGGCCCAGAAGCTCGGCATCGAGTACCGCGAGGGCTTCTACAAGAACCGCTACGTCGGTCGCACCTTCATCATGCCCGGGCAGGCGGAGCGCAAGAAGAGCGTCAAGCAGAAGCTCAACGCGATGGGCTCGGAGTTCAAGGGCAAGAACATCCTGATCGTCGACGACTCGATCGTGCGCGGCACGACCTCGAAGGAGATCGTCGAGATGGCCCGCGAGGCCGGCGCCAACAAGGTGACCTTCACCTCGGCCGCGCCGCCCGTGCGCTACCCGCACGTCTACGGCATCAACATGCCGAGCCGGCTCGAGCTGATCGCGCACGATCGCCGCATCCCCGAGATCGGCGAGGTGCTCGGCGCCGACCACATGATCTACCAGGAGGTGGCCGACCTGCAGTCCGCCATCACCGAGGGCACGGACATCGCCGAGCTCGACCTCTCGTGCTTCACCGGCGAGTACGTGACCGGCACGGTCAGCCCCGAGTACCTGGCGTGGGTGGAGCGCACGCAGCTCAGCTGAGCGCACGCCGAAGCGCCCCGGCTCCTCGCGGAACCGGGGCGCTTCGCCGTTCGGCACTTACGGACGAGCGGATGCGCGCACGCGCCGCATCGCGATGAGCGCGGCCCCCAGCAGCAGGGCGAGCACGCCCGCGGCCGCGGGCGCGGCGATCGAGGCACCGGTCGCGGAGAGCTCGTCGCGGTCGGTGGCCGCCGCGGGCACGGTCACCGATGCCCAGGCGAGCACCGCACCGGAGCCGTCGACCGCGGCGAGGCGGTGCGCCCCCGCGGGCACGCTCGCCGGCAGCGCGACCGTGGCCGACCCGGTCGCGTCGAAGGTGACGACCCCCAGGTCGACGGGCTCGGAGAAGAGCACGAGACGCAGCTGCTGACCCGCCAGGCGGGCGTCGCGGATGGTGACCTCGCGGCCCTGCGCGTCGAACGTCGCCACGGCGGTGCCGAGCTCGGCCGTAAGCGCGTCCTCGGAGGGGATCGCCGGCTGGGCCGGGGTGCCCGGCTGCTCGGTGCCGGGGTTCTCAGCACCCGGGTTCTCGCCACCCGGCTGCTCCGTGCCCGGGTTCTCGCCACCGGGCTGCTCGGTGCCGGGCTCCTCGCCGTCGCCGGCCAGCGAGACCGTGCCGTCCTCGGCCACGACGACCTCGGCGCTCATGGCGGCGGGCAGGTTCAGGCGCTGCCAGCTGCCCTCGGCGCCCTCGTCGAGCGGGTAGCCCGAATCGATCGCGGTCAGGGCGAGCACCTGTCGGCGCTGCTCGGCGTCGAGCTCGGGGTGGCTGGTCAGCAGCAGGGCCTCGGCGGGCTCGGGCACGGTGACGGGCTGACCGGCGTCGCCGACGCGCTCGAAGCCGTAGGTCATCCGCTCCTCGTAGATCTCGAGGGAGGCAGCGCCGTCGAGGTACGGCTGGTCGGCCGCGATGCACTCGCCGAGCGGCGCGCCGCAGGCGGTCTCGAGGTAGTCGCGCAGCTCGGTGGTCGCCTCGGCGATGAGGGCGCGGACGGGCTCGTCCGCCATGCGGCGGGCGACGATGGTGTTGCCCATCATGCGGCCGCTGATCACGTCGAGCGGATAGTGCACGCCCATGACCATCCGGTTGTGCCCGGCCTCGGAGGCCCGGGCGAGGATCTGCGGGGCGAGCTCGGGCAGCATCATCGCGAGCGAGGTCGCCTGCCAGAGTGCCTGCGAAGTGTGGCCGCTGGGGAACGCGCCGCTCCTGGAACCCCAAGCGTCGCCTCCGACCTCCCGGTCCCGGTACTCCAGCCCCTGCAGCTCCTCGACCCCTTCGGCCATGCGGAGGTAGGGCCGGGTGTAGTTGAAGTACTTCTTCGCCGGGTTGGAGGACGACGACCTTCCGATGATGCCGCCCTCCTTGCGCAGCAGTTCGTCGACCTTCGGCAGGTCCCCGGCGAGACGACCGGCTTCGTAATAGGACCCGAGGTTCTGGCCGAGCCCATCGTGCATCGAGATCGACATGTCGTCGTATTGATCCGTGATCGCTCGCTGCACTTGCTCAGGCGTTGCGTCCCGATTGGTCTCGAGCGTGAGGCGGTCGTTATGAGCGACGATGCTCGGGTCTTCTCGCAGCTGCGTGAACTGATCCATGATCAGCTCGTAGCGGTACTCGGCGTCCGAGGGGTACTGGGTTTCGATCTGCTCCTCGGTGAACGGCTCGGCCGCGAAGGCCCCGCTCGCCCCGAACGTGGAGAGCAGCACCCCCGCTCCGGCACCGATGGCGAGCAGGCGGATGGGGCGCGCGGAGGCGCGTGCGGAAGTCACGGTGACCCTTTCATGGGGGGTGAGCAGGGGTGCCCGCCGCACGGTACGGACCGGAGGTGCCATCGCGTTACCCGACGGTTGACGGATGGTGAACAGCCCATTGCGCGTGCACGAGCGCGGGCCCAGCCTCCGTGCCATGCGCAAGCTCATCGTCTCGGTGCTCACCTCGCTCGACGGCTGCTTCCAAGGCCCGGCGGCGACCTCTCCGGCATGCCGTTCGAGGATGCGTTCGACGACCACAACCTGGCCCTCGGTCGCGGCGCCGGCGTGCTCGTCTACGGCAGCACGTGGTTCGCGCAGAACCAAGCGCACTGGCGCGCGGTGGCGGCCGACCCGTCCTCGTCGGAGCGCGATCTCGAGATCGCACGGGGCGTCGTCGCCACGGACTCGCTCGTGATCAGCGACTCCCTCATCGTGCCCGCCGACGCGCCGTGGGCGTCGAGCACCCGCGTGGTGCGCCGAGCGGATGCGGTCGCCGAGATCACCCGCCTCAAGGAGCAGGAGGGCGGCCACCTGCTGATGTACGGCAGCGCCACGACCTGGAATCCGCTGCTCGAGGCGGGCCTGGTCGACGAGCTGATCGTGCTGGTCGGCGCCGGGCTGCTCGGCGAGGGCGAACCGCTGTACCGGGGCGCAAGGGCGCCACTGCGGCTGCTCGAGGCGCAGGTGCTGCCGGGCTCGCAGCTCGTGCTGCTGCGGTGCGCCGCTCAGCGCTCCGCGCCGTGGCGCTCGATGCGCTCGGCGTCGACCGCGCGGGCGCGACGGCTCGACGCGGCGTCGATGACGATCGCGGCCGCGCCGCCGAGGGCGACGCCCACGACCAGGCAGACGAGCAGCAGGAAGCCGAAGATCTGGCCGACCGTGAACTCATCGTTCTCGGGGAAGGCGAAGGTGAGCACGAAGGCGGCGACGAAGCCGAGGAAGGCGCCGAGGCCGATGAAGACGCCGTACCTCGGGGCGCGGCGCACGCGGACCTGCTCCTGTCCGACGACCTCCTCGGCGGTGTCGCCGGTGGTCTCGGGCGTGGGCTCGGTGCTGCTCATGCCCCCATTCTCCTCCTCAGCGGCTGAGCGCACGAACAACCGAGCTCACTCGACGAGCTGGTCCTGCTCCCACCTGAGCGGCAGCAGCTCGCGCAGGTCGGCGCGCTGCCCGCTGGCGCTCACGCGGGACTTCTGGAGGGCCTCAGGCCATCCGAGGCCGCCGGTGGCGAGCTCGAGCCAGGTGCCCGCATCCATCTCGACCACATTGGGCGGCGTGCCGCGCGTGTGCTGCGGACCCTCGACGCACTGCACCGCCCCGAACGGCGGCACCCGCACCTCGACCGTGTGCCCGGGCGCCTCGTCGGCGAGCTGCTGCAGCAGGTAGCGCACGGCGAGCGCCGAGGTCTCGCGATCCGCCTCCGCACCCTCCTCGAGTCGCTTGCGCACGGCGGCGCGTCCGACGATGGGCACGATGCGGGTCTTCGCCATGCCTCTACGCTAGCGAGCGGATGCGGGCCCCGGCCCCCTCTCCCACCGGACCCGGATGCGGGGCCGGCCCCGCGCATCCGCTCGGCCCGTCAGTAGGCTGGGCGCCGTGAAGATCCTGGTCCTCGGTTCCGGTGCCCGCGAGCACGCCATCATCACCGCCCTCGCCCGCGAGGAGCAGGAGCACGTGCTGCTCGCCGCCCCCGGCAACGCCGGCATCGCCGCGCAGGCGACCCTCGTGGAGCTCGACGCGAACGACCCCGTCGCCGTCACCGAGTACGCCCTCGCCGAGGACGTGGAGCTGGTCGTGATCGGCCCCGAGGCCCCGCTGATCGCGGGCGTCGCCGACGAGCTGCGGGAGCGCGGCATCGCCGTGTTCGGCCCCGGTCGCGCCGCCGCGCAGCTCGAGGGCTCGAAGGCCTTCGCGAAGCACATCATGGACGTCGCGGGCGTGCCCACCGGCGCCGCCACCCAGGCCGCCACCCTCGACGCCGCGATCGCCGCGATCGACGAGATCGGCGCCCCCTACGTGATCAAAGCCGATGGCCTCGCCGCGGGCAAGGGCGTCATCGTCACCGAGGACCGCGACGCGGCGATCGAGCACGCCCGCTACTGGCTCACCCACGGCAGCGGCGGCGTGCTGATCGAGGAGTTCCTGGCCGGCCAGGAGGTCTCGCTCTTCCTGCTCAGCGACGGCACCCACGTGCTGCCGCTACAGCCGGCCCAGGACTTCAAGCGCGCCCTCGACGGCGACCAGGGTCCGAACACCGGCGGCATGGGCTCGTACTCGCCGCTGAACTGGCTGCCGGAGGGCTTCGTCGACGAGGTCATCGAGACGGTCGGCCTGCCCACCATCCGCGCGCTGGCCGCGCAGGGCACCCCCTTCATCGGCCTGCTCTACTGCGGGCTCATCGTCACCGAGCAGGGCATCCGGGTGATCGAGTTCAACGCCCGCTTCGGCGACCCCGAGACCCAGATCGTGCTGCCGCGCCTGGTCACCCCGCTCAGCGGCCTGCTCTTCGCCGCGGCGACGGGCGGCTGCGCCGGGATGGGCCGCCCCGAGTTCAGCGAGCAGGCCGGTGTCACGGTCGTGCTCGCCAGCGAGGACTACCCCGACGCGCCGATCACCGGCCGCGTGCTCACCGGCCTGGCCGAGGCCGAGCAGGTGGAGGGCGTGCACCTGGCGCACGCCGCGACGCAGCTCGACGACGAGGGCCGCTTCATCGCCACCGGCGGCCGCGTGCTCAGCGTCGTGGCGCTCGGCGACGACTTCGCACAGGCGCGCGAGCGGGCCTACGAGGCGATCGGGCGCATCCACCTCGAGGGCGGGCAGTTCCGCAGCGACATCGCCGCGAAGGCGGTCTGAGGGCGCGGCCGCGGTCGAGCGGATGCGCACCCCTGCACGACGAGCGGAACGCGGCGTCACACCCCGGTCGCGTCGAAGCGGCGGATGATCGAGGATGCTCCCATGCGGATCGGCGAGCTGGCGACGCTGAGCGGCGTGAGCGTGCGCGCGCTGCGGTACTACGAGGAGCAGGGTCTGCTGGCGCCGGCACGCTCCGCCTCGGGCCAGCGGATCTTCGGCGAGGGCGACCGGGCCGAGGTGCTGCGCATCCGCGCGCTGCTGGCGGCCGGTTTCTGCAGCTCGGTGATCCGGGGGCTGCTGCCGGCGTACCGGGACGGCGGCACGGAGCGTATCCGCTCGGCGATCGCGGCGGCGCGGGCGCGCCTCGAAACGGAGCGGCGTGCGATCGACGCCGAGCTCGATGCCCTAGCGGGGTTGGAGCGGGAGCTTGCCCCTGACGTGGGCGTCAGGGTGCACGCTGGGCGGCATGCAGCCATCGAATGCTCCGAAGCAGTTGCGCCTGATCATCGAGACCGACGACTTCGATGAGGCGGTGCGGTTCTACCGCGACGTGCTCGGCATGACCGAGCGGGCGCCGAGCCGATCGCGCCTCCGGTGCGCACGCCGTTCCGCTCGCTGAACGCGCGCGTGCTCGGCCCGGACGGCTGGCAGCTCACGTTCTTCCAAGAGCTCGAGCCGCTGGAGTCGCGGACGCAGCGCGAGGGCTTCACGACCGACGACCGTCGTCCGCGCTGAGCACGGGGCGTCCCGGCTCGGAGGCGCCTCGCACCTCCGAGCCGGAACCCTGTCGGATCAGCCCTCGTAGACGAAGTCGCCGGTCATGCCGTCGACGTTGTCCTGGGTGATGAGCACGCAGTCGAAGGACTGCTTCTCGGTGGCGGGCGCCTCACCCGTGGTGAGGAACTCGTGGGCGAGCTTCACCGCCTCCTCCGAGAAGACCGCGACGGGCTGCAGCACCGTGTAGGCGAGCTCGCCCGAGCGCACCGCGTCGACCGCGTCCGGCGAGCCGTCGAAGCCGCCGACCACGACGCCGTCGAGACGACCGGCCTCCTTGAGCGCCGCGATCGCGCCGAGCGCCATCTCGTCGTTGCCGGAGATCACGCCGCCGAGGTTCGGGTGCGACTGCAGCAGCGACTGGGTCTTGCTGTGGCCCTCCGTGCGGTCCCAGTTGGCGACCTCCGAGCCCGAGAGCACCAGGTCGGGGTACTGGCTGATGACCGTCGCGAAGCCGTTGGAGCGGGTCTGGGCGTTGTTGTCGCTGGGTGCGCCGAAGAGCTCGACGTAGTCGCCGGCCTCGCCCATCCGCTCGACCCATGCCTGCGCGCCCAGAGCCGCGCCCTGCGCGTTGTTCGACACCAGCTGCGCCTTCGCCAGGCCCGCCTCGTTGATCTCGGCGTTCACGAGGAACACCGGGATGCCCGCCGCGTCGGCCTTCTTCACCGCGGCGATGGAGCCGTCGGCGTTGGCCGGGTCGAGGATGATCGCCACCGAGTTGTTGGCGATCGCGGTGTCGATGAGCGTGTTCTCGGTGTTCGTGTCGCCGGTGTGGGCACCGACGACGGTCTCGTAGCCGAGCTCCTCGGCGGCGGCCGAAGCCACGTCGCCCTCGGTCTTCCAGTACGGGTTGGCGGGGTCGTTCACGATGATCGTGATGAGGCCGCCCTCGGTGTCGCCGCCGCCGTCGCCGCCGGTGTCACCGCTCGCGCAGGCGCTGAGCCCGAGCACGAGCGCTCCCGCGGCCGCCAGGGCCATGATCGCCTTCTTGCGGAACATCTGTGTTTCCCTTCATCGGATGTGATCGGCGGCGCCTTCGCCGCCTGTGGTGCAACGGGTCAGGAGCGCGGTCGCGCCGGCTCCTGCGCCGTCGGTCGAGGGCCCGCGGCGGGTGCCTGCGGGGCCGTGGGGACGGGCTTCGGACGGCGCCCGTACTGCAGCGTGTTCAGCAGCACGGCAACGACGATGACGGCCCCCATGAAGACCATCTGCCAGTAGGCGCTGACGCCCACGATGACGAGGCCGTCGGAGAGGAAGACGATCACGAAGGCACCGAGCATGGTGCCGCGCACCGTTCCGCGACCGCCGGTGAGCGCCGCCCCGCCGATGACCACCGCGGCGATGGCGGTGAGCTCGTAGGTGTTGCCCGCGGTGGGGCTGGCGCTGGTGAGCGTGGAGGCGAGGATGAGGCCGGCGACCGCCGCGCAGATGCCGGAGACCACGTAGACCCAGACCTTGACCCGCTTGACCGGTACGCCGGAGAGCTCGGCGGCGCGCTCGTTGCCGCCGGAGGCGTAGAGCCAGCGCCCGAAGCGGCTGCGGCTGAGCAGCAGTCCGAGCACGATGGCGACGGCGGCCATGATGACGACGCCGATCGGCACGCCGAGCACCCGGTTGAAGCCGAGCCAGTCGAAGCCGGTGTTGCCGAGCGCCTCGTCGCCGGCCAGGTCGTTGAAGGTGAGGCCGTTGGTCATGAGCAGCGCGCAGCCTCGCACGACGTAGAGCATGCCGAGGGTCGCGACGAAGGGGGCGACCTTGAAGCGCGAGACGAGCACGCCGTTGACGAGGCCGACCAGCGCGCCGACGGCGCAGGAGAGGAGCACCACGACGGGCACGCTGGGTACGAAGGTGACGCCGAGCACGTCGATCGGCACCCCCTGCATCAGGTAGCCGGCGATCACGCCCGTGAAGCCGAGCGTGGAGCCGACCGAGAGGTCGATGCCGCCATTGAGGATCACGAGCAGCATGCCCAGCGCGAGCAGCGCGTAGACCGCCACGTGCGAGGCCATGATGAGCACGTTCTCGACCGTCAGGTAGTTCGGCGAGAGCACCGAGAACACGATGACGATGAGGATCAGCGCGAGGAACGCGCGCCCCTCGAGGAGGAGCTTGGCGAGCGAGAAGGGCTTGCCGCGCCGCTGCGGTGCGGCGGAGGTGCTGGAGGTCATGTCGGGGTTTCCGTTCCTAGAGCCGTCGGGTCGTGCGCCGCTCACGCGGCGACGGCCTCTCCCGAGGCGGCCATGATCATTTCCTTGGTCGCGTCCGCGCCGAACTCGGCGACGATGCGCCCGCGGCTCAGCACGACGATGCGGTGGGCGATGCTCAGGCACTCGCCGACCTCCGAGGTGGAGTAGACGACGGCCAGCCCCCGCTCGGCCCGTGAGGCCAGCAGGCGGAAGACCTCGCCCTTGGCGCCCACGTCGATGCCGCGGCTGGGCTCGTCGAGCAGCATGACGCGCGGCCCGGTGGCGAGCACCTTGCCGATGACGACCTTCTGCTGGTTGCCGCCGGAGAGGGAGCCGATCGGCACATCCGGGCCCGGTGTCTTCACCGTGACGTCGCGGATGAGGCCGAGCGCGATCGCCTTCTCGCGGCCCCGGGAGAGGAAGCCGTTCACGACCGCGTCGCGCAGGCTGGTCAGCGTGAGGTTCGGACCGACGTCCATGGTCTGCACGAGACCGTCGCGCTGGCGGTCCTCGGGCACGAGGCCGATGCCGCGCTCGATGCGCTCGGCGATCGGCACGCCCCGCAACGAGCGGCCGGCGAGCTCGATCTCGCCGCCGTCGACGGCGCCTCGACCGGCGACCGCCTCGAGCAGCTCGGTGCGGCCGGAGCCCATCAGGCCGTAGAGGCAGACGATCTCGCCCTCGCGCACGGCCAGATCGAGCCGGTCGACCACGGCACGGCCGGGCACGTCCGGGTCGAGCACGGTGAGCCCGCGCACGTCGAGCAAGACCTCGCCGAGCGGGGAGCTCGGCGGCGAACCGAGGTCGAAGTGGTCGCCGACCATGTTGCGCACGATCCACTCCAGATCGATGCCGCCGCGCTCCCCGCGCGCCGTCATCGTGCCGTCGCGCAGCACCACCGCGTGGTCGGTGATCTCGAGCGCCTCCTCGAGGTGATGCGAGATGTAGACGATGGCCACGCCGCGGGCGAGCAGCTCGCGGATGATGCCGAACAGCACCTCCACCTCGGCCGCCGCGAGCGCGGAGGTCGGCTCGTCCATGATGAGGATGCGGGAGTCGGCCGAGAGCGCCCGTGCGATCTCGATGATCTGCTGCTGGCCGACGCGCAGGTCGGCGAGCATCGCGTCCGGCTGCACCTGCAGCTGCAGTTCCTCCAGCAGGGCGCGGGTCTGGCGCTCCTCCTCCGCGTAGTCGACGCCGAGCGGGCCGACGATCTCGCGTCCCATGAAGATGTTGTCGCGCACCGAGAGGTTCGGCGCAAGGCTCAGCTCCTGGTGGATGATCGAGATCCCCCGGTCGCGTGCCTCGTTCGTCGAGGCGAAGGCCACGGGCTCGCCGTCGAGCACGATCTCGCCGGAGGTCGGCTGCTCGACGCCGGAGAGGATCTTCATGAGCGTCGACTTGCCGGCGCCGTTCTCGCCGAAGAGCGTCGTGACGGTGCCTCGACGGATCTCGAAGTTGACGCCCTTGAGCGCGCGGGTGCCGCCGTAGGTCTTGACGACCTCGCGTGCCTCGAGCACGACGTCGTCGCCGGCGCCCATCAGGCCACCTCGAACTCGACCGGCGTGATGAGCCAGGCCTGGGGGTTGATTAGGGTGAAGGCGCCGGTGAGCGTGACGGTGCTGCCCGCCAGGGCCGCGGCATCGACGCCGCCGAGCACCTCCGCCTTCATCGTGTCGTTGATGGCGGCGGCGGCGTCCTGGAACTCGATCTGGTTCGTGAACTGCCCGAACTGGATCTCGCCGCTCGCGTCGCGCAGCTCGGTGCCGTTGATGGCCGGGCCGAGCTGCACGCGCACGAGCAGATCGTCGGGCAGTCCCTCGACGTCGAGTTCGACGATGCCGGAGGCACCCTCGCCGACGACGCCCGTCAGGGTCGTCGAGTAGACGGGACCGCCCGAGCTCTGCACCGCGTACTCCTCGGCGGCGGCGGCCGGATCGGCGGCGATCGCGGCGGCCAGCTCGGCGGCGGGCACGGCGCGCCCCTCGATCGCCTCGGCCACGGCAGGGAAGGTCTCGGGCCCGTAGACGGCGGCGTCGAAGGCCTGCACGCCCTGCAGCGACTCGTCGTCGTTCGGGACCACGCGGGTGCCGAACGCCACGAAGGCGAGCACGATGACGACGACGCCGGCGAGCACGGCCTTCTTCGCCCTGGGGGTCAGCTGTGCGCGACGCGCGGATGCGGCGGCGGTCACGGCAGCAGCACCCGCGACTCGGTGTCGTTCGGTCGGATCTGCAGCTTGCGGCCCTCGCCCTTGCGGAACATCGCCAGCGCCTGCTCGTAGTCGTCGAGCACGAAGGAGTGGCTCACCATCGCCTTGGCGTTGATCGCGCCGGCCTCGAAGAGCTCGACGGCGCGGCCGAAGCTGTTGAGCACGGCCATGGTGCCGACGATGGAGATCTCGTCGCGGTAGACGCGGAAGGGCGAGAACTGCGCGGTCTTGTCCGCGGGCGCGACGCCGAAGTCCTGGAAGAAGCCGGCGGGCTTGACGCGGGTGAGCGCATCCTCGATCGCGCGGATGGCGCCGGTGCAGTCGATCACCACATCCCACTGCTCGCGGTCGGCGTGGTCGGCGCTCGTGTAGCGCAGCTCGATGCCGCACTCGGCGGCGGTCTGCAGACGCGCCTCGTTGAGGTCGACGATGGTGACGGTGGCGGCTCCGGCCTTGCGGGCGAGCTGGGCCATGAGCAGGCCCATGGTGCCGGCGCCGTAGACGAGCACGTGGTCGCCGAGACGGCGGGGCAGCACGTCCCAGCCGCGGATCGCGCAGGCGAGCGGCTCGATGAGCGCGGCGAGCTCGAGGTCGGTGTCGGGCTTGAGCTTGTAGACGTTGCCGGCGGGCGCGGTGAAGCGCTCCTGCGCGGCGCCGTCGGAGGCGACGACACCGAGGCCGTTCCAGAACCGGCAGAGGTTCTGGTGCCCGTTCTGGCAGAACTCGCACTCGCCGCAGGTGGTGCTGGGGTTGACGGCCACGCGGTCGCCGACCTGGAAGTCGAAGACGCCGTCGTTGACGCCCTCGCCGAGCGCGACGATCGTGCCGGTGGCCTCATGCCCCGGCACGAGCGGGAAGACGGTGCCCTCGAACTCGCCGTCGAACACGTGCGTGTCGGTGCCGCAGATGCCGACGGCGGCGGTCTCGATCAGGATCTCCTTGTATCCGGGCGTGGGGTCGGGGCGCTCCTCGAGCGAGAGCTGCCCTTCCGCGGTGAAGACGACGGCGCGCATCGTGTGCTCCTTGCTGTTGCTGTAGTGGGTGGGATGGTGCGGGTCGGCGGCACCGGCCCGGCTGCACGTCGGCCGTGGGGTCGCCGAGGGGAGCCGGGGCGGCGTCGCCGTCCCGTGTCGATGGGCTCGCTCAGCCGAGCGAGGGGAGGATGGAGACCTTCACCGAGCCGCCGGACGAGTCGCCGACGAGGTCGAGTGCCTCCTGGAAGCGCTCCAGCGGGAACTGGTGCGTGCAGATCTCGTCGAGGGGCAGCGCCCCCGACTCGATGAGCTTGATGGCCGGCCGCCAGCAGTGCGGCCCGAGGTGGGCGCCGAGCACGTCGAGCTCCTTGTCGTCGGAGATGATCGACCAGTCGACGGTCACGTCGTCCTTGAACACGGAGTACTCGACGAAGGTGCCGAGCTTGCGCAGCAGGTCGAGGCCCTGCGCGACGGCGCTGGGGTGCCCGGTCGCCTCGATGTAGACGTCCGCACCGTAGCCGTCGGTGAGCTCGCGGACGCGGGCGACCGCATCCTCCCGCGTGATGTTGATGAGGATGTCGGCACCGGCCTTGCGGGCCAGCTCGAGCTTGTCGTCGCTCATGTCGAGGGCTATCAGGCGGAACGGGTTCTTCTGCCGCGCGCCGGCGATGGCGCCGAGGCCGATGGGGCCGGCTCCGGCGACGACGACCGTGTCGTCGAGCTGGATGCGGCCGCGCTCGACGGCGTGCATCGAGCAGGAGAGCGGCTCGCTGAAGGCGGCGTGCTGGGGGGCGATGTCGCCGCTGACGTGGTGGGTGAGAGCCCGCTCGGGCACGAGCACGTAGTCGGCCATGGCGCCGTCGAAGCCCTTGAAGCCGAACATGTCGTGCGGCCCGCACATCCAGTAGTTGCCGCGCAGGCAGTAGCGGCACTCCCAGCAGGGCACGATCTGCTCGCAGGCCAGGCGGTCGCCGAGGGCGGCGCCGCGGCGCTCGAGCGCTGCGGTATCGCCGGCGACGACGGTGCCCGCGAACTCGTGACCGGGGGTGATGCCGGCCTGCGCCCACGCGGGCCGGTGCTCGTCGCCCCAGAACTTGGCGGCGCCGTGGTAGCACTTCAGGTCGCTGGCGCAGACGCCGACCGCGTCGACGCGCAGCAGGAGCTCGCCCGGTCCGGGCTGCGGCACGGGCCGTTCCTCGAGGCGGTAGTCGCCGGGGCCGTGGACGACGACGGCGCGCATGGTCGCGGGGATCTCGGGGGTGGGTGACACGGTGCTGATGACCTCCATTGGCTCAGACGACGTCGATGCGGCGTTGCAACGGCACCACCCTGCCACGTGACTGAACATTTGTCCAGCACACTTGTGCTCGCGAGCCCGCCTGCGCCCCGTGCAGAATGGTCTCAGCCCGGCTGACGGGCGATGAAGGGATGCGCATGGAAGCGAGCCAGCAGGTCGCGGGGCGCGCGCGCTTCGCACCCGAGCTCGCCTACGAGGCCGCCCGCCTGTACTACCTCGACGACGAGACGCAGGCTTCCATCGCCGAACGGCTGCAGGTCTCCCGCCCAACGGTCAGCCGCCTGGTGGCCGAGGCCCGGCGGCTCGGACTCGTCCGCATCGAGGTCGTCGATCCTCGCGCGGACGAGCGCGACGAGCTGGCCGGACGTCTCGCCGATGCGCTGCACCTCCAGCGGGTGCGCATCGTGCCGAGCGTGCATCCGAGCCGCGTGGGCCGCGACCTCGCGCCAGCGGTCACCGCCGAGCTCGAGTCGATGCGGTTGAAGCCGGGCGACGCCCTGCTGTGCTCCTCGGGACGCACCGTCTACGAGATCGTCGGCCAGCCGCTCGCGCCGCTCGCCGGGGTGCAGATCGCCCCGAGCGTCGGGGGTCTCAGCGAGCCGGTGGCCTGGTACCAGACCAACGAGATCACGCGGCAGATGGCCGAGCGCACCGGCGCCTTCCCCGCATTCCTGTACGCCGAGGCCATGCCGGCGCCCGCACTCCGGCGATCCCTCGACGAGGATCCGACCTTCCGCCACGTCACCGGTCTCTGGGGGGCGGCGAAGGGCGCCATCGTCGGCATCGGCGCGCCGCCGACGGTGCGCGACTCGATCTCGCGCGCCATCCGCATCGAGCAGTCCGACCTCCTGGACGCGGTCGGAGACGTCTGCCTGAACTTCTTCGACGCCGAGGGCCGTGCCATCGAGTTCGACGGCAGCGAGCGGATGGTGCGGACCCCCGTGAGCTGGTGCAGCGCCTCGAGCACGTGGTCGGCGTCGCCGTGGGCCTCGAGAAGACCGCCAGCATCCTCGGTGCCGCTCGCGCCGGGCTGCTGCGCACCCTCGTCACCGATCTGCCGACGGCCCGCGCCGTGCTCGCCGCGGCGCTCGCGGCCGAGAACCCCGGCGGCATCGCCTAGACCCCAGGAGACCAGGGTGGAGCAGTTCGTCATCGGCGTCGATGTCGGCACGTCGAGCACGAAGGGCGTGCTCGTGTCGGCGGACGGCAGCATCGTGCGCAGCGCCGCACGGCGTCACGATCCCGACCGTCCGCGCGCAGGCCACGTCGAGATGGACGCGGAGCTGTGGTGGGCGGAGTTCGCGGGCATCGCCGCTGAGCTCGCCGCCGCGGCTCCCGGGCCGATCGCGGCCGTCGGGGTCAGCGGCATGGGGCCCTGCACGCTGCTCACCGACGGCGCCGGGCGGCCGCTGCGGCCCGCCATCCTCTACGGCATCGACACCCGCGCCAGCGAGCAGATCGTGCGGCTGCAGACCGAGTTGGGCGACGAAGCCATCGTCGAGGCCGCCGGATCGCGGCTCTCGGGGCAGTCCGTCGGCCCTAAGCTCGCCTGGGTCGCAGAGCAGGAGCCGCAGCTCTGGGCGCGCGCCGAGCGCCTCTTCATGCCCTCCTCCTGGTTGCTCTGGAAGCTCACCGGCGAGTACGCGATCGACCGGCAGTCCGCGAGCCAGGCCGCGCCGCTCTACGACCTGCGCACCGACGACTGGCACGATCGGTGGGCGGATGCGCTGCGCGGCGGTATCACGCTGCCCCGGCTGCTCTGGACCGGCGAGGTGGCCGGGCTGGTCACCCCCGCGGCGTCCGCGCAGACCGGCCTGCCCGCGGGCATCCCGGTGGCGATCGGTGCCATCGACGCGTGGACCGAGGCCGTCAGCGTCGGCGCGGACCGCCCCGGCGGGCTGATGCTCATGTACGGCACGACGCTGTTCCTCAGCGCCACCGACACCGCACGGCGCGCGCACCCGGCGCTGTGGTGCTCGGCCGGCACGTCGCCGGGCCTGCACCACCTCGCGGCGGGGATGGCGACGAGCGGTGCCGTCACCGATTGGCTGCGCACCATGCTCGGCGAGCCCGATTTCGGCCCGCTCGTGGCGGAAGCCGAGGCCGTACCGGTCGGCAGCGACGGGCTGCTGATGCTGCCCTACTTCGCCGGCGAGCGCACACCGCTGCACGACCCGGACGCCCGCGGCGTCATCGCCGGGCTGTCGCTGCGGCATCGCCGAGGGCACCTGTACCGGGCGGCGCTGGAGGGCACCGCCTTCGGCGTGCGGCACAACCTCGAGTTCCTCCGCGAGGCGGGTGCGTCCATCACCGCCGCCCACGCCGTCGGCGGAGGCACCTCGAGCCGGCTCTGGCCGCAGATCGTGTCGGATGTCACCGGCCTGCCGCAGCTCATCGCCAGACACACCATCGGCGCCTGCTTCGGCGCGGCCGTGCTGGCCGCCCGCACCGTGACGGACGTGCGCATGGACCGGTGGAACCCGGTCGTCGATCGCATCGAGCCCGACCCCGCGAACCGCGAGCGCTACGACGGGCTCTACGCCGACTACCGGGCGCTGCATCCGGCGACCGTCGAGATCAACCACCACCTCGCGGCGCTGCAGCGCGAGGTCTGATGCACGACGGCGGTCGGTTCGCCGAGCTGGTGATGCGTGCGCGGGAGCGCGCTCGCGGCGGTGGCCTCAGGACCGACGAGCGTCGCCCGCGCCGACCTGCGGCGGTCCGGCCGCCTCGATGATCGCAGCGACCTGCGTCCCGTCGAGCGCGAACACCGGCTCGCCCTCGCGCGGCACGGGCACGTGGAAGGGCAGCACGCGCAGCCCTCGCGGTCGTCGAGCTCGACGAGGGTGCCGCCGCTCGAGAACGTCGCCCGCTCCACCGCCGGATCGCCGAGCACGTCGGCCAGGTTCGTCACGGCGGCGCTCACGACCACGGGCACGCCGGCCAGGGTCGCGACGAGCGGATGGTGGTAGTGGCCGGCGAGCACGAGGCGCACGTCGCTGCCGCGCAGCACCTCGGCGAGCGCCTCGGGCTGCTGCAGCGCCAGGCCCTGCAGCAGCTCGGTGGCCGCCGGCACCGGCGGGTGGTGCAGTGCGACGACGGTGCCGTCGGGCGCCGGCACCGCGAGCTCGTCGCGCAGCCGCGCGAGCTGCCCGGGATCGAGCCGGCCGTAGCCCGCCCCGGCGACCGTCGAGTCGAGCACCACGAGGCGCAGACCTCCGAGCCGCACGACCGCATCGACGGGGCCGACCGGCGCCGCACCGCCGGCCCCGTCGCCGAGCTCGGCGGTGAACCCCTCGGGCAGGTCGTGGTTGCCCATCACGAACACGGCCCGCGCCCCGCGCTGCTCGGCCCAGGGCTCGACCATGCCGCGCAGCGCCGCGTAGGAGTCGCGGCTGCCGTCGTCGGAGCAGTCACCGGTGACGATCACCAGGTCGAGCGCCCCGACCCCGGCCGCTCGGTCGAGCACGCGGCGCAGGTTGGCCGCCGTGTCGACGAGCCCGTAGTGCGCGCCGCCGTCGGCGAGCAGGTGGGTGTCGCTGAGGTGCAGGATGCGGTAGCCGGCCATGCGGGCAAGGTACCGCGCACCGGTGACGCGCTCGCCGCATCCGCCCCCCGGTCGCCCGACCCGCTCGCGCGGCCATCCGCTCGCGCGGCCCGCTCGCCCGGCTGACCCACACCTCAGGTTCGGGGCGCCTTCGCGGCAATGGGGCGCGCGGCCGCATGCCCCATCGTCGCCGAAGCGCCCCAAATCGAGGCTTGGACCCGCGGGCGCACCCGGCGGGGCCCCGCACGGCAGAATGGCCGGGTGAGCACCCCCGAGAACCTGCCCGGCTGGACCCACGCCTACTCCGGCAAGGTGCGCGACCTCTTCGTGCCCGCGACCGCCGCAGGGCTGGGCGACGCCGAGACCGTGCTGATGGTTGCGAGCGACCGCGTGAGCGCCTTCGACCACGTGCTGGAGCCGGGCATCCCGGGCAAGGGCGAACTGCTGACGAGCCTGAGCCTGTGGTGGTTCGGGCAGCTGGAGGTGCCGAACCACCTGGTCGCGGGCGAGATCCCGGCCGCGGTCGCCGGCCGCTCCATGCTCACCAGGCGCCTGGACATGCACCCGATCGAGTGCGTCGTGCGCGGCTACCTGACGGGCAGCGGATGGAAGGAGTACGTCGCGGAGGGCACCGTCTGCGGCATCCCCCTGCCCGCCGGCCTGCAGGACGGCGACCGTCTGCCCGAGCCGCTCTTCACCCCCGCGTGGAAGGCGCCGCTCGGCGAGCACGACGAGAACATCTCCTTCGAGCGCGCGGTCGAGCTGGTCGGCCGGGAGACGGCGGAGGCGCTGCGCGACGCGAGCCTCGCGATCTTCGCCCGCGCGAGCGAGCTCGCCGAGGCGCGCGGCGTGATCCTCGCAGACACCAAGTTCGAGTTCGGCGCCGACCCCGTCACGGGCGAGCTGACGCTCGCCGACGAGGTGCTCACCAGCGACTCGTCGCGGTACTGGGATGCCGCCGCCTACGCGAGCGGCGCCACCCCGCAGGAGCGCATGGCGAGCTTCGACAAGCAGATCGTGCGCGACTGGCTGGCCGCGAACTGGGACCAGCAGGGCACGCCGCCCGAGCTGCCGGCGGAGATCGTCGAGCGCACGGCGGACCGCTACCGCGTGCTGATCCGCCGACTGCTCGACTGAACGCCCGACTCCTGTCGCTCGACGCGAGCACCGCGCGGGTCTACTGTTCCCCTTCGTGAACACGACCGCGGTTCGACGCCGCACCAGCCGATGGCTGCTCGAGGGCTACACCGACCCGCGCGGCCGCCACCCCGGCCCGCACGCCCAGGAGCCCCACAGGACGCACTCCTGGTGGAAGGTCATGTGCCTCACCGGCGTCGACTACTTCTCGACGCTCGGCTACCAGCCGGCGATCGCGGCGGTGGCCGCCGGCGTCATCTCGCCGCTGGCCACGCTCGTGCTCGTGGCGCTCACCCTGCTCGGCGCGCTGCCCGTCTACCGGCGCGTCGCGCGCGAGAGCCACGAGGGCAGCGGATCGATCCAGATGCTCGAGAAGCTGCTGCCCTGGTGGGGCGGCAAGCTCTTCGTGCTCGTGCTGCTGGGCTTCGCGGCCACGGACTTCATGATCACGATCACCCTCTCCAGCGCGGATGCGACGGCGCACGCCATCCACAACCCGCTCGTCGAGGGCGCCTTCGACGGCTGGCAGGTGCCCATCACGCTCGGGCTCATCGCACTGCTCGGCCTGGTCTTCCTCAAGGGCTTCCGCGAGGCGATCGGCATCGCCGTCGTGCTCGTCTTCGCCTTCCTCGGCCTCAACGCGATCGTCATCGTCACGGCCTTCACGCATCTCGGGGACAACCCGCACGTCGTCGACGACTGGTGGGGCGCCGTCACGACCGGTTACGGCAACCCGCTCTTCGCGGTCGCCGTCGCGCTGATCGTGTTCCCGAAGCTCGCGCTCGGTCTGTCGGGCTTCGAGACCGGCGTGGCCCTCATGCCGCAGATCGAGGGCTCCGAGCAGGACCCGCCGAAGGTGCCGAGGGCGCGCATCGCGGGCGCGCGCAAGCTGCTCACGACCAGCGCGCTCATCATGAGCGTGTTCCTGGTGGCCTCGAGCGTGGTCACGACCCTGCTCATCCCCCAGGCCGAGTTCCAGGAAGGCGGCGAGGCCAATGGCCGCGCGCTCGCCTACCTCGCGCACGAGTACCTCGGCGAGGGCTTCGGCAGCGTCTACGACATCGTGACGATCGCGATCCTGTGGTTCGCGGGCGCATCCGCTCTGGCCGGCCTGCTCAACCTGGTGCCGCGCTACCTGCCCCGCTACGGCATGGCCCCGCAGTGGGCCCGCGCCGTGCGCCCGCTCGTGCTCGTCTTCATCGCGATCGCCTTCGTCATCACGATCGGCTTCGACGCGGATGTGGATGCGCAGGGCGGCGCCTACGCGACGGGCGTGCTGGTGCTCATCACCACCGCATCCGTGGCCGTCACGCTGTCGGCGCGCGCGAAGCGGCAGCGCAAGCGGACCATCGGATTCGGCCTCGTCACGGTCGTCTTCCTCTACACGACGGTCGCCAACGTCATCGAGCGGCCGGACGGCGTGCGCATCGCCGCGTTCTTCGTGCTGGGCATCCTCACCGTCTCGCTCCTGTCGCGCATCCTGCGCTCGTTCCAGATCAGGGCCACGTCGATGACGCTCGACGAGACGGCGCTGGCCTTCGTGCGCGAGGACGCCGAGACCTACGACTCGGTGCGCTTCGTCGCGCACGAGCCCGGCCTCGACACCGAGGCCGACTACTCGCGCAAGCTGCGCGACGAGCGGCGGTTCAACCACATCCCGGGCAAGAGCCCCGTGATCTTCCTCGAGGTGCTGCCGCGCGACTCCTCGGAGTTCGAGGAGGACCTGGCGGCGTGCGGCAAGGTCGTGCACGGCTACCGGGTGATCCGGGTGCCGAGCGGCAACGTGCCCGCGGCCATCGCGGCGTTCCTGCTCGAGGTGCGCGACCAGACCGGCGTCGCGCCGCACGCCTACTTCCAGTGGACCGAGGGCAATCCGGCGGTGCAGATGCTGCGCTTCCTCATCACCGGCACCGGCGAGGTCGCCACGAACACCCGCGAGATCCTGCGCGAGGCGGAGCCGGCGCCGAAGCGGCGCCCGGTGGTGCACGTGAGCTGAGGGCGCTGCTAGATTCGCCGCGGTGCTCACCGCGGAGCGCCGGGAACGCGAGGGAGCCCCACATGCCCGACCGCCAGCGCACCGTGATCACGACCGATCCGGAGCTCGACGACCTCAACTCGATGCTGCGCCTGCTGCTGCACAGCAACGAGATCGATCTCGAGGCGCTCGTCGTCACCTCGAGCAGGTTCCACTGGGCGGGCGACGCCGACCTCGAGGGCCACCGCTGGCCTCCCGCCGGCGCGAAGCTGCACATCGAGCAGGCGCTCGACGCCTACGACGCCGCCTACCCGAACCTCGTCGCCCACGACGCGGCGTACCCCGCCCCGGCCGCGCTGCGCGCGATCCACGCGATCGGCAACATCCGCTCGCTGGGCGACACGAGCGAGCCGACCGAGGGCTCCCGGCTCGTCGAGCGCGCGATCCTCAGCGACGACCCGCGCATCCTGTTCCTGCAGCACTGGGGCGGTTTCAACACCACCGCGCGCGCGCTCATGAGCATCGAGGAGCGCTTCGCGGGCGACGTCGACTGGCCCGAGCGCAAGGCCGCGATCACCGCGAAGCTGGTGCTGTCGAGCTTCGCCGAGCAGGACGAGACCTACGCCGACTACATCCGCCCGAACTGGCCCGGCCTCGAGTTCCGAGAGGTCATGACGGCCGGCTGGGGCTACTTCGCGCGCAACGTCGTGGACGAGGAGGGCGCAGGCTTCCTGACCGCCGAGTGGATGCGCGAGCACGTCTCGAGCGTCGGCCCGGTCGGTGCCGCGTACCGGGTCTGGGGCGACGGCCTGCAGATGGCGCCGGGCGACACCGAGGACTACTTCGGCGAGCGTGACGTCACGAAGGAGGAGTTGGAGGCCCGCGGCTTCTGGGTCTGGGCGCCGCTGCAGGAGGCGGGCGCCTGGATCAGCGAGGGCGACACCTCGAACCTCACCCCGCTGATCCCGAACGGCCTGCGGTCGCACGAGCACGCGACCTTCGGAGGCTGGGGCGGGCGTCTGCGCCCGAGCGCGACGGAGCCGGGCCGCTACGAGCAGGCGGATGCGCCGGAGCGGCGCGCGGACGGCACCGCCCACGACGGTTGGAGCGTCGGCCGCTGGCTGCCCGACTTCCAGCGCGAGCTGGCCGGCCGGCTGCGGTGGACGGTCGCGCCGTCGTTCTCCGAGGCGAACCACCCGCCCGTGGTCGAGCCGGTCGGCGCGACCGACCTCGTCGTGGAGGCCGGAGCCTCGGTCGACCTCGCCGTCTCGGCGAGCGACCCGGACGGCGACGTCCTGGCCGCGGAGTGGTGGCAGTACCGCGAGGCCGGCACCCTCGACGGGTCCGTGGCGATCGCCGCGGATGGGATCCCCGCCGGGAGCGGTGGCGGTGCCGATGTCGCGGTCGGTGCTGATGCCGCGGCCGGTGCTGATGTCGCGGCCGGTGGCGGTGCCGCGGCCCGACCCGGTGCCGCGGCTGGTGCCGATGTCGCGGCCCGACCCGGTGCCGCGGCCGGACCCGGTGCCGGTGCCGGTGCCGGTGCCGGTGCCGGCACCGGTGCCGCGACTGAGGGTGCCGCCGCAGCCGACACGGGCGCCGCCGACGAGCCGAGGGTGCTCCGCGCCTCGGTGACCGTGCCCGCGGACGCGCCCTCGGGTGCCACCGCTCACGTCGTCGTCACCGTGCGCGACGGCGGCGAGCCATCCTTCGCGCGCTACGCCCGCTTCGTGCTCACCGTCGCCTGAGGCGGCCGGATGCGGGGCCGCGCGGCGGCATCCGCTCGGCACGCCGCCCGCTCGCCCGCTCTCCCGCTCTCCCGCTCTCCCGCTCTCCCGCTCGCCAAACGACGGAGTTCTGGCCGCCTCAACCGGCGCACGCGTCCGACACGCCGTAGAACGGGCCCAACAGATGCACTATCTCCGTCGTTTGGCCGAAGACCTCAGCCGTGCCCGCGGAGCACGATCACTCACCTGGGCCGTGCCCGCGGATGCGAGACGGGACGTCCGCGCCTCCGCTCGTAGCACCGCCCGCGCACCGCCTGCACCGTACGCCCGCGCACCGTCCGCACCGTACGCCCGCGCACCGTCCGCACCGTACGCCCTCGCACCGGTCGCCAAATGACGGAGTTCTGGCCGACTCAACCGGCGCACCCGTCCGACACGCCGTAGAACGGGCCCAACAGATGCACTATCTCCGTCGTTTGGTCGAAGACCTCAGCCGTGCCCGCGGAGCACGATCACTCACCTCCGCATCCGCTCGGCGAAGAAGTCCTCGGCGCAGGAACCCTCGGCTCAGAAGCCGGCGGAGGCGGCGTCGAGCGCGGCGACCTCGTCGGCCGTGAGCTCCAACCGCGCTCCGGCCAGCAGATCGGGCAGCTGCTCCACGGTGCGGGCACTCGCGATCGGCGCCGCGACCTCGGGCTTGCTGCGCAGCCACGCGAGCGCGACGCTCGCGATGGCGGTGCCGTGCGCCTCGGCGACCTCGGCGAGCGCCTCGACGACACCGAGCCCAGCCTCGTTCAGGTAGCCCTCGACCGCCCCGCCGCGGGCGGCACCCTCGAGATCGGCCTTCGTGCGGTACTTGCCGGCCAGGAACCCGCTCGCCAGCGCGAAGTACGGCAGCACGGAGAGTCCGAGCTCGCGTGCGACCGGGCCCAGCTCGGCCTCGTAGGCGGAACGGTGCACGAGGTTGTAGTGCGGCTGCAGCGCGACCGGCTTCGCCCATCCGTTCGCCTCGGCGACGTCGTTCCACTCGCGGATGCGCGCGGCGCTGTAGTTCGACACCGCGGTCCAGCGCACGAGGCCGTCCTCGACGAGCTGGTTGAAGGCGCCGACCGTCTCCTCGAGCGGCACCGACTCGTCGTCGAAGTGGGCCCAGTACAGGTCGATGCGATCGGTGCCGAGGCGCTGCAAAGAGGCCTCCGCGGCGGCGCGCACGTTGGTCGCGGCGAGGCCCTTGAAATCGGGGTGGGTGCTCACCTTGGTGGCGATCACGACGTCATCGCGCTTGCCGGAGGCGCGCAGCCACGAGCCGATGATGGTCTCGGACTCGCCGCCCGAGTTGCCGTCGATCCACGCCGAGTAGCCGTCGGCCGTGTCGATCAGGTTGCCGCCGTCGGCCGTGAAGGCGTCGAGCACGCGGTGGCTGCCCGCCTCGTCGGCGGTCCATCCGAAGACGTTGCCGCCGAGGGCGAGGGGAGGACGTCGAGGTCCGAGTTGCCGAGCTGCGTCATGCGCGGTCCTTTCGTTCGGGGTCGTCTCAACTCCAGCGCATCGGCGGCCGGGGTGCTCCGAACGTGACGCCGGATGTCAGCGGATGCTCAGCGCCAGTCCTCCTCGAGCCCCGCGAGCAGCACGCCGGTGATGTCCGCGAGCTGGTCCACCTGCTCCGGCGAGAGCCGGCCCAGCAGCCTGCGGCGCACCTCGGAGGCCTGCTTCGGCGCGGCGCGGCGGATCAGCTGCACGCCGTCGTGGGTGAGCGCGACGGTGACGACGCGCCGATCGCCCTCGCCGGGCATCCGCTCGACGAGGCCCTGGTCCTCGAGACGGCGCACCGCGTGGGTCAGCCGGCTCTGCGAGAAGCGCAGCTGCGCGGCGAGGTCGCTCATCCGGGCGCGCTGGTCGGGGCGCTCGAACAGCTTGACGAGGATGCCGTAGTACGCGTGCGGGATGCCGACCAGCTGCTGCAGCTGGCGGTCGAGCGTGGCCTCGAGCAGTTGCGCGGTGAGCACCAGGCCGCGCCAGGCGTCCGGCTCGCGAGACGTCGGGTTCTCGGGCATGCCGCCACGGTACCGCCGCGCCGCCGGGTTGCCGCCGTGGCCGCGCCGCCCCCATCCGCTCGACGCCAGCGGCTCGTGCGCCGGCGCCGCGCGCTCGTGGCGCCAGCGGCTCGTGCGCCGCAGCCGTCCGCTCGACGCCGGGTGGCCGGTGCACCGGTGCCGGTGTCGGACTCTGCGGTCGCCGCAGCCCGGCACCCTCGGAAGCGACACCGGAAGGCGGCCGCCGTGGGCGTTCGATCTCGATGCACGCGCAGCGGTGTCGAGTTCCGCGGCCGGAATCGCGCGGCGCCGCCGAAAGTGACACCGCAGCGCGCGGACCGCGACTGCGCCCGTGCGCCCGGGTTCGGAATAGTTGAGCGCTCAAGCATGTTGCGGAGACCATGAGCACCCAGGACCTCCTCGATCCGCGCACCAGCATGGGCCGCGTGACCCTGCTCGTCGAGAACCTCGACCGCATGACCGCCTACTACGAGCGCGGCGTCAACCTGGAGGTGCTCGAGCAGGGCGTCGCGCACACCGTGCTGGGCCGCGGCGGCGTCGCGAGCCTGCGTCTCGAGCACGCGCCCGCCCTCAAGCACGCGCCCCGCAGCGCGGCCGGGCTCTTCCACACCGCCGTGCTCTTCGCCACCGAGGCCGAGCTCGCGGCGGCCGTCTACTCCGTCGCCACGAAGTTCGGCCAGTCCTTCACCGGGTCGAGCGACCACCTGGTCAGCAAGGCCTTCTACTTCGACGATCCCGAGGGCAACGGGGTCGAGCTCTACTGGGACCGCCCGCGGGACGAGTGGCAGTGGGACGGCAGCCGGATCGCGATGGCGACCCTGCCGCTCGACCCCAACGGCTTCCTTCGCGAGCACCTCAGCGAGGTCGGCGCGAACGCCGCCGAGGGCGACGCGAGGGCGCTCGACGCGATCCGCGGCGGCCAGGCGCAGGTCGGCCACGTGCACCTCAAGGTCGGCGACATCGCCACCGCCGAGGCCTTCTACGTCGACGCCCTGGGCTTCGAGCGGATGACCCGCTTCGGCGACCAGGCCAGCTTCATCGCCGCCGGCCGGTACCACCACCACATCGGCATGAACACCTGGCAGAGCCGCGGCGCGGGCGACCGCACCCCGCCCTGGGCCTCGGCCAGGTGTCGATCCTGGTGCCGACCACCGAGGACGTGCTGGCGGTGGACGAGCGGATGCGCGCCCACGGCGTGCAGACCCGGCACGACGGCGAGACCCTCCGCTTCGACGATCCGTGGCGGAACCTCGTCACGGTCGCCGTCGCCGGCGTCGATCCCGCGGACAGCCCGCAGCCGCAGCCGCTGCCGCTGCCGACACCCTGACCCCCGCGCACGACGAGAGGCCCCCGCGCACGGCGGAGGGCCCGGGCATCGCCCGGGCCCTCCGCCGCACCTGCGCTCAGCTGAGCTCGCGCAGCAGCTCCACCGCCTCGTCGAAGTCGAGCTTCTGCCCCACCTCGACCGCGGTCGCGTAGACGGCGCCGTGCAGCACCACGTAGACCTTGCCGGCCTGCTCGACGAAGCCGCGCACACCATCGTCGGAGCCGAGGCGGTACACACCGGTCTCGAGCTTCTCCAGCAGCAGCTCGCCCTCGGGCGTGGTCCAGGCTGCGCTGCTCTGCGCCTCCTCGCGGACGTCCTTGCGACGGGGGCGGGGCGCCCTCGTGCGGACGGGTTCCAGAATGCTCGTCATCGTCGTACTCCCTTGCCCATCTCACCCCTGGGCGTCGTCGGGGACGCCATGAGACCGAACGATCGGGTGGCCTCGAGGGTGGCAATATGATGTGCCCGCGAACTGGGGGTTCCACTTCCTGGCAGGGGCCTCCCAGTGTCGGCAGCCGCCTTGCGCGGACCGTAGAGTCCCGCGGCACGTCTCGGGGCGGGTCGTGACGCTCGGACCGGGCGGCCTGATACCCCGCGCCCCGCTTGCGCAAAATGAGCCGTGCGTCCGATCCGGCCCGCATCCGCTCGCCTAGCGTGAGGGCATGACTTCGAAGCAGCAGACCCTCATCGTCGCGGGCGCGAGCGGCGACCTCGCCGAGCGCCTCCTCCTGCCCGGCCTGGCCTCGCTGCTGGAGCGCGACCGCGATCGCGACGGCGGGCGGCGCGTGCGCCTGATCGGCACCTCACGGCACGCGTGGGAGGAGGGGGCCTGGGCGTCGCTGCTCGAGCGCGCCAGCGAGAACGCGGGTCTGCCCAAGGGCCGCCTGCACGAGCTGCTCGAGCACGATGAGGCGCGCACCGCCGACCCGGCGAAGCCCGAGCAGCTGCGCGAACTGCTCGACGCCGTCGAGGGCGAGCCGGTGCTCTACCTGGCGCTGCCGCCGGGGGCGACCGCGAGCATCCTCGACGCCCTGCTCGAGGTCGGCCCGCCCGAGGACCTGCGCATCGTCGCCGAGAAGCCCTTCGGCGACTCGCTCGAGTCGGCACGCAGCCTGAACGAGCAGATCCTCAAGGTGGCGCCCGAGGAGCGGGTCTTCCGCGTCGACCACTTCCTCGGCATGGGTCCGGCGCTCGACGTGCTGCCGCTGCGCTTCGGCGGTCGCGCGCTCGAGGCGATCTGGAACGCCGAGCACATCGAGCGCGTCGAGATCGTCGACGACGAGTCGATCGCCCTCGAGGGCCGCGCCGACTTCTACGACAAGACCGGCGCCCTCGCCGACATGCACCAGAGCCACCTGCTGCAGCTGCTCGGCCTGGTCGCGATGGAGCGCCCGGAGCGGCTCGACGCCGACGGCCTGCGCGACGCGGTCATCGCCGCGCTCGACGCCGTCGGCTACCCGGGCGACGACCCGGCCGCGGCCAGCCGCCGTGGCCGCTACACGGCGGGCACGAGCAACGGCCGCGACATCCCCTCCTACGCCGACGAGGACGGGGTGGACGCCTCGCGCGGCACCGAGACCCTCGCCGAGCTCGAGGTCGAGGTGCGCACCGAGCGCTGGAAGGGCGTGCCGTTCGTGCTGCGCTCGGGCAAGGGCATCGGCAGCCCGAGCCGGCACATCGACCTGCTGCTGCGGGCGCCCGAACCGCTCGAGGGACTCGCGGAGGTGCGCCCCGGCCGCATCCGCATCAACCTGGGCGACGAGGGCGGCGTGCGCATCGGCGTCGCGCTGCACGGCGCGCCCGACCCGTTCGCACCCGTGGCCGCCGTCGCCGCGGCGGACCCCGCGGTGAGCCCGCTGCTGCCGTACGGCCAGGTGCTGGTGGCGGCGCTCGACGGCGACCTGCGCCTCAGCGTGCGTGCGGATGCGGCCGAGCGCTGCTGGGCGATCATCGAGCCGGTGCTCGAGGCCTTCCACTCCGGCGGGGTGCCGCTGCAGGAGTACCCGGCCGGCAGCGACGGCTTCGACGACAGCCTCGTCGTCACGGCCTAGCACCTCGTGCGGCCCGGTCGCCGCGGACCGGGGTGGCGCAAGCCGAGTCGGCGCAAGTCGAGTTGCCGCGAACCGAAGTTGGCGCGAGCCGAGTTGGCGCGAACCGCAGTTGCCGCAAACCGAGTTGCCGCGAACGGCTGCCACGAGCGACTCGATCCAGCCATTCGCGGCAACTCGATGCCTCCGGCGACGCGGGCGGGCGACGCGGGGCGGGGCGTCCGGCGCGGCGCGGGCGGGGCGGGCGGGCGCGCCGGCCGCCGGATAGACTGACCCCGTCCCGCCGCCCCTACCCCTTCTACGGAGCTCACCGGTGCCCACCATCGTCGTCGACGTCATGCCCAAGGCCGAACTGCTGGACCCCCAGGGCAAGGCCGTCGCAGGCGCCCTGGGCCGCCAGGGCTCGACCCGCTTCACGGATGTGCGCATCGGCAAGCGCTTCGAGCTGGCCGTCGACGGTCCGGCCGACGAGGCCGTGCTCGCCGAGGTGCGCGAGATCGCCGCGACCCTGCTCAGCAACGATGTGATCGAGGACGTCGTCGCGATCACGGTCGTGGACTGATCGCGATGCGCATCGGCGTCGTCACCTTCCCCGGCTCGCTCGACGACCGCGACGCGCAGCGCGCCGCGCGCATCGCCGGCGCCGAGGCCGTGCCGCTCTGGCACGGCGACCACGACCTGCAGGGCGTCGACGCGGTCGTGCTCCCCGGCGGCTTCAGCTACGGCGACTACCTGCGCGCGGGCGCCATCGCGGCCCGCGCCGCGATCATGACCGAGGTCGTCGCGGCCGCCGGCAAGGGCCTGCCCGTGCTCGGCATCTGCAACGGCTTCCAGATGCTCGTCGAGGCGCATCTGCTGCCCGGCGGCCTCATCCGCAACGCCCACCAGCAGTTCATCCGCCGCGACCAGGTGCTGCGCGTCGAGAACAACGGCACCGCGTGGACCTCCGGCTACGAGGCCGGCCAGGAGATCGTGATCCCGATGAAGAACGCCGACGGCAACTTCATCGCCGACGACGAGACGCTGAAGCGGATCGAGGGCGAGGGCCTGGTGGCCTTCCGCTACGCCGGCGGAGTCAACCCGAACGGTTCGCTCGCCGACATCGCCGGGCTCACCAACGAGCGCGGCAACGTCGTGGGCCTCATGCCGCACCCCGAGCATGCCGTCGAGGCGGGCTTCGGACCGGACACGGATGCGGCCATGAAGTCGGGCGTCGACGGCCTGGTGATGTTCCGCTCGGTGATCGAGCGCGCGCTGCAGCCCGCCTGATGCACCTCCTCAGCCCCAAGCAGGTCTTCCGCATCGTCTCGATCCTCGAGGCGATCACGTGGAGCGGCCTGCTCCTCGCCATGGGCCTGCGCTACCTCGCGCAGCAGGAGGTGCCGTTCTTCTTCGCGGTCGGCCTCGCCCACGGCTTCGTGTTCCTGGCCTTCGTCGTGGTCACCGTCATCGTCGGCCTCAACCAGCGCTGGGGTCTCGGCCGCATCGCGCTCGTCGCGCTCAGCGCGCTGCCGCCGTACGTGACGATCGTCGCCGACGTGCTGCTCGAGCGCCGCGGCATGCTCGCCGGGGGCTGGCGCACGGAGGCGACGGACGATCCGCGCGACGCGCATCCGCTCGACCGGTTCCTGCGCTGGTGGCTGGCGCGCCCGTGGCTGCTCGCGACCGTGGTCGTCGGCGGTGTCGTCGGCGTGACCGCCGCTCTGCTCGTGATCGGCCCGCCCGGAGGCTGAGCCGCTGCTCGGAGCCCGATGCGAGCGGATGCGGGCGGGCGCAGGATGAGGACCACCGCCACGAGGAGGTCCTCATGTCGTCGTCGACCGTCAAGGACAGGGACGCGCAGCCGCAGCTGAAGCGCGCGATCGGCCCGAAGCTGCTGCTGCTCTTCATCGTCGGGGACATCCTCGGCACGGGCGTCTACGCGCTGACCGGGCAGGTGGCCGCGGAGGTCGGCGGTGCCGCGTGGCTGCCCTTCCTCGTCGCCTTCGCCGTCGCGCTCATGACGGCCTTCTCGTACCTCGAGCTCGTGACGAAGTACCCGCAGACGGCGGGCGCGGCGCTCTACGTGCACAAGGCGTTCGGCGTCCACTTCGTCACCTTCCTCACCTGCTTCATCGTGATGTGCTCGGGCATCACGAGCGCCTCGACCGCTTCGCAGGCCTTCGCCGCCAACCTCGGCGTCGGCTTCGGGCTCGAGCTGCCGAACACCGCCGTGATGCTCATCGCGATGGGCTTCATGCTGCTGGTCATGGCGGTCAACTTCCGCGGCGTGAGCGAGAGCGTCGGGGCGAACGTCGTGCTCACCCTCGTGGAGCTCAGCGGTCTGGTGATGGTGATCCTCATCGGCTTCTGGGCGATCGCCGGCGGCGACGCGGATCTGTCGAGGGTCGTGCTCTTCGAGACACCCGGCGACAAGCACCTGCTGCTCGCGGTGAGCACCGCGACGAGCCTCGCGTTCTTCGCGATGGTCGGCTTCGAGGACAGCGTCAACATGGCCGAGGAGACGAAAGACCCGGTGAGGATCTTCCCGAAGGTCATGCTCACCGGCCTCGGTATCACCGCGGTGATCTACGTGCTCGTCTCGATCTGCGCGGTCGCGATCGTGCCGATCGGCGAGCTTGCGGACAACGAGACGCCGCTCGTCACGGTCGTCCAGACCGCCGCGCCCGGCTTCCCCATCGGGCAGATCCTGCCCTTCATCTCGATGTTCGCGGTCGCCAACTCGGCGCTCATCAACATGATGATGGCCTCGCGGCTGCTCTACGGCATGAGCCGCCAGGGCGTGCTGCCGGCGTTCCTCGGCAAGGTGCACCCGAAGCGGCAGAGCCCGTACACCGCCATCGTCTTCACCACGGCGCTGTCGCTCGCGCTCATCGCCTGGGTCTCGCTCTCGCCCGAGTCGCCCATCGTCGCGGTGCTCGGCGGCACCACCTCGCTGCTGCTGCTCAGCGTCTTCGCGGTGGTCAACATCGCGGTGCTCGTGCTGCGGCGCGACCGGGTCGACCACGCGCACTTCCGAGCCGGCCGCATCCTGCCGATCATCGGCGCCGTGGCGTGCCTCTGGCTCGTGCTGCCGGTCAGCTCGGGCCGCGGCGCCGAGCAGTACGCCCTCGCCGGCGGGCTGCTCGTGCTGGGCGTGCTGCTGTGGCTGGTCACCTTCATCGACAACCGGCGCCGCGGGGTCGTGGCATCGGAGTCGCCGGTGCGCTGACCGGGGCACCGGTCAGGCGGGCGGCTCATCGATCGACTTGAGGCGTTCCACCGCGATCTCGAGGTGGCGCACGAGGCACGCGGCGAGGGCATCGCCGTCGCCGGCGCGCAGCGCCGCGACCATGTCGCCGTGGTCGATGTCGGCCTGCTCCCGGCCGCCGAGCTGGTGGATGTTCCTGCGCGAATACGGCTGCGTGGCGGCCAGGAGCTCGGTGAGCACGGATGCAGTACGCGGCCGCTCCGCCAGTTCGTAGAGCGCCACATGGAAGTCGAAGTTGCGACGCATCCACTCGACGTCGTCGTCGAGCCGGCGCATCGCCTCGGCCTGCTGCTCGAGGCGATCGATCGACCGCTTGGTGCTGCCGTCGACCACCGCGGCGGCGATCGTCGGCTCGATCGCGATGCGCAGGGCGTAGATCTCGTCGAGATCGTCCTGGGACAGCGCACGCACGGTGGCGCCTTCACCGCCCCGGATGGTGACCACGCCGCGCGCTTCCAGCAGACGCAGCGCCTCCCGCACGGGATTGCGGCTCACGCCGAAGCGCTTGGCCAGGTCCTCCTGCACGAGACCGGCTCCGCTGGGGTACTCGCCGTCGCGGATGGCCTGTGCGATGCGGTCGGCGATGACGTCGGGTGTCACGGGCCCATCCTTCCACAGGGCTCCTCCCGACCCTCCTGTTGTCCGCATTGTCCGCAGTGCGTACACTGGCTCCGGCCGCTGCTCCCCGAATCGCGGGAACGAGCGCATCATCAAAGGAGATACCGCGTCATGACTGCATCCCGACGACCCCATTTCGCCTGGTTGGTCTTCGCGGCCGCCTGCGTCATCTCCTTCGTCGGCTTCGGCCTGACGGTCAACACGGCGAGCATCTACTGGGGCCCGCTCAGCGAGGAGCTGGGCGTCGACCTCGCCTCGATCTCGCTCATGAGCACCGTCTCGGGCGTCGCGGGCGCCATCGCCCTCGGCGTCGCCTCGCCGCTGTTCGAGCGCATCAACCTCAAGCTGTTCCTGTCGATCATGGTGGTGCTCACCGCGATCGCGTACTTCGTCTCGGCCGGCGCGGAGAGCGTCTACCTGCTCTACGGCGCGAACCTCGTGCTCGGCGTCACCAAGGCCGTCGCGATCATGCTCTCCGTGCCGATCCTGCTCGGCAACTGGTTCGAGAAGCACCTCGGCCTCGTCACCGGCATCGCCGGCGCGATGACCGCGGTCGGCGGCTCGGTGTTCAGCCCCATCGTCGGCGCGATCATCGCCGACCAGGGCTGGCGCCAGGCCTACATCATCACCGGCGTCATCGTGCTGGTCGCGCTCCTGCCCTTCACCTTCTTCGTCACCAAGCTCCGCCCCACCGGCGCGCAGCGCCCCTTCGGCTACGACCCCTCGCTCGAGACGACCTCCCAGTCGATCGCCTTCAGCGGGGTGTCCTTCCGCCGCGCAGTGCGCAGCGTGCCGTTCTTCGCCTTCCTCATCGCCGGCGTGCTGTTCCAGTTCGCCGGATCGCTCGTGCAGCATGTGCCGACCTACCTGACCAGCACCGGCATCGCGCTCACCGTCGCGGCGAGCATCTTCTCGCTGCTGCTGCTGGGCGCCTCGGTGGGCAAGTTCGTCATCGGCGCGGCGCTCGACCACCTGAGCCCGTTCGTCGCGATCGCGATCTTCACCGGCATAGCGATCTTCGGCTGGGGCGGCCTCTTCCTCTTCGCCGACCAGTTGCCGCTCTCGGTCGCCAGCTTCGCCAGCGGCATGGGCCAGGCGATCAACCTCACCGCCGTCGTCGTGCTCGTGCGCAACGCCTTCGGCGCCGCTGAGTACAGCAAGATCCTCGGCCCGCTGCTCATGGCCGGCTCGCTCGCCAACGCCGCCGGCGTGTACGTTCACGGGGTGATCGTCACCGGCACCGCGAGCTACGCGCCGTCGTTCGTCATCAACGTCGCCATCTTCATCGTCTGCTTCGGTCTGCTCGTCGTCGCGCTGCGCTCGGCCCGCCGCCTGCCCCGCGAGGTCGTCAAGGGCGATGCGAGCACCTCGGCTGCCGGCGAGGGGAGCTCGCCGAGGCGCAGCCGCGATGACCGCCGAGCGGCGCATCCCGCCTCGGGGCCTCCGCGTGGAGGGCGTCGATTCGTGGCTCGGCATCGAGTTCGCGACCTCGGAGCGCTTCGCAGGCCCGCGCCTGCTCGACCTCGATCTCGAGCCGCGGTACGACGTCTACGGCGCCGCGCCCTACCAGGTCGAGGACCCGAACCAGCCGCTCGGCGCAGCCCCGGCCGAGCGCAGCGGCTACCTCAACGTGTGGGCGCCGGCCGACCGCGACGAGGCTGCGCTGCCCGTCATCGTCAACGTGTACGGCGGCGGTTTCGAGCACGGCTCGGGCTCGAGCTGGGTCGCCGACGGCTCGTTGATCGCCGCGACCGGCCGTGCCGTCGTGGTCTCCTTCAACTACCGGGTCGGCGCGCTCGGCTTCCTCACCCTCGACCACCTCGGGCACCCCGCCGCGAGCAACCTCGGCCTGCGCGATGTCATCGCCGCGCTCGAGTGGGTGCGGCGCGAGATCGACCGCTTCGGGGGCGATGCGGATGCGGTGACCGTCGTCGGCGAGAGCGCCGGCGGCTTCCTCGCCACGGCTCTCGCGGCCGCGCCGGCGGCGCGCGGGCTCTTCGCCCGCCTCGCGATCTTCTCGGCGGGCGCCTCGCGCATCCTGCCGCTGGCGACCGCGCGCGCGATGGGCGACGGCATCCGGGCGGCGCTGGCGCCGGACGACCCAGCGCGACTGCTCGAGGTCGACGCCGCCGAGCTGGTCGCCGCGCAGGGCTCGGTGCTCGCCACCGACATCGGCGTGCGCAACGGCCCCGTGCCGCGCGCCTTCGGCGTCGTCGACGATCACGAGGCAAGCGACCCGGTGCTCTCGGGGCACCCCGCCCGAGCGGTGCGTGACGGCGCCCTCGCCCGCATCCCGCTGCTGGTGTCGTCGTTACAGGACGAGATCGCGCTCTTCCGCGAGATGGCCGCGGCCACCTTCGATCCAAGCGACGTCGAGGCGATCGTGCAGGAGGTCGTCTCCTGGGGCGTCGAGCCGGACCGCGCCCGCGGCATCGTCGACGAGGTCGCGCGCGAGCACCCCGGCACCGCCCCCGGCCCATTGCGCGCAGCGGTGCTCAGCGACTACATCTACCGGCTGCCGGCGGCGCGCCTGGCGTCGGCGCAGAGCGCTGCCGGCGGCACCGCCTACCTGCAGATGATCGGCACGGTCGACGGAGTGCCCGCCGGTCACGCGCTGGACGTTCCGGCCCTGATCGGCAAGCACTGGCCCGAGGCGACCCCGGCCGCGATCGCGCGCGACGAGCGCATCGCCGCCGCGCTGCTCGACTTCGCCACGCAGGGCGATCCGGGCTGGGCAGCCTGCCCGCCCGAGGCGAGCATCGCGAACGGCGTCGGCGAGCTGCGTCAGCCCGCCGGTGATGCCTACGCGGCCATCTTGCGTCGCTGGGACGGCGTGGAACGACCGTGAATCGAGACGAGCGCCCCGCCCCTCCGAGAGGGTCGGGGCGCTCATCCGCTCCGGCGCGCGGTCAGACCTTCGCGACCTCGATCTCGATGACGGCCCACGACAGGGCCGGCAGCTGCGCCGAGAGCTTCGACCCGTCGATCGCCACGTCGCGCAGCGGCACTAGGCCCACCGCATCCTGCGCGTCGAGGTCGTTGGCGGTGAAGCGGTCGCCGCCCTCGGGGATCGTGAGCACCTCGGCGCGGGTCACGCGCGAGCCCTCGAGGCCGCGCAGCTGCAGCTCGACCGCCTCGCTCGCCTCCTGCGAGCGGTTCGCGATGAACAGCGCCAGGCGTCCGTGCTCCTCGTCCCAGGTCGCCGCGGCGTCGATGAGCGGGGCGTCGCCGTGCTGCGCCGTGTCGTGCACCGGGGTGTCGACGGCGAGGCGCAGGATCTCGCCGCGGGCGAGCTCGGCGGTGCGGGCGAACGGCCAGAAGATCGTCTGACGCCAGGCCGGCCCGTTCTCCTCGCTGCGGATGGGCGCGATCACGTTGACGAGCTGGGCCTGATTGGCGATCTTGACGCGGTCGCCGTGGCGCAGCAGCGAGTTCAGGAAGGTGCCGACGACGACCGCATCCGTCACGTTGTAGCGGTCCTCGATGACCCGCGGATGCACCTGCCAGCCCTTCGAGACCTGGTGCGGCTGATCGTCGCTGTCGAGACCGCGCTGGTACCAGACGTTCCACTCGTCGAAGGAGATGTCGACGCGCTTGCGGTGCTTGCCCGCCGCCTTCACGGCGTCGACGGTCGAGACGACCTCCTCGATGAAGCGGTCCATGTCGACGGCGCTGGCGAGGAAGCTCGTCGCGTCGCCGTCGTGCTCCTGGTAGTAGGCGTGCATCGAGATGTAGTCGACCTCGCTGTACGCGTGGGTGAGCACCTCGTGCTCCCAGGCGCCGAAGGTGGGCATCGCGCGGTTCGAGCTGCCGACGGCGACGAGCTCGAGGCTGTCGTCGACGTAGCGCATGGCCTTCGCGGTCTCGAGGGCCAGGCGTCCGTACTCCGCGGCCGTCTTGTGTCCGATCTGCCACGGGCCGTCGAGCTCGTTGCCGAGGCACCAGAGCTTGATGTCGAAGGGGTCCTTCGCACCGTTGGCGATGCGGCGGTCGCTCAGCTCGGTGCCGCCGGGGTGGTTCGCGTACTCGACGAGCTCGCGGGCCGCGTCGACGCCGCGGGTGCCCAGGTTCACGGCCTCCATGACCTCGACGTCGGCGACGCGCGCCCAGTCGACGAACTCGTGCAGGCCGAAGGCGTTGGTCTCGATCGAGTGCCAGGCGCCGTCGAGGCGGCGGGGCCGGTTCGGGCCGACGCCGTCCTCCCAGTTGTAGCCGGAGACGAAGTTGCCGCCGGGATAGCGCACGACCGTCGCGCCGAGCTCCTTGGTGAGCGCGAGCACGTCCTTGCGGAAGCCGCGCTCGTCCGCCTCGGGGTGGCCTGGCTCGTAGATGCCGGTGTAGACGCAGCGGCCCATGTGCTCCACGAAGGAGCCGAAGAGGCGGCGCGGCACCTCCCCCAGCGTGAAGTCGCGGTCGGCGGTGATGCGGGTGGTCATGTCTCTCCTGATGCGTTGACGAGCGGATGGGGGTGGATGGCCGGGATCACGTGCCGCCGAAGCCGGTGGTCGCGATGCCCTTGATGATCTGGCGCTGGAAGAAGAGGAACAGCACGATGAGCGGCAGCGCGGCCAGGATCGACATCGCCATGTTCTCGGCGTACTGCACGCCGAAGGCGCTCTTGACGGTCTGCAGCCCGACCGGCAGCGTCATGAGGGTCGTGTCGTTGATGACGAGGAACGGCCAGAGGAAGTTGTTCCAGGCGCCGATGAACACGAAGATCGACACCGCCGCGAGGATCGGCCGCGACAGCGGCAGCACGATCGACCAGAACACCCGAAGCCGGCTGGCTCCGTCGACGCGGGCGGCCTCCTCGAGCTCCACCGGCAGCTGGTCGAAGAACTTCTTGAGGATGAACACCATCGCCGGCGCGATGACCTGCGGCAGGATCAGGCCCCAGTAGGTGTCGACCATGTTGAAGGCGAGCATCTGGTAGTAGAGCGGGATGATCAGCACCTGCGGCGGCACCATGATCGAGGCGATCGAGACGGCGTAGAGCCACGTGCGGCCGCGGAAGTCGAGCCGCGAGAAGGCGTAGGCGGCCATCGCGCTGGTGCCGACCGTGATGAGGGTGATCGCCACCGAGCTCAGCACGCTGTTGACCGCCCAGAGCGGCACGTTGCCCTCGGCGAGGAGCTTGGCGTACGCGGCGAAGGTGACCCCGCTCTCGCCGATCCAGCTCACGGGGGCGCTGCCCGCATCCGCCTCCGTCTGCAGCGAGGTGGCGACGGCCCAGGCGATCGGCAGCAGCCAGCTGACGGCCAGCACGACGAGCACGGCGAAGGCGGCGATGCGCCCGGCGCCGTAGCGCTTCTCCCCCGGCTTGCCGGGGCGGCGGATGGAGTCCCTCCGCGGGATCGCTACGGTCATCTCAGCTCCCCTTCCGGGCCGTGATGCGGAACTGCACGAGCGAGACGAGGAGCACGACGGCGAAGAAGATGTACGACACGGCGGAGGCGTAGCCGAACCTATAGCCGGTGAAGCCGGAGTCGAAGATGTACACGATCGCCGACTGCGTCGACGGCGTGACCACCTGGTTCATCATCTGGTAGATCTGGTCGAACACCTTGAGCGAGGCCAGCACCTGCAGGATCACGACCACGACGGTGGTCGGCGCGAGCTGCGGCAGCGTGATCGAGAAGAGCTGGCGCCACTTGCCCGCGCCGTCGAGCGAGGCCGCCTCGTAGTGCTGGTCGGGGATGCCCTGGATCGCGGCGATGTAGAGCAGGAAGTTGAAGCCGACGGTCCACCAGATCGTGGCGATCACGATCGACACCATCGACAGCGACGGGTCCTGCAGCCAGGGCTGCGCGGGCAGGCCGATGCCCGTGAGCACCGAGTTGATGGCGCCGAGCTGCGGGTTGAACAGCCAGATCCAGATGAGCGACACGACCGTGGAGGCCAGCAGGTACGGCATGAAGAACGCCAGCCGCCACAGCCACTTGCCGGGCAGCCCCTGCTCGACGAGCAGCGCCATCACGAGCGCGATGAGCACGAGCGGCACGGTCGAGAGCAGCGTGAACCAGAGCGTGTTGCCGATCGACTGCCACATCTCGGCCTCGGCGAAGGCCTCGAGGTAGTTGGCGAAGCCGACGAGGTCGCCGCCGGAGCCGGTGAGCGACTGGTCGGTGAAGCTCAGGTACAGGCCGTGGCCGATCGGCCAGAGCATGAAGACGGCGAAGAGCACGCCGAAGGGGGCGAAGAAGCCCCAGCCGGCGAGGCCGTCGCGGCGCCTGGGCCGTCTCGGCGCGGGCTTGCCGGGTGCCGGCGCCGTGGCCGGCGGGCGCTGCGTTGCGGTGGTGGTCATCCGAGGCTCCCTTGCGCTCAGACCGGGTTGGGCTTGCCGAGGAGCTCGTCCAGCGCCGCGCGGAAGCGGTCGATGCCCGCCTGCGGATCGGCGCCGGCGAGCAGCACGGGCTGCAGGTTCTCGGCGAAGAGGCTCTGGAAGTCGGAGCCGCTGCCGGTGAACCAGGCGGGCGGGTCGTAGTTGATGATCTCGGCGACGGCGGCGTAGTTCGCCTGCGGCAGGAGGTCGGCGTACGCCGGATCCTCGGTGACCGGCAGGTAGGCCGGCACGTGCCCGGCGCCGGCCCAGTCGAAGGAGTCCTTGAGGATCTCGGCGACGAAGCGGTAGACCTCGCGGCGCGCATCCTCGTCGACGTCGTTCTGGTGCGGCAGCACGAAGGCGTGCGAGTCGGCGTAGGCGGCCGGGGTGCCGTAGAGGTTCGGGATCGGCATGGCGTCGATCGGCAGGCCCGCGGCCTGCAGGCTCGGCAGCTCCCAGACACCCGAGAGCAGCATGCCGCTGTCGCCGCTGATGAACTCCGCCAGCGCGGTCTGGATGTCGGCGTTCGGCACGCCGCGGCTCGGGTCGACGAGCTGCTGGATGAAGCGGAACGCCTCGACCGCCGGCTCGTCGTCGATGCGCGCCTCACCGCCGATCGGCAGCTCCATCACGCCGCCCTGCTGCAGGTAGAGCGTGTACCAGAGCCGCCACATCTGGGCGCCGTCGTTGACGTAGCCGTAGGAGAGGCCGCTGCCGCCGCTGGCCTCCTTCATGGCCGTGACCATGTCGAGGAAGTCGTCGGGGCTCGTCGGCTGGCGCATCCGATCGCCCTCCATGAGGCCCGCGGCCGCGGCGTGATCGGTGTTGTAGAACAGGATGAACGGATGCGAGTCGAGCGCGATCGAGTACACGTCGCCGTCGAAGGTGCCCGACTCCCACACCCGGTCGCCGAAGTCCTCGCGGCGCACGCCGAACTCGGCGAGCAGGTCGAGATCCCAGGGGTCGAGCAGGCCGCCCGGGGCGTAGCCGGGCAGGCGCGCCGCGTGGATGATCGCCAGGTCGGGCGCGCGACCCCCGCCGAGGCCATGGCGAGCTTCGTGTAGTACGGCGGACCCCAGGTGAGCACGGTCTGGGTGACGTCGAACGTGGGGTTGGCCGCGTTGGCGCGGGCGACGAGGTCGGCCATGGTGCGGCCGTCGCCGCCGGAGAGCAGGTGCCAGAACTTGAGCGGGATCGCGCCGCTCGCGGCGCCGGGGCTCGCGCAGCTCGCGAGGCCGAGGGCTGCGAGCCCGGCGGCGGCGCCGAGCAGCAGGGTGCGGCGGCCGAGCAGGGGCCCGTCGTGCGGGATCGGTGGTGCCATCGCTGCACTCCTTCGTGAAGCCGGGCACCTCGTCGAGCCCGGTCCGGCCAGCAACCGCCTCCACGATTACATCGTTGTAATCGCACGTCAAGCCCCGGAGTCGCTCGTGTTGCTGATGCTGCTCGCACTGCTCACACTGCTCACACTGCTCACACTGCTCACACTGCTCACGCTGCTCGCCCTGCTGCCACTGCTAGCGCATCGCCCCGCCCACGTCGCCGCGCGAAATGACGGAGATCTGACCACGTCAAGCGCTGCACCCGCACGACACGCCGCAGTCCAGGGTCCGAGCGAGCCGGATCTCCGTCCTTTCGTCACAGAGGGGGCGAGGGCCGGGAGGCTGAGGCCGGAGGGACGAGGGCCGGGAGGCGAGGGAGGGGGACGGGGACGGGCGGAGCAGGGTGGGGCAGCGCCGGACAGACTGGAGGCGGCGGTCAGTCGCCCGTGCTGGCGCGGAACTCCAGGTGATGGGGCACGAAGCGGGCGGCGCGCGGTGCGTCGCGGTCGAGGATGCGGCGCTCGAGCAGCTCGAGCGCCGCCGCCGCGAAGGCGCGCTTGTCGAACGCGACCGTGCTGAGCGGGGGCACACCGAATCGGCCCTCGACGACGTCGTCGAAGCCCGCCACCACGACGACGTCGGGCACGCGGACCCCCATCCGCCACAGCTCGTGCAGCACACCGAGGGCCATCGAGTCGGTGAAGGCGAAGACCGCGTCGGGCAGGCCGTGCCGCTGCACGTGCTCGCGCAGCACCTGCGCCGCGTTCGCCGGCGTCCAGTGCACGACCTCGGCCTCGAGGGCCGGATCGTTCGGCAAGCCGGCCTCGGCGAGCGCCTGGCGGTAGCCCTCGGTGCGCAGGCGGGCCGAGGCGATGTCGAAGTCGCGACCAGCGCTGCCGAGGGCCAGGATGCGTCGGTGCCCGCGGGCGATGAGGGCCTCCGTCATCTCGCGGGCGGCGCCGGCGCTGTCGACCGACACCGAGTCGACGAGATCCTGCTGCACCTCGCCGATCAGCACCACGGGCGGCAGCTGCACGCCCGTGACGATCGCGCTCTCCGCGAGACGTACCGGGTTGAGCACGAGGCCGTCGACCAGCTGCGCCCGCGCCCGGGAGACGAGCTCCGCCTCGCGCTGCGGCTCGGCACCCGTCTGCTCGATCTGCACGCCCCATCCGCGCTCGTGCGCCAGCTCGACGAAGGCCGCGGCGGTCTCGGCGCTGTACGCGGTGGTGAGATCGGGCAGCGCCAGGGCGATCACGCCGGACCGGCCGTTGCGCAGTCCTCGTGCGCTGAGGTTGGGCACATAGTCGAGCTCGCTGAGCGCGGCGAGCACCCGCTCGCGGGTCTCCTCGCGCACGAAGACCGTTCCGTTGATCACGTTCGAGACGGTCTTCGGCGATACGCCCGCGCGCTGCGCGACGTCCTTGACCGTGGCCCTCATCCGGCCAGGCTAGCGGCGGCGGGTCGCGGGCTCAGCCGTCGCCGCGCCCTCGATGGTCGACGGTGATCTCCTCGGACGCGATGCGCGAGTCGTCGTCATCATCCGCATGCGGGAGGGGGATCGAGCTCGTGAACAGCTCGGCGCGGCGCTCCGCTTCCTCACTGCCGGTGAAGAGGCCCTGGTGCTTGATCTGCCCGGACGGCGTCCGCTCCTCGACGACCGGCACGGGCGCGGTGACGGCGCGCTGCTCGTCCGCGGCGGGTCCGGTGGTCTGCTCCTCCACGTCGACCGTGACGGGCGCCACCCGGGGGTCCTCGGCCTGCTCCAGCCGCGTGCGGGGCATCGCGGCGGGGTTGCGGCTGTGGATCCAGGCGACCAGCTGCTCGCGCACCAGGCAGCGCAGGTCGAAGAGCGTTCCCGCATCCTTCGCCGTCACCAGCACGCGCACGCGCACGTAGCCGTTCGTGGCATCCGTCAGCTGCAGCACCTTGGTGCGGCCATCCCAGAGGTCGGTGCCCTCGAGCACCTCGTCGAGGCGCTCACGCATGCCGTCGGGGTCGATGCGCCAGTCGAGGTCGATCTCCACGGCGCCGAGCAGCTCGCTGCTGCGGCGGGTCCAGTTCTCGAACGGGGTCGTCGTGAAGTAGGTGGAGGGGAGGACGAGGCGGCGGTCGTCCCACAGATGCACCACGACGTAGGTGAGCGTGATCTCCTCGATCTTGCCCCACTGCCCCTCGGCGATCACGACGTCGTCGACGCGGATGGCGTCGGAGAACGCCAGCTGGAACCCCGCGAACACGTTCGCGAGCGTCGACTGCGCCGCGAGGCCGGCCACGACGGAGACGAGGCCCGCGGAGGCCAGCAGGCTGGTGCCGACCGCCGAGACGCCGGGGAAGGTGAGCAGCACGCTGCCGAGGGCCAGCACCCAGATGACGACCACGGCGATGCGGTTGAGCAGATTGAGCTGCGTGTGCACGCGGCGGGCGACGCGGTTGTCGACGACGTCGAGCGGATAGCGCCCCAGCACCTGGCGGAACCCCGACGCCACCACCGCGCTGAGCAGCCAGGCCGCCGTGACGATCGTGACGATGAGCGCGACGTGGTCGATGCCGAAGGGGCGCCCCTCGTCGTCGCGGATGGGGAGGGTCGCGCTGAGCGCGATCCATAGCAGCACGACCAGCACGAGGATGCGGAAGGGGCGCCGCAACGAGGCGGCGGGGTCGTGCGTCCATCCGCGTCGCTTCGCGAGGAGGTGGATCGGTGCCGCCGACAGCGCCCCGATCGCGAAGGCGAGCACGACGGCGGCCACGACGGCGATGGCGAACGACGGCCAGGACTGCAGGGCGAACGGCAAGGACGGACCTCCGGGGGCGCTCCGCTCCCGCGGGCCGGCGGTGCCGCTCGGGGCGGTGCCGCTCGATGGTGCCGTGGCGGATGCGGATCAGGTGGCGGGGCACATCCGCGGGCCCCTCGGGAACGCACCACGGTATTTGGGCGGCGGCATCTCGTCGGCCGGCGCTGCGCATCCGCTCACGGGTCTCTGCGCGGGTGTTCAGGGTGCGGGTGTTCAGGGCGAGGGCGGTCTGGCGCTGCGCGGACGAGGTTGCGCTCGTCGCGCTCGCCGACCCGCCGAGGGGGCAGTAGTCGCGCCTGCCGACCCTCGGAAGGGCACTTACCGACCCCTCGCCAGGGGCCGACCCGCGCGCGCTCCGAGCCGCGGGGCCGCCCCGTGCCGCGGGATGCGGGCGCTCCACATGGCGAGGACGGCTCCTCCACAGCCGTACCGAGCACACAGGTCGAAGCTGCCATCGGCCGGGAGGGCCGCGGCCGAGCAGGCTGACGGCATGCCCCGCATCCCGCTCCCTCCTCCGCTTCGCGACGGCGCGTTCTCCACGGCGCGTGCAACCGGCCTCGGATTGAGCCCCGGTCGGCTCCGCGGCCGCGATCTCCTCGCGCCGCATCGTGGGGTGCGCATCCCCACCGCCCTGGATGCGTCGGCGGAGGATCGTGCGGCGCCGCTCAGCAGCGAGCGGCGCTGGTTCAGCCATCTCAGCGCGGCGCGCATCTGGGGGTGCCCGCTGCCTCCGCACGTCGATCTCCGCGCGCACCTCAGCGCGCATCGCAGGGCCCCTCGGGTCGCCGGCGTGGTGGGGCACAAAGCGCCGCCGCACGCCGCGCCGGTGCGTCGCCGGGGGCTGCCGGTTTCCGATCCGATCACGACCTGGCTGCAGCTCGCGGTGGTGCTGCCCTTCGACGAGCTGGTTGCCTGCGGCGACCATCTCGTCCACCGTCCGCGCTACCCGAACCGCGCCGATCCGCGTCCGTACGTGGATCGGGAGGCGCTCGTCGCCGCGGCGGCCGAGTACCGCGGGCGCGGCGCGATCATGGCCCGCGCTGCGGCAGCAGCGGTGCGCAGCCACGCCGCGTCGCGGCCGGAGACCCTCATCCGCCTGCTGCTGGAGCGGTCCGGGCTGCCCATCCCCGAGCTGAACGCGGATGTGTACGACGCGGACGGGAACTGGATCGCGTACTGCGACCTCGTGTTCCGCGACGCGAAGGTCGCGGTCGAATACGACGGCGACCAGCACCGCACCGACCGGCGCCAGTACGAGCGCGACCGGCAGCGGCTCGATGCCCTGGCGGACGCCGGATGGAACGTCATCCACGTGCGAGCGGATGCGCTGTTCAACCATCCCGCCTCAGTGGTGGCCCGTGTCCGAAGGGCGCTCGAGGCGTCAAGGGGGCAGTAGATGCTCGTGCGGCGCCTTCGGAGGACATTGTCCGTCCCCTCGCTCGCTCGGAATGCCTCGCTCGCGCGGAGTCCCTCGCTCGCGCGGAGTGCCTTGCGCGGGCGGGCGGGCTGCGCAGCCTCCCGAGCGGCGGGACCCGGGGCGCCGGACCCGCGCATCCGCCCCGGCTCCGCGCGGATAGACTCGACCCGTCCGGCCGCCCCGCCCTCAGGAGCCTGCGTGAGCACCCACATCCACACCGCCGATACCGTCGAGAACGCCATCGCGACGCCCGACAAGCACCAGCCGTACGACGCGCTCGGGTTGAAGGACGACGAGTACGCGAAGATCCGGGAGATCCTGGGCCGGCGTCCCACGAGCGGCGAGCTCGCCATGTACTCGGTGATGTGGAGCGAGCACTGCTCGTACAAGTCGAGCAAGAAGTACCTGCGCCAGTTCGGCCAGAAGGTCTCGCCGGAGATGTCGAAGAACCTCATGGTCGGCATGGGCGAGAACGCGGGCGTCATCGACGTCGGCGAGGGCTGGGCCGTGACCTTCAAGATCGAGAGCCACAACCACCCCTCCTACGTGGAGCCGTTCCAGGGCGCCGCGACCGGCGTCGGCGGCATCGTGCGGGACATCATCTCGATGGGCGCACGCCCCGTCGCCGTCATGGACGCGCTGCGCTTCGGCGCCATCGACCACCCCGACACCGCGCGCGTGGTGCCCGGCGTCGTGAGCGGCATCAGCTTCTACGGCAACTGCCTCGGCCTGCCGAACCTCGGCGGCGAGACCTACTTCGACCCCGTGTACCAGGCCAACCCGCTCGTCAACGCGCTCGCGGTGGGCGTGCTGCGGCACGAGGACCTGCACCTGGCCAACGCCCGCGGCGTGGGCAACAAGGTCGTGCTCTTCGGGGCGCGCACCGGCGGCGACGGCATCGGCGGCGCATCCATCCTCGCCTCCGACACCTTCGAGGAGGGCGGCCCCACCAAGCGCCCGGCCGTGCAGGTGGGCGACCCCTTCGCCGAGAAGGTGCTCATCGAGTGCTGCCTCGAGCTGTTCCAGCAGGACCTCGTCGAGGGCATCCAGGACCTCGGCGCGGCCGGCATCAGCTGCGCCACGAGCGAGCTCGCCTCGAACGGCGACGGCGGCATGTACATCCAGCTCGAGAAGGTGCTGCTGCGCGACCCCACGCTCACCGCCGAGGAGATCCTCATGTCGGAGAGCCAGGAGCGGATGATGGCGGTCGTCCGCCCCGAGAAGCTCGAGGCCTTCCTTGAGGTCGTCGGCAAGTGGGAGGTCGAGACGAGCGTGCTCGGCGAGGTCACCGACACCGGCCGCCTCATCATCGACCACCACGGCGAGCGCATCGTCGACGTCGACCCGCGCACCGTCGCCGTCGACGGCCCCGTCTACGACCGGCCCGTGGTCTACCCGGCGTGGCTCGACGCGCTGCAGGCGGACTCCGCATCCGCTCTGCCGCGTGCGACCGACGGCGCCGAGCTCAAGGAGCAGGCACTGCGCCTCATCGGCAGCGCCAACCTGGGCGACAAGAGCTGGATCACGAACCAGTACGACCACTACGTGCTGGGCAACACGGCCCTGAGCTTCCCGGACGACGCGGGCATGATCCGCGTCGACGACTCGACGGGTCTGGGCGTCGCCATCGCGACCGACGCCAACGGCCGCTACTGCCAGCTCGACCCCTACGCGGGCGCGCAGCTGGCCCTGGCCGAGGCCTACCGCAACGTGGCGAGCACCGGCGCCGTGCCGGCGGCGGTCAGCGACTGCCTGAACTTCGGCAGCCCCGAGAACCCCGAGGTCATGTGGCAGTTCTCGCAGGCCGTCGAGGGCCTGTCGGACGCCTGCCTCGAGCTGGGCGTGCCCGTCACCGGCGGCAACGTGAGCTTCTACAACCAGACCGCCGACGTGCCGATCCACCCGACCCCCGTGGTCGCTGTGCTCGGCACCATCGACGACGTGGCGCGCCGACTGCCCTCGGGCTGGCAGGACGCGGGAGAGAACCTCTACCTGCTCGGCACCACCGCGCTCGAGCTCGACGGCTCGGCGTGGGCCGGTGTGATCCACGGTCACCTCGGCGGTCTGCCGCCGAAGGTCGACCTCGCCGGTGAGAAGGCGCTCGCGGGTCTGCTCGCGGCGGCCGCGCACGAGGGCCTCGCCACGAGCGCCCACGACCTCGCCGACGGCGGTCTCGCGCAGGCCGTGTCCGAGGCCGTGCTGCGCTTCGGCGTCGGTGCCCGCATCTGGCTCGGCGAGGTGCAGGAGCGCGACGGCGTCGATGCCGCGACCGCGCTGTTCAGCGAGTCGACCGGCCGCGTGCTGGTGAGCGTCGCACGCGAGGACGACGTCAAGTTCCTCGGCCTCGCCGAGGGTCGCGGCGTGCCCGTGCTGCGCATCGGCGTCACCGACGACAGCGGCGAGCTCGAGGTGCAGGACCTCTACACCGCGTCGATCGATGAGCTGCGGACCGCGCATCGCGCCCCGCTGAGCCAGCACTTCGGCGCGGTCGTGGGGCAGTGACGCCAGCGTTCGACAGCACCGCGAGCGGATGCACGAGGGCCGGGCGGAGGGGACTCCGCCCGGCCCTCCGCGCATCCGGTCGTCGGATGCGGCGCCGCGTCAGCTCGCGGCCGGCGGCACCGCCTCCTGCGGCCGCCGGCGCAGCGTGAGCCGCCCCTGCGCGAGGAGGATGCCGAGGAACACGACGAGCGCGCCGACCGGCTCGTTCCAGTGCAGGCTCTCACCGAGCACGAGGATGCCGAGCAGCACACCGACGACGGGCGTGATGTAGGTGACCATCGACGCCCGGGTCGGGCCCCAGGCGCGCACGGTGTTCTGGTTCCAGATGTACGCGACGCCCGTGCCGATGCAGCCGAGCGCGAGCATGCTGAGCACCACCGGCCAGCTCAGCTCGATCGGCGCGACGGCGATCACCGGGGTGAGCAGCAGGGCGAGCACGGCGCCCAGGCCGATGTTCATGAACGAGAACGCGAGCGCGCTCACCCCGGTGTCGGCGAGGAAGCGGCGCATGTAGCCGAAGCTGAAGCCGTAGCTGGCGGTGGCGCCGAGCAGGGCGAGCTGCGCGAGCAGGGCCTGCGAGAAGTCCAGCCCCTGCCACGGGGCGATGATGACCATGACGCCGAGGATGCCGGTGAGCACCCCGGCCAGCTGCGCGCGCGTGAGCTGCTCGACCCGGAACGCGAGGCCGGCCATGACCACCGTCATGATCGGGGTCGTGGCGTTGTAGACCGCGCCGAGGCCGGACGCGACGTGCTGCTGCGCCCAGGCGAAGAGCAGGTACGGCACCACGCAGTAGCTCACCGCGAGCACGGCCATGTGCGCCCAGACCCTGCCGAAGCGGGGCAGACGGTCGCGGCGGATGAGCACGATGACGCCGAGGGTGAGGGCGCCCAGCACGAGGCGGCCCCACGCGACCTGACCGGGGGCGAGGCCCTCGAGGGCGACCTTCATGAACAGGAAGCTGGAGCCCCAGACGAGCCCCAGCACCGCGAACTGGAGGCCGACGAGACGATGCTGCACCGGGCGAGCGTATCGCTGGCCGGGGACGCTGCGGCGGTCGAGCGGATGCGATGGCCGGGAAGCGCCGGTCGTTGTCAGTCGGCGGCGGATCCGCTCGCGATGCGCTCGTGGTGGTGGATGACCTCGGCGACGATGAAGCCCAGGAACTTCTCCGCGAAGGCGGGATCGAGGTGCGACTCGACGGCGAGCGCGCGGAGCCGCTCGATCTGGACGCGCTCGCGGTCGGGGTCGGAGGCGGGCAGGCCGGTGGTGGCCTTGAGCTCGCCCACCTGCTGGGTGATCTTGAAGCGCTCGGCGAGCATGTGCACGAGGGCGGCGTCGATGTTGTCGATGCTGCGGCGCAGGGCGAGGAGCTGCTCCTGGCTGTCGCTCATGGGCGGGCCTTCCGGTCGCTGTCGTGGGGTGGCTCCGATCCTAGCGATCGGGCCTCGCGGCGGGCGGGCAGCGGATGCGGGCGGATCAGCGGCGCGCAGCGGAAGCCGGGTCCGCCGCATCCGCCTCGTCGACGGCCGCGAGGACGCCCGCCTCGTGCACGACCACGCGGACTGGGAGAGATGCCGGCGCATCCGACGCCACCGTCACGGGCACCGACAGCGCGCCGGCGCTCGATGCGTCGATGCGCTGGGCGGCGCACTCCACGGCGTCGCCGTCCTCGGCGCACGTCCAGTCCTCGGCGCCGAGCGGGCGGCCGGCGTCGAGCCGGACGCCGCGCGGCAGCGTCGTCCGCGCGGTCACCTCGCCCGCCGCGCCGCCGGCGTTCCCGAACTCGATCAGCAGCTGGCCGGCGACCCCGGGCCGCAGCGCTGCCGTCGTGCGCACGGCCGCGGTGAGCCGCGGCGGCCCCGACGCACCGGGTCCCCCGTCCTGCGGAGTCTCCGCACTCCCCTCGCCGGCCGTGGTCGTCCCGTCCGCTGCGGTGCCGGCGCTCGAGGTCGCCTCGCCGGTGGCGGACGGGCCCTCGATCCGCTGCACCGCGGCCCACGTGCCGACACCGATCCCGCCGAGCCCGAGCGCCAACGCGAGCACGAACGCCGGCACGCCGAGGCCGTGGAGCGCGGGCGCGGCGCCATTCGCGATGCCGGGGACGTCGCCCACCGCGACCGTGTCCGGACCGCCCGATGCGCCGCCCGGCGACCCGGCCGTGGCGCTGCTGGGGCCACCCACCGCATCCGCTGTCCCGACGCGCCCTCCCCCGCCGGATGCGACCGTCGCGGCGGCCGCATCGCCGCCGACGAGCGACGGCAGCGCGCCCGTGGCGGCGCCGCCGAGCACGAGCGGCGCCACGACGGCGCGCAGGCCGTGGCCGACGTCGCGCAGCTCGGCGAGCACGCGCGAGCAGGGCGCGCATCCGCTCACGTGGGCCTCGACCCGCCTGCGGTCGCGACGCGCCCCGCGCCCGCGGGCATGCGCGCCGAGCAGTTCGGAGATCTCCCGGCATGCGGGATCCCCCGCCTGCCGGGCGACGTGCTGCTGCAGGTACTGCTGGCGCAGGCCCTCACGAGCGCGGTACGCCAGCGCGGAGACGCCGGCCGCGTTCAGACCGAGGATGGGCCCGACCGCGGCCGGGCTCATCCGCTCGACCTCGACGTGCCAGAGCACGGCCCGCCAGCGCTCCGGCAGCGCGAGGTACGCCTTGCCGACGACCTCGCGCTCGAAGGCGTCGAGGGCCTCGTCGCTGTGCGGCGCGGGGCGGTCGAGCTCGTCGAGCAGGCCCGCGGAGCGCGTCCTGGCCTTGGATCGCGCGCGCTCCGCGGCGAGGCGGCGCACCGCGGTGTACAGGTACGCGCGCAGGGCGACGTCCGGCCCGCCGCCGGAGCGCAGCACCCGGTAGGTGCGGGCGAAGGCCTCCGCGGCGAGGTCGTCGGCGGCGATCGGATCGCGGGAGTACGCCCTCGCGACGGCGGTGACGGCGGTTCCATGCCGGCTGAAGATCGCGCCGAGAGCGCTGGTGTCGCCGGTGCGGGCCAGGATGATCAGCTCCGCATCGCTCGACTCGACTGCTGCGCGCATGAACTGATGCCTCGTTCCCCGGCGAGCCAACCATCCCCGCCATCCGTTGGGGAAGCCCCCGAAGAAGGGCACTGTCCATCCCCGGCGCCGATGCGGGCGACAGGGCCCTCACCCTGCCCCGGGCCGGACCGCGGGACCGATGCCCGCTCGTGCGGGCCGTCAGTCGCGCGGGACGACCGGGCCGTCGACGGCAGCGAGCCTGCGCTCGAGACCGGCCCGCACATCCGGCCAGTCCTCGTCGATGATCGAGTGCACGGCCGCGTCGCGCCAGCTGCCATCGGCACGGCGGGCGTCGCGCCGCACGATGCCCTCGAATGTCGCACCGAGCTTGAGGATCGCGGCACGGGAACGGTCGTTGCGCGCATCCGCCTGGATGCGCACCCGCCCGAAACCGCGGTCGAAGGCGAGGCCGAGCAGCAGCAGCTTCGCCTCGGGGTTGACCGCGCTGCCCCAGACGGCCGGGTCGTAGCCGGTCCAGCCGAGGTGCACGGCCTCGCGCTTCGGCTCGACGTCGGCCAGCGAGCTCGCCCCCACGAGGCGTCCGTCCGCCGGACCTCCGATCAGGCGGATCGCGAAGGTCAGCGCGCTGCCCTGCTGCGTGAACCCGGGGAAGTAGCCGAGGGCGAAGGCGGCGAACGCCCGCTCATCCGCTGGCAACCCGGCCGCGCCCCCTCCGTAGCCGCCCGCGAACACCTCCGGCCTGCCGAGCGCGCGCCAGAGCTCCGGCAGATCCGCCTCGACGAGGGGTTCGAGCCGCACGGAGCGACCCACCAGGCTGACGGATGCGGGCAGGCTGACGCTCATCCCCTCATCCTGCCGTGCGGCGCCGGCACTCTGCTTCGGGGCGCCTCAGCGACAACGGGGCGTGCGCGCGCATGCCCCGTTGTCGTCGAAGCGCCCAACCCTGAGGCCGGAGGAGCGGGAGCGACGAAGGCGCCGCACCCGGAGGGGCGGCGCCTCCGAGGAGCGGGCTCAGCTCAGCAGGTCGTGGCGCTCCACGATCGCGTCGCGGGCGGCGCCGACGCCGATCGCGGAGATGCGCGATCCGCTCATCCGCTCGAGGGCCAGCACGTAGTCCTGCGCGTTCTGCGGCAGGTCCTCGAAGCGGCGCACGCCGGTGATGTCCTCGTCCCAGCCCGGGAACTCCTCGTAGATGGGCGTCGCGTGGTGGAAGTCCGACTGCGACACCGGCACCTCCTCGACGCGCTCGCCGTCGACGTCGTAGGCGACGCAGACCGGGATGGACTTCAGGCCGGTGAGCACGTCGAGCTTGGTGAGCACGAAGTCGGTGACGCCGTTGATGCGCGCCGTGTAGCGGGCGATCGGGGCGTCGTACCAGCCGCAGCGGCGCGGGCGGCCCGTGGTGGTGCCGAACTCGTGGCCGTTCGAGCTGAGGAACTCGCCGAACTCGTCGAACAGCTCCGTGGGGAACGGGCCGGCGCCGACGCGGGTCGTGTACGCCTTGACGACGCCGATGACGCGGTCGATGCGGTTGGGGGCGATGCCCGACCCGGTGACGGCGCCGCCGGAGGTCGCGTTCGACGAGGTGACGAAGGGGTAGGTGCCGTGGTCGACGTCGAGCATGGTCGCCTGGCCGCCCTCGAAGAGCACCGTCTTGCCGTCCTCGAGTGCGCGGTGCAGCTCGAGTGCGGTGTCGGTGACCATGGGGCGAAGGCGCTCGGCGTACTGCAGCAGATCGTTCACGACCTCGTCGACCGCGATCGCGCGGCGGTTGTAGACCTTCAGCAGCAGGTGGTTCTTGACGTCGAGGGCACCCTCCACCTTCTGGCGCAGGATCGATTCGTCGAAGAGGTCCTGGATGCGGATGCCCACCCGGTTGATCTTGTCGGCGTACGCCGGCCCGATGCCGCGTCCGGTCGTGCCGATCTGTCGCTTGCCGAGGAAGCGCTCGGTGACCTTGTCGATGGTGCGGTGGTAGTGCGTGATGACGTGGGCGTTGGCGCTGACGCGCAGCTTCGACACGTCGACGCCGCGGGCGCTCAGCGCCTCGAGCTCGTGGAACAGCACCTCGATGTCGACGACGACGCCGTTCGAGATCACCGGGGTCACGCCCTCGGTGAGGATGCCGGAGGGCAGCAGGTGCAGCGCGTACTTCTCGTCGCCGATCACGACCGTGTGGCCGGCGTTGTTGCCGCCGTTGAACTTGACGACGTAGTCGAGCCGGCTGCCGAGCAGGTCGGTCGCCTTGCCCTTGCCTTCATCGCCCCACTGGGCGCCGATCAGGACGACTGCGGGCATGGGTTCTCCCCTTCGTAGCGGACGGGATTGCACCCCATCCTATCGAGACCTGCGGGAGGCCGGCCTCCCGGGTGGGATGCCGGCCTCCGAGCGGATGCGGTCAGGCCGCGCGACGCTCCACGCGCGGGATGCACTGCAGGTTCTCCTGCTCCACCGGGATCGTGCCGGACCACTCGGCCTCGGCGCCGCCCTCGACGCCGTCGACGTTGATCTGCTGCAGGGCGACCGTCGCGCCGTCCTCGTCGAGCAGGCTCATGAAGATGCGGTAGCTCACCGTCTCCTCGGTCGGGTTGGTCACGGTGCCGCCGACGCTCCAGGCGCCGTCCTCGAGCACGCAGGTCGGCATGTCGAGGTCGGACCGCGCACCCGTCATGCCGTCCTCGTCGCCCGGGGTGTCGACGATGTCCGTGTACGTCTCGGGGGCCTCGGCCTCGCCCGAGGCGCTGGGGCTCGGGGTGGGCTCGGGGTCCGGGCCGGTGCAGCCCGTGAGGGCCAGGGCGAGCACTCCGGCGGCCGCGAGGCCGGTGACGAGGTGGTGTCGCTTCATGCTGATGATCATTCCTTTCGACGCCGGACGACTCCGACGATGACGAGCACTGCTCCGAGCGCGAGGATGAGGAGCGCGATGACGATGAACAGCGTCACGTCGGCCCCCGTCCACGGTAGCCCGGGGATGACCGGACCGGGGGTTGCCGGGCCCTGGGTCGCACTGGGGGACGGCTGCGGGCTGGCGCCCGGCTCGGACGGCTGCGGGCTCGGCTCCGACGGCTGCGGGCTCGGCTCCGGCTCCGACGGCTGCGGGCTCGGCTCCGGCTCGACCGGCAGCGAGGGCAGCTGGATGCCGGTCGTGGCCTCCGCGGTCGCATCCGCCCCGGTGGCGGTGCCGGTTCCGGCGACGGCGGCAGAACCGCCGACCATCCGACCGGCCTGCTCCCCCGTGATGACGGTCTCCCGGACGATCACGACGCTCTCGCCCGGCAGCAGCACGCCCGGCCGGCTGGCGTCCGGCCAGGTGACCGTGAAGCCGTCCGTCAGCTCCTGCCCGTCGGCGAGCACGTCGCGCAGGTCGACGTCGCGCAGCGCCTGGGTGCCGTTGTTCGTGGCCGTGTAGGTCCACTGCAACACGTCGCCCGGGTAGCCGGGGCGTCCGTCCTGCACGGCGACGCCGATGGTCAGGCCGATGCTGGCGATGGTGGTCGGGATCGCCGTGGTCGCCTGCGCCTCGGCGGTCACGCGCTCGCCGCGGTGCTGGCCGACTGCCGTGGCGGTGTTGACGACCGCGCCGGCCGTTGCATCCGCTGCGCTCACCGGGTAGACCGCACTGGCCAGCAGCACCTCGTCGGGGGCGAGCACGCCTTCGGCGCCCGGCCACGCGACCTCCACCTCGACGCCCGCGAGCAGCGGGTCGTCGATGGAGACGTCGGTCAGCGTGAGGTTGCCGCTGTTGCGCAGCGCGAAGTCGTAGCGGACGGCCGGGCCGTCGGGTGCGCCGAGCTGCAGCGCGCCGCGCTTGTCGAGGCTCAGCGCCGGCTGCTCGACGACCACCGTGGTGCCCTCGGCGGCGTCGAACTCGGGGGCGCCGAACGGGTCGATGCCGCTGCCGACGACGGTCGACGCGATGGCACCGCGGTCCACATCGGCCTGGGTGACCTCGTAGAAGGCCTGCGCAGTGGCCGTCTGTCCCGGCTCGAGCACGCCCGGCTCGCCCGGCCAGGTGATGACGATGCGGGTCAGGCCAGGCTGCCCGTCGGTGAGGCTGATCTCGCGCAGCGTCGTGACGCCCGCGTTGGTGATCACGTAGTCGTAGGTGATCAGCTCGCCGGCGCGCAGCACCGTCGGCGACTGCGTCTTGTCGACGCGCAGGCCGTCGGTCGAGGCGCTGAGCGGCACCACGGAGGTCGGCGAGTCGGCCGAGACGGGCCCCGCGGGACCGTCGCCGGAGGCGCTGGCGACGTTGAGCACGCTGCCCGCATCGACGTCGGCCTGCGTCACCGTGTAGCTCGCGGTGGCGACGACCTGCTGCCCGGGGGCGAGCACGCCCTCCGGGCCGGGCCATGCTCCGACGACGAGCGCATCGGCGGGCAGGCGGTCGTCGGTCACCTCGACGTCGCGCACCGTGACGGCGCCGTCGTTCACGACGGTGATCGTGTAGTCGATCGTCGAGCCGGCCGCGACCGGTCCGCGCAGCACGCCGTCCTTGATCACCAGCAGGCTCGGCTCGGAGCGCACGGTGGGCACGTCGAGCACGCTGCTCGTGTCGGTCACCCGGGTACCCGTGCCGGAGACGCCCGACGCGTCGACGATGCTGCGCACCAGGCCCGCATCCACATCCGCCTGGCTGATCGGATGCACGCCGCGCACGACCACGCTCTGCCCGGGCAGCAGCACGCCGGGGTTCGCCGGGTCGGGCCAGACGATCTCGACGGCCAGGTCGGCGAGGCGCGGCGAGACCTGCACGTCGCGCAGGGTGACGTTGCCGGTGTTGGTCGCCGTGAACACGTAGTCGACGAGGTCGCCGACCTGGCCGACGCCGCCCGCGCGGATGCCTCCGGTCTGCTCCACGGCGATGCTCGGCCGCTCGGCGGCCGTGCGCGTCGTGACACTCGAGTTCGAGGTGACGGGGTCCAGCCCGCCGGGCGGGGTCGCCGAGACGGTCGCGTCGTTCACGATCGATCCGCGATCGACGTCGGCCTGCGTGACCGTGTAGTCGGCGAACGCGACCGCGCTGGCGCCGGGCGCGAGCTCGCCGGGCGTGCCCGGCCACTCGACCGCGATCGGGCCGAGGCCCTCGAGCCCGTCGGCGATCGCGACTCCCCGGAGCGTGAAGTCGCCCGGGTTCGACACGTGAAAGCGGTAGCGCAGCGTGTCGCCCGCCTCGCCGGTGCCGGTGCCGGTGCCGGCGAACTGCGCTGTCTTGACCAGCACGATCTCGGCGGTGCCGCCGAGCTCGACGGACGCCGGTGCGATGGCCGTGCGCTCGACGCCGCCCGCGGTCGTGCCGCGACCCGTGACGAGGCTGGACGCCGCGCCGGCGTCGACGTCCTGCTGGCTCACGGTGGAGGTCGCGGTGACGATCACGGACTGGCCGGGCAGCAGCACGCCCTCGGCGCCGGGCCACGCGTAGCTCGGGGCGCCGATGCCGGCGACCGCGTCGGTGAGCGTCACGCCGCGGAGGGTGACGTTGCCGGTGTTCGTGAGCACGGAGGTCCAGGTGATCGTGTCGCCGGTCACGCCCTCGGCGGTGGCCGGCAGGGTGCCGCGGTTGGTCACGGTCAGGGCGGGCTCGCCGTCGGCGACGTCGAGCACGAGCACGTTCGACTCGGCGTCGACCGGCAGCGCGCCGGGGGCGATGCCGGTGACGAGCGCCTGGTTGGTGACGCTGCCCGTGTCGAGGTCGTCCTGCGTGATCGCGTAGTCGGCCGAGGCGCGGACGGTCTCGCCCGGCAGGAGCACGCCCTCGGCACCCGGCCAGGCGCCGTAGGCGATCTCGGAGAGCCCGGCCAGCGGGTCGGCGATGTCGAGCAGCTGGACGGTGACCGTGCCGGTGTTCTCGATCTCGAAGCCGTACTCGATCGCGTCGCCGAGCCCGCCCGGCGCCGCGACGGTCCCGGTCTTGACGAGGCTCAGCGAGCGCTCGACGAGCAGCTCGACCGTGGCCTGGGCCTCGCCGGTGAGGACGATGCCGGCCGGGGTGGTCGCGCGCCCGCTCAGCGCGTTCGTGATGGAGCCGGCGTCGACCTGCTCCTGGGTGATCGTGCTCGTGGCGGTCGCGGTGAGCGACTGGCCGGGCAGCAGCACGCCCTCGTCGCCCGGCCAGGTGATGGTCGGGGCTCCCACGCCGGCGAGCGCATCCGCGATCTCCGCCGCGGTGAGCGTCGTGCCGCCCGCGTTCGCGAGGGTGTAGGTCCAGACGACCGTGTCGCCCGCGACGCCGCGGTCGCCCTCCTGCACGGCCCCGGTGGTCGCCACGGTGATGCGCGGCGAGCCGGGCTCGGTGGAGACCAGCACCTCGTTGGAGTCGGCGCCGACGACGACGTCGTCCGGCTGCGCACCGTCGACGCGCGCGGTGTTGGCGACCACGTTCGCATCGAGGTCGGCCTGTGTGATGCGGTGCACGGCGGATGCGGTGACCTCCTGGCCCGGCGCCAGCACGCCCTGCGCCGACGGCCACGCTCCGTAGGCGATGCCGGTGGCGTTCGGGTCGGTGAGCACCACGCCGTCGAGCGTGACGTTGCCGGTGTTGCGGATGGTGAACGCGTAGTCGATGACGCCGCCCACGGCCGCGGAGGCCGAGCGGAGGTCGCCGGACTTCGTCACCGCGAGGCCGCCGGCGCGTGCGATGTCCACGGTCGCGTCGTCGGTGGCCTGCACGCGGTCGCCGCGGCTCGGGGCGCCGGAGGCCGTGACCACGCTGCGCACGGAGCCGGCGTCGACCTGCTCCTGCGTGAGCGGGGCCGTGGCCCGCACCGTCGCCGACTGGCCCGGGGCGAGGACGCCCACGGGGCCCGGCCAGGTGATCACGGTCTCGGTGCCGAGCTCGTCGCTCACGGTCACGTCGGAGAGCGTGGCCGCACCGGTGTTGGTGACGACGTAGGTCCACACGACGTTCTCGCCGGCGCGGCCCTGCGCGCCGTCCGGCAGGGAGCCGGAGTCGGTGACCGCGATCGACGCGGTCGGCGCGGCCAGCGGGGTGACCGCGTCGACGACCTCGCTGGTGACGGTCGCGCCCGACGGGGTGGCGCCCTGCGCGGTGGCGAGGTTGCGCACCTGGCCCGCATCCACATCCGCCTGCGTGATCGTGTACGTGGCGGTGGCGACCACCGAGGCGCCCGGTGCGAGCGAGGTGAAGCCGTCGGGGAGGACGGCGCCGCTGACGCCCGGGAGCGCGTCGGTGACGCCGAGGCCGGTGAGCGTGGCGTTGCCGTTGTTGGTGATCGTGTACGAGACCGTGATCGAGTCGCCCACCGTCGTGCCGTCCGGCGTGGCCGTGGCGATGGCGAGGCCGATCGCGCCGCGCTCGATGAGCGGCACCGTGGCCGTCGCGGTCGACTGCGCCTCCGCGCCGTCGCGCGCGGAGGCACCGGTGGCGGTGACGAAGCTCACGATCGAGCCGGCGTCGATGTCCGACTGCGCGAGGTCGCTGTAAGCCGAGACGATCACCGAGGCGCCCGGCGCGAGCACGCCGTCGAAGCCGTCCGGGTAGCGCACGTCGCGCACGCCGGCGAACTGCTCCGCAGCCGTCACGTCGCGCAGCGTGACGTTGCCGGTGTTGGTGACCGTCCAGGTCCACAGCACGTCGCCGTCGGCGACCGGCACGGCGCCGACCGGGTCGAGGCGACCGGCGTCGGTCACCGCGATGCGCGGCTGCGCGGCCTGCAGGACGACGCTGCCGGTGTCCTCGTTCGAGGGAACGCCCGCGCCCTGCGGCGTCCGAGCGGATGCGGTCGCCGGGCTTCCGATCACGCCCGCGTCGACGTCGGCCTGCGTCACGAGGCGGGTCGTCGTCGCGGTGACGCTCTGCCCGGGCGCGAGCACGCCCTGCGCCGCCGGCCAGGCGCCGAGGACGATCGGGCCGAACCCGGGAGCGGCGTCGGCGATCGAGAACGCGTCGAGCGACACGTTGCCGCGGTTGACCAGCTCGTAGGTGAAGGTGACCGTGTCGCCCACCCCTGCCGCGCCGGAGACCGTCGCGCTCTTGCCGAGCTCGAGCACCGCGTTCGGTGCGAGAGACACGGACGGGGAGACCACGGCGGAACCCACGGGGTCGCCCGACGGTGCGGTGCCGTCGGCCCGGGCCCGGCTGACCGCGGAGCCCGCGTCGATCTGCGCCTGGGTCAGCGCCGAGACGCCGCCGACCAGCACCGACTGCCCGGGGGCGAGCATGCCGGGGGTGCCGGGCCAGACGACCTCGAACGGGCGCATGCCGTCGAGCGCGAGCTCGCTGAGGCGCACGTCGCGCAGCGTGACGCTCGACGTGTTGACGACCGTGTAGCTCCAGGTGACGAGGTCCCCGGCGACACCGGTCCCGCCGGCGGCGAGCTCGCCGCGCTCGTCGACGATGGTCAGCGAGCCCGCGTCGGGCGCGGTCACGACGACGACCTCGTTCGAGGTGGCGCCCACGACGGCTCCCCCGGCGCCCACGACGCTCACGGTGGCGGTGTTGCGGACCGCACCGGCGTCGAGGTCGGCCTGGGCGACGGTGTACTGCGCGGTCGCCGTCGTCGACGCTCGAGGTGCCAGCGAGCCGGAGAAGGCCGGGTCGAGGGCGATCGGGCCGAGGCCGGCGAGCTGGTCGGCGATCACGAGGTCGCCGACCGTGACGTTGCCGGAGTTCGCGATCGTGAAGGTGTACGTGATCACGTCGCCGAGGCCCACACCCTCGGTGACGTCGGCGGACTTCGCGAGCGTGACGGCGGGCACGGCGGTGAGCGGCACCGCGGCGGTGTCGTTCTCGCGCAGCTCGACGCCGAGCGGGTTCGCCGTGGACGCCGGCGTGGTGGCGAAGCCGGTGATCGCGCTGCGGATGCCACCCGAGTCGATCTGCTCCTGCGTCAGCGTCGAGACGGCCGTGACGACGACACGCTGCCCGGGCTCGAGCACGCCGGGCCGCTGCGGGTCCGGCCAGACGATGCCGGTGACGGATGCGCCCTGCAGCGCCTCGTCGACGCGCACGCCCGTGAGGGTGACGTTGCCGAGGTTGGCGAGCGTGTAGGTCCAGGTGACGGTGTCGCCGACCTGGGGCAGCCCGCCGGCGTCGAGCACGCCCTGCGTGTCGACGGCGATGGCGGGGTTGCCCTCCTGCACCGCGACGCGGTTGGCACCCGAGGTCGCACCGGCGGTGCCGCCGGTGGGCGTCGCCCCCGACACCGTCGCGGTGTTGTCGACGTAGCCGCGGTCGACGTCCGCCTGGGTGAGGTCGTAGACGGCGGTGGCGACGACGACGGCGTCGGGGGCGAGCACGCCGGCCGCTGCGGGCCAGTCGTACTCGATCGCTCCGCTGATCCGCGGGTCGTCGATCGCCACACTCGAGAGCGTCACGGCGCCGGTGTTGCGCACCTCGAAGCGGTACTCGATCGTGTCGTCCGCGGTGGCCGCGCCGGTGGCGCGTCCGCTCTTGAGGATCGAGAGCGACGCCGCGGGGGCGAGCTGCACCGAGGCGGCGTCCTCGCCGGTGAGCACGCCGGCGCGCTGGGCCGTGCCGGTGCCGGTGATGCGCGCCTCGATGACGCCCGCATCCGCCTGCGCCTGGGTGACGCTGCTGTACGCGGTGACGGTGACGGTCTGGCCCGGCAGCAGCACGCCGGGCTCGCCCGGCCAGTCGTAGGTGAGCGGACCGACCGCGGCGGCGCGCTCGGCGAGCGACACGTCGCGCAGGGTGACGGTGCCCGTGTTCTGCAGCGTCGAGGTCCAGATGACGGTGTCGCCGGCGGCGCCGGTCGCGCCGGCGGCCAGTGCGCCGCGCTGGTCCACGGCCAGTGTCGCGACCTCGGCGATCGTGGTGATGCTGGTCGCGGCAGTGTCGCTCACGGGGCTCACGCCGACGGCGGAGGCGGTGGCGGTGGCGGTGCTGGCGATCGAGCCCGCGTCGACATCCGCCTGCGTCACGACGTGCTCGGCGGTCGCGAAGACCGTGGCGCCCGGCGCCAGGACGCCGACCGGGGCGGACCCCCAGTCGATCGCGATCGCGCCGAGGCCGGCGAGGTCGTCCCGCAGCGCGACACCGGAGAGGGTGAGGTCGCCGGTGTTGGTGATCGCGTAGCGGTAGCCGAGGCGGTCGCCGACGCGGCCCGTGCCGCCGTCGAGGTAGGCCGCGTTCTTCACGAGGTCGATGCCGGCGGTGCCGCCGAGGACGACGGCCGCGGGCGCGCTGCCCGAGACCTCGACGTCGGCGGCCGTGCGGCCGACGCCGTCGACCAGGCTCTGGGCGGTGCCCGCGTCGACGTCGCTCTGCCGCACCGTCGAGGTCGCCGTGGCGACGACCTGCTGGCCGGGCAGCAGCACGCCCTCGGCGCCGGGCCAGGCGTAGGTCGGCGCGCCGACGCCCGCGACCCGGTCGGCCAGGGTCACGCCGGAGAGGGTGACGTTGCCGGCGTTGCGGAGCGTGTAGGTCCAGGTGACGGTGTCGCCGGCCACGCCGCGCTCGCCAGCGGCGAGGGCGCCGCGGTTCGTCACGGCGATCGACGGCGTCGCGGCGGACACCGCCAGCTGCAGCGAGTTCGACTCGGCCGCGACGGGGATGGCGCCCGGCGCGAAGCCGGTGACGAGCGCGCGGTTGGTGACCGAGCCGCGGTCCACGTCGTCCTGCGTGATCTCGTAGCCGGCGATCGCCCCGACCGTCTGACCGGGCTCGAGCAGGCCGACCTCGCCGGGCCACTCCAGGTAGTCGATCTCGGAGATGCCGGGCAGCGGGTCGGTGATCTCGAGCAGCTGCACCGTCACGGTGCCGGTGTTCTCGATCGTGAACCGGTACTCGATGTCGTCGCCGGCGCGTCCGCTGCCGATGACGGAGCCCTCCTTGACGAGACCGAGGCTGCGCTGGACGAGCAGCTCGACCGGGGCGGTCGCCGCTCCGGTGAGCACGACGCCGCGCGGGGTCGTGGCCTCACCGCTGAGCTCGTTGCTCACGGTGCCGGCGTTCACCTGGGCCTGCGTGACGACGCTCGTGGCGGTCGCCGTGAGCGACTGGCCGGGCAGCAGCACGCCGGGGCGGGCGGGGTCCGGCCAGCTGAGGGTCGGCGCGGTGACGTCGGCCAGCGCGTCGGCGATCGCGACGCCGGTCAGCGTCGTGCCGCCCTCGTTGGTGAGCGTGTACGTCCAGACGACGGTGTCGCCGGCCACGCCGCGGTCGCCGGTCTCGAGCGCGCCGCTCGTGGTGACGGAGATGCGCGGCGAGCCGGGCTCGACCGAGACCACGGACTCGTTCGAGTCCCGGGTGACGGCGCCGCCCAGCGGCTCGGTGGCCGTCGCCGTGGCGACGTTGCGCACCCGGGCGTCGTCGAGGTCCTGCTGCACGATCGTGTGGACGGCGGATGCGGTGACCTGCTGGCCCGGCCGCAACTCGCCTTCGACGCCCGGCCACGCCCCGAAGACGATGCCGGCGGCGTTCGGATCGGTCAGGTCGACGCCGGACAGGGTCACGTTGCCGCTGTTGCGGATGACGAAGTCGTACTCGACGGTGCCGCCGAGAGACGGGGTACCGCGGAGTTCGCCCGTCTTCTCGACCTCGAGCGCGCCGTTCGCGGCGATGGTCACGTCGGCGGTGGCGTCGTCGTCGACCTGGCCGCCACGGCTGGAGGTGCCGCTCGCGGTGACGACGCTGCTCACGGTGCCGGCGTCGACCTGCTGCTGGGTGAGCGGAGCGGTGGCGCGCACGGTCGCGGACTGCCCGGGGGCGAGCACGCCCACAGCGCCCGGCCAGCTGTAGACCGGCGTCGTGCCGAGCACGTCGTCGACGGACACGCCGGTGAGCGTCGTCGCGCCCGTGTTGGTGACGACGTAGGTCCAGACGACGTTCTCGCCCTCGCGGCCCTCGGAGCCCGGGGGCAGCGCGCCCGCATCCGTCACCTTGATGGAGGCGTCCGGGGCGTCCAGCGGCGTGGTCGACTCGGCGGGTGCGCTCGTGGCGAGGGCGCCCGACGGGGTGCGGCCGTTCGCGGTGGCGGTGTGGCGCACCTGGCCGGCGTCCACATCCGCCTGCGTGATCGTGTACGGCGCCGTCGCGGTGACGGTGCGTCCGGGGGCGAGGCTGGTGAACCCGGTCGGGAACGCGATCGGGCCGAGTCCGGTCAGCTCGTCGGCGACGCCGAGCTCGCGCAGGGTGACGTTGCCGCCGTTGCGGATCGTGTACGTGATCGTGATGACGTCGCCGACCCCGGCGCCGGCCGCAGCGGTGCCGACGAGCGAGAGCTCGAGGCCGGGCCGGGCCGCGAGGTCCACCGTCGCGGTCGCGTCGGCGGAGACCGTGGTGGCGCCGTCCGTGGTCGTGCCGGTCGCGGTGACCAGGCTGACCACGGCCCCCGCATCAAGGTCCTGCTGCCGCAGGTCGTAGAGGGCGGTGACCACGACCGACTCCCCCGGCGCGAGCGTGGCGTCGAATCCGGTCGGGAAGGTCACGTCGCGCACGCCGAGGGCGTCGGCGAGCGCGATGCCGGTGAGGGTGACGTTGCCGGTGTTGGTGATGGTGGAGGCCCAGCGGACGTCGCCGTCGGCCTCGGGGGTGGAACCGGCCGGGTCGAGCCGACCGGTCTCGGTGACGGCGATGCGCGGCACGGCGGTCTGCAGTGCGACCCCAGCGTCGGCGGTGTTGGAGGTGATGGGGGTCGCGCCCTGGAGGGTGCGCGCGGTCGCGCTGGCGTCGCTGGCGACCGAGCCCCGGTCGACGTCGGCCTGCGTCACCGTGTAGGTGCTCGTCGCGGTGACGCGCTCGCCGGGCGCGAGCTGGCCCTGCGCGCCGGGCCAGGTGCCGAACGTCGGCGCACCGGCCCCCGCGAGGGCGTCCTCGATGAGGACGGTGGTCAGGGTGACGTTGCCGCGGTTGACCAACTCGTAGGTGAACGTGACGGTGTCGCCGACCGCCCCCGCGCCCGAGACGGCCGCGGTCTTGGCGATCTCGAGCGCGCCGGCGCTCGCGACCGGCACGGTGGCGCTCGCCAGCGCGGAGGTGAGCGGTGCGCCGTCCGGCGCGAGGCCGTCCGCTCGCACGGTGCTCGACACCGAGCCCGCGTCGACCTGCGCCTGGGTCAGCAGCGACGTGCCCTTGACGACCACGGAGTCGCCGGGGCGCAGCACGCCGTTCGCGACGGGCCACTCGTACGCGAAGTCGCGCATGCCCTTGAGCTGCGTCTCGGCGAGCGTCACGTCCCGGAGGGTGACGGAGGTGTCGTTCGTGACGGTCCACGTCCAGGTGACGAGATCGCCCGCGACGCCCCGCGCGCCGGCCGCCAGCGTGCCGGTCGGGTCGGAGATCTCGATGGCGCCGGTGCGCGAGGCGGTGGTGACGACGCTCTCGGGCGAGGCGGCCCGCGCGACCGCGCCGTTCGGGGCGACGGCGCTGGCAGTGGCGGTGTTGCGCACCTCGCCGGCGTCGACGTCCGCCTGGGTGACGGTGTAGGACGCCGTCGCCACGATCTCCGCGCCCGGCGCGATGGAGCCGTCGAAGCCGTCCGGGTAGCGCAGCTCGCCGAGGCCGGCCAGCTGGTCCACGATCCGCGCGGCGGCCAGCGTCACGTTGCCGTCGTTGCGCAGCGTGAAGGTGTAGGTGATGACGTCGCCGAGCGCCGCGTTCGTCGCCGGAGCCGCCGCCTTCGTCAGGTCGAGGATCGGCTGCGCCGTCAGCGGCAGGGTGGCGCTCGCCCGCTCGGTGAGCAGCACGCCCTGCGGGAAGGCCGTGGTCGCCGGCGTGCGCGAGGTGCCGGTGATGGCGCTCGTGATGGAGCCGGAATCGATCTGCGCCTGCGTGAGCGATGACTGCGCGACGATCGTGACGCGCTGACCCGGTGCGAGCTCGCCCTCCGCGCCCGGCCAGTCGGCAGCGACGATCGTGACGCCCTGCAGCTGCTCGGCGACCTCGGCCGCCGTCAGCGTGACGTTGCCGAGGTTCTCCAGCGTGTAGGTCCAGGTCACCGTGTCGTTCGGCCTCGGGAAGCCGCCCGCGTCCAGCACGCCCTGCGTGGCGACGGCGATGGCGGGGGCGCCCTCCTGCACCGCGACGGTGGTCTCGTCCGCGACCGGGTCGGTCACGACGCCGGCCGGCGTGGTGCCCTGCACGGATGCGGTGTTGACGACCGCGCCGCGGTCCACGTCCGCCTGGGTGAGGTCGTACACGGCCGTGCCGACGACGACCGCGTCCGGGGCGAGCACGCCCTCGGCGCCGGGCCACTCGTACGAGATCGGCCCGAGTCCCTCGAGCGCGTCGGCGACCGCGACGTCCGAGAGCGTCACGTTGCCGGTGTTGCGGACCTCGAAGCGGTACTCGATCGTGTCGTCGGCGCTGGCCGTGCCGGTCGCGCGACCGGACTTGAGCAGCGACAGCGACGGCTGCGGGGCGAGGAGGACGGTGGTCCGGTCGCTGCCCGTGAGCGCGCCGCCCGGGGCGGTGCCGACGCCCTGGACGTTCGAGCCGATCCGACCCGCGTCGACCTGCGCCTGGGTGAGGCGGCTGAAGGCGGTGACGGTGACCGTCTCGCCGGGCAGCAGCACGCCCTCGACGCCCGGCCAGTCGTAGACCAGGTTGCCGACCCGCGCGATGGTCTCGTCGAGCGCGACGTCGCGCAGCGTGACGTTGCCGCTGTTGCGCAGCGAGTAGTTCCAGACGACGGTGTCGCCGACGCGACCCGTCGCCCCGGGCGCCAGGTCGCCGGCACCGGTCACCTCGACGGCCGGGGCGGCGGACGCGAGGCGCACGACGGCCTGCTGCGACTCGGCGGATGCGGCCGTGCCACGCGGGCCCGATCCGGTGACGCCCGCCGTGTTCGCCACGGTGCCGCGGTCGAGGTCGTCCTGGGTCACACGGTACGGCGCCGTGATCTCGACGCTCTGCCCGGGCTCGAGCACGCCGGGGCGGCTCGGATCGGGCCAGGCGACGGTCGGGTCGCCGAGTCCGCCGAGGGTGTTCGTGGTGGCGAGCCCGGAGACGGTCACGTTGCCGGTGTTGGTGACGACCGTGCGGAAGGTGACGTCGGTGCCGACCGCGGCGCCCTGCGGGCCCCCGGTCTCGGTGATCGTCAGGGAGGGCCGCTCGGCGATCTCGACGGCGGCGGTGTCGACGGCGTCGAGGGCCGTGCCGGCGCCGCCGGTCGCACCGGTGCCGGTGGCGGTGACGCGGCTGTCGATGCGCCCGCGGTCGACGTCGGCCTGCGCCAGCGTGGACGTCGCCCGGGCGGTGACCGACTGGCCGGGCGCGAGCTGGCCGGGGGTGCCGGGCCAGGTGCCGAAGACCGGGGCGAGGCCGAGCGACTCGGTCAGCTGCAGCCCGCTGGCGGTCACGTTGCCGGTGTTCGTGAGCACGTAGGTCCACTGCACCGCGTCGCCGGCGCGCCCGGTGGCGCCGGGGGCGAGGACGCCGTCGTCGGTCACAGCGATCGCGGCGCGGCGGGTCTGCAGGGGCACCTCGGAGGCGTTCGAGGCGAAGGTGACCGGCTGGTTCGCCGGGGTGCTACCGGTCGCCGTCGCCGTGTTCGTGACGGAGCCGGCGTCGACGTCCGCCTGGCCGATCGGGTACGAGGCGGTCGCGGTGGCGCGCTGTCCGGGCGCGAGCACGCCGTCCTCCCCGGGCCAGCTGACGACCGGCGTGCTGACGCCGGGCTTCGCGTCGGTGAGGCGGATGCCCCGGATCGTCACGTTGCCGTCGTTGAGCAGGCTGAAGGAGTACTCGACGCGGTCGCCGAGGCCCGCGGAGCCGGTGGCGGCGCCCGTCTTGACGAGGGCGAGGGAGGCACCGGGAGCGAGCGCGACGGAGGCCGTCGCCTCGTCGGAGACGCCCTGACCGGTCGGCGAGAGCGCGGTGACGCCGACGGAGCTGACGACGGCGCCCGCGTCGACGTCCGCCTGGCTGAGCACGTACCGTCCCGTGGCCGTGACGGACTCGCCAGGCGCGAGCGTGCGGGCGGCCGTCGGCCACTGGATGCGCGCGGCCTCGACGCCGCCGAGGCGGTCGAGCACGTCGAGGGTGCCGAGGGTGACGTTGCCGTCGTTGCTGACGACGTAGGTCCACAGCACGGTCTGCCCGGCGCGGGCGGCGCCCTGCAGGGCGCCGCTGTCGGTGATGGCGACGGAGGGGCGGGCCGGCTGGGTCGCGATGACCACCGGCTCGGAGTCCGCGTCGACCGTCACGCGGTTGCCGCTGGTGCCGAAGGCGGTCGCGACGTTGCGGATGGAGCCGGCGTCCACATCCGCCTGCGTCACCGTGTACTCGGCGGAGGCCTGCACGGTCTGGTCCGGGGCGAGCACGCCCGGCGCCCCCGGCCAGCGGTAGTCGATCGCCTCGAGGCCCTGCAGCGAGTCCTCGATGCGCACGGCGTTCAGCTGCACGGTGCCGGTGTTGCGTACCGCGAAGTCGAAGCGGATGCGGTCGCCGGCCGCCGGTGCGCCCGTGGCGGTGGTCGTCTTGACGATGCTCAGGGTGGGCTGCTGGGCGATCGGCACGGTCGCGGTGGACCGCGCGGTGGTCTCGCCGCCGCGCTCGCTGGTGCCGAAGGCGTCGACCACGCTGACGACCGAGCCGGACTCGACGTCGCCCTGCGTCAGCGGGTAGCTGCTCGTGATGGTCGTGGAGGCGCCGGGGGCGAGGACGCCCGTCCATCCGGCCGGGTAGGCGAGCTCGGCGGTGCCGAGCGCCTCCTCCACGCGCACGTCGCGCAGCTCGACGTTGCCGGCGTTGCGCACCACGTAGGTCCAGGTCACGACGTCGCCGGCCTCGCCGCGCGCGCCGGTCGCGAGCGAGCCCGCGTCGGTGATCGTGAGGCGCGGTGCGGCCGCCTGCAGAGTCGCGGGCGCGTCGTCCGGCGCGCTCGTCACGACGACACCGCGGGAATCGGTGCCCGAGGCGGTCGCCGGCGTGTTGACGACCGACAGCGTGTCGACATCGCGCTGCGTGACGGTGTACTCGGCCGTCGCGGGGATCGAGGCGCCCGGTGCGAGGCTGCCGTCGAAGCCGGCGGGGAAGACGATCGGGCCCAGGCCGGCCAGCGCATCCTCCACCGCGACGCCGCGCAGCGTCAGCTGTCCGGCGTTCGTGATCACGTAGCGGTACTCGAGCACCTGACCCGCCGCGACGTTCTGCGACGGCGTCACGGTCTTCACGATGGTGATGCCGCTCGTGGAGCTGAGCTGCACGGTCGCGACGGCGGGCGCGTCGATGAGCGCGCCGGCCGGGGGCTGCGCGATGCCGACCAGGGTGCTGACGACCGTTCCGGCGTCGACGTCCTGCTGGGTGACCGTGTACCGCGCGGTCGCCGTGACCGACTCGCCGGCCAGCACCACGCCCTCGGCGCCCTCCCACACGAAGTCGGCGGCGGGCGAGACGTTCACGAGCGCGTCGCGGAACTCGATGAGCCGCAGCGAGGTGTTGCCCGTGTTGGTGAGCGAGTACGTCCAGACGATCTCGTCGCCCGCGACGCCGGTGCCCCCTGCGCGAGCGCGCCGCTGTCGGTGACGCGGATGGACGGCGCCGCCGCCTCGGTGTCGATGACGACCTGGCCGGAGCTGGCGCTCACCGAGCCGCCGGCGGGCGTCGTCGCTGAGGCGCCGGCCGCGTTGGTCACGCGACCCGCGTCGACGTCGTCCTGCGTGATCGCGTACGCGGCCGTCGCCCGGATGACGCCACCCGGGGCGATGCCGTCCTGCGCTCCCGCGGGCAGCACGCCCTGCGGGTCGGCGCCGCTGCGGTCGACCCGCAGGGCACCGAGGCCGGGCAGCGCGTCGACGATCGCGGCGTTCGTGAGGTTCTGGTTGCCGGTGTTGCGCAGCACGAAGCCGTAGACGAGCTCGTCGCCGAGGCCGATCGCGCCGTCGGTCGCCGGCTCGACGGTCTTGACGAGCTCGAGGCCGGGCGCCGCGGCGGCGGTGAGCAGCGAGGTGCGGCCCTCGCTGATGATGCGCGAGGCGCCGTTCTGCGGCAGCCCCGTGATCGTGGCGGTGTTGTCGATGACGCCGGCGTCGACGTCCGCCTGGGTGACCGTGTACGGGGCGCGCACGGTGAAGGATGCGCCCGGATCGAGAGCGGTCGTCGTCAGCGCGATGGGCTGGCTGCCGAGCCGCGGGTCGCGCAGCTCGAGCTCGGCGACGCGCACGTTGCCGGAGTTGATGACGCGGAAGGCGTAGTCGATCGTGTCGCCGACCGCGGCGCCGGAGGGCGTGCCGGTCTTCTGCAGCGTGAGCTGCGGGGCGGCCGCGACGACCGGCAGCTGCGACTGCGCGCTGCTCGCCTGCACGGGGGCGGCGCCCGCCACCCGCGGCTGGCCGACGGCCGTGACGGTGTTGCGGATCGGCTGGGCCGCGGCGACGTCGTCGTTCGTGACGGTGTACCGGGCGGTCGCGGTGGCCACCGCGCCGGGCGCCAGCACGCCCTGCTCGGCCGGCCAGGAGACGACCACGTCGGTGAGGCCGCCGAGCGAGCTGGCGAGCGTCGTGGCGTCGAGCGACACGTTGCCGCTGTTGCGCACGGCGTAGGTGTACTCGATGACGTCGCCGGCGCGGCCGTAGCCGCCGTCGGCGTAGCCGGCCATCTGCGTGACCTGCAGCGCCGGGGCCGGCGCGGCGGTCTGGAGCCGGAAGGTGTTCGAGTCGGCGGAGACGCGGGCGCCGGCGGGCGAGGTGCCCACCGCGGTGGCGATGTTGTCGACGAATCCACGATCGACGTCGGCCTGCGTGAGCGCGTAGGTCGCGGTGCCGAGCGCGGTCTCACCGGGCGCGAGGTAGCCGGAGGTCGCCGGGAACTCGAGCGCCGGACGGCTGATGCCCGGCAGGTCGTCGCTGAGGTCGATGAGCCGCAGGGTGACGTTGCCGGCGTTGGTGACCCGGAAGTCGTAGCGGACGGTGCTGCCGGCCGAGCCGTCGCCGGCGACGACCGCACCGCTCTTCTGCGCGGCGATGGCCGGGGCCTGCGCTGCGGTCGGCACCTCGGAGAGGGCGGACTCGACCTGCACGGTCGCACCCGTCGGGTCGGTGCCGCGGGCGGTGGCGACGTTCCGCACGGCGCCCGCGTCGACGTCCGCTTGACGGATCACGTAGCTCGCGGTGGCGCGCACCTCGACGCCCGGGGCGATGGTGCCCGGGGTACCCGGCCACTCGATGCGCGGGCTGCTGACGCCCTGCAGCGGATCGGTGAGCGTCACGCCCGTGAGGGTCGTGGTGCCCGTGTTGCTCAGGGTGAAGACGTAGTCGACGGTGTCGCCGACGGCGACCGCGCCGGCTGCGGCCGGGGTGCCGACCTTCGTCACCTCGAGGCCGGCGACGCGGTTCAGCGGCACCGTGTCGACGGCGCGCGCACGCACCGCCGCACCGGTCGGCGGCGTGGCGACGCCGTTGACGATGCTCGTGACGGCGCCGCTGTCGACGTCGCGCTGCGAGATCGGGTACAGCGAGGTCGCGGTGACCCGCTCGCCCGGGGCCAGCACGCCCTCGGCGCCCGGCCAGACGTACTGCACCTCGCCGGCTGTGGCGAGCGATTCGATGAGCGTGACCCCGCGCAGCGTCACGTTGCCGGTGTTCGTCAGCGAGTAGCGCCAGAGGATCTCGTCGCCGGCGACGCCCGAGCCGCTCGCGAGCGCCCCCTCGTCGGTGACGGCGATGCTCGGGCGGGCCGTGACGAGCCTCGCGGTGTTCGGTGCCGAGGCGCCCTGCACCGCGGCGCCGTTCGCGGCGGTGCCGCTGGCGGTGGCCGTGTTCCGCACCGAGCCTGCGTCGACGTCGGCCTGCTGCACCGTGTACACGGCGCGGAACTCGACGCTCTGCCGCGGGGCGAGCACGCCCGTCGCCGCGGGCCACGCGGAGGCCACGGGGGCGCTGAGACCCGGCAACGGGTCGCTCGCGGTGACGTCGCGGACGGTGACGTTGCCGCCGTTCGTGATGGTGATCGTGTACGCGACCTGATCGCCGACCCCGCCGGTCACGCCGTCGCCGTTCGTGTCGGCGACGGTGCTGCCCTTGACCACGCGCAGCGACGGCGTCGCCTGCGCGGTCGCGACCACGGACTCCGGCGAGCGTCCGATGACCGGGTCGCCGGAGGGCAGCGTGCCCGTCGCGGTGGCGGTGTTGCGCACGGAGCCGGCGTCCACATCCGCCTGGGCGATCGGATACGAGGCGGTGGCCGTGACGCGCTGCCCCGGCGCGAGGCGGCCCTCCGCGGCGGCGGCGCTCCAGTCGATGACCGGTGCGGTGACGCCCGGCTTCGAGTCCAGCAGCTGCACGCCGGAGACGGTCACGTTGCCGGTGTTCTCGATGGTGAAGGCGTAGTCGATGCTGTCGCCGACGCCGGCGTTGCCCTGCGCGATGCCGCGCTTCGTCACCACGAGGCCGGGCGCTTGGTCGAGGCGCACCGTCGAGACGGCGCTGTCGCCGACCGCCGAGCCGTCGCGGGCCGAGGCACCGGCGGCCGTGGCGGTGTTGACGTAGGAGCCGGAGTCGACGCTCGCCTGGCTGAGCACGATCGAGGCGGTGACCGAGCGGCGCTCCTGCGGAGCGAGGCTCGGGATCGTCAGCAGCGTGCCGCCGAGGTTCGGGTCGGTGACGACCACGTCGGTGAGCGTGGTGTCGCCGGTGTTGACCGCCGTGAGCGTGAACTCGACGCGGTCGCCGGCCCGCCCGGTGGCGCCGGGGGCGAGCACGCCGGTCTTGACGAGATCGACGGAGGGCGTGCTCGCCGCGAGCGGCGTCGTGATCGCGGAGTCATCGGTCGCCACGGTGCTGCGGTCGGGCGCCGTGCCGCGGACGACGGCGGTGTTCTCGATCGCGCCCGCGTCGAACTGCGCCTGCGTGACGCGCACCCCGGCGGTGGCGACGGCCTGCTGTCCGGGGGCGAGCGTGCCGGTGGCTCCCGGCCACGAGATCACCGGGGTGCCGAGGCCGGCGAGGCGGTCCTCGAGCTCGACGCCGGTGAGCGTGACGTTGCCGGTGTTGCGGATCGCGAAGCGGTAGTCGAGCACCTGGCCGACGCGCTGACCGCTCACCGGCGCCGTCTTGACGACCTCGATCGCGGGAGCAGCCGGCGAGGTGGTGGTGATCTGGCGGTCGGATTCCACGGAGAGGCGGGCGCCGGTCGGGGGCTGGCCCACCGCGATGACGGTGTTGCCGATGGTGCCGGCGTCCACATCCGCCTGCTCGATCGTGTAGTCGGCGGTCGCGTCGGCGGTCTCGCCGGGCAGGAGGACGCCGGGGCGGTCGGCGTCCGGCCACGTGATCTCCGGGTCGGAGACGCCGGGCAGGCGCTCGATCAGATCGACGAGCGTGAGCGTGACGTTGCCCGTGTTGCTGACGGTGAAGGAGTAGTCGACGACGTCGCCGGCGTTGCCGCGACCGGCCTCGGCCAGCTCGCTGTCCTTGGTGACCGCGAGCGCGGGCCGGGACGCGACCGCGACGTCCGTGCGCGAGGTGGTGGTGACCGCGGCGCCGCGGGGCGGGAGGCCGGTGCCGTCGAGCTCCTCGGCGACGCGACCGGCGTCGACCTGAGCCTGCGTGAGCGTCGAGGTGCCGGTTGCGGTCACGCTGGCACCGGGGGCCAGCACGCCGACCGCGCCGGGCCAGGCGATGCTGGCCGGGTCGATGGCGCCCTCATCCGCTCGCAGCGTGACGTCGGTGAGCGTGACGTTGCCGGTGTTCGTGAGGCGGTACCGCCAGTCGACCGTGTCACCGGCGGCGCCGGTGGCACCGGCCGCGAGCGCGCCCGACACCGTGGAGGCGATCGACGGCTCCTGCGTCTCCGTGGGCGTGACGACCTCGGGGCTGCGGGCCTCGAGGGACTGGCCGCGGGCCGGGGTGGCCGTGGCCAGGGCCGTGTTCGTGATGGAGCCGGCGTCCACCTGGGCCTGCGTGATGACCACGAAGGCGGTGGCGCGCAGGCTGGCACCCGGCGCCAGCACGCCGTCCTCGGTCGTGGGCCAGGTGAGCACGAGCGGGCTGAGGCCCGGCAGCGCGTCGCGCAGCGCCACGTCGCGCAGGGTGACGTTGCCGGTGTTCTCGACCTCGAAGGCGTAGCGGATGAGGTCGCCGGCTCCCGAGTTGCGTCCCGGATCGCCCGTCTTGACGACCCGCATGGACGGCTCGGCCGCGGCGAGCGGCACCGTGACGGCACCGGAGGACGCGCTGACCGCCGGACCGGACTGCGGCACGCCGCGGACGGTGGCCGTGTTGGTCACGCTGCCCGCGTCGAGGTCGGCCTGCGTGACGGGGCTGCTCGCCGAGGCGGTCGCCGCACCGCCGACCGGCAGCTCGCCGACGGCGCCGGGCCAGCGGATCTCGAGACCGGTGATGCCCGGCAGGCTGTCGGCGAGCGTGAGCTCGCGCAGGGTGACGTTGCCGGTGTTGCGGATCGTGAACGACCAGGTCACGGCGTCCCCGACGGCGCCGCGCGTGCTGCCGGACTTGGTGACCGCGATCGCCGCGTTCGTCGGCAGCACCACGGTCTCGGGGTCCGTCACCGGAGCGGGGTCAGCACCGCGGACGGCGGTCGCCGTCGCCCGGGCCGCGCCGGTGACGCTGCCCGCGTCGATGTCGCTCTGCACCACGGGGTAGCTGCCGGTGTAGACGATCCGCTGCCCCGGGGCGAGCTCGCCGACGACCCCGCTCGGCCAGGTGCCGGCCGTGTAGGAGGCGTTCGGGTCGGTCATCGCGACGTCGCGGAGCGTGCCCTGGCCGGTGTTGGTGACCGTGACCGTGTAGTCGACGACATCGCCGGGTGCTCCGGTGGCGCCGGCGCGGAGCGCGCCGACCTTGTCGACGGCGAGGCCGTTGCTCGGAGCGACGAGCGCGACGGGTGCGTCGTCGCTCGCGGTGACGCTCTGCGGCGGCGCGGTGCGCGCCGAGGCGCCGGTGACGGTCGCGGTCGTGTCGATCGTGCCGGCGTCGACGTCCGCCTGGGTCACGACGTGGCTCGCGCGGGCGACCGCGCGCTCGCCGGGTTGCAGGGTGCCGGCCGCGCCGGGCCACGCGAAGGCGAACGACGAGAGGGCGGCCTGCGGGTCGGTCAGCGTGACGTCCTGCAGCGTGACGGGTCCGTCGTTGGTGATGACGTACTCGTAGCTGACGACGTCGCCGAGGCGACCCGCGGCGTCGCCCAGGGTCGCGGTCTTGACCAGTCCGATCGCCGCCGGGGTGCCGGGCAGCAGCTCGACGCGCGCGGTGTTCGAGGTCTGCGAGGTCGTCTCGCCGTTCGGCTGCGTGCCCGTGGCGGTCGCCAGGTTGTCGACGAAGCCGCGGTTCACGTCGGCCTGCGTCACCGTGTAGGTCGCCGTGCCCGTGGCGACCTGGCCGGGGGCGAGCTCGCGCGGCGTGCCGGGCCAGGTGAACACCGGGGTGCCGATGCCCTCGAGCGACTCGGCGAGGATCAGCGCGTTCAGCGTGACGTTGCCGGTGTTGCGGATCTCGAAGGTCCAGGTGATCGTGCTGCCGGCCGCGCCGATGCCGCTCGTGACCGAGCCGCCCTTGACGACCGCGAGGGTCGAGCTCGGCGCGATGGTCTGGGTGGCGGTGCCGCTGCCGCTCACCGGCGCGCTGCCGTCGCTCGGGCTTCCGCTCGCGGTGGCCGTGTTGCTGAGGGTGCCCGCATCGACCTGCGCCTGGTTCAGCGCATAGGTCGCGGTCGCGGTGACGAACTGGCCGCGGAGCAGGACGCCGCTCGTACCGCTCGGCCATGCGCCGTAGGTGATCGCGTCCGCGGGGAGCAGCGGGTCGACGAGCGCGACGCCGTCGAGGCGGATGTCGCCGGTGTTCCTGATCGTGAAGTCGTAGGTGAGGACGCTCGGGTCCTGGCCGGCCCGGAGGAGGCCGGGAGGTGCCGTGACCGTCTTCTCGACGGTCAGGGCGGGGGATGCGGTGAGGAGGGTGCGTGCGCTGGCGGTCGCCTCGACGCGGGCTCCGCCGCCGGCCGGAGCGCCGGACGTCGTGCCCGGGCCCTCGATGAAGCCCTGGTCGATCTCGTCCTGCGTCGGCGTGACGTCCACGGGCGAGCTCGTGATGCTCTGCCCGGGTGCGAGCGTCGGAGGAGCGTTGCCCCACACCGCGTAGCGGAGGTCTCCGCCGGCCCGCACGTCGTCGAGCCGCACGTCGGTCAGCGTCACGTTGCCGGTGTTCGTGATCGTGTAGACGAACGGCACCGGCCCGCCGGCGGGTGCGGTGGCCGGGGCGGACTTGGTGATCGCGATCTGCGGGACGCCCTCGCCGGTGAGCAGGGTGATCGAGGCGTCGTCCGACACGGGCCCGCCGACGCCGTCCGCCGTGACCGTCGCGTCGTTCACGATCTCGCCGTCGTCGAACTCCTCCTGCGTCACCTGCGCGGAGGCGGCCGCCGTCGCGATCTCGCCGGGCAGCAGACGGTTGGGAGCGCTGGCGTCGGGCCAGACGACGGTGATGGGGCCGTCGATGCGCGGATCGTCGAGCTGCACGCCGTTCAGCGTGACGTTGCCGATGTTCGTGATGGTGAACTCGTACTCGACGGTCGAACCGGCCGCGCCGGCGTTCGGCTGGTCGGCCGCGTAGGCCGCGCGCTTCTGCAGGTCGATGGCCGCCTGCGGGTCCAAGCGGATCGTCTGCGCGTCGGTCCGGATGATGCGGCTTCCGTCGGCGCCCGTCGCGGCACCGCTCGCGACGTTGACGGCGGCGCCGGCCTCGACGTCGTCGAGCAGGATGCGGTACCGCGCGGTGCCGGAGAGCGTCGCGCCGGGTGCGAGCGACGCCGCGTTGATGGAGAGGCCCGGGAACTCCGGGTCGGTGACGACGAGGTCGGTGAGCGTGACGTTGCCGGTGTTGCGCAGCGTGAACGTGTAGTCGATGTCGTCGCCGGCGTTGCCGCGCGCGCCGGGCGCGAGCGCGCCGTCCTTGGCCAGGGTGAACTCCGCGGTGCGGGCGACGAGCTGGGTGGTCGCGGCCGGCGAGGCGTTGCTCACGCGCTCGCCCGTCGGGGGCTGGCCGGAGGCGGTCGCGACATTGCGGACCGAGCCGGCGTCGACATCCGCCTGGGTGATCGCGTAGGTGCCGCGGGCGTTGACGGTCTCGCCGGGCGCCAGCGTGCCGGGCGTCCCGGGCCACGTGTACGCCAGTGACGAGATGCCGGGCAGCGAGTCGGCGATCGTGACGCCGGTGAGGGTGACGTTGCCGCCGTTGCGCGCGGTGATCGTGTAGGTGATCGTGTCGCCGACGACACCGCTGCCCGAGAGCTCGGCGGTCTTCGTCGTGGCGATCGCGGCGCTGCGCGCGACCGTGTCGGTCTGCGCGCGGTTCGAGTCCGCCCCGACCGCCCCGCCCTGCGGGTTCAGCCCGGAGACGGAGGCGGTGTTGCGCACGAAGCCGGCGTCGACGTCCGATTGGCGCACGACGTAGGTCGCGGTGGCCCTGGCCTCGCGGCCCGGAGCGAGCACCCGGTCGGCATCCGGCCAGCTGATCACGGGAGCGCTGATGCCGGGCAGCGAGTCGGCGAGCGTGATGCCCGAGATGGTGACGGTGCCGGGGTTGGCGATGACGAAGTCGTAGGTGATGGTCTGACCGACCGCCGCGCCGCTCGTGGTGCTCGGCGTCTTCGTGACGCTGAGCGCCGCGTTGGGCGCGAGCGGCACGGTGCTGCTGGCGGTGGCCGTGCTCACCGCGGCGTTCGGCGCGGTGCCGCGGCCGGTGGCGGTGTTGGCGATGCCGCCCGCGTCGACGTCGGCCTGGCGGATCGTGTACGTCGCCGAGGCGCTCACCTGCTGGCCCGGCAGGAGGGTGCCGGCGGTGCCGCTCGTCCAGGTGCCGTAAGCGATCGCGGAGAGGCCGGCCAGCGGGTCGCTGATGCCGGCGCTCGTCAGCGTGACGTTGCCGGTGTTGCGCAGCACGAACGCGTAGGTCACGGTGTCGCCGGCACGCGGCGACGCGCTGCCCGAGACGGCGCCGGTCTTGGTCAACGCGACGGCGGGAGCGGATGCCGCGGTGCGCGTCGTGACCTCGCCGCTGCTCGCGGAGACCGGCACGGCGCCGGGAGCGGTGCCCGAGAACGTGGCGGTGTTGCGCACCTGGCCGGCGTCCACATCCGTCTGCGTGATGGCGTACCGGGCGGTGCCGGTGACCGACGCGCCCGGAGCGAGCGTGCCGTTCCAGGTGCCGAAGTCGATGGAGCTCGTGCCGAGGCGCGGGTCGGCGACCGCGCCGCCCGAGACCGTCACGTTGCCGGTGTTGCGCACGACGAACGTGTAGGCGATGACGTCGCCGACCGCGCCGCTGCCCGCGACGGCCGCGCTCTTCGTGAGGCTGACGGCGGGAGCGGATGCGGCGGTGAGGAACGTGTTCTGCGCTTCGGCGCTGCGCACCGCGTCCCCGGAGGGCGGGTTGCCGCTGGCGCTGGCGGTGTTGACGACCCGGCCGCGATCGACGTCGCCCTGGGTGAGGGTGTACGTGGCGGTGGCGGACACCGTCTGGCCGGGGCGGAGGGTGCCTGCCGTGCCGCTCGGCCACGTGCCGTAGGTGATGGCACCGAGCCCCGCGAGCTTGTCCTCGAGCGTGACGCCCCGCAGGGTCACGTTGCCCGAGTTGCGCACGGTGAACGCGTAGTCGACGCGGCTGCCGGCGTTGCCGGATCCGCTGCCGAGCGCGCTCGTCTTCGTGACCACGAGGGCACCGGAGGATGCGACCGGCAGGGTCGCGCTACCCGAGCGGGTGAAGGCGGTGCCGCTCGGCGGCGTGACCGTACCGGTCGCCGTGTTCGCGACGGAACCCGCGTCGACGTCGCTCTGGGTCAGCGTGTACGTCGCGGTGGCGACGACCTGCTGGCCGGGCTGCAGGGTGCCGCTCGTCCCGCTCGGCCAGGTGCCGAAGGCGATGGCGCTGAGCCCGGGCAGCGGATCGGAGAGGGCGACGCCCGTGAGGGTGACGTTGCCGCTGTTGCGCACGGTGAACGCGTAGTTCACGGTGTCGCCGGCGCGGCCCGTGGAGCCGGGGGCGAGGCTGGCGGACTTCGCGACCGTGAAGGCGGGGTTGGCGGCGGCCGTGCTCGTGGTGACCTGCTCGGACGTGCCGGTGGTCGGCGTCGCAGCGCCGGGGGCGAGGCCGCTCACGGAGGCGGTGTTGCGCACGCTGCCCGCGTTCACATCCGATTGCTTGATCGTGTACGTGGCCGTGGCGGTGACCTGCTGGCCCGGTGCGAGGGTGCCGGACGTGCCGCTCGGCCAGCTGCCGTAGGTGAGCGCCGACAGGCCGCTCAGCGGGTCGGAGACGGCGACCCCGGTGAGCGTGACGTTGCCGGCGTTGCGCGCGACGAAGGTGTAGGTGATCACGTCGCCGGCGATGCCGCTGCCGGAGACGGCGGCGGTCTTCTGCACGGTGACGGCGGGCGCCGCCGCGGCCGTGGTGACGCGGGTCTGCGGCGAACTGCCGGAGACGGTACCGCCCTGCGGGGTGCGGCCGGATGCGCTGGCCGTGTTCTGCACGAAGCCGCGGTCGACGTCGGCCTGGGTGACCGTGTAGGTCGCGGTGCCCGTGACCTGCGTGCCCGGTGCCAGCGCTCCCGTGGTGCCGCTCGGCCACGCGCCGTAGCCGATCGCGCCGAGGCCGCTGAGCGGGTCGCTGATGGCGAGCTGGGTGAGGGTGACGTTGCCCGTGTTGGCGAGCGTGAAGGTGTAGCGCACGGTGCTGCCGACACCCCCGTTGCCCGAGGTGATCTGCCCGCTCTTGCCGAGCGTGAGCGCGCCGGCGGGGGTGATCGGCAGGGTCGAGCTGCTCGAGCGGGAGAACGCCGTGCCGCTCGGCGGCGTCGCCGTGCCGGTGGCCGTGTTGACGACGCTGCCGGCGTCGACGTCGCTCTGCTTGAGCGCGTACGTGGCCGTCGCGGTGACCTGCTGGCCCGGCTGCAGGGTGCCGGCGGTGCCGCTCGGCCAGGTGCCGAAGGTGATCGCGGAGAGCCCGCTGAGCGGGTCCCTGACCCCGACCCCGGTCAGCGTGACGTTGCCCGTGTTGCGCAGGGTGAACGTGTACGCGACGCCGTCGCCCGCCCGGCCGGTCGCGCCCGAGGCGAGCGCGCCCGACTTCGTGACGACGAGGCCGGGAGCCGCGGCCGCGGTCGCGGCGCGCGCCGAGGCGGCGTTCGTGACCACGGTGCCCGAAGGCGCCGTGCCCGACGCGGTGGCGGTGTTGTCGACCGCGCCGGCGTTCACATCCGCTTGCTTGATCGTGTAGGTGGCCGTGGCCGTCACGGTCTGGCCGGGCTGCAACGTGCCGGTAGTGCCGCTCGGCCAGGTGCCGTAGCTCAGCGCCGAGAGACCCGCGAGCTGGTCGGTGATCGCGACGCCGGTGAGGGTGACATTGCCCGAGTTCCGGGCCGAGAAGGTGTACGAGACGGTGTCGCCGACCGCGCCGGTGCCGCTCACCGTCGCGCTCTTCGTCGCCACGATGGCCGGCGCGGCGGCGACCGTGTTCACGGTGGCGGCCGGCGAGGTGCCGGTGACGGCGACGTTCGCGGGGGTGCGTCCGCTCGCCGAGGCGGTGTTGGACACCGAGCCGCGATTGACATCCGCTTGGGCGATCGTCGACGAGGCCGTCGCGGTGACGGTCTGGCCAGGCGCCAGCGTGCCGGCGGTGCCGCTGGGCCAGGTGCCGAACACCGGCGTCGAGAGCCCGGCCAGGGTGTCGGTGAGCGTGATGCCCGAGACGGTGACGTTGCCGGAGTTGGTGATGCCGATGGTCCAGTTGACCGTGTTGCCCACGACGCCGGTCTGCCCGCTCGGGTAGGCGCCCGACTTGGTGACGGTGAGGGCCGGGTTGGCCGCCACGGTCTGGGTGCGATTGGCGGTGGCGGTCGGCTGGGTGCCGCCGTCGGGATCCGTGCCGCGCGTGGACGCCGTGTTGGGCACGGAGCCGGCGTCGACGTCGCTCTGCCGGAGCGTGTACGTCGCCGTCGCGGTGACGGACTGACCGGGGTTGAGGGTGCCGGAGGTGCCGCTCGGCCAGGTGCCGTAGGTGAGCGCCGAGAGACCCGCCAGCGGATCGGTGATGGTGACGCCGGTCAGCACGCTGCCGGTGCCGCCGTTGTTCGTCGCGGTGAAGGAGTAGTTGACGACGTCGCCCGCGCGCCCGGTGGCTCCGGCCGCGAGGCTGCTCGTCTTGGTGAGGCGGATGGCCGTGGGCACCACCTGCGTGCTGTCGCTCGCCGAGATGGAGTAGTTCGAGCCCGTGGTCGCCGTGACGTTCGCCGTGGACGTGTATCCGCTGGCGCTGCCGCTGGCAGCCGTGCAGGTGTACTCCCACACCCCGCCCGGCGCGAGGCTCGCCCGCGTCGCATTGCAGTTGCTCTGGTCGTCGGTGACCGTGAAGTTCGTCAGGTTGCCGTCGCCGGTGTTGCGCACGCGGATGGTGAACTGCGCCGGTTCGTTCGCGGTGCGGTACTGCACGTCGCTCGTGCTGTTGAGCAGCGTCTTCTGGACGACGAGTCCACCGGTCGGCACCGACAGGACCGCGTTGCGCAGCAGGAACGAGTCGCCGGTCGTGCCGACCCGGAGCGAGACGGAGGTGTCGCCGGCCTGCACGGCGGCGAGCGTGTTGGTGTTGACGTCGACGTTCTGGTTCGTGAAGTTCGCGTCGGTGCCGGTCTGCGTGTAGCGCACCGAGCCCGCGGCCCGTCCGACACCGATGTTGGTCGTGCTGGTCGAGCCCGACGGGTTCGCCGGGTTCGTCAGTCTCGTGTAGGTGGAGGCGTTGCCCCGGGCGTACTCCATGTAGTCGTTCGCGATCGAGCGGTCGCCCTCGAACAGCGAGTAGCCGAGTCGCGCCGTACCGGTCTCCACCGCCGTGAAGCCCTGGAAGGGCACCTGCAGCGGTGCTTCGCCGTTCGACTGGCGCACGTGGCCCTCGTAGTAGATGACCCGCTTCGGGGCGCTGGCGGTGTTGCCCTGCACGTACCCGCCGAAGTCGTAGACCAGCGTGAGGTTCCAGCCGGCGTAGCAGTTGGGGCCGGTGGGGGCCCAGATGCGGCCCGCCTGCACGGTGATCGGCGAACCGGTCGTCACGTTCGCGAAGGCGCTGGTGATGTCGGCGCCGGCGGAGTAGTAGTGCGGGGTGTTGGCGGCGACCTCGCCGGAGTCCGTGTCCTCGAGCACCGAGCCGACGGGCACGCTGGTCGGCGTGCCCGAGGTGCCCACCCGGAACTGCACGGGCTGCGTGCGGTACCCGGTCGCGGAGCCCGAGGGCATCGTCGCGGTGGCCCCGGTGAAGGTGTTGGGCGTGCAGCGGAACGTGTTCGGCTGCGAGTCCATGACGCCCGTGTTGGCGCTCCAGTTGAGGAAGGCCTTGACCACGGTCGCGCCGGAGGGGATCGTCAGCGTCGCGCTGGAGGAGTTGGTCGTGAAGCCGCTCGCCGCGTTGGCGTTGACCATCGTGAAGTAGTCGTTGACGTTGTTGCCGGTGGCGGTGGTCGTCAGGTGCAGGTCGTTGCACGTACCCGAGCCGGATTGCCCGCCCAGGGCGGTGCCGGAGCAGCCGAGCACACCGTTGCCGACGGTGATGAAGTCGCCGTTGACCGTCTCCTGATAGGTCGGGGTCGCGCCGTCGTTGCCGGCGCCCCAGCTGATGACCGCCGCCTCGGCGGGTTCGTGCAGGGCAGCGAGGCTGAGACCGGTGACCGCCACGGCGACGGCGAGCACCCCGGCCAGCGCCCGGAACATGCCGGTACGCCGGATGGAGGTGCGTGCCCGATGCCGCGGCCGTGCCATGTGAAGCCCCCGAGAGAGAAGCGCGGCGCGGTGCCCCCGACGCGGATCCGACTGCAAGTCGTGCGGGTCGCCGCTCGATGTCCCGAAAGCCCGGCGCCCCACTTGGAGGGTATGGCAACGCCTGCGGAAAACCAACGCCTGCGGCGAAATTCGCTTCGATTGAGGAACGGTCATGATCGGGCGACGATCGATCAGACGCCGCGAGCCCGCTCCCGGCAGCCCCTCAGCGGCGCGGCAGGCCGTGCCGCAGCACCCAGGAATGCATCGCTATCGCCGCCGCGGCACCGGCGTTCATGCTGCGGGTCGACCCGTACTGCGCGATGTCGACGACCGCATCCGCCGCGGCGAGCGCCGCATCCGTCAGCCCCGGCCCCTCCTGCCCGAAGACGAGCACGCAGCGCTCGGGCCAGTCGAAGTCCTCGATCGGCACGGAACCGCGCACGTTGTCGACGGCGACGATCGCGGCACCGCTGCCGCGCGCCCAGTCGATGAGCCCGTCGACGCCGTCGTGGTGCAGCACGTGCTGGTAGCGGTCGGTGACCATGGCGCCGCGCTTGTTCCAGCGCTTGCGGCCGACGATGTGCACGGTCTCCGCGGCGAAGGCGTTGGCCGTGCGCACGATCGAGCCGATGTTGAAGTCGTGCTGCCAATTCTCGACCGCGACCGAGAAGGGGTGCCGGCGCTGGTCGAGGTCGGCGACGATGGCCTCGACCGTCCAGTAGCGGTAGCGGTCGATCACGTTGCGGCGGTCGCCGTTCGCGAGCAGCTCGGGGTCGAAGCGCGGATTGCTCGGCAGCTCGCCCCGCCAGGGGCCGACGCCGTGCTCGAGGAGGGGTTCGTCGTCGTGGGCGTCGGATTCTTCGGCGGGGAGGTCGGGCACGGGACGACCCTATTCGGAGGCCGTTCCGATCGAGCGCACCGCTCCATCTCCCATGTTGCTCCAAGTCTCAGTGGGAGTTGGAGCAAGAGGCATCCTCGCCCACAAGTCCGGCATCGCGCAGCGGGGTCTGGCATGTCACGACGCGGTTCACGACGAGTACGAGCGGGCATTCGAGGTGACCGGGCGGACCCGCCCGTCAACGGCATGAGACGCACTTCTCGTCGCGGATCGCCAGTTCTCCAGCACCTCGCGCATGTTCGTTCCGAGCGACATTCAGGCGCACCTTCTCCGCCCCGAACACCTGCTCTACCGATCCGGCTGCAGCTACAGGTTCGCGTGAAGCCGGGGCGCAGCGGGGCCCGGCCGCGCCTGCGACCGGGCCCCGTCCATCCGCTCGCCGAGGAGGGGTTCAGACCTTCTCGGGCTCGTCCCGCTTGCCGAGGATGGCCGTGTCGTCGAGGAACGGCAGCTCGCCGAGGTCGAGGTGCGGGTTGGTGTCCTGCGACTCGACCAGCTCGCGCGCTTCTTGGTCGGTCTCGACGTTGGGCATCGAGCCCGGCATCGGCCGCTGCGACGACTCCTTCATGCAGAGCACGGCGACCGCACCGCCGATCGAGGCGACCATGAGGAAGAACGCGGGCGCCAGGTCGTTGCCCGTCAGGGTGATGAGGCCCTGGATGATGAGCGGCGTCGTGCCGCCGAAGATCGCGATCGCGATGTTGTGCGAGAAGCCCATCGCCCCGTAACGGGTGTTCGTCGGGAAGAGCGCGGGCAGCGTCGCGGCCTGGTTCGAGATCCAGAGCGCTGCGCAGAGCGCGATGAGGGCGAGGCCGATCAGCGTCGTCCAGATCGGACCGATGCCGATGAGCAGGAACGCCGGGATCGTGAGCACGAGCACCGAGGCGGCACCCGTGAGCAGCACCGGCTTGCGGCCGAAGCGGTCGGAGAGCCGACCCGTGATCGGCAGCAGCGCCGACATGAACAGCAGCACCGGGATCGTGAGCAGGGTGCCGTGCAGCGGGTCGTAGCCCATCGTGTCGGTCAGGTAGGTCGGCATGTAGCTCGTGAGGGCGTACCCGACCGTGTTGCCGGCGGCGACGATGCCCACGAGGATCAGCATCGGCTTCCACTGCTGGCGGATCATGGCCGGCAGGCTGGGGCGGCCCATCGAGTCCGCGATCTCGGCGTTCGTCGACTCGTGCGCATCCTGCACCGCCTGGAACGCCGGCGACTCCTCGATCTTGAGGCGGAAGTAGATCGCCACGGCGCCCACGGGCCCCGCGATGAGGAACGGGATGCGCCAGGCCCACTCGACCAGCGCCTCCTGGCCCAGCGTGATCTGCAGGATCGAGACGACCGCAGCGCCCAGCGCGAAGCCGACGTAGCTCCCCGTGTCGAGGAAGCTCGAGAACCAGCCTCGACGGCGGTCGGGCGCGTACTCGCTGATGAAGGTCGAGGCGCCGGAGTACTCGCCGCCGGTCGAGAAGCCCTGGGTCATCTTGAGGACGACCAGCAGCACCGGGGCGAGCGGGCCCGCCATCGCGAAGTCGGGCAGCACGCCGATGAGGAAGGTCGACGCGGCCATGAGGATGAGGGTCGCCGCCAGCACCCGCTGCCGGCCGATGCGGTCCCCGAACCGCCCGAAGACGATGCCGCCGAGCGGACGGGCGATGTAGGTGGAGGCGAAGACGCCGAGGCTGAAGAGGATCTGCACGGTCGGCTCGGCGGTGGGCAGGAAGACCTGCCCCATGGTGACGGCGAGGTAGCCGTAGATGCCGACGTCGTACCACTCCATGGTGTTGCCGACGACGGTGCCGCCGATGGCGCGGCGCATCATCGGCTTGTCGACGACGGTGACGTCGTCGACCTCGAGTCGACGCTGGCGCGAGAGCCCCCGCTTCGGGCGGGCGGACTTCGGATGCGAGGGATCGGATCCCATGAGGTTCTCGTCTCCGGCGGCGCAGTCGGCGCCGCCTTGGTGAGGGATGAACGGCCGTCCCCGGTTGCCGGACGACCGTTCGAGCTAACCGGGGGTTCGTCCCGAGCTCCAATCGGCGCTCGTTCTCAGCCCTCGCTTCCAGGGTTCTGTGCGGGCATTCGGAGGTGCCGCATCCGCTCATGTGATCCAATGCGGCCCCTCGCTAGGCTGTGCCCATGAACGCCCGACGCGCCGAGATCGAATGCTGGCTGACCGACATGGACGGGGTGCTCGTCCACGAGAACCACGCCATCCCGGGCGCGGCGGAGCTGCTGCAGCAGTGGCGCGACCAGGGCAAGCCCTACCTGGTGCTGACGAACAACTCGATCTTCACGCCGCGCGACCTCAGCGCGCGCCTGCGCGCCTCCGGTCTGCACGTGCCCGAGGAGTCCATCTGGACGAGCGCGCTCGCGACGGCCGACTTCCTGAAGCACCAGACGCCCGGCGGCACCGCCTTCGTCATCGGCGAGGCGGGCATCCTCACCGCCATGCACGAGGCCGGCTTCATCATGACCGAGACGGACCCCGACTACGTGGTCGTCGGCGAGACCCGCAACTACTCCTTCGAGGCGATCACCAAGGCGATCCGGCTCATCGTCGGCGGTGCGCGGTTCATCGTGACGAACCCCGACTCGACCGGCCCGAGCGCTGAGGGCCCGCTGCCCGCGACCGGCGCGATCGCGGCGCTGATCACCAAGGCGACGGGCAAGGAGCCCTACGTGGTCGGCAAGCCGAACCCGATGATGTTCCGCTCCGCGCTGAACAAGATCGGCGCGCACAGCGAGAACACGGGCATGATCGGCGATCGGATGGACACCGACGTCGTCGCCGGCATCGAGGCCGGCCTGCACACGATCCTGGTGCGCACCGGCATCAGCGACGACGGCGAGATCGCGAAGTACCCGTTCCGCCCGAACGAGATCCTCGATTCGGTCGCGGACCTGCTCACCCACGAGCCGGAGCTCGTCGAGATCGACTCGCTGCCGCCGGAGCTCTGAGCGGCGGGACGCGCGTCAGGGCGTCAGCGAGCCCTCGATCGGCTCGCCGCCGGAGCGCCGCGCGAAGCACGAGTAGTCGTTCTCGCCGTCCTGCCACGCCTGCTCGGTCGGTGCGTAGCTGCCCTCGAGCACGATGTCGTCGTACGCGCCGGCCGCCTCCAGCGAGACGGAGGCGCCGCAGCGCACGTTGACCTCGCCCGCGAGCGCGTCGGAACCGGGGTACGGGTCGCTCTCCTGGCCGAGCTCGGTCAGCGAGACCAGCTGCGCGGCGTGCGGCTGCGCGCAGTCGACGACCGTGTACTCCTCCTCCCACGGGCCGGGGAAGGGATCGAGGCACTCGCCACCGCCGAGCTCGTCCCAGGCGTACGTGCCCGGGGCGACCGGCCCGACGATGGGCTCCTCGGTGGGCTCGGGCGTCGGGGTCGGGGTCGGCGTCGCGCTCGTCGCCGAGGGGCTCGGCGCCGGGGCCGCGGCCGACCAGGGCGACTGCACCCCGAGCCAGAAGAGCCCGAGGAGCGCGAGCAGCGCGACGAGCCCGCCCGCGATCCAGGCGAGCATCTTGACGTTGCGCGGCATCGGCTCGCGATCGGCGGGCCGGCGCTCACGGCTGCGCTGCGGCGCCTCACCGACGACGCTGTCGTCGACCTCGCGGAAGCGGTTGGCTCCGAAGAGGTCGTCGAGGCCGGTCTCCTCGGCGCTGGGGCCCACCGCCGTGGGCGGCACCGGCATGGCCTGGGTGGCTTCTCCCCGAGCGTCATCGTCGTCGCGCTGCGGCAGCGTCATCGCCTGGGTCGGCTCGCCCCAGCCGTCGTCGAGGCCGGCGTCGCGGTCGGGCAGGCTCATCGCCTGAGTCGGCTCGCCCCAGCCGTCGTCGAGTTCGGGACGAGCGGATGCGGGGGTCGGCTGCTGTGGTTCGGCTGCGGGCTCGGTCGGCTCGGCCGCAGGCTCCGGCTGTGCGGGAGTGGCGGTCGGCGTCGATGGGGGCACGGCCGGCGTCGCTCCGGGTACCGAGCTCGCGCCGAACGCCTGCGGCGGCAGCGCGGTCGGCGGCAGGCCGAAGCCGGTCGTCGGCTCGGGGCGCGGTGCTGACTCGGCCGCGGGCTCTGCGGCCCGGCGGCGGGCAGGCGGCGGGGTCGTGCGGGACGGCGCACCGGGCCCGCCCGGAACGGACCGGTCCGCCGTCGGGGGGACGGCCTCGGTCGCCGGGACCGGTGGGTTCGGGGCGGGGGCGACGGGCGGCTGGGAGGGGACGGTCGGCTGCTGCGCGATCGGTGCACCCGCTTCGACCGGCGAGGCCGCGGACTGCGCGCTGCGGGCGCGCTGCTCCTCGGCGACGTCCTCCTGCAGGGCCTCGAACTGCAGCCGGACCCACTCCTCCGGCGTCAGCGGGGCGCCGCCGGAGTCGTCCCGCCGATCGTTCACTGCGGATCCAGGCCCAGGTCGGCCAGGCCGATGGCCGAGTAGTAGGCGTAGCCGGCGTCCTCGATGATCTGCTGCGCGCCGGTCGCGCGGTCGACGACCACGGCGACGCCGGCGACGATCGCGCCGACCTTCTCGAGGGCCTGCGCGGCCTTCAGGGGCGAGCCGCCCGTGGTCGACGTGTCCTCGACCACGATGACGCGCTTGCCCTCGAGGTCCGGGCCCTCCACCTGGCGGCCGCGGCCGTGGTCCTTCGGCTCCTTGCGCACGACGAAGGCGTCGTAGTCGGCACCGCGCAGCACGCCTCGGTGCAGGATCGCGCTCGCGATCGGGTCCGCTCCCATGGTCAGCCCGCCGACCGCGAAGACGTCGGGGATGGGCGCGATGAGGTCGAGCATGACGTCGCCGATGAGCGGCGCGACGCGGTGGTCGAGGCTCACCTTCCGCAGGTCGATGTAGTAGGTGGCCTTGCGCCCGCTCGTGAGCGTGAAGTCGCCGTGGAACACGGCCTCTCGCGAGATGAAGTCGATCAGCTGGGTGCGGGCGTCAGTCACGGCTCCGAGTGTAGAGGAGGGGTGCGGATGGGGGACACGCGGGGCCCGCACCCGCCGCGCCGCGCCTGCGCCCGCGCATCCGGCGCTCGACCTCGTCGCATCTCGCACCCGATGCCGCGCGCCTCGCACCCGCGCCCGCCCGCACTCGCACTCGCACTCGCACTCGCACTCGCACTCGCACTCGCACTCGAGGCTGCACACCGAGCTCTCGACGCCGCAACATTTGCCAAACGACGGAGATCCATGCGCTCACCGGAGGACGAGCGGATGCGCACCCCGTGATCACAGGGAGCAATCTCGGCCGGGCCGTCCGATCTCCGTCGTTTGGCGAAAGGGGCGGGGTGGGGTGCGGGCCCGAGGCGGGCGCGGAGCAGGTCGGGGACGGAGCAGGTCGGGGACGGGGCAGGTCGTGGACGGGGGCGAGCGCCGGTCAGGCGCGGGCGGGGGCCGAGCGCCGGTCAGGCGGGGAGCTGCGCCGCGTGCTCGTCGGGGGCGAGCCAGATCGCGTCGGCGGCCGCGTCCGGCAGGTCTACGGGCTGCTCGTGCGAGCCGGCCGTCTCGGCGCGCTCGACGCGCAGGATGCCGGCTCCGTGCATCCGCTGCAGCACTCGCACGTGACCGCCGAGCGCGATGCCGCGCTCGGCGAGGTACTGCAGCAGCTCGGGCCGGTCGTCGTAGACGCGTGCGACCGTGCCGCAGCTGCCCTCGGGCAGCGCGGCGATGAGGGCGCCGGGGGTCGTCGGCACGACGCCGTCGGCGGAGGGGATGGGGTCGCCGTGCGGGTCGACGGACGGATGCCCGAGCAGCGCATCGATGCGCTCGAGGAAGGTGTCGCTCACGGCGTGCTCGAGCACCTCGGCCTCGTCGTGCACCTCGTGCCAGCCGTAGCCGAGCTGGTCGACGAGGAAGGTCTCGATGAGGCGGTGCCGGCGCACCATGCCGACCGCCACGCGGCGCCCGCGGTCGGTGAGGGCGATGCGGTAGTACGGCTCGTGCACGATCAGCTCGTCGCGGTCGAGCTTGCGCAGGTTGCCGCTGACGCTGCTGGCGGCGACGCCCAGGATGCTCGCGATGTCGCGCGTGGTGACGGGTCCGGTGCCGCGCTCCTCCGCCTTCCAGAGGATCTTGAGGTAGTCCTCCGCCATCGTGCTCATGGGGTCGAGGGTAGCCGCGCCCGGCCGTCGCGGGGACGGCCGGGCGTGACCGGGCTCAGTCGCCCTTCACGTTGACGAGCTGGCGCAGCGTGCGCCGCACGGTCACCAGGTCGGACGCATCCGCCATCACCTGATCGATGGGCTTGTACGCCTGCGGGATCTCGTCGATGAAGGCGTCCGTGTCGCGGAACTCGATGCCCCGCATCGCCTCGCGCAGCTGCTCGTGCGTGAAGGTGCGCCGGGCCGCGCTGCGCGAGTGCTCGCGTCCCGCGCCGTGCGGCGAGGAGTTGAGCGACAGCGGGTTGCCGAGGCCCTCGACCACGTACGAGGCCGTGCCCATGGAGCCCGGGATGAGGCCGGGACGCCCAGCATCCGCCTGGATCGCGCCCTTGCGCGACACCCACACTCGCTTGCCGAAGTGCATCTCGCTCTCGGTGAAGTTGTGGTGGCAGTTGATGCGCTCGAGCTCCTCCACAGCGGTGCCGAGGAAGCGGCCGAGCTGGTCGGCGACGCGGTCCATCATCTCCTCGCGGTTGAGCAGCGCGAAGCGCTGGGCCCAGCGCAGCTCGCGGATGTACCGGGTGAACTCCGGCGTGCCCTCGACGAGGTAGGCGAGGTCGCGGTGCGGCAGCTCGATCCAGTACTGCTTCGCGATGCGCTGCGCGACGTCGATGTGGTGCTTCGCGATGCGGTTGCCCACGCCCCGGGAGCCGGAGTGCAGGAACAGCCAGACCGCATCCGTCTCGTCGACGGACACCTCGATGAAGTGGTTGCCGCTGCCGAGCGAGCCCAGCTGGTTGCGCCACTGCTTCGCGTACGAGGCCGGGTCGAAGCCGGCCTCCTCCGCGAGCCGCTCGAGCTCGGCGATGCGCGGCTCGGCGGTCGCGACGATCTTCTTGTTGTCGCGCCCGGCCGACAGCGGGATCGACCGCTCGATCTGCTGGCGCAGCTCGGCGAGGTCGGTGCCGACGAGGTCGTCCTTCGCGAACTGGGTGCGGACGGCGATCATGCCGCAGCCGATGTCCACGCCGACGGCCGCCGGCATGATGGCCCCGAGCGTGGGGATGACGGATCCGACCGTCGCCCCCAGCCCGAGGTGCGCATCCGGCATGAGCGCCAGGTGCGGGTAGATGAACGGCATGCGCGACGAGGTGCGGGCCTGCTCGACGGTCTGCTCGTCGATCAGGCTCGCCCACGAGAGCAGGCGGTTCGTGAGCCTCTCCATGGTTCCTTTCCTTCTGGTGATGGCGGGATGGTGGCGGATCCGGTGGTCCGGTTCGCCGATCCCCGCATCGCAGCGGAAACAGGAAACGCCCCGGACCTGTTCGGTGCGGGGCGTGGAGTGAGCGTGAGCTACTGCACGGCCGGCGCCGGAGGGGTCGACTGATTGCGGTACTGGAGTTCCAGCACCGCGCGAAGCTCCTGGTGGAGGTTCATCGAAGTCGTCCCGTTCGGTCCGCCGTGGCGCTGCGCCGGGTGGCGCAGCCTTGCCACCGTAGTGGCGCATCCCGTCCGCGGCAAGGCCTCGGTAGCGTTGGGGCCATGCGCATCGCCACGTGGAACGTCAACTCCATCCGCACCCGGGTCGGCCGCACGGTCGAGTTCCTGCAGCGCGAGAGCGTGGACGTGCTGCTCATGCAGGAGATCAAGTGCAAGCCGGAGCAGTTCCCGACGCAGCCGTTCGAGGACGCCGGCTACGAGCTGGCGGTGCACGGCCTCAACCAGTGGAACGGCGTGGCGATCGCCAGCCTGAGCCCGATCGAGGATGTGGAGACGGCGTTCCCCGGCATGCCCGGCTTCCTCAAGGGCGCGGAGGGGCCGGACCAGCCCCAGGAGGCGCGCGCGCTCGGCGCCACGATCGACGGCGTGCGGCTGTGGAGCCTGTACGTGCCCAACGGCCGCTCGCTCACCGATCCGCACTACGCCTACAAGCTCGACTGGTACGCGGCCCTGGAGCGCTACGTGCGCGACTGGCAGGCGGCGCATCCGGGCGAGCCCATCGCCCTGGGCGGTGACTTCAACGTCTGCCCGACGGATGCGGACAACGGCGACCCCTCGATGGTCGAGGGCGTCAGCACCCACCTCTCACCCCCGAGCGCGCCGCGTTCCAGGCGCTCGTCGATGCCGGCATGGCCGACGTCGTGCGCCCGCTCGTGCCCGAGGGCTACACCTACTGGGACTACAAGCAGCTGCGCTTCCCGCGCGACGAGGGGCTGCGCATCGACTTCGTGCTCGGCTCCCCCGCCTTCCAGGAGCTGGTGGCGGGCGCATCCATCCACCGCGACGAGCGCAAGGGCGAGCAGCCGAGCGACCACGTGCCCGTCGTCGTCGACCTCGACCTGCCGGTCGACGAGGACGACGACGACCGGCCGATGTTCCTGTAGCGGACGGCCCTTAGCCGGGTTCGAGCCGCTGGATCGCCCACGCCCAGTCAATGCGCTCTTGCTCGAGTCGCACGCGCTTGCCGTAGCGGTCGGTGACCAAGGCCTCATAGACCGAGGCCTCCTCGTGGTCGAGGAGAGGGAGTGCGATGTCCGTCGGGGTGGACTCCGTGCCCCAACGGTCGCGATGGGCAATCAAGGTTCGCGCACCCATCAGTACGGAACGAGTCTGCGGTAGTAGTGAACGCACCCGGTGCAGGATGGCGAAGCCATGGGTGTCGAGATCACCCCAGTAGGTGACGGGCACCCCGCGGAGCCAGGAGAGTGAGGCGGGACGCTCGGCGTCGTAGCCCTTGCCCCAGAGGACGACGCCGTCCCTCGGAACGGGGACTGAGAGGTAGCTCACCTCGTTCTCGACGATCAAGGCGCTTCGAACCGTCGTCGCCAGTGCGTCGAGTTCCTCCGCACGCAGCACGGCTTCCGTCACGCCCCTCGGCATGCCCAGGGTGTGCGCGGCGAATCGGAGGCGTACCGTCGCGGGTCTCACCGCGAGACCCAGCGCCGCCTCGAAGCTCTTGGCACCGACCGGCACATCGAGCAACGCAGCGATGACCGTGCGCCGACGTTCGATGAGCTTCGTATCGACCCCCGGCGCCGTGACCTCTCGGAGGTACCGCCCCTGCCCCCGGTTGGCGCGGAGCCACGCAGCCGCGGCGAGGACCGCGGGCCAATCGTCGTCGATGCCCACGGCACGCAGCGGATGTGCCAAGGCCCACTCGCGGGCGGCGGGGTCGGACGCGAGCGCTACCAGCCGCCCGAACCTCTCGACCTCGTCGTGCACTGACAGCAGGCACCATGCCTGTTCCCACGAATCGATCCTCGCCCGCACCGGCACCCGGGTGCGGCCCACGTGACGGCCCCCGATCTCGCGGTCGATCAGCTGATAGGCCTGCCCGTCGAGCGCAGCCACACGGAGGGCTTCCGCCCACCGGCGCGCCTCGTCGACACGGTCGGCGAGCTCCTGCGACCTAGGGCCGCGGAGGGGCATTTCCATCACTGGGAAGGCTTCGCCGAGCGCATGAGCTCGGAGCAACGAGCCATCATCCCAGCGGCGACCGACGAAGCGTCTGATGTCCTGCGGCGCCGTCCATGTGGCACTCATCGGGCGTCGTGCCGACCACGCTGGCGATGGAACTCCTCGATCGTGAGCGTATGCACCCGGGAGCCTGCGCCGGTGGGGTTGTCGACGAAGCCGATGGCGCTAATGAAAGGCTCGATCACGTGGACCTTCTGCAGCGGGGTGACGATCAAGAGCTGCAAGCCGAGCCGACCGAAGAGCTCGAGGGCATACCGTGTCGATTCGTCGGAACCTCGCCCGAAGGCCTCGTCGATGACTGCGAAGCGGAAGTCACGAGCCTTCTCGACGCCCCACTCGAGCCCGAATTGATAGGCGAGCGAGGCGGCCAGGATCGTGTAGGCGAGCTTCTCCTTCTGCCCTCCCGACTTGCCGTCCGAGTCGGTGTAATGCTCGAACTCCTCACCCGTCAGGCGATCCTGTTCGGAGGCCGCGAACAAGAACCAGTTGCGCACATCGGTGACGAATCGTGTCCACGCGCGGTCGCGATCGGTGTGCGACTGACGCCCACGGAATCGCTCGATGATGACGCGCACCTGCTCGAAGCGTCGTTCGGCCTCGCCCGCTACCGGGTCGATCAGATCGGCCGTCGCGGCACGCAAGTCGCTCCGGAAGTCTTTGATCTCCTGGCTCACGGTCGGCTCGGCGATGATCCTGATGACCCGTCCTGGCCGGTAGTCGATCGCGCCGAGTGCCTCGTTGATGCGGTCGACACGCGCGTGGATCTCGTCAGCCTGCCGACGCAGCCAGCCGTGGAACTGTGCGAGCTCGCGCACGGCGTTCTCATCGAGCTGACGGCGGAACTCTTCCTCGAAGCGCGGTAGGTCGTCGGCGCGCACTCGCCGGTGCAGTTCCCGGTAGGCGGCGAGCGCGGCGACATCCGCGTCGTGCTCGGCGCGGAGCTCGGGCCAGGCCTTCAACATCTCGTGCATCTTGTTCTGCACGCTCGTGATGTGGCCGTTGGTCTCGCGCTGCAGCACATCGGCCTGGGCGGCAATCTCATCGCTCAGAAACTTGCGGAGCGTGTCGAGACCTTCGAGGCTGCGACGTTGACGCCGTCCGACGAGCAACGCCTCCAAAGCAACGTATCGAGAGCGGACGGTGTCCAACGCAGCACTGTCGAGACCGTCGAGCACCCGCTGCTCTCGCTCCGTCCGCTCCCGAAGCCGTTTGGACTCGCCCTCGAGGTCACCGATCCGCTTCTGCGCCACGAGGATCTCGTCGTCCAGGACGGCTGCCTCCTCGTCGAGCCGTGCAATCTCCGACTCGATCTCTGCGAGCCGATGCGAGCCGGCGACAAGTCGCTCACGTTCGGCGACGAGCCCGGACAGCGCCCTGTCGACGCCGGCGATATCGACATCGTCCCACCGGGTCAGCGCTGTCAACGCTCCGAGCGCCGTCGCTCGTCGGTGCGATTCGTTCTCCAGCCGCTGCAACCGTGCTAGCTCAGCGAGAACGGCCTCCAGCTCGCTGTCGATGGCAGCGAGTTCGGCGCGGAGCGCCATGACCTTGCGTTCGTTACTGCGTCCGAGCACCCAGGAACGCGGGTCATCGATCACACGGCGGTCGTCTTTCTCGTGACGGTCTCCATTTCGGACGAGACCGGCCCTGGTGACCGCACGATCCGTGTCGGCGAGCTCCGCCGCCGTGTCGACGAGGAGATGCTCGGCCCGACGTTGCAGCTCTGCGCCGAGAAAGGCGGCGAAGCGCCCCTCCTCGATCTGGAGGATGTCGCGCAAGCGCAGTTCGCCGTCCGTGCGCGTCGGGAGTGCCCGCACCTGACGCTCGGGCACCCTCAGATAACGGAGTCGAGCAGCCAGATGTGTGTCGTTCACCCAGCGCGAGACGACCCGGTGATCGGTGTCGGCGACGAGCAGCATCGTCGCGAATCCACCGAGCACCCGCTCCGCCGCGCCCCGCCAGCAATCATGCGCCGACGCCACGTCGATCAGCTCGCCCGCGAAGGGCAGCTGCCATTCTTCGAGAGCCAATGCAGTGCAGAGGCGTTCACGCACCTGCAACAGCCGACGATCGAGATTGCTGCGCCGACCGTCCACCGCGGCGAGTTCCTCGCGCAGTCGCGCTCGCTCGGCCTCGGCCTCGAACCGGCGCCGGCTGAGCGGCGCCTGCTGCTCACGGAGCGCCTCGCGTTCTAGGCCGATGCCGTCATTGGCCTGGGCAGCTTCGAGCAGCCGTTCCCTGAAGGATGCCTCGTCCGCGACGGGCTCGAGGCCCGCCTCATCGAGACGGATCGCGTGCCGAGCATGGTTCTCGGCACGCCGCTCACGCTCGCGGGCGAGGCGATCGAGGTCGAGATCGATCATGGTTAACCGGTCTCCGCCAGCACCAGCGCGTTCGGCGATCAAACCGTCACGTCGGGGCACCATCTCCCGTCGCCGTGCCGTGCGCCCCTCCTGGTCGCTCCACACGGCAACGCACTCGGCGTCGATACGCGTCGTCTCATCGGCAAGCGCGACGAGCATCGCGTCGGCGACAAAGGGGTCCACAGCTCGCCTGGCGGCGACGAGGTCCGCATGCCGCGCGACCGCGGCGTCATAGCGATCGCCCGACTCCATGAGCGGGTCGAGGATTGCGAGCTGCGCGGTGGCCCGCTGTACGGCTTCGTGGGCTTTGGTCAGGTGCTCGAAGTGCTCGACGATGGCCCGCACTCGGGCGTCGGCGTCTTCCTCCTCGAGCATGTGGCTTCGCACGAAATCGGTGAGATTCCCGACAGATTTCATCGAGACCGTCTGGTGGAACAGCTCCATCGCCTGTTCGGATCGGATGCCGAGCAGCCGGCGCATACGACGCGCGTAGTCGGGGTATCCGTTGTCGATCTGGGCGCCTTGCGACCTGAGGCGTCGCCGCAGCGCAGTCATTTCGGATCCGAAGTCGGCGAAATCCGGGTCGATGGCGAGCGCGGTCTCGGCGGTCACGAAGAAGCGATCTGGCTGCCCCACCCGGTCCTTCTGGTGGAAGACCTGGGCCAGCGTCACCGTCTCGGCGTAGGCACGATTGCGGAACACCCCAACGATCACCGAATAGGTGCGATGATCGCGCAGCCCCACCGGCCTCGAAGCACCGGTCTGCTCGTTGCGCTCGGATTTGTAGTGGCCCTCGACATAGCTGCGGAGGCTGCGTTCGCGAGCGTCCGCGCCCGCGGCCTTGTTGTACGCGATCCGGTGAGCCGGAAGGAGCAGTGTGCTGACGGCATCGACGAGCGTCGACTTGCCCGATCCGATGTCACCGGTCAGCAACGAGGTACGGCCGTCCAGGCCGAGCTGCCAGACCTGTTTGTCGAAGGTTCCCCAGTTGACCACCTCGACGCGGTCGAGGCGATATCCCGCGAGTCCCCCGGTCTCGGCCTCCAGATCGAGCGCCGAGAACAGTGCATCGGTCATTCCTGATCTCCTGGCGTCGACGCGGCATACTCGGACAGCGCGGCATCGAAATCGCCCATTGTCTGAGCGTCGACATAGGCCTTGATCACGCGTCTGACCTCCCAGACGTCGCTCTGCCCGCGAAGCTCGTGCACGAAGCCCAGCTCCTTCAGCTGCTTGAGCGTGACGACGACGCGGTCGGCGATCTTCGCCGCATTCGTCGATTCGCGTACGAACACGCTGAACAGGTCGGCGATCTGCTCCACGGTAAGTACGAGGCGTCCGTCTCCGCCGTTGGCCTCGAACTCGGCAAGTCGTTTGCGCAGCAGTACCGCGAGGACGCTGGCATGGTAGGTGAGGGTGCGACGGCGCACCAGCCGCGGCAAGGGCTCCTCGCCCTCTTCCTCGGCCCGGCTCGCCAGGAAGGCGTAGCCCTCAATCTCGTCGATCACGACATCGACGGCGATGTCGTCGAAGTGCTCGCGGACTGCGCCGCCGTGCCGGGCCAGCGCAGCCCACGCCAGTTCGTCCTTCTCCCGATAGACGACTCCGCGCATCAAGGCGATGATCGCGGTCGCGGTGGCCTGCTCTTCCGGAGTCCTCATGCTTCGTCTCGCTCTCAGTGCCGATGCACGCTGACCGCGGGCAGCGTCATCCTTCGGATGATGGAGGAGTCGCCGCCGACATCGGGGTAGTCGATGGCCATACTCGCCGAGTCGTCGATCACGATATCGATGTCGTCCTCGCCGTCAAGGGCGAGGTAGGCCAGGATCTCGGCCGCGCCGTCACGAGGCGGATACAGTGCGATGACATCGGCCATCGAGACGATGCTGTGCCGCGGCACGACGGTGCGGATGTTCTCCGCCAGCCGCGCGGTGTCGATATATCGCTGCCGGAAGAGCACTTCAGCGTCGGCGACGTCGCGGGACTCAGGACGGATGAGTGCGTCGACCGCGGTCTCGGCGCGGACGGCGTACAGGGGCCGCTCGAACGGCATCGCGATCGGCACCCCGGGCTCGTCGAGCACGAGCCCGACCGTCTCCGGTGCCATGTCGCGCACACGGAGTGCCGAGACCTCGATCGAGCGGGCTATGTCGAGCACCCGGCGGTTCTCCAACCAGACCCGGTCGTCCAGGAAACGCCGCAACTGCTCGGAGAGCGTGCGCACCGTCGCCTGCGTCCGTTCTGCCGCTTCGGCCCAATCGTGATGCAGCACTCGAACTCGATGATCGGCGTCGACCGTCGGCATGTTGTGAACGGCCGCGAGCAGAGCGCTCAACTCGTCCTGCCGCCTCTCGGAGAGCAGGTAGTCGTAAAAGGACTGGAAACTCCTCCCCTGTTCGGACGAGGAAATGTCGGCGCGCTCGTCGACCAGGAGCGTCAACAGCTCGCCCTTGCCGCCGGCCCAGCCCGCGATCTGCTCGCGCGCCGAGCGGTCGAGACGTCGGAAGTTGTCTTCGACCTCACGAAAATCACCGATCAGTTCGCGCGACATGGTCGAGAACTGCTGGAAACGGTCCCGTACGCCGAAATCGTCTAGGGCGTCCGACTCACCGCGTTCGATGCGGCCGATCTCGACGTCGATCTCGTCCCGGCGTCTCACCAGCTCGGCGATGCGCACCTGCGGATCCCGATCCGAGCCGTGCACGATCTCGCGCAACAGAGCGACCAGCGTGTGGAGGCGTGACTCCGTGCCGACGAAGCCGCGCTCTCGCAACTCACCGATCCAGCGCCAGGCTTTCTCCAGCGTCGAGGTCGCCTCGTAGTGCACGTCGTCCGAGCCGGCAGGATAGAACCGTCGGAGCCACCCGTCGTCGGCGGACGACCACGCCTCGAGGTAGTCGACGGGTTGCCGCGGATAGCGCTCCGGCATCGACCTGCGGATCGCGTAGAGGTGGTCGTCGAGCAGATCGACGAGCTCGCTCTGGGCGACGGCCCCGCGGTTCGTCTCGAGCAGGTGCAGGCCCAGGAACGACAGGATCAATGGCGCGTTCGCCGCTCGGAGCAAGCGCCACGCGCCGTGACGTTCTGCGAGCTCAACGATCTCATCGTGGTCCACCCCTGGAGGGTATCCGCACCCTCCGACGGCCAACATCGTGTCGAACGGGGACACCGGGCCGTCCACGACGACCCCCACCCGGGGGTGTCCCGCGCCTCCACACCACCGCTAGTCTCGAACCACGGGACAGGGGGTGAGGAATGCTCGAACTCTTCGAGACGCAGGCCGCCTCGGACGGCGAGCTCGCCGAGCGCGTGCGCTCCGGCGACACGACGGCCTTCGCCGAGCTGTGGCAGCGCCATTACCGGCCCGCGTACCGGGCCGCGCAGCAGTTCTCGCGCATGATCGACCCCGACGACCTGCTGAGCGAGGCGTACCTGCGGGTCTACCAGCTGCTGCTGCGGGGGCTCGGGCCGCGCGGCGCCTTCCGCCCCTACCTCTACGCGACGATCCGCAACCTCGCGACCAACTGGGCGACGTCGAAGGCGGCGACCACCTCCGATCCGCTCGAGGACGATCCCGAGGACGTGCGCACCGTCGACGACCCCGCGGTCGCCGCGCTCGACCGGTCGCTGACCTCGCGCGCGTTCCGGGCGCTGCCCGAGCGCTGGCAGACGGTGCTCTGGTACACCGAGATCGAGGGGATGGACCCGCACGAGGTCGCGCCGATCCTCGGGCTCTCGCCGAACGGCGTCGCCGCGCTGTCGATGCGCGCCCGCGAGGGCTGCGCGCCGCCTGGCTGCAAGCCCACGTCAGGGATGAGGGGCGGTCGGAGGAGTGCCGCTGGGCGCTCTCGAAGCTGGGCGGCAACGCCCGCCAGTCGCTCGGCAAGCGCGACAAGGCGAAGCTCGACGCGCACATCGCCGACTGCCCGCGCTGCATCCTCGTCTCGGAGGAGGTCGAGGAAGTCGGCTCGCGCCTCGGCATGGTCATGATCCCGATCGCGCTCGGCGGCGTCGCCGGCGGCGGCCTCCTCGAGGCGATGAACGAGCCGGGCAGCCTCGACCTCGTGCACGACCTGGCCATGCCGGTGCTGCCGGAGGGGGTCGACGCCGCCTCGCCCGCGACCGCGCTGACGCTGCCGCTCGTGAGCACCGTGCTGCTCGCCCGCGGCAGGCGCGCGAGGCTCGTCGCCGTCGTCGGCGCGGTGCTGCTCGTCATCGGGGCGGCCATCGCGGTGGAGCGCTCCATCGACTCGGCACGACCCGCCCTGCCCGCGATCGAGCAGCCCGCGAATTTCTTCGGGGAACCCGCGTCATAGGTCGCCCAGGTGCCGGTCCTACCTGGTGAAGCACAGTCCTGCTTCACCCGTGATCCATCCGGAAGGACCGGTGCCGCGGCTTCCCCAGCCCCGTGGCCCCGGTCCTGACGGCACGAGAACGAGTGGAGACAGCGCTATGCCCAAGGTGATGATCGTGTACGGCACCCGTCCGGAGGCCATCAAGGTGGCTCCGGTGATCGCCGCGCTCGCATCCGACGACGCCATCGAGCTCGACGTGGTGGTGACCGGTCAGCACCGCGCGATGCTCGACCAGGTCAACGACCTGTTCGGCATCTCGCCGCGCGTCGACCTGGACGTGATGACCGACCGGCAGAGCCTCGCGGGGCTCGCCGCGACCGTGATGGCGCGACTCGGCGAGGTGGTGGCCGAGTCGCGGCCCGACGCGCTGCTCGTGCAGGGCGACACCACCACGGCAGCGGTGGCCGGGCTGGTCGCCTACTACGCGGGCGTGCCCGTGCTGCACCTCGAGGCGGGCCTGCGTTCCGGCCGTCTCGACTCGCCGTTCCCCGAGGAGGGCAACCGCAAGCTCGTCGGCCAGCTCGCCGCGCTGCACTTCGCACCGACGCCCGAGGCGCGCGCGAACCTGCTGCGCGAGGGCGTGGCCGCAGCGGATGTGGTCACCACCGGCAACACGATCATCGACGCACTGCTGCACGCGACCGCCGTCGCGCCCGCCTTCGATCCGGCGCTGCAGGCCGTGATCGACTCCGGCCGGCGCCTGCTGCTCGTCACCAGCCACCGCCGCGAGTCCTGGGAGGGCGGCATCGCCGCCACCGCCCGCGCCATCGGCCGCATCGTCGAGGCGCGCCCGGACGTGCACGCGGTGATCCCACTGCACCGCAACCCGATCGTGCGCGAGGCCTTCGCGGCGGCGCTCGGGCCGCACGAGCGGGTGAGCGTGATCGACCCGCTCGACTACCACCGCTTCTCGGCGCTCATGGCGGCCAGCCACCTCATCCTCACCGACTCCGGCGGGGTGCAGGAGGAGGCGCCGAGCCTCGGCAAGCCCGTGCTCGTGACGCGCGACACGACCGAGCGGCCGGAGGGCGTCGCGGCCGGCGCGGCCAAGCTCGTCGGCACCGACGAGCAGCGCATCGTCGACGAGGTGCTGGCGCTGCTCGACGAGCCGGCGGCCTACGCCGCGATGGCGCGGGCGGTGAACCCCTACGGCGACGGCCTCGCATCCGGCCGCGTGATCGCCGCGATCAGGGCGTTCTTCGCCTCGGGAGCCCGGATGGAGGACTTCTCGCCCGGCCCCGCCAGCCGCACCGCCGCGCAGGCGAACAGCAGCGGCAGCCCCATCCAGAACAGCAGCGTCGACGGCAGCATCGCCTCGCTCAGCACGCGCTGATCCCCGGGCGCCACCGCCCAGAAGTGCAGCCACCCGGCGAGCATGGCGAAGACGGTGGCGAAGCCGAGGCTGCGGCTGCGGAGCGGATGCGTCCGGGCGAACGCGAGCGAGAGCGCCACGAGCATCCCCGCGAACTGCAGGCCGGGCACGAGCAGCGGCACGGCGAGGAGCAGCGGGCTGGAGCCCGCGACGGGCGTCCAGCGAGGGTCCTGCACCGGCTCGCCGTCGCCGACCGGCAGCATCGTGCTGCCCCTGGACTGCTGCGCCGGCTGGGCGATCGCGGCCAGTCCCCGGTCGCTGACCGCGACGATGCGCTCGGGATGCGTGATGCGGAAGCGGATGAGGTCGTCGATCCCGATCGCGGCGAAGGCCGGGTCGGCGAGCACGGCGCCGGCCTGCGGGTCGGTGATCGAGCGTCCGCTCGCCTGCAGCGCGCCCTCCGGCAGCCCGAACCATCCGAGATCGGCCTCGGGATCGGGGCTCGTCGGCAGCAGGGTGCCGAAGACGACCGAGTAGACGGCGTCGCTGCGCACGCGGTCGAGCGCGTCACCGGCCTGCGCGGCGCCGACGGCGAGCAGGGCGACCGCCGCGGTGAGCGAGGGCACCCGGTGCGCGAGGGTGCGCGCGAGCTCCCGACCGCGATCGCCCCGCAGCGCCCGGCCCGTCTCGCGCCCGCGCCGCTGCTCGGCGTCGCGCAGCCAGGGCAGCACGACGAGCGCCGCGACGAAACCGGGCAGGAACGCCAGCAGCGCCGGCGAGGTGGCGAGCGCCGCGGCCGCGAGCAGCACGCCGAGCGCGCTGGCCGCGACGCCGCGCGGCGGCACGTCGAGGGTCGTCACCCGGTCGGCCCAACCGCCCCAGAGGATGAGCAGCGCGATGAAGCCGGCGAGCACCGCCAGCAGCACGGCGCCGTCGAGGTCGGCCGAGATCAGGAAGTCGGCGAAGACGCCGTCGAGCAGCACGGCGCCGAGGAGGGCCGCCACGACCAGCCGGAACGGCACGGCGCCGGGCAGGTAGCGGATGAGGGCCACCGTGAGCAGGCCGAGCGCGACGGCCAGCAGCGCCCCGAGGATGCGCAGGTCGAGCACGCCGCCGCCGAGCAGGCGCGCGAGGGCCGCGACGCCGTAGTACGGCGACAGCGACCAGACGTCCGAGCCCGGGCACGCGGCCGCGTGCCAGTCGGCCGGCGACCAGAGCGGGTAGACGGCGCTCATCGCGTCCGCCGTGAAGGGGCGCTCGTTCGCGAGACCGACCGAGCAGAGCAGGCGGAAGCCGTCGCCCGCATCCGCCATCCCGACCGGCACCGGCACGAACAGGCGCAGCAGGGCGAGGCCGGTCATCACGGCGCCGCCGAGCACCGCGGCGACCCAGATGCGCGGACGCCGCTCCGCCCGCCCCGGTCCGAGCAGGGCGAAGGCGGCGGTGATGCGATCGACGACGAGGATGCGGCGCCGCACGCCCCGGCGCTGCTCGTGCTTCGCGCGGCGGCGCGGCTCAGTCGCCGTCATCAGCGCCCACCGAGACGCAGCGCAGCGTGAGGTTGCCGTTGGCCTCCTCGCGCAGCACGCCGGCGACCCCCGCCGAGGCGCGCAGGCCGAGGCCGATCCACTCCTGCACGCTCTCCGCGCAATCGCGGACCGCCGTGCCTCCGCTCGGCGCGGTCTCCTGCCGCAGCCAGTGATTGACGTCGCGGTAGTCGTGCGACTCGTCGCAGCGCACGTCGACGGTCTCGTCCGGCGCGCCGAGCACGGGGTCCGCGACCTCGCCGACCGCCGCGTAGCAGCGGGTGAGCGCATCCGCGCGGGCCGCGTCGGCGGCGGCGCCGCGCAGCGAGGCGGTGTGGACGAGCGGATCGAAGGCCGTCGCCTCATCGCGCACCGTCACGAGGTCGCAGCGCACCCATCGCTCGCCCGCGGCCCACTGCTGCTCGCTGGGCAGCCACGGCACCGTCCAGACCCCGTAGAGCGCCTGGCGCTCGTGCGCCTCGAGGTAGCCGCGCACGACGCGCGGAGGGCAGGCCTCGGCGGCGATCGCCTCGCGCTCGCCGAGCACCGGGTAGCTCTCGCGGTCGAGCTCACCCACGAGGTAGGTCTCGGCGGTGTGCTCTCGGTCGCAGGCGACGGTCGCCGTGCCGTCGCTGAGCGACCGGAACTGCTCCGGCCGGTCGATCAGGCGGCACTCGCCGACCGTCGGCTCGGCCACGGCCGTCTCGAGCGCGGGTGCGCAGCCGGCGAGCAGCGCGACGAGCGCCGCAGCGGCCAGCAGCGCGGCGCCGACCCGGCTCAGCGCGACCCCTCGGGGCTCGCGACCCGACCGCGCTGCTCCCGCTCGCCGCTCTGCGCCCGCCCGCCGCGGATCGCGGCGAGCCAGCGGCGCGGCGGCTGCAGGCGACCGGTCGACGAGACGACGAGCAGCAGCACGATGGCGAGCGCCGACGCGAGGATCACCATGACGGAGCCCACGTAGTAGTGCACGATGTCGAACCCGACCTCGCCCCACAGCTGCCAGGCGATCGCGATGAGCACGAAGCGCACCGTGTTGGCGCCGACCGCCACGGCGAGCGCGAGCAGGGCGCCGAGCAGGGTCCAGTCGGCGCGCTTGCGGCCGAGCAGCACGAGCACGCCCGTGAACACCAGGATCGGGCCGATCAGCACGAGCGAGGTGCAGACCGGGGTGATCAGGAAGCCGTGCAGCGCATCCGTGCCGATCCCGGTCCAGACCAGATGGCCGACCGCGCTCGTCGAGCCGCCCGTGAAGACGGTGAGCACCGCGGCCACCAGCTGGGCCTCGACGGCGATCGCCGCATCCGAGAACAGCGCCAGCGCGGCGGCGGCCGCGACCAGCAGTCCTGCGCCGAGCAGGCGGCCGGGGCGGTTGACGCCCCTCGACGCGATCCTCCGACCGCGCAGGTTCCCCGTCGTCGCGCTCATGTCTCCCTCGCCACCAGTCCGGCGTCGCCGACCTCGGCGTTGCGCCGGGTCTTCGACCAGTTGTCGTTGCCGCGCACGAGGCGCACGAGCGCCCGCACCACGCAGACGTAGTTCTGGTACATGTAGAACCAGTAGCCCAGGCCCCACCGGGCGATGCGCAGCCAACCCGTGCCGGGCGCCGCATCCCGCCGGTAGATGAGCACCCAGAAGGCGAACGGCATGATGCCGGTGAGCAGGATGAGCGGCAGCAGCCACCAGGCCGAGACGAAGAACTCGACCAGTCCGCCCTGGTTGATCGCACCGGCCGCCGTCATCGCGATGAAGGCAGCGGGCCAGAGCACGAGCCCCGCCAGCTGTACGAAGGGGATGAGCAGGAAGTAGGTGGCCTCGAGCGCGCCCGCGTTGCTGAAGTGCTGCGAGCGGAAGATCTGCGGCAGGTAGCGCGCGCACTGCATGCCGCCCTGGCACCAGCGCACCCGCTGGGTGAGCAGCCGCCGCGTCGAGGGCAGCGCCTCCTGCTCGACGCAGGTGTCGTGCATGTAAGTGTTGCGGTAACCGGCGAGGGCCACGTGCAGGCCGAGCTCGTAGTCCTCGAGCAGCGAGCCGTGCCACGGCTGGCCCGACATCTCGGCGACGCGATCCAGGGCGGAGAGGCGGCTGAACTGGCCGTTGCCGCCGAGCCCCACCGAGATGGTGCGCAGTCGCAGGCACTGCATGGCGGCGATCGTGGTGCGGAACTCGATGTCCTGCATCCGCACCAGGTAGCGCCCCCAGGCCTGGCGGGCCTTCGAGACGCCGCCGTGGATCGGCTCGCGCTCGTCGCGGTTGTTCATCCAGACCGCGGCCTGGGCGGCCCCAACCTCGGGGTCGGCGAAGGCGTTGGCCCCGGCGGCCTGGCGCAGCGCGTTCGGGGCGAGCCGTCCATCCGCGTCGACGACGGCGACGACGACCCTCCGCCGATCCGTCGTGCGCGGCAGCCAGAGGCTCAGCGCACGGTAGGCGGCGTTGAGCGCGGCCCCTTTGCCCTGACGGGCCTCGGGCCTGCGGCGCTGCACGAGGTGGACGAGCGGATCGGAGGCGGCAGCCGCCTGCACGATGGCGGCCGTCGAGTCCTCGCTGTCGTCGTCGATCACCCAGAGGTGCAGCGTCGGGAAGTCGTGGCGCAGCCGGCGGATCGTGCCGCCGATGACGGCCTCCTCGTCGCGGCACGGCACCAGCACGTGCCACTCGAACGCGGCGGGGTCGCCCTCCGGGTCGCGTTTGCGGAGCAGGAACGGCACCACGATGAGCAGCACGTACGCCAGGAAGACGACGAGCAGCACGAAGGCGAGCGCCTGCGCGGATTCACTGGCGGGCATGGGCGCGCTCCGTCCCGCCGTAGGGAGCACCGATGCGCGCTGGCGCGTCCCGGCGCGGGCTCCCGACCCCGAGCAGGAACGCGGCGGGGACCGCGACGCCCGTGGGCGCCGCGGTCCCCGCCGCTGCAGTGGTGCCGTTCACGCTCGTCCGATGCTCCGGCGACGATCCCGCGCCCGCACGGCGTGCCGCACGAGGAGGTAGCCGACCACGATCAGTGCGATCGCGGCGACGAAGTACCAGCCGAAGGGGAGCGCGAGGCCCGTCACGGCGAGGCCACCTGCGACAGGTCCCGACTGTCCGGTGTACATCGGAGCTCCTCTCAGGCCGCGGCCGGTGCGAGGGTCGCGCCCGCGGTGCGACGGCGGTTGACGAGGTACCAGGCGCCGCCACCGAGGGCGATGGCGCCGACGATGAGCATGCCCGCGATGCTGGCGAGCGGGATGCCGCTGATGCCGGCGTTCGGCCCGACGGTGGCGTTGGCGAGAGCGACCTCGGCGATCGAGCCGTCGGCGCCGAGGCCGAGCGTGAGGGCGTTCTGCGTGAAGCTGCCGTCGGCGTTCAGCGTCTGGTTGTTGACGGTCAACTGGGCCAGCGACGAGACGACCGGTGCGAGCGTCGCGAGCAGTCCGTCGAGCAGCGGGGCGATGGTGCCGGTGACGATGTCGGCCAGGGCATCGGTCAGGCTCGTGATGACCGTCGTCACAGGCGTGAGCGCTCCGAGGATGCCGCCCAGGAGCCCGCCCAGGCCGAGCAGGTCGAGCGAGGTGAGGTCGAGGCCGGCGACCTGGCCCTGGGTGAGCCCGCCGATCTCGGCGTTCAGCGTGCTGATGAGCTCGTCCACCGTCGAGGTGACCTCGGTGACGACGGCCTGCGGCAGGTACTGCAGCAGGTCGGTGCCCGGGGCGAGATCGTTCAGGCTCGCGACGCCGGCCGCGGCCAGGAGATCGTCGAGCGTGACGACGACCGCGCCGTTCGGGTCGATCGGACTGGTCACGCCGACGAGGGTCAGCACGGGCGCGAGGGCCGTGTTGACCGCACTGAGCAGCTGCTGCAGCTCGGCGCCGGTGACCGCGACCTCGAGGCCCGCGATGTCGTACTGGCCGGTGGCGGCGCCCGCGGGGTCGCCCGGGTCCTCGCCGTTGCCGCCCTGCACCGCACTGGCCGCGAGGGCGCTGACGCCGATGTCGAGGGCGAGCGCGTCGCCCAGGCCGAGAGTCGAGGTGCCGACGACGATAGTGGCCGCGTCGCCCGCCGAGGGGCTGCCGACGTTGCCCGACTCGACCGTGTCGACCCCGATGAGGCTCGGAGCGCTGCTGACGGTGCCGGCGAACGCCGTGGAGCCGCCGTTGCTCTGCGCCTGCGCGTACTGGCCGACGGCGCCGAGGCGGATGATGCCGTTGTCACCGAGCAGCGGGATGTTGCCCGAGCTCAGCGTGATGGCGGAGAGCGCGGTCGCGTCGAGCGGCGTGTTCTCGGTCACGGTGCTCTGGCCGTCGGGGTTGACGGCGACGGCGCCGGCGAGCTCGAGGACGTCGTCGATGGGCTGGCCGCCGAGCGAGACGTCGACCAGTTGGCCCTGGGCCTGCGAGACGACGGGCACGGTGGCGGCCGCCGAGGCGGCGGAGGGCGCGAGCAGCACGGCGGTGGTGCCGAGTGCGAGCGCGGTGGCGGTGCCGGTGCCGAGGCGCCGGGTGCGAGATGACTGCGACATGGCTGGGATCCTTTGTTCAGGGCAGACGGAACTCCCCCGAGCTCGCCTGCTCCCCAGCCGTGGCGTCTCGAGTTGACCGTGAGCATTCCACGCGTCTCAAGATCTGCGCAAGTGTGTTTTCCTCATCTGCCGATCCGGAGCTTGCTTCAACCTCAGGCGAGCAGCACCAGGAGCGCTCCGACGAGCATTGCCGGCGCGTACGGCATGCGGGAGCGCAGGGTGGCGCGGCGCGCGAGCAGCAGCGCGAGGCCGAAAGCGGCACCGGCGATGAAGCCGGCGAGCACGCCCAGCAGCCAGGTCTGCCATCCGCTCGCCCCGAGGACGGCGCCGATCGCGAGGGCGAGCTTGACGTCGCCCATGCCCATCGCGCGGCGCGTCAGCACGGCCGGTGCGAGGTAGACGGCGGACATCGCCGCGGCGCCGAGCAGCGCGCCGACGATGCGCAGCGGCTGCGCTTCGAGGACGGCGGATGCGGCCACGGCCACCAGGAGCGCGCCGATCAGCGGCAGCACGAGGCGGTTCGGCACGATGCGCCAGCGCAGGTCGATCGCGGCGATGAGCGGTGCGGACGCCGCGAGGAGGAGCATCGCGGGATCGGGGCCGACCCGCGCGACGACCATCGCCATGAGCGCCGCCGCAGACGCGCCGAGGAGCGCGAGCTGAAGCGGCGTCCAGCCCCGGAGCCACGGGGCCGAGGGCGTCTGGAGGGGCTGCACACGCGCCAGCCTAGAAGGCGAGCAATGTTTGCTTTCCGCGATCAATACCCCACAATGGGGGTCTGGCGTCCCGACCTGAGCGGGGCTCAACTATCAGCGCCGGAGGTCCCTTGCCTCCGGCCGCTCCTCCGTTCGGGCGAGGGGCATGCACGCAGCACATTCGGGATGGGGAAAGACCATGCTTGCTCTCTACACGCGCATCAGCACCGAGATCCGCACGCGGCTCAGCCGCGAGGAGGAGGGGGCTACGGCTGTCGAGTACGGCTTGATCGTCGGGTTGATCGCTGTGGCGCTCATCGCTGTTGTGGGCGTCCTCACCGGCGCACTCAGCGGCGTCTTCAACGACATCAGCGGAACGCTGGACAACGTGACCGTCGGCACCCCGGCCACGAGCAACGGCTAAGTACGCTCCTTCGCCTCTACGGACGCCGGTGCTTGCTTCGGCGTCCGACCGCCATCTCTTGCGAGGGGGTGAGTCGCTGATGCGACTCCGACGCACTCGACTCCGATCGGCTTCGGAGGAGGGCGCAGCCGCCGTCGAGTTCGCGCTCGTCGTGCCGCTGCTGCTGACCCTGCTCTTCGGCATCATCGAGTTCGGCGCCGCCTACAACGCGCAGATCCTGGTGACGAACGCGGCGCGTGAGGCGGCACGTGAGCTCTCGGTGGAGGACGGCGCCTCCACCGGGAGCGCTACCGCCACCGCCGATGCGGTCTTAGCACCGATCGGGCTGACGGTGAAGACGAACCCGTCGCCGTTCAGCGTCAGCGGCACCGCGGTCAATCCGGGTGGTCGCCTCTGCGGCACCGGGCAGGAGCTCACCGTGACGCTCAAGGTCGACCGCAGCACCCTGACCGGGCTGTTCGGTCCGTTCGAGCTCACCGGCAAGGCGGTGCGCCTGTGCGCCGGTTGATCCGCCGCGTCCGTGATGAGCAGCACGGCGCCAGCACGGTCATCGTCGCGCTGTGCATGACCGTGCTGCTCGTCGTCGTGGCGCTCGTCGTCGACATCGGCGCGACCGCGTCTCGCAAGGCGCAGCTGCAGGACGCCGCGGATGCCGCCGCCCTCGCGATCGCCCAGCTCTGCTACGAGGACGAGGCGACGACGACCATCCTTGGATGCGCCATGTCGCCCGAGGAGGCGGCCGCCGTCGCGAACCCCATCGCGAACGAGACCGTCTTCGGCGGGATCGAGCAGACGAGCACAGCCATCAGCTTCCCCACCGACACCACCGCACCGAACGCGCGCGAGACGGTCGTGGTCACGCTCACCAGCGCACAGGCGGCGCTCTTCTCCTTCGACCGCGACGCCACGGACGTGCTCGCGTCGGCGACTGCCGAGTGGCGGCAGACCGTTCCGCTTCCCCTGGCGGTCAGCGAGTGCGTGCTCCCTCCGGACGACGCCATCGGCCCCCAGTTCATCGGCACAGGCCTCTACACGGGAGTACGCGACCTGCTCTCGGGCGTCGTCGGCAATCTGGGTGCGGCCGACCTTCCCGACTACCTCGAGAAAGCGCTCAACTGTTCGATCTCCCTCCTCGCAGGAGGATGGATGGGCACGCCCAGCGGGGAATGCCGGTACGACCCTCAGTTCCTCACCTCGACACTCGGCAGCACCCTGATGCGAGTGCTCCCGGTGTTCCCCGACATGTGCCTCACGGCCATGCAGGACCTCGTCGGCAAGCGGATCATCGTGCCGACGTTCGATCAGGCACTCGTCACCACCGTCGACCAGCTGATTGGGCAGCCGGGATCGATCACCTTCACGGAGATCGTCGTCACCGGCCACGAGTTCGACGGCCTTCTCGCATCCGGCCCGCAAGCGCAGTTCCCGACCGGCGGACCTCGGTGCGCTCAGAACTTGTTCGACCTGCTGGGCGTCAGCGAGTCCGGGCTCGATGGGCTCCTCCGAGAGATCGGCCGTCAGGGCCTGTTGGACATCTTGAATCTCCCGGGTGTCAGCATCCTCGCCGACCTCCTGCGCCTTCCGGCGCTCGTGAACATCGTTGCGGACCTGCTCGGCGGCCTCCTGGGATTCCTGACTCCGCTGACCGACATCGTCGCCGATGTGACGAGCGTCTTGTCCTCCATCCTCGGCCTCTGCCAGGGCGTCCAAGGCCACGTCGTCGCCACCGGGCTGACCGCCGACGAGGCGGCCGAACGCATCGCGACCCCCGTCCGCCTCGTCGCCTGACCGCATCCGCATCCGCTTCCGCTCGTCCCGATCCACGAACCTCCCCGAGAAACCGAGAGAACGCGCCCCGTGAGAACCCGCATCATCGCCCTCGTCATCGCCGCCGTGCTCGCCATCGTGGGCGGGGTCGCGCTGGTCGACTACGTGCGCGGCGCCGATCAGCGAGCCGCCGGCGGCGCCGAGCTGGTCGACGTGCTCGTCGTGCAGCAGGAGGTGCCGGCCGGCACGACCGCGGCGCAGCTGGCGCTGGTGACGGCGGTGGACCAGGTGCCCGCATCCTTCCTCGCCGACGGCGCTGTGCAGAGCATCGAGGGGCTCGACGAGTTCGTCGGGCAGGTCACGAGCGCCGTGCTGGTGCCGGGCGAGCAGGTGATCGCGGCGCGGCTCGCCAGCCCGGGCGACTTCGTGGGCGACGGCGGGTCGATCCCCGTGCCGGAGGGCTTGCAGGAGGTGTCGCTCAGCCTCGATGCGCAGCGGGTGCTCGGCGGGCGCCTCGCGGCCGGCGACCGGGTGGGCGTGCTCGTGACCACGCAGGCCGAGGCCGACAGCCCGGCGCAGACGTTCCTGCGCTTCGACCAGGTGCTGGTGACGGCCGTGGGCGGCGCCTTCGCCGAGGACGGCTCGGCCAGCGGCGCGGTCACCGTGACCCTCGCGGTCGAGCGGCAGGATGCGCAGGCGGTCGTGTTCGCGCAGGAGACCGCATCCGTCTGGCTCAGCAAGCAGGCCGAGGGCCTCGAGAGCACCGGCGGTGCGCCCGCCACGCGCGCGGACCTGGTGCCATGAGCCGCGTCGTCCTCGTCGGCCCCGATGTGACGCTCGAGCACCAGGCGCGCCTGCTGCTCGGCGAGCAGGTGCTGTCGATCCCACCGGGAGCACCCGAAGCGGTGCTGGCGCGGCTGCTCAAGCTGACGGTCTGGCCCCAGCTGATCGTCTTCGGCAGCTACGTCACCGAGGCGCAGAGCCGCGCGCTCGCGCAGACGCTCCGCCGCAGCGTGCCGACGCTCGCGGTCACGTCGGTCGACGCGACCCTGCCCGCCGAGCTGATCGCGGCGGGCGTCTCGCACGCGTTGCCGGTCGGCGCCGAACTCGAGGACATCGACGCCCTCATCGTCACCGCCGGCGAGCGCGCCGCGCGCGAGGCGTCGCTCATGGGCGCGCCGCGCGAGCTCAGGGACCGCGGCCAGGTGGTCGTCGTCACCGCCCCCAAGGGCGGCGTCGGCAAGACGACCATCGCGGCGAACGTGGCGACGGTGCTGGCGGCCGTGCATCCGCATCGCGTCGTGCTCGTCGACCTCGACCTGCAGTTCGGCGACGTCGCCGAGGCGCTCGGCATCGCACCGCTGCGCGCGATCGACGCCGCCGTCGGGCCCGCCGCCGCGCGCGATCTGCTGCTGGTCCAGCACGCGCTGACGACGCATCCGAGCGGACTGCTGGTGCTCGCCGCCCCCGCCTCGCCGGCCGGTGCCGACGGGATCACCGCGCACGAGGCGACCCTGCTGCTGCGCCAGCTCGCGCACGAGTACGCCGCCGTCGTGGTCGACACGGCCCCCGGCCTCAGCGCGCACACCCTCGGCGCGATCGAGGAGGCGGATGCGGTGATCTCGGTCACGAGCCCCGACGTCACGAGCGTGCGCGGGCTGATGAAAGAGCTCGACGTGCTCGCCGAGCTCGATCTGCTGCCCGCCCAGCACCACGTGGTGCTCAACCTCGGCGAGCGCCGCGCGGCACGCAAGCGCGACGTGGAGGGCCTGCTCGGCAGGCCCGTCACGCTCGAGGTCCCCGCACGAGCGCCGTCGGACGCTCGACGAACCGCGGCGTGCCCGTCGTCACCGACGCTCCGCGCGATCGCGCCGCCGGCAGGCTGCGCGAGCTGGGCCGGCGGATCGCCGACCACGACGACCCGAACCGCCGCTCCAAGCCCAGGAAGGTGCGCTGATGTCCAGTCTCTCCGAGCGCCTGCAGGCCGCCCGCAACCGCCGAGCGCAGGCCGAGCGCCCCATCGACCCCTCGGTGCTCGCCGAGGCGGCGCCCGCCGACTGGACGCCCGAGTGGGATGCCGTCGACGGACCGGGATGGGGCTCGGCCGCGGAGCCCGAGCCCGGCTGGCTCGCCGAGGGGCCGCAGGATCGGGACGGCGCGGACGAGCCCGCCTCCGCTCCGTCGATGCCGCCGGTCGAGGACCTCTACGACGGCGCCGCCCTAGCCGTGATCCCGCGCCGCGACGGCGGCGCCGACGACGAGGTGCAGCGCGTCCGCGAGGAGGCGAGCGACCTCTTCGCCGAGCGGATCGGTACGCGGCTGAACGACCCGGCCCTCAGCGAGTCCGACCTCGACGCCATGGCGCGCCGCGAGCTCGCCTCGATCATCGACGAGCGCGGCCAGACCCTCAGCGAGCGGCAGCGCTTCGCGCTGATCCAGGAACTCGCCGACGAGGTGCTCGGACTCGGGCCGATCGAGCCGCTGCTCGACGACGAGACCGTCAGCGAGGTCATGGTCAACGGTCACGACCACGTCTACGTCGAGCGCCGCGGCCGCATCCAGCGTGTGCCCACCACGTTCCGCTCCGAGGAGCGGCTGCGCCGGGTGATCGAGCGGATCGTGACCCGCGTCGGCCGCCGCATCGACGAGTCCTCCCCGTTCGTCGACGCGCGGCTGGCCGACGGCTCGCGGGTCAACGCGGTCATCCCTCCGCTCGCCATCGGCGGTTCGTCGCTGACGATCCGCAAGTTCGCCACTGAACCGCTGCGCGCCCGCGACCTCGTGAGCCTCGGCACCGTCGGCGACGACATGATCGAGCTGCTCGTCGCCTGCGTGCGGGCCCGCCTCAACGTGATCGTCGCGGGCGGCACGGGCACCGGCAAGACGACGCTGCTCAACGTGCTGTCGTCGTTCATCCCGCATGACGAGCGCATCATCACGATCGAGGACGCAGCGGAGCTGCAGCTGCAGCAGGAGCACGTCGTTCGCCTCGAGAGCCGGCCGCCGAACGTGGAGGGGCGCGGCGAGGTGACGATCCGCGACCTCGTGCGCAACGCGCTGCGGATGCGGCCCGACCGCATCGTCGTCGGCGAGAGCCGCGGCGGCGAGAGCCTCGACATGCTGCAGGCGATGAGCACCGGCCACGACGGATCGCTCACCACCCTGCACGCGAACTCGCCGCGCGACGCCCTCGCCCGCCTCGAGACCCTCGTGATGATGGCGGGGATGGAGCTGCCGCACCGCGCCATCCGCGAGCAGATTGCGTCGTCCATCGACGTGATCATCCAGGTGACGCGCCTGCGCGACGGCACCCGCCGGGTCACGCACGTGACCGAGGTGCTCGGCATGGAGCACGACACCGTCACGCTGCAGGACATCTACCGCTTCGACTTCGGCGCCGGTGTGGACGCCTCCGGCCGCTTCCTCGGCAGGGCGCTGCCGACCGGCATCCGTCCCCGCTTCCTCACCCGCTTCGACGAGCTCGGCGTGCCCTTCGACGCCTCGCTCTTCGCCACAGCGGCCGACCGGTCGGACCGGGCATGACGCCGCTCGTGCTCGGCGTGTTCGCGGTCTTCGCGGGCGTCGCCGTCGCGCTGCTGCTCGGCCCCGCGTCGTGCTCGGCGAGGGAGGCGGCGTCGCTCGCCGAGTGGCGGCGCCAGGCGACCGAGCGGGCGGACGCGGTGGTGCGCAGCCGCAACGCCGGCTTCGTGGAGAAGCTCGACCTGGCCGGCTGGAAGCAGAGCGCCGGCAGCGTCGTGCTCGGCGCCGTGCTCGCCGCCGCGGCCGCGGCGGTGCTCGGCCTCATCATGGCGCTGGCCTCGCCCTCGGTGCTCTCCTGGACCCTCGTCCTGCTGCTGCCGGCCGCCGCGCTGCTCGTCGGCCGAGTGCTGCTCGACCGCCGCATCGAGCAGCGCCGCACCGCCTTCGCCGAGCAGCTCGAGGGCACCCTGCAGCTCGTCGCCAGCGGCCTGCGCGCCGGGCACAGCCTGCAGCGCGCGCTCGTCGCGGTGTCGCAGGACTCCTCCTCCCCCACCGCCGAGGAGTTCGCGCGCGTCGTCAACGAGCACCGGCTCGGCCGCGACATCGGCGACGCGATGCTGGCGACGGCCGAGCGGATGCGCAGCGAGGACCTGACCTGGACCGCCCAGGCCTTCGCGATCCACCGCGAGGTCGGCGGCAACCTCAGCGAGGTGCTCGACCACATCGCCGACACGATCCGCGAGCGGCAGCAGATCCGCCGTCAGGTCACGACCCTCAGCAGCGAGGGCCGGATGTCGGCGGTCGTGCTCATGGTGCTGCCGGTCGCGGTCGCGGTGATCCTCACCGTGATCAGTCCCGGGTACCTGTCGACGTTCTTCACCTCCCCGATCGGCCTGCTCATGCTGCTCGTCTCGCTCGTGCTCTTCCTGGTCGGCGGCCTGTGGCTGCGCTCGATCGTCAGGATCCGGTTCTGATGGGCGCCGTGCTGCCGTTCATCGGCCCGGCGCTACTGGCGCTCGCCCTGCCGTTCCTCGTGCTCGCGGTCATGCCCGCCGGCAGACCCGCGTGGAGCGCCCTGGCGCGGAGGCGGACGGACCGGCCGCCGCCCCCGTTCGCCACGCGCTCGATGGTGAAGCGGCTCGAGCGCAACCTCCAGCTGGCCGGCCTCACCCGCGTCTGGTCGCTGCGCACCCTCGTGCTGCTCAAGCTGGTCGGAGCCGGTGGAGGCCTGCTGCTCGGCGTCGCGCTGTTCGCCGCCCGCCCGGGCGCCGCCATGGTGCTCGTCGCCGTCGCGCTCCTGGCGGTCGGCTACTGCGCCCCCGACCTCGTCGTGCAGGGGCGCGCGAAGGAGCGGCAGGACCGCATCCGGCTCGAGCTCGCGGACACGCTCGATCAGGTGCTCATCTCGGTCGAGGCCGGGCTCGGGCTCGAGACGGCGATCGACCGCGCGGGCCGGCACGGGAGGGGTCCGCTCGCCGCGGAGCTCTCCCGCACCGTGCAGGACATGCGGCTCGGCGCCAGCCGCCGCGAGGCCTACGCCGCCCTCGCCGCGCGCTCGGAGGTGGTCGACCTGCAGCGCTTCGCGAAGGCGATCATGCAGGCGGACGCCTACGGCGTCTCCATCGGCCAGGTCGTGCGCACGCAGGCCCGCGACCTGCGCTTGAAGCGGCGGCAGCGCGCGGAGGAGCGGGCCGCGAAGGTGCCGGTGCGCGTGCTGTTCCCGCTGATGTTCTGCATCCTGCCGGTGCTCTTCGTCGTCGTGCTGGGCCCGGCGGTGTCGAACCTGATGGCGGTGTTCGCGGCGCAGTAGGGCTCAGCCCAGCAGCGCTGCGATCTCCTGCGGCATGCCCTGGCCCGTGTTGGGCGCCCAGGTGTCGAGCACGCCGTAGGCGATGATGCGCTCGGCGGTCGACATGCGCGGGTTGCAGCTGGTGAGCGTGATGATGCGGTCGCCCGGGCTCTCGCTGCCGAACTGCGGCGTCGCATCGAGCACGCCCACGCCGCTCGGCAGCACGTACTCGGTGTTGCGGTAGAGGTAGACGAAGAACGCCTCGGGGGTCTCGATCACGATCGGGTCGCCGATCTGCAGCGCACTGATCTCGCTGAACGGGCCGCTGTGCGTCTCCCGATGCGCGGCGACGGCGAAGTTGCCGACCTGGCCGGGCATCTGGGTGGAGTCGTAGTGCCCCACGTTGATGTCCTCGCGGTTCAGCACCCGCGACTCGCTCACGCCCTCGCCGATGCTGCGCATCCAGCCCTGGCCGAAGCGCGGCACGTGCATCGTCGCGAAGACCTGGTGCGCGGCGGGCTGCGCGACGATCGGCGGCTCGCCCTGCGGCGGAGCAGCGGATGCGGTCGCGGTGGTGACTGCGGCGAGCGCCGCGGTCGGTGCGGCCGCGGCGCTCACGACCGGCGAGTCCGGCGCATCCGCTCGCAGGTCCGCGGGAGGAGCGACGGCGCAGCCGGCGATCATCGCTGCGCCGAGCAGCACGGCTCCGACGCCGATGCCCCGCCCCCTGAAGTCCACGGGTCGAGGCTACCCGCGCGACTCGCGCTTGTCAGGAGCGGATGCGCGTTCGGCGCAGTCGCGCTGTGGCCGATGGCGCGGCTGGTCGGCGCGCAGCGCATCCGCTCACCGTCGCCCCGCTCGCAGCGCTCGCTCGTGGAACTCAGGCTGCCGAAAGCGACACGCCGACCTCGGGCCGGTCGAGCCCGGCGTGTCCGCTGGTCAGTCCTGAGTTCCATCAGGCCAGGGGCCCGCCGGAGGATCGCGTGCCTGCGGCGCGAGGAGTCCGGGGCGACTCACCCACGGGTACGAGCGCTCCGGGTCGACTCACCCGCGACCGCCCAGCGCCCGTGTCCCGCCCCGTCACACCTCCGGCCGCAGGTGCGGCGGCAGGTTCTCCGCCGCCGCCTCGCGCACCGGCGCCGGCCAGCGGGCGCCGGCACGAGCGAGCAGCGCCGCGGTCGGCTCCGGCGCGCGGCGGGCGGTCTCGTGCAGCAGCCGCACGAGCGCCTCCCGGATGATCGGGCTGCGCTCGCGCGCGAGCCGCTCCACCAGGGCGAGCGGGGTGACCGCGTCGCCGTGCTTCACGAGCGCGAGGCCGGCCAGCAGCGCCGTGCGCCGGGCCCAGACGACGTCGCTCTTGGCGAGGGCGAAGAGGGGGCCGGGCGGGCGGCCGACGTGCTGCTCGCCGACGACGTGCTCGGCGCATCCGTCCACGAGGTCCGGGCCGTCGAGCAGCTCCGCCTGCAGCCAGGCCAGGAAGCGCTCGTGCTCCTCGGCCCGCTGCGCGGCATCCCCGCGGCGGTAGCGGCCCTCGAGCACGAGCACGGCGATGCGGCGGCGCCAGCGGTCACCGGTCCACGCCCAGCTCTCGAGCTCGCCCTCGTCGACGTCGGCGAACTCGCGGGCGATGCGCCGCGCGGCGCCCAGGTCGTCGCCCGCGGCGCCGACCGCGTCGTCGATGCCGCGCGGGGTCAGGGCGCGGCCCCATCCGCTCGTCCGCGCCGCGGGCGGGGCCGCCGACGCGCAGGTCGCGCGTGGTGCGCCGCAGCAGCACGATCAGTGCCCGCCGAGCAGGAACGCCACGAGCAGCAGCACCGGCAGCGACACCACCGTCGTCACGAGCACCGTGTCGCGCGCCACCACGAGCCCCGCGTTGTAGCGGGCCGCGTAGTTGTAGACGTTCTGCGCGCTCGGCAGCGCCGACATGGTCACCGCGGCGAAGAGCTGCTGGTCGCGCAGGCCGAAGACGAAGTAGGCGAGCACCCACGTGAAGGCCGGCATGACGAACGCCTTGAGGAAGCTCGCGATCGCGACGTCCTTGCGTCCGCTGCCCGCGCGCAACGGCTTGTTGCCGCGCAGCGACATGCCGAAGGCCATCAGCACGAGCGGGATGGCCGAGCCGCCGATCAGCGCGAAGGGCTGCAGGATCGGGGTGATCACGTCCGTCGGGATCCGGTCGTAGAAGAACGCCAGGCCGACGCCGAGCACCGACGCGATGATGATCGGGTTGCCGAAGGGCCGGGCGAGGTTGCGCAGCCCGCGGCCGCCCTTCGGGTTCGTCGCGAGGTCGAGGATCGTGAGCACGATCGGGGTGCCGATGACGAGCTGGAACAGCAGGATGGGCGCCACGTACTGCGCGTCGCCGATCACGTAGATCGCCACCGGCAGGCCGATGTTGTTCGAGTTCACGTAGCCGGCGGCCATCGCGCCCACCGTGGTCTCGACGATGCGCCGCTTGAGCAGGAACACGGCGATGGCCGCGTAGACGAGGCAGATGCCGAGCGCGGAGATCACGGCGATGAGCAGGAACGAGGAGAAGACGACCCTGAGGTCGGCCTGCGCCATCGTGACGAACAGCAGCGCCGGGGTCGAGACGAAGAAGGCCACGCGGTTCATGACGAACTGCGCGTGATCGCCCGCGACGCCCGTGCGGGCGATGATGTAGCCGACCAGGATGATCGTGCCGATGATCGCGAAGCCCGTCAGCACGCCGATCATGCATCGCTCCTCGGACTCGGCTGGGACATCTGACGTCGAGCCTACTCCCGCCCGCGCTTGTTACGCCGGGTTGCGGCCCGCCTCGCCCGGCGCCGGCGCCGTCCCTACGATCGGTCGGACGCGTGTCCGTCCGGCTTCGCATCCCCGACCGCCGAGGAGGCGCCATGACCGATGTGTCCGCCGCGCTCGGCGCGCTCGCCAGCACCGCGCATCCGGTGCGCTTCTCCGGGCTCGGCCGCTCCTTCGGCCGGCCCGTGCTGCGCGACGTCGACCTCGAGGTCGCCGCCGGCGAGGTGCTCGCCATCGTCGGGGCGAGCGGATGCGGCAAGTCCACGCTGCTGCGCATCGCCGCGGGACTGGATGCGCCCACCACCGGCACCGCCACGATCGACGGCACGGCCGTGGACGGCGTCGACCCCCGCTGCGCCTTCGGCTTCCAGCAGCCGCGCTTGCTGCCGTGGCGCAGCATCGCCGCGAACGTCTCGCTCGGCCTGCCCCGCGGCACCGCTGCGGCGGCCGGCAGGAAGCGCGTCGCGCGCCTGCTGGAGCTGGTCGGCCTCGCCGACGCGGCGCAGCTGCGGCCCCGGGAGGTCTCCGGCGGCATGGCGCAGCGCGCCTCGCTGGCCCGGGCGCTCGCCCGCAACCCGGGGGTCCTGCTGCTCGACGAGCCCTTCGGCGCGCTCGACGCGCTGACCCGCCTGAAGATGCAGGATCTGCTGCTCGACGTGCACGCCGCCGCGCCCACCACCGTGCTGCTCGTGACCCACGACGTCGACGAGGCGCTGCAGCTCGCCGACCGCGTCGTGCTGCTCGGCCGCGAGCCCGGCGCCGAGGGCTCCACCGTCGTGCGCGAGATCGTCGTGCCCGGCGAGCGCCCGCGCGATCGCGGCGACGCCCGCCTCGCCGAGCTGCGCGGCGAACTGCTCGAGGGCCTCGGCGTCGAACGCCACGCCCACTGACCCCGCACCATCGCGCCCGACCACTGGAGACCACCATGCGCATCCGCACCGCATCCGCTCTCGCCGGCATCGCCGTCGCCGCACTCGCCCTGACCGGCTGCGTGCAGGGCGAGACCAGCACCGGCGAGGCCCCCGCGCCCGAGGGCGAGCAGGCCGAGCGCACGCTCACCCTCGACTGGGCCACCTACAACCCGCTGAGCCTCGTCATCCGCGACCAGGGTTGGCTCGAGGACGAGCTCGAGAGCGAGGGCGTGACCGTCGAGTGGGTGCAGTCGGCGGGCTCGAACAAGGCCAACGAGTTCCTGCGCTCGGGCGCCATCGACGTCGGCTCGACGGCCGGCAGCGCGGCCCTGCTGGCGCGCTCGAACGGGTCGCCCATCAAGACCATCGGCGTGTACTCGCAGCCAGAGTGGGCGGCGCTGGTCGTGCCCGCGGGCAGCGACATCACCTCCGTGGCCGACCTGGCCGGACGCAACGTGGCCGCCACCAGCGGCACCGACCCGTACTTCTTCCTGACGCAGGCGCTCGCCACCGAGGGCCTGACCGTCGACGACGTGACCGTGCAGAACCTGCAGCACGCGGACGGATGGGCGGCGCTGCAGAGCGGCGCGGTCGACGCCTGGGCGGGCCTCGACCCGATCATGGGCGGCGCGATCGAGGCGGGTGCCCAGTTCCTCTTCCGCGACGTGGACTTCAACTCCTACGGCGTGCTCAACGCCACGGAGGCGTTCCTCGAGGAGGACCCCGACCTCGCACAGGCCGTCATCGACGCCTACGAGCACGCTCGCGCCTGGGCCCTCGAGAACCCGGACGAGACCATCGCGATCCTCGCGGAGGCCGCCGGCATCGACGAGGCCGTCGCCACGCAGGTGATCGAGGAGCGCAGCAACCTCGACGTCAGCGGCATCCCCGGCGACGACCAGCTGTCGGTCTTCACGACCATCGCGCCGATCCTCGTCGAGATCGACGCCGTCTCCGAGCAGTCGCTCGTCGACACCGCGCTCGAGGAGCTGCTCGACCCGACCTACGCCGAGGCTGCGGACCCCGCCCGCTTCGACGACTGACCCGAGGCCGGGGCCGCCGCGCGGGCGGCTCCGGCGCAGGCCCGAGGAGGGCGAGATGACCGACCAGACGACCGCCACGATGGAGCGTGAGGGCCGGGCGAATGCGCTCGGCAATCCCATGCTGACGCCTGTCGGTGTGCGGGCCCAGCCGGGCGCCGCGCGCACGCGGGGCTCGCTGGGGCCGGTGCAGCGCATCCTGCTCGGCGCCCTGCTGCCCGCGATCGTGCTCGGCGCCTGGTGGCTCAGCACCTCGACCGGCTTCTTCGCCCCGCACCAGCTGCCCTCGCCGGTGGCCGTCGTGCAGGCGGGCGTCGACTACGCCGAGCGCGGCCTGCTCGGCACCTACATCGCCATCTCCACGCAGCGCGTGCTCATAGGCTTCATCGCCGGCGCGGTGCTCGGTCTGGCGGTGGGCGCGCTGGTCGGCCTCTCGAAGCTCGGCGACGCGTTCCTCTCCCCCATGCTCGGCGGCGTGCGCGCCGTGCCGTCGCTCGCGTGGGTGCCGCTGCTGCTGCTCTGGATGGGCATCGGCGAGGAGCCCAAGGTCGTGCTCATCGCGATCGGGGCCTTCTTCCCGGTCTACACGACCGTCGCCACGGCCCTGCGGCACGTCGACCGCGACCTCGTCGAGGCGGGGCGCGCCTTCGGCTACCGCGGCGTCGCGCTGTTCTTCACGGTGCAGCTGCCCGCCGTCGTCCCCTCGGTCGCCGCCGGGCTGCGGCTCGCGCTGGCGCAGGCCTGGCTGTTCCTCGTCGCCGCGGAGCTGCTGGCCAGCTCGATGGGCCTCGGCTACGTGCTCAGCGACTCGCAGACCACGGGTCGCGTCGACCGCATCATCCTGGCGATCGTGCTGCTCGCGCTGCTCGGCAAGCTCAGCGACACCGTCTTCGGCCTCGCCGAGCGCTGGGCCGTCAGGCGCTGGGCGTAGGCGCCCGGCGCACCACGAGCCACGCGGCGAGCGCCGCGAACCCGGGCCGGACGTCCCCGCCGCTCTCCCCGTGCCCACCCTCGCGGTGCTCCCCGCGGCGGCCCTGGTGCGATTCGGAGGAGATCGGGCGACCGTCGGCGACGGCGGGCGCGATGCGCCCCGGAACAGCGGGGGTGCGATGCGCATGACGTGGCGGTTCTCCTCCGAATCGCACGAGGGTGCGGGGCGTGACGCATCCGCTCACCTCAGCGCGACTGTTACCCGCCGTTGCCGCCGACTCGCCCGCCGGGGCCGGACTCTCTAGCGTGGGCGGGTGAGCACGATCGCGAACCTGCTGACCGAGAGCCGCCGCTACCCCGCGCCGGAGGCGCTGCGCGCGTCCGCGAACGTCGGCCCGGAGGCGTGGGACGAAGCGGATGCGGACCGCGTCGCCTTCTGGGAGGCCGCCGCCCGCCGCCTCGACTGGGTGGAGCCGTGGACGACGGCGCACACCTGGCAGCCCGCCCGCCCGCTCGCCGAGGGCGAGACCGGCCGCTTCGGCGAGACCGACCTCAGCGTGCCGGTGGCCGAGTGGTTCGTCGGCGGCAGGCTCAACGTCGCCGCGAACTGCGTCGACCGCCATGTGGAGGCGGGCCGCGGCGACAAGGTCGCACTGCACTTCGAGGGCGAGCCCGGCGACCGCGAGTCGATCACGTACGCGCAGCTGCAGGAGCGGGTGGCGCAGGCCGCGCACGCCCTCACCGAACTCGGCGTCGTCGCGGGCGACCGCGTGGTGGTCTACCTGCCGGTGATCCCCGAGACCGTCGTGATCACCCTCGCGATCGCGCGCATCGGCGCCGTGCACTCCCTGGTCTTCGGCGGTTTCAGCGGCGAGGCGGTCAAGTTCCGCGTGGAGGACACGGGCGCCAAGCTGCTCGTCACCACCGACGGGCAGTTCCGCCGCGGCCAGGCGGTGCCGGTGAAGCATCAGGCCGACCACGCGGTGAGCGGCGACAACGCGATCGAGCACGTGCTCGTGGTGCGCCGCACCGGCAGCGAGGTGGCCTGGACCGAGGGCCGCGACGTCTGGTGGCACGACGTCGTCGACCGGCAGCCCACCGAGCACGCCTACGAGGCGTTCGACGCCGAGCATCCGCTCTTCATCATCTACACGTCCGGCACCACCGGGAAGCCGAAGGGCCTCGTGCACACGAGCGGCGGCTACCTGACGCAGGCGAGCTGGACGCACTGGGCCGTCTTCGACGCGAAGGACGACGACGTGCACTGGTGCACCGCCGACCTCGCCTGGGTGACCGCGCACACCTACGAGATCTACGGCCCGCTCTCCAACAACCTCACGCAGGTGATCTACGAGGGCACACCGAACAGCCCGCACCCGGGCCGGCACTTCGAGATCATCGAGCGCTACGGCGTGACCGTCTACTACACGGCGCCCACGCTCATCCGCACCTTCATGACGTGGTTCCCGGAGGGGCTGCCGGAGACCTGGGACCTCTCGAGCGTGCGCCTGCTGGGCAGCGTCGGCGAGGCCATCAATCCCGAGGCGTGGGTGTGGTTCCGCCGCGAGATCGGCGCGGATGCGGCGCCCATCGTCGACACCTGGTGGCAGTCCGAGACGGGGGCGGCGGTCATGGCCCCGCTGCCCGGCTCGAGCACGCTCAAGCCCGGCTCCTCGCTGCGCGCGCTGCCCGGCCTCGGCACGCTCGTCGTCAGCGAGGACGGCACCCCGTCGAGCGCGGCCAGGGCGGCTACCTGGTGGTCGACCGGCCCGGCCCGGCGCTCGCCCGCACCGTCTGGGGCAACCCCGAGCGCTACCGCGACTCGTACTGGGCCGCCTACGCCGAGCAGGGCTGGTTCTTCTCCGGCGACGGCGCCAAGCTCGACGAGGACGGTGACATCTGGGTGCTCGGCCGGGTCGACGACGTCATCAACGTCTCGGGCCACCGCCTCTCGACGATCGAGATCGAGTCGGCGCTCGTCTCGCATCCGCTCGTCGGCGAGGCCGGCGTGGTGGGGGTGGCGGATGCGGTCACCGGCCAGGCCATCGCCGCGTTCGTGATCCCGTCGCAGCACGCGGCGTCGGATGCGGACGGATGGCGCGCCCTCGCCGCCGAGCTGCGCGAGACCCTGCGCGGCCACGTCGCGGCCGAGATCGGCCCGGTCGCGAAGCCGCGCGACCTCGTCGTGGTGCCCGACCTGCCGAAGACCCGCTCGGGCAAGATCATGCGCCGACTGCTCGGCGACATCGTCGACGGCCGCGAGCTCGGCGACACGACCTCGCTGCAGGACTCGGACGTTCCCGCGGCGATCGCGGAGATTGTGCGGGGCCCCGGGTCGCCTGTGCGCTGAAGCGGTCGGGGCCCTGTCGCTCCCCTCCACCTCCCGCACGCTGCGGGGAGTTCCCACGCCCTCTCGCGCCGCTGCGCGCTCAAGCTCGTCGGCCGGATCGGAGATGTCGACCGAAGGTCGGACGCACCCGCTGGCGGCGGCCGGCATCATTGAGGACATGACGCCAGAGCAGCATGAGCAGCCAGGACGCCTCCGCCGCTTTCTGCCGATCGTGATCAGCGCGGTCCTCGCCATCGCGCTGAACACGTTCCTCGCTCAGTTCACCGACCTCGGGGTGTTCGGGCGGATCGGCGTCTCGGCAGCCGTGTTCGTGACCGTCTCGCTGATCGCCGAGGCCGTCTGGCGTCGCACCGCGAAACGGCGCAGCCGCACGGGAAGGTGACATCCGGTCCGAGGCGCCAGGGGTGCCGCGCGCTGGCTTCGACACCCCGACGGGACCGTCGAGCGCACCGCGGGCGTACTCGCCGGGCACCCACCGGCCGCCGCTCGGACTCCGACCCTCACCGACGACGACGGTCAGTACGTGATGCTCGGTGCGAGCAGTCCGCCGACGACGGCGACGTAGGCGAGGCCCGAGAACGCCAGCGCGACGAGCGCCGCCGAGACGACGGTGACGACTTGCCGGGCTCTGCCGTCCTGACGGGGGCGCCGCGCCCGGTGCACGAGCAGCAGAAGCGCCGGGACGACGCCGAGCGCCGCGATGGCGGTGAGGATCTGCGCCGAGCGGAAGACGAGGTCGCTCGGAGGCGGGGAGTCCGAGAGCAGCGCAGCGGCGGCCACCGACCAGAGCGCGCCCGCCGCGATGAGGGCCAGCAGGCTCGCAGCGCGCAGCAGGATCAGGCGGCGTTCCGTCACCGCCGAGACCCGAGGGCGCCCGTACCACCGTCGAAGAGCCGCCCCGATCGGCAGCGAGACCGCCGTGATCAGGAGCACGCCCAGCGAGAGCGCTGCGATGACCGGCAGCGCCTGGCGTGTGGCGGGCATCGGCTGCAGCGTGAAGGCCGGGTTGAGCCCGATGGCCTGCACTGCACCATCCTGCTGGTCGATCGCGACGCGGCGCGGACCATCGACCTCCTGCCACACCCAGGGCTCGACCTCGACGAGATCGACGGGTGCGCCGGACGTGTCGGTGAGCGCTGAGATCGTGATCGCGTCCCCCGTGCTCCGCGAGACGTCGACCGCCGAGAGGGCGAAGAAGAGCCGCAGGAACGTGGACTCGCCGCGCCGGGACACCTGGTAGCTGCCGACGACCGCGTCGGCGTGGGCTGCCGCGCTCGCGGTCGGCTGCACAGCGTCGTCATCCGTCGGCGGGAAGTAGCGGTCGGCGAATCCGTGCGAGAGCGCGTCGCGGATGGCCGTGGTGGCATCGCCCCGCAGGCCGGTGCTGTTCAGCGAGATGAAGATGCCGGCGTCGTCGTCCGGGTACAGGTCGAGCTGCGCATGGAACGCGGTCAGGTCGCCGCCGTGCGAGAGGATGCGATGTCCGTTGCGGTCCGCCTCGAAGTAGCCGAGCGCCATCCGGGGTCCGTCGGCGAGACCGCCGAGCTCCCGCGCGCCCAGAGCAGGGCTGCGCATGAGCTGCAGCGATGCGGGCTCGAGCAGCTCCCCATCCTCCGAGAGCTGCGCCAGCATGAAGGCGCTCATGTCCGACGCCGTGGCGGCGATCGCGCCGGCCGGCGCGGGCGAGTTGATCTCGAACGGCACCTCTGCGGAGCCGCTGTGCACGTACCCCTTCGACATGCTCGTTCGGCGGTCCTCCGGCAGCGGTTGCGCCGACGTCGCCGTGCTCATGCCGGCGGCGTCGAACACCTCCTCCTGGACGTAGTCGGCGTAGGGGCGGCCGCTCACGCGCTCGACGATGTAGGCCGCCAGCCCGTTGGAGTAGTTGGAGTACGCCGGCACGGTGCCCGGCTCGAAGATCTGCTCGGGCGGATCGAGCGTCACCGCGTCGCGCAACGACGGCGGATCGGCCTGCGGATCCCCGATCACGCCGGCGACCTTGTCCTCGAAACCGGCGGTGTGGCTCAGCAGATGACGCAGGGTGATCGGCCATTCGAAGCGCGTCCTCAAGGCGAAGTCGAGGTACTGCTGCACCGGCGCGTTCAGATCCAGCGCACCGTCCTCGACCAGCTGCAGCACCGTGGTCGCCGTGACGAGCTTCGAGATCGACCCGATCCGGAAGAGCGTGCGCTGCGGGTCGACCTCGGTCGGCTCGGCGCCCTGGTCGGCGAACCCGTAACCGCGCTCGGTGACCACCGCGCCGTCGGCGACGACGGAGACCGTGGCCCCGACGATCCCCTCGCGCTCGAGCGCGGCCGGCAGGAGGCCGTCCAGCCAGCCGTCGACGTCGGCGGTCGACAGCTCCGGGGCACCTCGCTCGGCGATCGGGGCAGCGGCGGCGCTGGACATCGCCGCGCCGGAGAGCAGGATCGCGGCCAGGACGGTGGCGAGCGCACGCAGCGGGCGTACTCGGATCAGGAGCATCTCGGACTCTCGATGAACGGCTGCGAACACATCGCACAGAACGCGGATCGCACCCCGTCGCTACCCTACGGCCGCGGACCATCCGATGCGACGGGCTCGCATCACTCCAGGGGACCGAGGCCGGCCCGGACGGAATGAGGCTCATCGGTTCATGCTGGTGCCTCCGCCGAGGCGCGAACCACAGCCGCGAGACCCGCACGAAGGTCGCGGACAGACCATCGTCATCCGGTCACGCCCTGGTACCGGGCGTGCAGGTCGGCGCGCGGATCGCGCAGCGGTTCGGGCACGTTCCTCCATGCCCGCCGCGTCCTCCCGCTCGTCGGCGCCGATCATCGGGATGATGCGGTGGTGCCGAGCATCGGGCGGCACGCGCGCCGGCGGCTACAGGGCTGTTGGCCTCCTAGCGATGACGCCGACTGTGCTCGAGTCGGAATGAGGGGGACGTACGACGATGGTCGAGACACTGCTGAGCTGGATCGGCCTCGCCGGCGCCGCTCTCCTCGCGTTGACGGGCGTGATCCTCCTGGCCATCTTCACCCCCAAGTGGTTGCAGCGCCGTCGAGCAGGGTCGGCCAGCACCCACGCCTCCGCTTCGACCATGCCGCCGCCTCCCGGATACGCGGCGCCTCCGGCCCCTGGGCGGCCCGGCCCTGGCGTGCCGCTTCGTCCGGCCAAGAGCCCTCGCGGCGCCCTCGCCGGCTCCATCGTCGGCGCCGTGCTCCTCGCTGCTGCGATCCCGCTGGGCGTGGTGAGCGCCGGCCCGGTCTTCACCGCGACGGCGGCGGCCGGCGGGTTGCCCACCCGGATCGTCTCCGAGAGCGACACCTACCGCTTCACCGAGTCGACGACCCTCGGCGAGTACGAGTCGGCGCGCTACAACTTCCGTTTCGATCCGCGCGAGTCCGTCCTCGAGGCCTACGAAGCGCAGCGGCCCAATGACCAGCTCGTCGCCGCCTACTACGACTCCGAGCTGACCCGCATCGCCAACTACTCCGCCGAGACCGAGGTGTTCGGCAACGGGTTCGCGCTGCAGCCCGAGGAGATCACGGTCATCGACGCGGACTACAACGAGCTCGGTGGCGAGCGCGACCCGGGCTCGTACGGCGAGGCCGGGTCCTGGTCGGTCACGGAGATCTACCTGGTGCAGTACGTCGATCGCGACGGGACCGAGTACGACAAGCCGATCGTGACCCGCGCCGTCATCGAACCCGATGAGAAGACGCTCGCGGCCCCCTCCGTGGACTACGAGGTCAGCACCGATGGGGTCCTGCAGCTCTCGTGGCAGCCGGTGGACGGCGCCGAGCGCTACATACCGGTCTACGCCAACGTGTCCGATCTCGGCAACAACACGTTCTTCATGCTCGGCGACGTCGGCAGCGATGCCACCAGCTGGTCGTCGACGTCCGGGCAGACGAGGGATTGCTACCTCATCGCGGCCGAGGTCGTGTCGCAGAACTGCTCGCTCGAGCCCGCCTTCGTCCGCGCTGAGGACAGCGATCTGGGCGCCTACGGCGTCCTCGCCATCGCCGCGGACGGTACGCGTTCCTTCGTGGACCGCATCGACGCGGCGCCCATCAATCCGCTCATCCCCGTAGGCGTCGGCGGCTCCGACATCGGCTCGGGCGAGTACAACGGTTCCCTCGACCGGGTGCCCTCGTTCGCTTCGGTCACCACGTTGACGGACGCCTCGGTGTCGCTCCCGCTCACCCTCGTCGGGTCCAGGACCGATGGGGAGACCGGTGTGCTCGAGGTCAAGGTGGCGGGCACCGACGTCGTCCGCGAACTGCGCTACTCCGGCATCGACGGCACCTGGGGAACGTTCGTCGAAGCGGTGGGTCGGAAGCTCTCCGAGGCGGCCGTCACCAAAGCGGGAGCCATCCAGGCCTCGTTGCGGCAAGCGGATGCGGACGTGCAGCGCGACGCGCCGATCTCATCCTCCCAGCCCGAGGTCGATATCCCCCTCACCGACGAGTTCGGAGCCGCGGGCGAGTACCTCTCCGCCAATCTCCTCGCCGGCAACCGCCGGATCGACCTGACCGGCGCCGCGGAGTCGCCGTACGATCCCATCGAGCTCGCCTCCGCCGTGATCTCCCAGACACCGGCCGCCCTCGTGCGCAGCTTCGACGTCACCCTCGATTTCAGCGAGAGCACGGAGCGGAGGATCCTCGAAGTCACCTACGTCTACCCGCAGGATCAGCTCGCGGAGCGCCGCGAGCAGACCTGGTCCGCCGCGCAGGACGTCGTCGCCGAGATCGTCGCCGACGGGATGGACGAGCGCGATACGGCGCTCGCGCTGAACGACTGGATCGCCGCGAACGCCGACTACGACCAAGGTGCGTACCAGGCCTACCGCGCCGGCGGAGACGTGCGCAGCGACCCGACCTACGCCGCGGCCTGGGACGCGAGCGGCATCCTGCTCGACGGAACCGGCGTCTGCGCATCGTACGCAGCGGCGTTTAAGCTGCTCTCCGACGTGGCGGGCATCGAGACCGTCTACCTCAGCGGCGCCGCGTACTCCGTGGGCCACGCCTGGAACAAGACGTTCATGGACGGCCGCTGGCAGGTCGTCGACCCCACCTGGAACGACAGCGAAGCCGCACCGAACGCACTCTTCGGCATCAGCGACGAGATCGCCGCGAGCGAGTTCGGCCACACCTTCGGCCCCGGCGGATGGATGATCCCGACGCTCGCCGGCCAGTACGCCGCCGAATGACCAGAGCTGCCGGGGCCATCGCTGGTCGGCGGAGCCGGTTCCCCGCCGCTGCAGCGCAGCTGCGGGTGGTGCCGGCGCGGCGGCGCGGAGGGTGCCCCCGAGTGCCAGCGGCTCCGAGGGATGCGGGCGGGTGCTCCGCCAGCCACCCCAGCGCGGCCGCAGCGATCACGAGGCGTCTTCCCATGTCGAGACGGTCGCATCCGGGCCCCGCCGACGTCGCCATCCGGCAGAGTGGGATGAGCGGATGCGCGCATCCGCCGACCGCGTCGCCATCGCTGCCGCCGCATCACCGAACCCCACCCCCGGAGGAAGCCATGACCGCCGTCAGCGACCGCCGCGCCAAGACCGACGCGCCCATCCACGACCTGCTCGCCGAGCGCTGGAGCCCCCGCTCCTTCGACCCGCGCGGCGAGGTCGACGAGACCCAGCTCGCCTCGCTGCTCGAGGCCGCCCGCTGGGCGCCGTCGTGGATGAACACGCAGCCCCGCCGCTTCATCGTCGCCCGGCGCGGCACCGCCGAGTTCGACGCGATCGTCGAGCGTCTGGCGCCCTTCAACGCGACCTGGGCCGCTCAGGCTCCGGTGCTCGTCGTCACCGTCGCGGAGCTGCGCGACGCGGACGGCGAGGACGTGGCCGCGCCCGACTACGACCTCGGCCAGGCTGTCGCGCACCTGACCGTGCAGGCGCACGCGCTCGGTCTGCACGTGCGCCAGATGGGCGGCATCGACGGCCCCGCGCTCGCGGAGCGCTTCGGGGTGCCGGACCGGTTCCGCGTCACCACGGTCGTGGCGATCGGCCGCTACGCCTCGGCGGAGGTCGACGTCGACCCGAGCCTGCGCGACCGCGACGCCGCAGCGCGTTCGCGCAAGCCGCTCGCCGAGCTGGTGAACCCGAGCGACTGGAGCTGACGGGAACCGGGCTACGCTGCCCGGGGGAGCCGCCGGAGCACGAGCGGGGAAGGCACGATCATGAGCACCACCATCGCCATCGCGGATGCGCTGCGTCCGGCACTCGTCGCGACGGAGCGCGCGCATCTGCTCGCGCTCGCCGAGCAGGAGCTCGTCGATCGCGACGCCGCGCGAGAGGCGCTGCGCGACCCTGCTACCACGGCGGGGCTGCTCGAGGGCGATCTCGTCGAGGCCGGCATCGCCGAGGCTGCGCTGCGGATCAGTGTGCGCAACCACCTGGCGGGTCTCAAGGAGGCGTTCCTGGCAGCCCGCACGGCGCTGATCGAGCGCGCGGCGCCCGAACGGGCTCGGCAGGTCGAGCTCGGCGGCGAGGCGGTGAACCTGGCCGACCTCCTGCTCGCCCACGAGCGCGTGCTCGCCCGGCACACCCAGCGCATCGGCGACCTCATGGGTCGCCTCAACCTCTCCCCCGCCGGCGACGGCCTGCCGAAGGCGGCGCGCGACCGCATCGGCGGCCTGCTCGGCTTCGCCAGAGCGGATGCGAGCGGTCGCGACGCGCTGACCGCCCGCGACCACCTCGCCGAGCTCGCGCATCTGCACGCCGGCACCGCGTCGTCGCTCGCACGCATCCACGGCGAGCTGAGTAGCCTCGGCGGCCGGATCTCCGTCGCCGAGGCACCGGTCGATCTCGCCGCCGCCGCGGCCGATGCCCTCGGGGCCGCGCTCGCGCTCGAGGCTGCCGGCGGCGAGCCGCTGCCGCAGGCCGAGCAGTCCTGGGCGATCGGGGCCCGCGTGATCGTCGCCCTCCGCGCGCTCGGCGACGCCCTCCACGGGGCGAGCCTCCCCTCCTCCGCAGGTGCATCGGACGCGGTCTCGCAGGACGCCGCCGAATCGGTCGCCATCGACGAAGTGCGCCAGCACCGCGAGCTGCTCAACGCGCTCGGGCTGCAGCTGGCGGATGCGTCGCTGGAGCTCGAGGAGGGTGTGGAGACGCTGCTCGCGCGCTGATCCACGCCCCAATCCGGGGCTGCGCGCCGGGTTCCCGCAAGCCGGGGCCCGCGGACTGGATACAGTGCGTTGCAGTGCAGTGCGAGAGGCGCTCGAACGACGAGCCACGCTGCGCGCTGGCGGCGGAGGGGGCACGGAGCATGTCGGAGCCCTCCTTGTGGACCCCGCTCCGCGCCAGCCAGCTGTTCCTGCGTCTGCAGCTCCCCTTCCTGCTCGGCGTGCTCTTCTTCAGCGCGGCGGTGGCCCTGACGGCCGAGGTCGAGCACACGGCGCTGCTGATCGCCGGCGCTGCCGTCACCGTCGTCGCCTCGGCTCTGTTCCTGGTGCGCGGTGCCGGATGGGCCGCATCCGCGTGGATCGTGGTCATCCCCATCCTCGACATCGTGGCCGTCGCGTTCGCCCGCGCCGCGATGCTGCCGTACCTGCCCACCATCGGGTTGCTCTGCCTGTTCCCCTTCGCGTGGATCGCGTACCGGTTCCGCTGGCCGGGTCTGCTCCTCGTGCTCGCCGGCAGCGCGTTCATCTCGGCGCTGCCCTTCGTGGTCGGCGCGGCCCCGGTGTCCTCGGGCCTGGCCGTGCTCAATCTCGTGGCGCTGCCGCTGCTCGCCACGGGGATCTCGCTCGGCATCCATCTCGGCTCCGTCAGCTATCAGCGCAGCCAGGAGGCGGTGAACCGCAGCCGACTCGAGGCGTCGGCGGCGCTGGCCCGCTCGCGAGACGGCGAGCTGCTGCTGCGCTCGCTGCTGGACACGGTGAGCGGAGCCGTGGCGTTCTTCGACGCGGATGGACGCCCGTCGATCGCGAATGCAGCCGCCGAGCAGTGGGGACGTCGGGCCGGGCTGCACGAGCCCGATCGCGGCTCGAGCGCACGCGTGCTCGCCGCCGACAAGGCGACCCCCGTGCCGTTCGAGCAGCGCGTGGTGCCGAAGGCCCTGCGTGGCGAGACGGTCGCCAATCAGCTCGAGTGGATCGGCGAGCCCGGCGACATGATCGCCCTCATGGCGACGTCCCGCCGCATCCTCCGCGAGGACGGAGCCCTGCTGGGCACGGTCGTCGCGGCCTACGACGTCACCGAGCTGGCCGAGGCCGTGGAGGTGCGGGAGCAGTTCCTCGCGACGGTGTCGCACGAGCTGCGCACGCCGTTGACCTCGATCATGGGCTACACCGAGTACGTCACCGACGAGCTCGGCGATCGGGCCGGCGAGCTGGGCGTCGAGCGGGCGCTCGCGACGATCAGCCGGAACACCGAGAAGCTGCTCGACCGGGTCTCGCAGCTGCTCTCGGCGGCGGACAAGAACTTCGATGTGCGCCTCCTGCCGATCGACCTGGTGCCGGTGCTGCAGGCCTCGTTCGACTCGCTGCGCGTCATCGCCGCGAACTCGGGCGTGGAGCTCATCGCGGACCTGCCGGAGGAGCTGCCGGTGGACGCGGACGGACCGCGGCTCGCGCAGGCCGTCGAGAACCTGCTGACCAACGCGATCAAGTTCACCCCCGCCCTGGGCACCGTCCGCCTCGGGGCTGCCGTCGACGGCACCGAGACCGTCATCACCGTCTCCGACACCGGCGTCGGCATGAGCGGCGAGGAGCAGCGGCGCGCCTTCGACCGCTTCTACCGCTCCCGGGGTGCGCGCGACACCTCCGTGCAGGGCATCGGCGTGGGGCTCGCCATCGTCAAGCAGATCGTCGATGCGCACTGCGGGCACGTCGAGGTGCGCAGCGTGCCCGGCGAGGGCACCGAGTTCACCCTGCGCCTGCCGTCGCGCCAGCTGTGAGGCCGCACCCGGGGCACCGCGCTCGGCGCAGGATCGGGGCATGAGCGAACAGCACGTCACCGTCGTCGGCGCCGGACTCGCGGGGCTCGCCTGCGCGAGGTCCCTGCACGACGCCGGCATCCCCGTGCGGGTGCTCGACCGGGGCCGGGTGCCCGGCGGGCGCCTCGCGAGCCGCAGGCTGGACGATCGCCCGGTCGACCTGGGCGCCTCCTACCTCACCGCCGAGCCTGGCACGCGCTTCGCGGCGGTCGTCGACGACTGGGTGGCCCGCGGGCTCACCCGCCCGTGGACCGACACGTTCCGGGTGGCGGACGACGAGCGGATGCACGACGCCGCATCCGGTCCCATCCGCTACGCCGCCCCCGCGGGACTGCGATCGCTCGCGGTCGACCTGGCCGAGGGCCTGGACGTGCGCCAGCAGGTGGTGCTGGACGCGCTGCCCGAGGACAGCACGACGGTGCTGGCGATGCCGGACCCGCAGGCGCGCCGGCTGCTGCCGGGCACGCATCCGCTGCTCGACCTGCTGCACGATGCGGACGCCTGGGCGCCCGTGATCGCGGTCGCGCTGCGCTGGGACGGACGCCGCTGGCCCGCCGATCTGCACGGCGTCTTCGTGAACGACTCCCCCGACCTCGGCTTCATCGCCGACGACGGCGACCGCCGCGGCGACGGCGCCCCCGTGCTCGTCGCCCACACGACGCCCGAGCTCGCGAAGCGGCACCTCGACGACCCCGACGGCGCGGTGCCGACCGTGGTCGCCGCCGTGCGCCGCATCCTCGACATCGACGCGCAGCCAACTTCGACGTACGCGCACCGGTGGACCTTCGCGCGACCGACTGCGCCGCACGACGAGCCCTTCGCGCTCGCCGGCACGGTCGGCATCGCCGGCGACGCCTGGGGCGGCAAGGCCTCGTCGAGCGCGGCCTGGACCTCGGGCGACGCCCTGGGCCGCACGCTCGCGGAGCGCTGAACGGGACGAGCGGATGCGCGTTCGGGTCGCATCCGCCCGTCCCTTCCCTGCTCCCCGCCTCAGCCGCGCAGCACGAGGGTGCAGCACTTCACGCTGCCGCCGCCCTTGAGCAGCTCGTCGAGCTCGATCGGCACGGGCTCGAAGCCGCGCTCGGCGAGCTGCTCCGCCCATCCCCTCGCCGCCGCCGGGTGGAAGACCCGCAGCCCGTCGCTCACAGAGTTGAGGGCGAACAGCGCCGCCTCGTCGGGGGCGACGAGGATCGCATCCGGGTAGAGCCGCTCCAGGACGGCCCGCGAGGCGTCGTCGAAGGCCTCGGGCAGGTAGGCGATCTCGCCGCGCTCCTCGTCGAGCACGGTGAGCGCGATGTCGAGGTGGTAGTAGCAGGGGTCGACGAGGCGCAGCGAGACGAGCTCGACGCCCGTCGCCTCGGCGAGCTCGGCGTGCGCCGCCGGGTCGGTGCGGAAGCCGTGCCCGGCCAGCACCCGTCCGCCCACCGCGAGCAGGTCGCCCTCGCCCTCGTTCACCTCGCGCGCGACCACCACCCGCGCCCCGGCCTCGCGCTGCCAGCGCTCGTGCAGCGCCGACTCCCCCACGCGCTCGGCGTGCGCGAAGCGAGCCGTGTAGAAGAGGCCGCCGACGCTCGTGCCGCCGTTCGCGGCGTAGACCATGTCGGGCAGCCCCTCCCCCGGTTCGAGCAGGTGCACCTCGTGGCCGGCGGCCCTGTAGGCGGCGACCAGCGCCTCCCACTGCGCCACGGCACGGGCGGTGTCGACCGGCACGGTGGCGTCCATCCACACGTTGATCTCGTAGGCGACCTCGAAGCGCTCCGGGCGCACCATGAGGAATCGACGGGGCCGCGCGCGGCGGGTCGCAGGGGGCGTGGATGCGGGGGCGAGGGAGGTCATGCCTCAAGCCTGGACGCATGCTTACGGCGCATGGTCTCGCGCTGCGCACGATTCCTGCGCCTCAGCCGCCATCGCGGCGTACCGTTGCGTCATGGACGATCTGGACCGCAGCATCCTCGACCACCTGCGCGAGGACGCCAGGACGAGCTTCGACCGCATCGGCGAGGCGATCGGCCTCTCGGCGAGCGCCGTCAAGCGGCGGGTGGACCGGATGAAGACGAGCGGCGTCATCCGCCGCTTCACCATCGACGTCGACCCGGCGCTCGACGAGCGCGGCACGGAGGCCTACGTCGAGCTGTTCTGCCGCGGCACCGTGGCGCCGGGGGAGCTGCGGCGGGCGCTCGCCGGCATCCCGGAGGTCGTCGACGCCGGCACGATCACGGGGGAGGCGGACGCGATCGTCCGCATCCGCTCCCGCGACGTGCCCAGCCTGGAGCAGGCGCTGGAGCGCATCCGCCTGACCCCGAACGTCGAGCGCACCCGCAGCGCGGTGCTGCTGACGCGGCTCGTCGAGCGGGGGTGAGTCGGAGGGTCCTCGCGTCTGCGAGAGATCGACGGCACGAGCCCGGGCGAGCGAACGGCTGTGGGGCCGCCCCTGGGAGTCGGATGCCTTCGCGTCGGTGGCCCGAGCCGAGCGAACGTCAGGAGAGCCGGGGCCTCGCCACGAGCTGTCGCATCACCGGCGTCTGTGATGCAACGTCGGCGAGGTGGTTGCGACACAGCGTCACGGGAATCGCATCCTCAGCGATCTCAGAGCCTCGCAAAGGGTTCGACGGCATGGCGTCGGAACGTTCCGCAAGCCAGCGGTTCCGGGGCACGAGGTCTCGGCATCTACGAGATCGGCTATCGTCGATCGGACGCCCAGATTGCGTTGCATCAATCCCAGTCTCTCGGGCCTGAGGGGTGACACACGAATACGCACCCTTCCCATCGGTGAATGGCTGATCAAGCGGGATGGTCCGCCGGAGAAGCCAGATCGGTCAGCAGGAGTTGGAAGGCAGGCCGGGGAGCGAACGACCGCCTACGTCGGACACCCCCACGGCCAGACTGACCGGCTGATCGAGGTCATCGTCGCGGGAGCCTGACCCGGTTTCCCGGACACCTTAGTTGAGGCGATGATCGTCTCGGAAGGAGTCCGTGAGATGCCTGCTGCCCACCCGCCGGAGTTCCGGCGTCGAGCCCTGGATCTGGTGGCCCAGGGCAATCCTGTCGGCCAGACGGCGCGTGATCTCGGGATCAGCGAGTCGTGTCTGCGGAACTGAATGAACCGCGACGCGGTCGATTCTGGCCGCAAGGCCGGCGTGATGTCGGATGAGCATAAGGAGCTCGTCGAGCTGCGCCGCCGGAACCGGGTGCTCGAGATGGAGATCGAGATCCTCAAGCGCGCGTCGGCGTACTTCGCGAGAGAGAACGTGCTCCCAAAATAGGGTTCCGGCTGGTCCAGGAGCTCGCCGCGGACGGTGTCCCCGTCGCGGTGGCCTGCCGGTTCTTGAACGTCTCGAGGTCTGGCTACTACGAGTGGATCGCTCGACCACCATCGCCGCGCGCGGTCGCGGACGCGGCGCTGACCGCGACGATCCGTCGGATCCACGCCGACTCGCGGGAGACCTATGGGGCTCCGCGGGTGCTCGCTGAGCTCCGGCTCGGGCTCGGTGTTCACGTCGGCCGGAAGCGCGTCGCGCGGCTGGTGCGGCTGGGCGGGCTGGCCGGCGTCTCGCATCGCCGGAAGCGGCGAGGTTGGAAGCCGGACACCGCGACGCACGAGGATCTCGTGAAGCGGCATTTCCGAGCTGACGCGCCGAACCGGCTGTGGTTCTGCGACATCACACAGCACCGCGCGAGAGACGGGTGGGTCTACTGCGCCGCCGTGATCGACGCATACTCACGGCGGATCGTGGGCTGGTCGATCAGCGACCGGATCACCGCGGAGATCGTCGTCGACGCGCTCGAGATGGCCCGCTGGCGGCGCCGCCCCGAGCCCGGAACCGTCGTTCACGCGGACCGAGGAGCGCAATACACCAGCTGGCTCTTCGGGCACCGGCTCCGGCAAGCCGGGCTCCTCGGATCAATGGGCAGAGTCGCCTCCAGCGTCGACAACGCCCTCATCGAGAGCTTCTGGTCAACGATGCAGCGCGAGCTTCTCGACCGCTCCAGCTGGACCTCGAAGACGCAGCTCGCGTCGGCGATGTTCGAGTGGATCGAAGGGTTCTACAACCCCACCCGCCGGCACACCGCACTCGGCAACCTCAGCCCGTGGAGTTCGAACGACTTCATATCCCCGCCGCAACCGCGGCATGATCAACAGGAAGAAACCGTCCGGGTAACCGGGGCAGGCTCCTCCACCGCACCCTCGCTGACGGCTGGGCCTACGCGAAGCTCTATCCCTCAGAAACAGCACGGCGAGAAGCACTCCCCAGCTGGCTGCACTTCTACAATCACCACAGGCACCACTCCGCAATCGGAGGCCCACCCATCAGCAGAATCGCCAACAACCTCCCTGGACATCACACCTAGGGGTCACTGCTCTGTGCAGCAAACCCTTCCTCCACTGACGTCTCGTGTGGAAGATTGAGGCCCGGAGCCCTACACGTCATCGGCGTTCACTCGGCGGCCGTGATGAACGCTGACAGTCGCGCCCACATCTCCAGCGGGTTCGAGTACATCGGGAAGTGGCCGCTCATCGATATCTCGGTGACGTCGACGCCGGCATCCCGAAGAGCGGGCAGGTAGCTGAGGGTGGCGTTCTGGTCGCCGTGCATCAGCATGCGTGGTGCGGCGATCGCGAGGAAGTCGTCGAGCAGGGGTGCGTGGTCACTGAGCTCGACCATGGACTCGAAGATCGGCCGGACCACTTCGGCGCGCACCTTCGCGGGGAGACCAGCGGTGTAGAGGGCGCTGGCGGCATAGCGGGAGCGGGCAACGCGGTCGCGGAACTCGGTGAGGAAGTGGGTCGCGTCAGCGTGATCGTGGTCGATGATCTGGCGTGACAGGAAGCAATCCTCGGGCGCTAGATTCCCTTCGATACTGACGATGCTGGCGACGAGGTCGGGTCGCGCGGTCGCCAGGCGTAGCGCGGTGAGACCACCCATCGAATGCCCGACGAGATGCACGCGCTTCATGTCGAGGTCGTCCATCAACGCCTGGGCGATATCGACGAGGAAGGGGATGTCGACGCGGTCGGGGTGGTCGATGGTCGAGCGTCCGCAGCCGGGTGCGTCGTAGGCGAGCACGGGATGTGCCGCGAGCGCGGGGTGCAGAACGATGTCGGCGTAGTCCTCTTTCGTGGAGCCGAAGCCATGGAGGAAGACAATGGGGGTGGCGGCGCCGGCGCGCTCGAGCGTGGCGATCGTCGTCGCAGTTCCGGCGATCCGGAGCTGCCGCTGCGAGATGTTCACGGGTGCGGGAATCATGCGGGCTTCATCAGATCGGTGAGAACCGCGGTGCGCAGGCGTGCAATGGCGGTATCGAGAGTGTCGTCGTCGACGCCGAAGCACAGCCGGATATGGCTGGGTGCGTTGAAGGCCTCACCGGGGACGACGGCGACGCCGTGGTCGAGGAAACGAGCCGCAAGCGGCGCCGACTCATTCCAGCCGTGGTGGTCGAGGATTCCGCGGATGTGCGGGAAAGCGAACATGCCTCCGTCAGGGGAGGGGCAGGTGACGCCTGGCAGGTCGTCGAGGGCCGCGACAAGTCGGTCGCGGCGTGCGCGGTAGGTGTCTCGCGCCTGGCGGGGGCCTGCGGTGTCGGCGAGCGCGATGATGGCGGCGTGCTGCAGTGCAGCGGGCACGTTGGTAACCGTCGCGGCGAGGCGGTCGCGTGCGTAGGTCGCTATCTGAGTGGGCGCTGCGAGCCAGCCCACGCGCCAGCCGGTCATCGCGTGTTCCTTCGAGACGCTGTCGACGACGATAGTGCGGCTACGCAGCGTGGGTTCGTCCAGCACGTGCGGGACGGTGCCGGCGAAGGCGAGCGCGCCGTAGACGTCGTCGCTGATGATCCAGGCGTCGTGGTCGATGGCCCACTCGCGCTGTGCCTCGATGGTGCCCGCGCCGAGGACGGCGCCGGTGGGGTTGGCGGGGCTGGCAATGATGATCGCGCGGGTGCGTGCGGTGGTGACTGCTTCGACGGCGCTGATTGGGAGGCGCAGCTTATCGTCGGCCGCGGCGATCACGGGCGCGGCTCCGGCAGCTCGAACCGCGGCGGCGTGGCCTGGCCACCCTGGTGCGATGACGATCACCTCGTCGTCGTTACCGGCGATCGCCGCGACGGCGAGTGCAAGCGCGTGCTTTGCACCGAAGGTGACGAGCACTTCGTCGACGCTCCATGGGGTGGCGCCCGGCAGCTGCCGAGCGATCGCTTCGCGGAGCTCGGTGGTACCGGCGGCGGGCGCGTAGCGATGGGTGGCGGGGTCGGCGATCGCCTGTTGCGCCGCTGCGACGATCGCATGACGAGTCGGGAATTGCGGCTCGCCAGCGGTGAGAGCGACGATGTCGGCACCGTTCGCGCGCAGACGACGGACCTGTGCGTCGATAGCGAAGATGGGGTTCTCAGCCACGGTCCCCCCGGTACGGGGCGCCGAAGCCGTAGAGGTCGAGGGTTCGCTCTCCGGCACGCAGACGAGCGAAGTACTCCTGCTCCTGCGCGACGCGCGCGTCGGCAGCGTCGAGGACAGCAGGCACGGTGGCGGTAGGCAGGGCGACGGCGCCGTCGTCGTCGCCGACGATCAGGTCGCCCTCGCTGACCACGACGCCGCCGACGGTGACGGCTCGGCCGAGCACACCGGGGAAGTCCTTGCGGGTGCCTCGGATCGCCGCGGAGCGCGCGAACACGGGGAAGCCGAGCTGCTGGATTTCCGAGGTGTCGCGGATGCCGCCGTCGATGAGCAGTCCGGCGATGCCTCGCTGCTGCGCGGCGACCGTGAGCACCTCGCCCCAGTGTCCGTACGCAGCGCCGCCAGCATCGACCACGAGCACGGAACCCCGTGGCGCCGCGGCGACGGCGAGGTGCAGCGCGAGGTTGTCGCCGCCGGCGCCCTGGACGGGGAACGCCGGACCGATCAGGCGCGCACCTTGCCAGGTCGCGCGTATGGCGGGGTCGATGTCGATGGCAGCCTTCGCCGCTTCGACAAGCGTGGCGGACGAGTACCCGCGGGCCGGATCCGGCATCAGCATTCCTTCGTCTGCAAGCTGTGGTAGCCGTGTCGGGCTCGCGCCTCCCGCAGCGTACCGCCGTTCGCGACGTCCGCGACGATGCGGTCCTCGACGTGCTCGATCCGCTCCGCGAGCTCGCGCACTTCGCTCCATCGGCTGGCGGGTACGACGACGACGCCGTCGTCATCGCCGACGAGCACGTCACCGGGGTGGATGGTGACGCCGTCGATGCGCAGTGGCGTCTGCGTCGCGGCCAGCCGCACCCGGTCCTTGCCGGTGCGCATGAACCGTCCGGCGGACCAGACCGGGTAGGCGAGCTCAGCGGCGACCGCGGTGTCGCGGCAGACGCCGTGGATGACCGTCGCCGCGATCTGCCGCGTCGACGCCAGCCGCGTCATGATCCCGCCCCACACGGTGCAGTCGGTGCGGCCGTCGTTGTCGATGAGCACGACGCTGCCGGCGACGATGTCGTCGAGGAAATCGCCGACCGTGCCGCCGTGCTCGTCGACCGGCTCGTAGCGCGCGGTGAACACCGGCCCATGGGCGCGCTGACCCGGAGCCAATGCGCCGATGCCGCGCAGCGATCCGGGCAGGCCCAGCCGGTCGAGCGCATCCGACAGCGATGCCGTCGGCGGCACGATGACGGCGCTCATCGCTCGACTCCAGCAAGGCGTGCGTCGTGCATCGCCTCATGCAGGGGCGCCCCGCGACGGATTTCGTCGGCGATCGCCCGCTCGCGAGCCACGACGGCCTCCGCGGCGGCGAGGACTTCGTCAACGCGCGCGGCCGGCACCACGACGAAGCCGGTGTCGTCGTGGAAGACCACGTCGCCCTCGTGAACGGTCCGTCCCAGCAGGCGCGCCGGCTCGCCGCTGGAGCGCTGCCGCAGCCGTCCGCGAGCGGTCGCCGGTACCGCGCCGCGTGCATAGACCGGAAGGCCGAGCTGCCGACTCTCCTCGACGTCGCGGCAGGCACCGTCGATGAGCACTCCCCGCACACCGCGGCTCACCGCACCCAGTGCGAGGATCCCTCCCCAGGTTGACACGTCCAGCCGGCCGCCATTGTCGATCACCAGCACGTCCTGATCGTTGGCGCGATCGACCACGTCGGTGAGGATGTGGGCCCCCGCAGCACCACCCGTGTACGGCTCCATCACCGCAGTCACGGCGTAGCCGATCACGGGCGCCGCGGCCGTCGCCAACGGTAGCCCCGCGACGCCAGAGGGCAGGCCGAACTGGTCGAGCGCATCGCTCACCGCGGCGGTGTCGAGCTTCGCGAACCGTTCGCGCAGTACGGAGTCAGTGCCCATGACATCCAGTCAACGGATGTTCCTTCATATCCGGAAGGTTGAATATCGTCTTCTATCAAGACGTGAGGAGTATCGATGTTCGATCTGCGGTTGCTGCGGTACTTCGTCGCGGTCGCCGAGGAGCTGCATTTCGGACGGGCAGCGGCACGTCTCCAGATGTCGCAGCCGCCCCTGTCGCAGGCGATTCGTGCACTCGAGCTCGACATCGGAGCCATACTGATCAATCGATCCTCGCGACGTGTGGAGCTCACACCCGTCGGTCGCGTGTTCCTCAACGAGTGCCGGGATCTGCTCGAGCACGCCGACCGCGTCGCCGCATCCGCTCGGCACGCAGACGCTGGTGCGAGCACGCTCATGCGTATCGGCACTGTCGCCTCGGCCCTGACCTGGCCGCTGCCGGGAGTGCTTGCTCTACTGCGTGAGCGTGCACCCGATGTCAGAGCGGTGCTGCGCGAGATCGACACGCACGAGGCGATCCGTCTGCTCGAAGCAGGGCGCATCGACGTCGCGTTCGCCCGACTCGCTGCACCCGTACGCGGGATCCGCCAGGAACCCTTGGTGAGCGAACCCTTTCAGGTGCTGCTGCCGCAGACGCATCCGGCAGCGTCTGAGAACGGCCCGATTGCGCTGGCCAATCTCGCAAACGACGATTGGGTCTGGCTCGATCGGGAGGTCTCGCCGGACTACCACGACGAGATGTCGGCGGTGTGCCGCGCAAACGGACTCAGCCCGCGCGCCACGCATCGAGCGCGATCAATTGCCTCACAGATCGCGATGGTCCAGTGCGGGGTCGGCGTGACCGTGCTGCCGAAGTCCTGGGCAGCCGAGGCGAGCGAGGGCGTCACCGCACGTAGCCTCACGACTCATCACCTCGCTGTGTCACTCTCGGTCTCCACTCGCGTTCAGATGAACCGCGCCGAGCAGCTACTCGTCGACCTCGCCCGCGAGGTCACCGCGGACTAATCGCGAGCACCACCCGCTCGCGTACTAGCAAGAGCTGCAGGCCGATGAGTGCCGGTCTCGATTGCCTATCGTCGCGAGGGAGCACGACACATGCGCGGGGCACTCATCGACCTCTGGACTGCATGTCGAGATAGCCTGAGCCCACCCTGTTGTGGCGAGCCATCGGGGAACGAGGCAGGAGCAGCTATGCGCGTGGTGGTGCGTGCTGCGACTCCCGCCGACGTTCCGATGATCGCTGCTTTGCTCACGTCCTCGTTGTCGGATGATCCGTTCTTCCGCCCGCTCCTCCCGGAGGGGCCGCAGCGGTTGACCGGTGCGGTGCGGTTCTTCGCCGCCTATGCGCTGACACACCTGGGCCGCGATCGTGCTCTCGACGTCGCCTGCGCAGACGATGGCCGGGTCCTGGGTGTTGCTGCATGGACGTATCGGCCCGAGGGACGCAGCAGCCTCGCGTCGCGTCAGACCGGCCGCTCAGTTCACTACGTGCGCGCGATCGGAGTGCGGAAGATTTTGCGCGCGCTGCGACTGCGGCAAGAGATCGAGCACCGCCGGCCCTTCGGCACACACTGGTGGCTGTCGGCCATCGCCGTTGACGAAAGCGCCCGCCGTCTCGGCGTGGGCTCGGCTCTCCTGACGCACCGACTTGCTCTGATTGATGCGGCACACGAAGCGGCCTACGTCGAAGCGACCAGCGACACCGCGGTCGCTCTGTGCGAGTGCTTCCGGTTCCTCCCGCAGGCCACCCAAGGCGGCAACGCGGGCTACCCGATGCAAGCTATGAGCCGCGAACCGACCAGGCCCATGCATCGCTACGACTGAACAGCAGCGCCACCCTCCAGCCGCGCTCCTCGAGCCAGCTGCGCGCGGGCCGCACAAACAGTTCGGCCGAACCGCTACGGCCACACCCTTGACCTGACGAATCAGGAGCAACGTGAACACCGAGCACAGCGCCGACGCGGCGCCGAGTATCGGCGGCGCCCACAAGCGGGACGAAGCAGTTGTGGCCGGCCTACTGGCCCGAGCCGAACTTGCAGACCCATTCTTCGAGGGAACAGCCCGCTCGGAAAAACAGCTTGTGCGGTTCTTCATCGCGTATCTCAAAACGCATCCCCGCCAGGAGTTCCGAATCCACGTCGCCCGCGACAGCGGCGACACCCCGATCGGGGTCGCGCTGTGGCGACACCAGGAGGTCGGACGCGACTCCGCCGTGTTCGGCCAGCTGCCCTACCTCGCCCGAGCCGCCTCAAGCCTCGGTCTCGCGAATCTGGTCCGCGCCCTGCGCCTACAGAAGGAGTTCGAGCGCTTCCGCCCGCTGGAACCGCATTGGTACCTGGCCTACATCGCCATCGCAGAGCATGCGCGACACTCCTCCATCGGAACAGCTTTGCTCCAGCACCAGCTCGACCATCTCGACGCCACAACGCAGTTCGCCTACCTCGAGGCGCGCAACGCCGACCAGGTGCGATTCTTCCAACGCTTCGGCTTCTCCCCGGGCGGGAAGATACCCGGCCTGGCCGGACGGCACTACACCGGCATGTTCCGCACACCACGCCGCCGCATGCGCTGAGCACAACAGGAAACAAGCGATCCGCGTGCACCAGCGACCGTCCCGCAAATGACTCAGAGTGCAGGCGCCACCGGCGTGTACGGATGACCATGGGCTATCGCACAGCAGCTGACACCTGTCGCCACCGCCCTCGCTAGATCTCGATAACTCGTGTGTCAGAGCGGAACGGCTTTTGTGCGACAGCCATGCGCTGCGGCGAGGTCCTTGAGCTCGCCAGCAACTCGAACGAGGCCTGAACGGATCAAGCCGGGCGCCACTCTTCGAGGAATGCCGCTACGGTCTTGCGCTCGAGATCTAGTTCGACCTGCCCGAGCAGATGGTGCGGATTACCGACATCAGCAGGGGTTCGGATGACCTCGGCACCCGTATCGAGCCGACTCACTACGAGGTCGTAGACCGTCACAGAGAAGGACCCTCCGAGCGCAGCGTCGAGCGCGAAACGTGCGGCGGCGAAACGCTTCGGACGCAGCTCGGCGCGTAGGTGATCGCCAGCAACCTCGCCATGCTCCATGGTCGTCATCTCAAGAAGCAGCCTTTCTGTCGGGCTCGCGTAAGCCTGCGGATTGGTTCTTGACTCGTTAACAACCTCGATCGTCAGACAGTGGCCGTGAGCAGCTGGGAGACGACCATAACGAGGGAGTTGTTCACTACATGAACAACTACTCCTGGCCAGTCCCCTGGACTTCTGCGCTCATTCGCCAATTTCGACTCTTCAGCGGTCTCAGCACCCATCACAGCTCAGACGCCGCCTGCTTGTTGTGCAGCAGGCGCCGCTGTCGGACACAGGTGGTGGGGTGTACGTCCCGGTTGCAGCCAGGAATGCACACCCCACCAGGCTCGCGCGGCAGGTCGCCGCTACGCCTTTCGCTGCGTGATCGCGCGCTGGCTACAAGCGGATCTGTCGGGTCCGGTTGACCTGCAGCGCGGCGACGACGTACCCGGACCCTCCGAGGACGGCGAGCACGCCAATCGAGGCCGGGGCGGGGAGCAGCAGGGTCGCGCCGGCGAGTAGGACGAGGAACGTGCCGAGGACATAGTGGATCGTGTCTCTGCGGGCCGCCCCCTCGGCAATGGAGATGAGGCCGACGACGAGGGCGGATCCGGCCGGCCACAGGGCGCTCTGCAGCGAGGGGTCAATCGAGTTCGCCGAGAGCCCGGTGATCGCGAAGAACAGGCCCGTGAATCCCGTGATCCATGCGAGACCGAGCAGCTTGGCGGGGCGGGCCTCGAACGCGGTGAGGCCGTGTTGCGCCCGGGTCGCCGCGATGATGGCAAATGCCGTCCCGCCAAGGATGCCGGCGACCAGCGCAATGACCGGGATCCACGGGGGAATGCCGAGGACGGGCTTTGCGCCGATGGTGAGAGCGGTGCCGCCGTGTCCGAGCAAATAGGAGGCGGCGAAGGCCAGGTATGCCGGCCTGTTGTCGATGTTGGATGCGGCGACGGTTCGGTGCGTGGTCGCGGGTGCGGTGAGGGTGGTGAGCATGATGCTGCTTCCTGATCAGGTGCGGGGCGTGGACGGAGTGAGGATGACCTTGCCGGCGACGGTGCGGCTCTCGGCGAGGGTGAGCGCTGCGCTCGCCTGGTCGAGTGGCATGGTCGCCGCGATCAGCGGGCGGAGCTCGCCGCGGGCCAGTGCGGCGCAGACAGCGGTGAATGCGGACGCCTGGCGGGCTCGGAAGCCTCGCGGGTCGCGCTTCTTGCCGGCCCAGAAGTTGAAGAAGCTCGCGCGGCGCCCGTTGGGCAGCGCGTTCCAGATTGCAAGAGCGCCGAAGAGCTTGAGTACCGGCAGCTGCGAGCTGCCGGCCACGTTCTTTGTCGAAGCCGTACCGTAGGACACGAGTGCCCCGCCGCGGCGCAGCAGCGACCAGGACGTGCGCACGCCGCGGCCGCCGACGTGGTCGAAGACCGCGTCCAGCCCACCCGGGGCGTGTGCACGCACGGCGTCAGCGAGCGCTGCACCTTCGAGCGCCGCGAGAGGCGCGGCGCCGAGCTCGCGTAACAGACCATGGTGTCGCACAGCAGCCGTGCCGATCACCTCGATGCCGGATCGAACGGCGAGCTGGACGAGGGTGGAGCCGACTCCTCCGTTGGCGCCGAGCACGAGGATCCGCCCACCGGGCCGGACTCGCGCGACCTCGTGGAGCATCCGCCAGGCGGTGATGCCGTTCACGACGGCGGCCTCGACCGAAACCGGGTCGAGTCCGTCGGGCACCTCGAGCAGATCGGCGGCTGCGACCTCGACGCGATCAGCCCATGCTCCGGTCTTAGTCACAGCTGCGAAACGCCGACCGATCAGTTCGGTCGCGACGCCCGCGCCGACCTCGCTTACGACACCGACGAGGTCGTACCCAGGCACGAACGGGAAGGGAGGCTGGTCGTAATACTTGCCGCGACGCATCTGCTGCTCCGCGAAGGAGATTCCGGTTGCCTCCATCGTCAGCACCACGTGCCCCTCCCCCGCAGCCCGGAGTTGCTGCGCGCGTAGAAGCATCCCCTCCGGCTCAACTGCCGCGGGCAGGACCACCTCCACCGCCACGTCCGACCCGATTGATTCCATGTACATCTCCACCGCCTAACAGTTGTTTGCTTACGAATGTCACCATACACATTCGGCTAACGGCTGTAAAGTTGTGGAATGACGATCACCGAAGACCAGCCGAAGCGAGCACGGAACGCGCGCGGCGAAGGCACAAAATTGCGGCAGGAGATCCTCGAGGCGACCGAGTCCCTGCTGGAGACGCTGCCGGTCGAGAAAGTCACGCTGCGAGGCATTGCCCGCGAGGCCGGCGTGGCTGCCCCGTCGATCTACCGGCACTTCTCGGACCTCGATGCGATCTTGCGTGCGCTCGTGGTCGTTGCTTTCGACGATCTCACCGCCGAGCTCTCACGAGCACAGTCCGGCACCCGCCCGAGCTCTCGCTTACGCCAGTCCTGCGCGGCGTATCTGGCGTTCGCCGAGAGTCAGCCTCAGCGGTACCGACTCCTCTTCGGCGGGGTTTGGAATGCCGCCGAGGCGGCGCCGGCGTCACCTGAGGAGTACGCCGCACGACGGGAGATCGGCATGAATGCGCTCGGCGTCATCGCTACGACGCTCGCCGAGTGCGTCGAAGCCGGAGAATCGACGAGCCCAGACCCGAGCGCCGATGCAACGGCACTGTGGGTGGCGATGCACGGCCTCGCTGAGCTGCGCCGCACGACGCCGATGTTCCCATGGCCCGAGGCGCTGGACGATCGGCTGATCGACACCGTCGCACGTCTGCGATGACCACGCCGGCCGACGCGGAAAGGCCCAGCCCCGAGAACCGGGCCGGGCCTTCCTTCACGCGTTTGCTGCTCGCGAGTCAGCTTCTTCGTCTTACGTGCCGGGCGTGTACTCAGCCGGGAGCCCCGACTGGCGCAGCAGGTCGGCGAGGTTGTAGGTATCGGTGTTCCGCTCGATCAGCCCGCCATCGAGCTCCATGTGCGTCGTCGCCGGCACCGAGAACGCCGACGGCGCTCCGCGCATGTGCGCCGAGAAAGTCCAGCTAATCGCGATCCCCTCCGCGGACGCGATGACGTCGTGCACTTCCGCGTCAGCATCAGCGAAACCCTGGTGGGTGAGCTGCACCCACTGAGCGACCTGCTCCTGGCCCACCTGCTCAGCACTGAAGGCGTTGTCGACGTACACACCGTCCTCAGTGAACAGCTCTGCCATCCCCTCGGCGTCACCGCTCTCCCACGCTGCGACCCACTGGGAGACGAGCTCCTCAACGGCCACCTCGGGCTGAGCACTCGATGCCGGCGGAGGCGACGTGCTGACCTGCGACGAGCAGGCCGTCAACACCGCAGCGGAGGCAAGGACGGTTGCTGCGGCGATGAGACGGCGATAACGGCGGTTGTGCATGATGGGCTCCTTGGAAGGTGAGCGTGAGCGATCGCTAACGCGTGTATGGATACACGCGTTAGCATAGCTCACGGTCGCGGCCTGTCTGCAACCGGCGCGGTTCTCTACCGCAACGCTTCCTTCACCTGCTCGAAGATCACGCGGGACTGCGCGGCATAGACGGCCTTCGCGATACGCAGTGACAGCGCACCTGCGAACCCCCTAGAGCGGACAGCTTTCACCGCCCAGCTCACGGTGATGCGCAGTCGGGTTCCGCTTCCGGCCGGCTGAGCCGCGAATGTGATCGTCCGAGCGTTCGGATCTTCTGCGTCGGGGTAGGAGATACGCCAGCCTTGACGCCCTTTTTCGCTGTAGCGCTCGATGACCTGCCGACGCCGCTCTTCAGGCACGTCGACCGTTTGCCCTCCTGGCGCCTCGGTTCGAGTTGTGCTTTCGATGAGTCCGTCGCGTTCGGTGACCTCGCCCGTCCACGGCTCCCATTGGGCGATGGCGTCGGGCCGGGCGAGCAACGAGCGCACCGCGGCCGCCGGCATCGGGACGTGCACCTCCTTCGTCGACTCGACGATGCGGTGGGCAGGATCGGTTTTCGACACGGTTACTCCTTCTTGGTGCGGCGATGTACTCGACTTGATCGAGTCCAGCGGCCTCTCGGTGATCGGGTGCTCAGAGAGTTGAGGCGACCGGGGTGCGGGATCGAACCGCAGCGGGTATCTCGGGCGGGGGTCAGACGCTTGAGACGAGATGAATTGCGAGCCATGACCCCACGGCAGAGATCGACGTCCAGAGCACGATGGCGATGGCCTGCCAGAGCAGCACCCAGGAGCGGCGAGAGCCCGTCGCGGCGAGGAGTGCCGCGGTGAATTGGGTCGGCATCGCAAGCGGCCCAAGGATGCTCGCGCCGGGCACACCGAACCGCTCGAGATTCCGGCGCGCACGCGACTGACCCTTCGACACGCGTCGAGGCTGCGCGGAGTCCTCCTCCGCAGCAGCATCAACGCGTCCCGAGCGAGTCGCTCGCTTGGCCGCTTGACGTGCGCCGATCCAGAGGCGGAAGCGGTCCCCGAGTAACACGATCGCCAATACGCAGAGGAAGTTGCCGACCACGGCGGCGAATCCGGCCAGAACGGGATGCAGGCCACCAACCACCCCCAGCATCGCGCCGACTTCGCCCTCGAGGAACGGAACAATCGCCGTCAAGGCGATAACCAGCGGTTGAACCGGATCCGGCACGGACGCGACGAGTTCTCGGAACCCTTCGATCAGTGAAGCGATGGGGTTCACGAGACGCTTCGCGAACGCAGCAGGAAACTACTCCTTTTCCTCATCGTTTCTTCCCCCAATCCGTTCAGCTGATGACGAAGATGACGGAGACGGCTTCGTAGATGGCTCCGATGACGAGCAGCGCGATGATCGGCAGGTAGAGCTTCAGTGTCGACTTCACGCCCCCGACGTAGCCCGCTCGACGGCTCGTCAGCCCGTAACGCCGGGGCTGCAGGAACATCCGTCCTTGCACCCAAGCAGCGAACGCCACGAGCACGTAGGCGGCGCCTTCGATGAGCAGCGTCACCCAGTGCACGAGGAACGACGCGTCCTCCTGACCGATAGGCGTGAACAGCACCCCCAGCTGAGACCTCGGAGCATCGTGACCACGACGCCGAGGAATGGGATGACCAACGACGGGAGCGTGGTCTGCAGCAGCGAAGCCGTGACGAGGTTCACCCCCAAGGTCACGAGGGCTGCGATTGCGACATTGCCGCTGCGGTAAGCGTCGGCGATCACGGTACCGAGCCCGGACGCGGACGCATCGCCCTGCAGGGCGCCAAGGCTACCCAGCCGCAGCTCGGGGACGATCACCGTGGCGAGGATGCCGATGCCGAACATCGCCACGTACGCGAGGTTCAGCACGATGAAGGCTTTGCGGCGCTCCTGGATGATCGCGAACGCGCTGCGCAGAACTGACATGAAAGTGCTCCTTGGAACCGTCTCGAGATGCGCCGCAGCGTGCGACGATGTAGTACAACGTACCGGTACGTTGTACTAACCGCAACCGCATCGTCCCTGGGCGGTTGCTCGATCACTGAGGAGCGACGTGGACAAGACGACGAAGAGATGGGCCGGCGTGCTTGCCGCGGCGGCGGCGGCGATGCTGGCGGCGTGTTCGACGCCTGCACCGAAGCCGTCGAATACCCCCAATGATGATGCGTTGGCGTCGTACTACCAGCAAGATCTCGAGTTCGGTCCCTGCGACGACTTCGCGCTGACGGATGCGGAGCGCGCGACCTATGAGATGGCGGCGGCGATCATCGAGTGCGGCCGTCTCGACGTGCCCGTCGATTACGACCGGCCCGAGGCCGAGAGCGCGTCGATCGCGGTCTTGCGAGTGCCGGCGCAGGGCAGTGAGCGCATCGGCTCGTTGGTGCTCAACCCGGGCGGGCCCGGCCAGGGCGGAGCCAGCTACGCGACCCTGGTCGCGGGCATCCTCGCGCAATCGGAGAGCCCGGTTCTGCAGCACTTCGACATCGTGGGCTTCGACCCGCGCGGGGTGGGAGCGAGCACGCCGGCGATCGACTGCTTCACCGACGAGCAGCGCGACGCGGACGACGACCTCACCATGCCGACCCTCCTGCCCTCGGGCAACGATTGGACGGACGAGTCCGCGCAGGAGTTCGCCGACGCTTGCGCGGAGCGCTCCGGCGGCGATGCGATGCTCGCCAACCTCGGCACCCGTGACGTCGCTCGTGACATGGACGTGCTGCGCGCCGCGCTCGGCGACGAGCAGCTCACCTACGCGGGTTGGAGCTACGGCACCCGACTGGGAGCGGTGTACGCCGAGATGTTCCCCGAGAACGTGCGCGCGATGGCCCTGGACGGCGTGATGAACCCGATCCAGAACACCTTCGACCGCTCAGTCGACCAGGCCCGCGGATTCCAGAGCAGCTTCGACAAGATGGCCAAGTGGTGTGCAGAGGAGACCGACGCGTGCCCGCTCGGCACCGACCCCACGGTCGCATCTGCAGCCTTCCAGCAGATCCTCGTTCCCTTGAAGGACGCGCCGGTCCCTGCCGGTGACGGCCGCACGCTCGACTATGACGGTGCGCTGCTCGGCACGGTCGCGGCCCTGTACTCGTCCATCAATTTCCCGACCCTCGTCAACGGGCTCACTGAGATCCAGCAAGGTCGCGGCGATGTGTTGCTGACGTTGCGCAATACCTTCTCGCAGCGCAACCCCGACGGCTCCTACAACGGTTTCCTCGAGGCGCTCATGGCGATCAACTGCATCGACGAGGACCGACACGACGCCCAGCGCGAGACGCAGCTGCGCGAGGCGGTCGCGGAAGTCGCGCCCGCCTTTGACGACGGCGACGTGGTCTCCGCCACCAGCCCCTGCGCCGCGTGGCCCGGCAGCTCAGAGCTCGGCTTCCCCTACGCCGACGAGGTCGACACCGACTCGCTCGCAGACCTGCTCATCGTGTCGGTCACCGGCGACCCCGCTACGCCCCACGACGGCGCGATCCAGCTTGCTGAGCAGCTCGCCAGCCCGCTGCTGACCGTGAATGGCGAGCAGCACGGCGCCATGTTCGTCGGCGGCAGCGCATGTGTCGACGAGATCGTCAGCGACTATCTTGTGGACTTGACCCCGCCGCCCTCGGACGCCAACTGCTCACTTTAGGCCGGTCGCGCGCGAAATCGCGGACGAGCGCCGAGCGCTCGTCCGCGACTTTCCGCGTCGCACGGCGAGACCACTGGAGGATTTCATGAGCAACGAACGACGATCGCAGATCATCACCGCGGCGCGGGAGCTCCTGGCCATCAACCCCAGGGACACTCTTGCCGTGCGCTCCGTCGCCGAGCGGGCGGGTATCGGCAAGAGCACCCTGCGCCACTACTTCCCAACCCAGCAGGAACTGCGCGAAGCAGTGCTCGCCTCCTCGTTCGGCTCATCACTGAGCGACCTGCGAATCGCCGACCGCTCGGTGCCGGCCGGCGAGCGCCTTCGCGAGTGCCTTGAACAGCTCATCCCGCCCATGCACGCCGAGGCGGGCACCGTCGATGGCTGGCTCGACGTACTCACCGCAACCTTCGGCTCGACCGGATCGGGCGAGGCTCGACTGGCGTGGGCCTCACACGTGCTCCATGCACGCACCCGCGTCACCTCCTGGCTCACGACCCTGGCCGAAGAAGGCGCGGTCGCCGGAGAGCGCGCAGGATTTCAAGCGCAGTATCTCCTAACGTTCATGGACGGCCTCGCAATTTCCCGGATCCTCCCCGTGGCGCACCTCGAGCCCCACGTCGAGGACGCGCTCTTCCAAAGTGCCATCGACGCCGTGCTGCTCAAACATCGCGACTGAACCTTCGAAAACCCCTCCGGAGCAGCACGCAGGCAAGCGCTCGGAACGCCCACGACGCGACAACCGACGGGGTGTGCGGATAGCCACGGTCATCCGTACAGATGGGTGACCGCCACGAGCTCGCTCGGCTCAGTTGGTTGCCGACGGCTCCCATGCCGGGGTGTCGTCGATCACGGCGGTGATCCGGCGACTGGCGGCGGCGAGCTGTCGCACCTGCGCCTCGGTGAGCGAGTCGAAGACAAGCTCCTCGACGAGCGCGTGATGCGCGGGCGTCGCCCGAGCCACCTGCTGGCGCCCCTCCTCGGTGAGGACCGCGAGCGTGAACCTGCCGTCGCTCGGATCGACCTCCCGCCGCACCCATCCCTTCCGCTCGAGTCGTGAGATCGCGCGTGACAGGCGCGACAGCGTGCTGTTGGCGTAGCCGGCGAGCACGCTCATGCGCAGCGCGCGGTCGTCGGTCGCGTCCAGTGCGTAGAGCAGCCCGTGCTCGTAGTGGGTCACGCCGCTGTCGCGCTGCAGCTGGGCGTCGAGCGCCGCGGGCAGCCGCACGAGCAGGGTCGCGATGGCGCCCCACGCCGCGAGCTGCTCGCCGCGCAGACCGGGAGGGGGATCGGATGGGGTCACCCGGCCAGCCTAGATGACTTGCGCAGGCAAGTCATCCGTTCTACATTGACTTGCTCAGGCAAGCAGGGGAGAGGATCTTCGTGGAACTGCAGCTGGCCGGCAGGACGGCGTTCATCAGCGGATCGACGCAGGGCATCGGGCTCGCGATTGCGACGCAGCTGGCGGAGGAGGGCGCGCGGGTCATCGTCAACGGCCGCAGTCAGGAGGCGGTCGACCGCGCCGTCGCGGAGCTGCGTCGAGCGCATCCCGGCGCGCGGCACGAGGGCGTCCCGGCGGACTTCGCCGATGACGAGGCCGTGGCCCGGCTGGTCGGCGAACTCGGGGAGGTCGACATCCTGGTGAACAACGTGGGCGTGTTCGGTCTGGCGGACTTCGCCACCACGGGCGACGAGGACTGGGAGCGCTACTGGCAGGTCAACCTGCTCAGCGCTGTACGCCTCTCGCGAGCCGTGCTGCCTCGGATGCTCGAGCGGGGAACGGGCCGCGTCCTGCTCATCAGCAGCGAATCGGGCGTGAACGTGCCGGCCGACATGGTGCCCTACGGCGTGACCAAGGCGGCGCTGATCGCGCTGGGCAACGGCCTCGCGAAGCTCACCCGGGGCACGGCCGTCACGGTCAACACGATCCTCGGCGGGCCCACCTATTCGCACGGCGTCGCATCCGTCGTCGAGCGCATCGCCGCGGAGTCGGCCGCGCCGGTCGACGCCATCAAGGCGCACGTCATCGGCGGCAACCGCACGACGCTGCTCGAGCGGTTCATCGAGCCGCGGGAGATCGCCGCGCTGGCGGCGTATCTCAGTAGCCCGCTGGCGTCGGCGACGAACGGGGCAGCCCTGCGAGCGGACGGTGGAGTGCTCACCGGGATGCTCTGAACTGCCGCCGTCATGCATTCGCTTTGTTCCTCGACCCGTACGACAAGCCCTCGCGCGCAGCACGCTCTTCTGTGCAAGCACGGCGTAGGTCATGACGTCTGATGTCGACCATTTCGTGGCCTGGCCGAGCGTGGCGGGATGCGGCGCATGTGGTCGCGGATGACGGTGAGGGTGGCGCCGAGCCCGGCGATCGCGTCCGAGTCGATCGGGTCGAGGAAGAGCTCGCGCAGCACGGCGATGTGCCCGGGGAACACGGCTGCGAGCACGTCGCGGCCGGCGTCCGTGACGGTCACGTCGACGCCTCGCTCGTCGTCCACGGCGGGGCTGCGCGCCACGAGCCCGGCCTTCTCGAGCAGGCCCACCTGGTAGGTGAGGCCGCTGCGGCTGTAGACCACGCCGTCGGCGAGCTCGGTCATGCGCCGGGTTCCGGTTGGTGCGTCGCCGAGAGTGGCGAGCAGCTGGAACTGCACGTAGCTCAGCCCGCCGACTTCCTGCAGCTGCTGCTCGATCGTGTGTCGCAGCAGGCTGCTGACCTCGATGAGTGCGAAGTAGGCGCCGAGCTCGAGTTCGGTCGGCGGTCGCTGTTCGTCCTGAGAGCTCATGCGCTCATCCTACTTGCTTCGAGTTCGAAGCAGGGCTACCTTCGTCTCATCGCTTCGAATTCGAAGCACCTAGGCGAAGGAGTTCATGATGAAGGCAGTGCGTTTCCACCAGGTCGGCGGCCCCGAGGTGCTGCAGTACGGCGAGATCGAGCAGCCGCAGCCTGGTGCGGGCCAGGTTCGTATCCGCGTTGCCGCGTCGGCGTTCAACGCGGCCGATAACGGCATGCGGGCCGGCTTCCTCCCGATCCCGATCCAGCTCCCGCACGTGCCCGGCTACGACGTCTCCGGAGTCATCGACGCCGTAGGCGACGGCGTCGAGGGACTCGAGACCGGCCAGGCGGTCATCGGCTTCCTGCCCATGACGACGGACGGTGGTGCAGCCGAGTACGTCGTCGCACCGGCCGATGCTGTCGTCGGGGCGCCGTCGAGCATTCCACTCGCCGATGCAGCCGCGCTGCCATCGGTCGCGTTGACGGCGTGGCAGGCGCTGTTCGACGACGGCCAGCTCATCGCAGGCCAGCGGCTGCTGATCGTCGGCGCCGGAGGTGTGGTCGGCAAGTATGCGGTCGCCCTCGCCAAGCGCGCCGGCGCCCACGTCATCGCGACCGCGAGTCCGCGCAGTGCGGACGCCGTTCGTGCCGCTGGCGCCGACGAGATCATTGATAGGACCGTCGCGACACCGCTCGAAGCGCTGCACGGTCAGGTCGACGTGCTGCTCAACCTCGCTCCCATCGAGCCGGACGAGTTCACTGCGCTGGTGGATCTCGTTCGCGACGGTGGCCGGGTGGTGAGTACGACGGCGTGGATGGCGGCGCCGGTCGACGAGGCCCGTGGCGTCGACAGCAAGGTCGTCTTCGTGCTGCCGAATCGCGAGCGCCTGCAGGAGCTTGTGGAGCTCGTCGACGATGGATCGCTGACCGTCGAGGTCTCGCGGCGGATCCCGCTGACCGAACTGCCCGTCCTGCACGCCGAGGCCGCCGCGGGCCGCATTCCCGGCAAGGTCATCGTCATCCCCGAGTGATCGCGAATGCTATGCAGCTACGGCCCCGCGCTTCGGTGAAGTGCGGGGCCGGGCGCGGTTCGGTGTGCGCGATAGACCATGGTCTATCGCACACGTTAGAGCCCGTCATCAGAGCAGATCTCTGGTGCGACATCACACCGCGCGTGGTGCCGAACACTTTCGGGCATGAGGGAGAACGAGCTTTGGCGCCGCGTGGTCGACAGCGGTGATGAGCGCGCGATCGGCGAGCTCAATGACCACGTCGATCGGGTTATTCGCCACGCAGCTCGTACCGCGACTGACCGTCGCGACGCTGAGGACGCCGTGGCCGTCGCGTTCCCCAAGGCTCTAGCGTTGCGAGCGTGACGCACGACTAGTTGTAGTTCCCAGTGAGGTTGTGAACGCGGTCGGCGGGCGTGAGCCCGTCGATGCCGGTGTGGGGCCGGTGGTGGTTGTAGTGGTGGATCCAGTCGGCGTAGGTCGCTGAGCGGGCTTCGTCGGTGGAGTAGAGCCGTTCGTAGGCCCACTCGGTCGCGAGGGTGCGGTTGAAGCGCTCGACCTTCCCGTTCGTCTGTGGCCGATAGGGGCGTGTGCGGCGATGCTTGACGTCGCCGAGCGCCGTTGCGAAGGCGCGGGAGCGGTAGCAAGAGCCGTTATCGGTCATCACCGCGCTGACGGTGAAGCCCGCGGTCTCGAAGAACGCCCGCGCCCGCAACCAGAACCCGGCCGCGGTCTCCTTGCGCTCGTCCGTGTGCTGCTCGGAGTAGACCAACCTCGAGTAGCTGTCGATCGCGTGATGCAGGAACGCGTAACCCCGGCCCCGCTTCTTGTTGTGCCGGTTCCCGACCGTGCGGCCGAGCATCCGGTGCCCGCCGCCGTCAGGGATGCGCCCGAGCTTCTTGATATCGATGTGGACCAGCTCGCCCGGCCGGGTCGCCTCCATCCGGACCGGGGCAGCCTTGCGAACGGGGAGCCCGGTGGCCTGATCGAGATGCACCAGGCGTGGCATCCGGTAGCGGGCCAGGACCCGCTCGACCGTGGAGCGCGGGATGCGCAAGCGGTAGCCGATGCGGTGCGGACCCCAACGGCGGGTGAACCTCAGCGCGACGATCCGCCGCTCCCGCCGCCGCGTCGTCCGCGATGGCGAACGATGCGGCGTTGAGGACCGGTCCGTCATCGCCTGCCCGGCCCGGAACCGGGCAGCCCAACGCGACGCGGTCGCGGGCGAGCACTGAAACCGCTCCGCAGCACGGCGCACCGACCAGCCCTCCTCGACGATCAACCGGGCAAGACGAGTCCTGCCCTCCGGGGTGAATGGCGCGTTAGCGTGGGTCACGAAGGCCTCCGTGGATGGTGGTGTGTGTCGTAACTCACATCGTCCCGGAGGCCTTCGCTAACGACCCCAACGTTCACAACCTCCCGAGGAAGTACAACTAGTCGATGGCTGTCCCCCGCCGTGGCTACTGACAACGCGACGAAAGCGTTGCGGGATCTGCAGCGCTCGGCTGCTGGACATCCCCGATCGGCGCCAAGGACGGCCACTTTGGCATCCCCGTGCGCCATAGCTCCGACGGCCGGACTGTCGCCGAATGAGCCTCGGGCGCCCTGGAGAGGAGCATTGCGGTACGCCAGAATTTAGGCGACACTCGACCAATATGTAACTTCATCGGGGGCATGATGTCGTTTCTAAAACTAAAGTCCGTGCGTGTTTGCGTCATCGGAGTTGCAACGTTGGCGCTAGTCGGCGGAACGGTCGGCGCTGCGAACGCAAACTCAGGCCCTGAAGCGGTCTCGATCGCATTCGATGAGGGCGTCGCTCGTATTTTCTCTGAGGACGGTAGCGAGGTGGCCACTCAGATAACTGAGGAGACCGAGGCTGAGACAACTCTCGAGGCGACCTTGAGCGGTGGGGAAGCCATCGAGGCTGTCGTCTACGCCGGTCCGCCGCTGGCACCTCCGGTCGCACCAACACAGGCGGAGATCGATGCAGCAAGGGACGCGCGCCTGGAAGCACCTCCGGAGTACTTGACCACTGGCGAGAGCGACCGAGAAGAAGGTGTGCTCGAGGCCGCTGCGGTCGACGACGCCGACTTCGCCCCGTTCTTCGCTGAAGCAGTCACGTCCACTAGCGCCGCATTTGCGTGGGTGGACTCAGACGAGGCGACCGCCTACGAAGTAGTTCGTGATGGCGAGCCGATCTGGGAAGGCACGGCAACTGAGTTTTTGGATGAAGGACTGATCGCCGGGACGGACTTCCTTTACGAGGTCACTTCCTTCGACGCCCAGGGTAAGTCGATCATCACACGCACCATCCCCATTACGACGCTCGGAGAACGCGGCGAGAACCAGACGAGCATGTCGCCGATGACGTACCAGCCGTACGGAACCGCCTATCTCTACCGGACCTTCATTCCCGACAACCGCGTCTCCATGGACCTGGCGACCACTTGGGGATGCGGTCAGGCTTTCAAGCCCAACAGATCCTTCAGTGGCGATGATCGGTCATGGGCGACGCCGCCTGCGTCGACGCCCTTCGATCTCACGACATACCGGAGTTCGGTGTTCCTCTACGCGAACTGGGACAGCCCCGATGGCATGTCTTACGTCAAGGACGTTTCGCCGACCAAGCTCTACGAGGGCAACAGCCTGATCGAGACCCGCACCGCCTCGGTGAACGGAATTTCGGTCACCAACCTGCAGATGTCCGGTAGCTTCGCCGGAGCTCGCATCAACCACGAGGTCACGAACCCCTTCTGCGCTGCCGGCGCAATCAGCTACTCGGTCGACGTGCGCATGTACCGGAACGGTCTCATCGAAACCGTAGGCTGGCGCTACCCGGTCCCGCGCCACGAGATCTACGGACGCTGGAACAACACCGGCGCCGAGTTTTGGCGCACTATCGGTCAGCTCAGCAACCAGGGCTTCCACTGCTTGACCGGCGCCTGCGGGTCAGAGACCGTCAACCTGTCGAAGACCTACTAAGGAGCACGTGAGCACTTCTAGTTTGAGGACGACCGGTCAGCAGCGCCTCCTGTCGCTGCTGGCCGGCGTCTCCATCTGCGTCATGCTTGGCGCTGTCGGGTATACGGCGATTATCCCGGCGACAGGGCCGCAGTACCGGCTGTTCGCCGCTGCCTTCGCGATCGGCTGGCCGATCGCCATCCTCGCAGCGCTCGCTATCTTGTGGCCGGTGCAGATCTTGCTGGAGAAGCTCGATCTTCCACTGCCTGTACGGCTCATTGCCGCATTCGGCCTGGCGGCCCTGCTTTCAGCAATCATCAGTATTGGGTTGGCGATCACAATCGGTAACAACGGTTGGTTGCTGTTCATGCTTCTCTTCCCTGCAACAGTAGTTTCGGGGGTTGGGGGGCTTCTCGTAGGGTCTCTCTTTCAGCGACTGGCTCGTTGGCTTCAATGGGTTGTTATCGGGGCGGCCTCGGCATGTTGGGTAGCTTCGATCTACGTCCTTTTGGTCGTTTAGGCGTTCGGCGTCTCTGATGATTTACCGGTACTCCTGCGAGCCGGCGGCTCCAACGGGGACCAAGGCTCAGGGGTGGTCGCAAAGCGTCTCCAAGGGCTCCTAGAGCCGATCACTTAAGTATCGCGGCGTCCTCTGTCCGACTCCTCTCCTCTCGGGCTGAGGTTTGCTTGCGGGAGCCGGGCGTCACCACCAGCGTGTACGTGCACGGACAGCCACGGTCTATCGCACACCTCGTCGACGCCACTCTCAACCGAGGGAAGCTGCGAAGCTGGCACGATGATCGAGCTCATCACGGCGCCGACGAATCTAGGGCTGCGGCCTCCTGAGCTCGGAGCCGCCCCTGGCACGGCGAAAGCACCAGAGGCGCTACGTGAAGCCGGCCTCTATGAGCGGCTGGCTGCACAAGGAGCCGTCGACGCTGGCGCAGTACTGCCCGCTCGATACGTCGGCACCGACCCCGCCCCGGGCCACGTCCGCAATGAAGCCGCGATCATCGACTTCACCCGGCGCCTCAGTCACCGCATCGATTCCGCGCTGCGCCGGGGCGCTGCGCCGCTCGTCATCGGCGGTGATTGCAGCATTCTCCTCGCCGCCGGCCACGCCCTGTCCACTCGCGGTTCTCACGGCCTCGTGCACCTCGACGGGCATACCGACTTCCGACACCCCGGCAATAGCGACGAGTGCGCGAGCGTCGCCGGCGAGGACCTCGCCGCCGCGGTCGGCCTCCATTGGCCAGCGATCGGTGATATCGACGGACGCGCACCGTACTTCTCGGCATCGGCCACCGCCCACATCGGCCACCGCGACAACGACCTTGAGGCACCGGAGGCGTCGAGCGTGCTCGGGCTCACCCTGTCCGCCGCAGCCGCGCGCGGCCGCGGCATGAACGGCAGTGTCCTGGCGGCCAAGAGCGTCAGTGGACCGCACGGGTACTGGCTACAGCTCGACGTCGACATCCTCGATCCCCGATGGATGCCAGCCGTCGACAGCCCAGATGACGGCGGACTCAACCCCGACGAGTTGGCGGAGCTTCTGGCCATCCTCGCGCCCGGAGCAGTCGGAGCATCGGTCACCGTCTTCGACCCTGACCTCGATCCGACCGGAGAACACGCGATGCTACTGACAGTGATTCTCTCGGAGACGCTCACCTCGCTGGGCTCGGACCACTTCGGCTGAACGTGTGCGGATGACCATGGCCTATCGCACACCATGGGAGCGGCTATGCGTGCTTCCGCGCCCCCTGCGGCTCGTCTGCGATGCCCGGTATCTACCGGTGCGGATAGATCGGTCCGTCCTGCACCGATCGGGACTTCTCAGAGCGGCTGGGGACGAGCGCAGCCTCCGGCGATCAGGTGCCGCTCTTTGCGGCTCAGCGGAAAGGCGGCCGGTCGGTGGTGATGTGCAGACCGCGCATGGTCGATGCTTGGCGGCATGGATGCTGCAGCGGAACGAAACGACACGCCCCATCGCCGCCAGTGGCAGGAACTCGCGCAATCGCAATTCGTATCGGTGGGCACCTACCGCCGCAACGGTGCACTCGTCACTACGCCTGTGTGGATCGCGGCAGACGGGCGCAACCTTGTTCTCACGAGCGAAGTCCGCACAGGCAAGGTTCGTCGGTTGAGAAACGATGGACGGATCCTGATGCAGGTGTGCGATCGATTCGGGCGCATCCTGGCCGGCGCGAGCCAGGTGCCCGGCGTGGGTCGCCTTGTCGACGACGCGGAGCAAGAACGCCGTGCACTGCGGTGCTTGCGGCGCAAGTACGGAGTGCAGTTCTCGCTTGTGCTCAGGCTGGAGCGATTCATCCGGCTCGTGCAGCGCCGTAGCGCCGACCGGGTCATCATCTCCATCGAGCCCGTGGTGGCGGCCGACTAAAGGCGTGCGCGGCACTCAGCGACCACGACCACGACCGGTCATGTCGCGCCGCTCGGCCCATCACTTCAAAGTTCACCTCGCCGAGCTCACCAGCATCGCCAACAGCGCCCGGCTCGCTTAGGCAGGCGACGCACTGCCGAGCTCGAAAAAGGTGCGCCAGGTGATGGTCCGCCGCGCGGTCTGCAGCGATGAATAGCGCTTGACCGGGGCAGCTGAGCCCTAACGCTTCCTCGCCCGCATTCGCTGACGTAGCGTTTTCCACGCCCCTGTGGACCACAGCGCCCCAGCCACGAGAACGGGCTGGAAGAAGAGCCGCCCAAATCGCGCCGCGTCCGTGTCGAGCCCGAATCCGTCCCGCCCGTGAATCCATTGGGCGACGTTGCCCGGGAAGATGGCGATGAAGAACGCGGCAGTGACCAAGCCCACGAGCGGACGAACGCGCTTTGGAGCCGCGACCAAAGCAGCGCCAATCGCGATCTCAGCGACCCCCGATGCAACGACCGTGACATCGACCGGCAGCGGCACGAACTCGGGCACCTGCGCCTGGAACTCTTCTCGCGCGACAGTGAGATGGGACACCCCAGCTCCCGCCAAGGCGAGACCCATGAGCAATCGGACTCCCGTCCGGGCAACGCCAGCTGCTCTCCGCGCGGGAGAGGCTTTATGGGTGGTATGAGCCATGCGATTTCCTTTCGCCTGAGCGCGGTCGGGCGACACGACTGAGATAGCCGGCGCTGACACCTAATTAGGTTGTGCACAATATATGCGATGGCCTCCGTGCAATCTGTGGAGCGGGGCCCGCATTTTCCCGCCGGCTCCCGCACGCAGCCTGCCGGTCGGCCCCACAAGCACAGCGGACCTTCAGTCCTGGCCCCAACGAACACTTCGCGCTACGCGCCGGCGATAGTCGTCCAGGTGTGCGGATGACCATGGTTCACCGGACGCTCTCGGCGTTGCGGTGCTTCTCACCAGGGCTAGGGCGCAGGCGGCGCGTCGTCGCCAGGAGGCTCCTCCAGTTCGAGGCGCTCGAGCAAGCGGCGGTGATCGGCATCACGCAACGCGGAGCGCATCCCGTGGTGCACCCCGAAGCGGATAGCCACATAGGCGAGCGACGCAGTCAGAACGGGAACGACGACGTAGATCACGAGGGCGAACCAAGGAAATCCGAACGACATACGGTTCACGCTATCGGCCTGCATTCGACTTACTTCGAGTGTGCGATAGACCGTCGTCCTCCGTACACCTGTCGGAATGCAGTCGGGCTCCCGCCGGCGTTGGCCAGATGAGTGCACGATAGACCCGTACGCTAATCTGTCCGGTGAGGGAGCCTCTATCGATACACGATTCGGCGCCGAGGGAGCAGTACATGCTGATTGGTTACGCGAGGGTGTCGACGTCGAAGCAGGATGCGGCATCGCAGCGCGAGGCGCTGCTCGCCGCCGGCGTCGCCGAAGACCGCATCTACGTCGACGCGGGTCGCACTGGCCGCACGATGACCGGTCGAATCGCGCTCGAGCAGGCGCTTGCGGCTGCGCGTGAGGGTGACACATTCGTGGTCACGAAGCTCGATCGTCTCGCGCGCTCGATCCGAGATTTCCACGACCTCGCCGACGCGATCACCGCGAAGGGCGTCGCGCTGCAGATCGGTGGTCAGACCTATGACCCGACGAGTCCGATGGGCCGGATGTTCTTCTCGCTGCTGGCGACGTTCGCGGAGTTCGAGTCCGATCTCATTCGCGAGCGCACGAAGGAAGGCATGGCGATCGCGAAAGCGAAGGGCCGACTCCGAGGCCGTGCACCGAAGCTGAAGCCAGCGCAGGAAGCGCACGCGCTCGCGCTGCTGGATGCGGGGGAGCAGACCCCGGCCGAGGTGGCGGAGCTGTTCGGGGTGAGCCGGACGACGCTATATCGCGCGAAGGAGCGGCGCGCTGCGAAGGGTCTCGCGAGTGTGGAGGCCGTGCTCCCGGGTGTCGCTGTCGAATAGCCGAGGCAGGGCGGTGAGGTTCGAGCGTTGCGGTGTCGTCAGGCTACGGCTCTGCCTTGCTGGCGAAGGCGTTCGTAGGCGCTCAGCTTGACTGAGGGGCGGGCGCTGATGAGCGCTTGAACGCGGGTCTCTCGGTAGGCCGGGTGGGGGCGGTACTGGCTGCATCGCTCGAGCCGTGAGTGCGCGAGTACGTGTTCGCAGACCCGACGCGGGTCGATGTTGGTCGCGTAGGTCGAGCGGGCGAGTTGGTATCCGCGGTCGTCTTCCACGGTGACGATCACGAGAGGTTGATCTGCATGGCCTGCTCGGGCGTAGGCAGTGACGAACTTGGCCGAGCGGGCAACTTGGATGCTGGCCTGCTCGATGGTGGGGAGTGTGCTTGCCGCGTCGTCGACCGCTATGAGTTCGGTTGAGGTGCGTGTGGTGTCGTCGTCCATCGTCATGGTCGGGCCGTTCTGATGTCGGGTAGTGGGCGTTCGGCATCGGCGACGTCGCCCATGGCCTTCGCCGCGATTTTTCGGACGGGGCCGCTGCTGGCGGCGCGCATGCCGGCGCGCAATGCTTTCACGCCGGCGGTGGTCTTCGGGTAGGCCAACCGAACCCCTCCCGGCGGGAGCTTCTGGCAGTCGTCGATGAGCGGTCGCATCCAGGCCTCGTACGCCTGCAGGGCCTCCTCCGTTGAGGGCTCGGTGCTGAGGGACGCGGCGAGCACGTATCCGCCGGTGATGGCGAGTGAGCAGCCGCCGCCGCCGAGCGGGGTCACGCACCATGCTGCGTCGCCGGTGGCGACGACGTGGCCGCGCGACCAGGTGTTCATCTTCACCTGGGTGAGGTAGTCGACGTAGATATCATCGGATGCCGCGAAGCCGTCGAGCACGCGCTCGCTTTGCCAGCCGGCATCGGTAAAGACGTCTCTGAGGATGGCGATCTGTTCCTCCGGCGTGGCGTCGCTGAGTCGGTCTTCTGCGCTGACGTAGGCCATGGTCGCGCGTGTGGTGCCGCGGTTGTCGGGTCGGAGAGTGACTTGTCGTTGCTTATTGGTGGTGAACCAGTTCCACCACCGGTCGTCACCGTCGGTGCGTGTGATGGTGCCGTAGACCATGGCGAGCTCGAGCGGGTTGAGCTCGACACCGCTCGGGAAGAGGGCTTCGCGCGTGCGAGAGCGCACCCCCTCGGCGATGACGACGAGGTCGACGGTGTGCGAGCTGCCGTCGGTGAGGGTCGCGGTCGGCTGGTTGGTGGTCTGGTCGACGGTGTCGACCGAGACGCCGAACTGCATGGAGACCGTTGCGGGGAGCGCATCGCGGATGATGCGGGCAAGATCACCGCGCAGGATCTCGAGCTCGGCGGTCGGACCATCGACACCCTCCTCCGCTGGGAACTCACCGATCGCAGCGCCATCGTCGTTGACGAAGCGAGTGCCGGCTTCGGTGGTGGTCTGCTCGCGCACCTGGTCGGTCAACCCCATGAGGTCGACGACTTCACGGGCGCTGCCGCGCACGTCGACGTTCTGGCCCCCTCGCGGAAGCGCTCGGCGCGTTCGATGACCGTCACCGACCATCCGGTGCGCTCGAGCCAGTACGCCGTGGAGAGGCCAGCGATGCTCGCCCCTGAGATCAGTGCGGTCCGTTGCGTCATCATGCGCCTTCCTCGTTGCCGGGCCGGTCGGGTTGGGGGTCGAACGCCAGGTATGCGGCGGCGACACGTTCAAGCGTCTTGGCCATGCGCAGGCCGGTGCCTTCGTCGAGCTCACTAAGGACCACGCCCACATCGCGAAGCATCGGGGCCAGCCGGGAGCTGATCGTCTGGCGGGTCGTCTCGGTCATCGCGACCCGAACGACTCGCTGGTCGTCGTCCTGTCGGATGCGGCGAACATGCCCCCGCCGCTCGAGGCGGTCGATCATCTCGGTCGTCGCGGCCGCGCTGAGACCCAGACGTTCCCGAACGTCAGCCAGCCGGGGAGGGGGTCGCATAGGCGACCAGCGACAGAACCGACATCTCGCGGTCGCTGAGTTGCATCGACCGCGCGAGGGCAAGCTGCGACGCCGACGCGGCGATCACGAGATCACGGAAGTGTTCGACAGACAGCACGCCACCCATTCGAGCAGTTTATTTCGGAAAACGAAACGTATCTCGGGATATCGGCAGCTAGTGATTCGACGAAGCGGGCCTCACGTGCTGTCTCGCACCCTTCGGCGGCTCACGTTGTGGATGCAGGAGGTTGCGAGACGTGGTTGTGGGAATCCGACTCTGAGCTGTTTCACGGCGCGCCGCGAGCAGCGGCTGAGGCGCAGCGAGACGTCTCGAAAGCCAACGGTTGTGAGACCGCCAGCGAGCACGCGTCCGCGTGGAAGCTGCTACGAAGCCGCCAGTTCAGCGAGATCAACTTGTTCGCGAAGTTTCGCGATCGGCCCGCCCCAGGTGCCGGTTTGATATGCCCACTGACCGGCCACGATGCCTGGGGAGATCCCCAATGACTTGGCCAGCAATCGAATATCTTCCGGGGTCGTGGCCGCTCGTAGTTGCTTCAAATGAGTGGGAGGGACCAGGCGGGCTTCTGCAAATTTGTTGGCGGCTACTTCCTGGGCATCTGCGTCGTCATCAGCCTTAAGGCCATCGACGAACGTGCTCCTCTTGGGGTGTAGCAGTACGTGAGCAACTTCATGGAGGACGGTGAACCAGAAGCTGTCGAGCCCCTTATAACGACTCGTGACGGCGATCATGGGCGTTCCGTTGACCCATCGAGAGACGCCGCTAATGCGCGTGTTCGGCATCTCTGGCACGAAAACGAGAACGACTCCCGAGTCGAGCAATAGGTCCTGTGCTTCGCGGAAAGCCTGCCCCGTCTTCTTTGTCGTCAGCTTCGGTATGAGGTCTGCCGCCTTGCGTAACTTTTCGGGATCGAACGCTGGCGCCTGTTCGATAAGTGTCGAAGCGTGCAATTCGGAAAGTCGTAGCCAAAGAGCAGTTAGGTTCATGTCGATATCGAGAAGCTGGCTGCGTTTGTAAGATGCCTGAGGCTCGAGCCATGTCTTGGCAAAAGCGCCAGGAGCCGCAACTCCGAAGAATCGGAGGAGTTTCTGGACTACCTCGATGCTGGTGTCATCTTCATCAACGATTCCACGGTCGACCAGGATGCGGCGAGGAAACGAGGAAGCCCATTCGGTGAAGGCTGATAGGGCTCCCAGCCGTTCGGCTCTCGCCTGTTGTGTCTGGTTCGCGGCCTCCAGGCGCAGCCATGTCTCAGCAGAAGTGCCGAGCACTTGCTCCAGGGTCACCGCGACGTCCGGTGATAGAGGAGCTGTGCCCTTTATGACGAGGTTGATGTGCTTCGTGCTCAACCCTGTGCGCGCTGCAAGCTGCGCCTGGCTGATCGAGTGGGCGTCCAGTTCTCTCTGCAGCATGCGGCCCGGCCGCGGTGCGAAATCAAACTGGGGTTCTCTTGCTGCGTACTTTGCCATGATCCTTGGTCAGCTAGCCCGTCGAAGAATTGAACGGCCGCGAATCAGAAGGTCGTGAACGACCAGCGATTCGGCGTCGGCGTGTTCAGACACCGATGTCTTGCTGGTGATGGTGCGTGGAGAGCCCGCTGAGCTCAGTGCTTGTGCATGCATGTCAACCTCCTCGACTGCGAGAGTCAGCTTGCCCGCTGTAAAGCTCATGCGGACGCTGCGGAACCCGGCGAGATCGCCCAGGCGCGGTGCTTGCGCTACGACGCTGAGAAGGTCCTCGGCTGCGACAGCCTGATCGCCGGCGAAGACGCGCAGGCGAGCGCTAGAGGAGCAAGACCCCTCTAGCTGGGGGGACGACCATGCGAGCTGCAAGCTTTACCTCATTGGTAAACGAAAAGTGGTGTAGAATGGGATTTACCCGACAGGTACATGCTACCTGCTCCAGCTCGGATGCAGGGGCAACACGCAGTTCGCCACCGATATGGAAGGAGGGTCACTATGACCCCGACCACCCCCAAGCCCACCAAGATCCGCTTCGACATCGATGAGAAGCACTACGACACGATCGATGAAGACCAGACGGCGGCAGCGCTGCTGCGCCTTGCTGGCCGGGATCCGAAGATCTTTGATCTCTTCATCGTCAGGAAGAACGGTGTCGAGGAAAAGGTCAAGGACGGCCAGATCCTCAACCTCACTGACGGCATGCGGCTCCGCACTCGCCAGGAAGTGCGATTCACCATCGACGGCGAGCCGTTCCGTTCCTACGACGAAGACCAGACTGCAGCTGATCTGCTTCGCCTTGCTGGGGTTAGCCCCGCCGATTACGACCTTGCCCGCGTCGGCGCTCCCGCTGCGTTCTCCGACGCCGAGCTCATCACCATTGCAGACGGGGACGAGTTCGTGACCGCTAAGCACGTAGGTGGTGTCGCATGAACGAGGTCCCGTCTGTTTCTGCCGCCGCCCAGCAATTCGTTCTGGACATGACCGCTGCGGGCGCGCCGGCCCGAGTCGATGGCCCACGAATCGTGTACGAGGTCATGTCTGTCAACGGTTCCCACGTTGGCCAGGCTGTAGCCACCGGGGTCAGCATCTCTGAGGTCGAGAGCTGGCCCGCCGTGCCGCCGCACTGGATTCACCTCCCTGAGTCGATCCGCTTCGAGCAGACAAACATGGACACGACCGATTGCGCTCCTGGCTTTGTGCGGCACTCGCGCGACTTCAGCTACGTGGACACCTCGATTCCTCCTGCTCGAGCATGGTTGAGCCACGTGCGCGGATTCGTCTCCATCGCAATCGCCGCGGCGGCCTGAGGTGCGTTACTCGATCGCGATGTCAGGTGAGACGGAGGCGGCGCTGCGACGCCACCTCCTGCGTGAGGACGGGCAGGAAGACGTTCTCATCGCTACCTACGCCCTCTCCACTGGGAAGGAGCGAACCACCGCCCTGATCCGCTCAATCATCTTCCCTAAAGAAGGCGATCGGCTCGTGCACGGCAACGCCTCGTTCACGAGCGCCTACGTTCTTCGCGCAGCGAGCGAAGCGCGAGCCGCGGGAGAGGGCATCGTGCTGCTTCACTCGCATCCTCGAGGAACAGGGTGGCAGCGGCTCTCCGTCATGGACCACGAGACCGAGTCCGAGTATGAGCGGATCGCGCGTACTGCCACGAAACTGCCGCTCGTCGGCATGACTCTCGGCGGCCGCGACATCGCGTGGTCTGCACGGTTTTGGTTCGACCGCAGCGCGCCATCCTGGGCTGAATCAGTCCGCGTCGTCTCTCCGACGCTTGCCGTTACCTGGAACGACGAGGTTCGCCCAGCGCCGCGTGGAACGGTAGCTCAGGAGCGAACCATCTCGTCCTGGGGTGAGCGCGCCCAGGCATCCATCTCGCGGCTGCGTGTACTCGTCGTCGGCGGGGGCAGCGTCGGTTTGGATGTCGCCCAGCGCCTGGCCGCAACCGGTCTGATCACTGTTGGAGTTATGGACTACGACGAGGTTGAGACCCGGAATCTAGACCGCATGATCGGGGCCACTCGTCTTGATGCTGCTCTCGGCCGCGCAAAGGTGGAGGTAGCGGCACGGCTCATGATGTCAGCAGCAACCGCAGCCACGTTGGACATTCGTCGCCATGAGGTCAGCATTGCGGATCCCGACGGTGTCGAGATTGCGTTGGACTACGACGTGATCTTCTCTTGCGTCGACAGGCCATGGCCGAGAGCCGTCCTGAATGGAATTGCGTACGCCGATCTCATCCCCGTCATCGACGGAGGGATCGCTCTGGACACGTTCGGAGACGGCCGGCTTCGCAACGGAATCTGGCGCGCCCATACTCTCGTTCCGGGCAGGCCGTGCATGGCATGCAACGGCCAGTTGCTGGCGAACGAGGTCTCACTCGACAAGCTTGATCTGCTTGACGATCCGGTGTATATCGAGGGAGCGAGCCGCGAGGCTCCATCACGTCAGAACGTCGCAGCACTCTCCGCAAGCGTCAGTAGTGCTCTACTGGCTCAGTTCGTCAGCCTCGTCGCTCATCCAGGTGGTCGTGGTGTTCCCGCTCCGCTGCGATACATCCTCTCGACTCATCTGCTCGAACAGCTGGCGGCGACAACCGGGCAATACTGCGCCTATGAAAACGCCGTGGCTGCAGGAGACCGACGCACTCCGATCGCGGAGCGACGTGATGATTGGCGGAAGGTCGTCGCCGCGAGGGCAAGGCGAACGCATGCACCTCGACTTCGCCTGGCCACCAAGGTGGAACACATCGCGCAGGCGTTGATTTGTCGCCTCCTGCGCCGATAATGCCTGTTCTGTCAGCGGCGCCGGTGGTGTCGCACGATGAGTGCGGCTCCGAGCGCGGAGGTGACCATCAGGAACGTCGAGAGCACCCATAGGGGGAGGCCCAGAGCGCCGGTCCAACCCGCCTGCGCGTGACCTTCTCGCCAGCCTGGGATGAGTAGAAGCGCCGTGGCGCCGATGAAGAGGATGCCCATGAAGATGAGCCCGTTCCTATCCGAGCTCGGCACGTTGCATCCTCGCAATCAGCGCTGCCGCGCGTAGCTGCATCGGGACCCCCATGTTCGTGGCCGCGGTCAGAGACCGCGCTTCGCCATCCAGCGGTAGACGAAGAACATGATCACGCCCAGCGCGGCCAGCCCGAAGCCGACCGCGATGAAGAGCGGGTCGCCCGTGGCCTGATACTCGATCAGTCCGCGTAGGCCGAGCACAATGCCCACGACGATCGCGATCCAGGGCATCGCGAGTCGAAGGGGACCGTACTTCCACTTTGCTTTCGGCCTTCGCTTTTGCTCGCTCAATCAGCTCACCTCGTTTTCCGGTTCCGAGCGGGGTTCGTCAGCACCCTGCTGCGGGCGAGTGCGCAAGTGGCGCCAATAGAAGGTGATCAGGGCGGCGAGCAGGAGGATGCAGCTCGTCACGCCGATCACGATCGTGAGCGGGCGTGCCGCTAGCTCGTGCCAGCCGAACGCCGCAGTGCACGCGGCCAGTGCGACGACCACCACCAGTGTTGCCGCTGCGATCAGCGCGTCACGTCGCCCGCTGGATCGGCCGAGCTTCGTCACAGTCCCATGCGTGTCATCTGCGCCCCCGAAGCGGAGCATAGCGACGCGCGATGCGCAGCGGCCTGTCCGCCGAGTTTGTGCACCGATAACCGCCATTCTGTCGTTCAGCTGGTGGGCCCGCGGGGAGAGGAGGTCCTCTCTCCCGGCACCCCTACCGGGAGAGAGGATCGTGGTGCGCCGCACCCCTGCGGCGCACGTGTCGTGGGGGCCACCCGAGGCCCGCGCACGAGTTCAGGGGGTCATCGCGCGCTGGGGCGTGCTGGCGGCGGTGTCGTCGCGGATGCGGCGGATCGCGGTGAGCAGCTCGGTGTCGTTCAGGCGCAGGGCGGTGTGCTCGGTGCGCACGTCGAGGAAGTCGAGGCGCAGGCGGGCTGAGCGTCGCGGGCTGCGGCGCTCGAGGAGGTCGAGCGCATCGCGGGTGGCGTCGAGCTCGGCGGCGAGATCGGGGGTGTCGGCGAGGGTGCTCACGGTCAGGCGGAGATGTCGTGACGGTCGCGGATGGACTCCAGGGTGCCGCGGGAGTCGCTCGGGCGGGGGATGACCATGGCGGCGCTGCGCTTGCCGCGACCGATGGGTTCGATGGCCCAGGCCGCGCAGCGCTCGAGGGGGCTGCGCGCGAGGGTCATGTCGGCGATGTCCTCACGGGCGCCGGGCGCGGCGACGATGCTGCGGGCGAGCACGACGCGGTGCGCGTCGAGCGCTTCGACGACGGTCATGCCCGCTTGGGGGCCGTCGCTCATCTGGTAGGTGGAGACGTGGTCGACGGCGATGGCGACCTCGCGGGGCATCTCGTGCACGGTGGGGATGGTGGTCTTCACGATGGTGTTCTCCTCGTTCAGGCGAGCAGGGTGAGCATGCCGGTCACGGCGATGCCGGTACTGGCGAGGGCGGCGATGCCGGTGGCGATCATGACGACGTGCGCTCGCAGGCGGCGCCGGGTCTCGTGGCGCTCGAGCGCTCCGGGCTCGAGGGCCGCGCGGGCGTCGCGTTCGGTGTCGAAGGTCCCGATCACGGTGCCGATCGCGTCGGTGGCGATGAAGCGGCCGGCGCGCTGCTCGACGAGGCCGGCGTGCTCGCCGTCGCGCTGCGCGACCACGAGCGCGGGGGCCGGACGCTGCCAGCGCAGTCCGGCCAGCGGGGCGGTGCGCAGTGCGATGCTCATGGCGTTGTCCTCACGTCGTCGTTGCCGTCTCCCATCCGAAGGGAGTCGGCGATGTCAGTGACGCTAACGATCCTTCGATCACCTAACTGTTCGAATAGCCACATCCCGAACGCCCCCTGCGAGCACCTGACTGATTCGTCTGCAAACAACCCCGCTGGGTTGCCGTGCATCCTGCGGTGGTCTGTACTAGACGCAGTCCGATGCCTGGCACTTGCTTGGGGGTGGGGCAGGTAGCGATGAGATCTTGGTGAGAGACGTGACGGTAGAAACGAGACGCGAAGTAGGGCAGCCTCTGTCCTTCATCGACTTCTCCGATGCCGATGGGCTGCTGCCGGATTTCCTCGACTTGGGCGCACCGATCGTGGACGCTGACTTTGCGGTGACCGCCTCGACGTCTGACGCTGATGGGGGCGTGCTCGTCTTCCCTGACGCCGTGCTCGTCATCGACGGCGATCGGCAGGACCGTCTCCTGCTCAGCGAAGTCACCCGATGGTCGATCACCGATGCTGCCGACCTCTTCCTGGTCGAGGTCCAGGTGGGCTCGAATGCGTTCACCGCTCGGTTGCCGCGCGCGTTTCGTGCTCCAACCGTCGGTGCGTTGCGTGCCGCGCTCGGGACACCCGAAAAACCAGCCTGACCAGCACCTGTCGTGCTTTCTGTCTCGGCATCCGAGGCGTCGGTTCTGTGTCATGATTCGCGAAATGGATAACGACGCGGTAGGGCCGGAGCGCTCCGAGATTGTGGGCCGCCACATCGAGCAGGCGCGCGAGATGTACCAGGGCACCTACAACGGTCGCGGTTTCGTGATCGAACCCACCGGAGACGCCTTCGGCTTCCGGTACACCAGCGTCGGCGACGGCGAGCTGAGCCTGCGCGGCAACCTCTTCGGCGGTTCCATGCGCGGTGCGATCGAGACCGAGGGCGAGTACGTCGTCACCTGGATCACCGCCGGCGAGGGCGTGCTCGACCTCGATGGCGACCCAGTCGCGCTGCAGCACGGACGTCCGGCGATGTTCGTCAACAACCGCGACAACGCCTTCGCGTTCCACGACCACAAGCAGAACCTGATGCACTTCGACGGCGCCTTCCTCGAGCGCGTCGCCGCCGAGCACGAGGGCACCCCCGAGGGGCCGCTGCTGTTCGACACCACGGCGGTGCCCGAGGGCGACGCGCTGCGCCGTTGGGGTGCGACCGTCTCGACGGTGGCGAAGGTGCTCTACAGCGACAACGCCTCCGCCATCCTGCGCAGCGAGGCCAACCGGGCCGCGGCGATCGCGCTGCTCGAGACGTTCCCGCACGAGTCCATCGCCGCCCCACCGGAACTCACGGTCCCCGGCAACGCGCGGCTGCGCCGGGCGATCGAGTTCATGCACGCCAACGCGCACCTGCCCGTCAACGTCACCCAGATCGCCGAGGCCGCCGGTGTCTCACCGCGCGTGCTCCAGTCGGCGTTCCACAAGCACCTCGAGATCACCCCGGTCGACTATCTGCGCCGGATCCGCCTCGACCGGGTTCGCGACGACCTGCGCGCGGCGGAGCCCGGCACCGCCATCGCCGACGTCGCCCGCAACTGGGGCTTCGCGCACCTGGGCCGCTTCGCCGCCCACTACGCGGAGCGCTTCGGCGAGCTGCCCCGCGACACCCTCCACGGCTGAGCGAGGCGTGGGCCGCGCCGTCCAGGCGCTGGTGGTCTGCACCACGCCGGGCAGAGGGTGGCGGCAGCGCTCACGGACCGGCACCAGCCTGCGGGCGGCCGCGGTCACGATGCGGCCTGCTTCGAAAGTGCCGACCGGGTTGAGTCGAGCTCATCGCGTCGCCGTTTGAAAGCTCAGCTCTGGGAGCGGTTGCCGGTCTCGGTTATCGCGGTGCGAAGGGCACGGTAGTCGCTGCGGTTCATGGCTGCTCGAGCGCGCCGTAGCGCGTCGGTGGAGCTGGTCCGGAACACGTGCCGGCGCTGTGGCGCGGTGACTGCCAGGGCGGCGAGGGTCTTTTGCAGCCGGATCTGGACTTCGATCATGGCGGCGCCGTCGCGGGCGAGTGGCCGGAAGGCGTCGTCGACGAGGGATTCGAGGTGCGGGGCGGTGAGGTACACGCGGTCGAAGTCGAGGTCGCTCGAGCGCTCGGTGCGCAGGGCGCGGGTGAAGACGCGGTGGAGGGCGGCGATGACTTCGATGGCGGTGCCGGGGTCGTTGGTGGCTGGGGAGAGCGCTCTGGTCCCGATTTCGCCGAGGGCGATGATGCCGATGCGGGGGTCTTGGTCGTAGGTGCGGTGCGCGGCGATGGAGAACGTGTTGCGGATGGCGGCGACGGTGTCGTCGTCAAGGGGCTTCGAGGCTCGGCAGAGCGGCTGGCCGGGTTCGGCCGTGCGTCCCGGGTCGGCGAGGATGAAGATCTTCATCCGTTGCTTGGTGGCAATGCGTTGCAGGCGTTCTATGTCGATGTGCACGACGTAGCCAATCTCGTCCGCGGCGACGGGGTGTGTCCCTGCGGGGATTGTCTCCAGGGGACGCGCGCCGAGCGTGGGGCGTTCTGCATAGGCGGTGAGGCTGTCGGAGGCGGCTCGTTCGACGCGGTCGATGATGTCGGCCATGCGCCCGAACTGGGCCAGGTGGGCGATCCACCGCATCAGCGTGACGACGACGATGGCGATGATGATGAGAGTGCCGAGGAAGAGGATGATGCGCCCCTGCTCGGTGTAGTAGCCGGTCGAGAGGGCGATGATGCCGACCATCGCGAAGACGAACGCTCCGACGAACGTCGACAGCGAGTTCTGCGAAGTCGGGTCGGCGACCAGCAGTTGTGTGGCTCGTGGGGTGCCGTTCGTGGCGGCGGAGGAGTAGGCGGTGACCATCGCGGTGATGGAGAACGTCGTGGCGGTGAGCATCGCGGTGGCGATGATCTGCAAGAGCGAGTCGACCGAGTTCTGACCGAGCTCGAAACCCACCTGCACGGGCAGGGCGGCGCCGATCAATCCAGCGGCCAGGGCGAAGGCGATGGCGATGACACCGAAGACTGCCGCGCGAGTGCCGACCTTGCCGAACAGCTTGGAGAGGGCGAGGCGGAGCGAGGATGTCGTACGGACGGTCATCGGCACAGCGTAGAAGTGCGGGCCGGTGACGACCGATGACAGGGCTTGGGCACAATGACATCCTTCCAGCGGTGCCCTCGGCACCACAGATCAGATGTCACCTACTCGTGCAGCAGGCCCAGGCCGCGACATCGGCTGGAGGCGCCGGCGAGGTCCTGATCTTCGCAGAGATGCTCGACGAGGCGACAGCCGACGAAGACGATTACGCCGTCGACCTCGAGGCCTTCGTGCTTCATGGATCGGGACTGAGATCTGAGCGAGAGGTGCGGGACCTCATCGCACTCGCCGGACTGGAGGCACAAGCAGCAGCCACCATTGGGTGGGGTTATAGGCTGCTCAGGCTGCGCCACAACCGGACCGCGAAGTCCCAGTCGTCACTCCGATAAGCGTGATTACGTCGGCGCGGAGTCGCGACCGATACGGTGACGGCATGGCCAAGCGAACCTCCACCATCGTGATCGACGACCTCACCGGCGCCGAGCTCGGCGATGAGGCCGTCACGGTGACGTTCGCGCTCGAGGGCGCCGCCTATGAGATCGACCTCGCTCCGTCCGCGGCTGCGGAGCTCCGCGAGGCGCTGGCGCCGTTCACCGCTGCTGCTCGCAAGGTCGGCGGCTCGCGCCGCGGTTCCGCGGCGACGTCGGCGCCGGCCGGTGAGCAGTCCGCCGCTCGTGCATGGCTGATTGAGCAGGGCGTCGACGTGCCGGCACGCGGACGCCTTTCGGCCGAGCTGCTCGAGCGCTACCGCGCCCGGTAGGGCGGTGGCGGAAACGTGCCGATCATCTCGTTTCCGACATAAGAAGCTCATATCCGCGCCGATGAGCCGACCGTCTCGGCTTCGCCGTCGCGATGAGCACCGGAGACACCGACGCGACGCTGCGCCGGCTGACCTTCACCCGCGGCTTGCGGGCTCGGAACATCCGCATCGAGCACGCCGGCCTCGGGGAGTTCTTCTTCGGTCAGGGCTCGGAACCGTCCACGTCGATCGGCGAGCCCGGCCAGCAGAGCGGGTGAGTCACCGGGAACGCACGGCTCGGACGAGCGCCAGCACGCCGAACCCCAGCACCGCGACGAACGCCGCGACGCCGAACCAGTGGAGCGCGAATCCGACGGGCGACCAGGAGCCGACGTAGGGCGGCACCTCGTCGGAGATCGTGTTGCCGAGCCCGAATCCGGCCCACACCAGCGAGAACGGGCCGAGCCAGACCAGCGCCGCGCCGATCAGCAGCACCACCGGCAGCGACGCCCCCTGTCGCACGACCCACGCCATCCCGACGACGGCGGCGATCCCGGCGAGCGCCCAGACGATCATCACGATCCGGGCGGCTGCGAAGACCTCGGCGCCGACGATGCCCTCGATGTCCGCGAGGTCGTAGGCATCGTCGGTCATGGCGAGCGGCGCCCAGACCAGGGTCTCGAGGCTGCCGAGGAGCCCGATCGCGATCACGAGAACACCCGTGACGACGAGGGCGATGACGGAGGCGCGGCGCGATCGGCTCATCCGACCAGCCTGCCGAGCGGATGCGGATGCGCGCGTCGGCCGGGGGAGTGAGGTCGGTCATCCGCGCAGCGCGCACCCGGCTGACGCACCGCCCGCTCGGACGCACCGCCCCTAGCTTCAGCCGCGACGGAGGGGGCGCCGATGGCCGAGGGGGACTGGATCGCGCTGCCGGCTGCGCCCAAGCGGGCGGTCGAGGCCGTCGTGCACGAGCGGTCGGCGCAGTGGCGGATGTTCGCCTACTACGCCGGCTTCAGCGTCGTCGCGCAGGTCGTCACGCTGCTGATCACATGGGCCACCGGCATCGAGTGGAATCGGGCGCTCGGCGCTGCGGTCGTTCTCGCGACGCTGCTGGTCGTGTGGCTCGTCCTGCGGCGGCAGCCCGATCCGCCGCGCGCGCTGCTCGCGGACGGCAGCGCCTGGCGGGTGGGGGAGCGCGTGCGCGAGACGGAGGATGTGCGCCGGGTCGTGCAGATCGAGCTGCCGCGCCGCGGCGATGACCCCGAACTCTGGCTGCGCTTCGGACCCGTACGACCCGAAGGGCCGCTTCAGCTTCCTCGACCGCCCGAACCACCTCGACCGCGAGGCCGCGATCGAGCTCGTCCGCAACCCGCCCGTCACCGGCCTAGGCCGTCGGCCCGATCAGCGCGCTGGGGGATGAGCGGATGAGCGACGCCGAGGGGGAGTGGGTCGCACTGCCGCGGCTGCGGTTCTGGGGTCGGTTCCTGTCGCTGCACGGGGATTCGGTCGCCTCGCTGCTGCTCGTCGCCTCGCCGCTGATCCTGCAGCTGGTGCTGTGGGGCATCCGCGCGGTGACGGAGCCGTCGCTCTGGACGACGCTGCTCATCGCACTGCTGGGCGCGACGTTCTTCAGTTCCATCCTCGCGGCGTTCCTCGTGCAGCCGACGGTGCGCATCCGCTCCGACGGCGGAGCCTGGCGCGTGCGCCGGCGGGTCCACAGCCCGGAGGAGATCGACCGCGCCGTCCAGCACGCCCGCGACGACCATGATCAGCTCTGGCTGGCGCTGGGGGACCGTCGGCGCATCCGCTTCTCCGTACCGGTGCCGACGCGCGCCGAACCGCAGCTCGACGCCCGCCAGCTCGCTGCCGTGATCGCGCTCGTCGAGCGGGCGCCGATCGAGCTGCCGCCGCCGAAGCAGGACCCGTGGGACCCGAAGGGCCGCTTCGCGCACCTCGACCGGCAGGGCTTCCTCGACGCGGCGGATGCGGCGCAGCTGCTGCGCGACCCGCCCGCGACCGGGTTCGCGCCCAATGCGGACAGCAGGCCGAAGCCCCGCAAGGGCGGCGTCGACCGCTACCCCTGGTCGGCGTGACCGCGCCGGTACGCTGACCCCATGCCCGAGGCCACCGTCGTACTGCCCTGGCGGCCCGCGCCGTCGCGCATCCCCGCCTTCGAGCGGGTGACCGCCTGGTACGCCGAGCAGCTGCCCGAGCTCGCCGTGCGCACGATCGACACCGACGACCAGCCGTTCGTGCTCGCCGCCTGCCGCAACCGGGCGATGCGCGAGGCGGAGCCGGGCTCCGTCGTCGTGATCGGCGACGCCGACACGCTGCCGGAGCCCGAGCCGCTCCGCGCGGCCATCGCCGCGGCCCGCACCAGCGGCCGCGTGCACCTGCCGTACGACGCGTACCACTGGCTGGGCGCATCCGGTTCGGCGCAGTTCGCGGCCGGCACCCCGCTCGCCGACTGCGACTTCGAGCTCGTGCGCGGTGCGTGCTCGGGCGTCTACGTGGCGACCCCCGAGACCTGGGCGTCGCACGGCGGCCAGGACGAGGGCTTCCGCGGCTGGGGCTTCGAGGACGCCGCCTGGTACCTCGCCCACGAGACGCTGCTCGGCGAAGCCCCGGTGCGGCACCCCGGCCGCGTCTACGCGCTGCACCATGTCGCCGAGCAGCGCGCCGGCGCCCACTACGACGCGAACGCCGAGCGGATGGAGCGCTACCGCGCCGCGTCCGGCGACCGCACTGCGATGGGCCGGCTGGTCGGCGCGCGCTGATCCGAGCGAACGGTCGGGCGGCCGTCGCCGCCCGAGGACGAGCCCGAGAGCGATCACGACGACGGCGAGGCCGAGGTGCGGCCAGTCCTGTCGTGGACGCTGCAGCGCCGCGCCCGTACACCATGACGAGGCGATGACGTCGGAGCCGTCAGGCGGAGCCAGCCGCGTCGATGATGCGCTGCAGGTGCTCGGCGTAGGCGCCGAAGGCGTCGCGACCGGTCGCAGTGAGGGAGGCCCAGTTGCGCGGGCGCTTGCTGGTGGCGTCCGGGCGGGTCTCGGTGCTGACGTACCCGACGTCGACGAGCACCTTGAGGTGCTTGCTGGCGACGGAGTCCGCGACGCCGAGCTCGTCCCGGATGACCCCGAACTCGACGGCCCCCGCGCTGGAGAGGAGGGCGCAGATGGCGAGGCGGTTGGGCGCGTGGATGACCTCGTCGACGCGGATGCTCACGAGCGGCCCGCCGGAGCGCTCGCCTCTTGGACGATGGCCCGATCGATGCTCGCTCCGAGTGCGGCGACCAGCACGGCGGCGACAGCCGCAGCGGCCACGGGGACGATGGGCACCTCGACGCCGCCGATGAAGCCGGCCAGCAGGCAGAGCGCCCACCCGGCGAGCATCCACCCGGCGAACGCGCCGATCGGGATCGCCCAGAGCACGGCGCGCGTCGCACCGCCCCTACTGCTCGACCACCGCGTCCGACGCCTTCTCGGTCACCGGCGTCCAGCCGTACCAGCCGTCGGCGGTCGGCAGCACCGCCCAGTCGCCGCAGAGCTGCACCTCGGTGGCCTTGTACGTCTCGGGCAGCTCGCGCTCGTCGTCGCTGAGGGTCATCGTGGGACCCGACGTGCGCGGCACGAGCACGCAGTCGTCGGGCAGCTCGCTCGGGCTGGTGAGCAGCACGGTGGCGGTGTCGTCGGCGCGCGTCGACTCGATCACGTCGATGTCGGTGGCGTCGGAGGGAGCCCAGTCGAGGCCGAGCTCGTCGGGCACCTCGGAGGCGCTGTCGTAGCTCGCAGGGCGCTCGCCGTGCAGCACCTCGTCGACGATCGTGCATCCGGTGAGGCTCGCGCCGAGGAGGGCGACGGCGCCGACCGCGAGGGCGATCCGGGTGATCGAGGATGAGCGGATGGGGGCGGTGGGTTCGTTCATGCGGCGAAGCTATTGCGCGGCGGGGGTCGGCCGCGTCGTCCGCCGGGGGAGCGGAGCTCATCCTGCGGTATCGCCGCACCCCGAACGGATCCGGGGTCGACCCCGATGCCGTCGCCGGCACTCGATGCTCGCGCACGTGCTCGATGTCACGGCTGATGCCCAGTCGATGGTCCTTGATCTCGCCGGCGGGCTGCTCGTTTAATGATCCCCGAAGGGGAGTAGTCCTCGCTGCGCATCCGTCAGTACGATCCCGTCCGGGGTCCGGTACGCAGGGCCCGACGGCCGATGAGACCTTCACGAGAGATCGTGGAGGTCTGTGTCATGTCCGTGCCGTTATGGGCTTGGTTCGCTGTCCTGGGTGTGATCCTGGTGATGCTGATGGCCGATCTGGTCGCGCATCGTCGAGCGCACGTGATCGGCGTCCGCGAGGCCGCAGTGTGGTCGATCGTCTGGGTGGCCTTCGGCGTCGCATTCGGCGTGCTCGTGTGGTCGTGGTGGGGTGCCGAGTTCGGGCAGCAGTACTTCGCCGGATACCTCATCGAGAAGTCGCTGGCCGTCGACAACGTGTTCGTCTGGGCGATCATCTTCGCCGCGTTCTCGGTCCCCCGCGAGTACCAGCACCGCGTGCTGTTCCTCGGGGTGCTGGGCGCCCTGGTCTTCCGCGGCATCTTCATCGCCGCGGGCGCGGCGCTGATCGAGAACTTCGCGTGGATCCTGTACGTCTTCGCCGCCTTCCTCATCTACACGGGGTGGCGCATGTTCCGCTCGCGCAACGACCACATCCATCCCGAGCGTTCACGCGTGCTCAAGGTATTCCGCCGGTTCGTGCCGATGACCGACACCTACCACGGGCAGCGGTTCCTCGTCCGCAAGGCCGGGGTCGTCGTCGCCACCCCGCTGCTCGCGGTGCTGGTGCTCGTGGAGCTCACCGACATCGTCTTCGCCGTCGACTCGATCCCCGCGATCTTCGCCGTCACGAGCGAGCCGTTCCTCGTGTTCACCGCGAACGCGTTCGCGATCCTCGGCCTGCGGGCGATGTACTTCCTGCTCGCCGACCTCATCCACCGGTTCGTCTACCTGAAGGTGGGGCTGTCCTTCGTCCTCATCTGGGTGGGTGTCAAGATGCTGCTCCTGGACGTCGTGAAGATCCCCACCACCGTGAGCCTCGCGGTCGTGGCCACGATCATCGCGGTGTCGATCGTCGCGAGCCTGCGAGCGACGCGCGGGCAGGGGCGTCAGGCCGTGCAGACCGCGGCGGCAGGATCGTTCCGCATCGCCACCGACGAGGAGCTCGCCGCCGTGGAGCCGGTCTTCGGGCGACGGCGCCGGGAGGGCTACACGTCGGGACGGGGATCGACGGACACTTGACGCGGCGCTCCGCGCCGGGCGCGGGAGCAGCAGCTCAGCCCGTCAGCGCCTCGAAGGCGACGACCGGGCCGGGCCGCATCCGCTGCTCCCGCGCCACCGCGGCCAGCGCGGCACGGCGTTCGGCGGGCAGGTCGAGCACCGCGGCGATCGCCCGCGCCAGCTCGGCGGCGCCGGCCGTGTTCGGGTCGAGGGATGCGCCGAAGCCGACCCGCTCGATGGCGGCGGCTCCGGCGAACTGGTCGGTCGAGAACGGCAGCACCACGAGGGGCACGCCGGAGCCGATGGACTCGGTAACCGAGTTGTTCCCACCGTGGGTGACGGCGGCGGACGCGTCGCGCAGCAAGCGCACCTGGGGCAGGAAGGACCGCACGAGCCAGCCGTCGGGCACGGGGCCGAGCGCGGCGGCCTCGGTCGAGCCGGTCGCGATCGCAGCGCGCACGCCGAGCGAGCGCAGCGCCTCGGCGACGCGGGCGAGCACATCGTCGCGCACCGAGAGGAAGCTGCCGAAGCTCACGTACACGTACGGGTCGCCCTGCCCGATCCAGGCCTCGACCTCGGCGTCGGCGGGCTCGTCACGCCGGGTCGAGCCCAGGAAGGCGCTCGGCGGCAGCACGCGGCCGTCGCCCTCGGCGAGCGCCGCCGGGTAGTTGTAGAGCACCGTGCCGCCGTGCGCGGCGAAGGCGTCCTCGACCGGGGCAGCGGAGGCGTCCAGTTCGCGCGCCGCCGCGTTCCACTGCTCGGTGAAGTTGCGGGAGACCCGCTCGCAGAGCGTGCGCAGCTCGGCGAGCTGCGCCGCATCCGCTCGCACCGCCGACGGCCAGGCCGCGGGGGAGCCGTAGACCTCGCCTGCGACCGGCAGGGCGCTCGGATGCCCCAGCACGACGTCCGCGTACGGCACGTCGGCGGTGTGCAGCGCCAGCCGCGCGCTGAACGCGAGGTGGTCGACGAGGATCGCGTCAGGACGGATGCGGTCGACGATCTCGAGCGTCGCCCGCGCCCTGCCGACCGGGTCCCACATGAGGTCGGTGAGGCGCTCGCGCGCCTGGTAGCGCAGCGTCGGCACCATGCCCTCGCGGGTGGCGGCGAAGAAGCCCTCGAGCGAGGCGGCCTCCTCGGCCTGCTGCTCGGCGGTGCGCATCACCCCGCCGTTGGAGCCGCGCCCGAGCGGCAGGTCGACGCGGCGCAGACCGAACGATCGCACGATCGGGTCGGTGGCTGGACCGGTGGCCACGACGACGTCCTCGCCGGCGTCGCGCCAGGCCGTCGCGAGCGTGGCGAGGGGCAGCAGGTGCGAGGCGTAGTCGGGGCTGATGACGAGCAGGCTCACCGCGCCGCCCCCGCGAGGGGGATCGGGCCGGTGAACGCGACGAGCCGCGCCTCGTCGCGGGCGACGCCCGCGTAGACGGGACCGAGGGCCGCGGCCATCGCCTGGATCGTGAAGTGGTCGGCGACCATGGCGCGCGCCCGGCGGGCACGGTCGGGGTCGCCCTCGGCGGCGAGTGCCAGGCCGCCCTCCATGGCCTCGGCGAGCGCCGAGACGTCCCAGGTCGCGGCGAGCAGGCCGGTGTCGCCGTGCTCCACGTAGGTGGCGGGTCCGCCGCCGTCCGGTCCGACGACGACGAGGCCCGCCGCCATCGCCTCGAGGAGCGCCAGGCCGAACTCCTCCTTGAGGCTCGCGCAGACGTAGAGGCCGTTCGGGGCCGCGAGGCCGGGCACGCCCGTGCGCACGGCGGCGAGCCAGCGGGCGGCGACGTCGTTGCCGCGGTGACCGGCGAGCAGCAGGCCCGCATCCGCTCGTCCGTCCGCGTCGACGAGGGCGTCGATGGCGTCGAGCTGCTCGCGCTCGTCGAGGGAGGGGTGCTCGAGGTCGCCGCCGATGACGAGCAGGTTGGCGCGCTCGCGCAGCGGGCCCTCGGCCCAGGCGCGCACGAGCGTGGCGGTGCCCTTGACGCGGTGCACGCGGCCGAGGGTGGCGATCAGCGGCAGGCCGCGGCGCTCGGCGGGCAGCGTCTCGAGCAGCTCGCGCAGTTCGCCGAAGGCGGGGTGGGCCTCCGCACCGTCCAGCGCCTCGGCGACCGAGCGCTCGATGAGGGCGAGATCGACGCCCTCCGCCACGATCGTGTGCCGCTCCGGATGCGCGCCGATGTCGATGCCGACGAGCGAGCGCATGTCCTCGGCGAGCGCGGGGCGCGGGAAGAGCACGGTATGCGCGGCGTTGGCGGCCAGGCGCTGCACGAGATCGGCGCGGAACCAGTAGTGCTCGCGCAGGTCGACCTCGCCGAAGGTCTCGCGGGTGAGCGCGCCGGAGCGGTCGAGCGACTCGATCACCGAGTGCGGGTCCGGGGCGACCGTGAACACCACGGGGATGCCGAGCTCGCGCGCGACGTCGGCGGCGGCGAGGCTGCCGACGTCGGCCATGCGCAGGTGCAGCAGGTCGATGCGGCCTGCGGCGCGCAGCACCCGGCGGATGCCGCGGCGCGCGTTCACCCGCAGCGGCCAGGCGGCGGCCGAGGGCACCGGGGTGGCCGCGAGCGGGGCGTGCCCGTAACCGTGGCCGCGCTCCGTCGGCACCGCGGCGAGGTCCTCGAGGGCCTGGTCGACGGAGCCGCGCGAGATGGTGACGACCCGCCGCACGTCGGCCGTCGCGTCGGCCACGAGCGCGTCGCCGAGGCGGACGAGCAGCGTGGCGATGCCGCCGTTGTCGCCCGCGCCCGCGGCGGTGAGCGCGGGGTCGATGTCGGCGTGCAGGAACAGCTGCGCCACCGTGAGGCCGTCGCCGGAGGTCGGATGCGCGGGCGCCGGCTGCAGGTCCACGAGCGCCAGGCGGGCGGCGTCGCCGACCGCCTCGGGCTCCGCGGCGAGCGTCTCGAGCACGGCCGCCGCGACGCCCGGTCGCTGACCGAGGGCGGCGACCGCGGCGACGCGCACGACGGGCGCCTCGTCCGCATCCGCTGCGATGCCGAGCAGCGGACGCGTGGCGATGCGGTGCCGCACCAGGCCGAGCGTCTCGACGAGCCGGGCGCGCTGCTCGGGCTCGCGGGTGCCGAGCAGGGCGGCCTCGAGCGCCACGGCGAGGGTCTCGCCGAGGGCCGTGGACCACTGCTCGAGGGTCGTCTGGGCGAGCATGCCGCTGAAGCCGCCGGCTGCGGCCATGCCGATCAGCCGGCCCACCGCCTCGTAGCGGGGCAGGTTGCGACCGAGCGCCCAGGCGGCGTGCTCGCGGATGAACGGGCGCCCGTCCGACAGCGCCGCGGTGAGGGTGGCGGCGGCCTGCTCGTCGAAGCTGCCGGCGAGGGCGTGCACGGCCGCGATGGCGGTCACCTGGTCGTCGCCGGCGATCGCGGCGGTGAGGATGCGGATGGTGCGGGGCCCCGGCTCCCGGGCGGCCTCGAAGGCCAGCTCGTCGGCGAGGTGCAGCGCGTCGATGATGCGCGGCGCATCGCGCACGGCGTCCAGCGCGGTCTGGATTCCCATGTGACCCTCTCGGTTCCCGGACCGCCGCGTTCCGCGGTGGCACGCCAGCGTATTCGGAGCGAGCGGACGCGCCATAGCCTTGAAGCCGGCCCGCAGCATCTCGTCATCGGAAAGGCACCGAACATGCACGTACTGGTCATCGGAGACGTCGGCGTGATCGACGGCATGATGCACATCGGCGACGAGGCGATGTTCGAGGCGGCGGTCGACGAGCTCCGCGCGCGGGGCGTCGAGGCGGTCGGCGTCTCCTCGGTGCCCGAGGAGTCCGCCGAGCGCTACGGCATCCGCTGCGTGCCCCGGCTCGGCTTCGGCGGGCTCGACCGCGCGGCCTCCGAGGCCCGCGCGGCGCAGCTGATCGCAGCGGCGCGCGGCGCGCATCCGCTCCCCGAAGACGACGTGGCCCTGCCGGCGCTCGAGGCCCTGCGCGGTGCGAGCGGGCTCCTGAACGCCGGCGGCGGCAACCTCGCCTCGCGCTGGCACGTGCACGTCTTCGAGCGCTCGACGCTGGCCGCCATGGCCGGGGCGCTCGGCGTGCCGGTCGTCGTCAGCGGTCAGACCTTCGGGCCGGACCTGATCGAAGCGGATGCGGCGCTCGTCGCCGGCATGGTCCGCTCGGCCGCGCTCGCCTCGGTGCGCGAGCCCGACTCGCTGGCGCTGGCGCGCAGCTGGCGCGACGACGTGCGGATGCTCGTCGACGACGCCTCCTTCCTCACGGATGCGCGCACCGACGGCGGCGTGCTCGTGAGCCTCTCCGGATGGTTCGACCACCGGCCCGCGGAGGTCGTCGAGGCGGCGATCGCGCGGGTCGTCGACCACGCGGCCGACGTCGTGGGCGGGCCGGTGCGCTTCCTCGCGCACTTCGGCCCGCTCGACGACCCGGCGCCGACCCGCGGCGATGCGGCGCTGCACGAGCGCCTGCGCGAGCGGATGACCGCACCGAGCGAGGTCGTGCCCACGGGCTCCTCCGTCGAGGCCGCCGCGCTCGCTCGCGGCGCGGCGCTGCTCGTGACGAGCCGCTACCACCCGGCCGTCTTCGCCGCGCCAGCCGGCGTGCCCGTGCTGGCCATCGAGGTCGACGAGTACACCCGCATCAAGCTGACCGGTGCGCTCGGGCACTGGGGCGCGCATCCGCCGCTGCCGGTGGACGAGCTCGACGCGACGGGGACGGCTCGGGTCGAGACGCTGCACGGGGACCGCACCGCGATCGCGGCCGCGGCGACCGCACGCGAGCCCGCGCACCGCGCCGATACGGCGACGTGGTGGGACGAGGTGGCGGCCGTGTTCGGTGCCGCGCGATGAGCGGTCACCCCGACGGCCCGGGCCTGCCCCTGGTCATCGACACCGACACCGCCGCCGACGACTGCTTCGCCCTGCTCGTCGGGCTGCTCGACCCCCGTGCCGACCTGCGCGCGATCACGATGGTCGCCGGCAACGTCGGCTTCGACCAGCAGGTCGAGAACGCCTTCCTCACCCTCGAGCTCGCCGGCCGGGCGGGGCAGGTGCCCGTGCACCGGGGCGCCCGGCAGCCGCTCGTGCAGCCGTGGATCAGCGCGGAGGAGGTGCACGGCGACGGGGCCGGCGGTCTGCGCCGCACCGGCGACGACCGCCCCGACGCCGAGCCGGCGCAGGACGCCCTGGTGCGGCTCGCCGAGCAGCACGCCGGCGAGCTGACCGTCGTCGCGATCGGACCGCTCACCAACCTCGCCCTCGCGGTGCGGCGCGACCCGGCGTTCGCCTCCCGGGTGCGCGAGCTCGTCGTCATGGGCGGCTCGCTCAACGGGCGCGGCAACGTCACGCCGGCGGCCGAGTACAACATCCACGTCGACCCCGAGGCGGCGCAGATCGTGCTCGACGCGGGGTTCCCGTCCATCCGCTTCGTCACCTGGGATCCGCTCTCACTGCAGCACGCCGTGTTCGATGCGGGCCGCATCGAACGCATCCGCCGGCTCGGCACGCCGCTCGGGGACTTCTTCGTGCGGGCCAATCAGGCCAGCTTCGACTTCGACGTCGCGATGGGCGTCGGCGGCTCGGTGCACTGCGACACCCTCGCCGTGCTGCTGGCGCTCGACCCCGCACTCGCCGAGGTCGAGCGCCGCTACGACGTGGCGGTCGAGCTGGCCGGCACGCACACGCGCGGCGCGACGGTGTTCGACTGGCACGCGCCGAGGGGCGGCAACGCGACGGCGATCGAGCGGATCGACGGCGAACGGCTGTTCGAGTACGTGCTGCGGCTGCTCTCGCGCTGAGCGGAGCCGGCCGCTCGCTAGCGTGACCCCATGAGGAAACCTGCGAACCCCGCCTACTTCGCCATCGGCATCGCCTTCGCCGTGATCGCGCTCGTGTACTTCGGCACCGGCAACACCGTGGGCATCGCCTTCCTACCCGTCGGCATCACCTTCCTCATCCTCGCCTTCCAGGTTCCGAGGCCGAAGAAGGATGCTCGGCGCGGCGCCTCCGACGGCGGCGCGCCCCTCGCGGGCACCAGCGGCGACGGCAGCGGACCGGCGGATGGGGGCGGTCGCCCCGATCCCGCTCCGACGCACGGCTCGGACGGCGACGTCGGCGGCGGCTCCGACGGCGGAGGCGGCGGAGGCGGGGATTGAGCCGCGCATGCGCGGTGCGCTCCCAGCGCCCAGGCACCAGGCTGGGGTCATGCGAAACCTCGCGCTGATCGGCGCCGCCGCGGCCGTCCTGCTCCTGACCGCCTGCAGCGCGCCGGCCGAGCCCGGCGCATCCGCTTCCCCTCCGCCTCCACGCCCCCGTCGGCCTCGCCGGAGACCCCGGACCGGCCCGCCCTCGACGCCGCTTTCGCGGCCCTCGAGCAGCGCTTCGACGCCACGCTCGGCGTCTACGCGATCGACACGGGCACGGGCGACGTGATCGAGTACGCCGCCGACGAGCGCTTCGGCTACGCCTCCACCCACAAGGCGCTCAGCGCGGCCGCCGTGCTCGCGGCGACGACCCCGGAGGAGTACGCGGCCGAGGTGCCCATCGAGCCCGGCAGCCTCGTGGAGTACTCGCCGATCACGCAGGAGCACGTCGGCGGCACGATGACCCTGGCCGAAATCGCGGACGCGGCCGTGCGCTACAGCGACAACGCCGCCGGCAACGTGCTGCTCGACCGCCTCGGCGGCCCGGAGGGCTTCGAGCAGTGGCTGCGCGGCATCGGCGACGAGACCACGCTGCCCGACCGCCGCGAGACCGAGCTCAACGACGTCGCCCCCGGCGACGACCGCGACACGAGCACGCCGCGCGCGCTCGCGACGAGCCTGCGCGCCGTCGCCGTGGACGATGCGCTCGACGAGGACGACCGGGAGACGCTCGTCGAGCTGCTCGTCGGCAACACGACCGGCGACGACCTCATCCGCGCCGGGCTGCCGGACGGATGGACGGTCGGCGACAAGACGGGATCGGCCGCGTACGGGACGCGCAACGACATCGCCGTCGCCTGGCCGGCGGAGGGCGAGCCGCCGCTCGTGCTCGCGGTGCTCTCGCAGCGCGGGGAGCCCGACGCCGACCACGACGACGAGCTCATCGCCGAGGCCGCGAGGCTCGTCGTGGGCGCGCTCGGCTGAACTCCCCGGCGCTTCGCACCGCTTCACCAGCCGCGCCGCGGTACCGTCGTGCTCCCGATCCGCGTTCAGCGGACGACGACCCGACTCGCGACGCAGGAGGATGCGCATGTTCCATGACGCGCGCCCGGCCGCGTTCGGCGTACGCCTCGCCATCGCCATCGCGGCGACCGCGGGCTTCATCGCCGTGTACGCCACCGCCGTGCTCACCGAGCGCGGTCAGCAGATCGACCAGCAGGCCCTCGAGGTCTCGGAGTACGCGCGCCCGGCGCTGCTCGCCCTCGTCTCCGTGCCGGCGCTGGCCATCGCCTGCGTCGGCGTGCTGCTGCTCGGACTCCTCTCGAGGCGCCCCCGCGCCGGCATCGCCGGCGCCGCCATCGTGGTGCTCGCGAACGTGCTCGGTCAGGCGCTCAAGTACGAGGTGCTCGTGCGCCCGGGGCTCGACTCCCCGGCGGCCAACACGCTGCCGAGCGGCCACATGATCGCCTTCGCCTCGGTGGCGGCAGGTCTGGTGATCGCCGCGCCACCGCGCCTGCGCGGCCTGCTGGGTGCCGCATCCGCCGCGCTGCTCGGCGTCGTGGCCTGGCTGCTGCTGCACGCCGGGTGGCACCGGCCCAGCGACATCGTGGCCTCGCTGCTGCTCGTCACCGCCGTGGCCGCGGTCGGCGCGCTCTTCGTGGAGCGTCCGCCCGCACGCCGGGTCGGCCGGGGCTGGGAGCGCGTGCTCGGCACGCTCGGCGCCGTCGGCCTCCTCGGCGCGGCGCTCGCCTTCGTCGCGGCGCAGTCGCTCGGCGGCGGCCTCGCCGAGCAGCTGCCGATCATCGCCGCCGACCTGCTGCTCGTCGGCGCGGCTCTGGCGTGCGTCGCCCTGGTGCTGCGCTCGGCGACGCCGGCGCGCGGCGCGCGCTGAGCGGCCTCAGACCTCCGAGACGCGCAGCAGCGACTTGATCGCGCGGCGCTCGTGCATGGCGAGGTACGCCTCGGCCACCTCGTCGAGCGGCAGTTCCAGGTCGAAGACCCGGCCCGGCTGCAGCGAGCCGTCGAGCACCTCGGGCAGCAGCTCCGCGATGTAGTTGCGCACGGGGGCGACGCCGCCGGCCACGTTCACGTTGCGCCCGAACAGCTCGCCGATGGGCAGCTCGGCGCCGCCCTTGGGCACGCCGACGTAGCCCACCTGGCCCCCGGGACGGGCCGAGCGGATCGCCTGCTCCATCGACTCCCTGGTGCCGACGCACTCGAGCACCGCATCCGGTCCGATCCCGTCGAACAGCTCCTTGACCGCGGCGATGCCCTCGTCGCCGCGCAGCTCCACGACGTCGGTGGCGCCGAACTCGCGGGCGAGCGCCTGGCGGGCCGGGTTGCGGCTCATGATGACGATGCGGGCGGCGCCGAGACGAGCGGATGCGAGCACGCCGCACAGGCCGACCGCGCCGTCGCCGACGACCACGACCGTGGAGCCCTCGCGCACGCCCGCCGAGACGGCGGCGTGGTGGCCGGTGCCCATGACGTCGCTCAGGGTCAGCAGGTGCGGCACGAGCGCAGGGTCGACGGGGCCGGGCACGACGGCGAGGGTGCCGTCGGCGTGCGGCACGCGCACCCGCTCGCCCTGGCCGCCGTCGGCGAGGTGCCCCTCGCGGTCGTCGGCGCCCCACCAGCCACCGTCGAGGCAGCTCGTGCTCACGCCGTTGACGCAGTTGGCGCAGGTCATGTCGCAGTCGTAGAAGGGGGCGATCACGAAATCGCCGACGGCGACCTCCGACACGTCGTCGCCGACCGCCTCGACGACGCCGACGAACTCGTGCCCGATGCGCTTCGGCTCGGGCGCGTTGCCCACACCGCGGTAGGGCCAGAGGTCCGAGCCGCAGACGCAGGCCGCCACGACCCGCACGATCGCATCGCGACCGCTGTGCAGCACCGGATCGGCCACCTCCTCGAGCCGGACGTCGCCTTCACCGTGGATCACCGTTGCACGCATCCTGCGACCCTACGCCCGAGCGGATGCGCGCCCGCCGGATGCGGTCCGGGCGCGGCCTGGGCGGTCCCGCATCCGCCCGGCCGTCTGCATCGCGCGTCGCACCCCGCGGGCGGACGGGCTTGCGGCCGGACTGGGCAGTCATGGCACATGGCAGCACGCGGGCGACAACGCAGTACCGGCCCCCGTACGACTTTGACGCATGCATGCGACTTACCCGATCCGGCGCGTGACCCTCCGGGTTGTCGGCGCACCTGCCGCAGCGCCGCCCATCCGCTCGCCGAAGCAACGCCCCGGCCGCGCGGCCAAGCAGCGACGCCGTACGGATGCGACCACGCAGCACCGGGCCCCGTACGCCCGTGTCGCATCGGTGCTGCATCCGCGCAGACGAGGCGCTCGAACCCGCAAGCGGATGCGCGTCCCGCGAGCTGCGCGCCGTGCGGCCACGGAGCGTTGGAGGAATCCGACAACTGTCGGAGCCGCATCCGCTCAGTAGGCTGTCGGTCGTGACCATCCGCGACGAACGCCCTTGGATCGCCAGCTACGCCGACGGAGTGCCGGAGGACCTGCCCGAGCAGACCGGCACGCTCGTCGACCTCATCGCCGCGTCGGTGCGCGACTACCCGCAGGCCACGGCCCTCGAGTTCTTCGCCGCCGAGACGAGCTACGCCGAGCTGGGCGAGCTCATCGAGCGCGCCGCCGAGGGCCTGCGCCGCCAGGGCGTGCGCAAGGGCGACACCGTCGCGATCGTGCTGCCGAACTGCCCGCAGCACGTCGTCGCCTTCTACGCGGCGCTGCGCCTCGGCGCGATCGTCGTCGAGCACAACCCGCTCTACACGCCGCGCGAGCTGCGCCACCAGTTCGAGGACCACGGCGCGAAGACCGTGATCGCCTGGGACAAGACGGTCGCGACCCTGCAGGACTTCCCGATGGACGTGCGCCCCGACACCATCGTGGCCGTCGACCTGCCGAGCGCGATGGGGCTGAAGACCCGCATCCTGCTGAACCTGCCGGTGAAGAAGGCGCGCGAGAGCAAGGCCGCGCTCACCACGCCGGCCAAGGGTGCGCTCGCCTGGAAGGACCTGCTGGCGCACGGCCGCCTCGACCGGCAGCACGAGGGCCCGGCGCACGAGGACATCGCGCTGATCCAGTACACCTCCGGCACCACGGGCTCGCCGAAGGGCGCGGTGCTCACCCACCGCAACCTCGTCGCCAACGCCGCCCAGTCGCGCGCATGGGTGCCCACGATCACCCGCGGCGACTGCACCGTCTACGCCGTGCTGCCGCTCTTCCACGCCTACGGGCTCACGCTCTGCCTCACCTTCGCGATGAGCATGGGCGCGCGGCTCGTGCTCTTCCCCCGCTTCGACCCCGACCTGGTGCTGCCGGTCGTCAAGAAGCACCCGCCGACCTTCTTCCCCGCCGTGCCGCCGATCTACGACCGGCTCACGAAGGCCGCGCAGGCCAAGGGCGTCTCGCTCGAGGGCATCGAGATCGCCATCTCGGGCGCCATGCCGCTCTACTCGGCGATCGTCGACCCGTGGGAGGCGGAGACGAAGGGGTTCCTCGTCGAGGGCTACGGCCTCAGCGAGACCAGCCCGGTGATCAGCGCGAACCCGGTCGCGGACAACCGCAAGGCCGGCACCATCGGCCTGCCGCTGCCCGGCACCGAGGTGCGCATCGTCGACCCCGAAGACCCGACCGTCGTGCGCTCGCTCGGCGACGAGGGCGAGCTCGTGGTGCGCGGTCCGCAGGTGTTCGGCGGCTACTGGCGCAAGCCCGACGAGTCCGCCGCCGTGTTCGCCGACGGTTGGTTCCGCACCGGCGACATCGCGACGCTCGACGACGAGGGCTTCATCCGCATCGTCGACCGCATCAAGGAGCTCATCATCACCGGCGGCTTCAACGTGGCCCCGAGCGAGGTCGAGGACGTGCTGCGCCGCTTCCCCGGCGTCGCCGACGTCGCGATCGTGGGGCTGCCCGACGACCGCTCGGGCGAGCAGGTCGTCGCCGCCGTCGTCGTCGAGGACGGAGCGGATGTGGACCCCGAGGCCCTGCGCGCGTTCGCCAGGGCCGAGATGGCCGCGTACAAGGCGCCCCGGCGCATCGAGTTCGTCGACGAGCTGCCCCGCAGCCTCATCGGCAAGGTGCTGCGGCGACAGGTGCGCGAGCGCCTGCAGGCCACGGGCACGGAGGGCTGAGCGGATGTTCGACGAGCGCACCGCGCCCCTGGCCCCGGATGCGGACGACCGCCACGCGTACGCGGCGAGCGCCGCGATCGACCTGCGCGCCGAATCCGCCCGCACCGCCCGGATGGGCGACGACGCGCCCGCCGAGCTCTGGCGCGCGGTCTTCGCGCTGCCGCGCTGGGTGTTCATCGCCCGCACGCTCGAGGACGGCACGCGCCAGCCGCTCGCCGTGATCGACGACGAGCACCGGCCGATGATGCTGGCCTTCACCTCCGCGGCCCGAGCGCACGCCGCCGCCGAGCGCCGCGGCGCGCTCGAGGAGGGCACCGAGGTCGTCGGCGTGCCGCCGATCGCGGTCGTCGAGGGGTACGAGCAGTACCTACGCTCGGGGGTGCAGGGCATCGTCTTCGACGAGGGTTCGACGGGCTTCCCGCTGCTGCTCAAGCAGCTGCCGTCGCTGCACCGGGCGGTCGGCGGCGCGGCGTAGCACCGCGCGGCGGGCATGCGATGACGGCGCCCTGAGCCGCCTCCCGTCCTCCCGCGCCTCTCCGCTCCTCCCGCGCCCCTCCGCTCCTCCCGCGCCCCTCCTCTCCTTCCGCGCCCCTCCGCTCCTCCTGCTCCCCACTCGTCTTCCCGCGCCCCTCTCGTCCTCCTGCTCCCCGCCCGCTCTGTCCCACATGACGGAGGTCGGGCATGGGGAGGCTCGATCCGCTTGCTGGGCGCCCGACCCCGCCCAGATCCCCGTCATTCGGGACGGGGTGCCGGCCCGGTGAGAAGCCGTGGGCGGCGCACAGTGGGCAGGGCGGCGCAGGCCGCGGACAGGGCAGCCGAGGCCGGCCGGGGCGACGCCTGCAGGCGCGCAGCGGCGTGCACCCGCACCGTGACCAGCGGATGCGCCCACCGCGACCAGCGGATGCGCTCAGCGCGCCCAGCGCGCTCTGAGCGGAATCGCGCGGGCGCGCATCCGCTCGGTGGCAGGATCAGCGGGTGAGCATGATGGGCGGCGGCGGGCCGAAGGGACGGATCGGCAGCGCCGACGCCGATGCGCAGCGCGCCCGGAATGCCGAGGCGCCGCGGATCCCCGACCTGGGCCGGCGCATCGCCGGCCTCTTCCGCCCGCACCGGCTGGCGCTCTCCGGCATCATCGCCCTCGTGCTCGCGGGTGCCGGCCTCGCCGTCGTGCCGCCGCTGCTCACCGAGACGGTGTTCGACGAGGCGCTGTTCCCCGCGTCCGGCGGCCCGGTGCTCGACCTCCTGCTCGAGCTCGTGCTGCTCATGATCGCCATCTTCGTGCTCACCGGCCTGCTGAGCGTGGCCCAGACCGCCCTGACCGCGCGGGTCGGCAACCGGGTGATGGGCGGACTGCGGGTCAGCCTGTTCCGGCACCTGCAGTCGCTCGAGCTCGGCTTCTTCACGCGCACGAAGACGGGCGTGATCCAGTCGCGGCTGCAGAACGACGTGGGCGGCGTCGCGAGCGTGCTCACCAACACGGTCTCGAGCGTCATCGGCAACGCCGTCACGGTGGTCGCGTCGCTCGTGGCGATGCTGCTGCTCAGCTGGCAGCTCACGCTCATCGCGGTCGTCGTCATGCCGTTGCTCGCGCTCGCGCAGCGCCGCGTCGGCCAGGTGCGCGCGCGCATCGCGACGCGCACGCAGGAGTCGCTCTCCGAGATGACCGCCATCACGCAGGAGTCGCTGAGCGTCTCGGGCGTGCTGCTGGCGAAGAGCTTCAACCGGCAGCAGGCCGAGACGGCGCGCTACAGCGAGGCCAATGACCGGCAGGTGGCGCTGCAGGTGCAGCAGGCGATGAGCGGTCAGTGGTTCTTCGCGATCGTCACGATCTTCCTCTCGGCGATCCCCGCGATCGTCTACCTGGTCTCCGGCTACCTCGTCACCGGCGACGTGGCCGAGATCAGCGCCGGCACCATCGTGGCCTTCACCACCGTGCAGGCGCGGCTGCTCTTCCCCCTGCTCGGCCTCATGCGGGTGGCCCTCGACCTGCAGACCTCCGGCGCGCTCTTCGCCCGCATCTTCGAGTACCTCGACCTGCGGCCCGGCATCGAGCAGCGAGCGGATGCGGTGAGCCTGCCCGAGGACGGCCCGCTCGGGGTGCGCTTCGAGCAGGTCTCCTTCCGCTACCCCGGCCCCGGGGCGGATGTGCTGCACGGCGTCGATCTGACGGTCGAGCCCGGCACGTTCGCCGCGTTCGTCGGCCCCTCCGGCGCCGGCAAGTCGACGATCGCCTCGCTCATCCCGCGCTTCTGGGACGCCACCGGCGGCCGCGTCGTCATCGGCGGCGCGGACGTGCGCGACCTGCGCCAGGACTCCCTCGTCGGCGCCATCGGCATCGTCAGCCAGGAGACCTACCTGTTCCACGCGTCCATCGCCGACAACCTGCGCTACGCCAAGCCGGATGCGACGGATGCGGAGCTCCGGGCCGCAGCGCGCGCGGCGAGCATCCACGACACGATCGCGAGCTTCCCGGAGGGCTACGACACCGTCGTGGGCGAGCGCGGATACCGGCTCTCCGGCGGCGAGCAGCAACGGGTGGCCATCGCGCGGGTGCTGCTGAAGGACCCCCGCATCCTCGTGCTCGACGAGGCCACCAGCGCCCTCGACAGCGTCAGCGAGCGCGTGGTGCAGGCCGCTCTCGACGCCGCGGCGCACGGCCGCACCACCGTCGCCATCGCGCACCGGCTCTCGACGGTGCAGCACGCGGACATCATCTTCGTGGTGGAGCGCGGCCGCATCGTCGAGCGCGGCACGCACGGGCAGCTGCTCGCGGCCGGCGGGCTCTACGCCCGCCTGCACCACGAGCAGGCCGAGGCGTAGCTCAGCGCTTGAGCTTGCGCAGCGCGCTCGGCTTGTGGGCCGCCTGCGCGCCCGTCTTCTCCGACTCGACGACGAGCATCGGCTCGTCCTCGCTTGCGGTGAAGTCGTTGCCCTCGATGGAGAAGTCCTTCGTCTTGCGGTCCACGACCTTGCCCTGGGTGCGCCCCTGCGGGGTGTCCCACGAGACCCGGTCGCCCTTGCCGATGCTGTCGCTCATGGGCACAGTCGAGGCCGCCACGCTCGATCCGGGCGGGGAAGCGGATGGGCGCGCGGTGTGAGCGGGGGATGCGCGCATCCGCTCGGTCGCAGAATCATTCCGAACCCGAACCTCACCCTGGAGACACCGTGCCCGAGAACACCCTGCCCCCGACCTCCTTCGACGAGACGCTCACCCAGCCGATCGACATGGCCGCGCTGCTCGCCGAGCGCGACTGACCGCCAGCGGCGAGCGGACCCGACGAACGGGTCCGACGAACGGGTCCGCAGTACGCGGATGACAGCGCAGCATCCGCTCCGGTACCGCGCCGTCGTGCGCGTACTCCGAAGGGCCGACGCCACGGTCGGCAGCCGAGCGGACGCCGTAGGCTCGACGGCACGGTCGGCAGCCGAGCGGACGCCGTAGGCTCGACGACGTGCTCAGCCGCCGAGCGCCACGAGCACCAGGCCGGCCGCAGCGACGACCGCGGCGACCAGGCGCGCCCAGGGTCGATCCTCGGCGGGCACGAACCCGCCCCAGAGGCTCACGAGCACCACGTCGACCTCGCGCATCGGCGCGACGAGCGACACGGTCAGGTCGGCGAGGGCGTAGCCGCCCTGCAGCACCAGCATGTGCGCGACGTGCAGCACGCCCGAGACGCCGACGCCGTGCGCGAGCACGTTCCAGACGGCGTGGGCGACGGCGGCGCCGAGGACGAGGAGCAGAGCGAGGGGTGACACGCCCGCGCGACGCTACGGGTGCCGCGTCAACGGCGAGCGGATGCGCACTCCCGCTACCCCTGCGGGTCCGCAGCACTCCAGATCGGCGAGGAACAGCCGCTCCCGCCAGCCGAAAGCGGCAGGAACCCGCCGATCTGCGGATGGCAGGTGGGCTGCGGGAGGCTCAGGGCCAAGGGGCGCTCAGGGCAAAGCAGGGCGCAGCGGGACGCAGCGCGGCGAGCGCGGCGAGCGGATGCGAGCCGCAGCTCCGGGGCCCCGCATCCGCTCCCCGCCGATCACACCTCCGCGGAGGCCACCGCCAGCCCGTCGCCGGACGGATCGAGGTCCACCCGCACCGTGTCGCCGTCGCGCACCGTGCCGCTCAGCAGCGCGTTCGCGAGCCGGTCGTCGATCTGGTGCTGCATGAGCCGCCGGAGCGGGCGGGCGCCGTAGACCGGGTCGTAGCCGTGCTCGGCCAGCCAGCGGCGCGCATCCGGCGTCACCGCCAGCTCGAGGCGGCGGCCCTGCAGGCGCCGGCGCAGCCGGTCGATGGTGAGCTCGACGATCTGGCCGAGGTCCTCGATGCTCAGTGCGCTGAACACGATGATGTCGTCGAGGCGGTTGAGGAACTCCGGCTTGAAGGAGTCGCGTACGACTGCGAGCACCGACGACTCGCGTTCGCCGTCGGAGAGCCCGGGCTCGGTGAGGAACTGGCTGCCGAGGTTCGAGGTGAGCACCAGGATCGTGTTGCGGAAATCGACCGTGCGGCCCTGACCGTCGGTCAGCCGCCCGTCGTCGAGCACCTGCAGCAGCGTGTCGAAGACCTCGGGGTGGGCCTTCTCGACCTCGTCGAGCAGGATCACCGAGTACGGCCGCCGCCGCACGGCCTCCGTCAGCTGCCCGCCCTGCTCGTAGCCGACGTAGCCGGGCGGCGCGCCGATGAGCCGCGCCACCGAGTGCTTCTCGCCGTACTCGCTCATGTCGATGCGCACCATGGCGCGCTCGTCGTCGAACAGGAACTCGGCGAGCGCCTTGGCCAGCTCGGTCTTGCCGACGCCGGTGGGGCCGAGGAAGAGGAACGAGCCGGTGGGTCGGTCGGGGTCGGCGATGCCCGCGCGCGAGCGTCGCACGGCCTCGGCGACCGAGCGCACGGCGCGCTTCTGGCCGATGAGCCGCTTGCCCAGCTCGCCCTCCAGGTTCAGCAGCTTCTCCGTCTCGCCCTGGGTGAGCCGGTCGACGGGGATGCCCGTCCAGGCGGCCACGACGGCGGCGATGTCGTCATCGGTGACCTGCTCGTTCACCATCCGCTCGCCCGGTTGCGTGTCGTCCCGCTCCGCCTCGACGAGCTCGCGCTCGACCACGGGGATCTCGCCGTAGAGCAGCCGCGAGGCCGTCTCGAGGTCGCCCTCGCGCTGCGCGCGCTCGGCGCGCATCCGCAGGTCGTCGAGGATGCCCTTGAGGTCACCGACGCGGTTGAGGGATGCGCGCTCCGCTTCCCAGCGCTGCTGCAGCACGCCGAGCTCGGCCTGCTTCGCCGCCAGGTCCTCGCGCAGCTTCTCGAGGCGGGCCTGCGAGGCCTCGTCCTTCTCGCGCTTGAGCGCGAGCTCCTCGAGCAGCAGCCGGTCGACCTGGCGCTTCAGCACATCGATCTCGACCGGCGCCGAATCGATCTCCATGCGCAGCCGGCTGCCGGCCTCGTCGATGAGGTCGATCGCCTTGTCGGGCAGCTGGCGGCCGGTGATGAAGCGGTGGCTGAGGGATGCGGCGGCCACGAGCGCCGTGTCGGCGATCGCGACCTTGTGGTGCGCCTCGTAGCGCTCCTTGAGGCCGCGCAGGATCGCGACGGTGTCCTCGACGCTGGGCTCGCCGACGTAGACCTGCTGGAAGCGGCGCTCGAGCGCGGCGTCCTTCTCGATGTACTCGCGGTATTCGTCGAGCGTCGTGGCGCCGATGAGGCGCAGCTCGCCGCGGGCGAGCATCGGCTTGAGCATGTTGGCGGCCGCGACGGAGCCCTCGCCACCGCCCGCACCCATGAGCGTGTGCAGCTCGTCGATGAAGGTGATGACCTGACCGTCGCTCTCGTCGATCTCCTTGAGCACGTCCTTGAGCCGCTCCTCGAAGTCGCCGCGGTACTTGGCACCGGCGACGAGAGCCGACATGTCGAGGCTCACCAGGCGCTTGTCCTTGAGCGAGTCGGCGACGTCGCCCGCGACGATGCGCTGGGCGAGACCCTCGACGACGGCGGTCTTGCCGACGCCGGGCTCGCCGATGAGCACGGGATTGTTCTTGGTGCGCCGGGTCAGCACCTGGCTGATGCGGCGGATCTCGGCGTCGCGGCCGATGACCGGGTCGAGCTTGCCCGAGCGGGCGATCGCGGTCAGGTCGATGCCGTACTTCTCCAGGGCGGTCTTCTGCTTCTCCTGCGTCGAGGGAGCACCCTGCAGATTGGCCATCATGTCCTCCTCGAAAGACTTGAGTTGTGTTGACTCAAGATTAGCACTCGACCCCACCGAGTGCCAGATTCACCGGCGCTTCCAGGGCGACCCCCGTTCGGGGGATACGCTCGGCCATCATGTCCGTCTGAACCCCTGGAGGAACAGCACATGCTCCATCGCACCACCATCGGACGCTACAGGCGCGGCGCGCTCGGCATCGCCGTCGCGGCAGGTCTCGCCGCAGCCTGCCTCATCCCCGCCACGGCGGCGAGCGCCGACGAGGAGGGCCGCGGCGGCGGGCACCACCAGCCGACCCCGCCCTACGTCGCCGGTGACCTCATGAACTACGCCGTCAACGCCGAGCGCGCGAACCGCGGCCAGACCAAGCAGGTCGAGCGCGCGGTCGAGGCCGCGAGCGGCACGGTCATCGCCGCCTACCCCGAGCTCGGCGTCGTGATCGCGCAATCGGACAACGCCAACTTCGCCGAGTCCGTGCGCCGCGATCGCCACGTCGAATCGGCGGGCGCGACCCGCACCGTGCCGGTCGCCGAGACCGACCCCACCTACCTGGGCGAGCCCGCGCAGGGCCTGCAGCGGATGCAGTCGCGCAGCGAGGTCGCCGAGGGCTCGCAGCTCGAGGCCGTCGAGGAGGTCGTACCCGATCCGCGCGAGGGCGAGCAGTGGGACATGGCCGCGATCGGCGTGCCCGAGGCGCACGCGGTCACCGAGGGCTCCGATCGAGTACTCGTGGCCGTGATCGACTCCGGCATCGACGGCGACCACCCCGACCTCGAGGCCGCCGTCGATCAGGGCGCCTCGGCCAGCTGCCTCAGCGGCGTCGCCGACGGTTCCTACGAGTCCTGGCAGCCGACCACCAGCTCGCACGGCACCCACGTGGCCGGCACCATCGCCGCGCAGCGCAACGGCGTCGGCATCGTCGGCGTCGCGCCGGGTGCGCGCGTCTCGGCGGTGAAGGTGGTCAACGACGACGGCTACATCTTCGCCGAGGCGGCGATCTGCGGCTTCATGCACGCCGCCGCCACGGGCGCCGACATCAGCAACAACAGCTACTACGTCGACCCGTGGATGTACTGGTGCGGTGACGACGCCGACCAGGGCGCCGTGCTCACGGCGGTGACTCGCGCGGTCGAGTACAGCGAGCGCCGCGGGGTGCTCAACGTCGCCGCCGCCGGCAACGCCTCCACCGACCTGGCGAACAAGGTGAGCGACGACTCGAGCCCGAACGACGGCACCCCCGTCGAGCGGCCGATCGACGCCGGATGCCTCGACATCCCGACCGAGGTCGACGGCGTGGTGACGGTCAGCTCCACGCAGGCCGACGGCGCGAAGTCGGGCTTCTCGAACTACGGCCTCGGCGTCATCGACGTCGCGGCGCCGGGCTCGGCGATCCTCTCCACCATCGACGGCGGCGGCTACGGCACCTCGTCGGGCACCTCGATGGCGTCGCCGCACGTCGCGGGCGTCGCGGCGCTGCTCGCGTCGACGCATCCGTGGGCCGGCCCCCACGAGCTCGCGAAGCTGCTCGAGCGCCAGGCGGTCGACGTGCCGTGCCCGGCCGACGGCGTGTGCACGGGCGAGCCGCGCGACAACGCCTACTTCGGCGAGGGGCTGGTGAGCGCCGCGGCGGCCGTGCGCCGCTGATCCGGCGAGACGAAGCGGATGCGGAGGGGCGGGTCCTGTGGGGCCCGCCCCTCCGTCGCGTCCCGGTTCACCCGTCGGTGACGCGCGCGTACACCGCCAGATCCCTGCGCTCGTCCCCGTGCGGCATCGCCGAGGCGAGCACCGCATCCCGCTGGAAGCCCAGCCGCTCCGCGACGCGCAGGCTGCGCACGTTGTCGACGGTGGTGCGGATCTCGACCCGTCGGATGCCCCGGGCGTCGGCCTCGCGCAGCAATGCCGAGCATGCCCTCGTGACGGCGCCTCGACCCTCGGCAGCGGCGTCGACCCAGTAGCCGATCTCGGCGGTGCGGGCGGCATGGTCCATGCGGAGCGAGACGGAGCCGATCATGACCTCGCCGCGCAGGAGCACGGTCGGCAGCACGTCGCCGCTCACGTAGCTGGCGAGCTGGGCCTGCGTGAACGCCGTCGTGGCTTCGAGGCTCTGCTCGTACAGCGCCCACTGCTCCCAACGACGCAGACGGTCGAGGTTGGCCATGGTCAGCGCGTGCATCTCCTCGGCGGTATCGAGCGTCCGCAGCGCGAGTGCATATCCGTCGCCGAGCTCATGGGTGAAGCGCATACGACCAGCATGGATGCTCGTCGCCTGCGTGCGCGACTCGTCGCATCCTCGGCGCCGTGGACTGCGCCGTCCATCGTCGACGCGAGCGGACGAGCCGCTCAGCCCTCGCGCATCCGCTTCGTCGTCTTCGCGGTCGCCGGCGCCGTCCACGGATCCTCGGGCCACGGATGCTTCGGGTAGCGCCCCCGCATCTGCTTGCGCACGTCGGCGTAGGGACCGTTCCAGAAGGACGCGAGGTCATCGGTGACCGCGAGCGGCGCGCGGCCGGGGGAGAGCAGGTGGAACAGCACCCGCACCCGGCCCTGCACGAGCCGCGGGGTCTCGGCGAGGCCGAAGAGCTCCTGCAGCTTGACCGCCACGACCGGGCGCCCGTCGGGATCGGCCGAATAGGCGATGCGCACCCGCGAACCGGACGGCACCGCGAGGTGCTCGGGGACGAGCTCGTCGAGGCGCGAGGCCTCGGGCCAGGGCAGCAGCCTGCGCAGCGCGCTCAGCACGTCAAGGCGCTGCAGCGAGGCGTCGGGTCGCAGCCCGGCGAGATCGGGCTCGAGCGCGGCGAGCAGCTGCTCGTCGTCGACCGCCGGCCACGGGGCGCCGAGCTCGCGGTGCAGCAGGGCGAGGCGGGCCCGCAGGGCGGTGGCCGCATCCGTCCAGTGCAGGGCGTCGAGGCCGAGCTCGCGCAGGTGCGCGGCGAAGGCGGGGCCCACGTCGTCGCGGGTCGCCGACACCGGAGTGCTCGACAGCAGGATCGCGCCGAGGCGCCGCTGCTCGCGCACGCGCACCCGGCCGCCGTCGATGCGCGCCTCGCGCTCGGCGCGCAGGGGGCCGAGGCGCAGCGCATCCGCTTCGGCGATGGGGGCCGCGAGGCGGATGACCGCACCGGTGCCGTCGGCGGCGCGGCCCTCGGCGCGCTGCACCTCGTGCACGGCGAGCCACTCGGTGCCGATCAGGCCGCTGCCCTCGGGCAGCGCGGCGCGGGTGCCGCTCGCGAGCAGGTAGCTGCGGTCGGCGACCAGGCGGGCGAGCCGGTCGGGGCGGGCCAGGGCGGTGACGATGCCGGCGGGGTCGGCGGATGCGGACCGCGCCGCACCCGCATCGGGAGCGGATGCGGACCGGGCGGACCGGGCGGCCGGAGCGGACGCGGACCGCGCGGCACCCGGTTCGGCCGATGCGGGCACCGGCCCCGCGCGCCCGCCCGCATCCGCTCGCTCCGCGCTCGCAGCACCACCCGGCACCAATGAGGCCAGCCGCCGGCTCTCGGCCCGCCAGCGCTGAGTGCCCGGCGCGCTGCCGTCGCGCAGCTGGCGCAGCAGCCGCGGCAGATCGGCGCCGCTGTCGCGCGCATCGCCGGCCAGCGCCGCGACGACCTCGGCGACCGCGCGCGGCAGCAGCCCGTCGGCGACGCCCGAGAGCAGCGCACGGGCTTCGCGCACGCCGACGGGCATGCGCGAAACTCGTGTGCCCAGCGCGGTGACGCGTCCGTCGTCGTCGACGAGGCCGAGGTCGCGCAGGGTCGCCTGCGCGCTCGCCATCGCGGTGGTCGGCGGGGGCGTGAGCAGGCGCAGCCCGTCGCCGCCGGGGTGCCCCAGGCGGCGAGGAGGAGCGCGGCGTCCGTGAGGTCGGCGCTGGCGATCTCCGGCGCCCCGCTCCGCGGGAAGGCGGCCTGCTCGGCCTCGGTGAACAGCCGCACGGCACGCCCCGGGCCCTGCCGGGCGGCGCGGCCCGCGCGCTGCTCGAGGCTGTCCCGCGAGGCGCTCACCGTCACGAGGCCGGTCATGTCGCGGGCGGCGTCGCGGCGGGTCTCGCGCGCGAGGCCGGCGTCGACGACGAGGCGCACGCCGGGCACGGTGAGCGAGCTCTCCGCGAGCGCCGTGGTCACGACGATGCGCGGCGGATCGCCGACGCCGCGACCGGCGGTCGCCCGGTCCTGCTGCGCGGCCGGCAGCCGTCCGTGCAGCGGCAGCGCCTCCACGTCGGAGCGGTCGCGGATGCGGCGCACCACCTCGTCGACGTCGCGCGCGGTGGGCACGAAGACCAGCGCATCCGCTCCGTCCCGCGCCTGCTCGGCGATCGCCGTGCGGGCGACGTGGTCGAGGAACTCGCGGGGAACACCCCGCAGGCCGAGCCGCGGACCGGGCGCCGGGGCGTGCTCGACGACGAGCGGATGCAGCGCCGCCGGCACCTTGACGATGGCGGCGACAGTGCCTTCCGCGGCACCGCTGCGGTCGTCGTGGCCCAGCAGCGCGGCCACCGCACCGGCGTCGAGCGTGGCCGACATGGCGACGAGCAGCAGGTCGTCGCGCAGCTCGCGCACCTCGGCGAGCATGCCCAGCAGCAGATCGCCGTCGACCGAGCGCTCGTGCACCTCGTCGAGCACGACCGCTTCGACGCCCTCGAGCGCGGGATCGGCCAGCAGGCGCCGCAGCAGCACGCCCGGGGTGACGACCTCGATGCGGGTGGCGTCGCCGACCATCCGCTCGCCCCGCACGGTGAAGCCGACCGGCCCGCCGAGCGCACTGCCGTCGAGGCCCGCGATGCGCCGCGCGGCCGCCCGCACGGCGACGCGGCGCGGCTGCGTGAGCAGCACCCTGCCGGGCACGAGGCTCGCGACCAGCGGTGGCACGAAGGTCGTCTTGCCCGTGCCGGGCGGTGCGGTGACGACCATCGCCCCGCGCGCCGCGGCAGCCTCCAGCTCGCCCCGCGAACCGGCGACGGGCAGCCCAGCCCCGATCCGCTCGAGATCGAAGACGTGGCGCACCAGCCGATCCTACGAGCGGATGCGGCGCCCCCTCACCCCGCGCCCCACGCACCCCTCCCCACCCCGGCTCCCCACCCCGGCACCCCACCCCAGCTCCCCACCCCAGCTCGTTCCAGAACGAAGGAGATTTTCAAGACACGCCGATGGATACCCGCAGCGCGCGGCGCGCGGCGCGTCAGATCTCCTTCATTTTGGTGAGAGGGGGTGGGGGTGAGGGGGAGCGGAGGGGAGAAGCGGGGGAGCCGGGCCGCGGCGGTTCGAGTGCGGCTGCGGCTGCGGCGTCGTTCAGGCGATCGACGCCGGCGCCGCGGCACGCAGCGCGTGCGCCATCCACCACCAGCTGAGCGCGCCGATGACCGCGGCGATGGCGCAGGAGAGCAGGATGCCGATCGCGATCGTCGCACCGGTGAGCCAGAGCCACCCCGTCGGGTCGACGAAGGGGAAGGCGCCCGGCACGAGCTGCACCAGGAACCACGGGATCCAGCCGAGCACCCAGTGCGCCGCGATCGCGATGCCGAAGGCGGCCCACGTGATCGCCCAGGGGCGCGCGGCGCCGGAGGAGCGCAGGATCAGCGCGCTGACGAGCAGGCCGACCACCATCGCGACGACGCCCGCGCCGGCGGCGACCAGCAGCCATCCGCTCCACGTGCCCAGCTGCAGCTGCGCGATGAACGCCTCCACCTCGGCGTAGCCCTCCTGCCGACCGTCGCCGGCGGTGCCGACGAGGTCGAAGATCCAGGTGAACAGCCCCACGAACGCGACGGCGCTGATCGCGCCGAGCGCCACCATCCATCCGAGGGTCAGCAGCGAGAAGCCCACGGCCCCGGCCACCCTCGCGCCACCGGCCTGCCGCTTCGTGAGCGGCGGGCGCTTCGGGCGCGGAACCGGACCATACGGTTGCTGGACGAAGTGCGGCTGCGTCATGGTGGCTCCCCCGTTCGAGGGTTCCAGGCTATCGAGCGGAGCCGGACGCCGGCAGGGTGCGCACGCTCCGCGTCACCGTGAAGCGGCGGTCGCGCGCCACCTGCTCGGTCGACCCGACCAGGCGCCGCAGGTCGGGCGCGTACTGCAGGTGCGAGTTCCAGACCGTCCAGAGCACGCCGCCGGGGCGCAGCGCGCGGGCGGCATCCGCCATGAGCTTGCGGGCGATGCCGGCGTGCACGGTGGCGCCGATGTGGAAGGGCGGGTTCAGCAGCACGAGATCGACGGCGCCGTCGTCGAAGGCGCTCATCGCATCCGCTCGCACGACCTCGATGTCGAGCCCGTTGGCCGCGGCGGTGGCGCGGGCGGAGGCGACGGCCGCAGCGGACTGGTCGGTCGCGACGACGCGCAGCCCCGGCGCCCGGCGGGCGAGGGTCGCGGCGAGCAGCCCGGTTCCGCAGCCGAGGTCGACCGCCGTGCCGGCGGCCGGCAGGCGATCGAGGTGCTGCAGCAGCAGGCGGCTGCCCGGGTCGAGGGCGGTGCCGCCGAAGGCCGCGCCGTGCGCGAGCACGTCCAGGTCGAGCTCGGCGATGCGGGCCCGACGGGGCCAGGCGCTGGCCGTCGGGCGGGGCCCGCTGGCGCGCAGCAGCCGCGACTTCTGGCGGGCGAGGCCGGCCTCGACCGAGTCGAAGTGCCGCGCGAGCACCTCGTTCTGGGCGAGGCTCATGTGCTTGACGCGGCCTCCGGCCACGAGGCGGACGGACGGATGCGCCCAGCGCGCCACCGCGCCCGCCACCTCGTCGAGCGCGTCGAGCCCCCGCGGCAGCTGCAGCAGCACGAGGCGAGCACCCTGCAGCAGGGACTCGTCGAGCGGCAGGGACGCGTACCCCTCCAGGCCGGCGCGCTCGGCATTGGCGGCGAGGGCGAGTTCGCCGGATGCGCCGTCCTGGTGGGTGCGCACGCCGGTCGCCCCGGCGGCGAGCAGCCCCAGGGTGAGCGCGCCGTAGCGGTCGCCGATGACGACGATCTCGTCGGGCCCGTAACCGTCCAGCCCGGTCTCGTCGAGCAGGTACGCGTCCGTCGCGTCGTGCGCCTGCAGCTCAGGGGCCTCGACATCGGGCCAGCGCCGCAGCTGCTCGAGCGCCAGCTCAGGCATCCGGGCCGAACGGCCGCCAGACGACGACCTGGGTGCTGCGGGCGGGCCGGGTGCCCTGGCGCAGCGGCACCACGCCGCCGCGGCCCTCGGGGCCGGCGGCGAAGACGCGGCTGCCGGGGCGGTTGAGCACCTCCTCCTCGAGCGCGGTCTCGAGCTGGCGCACGCGGGCGCGCAGCTCGGTGTTCTCGTTCTCGAGCTCGAGGATGCGGCGGATGCCCTCGAGGTTCAGACCCTCGTGTCCGAGCCGCGCGATCTCCCGCAGCTGGGCGACGTCGCGCATCGAGTAGCGCCGGCTCTTGCCGGCCGTGCGCTGCGGCACGACCATGCCGAGGCGGTCGTACTGGCGCAGGGTCTGCGGATGCATCTCCGCGAGCTCCGCGGCGACCGCGATCGCGAAGAGGGGGCTGTTCTCGTCCATCCGCTCCTCCATCCGCTGGTCGTCTCGTTCAGGATACGACCGAGCCGCGCGCCCCGGAGGGACGCGCGGCTCGGATCGATCACCGGGCGCGGTCGATGAGATCGGCCCGCGGGTTCTCGGCGGGCAGCGCCGCGGCGAGCGCCTCGACCGCCTCGCGCGCCCTGTCGCTGAGGTGCGAGGGCACCGCCACCTGCACGCTCGCGAGCAGGTCGCCGGTGGCGTCCTTGGTCGCGATGCCCCGGCCCTTGACCCGCAGCACGCGGCCGCTGGGCGTGCCCGGGGCGACCTTGAGCTTGACGGGGTCGCCGCCGAGCGTGGGCACCTCGATGGTGGCGCCGAGCGCCGCCTCGACGAAGGTGACCGGCACGTCGACGCGCAGGTTGAGGCCGTCGCGCTCGAAGACCGGATGCGGGCGCACCGTCACCGTGAGGATCAGGTCGCCGGACTCGCCGCCGTCGATGCTGGCCTCGCCCTTGCCGCGCAGACGGATCTTCTGCCCGTCCGCCACGCCCGCCGGGATGCGCACGCTGAGCGGCACCCCGCCGGAGGCCTGCAGCTTGACCGTGTCGCCCGTCACCGCGGTGACGAAGTCGAGGGTCGTGCTGGCCGCGAGGTCGCGCCCCTTGGACGGTGCTCGGAAGCCGCCGCGGCCGAAGCCGCCGCCGCCGAACATGCCGCCCAGCACGTCCTCGAAGTTCGGCTGGCCGCCGCGACCAGGGCGACCGCCCTGGCCGAACATGCCGCCGAAGACGTCCTCGAAGCCGCCGCCGCCGCCGGACTGGAAGCGAGCGCCCGCGCCCATGGCGCGCATCTGGTCGTACTCGGCGCGGTGCTCCTTGTCGGAGAGCACCGAGTACGCCTCGCTGATCTCCTTGAAGCGCTTCTCGGCGGCCGCGTCGCCCGGGTTGGAGTCCGGGTGGTACTGCCGCGCGAGCTTGCGGTACGTCTTCTTCAGATCGGCGTCGCTCACGTCCTTGGAGACGCCGAGGACAGCGTAGAAGTCCTTCTCGAACCAGTCGTTGCTGGCCATGGCACCCCCTTCGGTGGTTACTCGGCGGGAACGGCGACGGCGACCTTGGCGGCGCGGATGAGGCGCTCACCGAGGGCGTAACCGGTCTCGATGACGTCGTGCACGACCTGCTCCTCGGTGCCGGGGATCGGCAGCTGGACCAGTGCCTCGTGCAGCTTCGGGTCGAAGGGCTCGCCCTTCGTGCCGATGGCCTTGAGGCCGTACTTCTCGAAGCCGCCGCGGATCTTCTGCGCCACGATCGCCAGGGGCGAGCCCTCGGCGAGGTCGCCGTGACTCTCGGCGCGGTCGAGGTCGTCGATCGCCGGGAGCAGGTTGCGGATCACCTCGGCGATGACCGACTCGCGGTTCGCCTGGCGGTCGCGCTCGACCCGGTTGCGGAAGTTTTGCAGCTCGGCCTGCGACCGGGCCGCGATGTCGCGGTACTCGGCGAGCAGATCGCGCTCGCCCTCGTCGAGCAGCGCCTCGAGCTCCTCGTCGGTGACGGAGGTGCCGCCCTCGGCGGCGGAGTCGTCCTCCGCCGCCGGGGCGTCCTGCTGCTCGCGAGGCTCGCCGGACTCGGGGTCGACGGGCCGCTGCTCGTCGTCCGGGTGCTGGTTCGTCTCGTCGGTCATCGTCAGTCCTTCTTCTTCTCGTCCTCGTCGTCCACGACCTCGGCGTCGACGATGTCCTCGTCGTCGGCCTTCGGCTGCTCGCCGGCCGGGGCGTCGCCCGCGGCCTGCTCCGACTGGGACTGGGCGTAGATCGCCTCGCCGAGCTTGGTCTGGCTGGCGTTGAGCTTGTCGTACGCCGACTGCACGGCGTCGTTGTCCTCGCCGGCCAGCGCGGTCTTCAGCGCGTCGACATCGCCCTGCACCTCGCTCTTGACCTCCTCGGGCAGCTTCTCGTCGTTCTCCTTGAGCAGCTTCTCGATCGAGTAGGCGAGCTGCTCGGCGTTGTTGCGCAGCTCGGCGGCCTCGCGGCGCGCCTTGTCCTCGGCGGCGTGCTCCTCGCCCTCGCGCACCATCCGCTCGATGTCCTCCTTGGAGAGGGAGGAACCACCGGTGATGGTGATGCGCTGCTCGGCGCCGGTGCCCTTGTCCTTCGCGGAGACCTGCACGATGCCGTTGGCGTCGATGTCGAAGGTCACCTCGACCTGCGGGATGCCGCGGGGCGCCGGCGCGATGCCGGTGAGCTCGAACGTGCCCAGGTTCTTGTTGTCGCGGGTGAACTCGCGCTCGCCCTGGAAGACCTGGATGGCGACCGACGGCTGGTTGTCGTCGGCGGTGGTGAAGGTCTCGCTGCGCTTGGTCGGGATGGCCGTGTTGCGCTCGATGAGCTTCGTCATGATGCCGCCCTTGGTCTCGATGCCGAGGCTCAGGGGGTCACGTCGATGAGGAGGACGTCCTTGCGCTCGCCCTTGAGGACGCCGGCCTGCAGGGCGGCGCCGACGGCGACGACCTCGTCCGGGTTCACGCCCTTGTTGGGCTCCTTGCCGGTGAGCTGCTTGACGAGCTCGGAGACGGCGGGCATGCGGGTCGAGCCGCCGACGAGCACGACGTGCGCGATGTCGGCGACCTTGACGCCGGCCTCGGCGATCACGTCGTTGAACGGCTTCTTGGTGCGCTCGAGCAGGTCGCTCGTGAGGTTCTCGAACTGCGCGCGGCTCAGCGTCTCGTCGAGGTTGGCCGGGCCGTTCTCGCCGTAGGTGAAGTACGGCAGCTGGATGGACACGCTCGTCTTGCTCGAGAGCTCCTTCTTCGCCTGCTCCGCGGCCTCCTTGAGGCGCTGGCGGGCGATCTTGTCGCCCGAGACGTCGATGCCGGAGGTGCTCTTGAACTGCTTGATGAGGTGGTCGACGATGCGCTGGTCCCAGTCGTCGCCGCCGAGGCGGTTGTCGCCGGAGGTCGAGCGCACCTGGATGGTGGAGAAGTCCTCGTCCTTGCCCACCTCGAGCAGCGAGACGTCGAAGGTGCCACCACCGAGGTCGAAGACGAGGATGAGCTCGTCCTCCTTGCCCTTCTCGAGGCCGTAGGCGAGGGCGGCCGCGGTGGGCTCGTTGATGATGCGCAGCACGTTGAGGCCGGCGATCTCGCCGGCGTCCTTCGTGGCCTGGCGCTCGGCGTCGTTGAAGTACGCGGGCACGGTGATGACCGCGTCGGTGACGGGCTCGCCCAGGTACTGCTCCGCATCCGCCTTCAGCTTCGCGAGGATGCGGGCGCTGAGCTCCTGCGGCGTCCACTGCTTGCCGTCGATGTCGGTGGTCCAGTCGGTGCCGACGTGGCGCTTGACCGAGGCGATGGTGCGGTCGACGTTGGTGACGGCCTGGCGCTTCGCGGTCTCGCCGACGAGCACCTCGCCGTCCTTGGTGAAGGCGACCACCGAGGGGGTGGTGCGCAGGCCCTCGGCGTTCGCGATGACGGTGGGCTCACCGCCCTCGAGGACCGAGACGACCGAGTTGGTGGTTCCGAGGTCGATGCCGACTGCTCGAGCCATAGCGTGCTCCTTCGAGGTGGTCCCGAGGCTCTCGAGGGACCGGTTGTTCTGCTGACGATCGTTCGGGAGAGCCTCTGACGATCGGGGTTTATGCGGCGACCTGAGTCGCTTGATGTCAAGTTTGCAAGGAGCGGATGCGCGCGTCAAGTCGAGCGGCTCGAAGTTGCGCCGTTCCGGCTCAACTCTCAGTTTGCGAGCGGATGCGCACCCCGCCCTGCCCCGTTCATCCGCCCCGCTGCCGAATGCAGTGCTCTCCTGGGCCCTCCCGCCACGACGGGGCGGGCGAGCGGCCGACGGGCGGGATGCACTGCATTCGGCATGGGGGATGAGGGGGAGGAGGTCGCCTCAGCCCTCCAGCACCTTGCGCGCGAAGCCGCGGGCGTTCTCACCGAGCACCCCGATGCGCCGCTGCCGCTCGGCCTCGAGGTCGAAGCCGACGTAGGCCAGCGTCGGGCGGCGGCGCACGTTCACCGAGCACTCGAAGGCCGAGCAGACGAGCGTGCCGACGGTGTCCCCCTTCCGGCCCGCAACGCCGGCTCGCCTGGCCGAGAAGAACACCACGTCGTTGGGCAGCTGCACGTCTTCGCACCAGGCGCACTGCGGTCGGGTTCGGGTCGGCGCATCGGCCTGACGGAGCGCGATGCCGACCGGCTCGCCGTCCAGCTCGACGACGACGAAGCCGAGCGCCGGCGACTTGCGGTCGCGCCAGCCGAGGTAGTCCAGCGACGCCCAGTCGGCGGCGTCGAGGTCGGGCAGGGGATGGCCGCGCGCTCGCGCACGGACACGTTGATGAAGCAGTCGCGCAGGCGCGCGGGATCGATGGGTCGCATGAGGGTCCTCAGGTTGGTGCCCGCGCAGCGAGGCGGGCGGTGATCGTGATGGAGAAGGGAGGCGCGCGCCTACCTGCCGCCGGCGCGGGGAGCGCCGGGGACCTCCTCGAGACGATGGGACCGCATCCGCTCAGGCTACGCCCGCACCGAGGGGCTACCGCCCGTTCACCGGCTGTGGATAGCGTGAGCGCCATGACCGACGAGGCTCCTCGCATCCCCACCACCGCGAACACGGGCGCGGTCGCGACCATGGGCCTCGACCTGCAGGAGGGCAAGGTCGTGCCCCGCAGGCAGGTCGTCTCCTGGGCGCTCTGGGACTGGGCGACCCAGCCCTTCAACTCGGTGATCCTCACCTTCGTCTTCACGGCGCTCTACCTCACGACCGACACCTTCCTCGACCCGGGCGTCGCCGCCCTGCCCGACGGCGACCCGGCCAAGGATCGCGGGCTCGCCGAGCTGACGAGCGGCCTCGGCCTGGCCTCGACGGTGGCGGGACTCGCGATCGCCGCCATCGCTCCCGTGCTCGGGCAGCGCGCCGATGCGGCCGGCAAGCGCAAGTTCTGGCTGCTCGCCTACACGTTCGTGCTCATCGCGGTCACGGCCAGCCTCTTCCTGGTGCAGGGCCAGCCGTCCTTCTTCCAGCTCGGCGCCTGGCTCGTCGCGGTCGGCACCATCTTCAGCGAGCTCGCGGCCGTCAACTACAACGCGATGCTCGTGCAGGTCTCCACCCCCTCGACCGTCGGGCGGGTGAGCGGGCTCGGATGGGGGCTCGGCTACGTCGGCGGCATCATTGCGCTGGTCATCGTGGTCTCCGCGTACACGCTCGACTGGTTCGGGCTGCCCACGGAGAACGGCCTGCCGTTCCGGCTCGTCGCGGTCGGCTGCGCGGTCTGGATGCTCGTGTTCCTCATCCCGTTCATCCGCAACGTGCCGGAGGTGCCGCAGGAGGTGCGCCGCGAGCGGGTGAGCTTCCTCGCCAGCTACGGCGTGCTCTGGAACGACGTCGTCGACCTCTGGCGCACCAGCCGCCCCACCTTCTGGTTCCTGCTCGCCAGCGCCGTCTACCGCGACGGGCTCGCGGCGGTGTTCACCTTCGGCGCGGTCATCGCCAGCGCGGTCTTCGGCTTCGAGTTCCTGGAGGTCGTGATCTTCGGCATCGCCGCCAACCTCGTCGCCGGCGTCAGCACGATCGTCGCGGGACGCTACGACGACCGTTTCGGCGCCAAGGCCGTCATCACGACCGCGCTCGTCGGGCTCGTCGTCTCGGGCCTCGCCGTGTTCCTGCTGCGCGACGTCGGCACGATCGTGTTCTGGGTCTTCGGCCTCGCGCTCTGCCTCTTCGTCGGCCCGGCCCAGGCCTCGAGCCGGGCGCTGCTCGCCCGCGTGAGCCCGGTCGGTCGCGAGGGCGCAATCTTCGGGCTCTACGCCACCACCGGCCGGGCGGCCAGCTTCATCGCGCCCGGGCTCTGGACGCTCTTCATCACCCTCGCCGACTCCACCGCCTGGGGCGTGCTCGGCATCGTGATCGTGCTCGCGGTCGGCCTCGTGCTGCTGCTCCTGGTGCGACTGCCGCGGCACGTGCGCCGGGTGTAGCGGGCTGGCGCCGGGCTCGAGCCCGTCCGTCGTCCGGGCCATCCGCAATGTCTTCCCAAACGACGGAGATCGAACGCCTCCGACACCCGTCCCCGCGGGATCAAGCGCTGCACTCGGGCTGAGGAGGGCAGATCTCCGTCGTTTGGCAAGAGGACGAGCGGATGCGGGACGAGCGGATGCGGGACGCGCGGATGCGGGACGCGCGGATGCGGTGAACGCCCGCTCAGCCCGCCAGGTGCTCCGGGCGCAGCTCGAACACGAGGGACGTGCCGCCGTACCACGGGTCGGCCACGACGCCGATCTCCTCCGCGCCGAGCCGCCGCGCCACCCCCGCCGATGGCCCGTTGTCGTCGTACATGTCGATGACGAGCCGTTCCATCCCGGCGTCAAAGGCGGCCCCCGCGAGCGCCCGCGCCGCCTCGGTGGCGTAGCCGCGCCCGCCCGCGTCGGGGTGCAGCCGCCATCCGATCTCGTACTCGCCGACTAAGCCGGTGCCGACCGCGGGGTCAGTCGACTCCGAGTCGGCGAGGCGCGAGAGGCGCTGGATGCCGACTCCGCCGACCGTGCTGCCGGTGCCGCGCTCGACGATCGCCCACTGCAGGGCCAGCGGGTCCGCATCCGTCATCGCGAGGCGCGCGTCGATCCACTCGCGCGCCTGCGCCAGGTCGGTCATGGGCGTGAACGGCGGGTTGCTGAGCCAGCGGATGACCTCCATCCGCGAGTGGATGTCGAGCACCGCCTCGAGGTCGCCCCGCGAGGCCGGGTCGAAGGGGCGCAGGACGAGGCGCTCGGTCTCGGGCATCCTCCCAGTCTGGCGAGGCCGGCCTGAGCGGAGCCCGGGAGCGCGGCGGGCGGTCCCGACGCCCGGCGCGGACCCCCGAGGCGCTCAGCCCGCGATGCCCGCCCGGTGCTCGTCGCCCGTCTCGTCGCCCGTCTCCACGACCGCCTCGAGCGGCGAGCCGTTGATGGTGTCGACGGTCCAGACGTCCCCGGCCAGCGAGAACGTCGACACGGAGCCGTTGAGGATGCCGGGCACCGTGCGGCCGGCGAGGTCGGCGAGGGTGTAGCGGATGAGGGTGCCGTGGCAGACGATGAGCACGTCGGCGTCCGGATAGTCGGCGGCCACCTTCGCGAGGCCCGCGCGACCGCGGGCGACGACGTCGGCGAGCGGCTCCGCACCCGGGTAGTCGCGCTTCGGGTAGGCGGCCATGTTGGCGCTCGACGGCGCCCCCTCGAGGGGGCCGTAGTCGCGCTCGATGAGTTCGGGGTACGCCGGGCCGAGCTCCAGGCCGAGCTGCTCGGCGATGATCCGCGCCGTCTCGCGCGCCCGCGACAGCGGCGAGCTGACGATCGCCGTCCAGGGGCCTCCGGCGAGCGCGGCGGCCGCCTCGACGGCCTGCTGCCGGCCGGTGTCGTTGAGGGGGATGTCGGTCGCCCCCTGCAGCTTGTCGTTCAGATTCCAGTCGGTCTGGCCGTGGCGGATGAAGGCGTACACCCGACCATTCTCCCGGTCCGCGGCGGGGCACGGGACGGCGAGCGCAGCTGCGGGAGGCGGCGGCGGCGCGGCGCGCGGATGCCGTCCAGCGCATCCGCTCGACTCGGCGGCTAGATTGCACGGATGCGAGGCCCGACGGACGCTCCCCGCGGGCGTCGCCGGATCGCGCTCGCGGCCCTCGGCGTGTACGGCGCCGGCCTGCTGCTCGTGGTGCTCTGGCCGCAGCACGTCGATCGCGACATCGTGCCGCTCATCGAGCGCGTGCACGAGTGGTTCCCGCCTGTCACGCATGCGCGGGTGGAGTTCGCCGCGAACGTGCTGCTCTTCGTGCCGCCGGCCGCGCTGCTCGCGGCGCTGCTGCGGCGCCGACGCTGGCTCGTCGCGCCGATCGGCGTTGCGGCCTCGGGACTGATCGAGCTCGCGCAGGATGCGCTGCTGCCCGGCCGCACCGCCGACCTGCGCGACGTGCTCGCGAACGGCACGGGCGCCGTGCTCGGCCTGCTGCTCGCGCTGGTGCTCGACTGGCGGCGCGCCCGCCGGCTGCGGCGGGCTCCGGGCTACGACCTCGCCGGTGCTCGGAGGGCCTGAGTGCTGCCGGGGCGCAGGTGCGGGTGGTCGGTCGCCCCGCCGAGGTTCGGATTGCAGTAGACGAAGTCCTCCATCGCCAGCCCGAAGCGCTCCGCCACGGCACGGGAGTCGTCGCCCTCGGCGACCTCGTAACCGAGCAGGCCGGTTCCGTCGGAGGTCGTCGTGCCGCTCGCGCCCTCGCGCGGACCGCCGTCGACGACGGGCGGCACCTCGTGGAAGACCGGGAGGGTCCAGGTGAGCGGGGCGTAGGCGGTCATGCTGTCGAGGCAGCTCGGTCCCTCGCTGTGCGGCGTCAGCGAATCGCCATCACGCAGGACCAGCGCGTCCATGTGCGCGGGATCCCCCTTGCCGCGTTCGTCGGAGGTGTTGAACGACCCGAAGTACCAGCGCCAGCGGAATCCCCCGACCCCGAGCGCTCCTCGTTGATGCCGTGGGCGCCCGTGAGGTTGCCGCTGCAGTCGACCTCCCCGCCGGGCGGATCCGGCCAGAGGTAGGCGTCGGGCTCGTCCGCGCGATCCGAGACGAAGTCGACGATGTCGATCGAGTAGTCGTTGCCTCCGAGCGCCGTGACGATGACCTCACCACTGGTCGAGCCGAGCACCGGCACCAGCGTTCCAGTCGCGACGACGGTGCCCACCGCGATGTCCGGGAGAGCCGGTTCCGCCGCGACGTCCGGGGAGCGCTCCACCGTCCGCGACTCGGCCGACGGCGTCGGCTCCGGCCCCGCCTCACCCGTGCATCCGGCCAGCAGCAGCAGCGTCGCGATCGCGACGGCGACGATCGGTGCAGTGCGCATCCGTCCCCCGTTCCCCTGGGGAGAACCTAGCGGAGTCCGCGGGACCCGACACGTCGCTTCGGGGCGCTTCGACGACGAAGGGGCATGCGGCCGCGCGCCCCGATGTCGCCGGTGCGCCCCAAACCAGCAGAGGCAGGGCGCGAGACCTGATCAGCCGAACGTGACGATCCCGATGATGAGCATCGTCACGAGCGCGCCGGTGACGTAGTTGAGCCAGAGGAACCGCTTCCAGCCGCGGTTCGCGCCTTCCGCATCCGCTTCGCGCACCGACCACCAGGGCAGGATGCTCACGGCGTACGGCAGCGCCAGCAGGCCGGCCCAGGCGGCGGGCGGACCGGCGAAGGCGAGCAGCACCCCGGCGGCGACGTAGAGCAGCACGGAGAGCTTCACCGTGGGCGCGGCGCCGATGACGGTGGCGATCGAGCCGATGCCGCCCTCGCGGTCGGCGATGATGTCCTGCACCGCGCCGAAGGCGTGGCTGGCCATGCCCCAGAGGAAGAAGGCGCCGAGCACCAGCCACGCCGTGGCGTCGAACGAGCCCCCGGCCAGCGCGAGCCCGTACACCGCCGGGCTCACGAAGTGCGTGCTCGAGGTGAGCGAGTCGAGGAACGGGCGCTCCTTGAAGCGCAGCACCGGCGCCGAGTAGGCGATCACCGCGAAGACGCTCACGGCGAGCACCACCCACGACAGCGCGCTGCCGAGCGCCACCAGCGCGACGAGGAAGGGCACGTTCGTGACGACGACCGCCCAGAGCGTGGTGCGGTGGAAGCGCCGATCGAGCAACGCGCCCTCCACGCCGCCCTTGCGCGGATTGCGCAGGTCGCTCTCGTAGTCGAAGACGTCGTTGATGCCGTACATCGCCAGGTTGTAGGGCACCAGGAAGTAGATCGTGCCGATCGCCCAGGCCAGGTCGATGCCGCCGTGCACCAGCAGGTACGCCACGGCGAAGGGGTAGGCCGTGTTGACCCAGCTGAGCGGACGGCTGGAGAGCAGCAGGGCGCGGACGGTGCTCACGACGGGTCCTTCTTCTCGGGGCGGGGACGACGGGCTGCGGGCAGCAGGTGCCACAGCGCCGGCAGCATGACGACGGCGGCGATCGCGTACGCGAAGTCCTCGAGGGGCGCGATGCCGATGAACTGGCCGCTGATGCGGTCGGCGTCGTAGGCCACGAGGCCGACGCCGATCATGATGTTGTCGAACACCGCCGTCATGACGAGCAGGATCGCAGCGGATGCGAGCAGCGCCCGCCAGCGCGGCGGGCGCCGTCGCGCGACGGCCAGCACCGCGACCGCCGCGACGACGGCCAGGAACACGGCGTTGAGCGCCCAGTACGTCACGCGCGCGCCTCCCGCCGCTCGAACGCGCCGTAGAGGTTCATCGTCAGGTAGCAGAGCAGGGTGAGGAAGAAGACCTCCTCGATCGGGAGCTCCGGAGCGATCTGCAGCCCGGTCATGAACGCGGTCTCGCCGCGGAAGAAGATGCCGAGGCCGATGCCGAAGAGGTCCCAGATGAGGAAGAAGACGATCCCGATGGGCAGCACGATCGCGGCCCGCCGCGCGTCCCGCCAGAAGAACAGGCGGAAGCGCCGGTCGAGCACGACCATGCCCGTGATCGAGATGCCCAGGGCGACGAGGTAGAGGACGCCCATCAGCCGGCGGGCACCCGCACCGGCTCGTCGAGCGGCTCGGTCGAGGTGTCGCCGCGCAGACGCTTCGCCAGCGCCTCGGCGCTGATGAGGCACATCGGCAGGCCGATGCCCGGCGTCGTCGATGCCCCCGCGTAGAAGAGGTTCTGCAGCTGCTTGTCGGCGTTGGACGCGCGGAACATGGCGCTCTGGCCGAGCGTGTGCGCCGGCCCGCCGAGCGCGCCGCCCCGGAAGGCGCCGAAGTCGTCGACGAAGTCGCCCGGACCGTAGGTGCGGCGCACGCGGATGCGGCCCGCCAGATCGTCGATGCCCGCCCAGTCGGCGACCTGCCGGATCACCCGGTCGGCGTAGCGCTCGACGGCGGGGGAGCCGTCGCCGTCCTCCTCGCCGTGACCGATGCCGGGATCGGCCGGCACCGGGATCAGCACGAAGAGGTTCTCCATGCCCTCCGGCGCCGTGGTCGCGTCGATGCCGCTGGGCTTGCAGACGTAGACGCTCGGCACATCGGGCAGGCGCGGCGCATCGCCGTAGATGGCGTCGAAGTTGGCGTGCCAGTCGCTGGTGAAGAAGAGGTTGTGGTGCTCGAGCTCGGGCACCCGTCCCTCGATGCCGAGGTAGACGAGGATCGCGCTGAATCCGGGCGGCACCTTCGACCAGCGGCGCTCGTCCTGCCTGCCGAGCAGGGCCGTCTCCGTGCGGTGGCGGTCGGCGGCGCTGACGACCGCATCCGCCTCCATCCGCTCGCCCGAGGCCAGCTCCACGCCGGTCGCGCGGGACCCCTGCTGCAGGATGCGCGCCACCGGCGCGCCGGTGCGGATCGCGACGCCGGCGCCCTCGGCCACGCGGCGGATCGCATCGATGACGGTGCCGAAGCCGCCCTGCGGGTAGAGCACGCCGCCCTCGAGGTCTAGGTGGCTCATCAGGTGGTAGAGGCTCGGCGTCGAGTAGGGCGAGCCGCCGAGGAAGACGGCCGGGTAGCCGAGGATCTGCCGCAGGCGCACATCGTCGGTGACCGTCGCCGCGTAGCCGTCGAGGCTCTGCGTGAGCAGTCGCACCAGCTTGGGCAGCCGCGCCAGCACCTCGGGGGCGAGGAAGACGGGCCGCAGCGAGCCGAAGCTCGTGTAGAGGAAGCGCCGCTTGGCCAGCTCGTACGCCTCCTCGGAGGAGTCGAGGTACCGCTCGAGGCGTGCGCCGGAACCGGGGTCGAGGCGGTCGAAGAGCGCCACGTTGGCCTCGCGGCTGGCGGCCACGTCGATCGGCTCGCGCTCGCCCTCGGCGAAGACGCGGTAACCGGGGTCGAGGCGCACCAGCTCGAGCTGCTCGTCGGCGCTCGTGCTGAAGAGGCGGAAGAAGTGGTCGAACACCTCCGGCATGAGGTACCAGCTGGGGCCCATGTCGAAGCGGAAGCCGTCGCGCTCCCAGACGCCGGCGCGACCGCCGAGCACGTCCCGCCCCTCGAGCAGCGTCGCCTCGTGACCGTCGCGGGCGAGCAGGGCGGCGGATGCGAGGCCGCCGATGCCGCCGCCGATGACGATCACGCGGCTGCCGGGCTCGAGCGCGCTCACTTCGTCACCGCCTGCGCCGCGAGCCGCCATTTCACCGCGGCGGGCACGCGCACCCGCGCCTCGATGAGCCGGTCGGCGGGCGTGCGGCGGATGCGCTCGTTGAGCTCCTGGAACAGCGCCTGCGCCAGCCACACGGCCCGGCGGGCGCCCACCGGCAGCTCCGGCACGATGGCCGCGGAGACGGCCAGGTCGGCATCGATGTCGGCGACGAGTCGCAGCTTGTCCTCCTCGGTGAACGATCCGACCGCAACGCCCGGGAAGTAGCTGCGGCCGAGGGTCGTGAAGTCGGCCGCGAGGTCGCGCAGGAAGTTGACCTTCTGGAACGCGGCGCCGAGCCTGCGGGCGCCGTCGACGAGCCGCGCATCCTGCTCCGGCGTCACGGTCTCGCCGTGCAGGAAGGCGCGCAGGCACATCAGGCCGACCACCTCGGCGCTGCCGTAGACGTACTCGTCGAAGCTGCGCTCGTCGTGCTCGCCCTGGTCGAGGTCCATCCGCATCGAGGCGAAGAAGGGCCGGGTCAGCTCGGTGCCGAAGCCGGTGGCCAGGGCGGTGCGCGCGAAGGCGTGCACGACGAGGTTGGCGCTGAAGCCGTCCTCGAGCGCCTGCTCGGTGTCGCGCTCCAGGTCGTTGAGGATGCGCGCGGCGGCGAGCGCATCGAGCCCGGCCTGCGCGGTCGCGCCGTCGACGATCTCGTCGGCGACGCGCACGAGCGCGTAGACGTCCTCCACCTGCGATCGGATGGCCGGCGACAGCAGCCGCGTCGCCATCGCGAACGAGGTGGAGTAGCGGGCGATCACGACGCGCGAGGAGTCGTGCGCCACGGAGCTGTAGAGGTCGAGGCGGCCCTCGGGGGCGTGACGGCGCTCCCGGCCCTGCTGCGCGGTCATCAGCGCACCCGGTCCAGCATCGGCTCGACCAGCGGACGGATGGAGGTCCGCACCGCCTCCGGCACCCACTCGTGGTCGAGCAGCGCGCTCGCCCGGGCGGCGTGCTCGCGCACCAGCTCCTCGGCGAAGGCGCGGGCCCCGCACGCCTCGAGCGCGACGCGCGCGGTGCCCGCCTCGTCCTCGCAGAGGTCGGGTTTGCCGACGAGGTGCTGCAGATCGGCCCACGCGCTCGTGCGGGCGGCGTAGGCGATCAGCGCCGTGCGCTTGCCCTCGCGCAGGTCGCCGAGCGTGGTCTTGCCGGTCTGCCCCTCGTCGCCGAACACGCCGAGCAGGTCGTCGACGATCTGGTACGCCACACCGAGCTCGCGACCCGCCTCGGCGAGGGCGTCGACGACGCGCAGCTCGGCGCCGGCGAGCAGCGCGCCTGCCTGCAGCGGGCACTCGAAGGAGTAGACCGCGGTCTTGTAACGCTCCATGAGCACGATGTCGTCGACCTCGGCGGCCGAGTGCAGCGACATGTCCAGGTCCATGAGCTCACCGGCGGCCGAGGCGAAGAGCGCCTCGTCCATGACCTCCAGCAGGCGCTCGCGCAGCACGTCCTCCACACCGGAGTGGTCGATGAGCCGGTGCGCGGCCGAGAGCGCCAGGTCGCCGGCGATGACGGCAGCGGATGCACCGCGGTGCGCCGCGTCCTCGGGGCTCGCGCCGCGCTGCAGCGCGCGCTCGCGGTAGTGCCCCGCGACGTTGGGCACGCCGCGGCGGTGGAAGTCGTGGTCGATCACGTCGTCGTGCAGCACGAGCGCGGTGTGCAGCAGTTCGAAGGCGGCGGCGACGTAGGCCGCCGCGGTGCGGTCGGTGCCGCCGAGCGCCTCGTAGGTGGCGATGACCAGGCGGGGTCGGAACCGCTTGCCCCCGCCGTCGCCCGCTCCAGCTCGGCCCACAGCTCGGCGAAATCGGGACCGTAGACGGCAGCGCGGCGGCGACTGATCGCGAAGTGCCGCTCGAGCACCGCGTCCACCGCGGGCCCAGCCTCCCGGGCCTCGATGATCGGGGGCTGCGCTTCCATACTTGAGGGTAACGTGGGGGCGTTCCGCGACCAGGAGGCGACGCAGGTGGTACACAGCAATACGGGCACCCCGCTCGACGAGGAGCTCGTCGTGCTGCTCGACGAGGCCGGAGCCCCCATCGGCACCGCCGCCAAGGCCACCGTGCACGACACGGAGACGCCGTTGCACCTGGCCTTCTCGTGCCATGTGGTGGACGCCGAGGGCCGCGTGCTGGTGACCCGACGCGCGCTGTCGAAGCTCACCTGGCCCGGCGTCTGGACCAACTCGTTCTGCGGCCACCCGGCCCCCGGGGAGTCCTTCGAGGACGCCATCCGCCGCCGCGCCCGCTTCGAGCTCGGCGCCGAGATCGAGGCCATCGAGCCGGTGCTGCCCGACTTCCGCTACCGCGCCGTCGACGCCAGCGGCATCGTCGAGCACGAGGTCTGCCCGGTCTACCGCGCGCGCCTGGTCGGCGAGCTGCAGCCGAACCCGGCCGAGGTCGAGGAATTCGCCTGGACCACCCCCGAGTCACTGCGCGAGTCGGTGCTCGGCACCCGCTTCGCCTTCAGCCCCTGGCTCGTCTGGCAGCTCGAGCAGGGCGCCTGACGGCTCCGGCAGCCTGCCTCCGCCGCCCCTCCCCGGCCGCACCACCCCGCCCCTCAATCCCGCTCGCCCTTCGATCCCAAGTGACGGACTTCCCGCGGGCGACAGCGCACCGACGCAGGCGACCGGATGCGCATCCGCTCGATCCCCGTCATTCGGGATCAGGCAGCCCGCGCGTCCCCGGCAGAACCAGGCAGCCCCTCACAGGCCGCACCTCCCCGCCCCCTCATCCCGAATGACGGAACTCGCGGCAGCGACAGCGCACCGACGCAGGCGAGCGGATGCGCATCCGCTCGATCCCCGTCATTCGGGATCAGGCAGCCCGCGCGTCCCCGGCAGAACCAGGCAGCACCAGGTCGCACCAGGTCGCACGAGGCAGCACTGACGAGCGGATGCGGTCAGCCGCCGAGCGCGCCCGCCTCGGTCACCGACACGTCGGTGCGGTGGAAGTTCTTGAACGAGCGCGAGGCGGTCGGCCCGCGCTGGCCCTGGTACCGCGAGCTGTAGTCGGCCGAGCCGTAGGGCTTCTCGGCCGGAGAGGTGAGCTTGAAGAAGCAGAGCTGGCCGATCTTCATGCCGGGCCAGAGCTTGATCGGCAGCGTCGCGACGTTGCTCAGCTCCAGGGTGACGTGCCCCGAGAAGCCGGGGTCGATGAAGCCGGCGGTCGAGTGCGTCAGCAGACCGAGACGTCCCAGCGAGCTCTTGCCCTCGAGGCGCGCGGCGATGTCGTCGGGCAGGGTCACCTGCTCGTAGGTCGCGCCGAGCACGAACTCGCCCGGGTGCAGGATGAACGGCTCATTCGGATCGGACTCGATGAGCCGCGTGAGCTCCGGCTGGTCGACCGACGGATCGATGAACGGGTACTTGTGGTTGTCGAAGAGCCGGAAGAACCGATCGAGGCGCACGTCGAAGCTCGAGGGCTGCAGCAGCTCGGGCAGGTACGGGTCGAGGCCGATGCGGCCGCCCTCGATCTGAGCCCGGATGTCGCGGTCGGAGAGGAGCATGCCGCAAGCGTAGAGCCTGGCGCCCACCCTGCTGGGTCACGCTAGGATCGGATGCACCGCCGGAAGGCGGCATCGCGGATGTAGTTCAATGGTAGAACTTCAGCTTCCCAAGCTGATAGCGCGGGTTCGATTCCCGTCATCCGCTCCATCAGGCGCCGCTCCAGTCGAACACGACCGTGAGCTCGGATGCGGTCCGCCCAGCCAGCGCCTCGAACGCCGGCTGCGCGCCGCTCGGCGGCACGACCCGGGCCAGGCCGTCGACCCGGACGGTTCCGTCCGCCAGCCAGTCGATCGCGCGGCGGAAGTTGCCGTGCACGCTGCCGGTGCGGAAGTCGGACGGCTGCATCGGCAGCTGCCACTCCCATCCGCTGCGCACATGCAGGTAGCGGTGGAACACGAGGTGCAGCAGCTCGTGGGCCGAGGCGTCGCTGCGGCGCGCCCAGGGCGTGCCCGTCAGCACGAGCTCGCCGCCGCGGGCCACCACGCGAGCGGCCGCCAGAGCCGCCCCGTCGTGACCGGAGGCCTCCACGACGAGTTCGAACTCGTCGCCGTCGGCTCGCGCGCGCACGGCGACCCCGTCCGGCAGGTGCGACCGACGCTCGGCCACCGGATCCCAGGCGGTCACGCGATAGCCGCTCGCGTGGAAGGCCTTGGCGGCGAGGTTGCCGACCAGCCCGAGACCGGAGATGCCGACCCGGTCGCCCGGGCGGGCCCTCGTCGTGACGAGCGCCGCCATCGGCACGGCGATCATGCGCGCGAAGACGGCATCGCTGGGGTCCAGGCCGACCGGCAGCGGCACGACGGCTGCTGCGTCGGCCCGCTGCCTCGCGGCGTGCGGTCCGGCATGGAAGACGCGGTCGCCGACCGACAGCTCCCGCACGTCGGCGCCGAGCTCGTCGATCTCGAAGACCGCCGCATAGCCGATGCGACGCGGGAACTCGACGCCCGACGGGTCCGCGGGGGCGAAGGCGCTGGCGAGCTCGGTGCCGGGGCTGACGAGGCTCGCGAGCGTGCGCCCGGCGACCTCGTGCGCGCCGAGCGGGGCCGATGGGCCGTCCTCCACCAGCTCGACGCGTCCGGGGCCGCTCACCTGCAGACTGGTGCTCATCCGGCCGCCCTCCCGGTGCCGAAATGCGTCTCCGGGTTCGGCGATGCCGCGAGCAGCCGCTTCGTGTAGTCCTCCTGCGGGTTCAGGATCACCTCGTTCGACGGCCCGCGCTCCACGACCGAGCCCTTGTAGAGCACGAGGATCTCATCGCTGAAGTGCCGCGCGGTGGCGAGGTCGTGGGTGATGTAGAGCACGCCGAGGTTCTCCTCGCGCTGCAGTCTGCCCAGCAGGTTCAGCACTCCGAGACGGATGGAGACGTCGAGCATCGAGACCGGCTCGTCGGCGATGAGAATGCTGGGCGCGGGCGCCAGCGCCCTGGCGATCGCGACGCGCTGTCGCTGTCCGCCGGAGAGCTCGTGCGGCTTGCGCTCGGCCATGGAGGTGCCGGGCACGAGCTGCACCCGCTCGAGGAGCTTCGCGACCTGCTCGTCGACGTCGGACCCGGACGCGCGACCGTGCAGCAGCAGCGGTCGCTGCAGGTGGTGGCCGATCGTGTGGAACGGGTTGAGCGACGCGAACGGGTCCTGGAAGACCATCTGCACCTCACCCCGGTAGCGAGTGAGGCCCCGCCCGCGGCGCGCCACCGGCTCGCCGTCGAGCAGGATCTCGCCGCTGCTGGGCCGCTCGAGCTGGGCGAGCATCTTCGCGATCGTCGACTTGCCCGATCCGCTCTGCCCGACCAGCGCGATGGTGCGGCCGGGCTGGAGGGTGAAGCTCACCCCGTCGACGGCGCGGAAGCGCGAGCCGCCGCGCACGCGGTACTCCTTGGTGACGTTCCTGAACTCGAGCACGCTCATGCGGCGCTCCCTCCGTTCGACTGCGATCCGTCACCGCTGCGCACGAAGGCGCCGCGCTCCCCGGTGAGGCTGGGGAACGACTCGAGCAGTCGCTGCGTGTACGGGTGCTGCGCGTGCCGGTAGATGCGATCGGCGCTGTCGAGCTCGACGATGCCGCCCTGCAGCATGACCGCGATGCGGTCGCTGATCTCCAGCAGCAGCGGCAGGTCGTGGGTGATGAAGACGACCGAGAAGCCGAAGGTGCGGCGCAGCTCGCTGATCTCCTGCAGGATGTCCCGCTGCACGAGCACGTCGAGCGCGGTGGTGGGCTCGTCCATGATCATGAGCTGCGGCTTGAGGGCGAGCGCCATGGCGATCATCACGCGCTGCCGCATACCGCCCGACAGCTCGTGCGGGTACGACTTCAGCCGGTCGCGCCCGACCCCGATCAGGTCGAGCAGGGCGGCGCTCTCCTCGCGGCGCTCCGCCCGCTTCATGCCCGGGCGGTGCGTCGTGAAGATGTCGTCGATCTGGTCGCCGATCGCGGCGACCGGGTTCAGCGCGTTCATCGCTCCCTGGAACACCATCGACACCTTGTCCCAGCGGTACCGGCGCAGCTGCGCGCTGGTGAGCGCGTTCACGTCGATATCGGTGCCGTCGCGATCGTGCAGCACCGCCGAGCCCGAGGTGATGACGGCCGGGGGCTTGAGCAGCCGGTTGATGCCGTAGGCCAGCGTCGTCTTGCCGCATCCGGACTCGCCGGCGAGCCCGAGGATCTCCCCGCGGGCGAGCTCGAGGTTGACGTCGCGCACCGCATGCACGGGCTGCTCGACCTCGTAGACGATGTTGTAGTCGGTGACGCTCAGCAGCACGTCGTTCATGCGATGACCCCGCCTTCGGCCGTGCCGCCGAGGCGGCGCTTGATGCGCTTCTTGTCCCTGTGCAGCTTCGCCGTGCGCAGCTTCGGGTCGACGACCTCGTCGATCGCGAAATTGACCAGGGAGAGCGCGCCGCCGAGCACCGCGATGAGCACGCCCGGCGGGATGAACCACCACCAGGCGCCCAGCGTGAGCGCGAAGCCGTTCTGCGCCTGGAACAGCATGGTGCCCCAGGTGAAGGTGCCGGAGGCGCCGAGACCGAGGTAGCTCAGCCCGGCCTCGCCGAGGATCGCGGCGATGACCGCGAGCACGAACTGCGCCGCCAGCACCGGCACGAGGTTCGGCAGGATCTCGACGCCGATGATGCGCCACGACTTCTCACCGGCGACGCGGGCCGCGGCGACGTAGTCGCGGTTGCGCAGGCTGAGGGTCACGGACCTCAGCACCCTCGCCGAGGCCGCCCAGCTGGTGATCGCCAGCACCACCGCCAGCACCCAGATGCTCTTCTCGGCCACGTAGCTCGAGATCACGATCACGAGGGGCAGGCCGGGGATGACCAGCATCACGTTGGTGAAGAGCGAGAACGACTCGTCGAGCCAGCCCCCGATGTAGCTGCCGATCACGCCGAACAGCACCGAGAGCAGCAGTGCGAGCACGCCGACGACGAGTCCGATCAGCAGGGAGCCGCGGGTGGCGTACGCCAGCTGCGCGAGCACGTCCTGGCCGGTCTGCGTGGTGCCGAGCGGGAACTCGCCGCTCGGCGGCGTGCGGCCGATGTCGCGGATGTCCAGCGGATCGCCCACCAGGAACGGCCCGATGACGCCGAACAGCACGATGACGAGGATGAGGGCGAGTCCGATGACGAGTTTGGGCGAGAGGCCGCGCACGCGCTCCCCGAGGCCCCTGGGTCGGCGGCCGGGCTGCGCCGCCAGGTTGCTCGTCGCGGGTTCCACGCCGCGACGCGGCACGGTCATGGACGCGCCGCTGCCGTCGACGCCCGCGAGCGGGTCGATTCTGCGATCGGTCATGTCAGCTCCTCGCTCGCGTGCGCGGATCGACCAGGCCGTAGAGCAGGTCGACGATGAGATTGGCCCCGAGCACCGCGACGGTGATCACCAGGAAGACGCCCTGCATGAGCGCGTAGTCGCTGTTGTTGACGGCCTGCAGCAGGGTGCTGCCGATGCCCGGGTAGGAGAAGACCTGCTCGGTGACGATCGACCCTGAGACGACGAAGCCGAGCGAGATCGCGAAGCCCGCCACGGAGGGCAGGATCGCGTTGCGCGCGGCGTAGCGCATCATGATGCGGGTCGGCCGCAGCCCCTTGGCCTCGGCCGTGACGATGTAGTCCTCCGAGAGCGTGGAGACCATCATGTTGCGCATGCCGAGCAGCCACCCGCCGAACGAGGAGACCACGATGGTGATGGCCGGGAGCGTGCCGTAGTAGACGGCACTCTGGATGAAGTCCCAGTTCCATCCGACCGACGCGTACACGTAGTCGTAGCCGCCGCTCACCGGGAACACCGATGAGACGACCGCGAACAGGTACAGCAGCAGCAGCGCGAGCCAGAAGTACGGCACCGCCTGGAACATGGTCGTGACGGGAACGAGGTTGTCGAGCCACGAGCCGCGCTTCCAGCCGGCCAGCATGCCGAGACCGATGCCGACCAGGAACGCGAGCACCGTCGCGATGCCGATCAGGCTCACGGTCCAGGGCAACGCCTGGCCGATGATCTCGAGCACCGGCTGGGGGTAGTACGTGATCGACACCCCGAGGTCGCCGGTCACGATGCCGCGCAGGTAGTCCGCGTACTGCACGATCAGGGGCGCATCGGAGTCGCCGCCGAGCAGGAGGGCGATGCTGTCGCGCAGCTCCGGAGTGACCGGGCCCCGCGCGGCGAGCTTCTGGATGAGGATCTCCACCGGGTCGCCCGGCAGCAGACGAGGCAGCAGGAAGTTGATCGTCAACGCTCCCCACAGGGCCACCAGATAGAAGGCCAGCTTCCGGCCGAGGTAGCTCATCGCATCCCCCTCCCGTTCGACGACGCCGCCATCAGCTCACCGGGGTGATCGTCTTGAGGACGATGCCGTTGTCCCAGGAGCGGTCGGGCCGCGGGTAGGCGTAGAGGTCGTCCTCGGTCGGCCAGCCGTCGGCCTTCGCGGTGTTGTAGATCGACAGCGCGGAGTTGACGAGGATCGGGATGTACGGCATGTCGCGCACGATCTCGCCCTGCACGATGCCGTACTGCTCGGCCTTCGCCGCGACGTCCTGCGTCTGCGACGCCGCCTCGAGCGCCGCGTCCACCGTGGGGTTGGCGTAGCGCACGTAGTTGCGGTTCGAGGTCTCGCCGACCGGCGCCGTGTTCTCGGAGTGGTAGTGGTTCAGGTACAGGTAGTACGGGTCGGCGGCGACGCCCTGGCCGAGCGAGTCGAGCGAGAGCTCGAAGGTGCCCTGCACCTTGTTGTTCGTCCACTCCTGGTACGAGACCTGCGCGGGCTTGAGCTCGATGCCGGCCTCCAGCAGCTGCTGGCCGGCGGCGTCGATAGCGGCGATGTAGTCCGTCCATCCGGTCACGACCTGCACGGTGAGGCTGACGCGCACGCCGTCCTTCTCGTAGATGCCGTCGCTGCCGCGGGTGTAGCCGGCGCCCTCGAGCGCGTCGACCGCGGCCTCGACGTCGGCGCTGCCGGGCACGGGCTCCGAGTACTCGTCGGCGATGTACTGCTCATCGCGGTCGAGCAGCGCGAAGGTCGGCGACATGGTGCCGTTGTAGCTCGAGAAGGCGAGCTCGTTGAGCTGGTCGCGGTTGAGCGCGTGGTAGATCGCCTGGCGCACGGCCGGGTCGGTCTGCGGGCCCTCGCAGCCGAGCTCGACGCTCGAGCAGGTGAAGAACGAGGTCTGGTTGAGCGGCGTGTTCGTGTACTTGAGCGGGGTGCCCGAGAACACGGTGTCGATGTCGGGCAGGAAGATGCCGGCCCAGTCGATCTGCCCCGAGATCAGGGTGTCGGTGGCCGACTGGTTGCCGGTCAGCGAGATGTAGCGCACCGTGTCCATCGCGGGCCGGCCGCCCCAGTAGTCCTCATTGGCCGCGAGCACGTAGTTCTGCGTGCTGAACTCCTCGAGCGCGAAGGCACCCGTGCCGACCGGCTCGGTGTTCTGGTTGGTGGTGGGGTCGTCCCATTCCGACCAGATGTGCTCGGGCACGATGGCGGTGTTGCCGAGGTAGGAGACCGCATCGGTGTAGGACGGGCCGTCGAAGGTGAAGACGACGGTGTTCTCGTCGGGCTGCTCCACCTCGCCGTCGAAGCCGGCGGTGTTGAAGGCCGGGGTCTCCTTGATGAGATTGAAGGTGTACGCGACATCGGCCGCGGTGAACGGTTCGCCGTCGCTCCAGGTCACGCCCTCGCGGGTGGTGACGGTGAGCACCGAGCCGTCCTCGTTGAACTCGTAGCTCTCCCCGAGCAGCGGCTCCGGCTCGGCACCCGAGACGATGTTGTAGTAGAAGAGCGGCTCGTAGATCACGCCGAGCGTCGACTGCAGCGCCCCCGCGATGAACGGGTTGAAGTTCTCGGCGAAATCGCCGGTCACGCCCGTGTACACGACAACCTGCCCGGCGTTGCCGCCGGCGCCGCCTCCGTCATTCGCACCGCCGCCCGGGGCGCACCCCGTCAGCGCCAGCACCCCGGCGGCGATGATCCCTCCCGCGAGGAGGAGCTTGTTCCTCGTGCTGCTGCGTCGGCCCATCATGATCCCTTTCGTCGTTGAACGGTGATGCAGGTGCTGCTGCGCGCGCGGATGCGCGATCGTGCAGTTCAGGAGGCTCGGGTCGGGTCCCAGCCGTCGGGCAGGAGCGGCACCGGCTCGAACGAGCTGGCCACGGAGACGACGTCGCCGGATGCGGCGGCCTCGCTGAGCGAGACCATGACGTCCACGAGGTGGTAGGCGAGGTCGCCGGCGGCGCGCTCCGCGCGTCCGGCGAGGATCGCCTCCGCCAGTTCGGCCACGCCCGTTCCGCGCGTGGACGTCGAGCCTGATGCGCGCACGATCTCCGGCGCATCCGCTCCAGCCCGCCAGATCTCGATATCGCCGTCGAAGTCGTTCGGGTCCGGGAAGACGAGCGTGCCCTCCGTGCCGGAGATCTCCACGAAGCCCGCCCGGCGGCGGTGCGACTCGAAGCTGAAGACGCTCTGCGCGCTCGCACCGGACTCGAACCACAGCGTCGCGCCGATGTGGGTCGGCACCTCGACGGGGAAGGTCGTACCGGCCTTGGGTCCCGAGCCGATGGTGCGCCGCTCGTGCGCGGTCGACCCCGCCGCCGCGACCCTCGCGACGGGCCCGAACTGCTGGAAGAGGGCGACCAGGTAGTACGGGCCGACGTCGAACAGCGGCCCACCGCCGACGGCGAACAGGAATTCGGGGCTCGGATGCCAGGATTCGGGCCCCGGAGTCTGGAAGAGGGTGACCGCCGTCAGCGGCCTGCCGATGGCGCCGCCGTCGATGAGCCGCCTCGCGGTCTGCAGGCCGGCACCGAGGAAGGTGTCGGGCGCAGAGGCGATGCGCACGCCGGCCCTCGCCGCGGCATCGAGGAGCGCCCTGCCGCTCTCGCGGTCGAGCGCGAGCGGCTTCTCGCCCCAGACGTGCTTGCCGGCGGCGATGGCCGACAGCCCGACCTCGACGTGCGCAGCGGGGATCGTGAGATTCACGACGATGTCGACCCGGTCGTCGGCGAGCAGCTCGTCGACCGTGCCGTGCGACGGGATGGAGAACGACTCGGCCTGCGCGCGGGCGCGCTCCGGCAGCAGATCGGCGACGAAGACCACGTCGAGCACGGGGAACCGCGTGAGGTTCTCGAGGTACTGGGTGCTGATGACGCCTGCGCCGATGACGCCCACGCCGAGACGGCGGGTCATCCGGCCACCATCGCGGTGCGCAGGTGGTCGTGGCTCGCACGCACCGCCTCCAGGACGTCACCCCGATGGCCGTCGAGCTCCACGACGCGCAGGGCCTCGGGGGCGGCGTCGAGGATGGGGCCGAACTGCATGGCCCCCTCGCCGAGGGCGACCTGGTCGTCGTCGTCCTCCGTCAGCGGTCCGTCCTTGATGTGCAGCGCGGTGACCCGCCCGCCGACCCGGCGCAGCAGCGCCGGCACGTCGGATTCGCCGCCGACCACCGCCCAGTACGTGTCGACCTGCAGCTGCACGGCCTCGTCGAGGTGCTCGGCGAGCAGTTCGAACGCGGAGACGCCGCCGAAGCGGTTCGCGAACTCGAACGCGTGGTTGTGGTAGCCGATGGCGAGACCGCGGTCGGCCGCAGCGGCGGCGATCGCGTTCAGATCGGCGGCGACCGAGGCGATGCCGTCGCGGGTCGTCCACCGGGACTCGTCGATGAAGGGGTCGTAGACCGTCGCCACCCCGAGCGCCGCGGCCGCGTCGAAGATCTCGTCGAGATCGCGGTCGAGCAGTCGCGAGTGGGCGGTCGGCGCCACGAGTCCGTTCGCGGCGAGGCCGTCCCGGTACGCCTCGAAGCGGCGCACGAAGTCGTAGAGCTCAACCTTGCGGTAGCCGAAGCCGGCGATCGCGGCGAAGGTGCCGACGGCGTCGCGGTCGAGCTCGCCGCGCACCGTGTAGAGCTGCAGGGAGACGAGGTCGGCGCTCATCCGCGTCGCTCGTCGCTGGGCGCGAACGCCCCGGTGCTTCGGGTGCGGAGCATCATCGGTCCTCTCCTGACCCGTCTTGCGGGTCTCGACGTCATCGGCGATCGAATCCGAGATTCGATGCGCCTTTCTTACATCGCTTAACAAAGAGAGTCAATGGTGAACGTGAGAATTCGACATCCGCCGGCGAGCGGATGCGCCCGCACAGAGCGACCGGGTCGAGAGCGACCGGGCGGAGAGCGACCCGGTGGAGCGCGGTCAGGCGGAGCGCGGTCAGGCGGAGCGCGGAGGGCGCGTGCTCGCTCTGCGGATGACCGTGGCGGGCCGTGCGGAGCGCACGGCGCCGTCGCCGCCCTCGAGCAGCGCCGAGGCCACCAGCGCCCCCAGCTCGCGGATGTCGCGCGCGACGACGGACAGCGCCGGCTCGGCGAGCTGGCAGCTGGGCGAATCGTCCCAGGCCAGGATCGACAGGTCCCCGGGCACGGAGCGCCCAGCCGCGCGAGCGGCCTCCAGCGCGGCGACCGCCATCACATCGTTGTCGTAGACGATCGCGGTGATGTCCGGATGCTCGTCGAGCAGCGCGCGCGTGCGCTCCGCCCCCGAGACCGCGCCGTAGTCGCCCGACACCGTCGAGGCGAGGATGCCGAGTTCGGCGGCCGCGTGGTCGAAGGCCGCCGACCGCGAGCGCGTGTGCAGCAGCGTCGCCGGCCCTGCGACGCGGCCGATGCGGCGGTGGCCGAGATCGACGAGGAAGCCGACGGCGTCGCGCATCGAGGCCCCGTTGTCGACGGCGATCACCGTGTGCCCGGCTCTCGCGCCCCCTCCGATGAGCACCGACGGCAGACCGAGTTCGGCGCACCGCGGTATCCGCGCGTCCTCCTCCACGAGGTCCGAGAGCACCACGCCCTCCACCGCGCGGTGCTCGGACCAGCGCTGCAGAGTCGCGAGCTCCTCGGCGAGCGAGGGGACAATGTGCACGAGCACGTGGGCTCCGGCGCGGTCGAGCACGCGCTCCACGCCGCCGAGCAGCTCGGTGTAGAACGGGTCGAGTCCGCGATGGCCCGGGGCTCGGCGCAGCACCATGCCGAAGGAGCGCTGCTCCGCGGTTGGCGCGGCCGGGCTGGGCATATGAGGAAGTATGTCTGCAACGGCACCCGACCGCACACCCGCGTGCGGGCGCCGGGCGCCCGGCAGAGGAGGCACCGTGTCGTCACGCGCGCAGCACCGCGCCAGCCGGGTCTCCGTCCTCGAAGCCATCCGCGCCACGGGGCCGGCGAGCCGCGTGGAGCTGGCTGCGGCGACCGGCCTCACCCAGGCCACGATCTCCACGACGGTGCGCGACCTCATCGCCGACGGGCTGGTCGAGGAGACGGGCGAGCGGACACCCACGCGAGGCAAGCCGCGCACCCTGCTGCAGCTCGTCTCGGCAGCGCGGTGCGCGATCGGCGTGCAGATCGGCGCCGACGCCATCCTCGTCGCCGTCGTGGATGCGGTCGGCGCGGTCATCGCGCGCACCCGGCTGCACGGCGCCCGCGAGCAGGACCCGCGCGCCACGGTCGCCCGCATCGCCGAGGCCATCGCCGAGCTGGTGCTGACGGCCGGGCTGCCGCGGGAGAGGATCATCGGGCTCGGCGTCGTCACCCCGGGCCTGCTCGACATCGGCCGCGGCGTCATCCTGCGCTCGCGATCGCTCGGGCACTGGGTGGGGCGCGACCTGCGCGCGGAGTTCGGGGAGCCGACCGGCCTCGACGTGATCACCGACAACGACGCGACGGCCGCTGCCCTCGGCGAGTTCTGGGGCGGCGAGCTGCCCGGCTCGCGCGCCCACTGCACGGTCTACATGGGCGACAGCGTGGGCGCGGGGCTGCTCATGCAGGGCACGGTCTACCGCGGCGCAAGCGCGAACACGGGCGCGATCGGATCCATCGCCGTGCGCCGCGGTTCCGGATGGCGTGGGTCGACGGTCGAGGACCTCGCGACGCCCCGCGCCGTCGTCGAGCGGGCCCGCGCGGCGATCGCGACGGGCGCGGAGACCAGTGCGGCGCTCAGCGACGACGGGGACTGGTACCGGGACTTCCAGTCGATCTCGGTCGCCGCGGTGCGCGGCGACGACTTCAGCATCGGCCTCATCCGCGAGTCGTGCGAGTACCTCGGCGACGGGGTCGTGACGGTCGCCAACCTGCTCGATCTCGATTCGATCACCCTCGCCGGTCCGGCCTTCACCATCGCCGGCACGCTCTACCTGCGTCACCTCGCCGACCGGCTGGCCTCGGACGCCTTCGCCGCCGAACGGCATCCGGTGCAGGTGCGCCTGTCGTCGCAGCTCGCCGACGCCGCCGCCGTCGGGGCGGCCGCGCTGGTGCTGCAGCGTGACCTGCGGCCCGGGGTCGACCACGACCGGAGACGTTGACTTCGTTAAGCGAGTTATGGAAGTGTCGCAGCCACGACCCTCGATGACGAGCGATGCGGAGCTGGCCGTGACATCCATCCCACTCGACGGAGCCTGGACCGCCACCGCCGTCGCAGGTCCTGTACCGGCCTCCGTCGCCGACCGCGAGATCCCCGCCGAGGTGCCCGGCTGCATCCACCTCGACCTGCTGGCCGGGGGCCTCATCGACGAGCCGTTCGACGGCGACAACGAGGCCGCGCAGCAATGGATCGGCGACACGGTCTGGCGCTTCGCCCGGGAGTTCGACTGGGTGCCCGGTGGCGACGACGAGCGCGACGACCTCGTCGCGCTCGGCCTGGACACCCTCGCCACCATCGCGCTCAACGGCACGGTCGTGGCGCAGACCGCCAACCAGCACCGCAGCTACCGCTGGACCGTCTCGCACCTGCTCCGGCCGGGCCGCAACCGCATCGAGGTCACCTTCGATGCGCCGATCCCCGCCGCGGAGCGCCTCGAACGCGAGCACGGCGGTCCGCGGTTCCACGTGAACCACCACCCGTACAACGCGCTGCGCAAGTCCGCCTCCAACCTCGGCTGGGACTGGGGCATCGACGTCGCGACCTCCGGCATCTGGCGCTCGATCGCGATCGAGCGCTGGCGCGGTGCCCGCATCCGCTCGGTCCGCCCACACGTCGATGTGGCGGGTACCGCAGGGATCCTGCGCGCGCAGGTCGAGCTGCAGCACGACGGCCTGCCGACGCCGCAGCCGGTGCGGGTCACCGTGTCGCGCCACGGGCGCGAGGTGGCCCGGGGTGAGGGGGTCGTGCGAGCCGCCGGCGAGGTGCGAGTGGCGGTTCCCGACGTCGCGCTGTGGTGGCCGCGCGGGCACGGCGCGCAGCCCCTGTACGACGTGGTCGTCGAGGCGGCGGGTGATCGCTGGGAGCAGCGGATGGGGTTCCGCACCGTCGAGCTGGACCTCACCGGCGACGACCACGGCGTGCCGTTCCACCTCACGGTGAACGGGCGCATCATCCAGGTGCGCGGCGCCAACTGGATCCCCGACGACGCGTTCGTGACGCGCATCGACCGCGCCCGGCTGGAGCGACGCATCGCGGACGCCACCGAAGCGAACATGAACCTGCTGCGGGTGTGGGGCGGCGGACTCTACGAGTCCGACGATTTCTACGAGCTCTGCACCCGCGAGGGTGTGCTCGTCTGGCAGGACTTCCTGCTCGCCTGCGCCGCCTACGCCGAGGAGCCATGGCTGGCCGACGAGATCGAGGCGGAGGCCCGCGAGGCCGTGGCGCGGCTCACGCAGCACACGAGCCTCGCGCTCTGGTGCGGCAACAACGAGAACCTGGTCGGCTACGCGGACTGGGGCTGGCGTCAGACGCTCGCGGGGCGCACCTGGGGCGAGGGGTACTACACCGAGCTGTTCCCCTCGATCGTGGCGGAGCTCGCCCCGCACACGCCCTACATCCCCGGCAGCCCGTTCTCCGGGCAGGACCTCCTCGCTCCGAACCGGCCCGAGGACGGCACCGTGCACATCTGGGACGTCTGGAACACGAAGGACTACACCGCCTACCGGGAGTGGCGGCCTCGCTTCGCCGCGGAGTTCGGCTTCCAGGGGCCCGCCGCGTTCAGCACGCTCTTCGACGCCGTGCACGACGAGCCGCTGCACCCCGACGGCGCGCAGCTGCTCGTGCACCAGAAGGCGGCCGACGGCAACGGCAAGCTCGCCCGCGGCTCCGTCGCGCACTTCCCCGAGCCACGCACGATCGACGACTGGCACCTCACCGCCCAGCTCAACCAGGCGCACGCGATGCGCTTCGGTATCGCCTGGTTCCGCTCGCTCGCCCCGTACAACACGGGTTGCGTGGTCTGGCAGCTCAACGACGACTGGCCCGTGATCTCCTGGGCGGCCGTCGACTTCGCCGAGCGGCGCAAGCCGCTCTGGTACGCGCTGCGCGACGTCTTCGCTCCCCGGCTCGCGACGATCCAACCGGATGCGGGCGGGCAGGCGCTGGTCGTGCTGAACGACACCGACGATGCGTACGACGGCACCGCGCTGCTGCGCCGGCTGAGCTTCGACGGCGAGGAGCTGGCCACCAGGACCGTGGACGTGCACGCCCCCGCCCGCGGCGTCGCCCGCCTCGCCCTCGAGCCGCAGCTGACCAGGGCCGCCGATGCCACCGCCGAGCTGCTCGTGGCCGAGTTCGCCGACGGCAGCGGCTTCGCCCGCGCGGTCCACGGCTTCGCCGAGCCCGTGGAGCAGCGCCTCGACCCTCCGCGCTGCGCGCCCAGGCCCGCAGCACGCCGACCGGCGCCGAGATCACCGTCACGGCGGGCTCCTACCTGCGCGACATCGTCGTGCTGGCGGACCGCGCCGACCGCAGCGCCAGGGTCGACCTCTCGCTGCTGGACCTGCTGCCAGGTGAGAGCAGGGTGATCACGCTCACCGCGGACGGCCCGCTCGACCCGGCCGCGGTGCTCGATCCCCGGGTGCTGCGCAGCACGAACCAGCTGCTCGGCGAGGCGGTGGGGCAGCCCTTCGAGCGGTGATCAGCGCGTGCCGCCCCGGAACCCCCGCAACCGCAGACTGTTCAGCACCACGAACACCGACGAGAACGCCATCGCCGCGCCCGCGACGATCGGGTTGAGCAGCGCCAGCATCGCCACGGGCAGCGCCGCGACGTTGTAGGCGAAGGCCCAGAAGAGGTTGCCGCGGATCGTGCCGAGGGTGCGCCGTGCGAGGCGGATGGCGTCCGGCACCGAGCGCAGGTCGCCGCCGACGAGCGTGATGTCGGCGGCCGCGATGGCCGCATCCGTGCCTCCTCCCATGGCGAGGCCCAGGTCGGCCGCGGCGAGCGCCGCGGCGTCGTTCACGCCGTCGCCGACCATCGCGACCACCCGGCCGTGCGCCTGCAGGTCGCGGATCGCCTCGAGCTTGCCGGCGGGGGTCACCCCGGCGCGCACGTCGTCGATGCCGACGGCGGACGCGACGGTGCGCGCCGCTCCTCGTTGTCGCCCGTGAGCAGCACCGGCGTGAGGCCGAGTCTGCGCAGTGCGGCGATCGCATCGGCGGAACCCTCCTTGACGGTGTCGGCGACGGCGATCAGCCCCAGCAGACGGCCGTCCGCGGCGACGCCGACGACGGTGGCGCCCTGCCGCTCGAGGCGGGCCGCCGCGGGTTCCAGCTCGTCGGTGGCGATGGACCAGTCGCTCATCAGCCAGCCGAGCTTGCCGGCCACCACGAGGTGCTCGTCGACGACGGCCTGCACGCCGGCGCCGGGGTGGGAGGCGAACGACGAGGCCGGTGTGAAGGGGGAAGCGGATGCGATGGCCCGCCCCACCGGGTGCTCCGAGCCGTCCTCCGCGCTGGCGGCCAGCCTGAGCAGGTCTTCCCGTGAGACGCCGGATGCGGGCACGACGTCGCTGACGCGCATCCGTCCCTCCGTCACCGTGCCGGTCTTGTCGAGCACGACGGTGTCCACGCGTCGGGTCTGCTCGAGCACCTGCGGACCGCGGATGAGGATGCCCAGCTGCGCCCCGCGCCCCGTGCCGACGAGCAGCGCGGTCGGCGTCGCGAGCCCGAGCGCGCACGGGCAGGCGATGATGAGCGTCGTCACGGCGGCGGTGAAGGCGATCTCGAGCGGCTCGCCGGCGATGAGCCAGCCGGCGAAGGCGACGGCCGCGAGGCCGAAGACGACCGGCACGAACACGCCCGAGACGCGATCGGCGAGGCGTTGCACGTCGGCCTTGCCGCTCTGCGCCTGCTCGAGCAGGCGGCCCATGCGGGCGAGCTCGGTGTCGGCGCCGATGCGGCGCACCTCGACGAGCAGGCGGCCGGAGGCGTTCACGGTGGCGCCGACGACGGCGGCGCCGGGGCCGACCTCGACGGGCACGGACTCGCCGGAGAGCATGCTCGCGTCGACCGCCGAGTCGCCCTCCACCACGACGCCGTCCGCGGGGATCTTCTCACCGGGCCGCACGACGACGCGGTTGCCGACCTGCAGCTGCGCCACGGGCACGCGCACCTCGACGCCGTCGCGCAGCAGCGCCGCGTCCTTGGCGCCGAGCTCGAGCAGCGCGGTGAGCGCCGCGCCCGACTCGCGCTTGGCGCGGTGCTCGACCCAGCGGCCGGCGAGCACGAAGACCGTCACGATGGCGGCGACCTCGAGGTAGATCTCGCCCGCGCCCTGGGCGGGATGCCCGAGCAGCGTCACCTCCATGCGCATGCCCGGCTGGCCGGCCATGCTGAAGAAGAGCGCGTACAGCGACCAGCCGAGCGCGGCGAGCACGCCGACGCTCACGAGGGTGTCCATGGTCGCCGCGCCGTGCCGCAGGTTCACGGCCGCGGCGCGGTGGAACGGCCAGGCTCCCCAGAGCGCTACGGGCGCGCCCAGCGCGAGCACGAGCCACTGCCAGTTCGGGAACTGCAGGGCAGGGGCCATCGACAGCACGAGCACGGGCAGCGCGAGGGCGGCGCTGATGACGAGCCGCTGCAGCAGCGGGTCGCGCTCCGGGGAGCGGCGGGCGCCCGCACCGCGTAGCCGGCCGCCTCGACCGCGGCGACGAGATCCTCGCGCGGGACCCCCTCCGAGCGGATGCTGGCCTTCTCGGTCGCGTAGTTGACGGTCGCCTCGACGCCGGGCAGCCTGTTGAGCTTGCGCTCGATGCGGTTCGCGCACGAGGCGCAGGTCATGCCCTCGATGTCGAGGGTCTGCTCGCTCACGCCCCGGCGCTGCCGGCGACGGCGTAGCCGGCCTCCTCGATGGCCGAGCGGATGCGGTCGTCGCCGACCGGTGCGCTCGTCGTGATGGTCACGCGCGAGGCGCCGCCCACCCGCAGGTCGACGGCCACCTGCTGCACCTCGGCGAGCTCCGAGAGCTCCTCCGTGACGCTGGCGACGCAGTGCCCGCAGGTCATGCCGGTCACGAGCACCTCCTGGGTGCTCGCGCCGTCGGGGATGGGCGCCGAGCGCGGGCTCAGGCCGAGGTCGGGTCGCTGCTGCTGGTCCATGGTCCCGTCCTTCCGCATCAGGAGCGCACGAGGCGCGCGATCGCCGCGCTGGCTTCGCGCAGCTTCTCCTCCGCCACCGGTCCGCCCTCGGCGGTCGCCTGGGCGACGCAGTGGCTCAGGTGGTCCTCGAGCAGGTTGAGGGCCACCGTCTCGAGCGCCTTCGTGGCGGCCGAGACCTGGGTGAGGATGTCGATGCAGTACACGTCCTCCTCGACCATGCGCGCGATGCCGCGCACCTGCCCCTCGGCCCGCTTCAGCCGCTTGAGCAGGTCGGCCTTGTCGTCGACGTATCCCGGTGACTGGTGCTCGTGCATACCGGCACCATACCCCTGGGGGTATCCGCGTCCACCCCCGGCCTATGCTCATGGCCATGCCCCACACCTTCGAGCCGCAGGTCGTCGACGCCGTGCTGCACCACATGAACGACGACCACCACGACGACAGCCTGCTCATCGCGCGCGCCTTCGGAGCCCCCGACGCCGAGCGCTCCGTCATGACCGCGCTCGACGGCGACGGCGGCACCTGGCTCGTCACCGAGTCGGGCGAGCAGCGCGAGCTGCGCGTCGCGTGGTCACAACCGATCACCGAGCGCCCCGAGATCCGGCGCGAGGTCGTCGTGCTCTACGACCGCGCCTGCGCCGCTCTCGGCATCGAGCCGCGCCCGCACTGACCGGGCAATCCCTCCGGGTCGCCGCATCGAATCCCCGGATGAGCGCGGGAGCCCGCGCGACATCGAGGAGGGCATCATGCGCCAGTCACCCAACCGCCTGCTCGCGACCGTGTTCGGCGCGGTCTACCTGCTCATCGGCCTCGCCGGCTTCGCCGTGACGACCACGACGGGTTTCATCGGCACCGAGGGCGGACTGCTGCTCGGCATCTTCGCGGTCAACCCGCTGCACAACGTCGCGCACCTGCTCATCGGCGCCCTGCTGCTGCTCTGCGGCGTCTCGACCGTGCAGGCGGCCCGCAACGCGAACGTCGCCATCGGCGGCGCCTACCTGCTGCTCGGCGTCGTCGGGCTGTTCCTGGTCACCAGCCCGCTCAACATCCTCGCGCTCAACGCCGCCGACAACGTGCTGCACTTCGCCAGCGCCGCCGTGCTGCTGGCCGTCGGGCTCGGCGCCGAGCGCAGCCGAGCCGCCCGCGCGGCCTGATCGGGGCGAGCGGATGCGCGCAGCACTGCACGCCTGCACCGCGATCGCCGCCCTGGGCGCCGGCATCGTGCACCTCGGCGCCGCGGTCGGCGCTCCGGTGCCGGCGGTCGCTGCGCTGGTGATCCTCGGTGCGGCGGAGCTCGGATGGGCGCTGGCCGCGTTGCGCCTCGGTCGCCCACCCGCACCGAGGGCGGCCCTCGCGGTCGCGGTCATCGGGCTGCTGGCACTCGCGCCGCTCGCGCTCGGCGAGGCCGGGCTGCACGTCGGGGCCCTGCTGGGCGCCGCGTCGCTGCAACTGCTCGCCGCGGTGCTGCTCGCGCTGCGACCTCGGCTGCGCGAGTCACCCGAGCGGCCCGTCCGCTACCTGGTCGGCGTGCTCGCCGGAGCCCTGCTGGTCGGTGCGGTCGCCACGCCGTCGCTCGCCGCGACGGCCGCCGGGGGCGCGGCGGTGCCGCACGGCGAGCACGGCGTCGAGGCCCCCGCCGGCGGGCACGGCCACTGACCCGACCGAGCGGTTCCGGCTCTTGCGCTCGTGGGATACAGTTAGGACACCCTCACCTATCCCTGGGAGTCACCATGACCGCCGACGTCATCCCCTTCTCCGCCGCCCTGCGCGAGCGCACCTGGAGCGGCCACAGCGACAGCGAGGGCGCCGGCTTCATGGACGACCTCATGAAGGGCAAGGGCTCGAAGGACGACTACATCGCCCTCGTCGCGCAGCACTACTTCATCTACGAGGCCATCGAGGGTGCGGAATCCGTGCTCGCCGCCGACCCGGTCGCGCAGCAGTTCATCACCCCGAAGCTCACCCGCCTGCCGGCGATCGAGGAGGATCTCCGCTTCCTGCTCGGCGACGGCTGGCGCGAGACGATCTCGCCGCTGCCGTCGACGCAGCGCTACATGGACCGCCTGCGCTGGGTCGCGGCGACCGGCTGGGGCGGCGGCTTCGTCGCGCACCACTACACCCGCTATCTCGGCGACCTGTCGGGTGGCCAGATCATCCGCACGCTCATGCAGCGCCAGTTCGGCTTCGACACGAACGGCGTGGGCTTCTACCTCTTCGCCGAGATCGCGAAGCCCAAGGAGTTCAAGGACACCTACCGCGAGCAGCTCGACGCCGTCGCGTGGGATGCGGAGGAGCGCGAGCGCGTCATCGACGAGGTGCTGCTGGCCTACCGCTTCAACACCGAGGTGTTCATCGACCTCGCCGCCGCGAAAGCGGGCACCGCGCAGGTCGCCTGACCACCGAAGCGCGATTACCAAAGCTTGGTATATTGCCGCGATGGCGCACAACACCTCGATCAGCCTCGATGAGCACTTCGCGGCGTTCCTCTCCAGCGAGGTGGCTTCGGGTCGTTACCGAACGTCGAGCGAAGTGGTGCGCGCGGGACTCCGGCTGCTCGAGGACCGAGAGGCGCAGATGGCCGCCGTGCGTGCGGCGCTCGTCGCCGGCGAGCAGAGCGGCGAACCCGAGCCGTTCGATGTCGGCGCCTTCATCGAGTCGAAGAAGGGATGACCTGCTACCGGTTCTCCCCGGCTGCGCGGGCCGACCTCGCCTCGATCTGGGACTTCTCGGAGGAGCGCTGGGGTGCGCACCAGGCGGAGCGCTACGTCGTCGAGCTGCGTGCAGCGATCGAGCGGATTGCCGAGGACCCGGAGCGCGGCCGGGCGTGCGACGACATCCGCGCAGGGTACCGGCGCTATGCCATCGGCAGTCATCTGATCTTCTTCATCCCGACGGCCGACGGCGTCGACGTCATCCGCATCCTCCACCAGCGCATGGATCCGGACCGGCACGTGTGACGAGCGGATGCGCTACGCCTGCGCCCCCGGCACCGGCCGCGCGCCGGCCATGAAACGCTGCACGTCGCGGTCGACGATGATGTCGCTCGGCCGCAGCGGGCGGCTGAGGTACAGGCCCTCGAGCGAGGTCAGCCGGCTGAGCGCCACGTAGGTCTGCCCGGGCGCGAACACGCGCGTGCCGAGGTCCACCACCGCGGCGTCGTAGCTCTTGCCCTGCGACTTGTGGATCGTCACGCCCCACGCCAGCCGCAGCGGGAACTGCGTGAACTCCGCGACCACGTCGCGGGTGAGCTCCTTCGTGTCGGGCGTGTACGAGTACTTGTAACGCTCCCACGTGCTCGGCAGCACCTCGTGGTCCTCGCCGTCGATCTCCACGTGCACCGAGCGGTCGACGCGCGCCACCGTGCCGATCGTGCCGTTCACCCACCGCTGGTCGGGGTCGTTGCGCAGGAACATGACCTGCGCGCCGACCTTCAGCTGCAGGCTCTCCTCGGCGGGGAACGCCCGTCCGCCGAACTCGCCGTTCACCTCCGCGCGCGCGGTGAGCACGCGGCCGGGCAGCCGCTCGAGCGCGACGGCGTTGATGCGGTTCACCCGGTCGTTGCGGGTCGCGAGGGTGATCACGCCCTCCTCGGGAGGGGTGCGGGCGCCGGTGTCGTTGAGCACCTTCGCGATCTCGGCGGTCACGCGGCCGTGCCGCACCGCCGTGAGCATGCCCTTGAACTCCTCCTCGTGCTGGCGGTGGATCGTGCGCAGCTCGTAGACGGTGAGGTCGGTCTTCTGCCACACGTGCGCGTCGAAGAACCAGGAGGAGCGGTACTGGTCCTTGAAGTAGGCGCGCTCGTCGGCGTCGCCCGGCACGGGAGCCAGCTGGTACGGGTCGCCGAAGAGCACGATCTGCACGCCGCCGAACGGCTCGCGGGGCCGCTGGCGGGCCTGGCGCAGCGCGCGGTCGATGGCGTCCATGAGGTCGGCGTTGACCATCGAGATCTCGTCGATCACGACGGTGTCGATCGTGTTGAGCAGCTTGCGCAGGTCGCCGTTCTGCTCCAGCTCCTGCAGGCCGATGACGCCGATCGGCAGCCGGAACAGCGAGTGGATCGTCTGGCCGCCCACGTTCAGCGCCGCGACGCCGGTGGGCGCGCAGATCACGATCTGCTTCGAGCTGTGCCACGAGAGGTGGTTGAGCAGCGTCGACTTGCCGGTGCCGGCCCGCCCCGTCACGAAGATGTGGTCCTGGGTGGTCTCGATCGCCGCGAAGACGGCCGCCTGCTCGGGCGAGAGCTCGGGCTGGGTCAACGGCTTCCCTTCACGCGGTCACGGAACCCGACGAGCCTACCCGCCGCCGCGCCTCCGCTCGCCGCGCCGACCGCACCCCGCCGCCTCGATCGATGGGGAGGGACGGATGCGCCCCTAGGATCGTCCCCATGCAGCCGACCCGGGGGATGACGGTGCGCCGCCGCGTCCTCCTGCGCGTGCTGGCTCCGACCCTCGCCCTGCTGCTCGCGATGGCGGGCAGCGTGACCGCGCTCAACGGGACCGTCTACGGCGCCGGCGGTTTCACCCGGGCCTACCTCGAGTCCCTGGGCCGCGGCGCGGTCGAGCAGGCGCTGGGCACCGCCGGGGTCGTGCTGCCCGAGGGCGACCGCGCCCTGCTCGCCGACGGCGTGCCCGACGGACCGCAGCGGGTGCGGATCGTCGCCGACGAGGCGCTCGAGGATGGCCGCCGCGCCGTGACCGCGGAGTACGAGCTCGAGGGCGAGCCGGCCAGCAGCCGCTTCGTCGTCGAGCGCGACGGCAGCCGGTTCGGCGTGTTCTCCGAGTGGCGCTTCGCCGAGCCGCCCGTCGCGACCGTCGCGGTGCAGGTGCTGGGCGACTACCGCTTCCAGGCACCCGGGCTCTCGACGGGCGACCCTTCGGCGATCGGGCAGCCGCAGCCCTACCTGGCCCTGGTGCCGAGCGCCTACGAGCTGCACCACCGCACCACCTACCTCGAGGCCCCGCAGCAGCTCGCCCGCGTCGTCGAGCCGGGCTCCGTGGTCGCCGCCACGATCGAGCCCCGGCCGACCGAGCACTTCCTCGGCGAGGTGCAGGGGGTCATCGACGAGCATCTCGACTCCTGCGCCGAGCAGACGGTGCTCTTTCCCTCCGGCTGCCCGTTCGGCACCGCGATCGACGACCGGGTGCTGGACGCCCCGCAGTGGAGCATCGACGCGCATCCGCGGATCACCATCGAGCGGGCCGAGGAGCCGGGCGTGTGGCGGGTGCCGGCCACGCCGGCCGCGGCGCGCATCGAGGCGCAGGTGCAGTCGATCTTCGACGGCAGCATCCGCGAGCTCGACGAGGAGCGCGCCTTCACGGTCGCGTACGACGTGCTCATCCGCTCCGATGACAGCCTGCTCGTCGAGGCCCTCTACTGACCGCCGCCGCGGCGACCCATCTTCGACAGCATCTCGTTGTACGCCTTCAGCTCGGCGTCGTCGGTCCGATCGGCCTTGCGGTCGAGGCGCTTGGTCTCCTTGGCATCGCTGCGACTCCACGAGACCGCCACGATGATCGCCAGCAGCACGGTCGGCACCTCGCCGATGCCCCACGCGATGCCGCCGCCCGTCCTCTGATCGGCCAGCGCATCCGTCAGCCATGGTCGGCCCGTGGCGCCGTACCAGTCCGCGAGCAGCAGGCTCGACCCCTCGAGCAGGTACAGGCCGAAGAAGGCGTGGAACGCCATGACGAGCAGCAGCGTGATGAGCCGCATCGGGTACGGCGCTCGGTACGGCACCGGGTCGATGCCGATGAGCGACTGCACGAAGAGGTAGCCGCTGAGGAGGAAGTGCACGATCATCCACTGGTGTCCCAAGTGGTCGCTCACCGCCCAGCGGAACAGCGGCGTGTAGTAGAAGACCATGAGCGATACCGCGAAGATCACGGCGGCGACGAGCGGATGCACGATGAAGCGCCCGTACGAGCTGTGCACCAGGAGCATGAGCCACTCCCGCGGCCCGCGCGATCCGTCCTGGCGCTTGCGGATCGCGCGCAGCGCGAGCGTGATCGGCGCGGCCGGCACCAGCAGCATCGGGATGAACATGCTGAGCACCATGTGCCCGAGCATGTGCGCGCTGAAGAGGAAGACGCCGTAGACCTGTACGCCGCCGCCGGTCACGTAGAAGAGGGCGATCATGCCGAGCACCCAGAGCACGGTGCGCAGCACGGGCCATCGATCGCCGCGACGCCGCAGGCGCACCACGGCGGCCAGGTAGAAGAAGATGCCGAAGCCGCAGATGAGCAGCCACGCCAGGTCGATGCTCCACTCGGTGAAGAACCGCGTGAAGTCCGGCTCCGGCGGCAGGGAGGTGCCCTCGGTGAGGATGCTCGCCGGCGTCGACACCTCCGGCTCCTCGGGCACCGGGGTGGCGGTGCGGGCGAGCGCCGCGGCCACGCCGGAGGCGATGCCCATGAAGGCGATCTCGGTGACGACGAGGCCCCAGAACCAGCCCTTCGAGCCGCCGTGATCGAGCTTGCGGATCGCCCAGCGCCGCTGCAGGAAGCCGAAGACCCCGAGCACGACGAGCACCGACGCTTTGATGATGACGAGCGCGCCGTACGGTGTGAGCAGCTGACCCGGCTCGCCGACGCGCAGCTCCGCGCTGGCGTAGCCGCTGATCGCCACGACGATGAAGCAGATGAGCGCGACGGTCGAGTAGCGCGCCAGCACGACGGCGAGCCGGCCCCTGTCGAGCTCCCTGTGCAGCAGCACGATCGTGACGAGCCCGCCGAGCCAGACCGCGGCGAAGAGCAGGTGCAGGCCGAGGGCCGTGATCGCCTCGTTGTGGCCGGTGGCGCCGGCCGAGTGGCCCTGCTGGGCCATGGGGATGAGGCTGGCCGCGGCGAGCACGGCGACGCCCGCGATGAGGGCGGGGGAGCGCAGCGCCAGGCACAGCACGGTGACGACCGCGGCGAGCAGGGTGGTGAGCAGCCAGGCCTGGCCGAGTTCGATCTGCGTCAGGAACACGGCCAGCTGCTCGCCGAACTGCTCATCCAGGCTCAGCGGCACGTTGTAGAGCAGCATGAAGTTGAGCAGGGCGACGGCGGCCGAGGCCACCGTCCAGAGGCCCGCACCGGCCGCGGCGACGTCGATCGCTCCGTCGTACTCCCGCGCGCCCGGCTTCAGCGCGAAGCAGGCGAGGACGAGCGCCCCGATGGCGGCCGCGGCGCCGAGGTTGACGAGCAGTTTGGCGACCGGCAGGCCGTAGCGCACGGCGGGCCCGGGGTCGAGCAGACCCGCATCCGCTCCGCCGCCGATCGCGAGCGCGATGAGCAGCGACACGATCGCGGCGAGCACGACCGCTGCGGGGGCGGCGATGCGCAGATACCGGGTCACGGGGGTCCAGCCTACTTCCGGGTCGCTGAGGGGATGGCCGAGCGGATGCGGCACGCGACGGCAGGTCCGGGAACGACGAAGGGGAGGGGCGCCGAAGCGCTCCTCCCCTCGCCGAGGCGGGTCGAGTTACTTGACCGCAGCCTTGAGCTTGCTGCCAGCCGAGATCTTCACGCTGTTCGAGGCAGCGATCTGGATGGTCTCGCCGGTGGCGGGGTTGCGGCCGGGGCGAGCGGCACGGTGCGTGCGCTCGACGGCGAGCCAGCCGGGGATGGAGACCTTGGTGCCATCGGCGACGGCCTTCGAGACGACCGAGAACAGCGCGTCGAGCGTGCCGTTGACGGACGCCTGGCTCTCGCCGGTCTCCGCCGCGATCTTCGCGACCAGGTCAGTGCGGTTGAGGGTGTTGTCAGCCATAGATGTCCTCCTCGGACCTCGAGCGCGTCACCGCGCTGCCTTGCTCCCGATCCCCGCCCCGAGGGGCGTGGATCGCTGGTTTCAGGTGATGGCCCGGGGGCCGCGGCCCGTGAGGGCCGTCGTCAACCTACCAGCTGGACTTGGTGATGCCGGGAAGCTCGCCACGGTGCGCCATGTCGCGGAAGCGGACACGGCTGATGCCGAACTTGCTGAGCACACCGCGGGGGCGGCCGTCGATGGCGTCGCGCGAGCGCAGGCGCACCGGCGAGGCGTCGCGGGGCAGCTTCTGCAGGCCGAGGCGCGCGGCCTCGAACTGCTCGGGTGTCGAGTTGGGGTCGACGAGCTGCTTCTTGAGCTCGGCGCGCTTCGCGGCGTACCGCTCGACGATGACCTCGCGCTGCTTGTTACGGGCGATCTTGCTCTTCTTGGCCATGCTTAGCGCTCCTCGCGGAAGTCGACGTGCTTGCGGATGACCGGGTCGTACTTCTTGAGCACGAGGCGGTCGGGGTCGTTGCGGCGGTTCTTACGGGTCACGTAGGTGTACCCGGTACCGGCCGTCGACCGGAGCTTGATGATGGGACGGACGTCCTGCTGCTTGGCCATCAGATCTTCTCCCCACGGGCGAGCAGGTCCTTGACGACCGACTCGATGCCACGGGCGTCGATCACCTTGATGCCCTTGGCGGACAGCGTGAGGGTGACGTTACGACGCAGCGAGGGCACGAAGTAGGTCTTCTTCTGGACGTTCGGGTCGAAACGGCGCTTGGTGCGCCGGTGCGAGTGCGAGATGTTGTGCCCGAAGCCGGGAACGGCTCCGGTCACCTGGCAGACTGCTGCCATGGTTTCCTCCATGCGGTTACCGTAGGGACGAGCCCTACCCAAGGTCACTTGTCGGCACGCATCCGCAGGTCGCCCCGCAGGCACGCGCAAGCTGGCCGGTTTCCGGCCAACTTCACGAGAGTACCCCAGGACGACGGAAGCCGCCAGTCGGATGCGGTCAGTCCCGCAGCTCGCCGGCCGCCGCCTTCGCGGTGCAGGCCGCGCAGAGGCCGAAGACGTCGACCACGTGGTGCGCCTCGGTGAAGCCGTGCTCGGCCGCGACGGAGTGTGCCCACTGCTCGACCGCATCCGCTTCGATCTCCACCGTCAGGCCGCAGTTGCGGCAGATGAGGTGGTGGTGGTGGCTGCCCGGCGTGCAGGCGCGGTAGAGGCTCTCGCCGTCCTGCTGCAGCGAGTCGGCGTCGCCGCCGCTCGCGAGGTCGGCCAGCGCGCGGTAGACGGTCGCCAGCCCGATCTGCGAACCGGTGTGCTTCAGCCGGTCGTGCAGGGTCTGGGCGCTCACGAAGCCCTCGCTGGCGTCGAGCGCCTCGCGGACGGCCTCGCGCTGCCAGGTGTTCCTCTTCACGACCATGCCTCCACGGTACCCGTCGCAGCTAGGAGCGCACCCGGTTCCGACGTGCTCCGAGCACGCGGCAGCCGAGGTAGATGAGGAACGAGATCGTCGTGATGTACGGGCTGATCGGCAGCGAGCCGCCGATGGCGAGCAGGATGCCGCCGACGGCCGAGACGAAGCCGAAGAGCATGCTGAGCACGGGCACCAGCACGGGGGAGGCGCTCACCCGAAGCGCCGCGGCGGCCGGCGTGACGAGCAGGGCCATGACGAGCAGCGCGCCGATGATCTGCACGCTGACGGCGACGATGAGGCCGAGCAGCACCATGAAGCCGAGCGAGAGCCATCGGCTCGGCACGCCCCGGGCCGCGGCGACGTCGGCGTCGAGGCTGTCGAAGGTCAGCGGTCGCCAGACGAGCAGCAGCACGAGCAGCACGAGCAGGCTGATGCCGATGAGCAGACCCAGCTGCGGGGAGTCGACCGCGATGATCTGCCCGGTCAGCAGGCCGAACTGGTTGCCGCTGCGGCCGGGGTAGAGGGCGAGGAACAGGATGCCCAGGCCCAGGCCCGCGGGCATGAGCACGCCGATGATCGAGTTGCGGTCGCGCGCCCGGGAGCCGAGCAACCCGATGATGAGCGCCGCGGCCAGGGAACCGACGAGGGATCCCGCGACGACGTTGACGCCGAGCAGCAGCGCGCCGGCGGCGCCCGCGAACGAGAGCTCGCTGATGCCGTGCACGGCGAAGGCCATGTCGCGCTGCAGGATGAACACGCCGATCAGGCCGCCCACGATGCCGAGCACCGCACCGGCGATGATCGAGTTCTGCACGAGCTGCAGCAGTGCGCCGTAGTCCTCGAACGAGAACATGCGGTTCCAGAGGTCGGCGCCGTTCATCCGTCGTGCTCCGGATGGTGGTCGGTGTGCTGGGGCAGCCCGGCGACGATGATGCGTCCGCCCGAGCGGATGACCTCGACCGGCGTTCCGTAGAGCCCGGTGAGCACCTCGCTGCGCAGCACCTCGTCAGGGGTGCCGATGCGGTAGCCGCCGGCGGCGAGGTAGAGGATGCGGTCGACCATGCCGAGCACGGGGTTCACGTCGTGCGTCACGAAGACGACCGGTGTGCCGTGATCGCGGCGACGGGCGTCCAGGAGTCCGCTCACCCCGCGCTGGTGCTGCAGGTCGAGGCTGATGAGCGGCTCGTCGCAGAGCAGCAGCCGCGGATCCCCGGCGAGCGCCTGGCCGACGCGGAGGCGCTGCTGCTCGCCGCCGGAGAGGTTGCCGACCGGCTCGTCGGCGTAGCGCTCGGCGCCCACGGCGGCGACGAGCTCGTCGATGCGCCCGCGCTCACCGCGGGTGGTGATCGGCGGGCCGAAGCGGTGGCCGTTGACGCCGAGGCCGATGAGGTCGCGGCCGCGCATGGGCGTTCCCGGCTGGATGAGCTTCTGCTGCGGGACGTAGCCGATGCGGCGGTCGCCGCGGCGCACCGCCCGCCCGTCCAGCTCGATGCCGCCGGCGTCGAGGCGTTGCTGGCCGAGGATGGCTCGCAGCAGGCTGGTCTTGCCCGTGCCGTTCGCGCCGAGCACGGCGAGGAACTCGCCCCCGCGCAGCACGAGGTCGAGGCCGGACCACAGGGTCCGGCCTCCGAGAGCGAGAGCGGCGCCGCGGATCGTGAGGATCCCGGCGCCGCCGTCAGCGGATGGGCTCACGCGGCGAGCGCCTCCTCGACCGCATCGAGGTTCGCCGTCATCCAGCTCACGTAGTCGTCGCCTTCCGGCAGGGTCTCGGTGAAGTCGACCACGGGGACCCCCGCGGCCTCGGCGGCCTCGCGCACCTGCTCGGTCTCGGGGCTGCTCGTCTGCTCATTGTAGGCAAGCAGCGCCACGTCGCCGCCGTCGAACAGCGCCAGCGTCGAGGCGAGCGAGGCCGGGCTCACATCGGTGCCCTCCTCGATCGCCTCGCTGAAGTCCTCCGGGGTGACGTTCTGCAGGCCGACGGCCTCGAGCAGGTACAGCGGAACCGGCTCGGTGATGGCGACGCTGCCGGTCGCGGCGATGCCGGTCGCACGGTCCTGCAGTTCGGTGAGCTGCGCCGAGAGCGCCTCGTAGTTCTCGTGGAACTCGTCCGCACGGTCGGCGTCGAGGTCGCCCAGCACGTGCACGAGCTCGTGGGCGAGCGCGTCGACCGCCGGGAAGGAGTACCAGACGTGCTCGTTGAAGCCCTCGATGTGATCGTGGCCCTCGTGGGAACCGCCCGCCTCGTCGGCGTGCGCCTCCTCGTCGTGGGCGTGGTCGTGACCCTCGCCCTCCTCGTGGGCGTGGTCGTCGGCAGCCTCGTCGGCGGCGTGATCCTCCTCCGCGTGCGAGTGCGCCTCGCCCTCCTCGCCCGGCATGAAGCCGGAGAGCTCGGAGGCGCTGAGCACCGCGGCCTCGGTGCCGCTGGCCTCGACCAGCGTGTCGATGAAGGGGTCGTAGCCGCCGCCGTTCTCGATCACGATGTCCGCACGGCTGATGGCGAGCTGGTCGCGCGCGTTCGCCTCGTAGGAGTGCGGGTCCTGCGCCGATCCCTCGATGATCGCGTCGACCTCGACGCCCTCGCCGGCGACGGCGCGCGCGATGTCGGCGTAGACGTCGGTGCTGGCGACGATCGTGATGGCGGCCTCGCCGGTCTCGACGGTGCCCGCATCCGCATCCGGCCCGCTGGCGCAGCCGGCCAGCACGAGTGCGGTCACGGGCAGCAGCGCGAGGGCGCCGACGAGCTTCGGGTTCTGCATGCCGAGCAGGCTACGCCTACTGATAGTCATTCTCAAACTCAGCCACCACGCTGCCTGCGTCACCGGCGAGCAGCCCTCGGCACCCGAGCCCGCGAGGGGGAGCGACCGCGCTCGGTCGCTCCTCGCGCACTCGCGCCGCAGGAGCGGCGGCGCGATGAGAGGTTCAGTCGAGCAGCAGCGCAGGCTCCTCGAGCACGCTCGCCACGTCGGCGATGAAGCGGCTGATCACGTCGCCGTCGACCACGCGGTGGTCGAAGCTGCCGCCGAGGGTGGTCACGTAGCGCGGCACGACCTGGCCGTCGACCACCCAGGGCTTCTGCTTGATCGTGCCGAGCGCGATCATCGCCACCTCGCCGGGGTTGAGGATCGGCGTGCCGAAGTCCATGCCGAACGAGCCGATGTTCGTGATCGTGATCGTGCCGTTCGCCATGTCGGCCGGCTGCACCTTGCCCTCGCGGGACTTGGCGGTCAGGTCCTGCAGGGCGCCGGCCAGCTCGACGAGGCTCATCGCGTGCGCGTCCTTGACGTTCGGCACGATGAGACCGCGCGGGGTCGTGGCGGCGATGCCGAGGTTCACGTAGTTGTGCACGATGATCTCGTCGCCGTTGAACGACGAGTTCACGCGCGGGTTGCGACGCACCGCCCAGGTCACGGCCTTGGCGACCATGAGCAGCGGCGAGATGCGGATGCCCTCGAACTCGGCCGTCGTCTTCAACCGGCGCACGTACTCCATGGTGCGGGTCGCATCCACGTCGACGAAGACGCCCACGTGCGGTGCGGTGAAGGCGCTCTCGACCATGGCGTTCGCGATCGCCTTGCGCACGCCCTTGACGGGGATCCGCTCGGTGCGCTCAACGGGCCAGTCCGGCGTGCGGGTGTTGCGGAAGGTGCTCGACTGGCGCTGGCTGGCCGTGACGACATCGTCGCGGGTGACCTCGCCGGCGCCGCCGGACGCGGTCACGGTGGCGAGATCGACCCCGAGGTCCTTTGCGAGCTTGCGGATGGGCGGCTTCGCGAGCACGGGACCGCTCGCCGGGCGCGTGATCGGCTCGGTCACCGGAGCGGATGCGGCGGGCCGGCCCCTGCGGCGGGACGTCGCGTGGCCGGCGGAGCCGTAGCCGACGAGCACGGCGCCGGATCCCTCCTCGGCCGGCTCCGGAGCCGCCTCCTCCGACTCGGGGGCGGCGACGATCTCGGTCGGCGGCACCGCGGTCTGCTCGGGGGCGACCTCGGCGGCGGCCTGGCCGGTCGCGGCCGACGGGGCCGGTTCCGGCGCGCCCTCGCCCGCATCCGCCACCCGGATGATCGGGGTGCCCACCTCGACGGTGTCGCCCTCCTGCACGAGCAGGGCGTCGACGACGCCCGCGAAGGGCGACGGCAGCTCGACGAGCGACTTGGCCGTCTCGATCTCGACGATCACGTCGTTGACGGCGACCGTCTGACCGGGCTGCACCTTCCACTGCACGATCTCGGCGTCGGTCAGACCCTCGCCCACATCGGGGAGGGGGAACTCGTTGGCGCTCACGGTGACTCCTTCAGTGCCGATCAGTACGGGCCGGTCAGTACGCGAGGGCGCGGTCGACGGCTTCGAGGACGCGGTCGGCGTCCGGCAGGTAGACCGACTCGACCTTGGCGGGCGGGAACGGGGTGTCGAAGCCCGAGACGCGCAGCACAGGCGCCTCGAGCGAGTAGTAGCAGCGCTCGGCGATCGTCGCGGCGATCTCCGAGCCGAGGCTCACGTGCTGCGGCGCCTCCTGCGCCACGACCAGGCGGCCGGTGCGGTTGACCGAGGCGACCAGCGGGGCGTAGTCCACCGGCGAGAGCGAGCGCAGGTCGACGACCTCGATGCTGGTGCCCTCCTGCTCGGCGATCTCGGCCGCCTGCAGCAGCACGCTCACCATGGCGCCGTGGCCGACGACCGTGACGTCGGTGCCGGTACGCACCACGCGGCTGGCGTGGGTCGGCGTCGGGTTGCCGTCGAAGTCGACGACGCCCTTCGGCCAGTAGCGGCTCTTCGGCTCGAAGAACATGACCGGGTCGTTGGAGCGGATGGCCTCCTGGATCATCCAGTAGCCGTCGTGGGGCGTGCTGGGGCTGATCACGCGCAGGCCGGCCGTGTGGGCGAAGTACGCCTCGGGGCTCTCCTGGTGGTGCTCGACCGCCCCGATGTGGCCGCCGTAGGGCACGCGGATGACGACCGGGAAGGCCTGGGCGCCCTGGTGGCGGTTGGTCAGCTTCGCCAGCTGCGAGGTGATCTGGTCGAAGCCGGGGTAGATGAACCCGTCGAACTGGATCTCGCAGACGGGGCGGTAGCCGCGCATCGCCAGGCCGATGGCGCTGCCGATGATGCCCGACTCGGCCAGCGGGGTGTCGAGCACCCGGTTGCCGCCGAACTCGGCGTGCAGCCCCTCGGTGACGCGGAACACGCCGCCCAGCGGGCCGATGTCCTCGCCGAGCATCAGCACCTTGTCGTCGTCCTGCATCGCCTTGCGCAGTCCGGCGTTGATGGCCTTGGCGAGGGGCAGGCTCTGCTGCCCGGTCAGCTCGGTGCTCATGCGTTCTCTCCGTACGAGGCCTCGTAGCGCTCCAGCCAGGCCTTCTGCTCCGCGACGAGCGGATGCGGGTCCGTGTACACGTGGTCGAAGATGACGGATGCGTCGGGCGGCGTCATCGACAGGGTGCGGGCGCGCGCATCGGCGGCGACCGCCTCCGCCTCCTCGCGCACCTCGTCGAAGAACGACTCCTCGGTGCCGAGGGCGCGCAGGTACGTCTCGAAGCGGGAGATCGGGTCCTTCGCACGCCAGGCGTCCACATCCGCGCTGTCCCGGTACTTGGTCGGGTCGTCGGAGGAGGTGTGCGCGCCGATGCGGTAGGTGAGCGCCTCGATGAAGCGCGGGCCCTGACCGGTGCGGGCCGCATCCATGCTCATCCGCGTGGCCGCGTAGCTGGCCAGCACGTCGTTGCCGTCGATCTGCATCGCGGGGATGCCGAAGCCGGTGGAGCGCAGGTAGAGCGGGGTGCGCGACTGCCGCTCGACGGGCACCGAGATGGCCCAGTGGTTGTTCTGCAGGAAGAAGACCTGCGGGGTGTTGTAGCTCGCAGCGAAGACGAACGCCTCGCTGACGTCGCCCTGGCTGGTCGCGCCGTCGCCGAAGTAGACGATGACCGCCTCGTCGCGCTCGACGTCGCCCGAGCCGTAGGCGCCGTCGAGGCCGATGCCCATCGCGTAGCCGTTGGCGTGCAGCGCCTGCGAGCCGATCACGAGCGTGTAGAGGTGGAAGTTGTTGACGTGCTTCGGGTCCCAGCCGCCGTGCGTGTTGCCGCGCAGCAGCTCGATGACGTCGACCAGGTCGACGCCGTTCGCCAGCGCCACCGCGTGCTCGCGGTAGGAGGGGAACACGTGGTCCTGCTGACGGCGCGCGTAGGCGGAGCCCACCTGGGCGGCCTCCTGGCCGAAGCTCGGCACCCAGAGGCCCATCTGACCCTGCCGCTGCAGGTTCGCGGCCTCGACGTCGAAGCGCCGCGTCACCGTCATGTCGCGGTGGAACCGCCGCAGCTGGGCCTCGTCGAGCTCGCGGACGAGGGCGTGCAGCTCCTCGTTCGCGGCGTTCTCGACCAGCCGGCCCTCGGGGAGAGCAGCTGGATCGTCGCCGATGTCTCTGGCACGCGGACCTCGCAGGTTCTGTTTCGGGGCGTCGGGGCGCGCCGAACCCATCGGGTGGGCGGGCGCAGGGGTCCAATCTATCCCGCGGTCCGGGCACCCGTCGGGAGGAGGTGCACAAGGGAAGCGGTCGCACGCAGGAGGCTGTCGACAGATTCGGCCTCGCCCACGGAGATGCGCAGACCCTCCGGCGGGAAGGCGCGCACGACGAATCCGGCGTCCATGAGCGCCTCGGCGAGGTCGGTCGTCGCAGCGCCGGCGGGCAGCCAGAGGAAGTTCGACGAGGATCGCGGCACCGGCCATCCCTGTTCCACGAGACCCCGCTGCAACCGGTCGCGGCGGGCGGTGATCTCGGCGACACGGGTGAGCAGCTCGGGCTCGGCGTCGAGGGACGCGATCGCCGCGGCCTCGGCGACGGCCGTGACCGAGAGCGGGATCCCGGCGGTCTGGGCGGCGGCCAGCAGCTCGGCGTCGCCCAGGGCGTAGCCGATGCGCAGACCGGCGAGCCCGTACGCCTTCGAGAAGGTGCGCAGCACGACCAGGTTGGGGAACCGCTCGAGCAGCGGCACGCCGTCGACCGCCTCGGCGCGGTCGGTGAACTCGGCGTAGGCCTCGTCCAGCAGCACGAGCATCGTCGCCGGCACGGCGTCCATGAAGCGGAGGAAGGCGGCCTCGTCGATCACGGTGCCGGTCGGGTTGTTGGGCGTGCAGACCACGACCACCCGGGTGCGCTCCGTCACCGCCGCAGCGAGCCCGACGAGGTCGATCGAGTGGTCGGACCGGTTGGGCACCTGCACGCTGGTCGCACCGGTGATCGCCACCTGGAGCGGGTAGGCCTCGAAGGAGCGCCACGGGTAGACGATCTCGTCGCCGTGGCCGGCCGCGGCGACCATGAACTGCTGCAGCAGCGAGACCGAACCGGCGCCGACGAGCACCTGATCGGCTTCGAGCCCGTAGCGGGCCCCCAGGCGTTCGCGCAGCGCCGCCGCCGTGGCGTCGGGGTAGCGGTTGATCGCGGTCTGCGCGCCGATCGCCTCCAGGACGCCGGGGAGGGGCTCGTAGGGGTTCTCGTTGGAGGAGAGCTTGAAGCCGCCGGGAGCCGCCTGACGCCCCTGCCGGTAGGCGGGGAGGGCGGCGATCTCGGGGCGCAGGACCACCGGGCTCGTCATGGGCCAACCCTATAGTGGGAGCCATGCGCCGCTTCCTCATCCGGCTCGTCGTCAACGCGGTCGCCCTCTGGCTCACGACCCTGATCGTGGCCGGCGTGAGCGTGGTGTCCTTCGACGATGGCGACGGCTTCGCCACGGTCGTGACCTACCTGCTCGTGGCGCTCGTCTTCGGGCTCGTGAACGGCATCCTCGGCAACGCGATCCGCATCGTCGCGTTCCCGCTGTACATCCTCACCCTCGGCCTGCTGTCGTTCATCGTGAACGGCCTGCTGCTGCTCGTCGTCGCGTGGTTCACCTCGCTGGCCGGATTCGGCCTCGTGGTCGATGGCTTCTGGTGGGGCGTGCTCGGCGCGCTGGTGCTCGGCCTGATCGGCGGCGCGCTGAACCTCATCCTGCGTCCGCTGACCCGCGAGCGGAACGGCTGACGCCTCACTGCTCGACCCGCGTGGCGCGGAAGGTCGTCGCCTCGCGCACCTCGGACGACGCGCCGAAAGCCTCGAACTCGGCGATCGCCGCCTGCAGGCGCTCGTCGTCGTGCGCGTCGGCCATGCCCGCGGTCTCGGCGTAGCGGCCGAGGTCGTGCGCCGGGAAGAGGTCGCCGCCGAAGGCGAAGCCCTTCGGCAGTGCGGCGCGCTCGACGGTCACCGAGTGCTGCAGTCCGGGCTCGCCGCCCGCGTGGGCGAGGCCGTCGTCGTCGTGCGCGAGGGCGATGACCGTCGTCGACTCCGGCACCGCGATGTTCGCGGTCGGCGCGCCGACGGTGATGAGGCCCTGCACGTCGAACTCCGATCGCTCGGCGAGGCCCGCGGCGACCATCCCGCCCTGCGAGTAGCCGACGGCCATGACGGCGTCGCCGGGTCGTGCACCGGCCTCGCGCAGCGCCGCCTCCACGGCGCGCAGCGAGCCGGCGTGGTCCCCGGCGATCAAACCCACGATGCTCGCCGGATCGAAGGGCTCGTCGCCGGTGCGCAGCTCCGCGGAGAGGGTGGGGCCGATGTAGACCTCGAAGCGCGGCTCGCCCGAGCCGTCCTCGAAGCGCTCGACGCGGATCTGCTCGCCGTCGCCGGCGTGGGGGATGCGCTCGACGCGCTCCTGCACCGTCACAGCGGGGGCCACGGTCTCGTGTTGTCGGGCGGCGACGGCGACCGGGGTCTCGCGCAGCAGGCCGAGCGCGCCACCGACCCCGAGCAGCCATCCCGCCGTGTCGCGCGCGTCGACGACGCCGAGGCCCGACTCGCCGAGCAGCTGGCGCATCGGCCCGGGCAGCTGCGCCCAGCCCATGAGGAGGTCGTCGCTGCTCTGCACCGCCAGCCGGATCGCGGCGACCACCGCGGGGTCGGCGAGCACCCTCGGGCCGATGGCCTCGAGCCCGGCCTGCACCTCGCGACGGCGTTCGGGGTCGGCGAGCACCACGGTCCCGGCGAGGAGCACCCACGGCACCGACTGCCCGGCCGCCGCTGCCGCCAGCAGCCCGACGATGCGGCCCGGTCCCATACCGAGGGCGAGCAGGAAGGGAGCCACCCGCCCGAGCTCGCCGGCGAGCATCGCGGCCAGCGCGGTCACGGCGGCGCCCGAGCCCTGCTCGGCGGCGCCGTAGTTCCCGGCCGCCGCGCGCAGCGCCTCGGCCATCCGGTGGGCCTCCTCGGCGGCGGTCGCGCACCGCGACCTCAGCTCCTCGACCCGGCCGGAGGCGACTGCGGCGGGTCCGCCGAGGCTCCGCAGTTCCGCGCCGGCGGCAGCCAGCGCTCTCCCGTTCGAGGCCAGCAGGCCGGCGGCCCGGTGCAGGCGCAGCGACTGCTCGAGCAGCGCTCCCGTCTCCACCGCCACGCCGCCGGCGGTCACGCGCAACTCAGCCAAGGATCCCGCCCCGACCGATCGTGAGCACGAGCCTGCGAGCATCCTCCAACTGCGGCGCGAGCGCGGCCGTTCGGGTGCGCAGCGCATCGAGGTGCATGGCGTAGCTCGCGCTCACCGCGCCTCGCCACTCCGGCGGCGGTCCCGGGGGCAGCAGCGCCGTCGCCTCCCTCGCTCGTTCCGCGGCGGCCGCGAGCGCCGCGTCCACCGCCGTCGCCACCGCATCCGCCGTTCCCGCGCCCAGCAGTCCGCTCATCCGCTCGTCCTCCCCGTGGAGATCACCTGTCCCGCCGAGTCTGCGAGCGGCGGGTGCCGACCGACCGCGCGGGGCCGGATCGGTGGCCGGCGAGCGGATGTGGAGGAGCGCTCGATGCGGGACAATGGCGCCATGACCTTCGAGCGGCGCGCTGACGGCCCCCCGGCGTTCCGCATCTGCTTCGTCTGCACCGGCAACATCTGCCGCTCGCCCATGGCGGAGGCGGTGCTCCGCAAGCTCATCGAGGACGCCGGCTACCAGCACCGGATCCGGGTCGACTCCGCCGCGACGGGCGACTGGCACGTCGGAGAGCGCGCGGACCATCGCACGGTCGACGCCCTCGACCGCCGCGGCTACGACGGCACCACGCATCGCGCACGGCAGTTCGATGCCGACTGGTTCGCCGATCTCGACCTCGTGATCGCCTTCGACCACGGGCACGAGCGGGCACTGCGCGCGCTCGCGCCGGACGAGCGGCAGGCCGCGAAGGTGCGGCTGCTGCTGAGCTTCGATCCGCTGCAGACCGGCAGCCTCGACGTGCCCGACCCCTACTACTCGGACGCGGCGCTGTTCGACACCGTGCTCGTCACGGTCGAGCGCGCTTGCCGCGCCCTGCTGCGCCAGATCACCCCCGCCCTGGCCGGGACCCCCGCACCACGAGGAGACGCATGAGCCTGCCCACCCAGCCCCTGAGCCCGCTCGACGGACGCTACCAGGGGGCCGTCGCGGCCCTCGGCGAGCACCTGTCGGAGGCCGGCCTCAACCGCGCCCGCGTGCACATCGAGATCGAGTGGCTGCTCTACCTCACCGAGCACGAGCTCTTCGGCGCCAGCAAGCTGGAGGCCGGGCAGGCCGAGGCCCTGCGCCGGGTCGTCGCCGAGTTCGGCCAGGAGCAGATCGAGCAGCTCGCGCAGTACGAGCGCACCACCCGCCACGACGTGAAGGCCGTCGAGTACTTCGTGCGCGACCGCCTCGCCGAACTGGGCCTCGGCGGCATCGCCGAGCTCACCCACTTCGCCTGCACGAGCGAGGACATCAACAACCTCTCCTACGCCCTCACCGTTCGCGCCGCGGTCGCCGAGGTCTGGTTGCCCAAGCTGCGCGGCGTGGTCGAGCAGCTGCGCGCCCTCGCGATCGAGCATCGCGCCCTGCCGATGCTCTCGCTCACCCACGGCCAGCCCGCCACCCCGAGCACCTTCGGCAAGGAGTTCGCCGTCGTGGTGCACCGTCTCGAGCGTCAGCTGCAGCAGTTCGAGCGCATCGAGTACCTCGGCAAGTTCAGCGGCGCCACCGGCACCTTCTCGGCGCACCTCGCGGCCGGTCCCGAGCTCGACTGGCCGACCATCTCGCGCGAGTTCGTCACCTCGCTGGGCCTCGACTGGAACCCCCTGACGACGCAGATCGAGTCGCACGACTGGCAGGCCGAGCTGTACACGCGCGTGGCCCACACGAACCGCATCCTGCACAACCTGGCCACCGACATCTGGACCTACATCTCGATGGGCTGGATCACCCAGATCCCCGTCGCGGGGGCTACCGGATCGTCGACGATGCCGCACAAGATCAACCCCATCCGCTTCGAGAACGCCGAGGCGAACCTCGAGCTCTCGAGCGCCGTGCTCGACTCGCTCGCGGCGACCCTGGTGACGAGCCGCCTGCAGCGCGACCTCACCGACTCGAGCGCGCAGCGCAACATCGGCGTCGGCTTCGGCCACTCGCTGCTGGCCCTCGACAACATCAGCCGCGGCCTCGGCGAGATCGCCGTGAACGCCACCGCGCTGGCCGCCGAGCTCGACGGCAACTGGGAGGTGCTCGGCGAGGCGATCCAGACCGTCGTGCGCGCCGAGATCACCGCCGGCCGCAGCAGCATCTCCGACCCCTACGCGCTGCTCAAGGAGCTCACCCGCGGCCGCCGCGTCGGCGCCGAGGACCTCGCCGAATTCGTCCGCGGCCTCGACATCGGCGACGAGGCCAAGCAGCGTCTGCTCGCCCTCACGCCGGGCGGCTACACCGGTCTCGCGGAGCAGCTCGTGGAGCACGTCGCACGCTGATCGAGCGGATGCAGCAGGGGCCGGGACGATCGTCCCGGCCCCTGCTGCATCACGGCCCGCGGGGTAGCGAGCGGGTACAGCTAGTGCGCGTCCGAATCCGGTCGCCGCTGCTGCGGCGGGGCCTGCTCCTCGCCCGGCGCACGCTGCGGACGGACGGCCAGGGCCAGCATCGCGAGCACGACCAGCACCGCGATGAAGGCGATGCCGAACGAGATGCCGGCGAAGGCGATGTCGCGGGTGGTCATCAGCACGACGAGACCGGCGAAGACCGCCATGACGGCGGCGAGCACGATCAGCTCGACCGGGCGCAGTCGATCGCTGCGGCTGGGCTGCTTGCTCACGCGGGGGCTCCTGAGACGATGGCGCGCACGGCGCGGCGGTGCTCCCAGCGGGCGGAGATGCCCGCGATGAGCAGGAAGAGGCCGAGCACGACGGCGTACGCGCCGACGACCCCGACGATGACGATCTCGCCGGTCAGCACACCGGTGACCAGCTGCTCGGTCTCCTTGTCGACGACCTGCCACGGCTGCGCGTAGCCGGGCTGCACGAGCAGCGCGGCGAGGGCGAAGAGCATGGTGATGGCGCCGGCGCCGATCCAGTCGCGGGCGACCGTGGCGCGCCCGCGGGCGCGCAATCCGGCGATGAGCTCGAGCAGGCCGGTGACCGCCGCGACGGCGATGACGAGCACGACCAGCACGGCCGTGCCGGTGAGGCTCAGCAGCCCGGCCGCCGCGGCGGCGAGCAGCAGCACCGCGCCCTGGGTGAGCAGCAGAGCGCGGAAGACACCGGGCAGACCCAGCGCGAGGGCGATCTGGGCCACGCCCGCCACGAGCGCCACGCCGGCCAGGGCCCAGAAGCCCATCGGCGCCGAGTGCGCGGTCGAGAAGGTGACGATGAGGCCGGCGACGAGCGCGCCCGCGGCGCGGAGCAGGGGCACGGGCCAGTAGGCGCCGTGGGAGCCCTCGGGGAGGATGGGCGCACCGGTCTCGGCGCGGTCCGGGGTCTCCGACACGGCGGTCTGCCTCATTCCTCTGCGGTTCGTGCGGGCGCTCGGCGGAGCGCTCGAACGACCCGCCCATCCTACCCGCCGCTGCGACGGCCGGCTGGGTGCCCGGTCTGTGCGCACCTCGGCTGCTCCGGGGGCGTGCAGCCGGTGCGAGGCGGTCCGGCGGTCGCGCACCTCCGGCCGCCCGCCTACCGGTGCAGCGGACCCGCGCCCACCGCTCCCGGGGGAGCGAGCAGTTCGCACGTTGCGATCAGGGTGCCGGAGGCGACTGCGAGCGACGTGCCGTCCGGCAGCTCCACGTGCCCGCTCACGCCCGTGGGCAGGGTGACTTCGAGCTCGAAACGCGTCTCGACGATGCGCCAGGCGACTGCGATCCGCCCGTAGGGGCTCTCGTGCTCCGCGCTGGCAGAGGTGAGGCCGCCGCCGGGGGTGGGGCGCACCCGCACCGTGCGGTATCCGGGCGCCGTCGGCGCCAGGCCCGCGATGTCGCGATGCATCCAGTCGGCCACCGCGCCCAGCGCGTAATGGTTGAAGGACGTCATCTCCCCGGGGTTGACCGTGCCGTCGGGCAGCATGCTGTCCCAGCGCTCCCAGATGGTCGTCGCCCCCTGATCGACCGTGTAGAGCCACGACGGGCATCCGCGCTCGAGGAGCAGGTCGTATGCGGTGTCGATGTGGCCGGTCATGGTCAGGGCATCCGTGATCACGGGAGTGCCGGCGAACCCCGTCGCGATGCGGTTGCCGCCGTCTCGAACGAGCTGCGCGAGCCGCGACCCCGCCAGTTGCGCCTGTTCGCCCCGGATGAGGTCGAACACGATCGCGAGCGCGTAGGCGGTCTGCGCATCGCTCGTCATCGAGCCGTCGTCTCGCACGTACTCCGCGACGAAGGCGAGGCGCGCCTCCTCCGCGATCGCAGCGTAGTGCTCCGCGTCGCGCGGCGAACCGATGCGCGCGGCGGTCTCCGCGAGCGTCCTCGTGGAGTGCACGAGGTAGGCCGAGGCGACGAGATGCTTGTCGGTGAGTCCTGCGGCCGGGTCGTGCGGGGGAGCCGCCGGGTCGAGCCAGTCGCCGAGCTGGAAGCCCGTGTTCCAGAGGCGGTCGTCGCCGGCGAGGCCGATGATCAGATCGACCCAGGCCTTCGCGCTCGGGTACTGCTGCTCCAGGATGCGGACGTCGCCGAATCGCTGGTGCAGCACCCAGGGGTCAGCACCGCGGCGTCCCCCCAGACCGCACCGGGCTTGATCGGATTCCACGTGGATCCGCCGGGGATCGTGGGCACGAACCACGGCACCGTGCCGTCCTCGAGCTGCTCCTCGGCGAGGTCGACGAGCCAGGAATCGAGCATGCCCGCGCAGTCGTAGAGGAATGCGGCGGTGGGGGCGAAGACCTGGATGTCGCCGGTCCAGCCCAGCCGCTCGTCCCGCTGGGGGCAGTCGGTGGGGATGTCGACGAAGTTGCTGCGCGTGCTCCAGAGCACGTTCTCGTGCAGACGGTCGAGCGACGGGTCGGACGACGAGAACCATCCGGTGCGGCGCATGTCGGTGTGGTGGACCCGGGCGACGATGTCGCCCGCTGAGGGCTCGCCGTCCCATCCCTCGATGCGCGCGTAGCGGAAGCCGTGGATGGTGAACCGCGGCTCCCACTCGGTGAGGCCGTCCGAGGCGAGGGTGACGACGTCCTCCGAGGCGGCGAGGCGGAGCGTCCGTCGGTAGAGCTCGCCGTCCTGGAGCACCTCGGCGTGCGTGATGCGGATCTCCTGGCCCGCACGACCGTGGATCCGGATCCGCAGACGCCCGACGAGATTCTGTCCGAAGTCGATCAGCAGCGCGCCGGTGCTGTCGCGACGCATCGATGCGGGCTCGACCTCCTCGGTGCAGCGCACCGGCGGCTGCACCGGGGCGGTCAGCGTCGACGGGTCCCGGCGACCGATGGCCACGGGCGCCCAACCCTCATCGCTGCCGCCAGGAGACGACCAGCCCTCGCCGTCGAGGCGAAGGTCGTGCTGCTCGCCGTCGTAGAGCCCGCTGAAGAGGATGGGGCTCTTCGCGGCCTCCCACGCGCCGTCCGTGGCGATGATCTCGCTGCGTCCGTCGCTGTAGCGGACCTCGAGCTGCCCGATGAATGCCAGATCCTCGCCGTAGAGATCGTGGTAGCCGCCGTTGAAACCCAGCCGTCCGCGGTACCAGCCGTCACCGAGCCAGGCTCCGATGACGTTCTCGCCCGGCAGCAGCATCCCGGTGACGTCGTACGTGCGGTAGCGCAACCGCGTGTCGTACTTCGTCCACCCCGGCGACAGCACGTCGTCGCCGATCCGCTGTCCGTTGAGCTCGGCCTCGTAGACGCCGTGGGCCGACGCGTAGAGCCGTGCTGACGCTATGCCATGGTCGAGCACGAAGGAGCGACGCACGCGAGACGGGCGTCGATCGGTGCCGGCTCGCTCCGGCCACGCTCCGCCGACGGGAACGGCCCGCCAGTCCGCGGCGCTGAGCAGGCCGGCCTCGACCTCGGCGGCCTCGCTCCACGCCGTGCTGGTGCCGTCGGTGCCGTGCGCGCGCACACGCACCGTCGCGCGTTCCCGGGACGACAACGGTGCGCCGGGCCAGGGCACGAGCACCTGGTCGGCGGTCTCGATGAGCCCGGTGCCGTGCACGGCGCCGCCCCGGTGCAGCTCGAGCTCGTAGGCCCGCTGGGTCCAGCCCGGTGCGGCGTCGAGGCGCCAGCTGAGCCGGGGCCGGGAGCTGCCGATGCCGAGCGGCTCGTCGAGATGCTCGAAGCGCACGACGCCGTCGATGCGCGGAGTCACGGCGCTCATCCCTTCACCGATCCTGCCGTGAGGCCCTTCTGCACGCGCTGGTTGAGCAGCAGGTAGATGACGAGCATGCCGAACACGTTCAAGCAGATGGCCGCGAACAGGGGGCCGTACTCGATGGACCCGAACTGGCCGGTGAAGTTCAGGAGCCCCACCTGCAGCGTGCGCAGATCGGTGGAGTTGGTGAAGGTCAGCGCGATCAGCAGGTCGTTCCAGAAGAAGAAGAACTGCACGAGGCCGACGGTCAGGAGGGCGTTGCGGACCATCGGCAGACCGACCAGGAAGAAGGAGCGGACGATGCCGGCTCCGTCGAGCGTCGCGGCCTCGAACACCTCGCGCGGCACCGCACGGAAGTAGGTGGCCATCAGGAACACGGTCAACGGCAGTCCGGTGGCGGTGTAGGTGATGAAGAGCGGCCAGAGGCTGCCGGTCAGGCCGGTCTGGAAGTAGACGGTGAACAGCGGCAGCAGGATCAGCTGCGTGGGCACCATGATGCCGGCCAGGAACAGCAGCAGCACGGTGCCGCGGCCTTTCCACACCAGCACCTCGAGGGCGAATCCGGCCATCGATCCGAGCAGCAGCATCAGGAACAGCGCCGGCAGGACCGTCAGCGCGCTGTTGCCCAGGTACTGGGCGAAGTTGCCGGTCGTCCAGGCCTGCACGTAGTTGTCGAAGCTCCACTGCTGCGGCAGCGCCCACACGGGCTGCTCCAGGAACTCCCGCTGGGTCTTGAACGAGCCCAGGAGCAACCAGACGAGCGGTCCGACGACCACGATGAGCAGCAGGCCGACCGCAGCCAGGGCGGGGATGCGGGCGAGGACAGTGCGAAGGGGACGGCGACGACGCACGGGGCGGTGCGGAGACGGCCGCGTTGCCGCTTCGGCGGCGGAGGTGATGGAGGACATCGGTCAGCCCTTCGTGAGGTCGCGGCGGGAGGCGCGGAAGATGAAGACGGTCACGACGAGGCAGATCATCGTGAGCAGCAGTGCGATGGAGCTGCCGTACCCGTACTGGCCGTTCGTGAACGAGGTCTGGAACATCAGGATCGTCAGAGGGCTGGTCGACGTTCCGGGACCGCCGTTGGTCAAGGCGAGGACGCTGTCGAAGACCTTCAGGGTTCCGTTGATCGAGAAGATGAGCGCCGAGACCAGCACCGGTGCCGAGAGCGGGACCACGATGCTGCGCACGAGCTTCCAGCCGGTGGCGCCATCCATGCGCGCGGATTCGAGGACTTCCTCGGGGATGTCGACGAGGCCGGCGTACAGCAGCACGCCGTAGAAGCCCATCGACCGCCAGATGTCCATGATCGCGATGACGAGGAAGGCGCTGGCGCCGTCTCCGAACCAGTCCACGGATTCGGCCCCGAAGACGTTGAGGAACGAGTTCACCAGACCGTTCTGGGGCGCGATGGCGAAGAGCTGCTGGAACAGCAGGCCCACCGCGACGGTGGGGAGCACGACCGGGAAGAACACGAGGGTGCGCACGATGCTCGACGAGCGCCGCAGCACGAAGACGTACAGCAGCGAGAGCAAGTAGCCGATCGCGACCTGACCGATGGTGATCACGAGCGCGTACTTGAGGGTGAACCAGAGCGCGTCGTGCACCTTCGTGTCGCCGAGCAGATCGCCGAAGTTCTGCAGGCCGACGAAGGAGAAGCCGACGATGGCGTTGCCCTCGAAGAAGGTGTAACCGAGCGACCACACGACGGGGACGAGCATCACGAGGCTGTACACCAGCAGCGCCGGCCCGACCAGGATCATGGTCGAACGGCGATCTCCGAGCAGGGGGTTCATCTTCGTCCTCTCCGACGAGGTGCGCACGGGCCGGCGGCGTCCGCCGGCCCGTGCGGTGGGATGTTCAGTCGAGGTCCGCCTGGACGAGGCTCATGAACTCCTCGGCCGTGATGGATCCGGATACCAGCGGGGCGGCGTTGGTCTGGCTGGTCGTCGTCGCGGCAGTCGAGAAGAGCGCCTCGAACCACAGCACGGCCTGCTCGGAGTCGGCGATGCGGTCCTGGACCTCCTGGGTGAGGGCCGGCGTGTCGCTGACGGGTTCGTTCACGACGAAGCCGGACACCCGGTTCGCTTCGGTCAGGGCCGTCGTGCCCCAGTTCTCGGCGATGCAGGAGAGCCACGCTTCGGTGTTCTCGTCGACCGAGCGCGCGTTCATCGTGATCGGCAGACCGACGTTCGCCGCGATCTGGCTGCTGTCGCCAGCACCGCCCTCGACGTTCGGGAAGGGCATGAAGCCGATGTTGTCGTAGCCGATCTGGTTCTGCTCGACGTCGGCGAAGTCGCTGAGCGCCCAGCTGCCCATGTAGAACATGCCGGCGCTGCCGTTCAGGAACTGGTTCGTGGCGACGTCGTCGGTGATCGAGCCGACGCCCTGCCCGAAGTAGCCCGCCGCACCGAGATCGGCGACGGCCTGCGCCGCCTCGACGTACTCGGGGTCGGTCAGCTCGGCCTCGCCGTCGGCGACGGCCTGCAGCGCATCCGGGCCGATGCTGCGGAAGAGGTAGTTGCCGATGAGCCGGGTCAGGGGCCAGCCCTGCTCGCCGCTCGCCGAGAACGCGGTGATGTCGTTCTCCTGGAGCGTCGCAGCGGCGTCCACCAGCTCGTCCCAGGTCTCCGGCACGGCGATACCGAAGTCCTCGAAGTACGCCTTGTTGTACCAGATGCCCTCGATGTTGTACTCGAGCGGGAGCGCGTTGAATCCGCCGTACAGCGCCTCGATGGTCGACACCGCCGCCGGCTGCACGTCGTCGATGGCGTCGAGGCCGGTCAGGATCTCCTCGAAGTCGGCGACGTTGCCGGACTCGGCGAGCGTCTTGGTCAGTGCGGGGGCGTTCCCCGCAGAGTAGAGCACGGGGAGCGCGCCCTGGCCCGCTCGCAGCTGCAGCTGCTGATCGAGGTTGGTCTGCGGGACCGTCTCGATCTCGAGCGGCAGCGCCTCGTTCTCCGACGTGCAGGCGCCTTCCGCCAGGGCGGTCAGGGTCGCCTGGGCAGCGTCGTTCTCGACGTTGATGAACGCGCTGAACGAATCGACTGCATCCCCTCCGCCCCCGCCGGTGCCGCCACAGGCAGCCAACGCGAACACGGTGAGACCAGCGATGCCAACGAACGTGCCAGTGCGCACTGCGCGACGAGCCATCATTCCTCCTTGAATGAACCGGGTGAGCTCCACTTTTGAAGCGCTACAAAAGCTAACCCGCCTCGCTGCTGCGGTCAAGCCGGGTCAGTCACGTTCGTGTCACGAGTCGGATATCCTCGGCGGATCATGAGCCAGCCAGTCTCGGGTGATCAGCGCCGCGCCCCGGTGATGGCCGATGTCGCCCTGCACGCCGGCGTGTCGCTCGGCACCGTGTCGAACGTCCTCAACAACCCCTCCGCCGTCAAACCGGCCAAGCGCGAGAGGGTGCTCGCCTCCATCCGCGAGCTCGGATTCGTGCGCAACCAGCAGGCACGGTCGCTGGCGAGCGGACGGGCCGACACCATCGGATTCGTCGTCGTCGATCTGGCCAACAGCTTCTTCGTGGACATCGCCCGCGGAGCGGAGGAGTACACCGCACAGCACGGCTACAAGATCCTGCTCGCCAACAGCGACGTCGACAGCGCGCGACAGAGCACGTACCTCGAGCTCTTCGAGGAGTTCCGCGTCGCCGGCATGATGCTCGCTCCGCTGGACGGGCCCCTGGAGAGCGTCGAGGTGGTCCGCGGCCGAGGCACGCCCGTGGTGCAGGTGAACTGGCCCGGTTCCGACGGAGAGACGTGCGGCGTGGAGGTCGATGAGGTCCACGGCGGGCGACTCGCTGCAGAGCACCTCATCGCCCGCGGCGCCCGGCGTCTGCTGTTCGCCGGCGGACCGTTCGATCTGCACGCCGTGGCGCAACGCCTGGAGGGCGCTCGCGCGGCGGTGCGAGCCCATGCGGGCGTCGAGCTCGAGGTCGTCGAGACGACCCGGATCACCGTCGCCGCCGGCGACCAGCTCGGCGAGCAGCTCGGCGGCCGCGCTGCGACGCAACGCCCCGACGGCTTGATCGCCGCGTCGGACGCTCTGGCCACCGGCGCCATCCAGCGACTGCGATCGCATGGCGTGCGCGTACCGGAGGACATGCTCGTCATCGGCTACGACAACAACCACCTGACGGCCGACAGCATCGTGCCGATCAGCACGATCAGCCAGCCGGGTCGCGAGATGGGCCAGCGAGCGGCAGCGCTCCTGCTCGAGGAGATCGCCGGCGATCCGGAGCACGTCCACCGATCCGTCCTGCTGCGCCCCGCACTGATCCAGCGGCAGAGCACGGCGGTCCCTGAACCCTGAGACGGGACCGACCGGGCTGCAGCGAGGGCGGTTGCGCGCTTCCGGAGGGGAGCGGACCCCGACGCGCTCGCACGGAGCGCCCGGTCCGATGAGTCCGGATGCATCCGGCGCCCGGCAGCATGCGTCCAGCGCGCGGCACGCGGCGATGGCCGCGTTGTCCGCAGGAATGCCGACTCTCCCGTGAGGGGAGGGTTTGCCATACTGGCTGCCCGGCGGCAACGCGCTCCGGGGGAGTCGGGCGAACGTAGGGGGTTCCCGGTGGACCATCGTGCAGATCCCGATGCGCTCGCGGGCGATGTCCGCAGGCTCCTGAACGAGCGCTATCGTGGCGACCACGACTCGTGCGGCATCGCCCTCGCCGCCGCTCAGGAGACCGCCGGCGACGAACGCGTCCTCGACGAGCTCGCTCGAGCCTGGCACGTCACCCGCATCGAGCAGGCTCGCGCGGCCGCTGGACTCTCCGGGGCGATCGCGGTGCTCGCGCAGCGCCTGCCGGAGGCCGAGATCGTCCGGCGCACCGGCGTGCCGCTGGAGACCGTCCGAGCGCTGACGGCCCCACCGGATGAACGGTGGACGCAGCACGGCTGACGGTCCTCGGGCGCCTGACCCGCCGCTCAGCACCCGCCGGGTGACGCGCCTCGAACCGGACCCGTCGCCGCCGCTGCATCGACGGTGAGCAGGGCATCCAGCGGCTCGGGGTTGGTTCCGCGAGCCGGCTGGGGCAGGCTGCGGGGATGGAAGCGCCGCGCGGATCACTGCACCATGTCGAGCTGCAGGTCCTGGACGACGCGATCGGGGGCGCCGCCTACGACTGGCTTCTGGCTCGGCTCGGCTACGGTCCGATGGAGCGATGGGCGACGGGTCGCAGCTGGCAGCTCGGCGGCACGTACATCGTGCTGGAACGCGCCGGACGAGCGATGCAGCACGACCGCCGCGGCTCCGGCGTGAACCACCTCGCCTTCAACGCGGGCGCTCGATCGGATGTGGATCGCATCTGGGACGAGGCTCCGGCGCACGGCTGGACCCGGCTCTACGTCGACCGTCACCCCTGGGCCGGCGGCCCCGGCCACTACGCCGCCTATCTCGAGAACGCCGAACGCAGCAAGGTGGAGCTCGTCGCCTCCGAAGACGCCGACGACGGATGACCCGCTTCCCTCCTCGCCGGGTCAGCGATCGACCGTGCGCGCCGGGCGACTCCGAGAATCATTCCCGACTAAGGTGAACGTATTGCAATCTGTTCATGTGAGTGGTGAGGTGGTCTCGTGCAGGACGGAGAGGACCTGACGGCGGTGGCGCAGCTGTTCAAGGTGCTGGGCAACGAGTCGCGGCTGCAGCTGCTGCGGCTGCTCGGCGCCGAGTCGCGCACGGTGGGTGCGCTGGTGGAGGCGACGGGCATGTCGCAGTCGCTGGTGTCGCAGCACCTGCGCACGCTGCGCCAGGCCGGACTGGCCAGCGCGGTCCGCCGCGGCAAGGAGGTGACCTACTCGGTCGCCGATTCGCACGTCACGCACGTGATCGGGGACGCGCTCGCGCACGTCCACGAACCGAAGCCGGCGCCCGCCGGCACCGAATCAGAGGAGCATCATGAGCACTGAGACCGAGCAGCACGCGGAGCACAGCATCGAGGAGCACGAGCACGGCGAGAACTGCGGGCACCAGGCCGTCGAGCACGAGGACCACGTCGACTACATGCACGGCGAGCACATGCACGCCGAGCACGACGGTCACTACGACGAGCACTGACCGGCAGCGGTCGCCGAGAGGGTGCGTCACCACGCGGTGACGCACCCTCTTCTCAGAGCAGGGGCCGCTCGGCGCCCGGGCACCGCTGCAGTGAGGCCCCGTCCAGCGGCAGGATGCACGTCGCCGCGCGCGGTGCGACAGAGCGGCGTCGACCCGCTAACGTGGCTGATCGTCCATCGGACCCGAACCATGGAGAAGAGGCCCCGGCATGTCCGAGACCGACGACGCCGCCCAGCAGCCACCGCGCCGACCCGTACGCCGGATCATCCGCGAGGTCATCGACCCGGACCCGGTGCATCCGGCGCTGATCCCCGGCATCGGTGTGGAGAAGACCGGTCGGGCGTTCCGCACGAACTGGGTGGTGCTCGGCATCGCCGGTGCCGCCACCCTCGCGGTGATCGTCTGGGCGATCATCTCCCCGGCCTCCATCTCCGCCGTCGGCTCCGCCTCGCTCGACTGGGTGACCAGCAGCTTCGGCTGGCTCTTCACCGTGCTGACCATCCTCGTCGCCGCCTTCATGCTCGTGGTCGGATACGGCCGCACCGGCGGCGTGCGGCTCGGCGCCGACGATGAGGAGCCGGAGTTCTCGCGGGTGTCGTGGATCGCGATGCTCTTCTCGGCGGGCATCGGCATCGGCCTGCTCTTCTACGGGCCGATGGAGCCGCTGACCTTCTTCCTCACCCCGCCGCACGGCTTCGAGGTCGAGGCGGGCACGGTGGATGCGATGCAGACCGCGCTCGCGCAGACGCTGCTGCACTGGGGGCCGATGGCCTGGGCGTACTACGCGCTCGTCGGCGGCGCCATCGCCTACGCCGCGTACCGGCGCGGGCGGGCTCCGCTGATCTCGTCGATCTTCGACTCGGTCTTCTCGCAGCGCACGCAGGGCGTGCTCGGGCCGGCGATCGACATCTTCGCCATCATCGTCACCCTGTTCGGCACCGCCGTCTCGCTCGGCATCGGCGCGCTGCAGATCGCCTCCGGCACCCAGGTCGTCACCGGCCTCGGCGAGCTCGGCAACGGGTTCCTCATCGGCGCCATCGCCATGCTCACCGCGCTGTTCATCATCTCGGCGGTGTCGGGAGTCAAGCGCGGCATCCGCATCCTCTCCAACATCAACATGGTCGTGGCGGGCGTCCTCGGACTCTTCATCCTCATCGCCGGACCCACCCTGCTGCTGGCCAACCTCATCCCCGCCACCGCGGTGACGTACTTCACCGAGCTCGGCACGATGCTGATGCGCAACAACGCGAACGGCGCCGACACCGAGGCGTTCATGCAGGCGTGGACCACCTACTACTGGGCCTGGTGGGTGTCGTGGACGCCGTTCGTCGGCATGTTCATCGCCAAGATCTCCCGCGGTCGCACGCTGCGCGAGTTTGTCACCGTCGTGGTGGTCGTGCCCTCCATCGTGAGCCTGCTCTGGTTCGGGATCGTCGGCGGCACCTCGATGTGGATGGAGTCGCAGGGCGCCGGCATCAGCGAGGCGGGCTCGGCCGAGGCGATGCTGTTCGCCGTGCTCGACGAGCTGCCGCTCGGCATCGTCACCAGTGTCGTCGCGCTCGTGTCCATCGTCATCTTCTTCGTCACCTCCGCCGACAGCGCCTCCATCGTGATGGGCTCCATGAGCCAGGAGGGCCGGCCCGAGCCGACCCGCGGCGTCACCATCTTCTGGGGGCTCATGCTCGGGCTCATCGCGGCCTCGCTGCTGCTGGCGGGCGGGCAGGATGCGCTCTCCGGGCTGCAGGCGATCATGGTCGTCACGGCGCTGCCGTTCGCCTTCGTCGTGCTCGCCGCGATGTGGGCATGGGCCAGGGATCTGCGCAACGATCCCTACATGCTGCGCCGCCGCTACGCGAAGGCCGCCATCGCCGAGGGCGTCCGGGCGGGTATCGCGGAGCACGGCGACGACTTCGTCTTCGGGGCGAGCCAGATCGACGCGGAGCGGGGGCGGGTGCCTGGCTGGATACGGAGGACCCGGCGCTCTCCGAGTGGTACACCGACGCCACGACCGGCTCGATCCCGATCGCGGACGGTCGGCTGCAGCAGACCGCCCTGGCCTCGGGGGAGGATCCTGAGCGTGCGCAGATCGAAGCCGCACCGCACGACGGCGACGCTGGTCGGCCGGCTCCCTAACGGTTTCCTCACGCGCGGATGCAGGCATCGTGCGGGCGACGGCGTGCTCTGGTCTACCGTGACAGCGTGAACAGCCGCCCTCGCCCGCTGCGCCCGCGGTACCGCTCGCATCCCGCCGCGATCATCGCGGCCTCCTTCGCCGCGGTCATCGCCGCCGGCACCGGCCTGCTCATGCTGCCCATCGCGAAGGAGGGGCCCGGCGGAGCCACGTTCCTGGAGGCGCTGTTCACGGCCACCAGCGCGGTGTGCGTCACCGGGCACATCATCGTCGACACGCCCGTGTTCTGGGCGCCGTTCGGCCACGCGATCATCCTGCTGCTCATCCAGATCGGCGGCATCGGCGTCATGTCCATCGCAACCCTCCTGGGGCTGCTCGTCGCCCGCAGGCTCGGCCTGCGCACCCGACTCACGGCGGTCAGCGAGACGCACACGGTCGGCCTCGGCGACGTGCGCCGCGTGATCACCCGGGTGGTGCTCATCGCTCTGGTGGTCGAGACCGTCGTCGCCCTGCTGCTGACGGCTCGCTGGTGGCTGGGGTACGACTACGGCTTCGCACATGCGCTGTGGCACGGCGTCTTCCACGCCGTCTCCTCGTTCAACAACGCCGGTTTCGCGCTCTACAGCGACAGCCTGATGGGCTTCGTCGCCGACCCCTGGATCACGCTCCCGATCAGCGGCGCGGTGATCCTCGGAGGGCTCGGCTTCTCCGTTATCCTCGAGCTCCTGCGCCGCTACCGGCTGCCGCGGCTCTGGACCCTGACGACGACGACCGTGCTCGTCGGCACCGGCGTGCTGCTGATCGGCGGAACCGTCGCGATCACGGCGCTCGAATGGGACAACCCCGGCACCCTGGGGGCGCTGGAACCGCAGGAGCGGCTCCTGGCCGGCTTCGTCGCCGCGGTCATGCCGCGCACCGCCGGGTTCAACAACCTCGACATCTCGGCCATGCACCCGACCACCTGGCTGCTGCACGACGTGCTCATGTTCATCGGCGCCGGACCGGCATCGACCGCCGGAGGGTTGAAGATCACGACCTTCGCCGTGCTGTTCTTCATCGTGCTCACCGAACTGCGCGGCGGCACCGCGGTGAACATGTTCGGCAAGCGGCTGCCCCGGTCGGTGCACCGCGAGGCGATCACGATCGCCCTCGTCTCGGTCGCGCTCGTGGTCGCCTCCACCGCGTTCATCATGCTGATCTCCGACCACGGGCTCGACCGCATCCTCTTCGAGGTCATCTCGGCGTTCGCGACCGTGGGACTCTCGACCGGCATCACCGCATCGCTGCCCGAAGCCGCGCAAGCGGTGCTCATCCTGCTCATGTTCATCGGCCGCCTCGGCCCCGTCGCCCTCGGCTCCGCGCTCGCGCTGCGCCGGGAGCAGCGCCTCTACGAACTCCCGAAGGAGCGACCTGTTATTGGCTAGACGCAACGCAACCCGCGACGCTCAGAGCGTCGCCGTCATCGGACTCGGACGGTTCGGGCGCGCCCTCGCCATCGAGCTCGTCGACAGCGGTGCCGAGGTGCTCGGCATCGATACCGACGAGGACATCGTCCAGTCGCTCAACGGCGTGCTGACGCACGTCGTCCGCGCCGACAGCACCCGGGAGGCCGCGCTCGAGCAGCTCGGCATCGACAGCTTCGATCGCGTCGTCATCGCGATCGGCTCCGACATCCAGGCCAGCATCCTCACCGCATCGCTCCTGAAGCGGCGCGGAACCGTCGAGATCTGGGCCAAGGCCATCAGCGAGCAGCACGGGCTCATCCTCGAGCAGATCGGCATCTCCCACGTCGTCTACCCAGAGGCCGACATGGGCCGTCGCGTCGCCCACCTCGTCCGCGGCTCCATGCTCGACTACGTGCGACTCGACGACGATCTCGTCGTCGCCGTCACCCAGGTGCCCGGCGAGGCGACCGGCGGCGCGATCGGCGAACTGCAGCTGCACGAGAAGCACGGCGTCGGTGTGATCAGGGTCAAGCGGGACGGGCGCTGGATGCCGGTCGCGCCCGACACGGCGCTCGTCAGCGGCGAGACGATCGTGGTCATCGGCCCCGAGAAGCAGACCGAGCGGTTCTGCTCGCTGTCGCCTGCGGTGTGAGCGGATCCTGCCCGCACTCGCGCGATGGTACCCGGGCTGGCTGTTCGCGACGCGGCCGATGGGTGGGGAGGCGTCTCGCCTCTCGCACTGATCAGGCCGGAGCCATGTCCGCGAAGCGCGAGAAGTGCCCGTGGAAGCCGACGGTCACCGTCGCGGTCGGACCGTTGCGGTGCTTGGCGACGATGAGGTCGGCCTCGCCGGCGCGCGGGTTGTCCTTCTCGTAGGCGGCCTCGCGGTGGAGCAGGATCACCATGTCGGCGTCCTGCTCGAGCGAGCCGGACTCGCGCAGGTCGCTGACGGCGGGCTTCTTGTCGGCGCGCTGCTCGGGGCCTCGGTTCAGCTGCGAGAGGGCGATGACGGGCACCTTGAGCTCCTTGGCGAGCAGCTTGAGCGCTCGCGAGAACTCGCTGACCTCCTGCTGGCGGCTCTCGACGCGCTTGCCGCTCGTCATGAGCTGGAGGTAGTCGATGACGATGAGCTTGAGGTCGTTCGTCTGCTTGAGGCGGCGCGCCTTGGCGCGGATCTCGACCAGCGTCATGTTGGGGGAGTCGTCGATGAAGAGCGGAGCGTCGTTGATACGGCCGCGCACCTGGGCGATGGTGGTCCAGTCGCGGTTGTCGACGGTGCCCTTGCGCATGTTCTGCAGCGGCACGCTGGCCTCGGCGCTCATGAGGCGCATCGCGATCTCGCTGCGCCCCATCTCGAGCGAGAAGAAGACGGCGGCCTGACCGTGCTTGATGGCGGCGGCGCGGGCGAAGTCGAGGGCGAGGGTCGACTTGCCGAGCGCCGGGCGGGCCGCGATGAGGATGAGCTGGCCCGGATGCAGGCCGTTGGTGAGCGCATCGAGTTCCGCGAAACCGGTGGGCACGCCGGTCATCTGGCCGTCGCGACCCTTGGCGGCCTCGATCTCGTCGATCGCCGTGCTGACGGCGTCGCTGAGCGGCACGTAGTCCTCGGTCTGCACGCCGCCGGTCACGTTGTAGATCTCGGCCTGCGCGTTGTTGACGAGGTCGACGACCTCTCCTCGCTGCCGTAGCCCATCTGCACGATGCGGGTGCCGGCCTCCACGAGACGGCGCAGCACGGCCTTCTCGGCCACGATCGTGGCGTAGAAGCCGGCGTTCGCCGCGGTGGGCACCAGGCTCGTCAGCGTGTGCAGGTACTCGGCACCACCGGCCCGCGAGAGCAGGCCGTCCTTGCTGAGCTGATCGGTCACCGTGATGACGTCGGTGGGCTCGCCGTGCGAGTAGAGCGCCAGCACCGCGTCGTAGATGATCTCGTGCTTCGGCAGGTAGAAGTCCACCCCGCGGACGGTCTCGATCACGTCGGCGACGGCGTCCTTGCTGAGCAGCATGCCGCCGAGCGCGCTCTGCTCGGCGAGCAGGTCGTGCGGAGGGGTGCGCTCGCTGCCGCGCCGGGTCTGCGTCGCTTCGTCCGCGACTCCCAGATGAGCGATCGACACGCGCGGCCTCCTCGGCGATCAGGCGCTCGCGGGGTGCGGCGAGCGGCTTAGTGCAGTTCTACGACGGACCTCCGACACGTCCCCGGTGCGGGCCCGCGACCGGCCCTCGCGGGCGGCGCTGTCACACCCTAGGGACCGCATGCCCGGACCACCAAATGGGCTTGTGGATAACTCTGTGGAGGACTTGGGAGAAACGCCGACGGACATGGGGACAGCCTGTGGGCAGAGTTGTGGAATGTCAGTGGATCATTGGCCTCTACCGGCCGCTGACCAGGCATTTCCGTGTCCACATGCCGTGTGGAAAAACTTGTTTAGAGCAGCAGTTGAACCTTGCTCGTTCCGACCCACACCTGTGCACAAACGCCCCGCGAAGAGGGGTTGACAGGCGCGAAAAAGCGGCAGCGGTGGGGACGGATCCCCACCGCTGCCGCTTCGCGGTGCGCGTGCCTTACTTGGCCGCGACCACCTGCAGTGCGATCGTCGCGACGAGGTCGTCGCGCAGGCGCAGGGTGGCCTCGTGCTTGCCCGTGACCTTGATCGCCGAGGCGATCTCGATCTTGCGCTTGTCGACGCCGGTGACGCCCGCGTCGGCGATGGCCTTGGCCACGTCGGCGGTCTTCACCGAGCCGAACAGACGGCCCTCGGCACCGGCCTTCACGCGCAACGTGATGATGTTGGCCTCGATGCGGGCCTTGAGATCCTTGGCCTCCTCGATCGTGGCGAGCTCGCGCGCAGCGCGGGCGGCCTTGATCTGCTCGACCTGCTTCTCGCCACCGCGCGACCACGCGACAGCGAAGCCCTGCGGGATGAGGTAGTTGCGGGCGTAACCGTTCTTGACCTCGATGACGTCACCGGCGGAGCCGAGACCGGAGACCTCGTTGGTGAGGATGAGCTTCGACATGTGCTTCCTCCTTAGCGGCCGGAGCCGGCGTAGGGGAGGAGCGCCATCTCGCGCGCGTTCTTGACCGCGCGGGCGATGAGTCGCTGCTCCTGGACGGAGACGCCGGTGATGCGGCGCGCGCGGATCTTGCCACGCTCGGAGACGAACTTGCGAAGCGTCGCGACGTCCTTGTAGTCGATCACGCCGACCTTGATGGACTTCGCGGGAGCGGCGTTCTTGCCGCCCTTGCGGGCCGGCTTGCGGCGGTCGCCGCTGCTCTTTCCAGCCATGTTGTTACCTGCTTTCAGGAAGTCGGGCGGAGTGCATCCGCCCGGAGATGTTGAGAAGGGGATCTCGTCGTCGAGGTGAAGCCTCGACGACTAGAAGGGGACCTCGTCGTTGTACTGACCCGGCGTGCTCCACACGTCGGCGCCGCCGCCCTGCTGGCCGCCACTCGGGGCCCAGGGCTCGTCGCCGCCGCGGTTCTGCTGCTGCTGGATCGGGGCACCGCCGCCGCGGTTGCCACCGCCGCCGCCACCCTGCGTACGGGTGACCTGCGCGGTCGCGTAGCGGAGCGAGGGGCCGATCTCGTCGACCTCCAGCTCGATCGAGGTGCGCCGCTCGCCTTCCTTCGTCTCGTAGGAGCGCTGCTTCAGGCGGCCGGACGCGATGACGCGGCTTCCCTTGGTCAGCGATCCCGCGACGTGCTCGGCGAACTCGCGCCAGACGGACGCGCGGAGGAACAGCGCCTCGCCGTCCTTCCAGTCGTTCGCCTGGCGGTCGAAGGTGCGGGGCGTGGAGGCGATGGTGAAGTTGGCGACCGCGAGGCCGTTCTGGGTGTACCGGAGTTCCGGATCGGCAGTGAGGTTGCCGACCACCGTGATGATCGTCTCGCCGGCCATGCCTTACTCCGCCTTCGCCGGTGCGGCGGCCTTGCGGGCGGCCTTCTCGTCTGCGGCCTTCTTGGCAGCGGCGACCTGGGCGAAGTGCTCCTCCGCGCGGAGGATCTTGGTGCGCAGGACGGCCTCGCTGAGGCCGAGCTGGCGGTCGAGCTCGGCGCTGCTGGCGGGCTCCGAGGTGAAGTTGACGACGGCGTAGATGCCCTCGCTCTTCTTCGCGATCTCGTACGCCAGGCGACGACGGCCCCAGATGTCGACGTTGTCGATCGTCCCACCGTCATTGCGGATGACGTTCAGGAACTTCTCCAGGCTGGGAGCAACAGTGCGCTCGTCGACCTCCGGGTCGAGAATCACCATCAACTCGTACTGATGCATAGTTCACCCACCTCCTCTGGACTAGAACGGCCGCGGGATTTCCGCGACAGGAGGGTAATAGCATCGTGCCGCCGGGAACGGTGTCCCCAGGGCAACCTGCTCAGTGTAGTCGCGGCCGAGCGGATGCGGCAAGCGAGCCGGTCAGGCCTGCTCCGACCACCAGGCGCGCAGCCGCTCCTCCGCCGCCTCCGGGCCGATCGGCCCCTCGTCGAGGCGCACCTCGAGCAGGTGCTTGTAGGCGCGACCGACCGCGGGCCCAGGCGGAATCCCGAGGATCGCCATGATCCGCTCGCCGTCGAGCTCCGGGCGCACCGCGTCGAGCTCCTCCTGCTCCGCCAGCTGCGCGATCCGCAGCTCGAGGTCGTCGTAGGCGAAGGCGAGCCGTTCCGCCTTGCGCTTGTTCTGCGTGGTCACGTCCGCGCGCGTGATGATGTGCAGCCGCTCGAGCTGCTCACCGGCATCGCGCACGTAGCGGCGCACGGCCGAGTCCGTCCATCCGCCCTCCGTGTACCCGAAGAAGCGCAGGTGCAGCTCGATGAGCCGGCTCACGGCCGCGATCGTGTCGTTGTCGAGGCGCAGCGCGCGCAGCCGCTTGCGGGCGAGCTTGGCGCCGACGACGTCGTGGTGGTGGAAGGTCACCGTGCCGGCGCCCTCGAAGCGGCGCGTGGCCGGCTTGCCGATGTCGTGCAGCAGCGCCGCCCAGCGCAGCACGAGGTCGGGGGAGGGGGAGCGGATGCGCGGCTGCGCTCGAGCGCGATCGCCTGGTCGAGCACGGTGAGGCTGTGGGCGTAGACGTCCTTGTGCCGGTGCGCGGCGTCCCTGGTCAGCGACAGCGCCGGCAGTTCCGGCAGCACGAGCTCGGCGATGCCGGTGTCGACCAGCAGGTCGAGCCCCTGGCGCGGGGAGTCGGTGGCCAGCAGCTTCTGCAGCTCGTCGCGCACCCGCTCCGCGGAGATCCGGTCGATCGACTCCGCCAGCTCGTGTGCGGCCGCCGCGGTGTCGGGGTCGACGCGGAAGTCGAGCTGGCTCGCGAAGCGGGCCATGCGCATCATCCGCAGCGGGTCGTCGCCGAACGAGACCTCCGGCTCGGCAGGCGTGCGCAGCCGCCCGGCCTCGAGGTCCGGCAGCCCGCCGGTCGGGTCGACGAGCGCGCCGGAGGGCAGCCGCAGCGCCATGGCGTTGACGGTGAAGTCGCGGCGCACCAGGTCGCCGTCGAGCGTGTCGCCGAAGGCGACGACCGGCTTGCGGGTGACCCCGTCGTACTGATCCGCGCGGTAGGTCGTGATCTCGACGGTCTCGCCGTCGATCCGGGCCGCGATCGTGCCGAACTCGCGGCCGATGTCCCAGTGCGCGCTCGCGAGCGGCTTGACGAGCTCGAGGATGCGATCGGGCCGGGCGCTGGTCGTGAAGTCGAGATCGGTGACCGCGCGGCCGAGGAGGGCGTCGCGCACGGGGCCGCCCACCAGGGCCAGCTCCTCGCCGCCCGCCGCGAAGGCCTCCGCGAGCCGTGCGACGGTGCTCGATCGGGCGAGGGAGTCGAGCCGGGCGAGGCCCTCGGCGAGCGCGTGCATGGTCATCGAGTCTGCCACAGGGCCCCGGAGCGGCCCGGGCCGCGGGACGCCGTGCATCCTCCATGATGGGAAGGTGACGACCACTCCGCATGGCCGCCGCGGTCCCCGCGCCCTCCTCGCCGTGCTCGCCGCCGTCATCGCGCTCGTGCTGATCGGCACGGCGCTCTGGGCGATGTCGAACCGGCGCTGGCTCGAGGACGCGTACACGGGCTGGAACTACCAGCCCTCCGCCGAGCTCGCCGCCGTGCGCGACCGCATCCAGATGAGCGACGAGGGCGACTTCCTCTTCGCCGCGAGCACGCCCAGCCTCGAGGACGCGGCGCAGTTCAACGAGTCCTGCAACCGCGAGGACCCGACCTTCTACATCCTCGGCTGCTACACGGGCTCGATGATCCACCTCTACCGCATCACCGACGAGCGCCTGGCGGGCATCGTCGAGGTCACGGCGGCGCACGAGATGCTCCACGCCGCGTGGGATCGCATGAGCGAGGACGAGCACGCCGAGCTCGAACCGCTGCTGGAGGCGGAGTACGAGCGCGTCGCCGACGACGCCTTCGCCGAGCGGATGGACTACTACGCCCAGGCCCAGCCCGGCACGCGTGTGAACGAGCTGCACTCGATCATCGGCACCGAGGTCGCAGATCTGTCGCCCGAGCTCGAGGCGCACTACGCCGAGTACTTCCAGGACCGTTCGATCGTCGTGGCCCTGCACGACGGCTACTCGAGCGTGCTCGCCGACATCCAGGAGCGCAGCGAATCGCTGGTCGCCGAGCTGGATGCGCTGGCCGGGACGATCGAGGCCGGCCGCACCGAGTACGAGCAGGGCACGAGCGAGCTCAACGCCGACATCGAGGTGTTCAACGCCCGCGCCAGCACGCCGGGTGGCTTCGACACGGACGAGTTCGAGCGCCAGCGCGACGCGCTCTACGCCCGTGGCGACGCGCTCGACGAACAGCGCGATGCGGTGAACGCCGACGTCACCCGTTACGAGGAGCTGCGCGCCGAGCTCGAGTCGCTCAACGCCGAGTCGGCGGCGCTGCTGCAGAGCATGGACAGCCTGCAGGCGCCGGAGGAGGTGCCGGTCCCCTGAGCGGGTCCGCCGGGATCGGGTCCAGCCGCCCGCGCCTAGAATCGGTCGCATGCTGACGGCGCGCACCACCCGGCTCCGGCGCGCCCTGATCGCGGCGCTCGGTGCGCTCGTGGCGGCGCCGGTGCTGCTGGGCGCGCAGCCCGCGCAGGCGACCGTGTCGACGGATGCGCTGCAGGACGAGGTCACCGCATCCGTCCGCATCGCCGGCGAGGGCGATCTCGTGCCCGGTGACGACCTCCGCCTGCAGGTGACGGTCGACAACGCCAGCGCGGTCGACGTGCCCGAGTCCGTGGCGACGGTGGCGCTCGGCGACGGCCCGCTGCGCCAGGAGTCGGCGCTCAGCGCGTGGCTCGCCGGGGACGACGACGTGCAGCAGCGCGCACGGCGCACCGTGGGATGGCTCGAGACCCCCGCCATCGCCGCGGGGCAGCGCAGCAGCTTCGAGCTGACCGTGCCGGCCGGCAACCTCGGCATCCGCGACGACCCGACGGTCTGGGGCGTGCGCCTGCTCGCCCTCGATCTGGACCTCGGCGAGGGCCGCGACGTGCAGGCCCGCAGCAGCGTCACCTGGCTGCCCGAGGGGGTCGAGTCGCAGCAGCGCGTGGCGACGGTGGTGCCGCTCACCAGCGGCGTCGCGACCACTACGGGGGTGCTGGACGAGGGCCAGCTCACGGCGCTCACCGGCGAGCAGGGCCGACTGCGCACCCGGCTCGACGCCGCCACGGCGGCGGGCGCGACCATCGCGGTCGACCCGATGGTGCTGGCCTCCATCCGCCGCCTCGGCACCTCGGCGCCCGCCGCCGCGGCCGCGTGGCTGGCGGACCTCGAGGCGAGCACGCTCGACAGCTTCCTGCTCGGCTACGGCGACGTCGATCCCATCGAGCTGCTGCGGGCGAACGGCGCATCGCTGCGCTCACCCGCCAGCCTCGACTTCGCCATGGACGCCGCGGACTTCGCCGAGGAGCCCGCGCCGACCCCGAGCGCCACCGCCTCGCCCACCGCGACCCCGGCGACCGAGGCGCCGGACGACGACACCGCCCTTCCCGACGTCGCCGCCCTGACCGCCTGGGAACCCACCCTCCCCGAGCTCGTCTGGCCGGTCGGCGCCGTGGCCCCGGCGCAGCTGGACGGTCTCGTGGGCGCGCAGAGCGCGCTGCTCGACGACCGATCCCTCGCATCCGTTCCCGCAGACTCCGCTCGCATCGACACGGCGCTGCCGACCGTCGTCGAGCGGTCAGCCGTCTCGCGGGCCGTCGCTCAGGCGGCCTCGGCGACGTCCACGGCCGCATGGCAGACCGCGATGGCCCGCGTGAAGGCGCTGCTGGCCGTGGATGCGCGGGCCGGCTCGGCCACGGTCGTGGCCGCGCTGCCGCGCGACGGTGCCGAGACCCCCGCTTCGACGACACCCTCCGCGCCCTCGGCGAGGTCGCTTGGAGCTCTCCGGGCTCGCTCGTCGACGCGATGGACGAGCCCGTCGCCGAGGCCGAGGCCGCCGACGTCGCCGTACCAGACCGCCAGTCGGCCGTCGACAGCCTGGTCGGCGCGAGCCTGAGCCTCGACGCCATCGCCTCCACGGTCGACGAACCGGCCGGGCTGCTGGGGGAGCGGCGCACGGCCCTGCTCGGGCTGCTCTCCTCCGCCTGGCGCGACGACCCGACCTGGCCGGCCGCGGTGGACGCCGAGCGTGCCGGGATCGACGCGCTCGGCGGCTCGATCACCATCATCGGCGACACCATCAATCAGCTCTCCTCGCACTCCGAGCTGCCCATCACCGTCTCGAACGCGCTCGATCAGCCCGCCACGGTCTACGTGACGGTCACGCCCTCGAATCCATCCCTCTCCGTCGTGAACGAGCTGGTCGAGCTGGTCGTGCCGGCGGGCGGCCAGGCCCGGGCCATCGTGCCCGTCGAGTCGGTGGCCAACGGCGCGGTCACGCTCACCGTCTCCATCGCCTCCTCCACGGGCGCCGCAGTCGCCGCGCCCGCCTTCCTCGACCTGAACGTGCAGGCCGGATGGGAGACCGCGATCACCGGCACCTTCGCCGTCCTGGTCGGTCTCGTCTTCGTCGGCGGCATCATCCGCACGGTGCTGAAGCGCCGCAGAGCACGGGTCGATGGGGCGATCGAGCAGGAAGCGGATGATCGTGGCTGAGGGCGGTGTCGGCCGCGCGAGCCTGCTGCTCGCGAGCGGCACCCTCGTCTCGCGCCTGCTCGGCTTCGCGAAGGCGATCGTGCTGGCGCTGGCGATCGGGCAGGTGGCGAGTTCGGCGGGCAACGCCTTCGCGATCGCCAACCAGCTGCCGAACAACATCTACGCGCTCATCGCGGGCGGGGTGCTCAGCGCGGTGCTCGTTCCGCAGATCGTCCGAGCGAGCCGTGAGACGGACGGCGGCAGCGCTTTCATCAACCGCATCCTCACGCTCGGCATCGTCGTCTTCATCGTCGCCGCAGTCATCGCCACGGTGGCCGCACCCATCATCGTCAGCCTCTACGTCCGCGAGGACAAGATCGCCGAGGAGACCCTCGCGCTCGCGATCGTCTTCGCCTACTGGTGCCTGCCGCAGGTGCTGTTCTACGCGATCTACAGCCTGCTCGGCGAGGTGCTCAACGCCCGCAGGGTCTACGGACCGTTCACCTGGGCTCCCGTCGTCAACAACGTCGTCGCCATGGCCGGCCTCGTCGTCTTCATGCTCGTCTACGGCACCGCCGCCGAGTTCCGCGACACCGCGGCCTGGGACGGCGGCGCGATCGCGCTGCTAGCGGGCACCACCACCGCGGGTGTCGCAGCCCAAGCGGCGTTCCTGGCCCTGTTCTGGCGTCGTGCCGGTCTCGGGTTCCGGCCGGACTTCCGCTGGCGGGGCGTCGGCCTCGGGCGCGCGGGCAAGGCCGCCGGTTGGATGTTCGCGATGGTCGTCACGAGTCAGGTCGCGGCGGTCCTCCAGACGAACACGGCGTCGATAGCCGCGGACGAGGCCGCCTCCAGCCTCGCTCTGCAGAACTCGTGGCTGGTCTTCATGCTGCCGCACTCGATCGTCGCGGTCTCCCTGATCACCGTCTACTACACGCGGATGAGCGGGCACGTGCACGCCGGCGACGACCGCGCCCTGCGCGACGACGTCTCGCAGTCCCTGCGCACGATCCTGCTCGTCATCGTCTTCGCGATGGTCGGGCTCATGGTGCTCGCCTATCCCTTCGCCCGGTTCTTCGAGGTCGAGCCCGAGAACGCCGCCGACATGGCCCACGTCATGCTGGCCTACCTGCCCGGCCTCGCTGCGTTCAGCACGCTCGCCGTGCTCCAGCGCGTGCTCTACGCCCGCGAGGAGACCCGGACCGCGTTCTGGCTCCAGGCGGTGCAGTCCGGCATCGTCGTCACGTCCGCGCTCGTCTGCTCGCTGCTGCCCGTCGACTGGATCGCGATCGGCATCGCGACCGGCACGACGATCGCCGGCGTGACGCAGGCCGTCCTGGCCGTGCTGGTCGTTCGTCGGCGCATCGGAGGGATCGACGGCCGGCGGGTTCTGGCTCGCACGCTCGTCTACCTCGCAGGGGCGCTGCTCGCCGGCGCGGTCGGTCTCCTCATCGTGACCAGCATGGGTGGTTACGATATGGACGGCTGGGCCATGGACGCTCTCCCGCACGCCGCGCTCACGATGCTGGCCGGCGGATCCGCCATGGCCGCCGTCTACGGCGTCCTCCTGCTGCTCGGGCGCGACCCCGAGGTGCGCGGTCTGGTCATCACCGTCCGCCGCCGTCTCGGCCGCTGAGACGGCGATCCGCCGGCTCCCGCATCCGCTCCCCGGCGCGCCGGGAGGCACGGAATAGCGGCTCGGTAGCATGTGTTGTCACCCGTGCGGCGGTCGATCCCGCCGCGAGAGAACGAGGAGTTCCCCGTGCGTCAGGTCATCATCATCGGCTCCGGCCCCGCCGGCTACACGGCCGCGATCTACGCGGCACGCGCCCAGCTGGAACCCCTGGTCATCGCGAGCAGCGTGCAGGCCGGCGGCGAGCTCATGAACACCACCGAGGTCGAGAACTTCCCGGGCTTCCCCGAGGGCGTGATGGGCCCCGACCTCATGACGAAGATGCAGGAGCAGGCCGAGCGCTTCGGCACCGAGGTCGTCTTCGACGACGTCGTGTCGGTGGAGCTCGCCGGCGACGTCAAGAAGGTCACGCTCGGCAACGGAGACACCCACGAGGCGCGCACCGTCATCGTCGCGACCGGCTCGGCGTACCGCAAGCTCGGCCTCGAGAGCGAGGAGCAGTTCAGCGGCTTCGGCGTCAGCTGGTGCGCCACCTGCGACGGCTTCTTCTTCCGGGAGAAGACCATCGCCGTGGTCGGCGGAGGCGACTCGGCAATGGAGGAGGCGAACTTCCTCACCCGCTTCGCCGACAAGGTCTACGTGATCCACCGCAAGGACACCCTGCGCGCCTCGAAGATCATGCAGCAGCGCGCCTTCGACAACCCCAAGATCGAGTTCCTCTGGAACAAGGAGGTCGCGCAGATCTTCGGCGACCAGCAGGTGCGCGGCATCACGATCAAGGACACCGTCGACGGCACCGAGACCACGATGGACCTCGACGGCCTATTCATCGCCATCGGCAACGACCCCCGCACGCACCTCGTGCACGGCCAGCTCGACCTGACCGACGACGGCACCATCGCCGTCGACGGCCGCAGCTCGCGCACGAGCCTGCCGGGCGTCTTCGCCGCGGGCGACGTCGTCGACCCGCACTACCGGCAGGCGGTGACCGCGGCCGCCTCCGGCACCGTGGCAGCGCTCGACGCCGAGCACTTCCTCGCGGCCGCGAACGACGGCGAGCTCATCGCCGCCGCCGTCTGACCGCACCCCGAACCGACGCAAGGAGTCACCACATGTCCAACGCCACCACCCAAGCCACCTTCCAGGCCGACGTCCTCGACTCGTCCAAGCCCGTCCTCGTGGACTTCTGGGCCGAGTGGTGCGGCCCCTGCCGCATGGTCAGCCCGATCGTCGACCAGATCGGCGAGGAGCACGGCGAGAAGCTCACCGTGCTGAAGCTCAACGTCGACGAGAACCCGCAGCTCGCCGCGCAGTACCAGATCACCTCGATCCCCGCGCTGAAGGTCTTCGAGGGCGGCGAGGTCGTCAAGACCATCATCGGCGCCAAGCCGAAGCCCGCGCTCGAGGCAGACCTGGCCGACTTCATCGGCTGAGTCCAATCCGCACCTCGCGGCCCGCATCCCTCTCCCGGGGGTGCGGGCCGCCTGGTTAACGGCATATCCTGAGACGATGACGACCCCGAGCACTCCGCGGCGGGTCGAAGGCATCAGCCTCGATCCCTGGTACAACAGCTACGCCGACCGCACTGCAGGCCTCAGCGCCTCCGAGGTCCGAGCCCTGTTCGCCGTCGCATCGCGGCCCGAGGTCGTCTCGCTCGCCGGCGGCATGCCCTACGTCTCCGCACTGCCGCAGGATGTGCTCAACGGCTCGATCGAACGGGTCATGCAGGAGCAGGGCCCGGTCGCCCTCCAGTACGGCGGCGGCCAGGGCGTGGGCGTGCTGCGCGAGCAGATCCTCGACATCATGGCGCTCGAGGGCGTGCGCGGCAGCGCCGACGACGTCGTCATCACGACCGGATCGCAGCAGGCGCTCGACCTCGTCACGAAGCTCTTCGTGAACCCCGGAGACGTCGTGCTCGCCGAGGCGCCCAGCTACGTCGGCGCGCTCGGCGTCTTCCGCTCGTACCAGGCCGAGGTCGCGCACGTGCTCATGGACGACCAGGGCATCATCCCCGAGTCGCTGCGCGAGACCATCGCGAACCTGAAGGCTGCGGGTAAGAGCATCAAGCTGCTCTACACCATCCCGAACTTCCAGAACCCGACGGGCGTGACGATGAGCTTCGCGCGCCGCGCCGAGGTGCTCGAGATCGCCCGCAGCAACGACATCCTCGTGCTCGAGGACAACCCCTACGGGCTGCTGCACTTCGGCACTCCCGCGCCGCACGCGATGCGCTCACTCGACGACGACGGCGTGGTCTACCTCGGCACGTTCTCGAAGACGCTCGCTCCGGGCCTCCGCGTCGGTTGGGCGCTCGCGCCGCACGGCATCCGCGAGAAGCTCATCCTGGCCGCCGAGGCCGCGATCCTCTCGCCGAGCGTGTTCAACCAGCTGATCATCTCGGAGTACCTCAACCGCACGGACTGGATGGCGCAGATCGAGACCTTCCGCGAGACCTACCGGGAGCGCAAGGAGTCGATGATCGCGGCGCTGGGGGAGTACCTGCCCAAGCTCAGCTGGACCGACCCGGGTGGCGGGTTCTTCGTCTGGCTCAACCTCCCCCGCACCTCGATTCGAAGGCGATGCTCCCGCGAGCCGTCAAGGAACTGGTCGCGTACACCCCGGGCACCGCCTTCTACGCGGATGGACGCGGCGGCAACCACATCCGCCTCTCGTTCTGCTATCCGAAGCCCGACTTCATCCAGGAGGGCATCCGCCGGCTCGCCACCGTCATCAACGGCGAGCTCGACCTGCTGAACACCTTCGCGCAGACCGGTCCACTGCATCTCTCGCAGCGCCAGAACGTCATCTCCCCGCCCCCGAACATCGGCTAGGACATCATGAGCAGCACCCCCCGACAGGTCCTGATCCTCGCCGGAGGGATCTCGCACGAACGCGACGTGTCGCTGCGCTCCGGCCGACGCGTCGCGGACAGCCTGCAGTCGCATGGCATCCACGTGACCCTGCGGGATCCGGATGCATCCCTGCTCTCGTTCCTGCGCGAGCACAAGCCCGATGTGGTCTGGCCCGCGCTGCACGGCGCGAGCGGCGAGGACGGCGCGCTGACCGGCCTGCTGGACTTCCTCGGGATCCCGTTCGTCGGTTCCCGAGCGGATGCGGCTCGTCTCGCCTGGAACAAGCCGGTCGCGAAGTCGATCGTCGCTCGTGCCGGCGTTCCCACGCCTCGGTCCATCACGCTGACCAACGAGACCTTCCGCGAGCTCGGCGCATCCGGCGTGCTCGCGAGCGTCGCCGAAGAGCTCCCCGTGCCGATCGTCGTCAAGCCTGCGCAGGGGGCTCGGCGCAGGGCGTCACACTCGTCGACGACCAGGAGGCGCTGCCCCGTGCCATGGTGAACGCCTACACCTACGGCGACGAGGTGCTCATCGAGCAGCGGATTCTCGGCACCGAGATCGCGGTCGGCATCATCGATACGGGGGATGGCCCCGTCGCCCTGCCGCCGGTCGAGATCGAACCGCTCTCCGGCGTCTACGACTACGAGGCGCGGTACACCGCCGGCATGACGCGGTTCTATGCGCCGGCACGTCTCAGCGATGATGTCGCCGCGAGGGCCACCGAGGTGGCGATCGCCGCGCACAACGCGATCGGCCTGCGGCATCTCTCCCGCGTCGACATGATCGTCGATGCCGCTGGTACCCCGTGGTTCCTCGAGGCGAGCATGATGCCCGGCCTCACCGAGACCTCGCTCATGCCACAGGCGCTGGAGGCGGCCGGTCACGACCTCGGTTGGGTGTACTCGGCGCTGGCCGATGCGGCGATCGCCGATTCCCGGGTATGACCCGGAGTTCGCGATGTTTCACGTGAAACAGTCCCAACTCCGCCAAACAGCCTGCTCAAAGGCGCTTCTCATCTCGCGTGGCTCTCCCTGATGCGGGTCCCAGCGCCGTTCGATCCCACCGACGTTCGCGCGCTCAGATGACGCCGTCAGCGGTGCGAAGCCGTCAGCGGTGTGAAGCCGCAGCGGCAAGGCGATCCGCGCGGCGGAAAGGTGTCGCCTGTCTACCGGCCCTCCCTGGCGGACCGGCAGCGGCCGCCGAGCAACGGGCATCGACGGATGAGGGCAGTCAGGCACCAAGGAGAATGGTGCAACGAGTCCGAGCAGGCTTCCGACACCGACGACTGCAGCGGCGGGGCGATCGCATGACACTGCCGCCTCGTGCCCGCCGTCAGCTCGAAGGGCATCGCCGGGTGGAACGTTCCCACTTCGTGATGATGTGCGTCCCCGATCGCAGCGGAAGGTGACGGAACGCAGTACAGCCTCGATGGACGGCCGCGTGCGGCGAGGCTCTACCCGCTCGGACCGGATCGAGGCGCGGTAGCAATGGCCACTCTCGGTACGCATCGCCAGACCAGACCGCCTCGCGGGCTTGGAACGGGCCCATGAAGACTCGTCCTTCAAAACATCCCACCTGCGACAGCGCATTCGTGAGATCACGTTCCCCGCGCCTGGTCGATGGCAGGTATGTTTCACGTGGAACAGGTCGGTAGGGCGCGTGCCTCATGCGGATATCGGGGCCCGACGCCGGGGCATCAGGGCATCAGGGCATCAGGGCATCAGGGCATCAGGGCATCAGGGCATCAGGGCATCAGGGCATCAGGGCATCAGGGCATCAGGGCATCAGGGCATCAGGGCATCAGGGCATCAGGGCATCAGGGCATCAGGGCATCAGGGCATCAGGGCATCAGGGCATCAGGGCATCAGGGCATCAGGGCATCAGGGCATCAGGGCATCAGGGCATCAGGGCATCAGGGCATCAGGGCATCAGGGCATCAGGGCATCAGGGCATCAGGGCATCAGGGCATCAGGGCATCAGGGAGCACCGTCGTCTGTTTCCGCGAACTGCACAAGCTTCCCGCGGAACAGGCAGCGCGATAGATCATCGCACTAGACCTGCAGCGCCGGGACCCGCGCCAGCACAGGGGCGCCACGAACGTCGCTCTCACCGAACAGCGCGCTCTCACCGAACAGCGCGCTCTCACCGAACAGCGCGCTCTCACCGAACAGCGCGCTCTCACCGAACAGCGCGCTCTCACCGAACAGCCCGCCCTCACCGAACAGCCCGCCCTCACCGAACAGCCCGCCCTCACCGAACAGCGCGCTCTCACCGAACAGCCCGCCCTCACGGCAACCACCGTCGATCAGGCGGCGCGAGCGGCAACGCGGGGGCCGTTGAAAGCTGCACCGACATCGAATGCGGTGGCGGTATCGATGAGTTTTGCTGGCGGGCGCGGGGTGTAAACGGTCATAGCGGCAGCAACAAAAGCAGCAGCAACAGCACCTGAGCAGCAGTGGCCGCGCCGATGGGAGCAGCGACGGCAGCAGCGACGGGAGCGCCAACAGCAATCGTCACGACCATGAACACAACCACAAACACGAATACGAACCACGAACACGAGCAGGACGACAGCTTCGCCAACGATCGACGTTCTCGCCCGAGGGTTGAGTCGGCCAAACCAGCGTGCCGCCGGCTCACGGCCCACCGCGACGCACGCCATCGAGCGTCGACAATCCATCCCGGACTCGTGCTCGATAGTCGCAGCACGTGTCCGTTGCATCCGATCTTCGGCGCGGAGGCCACGAGCGAGATTGGGCGACCGTGGGGGAGTGCGAAGCCACCGCGTCCGTGGAGTCTCCTCTCTCCCGGAAACGCGTAGGTGCCCCGCTGGACCTGACGCAGTGGTTCGGTTTGCGGCCCGCTTCTGTTCCGGGAGGCTCGTGAACAAGCCGTCGGCCAGGCGCACATGCAGCGCCCGGCCCCTTGCGGCTAATCCGAGGCCGCGTCGCCGCGCCGGTAGGACGACAGCCGAAAGGCGGGGCTGCAGGAGGCGAGGACCATCACCATGCGCAGTCGATGAGCACACGCTCCGACACCGTTTCACGTGAAACATTCGCCACGCTCGTGCGGGATCCTGGGGATGAAATCACTCGCAGCGGCACCGCGTGCGATGGGGGACTCCACTCGACGCCGGCACCACACGGATGCTCTTCGACCAATTCGCATCGAAGTGGCGCATCCGGGATCAGCTTCCTGTGCCAGGTGCGAAACCTCGACAGCCGGGTCCAACACGACAGATGTTCGGTGGCGCGGCCGCGGTCTCCGCCGATCTCCGTTGATGAAAGTTCCTGCCGAGCATGCAGCCAGATTGTTCATCACCATGTCGGCGAACAGCGCATCGCCTCCAAACTCAGCGGCATTGCTCGTGCCATGTTGCCGAGAGTAGGCGCCGCGAGCGTTGCCAGCCACTCGAGAGGATCGCCCCTGTCGCCACCGATCTCTCCGCGATGCGGTCAACGAGAGCGATGACAGGCGCCGACGCACCCGGGCTCTCACAGCCCTCGCCCTGTCGTCAGATCCTCCGGCGAGGCGGAGGCGAGGCGATGCTGCGTTCCGCTGAACTGCTCAGCCTGCAACCCGCGAAGGAATGTTTCACGTGAAACAGGCACACCGTCGACAGCAAGCTGGGGTGGGCGAGAACACCTGCATTGTCGACACGGCAAGGCTCGGAGGAGCCAGCAACGAGACGTTCACGCAGCCGAGGGAAACGCCGGCGGCGAATGTTTCACGTGAAACCTGCCACCTCAGGGCCGGAACGGTTCCTCGCCAAGTTCCGCGAGGATGCGATTGAGGTCGTGCACGGTTGCGAAATCGATGGTCACGCTGCCCTTGGTGCGTCCGAGAGCGATCTTGACGCGTGTGTCGAGTCGGTCGCCGAGCCGTTCGGCGATCTCATTGAGGTGCGCCTGACGAGCGCCAGGAGCGGGGCGTGTCTTCGTCGGACGCGTGGAGACCGAGCCAGCGGCCGCTTCCGCAGCACGGACGGAGAGTTCCTCATTGACGATCTTCTCCGCCAAGCGCTCCATACCCTCCGCGTCGTCGCCGACGGAGAGGATCGCCCGAGCGTGTCCGGCGCTCAGCACGCCGGCGGCGACCTTCGCCTGCACCCGCTCGGGCAAGCGCAGCAGGCGCAGGGTATTGGTAATCTGCGGCCGCGAACGACCGATGCGGTCGGCGAGCTGCTCCTGAGTGATACCGAAGTCGGCCAGGAGCTGCTGGTAGGCCGACGCCTCTTCGAGAGGATTCAGCTGAGCGCGGTGCAGGTTCTCGAGCAGAGCGTCCCGCAGCATGACTTCGTCAGCCGTGTTGCGCACGACCGCTGGGATCGTCGAGAGCCCCGCGGCCTTGCTCGCCCGGAGCCGCCGCTCACCCATGATGAGCTCGTACTGCGGCTCACCCTGCTTCGCTCCCGCTCGAGGGCGGACCACGATCGGCTGCAGCACACCGAATTCACGCACCGAGTGGATGAGCTCGCTGAGCTCCTCCTCGCGGAACTCCGTGCGGGGCTGCACGGCATTCGGCACGATGTCGCTGGGGGAGAGGCTGGCGAGCCGCGCGCCCGGCACCGCCACGAGATGCTCTTGCGCAGCAGCAGCAGCAGCAGCAGCACCCGCCTCACCGAAGAACACATCGACCGGCCGGTCCGAGCCGCCGGTGGCCGGAGATGATGGTCCGGTGGGGATGAGGGCGCCGATTCCGCGACCCAGGCCCGTTCGCTTCGTTGCCATCAGCTCGGTGCTCCTCGATGTGCGATCTCTGCAGCGGCCTCGAGGTACGAGACCGACCCGGGGGAACCGGGGTCATAACTCACGACGGTCTGCCCGTAGCTCGGCGCCTCCGACACGCGAACAGAACGGGGGATGGGCGTACGGAGGACTTCCTTCGGGAAGTGCTGACGAACATCCTCAGCCACCTGATTCGCTAGATTGGTGCGCGCATCGAACATCGTGAGCAAAATCGTCGACAACGTCAGCGTCGGATTCAGATGACGCTGGATGAGCTGGATATTCGACAGAAGCTGGCTCAGACCCTCGAGTGCGTAGTACTCGCACTGGATGGGGATGAGCACCTCACTGGCGGCGACGAAGGCGTTGATCGTGAGCAGCCCGAGCGACGGCGGGCAATCGATGAAGACGTAGTCGTAATCGCTGTTCTCAACGAAGGGCGCAAGCGCCGTGCGGAGCCGCTGCTCGCGCGCGACCATCGATACGAGCTCGATCTCGGCACCGGCGAGGTGGATGGTCGCCGGCAGGCAGTGCAGGGTCTCGATGTCCGGGCTCTGCTGCACGATGCCATCAATGGGGGAGTCGTTGATGATGACGTCGTAGACGCTGGGCGTCTCCGAGCGGTGCTCCACGCCGAGCGCCGTCGAGGCGTTCCCCTGAGGGTCGAGGTCGATCACGAGCACGTTCATCCCTCGCGAAGCCAATGCAGCTGCGAGATTCACGGCCGAGGTCGTCTTGCCGACTCCGCCCTTCTGGTTCACGACCGTGATCACACGCGTGGCGTCCGGACGGGGAAACTGCCACTGCTCGATGGCCCGGCGCCGACGCGTGAGGTCGCTCAGCTCTCGGGCGAGCGGTGTCGTGTCATCGAAGGCACCGGTGCTCGTCATGCTGCGTCACTCCAGGTCGAATGTTTCACGTGAAACGGGTGGATCAGAGGCACGGGCGCGGGCCCGAAGGCCGATCTGCGGAACGCTTCGCGGGGGTCAGACCACTGTAGCCCGGAACACCCGTGTGGGCTCCGCGCCGATCTCCTCGCCCAGCACGAGCACCTCGGGGTCCCGCAGGCCAGCCTTCAGCAACTGCTTACGGGCCGCCGCGATCTCGTCCTCGACGCTCGCCCCTTTGAGGAAGAGCATCTCACCGCCCACCGACAAGAGGCCACGGCAGTTCGGCACCAACGTCCTCAGGGCACTGACCGCACGCGCGGTGACCTGATCGACCGCGATCCCGGTCTCCTCGGCGCGCGCCCGCAGCACCGTGACGTTCTCCAGTCCGAGGCGCTCGGATTCCTCGGAGAGCCACGCGACACGGCGCTCCATCGGCTCGATGAGCGTGAAGGACGTCTCGGGAACGGCCAAGGCGAGCACCAGGCCGGGCAGACCAGCCCCGCTGCCGACGTCGGCGACCGTGCCTCCGCGTCGGATGAGCGGGGCGAGCAGGCCGCAGTTCACGACATGCCGAGACCAGAGACGCGCGAGCTCCTGCGGCCCGATCAATCCCAGAATCTCACCGTGCTCGGCGAGATCGGCGGTGTACTGCCGTGCCAGTTCGATGCGATCGCCGAACAGCTTCGCTGCGGCGACCGGCTCGACCTCGATCATCCGACCCTCCGCAGACGAGGCACGGCGCGCTGCTCCACGAGGGACCTACTTGGCGGTGACGACGGTGTGGCGGTCGCGACCCTCGCCCTGCGACTCGGATCCGTAGCCGCGTTCGGCGACGATGTCGTGCACGAGCTTGCGCTCGTAGGAGGACATCGGGGGCAGAGCCGACGACGACGCACCGCCCTCGATCCGCTCGATCGCACGGTCGACGAGCCGTGTGAGCTCCTGCGCGCGCGCGTCCCGCGAGCCGCCAACATCGAGGATGAGCCGCGAGAACGCTCCGGTCTTGGTCTGCACCGCGATCCGCGTGAGCTCCTGCAGCGCGCCGACGGTGTCGGGGGAGGAGAGCAGTCGGAGGCTGTCGGGATCCTCGGCCGTCACGCTCACGTACGCCCGGCCCGCGCGGGCCTCGATCTCGAGATCGCCGTCGAGGTCGACGATGTCGAGCAGCTCCTCGATGTAGTCGGCCGCGACCTCGCCCTCCTCCTCGAGGCTCTCGATGCTCGACTCGGGCTTGGTGTCGACGGAGTCCACGGAGTCGCTCACTTCTTCTTCCTCTTGTTGCGGTTCTTGTTGTTGACCGGCTGCACGCGCTGGGTGGGCTTCTGCTCTTCGACGACCTCGGGAGCGTCCTCCACGATGCTGATGCCCTTGCGCTGGTTGCGCCGGGCGATGCGCGCCTCGCGGGCGAGGGCCGCCTCGCTGCCGGGCGTGGGCATGTTGCGGATGACGATGAACTGCTGCCCCATGGTCCAGGCGTTCGAGACGAGCCAGTAGAACATGACGCCCAGCGGGAAGGCCACGCCGGAGACCGCGAACACCAGCGGGAGGATGTAGAGCAGGATGCGCTGCTGACGGAACATCGGGCTCGCCTTGGCCTCGGGCGACATGTTCTTCGAGACGATCTGCAGCTGCGTGATGAACTGCGAGGCCGTCATCAACACGACCATGATCGGCGCGAGGACGAGCACCTCCCAGGGGCCGCCGCCGCCCAGGACGCCGGAGAACGAGGCGTGCAGGGGAGCACCGAAGATCTCCGATGCGGCGAACTGCTGCGACAGCTCGAGGTTCATGAGGCCCACACCCGCGCGAGGGTCGTTGCCCTGCGATCCGGCCGCGGTGTTGAGCACCGTGTAGAGACCGAAGAAGATCGGCATCTGCAGCAGCAGCGGCAGGCACGAGCTCAGCGGGTTGGCACCCTCCTTGCTGTAGAGCGCCATGGTCTCCCGCGACATCGCCTCACGACTGAACTGGTCGCGCTTGCCCTTGTACTTGTCCTGGATCTTCTTGAGCTGGGGCGCGACCTCGAGCATCTTGCGCTGACTCTTGATCTGCCGCACGAAGACCGGGATCAGCGCAGCGCGCACGATGAGCACGAGCACGGTGATCGAGAGCACCCAGGCGGGACCGCCGGCGGGGTCCAGACCCAGGTAGGTCAGGCCCTGGTGGGCGCCGACGAGGATCAGCTCGATGACCCAGCGGATCGGCCAGAGGATGGTGCCGAGAATGTCAGGCATGGTGCTTCGGTTCAGCCCTTTCCGTGGCCAACTGCTACGACGAACCCGGACCGCGTGATCCGGAAGCTCTGCTGCTCGCGCTCCGGCACATCGTCGATGCCGCCGCGCGCCCAGGGGTGGCAGCGCGCGATGCGCTTGGTGCCCATCCAGATCCCGCGCACGACGCCGTATCGCTGGATCGCCTGGAGGGCATAGGAGGAACAGGAGGGATAGTACCGGCACACGTCGCCGTAGAGCGGTGAGATCGCTGCGCGGTACACCCGCAAGACCGCTACGCAGGCGTTGCGGGGCAGGTACGAGAGGGTCCGGAGCACGAGGTTCACGCTCCGGCGCGATCGCGGAGCGCCTGCTGCAGGCTGCCCCGCAGCTCCGGCCAGCGGATGGAGTCCACGCCCGGCAGCGCCCTGATCACGATGTCGGTGTGCGGGTCGAGTTCGCCCCGCACCTCGGCGCAGAGCGCCTTCAAGCGGCGACGCACGGTGTTCCGAACGACGGCGACCCCCACCTGCTTGCTGACGATGAAGCCGAAGCGTGGAGTGGGGGTCGTGTCGTTGCGACGCACGTAGAGCACCGCGTTGGGGGTCGTCAGGCGTCGACCACGGCGAACCGTGGCCCGGTAGTCCTCGCCCCGGGTGATCCGGTTGGCCTTCGCCAACACCGGATCGACTCAGGCGCTGAGCTCGGTGCGGCCCTTGCGACGACGGGCGGCGAGGATCGCACGGCCGGCGCGGGTGCGCATGCGGAGGCGGAAGCCGTGCACCTTGGCGCGACGACGGTTGTTGGGCTGGAACGTACGCTTGCTCATGAGTTGATCTCCGGATAGGGGCCCGCTCGATGGCGGGGAAGCTCGGCGCGCCCTACAGGTGGACGGCAACTGATTAAAAATAGGCGCTCAGTACAGCATCGTCAAACGCGGACTTGTCCACAGGACCGCCGACGGGTTGTGGACAGTCGTGGAGCGGCAACTACAGTGGAGGGATCCCGCAGCCCTCCACGTAGGAAGTTCTCGATGAGCGACGCCCCCGACGACACCCAGCGACTCTGGGCATCGACGCTGTCGGCGCTCGACGAGGACCGTCGGATCACCCCTCAGCTGCGCGGCTTCCTCAGCCTGGTGCAGCCGAAGGGCGTCATGGCGGGCACCATCTACCTCGAGGTGCCGAACGATCTGACGCGCGGCATGCTCGAGCAGCGCATCCGCCTTCCGCTCATCGAGTCCCTGGGCGGAGCCAGCAGCGGATCCGTCGTCACCTTCGCCATCGTCGTCAACCCCGACGTCGAGCCGCAGGCCTCTCCCGAGGAGCCCGCCGATCCCGGCTACCTCGACGCACCGGCGCCGAGCCCGGCGCCCGCAGCCGCTGCGGCGCAGGAGGAGGGCCCGGCCAACAAGCGCGCCGACTCGCGCCTCAACCCCAAGTACAACTTCGACAACTTCGTCATCGGAGGGTCCAACCGCTTCGCCCACGCCGCCGCGGTCGCCGTCGCAGAGGCTCCTGCGAAGGCCTACAACCCGCTGTTCGTCTACGGCGACTCCGGGCTGGGCAAGACCCACCTCCTGCACGCGATCGGCCACTACGCCGAGACGATGTACCCGGGCATCCGCGTCCGCTACGTCAGCAGCGAGGAGTTCACGAACGACTTCATCAACTCGATCGCGAACAACCGCTCGTCGCTGTTCCAGTCGCGCTATCGCGACATCGACATCCTGCTGATCGACGACATCCAGTTCCTGCAGGGCAAGGACTCCACGCAGGAGGCCTTCTTCCACACCTTCAACACGCTGCACGACCACAACAAGCAGGTGGTCATCACCAGCGACCTGCCGCCGAAGGCCCTCACCGGCTTCGAGGACCGGATGCGCTCGCGCTTCGAGTGGGGCCTCATCACCGACGTGCAGGCCCCCGATCTCGAGACGCGCATCGCGATCCTGCGCAAGAAGGCGCAGAGCGAGCGGCTGCAGGTCTCGCACGAGATCCTCGAGTACATCGCCACCAAGGTCTCCTCGAACATCCGCGAGCTCGAGGGCACGCTGATCCGCGTCACCGCCTTCGCGAGCCTCAATCGCACGCCCGTCGACATGCAGCTCGTGCAGACGGTGCTCAAGGACCTGATCACGCTCGACGACGACAACGTGATCGCACCGGTCGACATCATCAACAACACGGCCGAGTACTTCAAGCTCACCGTCGACGACCTCTACGGTTCCTCCCGCTCGCAGGCCATCGCGACCGCGCGTCAGATCGCCATGTACCTCTGCCGGGAGATGACGAACCTCTCGTTGCCGAAGATCGGGCAGCTCTTCGGCAACCGCGACCACACCACGGTGATGTACGCGAACAAGAAGATCAGCGAGCTCATGAAGGAGCGGCGCTCGATCTACAACCAGGTGACCGAGCTCACCAACCGCATCAAGCAGGGCAACCGCTACAAGTAGGCCGTCGCCGGCACGTTCCCGCCGTCGGGGGATCCGAGCGGATGCGCGCAGCCAGGCTCCCGTCTCCTCTCGCGTTCCCCGGGAGCCGGCCCATCGCGCGCCGCCGGATGATCTCCGACCCCGGCGGGAGGCTCACCGGAGCACTTCGCGCGAGCGCGCGTGGCCGCCTGCCGCGGCGCGAAACGCCGTCGTCGAAGCCCTCCCGCGTCGAATTGCACAGTGTGGAGAACTTGTGAGTAATGGTGCGACAGCGTGTGAGCGACGAGCGCCAGCTTGTGAATCACAAGGATCCGGGATCGGGATGCATCCGGATTCCTGTCATTCGCCGTCCCCAATCCGCCAACAGCTCACAACCGTGTAGTTCCCTTGCTGCAGCAGACTTTCCACCGACTTATCCACAGTTCCCACAGCCGTTAACATCATTAATTCATTGCTCTGAAGGGGATCGGGCGATAACCCCCAGCGCCGACCTGTGGATGGATCGCTCGGTCCGAATCCCAAGGATTCGAGCGTTCGGGCGCTGTGGCAGGATTGGGACGCCAACCACACGACGCCGCGAACGACAGGGGTGCCCCGCGCATGAGATTCGAAGTCAACCGGGACGTCTTCAGCGACGCGGTGTCCTTCGCGGTCAAGCTGCTGCCGCAGCGCACGACCCTGCCGATCCTCAGCGGCGTGCTCATCGAGGCCGACGAGCAGGGGCTCACCCTCTCGTCCTTCGACTACGAGGTCTCGGCCCAGACGCAGATCCAGGCCACGGTCGACGAGCCGGGTCGCGTGCTCGTGTCGGGTCGCCTGCTGGCCGACATCGCCAACCGCCTGCCGAACGCCCCGGTGCGGATCAGCGTGACCGACTCCTCCGTCGCCGTCGCCTGCGGTTCCGCCAACTTCAGCCTGCTCTCCATGCCGGTCGAGGAGTACCCGAACCTGCCCCAGGTCGCGGATGAGACCGGCCTGCTGCCGGCCGACGCCTTCGCGAGCGCCGTCTCGCAGGTCGCCGTTGCGGCATCGCGCGACGACGTGACGCCGGTGATCACCGGCGTGCAGCTCGAGGTCGGCGAGAACAGCCTCAGCCTCGTGGCCACGGACCGCTACCGCGTCGCCGTGCGGGAGATCCCGTGGGACTCGGGCGACGCACCGTCCGAGCCGCTGACCGCGCTCGTCCCCGCGCGCACCCTGCAGGAGGTCGGGAAGACCTTCGGCAGCACCGGCAACGTCTCCGTGAGCATCGCCCGCAACGACGAGCGCGAGATCATCGCCTTCCGCGCCGACCGCAAGACCGTCACCTCGCTGCTCATCAAGGGCAACTTCCCCCGGTCAAGCGGCTGTTCCCCGAGACGGTCGAGAACTACGCGGTCATGAACACCGCCGAGCTCGTCGAGGCCGTGCGCCGTGTCTCGCTCGTGCTCGAGCGCGAGGCCGCCCTGCGCTTCACCTTCACCGCGGAGGGCCTCACCCTCGAGGCGATCGGATCCGAGCACGCCCAGGCGTCCGAGTCGATCGACGCGCACCTGGTCGGCGACGACACCACGGTGTCCCTGAAGCCCCAGTTCCTGCTCGACGGCATCGGCGCCGTGCACAGCGAGTTCGTCCGGATCTCGTTCACCAAGACCGAGAACCCGAACAAGCCGGGACCCGTGCTCATCACGAGCCAGTCGTCCCGGGAACAGGCAGGAGCGGACAGCTACAAGTACCTGCTCCAGCCGAATCTCCTGCTGCGCTGACCCGCGCACCGAACGACGAAGGAATCTCCATGCACATCGGCCTCATCGGCCTCGGTCGCATGGGCGGCAACATGCGCGCCCGTCTCCGCGACAACGGCATCACCGTCACCGGTTACGACCCCAACCCCGCGGTCACCGACGTCCCCACCATCGCCGAGCTGGCGCAGGCGGTCCCCGGCCCCCGCGTCGTGTGGGTCATGGTCCCGGCCGGCGAGATCACCACCGGCGTGATCCGCGACCTCGCCGACGCGCTCGACGAGGGCGACCTCGTCATCGAGGGCGGCAACTCGAAGTTCACCGACGACGCGGTGCACGCGGGGATCCTCACCGAGAAGGGCATCCGCTACATGGATGCCGGCGTCTCCGGCGGCGTCTGGGGCAAGGAGAACGGCTACGGCCTCATGGTCGGCGGTGACGCCGCCGATGTCGAGCGCGCCCTGCCCGTCTTCGACGCGCTGCGCCCCGAGGGTCCCCGCGAGGAGGGCTTCGTGCACGTGGGACCGGTCGGATCCGGCCACTACGCGAAGATGGTGCACAACGGCATCGAGTACGCGATGATGCAGGCGTTCGCCGAGGGCTACGAGCTCCTCGAGAAGCGCAGCGACCTCATCCACGACGTCACCGGCACCTTCGCGGCCTGGCAGCGCGGCACCGTGGTGCGCTCCTGGCTGCTCGACCTGATGGTGCTCGCGCTCAAGGACGACCCGAAGCTGGCGGAGATCTCCGGCTACGTCGAGGACTCCGGTGAGGGCCGTTGGACCATCGAGGAGGGCATCAACAACGCGGTGCCGCTGCCGGCGATCACCGCGTCGATCTTCGCCCGCTTCGTCTCGCGCCAGGACGACTCGCCCGCCATGAAGGCGGTCGCGGCCCTGCGCAACCAGTTCGGCGGGCACGCGGTCCACAAGGCCTGACACCCTCGACACCCCGCCGGTGCGGGCTCGGCTGCGCCGGGTCCGCACCGGCATCGTCAGTTCTGCAGGAAGGAGCGGCCCGATGATCCTCAGCCATCTCTCGCTGCTCGACTTCCGCAACTACCGCACGGCCGAGGTCGGCTTCGCGGCCGGCTCCAACGTGGTCGTCGGCCGCAACGGCCAGGGCAAGACCAATCTCGTCGAGGCCGTCGGCTACCTGGCGACGCTCGGATCCCACCGGGTCTCTAGCGACCAGGCGCTCGTGCGGCACGGCGCCGACGCGGCGATCGTCCGGGCCCGCTTGGAGCACGAAGGTCGCGAGGTCACCGCCGAGCTGCAGCTCAACCGCGTCGGCGCGAACCGGGCCCAGCTCAACCGCTCGCCGGTGCGCCCCCGCGAGATCGCCCGCTACCTGACCACGGTGCTCTTCGCGCCGGAGGACCTGGCCATCGTGCGGGGCGAGCCCGGCGGGCGCCGGCGCTTCCTCGACGAGCTGCTCATCCAGCGGACGCCCCGTCTGGCCGGGGTCATCACCGACTACGAGCGGGTGCTCCGGCAGCGCAACACGCTGCTCAAGACGGCGCGCTCCTCCGGTGCCGTCGAGCGCTCGCTGAGCACCCTCGAGGTGTGGGACGAGCGGATGATCGCCCTGGGCACCGAGATCGTGCTGGCCCGGCATCGGCTGGTCCGGGCCCTCGAACCCGAGCTGGTCGCCGCGTACGAGGGCATCGCCGGTGCCGGTCAGCCGGTGCGCCTGGGCGAGTCGCTGAGCGTGCTGGGCGCGGATCCGGACGCGGACGCGGCGGCCAGTCCGTTCGCCGAGGAGCCGAACCCGGCGGAGGTGCGCGAGGCGTACGGTCGAGCGATCGCGGAACGCCGCCGTGCCGAGCTCGACCGCGGCGTGAGCCTGGTCGGCCCGCATCGCGACGACCTCGTGCTCGAGCTCAACGAGCTGCCTGCACGCAGTACCGCCAGCCACGGCGAGTCGTGGTCCTACGCCCTCGCGCTGCGGCTCGCCGCCGCCGAGGTGCTGCGCCGCGAATCCAACGGCGGGGATCCGATCGTCATCCTCGATGACGTCTTCGCCGAGCTCGACGAGCGCCGACGCCGACGCCTCGCAACCGCCATCGAGGGTTACGAGCAGGTCCTCATCACGGCGGCCGTCGAGGGCGACGTGCCCGAGTCGCTGCTCGGCCACCGCGTGCGCATCGAGGCCGGAGCCGTGCTCGACGAGGCGTCCGAGGGTGTGGAGGAGTCGTCGTGAACGGCGCTCCCCGCTCGATCGACCCGCTCGACGAGCCGGATGGAGAGGCCCGCCGCGTCTACCTCCGCCTGCGGAAGGTGCTCGGGGATCCGTCGACGCTCGGTCGGGACGCCCGCCGCCGCCGCGAGGCGGCCACCGGCGCCGAGAGCGTGCCCTTCGGCGCCGGTCGCGATCCCCGCGGACTCGGGGACGTGATCGGCGGGCTCACCGCGCAGCTCGGATGGGAGACCCAGTTGGCGAAGGGCGACCTGCTCCTGTCGTGGTCGGATCTCGCGGGCGAGGACACCGCGAAGCACTCCGAGCCTGTGTCGATGGAGGACGGCCTGCTCGTCGTGCAGTGCGACTCGACGGCCTGGGCCACGCAGCTCAAGACGATGCGCGTGCGGATCCTCGCGGCGATCGCCGACCGGTATCCGGATGCGGGGATCCGGAACGTGCGCTTCCTGGGACCGGACGTCCCATCGTGGAAACGCGGCCCCAAGTCGGTTCCAGGGCGGGGCCCACGCGATACCTACGGCTGAGGGTGCAAATCGGGTCACCCCCGCAGGCAAATCCCCGCAGAACGGCGTAGCGGGCCGCGACGACGGGTCCGCGCAGGTAGAATGAGAGGGTTGTGCGCATCCGCTCGATACCGGCTGCGGACGGCGCTCGATCGACCGTGGCAGGAGCCTCAGCACACATGTCAGAGAACACGACCGCCCCGCAGTCCGGCGACGACGCGGTGAACGGCGGCGACTACGGCGCCGACCAGATCCAGATCCTCGAGGGCCTCGAGGCCGTCCGCAAACGCCCCGGCATGTACATCGGCTCGACCGGTCCGCGCGGCCTGCACCACCTCGTCTACGAGATCGTCGACAACTCGGTCGACGAGGCGCTGGCCGGCTACTGCGACACCATCACCGTGACGATCCTGGCGGACGGCGCGGTGCGCGTCGTCGACAACGGACGCGGCATCCCCGTCGACCCGCACTCCTCCGACCCGACCAAGTCGACCGTCGAGGTGGTGCTCACCGTGCTGCACGCCGGCGGCAAGTTCGGCGGCGGCGGCTACGCGGTCTCCGGCGGCCTGCACGGCGTCGGATCCTCGGTGGTCAACGCGCTCTCGTCCCGTCTCGAGGTCGAGGTGCACCGACAGGGATCGGCGTGGCACCAGGGGTTCGCGATCGGTGTGCCCGAGGGCCCGCTGACCAAGGGCGCCGACGTCGACGACACCGGCACCACCCTCACCTTCTGGCCGAGCGCCGACATCTTCGAGACGATCGAGTTCGACTACGAGACCCTGCGCACGCGCTTCCAGCAGCAGGCCTTCCTGAACAAGGGACTGCGCATCTCGCTGCGCGACGAGCGGATCGATCCCGAAGCGCCGGAGGAGGAGCAGCGCTCCGACTCCTTCATGTACGAGCGCGGCCTGGTCGACTACGTGGAGTACCTCAACTCCACGAAGAAGGCCGATGTGGTGCACCCCGAGATCATCGCCTTCGAGTCGGAGAACACCGAGAAGCGGATCGCCCTCGAGGTCGCGATGCAGTGGACGACCGCGTACTCGGAGAGCGTGCACACTTACGCGAACACGATCAACACCCACGAGGGCGGCACCCACGAGGAGGGTTTCCGCGCCGCGCTGACCACCCTCGTGAACCGCTACGCCCGCTCGAGCAACCAGCTCAAGGAGAAGGACGAGAACCTCACCGGCGACGACATCCGCGAGGGGCTCACGGCCGCGATCTCCATCAAGCTCGGCGAGCCGCAGTTCGAGGGCCAGACCAAGACCAAGCTGGGCAACACCGAGGCGAAGGGCTTCGTGCAGAAGGTCGTCGGAGAGCAGCTCGGCGACTGGTTCGATCGCAACCCGCAGCTGGCGCGCGAGATCGTGCGCAAGGCCATCCAGGCGTCGGCCGCGCGCATGGCGGCGCGCAAGGCGCGCGAGCAGACCCGCCGCAAGGGCCTCCTCGAGGGCGGCGGCATGCCCGGCAAGCTCAAGGACTGCTCGAGCCGCAACCCGGCCGAGAGCGAGGTCTTCCTCGTCGAGGGCGACTCGGCCGGCGGCTCCGCGGTGCAGGGGCGCGACCCGCACCGACAGGCGATCCTGCCGCTGCGCGGCAAGATCCTCAACGTCGAGAAGGCGCGCCTCGATCGTGCGCTCGGCAACGCCGAGATCCAGGCGATGATCACGGCCTTCGGCACGGGCATCGGCGAGGAGTTCGACGGTGGCAAGGCGCGTTACCACAAGATCGTGCTCATGGCCGACGCCGACGTCGACGGCCAGCACATCACCACGCTGCTGCTGACGCTCATCTTCCGCTACATGCGACCGCTCATCGAGCTCGGCTACGTGTACCTCGCGCAGCCGCCGCTCTACCGTCTCAAGTGGTCCAACGCCGAGCACGAGTACGTGTACAGCGACCGCGAGCGCGACGCCCTCCTCGTGGAGGGTGCGGCGAACGGCAAGCGGATCCCGAAGGACAACGGCGTGCAGCGCTACAAGGGTCTCGGCGAGATGAACCACCAGGAGCTCTGGGAGACCACGATGAACCCGGAGACCCGCACGCTGCTGCAGGTGACCCTGGAGGACGCCGCCGTGGCCGACGGCGTCTTCGCGACCCTCATGGGCGAGGACGTCGAGGCTCGCCGCTCCTTCATCCAGCAGAACGCCAAGGACGTGCGCTTCCTCGACATCTAGTCCGACAGGACGGATGCAGGGAGCCCGCACGAGCACGAGAGAGACGACATGGCAGACGACGACACCATCGGCACGGAGGGCTACGAGCCCGATGAGGCGCCGGTGACCGCGGCCGACCGCATCCAGGCGGTCGACCTGCAGCTGGAGATGCAGCGCTCCTACCTCGACTACGCGATGAGCGTGATCGTGGGCCGCGCGCTGCCCGAGGTGCGCGACGGCCTCAAGCCGGTGCACCGCCGCGTGCTCTACGCGATGTACGACGGCGGCTACCGCCCCGACAAGGCGTTCTCCAAGTGCTCGCGCGTCGTCGGCGACGTCATGGGGCAGTTCCACCCGCACGGCGACAGCGCGATCTACGACGCGCTCGTGCGCCTCGTGCAGCCGTGGAGCATGCGCTACCCGCTGGCCGCCGGCCAGGGCAACTTCGGGTCCCCGGGCAACGACGGTGCTGCGGCGCCGCGGTACACCGAGACCAAGATGGCCCCGCTCGCCATGGAGATGGTGCGCGACATCGACGAGGACACCGTCGACTTCCAGGACAACTACGACGGCCGCACCCGCGAGCCGAGCATCCTGCCCAGCCGCTTCCCGAACCTGCTGGTCAACGGATCCGTCGGCATCGCGGTCGGCATGGCCACGAACATCCCGCCGCACAACCTCCGCGAGGTCGCCGATGGCGCGCTGTGGCATCTCGCGAACCCCGAGGCGACGCGCGAGGAGCTGCTCGAAGCGCTGATCCTGCGGATCAAGGGGCCGGACTTCCCGACCGGCGCCCAGGTCCTGGGCGTGAAGGGCATCCACGACGCGTACCGCACCGGACGCGGCTCGATCACGATGCGCGCGGTGGTGAACGTCGAGGAGCTGCAGGGCCGCACCTGCCTCGTGGTCACCGAGCTGCCGTACCAGGTCAACCCCGACAACCTGGCGATCAAGATCGCGGACCTCGTCAAGGAGGGCAAGGTCGCCGGCATCGCGGACATCCGCGACGAGACCTCCGGCCGCACCGGCCAGCGCCTCGTCATCGTGCTCAAGCGCGATGCCGTCGCCAAGGTCGTGCTGAACAACCTCTACAAGCACACGCAGCTGCAGGAGAACTTCGGTGCGAACATGCTCGCGATCGTCGACGGCGTGCCGCGCACGCTCTCGATCGACGGCTTCATCACGGCGTGGGTGGCGCATCAGATCGAGGTCATCATCCGCCGCACCGAGTTCCGGCTGCGCAAGGCGGAGGAGCGCGCGCACATCCTGCGCGGCTACCTCAAGGCCCTCGACCTGCTCGACGAGGTCATCGCCCTCATCCGCCGCTCTCCGACCGTCGACGAGGCGCGCGAAGGCCTGAAGACGCTGCTCGACGTCGACGACCTGCAGGCCGATGCCATCCTCGCCCTGCAGCTGCGCCGACTCGCGGCGATGGAGCGCCAGAAGATCATCGACGAGCACGACGAGATCGAGGCGCAGATCGTCGAGTACAAGGCGATCATCGCCTCGCCGCAGCGTCAGCGCGACATCGTGACGGAGGAGCTGACGGAGGTCGTCGGCCGCTTCGGCGACGACCGCCGCACCGAGATCATGCTCGGCTTCGACGGCGACGTCAGCATCGAGGATCTGATCCCCGAGGAGGAGATGGTCGTCACCATCACCCGCGACGGCTACGTCAAGCGCACCCGCAGCGACAACTACCGCGCCCAGCGGCGCGGCGGCAAGGGCGTGCGCGGCGCGACGCTGCGCGCCGACGACCTCGTCGACCACTTCCTCGTCACCACGACGCACCACTGGCTGCTGTTCTTCACCTCGGCGGGACGCGTGTACCGCGCGAAGACCTACGAGCTGCAGGAGGGCGGCCGCGATGCGAAGGGCCAGCACGTCGCGAACCTGCTGGCGATGCAGCCCGACGAGGAGATCACGCAGGTGCTCGACATCCGCGATTACGCGGTCGCGGAGTACCTGGTGCTCGCCACCAAGGGCGGACTCGTCAAGAAGAGCGCGCTGTCGGACTACGACACGAACCGCACCGGCGGCATCATCGCGATCAACCTGCGCGAGGGCGACTCGCTGGTCTCCGCGCTGCTGCTCGACGGCGACGACGAGGTGCTGCTGGTCTCGCGCAAGGGCCAGTCGCTGCGCTTCGAGGCCAACGACACCGCGCTGCGCCCGATGGGCCGCAGCACCTCCGGCGTGACGGGCATGAAGTTCCGCGAGGACGACGACCTGCTCAGCGCCTCGGTCGTCAGCGACGAGGGCTACGTCTTCGTCGTCACCGAGGGCGGCTACGCCAAGCGGACGAGTGTGGGCGAGTACCGCGTGCAGGGCCGCGGCGGCCTGGGCATCAAGGTCGCGAAGCTGGCCGAGGAGCGCGGCGACCTGGTCGGAGCGATCATCGTGGGCGATGACGACGAGGTGCTCGTGGTCCTTGCCAGCGGCAAGGTGGTACGTTCATCCGTGGCCGAGGTCCCGGCGAAGGGACGCGACACCATGGGTGTCGTCTTCGCGCGCTTCGCGGCCCAGGATCGCATCATCGCGATCGCCCGCAACAGCGAGCGCGCCATCGAGGCGGCGGTCGAGGATTCCGCAGCGGAGTCCGCCGAGCAGCAGCAGGAGGACCCGAATGAGTAGCGTTGGCGAGAAGCTCCGCCGCAAGACCCCGAACGGCACCCCGAGCAAGCAGGTGCGACTGAAGCTCGTGTACATCGACTTCTGGTCGATGGTGAAGCTCTCGTTCCTCATCGCGGTCGCCGTCGGCGTCATCACGATCGTGGCCACCTTCCTCAGCTGGATGGTGCTCATCGCGACGAACACCTTCTCGAGCATCAACGACATCGCCTCGGACGTGCTCGGCGACAGCTTCGACCTGCTCGAGATCTTCAACCTCGGCCAGGTCATGTCCTTCGCACTCGTGATCGCCCTGCTGGACGTGATCGTGATCACGGCGCTCGGCGCCGTTGTCGCCCTCATGTACAACCTCAGCGTGCGCATCACGGGCGGTCTGCTGGTCGGTTTCACCAACAACTGACCAGCGGATTTGGGCCGGCGGGTTCCGTAGGGTAGTCTCGAACTCGCTGCCCTCACGGGGCTATAGCTCAGGCGGTTAGAGCGCTTCGCTGATAACGAAGAGGTCCCAGGTTCAAGTCCTGGTAGCCCCACTGGAATCCCAGTGGATTCCCCATCCCGAATCCGTTCGGGACCGGTCCTCCGGGACCACGGGGACGTAGCTCAATTGGCAGAGCACCTGCTTTGCAAGCAGGGGGTTAGGGGTTCGATTCCCCTCGTCTCCACCAACGGGAAGAACGCGTCGCCTCCGGGCGGCGCGTTTCCTCGTTCCGGCGGGGATGTACCGCAACGACGACGCCGCCGGCCCCGAGGGCGCGGCGGCGTCGTGAGGTCGAGCGGACCGGTCAGTCCTGGTCGTCCGAGTCGTCGGTGATCCACAGGTCGTCGTCGGCGCGCAGCGTCTGCCACGCGGCGTAGGCGACGGTGGCGACCGCGGCGACACCGAGGCCGATCAGCAGGTAGCCGCCGACGCCGGGACCGGTGCGGGGCGCCTTGATGCGTCCGCCCGAGGCCTTCGAGAGCGCCTTCGCGAGCTGCGGGTGCTTCTTCAGCTCGAGGGCGCCGACGACGCTGCCGACGGCGCCGGCGAAGGCGGGGGCGATGTTCTTGTCGTAGGTCTTCTTCGCCGAGCTGACGGTGTGCTCGGCCGTCGCGATGCCGCTCGCGACAGCGGGACGCACGCGGTGGTCGACGACGTCGCGCACGGTCGGGCCGACCTGCTCACGCGTGAGCTGCGCGAGCTGGCCGCGCGCCGCGCGAGCCACCTCGTTGGCGTGGTCGAGCACGACGCGCTGCTCGGCGATGACCTTGTTGGCGGACTTGCGAAGTCGCTTGAGCTGACGCTCGCGCTTGCGGGTGATGGCCATTGGGAACCTCCGTGGTTGGCGCGGGATCTCCGCCATCCTTCCACGCGGCGGGGTCCCGGGACGGATGAAGCCCTGTGGACTCCCTGACAGCGAGGAGAACGCCTTCCGCCCGCAACCTGAGCGCCGAACCGCTGTGGAAGAATGGACGCATGCACACCGCCGTCGCCACGCTGCACACGAACCACGGGGACATCACCCTCAACCTCTTCGGCAACCACGCCCCGAAGACCGTCGCGAACTTCACCGGTCTCGCGACCGGCGCGATCGAGTGGACGCACCCCGGCACCGGCGCGAAGTCGTCCGCTCCGCTGTACGACGGCGTCGTCTTCCACCGCATCATCCCCAACTTCATGATCCAGGGCGGCGACCCGCTCGGTCAGGGCATCGGCGGCCCCGGCTACCAGTTCGACGACGAGATCAACCCCGAGCTCAACTTCAACGACTCCTACGTGCTCGCCATGGCGAACGCCGGAGTGATCGCGGGCCGAGGCACCAACGGCTCGCAGTTCTTCATCACCACGGCGCCGACGCCGTGGCTGCAGGGCAAGCACACCATCTTCGGCGTCGTCGCCGACGAGGCCTCGAAGCGGGTCGTCGACGCCCTCGGCGTCGTCCCCACCGATGGCCGCGACCGTCCGCTCGACGACGTGGTCATCGAGAAGGTCACCGTCACCGAGCTCTGACCCGCCCGCCACCTCCGCAGATGAGCCAGCCGGTCGGCAACCCGAACGACTACTGCTACCGGCACCCCGACCGGCGCAGCTTCATCCTGTGCCAGCGATGCGGACGCACGGTGTGCACGGAGTGCCAGGTGCAGGCCGCCGTCGGCGTGCAGTGCCCCGAGTGCGTCCGCGAGGCGAACAAGGCGATCCCGAAGGTGCGGCGCCCGCTGCGCTTCGGCCGCGGTTCGGCGACGCCGGTGACGTACGCGATCATGGCGGTCAACGCCGTGGTCTTCGGGGTGAACTTCCTCACCACGGGCATCTTCAGCGGCGGGCTGATGTACCAGCTCTTCGTCTACGTCCCTGCGGCCACGGGTGTCGAGCCCTGGCGCATGATGACCTCGGTCTTCCTGCACACGCAGTTCCTGCACATCCTGTTCAACCTGTACACGCTGTGGATCTTCGGACGGATGCTCGAGCAGTCGCTCGGCAAGGCGAGGTTCCTGGCGCTGTACCTGATCAGCGGTTTCGCCGGATCCGTGGCGGTGCTGCTGATCGACCCCACCGGCGGGGTGCTCGGTGCCTCAGGCGCGGTGTTCGGCCTCTTCGGCGCGTTCGCCGTGGTGCAGCGCAGGCTGGGCGGCAACAGCGTGCAGATCCTGGTCGTGGTGGGCCTCAACCTCGCGATCGGGTTCATCATCCCGGGCATCGCGTGGGAGGCGCACGTGGGAGGTCTGCTCGCGGGAGCGGCGGTCGCGGCGGTGCTGCTCGCGACGCGTGAGCGGCGACAGCGCAGTCTGCAGATCGCCGGCATCGTGGGCATCGCGGTGCTGCTCGTGGCAACGACGGTGCTCACGGTCCTCGCGCGCTGAGCTCGAGGGACGGACGGCCCCGGTTCGCGGGTGCTCGCTCCGAAGACGTTCTCCACTGGTTATCCCCGGACTCTCCACGGGGTTATCCACAAGCTTGTGCACAGCTGGGGAGAACTACACGGATGTAACTCCGGTGCCGGGACAGGCGTCGTCAGCGCCAGCGCGTGGTCATCAGAAAGCCGATGAAGAGCACGCCGGCGCCGATGAGGATGTTCCACGACTCCAGGGCGGCGATCGGCAGGGCGCCGTTGCTCACGTAGAAGGTGATGAGCCAGAGGAAGCCCACGATCATGAAGCCGAACATGATCGGCTTGAACCAGACCGGGTTCGGGGCGTCCTCGCGGTTCTCGAGCTCGGATTCCGCGGGGGACGAGCCGTTCTTCTTCTGGCGGGCCATGCCCCGAAGTCTAGCGCGACGCCCAGGTCGCACCGCGCGGCGCTGCGCCTAGACTCGACGCATGACCTCCGACGCCCTGCGACCGCGCCGGAAGCCGCGTCCGCGTCGCCGGATCAGCATCATCGGGATCTTCGGCGAACTGCTGATCACGGCCGGACTGCTCGTGGTGCTGTTCCTCGGTTGGCAGGTGTGGTGGAACGACATCGTCGTCGGGGGCCAGCAGGCCACGGCGGCGCAGGAGCTCACCGAGGGGTGGGGCCCCGTCGAGGCGGCGCCGCCGTCGAATCCCGAGGCCGACCCGGTCGACCACGGCGAGCCCGTGGTCTCGGCCGTCGCCGAGCACGGTCAGGGGTTCGCCACCATCTACGTGCCTCGCTTCGGGGCGGACTGGCAGCGCGTGGTCGCCGAGGGCACCTCGATGGCGGACATCCTCAACGACCCGGCGCTCGGTGTCGGCCACTACGAGGGCACCCAGATGCCCGGTGAGGTCGGCAACTTCGCGGTCGCCGCGCACCGCCAGACCCACGGCGGCTCGTTCAACCAGATCAACCAGCTGGTCGTCGGGGATCCGATCTACGTCGGCACCGAGGACGGCTGGTACACCTACCGCTACCGGTCGACCGAGTACGTGCTGCCCAGCGGCGTCGGCGTGCTGGACCCGGTGCCGCAGGTCGAGGACGCCGCACCCGGCGACCGCGTCATCACCCTGACCGCGTGCAATCCGCTCTTCTCCACCGCCGAGCGCATCATCGCCTACGGCGTGATGGAGTCCTGGCAGCCGCAGTCCGCGGGTCCGCCGGCGGAGATCGCCCACTTCTTCCAGCAGGGAGCCTGATGTACGGCGCGCTCTGGAGAGTCTTGCCCGGCCCCTGGTGGGTGCGGGTGCTCATCCTGCTGCTGCTCGCGGCGGCGGTGCTCTACGCCCTCGTCACCTGGGTCTTCCCCTGGGTCGACACGATCGTCAACGTGCAGGAAGCGACGGTGGAGGAATGACCCGGGTCCTCGTCATCGACAACTACGACAGCTTCGTCTACACCCTCGACGGCTACCTGCAGCAGCTGGGCGCCGAGACCGAGGTCGTGCGGAACGATGCGATCCCCGAGGCCGAGCTGGCCGAGCGGATGGCGCAGTACGACGCCGTGCTCGTCTCGCCCGGCCCCGGCGCGCCCGCCGACGCCGGCTCGTCCATCCCCGCCGTGCGGATCGCCGTCGGTACCGGCCAGCCGCTGCTCGGGGTCTGCCTCGGGCACCAGGCGATCGCGGAGGCCTTCGGCGCGACGGTGACGCACGCCGAGGAGCTGATGCACGGCAAGACCAGCCAGGTCGAGCACGACGACAGCGCGTTCTGGGCCGGCGTGCCGGAGCAGTTCCGGGCCACGCGGTACCACTCGCTCGCCGTCGTCGACAGCACCGTGCCGACCGCGCTGATCGTGACCGCCCGCACCGATGGCGGCGTGATCATGGCGGTGCGCCACGAGCAGGCGCCGATCTTCGGCGTGCAGTTCCACCCGGAGTCGGTGCTCACCGAGGGCGGCTACCGGATGCTCGGCAACTGGCTCGAGGCGGCAGGCCTCGAGGGGGCGGCGGCGCGCGCTGCGGCACTGCATCCGCTCGTCACGCTCGGCTGAGACGCGACCGCATCCGCTCCCCGGACGCGCGCGGGGTCAGCCCGTGCAGTAGGTGATCTCGATGGTCGACCGCTGCGGGTGGTCGCCCGGCGTGAGCGACTGCTGGGTGACCAGGCTGCCGCCGCAGCTCGGGTCGGCGATCGGGCGAACCGAGAGCTGCAGCTCGTCGCTGCGCAGCTGCGCGGCGGCGTTCGCGACGGTCTGACCGACGACGTTCGGCACGGTGACGAGGCCGCTCGACAGCAGCAGGTCGATGGAGCTGCCCGACGCGAGACTGGTGCCGGGGATCGGATCCGTGCTGATCACCTGTCCGGCGGGCACCGTGGCCGAGTTCTGCTGGGAGGTCTCGCCCACGGCGAGACCGAGGGCGTCGAGCGCGGAGCGAGCCGACTCCTCGCTGCGGCCTTCGAGCTCGGGCACCTCGACCTGCTGCACGCCCATCGAGACGGTGATGCGCACGAGGTAGTCCTGGGGCACGTTGCGACCCGCGATCGGCGTCGAGCTGATGACGTCGCCGGCCGGCACCTCGGCGTTGTACTCCTCGAAGACCTCGACACCCAGCTGGTCGTCCTCGATCTGGGCGCGCGCGTCCTCCTCGCTCAAGCCGACGACGTCCGGCACCGACACCGAGAGGTCGCCGCCGATCGCGACGGGACCGAGGTTGACGACCCAGATGACGACGGCCACGAGCACGAAGGCGACGCCGAGGATGCCCGACCAGATCCAGGCGGCGGGCGGCCGGCTCTGCGTGCGGGGTCCGCTCTCCGATCCGGCCTGCAGCCGGCGCAGGGTCTCGTCGGAATCCTCGCGCTCGGCCGCCGAGAACATGCCGTCCTGCTCGCCGCGCTTCGGCAGCACCGGCATCTTGCCGGCGGCTGCCTGCTGCAGCTGGGTGCGGAAGTCCGACGCGCTCTGGAAGCGCTCCGCCCGATCCTTCGCGAGGGCGGCATCGACGACCGAGTCGAGCACCGGGCTGACGGCCGGGTTCAGCGAGCTCGGGGCCACGGCCTGCTCGCTCACGTGCTGGTAGGCCACGGCCACGGCGCTGTCGCCGCGGAACGGCGTGCGGCCGGTGAGCATCTCGAACAGGACCACGCCGGTGGAGTAGAGGTCGGTGCGGGCGTCGACGCCCTCGTTGCGCGCCTGCTCGGGCGAGAAGTAGTTGGCGGTGCCCAGCACGGCCGTGGTCTGGGCGACCGTGGAGGCCGTGTCGGAGACGGCGCGGGCGATGCCGAAGTCCATGACCTTCACCTGGCCGTTGCGGGCCAGCATGATGTTGCCCGGTTTGATGTCGCGGTGCACGACCCCGGCGCGATGGGAGTACTCGAGCGCGGTCAGCACGCTGCCGGCGATGCGGGCGGCCTCGTCGGGCTCGAGCGGCCCCTCCTCGAGGAGGTCGCGCAGCACGGTGCCGTCGATGAACTCCATGATGATGAAGGGCTGCTGGCGCTCGGCGCCGTCCTCCTCGATCGTGTCCTCACCGGCGTCGAAGACCCGCACGATGGTGGGGTGCGCCATGCGCGCGGCGGCCTGCGCCTCCTTGCGGAAGCGGGCGCGGAACGTCGGATCCGTCGCGAGCGACGGCTTGAGCAGCTTGATGGCGACGGTGCGGCCCAGGCGCGCATCGCGGCCCTTGTACACATCCGCCATGCCGCCTCGGCCGACGAGTTCCCCGACCTCGTAGCGACCAGCGAGCAGGGGGATGCCGTCGGTCACGTTCGTACTCCTGCAGTGGTCGGTCGGGGACGGCTCAGTCTACCGGCCGGGATCCGCTGTGCCCCGCGCACGGGGCACAGCGAGGTCACGGTTGCGTCTCGCCTTCGTCGCCGTCGCCCTCCGCCGACGCGATCGTGGCGGAGGCCTGCGAGGAGGCCTCGGACGTGGAACCGGAGCAGGTCGCCGTGTAGCTCAGCGAGACCGTGCCGGAGTCGCCCGCGACGATCTGCACCGAGGTCTGGTTCGCGCCGATCGTGTTCAGGTTGTTCGTCGTGCGCCCGTTCTGCACCGAGACGGTGTAGTTGTCGAGCCTGCTCTGACCGGGGCACGAGGTGTACTGCGGCCAGCTGAAGGTGACCGTGCCGCCCGGTGCCACGGTGGTCGGGCTCGCAGACGGGTCGCGCGGTGCCGGCGGCGTCGGGAACTCGCCGTAGACCTGTACGGTGATCGTCGCGCCGCGCCGCACGGTGCCCGCGGGGTTGATCGAGGAGACGATGCCCACCTGCTCCGGGGTGGGGGCGGTGCCGGACTCCTCACGGTCGATGATGAAGTCCGCGCCGAGCGCGTTCAGCGCCGACTCGACGTCCTCGAAGCGCTCGCCCTCGTAGTCCCCTCGGTTGATCGTGAAGGTGTCGTCGGCCGGGTCCTCGGTCGGCGTGGCGCTCGGGGTGATCGATGGCGTGGAGGAGGTCGAGGGACTCTCCTCCTGCGTCGCCGACGGCGGCGGGGAGGAAGGCTCGGCATCGCCGCCGCCGCTGGTCAGCATGCCGATGACGATCGCGGCGATCGCGCCGACGAGCACGATGACGGCGATGATGAGCGGCCAGAACCACGGGCTGCGCTGCTTCCGCTCCTCGTCCTGCTCCTCGTCGGGCCCGCCGGCCTGCTGCGGCAGCGGCGCGGTCGACGAGAGCAGCTGGGTGGCGGCGTCACCGGCTCCGGCGCCCGCCGCGGCGCCGGCCCCGGTCGCGCCGAGCACCTGCGTGAAGGTGTCCTCGAGCGCTCCGTCCGGGCCGGCGACGCCGGGCACGGCGGCGATCGCCGAGGCGACGTCGCCGCGGCGCAGCGCCTCGGCCGCGCGGGCCATGTGCTGGGCGGTCTGCGGACGCTCCGCGGGCTTCTTCGAGATCGACGTGATGACGAAGTGCCGCACGGGCTCGGAGACGGTGACCGGCAGGTCCGGCGGCGTCTCGTTGATCTGCGCCATCGCGATGGCGACCTGCGACTCGCCCGTGAAGGGACGGCGGCCGGCGAGGGCCTCGTAGGCCACGATGCCGAGCGAGTAGATGTCGGTGCTCGGCGAGGCGGGCTGCCCGCTCGCCTGCTCCGGCGAGAGGTACTGCACCGTGCCCATGACCTGACCGGTCGCGGTCAACGGCACCTGGTCGGCGATGCGCGCGATGCCGAAGTCGGTGATCTTGACGCGGCCGTCCGGGGTGATCAGCAGGTTGCCCGGCTTGATGTCGCGGTGCACGAGGCCGGCCTGGTGCGCGGCGTGCAGGGCCGACGCGGTCTGCGCGACGATGTCGAGCACGCGGTCGGTGGACAGCATCCGCTCGTTCTCGAGCACAGTGGAGAGCGCCTTGCCCGGCACGAGCTCCATGACCAGGTAGGCGCTGCCCTCCTCCTCGCCGTAGTCGTAGACGTTGGCGATGCCCTCGTGGTTGACGAGGGCGGCGTGGCGGGCCTCGGCGCGGAAGCGCTCGAGGAACCCGGGGTCGCCCAGGTACTCGTCCTTGAGGATCTTGATCGCGACGGTGCGCCCGATCACGAGATCGGTCGCCTCCCAGACCTCGCCCATGCCGCCGATGGCGATCCGGGACGACAACTGGTACCGCCCACCGAACGTGAGTCCGCTCATTGGCCTCATTGGTTGAGCACCGCCTCCATGACTTGACGTGCGATCGGTGCGGCAAGCGCGTTGCCGCTGAGTTGCTGTCCCCGGCCGCCGCCGTCGCCGACGATCACCGAGACGGCGACTTGGGGGTCTTCCGCAGGCGCGAAGCCCGAGAACCAGAGATTGAAGGGTTCGCCCGGTCCGTTCTCGCCGGTTCCGGTCTTGCCGCCCACCGCGACCCCGTCGATTCTCGCACCACCGGCGGCCCCGTTGCTGACGCCGTCGACGAGCATGTCGTTCAGCGTGCTGGCGGTGGCGGAGGTGATGGGTCGGCCGAGCTCGCTGGCCTGGAACTCGTCGAGCACCGACAGGTCGGCGGCGATGACGGAGTCGACCAGCGTGGGCTGCATGAGCACGCCGTCGTTGGCCACCGCGGCGACCACCATGGCGTTCTGCAGCGCGTTGACGCGCACGCTCGACATGCCGAACGCCGTGAGCATGAGCTGCGCCTCGTCGATGTCGCGCGGGTAGCGCGACGGCGTGGAGGTCATCGGGATCTGCGTGCTGCTGTTGAAGCCGAAGGCCTCGGCCATGTCGGCGACCGTATCGACGCCGAGGTCCTGCGCCAGCTCGGCGTACGGGATGTTGCAGGAGAGGTTCAGCGCGGTCGCCATCGAGACGGTGTCGCCCCCTCCGCTGCACTGCCCGACCACGGGGTTGTTGATCTGCGTGTTCGTGCCGGGAAGCGTCAGCGTGGCGGGATTCTCGAACTGGCTGTCGGGCGCGTAGCCGTTCTCGAGCGCGGCCGCGGTCATGATGATCTTGAAGGTCGAGCCCGGCGAGTACTGCCCGCCGCCGTAGGCGCGGTTCTGCAGCGGCGAGGGGCGGGCCTCGTCGAGCGCCGTGTACCGCTCGATGACCTCCGAGGTGATGTGCGAGGCGAGCGGATTCGGGTCGAAGCCCGGCGTGGAGACGAGCGCGAGGATCCGTCCCGTCGACGGCTCGATCGCGACGACGGCGCCCTCGTAGCCCTGCATCGCATCCCACGCCGCCTGCTGGGCCTCGGCGTCGAGCGTCGTGGCGATCGACGCGCCGGTCGGCTCCTGACCGGTGATGATGGCGTTGAGCTGGTCGAAGAACTGGGAGTTTGCGGTGCCGCTGAGCTGCTGGTTGAGGGAACCCTCGAGGCCGGTGCTGCCCTGGTTGAGCGTGAAGTAGCCGGTGACGCCCGAGTACTTCTCGCCCTCGGAGTAGATGCGCTGGAAGCGGTAGACGTCGTCGCTCGGCTCGGAGTAGGCGATCGGCGTGCCCTCGACGAGGATCGCGCCGCGCTGCGCGGAGTAGCTGTCGAGGACGACGCGGCGGTTGTTCGACTGGGCGGCCAGGTTGTCGGCCTCGATGGCGCTGATGACCGTCGTCGAGCCGAAGAGGGCCAGGAACATGGCCAGCACGATCACGCTGACCCTGCGGAGCTCCTTGTTCACGGACCCACCACCAATCGGGGCTGATTGCGCACCGAGTCGGAGAGGCGCAGCAGGATGGCCGCGATGATCCAGTTCGCGATGAGCGAGGAGCCTCCGGCGGCGAGGAACGGCGTGGTGAGGCCGGTCAGCGGGATCACGCGGGTGACGCCGCCGATGACGATGAAGACCTGCAGCGCCACGACGAAGGAGAGGCCGACGGCGAGCAGGCGACCGAAGTCGTCGCGGCCGGCGAAGCCGATGCGGAAGCCGCGCGAGACCAGCAGCAGGTAGAGGGCGAGCAGCGCGAACAGACCCGCGAGACCGAGCTCCTCGCCGAGCGACGCGATGATGAAGTCGCTCTCGGCGAGCGGCACGATGCTCGGCCGTCCCTGGCCGAGGCCGGTGCCGACCATGCCGCCCTGCGCGATGCCGAAGATGCCCTGCACCAGCTGGTACGCATCCCCGTCCGCGTACTGCGGGTTGAAGGCGTCGAGCCAGACGGTGAACCGGGAGTTGACGTAGACGAGCGTCTGGCTGGCGATGATCGCGCCGCCGAGGAACAGGCCGAGGCCGAGCAGCACCCAGCTGAGCCGGCCGGTCGCGACGTAGATCATGACGAGGAAGAGGCCGAAGTAGAGCAGCGAGGTGCCGAGGTCGCGCTGGAAGACGAGCACGCCCATCGCCGCCGCCCAGATGAGCAGGATGGGGCCGAGATCGCGCACGCGCGGCAACCGCATGCCGAGCAGCTTGCGCCCGCCGACGGCGAGCGAGTCGCGGTGCTGCACGAGGTAGCCGGCGAAGAAGACCCCGAGCGCGATCTTCGCGATCTCGCCGGGCTGGAAGCTGAAGCCGGCGACGTCGATCCAGACCTTCGCGGCGACGTCGTCGGTGCGGGCGAGGCCCGGCACGAGCGGCAGGAGCAGCAGCACGATGGCGCTGAACATGGCCACGTAGGTGAAGCGCTGCAGCACCCGGTAGTTGCGCAGCGCGACCAGCACGGCCGTGGCGATGAGGATCGCGAGCGTGGTCCAGACGATCTGGCGCACGCTGGCCGCGCCCCATCCCTCGAAGCCCTTCGCCAGGTCCAGGCGGTAGATCATGGCCAGGCCGGTGCCGTTCAGGACGGTCGCGATCGGCAGGATCAGAGGGTCCGCGTCCGGTGCGCTGATGCGCAGGGCGACGTGCACCGCGAGGGCGAGGCCGGCGAGCGCGAACGACGCGGTGAGCATGCCGGGCTCGACCTGGCCGAGCACGCCGAACTGCACGAGCACGAAGGATCCGGCGTTGATCGCGATCGCGAACAGCAGCAGCCCCAGCTCGAGGTTGCGCAGGCGGGACGGCGTGCGCAGCTTGAGGGTGATGACGCCGGTGAGGTTCTGCAGACCGGTGGCGGTGCTCACGGCTTCGGTGCTCACGGCGTCACCTCCGGAGAGGGTGTGGGCTCGATCAACTCGGACGGCACGGGCTGCGGGCCCGCCTGGGTGTCGGACTCGGGGTCGATGCGCTCGACGATGGCGCGCGCACCGGGCAGGCTGCCGGCGCTGATGGTGCCCTCGAGCTGCTGCTGCGTGTACGCGTCGAGGTCGTTCAAGCGGATGCCCGTGTCGACGTACTCGCTGGAGAGCGAGATCGGCCCGATGCCCTGCTGCACGCCCTGGTAGATGATGACGTTCGAGCCGTCGGTGCCCACGAAGTACCGGCTCTGGGTCCAGCGGTAGCCGAGCAGGCCCGCGGCCACGATCGCGAGGACGACGACGCTGACGCCGACCAGCCAGCCGATGCGTCGGCGGCGGGCGCGCAGGCGGTCCTCCTCGATGAGCTCGTCGAGGTACTCGTCGCTCTCGGGCTCGAAGTGGCTGTCCTCCTGCTGCTGCACGCTCTTGATGGGATGCAGCAGCAGCGTCGGCAGGCGCACGGGGCGCTTCGTTGGCGCGACGTCGAAGGTGAGCGGCTTCGCGGCCGAGCCGACGGTGGCCCGACCGAGCGGCTCCTCCGGAGCCTCCTCGGCGACCTCGAAGACCAGCACCGTCACGTTGTCCGGCGCGCCCTGGTCGAGCGCCTCCTTGATGAGCCGGTCGGTGGCCTCGCGAGGGCTGCGGGCGGTGCCGAGGATGGCCGAGACCTTCTCCTCGGAGACGTATCCGCTCAGTCCGTCCGAGCAGAGCAGCCAGCGGTCGCCGGGCACGAGGTCGACGATCGCCGTGTCGATCTCGGGATCCGGCTCGATGTCGCCGAGCACGCGCATGAGCACCGAGCGGCGCGGATGCACGGCCGCCTCCTCGGGCGTGATGCGGCCGCTGTCGACCAGGCGCTGCACGAAGGTGTGGTCGACGGTCTGCTGGATGAGGTCGCCGTCGCGGAGGCGGTAGATGCGGGAGTCGCCGATGTGCGCGATCGCCATGCGCCCATCCGCCACCAGCATCGCGCTGACGGTCGTGCCCATGCCGGTGAGCTCCGGGTGCTCCCGGACCACCTCGGAGAGCGTGCCGTTCGCGGCGACCAGCGCATCGCGCAGCGCGTCGACGGCGCGATCGGCGCTGTCGTGCGGCACGTCGATCTCGCGGATGCGCTGCACCGCGATCGCCGAGGCGACGTCGCCGCCCGCGTGACCGCCCATGCCGTCGGCGACGACGAACAGCTGGCGACCGGAGTAGCCCGAGTCCTGGTTGTTGGCGCGGATCTTCCCGACGTGGGAGCCCGCTGCGCTGCGCGCGATGGCGGTCATCCGGGGTTACCGCCGGAGCTCGAACGTCGTGGTGCCGATCTTGACGGGCGTGTTCAGGGGGACCGGGGTCGGCACCGTCACGCGGCGGCCGTCGAGGAAGGTGCCGTTGGTGGAGTCGAGGTCGTGGATGACCCACTCCTCGTTCCACACCATGAGGCGCGCGTGATGGGTCGAGGTGTAGTCGTCGCGGATGACGAGGCCGCTGTCGCCGGAGCGGCCGATCGTGAGGGTCTCGCGGCCGAGGTCGAGCTCGGTGCCCTCCTTCGCGCCGGAGGTGATGACGAGACGGCCGGGCAGCGCATCCGAAACCGGCGCGGACACCGGCTCGGTGAGCGCGGGCTCCTGCGCCTGCGTGCGGGCCGGGGCGGGTGCGGGCACCGGGGCGGGGGAGCCGCCGGCCGCCGCGGGCATGCGCCGCGGGCGCTGACCGAGCAGGTCGCTGCGCAGGGCGTAGATGATCGCGAAGACGAAGCCCCACAGCACCAGCAGGAAGCCGATGCGCAGCACCAGCAGGGTCAGCTCGCTCATCGGCGGCCCTCCGAACGTCGCGGCTGCACGCGGAACACGATGCGCGTGCGCCCGATCTCGATCACCGATTCCGGCGGCAGCGGCGCCTTGTCGATGCGGCGGCCGTTGAGCTTGCTGCCGTTGGTGGAGCCGAGGTCGTGGACCTCGGCCTTCTCGCCGTCCCAGAGGACCGCGACGTGCTTGCGGGAGGTGCCGGTGTCGGCGACGGTGATGTCCGCATCCGAGCCCCGCCCGATGACGGTGCGGCCGCGGCGGAGCGGATGACGCGTGCCCGCGATCTCGAGCACGCCCTGCCACGAGACGCCCTCGCCGCGCACGTTCTCGCTGTCGATGCGGATCATGCCCTCGCCGAGTGATGGATCCTCGCGCAGGTCGATGGAGAGCGGGCCGGCGAAGGAGTACTGCTGCGCGGCGGCGTGCCGGGTGACCAGCTGGTGCAGCTCCTGGATGAGGGAAGGACCGAGCGAGGCCATGCGCTCGTGGTCGGTGACGCCGAGGCGCACCGTGTACGCGTTGGGCACGAGGATGCGGTCGCGGGCGATCATCGCGGACTTGGTGTCGAGCTCGCGGCGCAGCGCGTTCGTGATCTCCATGGGCTGCAGACCGCTCTTGAAGGTGCGCGCGAAGGCGCCGTTGACGGCGCGCTCGAGACCTTTCTCGAAGCTGTCGAGGAGCCCCATGAGACCTCCGGTTCGGGCGAATGGCTTCGTTGATGCTAGCGGCTGGGCCTGTCGGGTTGCCGCAGGTGCCTCATCCCATCCGCTCGGAGCATGCTCCACGGCACCTCCGTGACGTGCTAATCTGATGAGGTTGGCGTGCGAGAGCGCGCCACCTGCGCGAGTGGCGGAATTGGCAGACGCGCTGGCTTCAGGTGCCAGTGCCCGTAAGGGCGTGGGGGTTCAAGTCCCCCCTCGCGCACAGGTTCTCGTCTCACGAGGACCGTGCGCCGCAGGATGAAGGCCCCGGATCGATGATCCGGGGCCTTCGTCGCGTTCAGGCCAGGATCGGCGCGAGCCGGCGCGCCACATCGGGCGCCGCATCCGCGAGCTCGTCGATGCGGAACCAGCGCACGTCGTCGCTCTCATCGCTGATCACCGGGGCGGATGCGGCGGGCACGGTGGCCAGGAAGCCCAGGTCCCAGTGCACGCGGCACGCGCCGAAGGCGCCGACGAGCTCGTGGCGGTCGAGGTCGGCGAGGCCGACCAGCGTGGCGCCGGGCACGCCGCCCTCCTCGAGGGCCTCGCGGAGGGCCGCTTCGGCCGGGTCCGCATCCGCCGGTTCGTAGTGCCCGCCGAGCTGCAGCCAGCGGCCCGCCTTGCGGTGCAGCGTCAGCAGCACGTGGGCGCGGTCCTCGGTGAACAGAAAGCAGCTCGCCGTGAGGTGTTCGGGGCCGGCGGGCTTGCGCACGGCGTCGGGGCCGTGGTGCTCGATGAAGGCGAGGTACTCGTCGCGGAGCGCGCGTTGCTCGGCGCTGCCGGGGTGCCAGGCGGTCAGGAGGTCGGCGGAGCGGGCGGCGAGCTGCTGGGCGATGACGGGGTCCACCGGCTCACGGTACCGGCGCATCCGCTCGGCGTCGCTCCGGCAGCAGCTGCTCGCCGCGCTTCCAGAGCCACTCGACCGGGCCGAGCCGGAAGCGGCGCAGCCAGAGATGCGCCGCGAGCACGATGGCTGCGCTGATCGCCGCCCAGGCGGCGAGCGTCACGGGGGTGCGCAGCTCGCCGAGAAGCTCGGCCAGTCCGAGGCCCCAGCCGTAGAACACGGCGCCGGCGAGCAGGTTCTGCAGCAGGTAGGCGCTGAGGGCGACGCGGCCGACCTCGCGCAGGCGGCGCGGCGCCCATCCGTCCGTCCCGCGCCGCAGGCACAGCTCGGCGAGCAGCGCGAGCAGGCCCAGGGCGACCAGCGGCGCGATGGCGTAGCGCTGCAGCAGCACGCCGGCCTCGCCGCCGAGGCCGCCGAGCGCGAGGTCGACCGGCAGGGCGAGGCCGCCGAGCAGCATCAGGCGGCGGCGGATGCGGGCGCCCGCCTCCGCGAAGACGCCCGCGCGGTGCAGATGCGCGCCGAGCAGGAACATCGCGATGCTGAGGCAGCCGATGAGCACGGGCTCGGCGCGGAAGGCGAGCACGTTCTCGAGACGGAAGGCGGCGAGGCCGAGGAAGGACTCGCTCGCGTACGGGCTGACGCCGGTCGGCGGCTCGGAGGGCGGCACGGTCGTCAGCAGCAGCGCGAGGCCGGTGATGACGAGCAGGTGCAGCGAGCCGGTCACCGCGATGACGACGCGCTGCGTGCGCGGCCTGGTGAGCAGCAGCCAGGCGACGATCGCGCCGGTGACGGCGTAGCCCATGAGCACGTCGAACTCGGCGATGAGGATGTAGTTGACCACCCCGTCGAGCAGCAGCAGGAACGCCCGCCACAGGTACCGGCCGGGCCAGCGCACCCCGCGGCGCACCGCGGAGTCGTGCTGGATCGCCAGGCCGACGCCGAAGGTGAGCGTCAGCAGTGCGAGGAACTTGCCCTGGCTGAGCGCCTGGATCCAGGCCTCGCCGCCCTGGCCCACCGCGCTCAGCCCGCCGAGCAGACCCCAGGGGTCGGTGAACAGCCAGATGTTCGTCCACAGCGTGCCGAGGATGGCGACGCCGCGCACCACGTCGATCGCGTCGATGCGCCGGCTCATTCCAGCCCCGCCTCGCGGGCGACGATCGCCGCCTGCACGCGCGAGCGCACGCCGAGCTTGGCGAGCACGCTCGACACGTGGGTCTTCGCGGTCGCCTCGCCGACGCCGAGCTCGGCGGCCAGCTCGGCGTTGCCGAGGCCGCGGCCGAGGGCGGCGAGCACCTCGCGCTCGCGCGGCGTCAGCTGCTCGAGGCCCGGCGCGGGCGCCGGGGCGCGCGTCTCGGCGAACGCGGCGAGCACGCGGCGCGTCACCTCGGGGGCGAGCACGGACTCGCCGCTGGCGACGCGCAGGATCCCGTCGGTCAGCGCCTCCGCGCCCGCCGACTTGAGCAGGAAGCCGGCGGCCCCGGCGCGCAGGGCGCCGAAGACGACCTCGTCGAGGTCGAAGGTCGTGAGCACGAGCACCTGGGCGGTGCCCTCGGCGACGATGGCGCGCGTGGCCTCGACCCCGTCGACGCCCGGCATCCGCACGTCCATCAGCACCACATCCGGGCGCAGGGCACGGGCGTTGCGGATCGCGGCCGCGCCATCCGCCGCCTCGCCGACCACGGTGATCCGCTCGCCCTCGAGCAGCAGGCGCAGGCCGGCGCGCACGGCGGCGTGATCGTCCGCCAGGAGCAGGCGCACGCTCATCCGTCGGCTCCCGTCGGCAGGACCGCCTCGACGCGCCAGCCGCCGTCGACCGGGCCGGCCTGCAGCGTGCCGCCGAGCGCGGTCGCGCGCTCGCGCATCATCGCGAGGCCGAAGCCGTCGCCGGTGACCGACGAGGGCGTGCCGCCGCGGGAGTCGACGGTCAGGCGCATCCGCTCGTCCTCCCCGGTGAAGCGGATGCGCACCGTCGCGCCCGCCGCGTGCTTCATCGCGTTGGTGAGCGACTCCTGCAGGATGCGGGCCGCGGCCTGGTCGACCGCGACCGGCAGCGCGGGCGGCGCCCCCTCGACCGTGACGGCGAGGCCCGCGGCGCGCTCGACGAGCTCGGGCAGCTGGGCGAGGCGGCCCGGTGCCGTCAGCGGGGCGCCCTCGGTGCGGAGCACGCGGATCATGGCACGCACCTGCTCGAGCCCGGCGACACCGGAGGCGCGGACGGCCCGAAGCGCCGCCTGCTCGCGCCCCGCGCCCGCCAGCCCGGCCTCGGCGTGGATCGCGATCGCGGCGAGCTCGCCGGCAAGCGTGTCGTGCAGGTCGCGCGCCATGGCGGCCCGCTCCTCGCGCACGGCCTCCTCGCGGTGCGCGGCGGCGAGCTGCTGCTGCGCCTCGAGACGGTCGCGGCCCTCGCGCACCGCCGCGGCCCAGGCGTACGGGGTGCTCAGCACGCCGACGAGCAGCAGCGCGGCGGCCACCGTGCCGCGCAGGTCCCCGCCGCTCGCGACGAACGCAGCGACCGTGCCGCCGACCGTGGCCACGACCATGGCGATCAGCAGCCACCGGCGTCGCGCCGCGGTGGTGCGCAGCACGGCCGAGTAGAGCGCGTCGAAGAAGAGCAGCAGCATGCCGACGCTGCCGCCGAGCACGAGGTCGACGGCGCCGATCGCGGTGACGGCCAGCAGCACTCGCAGCGGCGCGCGGCGCTGCAGCAGCAGCGCACCGGCGGCGGCGAGCAGCGGGGGCAGGTGCCACCAGCGAGACAGCTCGTCGGCGCCCGGCGCCAGCCAGAGGCCGGTCGTGTCGAGGGCGATGAGCAGCACGCCGACCGCGACGACGGCGGCGGTGTTCCAGACGATCGGTGCGGCGCGGTAGGCGGCGCGAATCCGATCGATCATGCAGTCATCCCAGCACAGCGGGCGGATGCGCACCTCCGCCGAAATGCGGAGGCCTGGCCCCCTCCTTCCGCCGATGCGCGCACCCGCGCCCGCGAGGAGGGTCGGAGCATGACGCTCGAACTGCTCGCCCAGCTGGCCGTGCTCGCGCTGATCGACAGCCTGAGCTTCGGCACCCTGCTCATCCCCCTGTTCTTCCTGCTCGCGCCGACTCGCCCGCGGCCGGGACGGATGCTCGGCTACCTCGCCGTGATCGCGGGCTTCTACTTCGGCATCGGTCTCCTCCTGGCCGCCGGCTTCAGCGGACTCGTGACCGGCTTGGGCGGTTTCCTCGAGACGCCGTTCGCCCGTGTCGGTCAGCTGTTGCTGGGAGCGGGACTGCTGGTCGTGGCCTTCCTCATCCCGACGAAGCCGAAGGAGGGGCGGGCCCCGGCCGGCTCGCGCGGCTGCGCGACCGGGCGATGGGGGAGGAGGCACGCTCCCGCTGCTCGGGCTCGCGCTCGGTGCCGGTGCCGTGGAGCTGGCGACGATGCTGCCGTACCTCGGCGCGATCGGGATCATGACGGGAGCCGAGCTGCCGCCGGTGCAGACGGTGACCGTGCTGGCCGGTTACTGCCTGCTCATGGTCCTGCCCGCGCTCGTGCTGCTGCTCGGGCGGACGGTGGCGGGGCGGCTCGTCGAGCCGCCGCTGCGCCGGCTCGCGGCGTGGCTCGAGCGCACAGGCGGCGAGACGACGGCCTGGATCGTCGGCATCGTCGGCTTCATCCTCGCGCGCGAGGCGGCGACGGCGCTCGACCTGTTCGACCGGATCGGTGAGCTCGTCTGACGCAGCCGTTCAGGCGGCGGCGGCGGCGGCGCGGTGCGGGAAGAGCAGGCCGATGAGGTCGGCGGGCGTCTCGGCGAAGGCCGACGCCAGGGCGCGCTCCTCCTCGGGGCCGTAGCCCCAGCCGACCATGATCGTGGGGATGCCGTGGGCTGCGGCCCCCTCCGCGTCGTGCTTGCGATCGCCGACCATGACGGGGTTCGAGAGGTCGACGCCGAGCTCGCCGAGGCGGCGCAGGGCCTCCTCGATCACATCCGCCTTGGCGCTGCGCACCTCGTCGGCGGAGGCGCCGGCGAGCACGGTGAAGTAGTCGGCCAGGCCGAACTTCTCGACGATGAGCGACGCCGGCAGCTCGGGCTTGCTCGTGGCGAGGGAGAGCGGCACGCCCTCCTCGCGGATCGCGTGGAAGACGGCGGGCATGCCCTCGAACATGACGCTCTCGGCGGCGCCCTGGTCGAGGTAGTGGCGCCGGTAGACGATCAGCGCCTCGGCGGACTCGGCGGGGGTCATGCCGGCGAAGTCGCGGAACGCGTCCAGCAGCGGCGGGCCCACCCATCGCAGCAGCGACTCCTGCGAGGGCACCTCGCGGCCGAGCTCGCGGAACATGTGCTCGAGCGAGCCGATGATGCCGGGCGCCGAGTCGGCGATGGTGCCGTCGAGGTCGAGGAGGATGCAGGACCAAGGGGCCGAGGGTGCGGTGCTCACCCTGCCGACTCTAGGCCTCGGGCTGCGCGGCCTCGGCCTCGGCTGCCGCGCGCTGCTCGGCGACCTGCGCGTGCACCTTCTCCATGTCGAGCCCCTTGACCTGGCCGATCAGCTGCTCGAGCGCGGGCGCGGGCAGTGCGCCGGCCTGCGAGAAGACGAGCACGTTCTCGCGGAACGCCATGAGGGTGGGGATGGAGGTGATGCCGGCCATGCCCGCGAGGCGCTGCTCGGCCTCGGTGTCGACCTTCGCGAAGACGACGTCGGAGTGCTGCTCGCTCGCGCCCTGGAACACCGGGGCGAACTGCTTGCACGGGCCGCACCAGTCGGCCCAGAAGTCGACGATGACGATGTCGTTGCCCGTGACGGTCTGCTCGAAGGTGGCTTCGGTGATGTCGATGGTGGCCATGCCGCCACGCTAACAGCGGGGATCGAGCGGATGGCCGGAGCCGGGCATCCGCTCATCCGCCCGCCACGAACGGGGTGCGGGATCGCGCTCAGAAGAGCGTGGGGCGCCCCGAGTCGACGCCCTTCATCGCGTCGTAGTCGAGCACGAGGCAGCGGATGCCGCGGTCCTCGGCAAGCGTGCGCGCCTGCGGCTTGATCTCCTGCGCCGCGAAGACGCCCTGGACCGGCGCGAGGTGCGGGTCGCGGTTCATGAGCTCGAGGTAGCGGGTGAGCTGCTCGACGCCGTCGATGTCGCCGCGGCGCTTGATCTCGACGGCCACGGCGCCGCCGGATGCGTCGCGGGCGAGGATGTCGACCGGTCCGATCGCCGTCATGTACTCACGGCGCACCAGGCGATGGCCGTCGCCGAGGTGCTCGATCTGCTCGGCCAGCAGCTTCTGCAGGTGCGCCTCGACGCCGTCCTTGACCAGGCCGGGGTCGACGCCGAGCTCGTGTGAGCTGTCGTGCAGGATCTCGAAGATCGACACGACGAGCGTGTCGGCGGTCTTCGCGTGGGTGACCTGCCAGACCTGCTGCACGCCGGCGGCGGTCTGGTCGTCGTCGAGCTCCACCTGGCTGAGCGTGCAGGGCGGGCTCATCCAGTTGAGCGGCTTGTAGCTGCCGCCGTCGGAGTGGATGAGGATGCTGCCGTCGCCCTTGAGCATCAGCACGCGCGTGGCGAGCGGCAGGTGGGCGCTCAGCCGGCCTGCGTAATCGACGGAGCAACGGGCAACCACGAGACGCACGACGACGAGCCTACGATGCGGCGGACTCCTGCTTCGCCGAGCCGCGCTCGCGCGCGGCCGCGGAGGCCAGGCCGGCCGCGACGATGAGCACGAGCACGGCGACGAGCGCGATGCGGATGCCGTAGGCCTCGCCGACGAAGCCGATCAGCGGGGGACCGACGAGGAAGGCGCAGTAGCCGACGGTCGCCACGACGCTGACGCGGGCGGCGGCGGTGCGCGGGTCGTCCGCGGCAGCGGACATGCCCACCGGGAAGCCGAGCGCGGCTCCCAGGCCCCAGAGCACCACGCCGACGAGCGCGAGCGTCGGGTCGTCGATGACGATGACGGCACCGAGCCCGAGCACGGCGAGCGCGGCGCTCACCCGCAGCACGGGCACGCGGCCGAAGCGGTCGAGGATCCTGACGCCGACGAGGCGGCCGACCGTCATGCTGCCCACGAACAGTCCGAGCGCGACGGCGCCCGTGGTCGCATCCGTGCCGTGGCCGTCCACCATGGCGATGGCGAGCCAGTCGTTCGCGCTGCCCTCGGCGAAGGCCATGCCGAGCACGATGACGCCGATGAGCAGCGTGCGCGGGTCGCCCCACATCGCGAGGCGCTCGCGCGCGGTCGGCTTCGGTTCGTCCTCGGCGCCCTCGCCGAGCACCTCCTCCTCCGGCAGCAGGAAGCGGGTGGCGACGATCGCCGCGACGGCGATGACGACGCTGACGGTGCCGATGTGCGCGGCGAAGGAGATGCCGAGGTGCTCGGCCAACGCGCCGGACCCCGCGCCGATGACCGCACCGGCGCTGAAGAAGGCGTGGTAGATCGGCATGATGGTGCGGCCGAGCGCACGCTCGTTGGCGGCGCCGGAGAGGTTCATGTTGACGTCGGAGATGGACGATCCCGCACCGAAGAGCGCCAGGCCGAGCGCTACGACCGGGATGCTCGGCGCGACCGTGACGCTGACGCCGGCGGCCAGCAGACCGGCGGCGCCGACGGGCAGGGCGACGCGGATGACACGGGCTGCGCCGAAGGCGGCGGCGAGGTGACCGGCCGCGAGGAGGCCGAGGATCGAGCCCACGGCGATGGAGAAGATCAGGAGGCCGTACTGCGCGGTGTCGATGTCGAGCGCGTCGCGGACGCCGGGGGAGCGGGCCATCCACGACGCGATACCGACGCCGCAGATCGTGAAGACGACGAAGAGGGCGTTGCGCCAGGCACGGACGGGGGCGGTAGCGACGGTGCTCACCAGGACAGCCTATCGCGAAAAACAGCCAGTGGAAGGGTTTCAGCCGCCGAGGCACATCCACCGTCCGCTGCGCGCACGCAGACCCAGGGTGAGCGCCCTCATGCCCTGGTAGCCGAAGGTGAAGGTCGCCCACAGCGCGAGCAGCGAGCCGCCGCCGACGAGCAGCAGGAGGGGCAGGAACACGAGCACGTTGACGACCCCGGCCAGTGCCAGGTAGCGGGCGTCGCCCGCGCCGATCAGCACCCCGTCGAGCACGTAGGCGAAGCCGGCGAGCGGCGTGCCGACGGCGAGCACGATCAGCAGCGGCGGCAGCAGGGCGAGCACCGCGCCGTCGCCGGTGAACGCGCCGCCGAGCACGGGGGAGGCGAGCGCCAGGGCCGCGCCGAGCGCGAGACCGCCGCCGACACCGAGCACCATGAGGCGCCGCATCACCGCGCGCACGCGGTCGGGGTCGCCTGCGCCGAGCCCGTGGCCGACCATCGCCTGACCGGCGATCGCGAGCGCGTCCAGGGCGAACGCCAGGGTGCTGGTGAGCGTCATGGCGATCTGCAGGGCGCCGAGTTCCGGGGTGCCCAGACCCGCGGCGACGACGACCGGGGCGATCACGGCGATGCGCAGGCTCACCGTGCGCAGCAGCATCCATCCGCCGTCCATCGCCGTGCGCAGCACGCCGCCGAAGCCGGGCCGCAGCGGCGCGCCGGCTGCCCGAGCGGCACGCACGGCGATCACCGCGTAGACCGCGGCCATGCCCCACTGCGCCACGACCGTGCCGGCGGCCGAGCCGGCCAGGCCCCATCCGAAGCCGTAGAGGAACACCGCGTTGAGCGCCGCGTTCATCGCGAAGCCGGCCCCGGCGACGATGAGCGGGGTGCGGGTGTCCTGCAGTCCGCGCAGCAGACCGGTCGCCGCGATGACCACCAGCATCGCCGGGATGCCGATGAGCGACACGAGCAGGTACTCCGAGGCCGCCGCGGTCACCGCGGCGTCGGCGCCGAACAGCGCCAGCAGGGGAGCGGATGCGAACACGCCGGCCAGCGCGACCAGCAGCCCCAGCCCCAGCGCCAGCCACAGCCCGTCGATGCCGGCGCGGACGGCGCCCGTCGGATCCCCGGCGCCGAGCCGTCGGGCGACGATGGGCGTCGTCGCGTAGGCGAGGAAGACGAGCAGGCCGATCGTCGTGTGCAGCACCGTGCCGGCGAGCCCGAGCCCCGCGAGCGGCACGGCTCCGAGGTGACCGACCAGCGCCGTGTCGGTGAGCAGGAAGAGGGGCTCCGCGATAAGCGCGCCGAGCGCGGGCAGCGCCAGGCGGCCGATCTCGCGGTCGAGGGCCCGGGTGGAGGTGCTGCGCAGTGCCATCGTCTCCGCACCCTAGCCCCGCTGCAGCGCGGGATGCGCCGCTAGGGTGACGACATGAGCGGCCGCCCCGAATCCGACCTCTTCGCCCGTCTCGTCGAGCTGGGGTCGCTGCTCGCCTACGAGCATCAGCTCCAACTGCGGGCCGTGCTCGGCGAGCCGGCCTACGCCGTCGACGTCGAGCGCGGCGCCCTGCGGCTCGAGGGGCACGGCTCGCGCACGATCGAGACGCGGCTGCACCTGCTCGGCACGGCGGCACCCGGCCCCGGCACGTGGCTGTGGTCGTGGGCCAACCCGGGCGATCTGCCCCCTCCGTCACCGAGCTCGCGCTCCGGCTGCGGGCCTACGGCGAGGAGCACGGGGTGCCGGAGTTCACCGGCCCGGAGCATCCGCTCGACGGGGAGCGCACGTGGCGGCGCCTCGGCATCGCCGCGGGGCTGGCGCTGCGCAGCCCGCGCACGCTGCTGCCCGCGGCCGTCGACGGCGGCACCGTCGCGCTGCTGCTCATCGACGACCCGCAGCTGGCGCTGCCCGCGCCCTCCGTCGAGCGCACGAAGCGGGTGCTCGACGACGGCATCAGCTCGGCAGAGCTCCGCTCGCACTCCGCGGCCCTGACCCGGTACGCGCAGGATCGCGGCATCGGTATGGACTGGAACGGTGGGGCGCCGGTGCTGCGGCTGCCCGACGGGCGCATCGACGTGCGGCTGGATCACACCGCGGATCGCATCATCGGGCTCGAGGCCTCCGCAGCCTGAGCACAGGCTGCGCATCCTACGATCGGGACCACCCCACCCCGCTCGAGAGGACCCCGCCGCGCATGAGCAAGGCCGCCAAGATCAACATCGCCATCGTCGCCGGCCTCATCCTGCTGCTCGGGGCGGTGATCGCGGTCATCGTCGCCGTCTCCGGCTCTAACGGCGGCTCGGATGACGGTGCCTCGGCCACCCTGGACCCGGCACTGGTCGAGAACGCCGACAGCCACGCGCTGACCGACCCGGCCGACCCGCGGGTGACGGTCGTCGAGTTCCTCGACTTCCAGTGCCCCGGCTGCGCGAACCTCGAGCCGACGATGCAGGACCTGCGCGCGGAGCTCGGCGACGAGGTGCGCTTCGTCGTGCGCAACTTCCCGCTCATCGACATCCACCCGAACGCCGTCGACGCGGCCGTCGCCGCCGAGGCCGCGGCCGACCAGGACGCGTACGAGCCGATGCACGACGCCCTCTTCGCCAGCCAGCGCCAGTGGACGCAGCTCGACGACGCGAGCGACTACTTCCGCGACCTGGCCGACGAGCTCGGTCTCGACCTCGACGCCTACGACGCCGCGGTCGCCGACCCGGCCACCGAGGAGCGGGTCATGGCGGACCGCGCCGATGCGCTCGAGCTCGGCCTGGAGGGCACGCCGAGCATCATCGTCGACGGCGAGCTCGTCCGGCTGGAGCGGCTCACCGACGTGCGCGACGCGATCGACGCGGCGCTCGCCGAGTAGTCCGAACGCTTCGGAGCGTCATCCGCACGAACCGTCCAGGCCGCACGTCGGTGCGCCCGCCTAGGCTGGCCGCATGAGCGACCTCCTCCCAGCCGGCATCGATCGCGACGAGCTCGACCCGGAGGTGCGGCCGCAGGACGACCTGTTCCGGCACGTGAACGGCGCCTGGATCGCTCGCACGGAGATCCCGAGCGACAAGGCCCGCTACGGCGCCTTCTACGCCCTCGCCGAGGAGGCCGAGCGGGCCGTCAAGGCGATCATCGTCGAGTCGCAGTCGGCCGAGCCGGGCACCGAGGCCCGCAAGATCGGCGACCTCTACGCCTCGTTCATGGACGAGGCCCGCATCGACGCCCTGGGCACCACCCCGATCGAGCCGCTGCTGGCCGAGGCCGACGCCGTCACCGACCGCACCACCCTGCTGGCGACGCTCGGCCGGCTCGAGCGCCAGGGTATCAGCGGTGCCGTGCACCTCTTCGTCGACAACGACCCGGGCGACCCCGAGCGCTACCTGGTCTTCCTGCACCAGGGCGGGCTCTCGCTGCCCGACGAGTCGTACTACCGCGACGAGTCGTTCGCGGAGGTGCGCCTCAAGCACCGCGCCCACATCGAGCGGATGCTGACCCTGGCCGGCCTGGAGGGCGCGGCCGAGCGCGCCGAGCGCATCGTCGCGCTGGAGCAGGTGCTCGCCGCGAGCCACTGGGACAAGGTGCGCGCACGCGACAGTCAGGCCTCCTACAACCTGCGCGGCTGGGCCGAGGTGCGCGAGGCCACCCCGGCGGTCGACCTCGACGTGTGGCGCGAGGCCATCGGCGCCCCCGAGCGCGCCTTCGACGAGGTGGTCGTGCGCCAACCGGACTACCTCGAGGCGGCCGCCGCGGCGCTCGCCGAGCAGCCCCTCGAGTCGTGGACCGACTGGCTGCGCTGGCAGATCGTGCGCGCCTACTCGCCGTACCTGCCCAAGGCCTTCGCCGAGGCCAACTTCGACTTCTACGGCCGCACCCTGACGGGCACCCCCGAGCAGCGGGTGCGCTGGAAGCGCGGCGTCTCCTTCGTGGAGGGATCGCTCGGCGAGGCCGTCGGCAAGGTCTACGTGGAGCGCCACTTCTCACCCACCGCGAAGGGCGCGATGGACGCGCTGGTGGCCAACCTGATCGAGGCGTACCGCCGCTCGATCGCGGATCTGGCCTGGATGACCGACGAGACCCGGGAGCGCGCGCTCGAGAAGCTCGCGAAGTTCACCCCCAAGATCGGCTTCCCCGACCGCTGGCGCGACTACTCGTCGCTCGTGGTCGACGCCGGCGATCTGGTGGGCAACGTGCAGGCGGCCAACGAGTTCGAGTTCCAGCGCGAGCTGGGCAAGATCGGCGGGCCGATCGACCGCGACGAGTGGTTCATGACCCCGCAGACGATCAACGCGTACTACAACCCCGGCTTCAACGAGATCGTCTTCCCCGCGGCGATCCTGCAGTACCCGTTCTTCGACGAGTCGCGGGATGCGGCGGCCAATTACGGCGCGATCGGCGCGGTCATCGGCCACGAGATCGGCCACGGCTTCGACGACCAGGGTTCGCGCTACGACGGCGACGGGCGCCTCACGGACTGGTGGACGGATGCGGACCGCGCGGCCTTCGAGCAGCGCACCGCCAGCCTCATCGCCCAGTACGACGCCCTCGCGCCCGCGCAGACCCCCGGCCACCGCGTGAACGGCGCGCTCACGATCGGCGAGAACATCGGCGACCTCGGCGGCCTCGGCATCGCGTGGCAGGCCTACCTCATCTCGCTCGAGGGCGCCGAGCCGCCCGTGATCGACGGGCTCACCGGCGCGCAGCGCTTCCTCATCTCCTGGGCGCAGGCCTGGCAGACGAAGGCGCGCGACGAGGAGGTCATCCGCCTGCTGGCGATCGACCCGCACGCGCCGAGCGAGTTCCGCTGCAACCAGATCGTGCGCAACCTGCCCGTCTTCTACGACGCCTTCGGCGTGACCGAAGCGGATGCGCTGTGGCTGCCCGCCGAGGAGCGGGTCGCCATCTGGTGAGCGAGGGTCAGCCCGCTCTGCGCCGCGACCGTCGCCGGTCGCGCGCCGGCGGGCGCCATCGGGGCGAGGCGTCGCCGGCGTTCGCCGTGGCCTTCTCGCGACTCGGCGAGCTGGCGTACACCGGGGCGCAGGTCTCGGCGAGCGTCCGCGCGGTCGCGCCCGCCGGCGGCGCCGACGAGACGCTGCTCGCCGTGGACGACACGGTCGCCATGCCGATGGGGAGCATCGGCAAGGTGCTCCTGCTCGTCGAGGCGGCGGCCCGCATCGGCGAGGGCAGGGTGCCCGGTCTCGGCGTGCTCGACCGCTCGGTCGCCGACGCGACGGCCGGCTCGGGCGTGTGGCGCTACCTGCAGGCATCCGCGCTGCCGACCGCCGACCTGGCCGTGCTCGTCGGCGTGCTGAGCGACAACCTCGCCACCAACGTGCTGCTGCGCGAGATCGGGCTCGAGGCCGTGCGCGCCCGGGCGGAGTCCCTCGGCCTGCGGCGCACGGCGCTGCTCGACCGCGTCCGCGACCGCCGCGGCCCCGACGACGCGCCGCAGTTCTCGGTGGGCAGCACCGAGGAGCTCTCGGGGCTGTTCGCCGCCCTCACCCGCGGCGAGGCCGTCGACCGGCTCACGAGCCACCGCGTGCTCGACTGGCTGTCGTTGGGGGCGGACCTGTCGATGACCGCGTCCGCCTTCGGTCTCGATCCGCTCGCCCACACGGGCTCGGACCACGGGCTGCGGCTCAGCAACAAGACCGGCACCGACGATGGCCTGCGCGCCGAGGCGGGCGTGCTCACCGGGCCTCGGGGCCGCGTGTCCTACGCGATCGCCATCCGCTTCGAGGACCGCAGCCTGGGTGAGCGCCTGCGGGTGCTGTCGACCATGCGCACGCTCGGCGAGGAGCTGCTCGAGTACGTGCACTGATCGAACTGTCTGGGAGCAGGGTGCGCAGTCCCTGCATCCCCCGAGGCCCCGCCGCTACGCTGGGGAGCCCGCAACGATTGGAGCCCACATGCGCGGCAAGCTCATCCTCGTCACCGGCATCGCGATCGGCTACGTGCTCGGCGCGAAGGCAGGACGCGAGCGCTACGAGCAGATCCGGAGGGGCGCCTCGCGGCTGTGGAACGACCCCCGCGTGCAGGGTCCGGTGCACCAGGCCGAGGACTTCGCGAAGGACAAGGCTCCGGAGGTCGTCGAGTTCCTCGCCGACGGTGCCAAGAAGATCGCCGTGCAGGTGCAGGGCGCGAGCCGCAAGGGTGCGGAGAAGGCTGCCGACGCGACCTCGACCGCCGCCTCGAAGGCGAAGTCCGCGGCGAAGACGACGGCGCGCAAGGCCGGCTCGAGCCGCAGCACGAGCACCCGCTCGAGCGCGGCGAAGAACGCCGACGAGTCCTGATCCCAGCGCGACGACCGGAGGAGACCCCATGAGCAAGAGCACGACCGAGGAGCGCCGTTCGCTCGGCAGCCTCATCTCGTCGCTGCCCGGCCTCGTCACCGACCTGCTGAAGGCCGAGTTCGCCAACCTGCAGCGCGAGATCGTCGGCAAGCTGAAGGCGATCGGCATCGGCGTGGCGTTTTTCGTCGTCGCCGCCGTGCTCGCGTTCTTCATGCTCGGCGTGCTGCTCGCGGCGGCCGTGCTCGGCTTCGCCACGATCATGCCTGGCTGGGCCGCCGCGCTCACCGTGGCCGGCATCATCCTGGTCGCGATCATCGTGCTGGTGCTGATCGGCGTGAACCGGCTGAAGCACGGCGTGCCGCCGGCGCCGACCGAGACCATCGAGAGCGTGAAGGACGACGTGCGCGCCATCAAGGGCCTGCACGTCTCGGATGCGGAGGGGACCCGATGAACGACGCCGCGAAGGCCCGTGCCGAGCTGGAGGCGACCCTCGACGAGCTCGAGGATCGGCTCAACCCCGCGAAGGTCGCCTCGCGCACCAACGCGAAGCTGCGCCGCTCCTACCGCCGCAACCCGGGTGCTTGGACGGCCGGGGCCGCCGGCGTCGTGGTGGCCGCCGGCGGTGCGCTGCTGCTCCTGCTCCGCCGGGGCTGATCCCGCCCGTCGTGAGGGAGTCGTTATCCAGTCCGCTTGGACGGGTGACACCGGAGGGGCGATGATGGGGGTCATGACCCGATCCGCCGTGCCCGCTCCATCCGTCCGCAGCGCACGCCTGGGCACGGGCCTGCGCGGGGACGCGTGAGGGCCGCGGCTCCCGGCCGACCGCTCGCAGGCTGGAACGTGCTGGTGCCGCGCGGCGGCGCCTGGGGTGACTCCGTGGCCGCCATGCTGCGCGCCCAGGGTGCCGCGCCGGTCATCGCGCCGATGATCAACTTCGCCGCGTCCGACGACGCCGCGGCGCTCGAGTCCGCCCTGCGCCAGCTCGCCGACGGCGCCTTCGACTGGCTCACCGTCACGAGCGCGACCACCGTCGACGTGCTCGCCTCCCACCGCGCCGTCGTCCCGGAGCGCACGCGCATCGCCGCGGTCGGCGAGACGACGGCCGCGGCGCTGGCGGCCGCCGGCTACCGCGCCGACTTCGTGCCGACCGACGACAACTCCGCCAGCGGCATGCTGCGCGAGTGGGTGGAGCTGCCCTCGAGCGCCGAGCCGCAGCGCATCCTGGCCCTGCGCTCCTCCATCGCGAAGCCCGTGCTGACGGCCGGGCTGCGTCGGATGGGCAACGAGGTCGAGTCGGTCGTGGCCTACCGCACCGTCGGGCTGCCGGTGCCGGAGCGCATCGTGCAGCAGGTCGCCGATGGCGGGATGCAGGCGATCCTGGTGACCTCGGGCAGCGTCGCCGAGCAGGTGCACGCGCAGTTCGGCGCGGTGCCGGAGCGCACGATCGTGGCCTGCATCGGTCCGACGACCGCAGCGGATGCGCGCAGCTTCGGTCTGCGCGTCGACCTGGTCGCCGAGACCCCCGGCGCGCAGGCGCTCATCGGCGCCCTCGTGGAGGCCTCGACCGCCTGATCCGGGCTCCCGCCCGGCTCAGGCGCGCACGTCGACGACCGTGCGGCCGCGCACCTCGCCGGCGAGGATCCGCTCGGCCAGCCCCGGCGCCTCGGCGAGCGGAACCGTCGTGCTCAGCGACCGCAGCAGCGCCGGGTCGAGGTCGCTCGCGAGACGCGCCCAGGCCTCGCGACGCAGGGCGATCGGCGCATCCACCGAGTTGATGCCGGCGAGCGTGACCGCGCGCAGGATGAACGGCAGCACCGTCGCCGGCAGATCCGCGCCCTGCGCGAGTCCGCAGGCGGCGACCGCGCCGCCCGGGCGCACCGACGCGAGCAGTCCGGCGAGGGTCGTCGAGCCGACCGAGTCGATCCCTGCGGTCCAGCGGGTCGGGCGCAGCGGCTTGCCCGCATCCGACAGCTCGTCGCGGTCGACCACCTCGGCGGCGCCCAGCTCGCGCAGGAACGCGCCCTGCGCATCCGCCCGGCCGGTCGAGGCGATGACCCGGCGGCCGGAAGCGGCCAGCAGTGCGATCGCGATCGTGCCGACGCCGCCGGCCGCGCCGGTGACGACGACGTCGCCGCCGAGCACCGAGCCGCCGCCGTAGGGGCTCGCCGCGTCGAGGCGCTCGAGGGCCAGCACGCTGAGCATGGCGGTGAAGCCCGCCGTGCCGATGGCCGCGGCCTCCCACGTGCTGACCGTCTCGGGCAGCCGGACGAGGTGCTCGGCGCGCACCGCGGCGACCTCCGTGAGCCCGCCGTCGACGCGCTCGCCGAGCCCGGAGCCGTTCAGCACCACCCGGTCGCCCGGCGCGAAGCCGGTGTTCTCGGAGGTGCGCACGACGCCCGCCAGGTCGATGCCCGGCACGAGCGGATGGTCGCGGATCACACCCGGACGACCCGCCATCGCGAGCCCGTCCTTGTAGTTGACGCCCGAGTACTCGACGTCGACGACCACTTCGCCGGTGGGCTCGTCGCGTTCGCGCAGGTGCGTGGCGATGGCGTCGCCGTCGCGTTCGACCAGCAGGGTGCGCATACGGTGCTCCTAACCGAACAGGATCGCGGCCTCGTCGTAGCGCTCGGCGGGCACCGTCTTGAGCTCGCCGAGCGCGTCCTCGAAGCTGACGTGCACGATGTCGGTGCCGCGCAGCGCCACCATGCGACCCCAGCGCTTCGCGACGACCGAGTCGATCGCGCTCATGCCGAGGCGGGTGGCGAGCACGCGGTCGTAGCTCGTGGGGGTGCCGCCGCGCTGGATGTGGCCCAGCGTGGTGTTGCGGGTCTCGATGCCCGTCGCCTCCTCGATCAGCGGGGCGAGCAGGTCGCCGATGCCGCCGAGACGCGGGCGGCCGAAGGCGTCGAGGCCGCGCTCCGAGTGCGCATCGTCCATGGTGTCGAGCTTGAAGCCCTCGGCCACGACGACCAGGGGCGAGCGTCCGCGCTCGTTGGCGGAGCGCACCCACTCGGTGATCTGCGCCATGCTCGTCTTGCGCTCGGGGATGAGGATCGCGTGGGCGCCGGCCGCCATGCCGGAGTGCAGGGCGATCCAGCCGACGTGGCGGCCCATGACCTCCGCCACCATGCAGCGGTGGTGGCTGTCGCCGGTGGTGCGCAGGCGGTCCATCGAGTCGGTGGCGATCTGCACGGCGGTGTCGAAGCCGAAGGTGTAGTCGGTGGCGCTCAGGTCGTTGTCGACCGTCTTGGGCACGCCCACGATGTTGACGCCCGCATCCGTCAGCCGCTTCGCCGCGGCCAGGGTGCCCTCGCCGCCGATCGCGATGAGCGCGTCGACGCCGTTCCTCTCGAGCACCTCCTGCACGCGCTCCACCCCTCCGCCCTCGCTGAACGGGTTGGTGCGGCTGGTGCCGAGGATCGTGCCGCCCTGCTTCGAGATGCCCTGGATCTCGTTGCGGGTGAGCGGCATCGTGTCGTCGTCGATGAGACCGCGCCAGCCGTCCTTGAACCCGACGAAGTCGAGGCCGTGGATCTCGGTGCCCTTGCGGACCGCGCCGCGGATGACGGCGTTGAGGCCGGGGCAGTCGCCGCCGGAGGTGAGGATGCCGATGGTCATGGCATCATCCTGGCGCAAAGCGCTGGGCGGCGCAGGGACGGTCGGATGCTGGACGGGGACCGATACCCATGGCGGGCGGCTGCGCTCCTCGGCTACGTTCGGGTGCCGACCCCTGACCTGGGGCCGCACATCACGGGAGGGACCCCATCATGACCAACTACAGTGCTCCGCAGCCCGCCGCCGGCACCGGCGAGGACCCCGGCAAGACCCTCGGCATCGTCGGCCTCGTGCTGGCGTTCGTGTTCTCGCTGGCCGGCATCATCGTCAGCGCCATCGCGCTCAAGAAGTCGAAGGAGGCGGGCTTCCAGAACACCATCGCGAAGGTCGGTCTGATCCTCTCGATCGTCTTCCTGGTGATCGGCGTCATCAGCAGCATCGTGCTCATCGCAGGCACGATGGCGGCCATCGACGCGGGCGTCAGCACCTACTGAGCCGTCGCGCTCAGACCGACAGCGGCGGTCGCTCCACACCCGGGGCGACCGCCGCTGCCGCGTCGTGGCCCAGCTGGATGATGCGGTTCGCGCCGTCGACGTGCACGATGCGCGGCTCGATGGCCCGCGCCTCCTCCGGCGTCGCCTGCGCGTAGGCGATGAGGATGACGATGTCGCCCACGTGCGCGAGGTGCGCGGCTGCGCCGTTGATGCCGATCACGCCGGAGCCGCGCTCGCCCGCGATCGTGTAGGTGTCGAGGCGCGCGCCGTTCGTGACGTCGACGATGCTGACGAGCTGGCCGGGCAGGATGCCGGCGGCGTCGAGCAGGTCGAGGTCGACCGTGACCGAGCCGACGTAGTGGAGGTCGGCGTGGGTCACCGTCGCGCGGTGGATCTTGCCGGTGAGCATGGTGATGAGCATCGCCGTCAAGGTTACGCCGCGTGCGCGGCGCAGCGGACGCCCTCGTGCTCGGCGCACAGCACCAGCTCGGTGCGGCAGGACGGGTCCGCGCAGTTCTCGAGGCGGGCCGACGGTGCACCGCAGCGGATGCAGGACGACACGACCGCCGCATCCTCGCTGAAGGTCACCGCCCGGCGACCGTCGAAGACGTACACCGAGCCCCGCCAGAGCCCAGCGTCGCCGAAGCGCTCGCCGTAGCGCAGGATGCCGCCGTCGAGCTGGTACACCTCGCGGAAGCCGCGCTCGATCATGAGGCTCGACAGCACCTCGCAGCGGATGCCGCCGGTGCAGTAGGTCACGACGGGCTGGTCCTTGAGGTGGTCGTAACGGCCGCTGTCGAGCTCGGCGACGAAGTCGCGGGTGGTCTCGACCGGCGGCACGACCGCATCCGCGAAGCGTCCGATCTCCGCCTCGACCGCGTTGCGCCCGTCGAAGAAGACGACCTCCTTCTCGGCGACGAGCTCGTGCAGCTGCTCGGGGCTGAGCCGCGTGCCGCCGCCGACGACGCCGTGCTCGTCGACGCGCAGCGCCTCCGGCGCGCCGAAGCTGACGAGCTCGGGGCGCACCTTGACGCTGAGCTTCGGGAAGTCGCGTCCGGTGCCCTCGCCCCACTTCTCGTCGAGGTCGCCGAAGTACGCGCGCGTGGCGCGCAGGTAGCGCTTCACCTGCGGCAGGTCGCCGCCCACCGTGCCGTTGATGCCGTGCGGCGACACGATGATGCGGCCGGTCAGGCCGAGCGACTCGCAGAGCGTGCGCTGCCAGAGGCGCACCGCCTCGGGGTCGGCGAGGGGCCGGAACGCGTAGTAGAGCAGGATCTTGGGCACGGCCACCGGGCCAGCGTAGGCGAGCGGATGCGCGCTTGTGCCGCCGCGACAACGGAACCGCGCATCCGCTGGAGGTCTCGTAGGGTGGCGCGGTGAACATGTACCTGCGCGTGCTCTGGCATACCTGGCTGGCTCGGCGGGGACGGCGGATCAGCGTCTGGGAGGTCGCTCGCACCGGCTTCAGGGTGCTGCCGGCCGACCTCGACATCTACCGGCACGTCAACAACGGCCGGTACCTGTCGATCATGGATCTCGGCCGGCTCGACTGGATGCTGCGCACCGACCTCTACCCCGAGTTCGGGCGGCGTGGCTGGTACCCGGTCGTCGCCGCCTCGTCGATCGCCTACCGGCGCTCGCTGACCCTCTGGCAGCGCTTCACCGTCGAGACGAAGTTCATCGGCGTCGACGCCCGGGCGTTCTACGTGGAGCAGCGCTTCGTACGCGGCGGCCAGGTCTACGCGACCGGTATCGTGCGCGGGCGGATGCTCAGCCGGGCGGGCGGGATCGTCACGAACGAGGAGCTGTTCGCCGTGACCGGCGAGCCTCCGGAGGGGCTCGTGCTGCCGGAGTGGGTCGCGCGGTGGGCCGCGGACTCCGCGCTGCCGCCGTCGAAGGCGGACGCGCCGAGCGTCTGGTGAGCCCCGGCTCGGGGTCCTAGTCACCGCGGAGGATGCCGCGGCAGACCTCGCACGCTGCGGAGTGCCGCTCGACGAGCAAGCGCATCCGCCCGCTCGCAGTCCCCAGCAGCACCCGAGCGAGGTGCTCCGGCGGCGCGCCGCATGCTGAGAGCCGCGCCTCGAGCGTGGCGGCGAGGTACGCGACGCGCAGATTCGTGCGCGCTCGGGCGACCGCGGTCGTGGTGGCGGTCGTGCTGAGGCCCAGCTCGCGAGCCAGCCGCTCGATGCCGAGTCGCTCGACGAGCGAGCCATGCAGCAGCCGCTGCTCGCGCGAGCTCAAGCCCGCGATCGCGCGCTCGATGAGCGCCGTCTGCTCCGCCGCCTCGAGGCGGTCCGGGTCCACGACCGGTCGGTCGAGCTCCTCCATCGGCGTCGGCACCTCGCGTGAGGCCGAGCCGGTGCGGCGCATCGCGTTCCGGACGATGGCGTGGAGGTAGGCGCGCGGGTTGCGCGGCAGTCGCTCGCCGGGCAGACGCAGCAGCGTGAGGAAGGCCTCCGCGACGACGTCCTCCGCATCCGTCGACGACGCACCGTGGGAGCGCGCCTGACGCAGCAGCTCGGCGTGCAGGGCGGTGAAGAGCGCGGGCAGGCTCGCCGCGGCACCTCCGCGGGCGGGCGGAGGAGCGGCGAGTGGCACGGAACATCCCCCCGATCGGCAAAAGAAACCGGCTTTTGCTCATTATGGCGTGACAAACGGTCCCCGCGCGACTCTCACCATTGCGGGCCGTTCGACGGCTCGATCGACGCTTCCACCCGAAGGGAACCCCATCCATGAGCACGCACACCGGCCGCAAACGCGCCGTCCTCGCCGGGGGCACCGTCCTCGTCGCCGTCGGTCTCGCCACCGCCGCGGCCTTCACCGACTTCGCGACCCTGAACCTCGGCGGTGGGACCGCCGGCGGCGGCATCGGTGGCGACACGCGCTTCAACATGCAGGTGGTGGGCACCGATGCCGACGGCGTGCCCGTGCCCGGCACCTGGCAGGAGGCCTCCGGCGCAGAAGGCGTCGACATCGTCGTGCCGGGAGCCGACCTGATCACGCCGGGTGACACCGTCCGCGTGAGCATCCCGTTCCGCAACGAGAGCCCGGCGCTCTCCGCCGACATCGCGTTCTCGCTGCAGGACCGTCCCGGCCTCACCTCGGACGCCGGCATCGCCGCCGCCCTGCGTTACACCGTGTCGCTCGACGGCACCGCGCTCGTCACCGATGCGACGCAGGCTGCCGTCAACGAGATCGGGCTCGCCGTCTACGCGAGCGGCCAGGGGGCGTGCTCGATGTCGCGGTCACCCTGCCCGACCAGGGATCACCCGCCGCGAACAACGCGCTGCAGGGCCAGGTCTCGCACGTGCAGGCCTACTTCGACGCGATCTCCGTCCAGCCGTGAGACGGGGGCGGCGGGCCATCGCCTCGCCGCCCCGTCCGCGCGCAGCTCCGCCCACTCCCACCAGAGGATCCAGATGATCCAGCGCCGCACCGGATGCACCCGCCTCGTGCTGTCGATCGGAGCCGTAGCGGCTACCGCGGGCCTCGTCACCGCCGCGGCCATCACGGACTCCGACGATGTCGTCGTGCTCCTGGACGGCGAGCGCAATCGCTTCGATCTCGTGGCCGCGGCCAGCCACCGGTCCGACTGGCATCCCGGTGCCGACGACTGGGAGCAGGGCCGACCCGAGGCGATACGCATCCCGATCGGCGCGGACGGCCGGCTGCTCGGTCCCGGCGGCGTCGTGAGCTACCGGATCGCCGTCCGCAACGTCAGTCCGGCGCTCGCGGGCGCGATCGAGCTCGAGATCTGGGACCCGCAGGACCGCGTCGGGCAGCTCGACCCCTCGACCGGGCGATTCGTGGAGCTCTTCGACCAACTGCGCATCGTCGTCCGCGACGGCGAGTCCGTGCTCGTGGACCGCCCGCCGCGCGATGCTCCGATGCGCACGGGCTGGGACAGCCCGCTCGGACGCGACGAGCACCGGGTGCTCGACGTGGAGCTCTCGCTGCCCGCCGAGCTCGACGACCGCTGGCAGGGCGCGAGCACCGACATCGCGTTCCGCTTCACGGGGGTGAGCGTGTGACCGCATCCACCACGCGACGGCGATGGATGCTCGGCCTCGCAGTGCTCGGCATGATCCCGGTGCTCGGCATCGCCGCCACATCGGCGGCGTTCACCGACTCGGCGCTCATCGAGCTCGGCACGGGCGTCTCGGGCTCGGCTATCGGCCATCCCGGCCGGTTCGACCTCGCCGTGCTCGACGACGCCGGCCTCCCGCAGGACGCGGCGGAGGATGCGCAGGCGGTGCGGCTGAGCGTCACCGGCTCACCCGTGCTGTCGCAGGACGATCCGGTGGTGATGGTCGTGAGCATCCTCAACCGTCCGGGCAGTCCGGACGGCGACGTGGTCATCGAGCTGTACGATCCCGACCCCGTCGCCGGTGACCCGTTCGGTTCGCTCCGTTTCGACCTGTACCTGGCGGGATCGACGGTCCCGGCCATCGCCGGGGCCTCGGCGGACGAGGTCAATCGCGCCGGGATCGTGCTCGAAGGGCTGGCCTCCGGCGAAACGCGGACGGTGCGGCTCGAGGCGACGATCGAGCAGCCGCCCGCCGTCCCGGGCTCCGGAACCCGGATCGGCCTCCGGGGAGTGGGGGAGACCCGATGAACGGCCTTCGAGGCGTGCTGGCGACCGGTATCGCCGCGGGCCTGCTGGTGCTGCACGCCCCGGTCCCGGCGTCCGCGGACGGCTCGGCGGTCTCCGTCGAGCCCGAGACCGTCGCGATCGATGTCCCCGCGCCCGGCCACAGCACCACCTGGTCCATGTCGGTGACGAATCGCACGCACCAGGCGCTGCCGCTCGCGGTCGCCGTCACCGGAGCCGAGGGGCCCGTCACGACCGGAGCGACCCCCGTCGTCGTCACGCTCGCGTCGACCTCCGGCGACCGGCTGATCGACGCGACCCCCGCCGGTGAGCTGGTCGGCAGCACGGTGCCGCTCGACGCGCTCGCGCCGGGGGAGACCCGTGAGCTGCGCGGCGAGGCGGCGCTGCCGCAGGAGGCCGATGACCGCTATCAGGGCGCGGGAGGCCGCCTGACGTTCCGGTTCGTCGCATCCGTCGAATCCGCCCCCGCGAACGCGCCGGCCCTCGGCCGAACGGGTGCCGAGGTCGCAGCCGGTCTCGCGCTCACCGCGACGCTGCTCCTCGGCGGCATCGCGTCCATCATCATCGGCCGTCGACGGAGGACCCGGAGTGAGTGAACGGAATGCGAAGCCGGCTGCGGCCATCTCCCGGCGCGGCGTCTTCACGCTGCTCGGGCTCGGCGCGGCCGGGGTGTTCGCAGCCAGGGCGCCGCAACCCACGAGCGCTGGATACACGGACCGGGTGCAGGCGGCGTCGGCCTTCCTCGCGACGGAGGCGGTGCCCACCTTCCGGCCCGGACTCGCAGGGCACTCGCGGATGTACCAGACCGGTCTCGGTCTGTCGGTCGCGGGCGAGGTGATGGTCTGGGGCGACCTGAGCTTCGGGATCGCCGGTGGCGGCGCCTCCCTGGCGAGCGGGCCGCCGACCGTGGTGCCGGGGCTTCCCCATCCGGCAGGTCACCGGCAGTTCGCGGAACGCCAATGCGATCGACGCGACCGGGCAGGTCTGGGGCTGGGGCTCGTTCGCGGACCGGGACGGAACCGACGGCGCGGCCCCGGCCAACTCGCCGCGGCGCATCCGCATCGGCACCCGGTCGGGCGGAGCCGGTGCGCTGCTCGACGGGGTGATGACGCTGTCGTCGACGGAGTTCGCGGGTGCGGGCATCCGTGCCGACGGCACCGTGTGGCACTGGGGATCGTCGGAGGAGTACGGCGGCAACGCGGGCAGCGGTGCGAGCCAGCTGGGCGGGCTGCCGGACCCGACCTCGCCCGGCAATCGGCCGATCTACATCAAGGGCGCCTCGACCAACTTCTTCCTGCTGCTCGAGAACGGCGACGTCTACTACTGGGGCGGCACGACCGCCAACTCGCTGCCCTCGGGGCTCGGCGGTGTCGGCGCGAGGGCTGCTCGCATCCCGAGCCTCGCGCCCTGGGCGCGGCACGTCGTCGGCGAGGCGGGCCCGTACATCGTGGCGGTCGACGGCGGCAGGGACATGGGGGCTGCGATGCTCTCCGACGGTCAGGTGCTGACCTGGGGTTCGAACGCGGGTCGGATCGGCGGGCGCGGGACGGAGACCGCGCCGGCGAGCGAGCCGGCGATCAACCCGGGCCTGGCGGGCATCCGATCGATGCGGTTCTCCTTCACCGGCGCGCTGTTCCTCGACGGGCAGGGCGGCCTGCACGGTTACGGCGCCCCGGACGACCAGGCCGCCCTGCCGCTGGTCGCGGGGCCGATCGACACCGCGGTCAGCCTGGTCACCGCGGGGCAGGACTTCTTCCTCTGGCAGCGCGTCGACGGCACGTTCTGGGGACGCGGCTACAACCCGGATCGCGCCCTGGGCGATCCTCGCGGTACCCAGGCCGCGAACCGTCAGGTCTCCTGGGACCTCTCACCGCTGAGGATCCCAGCATGAGCGGCCGGACGGAGCGGACTCGTGCGCGACCGCTCCTGCTGCGGACGGGTGTCGCCGTGCTCGGGCTGCTCGTCCTCCTCGCTGCCGGAACCACCGGGGCGGCCCACACGGACGGGGCACGACTCGGCCTCGGGGGCGCCGGCATCGGCCCCTCGGAGCGCTTCGACATCGGTCTGGTCTCGCAGGGCAGGGCGCTGCAGGCCGATCTGCCCTCGGGTGCACCCTGGGCCGTGCCGGGCGCCGGCGAGCTCGTACCCGGTCGCACCATCACCACCGAGCTGCCGGTCTTCAACAACACGCCACGCCTGCTGGCCGACACGGCGATCGCGATCGTCGCACGGGAGGGCGGGACGGGCGACGGCGTCCCGGACATCACGCCCTTCCTGCGCTTCACCGCCACCCTGGCCTCCGGCGCCGTGCTCTTCGAGGACGCCGTGCTCGCGGACGCCTCGGGCAGCCTCGGCGCCCTCGCTCCCCGCGGGGCGCCGCCGCTGGACGGCGGCGAGGCCTTCACGCCCGGCGAGCCCGGCAGCCTCGACACCATCACGCTGAGCATCGAGTACCTCGACGAGCCGGGGGTCGAAGCGCTCAACGGCGGGCAGTCGGCGCTGTCGCTCCGCTTCGACGCGGGTTCGGTGACGTCGTGATGGGCGTCTACCGGCGCGGTCGGCGCCGTCGGCGGGCGCTCGCCGTGCTGGTCGCGGCGCGGTCCGCCCTCCTGACCGTCGCCGCAGCGCTCGGGGCGGTGTGCATCGCGGTCTTCCTCGTGTGCTTGGTCGCGAACGTGCGCCCGCTCATCGTGATGTCCGGATCGATGGAGCCGGACATCCCCGTGGGCTCGGTCGTGTTCTCGCAGGTGGTCGGGGTCGGCGAGATCTCGGTCGGTGATGTCGTCACCGTCGAGCGGCCCCGAGACCTGGGGCTGATCACGCATCGCGTCGTCGCGATCGCCCCCGAGGCCGACGGCGCGGTGTCGCTGACCCTGCGCGGGGACGCGAACGACAGCGACGATCCGCAGCCCTACGTCGTGAGCCAGGCGGGTGCGTACCGTCTGCACCTGCCCTGGTTCGGGTACGTCTCGGCATGGTTGCGGACGACCTCGGGTCTGCTCTGCGCCGCCGCTGCCGTGGTCGCCTTCCTCGCGCTGTACCTGCTCGATCCGCGGCGGTTGGGCGCACGTGTCGCAGGGGGCCGGCCGTCCAGACCATCCGGGCGTCGCCGACGCGTCCCGGTGAGAGGTGGGTGACGTGGCGTTCCCGGTCGCTGCGCACCCCCGAGATCGTCAGCGCTCCGCCTTCCGACGGAGCGAGCGGGCGGACCCGGGAAGCGGTCCCCGGCTTCCCGCGCCCGGCACCTGACGATCGATGGCGGCGGGGGATTCGGCCCCCGCCTCCGCGGGGCGGTCCGTTCGGAGACGGGCCGCCCCGCTCGCCCGCGCTCCGGGCGAGCACCCCTCCCGTTCGGCGCCGCCGGGCGTTACGCTGCCGCCATGTCGTTCCAGGCGTACCTCGACGCGGTCGAGCAGAAGACCGGCCTCACTCCGCGCGAGCTCGCCGCGATCGCGCAGCAGAGGGGCCTGGCGGAGCCGGGCGTGAAGGCCGGCGAGATCCTCGCCTGGCTCAAGCAGGACTACGACCTCGGGCGCGGTCACGGCATGGCCATGGTGCACGTGATCACCAAGGGCGCTCGGATCGACGACAAGCACGTCGGCAAGGCCGGCGCGCACGGCGACGAGTCGAGCGAGCTCTGGCTCGACGGTGCGGCGAGCAGGCCGGCCGACTGGGGCTCGCGGGGGTGAGCTCCGGAGGAGCGCGTGATGAGGGGTGCGGCGTGTGCGCCGCGCCCGCCAGCGGAGCTGCCGGCGACGTCTTGGCGCCGACGGGCGAGCGCACCTCGCGTCGGGCCGTCCTGAGCGTCGGCCTGGGACTGCTCGCGGTCGCCGCGCTGCCGCTCTCGCTGCTCTCGGCGATGTACGTGACGGGGCTGCCGCCGCAGATCGGGATCGTGGCGGTACCGGCGGGGATCGCGGCGATCGCGGCGGCCTTCGTAGCGCGGCGCGAGCTGCGGCGCGACGAGACGCTCACCGGCTACGGGCTCTCGCTCGCGGGACTCGTGCTCGGCGTCGTGGCGCTCGGCCTGTGCGCCCTGCAGATGGCGATGCCCCTCATCCTCGTGCTCGGTGTTCTGGTGAGCACATGAGCGGCGTTGCGGTGGTGCCGCCCGGCACCGGGTACACGGTTCAGCGGTCCCTGCTGCACCGGGCCGGTGTGCGCGAGCGGGTGCCGGGCGTCCGGCTCACCCCTGTGCTCGCCGGCGCCGGCTCGCGCGCTGCCGCGTCCGCCGATGCGCTGTGACGCTGCGCATCCGCTCGGCGACCTCCGGGGATGCGGCCGCGCTCGCGGCGTTCATGCTGGAGGAGTGGGATCGAGCGCATCGCGGGGTGCTCGCTGACGAGCTGTTGGACGCTCGCCGTGCCGAGCCGCCCGATGCGCGGCGGCGGCGGTGGTCGGAGCGCGTGGCCGGCGGCGGCGTCCTGGTCGCGGAGCTGGAAGGCCGACTCGTCGGCACGGTGCGAATCGACGGTGTCGATGGGGAGCTCGGACCGCAGCTCGGCTCGCTCATCGTCGCCGCCGCCGCTCGTCGCCGGGGGATCGGCGCCGGTTTGATGCGCGCATCGATCGGGCGACGTGCGGCGCACCTCTGGGTGTTCGAGAGAGCCTCCGGCGCGCGGCGGTTCCACGAACGGCAGGGCTTCCGTCTCGACGGCGTACGACGACTGGATGCCTTCGGGCCCGAGCTGCGCATGGTGCGCCGCGCCGGCTGAGCGGTCGCGGTTCGCGCGATGCCCGAGGTGTCGCATCCGCTCGGCGAGCCGGGCCGGTATGCGACGTCGCTTCGGAACGCGACCCCGCGCCGTTCTCGGTCGCTCCGGCGGGCGGAGTCCCGCGTCGAGTTGCCGCGAATGGCGGCCTCGGGGGTCGCGAAGCAGCCATTCGCGGCAACTCGACGGCCGCGGGTTCCTGCTGGGCCTGCGTGGGGGATCGAGTGGGTGCCGTCCGCACGGAGCCGAGCGGCATCGACCGGCACCGCGATGCCTCGGGTCGCGCCCGGCGGGTGTTCGCAGGGTGACGGACCGACCGGTGATGCGCCACGGCACGTCGCCGCTGGAGAGGGCGGAGCGGCGCGGACGCCTACGCCCCGAGCGCCGCGCGGGCGTAGGCGAGCGCCTGCTCGGGGCTGACGCCGAGCCGCAGCACGCGGTCGGCGTAGGCGCGCGCGGCCTCCTGCACGGCCTGCTCGCCGGGGTCGCCCTGGGGGCGGATGAAGCTGCCGTTGCGCCCGCGGGTCTCGATCAGGCCGTCGGCCTCGAGTTCGCGGTAGGCGCGTGCGACGGTGCCGGGTGCGACCCCGAGATCCTCGGCGAGGCGGCGCACGGTCGGCAGCCGTGTGCCGGCGGCGAGCGATCCCGCGCGCGTCTGCTCGACGACCTGCGCGCGCAGCTGCTCGAACGGCGGGGTCGGCGACTTCGGGTCGATGACGACGATCATCGGGCACCGCCGTGCGCCGACGAGGCCGCGGGTGCCGCCGGACCAGCCGCATCCGCGGGCGCGGCGGCGAGCTCCGGCCAGAGGCGACGCTGGTAGTGCCGGCCGGGCTTGACCAGGAGCGCGATCGGGATCAGCACGAGCACCGCGGCGACGAGCAGCAGGAACACGGCGCCGCCGACGGCCGCTGCGATCCAGCCCGGCAGCGGCAGCTCGGTCAGCACGTGGAGCGGACCGGCGAAGGCGCCGAAGAACCCGGCCGTCAGCGGCAGGGTGAGGGTGTCGCGCAGGACGCTGGCGCGCAGCGCGTCGTTCCAGGCGAGCTGCTGGGTGCTGCCGGCGGGCACGCTCCGCCGGAGGACGCGACGGGCGTTCAGCTCCCACGCCACGGCGATCGCGACCACGATCGCGGCGTATCCGGCCCACCAGGCGGCTACGGCGCCCGATCCGCTCGCCCCGGCGGTGATCGCGGACCCGATGCAGGCCAGCACGGCGAGACCGCAGAGCGCGCGCGCGCCGACGAGCTCGAAGGCGGGGACGTAGTCCTGGATGCGCGCCGCGCCCACGCGGGCCATGCGCGGCGTGCCCTCGGGTACCCACGGACGACCGGCGCCGGCGGAGACGGCGATGCAGAGGGCGACGCTGCCGTAGACGACGAGAACGGTGACGATCCCGGTCGTCGCCCCCGGCTCGACCCCGGCGAGCCCGAGGCCCATGAGCACCACAGCCGCCAGAACGAGGCCGCCGGCGAAGGACAGGGAGCGCGCCTGCACGCGCCGCAGGACCGTGCGATCCACCTCGGCGGTGACGGCCAGGTTCACGGAGCGGGAGAAGCTGCGCACCGGGCTCGAGCGGCTCGACCGCGGCACGGCGATGGCGGCGATGAGCACGCTGCCCGCCGCGAGGATCAGGGCGATGACCTGCATGGTCGACATGTCGGACCTCCAGTTTGTATCGGTTCTGTACCATCGTACTGATACAAACATGCAGCGCAACCCCCGGTCACCCCCGCGGGAACTGGAGCGGTGGAGGGGTCCACGGCTGCACGAGCGGGGCGACGGCCGGGGAGAGCGCGCCGCGCAGCTGGCCGGTGAGGCCCTCGAGGAAGAGGCCGTCCTGCAGCGCGCTCGCCGGCGCATCCGCCGCGCGCATCGCGGGCCAGAGCCCGGCGAGCAGCACGACGGTCATGGTCGCGAAACCGCTCGCCGGTGTGCCGTGCATGGCCGGAAAGCTGCGGCGCACGAGCGCGGCCAGCCGCGCACCGCGCTCGGCGACCCGCGCGTCGACCTCGGGTTCGAGACCGGCGGGCACGTTGCGGCGCAGCACCGCGTCGAGGTGTGCGAGCAGCTCGCACAGCAGCGGGCGCCGGTCGAGCGAGGCGGCCAGCAGCCCGGCGAAGCCGCTGTCGCCCGACAGGCCCGGCCCGGGCATCCGGCCCTCGAGCTCGTCGAGCCAGTCGCTCCACTCGGCGAAGAGCAGCTCGAGGAACACCATCTCGCGCGTGGGGAAGTAGCGCAGCACCGCCGACTTGGCGACGCCCGCCCGCTCGGCGATCTCGCGCAGGCTGGCCTGGCCGAGCGGATGCACGCCGAGCGTCGAGCGCGCCGCCGCGAGGATCTGCGCTCGTCGGGCCGCGATCTGCTCCGGGCGCCGCGCCCGCTGGAAGTCGGTCACACCCCCAACGCTATCGGACCGGCGTTCCGATATTTAGCGGAACGCCGGTCCGCTATCAGCGCTCGAGGATGCGGTCGATCAGCGGGCCGCCGAACTTGGCCCGCGGGTCGCGGGCGGCGACCAGGTCGCGGAAGTCCCGCATCCGCTCGTATCGAGGCGCCGTGCGCAGCGTCTCGTCGTAGACCTTGCCCCAGTGCGGGCGCATCTCGAAGGGTTCGAGCGCCGCGTGGATGGCCGGCAGCAGCGCGTGCACGGCGGAGGGCAGGTTCTTCCAGGTGAAGTGGATGCCGAGGGTGTCGCGACCGTAGGCGCCGCTGAGCCAGAGCTCGTCGGCGGCCACGGTGCGCAGCTCGGTGATGAGCAGCGCGGGGGCGATCGACTCGCCGAGCGCCCGCACCGCGGTGAGCGCCTCGCGGGCGGCGGCGCGCGGCACGAAGAACTCGCTCTGGATCTCGTCGCCGGCGCTCGGCGTCGCGTCGAGGCGGAAGTGCGGCAGCTGGTGGGACCATGGGCCGGGCCGCCCGCCCTGCAGGGTCGAGTTGCCGTTCTCGCTGGTGTCGACCGCGTCGCCGTCGCCCGCCTGCTCCCCGTCGGCGGCGTGCGCGCCGAAGCGCTCGGCGGGGATGGGGCCGGTGCCCTCCTCCATGCGGGTCTTCACCCAGAGGGACTGGGCGGAGTCGCCGAGCCAGTCGGTGAAGACGCTGACGCTGTAGCCGGCGCCGCTGACGGCGTCGAAGTCGTCGAGCAGCGCGTCCCACGGCAGGTCGGTGAAGACCTCCTGGCGCACCTGGTAGCTCGGCTGCGTGTCGAGGGTGATCCGGGTGACCGGGCCCAGCGCGCCGAGCGCGACCACGGAGCCGTCGAAGCCGGGCTCGCCGCGCCGCACCGTCCAGAGCGAGCCGTCCGGTGCGATCCGCTCGACGGCGCGCACCGCGGTCGACAGCGAACCGTTCGCGTTGCCCGAGCCGTGCGTGCCGGTCGCGGTCGCCCCGCCGATCGAGATGTGCGGCAGCGAGCCGAGGTTGTGCAGCGCCCGTCCGCGCTCCTCGAGCCAGGCGGCGAGCACGCCGTAGCGCGTGCCGGCGCCGACCGTGACGGCATCGCCGTCGAGCACGGGGTCGGCCGGCACGTCGAGCAGGCTGAGCAGCGCGCCGTCGGTGTCGGCCAGGCCGTTGAAGGAGTGCCGCGTGCCCAGCGAGCGGATGCGGGGCGAGGCCGCCACGAGCTCCTGCGCCTCGGCGATCGTGGTCGGGGCGTGCAGGCTCGCCGCCGCGAAGGCGTGCGTGCCGGCCCAGGTGCGGCCGGGGGTCGTGACGTCGTCGTCGCTCATGACGATCAGCCTGCCACGGTCAGCGCGACGGTGCGCTCCTCGCCTCCGCTCGCGACGGTGACGGTGATGGCGCCCTCGGCGAGCGGACGGACGACCGCGATCGCGCGCCCGTCGAACGTCGTCGTGCGGTCGGCCAGGTACGACTCGGTGGTGTCGGGACGCGCGCTGCCCAGGCCGAGCAGCTCGCCGGCGCCCTCGACCCGCACGACGACCCCGCGGTCGCGGTCGGGCACGAGGAGGCCGTCGGCGTCGGCGAGCTCGATCTCGACGTGCGCCAGGTCGCCGACGCCCAGGCGGAGCTCGGGGCGGTCGACGCGCACGGTGAGGCCCGCCTCGCCCGCGGTGCGCAGCGCGTGACGGCCGGTCTCGACACCGCCCGTCCGGGCGATCGCGATCAGCTCGCCGCGGCTGAAGGTCGTCTCGAAGACCGCGCGGTAGCGGTGCTCGCGGCCGAGCGGGGCGGTGCCGAGGGAGACGCCGTCCTGCAGCAGCTCCACCTCGTCCGCGTCGCCGTAGACCTCGATCGCGACGGGGGTGCCGTCGGCGACGTCCCACGACCAGGTGCTCACCGCATCCGTCCACGACCAGGGGCCGCCAGCCTGCAGCAGGCCGTCCAGGCGCGGGCGGCGCACGGCCAGGTAGGGTCGCTGCGCAGGCCGAAGACGATCTCGCGGTAGTAGGAGGCGGGGCGGCGGTGGCCGGTGATGTCGAGGTCGCCGCACCAGGCCAGCTGGTACGGGTACGGGCCGCTCGTGCCCGAGAAGGCGCCGCCGGTCTCGGTGTAGTCGATGCGGCCGATGCCGGCCTCGCCGAGGTAGTCCCAGCCCGTCCAGGTGAAGTCGCCGATGACGTGTGGCAGTTCGGCGACCAGCGGCCAGGAGAGGTCGATGCGGCTCGGGAAGGTCTCGCTGCCGACCGCGATGCGGTTCGGGAAGCGCTCCGCATCGCTCGCGTAGCGCGTCTCGCCGTAGTTGAAGCCGGCCACGTCGAGCGCGGCGAAGCTCTCCTCCGTGCGGTCGGTGACGAGGTCGCTCGCGACGAGCTCGCTCATCCGTGCGCCCATCGACGCCATCTGCGCGTTGATGTCGACGGGGCCCGCATCCGCATCCGCTCCGCCCATGGGCGGCAGCTCGCGGATGATCGAGACCAGGCCGTTGATGCCGTTGGTGGTGAAACGGCTCGGGTCGAGACGGTGCAGCTCGTCGGCGAGCAGGCGGCCGACGCGCGAGCCGTGCGGGCGCCCGGTCTCGGGGATCTCGTTGCCGATCGAGTAGAGCACCACGCTGGGGTGGTTGCGGTCCTTCGCGACCATCGCCGCGAGGTCGCGAAGGGCCCACTCGGCGAAGGTCAGCGAGCCGTCGAACGGGCTCTTCGCCTCGTTCCACATGTCGAAGGCCTCGTCCATGACGAGCACGCCGTGGCGGTCGCAGGCGTCGAGCAGCGCGGGGCTGATCGGGTTGTGCGCGCTGCGGATGGCGTTGAAGCCCGCCTGCTTGAGCAGCCGCACGCGGCGCTCCTCCGCGGCCGCGATCGAGCGCGCGCCGATGACGCCGTTGTCGTGGTGGATGCACGTGCCGCGCAGCTTGACCACCTCGCCGTTGATGCGCAGGCCGTGCTGGGCGTCGAGTTGGATGCGGCGGATGCCGAAGGTCGCGGACTCGGCGTCGACGCCGTCCGGTCCGGTCACCGTGACGACGGCCTCGTGCAGCACGGGGGAGTCGGGGCCCCAGAGCGCCGGCTGCGCCACCCAGATGCGCTGCCGCGCGGTGCCGGTCTCGCCGGCGAGCAGGGTGATGGGGCTGCGACCGGCGCCGACGACCTCACCACCGGGTGCGCGCAGCTCGGTCTCGACCAGCACGGTGCGGGTGCGCACGGAAGCGTTGACGACGCGGCTCTCGACCTGCACGATCGCGCCGGCGTCATCGAGGTCGGGCGTGGTGACGGTGACCCCGTCGACGGCGAGGTGCACGCGCGGCCCGGTGAGCAGGTGCACGTCGCGGTGGATGCCGAGGCCCGTGTACCAGCGGGAGTCCTTGTGGGCGCGGGCCTCGACGCGCAGCACGGCCGTGCCGTCCTCGAGCAGGTAGGGGTCGAGCGGCACGCTGAAGCGGGAGTAGCCGCTCGTCCACTGACCGGCGAAGGCGTCGTTCACGAAGACGACCGCGTCGCGGTAGACGCCGTCGAGTACGAGGGTGCTCACCTGCGAGGGGTCGACCCGCACCGTGCGCGCGTACTCGACCGCGCCGCCGGGGAAGTAGCCGCCGTGCTCGGCTGAGGGCGCCTCGGGCGAGCGGGGCAGCTCGAGCATCGCGTCGTGCGGCAGCGTGACGGGCTTCGCCGGTGCGACATCGCCGCCGACCCCGTCGAAGAGGCCGCGCTTGGGGGAGACGGTCCAGCCGTCGAGGAGGGGAGCGGATCGCATCGGTCGCCTTCGATCGTGAGCGGAGCGAACCCCCAACGCCCGTAGGGGGTTCGTGGACGCGACGGTATCACGGACCTCGTCGGGCGGTGCTCAGACCTCGACGCGGGTGATGCGGCGGAAATGGCCCCGCAGCACCGCCACCACCTCGATGGCCCCGGGGTCGAGCAGCCACTGGGTCTGCGCGCCGTCCCAGATCGCCAGCGTCGACAGCGCGGCCTCCTGCGGCGTCACATCCTCGGCGAGCAGGCCGGCCTCGGCCATCGCGTCGAAGCCGCGCAGGAAGTCCCGGCGCGTGGTCGCGTGCCGGTCGCGGAAGAAGTCGGCGCTCGGGTGGTCCACCGTCGTCGACTCGGCGAGCAGCACCGTGTAGAGGCCGATCACGCCGGGGTTGGCGGCGTTGCGCTCGGCCAGCCGGATGAGCGCCGCGGGGAACTCCGCGGGCTCGATCTCCTCGTCCCAGTGCAGCGCCTGCGCATCGCGGCTCACCTTGTCGGCGAGCACCGCCTCGAGCAGCACGTGCTTCGAGCCGAAGTGGTGCAGCAGCGACGACGCGTCGATGCCCACGCGGCCCGCGATGTCCTTGAGCGATCCGGCCCGGTAGCCGGACTCGCCGAAGACCTCCGCGGCGGCGTCGACGATCTCGCGCCGTCGGGCTGCGGTCCCGCGGTACGGCCCGCGCTTGCCCGTCGTCGTCATGCGAGGTCGATCGTGGTCACGCCGCCGAGGAACGTGCGCAGCTCTTCGGCCATGTCCAGGGCGTCCCGGTCGAGCAGCCACTGCACCTGCAGCCCGTCCATCATCGCCACCGTCGCGCGCGCCGCGCTCTCGGGGGTCAGGCCGGGGCGCAGGTCCCCGTCGTCGGCGACCTTGCGGAAGGAGGCGGAGATCGACCGATGGGTCCACTCGTAGCGGTTGCGGAAGTACTCGTGCGCGGGGTGGTCGGGCGACGTCGCCTCGGCGGAGAGGGTGCAGAAGAGCTCCACCACCCCCGGCTGGGTCGCGTTGTGGGCGGCGAGCGCCACCAGCCCCCGGATCGAGTCGGCTCCCACCATGGTGTCGAGCGGCACGTAGTCGTAGGAGTGCTGATCGCGGTGCTCGAGCACGGCGATCAGCAGCTTCCCCTTGCTGCGGAAGTGGTGCAGCAGGCCCGCCTCGCTCATGCCGACGCGATCGGCCACGGTGCGCAGGGCGCTGCCCCGGTAGCCGCTCTCGGCGAACACCTCGAGGGCCGCGTCGAGGATCGCCTGACGCGTCTCCTCGCTCTTCGCATAGCTGCCCCGTGGCCCGCGGCGACCCGTGCTCTTCGCCGGCGCCGGTTCCCGCAGCGCCGTCATCCCATCCGTCATCGGACCCCTCCTGAATCGCCAGCGCAAGGTTAACCCCCGATGAGGGGAGCTTTCGCCGACACGCGTCGAACGGCCCGCTGCGCTGCGGATCACGAGTGCATCACGGCCGAGAATAAAAATCTAGTGACCACTCGGTATTCGTGCTAGCGTCCCCGATCACGAGCGATCCACTGGCGGATCGCCTCAACCGAAAGGGACGATGATGTTCCGCTGGAAGGCCACAGCAGCCGCCGTCGCAGTCTCCGCCCTCGCCCTCACGGGCTGCGCAGGACCGGGCGGCGGGGGGACCGGAGGATCCGGTTCCACCACCCTCACCCTCGGCGCGATCACCTCGCCCACCACCTTCGACCCGGCCGGTTCCGAGTGGGGCAACCGCGCCCCGTTCTACCAGGCCGTCTTCGACACCCTGCTCCTCGCCACCCCCGAGGGCACGATCGAGCCGTTCCTGGCCACCGACTGGTCGTACAACGACGACAACACGGTGCTCACCCTCACCATCCGCGACGATGTGACCTTCAGCGATGACACCGAGCTGAACGCCGACGTCGTGGCGCAGAACCTGCTCCGCTTCAAGGACGGCACCTCGCCCGACGCCGGCTACTTCGACGGCGTGCAGAGCGTCGAGGCGCCCGACGCGACGACCGTGGTCATCACGCTCGGCGCGCCGGACCCCGCGTTCCTGAACTACCTGACCCGCGACCCGGGCCTCGTCGCGAGCCCCGCGTCGTTCGACAGCCCGGACATCGCCACCGACCCGATCGGCTCCGGTCCCTACATCCTCGACACCGCGGCGACCGTCACGGGGACGAGCTACTCGTACACGAAGAACCCGGACTACTGGAACCCGGACGTGCAGCACTACGACAACCTCGTCATCAACGTGCTCGCCGATGCCACCGCATCGCTCAACGCCATCAAGGCCGGCGAGGCCAACGGCGTGAAGCTCGCGAACAACGACAACCTCGGCGAGGTCGAGGGCGCCGGCTGGACGGTCAACGCCAACGAGCTCGACTTCCAGGGACTGCTGCTGCTCGACCGCTCGGGCACCGTCGAGCCGGCCCTCGCGGACGTGCGGGTGCGGCAGGCGCTGAACTACGCCTTCGACCGCGAAGGACTCCTGCAGGCGCTGCAGGCCGGCAACGGCACGGTCACCACGCAGGTGTTCCCCGAGACGTCCGAGGCGTTCGACCCCGAGCTCGACGACTACTACACGTACGACCCCGAGAAGGCGAAGGAGCTGCTCGCCGAGGCCGGCTACGCCGACGGGCTCGTGCTGCAGCAGCCGTCGTCCGCGCTCCTCGGTGCGAACACCTACACGCTGATCGAGCAGCAGCTCAACGACGTGGGCATCCAGGTCGAGTACACCGACCCGGGCAACAACTTCATCGCCGACCTGCTCGCGCCGAAGTTCCCGACGTCCTTCATGGCGCTCGAGCAGAACCCCGACTGGCAGCTCATCCAGTTCATGATCGCGCCCGGTGCCGTCTTCAACCCCTACAAGGCCGAGGACCCGGTCATCGACCAGCTCATGACCGACATCCAGTTCGGCGACGAGGCCACGCAGGCCGAGAAGGCGAAGGAGCTCAACCGCTATCTCGTCGAGCAGGCCTGGTTCGCGCCCTTCTACCGGGTGCAGGGCAGCTTCGCCACCGATGCGAACACCACCGTCGAGGTGCTGCCGACCAACGCGTTCCCCGCCATCTACGACTTCCAGCCCAAGGGCTGAGTCGTCGACGGGGCCGGACCGCCACCACGCCCGGCGGTCCGGCCCCGCCCACCCCGTGTCCCCGCGACTCAAGGACGAGTAACGTGCTCAGTTTCATCGTGCGACGGCTGCTGTCCGGCGCCGTCCTGCTCTTCGTCATCACGACCGTGGCCTACGCGCTGCTGTACGTGGGCGGCGGCGACATCGCCCGCCGCATCCTCGGTCAGAACGCCACCCAGGAGGCGGTGGCCGCCAAGGCCGCCGAGCTCGGTCTCGACCGCCCCCTCTGGGAGCAGTACGGCGGCTGGCTCTCGCAGGCCGTCACCGGCGACCTCGGACGCTCGTGGTTCAGCGGCCAGCTCGTCTCGGTCGGCGTCTCGAGCCGCCTGGCCGTGACGCTCTCCATCGTGATCGGCGCGGTCCTCATCGCCGCGGTGATCGCCGTCGTGCTCGGGGTGCTCGCCGCGGTGCGCGGCGGGGTGGTCGACCGCATCGTGCAGTTCATCTCGGTGCTCGGCTTCGCGATCCCCGGCTTCCTCATCGCGCTCGGCCTCGTGCTCGTCTTCGCGATCAACCTGCGGTTGTTCAAGGCCACCGGATACGTGCCGATCACGACGGACGTCGGCGGATGGATCGCCTCCGTCACCCTGCCGGTGATCGCCCTCGCGATCGGCGCCATCGCCTCCGTCACCCAGCAGGTGCGCGGATCGGTCGTGGACGCTCTGAGCCGCGACTACGTGCGCACCCTGCGCAGCCGCGGACTCGGCAGCGGCCGCGTCGTCTACAAGCACGTGCTGCGCAACGCGGGCGGCCCCGCCCTCGCCATCCTGGCGGTGCAGTTCGTCGGCCTGCTCGGCGGCGCCGTCATCGTCGAGCAGATCTTCGCCCTCCCCGGACTCGGCCAGCTCGCCGTCCAGTCGACGACCAACGGCGACATCCCGATCGTCATGGGCCTCGTGCTCGCGACCGCGTTCATCGTCGTCATCGTCAACCTCCTCATCGACCTCGCCCAGGCGGCGCTGAACCCGAAGGTGCGTCTCTCATGACCGAGCTCGTCGCCCCCGTGCCCGTTGCCGCTCCGGCCCGCGCGCGCGTCTCGCTGCTGCGCCGGCTCGTGCGCAACCCGATCGGCCTCATCGCGCTGGTCTTCCTCGGCCTGGTCGGGATCGTCGCGGCCTTCGGCCCGCTGCTGGCGCCCGGCGACCCCAACGCCGCCTCGCTGCAGGCGATCCTCGCGCCCCCGGGGGCGAGTTCCCGCTCGGCGCCGACGGCTCCGGCCGCGACGTGCTCTCGCGTCTGCTCGCCGCGACGCAGATCAGCATCGCGGCGGCGCTCGTCGCGGTCGTCGTCGCGCTGGTCCTGGGCGTGGTCGGCGGCCTGCTCGCCGGCTACTACGGCGGCTGGTTCGACAGCGTCTCCTCCTGGCTCACCGGGCTCGTCATGGCGCTGCCGGGCATCGTGGTCCTGCTCGCCGCCCGCGCCGTGCTCGGCCCGTCGGTCTGGCTCTCGATGGCGATCTTCGGCGTGCTCATGTCGCCGGCCTTCTTCCGGCTGGTCTACGCATCCGTCACCGCCGTGCGCAACGAGCTGTACGTCGACGCGGCCCGGGTCTCCGGCCTGCGCGACGGCCGCATCATCTCGCGGCACATCCTCTCGGTGGTGCGCGCACCCGTCATCATCCAGTCGGCGATGATCACGGGCATCGCGATCGCCATCCAGTCCGGCCTCGAGTTCCTCGGGCTCGGCGACCTGTCGGTGCCGACCTGGGGCAGCATGCTCAGCGACGGCTTCGCCAAGATCTACAACGCCCCGCTGCTCATGCTCTGGCCATCGCTCGCGATCGGCCTCACCTGCATCTCGCTGACCCTGCTCGCCAATGCCCTGCGCGACGCGCTCGAGCGCACCGTGTCGACGCGCAGGCGCCGCCGCGAGGGCAAGGTCAACGGCGCTCCGGCCGAGCGGACCGCGGTGGTCGGCCACCAGGACGACGCCCGCGCCGCCACGGGCGAGGTGCTGCTCAGCGTGCGCGATCTGCACGTCGGCTACGACCAGCCCGACGGCTCGCTCACGCAGGTGGTGCACGGCATCGATCTCGACATCCGCCGCGGCGAGGTGCACGGCCTCATCGGCGAGTCCGGATCGGGCAAGACGCAGACCGCCTTCTCGGTGCTCGGGCTGCTCCCCTCGGGCGGACGCGTCACCCGGGGCACGATCGACTTCGGCGGGATCCAGCTCGCCGGGGCCGGCGAGGGGGTCTTCCGCAAGGTGCGCGGCAAGCGCATCGCCTACGTGCCGCAGGAGCCGATGTCGAACCTCGACAGCGCGTTCACCATCGGATCGCAGCTGGTGGAGCCCATGCAGGTGGTGCTCGGCCTCTCCAAGAAGGAGGCCACCGAGCGTGCGCTCGCGCTGCTGGCGCGCGTCGGCCTGCCGGACCCGAAGAAGACCTTCGCCTCCTACCCGCACGAGATCTCCGGCGGGCAGGCGCAGCGCGTGCTCATCGCCGGCGCGGTCAGCTGCGATCCTGAGCTGCTCATCGCCGACGAGCCCACCACGGCCCTCGACGTCACGGTGCAGGCCGAGGTGCTCGACCTGCTGCGCGACCTGCAGGCCGAGTTCGGCATGGCGATGCTGCTCGTCACCCACAACTTCGGCGTCGTCGCCGACCTGTGCGACCGGGTGTCGGTCATGCAGTCGGGCCTGATCGTGGAGACCGGTCCGGTGCGCTCGATCTTCAACCACGCCGAGCACCCCTACACGCAGTCGCTGCTGGACGCCATCCTCGAGGACGGCGAGCCGAGAGGGACCCTCGGGTCCCGGAAGGAGGTGTCGGCGTGAACGAGTCGCTCCTCGACATCCGCGACCTCGAGGTCACCTACCCGATCAAGGGGATCGGCAAGCAGCCGTTCCGCGCCCTCAAGGGGGTCTCGCTCGACATCAGGCCCGGCGAGACCGTCGGTCTGGTGGGCGAGTCCGGTTCCGGCAAGACCACGCTCGGCCGCGCCGTGCTGGGCCTGGCTCCGGTGACCGGCGGCAGCATCCGCTACCGCGAGAAGGAGATCGGCAACCTGCACCGCCGTCAGCGCAGGGCGCTGTCGAGCGAGATCCAGGTCGTGTTCCAGGACCCGTACTCCTCGCTGAACCCGTCCCTGACGATCGAGCAGATCCTGAGCGAGCCGCTCACCGCCCGGGGCGTCGACGGCAGGGCCGCCCGCGCCCGCGTGCGCGAGCTGCTCGGACAGGTCAACCTGCCGGCCGACACCGCCGACCGCCTGCCGCGCGAGTTCTCCGGCGGCCAGCGCCAGCGCATCGCCATCGCCCGCGCACTGGCACTCGACCCGAACCTGATCGTCTGCGACGAGCCGGTCTCGGCGCTCGACCTCTCGACGCAGGCCAGGGTGCTCGACCTCTTCATCGAGATCCAGGAGCGCACGGGCGTCGCCTATCTCTTCATCTCGCACGACCTCGCGGTGGTCCGCCACATCAGCCACCGGGTGGCCGTGATGTACCACGGCGAGATCGTCGAGTACGGCGACGGCGACCAGGTGACGGCGCGACCGGAGCATCCGTACACCCAGCGGCTGTTCATGGCGGCGCCGGTGCCCGACCCCGATCGCCAGGAGCAGCGCCGCGCCGACCGCCGGCGCCTGCTCGCCGAGCAGTCCGCGGCGGACGAGCAGGCGGGCGCCGGGCTCGGCGCAGCCTGACCCTCGCCCGGGTGCGGGTCCGCAGGACTCGCACCCGGGCGATCATCCCGCCGCGCCATCGCGGCGGCGCACGACCGCGACCGGCATCGGAGCCGGCCACGCGCATCCGTCCTGGAGGACATCATGACCACCGCCCCCGCCCACCTGATCGCGCTGCTCGAGCGCCTCACCCTCGAGGAGAAGGCAGCGCTCGTGTCGGGCGCCGACTTCTGGACGACGACCCCGCTGCCCTCGATCGGGCTGCGGGCGATGACGCTGTCGGACGGCCCGGCCGGCGTGCGAGGACCGGTCTGGGATGAGCGATCGCCGTCGCTCAACATGCCGTCGGCGACCGCCCTGGCAGCGTCGTGGGACCCGACGATGGCCGAGCGCTACGGTGCCGCGGCGGCCGCGGAGGCGCGGCGCAAGGGCGTCGACGTCGTGCTCGGGCCGACGATCAACCTGCACCGCACGCCGCTCGGCGGCCGGCACTTCGAGTGCTTCAGCGAGGACCCGCAGCTCACCGGCGTGCTCGCCGCCGCCTACGTGCGCGGCCTGCAGCGCAACGGCGTGGCCGCCACCCCGAAGCACTTCGTGGCGAACGATTCCGAGACCGACCGCTACACCGTCGACGTGCGGGTCGACGAGCGCGCACTGCGCGAGCTCTACCTGCTGCCGTTCGAGCGCGCGGTCGAGGCCGGGGCCTGGGCGCTCATGTCGGCCTACAACGCCGTCGACGGCGTCACGATGAGCGAGAACGACCTGCTCGAGCAGCCGCTGAACAGCGAGTGGGGCTTCGACGGCGTCGTCGTGAGCGACTGGACCGGCGTGCGCTCCCTGGCGTCGGCCTCGGCGTCGCAGGACCTCGCGATGCCGGGTCCGGCGCCGGCCTGGAGCGGTCAGCTCGTCGCCGCGGTGCGCGACGGACGGGTGGACGAAGCGGATGTGGACCGCAAGGTGCTGCGCCTGCTGCAGCTCGCGGAGCGGGTCGGCGCCCTCGGCGACGCCGGTCCCGCCGCCGTGCAGGCGGAGGAAGGGATCGCCTTCGTCCGCGAGGCGGAGATCGAGGGCACCGTGCTGCTGGCGAACCGGGGCGAGCTGCCCTGGTCGAGCGCCCCCGCGTCCATCGCCGTGATCGGGCACAACGCGCTCGAGGCCCGCACGCAGGGCGGCGGCAGCGCCACCGTGATCCCCGAGTCGATCGTGACGCCGCTGGACGGCATCCGCGCGGCCTTCCCGCAGGCTGCCGTCGAGTACCGCGTCGGCGCGGTCGTGCAGGAGGGGGTCGCCGAGCTGCCCCTCGCCCGCATCGTCAACCCGGTCACCGGTGAGCCGGGCGTGCGCGTGAGCTTCCTCGACCGCTCCGGTGCCGAGATCTTCGCGGAGGACCGGCGCGCCACCTCCCTGGTCTGGTTCGGCGGCGACGCCCCGATCGCGCGTACCGGCACCATCGTGCTCGAGACCGTGTTCACCCCGGAGTCCGATGACGAGGTGCGGCTCGGCTTCGCCAGCGCGCAGCGCGGACGCATCCTCGTCGACGGCGAGCTGCGACTCGACGAGCAGCCCGAGCTCACCGGCACCGACCTCGGCGCCGCGTTCCTCAACCCGCCGTCGGCGACCGCGATCGTGCCCACGCGCGCGGGCGAGGCGCTGCGCATCCGCGCCGAGTTCACGCTGCCCGAGGGCGAGCACGCTCTCGCCGGCGCCGCGGCGGTCAACCTCGGCTTCGCCCCCGACGACCGCGACCCCGAAGCGCTCATCGCGAGCGCAGTGGAGGCGGCCCGAGCCGCCGAGGTCGCGGTGGTCGTCGTCGGCACCAACTCCCGCGTCGAGTCCGAGGGATACGACCGCGAGGACCTGAACCTGCCCGGCCGTCAGGACGAGCTCGTGCGAGCGGTCGCCGCGGCGAACCCCCGCACGGTCGTCGTCGTGAACGCCGGCGCACCCGTGCTCCTGCCCTGGCGTGACGAGGTGTCGGCCATCGTGCTCGGCTACTTCGGTGGACAGGAGTTCGGATCGGCGCTCGCCGACGTGCTGTCGGGAGCCGCCGAGCCGGGCGGCCGGTTGCCGAGCACGTGGCCGGCCGCCCTCTCCGACGTGCCCGTGCTCGACGTCGTCCCGACGGACGGCGTGCTCCGCTACGAGGAGGGCATCCACATCGGCTACCGCGCCTGGCTGCGGGCCGACGTCGAACCGGCATGGCCCTTCGGCTTCGGGCTGGGGTACACCACGTGGTCGCTCGGCGACGTGCGCGTCGAGGGCTCCCTGGCGGGCGACGACGCCGCGCTCGCGGTGTCCATCCGCAACACCGGCGATCGGGCCGGCAAGCAGGTGCTGCAGGTCTACGCCGAGCGCACCGGTTCCGGCGTCGAGCGTCCCGTGCGCTGGCTCGTCGGCTCGGCCGTCGTCCGAGCGGATGCGCAGACCTCGACCGAGGCCCGCATCGAGGTGCCGGCCCGCGCGTTGCGCCACTGGACCGGCGGACGGGACGGCGCCTGGGCGCTGGAGCCGGGCGCCTTCACCCTGCGGGTCGGCACGAGCGTCGCCGATCTGCCGATCTCGACCGCGTTGGAGGCGTGAGCATGCCCCGCATCGACTCCCTGCGCGCCGAGCTGCGCACCGACACGCCGTACGTCGCCACCCCGACGCCGCGGCTGAGCTGGACCGTCACCGATGCGGCGGGATGGATGCAGGCCGCGGCCGAGCTGAGCGACGGCGGCGATCCGGTGCACCTCGACACGCGGGACTCGCACCTGGTCGCCTGGCCGTTCGCGCCGCTGGCGGCGGGGGAGCGCCGGGAGGTGCGGGTGCGCATCCGCTCGACGGAGGGCGCCGCGACGGACTGGAGCGAACCGCTCGCCGTCGAGGCCGGCTTCCTCGCGGACGGAGCCTGGACGGCCGAGCCGATCGGCCTCGCGGACCCGGTCCGCCCCGCGCAGCCGACGCTCCTGCGCACGAGCTTCGCCGTGGACCGTCCGCTGCGGCGGGCCCGGCTGTTCTGGACGGCGCTCGGCGTCGCGGCCCCATCGCTCAACGGCGAGCCGGTCGACGACACGGTGCTGGCCCCCGGTTGGACGAGCTACCGCCAGCGCCTCGTGCACGAGACGGTCGACGTCACCGCGCTCGTGCGCGAGGGCGAGAACGTGCTGGCCGCGGCGCTCGCCGGGTGCTGGTACACGGAGCGGTACGGCTTCTTCGTCTTCGCGAAGCGGGTCTACGGCGAGCAGCCCCGCTTGCTCGCGCAGCTCGAGCTGGAGTTCGAGGACGGCACGACCCGCACCGTCGCCACCGGCCCCGGCTGGCGCGCGCACGGCGAGGGCCCGACCGTCGACAGCGGACTGTACGCGGGCGAGCGCTTCGACGCACGCCGGGTGATCGACGGCTGGGACGAGCCCGGCTTCGACGACACGGAGTGGGCGGATGCGGCGGTCGGCCCCGAGACGCCCGGCACGCCGATCCCCGTGCCCGAGGCCCGCATCGCGCCGCCCGTGCGGCGGGTCGGCGAGCTGCCCGTCGCGGCGGTGCTCGACGCGCCCGACGGCGGCCGCATCCTCGACTTCGGCCAGAACCTCGTCGGCTGGCTGCGCATCCGCGCCGAAGGCCCCGCCGGCACCGAGCTGACCCTGCGCCACGCCGAGGTGCTCGAGCGCGGCGATCTGGCGCTGCGCCCGCTGCGCAACGCGGCCTCGACCGACCACGTCGTGCTCGGCGACGATCCGCTCGAGTGGGAGCCCACCTCCACCTTCCACGGCTTCCGCTACGCGCGGGTCGACGCCGACGCGGCGATCGAGCTCGAGGTCACCGCGGTCGTGGTCGCCAGCGACCTCGAGCGCACCGGCTGGTTCGAGTCGTCGCACGCGATGCTCGACCAGCTGCACGAGAACGTGTTCTGGGGCATGCGCGGCAACTTCCTGTCGATCCCGACGGACTGCCCCCAGCGCGACGAGCGCCTCGGCTGGACCGGCGACATCCAGGTCTTCGCGCCGACGGCGACCTTCCTCGGCGACGCCGACGGCTTCCTCCGCTCCTGGTTGCGCGACCTCGCGCACGAGCAGGGCGACGACGGCTCGGTGCCCATGGTGATCCCCGCGGTGCTCTCCGGCTTCGCCGGGGGCGGCTCGGTCGCAGCGTGGGGGGACGCGACCACCATCGTGCCGTGGACGCTCTGGCAGCGTCGCGGCGACCTGGGCGTGCTGCGCGACCAGTACCCGAGCATGCGGGCGTGGGCCGACTACGAGCTCGAACGCTCCGGTGGCTCCGGGCTCTGGGCCGGGGAGATGCAGCTGGGCGACTGGCTCGACCCCGACGCCCCGCCGGACAAGCCCGGCGCGGCGAAGGTCGACGGCGACATCGTGGCGAGCGGTTACCTGGCCCGTTCGCTGCGCATCGTCGCCGACACCGCGGCGCTGCTCGGGAACAGCGACGATGCGACCCGGTACGGCGGGCAGGCCGAGTTCGCGCGCGAGACCTTCCTGGCCAGTTACGTCACCGCGAACGGGCGGATGATGTCGGATGCGCCGACCGCCTACGCGCTCGCGCTCGGCTTCGACCTCGCGCAGGACCCGCAGCTGCGCCAGCGGCTCGCGGACCGCCTGGCCGACCTCGTCCGCCGCCGCGGCTACCGCATCGCCACCGGCTTCGTCGGCACCCCGCTGGTCGTCGACGCGCTCATCGAGCACGGGCACCGCGCGGCCGCGGAGCGCCTGCTGCTGCAGACCGAGAACCCCTCGTGGCTGTACCCGATCACACAGGGCGCCACCACCGTCTGGGAGCGCTGGGACAGCCTGCTCGAGGACGGCTCGGTGAACCCCGGCGAGATGACGAGCTTCAACCACTACGCACTCGGCGCGGTGGCCGACTCGCTGCACCGGCACGTCGCCGGCCTCGCCCCCGCGGCGCCCGGGTACCGGCGCATCCGCGTGGCGCCGCGTCCGCTCGAGGCGCTGGAGCGCGCATCCGCTCGTCACCGCACGCCGTACGGCCTCGCCGAGGTCGCGTGGCGTCGGGAGGGCGACGAGATCGTGGTGACCGCGCTGGTGCCGGCGAACACCACCGCCGAGGTGCTGCTCGACGGCGCGGAGCCGGTCGAGGTCGGCTCGGGCGCGCACGAGTGGCGCGCGCCGGCCCCGCGGGCGGAGGCACCGCGAGGACCGTACGGCCTCGACTCGTCGACCGCGAGCGTCATCGACGACCCGCGCGCCTACCGCGCGCTGCTCGACGCCGTTGCGCGGCACGACCCGGATCGAGCGGATGCGGTGCGCCGCGGGACCGTCTGGGCGGAGCGCCGCACCGTGTCGCAGTCGCTCATGTTCGCCCCGCCCGCGATGCTCGACGACGTCGACGCCGCGCTGCGCGCCATCGGCGAGGATGGGGCATGACCCTCGCCACCGTCCGCCCCCGCATCCGCGTGATCGTCGACAACGACTTCTCCGGCGATCCCGACGACCTGTACCAGCTGGCGCACCACGTGCTGTCGCCGTCCGTCGAGATCCCGTTCGTGATCGGCTCGCACCTCCGGCCCGGCGACCACTTCGACCCGAGCGAGCAGCAGGCCGAGAACGCGGTGCGCGTCGCGCGGGGCCTGCTCGACCTCATGGGCTCGTCGGTGCCCGTCGTGCAGGGCAGCAACGTCGGCCTGACGGATGCGGCCACCCCCGTCGACTCGCCCGCGGCGCGCGCGATCATCGCCGAGGCGCTGCGCGACGACACCGAGCTGCCCCTGTTCGTGGCCGTCGGCGGCGGGCTCACGGAGATCGCCAGCGCGCTGCTGCTCGAGCCCGCGATCGCCGAGCGCCTGACGGTCGTGTGGATCGGCGGGCCGGAGTACCCCGGCCGCCCGAAGCCCCCGGGCATCGACGGCAGCGAGTACAACCTGCGCATCGACATCCCCGCCGCGCAGGCGGTGTTCGCCTCGACCATGGCGCTGCACCAGTTCCCGCGTGACGCCTACCGCCAGGCGCTCGTCTCGCTCGTCGAGCTCGACGTGCGCGTGCGCCCGCACGGCGAGCTGGGCCACCGCCTCGCCACCGCCATCGACGCGCTCGGCGAGACGCTCGCGACGCACGGCTTCCTGGGCGGCGAGACGTACTGCCTGGGCGACAGCCCGCTGGTGCTCGCCACGGCGCTGACCACGACGTTCGAGCCGGATGCGGCCTCGAGCGCCTGGGAGGTGCGCGCGGCCCCCTCGATCACCGACGAGGGCGAGTACGGGCCGGTGCCGGAGGGGGCCCGCGACATCCGCGTCTATACGCGGGTCGACACCCGGCTGATGTTCGAGGACTTCTTCCTCAAGCTCGAGCGGTGGGCGGGGGCGCGGCCATAGGGGTGGGCCCGGCCTGCCGACGGCCTGCCGCCCGGTGCGCGCCCGCGCATCGGGCCCGGCTCATCGCGTCTCGGCGCTGGAGTTCAGGAGCCGGGAACCGACACGCCGGGACCGGCGTGCTCCGCGCCGGCGTGTCGTGCATCCGCTCCTGATTTGCAGCAGCGGGCGGAGCGATCCGGTGCTGCGCTCAGGTGGCGCCATCGTCGTCGACAGCCCCAACCGCGGCGTTCCCTGCGCGCGCCGAGCGCAGCACCGCACCCACCACGGACCCGTAGGCACTGCCGGAGAAGGCGAAGACGTGCCGCGGATGCGGGGAGGCGCCGAGCAGGACACCGAGCACGATGCCGACCACGGCGGCGACGCCGGCCGTGATGATCGCGACGAGCATCCAGGGAGCGGGCTCACGGCCGATTCCAGCGCGGTGGGCGTCGGTCACTGCCGTTTGGTTCGCCGCCCCGTGTCGAGCGCTTGACGGTAGTCGGCGACAGTCCGTACGCGCGGGGCGAAGAACATCGCCGCGAAGTACGCGATGGCGAGCAGGCCGCCGCTGAACAGGCCGAGGATGACGGCGATGCTGCGAAGCCGCCGGGCGCAGCGGATGAACGGCCGACCCGCCGCGCGGGCGCCCGGACCGGCGGCCCTCCCGTACGCCAGACTGGACGGATGGCGACGACGCTGATCGCGGGGGTCGACTCATCGACCCAGAGCTGCAAGATCGTCGTGCGCGATCTCGCGACCGGGCGGCTCGTGCGCAGTGGGCGGGCGCCGCATCCCGAGGGCACCGAGGTCGACCCCGAGCGCTGGTGGGAGGCGCTGCTCGCGGCCGTCGACGACGCGGGAGGGCTGGACGACGTCGCGGCGATCTCCATCGGCGGCCAGCAGCACGGCCTCGTCGCGCTCGACGCCGAGGAGGGTGATCCGCGACGCGCTGCTCTGGAACGACAACCGATCCGCGTCCGCCGCCGCCGCGCTGGTCGACGAGTTCGGCGCCGCCGAGCTCGCGGCGCGCAGCGGCAGCGTGCCGCTCGGTTCCTTCACGATCACGAAGCTGCGCTGGCTGCGCGACGCCGAGCCCGAGCGCGCCGCCCGGGTCGCCGCCGTGGCGCTGCCGCACGACTGGCTCAGCTGGCGCCTGCGCGGCTTCGGCCCCGACGACCCCGACCTGAACGCGCTGGCGACCGACCGCTCCGACGCCTCCGGCACCGGCTACTGGTCGCCGGCCACCGGCGACTACGACCGCGAGCTGCTCGTCGCCGCGCTCGGCCACGACGCGATCCTGCCCCGCGTGCTGCGAGCGGACGAGCGGATGGGCGTCACCGCCGCATCGGGCCCCGTGCCCGCCGGCATCGTGGTCGGCGCGGGCGCGGGCGACAACGCCGCCGCGGCGCTCGGCCTGGATGCGCACGCGGGCGACGTGGTCGTCTCGCTCGGCACGAGCGGCACGATCTTCGCGGTCGCCGAGCATCCCACAGCGGATGCGAGCGGCATCGTCGCCGGCTTCGCGGACGCCGCCGGCCACCACCTGCCGCTGGTCTGCACGCTCAATGCCGCTCGGGTGCTCGACGGCGTCGCCGGGCTGCTCGGCGTCGACCACGACGAGCTGGGCGCGCTGGCGCTGCAGGCGGAGCCCGGCGCCGGCGGCCTGGTGCTGCAGCCGTACTTCGAGGGCGAGCGCACCCCGAACCTCCCGGGTGCGACCGCGACGCTCTTCGGCATGACCCTCGGGGCCACCACACGCCCGAACCTGGCGCGCGCCGCCATCGAGGGCATGCTCTGCGGGCTCGCGGACGGGCTCGACGCGATCCGCGCCACCGGCGCCCGCGCCGACCGGGTGCTGCTCATCGGCGGCGCCGCGCAGAACCCCGCGGTGCGCGCCGTCGCCGCGCAGCTCTTCGACGCGCCCGTCGAGGTGCCCGAGCCGGGGAGTACGTCGCCGCCGGCGCCGCCCAGCAGGCCGCCTGGGCGCTCACCGGCGAGCGGCAGGCGTGGCCGGTGCCGAGTGCGGCGACGCTGCCGGCGGATCCGCAGCCGCGCATCCGCTCGCAGTACGCCGCCCGCGCCTGACGAGAGCAGCTCGGCCGGGACGGGGTCCCGCTGCGTCCGCGTCCGCGCTCAGCGGGCGCCGCGGGACCCCGTCCCGGCACCCCGCACAACGACGAGGCCGCGCCGGGATGCATCCGGCGCGGCCTCGAGGGAGCTTAGCCGTTGCGGCGTCGAGCCCCCACGCCCGCCGCCGTGCGGAAGGCGTTCTCGTACGCGCCGAGCCCGGCCTTGCGCTCGCCGACGAGGTCGAAGGCGGTGCCGTGCGCCGGGGTGGTCGCCGGCACGCCGAGGCCGCCGGCCATGGTGACGCCGCGATCGAAGCCGAGCAGCTTGACCGCGATCTGGCCCTGGTCGTGGTACATCGTCAGGATGCCGTCGAACTTGCCGTCGCGGGCGTGCAGGAAGATCGTGTCGCTCGGGAACGGGCCCGCCACGTCGACGCCGCGCTTCGCGAGCTCCTCGACCGCGGGGGCGATGATGTCGATCTCCTCGCGGCCGAACTTGCCGCTCTCGCCCGCGTGCGGGTTGAGGGCGCAGACGCCGATGCGCGGGGCCTCGACACCTCGGCCCTTGAGCACCTCCTCGAGCAGCAGGCCGCGCTCGACGACCAGGTCGAAGGTGATGTTCTGCGAGACCTCGGCGAGCGAGACGTGCGAGGTGACGCGGGCGGTCACCAGCTCGGGCAGCACGTTGAGCTCGGTGGCGGTGCTGCCGTCGGCGAGCACGGTCTCGAACCAGTGCATCTCGTCGTTCTCGGTCATGCCGGCCAGGTGCAGCGAGCTCTTGTTGAGCGGCGCGAAGACGATCGCGTCGACCTCGCCGGCCTTGGCCAGCTCGAGCGCCTTGCGCAGGTTCGCCATGGCCCATGTGCCGCCGGCCTCGGTGGCCTTGCGGCGCTCGAAGGGCTGCTCCGGGCGGGCGGCGGCGTTGTCGACGAGCACGGGCACGCCCTCGCCGGGGGTGCGGCTCCAGGCGAACTCGACGCCGGCGTCCTGCTGGGCCTGCGCGAGCTCGGCCTCGTCGGAGATGAGGAAGATCTCGGCCAGCTCGTTGGAGGCAGGGTCAGCCAGCTGCCGGGCGACGAGCTCGCCGCCGATGCCGGCGGGGTCGCCGAGGGTGAGCGCGAGACGGGGCTTCAGTGCGGTGGTCATGCGGTTCTCCGGTTCCTTGCTTCGGTCGCTTCAGTCGATGAGGGTGCTCAGCACACCCCGGGTGTAGCGGGCGTTCTCGCCGCAGACGCCGATCGAGTCGCCGCCGTACTGCTCCATGGTGAACACGCCCGAGTACCCGACCTCGAGGGCGAGCTCGATCACCTGGCGGTAGTTGATGAGCCCGTCGCGCATGGTCGACGGCACCGAGGTGAGGAAGTTGCCCGCACCATCCTCGTCGCGCGTGTAGTTCTTGAGGTGCCAGTAGTTGGCGTGGGGCAGCGTCTTCGCGTACGCCTCGCGCCAGTCCTCCACCGGTCGCTGCAGGCGGATGAGGTTGCCCACGTCGGGATTCAGGCCCACGTGGTCCATGCCGATGGCCTCGACGAGGCGCATTGCGTTGTCGGCGTTGCCGAGGTACGTGTCCTCGTAGAGCTCGAGCGCCATCGTCAGGCCGCGGTCGGCCGCGTGCCGTGCGATCTCCCGCAGGCGGGCGACCGCCAGGTCCCAGGTCTCGCGGTCGTCGTTCGGGTCGACCGGTCCCTGGGCGGCCCAGAACCAGAGCGCGGCGCGCTGGCCGTCGGTGAACGGGCGGTGCAGGCCGGTGGAGTAGACGCCGGCGCCGAGCTCGGCGACCGCGTCGACGGAGGCATGGTGGTACGCCAGATTCGCCTCGCCGTCGACCGGGTCGATGACACTGGCGCGGGCGATGTGCACGGCCGGTACGGCGAGGCCCGCCGCCGCGACCGTCTCGAGCAGCTCGGTGCGGCGCTCGGCCGAGAGCAGCGCGGGCTTGATCCATCCGTCGGCGAGCTCCACGTGGCGGAAGCCCTCAGCCGTGAGGTGGCGGAACTGCTTCGCCCAGAACTCTGCCGGGGCGTCGGCTGCGGGGATGCCGTCGCGGGTCGCGGTGGGGAAGCCGTGGATGCAGGCCGCGATGGGCCAGTCGTCGGCGGTGAATGCATGCGCCATGGGCACTCCGTCGTGATCGTCAGCGTGGACGACGGCTTGACAACGCCGTCGATGGGTAGATCATATATGAAATAGGAGACGCGGTCGAGTGGGCTCCCCCATCCGCTCGCGCGTCGCCCGGCGAAGTCATCGTGGACCACGAGGGTCCGCACGCCGATCCTCCGGAAGGAACCCCGTGTCAACGTCGACCCCCACCCCGCAGGCGTCCGCCGGGAAGCGCGCGCCCCGAGCGCGCTCCTGGGTGCGCTTCCAGGTCTTCACCATCCTGTGGCTGCTCGTCCTGCTCAACTACATCGACCGCGCGACCCTCTCCGTGGCCCTCCCGTTCATCACGGAGGAGTTCCACATCGACCCGGTCATGCAGGGCGTCATCCTCGGCTCCTTCTTCTGGACCTACCTGCTCTTCCAGATCCCCGGCGGCTGGCTGCTCGACAAGTTCGGCCCGCGCAAGGTCGTCGGCTGGGCGGCGGTGCTCTGGGGCGGTGCGCAGTTCATGGGCGGTTTCGCCGGCAGCGGCGCCTTCCTGCTTGGCCAGCGCCTCGCGCTCGGCATCACCGAGGCGCCCATCTCGCCGGCCGGCGCCAAGCTCAACTCGGCTTGGCTGCCCGCCAAGGAGCGCGCTCGCGGTGCCACCTTCGTCGACGCGGCCGGCCCCTTCGGCTCCGCCGTCGGCGGCCTGCTCGTCACCTGGATCATCGCCGTCACCGGCGGCTGGCGCTGGGCCTTCTTCATCACCGGCCTCATCACGATCGTCGTGGCCGTGATCTACGTGCTGTTCCTGCGCGACACCCCTCGCCAGCACCCGCGCGTCAGTGCGAAGGAGCTCGAGCACATCGAGCAGCCCGACCCCTCCACGAGCGCCGTCGCGATCGTTAAGGACAAGCTGCCGAAGCTCGCCGACTACGCGCGCTCCCGCTCCTTCTGGGGCATGATGTTCGGCCGCCTCGGCTGGGCCACCGTGTGGTGGGGCATCATCTCCTGGACCCCGAGCTACCTCAACCAGGCGCTCGGCTTCGATCTCGCCAGCCTCGGCTGGGGCACCTTCCTGGTGTACGGATGCGGCGTGCTGGGCCAGCTGACCGCCGGCTTCACCGTCGACCGCCTCCGCGCCGGACGCGACCGCTACAACCTCGTGATGCGCTCGATCTTCGGCATCTCAGGCCTCGGCGCCGCGGTCGCGATCTTCACGATCCCCGGCCTCACTGACGGCTTCCAGGCGCTCGCCGCCCTCTCCGTCGCCGTGTTCTTCATCAACTTCGGCGGCCTGTACTGGGCCATCCCGGCCTGGCTCGCGCCCAAGCAGCAGGTCGGCACCGTCGGCGGCGTCATGAACATCGCCTCCTCCGGCGGCGGCTCGCTCGCCCCGATCGTCATGGGTTTCGCGATCGCGGCTTCGGGCGGCGGCTTCGGAGGGGCCTTCGTGTTCCTGGGCGTCTGCGCCCTGGTCTACCTGCTCGGCTCCATGCTCATCGACTTCAACAAGCCGATGGCGACGCGCAAGGACGCCTGATGCCCCGCTACGCCGGACCGATCGTCGACGCGCACCACCACTTCTGGGAGCCGTCGCTGGGGCGCAACCCCTGGCTGCTGCCGGGCGTCGACATCGGCTTCCGCTACGGGCCGTACGAGTCGATCAAGCGCGACTACCTGCCGCCCGACATGGCCCGCGACACCGAGGGCCTGCGGGTGGTCTCCACGGTGACGATGGAGACGGAGTGGGACCTGGACGACCCGGTCGGCGAGATGGACCACATCCGCTCGGTGCAGGAGCGCTTCGGACTGCCGGATGCTGCCGTCGGCCACGCCGTGCTCGACGACCCGGGCGTGGAGGCGGTGCTCGCCGCCTTCACCGAGCGGCGGATCGTGCGCGCGGTGCGGAACAAGCCGGGTCAGGCGGCCAGCGCATCCGTCGCATCCGCTCATCGCACGAAGCTCGACGACCCCGCCTGGCAGCGCGGTTACGCGATGCTCGAGCGGTACGGCCTCGACTTCGAGCTGCAGACCGCCTGGTGGCACCTCGACCGCGCCGAGGCGCTGGCGGAGCGCCACCCCGGCCTGCCCGTGACGATCAACCACACGGCGCTGCCCTCCGATCGCAGCGAGGAGGGGCTGAGCGGATGGGAGGCCGCCATCCGCTCGATCGCCCGGCTGGAGCACGTGCACCTGAAGGTGTCGGGCATCGGCCTGCAGGGCGTTCCCTGGACGGCCGGGAACAACCGCCGCATCGTCGAGACGGCGATCGAGGTGTTCGGTGTGGAACGGGTGATGTTCGCGAGCAACTTCCCGGTCGATGGGCTCGCGGGCGGCTACGCCGAGATCATGGGCGGGTTCCTCGAGATCACGGAGGGCTTCGCCGAGCACGAGCAGCATGCGATGTTCGCGGGCAACGCGGTGACGCGCTACCGGCTCGACCCCGGGGTGCTCGAGCGGCCGTCGCTCGCGGAGCGCTGGCCGGCCTGAGCGCGCGGGGCCGCTCGGGCCCGGGCGTCGTGGCGGACGACTCAGCACCGAAGCGACGACTCAGCGTCGACGCCGGTGCTGAGTCGTCGCTTCGGTGCTGAGACGCCGAGCGGATGCGGCGCTGGTCAGTCCGCCTCCGCGCGGGCGCGGCCGCGCACGTTCGTGATGTGCTCGCGCATCGCGGCCACGCCGGCGCCGGGCACGCCCGAGCCGACCGCGTCGAGGATGGCGCGGTGCTCGACCAGCGCGAACTCCACATCCGAGCGGCCGTTGCGCAGCGTCTGCCGCATGAGGTGCAGGTGGGTCGAGAGCGACACCGACATCTCGCTGACGAAGTGGTTGCGCGCGAACTCCCGCACGACGTCGTGGAAGCGCACGTCGGCGGCGAAGTACGCCTGCACCACCGCCACCGGCATCGTGTCCTCGACCTCGAGCAGCTGCTGCGCGGCCAGCTCGTGCGCGGCGTGCGCCTCGAGCAGCGCGGCGTGCAGGCCCTCGGGGGCCCGCTCGGCCAGTTCCATCGCGCCGGCCTCGAGGATGAGGCGGGCGTCGAAGAGCTCGTTGATCTGCTCGATCGAGAGCGGCTGGGCCACGCGGTAGCCCTTGCTGAGCTCGCGGGTGATGAGCCCGGTGCGCTCCAGCAGCGCCAGCGCCTCGCGCACCGGCGTCGGCGAGACCTCCAGGTCGGAGGCGATGCGGTCGATGCCGAGGCGGGCACCGGGCGGCAGCGCGCCGCTCAGCAGCAGCTCGAGCACGCGGTCGTAGACGTCGTCGCGCAGGCCGCGCCGCACGGGTGCGGGCGACGAGGCGAACAGCGATTCGACGGACACGGGATGCAGAGTACCCGAGCGTCAGGCCCCGCCGCCGGGCGTCACGGCCACCCAGTCGCCGAACTTCGGCAGGCGCCCGTCGCCGGAGGAGCGGCCGGTGAGCCGGCGCTGCAGCCAGGGGCCCACGTGCTCGCGGTAGTAGGCGGCGCCGCGCTGGCGCATCCGCTCGCCCGTCACCGGCAGCGACCACCAGTCGGCGGGGGCCTCGTGGCCGAGCGACTGCAGCACCCGGGCCGCGACCCGGTGGTGCCCGCGGGCGTTCATGTGCAGGCGGTCGGGCGCCCAGAAGTCGCCCGTGGCGAGCTCGCGGTCGGGCCAGTTGAGGGCGGTGATCACGTCGTCGCGGCTCGCGATGCGCGCCTCGACCTCCGCCGACAGCTCGTCGCCGCGGCGCTGCACGAGCCCACCGAGCGGCAGCCCGGCGGTCGGGTTCGCGCCGGAGAGCAGGATCAGCTGCACGCCCTGCTCGTCGCAGCGTCGCAGCACGCGCTCGAAGGCGTCGACGATGGAGGGGATGGCGGTGCGCGGGCGCAACATGTCGTTGCCGCCGCCGTTGAACGAGAGGTGCGTCGGGTTCAGCGCGAGCGCCGGCTCGAGCTGCTCGTCGATGATCGGCTGCACGAGCCTTCCGCGGATCGCCAGGTTGGCGTACTCGATCGGCTCGCCCAGCGCATCCGCCCAACCCTGCGCGGCCAGGTCGGCCCAGCCGCGCACGATGCCGTCGGGCAGCTCGTCGCCCACGCCCTCGGTGAAGGAGTCGCCGATCGCCACGTAGCGGATGCTCACGGCCGCGGCGCCGCCGTGGTCGTGGTGCGCAGGCGGTAGAGGCTGCTGTCGCTCGTGGTGAAGAGCTCGGTGCCGTCGTCGCCGCCGAAGCAGAGGTTGCTGGTCGTCTCGGGCATGTCGATCTGCTGCAGCAGCTCGCCCTCGGGCGTGTAGACCTGGATCGCGGGGCCGCTCGTGGTCCAGATGCGTCCCTCGACGTCGACGCGGATGCCGTCGGTCGTGCCGGTGGCGGTGGCGAAGCGGCGCGTGGTGCCGGCGGCGATGTCGAGCACGAAGACACCGAACGCCGAGGAGGGGTCGCTGTCGGTCACGTAGAGCAGCGACTCGTCGGGCGAGAAGGCGAGGCCGTTCGGATGCGCCAGCTCCGTGATCACGGGCGTCGCCTCGCCGGTGGCCGGGTCGAGGCGGAACACGAAGCATCCGCCGTACTCCTGCTCGCCTGGGTAGCCCTCCCGGCCGCTCGCCTGGATGCCGTAGGGCGGGTCGGTGAACCAGACCGCGCCGTCGGAGGCGACGACGACGTCGTTGGGGGAGTTGTAGCGGCCGCCCGACCAGGCCTCGGTGAGCACGCGGACGACGCCCGTCGCGTCCTCCGACTCGACCGCGCGGCGGCCGTGGCTGGCCTGCACGACGCGTCCGTCGAGTCCGAGCGTGCGGCCGTTGGTGAACTCGACCCCGTCGCGGTGCACGCGCGTCTCGCCGGTGACCGCATCCCACGCCATGATGCGGTTGTTCGGGATGTCGCTGAAGCGCACGACGCGCTCCTCCGGCAGCCAGAGCGGGCCCTCCGTCCACTCGGCGCCCGTCCAGAGCAGCTCGGGGGTCGCGTCGGTCAGGAGGTCTGTCGTCGTCGGCATGCTGCAACGCTACTGGTCGTCGACGAAACCTCCACCTGGAGGATTCGCGTGCTAGCGTGCTGCTGCATCGCCGCACGGCGGCTTTCGACGGAGAGGGACGGCCATGAGCGGCACCACGGGCATCGGCATCATCGGCGCGGGGATGATCAGCGAGCAGTACCTGACGAACCTCACCGTCTATCCCGACGTCACCGTGCACGTCGTCGGCGACCTCGACGTCGACCGCGCGACGGCGCAGGCCGAGAAGTGGGGCGTCGCGCAGGGCGGCGACGTCGACGCGGTGCTCGGCCACCCCGACGTGGACATCGTCATCAACCTCACGATCCCCGCCGCGCACGAGCAGGTCTCCGTCGCCGCGCTGCAGGCCGGCAAGCACGTCTGGACCGAGAAGCCGCTCGCCGTCGACCGAGCGGCCGGCCGCCGCATCCTCGACGCCGCCGAGGCGGCAGGACGCCGGGTCGGATGCGCCCCCGACACCGTGCTCGGCCCAGGCTTCCAGACGGCCAAGCGCGCCATCGCGGAGGGTCTCATCGGCACGCCCTACGCGGCCGCGACCGGCTTCCAGTGGCAGGGGCCGGACGTCATCCACCCCAACCCCGACTTCCTCTTCGCCCGCGGCGGCGGGCCCCTGTTCGACATGGGCCCGTACTACTTCGCCGGCCTGGTGCACCTCTTCGGCTCCGTCTCCGGGGTGGCGGCGCTCGGCGGCCGCGCGGCGACCGAGCGCAGCGTGCAGGTCGGGCCGCGCGCGGGCGAGGCCTTCCCGGTCGAGGTGCCGACGCACCTCTCCGTGCTCACCGAGTTCGCCGCGGGCCAGCAGGCGCAGAGCCTGCTGAGCTTCGACACCGCGATATTCCGGCACGGCGTCTTCGAGGTGCACGGCACCGAGGGCACGCTCGTGCTGCCCGACCCCAACTACTTCACCGGGGCGATCCAGCTCTACCGGCCCGCCGCGGACCGCGCGGGCATCGCCGCGCAGCAGCCCGAGCTCGTGCCGGTCGTCGGTGCCGAGACCGGTCGCGGCCTCGGCGCGCTCGACATGGCGCGCGCCATCGCCGAGGGCCGCGAGCACCTCGCCACGGGTGAGCTCGGGTACCACGTGCTCGATGTGCTCGAGAGCGTCGCCGAGGCCGTCGAGGCGCGGGCCTTCATCGACGTCGCCAGCCGCGTCGAGACCCCGGCCGCGGTCGCCGCGGACTTCGACCCGTTCGCGCGCACGCTGTAACCGCCTCGGCGCGGGCGCGAAACATCCGGGCAACACCCGCTCCGTAGCCTCGGCTGCATGGGCCGGTACGACGAGGGCGGCGACTCCGCCGCCACCACCGTCGGGATCCCGGCCGGCGCCCTCGTCGACCTCTTCGCGATCGGCCGCTGCGTCGAGCGCGCCGACGCGACCGCGCGGGTGCTCGACGCGCACCTGCAGCGGATGGTCGACGACCCGTGGCTCGACGAGCACGCGGCCTGCACGGCGGCGCTCGACGCCCTCGGGATCGCCGCCCCGCCCGGCGTCGAGCTCGCGCGCGGCGACCTGATGACCCTGCTGGCCGTGGGTCGCGCCGAGCCGCGCTCCATCGCCTTCGCCGTCGGGACCGCCCGGGAGCACGCCCGGCACGCGCGCGACAGCGTGCCCGCCGAGCTCTGGGAGTGCCTCAACACCACCCGCGCCCGCATGCCGCGCAAGGTCGCCGCCGAACGGGCGCACGAGTTCCTGGCCTGGGTGCGCGAGCGCGCGGCGCTCGCCGTGGGCACCGTCGAGGGCGGGGCCAGCCGGGACGGCTCCTGGAGCGCCTTCACGCTGGGGCGCTCGATCGAGCGCGCCGAGCGCACGGCGGGGCTGCTCGCCGCGCGGCAGCGGGTGGAGCCGTGGTCCACGGTGCTGCGCTCCTGCGGCGCCTCCGAGGCCGCCCTGCGCACCATCGGCCACGCGCCGACCGCGCAGCGCGCCGCCGCGCTGCTGCTCGCCGAGCCGACCTTCCCGCGCTCGGTGCTCTTCGCCCTGCGCCGCGCGGAGCAGTGCCTGGCCGACCTCGGCCCCCTCGGCGACGACGGCCTGGCCCGAGAGGCGCTCGACCGCGCGCGCTTCGCGGTCGAGCTCGGGGCCGGCCCCGCCGGCGATCTGACCGAGCGGATGCGCGTCGTGCGCGACGCCGCCGACACGGTCGCCGACGCCGTGCAAGGGCTGCGGCAGCCGACGTCGGTCTGAGCCGCGCCCGGCGGGCGCTCGGAGCGCTCCGCCGCGCGCGGCTCGGCGTTGCGCGCGGCAGGTCCGCGCGCGGCTGTCGCTGCGCGCGGCAGGGCCCCGCGCGGCTCGGCGTTGCGCGGCAGCTCCTCGCGCACGGCTACCGCTGTGCGCGGCTTGTCAGTGCCGTGGCGACAAGTCGGTGCCTTCCGCGCTGCTGCCTTGTCGTCCCGGTGCTGAGTCGCGGGGTGGAGGCGCGCGTGCGGGTGTGCCGCGCATCCGCTGTCGCCGAGCGCGGCTTGTCAGTGCCGTGGCGACAAGTCGGGGCGTTCCGCGCTGCTGACTTGTCGTCTCGGTGCTGAGTCGCGGGGTCGAGTCGGCTGAGTCGCGGGGTCGGGTCGGCCAAGTCGCGGGACGGGGCCAGCCGAGTCGCGGGGCCGGACGAACCGACCCGCGCCCCGCGCATCCGCTGGTCCGCTCAGCCGCGGGTGGCGGCCTGCTCGACCACGTCGATCTCGCTGGTGGCGACGTCGCGGGCATCCGCGGGCTCGTGGCTGCGCACGGTGAGCCGCCAGCGGGTCGCGGGGTCGTAGCCGAGCCACCAGCCCTCGCCGCGCCAGAGCCAGGCCAGGCCCACGGCGGCACCGAGCAGCGCCGCCGTGCCGCCGACGAGCATCGCGGACCGCGGCCCGAGCCAGTCGGCGACGAGGCCGATGAGGGGCGCGCCGATCGGCGTCGCGCCCATGAGGATCGTCATGTAGATCGCCATCACGCGGCCGCGCAGGCTCGGCGGCGTGGTCGTCTGCACGTAGGTGTTGGCGGTGGTGAGCAGGGTGAGGGTGAAGAAGCCGACGGGCACGAGCGCCGCGGCGTAGCTCCAGAAGGTGGGCATGGCGCTCGCCAGGGCCACCGAGCCCCCGAGGGCTGCGGCCGCGCCGAGCACCGTGCGCAGCCGCGCGCGGTCGCGCCGGGCCGCGAGCAGCGCGCCGGTGAGCGAGCCGACCGCCACGATCGAGGACAGCAGGCCAAACTCGCTCGCGCCGTGGCCGAAGACCTCGGCGGCCATGGTCGAGGTGAAGATGGGGAAGTTCATCGTGAAGGCGCCGACCAGCGCGACCACGACCATGATCGCCAGCACGTCGCGGCGCGAGCCGAGGTAGCCGAAGCCCGCCCGCAGCTGGCCCTTGCCGCGGGGCGCCTTCTCGGTCGGATGCAGCTCGCCGACCCGCAGCGCCCAGAGCGCCCCGAGCACCGCGATGAACGAGACGCCGTTGATGAGGAACACCCATCCGGCGCCGATGACCGCCGTGAGCACGCCCGCCACCGCGGGGCCGATGAGGCGCGCGCCGTTGAAGGAGGCGGAGTTCAGCGCCACCGCGTTGGGCAGGTCGCGGGTGCTGACGAGCTCCGAGACGAAGGTCTGCCGCGCCGGGGCGTCGAGCGCCGTGACGGTGCCGAGCGCGAGGGCGAAGGCGTAGACCATCCAGAGCTGGGCGGTGCCGGTGAGCACGAGGGCGCCGAGCGCCAGGCCGAGCACGCCCTGCAGCGCCTGCGTGATGGCGAGCACGCGGCGGCCCGCGTACCGGTCGACGAGCACGCCGGCGAAGGGTCCGAGCAGCAGCGCCGGCCCGAACTGCAGCGCCATGGTGATGCCGACCGCGGTGGCGTCGTGGTCGGTCAGCTCGGTGAGCACGATCCAATCCTGGGCGGTGCGCTGCATCCACGCGCCGATGTTGCTGATCAGCGCGCCCGCGAACCAGAGCCGGTAGTTGACCCCGCGCAACGACCGGAACATCGCGCTCACGCGTCGGCCAGACGGCGCAGGACCGGCAGCACCTCCTCCAGCGCATCGCGCTCGGCGGGCTCGAGCTCGGCCAGCCGATCGTGGAACCAGGCCGAGCGCAGCCGCTTCGTCTCGGCGATGAGCGCCTCGCCCTCCGCGGTGATCGAGACGATCACCTTGCGGGCGTCGTCGGGGGAGGGGTCGCGGCGCGCACGGCCGGCATCGGCGAGGGCGTTGAGGGTGCGGTTCATCGAGGGCGGGCTCACCCGCTCGCGCACTGCGAGCTCACCGGGGGTCGTGGGCCCCTCGCGGTGCAGCCAGCCGAGCACCCCGAGGTGGCTGTCGCTGACGTTCGCACCCCGCTCGACCCTGATGCGCCGGGAGACCCGCTGGAGGAGGATGCGCAGCTGCTCTTCCTGCTCCGCGTCCATGCCCATGATCGTTAGCGTAGCTCATTAACCGCGCTCATGGTCCGGGCGGATGCAGGGTCGCGCCGTGCCGCGTCCGCCGCGCCGGCGCTCCGCCCGCGCCCTGCCTCCGCCCGCGCTCCGCCCGCGCCCTGCCTCCGCCCGCGCTCCGCCCGCGCCCCTGCCTCCGCCCGCGCTGCGCCCGCTCTGCGGCCGCGCTGCGGCATCCCCTCGCAAAGCAGTACACGGACGACAGTGCAGTACGGCGAGGGGTACCGCCTTGTCGCTCGGATACTGCGCCGCGACGGGCGGACGCACAGACGGATGGATGGACCGACTGACCGACCGCCGAGTCGCGACCGTCCGCATCCGCCGGCCGAACCTCTCGGCCCCGGCCTGCCCGCCCGCCGCACCCCGGCCTGCCCGCCCGCCGCACCCCTGCCCGCCCGCCGCACCTCGGCCCGCCCGCCGCACCCCGGGCCGGCTGCTTGCCGCACCTACGATGAACCACATGATCCGCGAGGACGCGACCTTCCGCGACGGCCACGGCGTGACCATCCACTACTCGCGCTGGGTGCCGGCGCATCCGCGGCTGGTCGTGCAGATCGCCCACGGCGTCGGCGAGCACGGGCTGCGGTACAGCGCGCTCGCCGAGCGCCTCGCCGCCGGTGGCGCGGCCGTCTACGTGGACGACCACCGCGGGCACGGGCGCACCGGGCTCGAGCAGCACGCCGGCGACCACGCACTGCTCGGCCGCCTCGGACCGGGCGGTCAGCGGGCGGCGACCGAGGGCATCCGCGCGTTCACGGTGGTGGCGAAGGCCGCGCATCCGGGCCTGCCGGTCGTGCTGCTGGGGCACAGCTGGGGCTCGCTGATGGCGCAGATCCTCCTCGACCGGCACGCCGCGGACTACTGCGGCGCGATCCTGACCGGCAGCGCCTACCGCATGCCGGGATGGATGAACGGCGGCGACCTCAACAGGCCCTTCCGCGGCGGTCCCACCGGCTACGAATGGCTGAACCGGGACCCGGATGCGGTGCAGCGCTTCGTCGACGACCCGCTGACCTTCGAGGCGGCGATCCCGAAGCTGTTCGGCATCCGGGACGCCCTGCGCCTGCTCGGACGCCCCTCGCGCGACTGGACCGCCGACCTGCCGATGCTGCTGCAGGTCGGCGGCGACGACTCGCTCGGCGGCGGTCGCAGCGTGGAGCGCCTCGCCCGCGCCTACCGCGAGCGCTCCGGTCTGAGCGACGTCGAGGTGCACGTCTACCCCGGGGCGCGGCACGAGCTCTTCCACGAGCGGAACCGCGACGAGGTGGTCGGCGACCTGCTCGCGTGGCTCGAGCGGCGCTGGCCCGTCGGCTGACCGCTCCGGCCTAGGCTGGCCGCATGCACGGTGAGTACAAGGTGCCCGGAGGCAAGCTGGTCGTCGTCGACCTCGACGTGGAGGCCGGGCGCATCGCGAACTTCCGGCTCGCGGGGGACTTCTTCCTCGAGCCCGACGACGCGCTCGAGGCCATCGACCGCGCGGTCAACGGCCTGCCGGCCGAGTCCGACTCCGCGACCATCGCCGCGGCGATCAAGGCCGCGCTGCCGGAGGGCGCCGTGCTGCTGGGCTTCAGCCCGGAGGCCGTGGCCGTCGCCATCCGCCGCTCCCTCAACCGGGCGACGACCTGGCGCGATTACGAGTGGCAGCTCATCCGCGAGCCCGCCGTGAGTCCGGCCATGCACCTCGCCCTCGACCAGGTGCTCACCGAGGAGGTCGGGGCGGGTCGCCGCCAGCCGACGCTGCGCATCTGGGAGTGGGACCGCTCCGCGGTGGTCATCGGCAGCTTCCAGAGCCTGCGCAACGAGGTCGACCTCGACAACGCGGCGAAGTACGGAGCGGATGTGGTGCGCCGCATCACCGGCGGCGGCGCCATGTTCATGGAGCGCGGCACCGCGATCACCTACTCGATCTACGCACCGGGCGACCTCGTGCAGGGCATGAGCTTCCAGGACTCGTACGCCTTCCTCGACGAGTGGGCGATCATCGCGCTGCGCTCGCTCGGCATCGACGCCTACTACCAGCCGCTCAACGACATCGCCTCGACCAAGGGCAAGATCGGCGGCGCCGCGCAGAAGCGCCTCGGCAACGGCGCCGTGCTGCACCACGTCACCATGAGCTACGACATGGACGGCCAGCGCATGACCGAGGTGCTGCGCATCGGCCGGGAGAAGATGAGCGACAAGGGCACCACGAGCGCCGCCAAGCGCGTCGACCCGCTCAAGAGCCAGACGGGCATGGAGCGCGAGGCGATCCTCGACACCATGATCGGCACCTTCCGCGGACTCCACGGCCTGGTCGACGGCGCCGTCACCGAGGACGAGCGGATGCGGGCGGAGCAGCTGGCGGTCTCGAAGTTCGGTGATCGGGAATGGCTGGCGCGGGTGCCCTGACGGCTGCTGATCGAGCACAGCCGGTAGGCCGTCCCGCACCTCGAGGCCGGGTTCGCGGTGCTCCGCTTCGTGAGCGTTCGGCCGCGACGAGGTGAGGCGAGGCTAAGCTCAGAAGGTCCGCCGCGTCCGCGGCCCGCTCACCCCGAGGCACCTCCCATGTCGATCCCCGCGCCCGCCCGGGCCCGCCGCGGCCGCGCCGGCCTGCTCGCCGCCGCACTGCTGGTCGCCCTCGTGGTCGCCGCCCTCGTCTCCGCGGGCACGGGCCAGCTCAGCGCGAGCCCGGTCGACGTGCTGGCGACCCTGCTGAAGCAGGTCGGCATCGACATCGGGGTCGCCCCTCAGGGGCCTAACGTCGAGGCGGCGCTCACCACCATCCGCTTCCCCCGCGTCATCATGGCCGTGCTGATCGGCGCCGCGCTCGCCGTCGCCGGCCTGCTCATGCAGGCGATCTTCGGCAATCCGCTCGCCGAGCCCGGCGTCGTCGGCGTCTCGAGCGGTGCGGCCGTCGGCGCCTGCTCGGCGATCGTCTTCAACCTCACCTTCTTCGGCGCGTGGACGGTGCCGGTGCTCGCCTTCGGCGCGGGCCTGGCCGTCACCCTGCTCGTCTACGCGCTCAGCCGCGCGGGCGGGCGCACCGAGGTGGTCACGCTGCTGCTCACCGGCATCGCCCTCAACGCGTTCTGCGGGGCGCTGCTCGCCCTGCTCACCTTCCTCGGCGACACCGCCGCGCGCGAGCAGATCGTGTTCTGGCAGCTCGGCAGCCTCAACGGATCGCTGCAGCAGCAGGTGCTCATCGTGCTGCCCTTCGTCGCCGTCGGGGTGCTCGGCGCCGCCTTCCTCTCGCGACGCCTCGACCTGCTGACGCTCGGCGAGAAGAACGCCCGGCACCTCGGCGTGAACGTCGAGGCGCTGCGGGTGGCCGCCATCGTGCTCACCGCGCTGCTCGTCGGCGCGGCCGTCGCCTTCGCGGGCATCATCGCCTTCGTCGGCCTGGTGATCCCGCACCTCATGCGCATGGTGCTCGGTCCGGCCCACCGGCCGCTGCTGATCACCAGCGTGCTCGGCGGCGCTCTGCTGCTGACCCTCGCCGACCTCATCGCCCGCACCGCGGTGCCCTTCGCCGACCTGCCCATCGGCATGCTCACCTCGCTGGTCGGCGGGCCGTTCTTCTTCTGGCTGCTGCGACGCAGCCGCAAGCGGTCGGGAGGATGGGGATGAACCGCCGCCTGCTCGTGCCCGATCCGATCGCGGTCGGCTCGGTCGCCGTCAGCGCCCGCGGCATCGGCGTCGAGATCGAGGGCAAGCGGATTCTCGAGGACGTCGATCTGGACGTCGCCGCCGGCGAGGTGCTCGCCCTCATCGGGCCGAACGGCGCCGGCAAGTCGACTCTGCTCGGCGTGCTCAGCGGAGACGCGGCGGCGTCCAGCGGCACGGTCGAGATCGCCGGCACCCCGCTCGGCGACTGGCACCTGCAGGTGCTCGCCCGGCAGCGCGCGGTGCTCGCGCAGTCCAACGCCGTCGCCTTCCCGTTCAGCGTGCTCGAGATCGTCGAGATGGGCCGCGCCCCGTGGCGGCGCACCCCCTCGAGGACGAGGACGAGCAGGCCGTCGCCGACGCCATGGCGCGCACCGAGGTGACGCGCTTCGCCGAGCGGGCCTATCCGTCCCTCTCCGGCGGCGAGCGGGCCCGCGCCTCGCTGGCCCGGGTGCTCGCGCAGTGCACCGGCATCGTCATGCTCGACGAGCCGACTGCGGCGCTCGACCTCAAGCACCAGGAGGCTGTGCTGCGCATCGCCCGCGAGCGCGCCGCCGCCGGCGACGCCGTGGTGGTCGTGCTGCACGACCTCAACCTCGCCGCCGCCTACGCCGACCGCGTCGCGCTGCTCGCCGGCGGCCGGCTGCACTCCGTCGGAGCACCCGGGCGGGTGCTCACCGCCGAGACGATCGGCGAGGTGTACCAGCACCCCGTCGAGATCGTGCGGCACCCGCGCACCGGGCGCGCGATCGTCGTGCCCCTGCGCGACTGAGCGGACACCGCCGCCCGGCATGAGCGCGCGGCCTCGTCGGGACGGGGCGCTCGCCGTGGTCGCCCGTCCTGCGCTGCGGGCTCGTCCTTCAGCACGGGCCTTCCGGGACGGGGCGCGACTCGCGGCCCCCGTCTGGCGGTGCGGGCGACCGGGCCGGGATGTCAGGCACCCCGGCCCGGGACTGCGGCCTCGCGAGGGGTCGACCACATGGTCCGCGCCCTGCGCGGGGATCAAGGCCGCCGCCTCGGGGCCACGCTAGCGCAGAAGAGCAAGAAGCGGAATGTTTTTACCAGTTCGGGCCGAGCGGCATCCAACGCTCGCGCGCCGGGGTGCGCAGCGGTGTGACTCGTTGCGGCGTCTCGGGCTCGTTGAGCGCCACGACTCGCACCGCTGCGCCGCGAGAACCTTAGGGGGTCTGCGGAGCCTCGAGCTGGGCGCGACTCCCACCTCCGCGACCCGCGACGGCTGCGGGCGCCCGGCCTGGCGCGGGCCCGGCCGTCCCGTCCTGGCGTGGGAGGATCGACGGGTGAGCGAGCCCCTGCCCCCCGTCGCCCCGCCGGACCTCGACGCGGCCGAGCGGATGTGGGCCGCCTACGCCGCCGCGCACCCCGAAGCGCTGGTGGCCGGCGACGAGCACGTGGTCGAGGGCTTCGGCGACTCCGCCCCGCTCGCCGACGCGCTGCTGGACCTCGTGCTGCACGGCCCGAAGCGCGCCACGGCAGCCCTCTCCATCGAGTACGCGGAGGAGGGGCAGCAGCTGCCCCGCATCGGCGGCCACTGGATCGCCTGCGACGGCGCCGGCGCACCCCGCGCCATCCTGCGCACCACCGAGCTGCGCCTCGGCGGCTTCGACACCGTCGACGCGGCCTTCGCGTGGGACGAGGGCGAGGACGACCGCAGCCTCGAGAGCTGGCGGCGCGAGCACCGCCGCTACTGGGAGCGCACGCGCGCGGCGGCGGGCAGCGCCTTCGACCCCGGCGACGAGATCGTGTTCGAGCGCTTCCGGGTCGTGTGGCCGCCGGAGCACGCGGACGGCTCGCCCGCCCAGGGCTCGTGAGCCCGGCGGCGGAAGGAGCCGGCTCGGAGCCCGCCGCGCCCGAGCCGGCGGCAGCGGAGGCGACCGCCTCGGCGACGGCGGCGGACGGCGGGGCCGGCGCCGTGCATCCGCTCTGGACGCCCGACGGGCCCGATCTCGTGATCGCCGGCGACAACCTCGACGTGCTGCCGCGGCTGCCCGACGGCGCCTTCACGCTCGTCTACCTCGACCCGCCGTTCAACACGGGGCGCAGCCAGCGGCGCACCCGCACGACGAGCGTGCGCAGCGCGTCCGGCACCGTGCGCGGCTTCAAGGGCCAGGCCTACGAGCGCATCAAGGGCGACCTCATGGCCTACGACGACGACTTCGAGGACTACTGGACCTTCCTCGAGCCGCGCCTCGCCGAGGCCTGGCGGCTGCTGGCCGACGACGGCACCCTCTACCTGCACCTCGACTACCGCGAGGCCCACTACGCGAAGGTGCTGCTCGACGCGCTCTTCGGTCGGGAGTGCTTCCTCAACGAGCTCGTCTGGGCCTACGACTACGGCGCCAAGTCGAAGCGGCGCTGGCCGACGAAGCACGACACGGTGCTGGTCTACGTGAAGAACCCCGACGCGTACTGGTTCGACTCGGATGCGGTCGACCGCGAACCGTACATGGCGCCCGGTCTCGTCACCCCCGAGCAGGCGGCCCGCGGCAAGCTGCCCACGGACGTGTGGTGGCACACGATCGTCTCGCCCACCGGCAAGGAGAAGACCGGATACCCGACGCAGAAGCCCGAGGGCGTGCTGCGGCGCATCGTGCAGGCCTCCTCGCGCGAGGGCGACTGGGTGCTCGACTTCTTCGGCGGCAGCGGCACGACCGGCGCCGTGGCCGCCAAGCTCGGGCGCCGCTTCGTGCTCGTTGACCGCAATCCCGAGGCGATCGCGGTGATGCGGCAGCGGCTGCCGGAGACCGTCGACTTCCGCTGAATCGACCTTCCGCGCCCGGCGGCACCCGCTGAATCGACCCACCGCGCCCGGCGGCCGCCGTTCAGCATCGCGACCTCTCCGCTCCACCGGATTCTCATGACCTCCGAGGCGCTCACCCGGCCATCTCCGGAGGTCCCCTGTGTCCCATCGGGCCCCGCCGCGGCCCGGGAGCGCTGGGCCGGGGCCGACCACTGGAACGCGTTCCCGCACTGAGGGAGTACCGGAGCGACAAAGGTGCTGTCGTACGACAGCACCTTTGTCGCTCCGGTACTCCGACACCGATCAACCACTCGGACGCCGATCGCCCGCTCCGACACCGATCAACCACTCGGACGCCGATCGCCCGCTCCGACGCCGATCAACCGCTCGGACGCCGATCAACCACTCGGACGCCGATCGCCCGCTCCGACGCCGATCAATCACTTGGATGCCGATCGCCCGCTCGGACGCCGATCACCCGCTCCGACGCCGATCGACAGTGGGGCCGGCGGGCAGCGACGCTCGGGCATCCGGTTCCGGACTTGGGGCGCTTCGGCGACAAAGGGGCATGCGGCCGCACGCCCCGACGTCGTGAACGCGCCCCGACGCGACTCGCAGCACTCGACCGCCGAGGCCACGAGGCCACGAGGGCGCGAGGGCGCGAGGGTACGAGGGTACGAGGGCCGGAGGGCCTGCATGCGGCGGTCACCGGGCGCCCCCCACGATGGAGTATCGGAACGACGAAGGTGTCGTCGTTCCAGTACTCCGCAGTCGTCTGGACGCTCCGATGCCGCCGAGTGCGAGCGCGAGCCGAGCGCAAGCCGAGCCGAGCCGAGCCGAGCCGAGCCGAGTCGAGCCGAGTCGAGCCGAGCGCAAGTCGAGCCGCACGCGAGCCGAGCGCAAGCCGAGCGCGAGTACGAACGCCGACGTTGCCGATCACGGACCCGCGACCCGCGCGCCGCTCCGCGCCCCTACCCCGACCCGCGCTCCACGAGCTCGATAGGCATGATCGTGACGCGCGGCACCTCGGAGCCCTCGATGCGCGCGACGAGCACGTCGACCATCCGTCCCCCGAGCGCGACCGTGGGCTGGCGCACCGTCGTGAGCGGCGGCGCCGCGTTGCGCGCGAAGTAGTCGTCGTCGACCGTGACCGCGCCGATGGTGCCGGGCACGTCGACGCCCCGGTCGCGCAGCACGCCGAGCGCGCCGTGCGCCATCTGCGCGCTCGCCGCGAAGAGCCCGTCGAAGGGCTCGCCGCTCGCGAGCAGCGCCCGCATCGCCTCGGCCCCGCCCTCAGGCGTGAAGTCGCCGACGGCCTCGGGCCCGTGCTCGAGCCCCGCCTCCTGCACGGCGAGGCGCCAGCCGCGGTGCCGGTCGAGGCCGGCCGCCATGGTCTGCGGGCCGGCGATGGACGCGATCCGCCGGCGCCCCCGCGACGCGAGATGGCGCACGGCCATGCCGGCGACCTCCTCGTTGTCGACGTCCACGTAGTAGGCGCGTTCGGCGCCCTCGCCGACCGGCCGGCCGCCGAAGACCACCGGCAGCTCGTCGCCGAGCTCCACGTACGACCGGTCGTCGCTGTGGTGCGAGATCACGAGCGCCCCGTCCACGTTGCCGCCGCGCAGGTAGCGCCGCGTCTTGTCGGGGTCGCTCTCCGAGGTGATCAGCATCGTGAGCGTGTAGTCGGTGCGCGCGGTGCCCATCGCCGCACCCTGCACGGCCGAGGCGAAGTAGGGGTCCGAGAAGAACCGCGCCGTGTTCTCGGGGATCACGAGCGCGATCGACTGGGTGCGCCGGCTCGCGAGCACCCTCGCGGCGCGGTTGGGCACGTAGCCGAGCTCGTCCACGGCGGCGTTCACGGCGGCCACGGCCTCGGCGGTCACCCGCGGCGATCCGTTGATCACCCGCGAGACGGTCGCCCGCGAGAGCCCGGCCGCGGCGGCGACCTGCTCCAGCGTGGGCGCGCCGCCGATGCGTTCGATCCTGCTCATCCGAGCGCTCCCTCCGACGGTCCGGCGTCATTCTAGGAGCCGTCCGGCGCCGGGGGCCGCATCCGCCCGGTCCACGAGCGGATGCGCACCCCTGTCAGCCCTTGACGGCGCCCTGCATGATGCCGCCGATGAGCTGCCTGCCGGCGACGACGAAGAGCACGAGCAGCGGCAGGGAGGCGAGCACCGCGCCCGCCAGCACGACGGAGTAGTCGACGTAGTAGCCGGACTGCAGCTGGCTGAGCGCCACCTGCAGCGTCGGGTTCTGCGGTGCCACGATGAGCGGCCAGAGGTAGTCCGTCCACGCGAGCATGAAGGTGAACAGGCCGAGGATCGCCATGGCGGGGCGCGCCGCCGGCACCGCGACGTGCAGGAAGGTGCGGATCTGGTTGGCCCCGTCCATCCGCGCCGCCTCGATCAGCTCGTCGGGGATCACGTCGACGAGGTACTGCCGCATGAAGAACACCCCGAAGGCGGTGACGAGCATCGGCACGATGATGGCGCCGAGCTCGCCGGTCCAGCCGAGCTGGCGCATGCTGATGAAGAGCGGGATGATGCCCAGCTGCGTAGGGATCGCCATGGTCGCGATCACGGACACCATGAGCCCGTCGCGTCCCTTGAAGCGCAGCTTGGCGAACGCGTAGCCGGCTAGGGTGCCGAAGGTGACGACCGAGAGGGTGATCACGCTGGCGACGATGAGGCTGTTGCCGACCGCCAGCCAGAACGGCACCGCGTCGAGCACGGTGAGCGCGTTGCGCACGAAGTTCTCGCCGGGGATCAGCGGCAGCGTCTCCGCGCGCGTCGCGTTCGAGCCGCTCGCGACGACGAACGACCACCAGAGCGGATACGACGAGCCGAGCACGAAGGCGGTCAGCAGCCCGTAGACGAGGAAGCCGGGTCGGTTGCCGAGCCCGCGTCGGCGACGCCGCGGTGCCTCCGGAGCAGCGGATGCGGTGGGAACGGGCAGGGTCGCGGCGCTCATCGACGAGCCCCCTTCGATCGGTCGCGACGGCGACGCACGGCGCTCTCGGCCGACGCGATCCGGCGGGAGAGCAGGAAGTTGATCAGGCCGATGCCCACGATCAGCAGGAAGAGCAGCCAGGCGATCGCCGCCGCCTCGCCGAAGTTCTGGCGGAAGAACGCCATTTCCCACAGGTAGAGCACCGAGGTCTGGAACTGCCGGTCGCTGCCGCCGACGCCGCCGGCCGTGGTCACGTCGAAGAGCCGCGGCTCGGCGAAGATCTGCAGGCCGCCGATGGTGGCGGTGATGAGCACGAACACGAAGGTGGGACGGATGCCCGGCAGCGTCACCGAGAGGAACCGCCGCACCGCGCCGGCCCCGTCGATGGCCGCGGCCTCGTGCAGGTCGCGCGGCACCGACTGCATGGCCGCCAGCAGGATGAGCGCGTTGTAGCCGGTCCAGCGCCAGTTCACCATCGTGGCGATGGCGACGTGGCTCGCCAGCGTGTCCTGCTTCCAGTCGATCGGCTCGATGCCGACGACGCCGAGCAGGTTGTTGACGAGCCCGCTCTGCTCGTTGAAGACGCTCGAGAAGATGAGCGCCACCGCGACCGGGCTCACGATGTACGGCAGCAGCACGCTCATGCGCCAGAAGGTCTTGGCGCGCAGGTTCTGGTCGAGGACCGCGGCGATCACGAGCGCCACCAGCAGCTGCGGCACCGTGGAGAGCACGAAGATGCTCAGCGTGTTGCCGATCGAGTTCCAGAAGAAGCGGTCCTGCAGCACGGCGGCGAAGTTCGCGAGGCCGACGAAGTCGCCCTGCCCCTGCAGCAGCTGCCAGTCGTGCAGCGAGACGACGAGCGTGTAGACGAGCGGGAACAGGCCGGTGAGCCCGAAGAGCACGAAGAACGGCGCGATGTAGAGGTACGGCGAGGCCTTGACGTCGAAGCGGCTGAGGCGCTGGCGGCGCGTGAGCCGTGCGCGCGGTGCGGGCTGCGGGGGAGCGGATGCGGGGCGGATGAGCGTGGAGGTCATGGTGCGGACCCGACGTCCCGGGCGGGGCCCCGGCCTGAGCCGGGACCCCGCCTCGGGATCAGTCGACGAGCTCCCCGAGGAGCTGCTGCGCCTGCGACCAGCCGTCGTCGGCGTCCGCGTCGCCGCGGTCGATCGCGTCGAGCGGCGGGCCGAAGACGCTCTCCTGGATCAGCGAGTCGTCCGGACCCTTGAACTGCGCCTGCACGCCCTCGGCGCGCTCGGCCAGGATCGCCCCGGTCGGGGCGTCGTTGAAGATCGGGTTCGGCGTCGCATCGGCGGCCAGCTGCTCCTGCGCGGCGAGGGTGCTCGGGAAGTTGCCGGCCGCGGTCGACTGCTTCACCTGCTGCTCGGGCTCGGTCAGCCAGGAGGCGAGCTTCGCGGCCTCCTCCTGGTGCTCGGAGGTGGTGGGCACGGTGAGGAAGGCGCCGCCCCAGTTGGCTGCCCCGCCGGGGAAGACGTCGGCGAAGTCCCATCCGCTCTCCGCCCCGCCGCCGCCGGCCTCGAGGCGCTCGGTCACGTTGCCGAGCATCCAGCCGGGGCAGACGAGGGTGGCGAAGGTGCCGTCGGTGAACGACTTGCCGCCGTTCCAGTCCCATTCGGTCTCGGCGGCGGAGAGTCCGTCGGCGGCGGCCGTCGCCAGCAGGTCGAAGCGCTCGCGCAGCTCGGGGTTGTCGTCGACGATGAGCTCGCCGTCGGTCGAGTAGTAGCCCTCGGGCAGCTGGTTGACCATGGCGTTCCAGACGAAGCCCGACTGGTCGAACCAGGCCTTGCCGGTGGCCTCCTGGTACTGGCGGCCCAGGTCGAAGTAGCCCTCCCAGGTGGCGTCGTCGCCGCCGAGCAGCTCGGCCACGGCCTCGCGGTCGCCCGGCAGTCCGGCCGCCTCGAAGAGGTCGCGGTTGTAGCAGAGCCCCTCGGGGCCGATGTCGGTGCCGTAGCCGATCACGCGGCCGTCGGGGTCGGTCGCCTGCGCGTACTTCCAGTCCACCCAGTCGGCGGCGCGGTCCTCGATGCCGTGGTCGCGCAGGTCGACGAACTGGTCGGAGACCTCCATGATGGCGCCGAGCCAGCCCTCCTCGATGGCGACGACGTCGGAGAGGCCGCCGCCGGCGGCGAGCTTGGTGAAGACGTCCGTGCGGGCGTTGCCGCCGGTGTCGATGTTCGAGGCCTCGATGGTGATGCCCGGGTTGAGCTCCTCGTACTCGTCGTAGAGGTCCTCGTAGCCGAAGGTGCCGAAGGTGGTGACGGTGAGGGTCAGGTCGCCGCCGTCGCCCTCCGCGTCGCCTGCGGCGGAGCACCCGGCGACGCCGGTGGCGAGGGCGAGGAAGCCGGCCCCGAGCCCGATGGCCCGCGTGCGGGCGCGCTGATGTGACACGTTCACTCCTTTGTGCTGTGTGGCGTGGGAGCGCTCTCACGCGCGGCTGCGACGTTGCGTGGGAGCGCTCTCACGGGGATGAGGGGAAGCTACCCCGCATCCCGAGCAACTGTCAACGGCGGGTTCCGACGACTGGCCGCGTCCCGCGCCTCCACGGGCTCGGGCCGTCAACCCTCCGCGTCGGGGCGCTTCGACGACGATGGGGCATGCGCACGCGCGCCCCGATGTCGCTGAGGCGCCCCAAGCCACCTTCGGGCGCGCCGCTCGTGCCACCCGCGCGCTCCGCGATTCCGCCCCGCAGCGAGGCCGCGCCCCGGAGCGGGGCGCGGCCTCCGTCGAGCCTGGGCCCGGGCGCTCAGTGGCGGTCGTGCTCGGTCGGGGCCGCGGACGGGATGGCACCCGTGCCGACGCTCGCGGCGGCGGCCTCGAGGCGTGCATCCGCTTCGGCGTCGGTGGGCGAGGACGGCGTGCCCGCGACGGGCATCGAGCCCGCGGCGCCCGCGGCGGCGGCCCGCTCGTCCGCGGCCTCCTGCAGCGCCGACTTCTCGCGCAGCGGGGTGGCCTTGAGGAAGAAGCTCAGCACGAAGGCGACGAGGATCACCGCGAGGCCGATCCAGTAGACCGCCGTGGTCGCCTGCGCGAAGCCGTCGAGGAACGGCGCCGTCAGGCGCGGGTCGGCGCCGATGAGGAACGAGGTGTCGCCGTTCAGCGCGCCCCCGGCCGAGGAGGCGCCGCCCTGCAGCAGCTGCAGGATCGCGGCGTTCGCGGGGTCGGCCAGCACCTCCGGGTCCTGCAGCGCGGCGGCGAGCGAGTCCGCGTGCGTCGCCGAGCCGAAGGCCGCCGCGAGCGTCTCGGGCAGGCGCCCGAACAGCACCGAGAACACGACGGCCGTGCCGAGCGTGCCGCCGATCTGGCGGAAGAACGTGGCCGCCGAGGTCGCCACGCCCATGTCGCGCACGTGCACCGAGTTCTGGCTCGCGATGGTCAGCGTCTGCATGAGCTGACCGAGGCCGAGGCCGGCGAGCGCCATGCCGATCATGGTGAACCAGACCGGCTTGTCGTACGTCGAGAAGGTGAGGAAGAAGTAGGCGCCGGCGAGCAGCGCCGTGCCGAGGATCGGGAAGACCTTGTAGCGCCCGGTGCGGGCGATGATCTGGCCGCTGACGATCGACGCCAGCATGAGCCCGCCGATCATCGGCAGCATCATCCAGCCGGCCTCGGTGGGCGTCGCGCCGTCGACGAGCTGCAGGTAGAGCGGGATCATCATCATCACGCTGAACATGCCGAAGCCGACGAGCACGCCGAGCACGGTCGCCATGCTGAAGGTGGGCGAGCGGAAGACGGAGAGCGGGATCAGCGCATCCGATCCCATCCGCTTCTCGGTGACGATGAAGGCGACGAGGCCGGCGACCGTCAGCGCGTAGCAGAGGATGGCGACCGGCGAGGCCCAGCCCCACTCGCGACCCTGCTCCGCGACCAGGATGAGCGGCACGACCGTGAGCATCACGAAGGCGGCGCCCCACCAGTCGATGCGCACCGTGCGGTGCTGGTGCGGCAGGTGCAGGAACCGCATCACGACGGCGAGGGCGGCGAGACCGATGGGCAGGTTGATGAGGAACACCCAGCGCCAGCCGTCGATGAAGAGGATCTCGTCGACGCCCGACAGCAGCCCGCCGACGAGCGGTCCGATCACGCTGGAGACGCCGAAGACGGCGAGGAAGTAGCCCTGGTACTTGGCGCGTTCGCGGGGCGCGAGGATGTCGCCCATGATCGTCAGCGGCAGCGCCATGAGGCCGCCGGCGCCGAGGCCCTGCACGGCGCGGAAGCCGGCGAGCTGGTACATGTCCTGCGCGAATCCGCTCAGCACGGAGCCGATCAGGAACAGCACGATCGCGATGATGAACAACGGCCGGCGGCCGAAGAGGTCGCTGAGCTTGCCGTAGATCGGGGTGCTCACGGTCGCGACGATGAGGAACGCGGTGGTGACCCAGGCCTGCAGGCTGAGGCCCTGCAGGTCGTCGGCGATGGTCTTCATCGCGGTGCCGACGACGGTCTGGTTGAGGGACGACAGGAACATGCCCGCCATGAGCCCGACGATCACGAGCATGATCTGCCGGTGGGTCATGAGGGGGTGCCGCTGTCGTGCGCGGTGGTGGGTGTGGCGGCTGACATGGGTGGGAGACCTCTGGAGGGAAGGAAGCGGATGCGCGAAAGTTGCGCAGACTGCAAAATTACACCGAGCGCAGCGGATGCGCAAACGTGGGCCGGTGGTCGGTGCGCCGTGGCGTGCTTCGCCGCGCCGTGCCGTGCCCCGCATCGCCGCGTTCCGCGTGCCCCGCTTCGCCGCGCCGTGCCGCGCCTTGCACCGCCGTGCCGCGCCCCGCTTTGCTTCGTCGCGCCGCGCCGCGCCGCGCTCGAGGCCCGGCTCGAGGCCCGCCGCGATCCTCGGCCCGTTCGGAGCGCGCCTCGCGTACCCTGGATCGGTGACCCCCTCCCTCCGCCCGGCCCCCGCGCGCCCGCGCCGCCGCGCCCTCGTCGCCGTGATCGCCGCGGCTGCGGCGACCGCCCTGCTCGCCGGCTGCAGCGCCCCGGCCCCCGCGGCGGACGGTCGCAGCCTCGTGCCCGGCGTCGGCAGCGGAGTCTCCGCGAGCCCGGAGCTCGCCGCCGTCAGCCCCGCCGCGGCCTCCGTGAGCGGCGGCGACGTGCTGACCCTCACCGGCACCGCGCTCGACGGCGTCGACCGGGTCACGGTCGGAGGCCGCGAGGCCGCCGACGTCACCGTCGTGAGCGGCACCGAGGTCACCGCGGTCGCCCCGCGCACCGCCGAGTACCAGGCGGACTCCGGCGAGGTCGTCGCCTGGGTCGGCGACGAGCAGGTCGCCGCCGAGGTCGCGCCCGTCGTGCAGTACGAGGTGCGCACCGGCATCGACCGCCAGCTCTCCTACGCCCTGAAGCACTGGCAGCGCGAGGACTACAACCTCGACGAGTGGGGCACCCTCAACCCGGTCGGCGGCGACTGCGCCAACTTCGTCAGCCAGACCCTCATCCAGCGCGGATGGGAGATGACCGACGACTGGTTCAGCTACGACCAGTCCGCGAACCGCACCGGCAGCTGGGGCTACGTGCCCGCGATGGACGCCTGGCTCGAGGCCAACGCCGAGCAGTACGGGCTGACGAAGCTCTCGAGCGAGCAGCGCGATCAGGTGAAGGTCGGCGACATCGTCATGTTCGACTGGGAGCGCAACGGCACCAACAACCACGTGCAGATCGTCAGCGACGTCGTGCACGAGGCCGACGGCTCGATCAGCATCCTGATGGTGGGCCACAACAAGGACACCGACTTCCGCGACTTCGACGAGACGATCACCGTCGACTGGCCCGGCGGCGCCGGCTACTTCTGGTCGATCCCCGCAGCCTGAGGCTCGCTACGCTCGACCCATGAGCGCCGAGCACCCCGCCCCCGAGAGCTACAGCTACCTCGGCCCGGCCGGCACGTTCACCGAGGCCGCGCTCAAGCAGGTCGAGGGGGCCGCGGGCAAGCCCTGGCGCAGCGTCAACAACGTCGGCGAGGCGCTCGCCGACGTGCTCGAGGGCCGCAGCGCCGCCGCGATGATCGCCATCGAGAACTCGGTCGACGGCGGCGTCACCGCAACGCAGGACGCGCTCGCGACCCTGCCCGGTCTGCGCATCGTCGGCGAGTACCTGGTGCCGGTGCGCTTCGTGCTCGTCGCCAGACGGGGGACGAGGCTGGCGGATGTGCGGGTCGTCAACGCGCATCCGGTCGCCTACGGTCAATCCCGCCGTTGGATGGACTCCGCGCTGCCGAGCCACGGGCACATCCCGGCGACCTCGAACGTCGCCGCCGCCGCGAGCCTGCTCCTGAACGAGCACGCGGATGCGGCGATCGCCCCGCCCGGCATCGTCGACCACTACGACCTCGAGGTGCTCGCCGAGGACATCGGCGACAACCCGAACGCCGTCACCCGCTTCGTGCTGGTCAGCCGCTCGACCGCGCTGCCCGCGCCGACCGGCGCCGACAAGACGAGCATCATCGTCGAGCTGCCCAGCGACCGCCCCGGCACCCTGCTCGAGATGCTCGAGCAGTTCAGCACCCGCGGCGTCAACATGAGCCTGATCCAGTCGCGCCCGATCGGCGACGCCCTCGGCAGGTACCGCTTCGTCATCGACCTCGACGGCCACGTGCTCGAGGAGCGGGTCGCCGACGCCCTGCTGGGCCTGCGGCGCTTCTCGCCCAAGGTGCTGTTCCTCGGCTCGTACGCCCGCGCCGACGGTGCGCCGGTCGGCATCGACCCGCAGTACGGCGACGACAACTTCGTCGAGGCGCGCGACTGGCTGCGCGACCTCGTGAGCGGCGCGACCGCGGACTAGGACCCGGCGCGAGGTCGCACCTCCGGCCGGCGCGCTCCTCGCGCTCCGCGCTCCGCGCGCGCTCTGCGTGCGCTTCCCCCTCCGCGCGCCCCCGCGCTCTCCGCGCTCCGCGCGCTCCGCGCGCTCCGCGCTCTCCGCTCTCCGCGCTCCGCGCTCCGCGCGCGCTTCCCCCGCCTCTCCGCGCGCGCTTCCCCCTCCGCCCTTCGCGTCTCGCGTCTCGCGTCTCGCGTCTCGCGTCTCGCGTCTCGCGTCTCGCGTCTCGCGTCTCGCGTCTCGCGTCTCGCGTCCGACCTTCGCCTCTCGCCCGCCGCTCCTTGCGTCCGCCATTCGCCTCTTGCCCGTCGCGTCTCGCGTCCTCTCCTCCCTCTCTTCTTTTGCCCCTCGCCCCAGCTGCTCTTGACCAAATGACGGAGATCGACAGCGCACGTCCGCACGTTTTCCGCATATGCGTGTCGGCACCCGCGAAAAGCACGCATCCGCGTGTCAGTCGTGAGATCGCACCGGTGAGCTCCGTCGTTTGGTGCAGGGCGAGGGCGGGTGTGAGCGCAGGGCGGGTGCGCGTGCGGGTGCGGGGCGGTCGCTGGGCGGGACGGATGCAGGTGCGGGGTTGTCGAGATCTGCACACCGGGCGAGCGCCCGCGGTCTTCATCCCGGTGCCAAATGAAGGAAGACGCCTGGGTGCTCGGCGTCGGTTCCCGCTGCTGCGGGAGCGAAGGCGGCTTTGCTCCGCAGATGCGGGTCGCGCAAGTCGCGGCCAGTGCTACTTCCTTCATTTGGTACCGGGCGGGGGTTGTGTCGTCCGGTCCGAGCAGACCGAGCTGCCGCCACCCAGACCCGCCGCCTGCGCCGAGCCTCTGCCCGCGCCGAGCCTCTGCCCGCGCCGAGCATCTGCCCGCGCCGAGCATCTGCGCAGGCCGAGCCGCCGCCACCCCGACCTGCTGTCATCCCGACCTGCTGTCATCCCGACCCGCCGCCACCCCGAGCCGCCGCGCGCCCCGCCGCCGCCGGTCGCCCGGTGGCATCATCGGGGCATGACGTCGATCGACACCCTGCCCAAGGCCGAGCTGCACCTGCACATCGAGGGCACGCTCGAGCCGGAGCTGGCCTTCGCCCTCGCCGAGCGCAACGGTGTCGCCCTGCCCTTCCCGAGCGTCGAGGCGCTGCGCGCCGCCTACGACTTCGACGATCTGCAGTCGTTCCTCGACCTCTACTACGCGACGATGGCGGTGCTGCGCACCGAGCGCGACTTCACCGAGCTGACGCTCGCCTACCTCGAGCGGGCCTCGGCGCAGGGGCTCGCGCACGTGGAGGTGTTCTTCGATCCGCAGGCGCACACGACCCGCGGCGTGCCGTTCGAGCAGGTGGTCGACGGCATCGTGGCCGGCCTCGCGATCGGGCAGGAGCGCTGGAACGTCACGAGCGCCCTCATCCTCTGCTTCCTGCGCGACCGGCCCGTCGCCGAGGCCCTCGAGGTGCTCGAGCTCGCGGCCTCGACGCGGCTGGCCTCGATCGACGGCGTGGGGCTCGACTCCGCCGAGGTCGGCTACCCGCCGGCGCTCTTCGAGGAGGTCTACGCTCGCGCGTCCGACCTCGGCCTGCGGCTCGTCGCGCACGCGGGGAGGAGGCGCCGCCCGCCTACATCGTCGAGGCGCTGGAGGTGCTCGGGGTCGAGCGCATCGACCACGGGGTGCAGGCGGCCCGGGATGCGGCGCTGATCGAGCGGCTCGCGGCCGAGCGCATCCCGCTCACCGTCTGCCCGTTGTCGAACCTGCGGCTGCGGGTCATCGACGACCTGGCCGCGCATCCGCTGCTCCGCCTGCTCGACGCGGGGGTGCTCGTCACGGTGAACAGCGACGATCCGGCCTACTTCGGCGGCTACGTGGGCGACAACTACGCGGCTGTCCGCGACGCGCTGGGGCTGACGGATGCGCAGCTCGCCCAGTTGGCCCGCAACGGCATCGAGGCGAGCTGGGCGAGCGAGCCCCGCAAGCACGAGCTGCTCGCGGCGGTGGATCGGTGGGAGTCTGACGCGCCGTGAGCTTGCGCTCAGCGGATGAGGTCTGCCTTAATAAGGTTCGCCTTACCTCACAGGATTGATGGCGGCGACTCCCGCCCGGTCGGCGGGTGAGCGCATCCCTCCCCGCTCCTGAAGGACCTCATGCACCGCCCTGCCCGCGCCATCCGCTTCGCCGCCATCGTCACCCTCTCCCTCGGCCTGGTCGCGGCCTCATCGCCCGCCGCCGCCGCGCCGACGGCGCCGCCCACCGCGGCTGTCGCGTCCACCGAGCCGGCCGAGCCGGCCGAGCCGCCCGCCGCGCCGGCCGACCCGGCCGACCCGGCCAACCCGCCCGCGCGCGGCTCGGGATCAGAGCCGGTGGAGGAGCCCTTCACCCCCGAGCAGCTGCTCGAGCCGGCCGGCGGCGGGCTGCCCGGCGGCGGGCTGCCCGGCGGCGGGCTGCCCGGCATCGAGCCGTCCCGCACCGACCTCGAGCAGCCGACGGCCGAGGTGGCCGCGGGCAACGTGACGGTGATCGTGCAGCTGGACGAGGGCGTCGGGCTGCCGTGGTGGCGCACCCTCTTCGGCGCGAGTGACGAGGCGCGCCACGATCACGTGCGCGAGCGCATCGCGGCCCTCGTCGAGGCGCTGCCCGACGAGCTGCCCTACGAGAACGCTGCGTCGCAGGAGGGCGCTCCCGTCTACGAGCCCGAGTTCGCCGAGGTGGCCGACTTCACCGAGGCGCTCGACGGCTTCGCGGTCACCGTGCCCGCGGCGCTGCTGCCCGACATCGACGAGCTGGAGGGCGTGCGCACCGCCTTCGTCGAGCGCGTGCTCGAGGTGCCGGTCGCGCAGAGCAGCGATGCGGCTCTCAGCAACGCCGCGGCGCTGGCCATGATGCGCGCGGACGAGGTCGAGCTGCGGGGCGAGGGGCAGGTCGTCGCGGTCATCGACTCGGGCCTCGATGTCGAGCACGAGGCCTTCTCCGGGCCGCTCGACGAGGCGACGCTGGGGCTCACGGCCGACGCGGCGGAGTCCCTCGTCGAACGGCTCGGTCGCGGCGCCTTCGTCGGCGCGAAGCTGCCCTTCGTGCACGACTACGCCGACGGCGACACCGATGTCGTGCCGCGCGGCTCCGCGGGCTCGGATCATGGCACGCACGTCGCGGGCATCGTCGGGGCGAACGCCGGCGAGATCCGCGGCACCGCTCCGGCCGCCCAGCTGCTCATCATGAAGGTCGCCAGCGACGTGACCGGGGGCATCCCCGACTCGGCCCTGCTCGCAGCGCTCGACGACGCGGCCGCGATCGGACCCGACGCCGTCAACCTGTCGCTCGGCGTCGACGCGGGCCTGGCCGACCCGGCGGGAACGGTCTACAGCGAGGTCTACGCGCAGCTCGCCGCGCGCGGCATCACGGTCAACGCGGCGGCCGGCAACGCCGGCAGCGCCTCGCAGGGCAACCTCGGCGGGCGTGATCTGCCGTTCGCCTCCGATCCGGACAACGCGACGGTCTCCGAACCCGCCGCCTACCCGTCCGTGCTCGCCGTGGCGAGCGTGGACGAGACGGAGCCGCTGCGCGCGTTCGGCGGTCCCGGTGGACGGAGCATCGGCTGGCTGCCCGCACAGGGTGCCGCCGGCCAGGCGGTGGCCGACTTCGGCGCGCTCGCGGAGGGCGACTACCCGGCCGTCGACGCCGGGTACGGCAGCGAGTCCGACGGCACCGCGCTGCTCGAGCGCCACCCGGACGGGCTGCGGGACTCGATCGTGCTCATCGAGCGCGGAGGCGAGGGGGCGGACGGCCAGCGCCTCAGCTTCGAGGCGAAGCTGCGTAACGTCGAGGCGGCCGCGCCGGCCGCGGTGCTCTTCATCGACGACGAGGCGTGGATCTCGGCGCCGCGGGCGCCCGGCATCGAGCTGGACACCATCCCGGCGGCGATCGTCTCGCCCGAGGACGGTGCTGCGCTGCGCGCGGGCGGCCCGATCGCCATCCGTCCCGGCCTGACGGTCGACCCCGAGTGGAACGCGACGCCGAGCGACTTCTCGAGCTGGGGCGTCGCGCCCGACCTCACCCTCAAGCCCGAGGTCTCCGCGCCGGGCGGCGGGATCCGGTCCGCCCTCATCGGCGGAGGGTACGGCGACCTCAGCGGCACCTCGATGGCCGCGCCGCAGCTCGCCGGCCTCTCCGCGCTCGTGCGCCAGCGTCTGGAACGGTACGAGGCGTTCGGATCGCTCGACGAGGCCGAGCGCAGTGCGGCGGTGACGCAGCTGCTCATGGGCACCGCGCATCCGATCCCCGGCGGCGACGGCGTGCTCGTCTCGCCCCGCAAGCAGGGTGCCGGGCTCGTCGACGCCGTCGCGGCGACGACGGGCACGGTGCTGCCGAGCGTGGTGGGCGCCGTCGAGGCGTCGCGGCCCAAGGCCGATCTCGGCGACGGCACGCAGGGCTGGGACTTCTCGGTGCGCCTGCAGAACCTCGGTGCACGGGCCCAGACCTTCGCGATCGACGCTTCGGCGCTGTCGGAGCGGATCGAGGACGGCTTCCTGCAGCAGCGCTCGCAGGAGTGGACCGACCGTGGCATCGACCTCGCCTTCGGCGGTGACGCCGAGGGCTCCGGAGCGGATGCGTCCGTGACCGTCGCCGCCGGAGCGACGGCGACCGTGAGCGTCGAGGTGTCGATCGGCGCCGCCTTCCGAGACTTCGTCGCCGAGCAGGCCCCCAACGGGGCCTTCGTCGAGGGCTTCGTGCTGCTCGACGCGCAGGACGGTGTCGACCTCTCGGTGCCGTTCCTCGGCTTCCACGGCGACTGGTCGGCGGTGCCCGTCTTCGACCGACCGCTGTGGGAGGGCGGCGCGCATCAGTACGGCACCGCGCTCGTCAGCAGCAGCACCGGCATGCCGCTGGGCCTGAATCCGCTCGACCCCCTCGTGCTGGGAGGAGCGATCGACCCGGCCGCGATCGATCCCGAGCGCTTCGTGGTCTCCGACGCATCGTTCGGCTCGGCGCCGAACCGGATGCAGCCGGTCACCGGAACGCTCCGCTCGCTCGAGCGCCTGCGCTACGACTACCGCGCCGCGGACGGCACCGCCGTGCGCAGCTGGCAGTACGACGACGCCTACAAGTCGCTGCTCGACCAGCGCAGCTCGGCGATGCAGTACGTCGAGGCGAAGCTGGGCGCCCCGTACTTCGACGGGCTCGACGAGCAGGGGCGGCAGGTGCCAGACGGCGAGTACGTGCTCGAGCAGACCGCGCTCACCGCCGGCGCCGAGGGCGCCGAGCAGTCGCAGCGGTTCGCCTTCCGCTACGACACGGTCGGGCCGCGCATCGAGGACCTGAGCGTCGACGAGGTGGACGGCGTCCAGACGGTGAGCTTCACGGCGACCGACGACACGTGGCTCTCCGCCATCGACTTCCACGATCCGACGTTCGGCGGCTGGTTCCACCGCGTGCTCGCGGGCGAGCCCGAGCTGCGGGAGGACGGCTCGCGCAGCTACCGCTTCGCCGTGCCGATGAGCGAACTGCAGCAGTCGTGGAACGACATGGGCGGCGAGGGCGCAGTGCCCACGGCGGTGCCGCTGTTCGCCTGGGACTACGGTCTGAACGCCAGCACGCGCAGCACCGTGGAGCTGCGCCCCACCCCGGTGAGCAGCGTCACGGTCGCTCCGTCGGAGCTGGAGCTCGTACCCGGTCAGCTGCGGCAGCTGACGGTATCCTTCGAGCCGAGCGACGCCACCGCCACCGACCTGGTCTGGAGCAGCTCCGACGAGACGGTGGCCACGGTGTCGCCGAGCGGTCGGGTGAGCGCGCAGGGGGCAGGCGAGACGGTCGTCGAGGCGCGCACCGAGTCCGGCGCGACCGCTCGCAGCCTCGTGCGGGTCGCGGCGGTGGCGGATGCGGTCGGCATGGTCCTCTCGGAGGACGTGATCGACGTGCCCTTCGGCGGGACCGCGGACGTCGCCGCGATGACCGCATCCGCTCTCGACGGCCGCGAGGTGGTCTGGACGAGCGCGGACGAGCGGATCGTCACGGTCGAGGCCCGCGGCGACGGCCGCGAGGCCGTGCTGCGCAGCGGCGCCGCCACGGGCGAGGCCACGGTCACCGCGCGGTCGGAGACGGCGGCCGGGCGCGTGGTGGAGGCCACGGCGACGATCCGCGTGCGACAGGCCGACTACGCCGACTTCGTCATCGACGCCGAGGGTGTGCTGCTCGACTACCGCGGCACGAGCCAGTTCGTGACCGTGCCGGGCGACGTGGTCGGCATCGCCGACAACGCCTTCCGTGAACGCCGAGCGGCGACCGTGCACGTGCCGGCGGGGGTCGAGTGGATCGGAGACGACGTGTTCCGCGACATGCCCGCGCTGCGGCAGCTGACGTTCGAGGACACCGACGAGCATCCGAGCCGGCTGCAGCGCGTGGGTGCGAACCTCATCCATCGCACCCTGCGGATGACCGAGGTGGAGCTGCCGCGCTCGGTGACCGAGGTCGGTGCCGGCGCCTTCTCGGTCTCCACGGTGCAGCGGGTCTCGCTGCCCGCCGGGGTGACCCGGCTGAGCGCCGACCTGTTCTCGCAGTCCGCGCAGCTGCGCGAGGTGCGGGTCTCGGATGCGGTGGTTGAGATCGAGCGCAACGCCTTCCTCACGACGCCGTCGCTCAGCGCACTGACCCTGATCGACGCGGAGACGGGCGAGGAGGGAACCGGGCTGCCCCGTGCGCTCACGACCATCGGCGACAGCGCCTTCTCCGGGTCGGGCCTCGCCGAGGTCCACCTCCCCGATGGCGTGCGCAGCATCGGCGACTTCGCCTTCGCCCTGGTGCCCGCGTCGCGGATCGAGCTGAACGACGGTCTCGAGCGGATCGGAGCCGGCGCGCTGCAGAGCACGCGCGTCACCGACCTGGTCGTGCCCGACTCGGTGACGGAGGTGGGCCGGCAGGCCTTCGGCGGCATGGCCTCGCTCCGCACGGCGCACATCGGCGACCGCGTCGGGGCCGGCGATCTCGTCACCGCGTTCACCCGCACCCCGTCGTTGCGATCGATCACCGTGGACGACGATGCGCTGCACTACGCGGTCGTCGATGGTGCGCTGCTCGACGCGCAGCGGGAGCTGCTGGTGGCCCTGCCCGCGGCCCTGCCGGTCGAGGACGGCCGCTACCGGGTGCCGGACGGCGTCCGGGAGATCGTCGAGGAGGCCCTGCTCGCCTCGCCGCTGCGGTCCGTCGAGCTGCCGGACTCCCTGCGCGTCGTCGGCCCGAGCGCGTTCGCCGGTGCCGCCCTCGAGCGACTCGATCTGCCGGAGGCGTTCGAGCGCATCGAGCGCAGCGCGTTCAGCAGCAACGGTGCGCTGGCGAGGGTGGATCTCGGCGGAACAGTCGCGATCGGCGGCTCGGCCTTCGACTTCGCGCAGTCGCTCACCGAGCTCGATCTGCGCCCCGATCTGCAGCGGCTGACCTCCATCGGCGATCGCGCGTTCGGCAACGTCCCGCTGGTCTCGGTCGTGCTGCCGGACTCGGTCTCGTCGCTGGGCGATCTCGCGTTCGCCAACAACCCCGCCCTGCGCGAGGTGCATCTCGGTGCGGGGCTCACCGAGCTGCGGATGGGCGCGTTCACGGGCTCGAACGGCTTCTCGACACTCACCGTGTCGGAGCGCAACCCGGTCTTCCGAGCCGACCGCAACGTGCTCTACGGCACGCTCGACGACGGGCAGCACCTCGTGCTGTCGCTGCCGACGAACAGCTTCGCCGAGTACGAGGTGCTCCCCGGAACGGTGCAGATCGACGCCCAGGCCTTCCGCAACCACGCCTCGCTGGAGCGGGTCGTACTGCCGGAGGGACTGCTGCGCCTCGGTGTCGGAGCCTTCAACAACACCGCGAAGCTGCGCGAGGTGGTGTTCCCCGACAGCCTGGAGCACGTCGACGGCTTCTACACCACCGGACTCGACACCGTCATGCTCGGCGATCGGGTGCGCTCGGTGGTGAGCGGCGCGTTCATGGGCAGGATGCCGGAGCGGCTCGTGCTGCGCGGCGGGCAGGACGCCTCCTTCGCCGACTCGATGGACTTCTTCGAAACCAGGCAGCGCAGCGCCTTCTTCGGCGAGGGCGTGCGCGAGGTGCGCTACTCCTACGGCGCGCTGCCCGAGGTGCTCGTGCTGCCCTCGACGCTGCGCACGCTGCAGCTGTCCACCTACGCGGCCGACGCCAGCGGGGTGCGACTCCACGTCGCCGGCGGCCCGCACACCCCGGCGTGGGCCGTGGCGGAGGCGGCGCTGCTCGAGCGCGGACTCGACCCGACGACCCAGCTGCTGCCCTACAAGCCGCTGACCGCGACCGTGCTGGCGGAGGGTCCGTTCCAGCGCGGAGCCAGCGTGCCGACCACCGTGCTCGTCGACGGCGGGGTGCCCCGGGAGCGTCAGCTGCGACTGCTCGAGGTCGGCGCCGACGGCAGCCAGCGCGTGCTGCAGGACTGGACGGATGCGGCGGAGCTCGCCCCGTCGGCGGCAGTCGGCGAGCGCATGGCCGCCCTCGCGGACGAACCGCAGCCGGGTCTCGGCATCCGCTTCGACTGGACGGTGCCGGCCGACGGCGCCTCCCTGCGCGCCGAGGCCCGCGACACGACCCTCCTGACGGCCGGCGCCCAGCTGCGCGTCGCCGCTCCGGAACTGCAGCTCGATCTCGACGGTTCGGTGACCCGGGTCGTCGCGGGCGAGCCGGCCCCGACCTACACGGTGCGCGCGGCAGCGCCCGTGGACGGCGGCGCGCTGAGCCAGCAGTGGTTCCTCGACGGCGAGGCCGTCGAGGGCGCGACCGGCGAGTCCTTCACCCCGGCCGGGCTGACGACGGGACGGCACCGCATCCATGCCGTCGTCTCGTCCAGCGTCGACGGGCTCGTCTCGAGGACGGTCAGCCGCCCCGCCTTCGTCGAGGTGCTGCAGGGCGCCGGGACGCCGGTCTTCGGGTCGAGTGAGCCGAGCGAGGCGCGCTACCGCGTCGGCGACGCGCCGCTCGCGCTGCGCGCCGACGCCACCGCGCCCGACGGCGGCGTACTGCGCTACCAGTGGCTGCTCGACGGGCAGCCGATCGACGGCGCCACCCTGCCCGAGCTGCTGCCGGCGACGGATGCGGAGGGTCGTCGCAGCTACACCGTGGTCGTCACGAACGTGCTCGGCGGGTCGTCCGCGTCGGCGACCGGTCCGGAGCAGGTCGTCGTGGTGGAGCCGTCCCCGGTCGTCGCGCCGCCGACCGGGCCCGCGGAGCCCGGCGCGCCCGCCGGGCCGAGCCGGCCCGACACCGCACGGCAGCCGTCGGTCGCGCAGCCGGAGCGGTCGGAGGGCTCGGAGCGGATCGATCGCGCGGATGCGGGTGCGCCCGCCGAGCGCCTCACCCGCACCGGCGCATCCGCTCTGCCCGCCCTCGCCGTGGCCGGGGTCCTGCTCCTCGCGGGGGTCGCGGTGCTCGCGGTCGGCGTACGGCGCCGGCGCACCCTGGACTGAGCCGGCTGCGGCCGACGGGATCACGGGGCCCGTCGGCCGCAGCGCGGTTCAGGCCGTCGGCGACGCCAGCGGCACCATCACGCGCAGGGCGCCCTCGTCGATCCAGGACCTCACGGCGACGGCGACGCCCATCCCGTCGCCGTCGAGCTGGAACTCCTGGGCCTCCTCGACGCGGAGCGTGATGTCGCGCCCGCGCAGGCTCGTCACCGAGCGCACGTCCTGGTTCAGGTCGATGAGCCGGCGACCGGCGGCGCTCCTGCGCAGCACGCCGTTCTCGAAAACGAGCTTGTTCCACACCTTGACCCACCCGAGCGGCCCTCCGGGCGCAGGGCCACGATGTCGAGGATGCCGTCGTCCGGTCGCGCATCGGGCATGAGCAGGATGCCGCCGGGCAGCAGCCCGCAGTTGCCGAGCAGCACCGTGTGCACGCGCATGCTCCTGGTCGTGCGGCCGTCGACGCTGTACTGCATCCGCACCGGATGCAGCTCGGCGAGCGCGCGCACGCCGCCGTCGATGTAGGCGAGCCAGCCGACCCGCTTCTTGAGGCGCTCGTCGGTCTTGGCGATCATCTTCGCGTCGAGGCCGAAACCGGCCATGACGGTGTACAGATGCTCGGTGCGGCTGCCGTCCGGGTGCTCGATGCGGGCGATGCCGGCGTCGATGGTCCGCTCCCGACCGCCGAAGGCGATCGCCACGGCGTTCTCGGGGTTGCCGGGCTTGAAATCGAGGTTGCGGGCGAGCAGATTGCCGGTGCCCGCGGGGACCAGGCCGAGCGCCGCATCCGTCCCGCGCACGCCCTCGGCGACCGCGCGCACGGTGCCGTCGCCGCCCGCCGCGATGACGAGCTCGGCGCCGTCGGCGACCGCCTGCCGCGCCGGACCCTGCCCCGCGTCCTCGACGCTGGTCTCGTACCAGCGGCTCTCGCCCCAGCCGTACTCGACCTCGGCCTCGGCGACGGCGGTGCGCAGCTTGCCGAGGTCGACCTTGACGGGGTTGAACACGACGCCCGCCCTGCGGGCTGCGACAGGCTGCGACATACGCCGAACCTAGTGGACCCGGCACCCGCGGTGGCTGGATGCGCGACGGTAGGCTGGGCGGGTGATCGATCCGCAGCTGCTCCGCGACGACCCCGACCGCCTCCGCCGCTCGCAGGAGGCCCGCCAGGACTCCGTGGAGCTCGTCGATCGGGCGCTCGCGGCCGACCAGGAGCGCCGCAGCGCCATCACCGCCTTCGAGACGCTGCGCGCCGAGCAGAACGCCTTCGGCAAGACGGTCGCCAAGGCGCCCAAGGAGGAGAAGCAGGCGCTCGTCGCGCAGGCGCAGCAGCTGGCCGCGCAGGTCAAGGCGGCGCAGGCCGCGGCCGGCGAGGCCGAGACCGCCTTCGCCGAGATCGTCGGCGCCATCGGCAACCCCATCATCGACGGGGTGCCGGCCGGCGGCGAGGAGTCCTTCGAGGTGCTGCGCCACGTCGGCGACAAGCGGGAGTACGACTTCGAGCCGAAGGACCACGTGGAGATCGCCGAGGCGATCAAGGCCTTCGACCTGGCCCGCGGCGTGAAGGTCAGCGGCTCGCGCTTCTACTTCCTCACCGGCATCGGCGCGCGCCTCGAGCTCGCGCTCATGAACATGGCGCTCGATCTCGCGCTGCGCGAGGGCTTCACCCCGCTCATCACCCCCACGCTCGTGCGCCCCGAGGTCATGGCCGGCACCGGCTTCCTCGGCAAGCACGCCGACGAGATCTACCATCTGCCGGCCGACGACCTCTACCTCACCGGCACCAGCGAGGTCGCGCTCGCGGGCTTCCACGCGGACGAGATCCTCGACCTCGAGCAGGGCCCGCTGCGCTACGCCGGCTGGAGCACCTGCTACCGCCGCGAGGCCGGCAGCCACGGCAAGGACAACCGCGGCATCCTGCGCGTGCACCAGTTCAACAAGCTGGAGATGTTCACCTACGTCAAGCCCGAGGACGCCGAGGCCGAGCACCTGCGCCTCGTGGGCTGGCAGGAGCAGATGCTGCAGGCCTGCGAGCTGCACTACCGCGTGATCGACGTGGCCGCCGGCGACCTCGGATCGAGCGCCGCCCGCAAGTACGACATCGAGGCCTGGGTGCCGACGCAGGGCGCGTACCGGGAGCTGACCTCGACGAGCAACTGCACCACCTACCAGGCCCGCCGCCTCGACATCCGCCACCGCGGGGAGTCCGGCAAGACGAGCCCCGTCGCGACGCTCAACGGCACGCTGGCGACCACCCGCTGGATCGTCGCCATCCTCGAGACCCATCAGCAGGAGGACGGCTCGGTGCGCGTGCCCGAGGCGCTGCGCCCCTACCTCGGCGGCCTCGAGGTCATCGAGCCGGTGCGATGAGCCCGGCGACCGACGCCGAGCGCTGGCTCATCGCCCTCGACATCGACGGCACGATCCTGCAGAGCGACGGCACCATCACCGACGCCGTCATCGAGCAGGTGGGGCGGATGCGCGACGCCGGTCACGAGGTCATGCTCGCCACCGGCCGCGGCGTGGGCATGACCCTGCCGATCCTCGACCGGCTCGGCCTCCTCTCGCAGCACGTGGTATGCGCGAACGGCGCGATCACCCTCAAGCGGGATGCGGACGCGCCGATGGGCTGGTCCCGTCACCGCGTCGAGACCTTCGACCCGACCGGCGCCCTCGACGCCACCCGCGTCGTGCTGGAGCAGGCGCACTTCGCGATCGAGGACGAGCGCGGCTTCGCCCTCTACACCGGCGACTTCCCGGCCGGCAGCCTGGGCGAGGACAGCCGGCAGGTCGAGTTCGAGGAGCTCTACGGCGTTCGGGCCACCCGCCTGGTCGTGTACTCGCCCGACCACGACGAGGAGGAGTTCCTGCACGTCGTCGAGGGTCTCGGCCTGCACCAGGTGGCCTACAACGTCGGCTGGACCGCCTGGCTCGACATCGCCCCCGAGGGCGTCGACAAGGCGAGCGCGCTCGAGCAGGTGCGCGCCGATCTGGGCATCCCGCGCGAGCGCTGCCTGGCGATCGGCGACGGGCGCAACGACATCGAGATGCTCGCCTGGGCGGCCGAGCACGGGCGCGGGGTCGCCATGGGCAACGCCCCCGCCGAGGTCGTGGCCGCGGCGAGCGAGCAGACCGGCACCGAGTTCGAGGACGGCGTCGCGCAGGTCTTCGCCGCCTGGCGCTGATCCGGCCGAGGGCCGTGCGCGAGCCCTGCTCGCGTACACTCGTCGCAGCGTCGCGCCCGCGCGCGTCGCGCACCATCCGGGAGGGCTGTCCGAGCGGCCGAAGGATCTGGTCTTGAAAACCAGTGGGCAGCAATGCCCCGTGGGTTCGAATCCCACGCCCTCCGCTGCACCAGTCAGAACGACGCCCGCACGGCGCGAACCCCGACGCCGGAGAGGACGCAACGCACGATGACCGAGACCGCCACGCGGCAGCGACGCTCCGCCTCCCGCCCCGGCATCGCGAGGCACGGCCGGTTGCGCGAGCCGCGCACCTGGGTCGGCGTCGTCAAGCTGCTCGCCGCCGTCGTCACGGTGCTGGCGGTGAGCACGACCGCGGTCGTCGTGTACGCGGGCACCAAGCTCGTCAACGACATCGACGTGGTGGCGCTCGAGGGCGAGGAGCAGGGCGCCCCGCTGCCCCAGATCGGCGACTTCGAGGGCGGCGTCAACCTGCTGCTGGTGGGCACCGACACCCGCGAGGGCCAGGGCGACGTCGGCGGCGGCGTCGAGACCGGCAACCTCAACGACGTCAACATGCTCGTGCACATCTCGGCCGATCACACGAACATGACCGTCGTGAGCATCCCGCGCGACCTGGTCGTGCCGATCCCGTCGTGCCCCCGCGAGAGCGGCACCGGCTACTACTCCGCGATGGCGGGTCGCCCGATCAACGAGACCCTCGGCTACGGGGGCCTGCCCTGCACGGTGCTCACGGTCGAGGAGCTCACCGGGCTCGAGATCCCGTTCGCGGCCATGGTGACCTTCACCGGCGTGATCGGCATGTCGGATGCGGTCGGCGGCGTGCCCGTCTGCATTACCGGTGGCGACATCGCCGACCGGTACACCGAGACCTACCTCTCGGAGGGCGAGCACACGCTCTCCGGCCAGCAGGCGCTCGAGTTCCTGCGCACCCGCCACGGCGTCGGCGACGGCTCGGACCTCGGCCGCATCAGCTCGCAGCAGGCCTTCCTGTCGTCGCTCGTGCGCACGATCACGGGCGACGGCACGCTCAACGACCCGACCAAGCTCTACGGACTGGCCTCGGCGGCGACGCAGAACATGACGCTCTCGTCGGGTCTCGCGCAGGTCAACACGATGGTCTCGATCGCGCAGACGCTGCGCGGCATGGACCTGAACAACATCAACTTCGTGCGCTACCCGTCGACCTTCGGCTCGAGCGGCATCTACGCCGGCAAGCTGCAGCCGATCGTCTCGGAGGCGGACGAGCTGATGGACCGCCTCGCGAACGACATCCCCTTCGCGCTCGGCGAGGACAGCGTCGGCGTCGGCGCCGAGGTCGTCGACCCGGGCGCCCCCGAGGGCGAGCAGCCGGCCGAGCCGGAGCAGACCCCGCCGCCGACCGAGGCGGCCGACGACGGCGGCACCCCGGCGCCGGTCGAGACCGACAGCACCGTCATCGAGGGCCTGGTCGGCCAGAGTGCGGCGCAGCAGACCTGCTCGGTCGCCAACTGAGCGATCCGTCCACCTCGGCCCGCCAGGATCGGCGGGCACCCGCATCCGCTCCCTCCGAAGGCCACTTCATGACCGCATCCGCTCCATCGCCCGCCCGCCTCGCCGGCATCGACCGCCTCGCGGAGCGACTGCGCGCCGACCCGAGCGACCCGGCGGCCATCGCGGCGCTGTGGGGCGCCGTGCTGCGCCTCGACCGCTGGACCTTCATCGCCCGTGGCCCGGCCGAGTCGCCCTCGCCCTACGTCGCGCGGCTGCGGTCCGGTCCGATGCTCTTCGCCTTCACGAGCCCGGAGCGCGCGGTGATCGGCGCCCGCAACGCGAACCTCACCCAGGAGGAGGCCGCCCGGCAGATGTCGGTGCCGCTGCCCCGGGCCGTCGACTGGGCGGCGTCCTACGCCTCGCGGGGCGTCACCGGCATCGTGTTCGACACCCCGGCGCAGAGCTACTGGGTGCCGCTGGCGAACCTGAAGGGGCTGCGCGAGCGCCTGCAGGGCTGACGTGGTCGAGACCGCCCCCGGATGCCGTTATGCTGGTGCGGTACTTGGAGACGTCGCATAGTCCGGTCGAGTGCACCACCCTGCTAAGGTGGAGTCCCCGCAAGGGGACCGCGGGTTCAAATCCCGCCGTCTCCGCGGCCGCCAGATTTGGCGGAAGGCTTGAACCTCATGTATGTTGTTCGAGTTGCCTGCGCCCGTAGCTCAACGGATAGAGCATCTGACTACGGATCAGAAGGTTAGGGGTTCGAGTCCCTTCGGGCGCACACTGTGTTGAGACAGTCGGAGAGCGGTTCGCGAAAGCGAGCCGCTCTCCTGGTCTTCCAGACTGGTTCAACCAGACGTGGCTGCTGCTGGCCCGACGCTGCGCGCGGTTCGCGCTCGGCGGTTGGCCAGCAGCGCGACGAGCAGGCCGAGCAGCGGCGCGGCGAACGCCGCCATCATGATCAGCATGCCGAACGACGCGGCGAGGGCCACGGCGATCGCCGCGACCAGTGCTGCCCGCACGGCGCGGCCCCCGGGCAGCAGCGGCGCGAGGAGCAGCGCGCCACCGAGCCCGGTGAGGCCCGCGGCGAGCAGCAGGGCCGGCGAGGCCAGCGGATGCGCCTGGTCGAGCGCGTAGCCGGCGGCCAGCGCGAGCAGCGCGCCGGTGAAGGCCACGGCCGGCGGGAGCACCGCCCGGCCCAGCTTGGGACGCAGGGCGGCGGCGCCGGCCGCGACCACGGGGATGGCGGCGATCGATCCGGCGAGGATGCCGAGCCGCATCGTCTCGGTCGCATCCCCGAGAGCGGGCAGCAGGACGCTGCCCGCGAGCGCGAGCACCACGCAGCCGAGCCCGAGCGCTGCGGAGCCGACGGCGACGGCGGTGACGGTCCGCCGCTGCCGGCGATCGAGGGGCGCGGTCACCCCGATCTCCGCGGTGTGAACCGCTGCCGGTGCAGGGTCGGACGACGCCCTCCCCTGGAGCGTCGCCAGGAGCAGCACCGCAGCACCGCCCAGCAGCGGGCCGGCGCCCTGCGCGGAGAGCAGGCCGATGGTCAGCGACGTCGGCACCGCGATGACCAGCGCGAGCACCAGCCGCAACGCCGTCGAGCGGAGGCCCCGTACAGCGACCAGCGCGGGCGGCAGGCACGCGCCGGCGCCGAAGGCCCACGCGGCGAGCAGGAACGCGAAGGTCGCGTGGCCGAACCAGGTGCCGGCCCCGCCCGCATCCGCTTCCTCCATGCCGATGCCCCACGAGGCGGTCGCCAGGGCGCCGAACGTCCAGGCCGGCACGGCCGCGACCGCTGCGACGGCGGCCGGTCCGGCGCGCAGGTCGCCGCGACGGACGAGGAGCAGCCCGCCGGCGACCGAGACGAGGAGCGCCCCGAGGAAGAGCAGCGCCAGGCGCGCCGTCGCCAGCCAGGTCTCCTCCGACGACCACGCGAGCGTCAGCAGCGCCACCGACGCGCCGGTGAGCAGCATGCCGGCGGCGCCGATTCCGATCACGGTGGGCAGCGGGGGGCGAGCGGATGCGGTGGTCATGCGGCCATGCTCGTCGCTGCGCGTCTTCCCCGCGTCGGCTCGGGGGATGACGCCGGGGCGCCGACGGGTGGAGCCGTCGGCAAGCGCGGCGATCCCGCCGCCGCCGTCGGTGCGCGCCTAGGCTCGTCCGTCGGGGCTCCGGCGCGACCCCGCACCCTGATCGACGAGGACCGAGGAGCATCATCCGCGTGAGCACGTTCGAGATCGGCGAGGCCGACTTCCTGCTGGACGGCCGGCCCCACCGGATCCTGGCCGGTGCGCTGCACTACTTCCGGGTGCACCCGGAGCACTGGGCCGACCGCATCCGCAAGGCGCGCCTAATGGGGCTCAACACGATCGAGACCTACGTGGCGTGGAACGCGCACGAGCCCGTGCGGGGCGAGTGGGACGCGACCGGTGCGAACGATCTCGGCCGCTTCCTCGACCTGGTGGCCGAGGAGGGCATGCACGCGATCGTGCGCCCCGGTCCCTACATCTGCGCCGAGTGGCACAACGGCGGGCTGCCGACCTGGCTGACCGCGCTGCCCGGCATCGGCCTGCGCCGCTCGGAGTCGACCTACCTGGCCGAGGTCTCCCGCTACCTCGAGCGGGTCTACGAGATCGTGGCGCCGCGGCAGATCGACCGCGGCGGCAACGTGATCCTCGTGCAGATCGAGAACGAGTACGGCGCCTACGGCGACGACACCGCCTACCTGGAGCACCTCGTGCGGCTCACGCGCTCGGCCGGCATCACGGTGCCCCTCACCACGGTCGACCAGCCGCAGCCGCAGATGCTGCGCGACGGCAGCGTCACCGGGGCGCACCTCAGCGGCTCGTTCGGCTCGCGCGCCGCCGAGCGCCTCGCGACCCTGCGCGAGCATCAGCCGACCGGTCCGCTCGTGTGCTCCGAGTTCTGGGACGGCTGGTTCGACTCGTGGACCGGCCCGCACCACACCACGAGCGCAGCGGATGCGGCCGCCGAGCTCGACGCGCTACTCGCGGCGGGCGCCTCCGTCAACGTGTACATGTTCCATGGCGGCACCAACTTCGGGCTCACCAACGGCGCCAACCACAAGGGCCGCTACGTGCCCATCCTCACCTCCTACGACTACGACGCCCCGCTCGACGAGGCGGGCCGGCCGACGGAGAAGTACCGCGCCTTCCGCGAGGTCATCGCCCGCTACGCGCCGGTACCCGACGAGCAGCCCCCGGCGCCGCAGCCCGCACCCGCGCTCGAGGTGCCGCTCGCGGCGGTCGACACCGACCCCTTCGGCCGTGCCGAGTCGCTGCCCGCGCAGGACGCACCGGCCACCTTCGACGAGCTCGAGCACCTCGGCGGCCTGCTGCGCTACGACGTCGAGCTGCCCGGGCCGCACGAAGCGGCCCGCGTGCTCGCGTTCGACGACGTGCGCGACGCCGCCTGGGTGGAGGTGGACGGACGTCCGGTCGGACGGATGCTGCGCGCACTGCAGGAGCGCTCGATCGCGCTGCCGCCCGGCCGCCACCTGCGCATCGTCGTGGAGGAGCAGGGCCGGGTGAACTACGACGAGCGTCTCGGCGAGCCGAAGGGCCTCATCGGCACGCCGCTGCTCGACGGGCACCCGCTGACCGGATGGACGGCCAGCCCGGTCGACGTCGCCGAGCTCGCTCGCCGCGGCGAGTCGCTGGCCGCGGAGGCCGCGCCGGGCCGGCCGGTCGTCGGTCCGGCCGTGCTCGCCGGCGCCTTCGACCTGGAGCGCCCGACCGACCTGTTCCTCGACACCGACGGCTGGGGCCGCGGCGTCGTCACGGTCAACGGCTTCCTGCTCGGCCGCTACTGGCGCAACGGCCCGCAGCGCACCCTCTACGTGCCGGGCCCGGTGCTGCGCGCCGGCCGCAACACCATCGCGGTGGTCGAGCTCGAGGCGGCGTCCCGGGCAAGCGCCCGCTTCGTGCCCCAGCCGCTGCTGGGGCACCTGGAGGAGTAGGGAGCGGGCTCCGATCCGCCCGGCTACGCTGACCGGATGCCCGCCGCGCCGATCCCCGACGAGACCCTCGCGGCGCTCGCGTGCCCCGTCTGCGGCGGCGGATTGCGGATGCACGGCGCCGCGATCGGCTGCGACGCCGGCCACCGCTTCGATCGCGCCCGCCAGGGGCACCTCACCCTGCTCGCCGGCCGCACCCCCTTCGAGTCGGACACCGCCGCCATGGTCGCCGCCCGCGAGCGCTTCCTCGACGGCGGCTGGCACGTCCCGACCGCCGCGGCGCTCGCCGAGACAGCCGCCGCCGAGGCGCCGGGCGCCCGGCTGGTGCTCGACGTGGGCGGTGGCACGGGCTGGTACGCGGCCCGCGTCCTCGACGCGCTGCCCGCGGCCCGGGGCCTGAGCCTCGACCTCTCGAAGGCGGCGGCCGCGCGGGCGGCGCGCGCGCATCCGCGGCTCGCCAGCATCGTGGCGGACGCCTGGGCCGGGCTGCCGCTGCAGCAGGGCTCGGTCGACGTGGCGCTGAGCGTCTTCGCACCCCGCAACGCCGACGAGCTCGCCCGCGTGCTCGCCCCCGGCGGCGTGCTGCTCGTGGCGGTACCCGAGGCGGACCACCTCGCCGAGCTCGTCGAGCCGCTGGGCATGCTGCGGGTCGACCCGCGCAAGCAGGAGCGCCTCGCAGAGCGCCTCGGCGCGTTCGAGCGCGGCGCCGTGCGCGCGGTGCGCCGCGAGCTGCGGCTCGACCGCGCTGCCGCCCGCGACCTCGTGCTCATGGGTCCGAGCGCCTTCCACGCCGAGCCCGCGCTGCTCGACGAGCGCCTCGCCGCCCTGCCCGAGTCGATCCACGCCACCCTCGCCGTTACGGTCGCCGCCTACCGCCTCCGCTGACCCGCCCCGCCCCCCACCCCGCGCACGCCCCGCCCCGCGCCCCCTGTGCGATTCGGAGGAGCCGGGCCCGTCTGGGCGCGTCGGCACGGCGTTCTTCCCGTCAGCTGACGCCGGCGCGGGATGCGTCTCCTCCGAATCGAACACCGCGCGCGCCTCGAGTGACCGTCGAGACGCGCACGAGCGGGCCGGCGGGCCGGTCTCCGCGTGCCCGGATGGGACCAGGGGATGATGCCCGCGGCACCCCGGGCCGATGCCCCGCGCCGTCGGCCGCGCCAGGCTGGAACGACCGCCAGCCCGCAGCCGTCCGAAGGAACCGTCGTGGCCCTCGCCGCACCGCAGACCGCCCCCGTCCGCATCAGCGTCGCCGCCGGACCGCGCGACCGCGCTCGCGCCGTGCCCGCGCGCCCGGTCCGCCTCTCCGCGCTCGCACGCCGCGGGCTCTTCCTGCTCGGCCTCGGCATCGTGATGCTGCTGGTGCAGATCGTCATCGGCGTCGCGCTGGCGGTCTCGTTCGCGGTGGCCGCCGTGCGCGCGGTGGCCCGCCGCATCCGCTCCCTCCGCCGCTGATCCGGGTGCCGGGGACGCTCCGATGCGCGCGGATGCAGGTCGCGTCGCCACCCGCATCGCACCGGCGCATCCCGAAACCCCCGCGTAATCAGCCCCGCCTACCCTGGGCCCATGCGCATCGAAGCCGGCGACCTCGACGCCCCGGACGTCCAGGACCTCATCCGGGAGCACCTCGACGACATGTTCGCGACGTCGCCCCCCGAGAGCGTGCACGCCCTGAGCGACGAGGGGCTGCGGCACCCCGACGTCGTCTTCTTCACGGCCCGCGACGACGACGGCGCCCTGCTCGGCTGCGGCGCGATCAAGGCGCTCGGCCACGACGCGGCCGAGCTCAAGACCATGCGCACCGTGCGCGCGGCCCGCGGTCGCGGCGTCGGCGCCGCGATGCTCGGGCACCTGCTGCAGGTCGCGCGCGAGCGCGGCGTCGCGAGCGTGCACCTCGAGACCGGCTCGATGGAGTACTTCGCCGCCGCCCGGCGGCTCTACGCCCGCCACGGCTTCGCCGAGACCGGACCGTTCGGCGACTACGCGCCCGATCCCCTGAGCACCTTCATGGCCCTGCGGCTCAGCGCCGCTTGACCACCTCGTAGGCGTCGAGCGCCGCCTGGCGCGATGCCTTCAGATCGACCATCGGTTCCGGGTACTCGTCGGTGTCGAGCTCGGGGATCCACTCCCGCAGGTAGTTGCGGTCCTTATCGAACTTCTCCGCCTGCGTCACCGGGTTGAAGATCCGGAAGTACGGCGCCGCATCCGCCCCCGACCCCGCCACCCACTGCCAGTTGCCGGGATTGCTGGCCTCGTCGGCGTCGACCAGGGTGTCCCAGAACCACTGCTCGCCGATGCGCCAGTCGACGAGCAGGTTCTTGATGAGGAAGCTGGCCGCGACCATGCGCACGCGGTTGTGCATGAACCCGGTCGTCCAGAGCTGCCGCATGCCCGCGTCGACCATCGGGATGCCGGTGCGTCCCTGCTGCCAGCGCTCGAGCTCATCGGCGTCGGGCTGCTCCCACGGGAAGTCGTCGAAGCTGCGACGCCAGTTGATCGTGGCGTAGTCCTCGCTGTGGAACAGGACGTGGTGGTGGAACTCGCGCCAGCCGATCTCGCTCAGGAACTTCGACTTCTCGCGGCGAGCGGCGGGGGAGAGGTCGCGCCGCATCCGGTCCCAGATCTGGAAGGGGCTGATCTCGCCGAAGCTCAGCGAGGGCGAGAGCCGCGAGCCGGCCTCCTGCGCGGGCTCGTCGCGCAGACCGTAGTCCTGCAGCACCTCCTCGGCGAAGCGGTCGAGCCGTCGGCCCGCGTCGACCTCGCCGGGGGTCCAGTGCTCGCGCAGCCCGCCGGCCCAGTCCGGCTTCGTGGGCAGCAGCCCCCAGTCGTCGAGCGGATCGGAGGCGGGCACGTCGTCGGGCGGGCGGATGGCGTCGGGTGCGGCCAGCGGCGACCGCGGCTCCGGCTCGGCCAGGCAGGCCTTCCAGAACGGGGTGAACACCTGGAAGGGGTTCCCCTGGCCGGTGCGGATGGTCCACGGCTCGTGCAGCAGGTTCGCCTGGAAGCTCTCGACCTCGACGCCGTCCGCGCGCAGGGCCTCCTTGAGGGCCGCATCCGCTTCCCGTCCCGCCTTGCCGTACCGGCGGTTCCAGACGACGGTGTCGGCGCCGAGCTGCCGGACCACGTCGGGCACGACCTCGGCGGCGGGGCCCCGGCGCAGCACGAGCGCGCCGCCGAGGTCGGCCACGCGCTCGCCCAGCTCGTGCAGCGAGTGGTGCAGCCACCAGCGGGAGGCGCCGCCGAGCGGGCGCACGGTGGTGTCGTCGAGCACGTAGAGCAGAACGACGGGCTCGCCGCGGTCGACCGCGGCGCGCAGCGCTGGGTTGTCGGCCAGGCGCAGGTCCTGCCGCAGCCAGACGAGGGTGGTCATGCGCGCTCGACCCCGTCGCGCAGGGTGTCGGCGATGCGCTGCAGCTGCTCGAGCTCGTCGGCCGGCAGCGCCGCCGTCATGATGCGGCTGATCGATGCGGAGTGGGTGACGGCGACCTGCCGGAAGAGGTCGTAGCCGTCGTCGGTGAGCCCCACGACGATGCCGCGCGCATCGCCGGGGTCGGAATGCTTGGACACGAGGCCGCGGCCGGCGAGCCGGTCGATGAGGCGGCTCACGCTGGGCTGGGTGAGCAGCAGGTGACGGTTGAGATCGCGGATGCGCTGGGCGCGCCCGGGGCAGCGGGAGAGGTTGAAGAGCACGTCGTACTCGTTCATCGACAGCACGTCGGTGGGGAACTCGGCGGTGAGCTGCCGCATCACGGTCACCTGCGCGCGGAACAGCGCCTCCCACGCGTCGATCGCCAGCGTCTTCTCGCTCATGGGACCACTGTAGGGAGCCCGCGGCAACGGATGGAGGGCCGGTCGTCGAGGCGAACGACCGGCCCTCTCCCTTGCACCAAGAGTGTCCTGCAATCACATTCCGCTTCGGCTGCCACAGCAAACAACCTCCGCAGGAATGAATGTATAACGAGCCGGTAACGGCGGCAAGTTATCGAACCGTTATTTTCGCTGGGAGTTCACCAAGGAGCCCTCGATCCCCGTCGTTGCGGGGATCGGGCGGCATCGCCGCGCCCCCGCGTGCCGCCTGCTCGACGGCGTCCGTGGCCCGCGCGGCCCTCGCACTGGGGGTCTCGACCCCGCTCGCACGCAACACCGTCCGGAAGCGCTCGGTCTTCGTGGGGCCCGTGGGGAGCGCTCCGGCTTCAGGGCTGGCGTCCAGGGCAGCGAGCAGGCTGCCGGGCAGCCAGGCCCGCCCGATGATGCCCGCCTCGCGGTCGACGCAGGTCGCTCAGGCCGGTCCGGGGAAGGATGCGCGCACGGTCGTGCCGACGCCCTCCACGCTCGCGACCGTCAGTGTGCCGCCGTGCGCACCGACGAGCCCGCGCGCCACGGCGAGACCCAGCCCGGTGCCCCGGATCTCGTGGCGCACCACGTTGGCGCCGCGATGGAACCGGTCGAAGATGCGCGGCAGGTCGTCGGCGGGCACGCCCATGCCGGTGTCGCGCACGATGAGGGTCGTGCCGCCCTCCCGGCGCTCCGCATCCACCTCGATGGAGCCCTCCGTCGTGTACGACACGGCGTTGCGCAGCAGGATGACGAGCACGCGTTCGAGCATCACGGGGTCGGCGTGCACCGGCGTCCCGGTGGGCACGGCGACGCGCAGGGGCACGCGTGGTGCATCCGGCAGCTGCTCGGCGGCCCGCTCGACGAGATCGCGAGCGGAGAGGCTGACGGGTCGGGGCGTCGGCGCTGTGCTGCTCGCCGCCAGGAAGCGCTCCGCGAGGTCCTGCAGCTGCTCGGCGCCTCGGCTCATCGCGCGCAGCGGGCGGCGCACGCCGTCGGGCAGCTCGCTGTCCTCGAGCAGCTCGAGGTGCCCGATCATCGCGGTCAGCGGCGTGCGCAGCTCGTGGCTCAGCGTGGCGAGCGACGCCTCGCGCGATCGCACGGCCTCGAGCAGCTCGGTCACGTCGTGCCCGACGAGCACCGCGCCGCGGTAGCGGCCGTGCTCGTCGATGACCGGTCGACCGTTGTTCAGCGTCGCCCGCTGCTGTCCGGGCGGTCCGACCCAGTAGAGGACGTCGCGGATGGTCTCCCCGCCGATCACGCGCACGACCGGCTGGCGCTCCGGCGGCAGCGGCGTGAACCCGTCGGCATCGTAGGCGTGCTCGAGCGCTCCGGTGTCGGGGTCGAAGCCGGCCAGATGCGCCAGCTCGCGGGAGACGCGGTTGTCGAGGATCACCCGGTGCTCCTCGTCGAGGAACGCGAGCGCCACGTTCACCTCGTCGGCGACGGTGCGCAGGATCACGCCGGCCCGCTCCTGCTCCATGACGGCCTGCTCGCGATCGCGTACCGCCTCCTCGCGGTCGCGCGCGGCGCTCTCGACCGCGAGCTGCGAGAGCTTGAACCGGTGCGCCTGCGCGGCGACCACCGAGACCACCGCGACCGTGAGCAGGGTCAGGGTGAGCAGTTCGACCACGGCGCGTGCATCGGTCGGTACGTCGCCGTTGATGGCGTCGGGCACCCAGATGACGACCACCGAGCCGACCAGCGCCAGCACCGCACCCGTGCGGCCGAAGGCGAACGCCAACCAGAGGAGCGGGAACGAGAGCAGCAGGTAGGTCGCGTTGAGCACGTCGCCGACGACGTGCAGCAGCAGACCGACCGTGGTCAGGTTGAGGTCGACGAGCACCAGGCGCCAGAGCGGATGCAGGCGCTCCCACGGCACCGCGAGCGTCAGCAGGATCGCCGCCGCGACGAGGGCCAGACCGACGAGGAACTGCACGTGGAGCAGCCGTTCGGGCGCGATCAGCGCGGTCGCGACCGTGACGACCGCGACGCATGCCGTGAACGGCGCCTGCGTGCGCACGAGCAGGGCGAGCCTCGTCGGCGCTCCTCCCGTACGGGACCTCTGCTGCATGACGGACGGCTCCCTCGCTCGGACGGGTACGGCGATCATCCACCCCGGCGCCCGGTCTGCACGGCGTTTGATCCCAAAAGGTCGTCCCATGGCCCCGAACTGGGGTGCGCCGCACCCGCGGAGGGCGCCGCATCCGCTCGGATGCGACGCCCTCGGGGAGCCGTCAGCGAGGGACGGGATGCGCGCGCTCGAGCGCGGCGCCCTCCACGTCGACGTCGGGCAGGATGCGGTCGAGCCACTTCGGCAGGTACCAGGCCGACCGGCCGAACAGGTGCATCAGCCCCGGCACGATGAGCATGCGCACCACGAACGCGTCGAAGAGCACGCCGAACGCGAGGCCGAAGCCGAGCGGACGGATCATCGCCATGTGCGAGAACACGAAGCCGCCGAAGACGGAGACCATGATGATGGCCGCCGCGGTGACGACCGCGCGTCCGTTGCGGAACCCGGCGGTCACCGCCTGCCGTGCGGGCAGGCCGTGCACGTACGCCTCGCGCATGCCGCTGACCAGGAACAGCTGGTAGTCCATCGCCAGGCCGAACAGCACGCCCATGATGATGATCGGCGCGAAGCTCAGCAGCGGGCCGGTCGCCTCGACGCCGAACACCGGGGCGAGCCAGCCCCACTGGTAGACCGCGACCATGCCGCCGAAGGCCGCGACGAGCGAGAGCACGTAGCCGCCGGTGGCGATGAGCGGCACGAGCAGCGAGCGGAACACCAGGATCATGATCAGCAGCGACAGGCCCACCACCACCGCGAGATAGACGGGCAGGGCATCGGCGAGCTTGGCGGAGACGTCGATGTTGGCGCTGGCCTGGCCGGCGACGCCCAGCTCGACGGTGCCGACGCCGTCCACGTCCACCGGGCTGAGGGCGCGCAGTCCGGTGACCAGCTCCTCCGTGTCCACGCTCGACGGGCCGTCGGAGGGGATCACCTGGAAGAGCAGGAAGCCCCGGTCGTCGGACGTGGCGGCGGGCGCCACGGCGGTGACGTGCTCCTGGCCCATGAGGAAGTCCGCGACGTCCGCCTGCGCGCCGACCAGCGCGTCCTCGGCGACCGGGTCGTCGAGGGATGCGGTGACCACGATCGGTCCGCTCTGCCCGGCCCCGAACGCCTCGTCGATGGCCGCGTACGCGCGGTACTGGGTGGTGTCCTGCGCCTCGGTGGAGCCGTCGGGCAGGCCGAGGCGCATGTCGAGCGCGGGGATGGCGACGACGAGCAGCGCGACCGCGCCGACGAGCACGCGGACGACCGCCGCACCGGTGCGCATCGGCTTCGGCTCGACCGCGGCGTGCGAGTGGTGGCCTACCCGCGCTCGCTGCCTCTTCGGCAGCAGGCGCAGGCCGAGCAGCCCGAGCAGCGCCGGGGTGAGGGTGACCGCGACGAGCACGGCGATGAGCACGCAGACCGCGCCGACGGTGCCCATCACGCCGAGGAAGCCGATGCCCGTGATGTTCAGGGCGAGCAGCGCCACGATGACGGTCGCACCGGCGAAGACCACCGCGTTGCCGGCGGTGCCGTTGGCCAGGCCGATGGACTCGTGCGCCTCCATGCCCTGCAGCAGCTGGCGACGGTGGCGGTGCAGGATGAACAGCGAGTAGTCGATGCCGACCGCGAGGCCGACCATCGCGCCGAGCGCGGGGGTGACCGACGACATCTCCACGACGCCGGAGAGCGCGAGCGAGCCGACCACGCCGACGCCGACGCCGACGATCGACGCGATGATCGGCATGAACGCGGGCAGCAGCACCCGCAGCATGATGATGAGCACGAGCAGCGCGACGACGACGCCGATGATCTCGCCGGGGCCGACGAGGCCGTCGACGGACTGCGCCAGCGTGCTGTCCCAGTCGATGGTCACGCCGTCGATGCTCGCGGCGTCGAGCGCGTCGACGACCGCCGTCTTGATCTCGGCCGGCAGGCTGAACTGGTCGTCGTCGAAGACGACGGAGCCCATGGCGGTGGCGCCGTCCTCCGAGACGGTGCGGATGCCCGCGGCGGCGTCGAGCAGGCGCTGGCCGTCCTCCAGCTGGGCGGCGTTCGCCTCGAGCTCGGCCTCGCCGCTCTCGAGCTGCTCGCGACCCGCGTCGAGCTGCGCCTGCTGCGGGGCGAGCCCGTCGAGCTGCGCCTGCACCTGCGCGGCCGCGGCGGGCCCGGACTGCTGCGCCTGGGCCAGCGCCGCCTCGAGCTGCGCCCGACCGGCGTCGAGCTGCGCCTGGCCGGCGTCGAGCTCGGCGCGGCTGGCCTCGAGCTGCGTGCGCCCGGCGTCGAGCTGGGCGGCGCCCTGCTCGAGCTCGGTGCGCTGCGCCTCGAGCTGCTGCTCGGTCGCGAACGGGTCGACGACCTGGTTCACGCCCTCGAGGTCGGTCAGCGAGTCGAGCAGCGCGGTGATCTCCCGCTGCTGCGGTTCGGTGAACGCCTCGCCGTCCTCGCTCTGGAACACGACGGTGCCGTTCGCGCCCGCGGCTCCGCCGAGCTCGTCGGCGATCTGGTCGGTGACGCGCGTCGTCTCGGTGCCGGGGATGCTGAAACTGGTCGCCAGCGTGCCGCTGAAGGCGAGGAAGGCGCCGCCGGCGAGGCCGAGCGTCACCAGCCATCCGACGAGCACGAGCCAGGCGCGGCGGGCCGAGAACCGGCCCAGGCGGTAGAGGAGGTTCGCCATGGAGGCAGGACCTTTCGGGTGGAGGGGGTGGGGTGCGATCCACTCTATGAGACAGGTGTGCAGAAAAAGACGGATGTCTCGGAACTCGCAGCGAGCATCCGGTTCAGCTGGCAGGATCGGAGCATGGACCCCCGGATCGCGCGCACCCGCCGCGCGCTGCAGCAGGCGCTGCTCGGGCTGGTCCGCGAGCGCGAGCTCGAGGCGGTGACCATCGCCGACGTCGTCGAGCGCGCGGAGGTCACCCGCAGCAGCTTCTACCTGCACTACTCCGACAAGGAGACGCTGCTCGCCGACGCGCTCGACGCGCTCGCCGAGGAGGAGGGCGCCGAGCTGCCCGAGCTGCTCGAGCTCATCGCCGAGCCGCCGCAGGCGCTCATCGCCTACCTGCGCCACTTCGATGCGAACGCCGAGGTCTACCGGCGCGTGCTCGGACCGCACGGCTCGGCCGTGGCCTCCGACCGGCTGCACGCGAGCATCGAGGCGCTCGCCGCGAGCGCGCTGGCGCAGACGGGGACGGATGCGTTCACCGACGTGCCCCTCGACGTCGCCGCCGCCGGGCTGGCCGGCTCCGTCGTGGGCGTGCTGCGAGCCTGGATCGCCCGCGAGCCCCGCCCCTCGGTCGAGGAGGGCGCCGGCTGGATCTGGCAGGTGCTGATCGGCCCGGGTGGGGCGTGGCAGTCGATGGGCGCCGAGCGCCGCGATCGAGCGACCTCGCCCCTCGACTGACGGACTCCCAGGTCGCCGCCCGACCCTCCCTTCCGGGCCGGTCGGGACGTCCGCTCCGATCGGACCGCGGCGTCTCCGCCGCCGCGACACGCCGGAGGAGCTCGAATCGGCGCATGCTCCCGCGACGCTCCGTCGCGCCGTGTCGAGTGTCGACAATCCGGGGGATCCGGCGGTTCGAGACGCCGATCCGCCGACGACATCCGTCGGTCGAGCGTTTGCGGCGCAGGATGCGCGCGCATAAGATCTCGCAACGCCGACCACTGGTCGGTTTGTTGGACTCAAGGAGGCGTCAATGGCAAGCACCGATCCCGCGCACGTCGAGCATCCGCTCACGCGGCCGGTCAGCACGGTCCCCGTCGGCAAGCGGTACTTCGCGGGGCTCTTCGCCGCGCAGTTCGGGCTGTTCGTCGCGCTGCTCACCCCGGTGCTGCTCAGCATGCAGCTCAAGGTGCAGGAGCTCGCACCCGACAACGCCGCCGAGCTCATCGCCGCGGTGCTGCCGTTCGGCGCCCTCGGTGCGCTCATCGCCAATCCGCTCGCCGGTCAGCTGAGCGACCGCACGCGCTCGCGCTGGGGCCGCCGCCGCCCGTGGCTCATCGGCGGCATCGCGGTGTTCCTCGTCGGACTCGCCGTGGTCGCCTTCGCGCAGGACCAGCTCACCCTGACCATCGGCTGGGTCGGCACGCAGGTCGCCGCCAACGCGGTGCTCGCCGCGCTCGTCGCGAGCTTCGCCGACAACGTCCCCGAGTTCCAGCGCGGCAAGGGCTCCAGCGTCATCGCCATCGCGCAGAACACCGCGATCCTCACCGGCACCTACGCCTCCGTGCTGCTGGTGGGCAACCTGCCCGTGCTCTTCATCGCGCCCGGCATCCTGGCCGTCATCGCCATCGTCTGGTACGCGATCGTCGCCCGCGACGAGGTGCCGGAGCACACGGTCAAGCCGCTCAACATCGTCTCGCTGATCGGCTCCTTCTGGACCAACCCGTTCACGAACCCCGACTTCGGCTTCGCCTGGTGGTCGCGGTTCCTGATCACGCTCGGCACGTTCATGTTCACGACGTTCCGACTGCTCTACATGCAGCAGCACCTCGGCCTCACCGTGCAGGACGCCACCCTCGCGGTCGCCAACGGCGTGCTCATCTACACGATCGCACTGCTCGTCAGCGCGGCCGTCTCCGGATGGCTCAGCGACAAGCTCGGCCGCCGCAAGATCTTCGTCGGCGGCTCGACCGCCATGACGGCGATCGGCCTCGTCGTGCTCGCGCAGGCCAACGACCTGTCGCACTTCTACTGGGCCGAGCTGCTGCTGGGCTTCGCCTACGGCATCTACACCGCCGTGGACAACGCGCTGATCGTCGACGTGCTGCCGAACCCGGAGCGCCCCGGCAAGGACCTGGGCGTCATCAACATCGCCAACGCCCTCCCGCAGTCGGTCGCCTCGCCGCTCGCGCTCGTCTTCCTGACGATGGGCGTGCAGTCCGGCGCCGAGTACAACTACCAGGCCATGCTCTGGGCGGCGGGAGGGGTCACGCTCATCGGAGCGCTGGTCATCATCCCGATCAAGAAGGTGCGCTGACGCCGTCGAGCGGATGAGCGGATGCGGTCGCGACCACCCGGTCGCGGCCGCATCCTCGGTTCAGGACGGCTGCGGCGGAGCCAGCAGCGTGGTGAAGGAGCGCAGCGTCTCCTGCAGGTCGATGGACGGCTCGAGCAGCCACTGGATCTGCAGGCCGTCGGATGCGGCGACGATGAGCGCTGCGATGCGCGCAGGGTCGACGTCGTCCCGCACGAGCCCGGCCGCCTGGTCCCGCGCGAGGTCCTCCGTGAGCGCGGCGCGCACGGCCTCGAAGCGGTGCGTGAAGAAGGCCTTGCTCGCCGTGCTGTCGGCCTCGAGCGAGGCGGCGACGAGGGTGGAGTAGAGCTGCACCAGTCCGGGCACCTCGACGTTCTGAACCGCGGCGCGCACCATCACGTCGGTCGCCAGCGCGGGCCGGTGCTGCGCGTTCGCCTCGTCGCGTCGCGCCTCGGCGTGCTCGTAGACGGCGACGAGCAGCTGCTCGCGGGAGTCGAAGTAGTGCAGCAGGGCGGCGTGCGAGACGCCGAGCGCCTGGGCGATGCGACGCAGCGAGGTGCCGTCGGCGCCGCGCTCGGTGAAGACCTCGATCGCGCGGTCGAGGATCTCCCGGCGGCGGGCCACGCCCTTGGCGTAGGAGCCGCTGCGGCCGATCACGGGAGCCTCGTCGCTGGTCATCGTGTCAACGTATCCCATAAATACCTCCACGCGGAGGCTTTTCTGGTAGCTTCGGTGAACGGCACTCCGATGTGCCGACCTCAACACGACAACGATGTACGAAAGAAGGTCCCTCGTGGCGCTTCCCGTCGCTTCCGTCCAGCTCTACACGCTGGCCAAGGAGTTCTCCGACGACCCCAACGGCTCGCTCGAGAAGCTCGCCGCCATCGGCCTGAAGAACGTCGAGGCCTTCGACTTCGTCCGCCGCCCCGCCGAGATCCGCGCCGCGCTCGACGCGAGCGGCCTCGCCTCGCCCACCGGCCACGCCCCGCTGCTCTCCGACGAGCTGTGGACGCCCGACGGCTCCATCCCCACCCCCGCCCCCGAGGTCGTCTTCGAGGCCGCCGCCGCCATCGGCATGAAGACGGTCATCGACCCCTTCGTGGCTCCGGAGCGCTGGCTCACCGAGGAGGGCGTCGCCGACATCGCCGAGCGCCTCAACAAGGCCGCCGACGTCGCCGCCGGCTTCGGCCTGACGGTCGGCTACCACAACCACGCGCAGGAGTTCGTCGCCTCCTTCGACGGCAAGACCGCCTACGAGCGCTTCGTCGAGCTCACCGACGACCGCGTCGAGATCGAGCTCGACCTCTTCTGGGCGATCGCGGGCGGCCAGGACGCTCCCGAGCTCGTGAAGTCGCTCGGCTCGCGCCTCGTGGCGGTGCACGTGAAGGACGGCATCGCCCCGAAGAGCAACCCCTGGGCGCCCGGCGCCGAGGCGTTCGCCTCGTCCAGCCTCGACCAGCGCCACGCCGGCACCGCCGAGGTGCCGCTCGCCGAGTCGCTCAAGGCCGGCGAGGGCGCCATCAAGTACGCCGTCATCGAGTACGACAACGCCCCTGGCGACGTCTTCGAGGACATCCAGGCGAGCTACGAGTTCCTCACGAAGGGCGGCTTCGTCGCATGAGCGGCCCCATCGGGATCGGCGTCATCGGCGTCGGCGTCATCAGCGACACCTACCTCGAGAACCTGGGCTCCTTCCCGGACGTCGAGGTGCTCATCGTCGGCGACCTGCTGCTCGACCGCGCCGAGTCGCAGGCGAAGAAGCACAACATCCCCGCGCACGGCTCGGCGGCCGACGTGCTCGCCCACCCGGGCGTGCAGGTCGTCGTCAACCTGACGATCCCCGCCGCGCACATCGAGGTCTCCTCGGCCGCCATCGCCGCCGGCAAGCACGTCTGGAGCGAGAAGCCGATCGGCCTCGACCGCGACGGCGCCGCGCAGCTGCTGAAGGACGCGGCGGCCAAGGGCCTGCGCGTCGGCCAGGCGCCCGACACCGTGCTCGGCCCGGGCTTCCAGTCCGCCAAGCGCGCGATCCAGGCGGGCGTCATCGGCGAGCCGATGTTCGCCTCGACCACGTTCCAGACCGTGGGCCCGGACCTGTGGCACCCGGACCCCGCGTTCCTCTTCGCCAACGGCGCCGGCCCGCTGCTCGACATGGGCCCGTACTACTTCACGGGCCTCGTGAGCCTGCTCGGCTCGGTCGACCGCGTCGCCGCCGTGGGCCGCAAGAAGCTCGAGGAGCGCGTCATCCGCTCGGGCCCCAAGGCGGGGGAGACCTTCCCCGTCGAGGTGCCCACCTCGCTGCAGGTCATCGCCGGCTTCGAGAGCGGCGCCCAGTCGGCCAGCCTGCTGAGCTTCGACTCGGCGCTCGAGCGCCACGGCGTCTTCGAGATCCACGGCACCGAGGGCTCGATCATCATCCCCGACCCGAACATGTTCGAGGGCAGGATCCAGTACGTCAAGGCGCAGACGAAGCTCGCCGACGGCGACTGGGGTGGCCAGGAGTTCATCGACATCGAGCAGGAGGGCGTGGTCACCGGCCGCGGCCTCGGCCTGCTCGACATGGTGCGCGCCATCGCCGAGGACCGTCCGCACGTGGCCACCGGCGAGCTCGGCTACCACGTGCTCGACGTCATGCTCTCCGCGCAGGAGTCCGCCGCCAGCGGCGAGTTCCTCAAGGTCGCCAGCTCGATCTCGGCCCCCGTGCCGACCGTGCCGGTCGACTTCGACCCCTTCGCCAGCACGCTCTGATCCGCTGCTGACACGGGAACGCCCCGCTCCTCCTGGAGCGGGGGCGTTCTGCGTGTGCGGGATCAGTCGCGCAGGTCGAGCCAGGCCACCTGCTCGGGCGTGAGCGTCACCGAGAGGCCGGTCATCGACGAGCGCGCCTCGGCGATGGTGCGCGGGCCGAAGAGCGGGAACGTCGGGAACGGCTGCGCGAGCACGTAGGCCAGCGCGATGGCCGTCGCCGGCACGCCGAACTCGGCGGCGAGCTGCTCGGCCCGGCGCAGGCGCTCGAAGTTCTCGTCGCTGTAGTAGCAGCGCACCAGCTCCGCATCCGTCGTCACGTCCGGGCGGGCGCGGCCCGTGAAGAAGCCGCGCGCCTGCGACGACCACGGCAGCAGCGTCACGTTCCGCTCCTCCAGCCACGCCTTCGAGGCACGGTCGGTCACGTGCTCGCAGCCCGCCCACGGCACATCGAGCGCCTCGGCCAGGCCGAAGTGGTTCGACAGCACCGTGAAGCCGTGCTTGCCGTTCGCCGTCGCGTACTCGTTGGCGGCGTCGAAGCGCTCCGGCGTCCAGTTGGAGGCGCCTGCGACCCGGATGCGGCCGGCGCGGATGTGCTCGTCGATGACGTCGACGAACTCGCCGACCGGCACCGCGGGGTTGTCGCGGTGGGTCATGTAGATGTCCGCGTAGTCGGTGCCCTGGCGCTCGAGGCTCTCGAGCAGCTGGCGGCTCACCGACTCCGGGTCGTTGAAGGGCGTGTGCGCGCCCTTGGTGATGACCACCACGTCCTCGCGCACGCCGCGGTTGCGCACCCACTGCCCGAAGCGGGTCTCGAGCTCGCCGCCGCCGTAGAGCCAGGCGGTGTCGAAGGTGTTGCCGCCCTGCTCGAAGAAGTGGTCGAAGATGGCGGATGCGTGGGCCAGGTCCGCCTGGTTGTCGACGCCCATGACGAGCCGCGAGACGGGCTTGTCGAGGCCGGCGATCTCGCCGTACGGCATCGGCGCGTCGGCGCGGCGGGCGAGCGGACGGCCGGTGACGGTCGGGATGTCGCTGGTCTCGGTCTCGAAGGGGTAGCGCAGCTCGAGGGCGGCGCGCCACTGATCGAGCACCTTGGCGTTGCCGAGGGTGTCGTCGAGCGAGACCTCCGCGGTCTCGAGGTCGGCCGCTGCCGTCGCCGCGGCCTCGAGGCCGTAGGGCTCCACTCCGGAGAACTCGACCGTGCGCGGCTGCTCGCCGACGATGCGGATCTCGAAGCGCTGCGCCTCGGTGAGCGTCCACGGGTCCGTCAGACGGATGCTGCCCTTGGAGCCGAGGATGGTGGCGGTGTTCTCGTCCTCGAGCGCGACGCCCGAGCGCACGGTCGCCGTGGCGCCGCTGGCGAAGACCAGCTGCGCGACCGCCCACTCGTCCACGCCGGTCTCGCCGATGGTGCCGGCGCCGGTCACCTCGATCGGGTCGGCGAAGGCGGACCCCTGCGCGGCGCCGGCCACGGCGCGGGCGAAGGAGACGGGGTATCCGCCGACGTCGAGGATGCCGCCGCCCGCGGTGGCGGGGTCGTAGAGCCGGCCCTCGCGCGCGCCGGTCTGGAAGGCGAAGGACGCCTCGACGTGCACGAGCTCGCCGATGGCGCCCTCGCGGACCAGGTCGAGCACCGCCTTCGTCTGCGGGTGGAAGCGGTACATGAAGGCCTCGACCAGTGTGGTCCCGGCGCTGCGGGCCACGTCGACCACGGCCATGGTGGTGCCGAGGTTCGGGGTGAGGGCTTCTCGACGAGCGCCTTCTTGCCGGCCTCGGCGGCGGCGATCGCGAGGTGCGCGTGGCCGGTGTGCACGGTGGCGATGTAGACGGCGTCGATCGAGGCGTCGGCCAGGATCTCGTCGTAGGTGCCCGTGCGCACGGCATCGAAGCCGAACTCCGCGGCGTACGTCGCGAGGTCCTGCGCGCGGCCCGCGTCGGTGCTGCCGACGGCGGCGAGCACGCCGCCGGAGGAGGGCAGCTGCGAGACGAAGCGGCGCGCGATGGATCCGGCGCCGAGCACCGCCCAGCGGGTCGCGGTCGCATCGTTGTGGTCGTGGGCTGACATCGTCGTCCTTCCGAGTGGGGCCTGCGTCGTGAACGTTCACGAGCGTGTCGACCGTGAACGTTCACGGTCACGGCGACGGTATCAGTATCCTGAGGCCGTGACAACGCATCCGACCCCGCCGGCGCAGGGCTCCGACGCCGCCTCCGGGGTCGATGGCGCACCCGCGTCGAGACCCGCGACGATCCTCGACGTCGCCGCCGCGGTCGGGGTCTCCCGGCAGACCGTCACCCGCGCCATGAACGACCTCCCCGGCGTGAACGCCGCGACCCGGGAACGGGTGCTGGAGGCCGCCCGTCAGCTCAACTACCGGCCCAACCGGGCCGCGCAGGGTCTCGTGCGCGGCCGCGAGATCACCGTCGGCCTCGTCGTCGACGACCTGCGCAACCCCTACTACCCCGAGCTGGCGAGCGAGTTCTCACGTGCCGCCGCCGGCCGCGGCTGGGGCGTGCTGCTCAGCGACCTCGGCGCCGACCCCGCGGTCGCCGCCGAGCGCCTCGCCTCGCTGGCCCTGCGCGTCGACGCGGTGGTCTCCTTCATGGCGCTCGGCGCGCTGCGCCCGGCGCTCGGCTCCATCCCCGTCGTGCAGATCGGCGCGCAGCAGGGCGACGGCATCGCCGGCTGCGACGCGAGCGGCGAGGGGCGGCCGGATGCGGGTGACGCGATCATCGGCATCGACGACCCGGCGGCGGTGCGCGACGCCGTCGAGCACCTGCTGGCCGGCGGGCGCCGCCGCATCGCCATGATCGACCACGGCCCGGTGCGATCGGTGCGCGCGGCCGCCTACGAGCGGATGCTCGCCGAGCGGGGATCGCATCCGCTCGTCATCGAGGCGGCCCACGGCGACGGCGTGCGCGCGGCCGAGGCGCTGCTGGACGCCGAGCCGAGAGCCGACGCCGTGCTCGTCTTCAACGACGTGCTCGCGATCGGCGCCCTGCGCGGTCTCAGCGCGCGGGGCGTCCGCGTGCCGGAGGACGTCGCCGTGGTCGGCATGGACGGCCTCGATGTCAGCGCCCTCGTGACCCCCGCCCTCACGACGCTCGCGATCGACCTGCCGGGCCTCGCCGCACACGCGGCCGAGCTCGCCGACGCCGTGCTGCGCGGCGAGCGGCCCGCGCCGCGCACCGTCGCGCGCGAGCTCGTCGTGCGCGAGTCCGCGTAGCCGCCCGCAACGCCGGACGGCGGCGCCCCTCGTGATGAGGAGCGCCGCCGTGCGAGCGGATGCGGAGGCCTACGCCCAGAGGAACGGCACCACGAAGAGCGCCAGGGTGATGACCGGCCCGACCACCACCATGGTGAGCCCCCAGATCGTGAGGTGCCGGTAGACCATCTGGCGGTCGTCCTCGTGCGTGGAGGCGACGATGGTCGCGCCGGTCGTGCCGAAGGGCGCGCAGTCGACCAGCGAGGCCGAGATGGCGAGCGCGTAGATGAAGCCCGTCATCTCGAGCCCGCCGCCCGGGATCAGCAGCGGCACGGCGAGCGGCACGAGGGCGCCGATGATGCCGATGGTCGAGGCGAAGGCCGACACGAGCGCCGCGATGACGCACATCACGAAGGCGGCGATGAGCGGCTCGTCCACCGAGCGGGCGAACTCGCCGAGCTGGTCGATGGCGCCGAGGCGCGTGAGCACGCCGACGTAGGTGATGATGCCGCCGAGCAGCAGGATCGTGTTCCAGTCGACCTTGCCGAGGGCCTCCTTGCCGACCTTCGGCTTGATGAAGGCGAGCAGCACGGCCAGCGTCAGCGCGACGGCGCCGAGGTTGAGGTCGACGTCGTTGAGGGTGAGCGTGAAGAAGAGCACCACGAGCACGGGGATCGCGATGAGGGTGAGCACGCCGTAGCCGGTGAGCTTCGGGGCTTCGGTCTGCACCTCGGTCTTCACGGCGGTGCCGCCGCCGTTGCCGAGCGATCCGCCGTCGATCGCATCCTTGCGAGCCGCGCGCCCGCGGGCGATGAGCCCGCGGCCGCCGAACATGAGGAAGGCCGCGAGCACCACGACCGCGTTCACGCCGACCGAGAGCCCGAACATGAGCGCCGGGTTGTAGGCGATCTCGGCGGTGTTCGCGACGGTCATCACGGTGATGCCGACGATGCTCGTCGGGGCGAGCGCGCCGCCGACGATCGCCGAGCTCATGACGATGCCCATCATCGTCGAGTGGATGCGGTGCTTGTGCGCGAGGCTCATCGCGATCGGCACGATCGTGAAGGCCGCGTGCGAGGTGCCGAGGCAGGCCACGAGGGTGCCGACGATCCACATCGCCCACGGGATGAGCGCCACCCGGTCGCCGATGAGGCGGACCGAGCGGTCGACCAGCCAGTCGACGGCGCCGACGGTGCGGGCGATGCCGAACAGGTAGGTGATGCCGAGCAGGATCAGCAGCGCGTCGACGGGGAAGCCGCCGAGCACGTCGTCGAGCGGCTCGCCGACGAGCAGCACGCCGACCATGAGCGCGGCCACGAAGGCGAGCGCGCCCATGTGCACGTTGCGGATGGCCGAGATCGCGAAGACGGCGACCAGCACGATGAGGGCGACGATCTCCACGTTCACGGGCGGGCCCCCATCCGCTCGGTCATGGGGTGGTGGTGAAGGTGCATCGTCGTCGATCTCCTGGTTTCGAGGGGTGGGGGTGGGGGTCAGCGCGGCAGCGCGAGTCCGCTGCGGTAGGCGGCGAGGGCGGCCTCGGGCGCGCCCTTGAGGTCGTCGAGGGTCACGAGCGAGCCCGCGGCGACCGGCCGGCGCAGCGTGGCGCCGGAGAGCAGGTAGTACGGGGCGATCTCGCCGGCGTCGGGATCGACGATGACCGGGGCGACGCCCGCGATCTCGTGGTGGTGCCCCTCGACGCGGAACGAGGTGCCCGGCTCGAGATCGCCGATCGCACGGGCGGCGAGGATCGTGTGCTGGCGCGGCTCGGGCGTGCTCGCCGTGCCGTCGACGGCGGCCGCGATGGTGAGCGGCGTCTCGATGCCCATGTAGTGGTAGGGCCAGTAGATGGCGGCGTAGCGCCCGTCCCGGCTGACGACGTGGCCCTTGCCGCGCAGGATCTCCCAGGTGACGGGGTCGCCGGTGCGCACGATCGCGAAGACCCCGCCGGCGAAGCTCGCCTCGCCGGGCAGGCGCAGCATCGAGAACACGTCGACGGCGCCGGTGCGGCCGATGAGGCCGCCGTGCTCGCGCTCGGCGTAGAGGTCGGCCAGCTCGTCGGGGCGGGCGACGGGGTAGTGCATGCCCTCCACGTCGGCGACGCCGCCCGTGTAGAGCGAGACCACGTTCATCTCGCAGTAGTCGGCGGCGGCACTGCGCTTGAGCGCCGCGACGGCATCCGCCCGGGCGGCGAGGGTCGCGTGCGGGTCGTCGCCGAGGGCGAGCAGCCCGGCGAGCGCGGGCGCGTCGATCACGGTGCCGTTCTGGTTCACGGCGCCGGTGGCCGGGTCGAAGTTCAGGTCGTACTCGCTCGACTTGCCGAGCGCGACGATGTCGAAGCCGCACGCGAGCACCCAGTCGACGAGGCGGATGAGGTCGGCCGGCTGATCGCCGTCCCCCGGCAGGTAGCGCAGCCCCTTCGCGCGGGCCTTGGCGGCGAGCGCGACGCCCGCCACCGACTCGATCTCCTTGCTGACCATCACCACGTGGGCGCCCCGCTCGAGGGCGGTGTCGGCGTAGGCGTGGCCCGCCTCGACGCGTCCGGTGGCTTCGACGAGCATGTCGACGGCGCTCCAGTCGATGGCGTCGCCGGCGGCGATCGCCGCGACCCGGCCGGCGGCGAGGGCCTCGGAGGTCTCGGCCGCGGTGACGGGGGTGGCGATCGACTCGGCGGGCACGCCGAGCTCCAGCAGCATGCGGGTGACGCCGGCGACATCCGGATCGACGAGCTGGGTCGCGGTCATGTCGGGCAGGCGGCGCAGCTGGTCGAGCAGCGTGCGGCCGTAACCGCCGTTCGCGCCCGTGAGGAGCACGCGGATGGGGGCGCTGCGGCGCGGCTTCGGGCTCTGGATCACCGTTGTTCCTCTTCGTTCATGGGCCCAGGCGGCGGAGCGTGGGCGAGCGTCGCCACTGTAGTCGGGATTCACAGAAAATCAAATATCGCACCAAATCGTCACATATGCTGGGATGGTCCAGCCCGCATCCGCCCGGGCGCCCGCAGAACGAAGAGGTCCACCATGCAACTCGGCGCCGTCGCCGACGACTTCACGGGAGCCACCGACCTCGCGACCACCCTCACCACCCGCGGCTTCAGCGCCGCCGTGGTGATCGAGGATCGCCCCGTCGACCCCGCTCGCCTCGCAGGGCTCGACGCCGTCGTCGTCGCCCTCAAGTCGCGCACCGCCCCGGTCGCGCAGGCCGTGGCCGAGAGCGAGGCCGCCATCGATCGGCTGCTGGGCTGGGGTGCCGAGCGCCTCTACGTGAAGTACTGCTCGACCTTCGACTCCACCGACGAGGGCAACATCGGTCCCGTGCTCGACGCCGCACTGGCACGGCTCGGCGCCGACCGCACGGTCGTCGTACCGGCCTTCCCCGCCAACGGACGCACCGTCGAGGACGGCCTGCTCTCGGTGAACGGCGAGCTGCTCGAGCACTCGCCGATGCGGCACCATCCGCTCACCCCCATGACGCGCTCGCGCCTCGCGGACCTGCTGGCCCCGCAGACGCGGGCGACCATCACCGAGATCCCGCTCGCCGTCGTGCGCTCCGGTGCGCTCCGCGAGGCGATCGCGGCCGCACCCGCCGGCTACCTCGTGGTCGACGCGGTCGCCGACGACGACCTGCGCAGCATCGCCGCCGCCACCGACGACCTGCGCCTGCTCTCCGGCGGCGCGGGCCTCGCGATCGGGCTGACGCCCGCATCGAGCGGACGAGCGGACGCCTTCCCGCGCTTCGCCGGCCGCCGTCTCGTCGTCTGCGGCTCCGCCTCGGCCGCCACGCGCGGTCAGATCGCGGATGCGCGCGAGCAGGGCCACCCGCTGCGCAAGGTGGACGTGGCGAACGCCCTCGCCGATCCCGCCGCCGAGGTCGCGGCGCTCGCCGCCTGGGTGCGGACGCTCGACCCGGACGCCGTGCCGGTCGTCTACTCCGTGGGCGAGCCGGCCGATGTCACGGCGGATGGCGGCGCCTCCGCCGAGGCCGTCGAGCGCGTGCTGTCGAGCCTCGTGGCCGAGCTGGCCCGCGACGTCGACCGCGTCATCGTCGCCGGCGGGGAGACGAGCGGCGCCGTCGTCAAGGCGCTCGGCATCGACGTGCTGCGGATCGGCCCGCAGCTCGCGCCCGGCGTCTGCTGGAGCGCCGCCGTCGCCGAGGGCGGCCGCGAGCTGGCCATCGTGCTCAAGAGCGGCAACTTCGGCGCCGTCGACCTCTTCTCCAACGCATGGGAGCTGCTGCCGTGAGCGCCGTGCACCGGCTCATCGAGGCGGGCCGGACCCTCGTCGAGGCGGGCCTCAGCCCGGGCAGCTCGGGCAACCTCAGCGTCCGCGACGGCGAGGGCCTCGTCATGACCGGCACCGGCACGCAGCTCGGCGCCCTGCAGCCGCGCGACCTGGCCGTGCTGACGCGCGACGGTGCGCACGTCGAGGGGGCCAGGCCCTCCAAGGAGGTGCCGCTGCACGTGGCCCTCTACGCCAAGAACCCGGCGCACGAGGCCGTCGTGCACGTGCACTCGCCCTACGCCGTCGCGCTCGCGTGCCTCGCCCCGTGGGCCGAGCACTCGGCCGTGCCGCCGCTCACCCCGTATTCGCTCATGCGGGTCGGCCAGGTGCCGCTGCTGCCGTTCGCCGCGCCCGGCGACCCGGCGATGGGCGCGCTCATCGGCGACAGCCCGCATCCGTTCCACGCCGCCCTGCTCGCCAACCACGGCGCCGTCGTCAGCGGCGAGACCATCGAGCGGGCGGTCGACAGCGCGATCGAGCTCGAGGAGGCCTGCCGCATCGCCGTGCTCACCGAGGGTCGCGAGCGCAACCTCATCCCGGTCGAGCAGGTGCTCGCCATCACCGGGCGCTGGGGCACCCCGTGGACGCCGGCGCCAGTAGGCTGACCGACGCGAGGAAGGCAGGGTCGATGTCGCAGACGGCGCCCATGATCCCCGAGCAGCGCCGCGACACGATCGTCCGCCACCTGCAACGGGAGCGCGTGCTCAGCTACCGGCAGCTCACCGAGCTGCTCGGGGTGAGCTCGATGACCGTGCGCCGCGACGTCGCCGTGCTCGAGGAGCAGGGCCGCGTCAGCGCAACCCCGGGCGGCGCCAAGCTCGTGTCGCGGCTGCTCGCCGAGCCCAGCAGGGCCGAGAAGCAGGAGGCGGACGTGGCCGAGAAGGCCGCCATCGCCCGTCTCGCCGCTGGCATGGTGCGCGACGCGATGACGGTCTACCTGGATGCGGGCACGACCGTGCAGGCGATGCGCCCCTTCCTGCAGGACGTCGCCGACCTCACCGTCGTCACCAACGACCTCGCGACGGTGCAGGCCTTCCTCGATCACCCGGGCGTCGACCTCATCTGCATCGGCGGCCGCGTCGAGAAGGCCAACCTGTCGACCATGGGCCGGCTCGCCGGTCTCGCACTGGCCGAGCTCTCGCTCGACCTCGCGTTCATCTCGTCGAGCTCGTGGGACCTGCAGCACGGCGTCACGACGCCGGTCGAGGCCAAGATCGAGGCGAAGCGCGCCGCGGTCGCCGCCGCCGAGCGCTCGGTCCTGCTGGCCGACAGCAGCAAGTTCGGCCGCTTCGGCAAGTACCGCGCGCTGCGTCTCGACGAGCTCGACGCAGTGGTCACCGATGCCTCGCTGCCGGCGGAGGCCGCAGCCTCGCTGGGCGCGGCCGGGCTGGAGCTGCGGCTCGCCTGAGCCTCAGAAGTCGACCAGCTCCACCTCGACGCCCTCGACCAGGTCGCCGAGCAGCAGCCCCTCGGCCTCGCGCACGGCCTTCTTGACCGGCAGCAGGTAGGTGCCGCTCTCGCCGCCCGGGAAGATCGAGGTGCGGAAGCTCGATCCGCCGATCCGCGCGTCGACCCGCACCGAGCCCCATCCGCCGGTCTGATCGCCGACGACCTCGCGGATCATGTCGGCCGCGTCCTCGGGCAGGTCCACGAAGGTCCAGAGCTCCTTGCGCGCGGCCCAGCGGTACAGCTCGGCGTCGAAGGTGAAGCGCATGCGCCCATCCTGCCGCGCACCACCGACAGCGGCGAGCCCTACATTCGAGGGATGAGCGGATGGATGGAGCGGCACCAGGCCCCGCTCCTGCTGGCCGCCGTGGCCGCGGGCGCGCTGCTCGGCCTGCTGCTGCCGCAGGCGGCCGGTCTCGCCCCCGCGATCACCCCGCTGCTCGGGCTCGTGCTGCTGGCGACCTTCCTGGCCGTGCCCTTCCGGCGGCTGGCCGAGAGCCTGCGCGACTGGCGCTTCCTGCTGCTGCTCGGCGCCGTGAACTTCGTGCTCGTGCCGGCGCTGGTCTGGGCGCTCACCCGCCTCGTCGCGCACGACGCCGCCGTGCTGCTGGGCGCCGCGCTCGTGCTGCTGACGCCCTGCATCGACTACGTCATCGTCTTCGCCCGCATGGCCGGCGCCGCCGCCGAGCGGCTGCTGGCGGCCGCGCCGGTGCTGCTCGTGGCGCAGGCGCTGCTGCTGCCCGTGCTGCTGCCGCTGATCACCGGTCGGCACGTCGAGGTCGAGCCCGAGCCCTTCGTCGAGGCGCTGCTGCTGCTCATCGTGCTGCCGCTGCTGCTCGCCGCCGCGCTGCAGTGGGCGGCCGCGCGCTGGCGCCCGGCTCGCTCGGCCGAGTCGGGGCTCGCCGCCGCGATGGTGCCGCTCATGATGGCGACCCTGCTGGTCGTGGTCGCCTCGCAGCTCGCCGCGATCGGCGCCGCCCTGCCCCGCCTGCTGCCCGCCGCGGGCCTCTTCGCGGTCTTCGCCGTCGCGGTCGCGCTGCTCGTGGCGCTGCTGGTGCGCCTCGCCCGCGTCGATGCGCCGCGCGGCCGGGCGCTCGTGCTGAGCGCAGTGACCCGCAACTCGCTCGTGGTGCTGCCGCTCGCGCTGGCGCTGCCCGCGCCGCTGGTGCCGCTCGTCGTGGTCACCCAGACCGTGGTCGAGCTCGTCGCGCTCAGCGCGCTCGTGCGCCTGCTGCCGGCGCTCTTGCCGGGTGAGCGGACGCGCGGCTAGCGTCGCTGGCATCGCTGATCGCCGCCGCGCATCCGGGCACGGCCCGGGAGGAGGACCGCATCGATGGCCGAGCTCGTCTACTCGATGATCATGTCGGCCGACGGCTACCTGAACGACGCCAACGGCGGCTACGACTTCGCGATGCCCTCCGACGAGGTCTTCGCCGAGACCCTCGTGCTCGCGCGCGAGACGACGCTCGACATCATGGGCCGGCGCATGTACGACGAGATGGCGATCTGGGACGAGTGGATCGAGCACGAGCAGCAGGACCTGCGCGACTACGCCCGCGCGTGGGCGGACGGCGACAAGATCGTCGTCTCGCACACCATCGCCGAGCCGCGCACCGCGCGCACGCGGGTCGTGCCCGAGCTGACCGTCGCCGACGTCCTGCGCCTCAAGGGCGAGTACGACGGCCGGATCGCGATCTCGGGGCCGACGCTCGCGGCGCCGTTCATCCGCGCCGGGCTCATCGACGAGTTCCAGCTCTGGGCCGCCCCGGTGCTCGTCGGCGGGGGCACCCGCGTGCTGCCCGATGGTGTGCGGCTCGACCTCGAGCTGCTCGAGTCGAAGGCGTACGCCGACGGCATGACCTATGCCCGCTACCGACCGCGGCGCTGAACCGGCGGATTCCGGACCCGACCAGCGCCGGGCCTTGCGGTTCGCGAGCCCGCATCGTTACTGTGAACGAGCCGAACACGCAGAGAGGAGCTGGCAATGACTGATTTCCGAATCACCCGAGCGGACGCGATCCGCACCGCCCGCTTCTTCCGCGGCCTCACCGACTGACCGGCTGACGACCTCCGTCACCGTTCACGGTGACGTTGCAGAAGAAGCATCCGGTCCCACCGCCCCACCCGGCGGTGGCCGACGTCCCGTCAGGGGTCCCGCGGCGTCCGCCGCCGAACCCGGCCGCATCCGCGGTCCCCATCATCGCCCGACCGCTCGGGCTGTCCAGGCGCGTCTGCGCGCCGCATCCTCCAGAAGGAACCCATCACCATGAACACCGCAGCGACGTCGCTCGTCGCCCGCACCACCACCCATCCGCCCAGTACCGGTGCGCTCCGTCGCGCCGCCCGCGCGCTCGGCCTCGCCCTGCTCGCCTGGAGCCGCCGCCCGGAGCGCCCCGCGCCCAGCCGGGAGGAGCTGCAGCACCTGCACGACGAACGCCGGCGCATCGAGGCCGATCTGCTGCGCGCGCAGAGCGTGCTCATGACGATCGCGCCGCCGCGCTGACCGACGATGGGCCGGGTCGCGAACGCGACCCGGCCCATCCGCTCGCTAGAGGAGGCCGGGGATCGCCGAGAGCAGCTGATGCCCGCCGAGCACCACGAAGAGCAGCGCGCAGACGCCGAGCACGAGGTTCGCGAACCAGCCGTTGCGCCACTGCCGCGGCACCCGCTTCGAATTGAGCAGCACCAGCAGGGTGATGGCGAGGAACGGCATGAAGAGCGCGCCCAGCACGCCGTAGGCCACGATGAGCCCGATCGGCTGGTCGAGGAACAGCAGCGGGATGGGCGGCACCGTCAGCAGCACGATGAACACCCGGTAGTAGAGGCCGCCGATCCGACGCCGAGGGTCGTCCTTGTCGAGGCCGCGCAGCTCGCCCACGAAGTCGGCGAACATCAGCGAGACGCCGTTCCAGACGCCGAGGATCGAGGAGAACGAGGTCGCCACGAAGCCGATGAGGAAGAACGTGGCCATGAAGGCGCCATAGCGCTCGCCGAGCACGTCGGCGAGGTCGAGCAGTCCGCGCTCGCCGTCCGCCAGCGCGATGCCGGCGCTGTGCAGCAGCTCGGCACCGACGATGAGCATCGAGACGACGAAGACGCCGCTCATCACGTAGGCGACGCCGTTGTCGAGGCGCATCACCTTCATCCAGCGCGGCGCGACCCAGCCCTTCTCGCGCAGCCAGTAGCCGTAGGCCGCGAGCGTGATGGTGCCGCCGACGCCGCCGGCGATGCCCAGCGTGTAGAACAGGCCGCCCTCGGGGATGACGGGCACGAGTCCGCTCGCGACATCGCCCAGATTGGGCAGGGTGACGATCGCCGCGCCGACGACCGTGACGAACATGATGCCGACGAAGACGGCGATGATCTTCTCGAAGACCTGGTAGCGGCCGAACCAGACGATCGCCGCGCCGAGCAGGCCGGCCCCGATCGCGAAGACCCGCAGGTCGACGTCGGGGAAGAGCGCCACCAGCGGCAGCGCGGTGCTCGACATGGCGGCCGCGCCGTAGACGAAGCCCCAGACCACGATGTACGGCGCGAAGTAGAGGGTGGTCCAGAGGCCGAGCGATCGCCAGCCCTCGAAGATGCTCCTGCCGGTCGCCAGCGTCCACCGCCCGGCTCCCTCCACGAGCGCGATCTTGATGACCACGCCGAGGATCGCGGCCCACAGCAGCCCATAGCCGAAGCGGCTGCCGGCGACGAGGGTGGCGACGAGATCGCCCGCCCCGATGCCCGTGGCCGCGACCACCAGCCCCGGGCCGATGATGCGCCACTTGCGGGTGGACTCCATCGAGTCCTCGATCGGCACTTCGTCGTGTCGTGTCATCCGACGACGGTAGCAAAGGGCGCCTCGCGCCCCGCGGGTCAGAACACGTCGGGGCTGGGGGTGCTGGCGTAGCGGATGGAGACGTCGGCGTGCCGGTCGAAGCGGTAGCCGAGCCCGCGAACGGTGCGCACGATCTCCTCGTAGGCGCCGAGCTTCGAGCGCAGGCGGCGCACGTGCACGTCGATCGTGCGCTCGTTGGGCACCTCGTCCTCGCCGTCGGACCAGAGGCCGTCGATGATCTCGGCCCGCTCGACCGTGCGACCCTCGCGCAGCACGAGGAACTGCAGCAGCTCGAACTCCTTGTAGGTGAGCGGCGCGGTCTGGTCGTCGATCGCGACCCGCTTGCGCGAGATGTCGATCACGACCCCCTGACGCGTCTCGGCGACGGGCTCCGGTGCCGGGCGGTGCTTCGCGAGCGCGGCCGGGTCCTGCAGGGCGAGGCGCACGACGTCGACGTCGCGGCCGCCGGCTCCCTCGGGCGCCAGCGCAACGGCGGCGTAGCTCTCGGCGTCGGGCGCGAAGCGGGCGACGGTCTCCTTCAGCGCCTGCACGAGTTGGCCGAGGTCGGTGCCGACGGCGGCGGCCTTGGCCTCATCGATGCCCACGTAGAGGGCGAAGCCGCGGGCCTCGGTGCCGGGGGAACGGCGCGCAGGCGGCGCGGCGCGGGCTGCGCGGCGGGGGCAGTCTGGGCGGCGGAGCTGATGTCGAACTGCACGAGCGTCATCGGAGTGTCCTCACGATCGTCGGGAGCCGCGGCGGATGCGCCGGACGTGCTCACCGGAGTGGTGTTGCTGCTGGGGGTGGCGGGGTCGGCACCGCGTGGGTGCTGCGACTCCGGGAGTTCGGAACCCCTGGAGGGGTGAACTCGGCGCGATCGGTCGATCAAGCGCACATTCGGCAACACATGACCGAGCGCACCGGCATCATCATGCCGGCGTCCCCGAGAGCCTCGAAGGAGGTCAGGGTGGGCGCGTGGGAGGTCATAGGTCGCAAGTAAACGCGAAACGCCTCGCCGGTGTCAACAGACTCGACCCGGCGAGGCGCCCCTCGTCGCAACACCGCGTAACAGTTACGGCATCACACCAGTCCGTACAGGCGGTCGCCCGCGTCGCCGAGGCCGGGCACGATGTAGCCGTGCTCGTTGAGCTTCTCGTCGACGGCGCCGAGCACGACGGTCACGTTCTTGCCGGCGGTGGCCGCCTTGACGGCCTCGAGGCCCTCGGGCGCACCGAGCAGGCAAACGGCGATGACCTCATCCGCTCCACGCTGCAGCAGGAAGTCGATGGCGGCGATGAGCGAGCCGCCGGTGGCGAGCATCGGGTCGATCACGTAGCACTGGCGGCCGGCGAGGTCGTCGGGCAGGCGCTCGGCGTAGGTGGTGGGCTGCAGGGTCTCCTCGTCGCGCACCATGCCGAGGAAGCCGACCTCGGCGCTCGGCAGCAGCTTGACCATGCCCTCGAGCATGCCGAGGCCCGCGCGCAGGATCGGCACGATCAGCGGCTTCGGGTCGCTGAGCGCGATGCCCACCGTCTTCGTGACGGGCGTCTCGATCTCGACGGGCTCGACGCGCACCTCGCGGGTGGCCTCGTAGGCGAGCAGGGTGACGAGCTCCTCGGTGAGCGCGCGAAAGCTGGGCGACGTCGTGTTCTTGTCGCGGAGCACCGTCAGCTTGTGGGTGATGAGGGGGTGGTCGGCAACGTGGACTCGCATAGGCTTCAGGGTACTTGGTCGAGCCCCGGGAGGACGCCGCGATGACCGCCGCCCCCGCCCGTTTCGAGGCCTGGATGGACGAGGCGCTCGTCGAGGCCAGATCGGCCCTCGCGAGCGAGGACGTGCCGGTCGGCGCGGTCGTGCTGGACGCATCCGGTCGCGTGATCGGCCGGGGGCGCAACGAGCGCGAGCTGCACCGGGACCCGACCGCCCACGCCGAGATCGTCGCGATGCGCGAGGCCGCCCGGGCGACCGGCGACTGGCACCTCGACGGCGCCACGCTCGTGGTCACCCTCGAGCCCTGCCCGATGTGCGCGGGCGCGATCCTCGCGGCCCGCGTGCCGATGGTCGTCTTCGGGGCCTGGGACGACAAGGCGGGCGCCGCCGGCGGGGTGCTCGACCTGCTCAGGGATCGCCGGCTGCCCCAGCGCGCCGAGGTCTACGGTGGCGTGCGCGCCGAGGAGTGCGCGGCGCTGCTGACGGACTTCTTCGCGGGGCGGCGCTGACCGCATCCGCTCGCTCCGCCTCGCCTCAGTCGGCGGCGCGGATGACGATCGCGTCGGTGGCCGGCTGCTGCGCGCGCGGGTTCACGTACACGTCGGGCTCGATGAAGATGACGGTCGCCAGGGGCGCGGCCTCGCGGATGCGCGCCTCGATCGCGTTCACGTCGGCGGCCACCTGGCTGAGCCGCTTCGAGGCGCTCATGGCGATCTTCGCGCCGACGAGCAGCTGGTCCGGGCCCAGGTGCAGGGTGCGCAGGTGGATGATGCCCTTCGCCTCGTCGCCGGAGAGGATGGCGGTGCGGATGCGCGCCACGTCGTCCGGGCCCGCGCCCTCGCCGATCAGCAGGCTGGCGGTCTCGACGCCGAGCAGCACGGCGACCGCCACGAGCAGCAGGCCGATCGCGATCGTGCCGAGGGCGTCGAACACCGCGTCGCCGGTGATCGCGCTGAGGCCGACGCCGCCGAGCGCGAGCACGAGGCCGGTGAGCGCCGCGGTGTCTTCGAGCAGCACCACCGGCAGCTCGGGCGCCTTCGCCTTGCGGATGAACTGGAACCAGGTGCGGTCGCCCTTGAGCGGTCGCGCCTCCTTGACCGCCGTGCGGAGCGAGTTGCCCTCGAGCGCGATCGCGATGAGCAGCACCACGATCGGCAGCCAGACGGTGTCGAGCTCGTGCGGATTCTGCAGCTTGTCGACGCCCTCGTAGACGCTGAAGACGCCGCCGACGGTGAACAGGATGATCGAGACGACGAAGGCGTAGAGGTATCGGGCGCGCCCGTAACCGAAGGGGTGGTCGGCGTCGGCGGCGTGCCGCGCGCGCTTGCCGCCGAGCAGCAGGAGCAGCTGGTTGCCCGAGTCCGCCAGCGAGTGCACGCCCTCGGCGAGCATCGAGGCGGAGCCCGACACGAGCCAGGCGATGAACTTGGTGGCCGCGATGCCGAGATTGGCCGCGAGGGCCGCGATGATCGCCTTGTTGCCGCCGGATGCGCTCACGGGCAGTTCCTTCCGCTCGGATCATCCGATCCTAGGACGGCCGCCCCGTCGGCGGAGCTTCCTAGGATGGGGCGGTGACCACGACGCTCCCCGCCATCGCCATTCTCGGAACCGGATCGATGGGCGGTGCGATCCTCAGCGGCCTGCTGGATCCCTCCGTCGTCGTCGAGGGCGGCCTGCGGGTGACCAACCGCACGGCGGCCAAGGCGGATGCGCTGCGCACCGAGGGCGTGGCCTCGTACGCGACCGAGGTGGAGCCGCAGGGCAACCTCGAAGCGGTCCGCGGCGCCGGCGTGGTGCTGCTGGCGGTCAAGCCGGCGGGCATCCTCGAGCTCGCGGAGCAGATCGCCCCCGCCCTCGAGCCCGGAGCGATCGTGGTGAGCGTGGCCGCGGGCGTCACCATCGCGTCGATCGAGGCCAGGCTGCCCGAGGGCACCGCCGTGCTGCGCGCCATGCCGAACACCCCCTCCGTCGTGCGGCTCGGCGTGACCGGCGTGAGCGCGGGCTCCGCCGTCAGCGACGAGCAGGCGGCGCTCGCCGCATCCGTCTTCGCCACCGTCGGCGAGGTCGTGGAGCTGCCGGAGTCGCAGATCGACGCGCTGAGCGCCATCTCGGGCTCGGGGCCGGCGTACGTGTTCTTCCTCATCGAGCAGTACCGCGAGGCGGCCCGTCGGCTCGGCTTCGACGAGGCGCAGGCGAGCGTGCTCGTCGACGCGACCTTCCGCGGAGCGAGCGAGCTGCTCGCGCACGAGGGACTGCCGCCCGAGGAGCTGCGCCGCCGGGTGACCAGCCCGAAGGGCACCACCGAGCGCGCCGTCGCCGTGCTCGAGGGCGCCGGCCTCGCCGACCTCTTCGAGGCGTCGGCGGAGGCCGCGATCGCCCGCGCGAAGGAGCTCGCCGCCGGCTGAGGCGCGCCGGCTCGGGCGGTCCTCTCCGCGGTCGGGGCGTTCTTTCGCGCCGGCTCGGGCGCTCCTCCTCTGCGTTGGGGCGCTCCCCTCTGCGTTGGGGCGCTTCGGCGACGATGGTGCGCGCGGACGCATGCCCCGCTGTCGCCGGAGCGCCCCGAAGGGAAGGTCGGGGCTCGTCGAGGGCGGCTGGTGCGTGCACCGGGCGAGCGGATGCGGCATAGCCGTTCCAGGGGGAACGCCCGGTGGCAGCCGGGCTGCGTCATCGGTGCGGGCGAGGAGCAGTCCGCATCGTGGGGGTCTCCAGCCGGACCCCGAGAGGACGCATCATGACCGACACGCAGACCACGCCGCTGCCTTCCACCGCCCAGTTCGCCGCCGCTCCGCCGGACGTCGCGGCCCCCTCCGCCGTGCCGCCGGCGAGGCCGCCTGGCACCGGCGTCGCTGGGTGCGAGTCACCGCGCTCGCCGTGGCGGCGTTCATCGTGCTGGGCGGCGCGTTCGGCGCCGGCACGCTGGTCGGGCGGACGCTCGGGCCGGTCGCGGGCCCGCCCGGCTTCGGCCAGGAGGGGTTCCCGCAGGGAGGCCCGGGCGGCATGACGCCGCCGGACGGCTGGGGTCAGGCCCCGGCTGCGCCGGACGGCTCGCAGGGCAGCGGGTCCCAGGGCGACGGCTCCAGCGCCTGAGCGAGCCGCACATCCGCTCGTTTCGGACCCGCGCACCCGCCGCTAGCTGTAGTTCCCAGTGAGGTTGTGAACGCGGTCGGCGGGCGTGAGCCCGCCGATCCCGGTGTGGGGCCGGTGGTGGTTGTAGTGGTGGATCCAGTCGACGTAGGTCGCTGAGCGGGCTTCGTCGGTGGAGTAGAGCCGTTCGTAGGCCCACTCGGTCGCGAGGGTGCGGTTGAAGCGCTCGACCTTCCCGTTCGTCTGTGGCCGATAGGGGCGGGTGCGTCGATGCTTGACGTCGCCGAGCGCCGTCGCGAAGACGCGGGAGCGGTAGCAAGAGCCGTTATCGGTCATCACCGCGCTGACGGTGAAGCCCGCGGTCTCGAAGAACGCCCGCGCCCGCAACCAGAACCCGGCCGCGGTCTCCTTGCGCTCGTCCGTGTGCTGCTCGGAGTAGACCAACCTCGAGTAGCTGTCGATCGCGTGATGCAGGAACGCGTAACCCCGGCCCCGCTTCTTGTTGTGCCGGTTCCCGACCGTGCGGCCGAGCATCCGGTGCCCGCCGCCGTCAGGGATGCGCCCGAGCTTCTTGATATCGATGTGGACCAGCTCGCCCGGCCGGGTCGCCTCCATCCGGACCGGGGCAGCCTTGCGAACGGGGAGCCCGGTGGCCTGATCGAGATGCACCAGGCGTGGCATCCGGTAGCGGGCCAGGACCCGCTCGACCGTGGAGCGCGGGATGCGCAAGTGGTAGCCGATGCGGTGCGGACCCCAACGGCGGGTGAACCTCAGCGCGACGATCCGCCGCTCCCGCCGCCGCGTCGTCCGCGATGGCGAACGATGCGGCGTTGAGGACCGGTCCGTCATCGCCTGCCCGGCCCGGAACCGGGCAGCCCAACGCGACGCGGTCGCGGGCGAGCACTGAAACCGCTCCGCAGCACGGCGCACCGACCAGCCCTCCTCGACGATCAACCGGGCAAGACGAGTCCTGCCCTCCGGGGTGAATGGCGCGTTAGCGTGGGTCACGAAGGCCTCCGTGGATGGTGATGTGTGTCGTAACTCACATCGTCCCGGAGGCCTTCGCTAACGCCCCCAACGTTCACAACCTCCCAAGGAAGTACAGCTAGCCCCGTGCGATTCGGAGGAGATCACCGTCGCCGCAACCGGCGCAACCGTGCGGCTGCGCTCGACGTCGCTGCCGAGGGCGGCCGATCTCCTCCGAATCGCACGGCGGATGGGCCGGACGAGTCGCACAGCGGGCGGGGCCCGGCGAACCCGGCGTGCCGGAGGCTCAGCTCTGCAGTCCGGCGAACCGCTCGATGTCGTGCGAGTTGCCGCTCACGATGATGAGGTCGTGGTTCGAGATCACCGTCTCGGGCGTGGCGTAGGTGAACTCCTTGCCGGGGCTCTTCACGCCGACCACGGTCAGCCGGTGCTTCGTGCGGATGCCGGAGTCGTTCAGGCTCATGCCGCGGATCGCCTTCGGCGGGTACATCTTGACGATGGCGAAGTCGTCGTCGAACTCGATGAAGTCGAGCATCCGCCCGCTGACGAGGTGGGCGACGCGCTCCCCGGCCTCGGCCTCGGGGTAGATCACGTGGTTCGCGCCGATGCGCGCGAGGATCTTGCCGTGCGACTGGCTGATGGCCTTCGCCCAGATCTGCGGGATCTTCAGATCGACGAGGTTCGCCGTGATGAGCACGCTCGCCTCGATCGAGGAACCCACGGCGACGACCGCGATGGAGAAGTCCTGCGCGCCGATCTGGCGCAGCGCGTCGATGTTGCGCGCATCCGCCTGCACCGTGTGGGTGACCCGCTCTGCCCACTTCTGCACCAGGCCGGCGTCCGTGTCGACGGCGAGCACGTCGCGGTCGAGCCGTTCGAGCTGGCCGGCCGTGGCGGCGCCGAAACGGCCGAGACCGATGATGAGCACGGGTGCGTCGTGCGCGATGCGTTCAACCAACGAGGGGCCTCTCTTCGGCGCGTCGGAACAGCTGGGCGCGCTGGCTCGCGGCCAGGGCGGCCGCCAGCGTCACGGTACCAACGCGGCCCGCCCACATGGTGGCCGCGAGGATGTACTTGCCCGAGTCGGGCAGGGATTCGGTGAGGCCCGTCGAGAGCCCCGAGGTCGCGAACGCCGAGATCACGTCGAAGAGCACGAAGTCGAGCGGCTCCTTCGTGATGTGCAGGATGGCGACGGTCGAGGTCGCCACGATCGTGGCCCCCACAGCACGACGCTGACCGCCAAGCGCAGCACGTCGTTGGGGATGCGCCGGTCGAAGGCCTGCATGTCGTGATCGCCGCGGGCCTCGGCGAAGGCCGCGATGAAGAGGATGGCCAGGGTCGTCACCTTGATGCCGCCGGCCGTCGAGGCGGAGCCGCCGCCGACGAACATGAGCATGTCCATGATGAGCAGGCTCGACCCGTTCATCTCGTGGATGTCGACCGTCGAGAAGCCGCCCGAGCGGGTCATGATCGACAGGAACGTGCCCGTGATCGGCCGGAACCATCCGTCCTGGGCACCCAGCGTCGCGCCGTTCGACCACTCGAGCACCGTGATGGCGAGCGCGCCCAGCACGATCAGGATCGACGTGGTCACCAGCGTGAGCTTGACGTGCAGGGCGAGGCGCCCGCGCTGCTTCGCGTAGCGCGCCAGCGCGAAGATGACCGGGAAGCCGACGCTGCCGAGGAAGACGCCCAGCGAGATGACGCCGAGCACGTAGGGGTCGTCGGCGAAGATCGCCATGCCCTCGGCGTTCGGGGTGAAGCCCGTGTTCGTGAAGGCGGAGGCGGCGAAGTAGAAGGACTGCCAGACGGCCGTCCACGGGTCGAAGCCCTCGAGCAGCATCGCGGGGATGAGCAGCAGCGTCAGCGTGCCCTCGATGATGAGCGTGCCGATCGCGACGGTCGAGAGCAGCCCGCCGATCTCGCCGAGCTTCAGCGCCTGGCTCTCGGCGACGGGCCGGTGCACGCGCATGGGGGAGTTGTCGCCGACCGCGAGCAGCTTCTGCCGCAGGCCGAGCCGCTTGGCGACGATGAGGCCCATGATGCTCGCCAACGTGAGCACGCCGATGCCGCCGACCTGCAGGGCGACGAGGATGACGACGTTGCCGAAGGTGGTCCAGTGGGTCGCCATGTCGACGACCGTCAGGCCGGTGACGCAGATGGCGGAGACCGCGGTGAAGAGCGCGTCGACGAAGGGCGTCCATCCGCTCTCCCCGTTCACCCGCGACGAGACGGGCAGCCAGAGCAGCAGCGTGAAGATGAGGATGAGGGCGGTGAAGATGCCGATCGCGAAGCGCGCCGGACGATGCGCGGCGAAGTCCTCGACGGCCTCGCTGATGCGGGCGGCGAGCGGGCGATCGCTCGGTGCGCGATGCGCGGTGCCTCGACGCCGTGCTGCCATTCGGACGACTTCTCCTGCGAGAACGGGGATCGGCCGGATTCGGCGCGACGAGTCGTCATGGTACTCCCCGAGGGGCGTCGCTACCCTTGCTGCATGGCCGACATCTTCGACATCATCGCCGACGCGAACCGTCGTGCGATCCTCGAGTTCCTGCTGCAGGCGAGCGGACCCGGCGGCAACGGCGAGGCGACGGCGCCCGAGCTGGTCGCCTTCCTCGGCCTCAGCACGCAGTCGGTGAACCGCCAGCTCGGCATCCTCGTCGCCGGCGAGGTCGTCCAGGTGGACGGCGAGGGCACCGACCGCGTCTACCGTCTCGTGCCGGAGGGCCTCGACGGGCTGGGGGAGTGGGTCGAACCGTTCCTCGAGGCGTCGCTCACCGGCCTCGCGCACCAGCAGGAGTCCGCGGCCTTCACCGCCTGGGCCGGGGAGAGCCTCCCCGACCCTCTGCGCCGTGCCGCCGAGCGTCTGCCCGAGCCCGCCGAGGTCGGCAGCGCGCTGGGGCGTGCGCTGGCGGAGGCGAACTCGCGCGTCGTCGAGCCGGTGCTGCACCGCGTGGAGCCGGTCGCGGGCAGGGTCGCCGAGTCGGTGGAGCCCCTGGTGGAGCGGGTCGCGGAGCGCGTCGAGCCGGTCGTCGAGCGCCTCAAGGAGCGCATCAACCGCCGCCGCGACTGACGCCCGGCGAGGGCGCGGCTGCGATGGGCTAGACTGCCCCGAGGCATTCTCCGGGTCCGGCCCGGTTTCCGCCGGTCCGTCAGCCAGATCCAGTGAGGTTTTTCATGGGTTCCGTCATCAAGAAGCGTCGCAAGCGCATGGCGAAGAAGAAGCACCGCAAGCTGCTTCGCAAGACTCGCCACCAGCGTCGCAACAAGAAGTAAGCACTTCTTCCGCGAACGATCGAAGCGCCGCCGCCCTCGGGTGCGGCGCTTTCTTCGTGCCCGGATGCGCATCCGCTCGTGTTCCGCGCCCGACTCCGCTGCTCCGCTGCTCCGATGCCGAATGCAGTGGATGGCCCGGTTCCGGGTCCACCGCGCCCCGAGCTGACGGCGAGGCTGCCGAGAAGCACTGCATTCGGCACGGGGGCGGGCGAGCGGATGCGGGCTTCAGGCTCCGCGGGAGGCGCGGCGGGCGGACGCGGAGACGCGGGGCAGGCGGCCGTGCACCCGGGTGTGCTCGCGCACGCGGCGCTTCGCGGCCCGGACGCTGTCGCGGGCGAAGGTGAGCGCGTCCCAGCCGCGCGACCGGGCCGTCGCGGCGAGCTGCGCATCCGGGTTCACGACCACGCGGTTGCCGACCGCCTCGAGCAGCGGCAGGTCGTTGATCGAGTCGGAGTAGGCCCAGCACTCGTCGAGGTCGGCGCCGAGGCGCTCGATCATCTCGCGGGCCATGAGGCCCTTGCGGGCGCCGTGCAGCGGCGGCTCCAGGAGGCGGCCGGTGAAGCAGCCGTCCGCATCCGTCTCCACCATCGTGCCGAGCGCGCCGGAGAGGCCGAGCCGATCGGCGATGACCTGGGCGATGATCTGCGGGGTCGCGGTGATGAGCCAGACCTGATGGCCGCGTGCGAGGTGCTCCCTGGCGAGCTCCACGGTCTCGGGCCAGAGGCGGGGCAGGATGTCGCGATCGTAGATCTGCTCCGCCAGGCGCACGATGTCGGCCTGGCGGTGGCCGCGCACGATCTGCAGCGCGCGCTCCTTGACGCCGGCGAGGTGCCGCTGGTTCTCGCCGACGGCGAGGAAGCGGGCCTGGGTCCAGGCGAACATCATGAGGTCGCGCAGGCCCACGTGCCCCTGCCGCCAGGCGCCGCGGCCGATGTAGTAGGCGCTGGCGCCCCGCACCAGCGTGTTGTCGACGTCGAAGAACGCCACCACCGGCGCGGGCGCGAGGTCGTTCTCGTTCTCCGGGACCATTCCGGCAATCCTACGCGCGCCAGGCGGCCTAGGCTGGTCGGGTGCCCGCCGTCGACGTGACCCTCATCGGCAAGCCCGGCTGCCACCTCTGCGACGACGCCCGCGTGGTCGTGCAGGGCGTGCTCGCCGAGCTCGAGTCGGAGCCCGGAGCGCCCATCGCGCTGACCGAGCTGAACATGCTCGAGAGCGCCGAGCTGACCGCGGAGTACGCCGAGGACATCCCGGTCGTGCTGGTCGACGGCCGCGTGCACAGCAACTGGCGCGTCGACGCGGAACGGTTCCGCACGGTGCTCCGCTCGCGCAGGGAGGCGCTCGCATGACGATCACCCACATCGTGCTCTGGAAGCTCGGCGGAGAGATCTCGGAGCAGCGCGACGCGGACTTCGAGGGCATCCGGCAGAAGCTCGAGGCGCTGAACGGCGTCGTGCCGTCGCTGCGCTCGCTGAAGGTGCGCCGCAACCTCGCGTACCCCGACGGGAACCACGACGTCGCCCTGTTCTCGGAGTTCGACGACGTCGCCGGCCTCGAGGCCTACCAGGTGCATCCCGCCCACGTGGAGGCCGCCGGCTACGTGCGCGAGCGCGTGCACTCGCGCGCCGCGGCCGACTTCACGCTGTAGCGGCGGCGGCGGCGGCGGCGGCGGCGGCTGCGGCTGCGGTGGCGGCTGCTGCGACGGTGGCGGCTCGGTGCGACGGCGGCTCGGCTCGATGCGGCTGCGGCTCGGAGCGGCGGCGGCCGATTCGCGCGAGACCGCCGCTGCCGATCTGGGGCAGCCGATCGCATCCGCTCACCCGCTCATCCGCCCACCCGCGCATCCTCCCTTTCGCCGAACGACGGAGTCTCGGCGTCGACTGGCGGCCTCCGCAAGCCTGGGGGCTTGATCTGTCCGGAGGGCCGGGGGTTCGAGACGCGGATCTCCGTCGTTTCGGCACGGGGCCGTTCAGCAGCTGCCGCCGGGGCAGCTACCGCCGGGCTCCAGTTCGGGCCACCAGGCTCGGCTTCTCGGCCGCAGGAACGACGCGAGCGGATGTGCGGAGCCCGGCCCTTTCATCCGCTCGTCCGCCCTTTCGCCGAACGACGGAGTCTCGGCGTTGACTGGCGGCCTCCGCAAGCCCCAGGACTTGATCCGGTCGAGGATTCGCGACTTCGCAGCGTAGATCTCCGTCGTTTGGGAACAGGGAACAGGGAACAGCGAGCGTCGCGTCCGCGATCAGCCCAGGATCTTGCCGGGGTTGAGGATGCGGTACGGATCGGCGCTCTCGAAGAGGCCGCGCATGAGCGCGACGCCCTCGGGGGAGATGTCCTGCTCCATCCACGGCGCGTGCTCGACCCCCACCGCGTGGTGGTGGCTGAGCGTGCCGTCGTGATCGATGAAGGCCTGCTGGATGGCCGACTTGACCACGTCGTACTCGGCGAAGGGATCGTCGCCGGTCACGAAGGCGAAGGTGAAGTAGAGGCACGCGCCCGCGTGGTACGAGTGCGAGAGGTGGCACATGATCCACCCCTTGCGGCCGAGCGAGGCGTACGCGCCCTCGGCGGCGGCGATCACGCCGTCGTAGAGGCCCTGCAGCTTCGACCAGGGGGCCGCGGTCTCCGACACGTCGGCGGCGGCGCCGCGGTCGAGCAGGAAGTCGCGGATGTAGGGCGTGTCGAACTTCTTCTGGTCGTACAGGGCGCCCGGGCCGGTGCCCACGCCGAGGCCGCCGTGCTGGCGCACGATCCGCCCGACGATCCGCTTCTGGTACGCCACGTGCGAGGCCGAGCCCTCGAAGCCGATGAAGGAGAGCGCGAGCTCCTCCAGGTTCCAGCCGCGCTTCTCGAGCACGGTCATGAGGCCCTTGGTGACGACCGAGGAGAGGCCCTTCGAGGCCTTGCGGGTTGCGAGGAGAAGCCCGACTCGCGGGCGTCGCTGACGCGCGTGATGGAGGGCTTCGCATCCGACTCGTTGATCGCCTGCATCGCCTTCAGGCCGGCCGAGAAGCTGGGGAAGAAGTACGCCTGCACCTCGCGCTGCGCCGGCTTGCGGTGCACCTGCACGGTGACCTCGGTGATGACGCCGAGGCGGCCCTCGCTGCCGATGATCATCTCGCGCACGCTCGGGCCGGTGCTCGTGGAGGGGAGCGGCCGCAGCACGACGACGCCCTCGGGGCGCACCATGCGCAGGCCGCGGGCGATGTCGGCGATGTCGCCGTACTTGTCGCTCTGCATGCCCGACGACCGGGTGGCGACCCAGCCGCCGAGCGTGGAGTGGGTGAAGGAGTCGGGGAAGTGCCCGAGGGTCCACCCGCGCGCGTTCAGCTGCGCCTCGAGGTCGGGGCCCTGGGCGCCGGCCTGGATGCGGGCGAGACCCGAGTCCTCGTCGAGGTCGACGACGAGCCGCAGGCGGCCCATGTCGAGGCTGATGATGACGCGGGGCTCGTCGGGCTGAGGCTCGAGGCTGCCGGCGATGTTGCTGCCGCCGCCGAAGGGGATCAGCACCCAGCCCTTCTTCGCGGCGAGGGCGACGACCGCGGCGACCTCGTCCTCGTCGGCCGGGTAGACGACCGCGTCGGGCACGCGCGGCAGGACGCCGGCGCGGATGCGCATGAGGTCGCGGATGCTCTTGCCGTAGGTGTGCACGACGCGCGCTTCGTCGTCCACGACGACCCGCGCCTCGCCCACGACGGCGGCGAGCGCCTTGCGGATGGGCGCGAGCGCCTTGGTGCGCGGCACCTTCAGGTCGGAGAGCTCGGGCGGCGAGCCGGCCGGCTGCGAGAGGTCCAGGCCGACGGCCTTGCGCACGAAGGGCGCGAAGTTGGGCTTGTCGTCGTGGTGGAAGGCGACGCCCTCGACACCCCAGCCCCACCACTTCATGTGCTTGACGTTCTCGACGTCGGTCATGCGTCGTCCTCCCGCGTGCTGAGCCGTGTGACCTCCTGCTGGAGACGGCTGGTGAAGTCTTCCACGCTCTCGCCCTCGGCGGCCCGCATCGGGTCGCCCACGACGACGCGCACGGGCGGGCGGCCCTTGACCGGCCAGCTGCGGTTGCGGGGCATGGCGCGCTGCGCGTCGACGAGCCCGATCGGCACCACGGGCACGTCGGTGCCGATGGCCAGCGCCGCGGCGCCCGGCTTGAAGCGCCGGATGCCCTCGCCGTTGCGGGCGCGACCGCCCTCGGGGAACAGCAGCAGCGGCACGCCGGCCTCGATGAGCGCCTTCGACAGCCGCGGCCGATTGCGGCCGCCCGAGCGGTCGACCGGGTACGCGTTGAAGAAGAGCACCGTGAGCCAGGTGCGCCATTTGACGTCGAAGAAGTAGTCGGCGGCGGCGCCGGCGGCGAGGTGCTTGGCCCAGCGCCACGGCAGCGCGCCGAAGATGAGGGGCGCGTCGAGGTGGCTGGAGTGGTTCGCCACCACGATGAAGGCGCCCTTGAGGCCGCGCAGGTGCTCGTGGCCGGTGACGGTCACGCGCACGAGGCGCCAGACGACGGGCCGCAGCAGTCCGCGCTGCGCGACGAAGCGCGCCGCGGTGAGGGCGGGTGATCGGAACCGGCGGACGGGGTCGTTCATCCGCGGGTCTGCTCGCTCGAATGCTCCACGGCAGATGATTCGGAGCGGCGAGCGGATGAGATGCGTCCCGAGATCGCGCGGATCGCACCGCGGGGCAGGTGACGGCAGAAGAACAGCAGCGTCTTGAACTTCGCGGACGGGGTGGAGATGACCCGGCCGCGCCGCGCATCCCGCAGCGCCGTCGAGATCAGCTGGTCCATGTCGACCCAGAGGATCGACGGGATCGACGAGGTGCCGATGCTGGCCCGCTCGTGGAACTCGGTGCGCACCCAGCCCGGGTTGAGCCCGGTGACCTGCACCCCCGTGCCGCGCAGCTCCACCGCGAGGCCCTCGCTGTAGGAGGCGACCCAGGCCTTGACGGCGGAGTAGGACCCCATGGTGATGTAACCGGCCACGCTGGCCACGTTGATGATGGTGCCGGCGCCGCGCGCCTTCATGGTGCGCCCGGCCGCGCCGCCGAGCACGAGCACCGCGCGGATCATCACGTCGATCGCCAGCTCGTGCACGCTCGTGTCCTTCGACAGCAGCGACTTGTGCACGCCGAAGCCGGCGTTGTTGACGAAGAGGTCGATGGGCCGGTCGGCCGACTCGAGCCGCTCGACGACGGTCTCGACGGCTGCACGATCGGCCAGATCGGCGGAGATCGTCTCGACCGCGACGCCGTGCTCTGCCCGCAGCCGCTCGGCGGTCTCGGCGAGCCGCTGCTCGTTGCGGGCGACCAGCACGAGGTCGTAGCCGTCGCGCGCCAGAGCGGCGGCGAACGCGGCGCCGATGCCCGATGTACCGCCGGTCACAAGAGCCGTTAGCATGTGGATAACCCTACGGCACGGCCCTCGTGCCGCCGTACGCGCACGCGGATGACCAATGCGGATCGCACGACGCCTCCGAAGCACCGTTGACCGACCAGGAGGAGGCCGGATGACCCAGCTCGGAGACGCGGACGCGCCCGATCGCCAGCACGACGACGCATCGCTCGTCCCCGCCGCCGAGTTCACGGTGCGCGAGTTCGCCCGCACCGCGGCGGGCAGCCACCGCGACAGCCTCGACCTCGCCGCCTACGAGCGCGAGCCGCTCGACGGCGCCACGCTCGAGCTCGTCGACTTCCTGGCGCGCCTCGAGCGCTCGACCATGGCGCAGCTGCGCAGCGTGCTCGTCACGCCCACGCACAAGGACGCCCGCATCACCGCGTTCCTCGTGACCTGGGCGTACGAGAAGTACTGGATCGCGGATGCGCTCGAGGCCGTGCTGAGTGCGCATCCCGGATACGCGCCCGCCGAGTCCCGCGGGCCGGGCAGGCTGACCGCGCTGCGGCGCTCGCTGGCCGACCGCTTCGAGCCCATCCGCGAATCCGTCGTCGCGAATCTCATCGGCGAGGACGTCGTCGCGGTGCACACCACCACCGGCGTCGTCGACGAGTGGACCACCCGCGCCGCCTTCGAGGCGCTGCGCGACGGCAGCGCCAACACCGAGTTCCGCGCCATGCTCGAACGCCTGCTGGGCGTGAAGGAGCGCCACGGCGCGTTCTTCGCGGCGCAGACCCGCGACCGCCTGCGGCGCTCGCCGAAGGCCGCGAAGCTCACCCGCAAGCGCCTCGCCCGCCAGCACTGGCCGCTCGGCGCGATCGACGAGGACCCGCAGCTGGCCGCCCGCTTCTTCGACGCGCTGCTGCCCGACGCGACCATCGCCGCGATCGACGCGCGCGTCGAGGCCTATCCCGGGCTCGCCGGGCTCGGGCTGCTGCGGCGCGCGAAGTCCGGCCAGCCCGCCATCACCCGCGCCGCTGAGGCGCTCGGCCGTACGGCCGCCGACGTGAGGAACCGCATCCGATGACGTCCACGAACACCGACCTCGGCGAAGCCCATGTGCTGCTCACCGGCGCCACCGGCTTCGTCGGCCAGGCGATCCTCGAACGCCTGCTGACCGACCACGCCGGCACCCGCATCTCGGTGCTGGTGCGCCGCAAGGGCGCCACCACGGCGCAGCAGCGCGTCGAGAACCTGCTGCGCAAGACCGTGTTCCAGCCGTGGCGCGACGCCGTCGGCGAGGAGGAGGCGCGCCGCATCCTGCGCGAGCGCGTGTCGGTGCTGGAGGGCGACCTCGGCTCGGTGCCCGCGCTGCCCGCCGACCTCGACCTCGTGCTGCACAGCGCCAGCACCGTGAGCTTCGACCCGCCGATCGACAAGGCCTTCGAGACCAACGTCGGCGGCGCCACCGGTCTCTACGGCGCGCTGCTCGCCGCCGGCGCCGACCCGCACGTCGTCCACATCTCGACCGCCTACGTGAACGGCGCCCGCAAGGGCATCGTCGCCGAGCGCGCCGTCGACCACGACGTCGACTGGCGGCTCGAGGAGGCCTCCAGCAAGCAGGCCCGCGAGCGGGTCGAGTTCTCGAGCCGCCGACCGGAGGCGCTGCGCCGCTTCCTGCACGAGGCCCGCGGCGAGGTCGGCAAGGTCGGCCCGCAGGCCGTCGCCGAGGCGGCGGAGGCCGCCCGCAAGCGCTGGGTCGACGCGCAGCTCGTCGACCGCGGCCGCCTGCGCGCCGAGAGCCTCGGCTGGACGGACGTCTACACGCTCACCAAGGCGCTCGCCGAGCGCGTCGCCGAGGAGCTCTGGGCCGGCGACGGCCACCGCCTCTCCGTGGTGCGCCCGTCCATCATCGAGAGCGCCGTCAGCCACCCGTATTCCGGATGGATCGATGGCTTCAAGGTCGCCGACCCGCTGATCCTGGCCTACGGACGCGGCCAGCTGCCCGAGTTCCCGGGCGTGCCCGACAGCGTGCTCGACATCATCCCCGTCGACTACGTGGTGAACGCGATCCTGGCCGCCGCGGCGAACCCGGCGCCCGCATCCGAGCCGCAGTACTTCCACGTGGCCAGCGGCAAGAGCAACCCGCTGCCGTTCCACGAGATGTACGAGAACGTCAACGAGTACTTCACCGCCAACCCGATCCCGGCGGAGGAGGGCCCGATCGCGGTGCCCAGCTGGCGCTTCCCGGGCGTGCGCCGCGTGGAGCGCGCGCTCGCGAGTCGCGAGCAGCGCACTGCGCAGGCGGAGCGGCTCGTCTCGCGCCTGCCCGCGACCACCCGTTCGCGCAAGTGGCTCGACCTCATCCAGTCGGCCAAGCACGAGCTCGAGACAATGCGCGGCTACACCGACCTGTACCGCGCCTACGTGCAGACCGAGATCATCTTCGACGACAGCCGCGCCAAGGCGCTGCACGCCGGCCTGCCCGACGCGCTGCGCGAGGATCGCGGCTTCGACGTCTCGGTGATCGACTGGCACCACTACTTCCAGCAGGTGCACTTCCCATCGATCACGACGCTGACGAGGGCCTTCGCCAACCGCAACGCCGGCGGCGCGAAGGCCCGCAAGGCGCTGCCCGAGCGCACCGACGTCGTCGCGGTCTTCGACCTCGAGGGCACGGTGCTCGAGGCCAACCTCGTCGAGCAGTACCTGTGGCTGCGCCTCGCGGACAAGGGCGCGGCGCTCTACCCGCGCGAGGCTGCGCGCATCCTCGCCACCTTCCCCACCTACCTGGCGGCGGAACGGCGAGCGCGCGGCGAGTTCATCCGCTCGTTCCTGCGCCTGTACAAGGGGATGCGCACCGCCGACATCCAGCGCCTGGTCGAGGGCCGCGTCGGCCGGCAGCTGCGCGCGCACCTGCTCACCGAGGCGCTGCAGCGCGTGGCCGAGCACCGCGCCGCCGGCCACCGCACCGTGCTGGTGACCGGCGGCATCGACCTGGTGACCGCATCCGTCGCCCCGTACTTCGACGAGGTCATCGCGGGACGGATGCACGAGCGCGACGGCGTGCTCACCGGCTACCTGGCGACCCCGCCGCTGGTCGACGAGGCGCGCGCGGCGTGGCTCAAGCACTACGCGGCCGAGCACGGGCTGAACCTGGGCAAGTCGTACGGCTACGGCGACAGCCACGCCGACCGGGCCTGGCTGTCGCTGGTCGGCAACCCGACGGCGGTCAACCCGGACGCGCATCTCTATCGATACGCTCGCAGCAAGCGCTGGGACGTCGCGGACTGGACCCGCAAGGGCGCCACCCCACCCGCCGCCGCCGCGGCTCCGAACAACGACTGACCCGCTCGCACGCCCGAAGGACCGCACACCATGGCATTCGACATCGACCAGTACACCGAGACCAGCGAGGGTGTGGGCTGGGACGATCTGGACTTCGACGCGTTCAAGACGCATCCGCTGCCGGAGCAGACGCTGCGCAGCCTGCGCTACATGTGCGACGTCGAGTACCACACGGTCTGCTACCTGCGCGATCTGCTGGTGACGCCATCGCACAAGGAGCGCGACGTGAGCGCGTTCATGACGATGTGGAACCGCGAGGAGTTCTGGCACGGCGAGGCGCTCGCCGCCGTGCTCGGCATGCACGGCATCACGGTCGACTTCGACCAGCTCAAGGCCACCCGCCTCAAGCTCGGTTGGCGCGACAAGATCGCCCCGCTGAAGCAGGCGATCGCGGGCAACCTCATCGGCGACGACTTCGTGGCCGTGCACATGAGCTGGGGCGCGGCCAACGAGTGGAGCGCGGTCGCGGCCTACCGCCGGCTGGCGAAGCTCGAGGACCACCCCGCGCTCTCCCCGCTGCTCAAGCGCATCGCGCAGCAGGAGACCCGCCACGTGGCGTTCTACGCCTCGCAGGCCCGCGAGCGGCTCGCCAAGAGCAAGGTCGCGCAGAAGCTGACCCGCCTCGCCCTGTCCAAGGCATGGGGCCCGGTCGGCTCGTCGATCAGCTCCGACGACGACGTCAAGCACGTGATGGGGCACCTCTTCGGCTCGGAGGAGGGCGTCAAGGAGGTCGCGCGCATCGATGCCAACATCGCCAAGCTGCCCGGCATGGAGGGGCTTACCATCGTGGGCGACTCGCTGCGCAAGCGCGGGGTCGTCGCGGCGTAGGTGGTTCCACCCGGCTCCCCTGGAACGGGGAGTTCGTCGTGCCCGCCGGCTCCGTAGCCTGAACCGGCGATACGAGCAGGGGGATGCACATGGCCGCTCAGGCTGGATGGTACGACGACGCGACGGTTCCGGGGCAGGAGCGCTACTGGGACGGCGAGGCCTGGACCGAGCAGGTTCAGCCGAAGGCGCAGCCGCACCCGCAGCGCCGCAAGCGCGCCGTGCGGCTGCCCTTCGTGATCGCGATCGGCGTCGGTGCCCTGCTGCTCGGCGTGGCGATCGGCGGCGCCGGCAGCGACCCGACCCGCAGCGCCGAGTACCTCGCGGTGTCCGAGGAGCTCGTCGTGGCCGAGGACGCCTCGGCGGAGCTCGCGGAGGAGACCGCGGCGCTCGAGGAGGAGCTCGACGCGCTCTCCGACGAGGTGGCGCAGCTGGCCGAGCAGCAGCAGGCGGTGGTCGACGCGGAGACTGCGGTGGCAGCGCGTGAGACGGCGGCCGACGAGCGCGACGCTGAGCTGCAGCAGCGCGAGAGCGACCTGCAGGGGCGGGAGACGGCGGTGCAGACCCGGGAGAGCTCCGTCTCGCAGCCTGCGCCCCCGGCGGCTCAGCCCAGCGCGTCCGCGCCCTCCGCGTACTACGAGAACTGCACCGCGGCGCGCAACGCCGGCGCTGCGCCCGTGCGGTCGGGTGACCCGGGCTACGGGCGGCATCTCGACCGCGACGGCGACGGCGTGGGCTGCGAGTAAGCTCAGCCGGCCTGCATGGGCCCGACCTCGAGCAGCTCGACGCCGGTCGTGCAGGCGATGAGGTCGTCGGTCTCGATGAACAGCGAACCCTCGTCGCCGGGCGGGTAGACGCGGAAACCGTCCGCGTCACGCGACTGGCAGTCGGCGTTGGAGTAGTTCAGCGCCTGCTCGACCATCAGGGGCGCGTAGGCGGAGCCGCCCGGTTCCAGCACGACGGTCGCATCGCCGTAGCGCCCGCTGCGGTCCTGCGTGGCCGGTTCGCCGAGCTGCGTGCCGTCGCCGCCCCCGACGAACGAGACGCCCGGCCAGCCCTGCAGGGAGCAGGAGGCTGCGCCCTCGTTGACGAGCACGAGGCGCAGGCCGAAGGAGCCTGCGGCGCCGCCGCCCTCGTCCGTCACGGCGGTACCGCTGAGGTCGCTCGCGAGGCAGCGGGGCGGCTCTCCCTGCGACGTCGCGCTGGGGGACGGTGTCGGACTCGCGGTCGGGGAGGTGCTCGCGGGCGGAGGGCTCGACGACGCAGTGGGTTGCGGAGCGGCGGCTCCCGAGCAACCTGCGAGGGCGAGGGCGAGCATCGTGGCGGCAGCGGCCGTCGGCAGCATTCTGCGCATGCTCCGACGCTGCCACCGCAGCGGATGCGCGCCGCCGGCTCCCGGCGCGCATCCACGCAGCGCCGATGCGGTGCTCAAGCAGCGCCTGGCGACGAGCTCGACTCGGTGGGCCCCACTTCGGCGATGCAGTACGCGGACGACTCTGGAGCATCGGCCGCGGTACGGCTTTGTCGTGGCGGTACTGCTTCCCGCGACTCGGCGGTGCTCGGGCCGCGGTGACCGTGCGGCGCGACTCGGCGGTCCTTGCTTCGGCGATGCAGTACGCGGACGACTCTGGAGCATCGGCCGCGGTACGGCTTCGTCGTCGCGGTACTGCTTCCCGCGACTCGGCGGTGCTCGGAGCGCCGTGACCGTGCGGCGCGACTCGGCGGTGCTCGGGGCGCGGTGACCGCGGGCACGGACGAGGGCGACGCGCGGTTCAGGCGAGCGCGTCGAGCGCCGCGCGCGTCGACGCGGTGAGCGGATGCGGCAGGTCGTCGAGCGCGAACCATCCGATCGCCGCGTGCTTGGCCGGCTCGAGGTTGCGCGGCTCGCCCTCGACCGCGGTCGCCAGCAGCACCGGCGAGACCCAGTGCGTGCCGCGCTCGGCGTCGATCTGATCGGTCACTGCCAGCAGCCGCAGCGGGCCGAGCCCGATCCCGAGCTCCTCGCGGATCTCGCGGCGCGCGGCCTGCTCGACCGTCTCGAAGAGCTCCACCTTGCCGCCGGGGATGCCCCAGCATCCGCTCTCCGGCTCGCGGAGACGTTGCAGCAGCAGGATACGGCCGTCCGCGACGATCGCGGCCCCGCATCCGCTCCTCGGCTCGACCTGGCTCACGCTGCGACGGTAGCAGCGCATCCGCTCCTCCCCAGGGGGTCGGGCGCAGGGAGGGACGAGTGCAGGGGGCCGGGCGCAGCGACGCCCCCTCGCCGCGGACGGCGAGGGGGCGTCGAGTGATGCCGGAGCGGGTCAGCCGCGGTTGCGGCGCTTGTTCCAGACGTCGAAGGCGACCGCGAGCAGCAGCACGAGGCCCTTGATGAACTGCTGGGTGTCGGTGCCGATGCCCATGAGCGACATACCGTTGTTGAGCACGCCCATGATCAGACCACCGGTGATGGCGCCGACGACCGTGCCGACGCCGCCCGAGACCGCCGCGCCGCCGATGAAGGCCGCGGCGATGGCGTCGAGCTCGAACAGGTTGCCCGCGCCCGGACCGGCCGAGTTCAGGCGTCCGGTGAAGACGAGGCCCGCGAGCGCGGCGAGCACGCCCATGTTGACGAAGAGGTAGAAGTCCACCTTCTTCACGTTGATGCCCGAGAGCTCCGCCGCGTGCTGGTTGCCGCCGCGGGCGTAGACGTGGCGGCCGAAGACGCTGCGGTTCATGACCGCGGTGTAGACGACGATGAGCACGCCGAGCACGACGAGCACGATCGGGGTGCCGCGGAAGCTCGCGAGCAGGAACGTGATGGCCAGGATGATGCCGCCGAGGAAGAGCAGCTTGATGAGGAACCAGGCCAAGGGCTCGTCCTCGAGGCCGAGCTTCACGCGGTGGGCGCGGGCGCGCACCTGCTGCGAGACGAGCAGCACGGTCGCGATCACACCGAGACCGACGGTGATCCACTCCATCGGCGAGGTCGCCGCGGGGAAGAGCTCCGGGAAGACGAAGCCGCCGCCGAGCTGGCGGTACTCGGTCGGGAACGGGGTGATCTGCTGGTTGCCGAGCACCATCTGGGTGAGGCCGCGGAAGAGCAGCATGCCCGCGAGCGTGACGATGAACGCCGGGATGCCGATGTACGCCACCCAGAAGCCCTGCCACGCGCCGACGAGGGCGCCGACGACGAGGCCGCCGAGGATGCCCGCCCACCAGGGCCAGCCCCACTGCGTGATCATCACACCGGACATGGCGCCGACGAAGGCCGCGACCGACCCGACCGACAGGTCGATGTGGCCGGCGATGATGATCATCACCATGCCGATCGCGAGGATCAGGATGTAGCTGTTCTGCACCACGATGTTCGTGACGTTGGCGGGCTGCAGCAGCGATCCGCCGGTCAGCACCTGGAACAGCGCGATGATCACGATCAACGCGAGGAAGATGCCGATCTGGCGGAGACGGCTCGCGAGGAAGTCCACGCCGTCCTTGATGGTAGCCATGGGCTGTCAGTCCTTTTCCTTGGTCATGTACTGCATGAGCACTTCGGGGTTGGCCTCGGCGATGGGGACGTCAGCGGTGATGCGTCCCTCCGAGAGGGTGTAGATGCGGTCGCAGATGCCGAGCAGCTCCGGCAGCTCGGAGGAGATGACGATGACCGCCTTCCCCTCGCTCGCGAGCTTGTTGATGATCGTGTAGATCTCGTACTTCGCCCCGACGTCGATGCCGCGGGTGGGCTCGTCGAGGATCAGCACGTCGGGGTCGCTGAACATCCACTTCGACAGCACGACCTTCTGCTGGTTGCCGCCGGAGAGCTTGCCCGTCACCGCTTCGACGTTGGGCGCCTTGATGTTCATGCTCTTGCGGTAGTCGTTCGCGACGACCGTCTCGCGGCCGGCGTCGACGAAGCCGCCGCGGGCGAGCTTGCCGAGGGCGGCCATCGAGATGTTCCGCTTGATGTCCTCGATGAGGTTGAGGCCGAACTGCTTGCGGTCCTCGGTCGCGTAGGCGAGGCCGTGGCCGATCGCCTCCTTGACGGAGTGGGCGCGGATCTCGGAGCCGTTCTTGTAGAGCTTGCCGGTGATGCCCTTGCCGTACGAGCGGCCGAAGACGCTCATGGCGAGCTCGGTGCGGCCGGCGCCCATGAGGCCCGCGATGCCGACGACTTCGCCGGCGCGCACGTTGAGGTTCGCGTGGTCGACGATCACGCGGTTCGGGTCCTGCGGGTGGTGCACGGTCCAGTCCTCGATGCGCAGCACCTCGTCGCCGATGGCGGGGGTGCGGTCGGGGTAGCGGCTCTCGAGGTCGCGGCCGACCATGCCCTTGATGATGCGTTCCTCCGAGATCTCGTCCTCCTGCAGGTCGAGCGTCTCGATGGTGCGGCCGTCGCGGATGATCGTGACCTTGTCGGCGATGGCTTTGATCTCGTTCAGCTTGTGGCTGATGATGATCGACGTGATCCCCTGCCCGCGCAGGTGCGAGATGAGGTCGAGCAGGTGGGCCGAGTCGTCGTCGTTGAGCGCAGCGGTCGGCTCGTCGAGGATGAGCAGCTTGACGTCCTTCGAGAGCGCCTTGGCGATCTCGACGAGCTGCTGCTTGCCGACGCCGATCTGCGAGACCGGGGTGATCGGGTTCTCCTTCAGGCCGACCCGGGCGAGCAGCTTGGCCGCCTCCTGGTTGGTGCTGTCCCAATCGATGAAGCCGCGCTTGGACTGCTCGTTGCCGAGGAAGATGTTCTCGGCGATCGACAGGTAGGGGCTCAGCGCGAGCTCCTGGTGGATGATGACGATGCCCGACTTCTCGCTGTCGCGGATGCCGCTGAACGACATGACGTCGTTCTCGAAGACGATGTCGCCCTCGTAGGTGCCGTGCGGGTAGACCCCGGAGAGCACCTTCATGAGGGTGGACTTGCCGGCGCCGTTCTCACCGCAGATGGCGTGGACCTCGCCGCGGTTCACCTGCAGGTTGACGTTCTGCAGCGCCTTGACGCCGGGGAACGTCTTGGTGATGTCCTTCATCTCGAGGATGGTGTGGGCCATGCCCTGCCTCACTTCGCTGTGTTCGGGTGATGCTGCTGGTCGGGATGCGTCCCGACCGGGGTCAGGCCCGGTCGCCGAGGGCGACCGGGCCCGCGAGGGAGCCGATTACTGCAGCTCGTCCTCGGTGTAGTAGCCGGAGTCGACGAGGACCTCGGTGATGTTGTCGGCGGTCACGACCACCGGGTCGAGCAGGAACGCCGGGACGACCTTCTCGCCGTTGTCGTAGTCCGTGTCGTTGTTGGTCTCGGGCTCCTCACCGTTGAGCAGGGCGTCCACCATCTCGACGGCCACGGTCGCGAGCTCGCGGGTGTCCTTGAAGATGGTCGAGTACTGCTCGCCCGCGAGGATGGACTTGACGGCGCCGAGGTCGGCGTCCTGACCGGTGACGATCGGGAAGTTGTCCGCGTTGTACTGGCCCGAGCTGTTCAGACCGGCGATGATGCCGACCGAGAGCACGTCGGCGGCCGAGAGCACGCCGTCGAGCTGGGCGCCGCCACCGGCGGTGACCAGGTTCTCCATGCGGTCCTGGGCGTTCTCCGGCAGCCAGCGCAGGATCGAGGCCTGCTCGAACTCCGTCTGGCCGCTGGGGACGACGAGGGTGCCGTCCTCGAGGTAGGGCTCGAGCACCGACATGGCGCCGTCCCAGAAGAAGGTGGCGTTGTTGTCGTCGTTGGAGCCGGCGAAGAGCTCGACGTTGTACGGGCCGGCCTCGCCGGTCTCGTTGCCCTCGGCGTCGAGCACGCCCAGGCCGGTCAGCAGCGAGGTGCCCTGCTGCACGCCGACGCGGAAGTTGTCGAAGCTCGCGTAGTAGTCGACGTTCTCGGTGCCGTTGATGAGGCGGTCGTAGGCGATGACCGGGATGCCCTGCGAGGCGGCCGACTCGAGCACGTCGGTGAGCGTGGTGCCGTCGATCGAGGCGACGATGAGCGCCTTGGCGCCCTGGGCGATCATGTTCTCGATCTGCGAGACCTGCGTGGGGATGTCGTCGTTCGCGTACTGCAGGTCGGTCTCGTAGCCGAGCTCCTCGAGCTGCGAGACGACGTTGTTGCCGTCGTCGATCCAGCGCTCGGAGGACTGGGTCGGCATGGCGATGCCGACGAGGGCTCCGTCGTTGCTGCCCGGCTCGGCCTCGGTGCCGGCGCCGCCACGGCCGCCGGAGCAGGCTGCGAGGGTCGTCGCGAGACCCAGCGCGGCGATGCCGATGAGGAGCTTGCGTGCTTTCACTGTGTGTCCTTCCAGACGTCGTTGTCATGCGGCACGGGATGCGATTCCTGGTGCGGAGCGCTCCGGTCGCCGGGTCGCCGTGAGGCTGGCGGTGCAGGGGAGGGGCGGAGATCGCATCCGAAGGGCGCGCGGTGATGCCGCTGCACTTCGTCGTGGTCTTCACCCCGGGTCTTCATCGCCCGGCCGTGTGATGCGGCCGGCCCAGTTGCAATGTGAACGGTCACATTGCGTGAGGCCACTTTACTCACGGCGTCGGGGGTGTCAAGCCGGGTGGCCGATCCGTGATAACCGACCGCTGGAAGGGGATGCGCGGCGGTCGGATCCCGCGCCGCAGGGGCGGCGGCGCAGCGGCGAGCTCAGCGCACTGCACCGCAGGGGCGGCGGCGCAGCGCCAAGCTCAGCGGAAGCGGCGGAAGGCGCGGTCGGGGTCGTGCGGCGGCGGGGGTGCGGTCGATCCGCGCACCACCAGCTCGGCGGCGATGAGCTCGTGATAGCGCTGCTCGTCGCCCTCGATCTGCCCCAGCAGCATGTCCACGCACCGCGCGCCGAGCAGCTCGAAGCGCTGCCGCACCGTCGTGAGCGGCGGCCAGAAGTGCCGCGCGTCGGGCACGTCGTCGAAGCCGACGACGCTGACGTCGCCCGGCACGTCGAGCCCGGCATCGCGGAAGGCATGCAGCACGCCCAGCGCCATCTGGTCGTTCGAGGCGAACACGGCCGTGAAGTCGAAGCGCCCCAGCATCTGCGTGCCGGCGTAGTAGCCGAAGTCCGCGGTCCAGTCGCCGAGGATCGGCGGCCGGGTGCCCAGGTCGTTCTCGCGGATCTCGGCGAGGAAGCCGTCCATCCGCGTCTGGGCCTCGATCCAGTCCTGCGGCCCGGCGAGGTGCTCGATCTCGGTGTGGCCGAGCTCGATGAGGTGCCGGGTCGCGAGGCGCGCGCCCTGCTCCTGGTCGATGGCGATCGTGTGCCCGTCCTTGCGACCGGAGGCCTCGAGGGTGACGAGGGGCAGGTCGGGCGAGAGCTGCTGGATCGCGTCGAACACCCGCGTCTGCGGCGCGATCACCACGAGCCCGTCGATGTTCTGCCGCATCAGGTGGTCGAGCGCCGAGCGGATGGAGGGCGGGTCGGGCAGCGCGATCGTGGCCGTGCTGACGAAGTAGTCCTTGGCGCGCGCGGCGACCTCGATGCTCTGCAGCGTGAACGACGGCCCGTAGCTGCGGGCGTCGGAGAGCAGCACGCCGATCACCCGGCTGCGGCTCGTCACGAGCGCGCGGGCCGCCTGGTTCGGCCGGTAGCCGAGCTCGTCGATGGCGTCGAGCACCTTCTGCCGCGTGGCGGGGCGGATGCTCGGACTGCCGTTGATCACGCGCGAGACGGTCTGGTAGCTGACCCCGGCCTCGCGGGCGACGTCGCGGATGTTCGGGGCGCGGCTCTGACCGGAGGTCGCGGGCGGGCCCGGATCGGTCATCAGCGTCGTCGCTCTCGTGGGGATGTGGCGGGATGTGTACGGTCACATCCGGTGGGGTGACCATCATCATGCCACCACCGACGCGCAGCGGGGACGACGGAGGAGCGGATGCCCTCTAGCGTGGTCTCACCCCCGCACCTCCATCCGCCCGCATCGCTGCGCGCCCGCATCCGCTCGAGGACACGATGACCCACGCCCCGCTCACGCGACCGGAACGCCTGGACCGGCTGCCGTTCACCCGTCGGCACGGCCGCCTGCTCGGCGGCTCGGGCATCGGATGGGCGCTGGACGCCCTCGACGTCGGGCTCATCTCGTTCGTCATCGCGGCGCTGCGCGTGCAGTGGCCCGAGAGCGTCGACCAGCTCGGGCTGGTCGCCTCGGCCGGCTTCGCGGGCATGGCGATCGGCGCCGCCGTCGGCGGTCTGCTGGCCGACCGGCTGGGCCGCAAGAACGTCTTCGCCATCACGCTGCTGGTCTTCGGACTGGCGACGGGCGCCTCGGCGCTGGCGATGAGCGTGCTGGCGCTGATCCTGCTGCGCTTCGTGGTGGGCCTCGGCCTCGGCGCCGAGCTGCCGGTGGCGTCCACGCTGATGAGCGAGTTCGCGCCCAAGCGCATCCGCGGGCGCGTGCTCGTGATCCTCGAGGCCTTCTGGGCGATCGGATGGATCGGCGCGGCCCTGGTCGGCTACCTCGTGATCCCGGCCGGGGGCGAGCACGGCTGGCGCTGGGCGCTGGCGATCGGCGCGCTGCCCGCGATCTGGGCCGCGGTGGTGCGCTTCGGGCTGCCCGAGTCGGTGCGCTTCCTCGAGAGCCGGGGGCGCAGCGACGAGGCGGAGCGCATCGTGCGCGACTTCGAGCGGTCGGCGGGTGTGGAGATCCCCGCCGAGACCGCCCCCATCCCGCCGGCGGCGAAGGCCGGCACGGTGGCGGAGCTGTTCCGCGAGCGACGCACCCGCCGCACGGTCGCGATCTGGACGGTCTGGTTCACCGTCAACTTCTCGTACTACGGCGCCTTCATCTGGCTGCCGTCGATCCTCGTCGCCGAGGGCTACAGCCTCGTGCAGTCCTTCGAGTACACGCTGCTCATCACCCTCGCGCAGCTGCCCGGCTACGCCGTCGCCGCGTGGCTCATCGAGGCGTGGGGGCGTCGCGCGACGCTTGCGACCTTCCTCGCCGGCTCGGTGCTCGCGGCGGTGCTGTTCGGCTACGGCGCGGTCAGCGGCAGCGAGACCCAGATCATCCTCAGCGGCATGCTCATGTCGTTCTTCAACCTCGGCGCCTGGGGCGCGCTGTACGCGGTCACGCCCGAGCTGTACCCGACGTCGCTGCGCGGCACGGGCAGCGGATGGGCGGCCGGCGTCGGCCGCATCGCCTCGATCATCGCGCCGCTGGTCGCCGGCGCGCTCATGGTGAGCGCGGGCCCGACTCCGCTCTTCCTGCTCTTCGGCGGCGTCTTCGCGGTCGCGGCGCTGGCGGCGCTGGCGCTGCCCGAGCTCAAGGGCAGGGCGCTGGCGGAGTAGCCCGTGGCGCGCGGCTCGTGGCCCGCGGCGCGCGGCGCGCAGCCCGCAGCCGTCGCCGAGCGTCGAGGCAGTACGCGAGCGACACGGCGGTACCGGGATGCGTGCGGCTTCGACGTTCGCGTACTGCATCGGCGGGTTGCGCGGCTGCTCGCCGGGTGCGGGTTGTGCGGCTGCCCGCCCGGCGCCGGCGTGCGGCTACTCGCCCGGCGCCGGCGTGCGGCTCGAAAAGCTGACCGGCTGCTCCAGCGAGCCGCCGACGCTGTTCTCGGTCGCGACCAGGAAGAGCACGCCGAGCACCGCGACCACGAGGATCGCGATGAGGATGCCGATCAGCCAGCGCAGGCCCTCGAAGGACGAGTGCGAGGCCTCCTCGGTCGGGTTGACCCCGCCCACGCGCAGCACGCCGGAGTCGACCGGGTCGCGCCGCGCACCGGTGCCCTGCTGCACCAGCGGGTCCTCATCCGCTCGTTCGTCGGGCGAGCTCATGTCAGGTGAGCATCCCGACGAGGCCCGAGCCGATCATGCCGACGCCGAGCAGGCCGATGATGATCCAGATCGCGATGCGCTGGATGCCGGGGCCCTTGTCCTTCGGGTCGAGGCTCACGGCAGCAGGCGGTTCGGTCCGCGGAAGAGGTAGGTGACCTCGCGGATGGAGGGCTGGTGCAGCATGAGCATCATCACGCGCTGCAGGCCCATGCCGAAACCGCCGTGCGGCGGCACGCCGTGGCGGAAGAAGTCGAGATAGAACTCGAGCTCCTTCGGGTCCATGCCCTTCTCCTCGGCCTGCGCGATGAGCACGTCGACGCGGTGCTCGCGCTGCGCGCCCGTCGAGATCTCGACGCCGTTGAACAGCAGGTCGTAGCTGTTGGTCAGCGACGCGTCGTCGTCGTGGCGGCGGTGGTAGAACGGCCGGATGCCCGTGGCGTAGTCGGTGACGAACACGAACTCGTGGCCGTACGTCTCCTTGACGTGCTCGCTGAGCTGGCGCTCGCCCTCGGGGTCGAGGTCGCCGTCGGCGCGGGGCACCTCGTAGCCGTGGGCCTTCAGGATCTCGTGCGCCTCGGCGAGCGGGATGCGCGGGAACGGCGCGGTGGGCACGACGATGTCGACGTCGAACGCGGCCTTGATCGCGTCGCCGTGCTTGTCCTTGACGGCCTGCAGGCCGGCGACGAGCAGCTGCTCGTGCATGGCCATGACGTCCTCGTGCGAGTCGACCCAGCTGATCTCGGCGTCGACCGAGGTGAACTCGGTGGCGTGCCGCGAGGTGAACGAGGGGTCGGCGCGGAAGGCGGGCGCGATCTCGAAGACCTTGCCGAAGCCGGCCGGCTGGGCCATCTGCTTGAAGAACTGGGGGCTCTGCGCGAGGTACGCCTTGCCCTCGAAGTACTCGATCTCGAAGAGCTCGGCGCGGCTCTCGCTGGCGCTGGCCATGAGCTTGGGGGTGTGGATCTCGATGAAGTCGTTGTCGACCCACCAGGTGCGCAGCGCGTGCTCGAAGGTGGTCTGCGCGCGGAAGACGAGGTTCTGCTCGGGGCGGCGCAGGTCGATGAAGCGCCAGTCGAGGCGCTTGTCGATCGAGCTGTCGTCGGCGATGGGAGGCTCGGGGAACGCGAGCGAGGCGACCTCGAGCGAGGCCAGCTTGACCTCGATGCCGCCGAGCTTGACGCGCTCGTCGTGCTTGAGCTCGCCGGTGACGCGCACGAAGGAGCCGGTGGTCAGGCCGGAGATCGCCTCGGTCGTCGCGACCGCGGCGTCGTTCGTGCCGTCGCTCTCGCGGGTGGCCGGGTTGACGACCTGCACGGAGCCGGTCTCGTCGCGCAGGATGACGAACTGCACCTTCTTCTGATCGCGCACCGTCTCGACCCATCCGGCGATGGTGACGGTGCCGTCTTCACGGGCGGCGAGGTTCTTGACGAGGGTGCGTTCGGTCACGGAGCACGAGTCTACGCGGGGGCCGTCGCGCCCGCTGAGCCGCTGCTCAGGGGCGCGATCGGCCGTCAGCGCCGCTTCGCCGGGGTCGGCTCGCCGAGCAGCGAGACGAGCTCGAAGCGCCGACGGCTGGGCCGGCGTCCGGCGCGGGCGGATGCGGGCGGCCCGACGAGCGCGGACTGCGCCGCCGCGAGGGAGCGGAAGCGGCCGAGCTCGCGAGCGACGTGGTCGGTGAGCCGGAAGCGGTCGGAGGCGGTGCGCTCGGCCATGCCGGCGAACTCGCCGTCGACGGTGGCCACCCAGACGCCGTCGTCGACGACGGACCAGGAGTGCGCGGGCAGGTTGGAGGGACGGAGGGATGAGGTCATGCGAGTACTGCAATCCGGGCGGCGCCCTCGGTGCATGAAGGGGGCCCGTTCGATGATGGAGCTGCTCTGCGAGCGACGTGTCACAGCCGACGATGCACGATCGGGGCGTCACGAGAACAGCGTGTTCGAACAAGTGTACGGCATGCCGCATCCGGCCTCTCAAGGAACGTCCAGGCATGGCGTACGCTCGCCACCATGGCGAGACGACGGACGGATGCGACGGGCCCGGCCCCGGAGCGTCGTGACCGCTTCGGCGACTTCTTCCGGGGCCTCGACGGACGCCTGCTGCCCTGGCTCGGACCGCCGCCCCTCGGCCCCTACGACGAGCCCGAGCCGCCCGCCGTCGCCGTGCGCGCCTGCCCGATGTGCGGCCAGCCGATGTCCGAGCACGAGTACGGCCAGGTGGGGCAGCGGGTGACGGTGCGCTGCCCTGCGCGTAACGATTCCGCCTGAGCTTCTACGCATGGTCGAACGCCCTCCGGGGCCGACCTACACTGGAGCGCGTGCCTGCCGACCGCCTCCATCTCGTGCGCCACGGCGAGGTCCACAACCCCGACGGCGTGCTCTACGGTCGGCTCGAGGGGTTCCGCCTCTCCGAGCGCGGGCAGGCCATGGCCGCCCGCAGCGCCGAAGCGCTCCTCGGGCGCGGCGCGTCCGTCACCCGGCTCTACGCCTCGCCGCTGCAGCGCGCGCAGGAGTCCGCTGCCCCCTGGGCCGAGCGCACGGGTCTCGAGATCCGCACCGAGCCGCGCATCATCGAGCCCACCAACGTCTTCGAGGGCAAGGCCTTCGGGTTCGGCCCCGGCCTGCTGAAGCACCCCGCGCACTGGCGGCACGTGCTCAACCCGTGGAAGCCGAGCTGGGGCGAGGCCTACGCCGACATCGCGCAGCGGATGCTCGCCGCGATGGCCGACGCGTGGGACGAGGCCGACGGCGGCGACGTCGTGATGGTCAGCCACCAGCAGCCGATCTGGATGGCGCACCGCTTCATCGCGGGCGAGCGGTTCATCCACGATCCGCGCAAGCGCCGCTGCGCGCTCAGCAGCATCACCTCGTTCGAGCGACCGGGGGCCGCTTCGCTGAGATCCGCTACCAGGATCCGAATGCAGACTCGGGCGACACCCCCATCGACCGAGGAGCAGTGTGAACGCACGCGCCCGTCTCGTCGCCGTGCTCGCGGCCGTCGCCCTCCTGGCGACCGGCTGCACGAGCGCCAACGACGAGCTCGCCGACCAGTACCGGTCCGGCGAGAACCTGAACTACATCTCCGGCGACGGCACCGTCACCGAGTTCGACGCCGAGGAGCGGCAGGAGCCCGTCACGTTCGAGGGCGTCGTCGAGGACGGCTCGGAGGTCTCGAGCGAGGACTACGCCGGCGAGGTGCTCGTCGTCAACTTCTGGTACGCCGAGTGCCCGCCCTGCCGCGCCGAGGCGGAGCTGCTCGAGCAGACCCACCAGGCCTACCGCGAGCAGGGCGTCGAGTTCCTCGGCGTCAACGTGCGCAACCAGGCCGACACGGCGCTCGCGTTCTCGCGCACCTTCGGCATCACCTACCCGTCGATCATGGATGCGGACACCGGATCCGCGCAGCTGGCCTTCGCGGGCACGGTCGCGCCGAACGCGGTGCCGACCACGCTCATCCTCGACCGCAAGGGGCGCGTCGCGGCCCGCATCCTCGGTCAGGTGACCGACGAGAGCACCTTCAACACCCTCATCCGCGACACCATCGCCGAGGACTGACCATGGGCGGCAACCCCTTCGCCGAGACGATGCTGCAGGGCTCGCTGCTCGTCGGCGTGCCGATCGCGCTGCTCGCGGGCCTCGCCGCCTTCCTCTCGCCCTGCGTGCTGCCGCTCGTGCCCGGCTACCTCGGCTTCGTCGGCGGGCTGAGCTCCGGCCGGAAGGACCGGCGCCGGCTGCTGCTCGGCGTCGCCCTCTTCGTGCTCGGCTTCTCGGTCGTCTTCGTCGCGATGAACACGGCCTCCGGCGCGGTCGGCTTCTGGCTGGGGCGCTGGGAGGAGGTGATCACGCGCGTGATGGGCGTGATCGTCATCCTCATGGGCTTCGTGTTCCTCGGCTTCTTCGGCCTGCTGCAGCGCACCGTCAAGCCGAACCTCTCGCCGCGCGCCGGGCTCATCGGCGCGCCGCTGCTCGGTTTCGTCTTCGGCATCGGCTGGGCGCCCTGCATGGGCCCGGTCCTCGCCACCATCGTGCTCATCAGCCTCGACGGCGGATCGCCCGCCGCGGGAGCCCTGCTCGGTCTCGCGTACTCGCTGGGGCTCGGCATCCCGTTCCTGCTCGTCGCGCTCGGCTTCGGCTGGGTCTCGAGCTCCGTCGCGTTCGTCAAGCGGCACATCCGCATCGTCAACATCATCGGAGGCGCGCTGCTCGTGGTCATCGGTCTGCTCATGGTCTCGGGGGTCTGGTCCGCGATCATGCGGAGCCTGCAGGGGGTGATGGCGAGCTATGGCACGATCCTCTGACGGTTCCAAGGCCACCGAGGGCGTGCTGCGGCCCTCGGACCACATCGACTCGACGCCGGCCGACGGCGGCGGGCTCAACGAGCCCAAGCTCGGCGTGCTCGGCTACCTGCGCTTCTTCTGGCGGCAGCTCACGAGCATGCGCACCGCGCTCGTGCTGCTGCTGCTGCTCGCGGTCGCGGCCGTGCCGGGCTCGCTCGTGCCCCAGCGCAGCGCCGACCCGAACGGCGTCGCGCAGTACTTCGTCACGAACCCCGACCTGGCGCCGATCCTCGACTCCATCCAGATGTTCGACGTCTACACGTCGGCGTGGTTCTCGGCCATCTACCTGCTGCTGTTCGTCTCGCTCGTGGGCTGCATCATCCCGCGCATCCGCCACCACTGGCAGGCGATGCGCGCGCGGCCGCCGCGCACGCCGAAGCGCCTGTCGCGCCTCGAGGGCTTCGTGCGCGACGAGCGCGCGGAGGGCACGGTGGCGGATGCGGTCGACGCCGCCGAGAGGACGCTCAAGCGGGCGGGCTACCGCACCGAGCGCTACGGCGACTCGGTCAGCGCCGAGCGCGGCTACCTGCGCGAGACCGGCAACCTGGTGTTCCACTCCGCCCTCGTCGGCGTGCTCGTGACGGTCGGCGTCGGCGGCGGCTTCGGCTACCAGGGCCAGAAGATCATCGTCGAGGGCCAGACCTTCGTGAACACCCTGCTGGCCTACGACTCGTTCAGCCCGGGGCGCTTCTTCGACCAGGACGCCCTCGACCCGTACTCGATCACCCTCGACCAGCTCGACGTCGTCTACGAGGAGGAGAACCTCGACGCGCTCGGGCAGCCCACCGACTTCACCGCGCACGTCGACCTGCTCGACCAGGACGGCACGACCAGCGACGGCGAGATCAAGGTCAACCACCCGCTGCGGGTGCACGGCAACGACGTGTTTCTGCTCGGCAACGGCTACGCGCCGGTCATCACGGTGCGCGACGGCGAGGGCAACATCGCCTTCAGCGAGGCCGTGCCCTTCCTGCCGCAGGACGCCAACCTCACCTCGCTCGGCGTCGTCAAGGTGCCGGATGCGCTGCCGGAGCAGCTGGGGCTCGTGGGCTTCGCGTACCCGACCCAGGGCTACCTCGACTCCGGAGCGATGACCTCCGTCTACCCGGACGACATCCGTCCCGTGGTGAGCTTCAACGTCTTCACGGGCGATCTCGGCGTGGACGACGGCATCCCACGCTCGGTCTACGAGCTCGACACCCGCGACATGACCCAGGTCGCGGGCCGTGGTACCGACGTCGACGCGATCATCCTCGAGCCCGGGCAGACGCAGGATCTGCCAAACGGTTTGGGCAGCGTGACCTTCGAGTCGATGCCGCGCTTCGTCTCGGTCGACGTGCACCACGACCCGAGCCAGCTGTGGGTGCTCGTGTTCGCCGTGCTCGTGCTGCTCGGCCTGCTGAGCTCGCTCTTCATCCCGCGCCGTCGCGTCTGGATCCGCGTGACCGCGGGTGCCGACGGCGGCATCGTCTCCGAGTACGCCGGGCTCGCCCGCGGGGAGGACCCCGGCCTGAGCGCCGCCGTCTCGGCCCTCGCGAAGCAGCACGCGGATAGGCTGTGACACCGTGACCCCATCGCTCGACACCGTCTCGGTGATCCTCGTCTACTCGGCCATCGCCGTGTACGCGCTGGCCTTCATCGCGTTCACCATGGACCTGGCGCGCCGTGCCGGCGAGGTGCGCACGGTCGCCGCAGCCTCGGTGGGCACCGCTGCCTCGAGCGGCTCGGGCGGCACCGCGCTGCTCGACCGCGAGCAGATCGAGGCGGGCGACGCCACGGCCTCGCGCGGGCGCCTCGTCTGGCTGCGCATCGGCCTCTCGCTGACGATCATCGGCTTCGTGGTGCACCTGGTCGCGACGGTGCTGCGCGGCCTCGCCGCCGAGCGCGTCCCGTGGGCCAACATGTACGAGTTCTCGCTCACGGCGACGCTCATCATCACCGCGGTGTTCCTCGGCGTGCAGCTGCGTCAGGACCTGCGCTTCCTCGGCACCTTCATCATCGGCCTCGTCACCGTGCTGCTCGGCCTCTCGACGGTCGGCTTCTACGTGAGCGTCGTGCCGCTGCCGCCATCGCTGCAGTCGATCTGGCTGATCATCCACGTCTTCGTCGCCTCGCTCGGCACGGCGTTCCTGGGCCTGGGCGCGGCGCTGTCGATCATGCAGCTGCTGCAGCACCGCCGCGAGGGTCTGCCGGTCGAGTCGCGCTTCACCCGGATGCGGGCCTTCGCCTCGCTGCCGGACGCGGAGAAGCTCGAGAACCTGGCGTACCGGCTCATCATCGTCGGCTTCGTGTTCTGGACCTTCACGCTCATCGCCGGCGCGATCTGGGCCGAGGCGGCCTGGGGCCGCTACTGGGGCTGGGACGTCAAGGAGGTCTGGACCTTCGTGATCTGGACCATCTTCGCCGGGTACATCCACGCCCGTTCCACCCGCGGCTGGCGCGGCGTGCCGAGCGCCTGGCTCGCGATCGTGGGCTTCAGCTCGGTGCTCTTCAACTACACGGTCGTGAACCTCTTCTTCAACGGCCTGCACTCCTACTCGGGGCTCACAGAGTAGGTCGCGCACGCTCCGCCGCGGGCCACGAACGGCACCTGCTTCCACCTCGGCACGAGCGTCTCCGGGCGGGAGAGTCCCGGGCGGGGCCCGAGCATCCCCGGGAGCGCGCGCCGGGTGCGCGAACCTAGAGCAGCGCGCGGGCGCGGCGCAGGCGCTCGCGCCACCAGGCGTCGCGCTCGGGCGAGGCCGCGTGCGCCGCGAGCAGCGCGGGGTCCGGGGTCACACGCGCGACCGGGATCGCGCCGGCGACGGGCACGAGCGGATGCGCGGTCACATCCGCCGCCAGGAGCGCCGCCGTGCCGAGTCCACAGGCCGCCGCCGTCTCGTGCGCGAGGCCGAGCGCCGCGGCGAGGTGCGCGCCCTGTGCAACGCCGACGGAGCTCTCCAACGCGCTCGACACCACGGCCGGCAGGCCGGCCTCGGCAACGATCGCGGCGGCCCGCCGGACGCCGCCGAGCGGCTGCGCCTTGATCACGAGCAGATCGGCCGCACCGGCACGGGCGACCGCCAGCGGGTCCTCGGCCTTGCGAACGCTCTCATCGGCCGCGATGCGCACGAGCCCGCCGAGCCGTTCGCGTACCGCTGCCAGCTCGGGCACGGTCGCGCAGGGCTGCTCCGCGTACTCGAGGCCGACCTCGGCCAGCTCGGTGAGCGCCGCCGTCGCCACGTCGACCGTCCATCCGCCGTTGGCGTCGACGCGGATGCGCCCCTCCGGGCCCAGCGCGATGCGCACCGCGCGCACTCGGGCCAGGTCGTCGGCGAGGGACTGGCCGCGTTCGGCCACCTTCACCTTCGCGGTGCGGCAGCCGGGGAAGCGCGCGAGCAGCTCCGGCACGTCGGCGGCGGGGATCGCGGGCACGGTGGCGTTGACGGGGACGGAAGCGGCCGCGGCTGGTGCGGGGGAGCCGTGCGCCGCATCCGCTCGTCCGTTCCCGCCCGGCGTCGCGATGCCGCCCCAGCCGAACTCGATCGCGGCGGCGAGCCAGTTCGCGGTCTCGGCGTCGCCGTACTCGACGAAGGGCGAGAACTCCGCCCAGCCGTCCGGGCCCTCCAGCAGCAGCAGCTCGCGGGTCACGATGCCGCGGAAGCGCGTGGTGAGGGGCAGCGAGACCACACGCGCTCGTTCGAGCAGGACGTCGGCGGAGGGCAGCATCCCACCAGTCTGCCCCGCGCGTTCCGCGCACCGCCCCGGGCACCCTGCAAGCGTGGGGCGGCCGAGCCGCGCGTAGGCTGGCCGCATGCCCGTCTCCGACCTCTTCGACGAGACGCAGTGGACCGAGGCGCCCGTCGCCGCGGACTTCACCGACGTCACGTACCACCTCGACACGACGGGCCGCATCGCCCGTATCGCCTTCGACCGCCCGGAGGTGCGCAACGCCTTCCGCCCGCACACGGTCGACGAGCTCTCCGCCGCGCTCGACGACGCCCGGCAGAACCCGCGGGTCGGCGTGGTGCTGCTCACCGGCAACGGGCCGAGCCCGAAGGACGGCGGATGGGCGTTCTGCTCCGGCGGCGACCAGCGCATCCGCGGGCGGGCCGGCTACCAGTACGCATCGTCCGACGAGGCGGCGGGCGTCGACCCCGGCAAGGCCAGCCGGCTGCACATCCTCGAGGTGCAGCGCCTCATCCGCTTCATGCCGAAGGTCGTCATCGCGGTCGTGCCGGGCTGGGCGGCCGGTGGCGGCCACTCGCTGCACGTCGTCTGCGACCTGACCGTCGCCAGCCGCGAGCACGGTCTGTTCAAGCAGACGGATGCGGACGTCGGCTCCTTCGACGCCGGCTACGGCAGCGCCTACTTCGCCCGCCAGATCGGGCAGAAGTTCTCCCGCGAGGTCTTCTTCCTCGCCGAGACCTACGACGCGCAGCGCGCCTACGAGATGGGCGCGGTCAACCGGGTCGTGCCGCACGCCGAGCTCGAGTCGACGGCGCTCGAGATGGCGCGGACCATCCTCACGAAGAGCCCCACGGCCATCCGCATGCTCAAGTTCGCGTTCAACGCCGTGGACGACGGGCTCGTCGGCCAGCAGGTCTTCGCGGGCGAGGCCACCAGGCTCGCCTACGGCACCGACGAGGCCGTCGAGGGTCGCGACTCGTTCCTCGAGAAGCGGGAGCCCGACTGGTCGCCGTTCCCCTGGCAGTACTGATGCTGCGGGTGCTGCCGGACGATCCGGCGGTGGTGCTGCCGGCGCTGCGCGAGGCGCTCGACGCCGGGCCGGCGATCATGGTGCGCCCGGCGCGCCTGCCGGCTGATGCCGCGCCGGCACCGGCCGAGGTGCCGGAGGGCGTCGCGGTCGTCGTCGAGACCAGCGGCAGCACGGGCCGCCCGAAGCGGGTGCTGCTGACGGCGGAGGCGCTGCTCGCCTCGGCCGCCGCATCCGCTGCGGTCATCGGCGAGGGCCGCTGGCTGCTCGCCCTGCCGCTCACCTACATCGCCGGGCTGCAGGTGCTCGTGCGCTCGATCGCGGCCGGTACCGACCCCGCCGTGCTCTCGGGCGGACCTTTCGATCCGCGCGTCTTCGCCGCGTCCGCGGAGGGCGCCCGCTACGTCTCGCTCGTGCCCGTGCAGCTGGCACGCCTCGTGCAGTCGGCGCAGTCCCGCCCCGAGGTCGCGGCGGCGCTCGTGGGCTTCGACCGCATCCTCGTCGGCGGCCAGCGCAGCGACCCGCGGGTGCTCGAGCAGGCCGCGGCCCTCGGCGCCCGGGTCACCCGCACCTACGGATCGAGCGAGACCGCCGGCGGCTGCGTCTACGACGGCGAGCCGCTGCCCGGCTACCGTGCCGAGGCGGTCGCGGGCGAGCTGCAACTGACCGGGCCGAGCCTCTTCGCCGGCTACCTCGACGATCCGGACCGCACCGGGGCCGCGCTCGTCGAGCGCGACGGTGCGCGCTGGTACCGCACCGGCGACGCGGGCTCCGTCGACGACGGTCGAGTCGCAGTGGTGGGCCGGATGGACGACGTCATCATCTCCGGCGGCGTGAAGGTGGCGCTCGGCGAGGTCGAGCAGGTCGTGCGCGAGGAGTTCCCCGCGCTCGGCGACGCCGTCGTGCTGCGCATCGAGGACGCCGAGTGGGGCGAGGGCTCGCTGGTGGTGGCGGATGCGCGCTTCTGCGGGCGCCGACCCTCCCTCTTCGCGGTGCGCGAGGCCGTCACGACGCGGCTCGGCCGGGCGGCTGCGCCGCGCCGCATCCACTGGCTGGAGCAGGACCTGCCGCGCCTCGCGAGCGGCAAGCCGGACCGCGTGGCCATCCGGGCGCTGGCCGGCGGCTGACCGGGCCGCCCGGTCGCGTCCGCTCGTCCGCTCGGCTACCCGCATCCGCTCGTCTGCTCGGCTTCCCGCGTCCGCTCGGTCGCTCGCGAAGACGTCCCCCTCGGCTTCGGGGCGCCTCGGCGACGATGGGGCATGCGCCCGCGCGCCCCGATGTCGCCGAGGCGCCCCGAAGACAGCGGCCGAGGCGAGCGGCGGCATCGCGGCACCGAAGCGCCGCGGCACCGCGGCCGGAGGCATCGCCGAAGGCCCGGCGAGCCCCGCTGCGGCCCGGAGCACCGCGCGAACGCTCCTAAGATCGATGACCGTGGCGCAGAAGCAGACCAAGAAGCCCAAGGGCAATCCCTCGAAGAGCGGCAACCCCGCGCTGCGCGGACGCATCGAGCAGGGCGCCCCGCCACGCCGCGACGCGAACGCCCGGGACTGGATCGCCGGCGCCCGGCTGCGCACGCTGCCGCTGGCGATCGCCCCCGTCGCGCTCGGCACCTCCGCTGCCTACGTCGCCAACAGCTTCGTCTGGAGTCTCGAGAACCGCGTGATCGCCGCGCTCTGCCTGGTGCTCGCGCTCTTCCTGCAGATCGGCGTCAACTACGCCAACGACTACTCGGACGGCGTGCGCGGCACCGACCGGCACCGCGTCGGCCCCGGCCGTCTGGTCGGCTCGCAGCTCGCGAAGCCGCGCACGGTGCTCACCGTGGCGCTCGTCTTCTTCGCCCTCGCCGCGGCGGCCGGCGTCGCCATCACCGTGCTGAGCGGGCACTGGTGGTTCCTGGCTGTCGGCGCCGCGAGCATCGTCGCGGCCTGGTTCTACACCGGCGGCAAGCGCCCCTACGGCTACATGGCGCTCGGCGAGCTCTTCGTCTTCGTGTTCTTCGGGCTCGTCGCCGTCGCGGGCACGACCTACGCGCAGGCCGACACCGTCAACTTCGAGGCCTGGGCGCTCGCGGTCGCCGCCGGCAGCTTCGCCACCGCCGTGCTGCTGGCCAACAACCTGCGCGACATCGAACAGGATCGCGAGGCCGGCAAGCGCACCCTCTCGGTGCTGATCGGCTCGGCGGCGACCCGTGCGCTGTACGGCGTGCTCATGGCCCTGCCGTACGGCGTGCTGGTCGTGCTCGGGTTCTTCTACACCGGCACCGGCTTCGTGTTCTTCACCCTGCTGCTCGCGCTGCCGGCGATCGTCATCACGGCCACGGCGCGCACGGCGAGGAGCTCGTCCTGGTGCTCAGCCTCACGAGCATCACGGCGCTCGTCTGGGCGATCGGCACCGCGGCGGCCATCGCGCTCTGAGCGGGACGGCATCACGCGCTGAGCACGGCGGCATCGCCGCGACGAGCGGATGCGGGCGGATGCGGTCCCGGCGTCCCCCCCGGGAGGGTTCAGCCCTCGCGTCGCCCCAGCTGCTCGTCCTCGACCTCGTCGTCGCTGCGCTCCGGCTCGCGCCGGCGGCGCGCGGCGATGCTGGCCGCCATGTCCTCGCGCGGCTTGCGCAGCACGAGCAGGCTGATGCCGAGTCCGGCCAGCGCGGCGACCAGCGCCGAGATCCAGACGTCGAGCCCTGCGACGAGGAGCACCGCCAGGATGACGCCGAAGATGATCACGCGCGCAGCGCTGTAGAGGATCCAGGACCGGGCGTTCACCCGCCCAGTGTACGGCCGCCTCCCGGGCCATTCGCACAGGCCCGAGCGCTAGAATCCGGGGATGGCCAGACTGCTCCTCATCCTCCCGGTGGTGGTGCTCGGCTTCATGATCTACGCCATCGCCGACCTGGTGCTCATCGATGAGAACCGGGTGCGCGCCCTGCCGAAGTGGGGCTGGGCCGTGCTCATCGTCCTGCTGCCCGGCATCGGCGCCGTGCTGTGGCTCGTGCTCGGTCGCGAGCGCCGTGGACGTGACCAGCCCGCCCGCCGCGGCCCCACCGCTCCCGACGACGACGCGGACTTCCTCGCCAAGCTGGGCAAGGACGCCGATCAGGACGAGCGCATCCGCCGCCTCGAGGAGCAGCTGTCGCTGCTCGACGACGACGAGGACCCGAACGGCGACGCCGACAAGCCCGGCCGCCGGTGACCGCGCGGGAGGACTCGCCCGCATCCGTCGCCGCGCTGACGCTGCTGGCGCAGCTGCGCGCGCAGGGACTGCGCGACGTGGTGGTGAGCCCCGGCTCGCGCTCGCAGGCGCTCGCGCTAGCCGCGGCCCAGCTGGCGGATGAGGGGCTGCTGCGCCTGAGCGTGCGCATGGACGAGCGCGTCGCCGGCTTCCTGGCCCTCGGCCTGGCCGTCGGCACGGAACGGCCCGTCGCGGTGGTGACGACCTCGGGCACCGCGGTCGCCAACCTGCATCCGGCCGTCCTCGAGGCGCGCCATGCCGGCGTGCCACTGCTGCTGCTCACCGCCGACCGTCCGCAGGAGGCGCGCGGCATCGGGGGCAACCAGACCACGGTGCAGCCCGGGCTGTTCGCGCCGGCGGTGCTCGCCGAGTGGGACGTGCCGGCGCCGACCGCGCAGGACGACCCGTCCGTGCTACGTGGGCTCGCCGCCGAGGCCTACGCCGTCGCCGAGCGCGGGCCCGGCCCGGTGCAGCTGAACCTGGCGTACCGCGAGCCGCTGAGCTCCGCGGGCCTGGCGACACCGCGGCTCGAGGCCGTCGCGGTGCCCGCGCCGCCGACGGATCCCGACTACGTGCGCCTCGCGCCCGAGGAGGGCACCGTCGTGATCGCCGGAGCGGATGCGGGACCGCGCGCCGAGCAGCTCGCCCACGAGCTCGCCGCCCCGCTGCTGGCCGAGATCTCGAGCGGCGCCCGCTTCGGCCCGAACCTCGTCGGCGCCTACCGCGAGCTGCTGGCGGATGCGGGCTTCGGTGGTCGGGTGCGCCGCGCCGTGGTGCTCGGTCACCCCACGCTGAGCCGCGAGGTGCCCGCCCTGCTCGCCCGCGACGACCTCGACGTCATCGTCGAGCGCGGCCGCGCCGGCGAGGACTACCGGCCGTCGGCGCACGCGATCGTCGTCGACGAGGTGCGCGTGCTCCAAGCCTCCCCGGAGCCGTGGATGCGCTCGTGGCCCGGACGCTGGACCCGCGCGAGCCGCGCCCTGCTCGATCGCCCGATCGCGGCGCCCGACCTCACCGCGGCGCGCTCGCTCGACAAGGAGGTGCGCAGCCGCTTCGCCCGCGAGGAGCTGGCGATCGCGCGTCGTCCCGTCGACCGCCGCGGGCTCGTCGAGAGCATCTGGGCCGCGACCTGGCCGCACGACCGCCTGGTGCTGGCGGCCAGCCGCCTCATCCGCGTGGCCGACGGGGCCGTGCCCGGCAAGAAGCTGGTCGTGCACGCCAACCGCGGGCTCGCCGGCATCGACGGCACCATCGCCACGGCGGTCGGCATCGCCACGGCGCAGCAGGCGGATGCGGGCCCCGGCGTCACGCGCGTGCTGGTCGGCGACCTCGCCCTGCTCCACGACGCGGGCGCGCTGCTGCTGCCGCCCGGCGAGCCGCGGCCGCGCATCCAGGTCATCGTGGGTGACGACCGCGGCGGCACCATCTTCGACGGACTCGAAGTGGCCGCATCCGCCCCCTCCGACGCCTTCGACCGCGTGCTGCGCACGCCGCACGAGGTCGACCTCGCCGCGCTCGCCGCGGCCTACGGCTGGAAGCACGTGCGCATCGCCCACCAGCGCGACCTCGACTCGGCGCTCACCGACACCGCGGGCCCGCTCCTCATCGAGGTACCCCTGCCCCGCTGACCCGCGCCGCGCGCCGCCGACGCGCGCCACGCGACGCCGCCCCGCTGACCCGCTGACCCGCGCCACGCGCCGCCGCCGTGCCGCTACCGCGCTGCCGTGCTGCCGTGCCGCTGCCGCTGCCGTGCCGCTGCCGCGCCGCTTCTCAGTCTCGAGGCGACGAGTCAGTCCCGTCGGCGGGCATGAGTTGTCGCTTGGGTACTGAGTCGGGCGCTGCGCTGCGTCCGGAGTCGGGCGCGGCGCGACCCGCGGCGTCACGCGAGGGCGCCGACTCGCGCGCGACCCGCGGTGCCACGAGCGGGCGGCGGCTCAGGCGAAGGCGTCCGCGATCGGGCGGAACTTCATCGCCGTCTCGGCCCGCTCCTGCACGGGCGACGACGCCGCGACGATGCCGGCGCCGGCGTGCGCGGTGATGCGGCCGTCGTCGTCGACCTGGGCGCCGCGCAGCGCGATGGCCCACTCGCCGTCGCCGTGCGCGCCGAGCCAGCCGACCGGGCCCGCGTAGCGTCCGCGGTCGCTCGGCTCGAGCTCGGCGATCAGCGCGCTCGCGACTTCGGTCGGCGAGCCCGCGACGGCCGCGGTCGGGTGCAGCGCGGCGACCAGGTCGAGCGCGGTCGTGCCGGGCTCCAGCGTGGCCTCGAGGTCGCTCGCCAGGTGCCACAGATTCGGCAGCTTCAGCGCGAAGGGCTGCTCGCTCACGGTGACGGTCGCGGCGCGGGCGCGCAGCGCGGTGAGCGCGCTCTGCACGGCGAAGCGGTGCTCGTCCTGATCCTTGGCGCTGGTCGCGAGGGCGACGGCCGCGGCCTGGTCCTGGCCCGCATCCGCTCCTCGCGCACTGCTGCCGGCGAGCACGCGGGTGCGGGCCAGGCCGTCGCGCGCCTCGACGAGGGTCTCGGGGCTGGCGCCGACGAGGCCGTCGACGGCGTAGGTCCAGCAGTCGGCGTAGCTCAGCGCGAGGTCGCAGAGCACGCGGCGCAGGTCGGCGCCGTCGGGCAGCTTGCCGACGAGGTCGCGCGCCAGCACCACCTTCTCGAGCTCGCCCGCGGTGATGCGGCCGATCGCATCCGCCACCGCCGCCTCGTAGCCCTCGCCGTCGAGCGCCCCGGGCAGCAGCGCGATGCGGTACTCCGCGCCGTACGGGCGCACGCGCGGCACGATGGGCGGCCCGGCGAACGGCTCGGTCGAGATCTCGGTGAGGAAGGCGCGGCCCTCGCGCACGCCGATGACGGTGCTCGGCACCTCGAGCACGCTCGGGCGGGCGGAGTCCGGCGAGAAGGCGAAGGCGCCGAAGGCGATCAGCCCCGAGCCGGGCAGCCGCACGGCGTCGTCGACGGTCGCGCCGGCCACGAGCGAGGCCCAGGCGGCGGCGGCCTCGGCGAAGCGGCGACGGCCGTGGAACTCCCAGCGCAGCGTGCGGCCCAGCCCGACGACGCCCTCGCCGCGGCGCTGCACGACGAGCGGATGCACGGGGTCGGCGAGCCCGATCAGCTGCGGGCGGATCTCGAGCGGCGTGGTGCGCACGTGCAGCGGGGGACGGGCAGGGCCTGAGTCACCGGGGGAGTCTACGCCGCCGCCGCCGCACGGGATCGCGGACGGGACGGATCATCCGGCCACGGCACAGCCGCCCGGGCATAGGATCATCCCTGTGAGTCAGGCGGACATGAGCAAGCGACCCGAGGAGGTCGCCGGCATGTTCGACGGCGTCGCCAAGGGCTACGACCGCACGAACAACGCCCTCTCGGGCGGCAACGCCGTGCTGTGGCGCGTGGCGACGGTCAAGGCCGTCGACCCGAAGCCCTCCGAGCGCGTGCTCGACATCGCCGCCGGCACCGGCACGAGCTCCGCGGCGCTCGCGAAGTCGGGTGCGGCCGTGACGGCCCTCGACTTCTCGGCGGGCATGGTCGCGGTGGGCCGCGAGCGCCACCCGGAGATCGAGTTCGTCGAGGCCGACGCCACCGAGCTGCCGTTCGAGGACGAGATCTTCGACGCCGTCACCATCAGCTTCGGCCTGCGCAACATCGTCGACGTGCCGAAGGCGCTCAGCGAGATGTACCGCGTGCTCAAGCCCGGCGGTCGCCTCGTGATCTGCGAGTTCTCCACCCCGCCGGCCCCGATCGTGCGCGCCGGCTACTGGGCCTACCTCGACGTCGTAATGCCGCTGGTCGCCAAGGTCACCAGCACCAACACCGGCGCCTACGACTACCTGGGCGAGTCCATCAAGGCCTGGCCCGACCAGCTCGAGTTGAGCGTGCTCATCCGCAGCGCCGGCTTCACCCGGGTGGCGTACCGCAACCTCACCGCGGGCGTCGTCGCCCTGCACCGCGGCCGCAAACCGGCCGCCTCCCTCCGTCGCTCCTGATCCCGAGCGGATGAGGCCGGAGCGGATGAGCGAACCGCGCGCGTGACGACGACGAACCACCACGGACATGAAGGCAGAACAGTGAACCCGAGCACGCCCCTCGCGCGCCGCAGCACGCTGAGCGGTTCGCTCGGGCTGGGCGAGAAGCTCTTCGCGTCCTCGGACGAGCGCCGCTTCGTGCGCGACATCGAGGACGGGCTCGAGCGGGTCGAGGCGGGGCTGGTCGAGGAGGTGCGCTTCGCCGACGACCTCGCCGACGTGACCACCCGCTACCTGCTCGAGGCTGGCGGCAAGCGCGTGCGCCCCACCCTGACGCTCCTGGTCGCGCAGCTCGGCACCGGGGTGAACGAGCGGGTGCTCCAGGCGGCCCGCGCCATCGAGCTCACCCACCTGGCCTCGCTGTACCACGACGACGTCATGGACGAGGCGCAGCAGCGTCGAGGCGTGCCGACCGCGCAGCACGTCTGGGGCAACTCGGTCGCGATCCTCACCGGCGACCTGCTCTTCGCCCGCGCCTCCAGCCTCATCGCCGGTCTCGGCGAGAAGGCCATGCTCATCCAGGCGAGCACCTTCGAGCGCCTCTGCCTCGGCCAGCTGCACGAGACGATCGGCCCCCGCGACGGCGAGGACCACATCGAGCACTACCTCGGCGTGCTCGCCGACAAGACCGGCTCGCTGATCGCGGCGGCCGCCCAGGTCGGCGTGCTCTTCTCCGACGCCGACGACGCCTACGAGGCCTGCGTCGTGGAGTTCGGCGAGAAGATCGGCATCGCCTTCCAGCTCGTCGACGACGTGATCGACCTCGCCGAGCGCAAGGACGGCACCGGCAAGACCGCGGGCACCGACCTGCGCGCCGGGGTCGCCACCCTGCCCGTGCTCTACCTGCGCCGCGATGCGCAGACGGATGCGGATGCGGCCGCCTTCCTCGAGCGCATCGAGGCGGGCATCGCCTCGGGTGACGACGCGCTGCTCGCGTCGCTCGTCGCCGAGCTGCGCGGGCACGAGGTGACGCAGCGGACGATGACGGATGCGCGCCGCTGGGCCGCGGAGGCCGTCGCCGCGCTCGACCCGCTGCCCGCCGGGCCGGTGAAGAAGGCGCTGACCCGCTTCGCCGACACCATCGTCGAACGATCCCGCTGAACCGCGCGCCCCATCCGCTCGGCTGGGGCACCACCCTGGAAGGAACTCCCGTGACCAAGCTGAGGCTTGCCATAGTCGGCGCCGGTCCCGCCGGCATCTACGCCGCCGACATCCTCATGAAGTCCGAGCGCGCCTTCGACGTGTCGATCGACCTCTTCGACCGGCTGCCCGCCCCGTACGGGCTCGTCCGCTACGGCGTCGCGCCCGACCACCCGCGCATCAAGGGCATCATCAACGCCCTGCGCGAGGTGCTCGACCGCGGCGACATCCGCATCTTCGGCGGCGTCGACTTCGGCACCGACATCACCATCGACGACCTGCGCGAGCACTACCACGCGGTCATCTTCACGACCGGCGCGATCCGCGACGCCGACCTCGAGATCCCGGGCATCGACCTCGACGGCAGCTACGGCGCCGCCGACTTCGTCAACTGGTTCGACGGGCACCCCGATGTGCCGCGCGAGTGGCCGCTCGAGGCGAAGGAGATCGCGGTCATCGGCAACGGGAACGTCGCGCTCGACGTCGCCCGCATGCTCGCCAAGCACGCCGACGACCTGCTGCCGACGGAGATCCCCGACAACGTCTACCGGGGGCTCAAGGCCTCGCCGGTCACCGACGTGCACGTCTTCGGACGCCGTGGCCCCATGCAGGTGAAGTTCACGCCGCTCGAGCTGCGCGAGCTCGGCGAGCAGCACGACGTCGACATGGTGCTCCACGACGAGGACTTCGACTACGACGAGGCCTCGAAGAACGCCATCGCCACGAACAAGCAGGTCATGGTCATCGACCGCATCCTGGGCAAGTGGCGGAAGGAGGCGGAGGAGGAGCGGACCCCTGCGAGCCGCCGCCTGCACCTGCACTTCTACGCGAAGCCCGTCGAGGTCGTCGGCGAGGACGGCAAGGTGGTCGGGTTCCGGTACGAGCGCACGCGTCCGGATGGGCAGGGCGGCGTGGAGGGCACGGGCGAGATCCGCGAGCTGCCGATCCAGGCGATCTACCGCGCGGTCGGCTACTTCGGCTCGCCGCTGCAGGGCATCCCGTTCGACGAGCACCGCGGCGTGATCCCCAACATCGAGGGTCGCGTGCAGCAGGAGGACGAGAGCTCGCCCGGCCAGTTCAACGAGCAGCTGCCCGGCGTCTACGCCAGCGGCTGGATCAAGCGCGGACCCGTCGGTCTCATCGGCGCCACCAAGAGCGACGCCATGGAGACGGTGCAGCACCTCATCCGCGACCAGGCGCACTGGTGGACCCCGGCGCACCCCGAGGAGCAGGCCGTCGTCGACCTGCTGGACTCGCGCGGCGTGCGCTACACCGACCTCGCCGGCTGGCAGCGTCTCGACGCGCACGAGATCGCGCTCGGCGCCGAGCAGGAGCGCGCGCGGGTCAAGGTCGTGCCGCGCGACGAGATGGTCGAGATCTCGCGCGGCGAGGCCTGAGCCTCAGCAGCGCAGCGAACGGCGGTCCCTCCGGGGGCCGCCGTTCCGCGTCAGTACGGGGTCAGCCGTACGACGATGCCGGGCGACTGCCACTGGAGGGCCAGCTGCACCTGCGCACCTCGGCCCAGGCGTGCGCGCGCGTCGTCGAGCAGGGCCGCGGCGACGCTGCCGAGCAGCGCGTCGGCGTTCGCCGCGATCGCGAATCGGTGGCCCTGGTCGGACGGCTGGACCAGCAGGCCGCCCTCGCGGGCGCGCTCCACCGCCTCCGGCACGGCGCGCAGCGGCCGCACCATGCCGACACCGGAGACCGTCGCGATCGACACGCTCGTCACCGGGCCGCGGGGGCCGTCGGTCGAGCTGAGGCTCGCCGCCGGAGCGAGGGAGCGCAGGCGCTCGTGCAGCGCCGTGGTGTCGCCGTCCGCCGGTCCGCTGGGGGAGGGCCCCTCCTCCGCCTCGCGCAGCCGCACGAGCAGTTCGGCGCGCTCCTCGGTGAGCCTGGCGCTCTCGCGGGCGAGACGGTCGGCCTCCGCCCCGCGCTCGTCCGCCACCCGGCGCCAGTGGTCGCGATCCTGCTCGGTGGCCTCGACGCGCTGCTGCCGCACGCGCGCCTGCACGAGCGCAGCGGATGCGGTGGCGACGAGGAGCGCGCAGCTCGCGATCGCCGCGACGATCCACCATCCTTCGCCCGTCATGGCACGACAGTAACCCGCTCGGCAGGGGTTGAGGTGGCAGGGATGCTCAGCTATTGCACGCTGGCTGTGAGGCGCGCGACGTTGTCGAGCACCTGCACCGGGAACGGCCGCCCCAGCCACTCGTCGAGGGTGAGCTCGCGGCACTCGGCGCGGTAGGCGTCCTCGAGCTCGTGGAGCCGGCGGGCGAAGTCCGCTCCGCGCACCAGCACCGAGATCTCGAGGTTGAGGCTGAAGGAGCGCATGTCGAGATTGCTCGAGCCGATCACCGCGACCTCGTCGTCCACCGAGAAGTGCTTCGCGTGCAGGATCGTCGGCGCTCGGTAGAGCCAGATGCGCACGCCGGCCCGCAGCAGCGCCTCGTAGTAGGACCGCTGCGCGTGGAAGACGACGGGCTGGTCGCCGATCTCGCTGACGATGAGGTCGATCTCCACGCCGCGCTGCGCGGCGGTGGTCACCGCGTAGAGCATCGACTCGTCGGGCACGAAGTAGGGGCTGGTCAGCACGATGCGCTGCTGCGCGCTGTAGATCAGCGCGTTGAAGAGCCGCAGGTTGTTCTCGCCGTCGAAGCCCGGCCCGCTCGGCACCACCTGGCAGTCCAGCGACTGCGCCTTGCGCACCGAGGTCATCGGCTCGGTCTCGCGCAGCAGCAGCTCGTCGGTCTCGCTGTACCAGTCGGTGACGAAGAGCGCGTTGATGCCCGCCACGATCGGGCCCTCGAAGCGCACCATGAGGTCCTTCCAGGCGAGGCCGCGCTTGAGGTTGCCGGGCTTGTCGTAGCTCTTGTCGATCATGTTCTGCGAGCCCGTGTAGGCCACGATGCCGTCGATGACCAGCAGCTTGCGGTGGTTGCGCAGGTCGGGGCGCTGGTACTCGCCGCGCCACGGCCGCACCGGCAGCATGAGCTGCACCTGCGCACCGGTGCGCCGCAACCGGCGCATGGTCTGGCGGTACTTGGGGTACCGCCACGAGGCGATGTGATCGAGCAGGTACCGTACGGTCACGCCGCGCTGCACGGCCTCCTCGAGCGCCTGGAAGAAGGGCTCGGTCGTGTCGTCGAGGTGCGTGATGTAGAACTCGGCGTGCACGTAGCGCTTCGCCTCGCGCACCGCCTGCGTCATCGCCCGCAGCGAGGCGTCGTAGTCGGGCAGCAGCTCCGCGCTGTTGCCGCCGACCAGGGGCATCGCGCCCAGCTCGCGGTTGAGCGCGACGGCGCTCGCGAACCAGGCCGGGGGCGGGTCGTCGTCGCGCACCTTCTCGATGCCCTCGGTGGTCTCGAGGATGTACGCGTTGATGTCGCGCTGCTTCTCGCGCCGCCGCTTCGGCAGGTGGTTGCTGCCGAGCAGCGCGAAGAGCAGGAAGCCCACGGTGGGGATGAGGAAGATCGCGAGCAGCCAGGCCGTGGCGGTCTGCGGCCGCCGGTTGCGCGGCACCACGATGACGGCGACGACGCGCAGTGTCCAGTCGACGACCAGCAGCGCGATCGTGAGCGCCAGGCTCCAGTCCACGCCGCGCAGCCAGTCCACCCGATCGACCCCCTCAGCGCGCCGGGATCAGCGGAAGTTGATGAACTGCAGCGCCACGTCGAGGTCCTTGCCCTTGAGCAGCGCCATCGTGGCCTGGAGGTCGTCGCGGCTCTTCGACGTGACCCGCAGCTCGTCGCCCTGGATCTGGCTCTTCACGCTCTTGGGGCCCTCGTCGCGGATGATCTTCGAGATCTTCTTCGCGTCCTCGCTCGAGATGCCCTGCTTGAAGCTGGCCTCGATGCGGGTCTCCTTGCCGGAGGGGTAGGGCTCGCCGGCGTCGAGCGAGCGCAGCGAGATGCCGCGCTTGATGAGCTTCGCCTCGAACACCTCGAGGATCGCCTTCACGCGCTCCTCGGCGTTCGCCTTCATGAGCACCTTCTCACCGCTGAACTCGATCGAGGCGCCGACGTTCTTGAAGTCGTAGCGCTGCGCGATCTCCTTCTGGGCCTGGCTCAGTGCGTTCTGGGTCTCCATGGTGTCGACCTTGGAGACGATGTCGAAGGAGGAATCTGCCATGCCTCCGAGTCTACCGGGGCGCCCCCGCGCGTCCAGGCGGCTCCGACCGCGCACGCAGGGCCGAGCGGATGCGGTCGCCGTGGTCGTCGGCGCCCCGCGGATCGGGTACTGTGGTCCGGTGGCCAAGGCGGACTCCACTCCGCCCTGGCCCGACCGGCGAGTTACCCTAGCGGCCAAAGGGATCTGACTGTAAATCAGACGGCTCAGCCTTCGGGGGTTCGAATCCCTCACTCGCCACAGTGATCTCGCTCACCGAGCTCCTGTGCACGAAGCCCCGCCTCGAGCGGGGCTTCGTCGTTTCCCGCATCCGTCTCCGAATGGACCCGTCATGCCGCTCCGCAGCCTGCTGCGCACCATCCCCATCGAGCCGTCCCCCGAGGGCGAGAAGGGCGGACTGCAGCGCCGGATGGGCACCATCCCGCTCATGATGCTCGGCATCGGCGCCACGGTGGGCACCGGCGTGTTCTTCGTCATGCACGAGGCCGTGCCGGCGGCGGGCCCGGCGACCGTGCTCGCCTTCCTGCTCGCCGCCCTCGCGGCCGGGCTCTCGGCCCTCTGCTACGCCGAGATGGCCTCGGCCGTGCCGGCGAGCGGCTCGACGTACACCTACGCCTACGCGACGCTCGGCGAGCTCGCCGCCGTGATCGTGGCGGCCTGCCTGCTGCTCGAGTACGGGGTCTCGACCGCCGCCGTGGCGGTCGGCTGGAGCGGCTACCTCAACCTGCTGCTCGACAACACGGTCGGTGTCTCCTTCCCGGCGATCCTGTCGGCGAACCCCTGGGACAGCACGCCGGGCATCCTCAACCTGCCGGCCGTCCTCCTCGTGCTGCTCTGCGCGCTGCTGCTCATCCGCGGCGTCTCCGAGTCGGCGAAGGTCAACACGGCCATGGTCGTCATCAAGGTCGCCGTGCTGGTGCTCTTCGGCGCCGTCGCGTTCACCGGCTTCCAGGCCGACAACTTCGCCGACTTCGCCCCGTTCGGCGCCGCCGGCGTGACCGCGGCGGCCGGCACGATCTTCTTCACCTTCATCGGTCTCGACGCGGTCTCGACGGCGGGTGGCGAGGCGAAGGACCCGCGACGCAGCCTGCCGCGCGCGATCCTCGGCGCGCTCGCCGTCGTCACGGCGCTCTACCTGTTCGTGGCCGTCGCGGCCATCGGCAGCCAGCCCTGGCAGGCCTTCTCCGACCCGGAGCAGCAGAGCGTGGGCCTCGCGGTGATCATCGAGAACATCACCGGTGCCGCCTGGCCCGGCACCCTGCTCGCGCTCGGCGCGGTGATCTCGATCTTCTCGGTCACCCTCGTCGTCATGTACGGCCAGACCCGCGTGCTCTACTCGATGGGCCGCGACGGTCTCGTGCCCGGCTTCTTCGCGCGGGTGAACCAGCGCACCGGCACCCCGGTGAACACCACGATCGTCGTCGCGGTGGCGGTCGGGCTGCTCGCCGCCTTCGTGCCGCTCGGCGGGCTCTGGGACCTCGTGTCGATCGGCACCCTCGTGGCGTTCATCGTGGTCGCCGTCTCGGTGCTCGTGCTGCGGCGCAAGCGCCCCGACCTGCCGCGCGGCTTCCGCGTGCCGTTCGGCCCGGTCATCCCGGTGCTGTCGATCATCACCTGCCTCGTGGTGCTCTCGGGCCTCGGGCTCGTGACCTACGCGTGGTTCGGCGCGTGGGTCGGAGCGGCACTGCTGTACTACGCGCTGTGGGGCCGCAAGTCGGCCGCGCGGGCCCGCGCGCGGGACTGACGTGCCCGACCGGCTCGCCGGGTTCGACCCGCTGCTCCTGCTGGCCGTCGCGGCCCTGGTGTCGCTCGCGGCGCTCGTCGCGGTGCTCCGGCGGGCGCGTCGACGTCGGCTGCCGCGGCGGTGGACCCGCCACATCGAGCAGCGGATGCGCCAGCGCCGCATCGCGCGCGCCGACGTCGAGCGCGTGGTCGCAAATCCCGCCCGCGTCACCCGCGACCGCGACGAGCGCAGCGTGCGCCTCGACGGCCGGGTCGGCGGCCGTCCGCTCAAGGTGTGGGTCGCGGAGCCGTGGCCGCCGCGGCGCGAGATCGTGCTGAAGTCCGCGGCCTGGGGCGACGTCGACGGCTGACGCGCCACCGGCGCGTGTGAGGATGGGCGGCGCCGTGCATCCGATCGAAGGAGCCCCCGTGAGCCACGACCACCTGATCGAGCTGGCGACCTCCGTCGCCGTGGGGGCCGGCGAGCTGGCGCTGGCGCGGCGCCGGGCCGGCGTGACCGTCGCGGCCACGAAGTCGAGCGCCGAGGACATCGTCACCGAGGCCGACCGCGAGGTCGAGGCCCTCATCCGCTCGCGCATCGCCGCCGCGCGGCCCGACGACGGCTTCCTCGGCGAGGAGGGCGACGAGGCCGAGAGCCGCACCGGCCTCACCTGGGTGGTCGACCCGATCGACGGCACCGTCAACTACTTCTACGACCGGCCCGCCTGGTCGGTGAGCGTCGCGCTCGTCGAGGGCGACCCGCGGGCCGGTGGCCGCGCCGTGGTGGGCGCCGTGTTCAACCCCGTCGGCGGTGAGCTCTTCCGCGCCTCCCGCGGCGGCGGCGCGTGGCTGGGGGAGCGGCGGCTGCAGGTCAACGCCGACGTTCCCCTCGAGCTGGCCCTCGTCGCGACCGGCTACGCCTACCAGGCCGAGACGCGCATCCGCCAGGCGTCCATCGTGGAGGGCGTGATCGGCCGCGTGCGCGACGCCCGCCGCATCGGCAGCGCCGCGCTCGAGCTCTGCGACGTGGCCGCGGGCCGCACCGACGTGTACTACGAGAACGAGCTGAGCCCGTGGGACTACGCGGCCGGCGCGCTCATCGTCGAGGAGGCGGGCGGCAGCTTCGACATCCATCCCAGCGACGGCATGGCGTTCATGGTCGCCGGCGAGCCCGCCCTGGCGGAGCGGCTGCGCGCGCTGCTCGTCGAGCTCGGGCAGTAGCGCCGGGCGCCATTCGTCCGGGCGCGGCTGCGCGGGTGTGAAGCAGTACCGGGGCGACGATGCGGTACCGCGTTCGGTGCTGCGCTGTCGTTCGGGTACTGCCGAGCGGATGGGAGGCCCGGCGGTGGGGCGCCGAGCGGACGGGTGCTCCGAGCGCATGCGCGGATGAGGCGATCCGCCACACCGGCTCAGCCCGCCAGCACGCCGTCCTCGAGCCGCAGCACGCGGTCGGCGGCGGCGAGCAGCTCGGGCTCGTGGGAGACCGCGAGCACGGCGACGCCGCGGCGCGCCTCCTCGCGCAGCACGGCGAGCACGGCGGCGCGCTGCTCGGCGTCGAGGCCGGTGGTCGGCTCGTCGAGCAGCAGCAGCTCGGCGCCGCGGGCCAGGCCCTGCGCCAGCAGCACGCGCTGGCGCTGGCCGCCGGAGAGCTCGGCGAACGGCCGCGCGGCGAGGCCGTGCATGCCGACCCGGGCGAGGGCGTCGTCGACGAGCAGCCGCTCGATCGCGCGACGGCGCAGCAGCGGGGCGCGCTGCGCCCAGGCGCCGATGGCTGCGACGTCGCGCACGGTCACGGGCAGCCGGTCGGGCGCGGCGCTGCGCTGCGGCACGAAGGCGTGCGCGTCGACGGCCAGCTCCACGCTGCCGCCGCTCGGCGCGAGCACGCCGGCCAGCGCCTCGAGCAGGGTCGACTTGCCGGCGCCGTTCGGTCCGGCGATGACGGTGAGCGCGCCGCGCGGCACGCGCAGGTCGATGCCGCGCAGCACCTCGCGACCGCCGAGGTCGACGCGGAGGGCGCGGGCGGTGACCGCATCCGCTCGTCCGACGGCGGCCCGGTCCGCGGCATCGGGATCGGAGCGGCGCGCGGCAGCGCGCTCTGCGGCGTCGCGCTCTGCGGCGTCGCCGAAGCCGGCGTCGCGCGCGGCGTCCGGTGAGACGGATGAACGGAACGGCACGTCCCCACCATAGCATTTGATAATCGTTATCAGTTAACGCTACGGTCGCTCCTCGTGACCTGGCTCCTCGATCCGCTCTCCCTCGACTTCGTGCTGCGTGCCCTCATCGGCGGCGCGCTCGTGGCCGCGATCTGCGGCGTCGTGGGCACCTGGGTGGTCATCCGCGGCATGGCGTTCCTGGGGGAGGCGCTCGCCCACGGCATGCTGCCCGGCGTCGCGCTCGCCACGCTGCTGGGCGCGCCCGTGCTGCTCGGCGCCGCGGTGAGCGCGGCCGCCATGAGCTTCGGCATCGGCGCCGTGCAGCGCCGCGCGAAGCTCTCGTACGACACGAGCATCGGCATGCTCTTCGTCGGCATGCTCGCGCTCGGGGTGATCGTCATCTCGCACTCGGCGAGCTTCGCGACCGACGCCACGGCCATCCTGTTCGGCGACATCCTCGCCATCTCGACGGCCGACGTCGTGCAGCTCGCCGTCGCGCTGCTCGTCACCCTCGCGGTCGCGGCGCTCTGCCACCGCGCGCTCGTCGCCGAGGCCTTCGACCCTCGGGTGGCGAGCGTCCTGAGGCTGCGGCCGCGGCTCGCCCGGGTCGCGCTCGTCGGGCTCGTCACGATCGCGGTCGTGGCCTCGTACCAGGCGGTCGGCTCGCTGCTCGTCGTGGGCCTGCTGCTCGCGCCCGCCGTGGCCGCCGGGCACTGGACCCGTCGCATCCCGGCCACCATGGCGCTCGCCGCGATCATCGGCGCGGCCGCCGTGCTCGTGGGACTGCTCGTCTCCTGGCACGCGGGCACCGCTGCGGGCGCCTCGATCGCGGCCGTCGCCATCCTCGGCGCCGGCGTCTCCGGGGCGCTGCGCGCGGCGCTCGCGGCGGTGCGACGCCGTTCGACTCCGCTCCGGGATGCGGGGGTGCCCGCCGTGGCCTGACCCGCGCCCGCCCGCGCCCGCCCGTCCGCCCCCGAATGCATCGAGTTGCCGCATATGGCTGCCTCGAGTCCGTCGAAGCAGCCATACGCGGCAACTCGACGCGGCGGACGGCGTCGAGGGCCCGCATCCGCTCCAACCCACCGCCCCTGAAAGGCACCATGCTCCACCGCACGACCCTGCTGATCCCGGCCATCGCCCTGGTCGCCCTCACGGGCTGCGCGGGCTCCGCCGAGCCCGTCGAGACCCCCGAGCCCACCGACGGCGCCGGCCACGGCGCCGTCGCCGGTGCGGCCGAGGTGAGCGAGCCGCAGCTGCACCTCACGACCATCGACCCCGCGGGGTCGGTGTCGCAGCTCGACCTGCTCGACGAGTCGGTCACCGAGATCGGCGCCATCGAGCCCGCGAGCGCGATGACCACCGACGGGCGCTACCTCTTCGCGAGCGGATCGGAGGGGGTCACCGTCGTCGACAGCGGCATGTGGACCTGGGATCACGTCGACCACTTCCACTACTACCGGGCGACCCCGAGCATCGTCGGCACCGTGCCGGGGAGGGTGACGCGGTCGTCGCGACCACGAACCTCTCGACCACCGGATCGACCGGCCTGTTCTTCGCGGAGAGCGGTGAGGCCGTGCTGCTCGACACCGAGGCGCTGTCGAAGGGCGAGATCGTGGAGCGCTTCCGACGCGAGCTCGACCCGCAGGCCGGCGTGCTGGCGCCCATCGGCTCGCACGCGGTGCTCGCCGCCGACGGGCTCGCGCGGGTGCTCGACGAGGACGGCGAGCCGAGCGGCGCCGAGGCGGCCTGCATCGACCCGGAGGGCACCATCGCCACCAGGGTCGGCGTCGTGATCGGCTGCGCGGACGGCGCACTGCTCGCCACCGCCGACGGCGACGACGTGACCCTCGAGGCGATCGCCTACCCGGACGGCGCGGAACGCGCGACGAGCTTCGCGAACCGCGAGGGGCGGCCGACCGCAGCCGCCCTCGCGGGCGACCGGGGCATCTGGCTGCTCGACACCCGCGAGCGCAGCTGGACCCTGCTGCCCGCACCCGCGCCGCTCGTGCAGGTCACCGCCGTGGACGACGACGCGGAGCACGTGCTCGCGCTCGCCGCCGACGGACGGGTGCTCGTGCTCGACGGCAGCGGCGCGCAGCTCGCCGCCACGGAGCCGCTCGTCGACGCGTCCCAGCCCGGCGTCGCGCTCATCGCCGATCAGCAGCGCGCGTACCTCGCGGCGCCCGCCGAGCAGCGCCTCGTGGAGATCGACTTCGCCGACGGCGCGCGCATCGCGCGCACGTTCGAGACGCCGACCGAGCCCGCCTTCACGGCGCTGACGGGGCGGTGACCGGCATGCGCATCCGCTCCTCCGTGGCCCTCGGCGTCGCCGGTCTGCTCGCGCTCTCCGGCTGCGGTGCCGTCGCCGGCGACGACCGGCCGCTGGTGGTCGTGACGACGAACATCCTCGGCGACGTGGTCGGCGAGCTCGTCGGCGATCAGGCCGAGGTGATGACCCTCATGAGGCCGAACGCCGACCCGCATTCCTTCGAGATCTCGGCGCAGGAGGCGGCCCGTCTGCGCAGCGCCGACCTGCTCGTCTCGAACGGGCTCGGACTCGAGGAGGGCCTGCAGCAGCACCTCGACGCGGCCGACGACGTCGAGCAGTTCGTCGCGGGCGACGCGATCGAGGTGCTGGACTATGCCGAGGGCGACGCCGCGGGCCAGCCCGACTCGCACTTCTGGACCGACCCGCAGCGGATGCTCGACGTCGTCGACGCGCTGGTGCCCGTGCTGCAGGATCTCGGCATCGCCGACCCGGACCCGCAGTACCGCGCGGCGATCGAGCAGCTCGACGCCGAGATGACCGAGGCCTTCGCCGGCATCCCGGACGACCGCCGCGCGCTCGTCACCAACCACCACGTCTTCGGCTACCTCGCCCAGCGCTTCGACTTCGACGTGATCGGGGCGATCATCCCCGGCGGCACGACGCTCGCCGCGCCCAGCGCATCCGATCTGGCCTCGCTCGTCGGCGCGGTGGAGGAGGCGGGCGTGCCCGCGATCTTCGCCGAGTCGTCGTCGCCCGACCGCCTCGCCCGAGCGCTCGCCGAGGAGGCGGACGTGCACGTCGAGGTCGTGGAGCTGTTCACGGAGTCGCTGACCGAGGCGGATGGCGGCGCCCCCGACTACCTGACCATGATGCGCGTCAACACCGAGCGCATCACCACCGGGCTCTCGTCCTGAGACCCCGAAACCCACTGGAAAGAGAAGGACACAGCATGCGCGCACAGCAACTGCGACGGGCCGGATTCCTGGCCCTCGCGACCGGAGCGGTATTCGGCCTGGCGGCCTGCAGCAGCACGGCCACCGGCGGCACCGGCGACGGCGAGGCGGCCGGCGCCCGGGTCGCGATCTCCGTGCCGAACGGCATCGTCGTGCTCGACGGCGAGACCCTCGAGGTGGTCGACGAGTTCGACACCGAGGAGTTCACCCGCCTCAACCCGGCCGGCGACGGCCGCGGCGTGATGGTGACGATGAGCGAGGGCTTCCAGGTGCTCGACACCGCGGCGGGCACCACCGGCGCGGCCGAGCTCACCGACCTCGTGTTCGAGGCCGACACCGCCGGCCACGTCGTGAGCCACGGCGGCAAGACCGTGCTCTACGCCGACGGCACGAGCGACTCGACGATCTTCGACACCGAGGACCTCTTCGCGGGCGAGGCGCTGCCCGAGACCGAGACGATCCCCGGCGAGGAGGCGCACCACGGCGTCTCGGTCGTGCTCGAGGACGGCTCGTTCCTGACGACCCGCGGCAACGCCGACGGGCGCAGCACCGTCGAGGTGCTCGACGCGGACGGCGAGCGGATCGCGATCAGCGACCAGTGCCCGGGCGTCCACGGCGAGGGCACCGCCGAGGGCGAGGCCGTCGTGTTCGGCTGCGAGAACGGCGCGATCCTCGTCAAGGACGGCGCGATCACCAAGCTCGACGCCCCGGACCAGCCGTACGGCCGGATGGGCAACGCCTACGTCAGCGAGACCAGCCCGTTGATCGTCGGCGACTACAAGCACGACCCGGACGCCGAGGGCTACCTGCTGCACGAGGTCGTCGTCATCGACACCGAGGCCGAGACGTACGAGGTCACCGCCCTGCCGGAGGGCGTCGAGTACACCTTCCGCGACGTCGCGCGCGGCCCGGGCGACCTGGCCTACATCCTCGCCACCGACGGCTCGATCCACGTCTTCGACCCCGCCACGGGCGAGCTGACGGACGAGTTCCCGGTCATCGGGGCGTGGGAGGGCCCGGCCGAGTGGCAGGACGCCCACCCCGCCATCAAGATCGACGGCGACATCGCCTACGTGACCGAGCCGGCCACCGACGAGGTGCACGCCGTCGACCTCACCACCGGCGAGGTCGTCGCGAGCGTGACGCTCGACGCGGCGCCGAACGAGATCGCGGTGGCCTCGGGCCGCTGATCCACCGCATCCGCTCGTCCGGCTCCACGGCCGAGCGGATGCGCGGCAGTACCGAGACAACACGGCAGTACCGGTACCGGTACTGCCGTGTCGTGCGCATACTGCCGAGCGGATGCACGGAGGGCCGGGGCGTATCGCCCCGGCCCTGTCGTGCGGGGCGGAGCTCGTTCCCGTGCTCGTAGGCTGATCGAATCAAGGGCCGGGGAGGGGTCGATGCTGATCACCTATGTCGACGAGTCGGAACGTGGCCGACAGATTTACTTCATCGGCGCGCTCACGGTGGACACCGCCGCTGCAGTGGCGATCGAGGAGAGTCTCGACGGGATCGTCATGGAAGCGTCGGGTGCCTGGCCTGCTCTCTCGCCGGAGGCCGAGCTGCACGGGCGTGACGTATTCCAAGGTGAAGCAGATTGGGCCGGAGTGCCGCCGCGTCTTCGAGCGAACGTCTGCGTGCAGGCGATCGAAGCGATCGCAGCATCAGGCGCACGATTCGTCATCCGCGGCACAGACCGACCAGCTCTGCTGAGGAAGTACCCGGAACCGCATCCGATTCACGAGTTGACCTTGTCGCATGCGTTGGGAAGGGTGAACGGACTTCTGCTCGATCGCGAGAGTGCGCTGGAACGCACACTCGTCATCGCTGATGAGCACCACGCGGCGGAGGACAGCCGCAGGCGTTTCAAGCAGATCCGACGGCTTTCGGGTGATGGCTACTCGCAGGAGCCGCTGACGCAGCTGATCGACACGGTCTACTTCGGTCCTTCGCATCACAGCCGCCTGCTGCAGGCGTCCGACATGGCCACCTTCTTCAGCAACCGGATCTTGACCATGCAGGAGAGCGACCCCCGGTCGGCGTCCACGATGTCGACGATCGACTCGCTGCTGCTGAGGTTCACCGATCAGCGTTACATCTGGGTCCCGAAGGCTGAGACGCCCGGTTAAGCACGAAACCCTCGCGTCAGCGAGGGTTTCGGCGGCTGCGGAGGCCTTTCGGCATCCTGCAGAGTCAAGCTAACACCCGGAGCCGACATTCGGCCGGACGGCCTGGGTCTACGGCGTCGCGATCCACACCGTCGTGTCGCTGGGCAGCCCTGCGCGCGAGATCTCGCCGGAGCAGAGCAGCGTCTCGCCGGCGGGCAGCGCCACCGGCTCCTCGCCGAGGTTGGCGATCACGGTGACGTCGCCGTTGCGGAACGCGAGCACCGACGGTCCGTAGCCGCCCAGCCACTCGAGCGAGCCGTGGCCGAGCGCGTGGGCGCGGCGCACGCTGAGCGCGCGGCGGTAGAGCTCGAGCGTCGAACCCGCCCTGCCCTCCTGCAGGTCCCTGGACATCTCGCGGTACCCGGCCGGCTGCGGCAGCCAGCTCGCGCCGGTCGCGTTGAAGCCGTAGGCCGGCGCATCCGCCTCCCACGGGATCGGCACGCGGCAGCCGTCGCGGCCGTAGCGCTCGCCGCCGGTGCGGAACCAGGTCGGGTCCTGCCGCGCCTCGTCGGGCAGGTCGATGGCCTCGGGCAGCCCGAGCTCCTCGCCCTGGTAGAGGTACGCGCTGCCCGGCAGGGCGAGCATGAGCATGGTCGCGGCGCGGGCGCGGCGCAGGCCGAGCAGCGGCTCGGGCAGCCCCTTCGACTTGGGCCCGATGCCGTCGCCCTGCGGATTCTCGGCCGTCAGGGCCAGCCGCGAGGCGTGCCGCACCACGTCGTGGTTCGAGAGCACCCAGGTGCTCGGCGCACCGACCGAGCCGAACGCGGCCAGCGAGTCGTCGATCACGGTGCGCTGCGCATCCGCCGTCCACGGGGTCTCGAGGTAGGCGAAGTTGAAGGTCTGGTGCATCTCGTCCGGGCGCACCCAGTCGGCCAGCTTCGCGAGCGGGTCGACCCAGGCCTCGCCGGCGAGCATCCGATCGCCCTCGTAGCCGTTCAGCAGCTCGCGCCACTCGCGGAAGATCGGATGCACGCCCGGCTGCGCCCAGTACGGCGGCGTCTCGCCCGCCTCCTGGCCCCCGCCCATGCTGCCGGCCTCGGCCGGCGGCGTGTAGTCGGGCAGCCCGTCGGCCTTGATCATGCCGTGCGCCACATCGACCCGGAAGCCGTCGACGCCGCGGTCGAGCCAGAAGCGCAGCACGTCGAGGAACTGCTCCTGCACCTCGCGGTTCGACCAGTCGAAGTCGGGCTGGCTGGTGTCGAAGAGGTGCAGGTACCACTGGCCTGGCGCGCCGTCGGCCTCGGTGATGCGGGTCCACGCGGGGCCGCCGAAGACCGACTGCCAGTTGTTGGGCGGCACGCTGCCGTCGGCGCCCAGGCCGTCGCGGAAGAGGTAGCGGGCGCGCTCCGGGGAGCCCGGGGCCGCCGCGAGGGCCTCCTGGAACCAGCGGTGCTGATCGCTCGAGTGGTTCGGCACCAGGTCGACGATGATGCGCAGCCCCAGCTCGGTGGCCTCGGCGCGCAGCGCGTCGAAGTCGGCGAGCGTGCCGAAGAGCGGATCGATGTCGCAGTAGTCGGCGACGTCGTAGCCGGCGTCCTTCTGCGGCGAGCGGAAGAACGGCGAGAACCAGACCGCATCCACTCCCAGCCGGGCGAGGGCCGGCAGGCGGGTCGTGATGCCCGCGAGGTCGCCGATGCCGTCGCCGTCCCCGTCCGCGAAGGAACGGGGGTAGACCTGGTAGATCACTGCGGAGCGCCACCATTCGGCGCCGAGGGTTGTGGTCATGGGGCCACGCTATCGACGGGCCCCTGCGAGTGCGAGAGGAGCGGCGGATGGAGGACTCGTCATTGCGCGCCTGGCGCTACCGCCTGCGACGCGACGACCCGACGGCGGCCGGCGAGGAGGCCGAGGAGCGGACGGCGGATGCGGGCGCACCCGGCATCGAGGCCCGCGCCGCCTACGTCGAGACGGTGATCCAGCAGGCGATCCGCCGCGGCGACTTCGACAACCTGCGCGGTGCCGGCAGACCGCTGGAGGGTCTCGACCGCGGGCACGACCCGGACTGGTGGATCCGCCGCAAGATCGAGAGCGAGCGCATCACCGGCCTCGGACCGCCCGCGATCCTGCTGCGCACCGAGGACGCGGAGCTCGACGACCGGCTCGACCGCCTGCACCGCGAGGGCGAGGTGCGCGAGGCGCTCGAGGACTTCAACCGCCGCATCGTCGACGCCCGCCGCCAGCTGCTCGGCGGCCCGCCCGTCGTCACGCCGCTGCGCGACGTGCCGTCCGAGCTGGCCGCCTGGCGCGCGCGTCGCGAGGAGCGGCAGCGGGCCGTCTCCGAGCGGGTCGAGACCGAGCGGATGCGCTGGGCGGCCATGACGCCGAGGGAGCGCCGCGCGGCCCGCCGGGCGGGGAGCGGCCGCCGGTCTGAGGGGCGGGGCCGCCCGCATCCGCTCCGCCTGCCGCTCAACCGAGCGCGTCGACGATGCGGTCCTGCGCGAGCCGCGCCGCGACGGGCCCGGCGTTCATGAAGAACGGGTCGAGGTCGACCTCGACGGCGCTCCCGCCGCGCACCGCCCCGAGCGACGGCCACAGCGGCGCCTCCAGCAGCGCCGCGGCTCCGTCGCCTTCCACGGCGTAGAACAGCCAGTCCGCATCCGCCGCCTGCAGCTGCTCCGGGCTGAGGTCCTGCGAGGTCTCGTCGAAGCGCTGCGACTCGGGGCGGCCGAGGCCCAGGTCCTCGGCGATGCCGCCGGTGAAGGAGGGCAGCCCCATGATGCGCATGCGCAGCCCCGCGGACTGCAGGAAGGAGACGGTCGGGGCGTCGTCGAGTCCTGCCGCGAAGGCGTCGGCGTCGCGATGCAGGCCGTCGAGCACGTCCTGCGCGTCGCCCTCCATGCCGAGGGCGTCCGCGAGCAGCAGGAAGTCGCTCTTCCAGTTCACGCCGTTGCCCAGCGTGACGACGGTCGGCGCGATCGTGGAGAGCCGGTCGAACAGCTCGGCGCCCCGCACCGAGTTGATGAGGATGAGGTCCGGCTCGGATGCGGCGATCGCCTCGAGCGACGGCTCGGTGCGCTCGCCGATGTCCTCGAGGTCGTCGAGCGCCTCGGCCCGCTCGGGGAAGGCCTCCGCCAGGTATGCGGGCACCAGGGCGCTCGCCTCCGCTCGGGTGGCGGCGACCGGCACCGTGCCGAGCGCGAGCAGCGCATCGAGCTGGCCGGTCGAGACGACCGCGATGCGCTTCGGCGCGGTCTCGAGCTTGGTGCTGCCCGCGTCGTGCTCCACGGTGCGCGGGAAGGCGCCGTCCGGCTCCGACGCCCCCATCCCCTCGGCCATCTCGCGCGCGACGACGTGCTCGCCGGCGCTGCCGGCCTCGGCGTCGGGAGCGGAGGCGGTCGGCGTCCCGGAGGGCTGCGCGGAGGCGCTGCATCCGCTCGTGAGGAAGGCGAGGGCAGTGGCGACGACGAGCAGGCGGCGAAGAGGGGTGGAGCTCATGAGGCAAGGCTAACCTCATCCGGTCCCGGCGGCGTTCGCGTGGCATCGAGCGCTCCGATCCCGTGCTAGTCTCTCCTGGTGCCTCGGGCGCGGGTCATCCGCGCGTAGGTCACGCCCCGATAGCTCAGTGGTAGAGCACTTCCATGGTAAGGAAGGGGTCGTCAGTTCAATCCTGACTCGGGGCTCAGGCTTCACCCCGGCGGTTCCGCCGAGGCGCTGCCCGTGGCGGGATAGCTCAGTTGGTTAGAGCACACGACTCATAATCGTGAGGTCGCGGGTTCAAGTCCCGCTCCCGCTACAGATCATGAAAGCGGCTCCTCGGAGCCGCTTTCGTTGTTCCGGCATGGAATGCGGAGCGGATGAGGGGCGTTGCGACCAGCGTGATCGCAGACCTCGCCGAGCAGTTCAAGACCGCCTTCCGCGCGCATCCCGCGGGCGTCGCCGTCGTCGCCGCTCGCGATGCCGAGGGACCGGTGGGGCTCACCGCCTCGAGCGTCTCGTCGGTGTCGGTCGAGCCGGCAGCGCTCGTCTTCTCGGTGACCCGCGCGCGAGGATCGGCGGGCCGGGTGCTCGCGGCCGAGGAGATCACCGTCAACCTGCTGACGACGGCCGACGTCGGCACCGCCAAGTCGTTCGCGGTCTCGGGTGCCGAGCGCTTCACCGCCGCCGAGCAGTGGCGGGACCTCGACGGGCTGCCCTGGCTGGCGAGCGCGGGCTCGGCCCTGCGGTGCCGGCCGATCACGACCCACCGGGTCGGCGACTCCACCGTCGTCGTGGCCGAGGTGCTCGAGGTGCTGGCGCAGAACGCCGGCGAACCGCTCGTCTACCACGACCGCGCCTTCCACCGGCTGTCGGACGACTCGCTGCTCTGAGTTCATCGCTGCGCCGCCGCTCCTGCGGCGCAGCCCCTGCGGTGCCGCCCCCTGCGGTGCCGCCCCCTGCGGCGCCGGTCCTGCGGCGCCGTGCTTCCGCGGGCCGAGTCCCCAGCCGCGGGTTGGGGCGCTTCGGCGACATCGGGGCATGCGTGCGCGCGCCCCGACGTCGCGGAGCCGCCCCAAAGCGGTGACGGGCGGCTGTGAGCCCGAGCGGATGCGCGCCCCGATGTCGCCGAGGCGCCCGAGTCAGCCCGCCGCAGCCGACCGCCGCGGACGCGCCGAGCAGCCCGCCTGCTGACCCCGAGCGGATGCGCGGGCCCCGCCGCGTAGGATCGTCGGGTGCCAGCCAACCCCGACAGCGCCGTGAACCCCGAGATCCAGGGCCGCACCTACCCGGCCACCGAGCCGTACCTGGTGGGCCGCGAGAAGGTGCGCGAGTTCGCCCGCGCCGTGCTCGCCACGAGTCCGCTCTCGCTCGATCCGGCGGCCGCGCAGGCCGCGGGCTTCGCCGACGTGATCGCGCCGCCGACCTTCCCGGTCGTCGTGCAGGAGCACTCCCTCGCGCAGCTGCTGGCCGATCCCGAGGCGCGGATCGACTTCAGCCGCGTCGTGCACGGCGACCAGCGCTTCAGCTACAGCCGCCCGATCGTCGCCGGCGACGAGCTCACCGCGACCCTCACGGTCACGAGCGTCAAGAGCCTCGGCGGCAACTCGATGGTCACCGCCGAGTCGGCGATCGTCGACGCCTCCGGCGCCCACGTCGTGACCGCCATCTCGACCCTCGTCGTGCGAGGAGAGGACTGATGAGCACCCTGCAGAACCTCGAGAAGGGCCAGGTCGTCGCCGAGGCGACCTTCACGCTCGGCCGCGACACGCTCGTGCGCTACGCCGGCGCCTCCGGCGACTTCAACCCCATCCACTACCGCGACGACGTCGCCGCCTCCGTCGGGCTGCCGGGCGTGCTCGCCCACGGCATGCTGACGATGGGCTTCGCCGTGCAGCCGGTCGTCGACTGGCTGGGCGCGGACGGCTACGTCAGCGACTACCAGGTGCGCTTCACGCGGCCCGTGGTCGTCGACCCGGCCGAGGGCGCATCCGTCACGGTCACCGCGACGGTCGGCGCCGTGAACGACGACGGCACCGCGCGCATCGACCTCAAGGTCGTCGTCGGCGAGCAGACCGTGCTCGGCAAGTCGCAGGCCGTGGTGTCGCCGTGGCCCGGAGCCTGAGCGACCTCACCACCCTGCGCGTCGGCGGCGAGCCGCGGCTGCTGCTCGAGCCGGCGACGCGCGACGAGATCGTCGAGTCCGCCCTCGAGACGTGGGGCTCGGGCGAAGAGTGGCTGCTGCTCGGTGGCGGCTCGAACACCGTGATGGCGGATGAGGGATTCGACGGCACGGTCATCCGCATCCGCTCGTCCGGCATCGCCGAGATCGAGAGCGGATCGGAAGCAGTGCGCCTGCGCGTCGAGGCCGGGCACGACTGGGATGCGCTGGTCGCGCACACCGTGCAGCTCGGGCTGAGCGGGATGGAGGCGCTGAGCGGCATCCCCGGATCGGTCGGCGCCGCGCCCGTGCAGAACATCGGCGCCTACGGGCAGGAGGTGGCCGAGACGCTCGTGGCGATCGACTTCCTCGACTACCTGAGCGGCGACGTGGTGCGGCTCTCGCGTGACGAGCTCGAGCTCGGCTACCGCTGGAGCGCGCTCAAGGCCGGCCGGCAGGGCGTTGTGCTCGCGGTCGAGTTCGACCTGACCCCGGGCGGGGCCGCGCCGGTGCGCTACGCGCAGCTCGCCAACGCCCTCGGCGTCGAACTGGGCACCCCGGTCGACCCGGCGGAGACGCGGGAGGCCGTGCTGCGGCTGCGCGCGTCGAAGGGCATGGTGCTGGATGCGGCCGATCCCGACACCGCGAGCGCGGGCAGCTTCTTCACGAACCCGATCGTCAGCGCGGCGTTCGCGGCCGACCTGCCGGAGGGGGCTCCGCGGTTCCCGGTGGACCCCGCATCCGCTCCGGTCGACCGCATCGTGCCGCTCGACGGCTCGGGCGGCTCGCTGCAGGTCGACCCGGTGCCGCGCGAGCTGCCGCAGGTGAAGCTCAGCGCCGCGTGGCTCATCGAGCACGCCGGCATCTCCCGCGGCTTCCGGCTGCCGGGCTCGGGCGCGGCGATCAGCTCGAAGCACACGCTCGCGCTCACCAACCAGGGCGGCGCGACCGCGTCGCAGGTGGCGGAGCTGGCGCGCTACGTGCAGACCCGCGTGCTGGCCGAGTTCGGCGTAATCCTGCATCCCGAGCCCGTGCTGGTGGGGGTCTCGCTGTAACCGCCGGGCCCGCCCCGCCCGCCCGACCTCGCCCTGCCCTGCCCTGATGCGGAATGCAGTGGATGCGCCGAGATGGTGTGCGGTCCGCACTGCGAGGACGGGCGAGACCGGCTGAGGCACTGCGTTCGGCATCGAGCGGATGTGCGGACGAGTGGGCGAGCGGACGCGCGGCCCCGGGCCCGCCGGCCCGGGCGCGCGCCCGAACCGGCGGGTGACGGCGTCGGTGGTGCGGAGTACGCTCCGAGCAGGTTGCCGACTCCCACCCCGAGGAGACCCATGATCCACGCGCGCGGGCTCTCCCGCACCTTCGATACCAAGCACGGCCGCGAGAAGAAGCAGGTGCAGGCGGTGCAGGGCGTCGACCTCGACGTCGAGGCCGGCGAGATCGTCGGGTTCCTCGGCCCGAACGGCGCCGGCAAGACCACCACGCTGCGCATGCTCACGACGCTGCTCAAACCCACCGCCGGCACCGCCACGGTGGCCGGATTCGACGTGGCGACGCAGCCCGTCGACGTGCGCCGCAGCATCGGCTACGTCTCGCAGTCGGGCTCGACGAGCCCGGAGGCGCTGGCCGGCGAGGAGATCGTCGACCACGGCATGCTCTACGGCGTCGGCAAGCAGCAGGCGGAGCGCCGCGGTCGCGAGCTCTTCGAGCAGCTCGACCTCGACGGGCTCTGGACCCGCCAGCCGCGCACCCTCTCCGGCGGCCAGCGCCGCCGCCTCGACATCGCCATGGGGCTCGTCCACGACCCCGGCCTGGTGTTCCTCGACGAGCCCACCACGGGCCTCGACCCGCAGGCGCGCGCCAACCTCTGGACCCACATCTCGGCGTTGCGCTCCGAGCGCGGCAGCACCGTCTTCCTCACCACGCACTACCTCGACGAGGCGGATGCGCTCTGCGACCGCATCCTCGTCATCGATCACGGCGAGATCGTGGCCAGCGACACACCCGAGTCGCTCAAGCGCCAGGTCGCCGGCGACCTCATCGAGCTCATCGTCCTCTCCGCCGATCAGGTCGCCCCGGCAGCGGCGAGGCTCTCCGCGCTGGCGGGAGCGGATGCGGAGGTCGCCGACCGCACGGTGAGCGTGCGCGTGCCCCGCGCCGGCACCGAGCTGCCGGGCCTGCTGCGGTCCCTGGACGCGGACGGCATCGCGCTCGAGTCGATCGAGGTGCGCCGCCCCACGCTCGACGACGTCTTCCTCGAACTCACCGGACGCTCGCTGCGCGAGCACGCCTGAGAGGCGCGACCATGACCTTCCTGCGCGAGACGTCCATCGTCTTCAACCGCCAGCTGCGCATGAACCTGCGCAACCCCGCCTGGGTGATCATCGGCCTCATGCAGCCGGTGCTCTACCTGGCGCTCTTCGGCCCGCTGCTCGAGAGCTTCGCCCCGATGCTCGGCACCGACAACGCCTACATGGTGTTCGTGCCCGGCCTGCTCATCCAGCTCGGCATCTTCGGCGCGCTCTTCGCCGGCTTCAGCCTCATCTCCGAGTGGCGCTCGGGCGTCATCGAGGCCGAGCGGGTCACCCCGGCCAGCCGCACCGCGCTGCTGCTGGGCCGTGTGCTGCGCGACTCGGTGCAGCTCGCCGTGCAGGGCATCGTGCTCATCGCGCTCGGTTTCGCCTTCGGCCTGCGAGGTTCGATCGGCGGCATGCTGATCGGCCTGCTCATCACGATCGCCCTCGGCACGGCCTGCGCCTCGGCGTCGAACGCCCTCGCGCTGACGACCAAGAGCGAGGACGTCATGGCCCCGCTCATCAACTCGGTGGCGCTGCCGGTGCTGCTGCTCTCGGGCATCCTCATCCCCATGTCGGTGGGCCCGCAGTGGCTGCAGACGATCAGCGATTTCGTGCCCACCAAGCACATCGTCGAGGCGGTACGCGCGGTCTTCGCGGGCGACTTCGCGAACGGCGTCGTCTACTGGGGCATCGGCTGGACCGCGGTGCTCGTGGCGCTCGGCCTCTGGGCCGGCACGCGTACGTTCCGCAAGGAGAACGCCTGATCGGCGCCCTAGCCTGAGGGCATGAGCACCGCTGCACCGTCACTCGAACGCTGGGAGTCCTGGCGCGCCGCACGCTGGCGCTGGGTGAGCGCGTCACACGGCCCCGCGGCCCTGCTGACGACCGAGTGGCTCACCGCCGAGCCGCGCGCGATCGACGGGCTGCCCGGAGTCTGGTCGGCCGTCGGCGGCGCCGCGCGCAGCGACGCCGGCATCGAGGTCGCACCCGGGCAGGAGGTGCCGCACGGCGACGCGGTGCTGCGCGTGATCGAGCGCGACGGTGCGGTGGGCCTGCGGGTCTTCGATCCCGCATCCGCTCGCCGTGCCGCCCTGACCGCGCTCGAGGCGTTCCCGTACGACGAGCGCTGGCTCGTGCCGGGCCGCTTCGTGCCGGCGCCCGACGGCGCCACGCGTGTGGTCGAGTCGGTCGACGGCTACCGCGCCGAGAGGCCGCACGCGGGCGCGGTCGAGGCTCGCATCGGCGATGAGGACGCCTCGCTCGTCGTCAGCCAGGCGGCTGACGGCACGCTCAGCGCGGTGGTGCGCGACGGCACGAGCGGTGTCGAGTCGTACCGCTTCCGCTTCGTGCCGATCAGCGCGCCGGACGCGGATGGGAACGTCGTCATCGACTTCACCCGCGCCTTCTCGCCGCCCTGCTCCTTCAGCGACTGGTTCGTCTGCCCGCTGCCGGCGCCGTCGAACATCCTCGCCACCCGCATCGAGGCCGGCGAGCACGCACCGCGCTTCGCGGCGTAGCGCCGCCGACCGAACGATGAGGGGACCGGATGCGCGCATCCGGTCCCCTCCGCAGTCACGAGGTCACGCCAGCGCGGCGCCCACCACCTCGCGGGCCTCGGCCAGCACCTGCTGCAGGTGCTCGGGGCCCTGGAACGACTCGGCGTAGATCTTGTAGACGTCCTCGGTGCCCGAGGGGCGCGCGGCGAACCACGCGCTCTCGGTCGTGACCTTGAGGCCGCCGATCTTCGCGCCGTTGCCCGGCGCCTCTGTCAGCTTGCCGGTGATGGTCTCGCCGGCCAGGGTCGTGGCGGTCACCTGCTCGCCGCTGAGCTTGCCGAGCTTCGCCTTCTCCTCGCGGGTGGCGGGGGCGTCGACGCGCGAGTAGGACGGGTCGCCGAACTGCTCGGTGAGCCCGCGGTAGAGCTCCGACGGGGTCGAGCCGGTGACGGCGGTGATCTCGCTCGCCAGCAGGGCGAGGATGATGCCGTCCTTGTCGGTCGACCAGACGCGGCCGTCCTTGCGCAGGAACGACGCTCCGGCGCTCTCCTCGCCGCCGAAGCCCACGGAGCCGTCGAGCAGGCCCGGTACGAAGAACTTGAAGCCGACCGGCACCTCGAGCAGCGTGCGGCCGAGCGAGCCCGCGACCCGATCGATCATGGCGCTGGAGACGAGGGTCTTGCCGACCGCCGCATCCGCTCGCCATCCCTCGCGGTTGCGGTAGAGGTAGTCGATCGCCACGGCCAGGTAGTGGTTCGGGTTCATCAGGCCGTCGCGGGTGACGATGCCGTGGCGGTCGCTGTCGGCGTCGTTGCCGGTGGCGATGTCGTACTCGGCGCCGCCGGTCATGCGCGTGATGAGCGAGGCCATGGCGTTGGGGCTGGAGCAGTCCATGCGGATCTTGCCGTCCCAGTCGAGCGTCATGAACGGGAAGCTCGGGTCGACCTCGGGGTTGAGCACGGTGAGGTCGAGGCGGTGGCGCTCGGCGATGGCGGCCCAGAAGTCGACGGCCGCGCCGCCGAGGGGATCGGCGCCGATGCGGATGCCCGCGTCGCGGATCGCGTCGAGGTCGAGCACCGAGGGCAGGTCGTCGACGTAGGTGCCGAGGAAGTCGTAGCCGTGGGTGGCGCCCTGCGCCTGCGAGAACGGCACGCGCCGCACACCGGCGAGGCCGGCCTCGAGCAGCTCGTTGGCGCGGTTCGCGATCCAGCCGGTGGCGTCGCTGTCGGCGGGCCCGCCGTGCGGCGGGTTGTACTTGAAGCCGCCGTCGCGGGGCGGGTTGTGGCTGGGGGTGACGACGATGCCGTCCACCTGGCGTCCGGCGGGCGCGGCGCCGCCCGGGCCGAGCCGCAGGATGGCGTGCGAGACCGCGGGGGTCGGCGTCCAGCTCTCGCGGTCGTCGACGAGCACCTCGACGCCGTTGGCGACGAGCACCTCGATCGCGGTGCGCCAGGCGGGCTCGCTGAGCGCGTGGGTGTCGCGGCCGATGAGCAGCGGACCCGTGATGCCCTGCGACGACCGGTACTCGACGATCGCCTGCGTCGTCGCGGCGATGTGCGCGTCGTTGAAGGCGCCGTCGAGGGCGCTGCCCCGGTGCCCGGAGGTGCCGAAGGCCACCCGCTGCGCGGGGTCGGAGAGGTCGGGCTGGATGTCGTAGTAGGCGCTCAGCAGGGCGTCGACGTCGATGAGGTCGCTGGGCTGGGCGAGCTGGCCGGCACGAGGATGCATGGCACGATCCTGCCAGCATCCGCTCCGCCGCGGCGCCGCCTCGTGGCCGACGTTCGGGCTACGCCCCCGCGGCGTCCTCCTCCGCGACCCGCTCGCGCACGGCGACCCGCTCGATGCGGTGGCCGTCGACCTCGATCACCTCGAGCAGGTGCCCCTCGAGCTCGATCGCATCGCCGGGCTTCGCGAGCTGGCCGAGGTGCTCGAGCACGAGACCGGCGACCGTGTCGTAGCGGCCCTCGGGCAGCTCTGCGCCCAGCATGTTCGCGAGCTCGTCGGCCGCGAGCCCGCCGTCGACCTCGAGCACGTCGCCGCGGCGCAGGCTCGAGTCCTCCGGGTCGCGGTCCCGGTCGTACTCGTCGTAGATCTCACCGACCAGCTCCTCGACGAGATCCTCCATCGTGACGATGCCGTCGGTGCCGCCGTACTCGTCGATGACGACGGCGATGTGGTTGCCCTCGCTGCGCATGCGATGCAGGGCGTCGAGCACGGTGTTGCTGGCGGGCAGGGCGAGGATGGGGCGCAGCAGCGTCTCCACGGCCGTCGTCTCGGTGGTTTCGGGCCGGTCGGCGGATGCGGCCATGAGATCGCGCACGTGCACGAAGCCGCGCACGTGATCGGCGTCGTGGTCGATGAGCGGGAACCGCGAGTAGCCGAGCTGCAGGCTGAGCCGGTAGACCTCGGCGATGCTGGAGCGCTGCTCGACGAACGTGACGTCCGGCCGAGGGCGCATGACCTCGCTGATGCGGCGGTCGCTCGCGCGGAAGACATCGGTGAGCAGCAGCTTGCGCTGCTCGGGCAGGTGCTCGTTGCTGTCGATCATGTGCCGCACCTCCTCCTCCGTCACCTGGTCGCTGGCGGCGTGTGGGTCGCTGCCGAGCAGGCGCACCACGAGGTTCGTCGAGACGGAGAGCAGCCAGATGGCCGGGCGCATGAGCGTGGCCAGGGCGTTGAGCGGAGGCGCCAGCACCTTCGTGAAGGCCACCGGGTGCTGCATGGCGAGGCGCTTGGGCACGAGTTCGCCGAAGACCAGCGAGAAGTACGCGATGACGAGGGTGAGGCCGATGAAGGCGGTCGTGCCGGCCGCGCTCGCCGACAGCCCCCATCCCTCCAGCACCGGGGTGATGCTTGGTGCGATGGTCGAGGCGCCGTAGGCGGAGGAGAAGAAGCCGGCCAGGGTGACGCCGATCTGCACGGCGGAGAGGAAGCGGTTCGGATTGCCGACGAGCGCGGCGATGCGGGCCCCGCCCTTGCCGCCCTGCTCGATCGCCTTGACCTGCGACTCCCGCAGGCTGACGATGGCCAGCTCGGTGCCCGCGAAGACACCGCCGATCAGGATGAAGAGGAGGACGAGGGCGATGTCGACGAGTGTTCCAGGCTCCATGCGCAGCGACGCTACCGGCATCCGCTTCGGGAACGCCCCCAAGCACTCAGCGAGCGCCGTGCGGTCAGCGAGCGCCGAGCGGCCAGCGCGCGCCGAGCGCTCAGCGCTGCAGCAGCCCCAGCTCCATCGCCCGGGTCACCGCCCGCGTGCGGTCGCGCACGCCGAGCTTGTCGAAGACGTGCCCGAGGTGGCTCTTCACGGTCGCCTCGCCCAGGAACAGCCGTTCGGCGATCTCGGGGTTGCTGAGCCCGTCGGCGACCAGCGCCAGCACCTCGCGTTCGCGCGGCGAGAGCGAGGGCGTCGAACCGCGGTCGGCCATGCCGCGCACGAGGCTGGCGGCGAGTGCCGGCGCCAGGGCCGTGCCGCCCTGCGCGACGGCGCGCACACCGGCCACGATCTCCTCGGGCGGAGCGGCCTTCAGCAGGTAGCCGCTGGCCCCGGCCTCGATGGCGCGCAGGATGCTGTCGTCGGTCTCGTAGGTCGTCAGCACCAGCACGCGCACGGTCGGCGAGGACGAGCGGATGCGGGCGGTCGCCGCGTCGCCGTCCAGTCGCGGCATGCGCAGATCCATCACCACGACGTCGGGCCGCAGCGCGTCGGACATGGCGACCGCCTGCTCGCCGTCCGCCGCCTCGCCGACGACCTTGATGCCGGGCTCGGCGGCGAGCAGCCCGGCGATGCCGGCGCGCACGACGGGATGGTCGTCGGCCACGAGCACGCGCAGGGTCACGGGGTCGATCCTGCCCGTGTCGCTGTGCTTCGGGGCGTGTTGGCGACGTTGGGGCGTGCGCCCGCATGCCCCAACGTCGCCGAGGCACCCCAAACCTGGTCGCGGGCAGCCCCGGAGCCGTCCTCATCTCGGTGATCTGCGTGCTGCACTCCCGTCGGTAGCCAGGCCGCGAGCTCCGTGCCGCGCGCCCCGCTGGTCACCTCGAGCCGGCCGCCCGCGAGGGCCAGGCGCTCCCGCATGCCGGCCAGTCCGAATCCGCTGGTCGGGGCGTCGGGATCGAAGCCGGAGCCGTCGTCGGCGACCACCAGGCGCACGCCGCCGTCGCGTTCGGCGATGCGCAGCCGCATCCGCTGGGCGCCCGCGTGCTTGCGGGCGTTGGCGAGGCCCTCCTGCGCCACGCGCAGCAGCACCACCTCGAGGTCGCGCGGCAGGGCCGGGGAGCGCCCTCGACCTCGACGTCCAGGCCCGTCTCGCGCGCGAAGCGGTCGGCCAGGCGATCGAGCGCCGGCCCGAGCCCCGCGTCGATGCCGAGCGGAGCGGATGCGGCCACGAGCGCGCGGGTCTCGTCGAGGGCGCGGCGCGCGGACTCCTCGAGCAGCGCCAACGCGTCGGCCGGATCGGCCTCGCGGCGCGCCCGTTGGGCGAGCAGCACGACGCCGGTGAGGTCCTGCGCGATGGTGTCGTGCAACTCGCGGGCCCAGCGCTCGCGCTCGCCGGTGGCGCCGGCCTCGCGGCTCAGCGCGGCGACCTCGGCCTGGGCGCGCTGCAGCTCGTCGACCAGGGCGGCGCGCTCGGCGCTGATCTCGTGGACGCGACTGATCCACAGACCGAAGGCGATCGAGAACGTGAGCGAGAGGCCCTGCACGATCGCGATCTGCGTGAAGGTCTCCGCCCGCCAACCGAGGCTCGCTGCGTAGCCGATCGTGACAGCGGCGACGACCGCGACGTTGGCGATGAGCGCTTTCCGCACCCCGTCGACCAGCGACCATGCGAGCGGCAGAGCGATGCTCTGCACGACCGCGAGACCGGGGTAGCCGGCCGTGATCAGGCCGCTCGCGACGACCGTCGCCGCGACGAGTGCGACGCCGCGGCGTTCGTCGGAGAAGGCGCGCCGGTAGCCCACCAGCCAGGCGGTCAGCAGCAGCGCGATCCCGCTCAGACCCACGGCCAGATGCGCTGTGCTGAATGCCGATGGCAGCAGCACGGCGGTCATCAGCGCGCTCAGGCCGATCACGGCGACATGCCACCAGCGCGAGTACGGCATCGGGTCTCCTCCTGCTCCGATTTCCATCGTCGCAGTCGCTCAGCCGTCCTTGCGGATCCAGCGGAACGTCAGCAGGCAGAGCACGAGCCCGCCCACGAGCCAGGCGCCCGAGACGAGCGCGACGCCGGGCAGGTTCCACGCCTCGCCCTGCTCCAGCACCGCCAGGGTGTCGGGCAGCAGCGCGGCGCGCATGCCGTGCGCGGCCCACGCCACGGGGAATACGTTCGCGATGCTCTGCAACCACTCCGGCAGCAGCGAGAACTGCAGGTACACGCCGGAGACGAACTGCAGCACGAGCACGATCGGGATCACGACGGCCGTGGCGCTCTTGCCGCTGCGCGGCACCCTGCTCAGCGCGATGCCGAGCACGGCGCTGGTCAGCACGCCGAGCAGGAACACCCACAGCACCGTCAGCCAGGCCTCCGGGGTCGTCGGTAGCGGCACCCGGAACGCGATCGCCGCTACCCCGATCACGAGCACGGCCTGCGTGGCGCCGGTCACGAGCACCTGCCCGAGCTTGCCGATGAAGTAGCTGACGACCGGCAGCGGCGTGCCGGCCAGGCGCTTGAGGGTGCCGTCGCCGCGCTCCACCGCGATGTCGATGGCGAGATTCTGCAGCCCGCTGAGCAGGATGCCCGCCGCCAGCATCGAGGGCAGGTAGTACGCCGCGGCGGTCACGACCTCGCCGTCGGCGTCGCGCCCGAATTCCTGCTCGGCGAACGCCGTGGCGAAGATCGTGAGCAGCAGCACGGGGAACAGGAACGTGAAGAACACGCTGTCCGGCTGCCGGAAGTACGCGCGCACCTCGTAGCCGATGCGCGCGGCGCCGAGCGCGAGCGCGCCGGGGTGCTGCTGCCGCCGAGCGGATGCGGTGAGCGAGGTCATGAGCGGACCTCCCGGTCGGTCGCGGCGTCCGGCGCCGTCGTTGGTTCGGCGGCCCCGATCAGCTGCAGGTACACGTCCTCGAGGGTCGGCCGCACGATCTCCAGCCCCTGGGGCTCGACGCCGAGGCGCGACTGGAGCGCGGCGACGACCGCGCCGGGCGTCGTGGTGCGGTGCTCGTGCATCCGCCCCTCCTCCCGCCAGCGCACGGCCGGGGTCCACGCCTCCGCGCCGCCGAGCTCGTGCACGGCGCCGATGGCGACGATCGAACCGCCGGCGATCACGCCCGCGCGGTCGGCCAGCTGCGCCGCCTCGTCGAGGTAGTGGGTGGTGAGCAGGATGCTCGTGCCCTCCGCCTTGAGCGAGCGGATGAGGTCCCAGAACCGGCGCCGCGCCTCCGGGTCGAAACCCGTGGTCGGCTCGTCGAGGAAGAGCAGCTCGGGGCGGCCGATGATGCCGAGCGCCACGTCGACGCGTCGGCGCTGCCCACCCGAGAGTTTGCGGATCAGCTGGCCGGCCTGCGCTTCGAGCCCGACCGCGGCGATCACCTCGTCGACGTCGCGCGGTGCCGGATAGAAGCGCGCGAAGTGCCGCAGCTGCTCGCGCACGGTGGCGTTGCCGGTCTCGCCGCTGCTCTGCAGCACGATGCCGAGGCGCCGCTTCCAGTCCAGGCTGCCCTTGCCGGGGTCGGTGCCGAGCACCTCCGCGACCCCGGACGTGCGGTCGCGGTACCCCTCCAGGATCTCGATCGTGGTCGACTTGCCGGCGCCGTTCGGGCCGAGCAGGGCGAAGGTCTCGCCGCGGGCGATCTCGAAGCTCGCGCCGTCGACCACTGCGCGCTCGCCGTAGCGCTTGACGAGCTCGTGCACCCGCACGACGCTCTGGTGGTTGTCCATGCCCTCAGCCTGCTCCTCACGGGCGCGGGGCGACAGCGCCCGTTCGGCTCGACCTCGCATCCCCCGATCGGTGGATGCGGGGTTGCTCGCCCAGCCCAGCCCAGCCCAGCCCTGTCCTGCCTCCCCGCAGCATCCTCCCCCTCCGCAGATCGGCGGGTCCCTGCCGCTTCGACGTCGCGCGAGCAGCAGGAACCCGCCGATCTGGGCGGTGCAGGGAGGGGTCAGGCGTCCGCGCGGCTCCGCTGCAGGCGGCGCACCGAGGCGAGCAGCGCGCCGAGCACCAGCACGGCGCCGAGCACGAGCGCCAGGATGATCGCCGCGGTGTCGCCCTCGAGCGACCCCAGCCACTGGGCGGCCGTGCGGCGGCGCACCGGGTCGGTCACCACGCCGAGCAGCACCAGGGCGGCGGTCGCGAAGACGACGCCCCAGGCGATGCCGGCGAAGCGGATGCGCGGCCGCGGGTCCGCGACGCCGGCTGCGGTCGCCGGGGCGGTCGCGTCGTCAGGCACGGTCGCCCGTGCCGAGGGCGCGGCCGCGTCGAGCGGCGCGGTCGGGGTGTCGAGTCGCTCGGTGTCGGCGGTCTCCGCGCTCGCAGGCGCGGCCGGGTCGGAGGCCCGGGTGCCGGTCGCGTCGTCCGGCGCCGAGTCGAAGACCTCGGTGCCGAGCGGCTCGGTGCGGGCGTCGTCCTCGTGGTTGCTGCGCTCGGTCACGGCTGGACCTCCTCGGTCTGGGGTGCTTCGGGGCGGTCGGATGCATCGGACGACGCCCGGGAGATCTCGACGTGGCTGTTCCCGAGCCAGCCGGTGATGATCGCGTCGACGCCGGCGCCTTCGCCGATCGTCTGCGTGAACCTCCCGTCGTCCGGGAGGAGGGTCTCGTACCGTGCATCGCCGTTCAGCGGGTACTCGACGTAGCTGCCGGAGGCCGCCGGGTCGACCTCGAGATCGAGCTGCACGACCGCATTGGCCGGCAGCGACAGGTACACCGTGCCGGCTGCCTGCCAGAGATCGATACGCGCCGTGCCGAGCGAACCGGGCACGTGCAGCGAGGGTTCGGCGCTGATCTCGCCAACGCCCATCTCGAGGGCGCGGTTCCGCTCGTCCCAGGGGCCGGACCATCCCAGGTACGTCGATCCGATCACCTGCGAGTACCGTCCGCTCTCCGTCAGATCGAGGCTGGCGTCGATCCCGACCAGCTCCCGATCTGTCGGCACCAACGACCCCACCCCCGCCACGACGAGCGACCCCGCCGCCAGGAACGCCAGGAACCCGCTGCGCCGCCGCGCAGCACCCGCGACGATCATCGCCACGCCGAACACGCCGCTCGCGGTCGCGAAGCCCGCGGCCAGCGACACCTCGGCGAGCCCCGCCTGACGCACCCCGAGCACGACCGCGGCGGCCGCGATGAGCGCCGCGCCGAGCACCAGCACGGTCAGGGCGAAGCCGATGCGCGGGTTGGCGAGCCGGCGGCGCCGCTGCGCCTCGCGCCAGGCGGCGTGCCGCTGCTCGCGCTCGGCGGCGCGCTGCGCGGCGAGCTCGCTGCGGATGCGCGCATCCACCCCCTGGCGCTGCTGCGCCGCCCAGGCGGCGTGGTGCAGCTTCCACGACTCCTGCTGCTGCCGCCAGGCGGCGAGCTGCTCGGCCGGGGCGTCGGCGGCCGGCGGCGCCGGGGCCACGGGCTCGCCGTGCTGCGGGGGAGCGGCGGATGCGGTCGCTGCGCCCTCGGCGCCCGGTGCCGGCGTCGAGCCGGCCTCGGCGCCCGCGGACGAGCCGCCGGCCGCGGGCGCCGGGAATCCACCCGGCGCGCCCGGCGCACCATTCGCATCCGCAGCCTGAGCGCCCTCGGCGACGGTGCCCGTCGACGACGCGACCCACGCGGCCGACGTGGGGCCCGCATCCGCTCCGCCCGCGGAGCCCGCTGCCGGCGCGGTGCCGGCGGTGTACGCCGCCCGCTGCTCGGCGGTGCGCGCCCGACGCGCCATCCACAGGATGAACAGCACCACGGCCGTGAGCATGAAGCCCGTCCAGAGCACGCGGAGGAACCAGCCCGCGCCGCCGTACGGCTCGCTCCAGTAGGAGTAGCCGAGGAACCAGAAGCCGGCCGTCAGCGGGGTCAGCTGCAGCAGCAGCATGACGCCGGCCCCGACGACGGCGGGGTCGAAGCGGCCGCGCAGCAGGCGCTCGAGGTGGATGCGGTCCTCCGCGTCGGGCAGCAGCAGCCAGGCGGCCGCGTAGAGCAGCAGCGCCGGCGCGCCGAGCACGGCGAGCACGACGGCGACGCCGCGCACGATGAGCGGATCGATGCGGATGCGGTCGGCGATGCCGGCGCAGACGCCGCCGATCCAGCCGGCGCGGCGGGGCACGTCCATGCCCCGCATCCAGCGGAAGAAGCGCCAATCGGTGGCGGCGGAGGTGTCGGTCATGGCTCCGAGCCTGTCGCAGGCGGGCTGCGGGCCGCGATGGGGTGATCCCCTGATCCGTCCCTGACCGGCCGGGGTCGGAGTGCTCGCGCGTGCTTGGATGCAGAGGTGACGACCGCCGTGATCGAGCCCAGACCCCCGCTGCTTCGGCCGCGGCGGGTGCTGCTCGCGGGCGTCGCCGCGGGGCTCGCCCGGCACCTGGGCCGCTCGACCGCGACGGTGCGCTGGTGGTTCGTGCTGCTCGCCCCGCTCGGCGGCGCCGGTGTGCTGCTCTACCTCTGGCTGTGGGCCCTCGTTCCCGTCGCGGAGCCGGCGGACGCGGAGGAGGCGAAGGGCCTGCGTCGCGCGACCCCCGTCGCGCTGCTCCTGCTCGTGGCGCTGCCGATCACGGCGCTGCTCGGCTCGGTCGTCGCGGACCTCGGCGCGATCGGAGCGCTCGCGGGCGCCGCGCTCGTCTGCTGCGCCGTGATCGCCTGGTCGCTCGGCGTCGACCGGCTCGACCCGTCGTGGCCCGCCGCCTACACGAACGGCACGCGGCTGCTCGCGGCCGGCATCCTGCTGCTCTGCGCCGTGCTGGCCGCCCTCGGCGTCACGAACCCGCAGGGGGTCATGACCGTCCTGCTGGCGAGCCTGCTCGCCCTCGTCGCCCTCGGCACCCTCTTCGCGCCGCGCCTCGTCAAGCTCTGGAGCGAGCTCGGATCGGAGCGGGTCGCCCGCGTCAAGGAGGAGCAGCGCGCCGAGATGGCCGCCCACCTGCACGACTCGGTGCTGCAGACCCTCGCCGTCATCCAGAACCGCGCCGGGGCCTCCAGCGAGGTCGCCCGACTCGCCCGCGCCCAGGAGCGCGAGCTGCGCGAGTGGCTCTTCGCCGGACCCGCGCCCGTCGGCGCCGACCTGGCCGCCCGCCTGCGCGAGGTCGCCGAGACGGTCGAGCTCGAGCATCCGGTCGTTGTCGACGTCGTCGCGATCGGCGAGGCGGAGCTTCCGGAGGACGCCGGCCAGGCGCTCGTCGCCGCCACCCGCGAGGCCGTCGTCAACGCCGCCCGGCACGCGGGCGGCGACATCAGCGTCTACGTCGAGATCGCAGTCGCGCAGACCGAGGTCTTCGTGCGCGATCGCGGCGCCGGTTTCGACCTCGCCGCCGTGCCGGACGGCCGGCTCGGCGTGCGGGAGTCCATCATCGGACGGATGCAGCGCGCCGGCGGCGCCGCCACCGTCCGCAGCGGCGAGACCGGCACCGAGATCGTGCTGCGCTGGCCTGAGACGAGGAGAGCATGACCGAGCGACTCACCGTGGTCATCGTCGACGACCACTCGATCTTCCGCTCCGGCCTGCGCGCCGACCTCGACGACGCCCTCGAGGTGCTCGGCGAGGCGGCCACGGTCGACGAGGCGATCGAGACGATCGAGCGGCTGCAGCCCGACGTGGTCCTGCTCGACGTGCACCTGCCCGGCGGGCAGGGCGGCGGCGGGGCCGAGGTGCTGCGCCGCGCGAAGCTGGGCCGCACCAGGGCGCTCGCGCTGAGCGTCTCCGACTCGGCGGAGGACGTCGTCGGCGTCATCCGTGCCGGCGCCCGCGGCTACATCACCAAGGGCAGCTCCGGGCCGCAGGTCTCCCGGGCGGTCGCCACGATCGCCGGCGGCGATGCCGTGTTCTCGCCGCGGCTGGCCGGCTTCGTGCTCGACGCGTTCGGCGCGCCGGCCGGCGAGCAGGCGGAGACGGATGCGGAGCTCGACCGCCTCTCGAAGCGCGAGCGGGAGGTCATGCGCTTCATCGCCCGCGGCTTCGCCTACAAGGAGGTGGCCGCGGAGCTCTTCATCTCGATCAAGACGGTCGAGACCCACGTCTCGGCGGTGCTGCGCAAGCTGCAGCTCTCCAGCCGCCACGAGCTCACGGCCTGGGCCCTGGAGCGCAAGCTGCTGTAGCCCGGCTGCGGCGCGCTGCGCGGTCCCTCGACCGCCACGCCGGCCCCTCCGTGACGCAGCGCACCTCCCCAACGCTGCCCCCTCCCCGACAGCGCTCTTCCCGAAAGACGGAGCATCAGTCCAAGAGAGGCCCCTTGGGCTCCGGAACGAGCGGATGCAGCGCTTGACGCGCGCAAGTCTCCGTCGTTTGGCAAACGGGTCGAGGGCGGGCTCGCGCGGCAAGGGAGTCGAGGCGGGCTCGCGGCTGGGAGACGGGCCGAGAGCGGCCCGGGCCTGCAGCCCCTACTTCGTACCGAAGAGCGCCTGCAGGCGGCGCACGCCCTCGAGCAGCGGCTCGTCGCCGAGCGCGTAGCTGAGACGCAGGAAGCCGCTCGGGCCGAAGGCCTCGCCCGGCACCGCCGCGACCTCGGCCTGCTCGAGGACGAGGTCTGCCAGCTCGAGCGAGCTCGTCGGCGTCACGCCGCCCCACTCGCGCCCGAGCAGCCCGCTCACGTCCGGGTACACGTAGAAGGCGCCCTCGGGTGTGGGCGTCACAACGCCCGGGATGCGGTTGAGCTCCTCGACGATGAGCTGGCGGCGGCGGTTGAAGGCCTCGCGCATCCGCTCGACGGGCTCCTGCGTGCCGGTGAGGGCCGCGATCGCCGCGCGCTGCGACACGTTGGAGACGTTCGACGAGAGGTGCGACTGCAGGTTCGCGGCGCCCTTGATCACGTCGGCGGGGCCCACCATCCATCCGACCCGCCAGCCGGTCATCGCGTAGGTCTTCGCGACGCCGTTGACGAGGATGGCCTGCTGTGCCAGCTCGGGCACCGCCTCGACGATCGACAGCGCGCGCTCGACGGAGCCGTAGACGAGGTTCTGGTAGATCTCGTCGGTGATCACCCAGATGCCGTGCTCGAGCGCCCATTCGCCGATGGCCTTCGTCTGCTCGTCGCTGTAGACGGCGCCGGTGGGGTTCGAGGGCGAGACGAAGAGCAGCACCTTCGTGCGCTCGGTGCGGGCAGCCTCGAGCTGCTCGACCGTCACCCGGTAACCCTGGTCGGCGCCGGCGAAGACCTCGACGGGCACGCCGCCGGCCAGCTTCACGACCTCGGGGTAGGTGGTCCAGTACGGCGCGGGCAGCAGCGCCTCGTCGCCGGGGTTCAGCAGCGCCGCGAAGCTCTGGTAGACCGCCTGCTTGCCGCCGTTGGTCACGATCACCTGCGACGGCGCGACCTCGAGGCCGCTGTCGCGCAGGGTCTTCGCCGCGACCGCCTCGCGCAGCTCGGGCAGGCCGGCGGCGGGCGTGTAGCGGTGGTTGCGCGGGTCGAGCACGGCGGCGGATGCGGCCTCGACGATGTGCTCCGGCGTCGCGAAGTCCGGCTCGCCCGCGGCGTAGCTGATGACCGGGCGACCGGCCGCCTGCAGCGCCTTCGCCTTCGCGTCGACCTTGAGGGTCGCGGATTCGGCGATGGCGGCGAGGCGGGTGGAGAGACGCTGCTGCTGGGTCACGCACCCAGCCTACTGAGGCTGGTCCCGACGCGGGCCGCTGCCTAGGCTGAGCGGGTGACCGGGGGCGAGATGGATCAGCAGGGCGGCAGCGCGCAGCCGAACGGCGGCGTGCAGCGGATACGGCGGCGCCGCTGGCCCTGGATCGTGACGCCGGTCGTCGCGATCGTGGCGATCGCCGGGGTCGTCGCGGCCATCGTGGTGCCGAGGACGTTGGCCCGGGACGAGGCCGCACGCGACCTTGCCTCGATCGCCGCGCTGGTGCCCGAGCACGGCGAGCGGCTCGAGACGGCGCTCGCCGAGCGCGGTGCCGCCGACGAGGCGCTGCTCGCGCTGACCGGGGCGGTGGACGCGGTGCTCGCCGCCGAGGTCGGCGAGCGGGTCGCGCCCGAGACCGTGGCCGCGCTGCGGCAGGCCCGCGACGCGGTGCCGCAGGCTCCCGCTGCGGGGGCGGTCGACGTCGTCGCCGTCGCGGAGGCGCAGGGCCTCGACATCGACGAGCTGCGCGCCGAGACCGCCCGCATCGAGCGCGCCAACGCCGAATCCGAGGCGGCGGCGGAGCGGGCCGGCGTGGACGCGGCCGTGCTCCACGAGGCCGCGGAGGCGTTGACGGCCGCCAGCGCCGCCTACGCCGCGGCGCTCGGCGAGAGCGGCGCCGCGCTGCTCGAGGAGCGGGCGGATGCGGAGGAGGAGCCCCGCGCGGCCCTGCAGTCCGTGCTCGACGCGCTGCCCGCGACCGAGACGGCCGGGCTCGCGGAGCAGCTGACCCGCTTCCTGGAGTCCGCGGATGCCCTGGTCGCCTCCTCCGACGCCGTGCGCGAGGCCGCGCTCGTCCGGGAGCGGGCCGCGCCCGCACCACGCGCGCCGTCCGCATCCGCCCCGCCGCACTCGACCGGCGGCTCGGTGAGCGCCCAGATCGACTACCTGCTGCGGCACGCCTACGACTACAACACCGCCGAGTGGGGCGACTACAACCCCTCGGGTGGCGACTGCGCCAACTTCGTGAGCCAGGGGCTGCTGCAGCGGGGCATCCCGATGGACTCGACCTGGCGCAGCGGTGGCCCCGGCCAGGCCTCGACGGCCTGGGTCTACGTGCCGGCGATGGACCGCTGGCTCGCGGGCAAGGGCTACGAACGGCTCGGCCTCGACCAGCTCGACCGGCTGAAGGTCGGCGACGTCGGCATCTTCGACTGGGAGCCCAACGGCAGCGGCAACCACACGATGACGGTGTCGCGCATCGAGCAGGGCGCCGACGGTCCGATCGTGTACTTCGTCAGCCACAACCGCGACGGCGAGTACCGCGAGCTGCGGCACGTCATCGAGGTGGAGTGGCCCGGCGCGAACGCCTGGTTCTACTCGATCCCGTGACCGTACGGCGCGCCCGCGCTTTGCGGTGCCGTGCGGGGTGACCTACACTGGCCCAGGCGGCCCTGAACCTCCATGATTCGGCGCGCCCTTCCGGGGGTGCACGATTCGGGAACCGGGGCCCATAGGGCGGTGGCTCAATTGGTAGAGCAGCGGTCTCCAAAACCGCAGGTTGCAGGTTCGAGTCCTGTCCGCCCTGCACTTCGGTCGTCGTGAAACTCGCGGCGAGCGGCGTACGGACGCCGGGCCTTCCGCCTCGGCGCTCCGAGAACCTGGAAGGTCGGAGCCTTGGCGAGAAGAGTGGTCGACGAGCAGCCCAGCGAGGATGTCGTCGAGAACGCGAAGAAGGAGCGGGCGAAGCGCCGCAACCCCTTCTCACGGATCACCCTGTTCCTGCGCCAGGTGCTCGGCGAGCTGAAGAAGGTCGTCACGCCGACCCGCAAGGAGCTCTTCAGCTACACCGGCGTTGTGCTGGTCTTCGTGATCATCATGATGGCCCTGGTCTCGCTGCTCGACCTCGTGTTCGGCACCGCGGTGTCGTACGTGTTCGGCACCGGGAACGACCTGTTCTGACCGGCTCCGGCTCGTCGAACCGCGGCAGCGCCCATTGCCTGGCCAACGCTCCGCAACCTCCTGAACGGCGGCCCCACGAGGGCGGCCACTCGAACGGAAAGAGAAGCTGTGTCTGACATCGAACGCGACGAGCCCATCGAGGAGACCCTCGAGACGGCCGACGGCTCGACCGAGGTCGAGGAGACGACCGACGAGGCCGTCGCCGCCGAGGCCGTCGACGCGCCCGTCGAGGACGAGGCCGAGGTCGAGATCGACCCCTACGAGGACTTCCGTGCCGAGCTGCGCGGCAAGCTCGGCAAGTGGTACGTCATCCACTCCTACGCCGGCTTCGAGAAGCGCGTCAAGCAGAACATCGAGAACCGCCGCGTCAGCATGGGCATCGAGGACGACGTCCTCGAGGTGCAGGTGCCGATGGAGGACGTCGTCGAGATCAAGAACGGCCAGCGCAAGCTGGTCAACCGCGTGCGCATCCCCGGCTACGTGCTGGTGCGCATGTTCCTCAACGAGGACAGCTGGTCCGTCGTGCGCCACACGCCCGGCGTCACGGGCTTCGTGGGCAACGCCCACAACCCGACGCCGCTGCGGTTCGAGGAGGCCTTCAACATGCTGAAGAGCCTCGTCGAGCCGAAGGAGGTGCCGGTCGCGAAGGGTGCCACCGCCGCGAAGGGCTCCGCCACGCAGGCCCGCTCGATCCCGGCCGAGGTCGACTTCGAGGTCGGCGAGACCATCACGATCAAGGAGGGCTCGTTCGCGGGCCTCCCCGGCACGATCAGCGAGATCAAGCCCGAGAGCGGCAAGCTCACCGTGCTCGTGTCGCTCTTCGAGCGCGAGACTCCGGTCGAGCTCACCTTCGACCAGGTCACCAAGCTCTGATCCGAACGGATCGGAAGGGCGCCCCGTCTTCCGACGGGGCGCCCTTCGCTTTAAGGTGCGCTCTCGCGTACACTCAAGAGGTTGCCCGTGCTCCGTCGCGGGGACACCACCATTCCACCGCGTCCGGGATTCGCCCGGAAGTGCGGGAGCGCCGCCTCCGGGCGGCTCGACAGTAAGGAAGACGAATGGCACCGAAGAAGAAGGTCACGGGTCTGATCAAGCTGCAGATCCAGGCCGGCGCCGCCAACCCCGCCCCGCCCATCGGCCCGGCGCTCGGTCAGCACGGCGTCAACATCATGGAGTTCTGCAAGGCTTACAACGCCGCGACCGAGTCGCAGCGCGGCAACGTCATCCCCGTGGAGATCACCGTCTACGAGGACCGCAGCTTCACCTTCATCCTGAAGACCCCGCCGGCGGCGGAGCTCATCAAGAAGGCCGCGGGCGTCCAGAAGGGCTCCGCGACCCCCCACACCGTCAAGGTCGCCACGCTGACCAAGGACCAGGTGCGCGCCATCGCCGAGCAGAAGGCTCCCGACCTCAACGCGAACGACGTCGAGGCCGCGATGCTCATCATCGCCGGCACCGCCCGCTCCATGGGCATCACGGTCGAGGCCTGAGCCTCCTCATCACTGCACGCGGGGCGCTGACCGCCCCGCACTCACGCACGTAAGCCGCGGGAGAGCCAGCCAGGCTCGATGACCGCGCACTCACTTCAGGAGAAACTCATGGCACAGAAGTCCAAGGCGTACCGCGCCGCGGCCGACAAGATCGAGGCCGGCAAGTACTACACCGCTACCGAGGCCGTCGCGGTCGCGAAGGAGACGGGCTCGGCGAAGACCGACAGCACCGTCGAGGTCGCGCTCAAGCTCGGCGTCGACCCCCGCAAGGCGGACCAGATGGTGCGCGGCACCGTCATCCTGCCGCACGGCACGGGCAAGACCGCCCGCGTCATCGTCTTCGCCACCGGCCCCGCGGCCGAGGCGGCCATCGCCGCCGGTGCGGACGAGGTCGGCGGCGACGAGCTCATCGCGAAGGTGGCCGAGGGCTGGGTCGACTTCGACTCCGCCGTCTCGACCCCCGAGCTCATGGGCAAGGTCGGCCGTCTGGGCAAGGTCCTCGGTCCGCGCAACCTCATGCCGAACCCGAAGACCGGCACCGTGACGCCCGACGTCGCGAAGGCCGTCTCCGACATCAAGGGCGGCAAGATCGCGTTCCGCGTCGACAAGCACTCGAACGTGCACTTCGTCGTCGGCAAGGTCTCGTTCTCGGCCGAGCAGCTCGACGAGAACTTCCAGGCCGCGATCGACGAGGTCGTCCGCCTCAAGCCGTCGTCGGCGAAGGGCCGCTACATCCAGAAGGGGTCGATCTCGACCACCTTCGGCCCGGGCATCCCGCTCGAGGTCAACAACTACTGATCCGTTCGGATCGGATGCAGGAGGGGCTCGCGCTGGCGGGCCCCCTTCGGCGTTCCCGAACCGTGCCAGGATCGACCGCAGGAGGTCCGCCCCATGAGCATGGTCATCCGCCCCGCCGTCGTCGACGACGCCCCCGCCCTCGCCGCGCTGGCGGAGGCGACCTTCGTGCTCGCCTGCCCGGCCGGCACGACCGAGGAGGAGCTCGAGACGCACCTGGCGCTGCACCTCGCGGTCGACAGCTTCGAGCGCTACCTCGCCGACCTGCGGCACCACCTGCTCGTGGCCGAGCTCGACGGCACCGGCGGGGGTCGCCGCTGGGCGCGCGTCTGCTCGGCTACGCCATGCTCGTCGACGGGCCGCACGAGGGCGCCATCGCCGCGCAGCTGACCGCCGCTCCGAGCATCGAGCTCAGCAAGTTCTACGTGCTGCAGGAGCACCACGGCGGCGGCGTCGCCGCGGGCCTCATGACCGCCACCCTCGCCGCGGCCGCCGAACGCGGCGCCTCCGGCCTCTGGCTCGGGGTGAACGAGTTCAACGCGCGCGCGCAGCGGTTCTACGGCAAGCACGGCTTCGTCGCCGTGGGCCGCAAGTCGTTCCTGCTCGGCACGAGCCCGCAGAACGACCACGTCATGGAGCTCGTGCTCGGAGCCTGAGGGCCGAGCCGGTCGCCGCGCACCCCACGCGCGCGGCGACCGGCGGTCTCAGCCCTCGCGCACCCGCAGCACGCGCTTGCCGCGCGTGCGTCTCGTCTCCCCTGCGGCGTGCGCCTCGGCGGCCTGCTCGAGCGGATGCACGGAGCTCACGTGCACCGTCACATCGCCGGAGTCGATGAGCCGGCCGATGACGGCCAGGGTCTGCGCGTTGCCGGCCACCTGGAATCCGCTCGCCCGCACGCCCGCCGCGGCGGCCTCGTCCGCCATCGTCGGCCAGCTGCCCGTGGGCGCGTTGACGAGGATGCCGCCCGGGCGCAGCAGCGCCAGCGAGCGACTGCCGGTGTCGGCGTGCACGTTGCCGATCAGGTCGATCACGACGTCGACCTCGTCGAGCACCTCGTCGAAGCGCTCGGCGCGGTAGTCGATCACCCGATGGGCGCCGAGCGAGTGGAGCCAGGCGGCGTTCTCGGCGGAGGCGGTGGCCGTCACATGGCCGCCGAAGTAGGCCGCGAACTGCACCGCGAAGTGGCCGACGCCGCCAGCGCCCGCGTGCACCAGCACCCGGCTGCCCTCGTGCACCTTGGCGACCTCCACGACCATGCCCCAGGCCGTGAGCGCGGCGCACGGCACCGCCGCGGCCTCGACGTGCCCGAGGGACGCGGGCTTGCGCGCCACGGCCAGGCTGGGCGCGCTCACGAACTCGGCGTACGAGCCCGTGCCGCGCGGGAACGGGAGCAGACCGTAGACCTCGTCGCCGGGCTGCAGCGGATGCGCCGCGTAGGGCGCCTGCACGACCACGCCGCTGAAGTCGAGGCCCAGCACCGCGGGGTAGTCGGTGATCCCGGGGGTCACGCCGCGACCCGCGCGCGTCTTCACGTCGAGCGGGTTCACGCCGGCGGCGACCACCTCGACCAGCACCTCGTCGCGCAGGCGCAGCACGCGCGGCACCTGCGCCGCGCGCAGCACCTCCGGCCCGCCGGGGCCGTCGTACACGGCGGCGCGCATCGTCTCCGGCAGCTCGGACGCTGCGACGACGGCAGCGGTGCTGGTGGTGGGCGTCTCGGGCATGGTGTCTCCCCGCTCATCGAAGGCTGCGCGGGCGTCTCGCGTCCCGGCCCGCACGCCTCCATCCAATCGTGCGGATGCTTCCACGGCGTTACGGGCAGGTCACCGTGTCGTGCGCGGTGCGTCCGATCAGTAACCGCGGCTGCGAGCGACCTCGAGGCCGTCGAGCACCATCTCGGCGTAGCGGATGAGCGTGCTGATCTGGGCTTCGTCGCGCTCGATCCAGCGGCACTGCGGCACCTCGTCGAGCACTCGGAAGTCCTTGTGCTGCTCCCAGACGAGCAGGGTGCGCTCGGCGCCGAGCACGTACTGCTGCCACCAGATCTGCCGCAGGTAGCCGCGCGGGATGCTGCGCCACGGCTTGCTCGTGGTCTTGATCTCGGCGAGCTCGACCGAGCCCGAGCCGCGCGAGACCACGCCGTCGGGGGTCGCCAGGTGCTGCGGCGCCTCGAAGGCGTGGAACAGCGCGTTGCTCGCGGCGATGCCGTGCTCGTCGAAGACCCAGCGGGCGATCACCGGCTCGCGGCGACGGCCGTGCTCGGTGTAGGCGTTGCCGCCGAAGCCCGAACCGTTGAGCTTCTCCCACAGCACCGACTTCACGGCGCTCTCGCTCGTGAGCTTCGCGACATCGGTGGCGGTGATGCCGCGGCTGCGGGCGCGGATCCACGACACCCGGTCGTCCGAGTAGGCGACGATGCGCGAGCGGTGGTCGACCATCGCCGACGGGTCGAGCGACTGCCGAGCCTGCTGCTCGCGGATGCCCTCCGGCTGCGGCGCACTCACGATCAGCAGCGGCGCGGCGGCGGCGGCCGCGCGCTGGGCGATGCCCGGGTCGAGGTCCACGGGGGAGACGGGAGCGGATGCGGGCTGCGGCGAGGCGTTGCGGACGGGCGCCGCCTCGAGCACGGCCTCGGCCACGTCGAAAGGACCGGACGCGGGGCCGAAGAGGGGGACCGAGCCCGCGCCGGCGTCGAAGGCGCTGCTCGAGGTCATCCATCCATTGTGCGCCCTCGCCGCGCGCAGCCCGTCCGCCCGCCCGCGCGTCGTGCATCCGCTCGCGCTCCTCGTGCCGATCCGCTCGCCCTCGTCCTCCAGCCGCCTCCCCCTCTCCGCCCCCAGCAGGCAGATCGGCGAGTTCGTGCCGCTACGACGAGCGGGATGCGACCCGGAGGCGCCGATCTGCGGTCAGAGAGCTCCGCGAGCGGCGAGGATGCGAGCGATCTCGCGGGCCATGACCCGCAGATCGTCGCTTGCGGTCACCCGGATGAGCAGCCATCCGTCGGCCATGAGGCGGCGGTGCCGTTCGACGTCCCGCCGCCATTGCGCCGGGTCGGTCCGATGCTGGTCGCCCTCGTACTCGATGGCGGTCCGCCGCAGCTCGTCCACGAGGTCCACGCGTCCGATCCGCCGGCCCCGCCGGTCGTGCACGGTCGGATTGACGTGCAGCCAGGTGATGCCGACGGTCACCAGCTCGTACCGCAGCAGCGACTCCTTGCGCGAATCGCTGCCTCCGTCGAGCAGCGGGAGCGCCTCGCGGAGCCGTCGCACCCCCACGGTGCCGCGGGGCAGCCCGGCGAGCGCATCGGCGAGCTCGGACCGCGTCGCCAGCGCCGGGCGCTCGCGGTCGCGCAGGAGGTGGTCGCCCGCCGCCACCAGGTCGGCCGTGCCCAGGCTCGCCGCGAGGTCGCACCACGTCCGAGCCGGCGACGTCACGGGCGCGCCGGAGACGGTCCGTCGCTCGTGCGGATCGAGCCGGCGCGAGTGTCCGGCGAATCCGCGCGCCTGCTTCGCGCGAGCCGGCGCAGGTGTCGTGACGTGAAGGACCTCCGAACGCTCGAGTCGCGCCGGCAGCGGGATGCCGTAGAGGATCGCGGCGGTCTGGTGCGAGAAGACGGCGCCCTCGGGGATCAGCGGCGCGGCGGCGATGGCGAGATCCCTCGGGGTCCGAGGGGTGCCCCGACGCCATCGGACCCCGCGCAGCGGAGCCTCGAGATCGGCGCGGCGCAGCCTCCCGGCCGGGAGCCCTGCGACGCGGGCTCGTCGGACGGTCAGCGGCAGGCGCACGGACGGTGGCAGCGGTCGCGGGGTTCTCATGCTCGACGATGTGCGAGGCCGCGCGTGCTCGGACCGCCCTCCACCGCGCGTGCTGCCTGCGACTGACTGTGGAGGGATGCTGCTCTGCGGCTCCTCCATCCGTCCCGTCACCAGCCCCCTGTGCGCATGCCCCTTACCCCGACTCCACCTCCCTCACCCCGCCTCCACCTCCCTCATCCCGACTCCACCTCCCCCATCGCAGATCGGCGGCTTGATGCTGCTCCCACAGGGGTAGAGCAGCGCGAAGTCGCCGATCTGCGAGTTCCAGGTGCGGTCCCGCCCGGGGCGCCGCGCCCGCCTGCCACACCTGCGCCCCGCCCCTCGCCTCGCGCCCTCGCAGATCGGCGGGTTCGTGACGCTCTCGGCGGAAGAGAGCAGCACGAAGGCGCCGATCTGCGGACTTCGAGGCAGTCTCGGCTGAAGCGCACCCAGCGACCGACCGGCCGCCGAGCGCGGGCTATGAAGCGCATATGAGCCACGATGCGGCATAGCCTCACCACAGCCGGTTCATAGGAATGCGCGGATACTCGGAATCGTGACCGAAGCGACCGATTCCCGACACCTCGCCCCCAGTGCGCCGCGCGCGGCGCTCACGCGCGCCGACGGCACCCCCATCCGCGTGCTCGTCGTGGACGACGAGGCGAGCCTCACCGACCTGCTCTCGATGGCCCTGCGCTACGAGGGCTGGGAGATCAAGGCGGCCGGCGACGGGCACTCGGCGCTCGCCGCCGCGCGCGAGTTCAAGCCCGACGTGGTGGTGCTCGACATCATGCTGCCCGACATCGACGGGCTGACCGTGCTGCAGCGGATGCGCCAGAACGGCCAGGACGTGCCGGTGCTGTTCCTCACCGCGAAGGACTCCGTGGACGACCGCATCACCGGCCTCACCGCCGGCGGCGACGACTACGTGACGAAGCCCTTCAGCCTGGAGGAGGTCGTGGCCCGGCTGCGCGGCCTCATCCGCCGCTCGACGCTGCTCGGCGTGCGCGAGGACGACCCGCAGCTCATCGTCGGCGATCTGGTGCTCGACGAGGACAGCTACGAGGTGCACCGCGGCGGGGTGCCGGTGGAGCTCACCGCGACCGAGTTCGAGCTGCTGCGCTACCTCATGCGCAACCCGCGCCGCGTGCTCAGCAAGGCACAGATCCTCGACCGGGTCTGGAGCTACGACTTCGGCGGCAAGTCGAGCGTCGTCGAGATCTACATCTCCTACCTGCGCAAGAAGATCGACACCCTGGGTGAGCCGATGATCCGCACCGTGCGCGGCGTCGGCTACATGATCAAGGCGCCGGAGTGACGACGGAGGCGCCGCGACGGCGGGTGCGCTGGACGCTGCGCCGGCGCCTCGTCGTGAGCATCGTCGCGCTGCTCGCCGTCCTGGGCGCCGCCATCGGCACCGTCAGCGTCGTGACGCTCGAGAGCGTGCTGGTGAGCCGCTTCGACCAGCAGCTCGCCGCCGCGGTCGCCCTCAGCCGCGACAACGTCGGCCCATACGGCTACGGGGGATCGCTCCCCTCCGCGGACGAGCTGCTCGCCCGGCAGCCGCTGGGCACGATCGCGGTGATCGACAGCGAGGGCTACGGGATGCGCGGCTTCATCGTCGCGCCGAAGGGGGCCTCGGTCGGCACCGCTGACCAGATGGAGCTGGCCCTGCACGCCGCCCGCGACGGCCAGCCCGTCTCGACGGACCTCGGCGGCGAGCTCGGCGAGTACCGCCTGCTCGCGGCGACCACGGAGAACGGCGACTCGCTCGTCGTCGGGCTCCCCATGCGCGACGTCAACGCGACCGCTGCGGCGCTCACGACCGCCATCGTGCTCGTCATCCTCGCCGGCCTCATCCTGGCCGCCATCGCGGCCACCGTCATCGTCCGGCTCGCACTGCGCCCCCTGCAGCGCGTGGCCGAGACGGTCTCGCACGTCGCCGAGCTGCCCCTCGACCGCGGCGAGGTCGCGCTCAGCGTGCGGGTGCCCGAGGGCGACACCGATCCCGGCACCGAGGTGGGCCAGGTGGGCGCCGCGGTGAACCGCATGCTCGGTCATATCGGCAGCGCGCTCGAGGCGCGGCAGGCGAGCGAGAACAAGGTGCGCCGCTTCGTGGCGGATGCGAGCCACGAGCTGCGCACGCCGCTGGCGTCGATCCGCGGCTACAGCGAGCTGACCCGCCGCGGCGGCCACGAGCTGCCGGACGACGTCGTCTACTCGATCGGCCGGATCGAGAGCGAGTCGCTGCGCATGACCGAGCTCGTCGAGGACCTGCTGCTGCTGGCCCGCCTCGACGAGGGCCGCGAGATCCGCCGCGCCGAGGTCGACCTCACGGCGCTGCTCATCGACGCGGTGAGCGACGCGCAGGCCGCCGGCCCCGACCACGTCTGGCAGCTCGACCTGCCGGAGGAGCCGCTCACCGTCACCGGCGACGGCCCGCGCCTGCAGCAGGTCGTCGTCAACCTGCTCACGAACGCCCGCGTGCACACCCCCGAGGGCACGACGGTGCGCGTCGGGCTGCGAGCGGATGCGGACGAGGTGGTCGTCAGCGTCGCCGACGACGGTCCCGGCATCCCCGAGGGCATCCTCCCCTCGCTGTTCGAGCGCTTCGTGCGCGGCGACGCCTCCCGCTCGCGCAAGGCGGGCAGCTCCGGCTTGGGCCTCGCGATCGCCGCGGCCATCGTGCAGGCGCACCACGGGCGCATCGACGTGGACTTCGAGCCCGGCGCCACCGAGTTCCGCATGGCGCTGCCGGCCGGGTGAGCGCGCCGGGGCGACTTGCGCTCCGGCCCGGGCGTGTCGTATAGTGCTCGAAGCCAAAGACCGCCGGTCTCCGCTGCGCTCGCGCAGAGGAGCGAAGGTCCGAATCGAATCGGACGCCTGCGCAGGTGGAACAGAACGTCGAAGACCTCGTGTCATCCTCAGCCCTGAGCCTCTGCGCCGGGGCTTTTTCTTTGCCCAGTCCTTCGAAGCGGACCGGTCGGCGGCCACCAGCGGCATCCGCCGCGGGTGACAAGGAAAAGGAGTGCCATGGCGAACAAGGAAGCTTCGGTCGCCGAGCTCACGGAGAAGTTCCAGAGCTCGACCGCCGTACTGCTCACCGAGTATCGCGGTCTCACGGTCGCGCAGCTGAAGACGCTGCGCAAGTCGATCGCTGCAGACGCGACCTTTGCCGTGGTGAAGAACACGCTCACGAAGATCGCGGCGAACAACGCCGGCATCTCGTCGTTCGACGACGAGCTCGCCGGTCCCTCCGCGATCGCCTTCGTGCACGGCGACCCCGTCGCCGTCGCGAAGTCGCTGCGTGACTTCGCCAAGGCCAACCCTCTGCTCGTGATCAAGAGCGGTTACTTCGACGGTAACCCGCTCTCCGCGGACGAGGTGAACAAGCTCGCCGACCTGGAGAGCCGTGAGGTGCTGCTGGCCAAGCTGGCCGGTGCCTTCAAGGCGTCGCTCTTCGGTGCCGCGTACCTGTTCAACGCTCCGCTCGCCCAGGCCGTTCGCACGGTCGACGCGCTGCGTGAGAAGCAGGAGGCCGGCAACTAGGCATCCGCCTGGTCCGGTCCCACGACAACAAACCCCCTATCTAAGGAGAACACGATGGCGAAGCTGTCGACCGACGAGCTGCTCGAGGCGTTCAAGGAGCTCACCCTCATCGAGCTCAGCGAGTTCGTGAAGAAGTTCGAGGAGACCTTCGAGGTCACCGCCGCTGCCCCTGTCGCCGTCGCCGCCGCTGGCGCCCGGCCGCCGCCGCCGAGGAGGTCGAGGAGAAGACCGAGTTCGACGTCGTTCTCGAGTCGGCCGGCGACAAGAAGATCCAGGTCATCAAGGCCGTGCGCGAGCTCACCTCGCTGGGTCTGGGCGAGGCCAAGGCGCTCGTCGACGGCGCCCCGGCGACCGTCCTCGAGGCGGCTGCCAAGGACGCCGCCGAGGCTGCCAAGGCGAAGCTCGAGGAGGCCGGCGCGACGGTGGGCCTCAAGTAAGGACCCCCGCGCACCAGCGCATCGTGGAAGGGCCCCCGCTCCGGCGGGGGCCCTTTTCGCGTTCCCGGGCGCATCCCCCAGGTCGCGTGCAGCGTTCGTTGCCCGACCGTGATCGGCGGATGGTCGCGCTCTCTTGCCCCCTCCGGCGGGCGCAATAGCCTCGACCAGAGGGGTCACGCCGGCGTGATGCAGCAGGTCGCATCACGGCTTCTACCGGCGAAGACTCGAGGACCGCGCACACCCGGCACCGAATCGCACCACCGGGGTGGCGGTCTCGCTCGAGCTAGAGGAGAACGTCAATGAAGACCACCCGAATCCGTCGCACGGCCGTCCCGGTCGTCGGCATCGCCGTCGCCGCGCTCGCGCTCAGCGCCTGCGCGCCGCCCACGGGCCCCGGCGGCGAGGAGATCGACTGCGCCGACTACGAGGCGTACGGCACGCCCGGCGGCGAGGTCGAGCTCTACACGACCATCGCGGGCGTGGAGGCGGACCAGCTGCAGGAGAGCGTCGACGCCTACAGCTTCTGCACCGAGACCGAGGTGAACCTCGTCAGCTCGCAGGAGTTCGAGACCCAGATCAACGTACGGGTGCAGGGCGGCGACGCCCCGGACCTCGCGATCTTCCCGCAGCCCGGACTGCTGCAGCGCATCGCGAGCACCGGCGCGGTCGTGGCGGCCCCCGCCGAGGTCGAGGCGAACGTCGACGAGTACTGGACCGAGGCCTGGAAGGAGTACGGCACCGTCGACGGCACCTTCTACGCGGCACCGCTCATGGCCAGCGTGAAGGGCTACATCTGGTACTCGCCCGCGCAGTTCGAGGAGCTCGGCGTCGAGGTGCCCACCACCTGGCAGGGCCTCATGGACCTGACCGCCCAGCTCGCCGAGAACAACACCGACACCTACCGCCCCTGGTGCGTGGGCTTCGGCTCCGGCGACGCCACCGGCTGGCCGGGCACCGACTGGATCGAGGACCTCGTGCTGCGCGAGGCGGGCCCGGACGCCTACGACGCCTGGGTCGCCGGCGAGCTGCCCTTCGACAGCCCCGAGATCTCGGCGGCCTGGGAGAGCGCGGGCGAGATCCTGCGCAACCCGGAGTACGTCAATGGCGGCTACGGCGGCGTCGAGTCCATCAACTCGACCACCTTCAACGACGGCGGCCTGCCGATCCTCGAGGACAACTGCTCGCTGCACCACCAGGCCTCCTTCTACGAGGCGCAGTGGCCCGAGGGCACCACGGTGGCCCCCGACGGCGACATCTGGGCCTTCCTCACCCCGCCGGTGAACGAGGGCGACCCGGCATCGGTGACCGGCGGCGGCGAGTTCGTCGCGGCGTTCAACGACAACGAGGAGACCGCGGCGCTGCAGGCGTTCCTCTCCTCCTCGGAGTGGGCGAACATCCGCGTGGAGCTCGGCGGCGTGATCAGCGCCAACAACGGCCTCGACCCGGCCGTCGCGGGCAGCGACATCGGTCGCCAGTCGATCGAGATCCTGCAGGGCGAGGACACCGTCTTCCGCTTCGACGGATCGGACCTCATGCCCGCCGCGGTGGGCAGCGCCTCGTTCTGGACCGGACTCGTCGACTGGATCGGCGGCAAGGACACGACGCAGACGCTGCAAGACATCGACGCCACCTGGCCGTAGCGAGCGTCCGGGGCGCCCGACCGTCGATGCGACGGTCGGGCGCCCCGCGCTCTCCTCTTGGAAGGAGCACCATGGACCTCGCAACGTACCGACTGCTGCAGGACATCGGCGAGAAGCTGGGCCTGCTGGGCATCGGCGTCGCCGTCTTCCTCGCGGTGGTCGGCCTGATCCTCTTCCTCGCCGACAAGGCGCCCAAGCGCGGGCGCGACAAGGTGCAGCTGGCCGTCTTCGTGGCGCCCGCCCTCATCCTGCTCGCGATCGGCCTCGTCTGGCCGGCATTGCAGACCGGATGGACCGCCTTCACCGACGGGCGCGGCACCTTCATCGGCCTGCAGAACTTCGTCTGGATGTTCACGCAGTCCACCATCCTCACGACGCTGCTCAACACGGTCGTCTGGGTGGTGCTCGTGCCGACGCTCTCGACGGCGATCGGCCTGGCCTACGCCGTCTTCATCGACAAGTCGCACGGCGAGAAGATCCTCAAGTCGCTCGTGTTCCTGCCGATGGCGATCTCGTTCGTGGGCGCCGGCATCATCTGGCGATTCGTCTACGAGTACCGCTCGCCCGGCTACGAGCAGATCGGCCTGCTCAACCAGATCCTGGTCTGGACGGGCGCCGAGCCGCAGCAGTTCCTCATCAACTCGCCCTGGAACACGCTCTTCCTCATCGTCGTCATGATCTGGATCCAGACCGGATTCGCCATGGTCGTGCTCTCGGCCGCGATCAAGGGCGTGCCGCCGGAGATCGTCGAGGCGGCCCGTCTCGACGGCGCCGGTGCCTGGAAGATCTTCTGGAACGTGACCGTGCCCGGCATCCGCTCGTCGCTCGTCGTCGTCGTGACGACGATCACCATCGCGACCCTCAAGGTCTTCGACATCGTGCGCACGATGACCGGCGGTCAGTACGAGACCAGCGTCGTGGCGAACGAGATGTATTCGCAGGCGTTCCGGCTCGGCGAGCCCGGGCAGGGCGCCGCGCTCGCGCTCGTGCTCTTCGTCATGGTGCTGCCGATCGTCATCTACAACGTGCGCGTCATGCGCAAGCAGAAGGAGGTGCGCTGATGGCCACGACCGTGCCGAACGTCTCCCGTCGCGCCGCCCGTGAGACGACCGTCGACGCCAAGCCGCGCACGAAGACGGGGCGGGTGAAGCAGAAGCTCACGAGCAGGTGGGCGACGACCGCAGCGATCGTCATCGCCGTGGTGTGGACGCTACCCACCTTCGGCCTGCTGATCAGCTCGTTCCGCCCCGAGTCGGAGGTGAACTCGAGCGGATGGTGGACGATCTTCGCCAACCCCGCGTTCACGCTCGAGAACTACGGATCGGTGCTGTTCTCGCAGGGCGCGAGCTCCGCGAGCCTCGGCTCGTACTTCGTGAACTCGCTCGTGATCGCCATCCCGGGCACGCTCATCCCGCTCGCCCTGGCGCTCATGGCGGCGTACGCCTTCGCGTGGATCCCGTTCAGGGGGTCCGGTCCGCTGTTCGTGACGGTGTTCGCGCTGCAGATCGTGCCGCTGCAGATGGCGCTCATCCCGCTGCTGCAGATCTTCACGAACATGGGCATCAACGGCTCGTTCATCGGCGTCTGGATCGCGCACGCGATCTTCGGCCTGCCGCTGGCGACCTTCCTGCTGCACAACTTCATCTCGGAGATCCCGGGCGATGTGATCGAGGCGGCGCGGGTGGACGGCGCGAGCCACACGCAGATCTTCACCCGCATCATCATCCCCCTCTCCCTGCCGGCGATCGCGAGCATCGGCATCTTCCAGTTCCTCTGGGTGTGGAACGACCTGCTGGTGGCGCTCGTCTTCTCGGGCGGCACGGTCGACGTCGCGCCGCTCACGCAGCGCCTCGCCGAGCTCTCGGGCAGCCGGGGCAGCGACTGGCACCTGCTCACCGCGGGCGCCTTCGTCTCGCTGATCGTGCCGCTGCTGGTGTTCTTCGGTCTGCAGCGCTACTTCGTGCGCGGCCTGCTGGCCGGCTCGACGAAGGGCTGACGCCGGGAACGGCGGAGGGGCCGGATGCACTGCATCCGGCCCCTCTCGCGTGCGGTCAGGAGACCGAGGGTTCGACCCTAACCCCGCGCTGATCGAGCAGGTCGCGCATCGCAGCGAGGTCGCCCTCCTGCGTTCGGATCATCTGGCTGGCCAGCGTGACCACCTCGCGCTGATCGGAGCGCTCCAGGATCGCTTGCGCCATCTCGATGCCGCCGACGTGATGCGCGGTCATGAGCTGCAGGAAGAGGACCTCGGCGTCGACCCCGGTCGCGTCGCGCAGCGCCTGCATCTGCGTGAAGGTCGCGAGGCCGGGCATCGGCTCGTCGGCGGCCGTGCTGTGGCCGTGGTCGCCCATCGAACCATCGCGCGTGGGCCGGCTCATCCAGGTCATGGAGGGCTCGGACGGCGCCTGCTGCAGCCCCCAGGTGTCGAGCCAGGCGTACATCTGGCCCATCTGCTGGGTCTGGCCGGTCAGGATGTCGTAGGCCAGCAGCCTGATGCCCTCGTCGTCGCTGCGGTCGTAGACGAGCTGCGCCATCTCGACGGCCTGCGCGTGGTGCTCCTGCATGTCGCGGGCGAAGCCGGCCTCGGCGCTGGTGTCACCGGGCACGGAGATCTGCTGCGGCAGGCTCACCCGGCCCAGCAGCAGACCGCCGGCGAAGAGCAGCACCCCGACCACCGCCACGGCGATGACGCGGCGGAGCCGCCGGTCGGATCGACCGGCGGCTCCCTCGTCGATCGCGGCGTCGAGTTCGGCGTCGCTGAGCGACTCGGGATCGACCCGCGGGGTCATCAGGCGACGCGTCCCGGGCCCTCGAGCGCGCCGGAGCACGAGGCACCCGGCTCGGGCACGAGGCCCGACTGCCAGTACTTCGTGATGAACTCCTCGAGGCGCGGATCCTCCGGTCCGTCGAGCAGCACGTCGGCGCCCCAGGCGGAGGCGGCCATCGGGGCCTGCAGGTCCTCGACCGGCGAGATGATGATCTTCGAGGACGGCACCTGGCGCCCGTACAGGTCCTCGACCGTGGCGGCATCGACCTCGTCCGGGTTGTACATGATCCAGACGGCACCGTGCTCCAGCGCGTGCACGGCGTTCTCGGGGGTCTGCGGCTCGGAGTAGACGCCGCAGTTGAGCCACGCCGAGAGGTGGTCACCGCCGGCGGGCACCTCCATGCCCCACTTCTCGGCGTAGTCGACGGTGCCGTCCGGGTACTCGGTGAGCCCCTCGCCGCCGTCGATGTGCATGTTGGTGAGGTTCGCGTACGTCTCCTCGCCGGCGATCGTGATGGCGGCGCGCTCGTCGGCCGCGAGGCTCGCGTCGTAGTTGACGCGGGTGGCGTTCGAGACCACGATGCCGATGACGACGGCCACCACGGCGACGGCCGCCACGGAGCCCGTGGCGATCGCGATGACGCGGTTGCGGCGCTCCTTGGCCTGCTGCTTCTTCAGCTGGGCGACCTTCTGCTGGCGGCGCGCCTCGCGCTGCTGCTTGACGGTCAGGTTCTCGTTCTCGGCGCTGCTCTTGGCCACGTTCGCGATCTCCGGATGGGGTGGGGTGGGGTGTCGGGATGTCATCCCATTCAATCGCATGGGGCCGGGACCTATTCCGAGAGGACGCCGAGGGGTTCCGAAGGCTATGCTCGACCCGTGCTCGCACTGCGCTGTTGTCGTTCCTGACGCCCCGACCCTCACATCCCGTCGGCGGCGTGAACCGCGCATCCTCCGCAGTGGCGGAGCCCGGAAGCCGCAGCCATCAGCAGCACAGGAGCATCCTCCATGCAGTACGCAGAATCCGTCGTCGACCTCGTCGGCGACACCCCGCTGGTCAAGCTCAACCGCGTGACCGAGGGCATCGCCGCCACGGTGCTCGTCAAGGTGGAGTACCTCAACCCCGGCGGTAGTGCGAAGGACCGCATCGCGACCCGCATCATCGACGCGGCCGAGCGCGAGGGCACCTGCGGCCCGGCGGCACGATCGTCGAGCCCACGAGCGGCAACACCGGGGTCGGCCTGGCGCTCGTCGCGCAGCAGCGCGGCTACCGCTGCGTCTTCGTCGTGCCCGACAAGGTGGGCGAGGACAAGCGCAACGTGCTCACGGCCTACGGCGCCGAGGTCGTCGTGACCCCCACCTCCGTCGCCCCCGACAGCCCCGAGAGCTACTACTCGGTGAGCGACCGGCTCGCGCGCGAGATCCCCGGCGCGTTCAAGCCGAACCAGTACGCGAACCCGAACGGGCCGCTGAGCCACTACGAGAGCACCGGCCCGGAGATCTGGCGCGACACCGAGGGGCGCGTGACGCACTTCGTGGCCGGCGTCGGCACGGGCGGCACCATCAGCGGCACCGGGCGGTTCCTCAAGGAGACCTCGGCGGGCGGCGTGCGGGTCATCGGCGTCGATCCCGAGGGCAGCGTCTACTCGGGCGGCACCGGCCGGCCCTACCTCGTGGAGGGCGTCGGCGAGGACTTCTGGCCCGGCGCCTACGACCCCGCGGTGCCCGATGAGATCATCGCCGTCGACGACGCCGCGGCCTTCGCCATGACCCGCCGGCTCGCCCGCGAGGAGGGCCTGCTCGTGGGCGGCTCCAGCGGCATGGCCGTGGTCGGCGCGCTCGAGGCGGCGCGCGGGCTGGGACCCGACGACGTCGTGGTCGTGCTGCTGCCGGACGGCGGGCGGGGCTACCTCGGCAAGATCTTCAACGACCGCTGGATGCAGTCCTACGGCTTCGCGCCGGTCGGCGAGCAGGTTACGGTGCGCGACGTGCTCGACGCGAAGGCACCGGGCGTGCCGGACCTGGTCTACGTGCATCCGTCCGAGACCGTGCACGACGCCGTCGAGGCGATGGGCCGCTACGGCGTCTCGCAGCTGCTCGTGCTCAGCGCCGAGCCGCCCGTGGTGATGGGCGAGGTCGCGGGCGCGCTCAGCGAGCGCGAGCTGCTCGACCTCGTGTTCACCGGCACGGCGGCGATGGGCGACGCCGTCTCGCAGCACCTCGGCACGACGTTCCCGCTCATCGGCATCAACGCCTCGCTCGAGCAGGCCCGCGAGGCGCTGGCCTCGGCCGACGCGCTGCTCGTCACGGAGGACGGCAAGCCCGTCTCCGTGCTCACCCGACCCGACCTGCTGGCCTTCCTCTCCCACGGGGAGCGGCCCTCGAACGGAAAGCGACTCGCATGACCCAGGACTTCTCCACCCGCGCCATCCACGCCGGGCAGGACTTCGACCCGACGACCGGGGCGGTCATCCCTCCCATCTACCAGTCCTCCACCTTCGTGCAGGACGGCATCGGCGGCTTCCGCGGCGGCTACGAGTACGCGCGCGGCGGCAACCCCACGCGCGACTCGCTGCAGACGCAGCTGGCCTCGCTGGAGGGCGGCTCGCACGCGCTGAGCTTCGCGACCGGCCTCGCGGCGGAGGATGCGCTGCTGCGCGCGATCCTGCGCCCCGGCGACCACGTGCTGATGGGCAACGACGTCTACGGCGGCACCCACCGCCTCGTGAACCGCATGTTCACGCCCTGGGGCGTCGAGCTCGAGACGACCGAGTTCAGCGACCTCGAGAGGGTGCGCGCGGCCATCCGCCCGTCCACGAAGGTGCTCTGGGTCGAGACGCCGAGCAACCCGCTCATGAAGATCAGCGACATCGCGGCGCTCGCCGAGATCGGCCACGCGGCCGGCGCGGTCGTGGTGGTCGACAACACCTTCGCCTCGCCGTACCTGCAGAACCCGCTCGCGCTCGGCGCCGACGTGGTGGTGCACTCGACGACGAAGTACCTCGGCGGGCACTCCGACGTGCTCGGCGGCGCCCTGGTGACCTCGGACGCCGAGATCGCCGAGAAGGCCGGCTTCGTGCAGTTCGCGGCCGGGGCGATCTCCGCGCCGATGGAGGCATGGCTCACCGTGCGCTCGATCAAGACGCTCGCGGTGCGCATGGAGCGCCACAGCGACAACGCCGAGGTGATCGCCGCGCGGCTGGCGCAGCACCGCGCCATCGAGCGCGTCTACTACCCGGGCCTGCCCGAGCACCCGGGCCACGAGCTCGCGGCCAAGCAGATGCGGCGCTTCGGCGGCATGATCTCGCTCGCCATCGCAGGCGGACCCGAGGCCGCGCGCCGCTTCGCCGAGTCGACCTCGGTCTTCCAGCTGGCCGAGTCGTTGGGCGGCGTGGAGTCGCTCATCAGCTACCCGCACGAGATGACGCACGCCTCGGTGCGCGGCACCGAGCTGGCGGTGCCGGAGCACGTGGTGCGCCTCTCGGTCGGCATCGAGGGCGTGGACGACCTGCTCGGCGATCTGCTCGAGGCGCTCGACCGGCTCTGAGACCGCGCGAGCGGATGCGGGCCGCCGGCCTGCATCCGCTCGTCCCCTCGCGGCCGCCTGCTCGGCGAGCCCCGCCTATGGCACGCTGAGGGCATGACCTCAGCGCGGATCGTCATCGCCCCCGATTCGTTCAAGGGCAGTGCCAGCGCCCTCGAGGCCGCGGAGGCGCTGCGGCGCGGCTGGCTCGCCGGGCGCCCCGGCGACGAGGTCGTGCTGCTGCCGATGGCCGACGGCGGCGAGGGCAGCGTGGACGCGTTCGCCGCGGCGGTGCCCGGCGCGGAGCGCCGTCCGCTCGCCGTCACCGGCCCGGACGGTCGCACGCTGCGGGCGGAGTGGCTGCTGCTGCCGGACGGCACCGGTGTCGTCGAGCTCGCGAACGCCAGCGGCATCACCCTGCTCGACCCGCTGCTGCCCCACGACGCGCACAGCCTCGGCTTCGGGCAGCTCATCGCCGACGCGCTCGACGCGGGGGTGCAGCGGCTCGTGCTGGCGATCGGCGGCAGCGCGTCCACCGACGGCGGCGCGGCGGCGCTCGCGGCGCTGGGCGCTCGCTTCCTCGACGCCCGCGGCGCGCCCGTGCCCCTCGGCAACCGCGGCCTGGCCGAGCTCGCGAGCGTCGAGCTCGAGGGCCTGCGCCCGCCGCCGGTCGGGGGCGTCACCGTGCTCAGCGACGTGACGAGCCCGCTGCTCGGGCCGGACGGCGCTGCCGCGGTCTTCGGGCCGCAGAAGGGCGCGACGCCCGAGGACGTGCCCGTGCTCGACGCCAACCTCGCGCGCTTCGCCGGGCTGCTGCACGCGGACGCCGAGGCTCCCGGCACCGGCGCGGCGGGCGGCGCCGGCTACGGCCTGCTGGCCTGGGGGGCGCACCTGACGCCGGGGTCCGGCGCCGTGGGCGAGGCGCTCGGCGCGGCGGAGGCGATGCGCGGCGCCCGGGCCGTCGTCACGGGGGAGGGGCGCTTCGACCTGCAGTCCGCGGTGGGCAAGGTGCCCAGCTACATCCGCTCGATCGCCTCGGACGCGGGCGCTGCGACCCTGCTCGTCGCCGGCGCCATCGAGGCGCCCACCGAGGGCTTCGCTGACGCGCTCTCCCTCACCGAGCTGGCCGGCTCGGGCGATGCAGCCCGAGCGGATGCGGTGCGCTGGCTGGAGCGCGCCGGTCGCGATCTCGCCGCCCGCTTCGAGCGGTGAGGATCGCGCCGAACCGGGTAGCGGACGGGGACGCGTCACCTGTCGCGCCGAACCGGGTGCCGTCGACGCCGGCCGGTCAGCGCAGCCGCGCCCGGTAGGCCGCCGGCGCGCTGCCCGTGGCCCGGGCGAAGTGCGCGTAGAAGCTGCTCTGCGAACCGAAGCCCGCGGCGTGCGCGATCTCGGAGGCCGTCAGCGAGGTGGTCATGAGGAGGCGTTGCGCCTCGGCGACACGACAGCGCGTGAGGTACTCGACGATCGTGCTGCCGACGTCGTGCCGGAAGACCGTCATGGCGTAGTGCGGGTTGAGGTGCTCGGCATCGGCGACCTCGGCGACGCCGATCGGCTCGCGGAAGCGCTCGACGATGAACCGCACCATGCCGACCACCCGCTGCATCGTCTCGGCGGTGCCGTGGGGCGCATCCGCTCGCAGATCCAGCCGCTCGCGATGGTGGCGGAGCAATCGCCGGACGAGCGCCTGGGCCTCGAGCGTCGCGATGATCTCGGCGCCCTCGTCGGCGAAGTCGCGCTGCCAGGAGCCCATCATCGACTCGACGTCGCGGCCCGCCGCGCTCGTCGGCACCACGATGGGCCGGTTGAGCAGCATGGCGCCGAGGTCGGGGTCGGGCAGGCCCCAGGCGAGCACCTCGGCGAGCGGGATGTGCACCCAGCGGAACTCCCCGGCCAGGTCGTCGACCAGCTGGTGGGCCGTCCAGCCCCAGAACAGCGCGATCTCGCCGGCGTGCACGCTCACCGGCGCGCCGCCGAAGACGTAGTCGAGCCGCCCCTGGAGCACGAGGTTGATCTCGAGGTCGTCGTGCCGATGCGAGCTCGGCATGTGCGGCGCCGGGCCGCGGTGACTCCAGAAGGCGGGTTCGACCGTCACGACGCCGGCAGCCGGCGCGTGAGGGAGCGTCGGCGCGTCCTCGGGCACGCAGCCGAGCCTAGGCGAGGACCTGAGGATCCTGGAAGGGCGCGCTCGGAAGCCGGAGGACCGCATCCGCTCGCGATTCCTAGCGTGGCCGCATGGCAACGACGCGCACCCCCAAGATCACGATCATCGGAGCCGGCGGCTTCGTGTTCCCGTTCCGCCTCATCGGCGACCTGGTCAGCTTCCCGGCCCTGCGCTCTGTGACGCTGCACCTCATGGACCTCGACGCGGGCAGGGTCGCCCGCACCGCGAAGGCCGCCCGCGAGCTGGTGGCGCACCACGGCTTCGACACCACGGTGCTCGAGACCACCGATCGGCGGGAGGCGCTCGACGGCGCCGACGTCGTGATCATCACGTTCCAGGTGGGCGGGGTGGACTCCTACCGGCACGACGTGGAGATCCCGCGCCGGTACGGGGTCGACCAGACCGTCGGCGACACGGTCGGGCCGGGCGGCGTCTTCCGCTTCCTGCGCTCGGTCGACGCCTACGCGGGCATCGCCGCCGACGCGCTCGAGCTCTGCCCGGACGCGCAGTTCATCAACTACGCCAACCCGATGGCCATGGCCACCGCCTACCTCAACGCCAAGGGGCTGCGCACCGTGGGCCTCTGCCACAGCGTGCAGGGCACCACCCGCATGCTCGCCCGCACCCTCGGCGTCGACTACGACGAGGTCGAGTACGTGTGCGCCGGCATCAACCACCAGGCCTGGATCCTCGACTTCAAGCAGCGCGGCGGCGAGGACCTCTACCCCCGGCTGCGCGAGGTGATGGGCCAGCGGCACCGCCGGGGCATCGCTGCCGCCGACCTGCTCGGCGACGACGGCGACCACAGCGAGGCGGCCGCCGCGGCCAGCAACTACGAGGGCGGCAACGAGCAGGTGCGCACCGCGATCATGCAGGCATTCGGCTACTTCCAGACCGAGTCGAGCCACCACGCCAGTGAGTACCTGCCCTACTTCCGCAAGGACGCCGGGACGGTGCTCGAGTACATCCCCGAGCGCTGGGACTACTACGAGATCTGCGTCGCGCACGACGAGCAGGGCGACGTCGACCAGCAGCTCGAACGCCTCAAGGCCGATCTCAAGCCCTCCGTGGAGTACGGCGCCAGCATCGTCAACGCGATCGTCACCGGCGTGCCGACGGTCGTCTACGGCAACGTGCCCAATACCGGTCTGATCGGCAACCTGCCCGACGACGCCTGCGTCGAGGTGCCGTGCCTGGTCGACGCCAACGGGGTGCAGCCGACCGCCGTCGGTCAGCTGCCGCCGCAGCTCGCGGCGCTCAACCGGACCAACGTCAACGTGCAGACGCTCGCCGTCCGGGCCGCGCTCGAGGGCAGCATCGAGCACGTGCACCACGCCGTGGCGCTCGATCCCCTCACCGGCGCGCTGCTGACGCTCGACCGCATCCGCTCGATGACGGACGAGCTGCTCGAGGCGCACGCGGCGCTGCTGCCTGAACCGCTGCGGCCCGCCACCGCGTGATCACCACGCGGGGCGGCCGAACGGTCGCCCCGCATCCGACGCTCACACCTCAATGGAGAGGCAGGACATGCGCGCATCCCATCCGCTCTCCGCGACCGCCATGGGCCGTCGCGGCTTCATCGCCCTCGCGGGCATCTCGATCGCCGGGGCCCTGGCCGCCTGCTCGGGCTCGCCGCCCAGCGGCACCAAGCACATCCGCCTGTCGACCTGGAACATCCCCACCGACATCGCCAGCTACCAGGCCATCGCCGACGCCTTCGTGGCGAAGCATCCCGGCACGAGCGTGGCCGTCGAGGTGACCACGGGGCAGTTCCACCAGTGGTTCATCACCCGGCTGGCCGCCGACCTGGCGCCCGACGTGATCCGCATCACCCCGCAGCAGATCGGCCGCTACGCCGCCAACGGCAGCCTCGTCGACATCAGCGGCGCGATCCCCGACGACTACCGCGGCGACTACAGCGACCCCTTCTGGGCGATCGGGGCGCGGGAGGACGGCGTCTACGGCGTCTTCCAGCACACCGACAACTTCATCACCTACTTCAACCGCGGCGTCATGGATCGGATCGGCGTGACCCCGCCGACCGCGCTCGCCGACGCCTGGACCTGGGACGAGTTCCTCGAGATCGCGACCGAGACGAAGAAGGTGACGGGCCGCTACGGCTTCGGATACGGATGGACCGGCCCCGAGACCGCCTACCGCTGGATGCCGCTCGTCTACCAGAACGGCGGCGCCTTCCTCGGCGAGGACGGCGAGACCCCGTCGATGGACACGGAGGAGGCCGTCGGCGCCCTCGCCTTCGGCCGGCGCTGGTACGAGGAAGGCCTGGTGAGCACCGGCAACCTCAGCAAGACCGGCGGCGGCGACGTGGCCCGCAACCTCTTCCTGACCGGGCAGATCGGCATGATGCTGAACAACCCCGAGTCGATGGCGCAGCTCGACGAGGAGATGCCGGGCGAGTGGGGCACGGCCCCGATGATCCGCAACGCGGGCGAGGCGAGCGACCTGGGCGGCAACGCCCTGGCCGTGACGAAGTCGAGCAGGCACCCGGAGCTGGCGGCCGAGCTGGTCGCCATGATCACCAGCCGCGAGCAGATGCGGTTCTTCTGCCACGAGGGCAACTGGCTGCCCGCGCGCAGCTCGCTCGACGCCGAGGACATCGGCTACGCCGCCAACAGCGACACGATGCAGCGCTTCATCGACCAGGGCGCCACCATCCCGCTGCCCATGGTGCGGGCGCAGAGCGGCGAGTACTTCAGCTCGCTCAACGCCGTCTTCGCCGACTACCTCGACCTCTGCCTGATCGGTCAGCTCAGCCCGCGCGACGCCTCGCGCCAGATGATGGAGGCGATGCGCAGTGTCACTGCGAACTGAGCGGGCAGCCGACCGCCGCCGCGGCGGACGTCTGGTGCCCTACGTCTTCGCCGGACCGGCCGCGCTGCTGTTCCTCGCGTTCTCGCTCATCCCGATCGTCATTGCGATCGGCCTGAGCTTCCAGGACACGGCCTCGCTCGGCGACGGGGAGTGGATCGGCGGCGGCAACTTCGCCAGCATGACCTCCGATCCGCTCATCGGCACCGCCCTCATGAACACGCTCGTGTTCACGGTCGGCACGGTGCCCACCTCGATGGCGATCGGCCTCGCACTGGCGATCGCGCTGAACCGGCCGCTGCCCGGTCGTTCGGTGTTCCGCGCGCTGTTCTTCGTCCCCATGGTCGCCGCGGGCGTCGTGGTCGGCGTGATCATGTCGTGGATCTTCAACGGCGACTACGGCGTGGCCAACAACCTGCTCGAGGCGCTCGGCCTCGGTCGGCTGCCCTGGCTGACCGCGCCCGGCTGGGCGATGGCCACCCTCGTGATCGTGGTGGTCTGGACCCGGATCGGATTCTGCATGGTCATCTACCTGGGCGCGCTGCAGTCGATCCCGAGCGAGCTCAAGGAGGCTGCCGCGATCGACGGCGCCAGCCGCTGGGCGCGCTTCCGCACGATCAGCTGGCCGATGCTGCGGCCGACCACCTCGATCCTGCTGATCCTCAACGTCGTGTTCTCGCTGCAGGCCTTCGACGTCATCTACGTGATGACCGGCGGCGGGCCTGGCTTCTCGACGACCGTGCTCATCCAGTACGTGTTCCGCTCGGCGTTCGTGGACGCCCGGATGGGGTACGCGGCGGCCCTCGGGCTCGTGCTCGTCGCCATCCTGCTCGTCTTCACGCTGCTGCGGCAGCGCGCCAACCGCAAGGCCGAGGAGATGCTGTGACCGCGACCGCCCCCATCCGCTCGTCCACGTCCTCTCGGCGGCGGCGCCGGCCGCGTCCGGCGCGCTGGCTGCTCGTCGCGGCGATGGCGGCGCTGGCCGTGCTCATGGTGTTCCCGCTGTACTGGATGCTCGTCTCGGCGCTCACGCCGGGCGGCCAGTCGCAGAGCGGCAGCTTCTACCTGCTGCCGGAGGCGCCGACGCTCGACAACTACACGGAGGTGTTCGCGCAGCAGCCCGTGTGGCGCTGGCTGGGCAACTCGGTGCTGATCGCCTCGGTCGGCACGGCGCTGAGCGTGGTCGTCTCGCTCATGGCCGGCTACGCGCTGGCGAAGTACCGCTTCCGCGGGCGCGGGGTGCTCTACGCGGCGTTCCTGGTGACGATCATGATCCCGATCCAGGTGACCCTCGTGCCGAGCTTCCTCGTGGTGGCGCGCATCGGGCTCGTCGATTCGCCCTGGGCGGTGATCCTGCCGACGCTCTTCGACGTGGTGGGCATCTTCATCGCCCGGCAGTTCCTGCTCGGCGTGCCCGACGCGCTCATGGAGGCCGCACGGCTCGACGGCGCGGGGGAGTTCGCGACCTTCTTCCGCGTCGTGCTACCGTCCTGCGGTCCGCTCGTCGGCGTGCTCGTGATCCTGGGCTTCATGACGCGGTGGAACGACTTCCTCTGGCCGCTCGTCGTGCTGCAGGGCAACGAGAACCTCACGGTGCCGGTGGCGCTCTCGACGCTGACCAACAACCCGGCATTCAGCTCGCCCTACGGCGCGGTCATGGCGATCGCGACCATCACGGTGCTGCCGCTGCTCGTGGTGTTCCTGGCATTCCAGCGGCAGTTCGTGCAGGGGATCGCTTCCACGGGGATCAAGTGAACGATGCCGCGACGGCCGCGGAGGGCTGACGTGCCCGTGGCGGGGTTCGTCGGAGCCGGCGTCGCAGCGACGGCGGCGATGCGATGCGGCTCGGTCTTGCGAAGCGCTTCGACAGGGCGTAACGTCACTGCTCGTTCAGTGTAGAAGCGTTTCGACGATGGAGTCCCCGATGGTCACGATCCACGATGTCGCCAAGGCGGCCGGCGTGTCGATCAGCACCGTCTCGTACGCCCTCTCCGGCAAGCGCTCGATCTCCGCGACGACCCGCACCCGCATCGACCGCGCGATCGCCGACCTCGACTACCGGCCGCACGCGGCGGCGCGGATGCTGGCCGGGGCCCGCACGAACATCCTGGCGCTCAGCGCGCCGCTGCGTCAGGACGGCCATCTGCCGACGCACATGCGCTTCGTCAGCGCGGTGGTCGCCGCCTCGCGCGCGCACGACTACGACGTGCTGCTGCTCGCCACCGACGACGAGGTCAGCGGCATCCGACGCGTCGGCTCGAGCTCGCTCGTCGACGGCGTGGTGATGATGGGCGTCGCCACGGGCGACGAGCGCCTGCCGATCGTGCGCGACCTGGCCCTGCCGGCCGCCTTCATCGGCGTGCCCGGCGACGTCGACGACATCGCCTGCGTCGACCTCGACTTCGCCGCCGCGGCGCGCGAGGCGGTCGACCGCATCGCCGACCTCGGGCATCGCGTCGTGGGCATGATCGGGCACCCGCCGAGCTACCTCGAGCGCCAGACCGGCTTCATAGAGCGCTTCGACCAGGCGCTCGAGCGCGAGGCCGCCGCCAAGGGCGTGCGCATCGTGCGCCGCTGGGCCGGCCTCGAGCGCGGTGCCGGCCGCAGCGCGGTCGACGAGCTGCTCGCCGAGGCGCCGCAGCTGACCGCGGTGCTGTTCCACTGCAACGAGCCCGTGGTCGAGGAGGCGGAGCGCCGCCTGCTCGAGCTCGGGGTCGACGTGCCGGGGCAGGTCTCCCTGTTCGCGGCCGCCGCGAGCTACGACCCGTCGCGGCTCGAGATCCCCCTCAGCGGCATCACCCTGCCGCTCGAGGACATGTGCCGGCGCGCGGTCGAGGCCGTGTTCGCCGCCGTGGACGGGCGTCCGGCGCCGGACGTCACGCTCCTCGAGCCGCGGTTCGAGGACCGCGGCTCGCTCATCCCCGCCCCCTAGACCCCACCGGAGAACGACCCATCCACAGCGGCATCGTCGAAGCGCTTCGATAGCTTCGCGCGATGCTCGGGCCGCTGGCCCACCTACAAGGAGGTAGACACCATGTCCCTGCGACGCACCGCATCCGCTCTCGGCGTCCTCGCCGTCGGCGCCGGCCTGCTCACGGGCTGCGCGCCCGGCGAGCAGGAGTCGGACGACACCCTGACGCTCTGGCACTACGAGGGCGAGAACTCGGCGATGGGCATCGCCTGGAACCGCGCGATCGAGATCTTCGAGGAGGAGACCGGAGCCACGGTCGACTTCGAGGAGCGCTCCTTCGAGCAGATCCGCCAGACCGCCAGCCAGGCGCTCAACTCCGACGAGGCGCCCGACCTGCTCGAGTACAACAAGGGCAACGCCACCGCGGGCCTGCTCGCGAGCCAGGGCCTGCTCGAGCCGCTCGACGACGCGGTCGCCGAGTACGGCTGGGACGAGAAGCTGGCCGACTCCGTCGCCACCACCTCGCGCTACGACGGGAACGGCGTCATGGGCTCGGGCTCGTGGTACGGCATCCCCAACTACGGCGAGTACGTGCAGTTCTACTACAACGTCGACATGTTCGAGGAGTACGGCATCGCGGTGCCGACGTCGGTGGACGAGCTCGAGACCGCCATGCAGGCCTTCGCGGATGCGGGCGTCACCCCGCTCGCCGAGGCCGCCGCCGAGTACCCGCTCGGCCAGCTCTGGTACCAGCTCGCCCTCGCCGAGGCCGACCGCGAGTGGGTCGACGCGTACCAGACCTACACCGCCCCGGTCGACTTCGAGGGCGCTGAGATCACCGCCGCGACGCAGACCGTCGCGGACTGGGTCGACGCCGGCTACATCTCCAGCGACGCCACCGGCCTCGCGGCCGAGGACGCCGGCACCGGCTTCATCAACGGCACCTACCCGATGTTCTACTCGGGCAGCTGGTGGTACGGCCGCTTCATCGACGAGATGGATGCGAACTGGTCGACCTTCCTCTACCCGGGCAGCGACATGGCGCCGGGGTCCGGCGGCAACCTCTGGGTCGTCCCGGCGCGCGCCGGTGACAAGGACCTCGCCTACCAGTTCATCGAGATCACGCTGCGCCCCGAGATCCAGGCGCTGATCGGCAACAACGGCGGCGTCCCCGTCGCCGCCGATGCCTCGGAGATCACCGACGCGAAGAGCCAGGAGCTCATCACGAACTTCAACACGCTCCTCGAGCGGGACGGCCTGGCCTTCTACCCGGACTGGCCCACGCCCACCTTCTACGACGAGCTCAACGCGGGTCTGCAGGGCCTCGTGAACGGCACGCTCGACCCGGCCGCCATGAACCAGCAGATCGGCGCCGACTACGAGGCCGGCCTGCCGGCCGTCGCCCAGCAGTAACCCCACCGGGCCCGGCCGCCATCGACGGCCGGGCCCTCCACCGGGAGGACCCCCGTGACCACGATCACCCCACCCGCCTCCGAGGCGCCGGCCACGCCGGTACGCCGTCGGCGGCCCCGCTCCGGCGGCGGCGTCATGCCGTTCGCCAGCGGACGCAGCTACTGGTGGTACCTGCTGCCCGGCCTCGCGCTCATCACGGTCATCGTCCTGGTGCCGCTGGTGTGGAACGTGTACCTCAGCTTCACCGAGTACCGCGGCATCATCGCCCCGCGGTGGATCGGCCTCGACAACTGGACCCGCCTCTTCGAGGACGAGCGCTTCTGGATGTCGTTCCGCAACAGCATCGGCATGGTCATCGCCATGGTGGTCGTGCCGACGCTGCTGGGCCTGGTGCTCGCGGCAGCGCTCTTCGACGTCGTCGGCCGCAAGTTCGGCGGCAGGCTCGCCAGCTTCCTGCGCGCCACGTACTACCTGCCGCAGATCCTGCCGTCGGTCGTCGCCGCCATCGTGATCGGCTGGATCCTGCGCCCCGAGAACGGCGCGCTCAACACGATCCTCGAGGCCGTCGGCCTCGGCTCGCTCGCCGGCAACTGGCTCGGCAACCCCGACACGGCGCTGCTCAGCATCATGGTCGTGCTCGTCTGGATCCAGATCGGCTACCCCGTCGTCATCTTTATGGCAGCGCTCCAGCGCGTCGACCCGGAGCTCTACGAGGCCGCCGAGCTCGACGGCGCCGGCTGGTTCCACCGCTTCCGCGCCATCACCCTGCCGATGATCCGTCCCGAGGTGTTCGTGGTCGCCCTGACCTGCACCATCGCGGCGCTCAAGGTCTTCGGTCCCGTCTACGCCCTCACCGGCGGCGGACCGAACAACGCCACCATCGTGCCGAGCTACTACTCGTACCAGCAGTTCTTCCAGAGCCAGCAGGTCGGCTACGGCGCCGCCATCGCGACGGCGCTCACCGTCGTCATCGTGATCGTCTCGATCGTCTTCGTGTGGGCGCAGAACCGCTCCGAGCGCAAGGAGGCGCAGCTGTGACCGCCATCGTCGACCGCCCCAGGGCGGCCAAGCCCCGCGGGCGCAAGCGCACCGTCGGCGACTGGATCGTGCTCGCCTTCGCGGTCGTCATCGCGGTGATGATCGTGTTCCCGTTCGCCGTCATCCTCATCAACTCGTTCAAGAGCCCCGGGGACTACGCGAACGGCGGTCCGCTGACGCTGCCCACCGGCCTCTACGTCGACGGCATCGTCAACTTCTGGAACCGCGTCGACTTCCCCGAGAAGCTCTGGAACAGCTTCTTCATCAGCGGCGTCGTCGCAATCCTCGCGGTCGTCGTCTCGGTGATGAACGCCTTCGCGCTCGGCATCGGGCGCGTCAAGGGCCGTGTGCCGCTCATCCTCGTCTTCCTGCTGGCGAACATGCTGCCGCAGGAGGTGCTGCTCTACCCGCTGTACTCGATCTTCCGCGCGGTCGGCCTGTACGACAACGTGTGGGCGGTCATCATCACCTTCGTCGTGATCCAGAGCGCCTTCGGCACCTACCTGCTCGCATCCGTCTTCGGCACCTTCCCCAAGGAGGTGCTCGAGGCCGCCGCGCTCGACGGCGCCGGCCGCTGGCGCATCCTCTGGCGGGTCATCGTGCCGATCAGCCGGCCGACGCTCGGCGTGCTCATGGTCTTCTTCTTCATCTGGACGTGGAACGAATTCCTCATCCCGCTGACCTTCCTCATCAGCAACGCGAACCAGACCGTGCCGGTCGCGATCAGCGTGCTGCAGGGCGACCGGCTCATGGACGTCACGACCACCAGCGCCTCGGCGCTGCTGGGCCTCATCCCCACCCTCGTCTTCTTCCTCATCTTCCAACGCACCCTCACCCGGGGCATCACCGCAGGAGCAGTCAAGTAATGAAGTTCACCGACGGTTTCTGGCAGCTCAGGCCGGGCGTCGACGCGCTGTACGGCCGCGAGACGCACGACCTCGAGCAGCAAGGCCGCACCATCGTGGCCACCGTGCCCACCAAGGTCATCGAGCGCCGCGGCGACACCCTCAACCGGCCGGTCCTCACGGTCACGCTGCACGCGCCGCTGCCCGGCGTCATCGGGGTGCGCGTCGAGCACCACCGCGGTGGAGCGGATGAGGTCGGCTTCGACCTGATCGGCGCCGAGGACGGCCACGGCGAGGTCACCGTGACGGATGCGGGCGCCACGCTGGTCAGCGGCGAGGTCACCGCGACGATCACCCGCGGGGCCCCGTGGAGCCTGGTCTTCACCGAGACCGCCACCGGTCGCGTGCTCACCTCGAGCGGCGAGAAGTCGCTCGGCTACATGACCCTCGCCGAGAACGCGCAGGTCGACGGCGCGCCCGTCGGCAACGCCCGCGGCGGCACGGCACGGCAGCACTCCCGCCACTACCTGCACGAGCAGCTGGCGCTCGGCGTCGGCGAGCTCGTCTACGGACTCGGCGAGCGCTTCGGGCCGCTGGTCAAGAACGGCCAGGTCGTCGACATCTGGAACGCCGACGGCGGGACCAGCAGCGAGCAGGCCTACAAGAACGTGCCGTTCCACCTCTCCAATCGCGGCTACGGCGTGCTGGTGAACCACCCGGGCCACGTCTCGTACGAGATCGGCTCGGAGGCGGTCGAGCGCGTGCAGTTCTCGGTCGCGGGCGAGAGCCTCGAGTACTACGTGGTCGGCGGCGGCACCCCGGCCGGCGTGCTCGAGCGCTACACCGCCCTCACCGGCCGCCCGGCGCGGCTGCCGGCCTGGTCGTACGGTCTCTGGCTCTCGACGAGCTTCACGACCGACTACGACGAGACCACCATCAACTCGTTCATCGACGGCATGGCCGAGCGCGAGCTGCCGCTCAGCGTCTTCCACTTCGACTGCTTCTGGATGCGCGAATTCAACTGGTGCGACTTCGAATGGGACCCGCGGGTGTTCCCGGACCCCGACGGCATGCTCGCCCGCCTGCACGACAGGGACCTCCGCGTCTGCGTCTGGATCAACCCCTACATCGGCCAGCGCTCGCCGCTGTTCGACGAGGGCAAGGCGGCCGGCTACTTCGTCAAGCGGCCCGACGGCTCCGTCTGGCAATGGGACCTCTGGCAGTCGGGCATGGCGCTGGTCGACTTCACGAACCCCGAGGCGACGGCCTGGTACCAGGGGTACCTGCGCAGGCTCATCGCGCAGGGCGTCGACGCGTTCAAGACCGACTTCGGCGAGCGCATCCCGCTCGAGGTCGACTACTTCGACGGCTCGAGCCCCGAGCGCATGCACAACCTCTACACCCAGCGCTACAACGAGGCCGTCTTCGAGGTGCTCGAGGAGCTGCAGGGCGAGGGCGAGGCCATCGTCTTCGCGCGCTCCGCGACCGCCGGCGGGCAGACCATGCCGGTGCACTGGGGCGGCGACAACACGTCGAGCTACGAGTCGCTCGCCGAGACCCTGCGCGGCGGCCTCTCGCTGGCCCTCAGCGGCTTCGGCTACTGGAGCCACGACATCGGCGGCTTCGAGGGACTGCCCGACCCCGGCGTCTTCAAGCGCTGGCTGGTCTTCGGCCTGCTCTCGAGCCACACCCGCCTGCACGCGAGCCAGAACTACCGGGTGCCGTGGCTCTTCGACGAGCGCGAGGGCCGCGACGAGGCCGACCCGCAGTCGGCCGTCTCCGTCACCCGGCGGTTCACGCAGCTCAAGCACCAGCTCATGCCGTACCTGCACGCCGCCGGGCTCGAGGCGCACCGCACGGGCACGCCGATCATGCGCCCGATGCAGCTCGCCTTCCCCGGCGACCCCGCGGTGGCCTACCTCGACCGCCAGTACCTGCTCGGCCCGGACCTGCTGGTCGCGCCGGTCATGTCGGCCGACGGCGAGGTCGAGCTCTATCTGCCGGACGGACGCTGGACCGACTGGTGGACCGGCGAGGTCGTCGAAGGCGGTCGCTGGCGCCGCGAGACGCACGGTTTCGACACCGTGCCGCTCTACGTGCGCGAGGGTGCGGTGCTGCCGCTCGGCGCCCGCGTCGACCGCCCCGACTACGACTACCTCGACGGCCTCGAGCTGCGGCTGTTCCCGAGCGGCGAGGGGTCGACCGAGCTGACGGTGACGACGCCGGAGCGGACGGAGGCGGTCTTCCGCGTCGTGCGCTCCGCCGACGGCGCGGTGCAGATCACGTCCGACGGCGCATCCGCCTTCTCCGCGCGGCTGGCCGGCGGCGAGGTCGTCACGAGCGCGGACGGCTCGCTGACGCTGTAACCCCTGACGCGGTCGCGCAGCTCAGCCCTGGAGGTCGAGCTGCGCGATCGTCGGGCCGGGCTCGAAGCCGAAGCGCTCGTAGAACGCCGCCGCATCCGGCGTCGCGTGCACGGTCAGGTGCTCGGCGCCCTCGGCTCGCGCCAGCTCGATGGCGGCCTGCACCAGGCGCACGCCGAGGCCGGCGCCGCGGTGCTCCGGCCGCACGAAGACGCTCTGGAGGTCGGCGGAGCGGCGCCCGGTCGTGCCGATGATCGGCGGTCTCGCGGTGAACGCCACCCACGCCATGGCCACGAGTGCGCCGTCGCGCTCGGCGACCACGCAGCGGTGCGAATCCGCGGTGCTGCTCATGAAGGCCACGAAGTCGCGGGCGAGGCGGTCGGGATCGCGATCCTCGGGCGTCGCACTCCACGCCCAGCGCAGCGCCGCGAGCGCCGCGGCATCGGAGGAGTCGGCGAGGCGGATGGCGGCGTCGCCGAGGGCGACCGGAGGGGAGCGGGCTCGGTCATGGCGGCAGTCTGGCGCATCCGCTCGTCCGGCGACCGCGATCCTTGCGCAACCTGCAAAATCATCCACTGGTCGGGGTTACGCTGGAGCGACGTCGTCCGACGTCATCGACCATCCCCCACCCACAGCCCGCGCGATGCCGCGCGCAGGAACAGGAACCCTCCCCGTGACCACCGTCGTCCATCCCGGAGACTCGCTCACCCGCCGCCAGCGCCTCACCTACGTGCTGGTGCTCGGCGCGCTCACCGCACTCGGGCCGTTCACGATCGACCTGTACCTGCCCGCGTTCCCGCACCTCGCCGAGGACTTCGGCGCCACCGAGGCCGCGGTGCAGCTGACCCTCACCGCCACGCTGATCGGCTTCGCGGTCGGTCAGCTCGTCATGGGGCCGTGGAGCGACAAGGTGGGCCGCCGCATGCCGCTCATCATCGCCACCGCCGTGCACATCACGGCGAGCATCGCCGTGGCGCTCGCGCCCACCATCGAACTGCTCACCGCGTTCCGCGTGCTGCAGGGCATCGGCGCCGCGGCCGGCGGCGTGGTCGCGATGGCGACCGTGCGCGATCTCTTCGGCGGGCGTCCGCTCGTCCTCATGCTCTCGCGCCTGGCCCTCGTCAACGGCCTCGCACCCATCCTCGCCCCGCTCATCGGCTCGCAGCTGCTGCTGGTCATGGAGTGGCAGGGCATCTTCGGCTTCCTGGCCGGCTACGGCGCACTGGTGCTGCTGGCCGCGGTGCTCTTCATCCGCGAGACCCTGCCGCCGGAGCGCCGCCACGAGGCCGGCCACTCGTCGCTGGGCGAGCGCTACCGGTCGCTCTTCTCCGACCGCGTGTTCGTGGGCGTGGCGCTCATGGGCGGCATGATGTTCAGCGGGCTGTTCGTCTACCTCTCGGCCTCGTCGTTCCTGTTCCAGGACGTCTTCGGCCTCGACGCGCAGCAGTACGGCCTGCTCTTCGCCGTCAACTCGATCGGCGTCGTCGGCGGCGTGCAGATCGCCTCGCGCATCACCCGCGTGCTCGCGCCGCAGTGGATCCTCGCCTGCTCGACCACGCTCGGCTTCCTCGCCGCCGGGGGCATCATCGTGCTCTCGCAGCTCGATGCCGGCCTGTTCGGGGTGCTCGTGCCGCTGTGGTTCTTCATCTTCGCGTTCGGCCTGTCGATGCCCTGCATCCAGGTGCTCGCCCTCGCGCACCACGGCAAGGAGGCGGGCACGGCGGCCTCGCTGCTGGGCGCGCTCAACATGGGCCTGGCCGGGCTGCTCTCGCCGCTGGTCGGGCTGCTCGGCATCTCCTCGGCGCTGCCGATGGGCCTGGTCATGATCTGCGCCGTGTCGGTGGCGATCGTGCTGCTCTGGGTGGTGGTGCGCCCGCGCACGGTGCCCGAGCTCAGCCGCTGAGCCTGCTCGCGGGCGGACCTGCTGCGCTTCGCGGGTGCTCGCGGGTGCGGGCCTGGTCGCTCTCGTGATCGCAGCCCCGGGCGGGCTCGCAGACGCGGGCGCGGGCTTGGGCGCTCTCCTGATCGCAGCCCCGGGCGGTCTCGCGGGCGCGGCCCCGGGCGGTCTCGCGGGCGCGAGCGCAGGCCTGGTCGTTCCTATGACCGCAGCCCCGGCCGGGGTCGTCGAGGCTACCGGTGACGGCGCGGGCCTCGACCTCCACGGACCGCACGATGACGCCGATCGCGGATGAGCGCCCGGCCCGGCTCGTGCGACTCAGCATCGTGACGACGTCTCAGTCCGGTGTACGGGGCCGAGACGTCGCCACGGTGCTGAGTCACGGAGCGGGTGGTCCGCGTGCGACTCGGCGGCACAGCGCAGCGGGCGGAGCCTCGCCGGGTGCTGCCGCCGCCCGCGTCGCCGCGTCGCCGCGTCGCCGCTGAGCCGATCGGTCGCCCGGGCGCTGAGTTGCGATGACGCATCCGCATCCGTATCCCCCCGATCCGCTTGGCCCGACTCGTGCGAATCAGCGTCGCGGCGACAAGTCAGTGCCGCGCGCGGGGCTGACATGTCGCCTCGATGCTGAGTCGGGCGCGGGCGCGGGCGTGGGTGCGGGCGCGGGCCGCGCCGCGCGAGCGGGTGCGCCGCTGCCCGAGCGTGTGCGCCGCGCCGCGATGCCGTTTCCCGCCCCGATCCACTCGGCCCGACTCGTGCGAATCAGCATCGCGGCGATAAGTCAGTGCCGCGCGCGGGGCTGACATGTCGCCTCGATGCTGAGTCATGCGGGGCGGCAGGCCGCGCCGCGCGAGCAGGTGCGCTGCTGCCGTCCGAGCGGGCAGCGCCGTCCGCGAGCAGGCCGCGCCGCACCACGCCAGAGCGGACGCACCGCGCCAGAGCGGACGCACCGCCCCCAGCGCGATCGGACGCGCCCCGCCCGTCGCGTACGCTGATCCGGTGCGCCGCGGGCGGCGCGGGCGGAGGACCACGGATGCGGATGCGGCAGGAGCGCATGGCGCGCGCCGTGCTGTCCGCGGGCGTCGGCACCCTGCTCACCGCGGCCGCGCACTCGGTCGGCGGCGGCGCGTTCCCGGCGCCGCTGGTGCTCGCCCTGGTCTTCGCGCTCAGCGTGCTGCTGAGCTTCGCGCTCGCCGGTCGCCGGGTGACCGTGCCCTGGCTGCTCGCCTCGGTGGGCGCCACCCAGCTGCTGCTGCACGCCGCGTTCACCGCCACCGGCGACGGGGCGACGCTCACCGGCGACACGGTCGGCCACGCGCACCACGCCGTCGCCGGCATCCCCGCGGGCGCGGCCGCGCACCACGCCGTCGCCGGCATCGTCGCGGGCACGGCCGGGCACCACGAGGGCATGCTCTGGGCGCACGTGGCCGCCGGTCTCGTGACCGTCGCCTCGATGCGCCTCGGCGCCGGCGCCCTGCGTCGCGCCCTCGCCGCGGTCGCCCCCGCGCTCGCCCGCCGCATCGCCCTCGCGCTGTCGCTCCTGCGGCAGCCCGTGCTGCGCCCCGCACCCGTGCGCGCGCACGCGGCGACGGCGTCCCCGCATCCGCTCGTGGCACTGCTCGCCGCCGCGGTCGAGGCCCGGCGCGGCCCGCCGTCGGCCGCGTCCGCCCGCTAGCCCGCGCACCCGGCTCCCGGCCGAGTCGGGCTGGCTCGATCGCTTCGAGCCCGCCCGACCTCGGCCCCGGCCGCACGCGCCCGCCGGCGGTCCGCCGCCGCGCCCGATCGGGTCGCGGCGCGCCTCATCGACGCGCGTCCGGGCACCGCCCCGGCCCCATCCGAAGGACCACCATGCGCTCTCGCGCCACGCTCACCACCCTGCTCGCCGGCGCCGCCGGCCTCACCCTCGCCCTCGCGGCGCCGACCGCCGCCTCCGCCCACGTCGGGGTCGCCTCCGCGACCTCCACGGCGCCCGGCACCGTCAGCGTCATCACCTTCTCGCTCGGTCACGCCTGCGACGGCTCGCCGACGACGTCGGTGGCGATCGACCTGCCGGCGCCGATGAGCGGCGTCGTCCCCACCGCGAAGGCCGGCTGGCAGATCGCCGCCGAGACCGACGCCGACGGCACGACCGTCACCTACACCGCCGACGAGCCGCTCGCGGACGGCATCCGCGACACCTTCGACGTGCAGGCCTACCTGCCCGAGGGCGTCGACGAGCTCGTCATGCCGGCGAGCCAGACCTGCGTCGAGGGCGGCTACGCCTGGGACGGCTCGGACGCCGACCACCCCGCCCCGACGCTGGCGCTCACGAGCGCGGAGCCGGAGGCGCCGACGGCCGCCGAGGCCGGCATCGACGCCACCGCCCGCGGCGTGGGCATCGCCGGCCTCGTCGTCGGCGCGGTCGGCGTGCTCGTCGCGACGATCGCCACCCGCCGCGCGCAGCGGGCCGCCCGATGACCGCGACGCTGGAGCGACCCGTCGTGCGGCGCCAGCGCTGGCTCGCCCCGCTGCTGCTGCGCCTGCACTTCCTCGCCGGCCTGCTGGTCGGCCCGTTCATCCTGGTCGCGGCCCTGAGCGGTGCCGCCTACGCGATCACCCCGTCCCTCGAGCCCATCGTCTACGCGGACGAGCTGAAGGCCCCGGTCACGACCGCGACCGTGCCGTTGGCGGAGCAGATCGAGGCGGCGGAGGAGGTCGTCGGCGACGACGGCGAGCTCGTCGCCGTGCGCCCCGCGCCGGAGCCCGGCGACACGACGCGCGTCATGTTCACGGGGGAGGGGCTCGGCGAGAGCGTCACCCGCGCGATCTTCGTCGACCCCGGCACGGCCGAGGTCCGCGGCGACCTGCCGGTGTACGGCACCAGCGGGGCCATGCCCATCCGCCATGCCGTCAGCGACTTCCACCGCAGCCTCGGGCTCGGCGACGTCGGGCGGTTCTACAGCGAGCTCGCCGCCAGCTGGCTCGGCGTGGTGGCCCTCGCGGGCCTCGCGCTGTGGGTGATCCGCTTCCGCACGGCGCGGCGGCGCAAGGAGCTGCTGCGGCCCGAGCCCGGCACGACGGGTTATCGGCGCACGTTCTCGTGGCACGCTTCGACCGGCGTCTGGTTGCTGCTGGGCGCGCTGTTCCTCAGCGCCACGGGCATCACGTGGTCGCAGTTCGCCGGCGAGAACGTCACGGGGCTGCGCGCGGCGCTGAGCTGGCAGACGCCGTCGGTCTCCACGGCGCTGGGGGCGGCGGATGCGGGCGCCGCCGATCCCCACGCTGGTCACCACGGCGCCGCGCAGGCCGCGGCGGGCGTGGACGACCTCGGCACGTTCGACGACGTGCTCGCCGTCGCGCAGACGGTCAACGTGAACAGCGGACTCGTCGAGATCAAACCGCCGGCCGATGCCGCCTCGGCGTGGACCGTCACCGAGATCCAGCGCTCCTTCCCGACCGAGGTCGATGCCGTGGCGGTCGACGGCGCCACGCTCGAGGTCGTCGACCGGGTCGACTTCGCCGACTACCCGTTCATGGCCAAGCTGGCCCGCTGGGGCATCGACACCCACCAGGGCTCGATGTGGGGCCTGCCGAACCAGATCCTGCTCGTCGTCACGGCGCTCGGCGTCGTGGCGATGGTGGTCTTCGGCTACGTCATGTGGTGGCAGCGCCGCCCGGCGAGCGGTGGACGGATGCGGATGGGCCGCCCCGCCCCCGCCGGCGCCCTCGCGCAGACCCCGTGGTGGGGTCTCGCCGCCGTCGTCGCGGTCGGCGCGGCCGTCGGCCTGTTCCTGCCCCTGCTCGGATGGACGCTCGTCGCCTTCGTGGTCATCGATGCGCTGCTGACGACGGCGCGCCGCCCGGTGCCCTGACGCGCCGCCGCGCGGTCGCCCCGGACGGGGGCGGCCGTGCGGCCCTCTGCCCACCCGGCGTCCAGCGAGGGATCATGCATCTGCCGGTAGGCTCCTGTCAACCCCCGCGCCGTCGACACGGAGGAGATGCGTATGGTCCTGGTGCTCGCCCTGTTCGGTGTGCTGGCACTGGTGACCCCCGCGATTTCGGCCAAGCTCGGCCCCAAGGTCTTCCCCCTCCTGGCACTGCTGCCGGCCGGCGTCTTCGCCTGGACGCTCGCGCAGGCGCCCCTCATCCGGTCCGGCGGCGAGCTGCGCGAGACGTACGCATGGCTGCCGGAGCTCGGCATCTCGCTCGCGTTCCAAATGGACCCGCTGGCCTGGGTGCTCGCCCTGCTGGTGACGGGTGTCGGCACCCTCGTGCTGCTCTACTGCACCTGGTACTTCACACCGGAGGAGCCGAACCTCGGGCGCTTCGCGGCCTTCCTGCTGCTGTTCGCGGGCGTGATGTGGGGGCTCGTGCTCGCGGACGACGTCATCGTCATGTTCGTGTTCTGGGAGATCACGAGCGTGCTCTCCTACCTGCTCATCGGGCACTACACCGAGAAGCGCTCGAGCCGTGGCGCCGCGCTGCAGGCGCTGCTGGTCACGACGCTGGGCGGACTCGCGATGCTGGTCGGCATCGTCATGCTCGCGGGCTTCGCCGGCACGACCTCGCTGCAGGGCATCGTCGAGTCCACCCCGCCCGGGGTCGGCACGTCGGTGGCGATCGGGCTCGTGCTCGCCGGCGCGGTGAGCAAGAGCGCCCTCGTGCCGTTCCACTTCTGGCTGCCGGCGGCGATGGCCGCCCCGACGCCGGTGAGCGCCTACCTGCACGCGGCCGCGATGGTGAAAGCCGGCGTGTATCTGGTGGCCCGGCTCGCGCCCGGCTTCGCCGAGGACCCGGTGTGGATCCCGATCGTCATCGGCCTCGGTCTGCTGACGATGCTCATGGGCGCGTACCGCTCGCTGCGGCAGCACGATCTCAAGCTGATCCTCGCCCACGGAACGGTCAGCCAGCTCGGCTTCATCATGGTCGTGGTGGGCTTCGGCACGGCCGACACGGCCGTCGCCGGCCTGGCGCTCCTCTTCGCTCACGCTCTGTACAAGGCGGCGCTGTTCCTCGTGGTGGGCATCATCGACCACTCCACGGGCACGCGCGACATCCGCGAGCTCTCCGGGCTCGGTCGCCGGCAGCCGGTGCTCGTGGCCATCGCCGCACTCGCCGCCGCCTCGATGGCCGGGGTGCCGCCGCTCGCCGGCTTCGTGGCCAAGGAGGCGGTGTTCACGACGCTGCTCGAGGCGGACACGCCGCGCGGCTGGGTGGCCCTCGTGGGCGTCGCGCTCGGCTCCATCCTCACCGTCGCCTACACGGCGCGCTTCCTGTGGGGGCGTTCCGCACGCGTGAGGGCGCCGACGACACTCCGCTGCACCGTCCGTCGCCGTGGTTCCTCGTCTCGCCCGCGGTGCTGGTCCTCGCGAGCCTCGCCTCGGGCATCGCGTCGGAGTCGCTGGATCCGGTGCTGGCCGAGCACGCCGAGGACATCGGCACACCCGACTACCACGTCGCGCTCTGGCACGGGCTCGAGCCGGCGCTCTTCATCTCCATCGGCGTCCTCGCTCTCGGCGGCCTGCTCTTCGTCGCCAAGAAGAAGGTCGCCAAGCTGCAGGCGGCCGCGCACGAGCTGCCGGGCCGACCGGATGCGGCACGCGCCTACTGGGCCACCACGCGCAGCATCGACCAGGGCTCGGCATGGATCGCCAAGCTCGGCCAGCGGGCCGGCCTGCCCGGCTACCTCGGCACCATCCTCGTCTGCGTCATCGTGCTCATCGGCGGCGCGCTGCTCTTCACCCGCAGCTGGCCCGAGGGCGTCGTGCTCTGGGACCACCCGGCGCAGATCGTCATCGCGGTGCTCATGGGCGTGGCCGCGGTCTCGGCGGCCCGCGCCGCGCACCGGATGACGGCGGTGCTGCTCGCCGGCGTGACCGGCTACGGCATGGTCGCCCTGTTCGCGATGCACGGCTCCCCGGACATCGCGCTCACCCAGGCGCTCGTCGAGACGCTCACGCTCGTGGTCTTCGTGCTGGTCTTCCGCCGGCTGCCCAAGAAGATCGCGCAGCGCAACAAGCCCTCGCACCGCACCGTGCGCCTCGTCATCGCCAGCCTCGTCGGCATCGTCATGGCGATCGTCGGCGTGGTCGTGCTGGGCGCCCGCAGCGACGACCCCGTCTCCCTCGCCATGCCCGAGCTGGCCTACGAGGAGGGGCACGGGCGCAACGTCGTCAACGTGCTGCTCGTCGACATCCGCGCCTGGGACACGATGCTCGAGATCAGCGTGCTCGTCGTCGTCGCCACCGGCATCGCCAGCCTGCTCTTCCTGGACAGCCGTGCGGGCTCCGCGCCGCGTCTGGCGGGCATCCGCGAGCGCCGCAGCTGGAGCTCGCGACGCAAGGTCGGCGCCGAGCCGAGCCGCGGCGACGGCGGCACCCAGCAGACATGGCTCGTGGCGGGCCGCACGCTGTCGGCCGAGAACCGCTCGATCATGGTCGAGGTGGTGGTGCGGCTGCTCTTCCACCCCGCCATCCTCGTCTCGATCTACCTGCTGCTCGCCGGTCACAACGACCCCGGCGGCGGCTTCGCGGGCGGCCTGCTCGCCGGCCTCGCGCTCGTCGCGCGCTACCTCGCCGGCGGTCGCTACGAGCTGGGCGAGGCGCTGCCCGTCGACGCCGGCAAGGTGCTCGGCGTCGGGCTGATCCTCGCCGTCGGCACGGCGCTCGTGCCGCTGCTGTTCGGCCAGGAGGCCCTCGAGTCCACCTACTGGGCGGCCGAGCTGCCCGTGCTGGGCTACGTGTCCTTCACGACCTCGATGATCTTCGACGTCGGCGTCTACCTGGTCGTCATCGGCCTGGTGCTCGACGTGCTGCGCAGCCTCGGCGGCGAGGTCGACCGGCACGCCGAGATCGCCGCCGACCGCGACCGCGAGACCCGCCCGACCGGGCTCGAGACCGACACCGAGAACCTGCCGACCGAGGAGGGCGCACGATGAACGCATCCCTCGTGCTCGTGCTGCTCATGGCCGTCATGTACGCCGCGGGCGTCTACGTGATGCTCGAGCGCAGCATCACCCGCATCGTCATCGGCTTCGTGCTGGTGGGCAACGCCACGAACATCCTGCTGCTGCTCATGACGGGGCGCCCCGGCGCGCCGGCCTTCTGGGACGACGGGGCGACCGCCGCCTCCGAGATGACGGACCCGCTGCCGCAGGCGCTCATCCTCACCGCCATCGTCATCAACATGGGCATCACCGCCTTCCTGCTCGCGCTGATCTACCGCGCCTGGTGGCTCGCCCGCACCGAGGCGAAGGATGCGCAGCCCGACGAGGGCGACGTCGTGGACGACGGCGACGACCTGCCCGAGCAGGTGGAGGACGCCGACCGGGTCTTCGAGGAGACCGGAGCGGACGCCGACGCCATCAAGGAGGAGCAGGACGAGGGCGAACGCGACGACACCGACGCCGAACCCGGCGCCAGAGCCGACGGACCAGCCGACATCGATCAGCGAGGAGTGCAGCGATGAGCGCCAACCTCGTGCCCCTCGTCGTCGGACTGCCGCTCCTCGGCGCGGCGCTGACGCTCGTGCTGGGCCGCAACACCCGCCTGCAGGTGCTCGTGAGCACCGTCGTGCTGACTGCGGTCGCCGTCATCGCCGCCATCCTGCTCGCCCGCGTGGGCGAGGAGGGCACCGCCGTCGTGCGCGTCGGCGGGTGGGAGAGCCCCATCGGCATCGTGCTGGTCGCCGACCGCCTCTCGGCGCTCATGGTGCTCGTCTCGGCCGTCGTGCTGCTCGGCGTGCTCGTCTTCGCCGTCGGCCAGGGCCTCGCCGACGAGCACCGCGACACCCCGGTGTCGATCTTCCACCCGACCTACATGATCCTGGCGACCGGCCTCTTCAACGCCTTCGTCGCCGGGGACCTCTTCAACATGTTCGTCGGCTTCGAGGTGCTGCTCGCGGCCAGCTACGTGCTGCTCACCCTCGGCGGCACCGGTGCGCGCATCCGGGCCGGCGTCACGTACATCATCGTCAGCCTGATCAGCTCGGTCTTCTTCCTCAGCGCCATCGCGCTCGTCTACGGCGCGACCGGCACCGTCACGATCGCGAACGTCGCGCAGCGGGTGGCCGAGCTGCCGGACGACGTGCAGCTGCTGCTGCACCTCATGCTGCTCATCGCCTTCGGCATCAAGGCCGCGGTGTTCCCGGTGTCGTTCTGGCTGCCCGACTCCTACCCGACCGCGCCCGCGCCGGTCACCGCGGTGTTCGCGGGCCTGCTCACCAAGGTCGGCGTCTACGCGATCATCCGCACCGAGACGGTCATGTTCCCGGGCGACGTGCTCGAGGACTTCCTCATGGTGCTCGCCACGCTCACGCTGCTGATCGGCATCGCCGGCGCGATCGCGCAGGCCGACATCAAGCGCCTGCTCTCCTTCACGCTGGTCAGCCACATCGGCTACATGATCTTCGGCATCGCCATCGGCACCGAGCAGGCGATGACGGCCACGATCTACTACGTCGTGCACCACATCACCGTGCAGACGACGCTGTTCCTGGTCGTCGGCCTGATCGAGCGGATGGGCGGGGCCACGTCGATCACGCGCCTCGCCGGTCTGCTCAAGGCCTTCCCGGTGCTCGCGGTGCTCTTCTTCATCCCCGCGTTGAACCTGGGCGGCATCCCGCCGTTCTCCGGCTTCCTCGGCAAGGTCGGCCTCTTCCAGGCCGGCGTCGAGCTGGGCACGCCGCTGAGCTACATCGCCATCGCGGCCGGCGCGGCCACCAGCCTGCTCACCCTGTACGCCCTGGTGCGCGTCTGGAACCTCGCGTTCTGGCGCTCGCGCGAGGAGATGGAGAGCGGCCACCAGTCGCGCCTCGTGTCGTCGCTGCAGGAGGACCCCGACTACTCGGGTGGCACGAGCACCCGCACCACGCCGCGCATCATGATCGCCACGACCGCCGCGATGGTGGTGCTGTCGGTGGCGCTGACGGTGGTCGCCGGACCGCTGCTCGAGATCTCCGCCGAGGCGGCCCGCAACGTCATCGATCCGAGCGCCTACATCGAGGCCGTGATGGGAGGTGCGCGATGAGCGAGGACCGGCACCCGACGCCCGAGGGCGCCGACGCCCAAGCCGCCGCGGCGCCGCAGTCCGCCGGCAAGGGCGGTGCGAAGCGGGCCAGCCTCTGGCGGCAGCTGCCGCTGCTGCTCGTCCTGGTGGTCGTCTGGGTGCTGCTCTGGGACACGATCGGCTGGCTCAGCCTGCTCGGCGGCGTGCTGCTGGCGATCTTCGTGGTGAGGGTCTTCCACCTGCCCGCGGTCGAGCTCGGCGGGCGGGTCAACCTGCCGCGGCTCGTCTGGTTCCTGCTGCGCCAGGCCGGTCAGATGTTCGGCGCCTCGCTCCAGGTGGCCTGGCAGGCCGTCGACCTGCGCTCGAACCCGCGCAACGCGATCATCGCGGTGCCGCTGCACACGACCAGCGACCTCATCCTCACCTGGACGGGCCAGGCCGTCTCGCTCATCCCGGGCTCGATCATCGTCGAGGCCGACCGCGAGGAGGGCAAGCTCTACCTGCACACGCTCAACACGTCCGACCCCGACGACCTCGACCGGGTGCGCCGGGGCGTGCTGGCCACCGAGGAGGCGATCGTGCTCGCGCTCGGCTCGCCCGAGGAGGTGCGCATCGTGCGCGAGGAGCGCGCGGCGCGCAAGGCGGCGAAGGGAGCGAAGCGATGACCGTCGTCATCCTCATCGCCGGGGTGCTGCTCAGCATCGCCGCGGCCTGCGCCGTCTGGCGCATCATCAAGGGGCCGACCGTGCTCGACCGCGTCGTCGCCACGGACATGCTGCTCGGCACGCTCATGTGCGCCCTCGGCGTCGAGATGGTCGTCAACCAGCACACCGAGACGCTGCCGGTGCTCATCGTGCTCGTGCTCTTCAGCCTGCTCGGCTCGGTCAGCGTCTCGCGCTTCATCGCGACCAGCGGGGGCAAGGGGATCGCGGATGACCACGATCGACAACGCGCGCGATGTGATCTCGATCGCCCTCATCCTGCTCGGCGGCCTGCTGGCGGTCGCGGCCGGCGTGGGCATCGTCCGCTTCCCGGACGTGCTGTCGCGCATGCACGCGGCCACGAAGCCGCAGAACCTCGGCCTGTTCTCCATCCTCATCGCGGTCGGTCTGCAGTACCCCACGCCCGCGGTCATCACGACGCTCGTGCTCATCATCGGCTTCCAGGTGCTCACCTCGCCGGTGGCCGCCCACATGGTCGGCCGCGCCGCGTACCGCGCCAAGGCGTTCCCGAAGGACCAGCTCATCGTCGACGAGCTGGCCGAGCGGATCGAGCGGATCGAGGCCGCGGAGCGGGCGTCCGCGGGTGGGACGGCGGACGAGGATGCGGACGAGGACGCCGACGATCCGAGCGCGCTCCGCGCTGCGGACGACGCCGATCGCACGCAGTGACGCGGACGGCCGGCGGCGCGCATCCGCTCGACCCCCTGCCCGCCCGATCGTCACTGGTGCCGTGTAGCATCACCTCATCGCGACTGGCGTTCAGATGGGCAACCATCGGGGAGCGATGAACTCGGCAGGGACCGCACGCCTGGGCCCCCGTCGGAACCACGACCCTGCTCGTCCCGAGCGGAGCGTGCCCCGACGAACCGCGTTCCACCCCCGAAGGAGACACCGTGACCCAGCCCACGTCGTTCACCGCCCCGCTCAGCGAGGTCGACCCCGAGATCGCCGCCGTGCTGCAGGGCGAGCTCGAGCGCCAGCAGAGCTACCTCGAGATGATCGCGAGCGAGAACTTCGTGCCGCGCTCCGTGCTCGAGAGCCAGGGCTCGGTGCTGACCAACAAGTACGCCGAGGGCTACCCGGGCCGTCGCTACTACGGCGGCTGCGAGGTCGTCGACGTGGCCGAGAGCCTGGCCATCGAGCGCGCGAAGAGCCTGTTCGGCGCCGAGTTCGCCAACGTGCAGCCGCACTCCGGTGCGAGCGCCAACGCGGCCGTGCTGCACGCGATCGCCCGCCCCGGCGACACGCTGCTCGGCCTCTCGCTCGACCACGGCGGCCACCTCACGCACGGCATGAAGATCAACTTCTCCGGCCGGCTCTACGACATCGCCGCCTACGGCGTCGACCCCGAGACCTCGGTCATCGACATGGACGAGGTGCGCCGCCTCGCCATCGAGCATCAGCCGAAGGTGATCATCGCCGGCTGGTCGGCCTACCCGCGCCAGCTCGACTTCGCGGCCTTCCGCGCCATCGCCGACGAGGTCGGCGCGCTGCTCTGGGTCGACATGGCCCACTTCGCCGGCCTCGTCGCCGCGGGCGTGCACCCGAGCCCGGTGCCGCACGCGCACGTCGTCTCCTCGACCGTGCACAAGACCATCGGCGGCCCGCGCTCGGGCATCATCCTCACCAACGACGCCGACCTGGCGAAGAAGATCAACACCGCGGTGTTCCCGGGCCAGCAGGGCGGCCCGCTCATGCACGTGATCGCCGCCAAGGCGACCGCGTTCAAGATCGCCGCCAGCCCCGAGTTCAAGGAGCGCCAGGAGCGCACCCTGCGCGGCGCCGCGATCCTCGCCGAGCGGCTCCTGCAGCAGGACGTCGCCGACGCGAAGATCACCGTGCGCTCCGGCGGCACCGACGTGCACCTCGTGCTCGTCGACCTGCGCGACTCCGAGCTCACGGGCCAGGACGCCGAGAACGTGCTGCACGAGGTCGGCATCACCGTGAACAAGAACTCGGTGCCGAACGACCCGCGCCCCCCGATGGTCACCTCGGGCCTGCGCATCGGCACCCCGGCGCTCGCGACCCGCGGCTTCGGCGACGCCGAGTTCACCGAGGTCGCCGACATCATCGCGCTCGCCCTGCAGCCCGGTGCCGACCTGCCGGCGCTGCGCGCCCGCGTCGCGGTCCTCGCCGACGCGTTCCCGCTCTACGCGGGCCTGAACCCGTCCGGCCACGCCGCCTGATGGCCGCGGAGATCCTCGACGGCACCGCCACGGCGAAGGCGATCAAGGCCGAGCTGACGGTGCGCGTGGCCGAGCTGCGCGAGCGCGGCATCGTGCCGGGGCTCGGCACCGTGCTCGTCGGCTCCGACCCGGGCTCGCAGTGGTACGTGGCCGGCAAGCACAAGGACTGCGCCGAGGTGGGCATCGAGTCCATCCGCCGCGACCTGCCGGAGGACGTGACCCAGGACGAGCTCTTCGCCGTCATCGACGAGCTCAACGCCGACCCGGCCTGCACCGGCTACATCGTGCAGCTGCCGCTGCCGAAGCACATCGACACGGATGCGGTGCTCGAGCGCATCGACCCGGCCAAGGACGCGGACGGCCTGCACCCGACCAACCTCGGGCGCCTGGTGCTGCGCGTCGACCAGCCCATCGACACCCCCTGCCGTGCACCCCGCGCGGCGTGATCGAGCTCGTCGAGCGGCACGGCATCTCGTGGAAGGGCAAGGACGTCGTCGTCGTCGGCCGCGGCGTCACCGTCGGCCGCGCCATCGGCTCGCTGCTCACCCGCCGCGAGTTCAACGCCACGGTCACACTCACCCACACGGGCACGGTCGACCTCGACGCGCACCTGCGCCGCGCCGACGTGATCGTGGCGGCCGCGGGCGTGCCCTCGCTGGTGACCCCCGAGAACGTCAAGCCGGGCGCCGTCGTGCTCGACGTGGGCGTGAGCCGCGTGACCGACCCGGAGAGCGGCAGGTCGCGCATCGCCGGCGACGTCGACCCCGCGGTCGCCGAGGTCGCGAGCTGGATCTCGCCGAACCCCGGCGGCGTGGGCCCGATGACCCGCGCGCTGCTGCTCAAGAACGTCGTGGACACGGCCTCGCGCACGGCCTGAGCTGCGGGCGAGGGGAGCCGCATGATCCGCCGCATCGCGATCGAGCAGTACCGATCCATCCGCTCGATGGTGCTCGACCTCGATCCGCTCACCGTCGTCACCGGGCCGAACGGCTCGGGCAAGACCAACCTCTACCGGGCGCTCAGGCTGCTGGCGCACACCGCCGACAACCGCGCCGGCGCCGCCCTCGCGGCCGAGGGCGGTCTCGCCTCGGTGCTGTGGGCGGGCAGGCGCAGCCGCGCGGACCCCGTCGCCCTCAAGCTCGGCTTCAGCGACGACGACTTCTCCTACGCGGTCGACTTCGGGCTGCACGCGAACGGCATGGGGCCGTTCCTCACCGACCCCGTGGTGAAGGCCGAGGCGGTCTGGGCGGGGGAGTCGCTGCGCCCGGCCACGGCGCTGGTGCGCCGCCGCGGCGTCTTCGCCGAGGTGCGGGGTGACGACGGATGGGAGGCGGTCGCCGCGCCGCTGCAGCAGAACGACTCGATTCTGGCCCAGCTGGCCGACCCGCGCCTCAGCCCGGAGATCGTGCTGCTGCGCGAGCAGATCCGCGCGTGGCGCTTCCACGAGACGTTCCGCACCGACCCGGATGCGCCCTCCCGCCGCCCGCACGCCGGCACGTTCTCCCCGGTGCTTGCCGACGACGGCGGCAACCTGCCGAGCGTGCTCGCGACGATCCGGCACCAGGGCCTCGGCCACGAGCTCGACGCGGCGATCGACGAGGCGTTCCCGGGGTCGCGCCTCGAGGTGGGCACCGAGCCGGGCCGGTTCACGGCGGGCCTCGTCCAGGGCGCGCTGGAGCGCCCGCTGCTCGCCCACGAGCTCAGCGACGGCACCCTGCGCTACCTGCTGCTGGCCGCCGCGCTGCTCTCACCCCGACCGCCGCGGCTGCTCGTGCTCAACGAGCCCGAGGCGGCGCTGCACGTCGACCTGGTGCCGGCGCTCGCGTCGCTGATCCGGCGCGCCGGCGAGCGCACCCAGGTGCTCGTGATCACGCACAGCGCCGATCTCGCCCGGCGTCTCGGGGAGCACGGTCGGCGCGTCGAGCTCAGCGGCGTGGGCGACACCGCGATCGAGGGGTTGCTGCCGCTGGAGCATCCGCCCTGGACCTGGCCGCAGCGCTGACGCATCCGCCGTTCACGGACGGATGTGGGTCTTCGCCCGTTTCGATTTGCTTGTGTTGACTTCGGTCCGATCCGGTGGCAGCATGATGCCGTCGTCGAGGAGGACCCATGCACGCAACGGAGCGCCAGCGCCGCACCACCGCGAGCCCTGACCGGGCTCGCCGGGAGGCGCGGTCCGCATGATCGCCACCCTCACCCTCAACCCGTCGATCGACCGCGAGCTCGCCGTCCAGGGCGAGCTGGAGCGCGGCGGCGTGCGCGGGTACCGCCGGCTCGGCGACCAGGCCGGCGGCAAGGGCGTCAACGTCGCCCGCGCGGTCGGCGGTGCGGGGCTCGACGCCGTCGCCATCCTGCCCGCCCCGCCGCACGACCCCTTCCTGCAGCTGCTCGAGGGCGCGTCGATGCGGGTGCACGCGGTGCCCTCATCCGCTCCCGTGCGCATCAACCTCACGCTCACCGAGCGCGACGGCACCACCACCAAGCTCAACGCGGCGGGGGAGCGCCTCGACCTCGCCGTCGAGCAGGCGCTCGTCGACGCGCTGCTCCGCGAGGACGACGCGTCGTGGATCGTGCTCGCGGGCTCCCTGCCCGCCGGCAGCGACCCGGCGCTCTACGCCCGGATCGTCGCCCGCCTGCGGGCGGCTGCACCCGGCGCGCGAATCGCCGTCGACACGGCCGGCGAGCCGCTCGCCGCGATCGTGCTCGGCGGGTCGCGGGTCGACCTCATCAAGCCCAACGCCCACGAACTCGCCGAGCTGCTGGGCGACGCCCGCGAGGGCGACGCGCTCGAGAACGACCCCGACGCCGCGGCCGGGGCCGCGCGTCAGCTGCTCGACGACCACGACGGCCTCGGCGCCGTGCTGCTGACCCTCGGCGGCGGCGGCGCGGTGCTCGCGACCCGCGACGGCAGCTGGCGCGGATCGCATCCGCCCGTCGCCGTGCGCTCCACCGTCGGGGCGGGCGACAGCGCCCTCTCCGGCTACCTCATCGCCGCCGAGCGCGGCCTGCCCGAGCGCGAGCGCCTCGCCTGGGCGGTCGCCTACGGCGCGGCGGCGGTCACGCTGCCCGGCTCCGAGATCCCCACCATCGACCGCGTGACCCCCGCGCGCGTCACCACCTCCACGCTCGCGGTGCCCGCCGTCGAGCCGTCCGAAGGGTAAGGCCCATGTCCGCCATCATCACCCCCGCCCTGGTCGTCGTCGACGCCGACCTCGGCGGCGACCGCCAGTCGGTCATCCGCGCCCTCGCCGACCGCGTCGTGGCGGCCGGCCGGGCGACCGAGACCGAGTCGCTCTTCGCCGACGCCTGGAAGCGCGAGCAGCTCACCGACACCGGCGTGCCCGGCGGCCTCGCGATCCCGCACTGCCGCTCCGAGTCGGTGAGCGAGCCGACGCTGGCGTTCGCCCGGCTCTCGAACCCGGTCGACTTCGGCAGCGCCGACGGCCCCGCCGACCTCGTCTTCCTCATCGCCGCGCCCGCCGGCGCCGACCAGGCGCACCTCGCGCTGCTCTCCAGCCTCGCCCGCTCGCTCGTCGACCCCGACTACGTGGCGCGCCTGCGCTCGGCCGGCACCCCCGAGGCCGTCGTGGAGCTCGTCGACGAGGCGCTCGCGCCGGAGGAGGCGGAGACGGCGCCCGCCGCGCCCGCGCCCGCATCCGGCCGTCGCGTCATCGTGGGCGTCACCGCCTGCCCGACCGGCATCGCGCACACCTACATGGCGGCGGATGCGCTGGTCGCCGCGGGCGAGCGCGCCGGCGTGGACGTGCACATCGAGACGCAGGGCTCCTCGGGCACGAAGCCGCTCGACCCCGCGCTCATCGCGGCGGCCGACGCCGTCGTCTTCGCGGTCGACGTCGACGTGCGCGACCGAGCCCGCTTCGCCGGCAAGCCGGTCGTGCAGGCGCCCGTCAAGCGCGGCGTCGACGACCCGGACGGCCTCATCCGCCAGGCGCTCGAGGCGTCCACCGACCCGGCGGCGACGCGCGTGGCCGGATCGGCCGAGGCGTCCGCATCCGCTCCCGCCGCCAAGGAGAGCGCCGGCGCGGCGGTCAAGCGCTGGCTGCTCACGGGCGTCAGCTACATGATCCCGTTCGTCGCCGGCGGCGGTCTGCTCATCGCGCTCGGCTTCCTGCTCGCGGGCTTCACCGTCACCGACGACAACCTCGACATCGTGCTCGGCTACTCGCTCTGGAACCTGCCGCCGGACGGGCTCGGCGACTACCTCGGCGCCGTCGCCTTCACCATCGGCGGGGCCTCGATGGGCTTCCTCGTCTCCGCCCTGGCCGGGTACATCGCCTACGCGATGGCCGACCGCCCGGGCATCGCCCCCGGCTTCGTCGCCGGCGCGATCGCCGCGACCATGGGTGCGGGCTTCCTCGGCGGCATCGTCGGCGGTCTGCTCGCCGGTGCGACGGCGTGGGCGCTAGGACGCCTGAACGTCGCCCGCTTCCTGCGCGGCCTCATGCCGGTCGTCATCATCCCGCTCCTCGGCTCGATCGTCGCCTCCGGCCTGCTGCTGCTCGTGCTCGGCGGCCCGATCGCCGGTCTCACGACGCTGCTCAACGACTTCCTGTCGGGCCTCAGCGGCACCGGCGCGGTCCTGCTCGGCCTCATCCTCGGCACCATGATGGCGTTCGACCTCGGCGGCCCCGTCAACAAGGTCGCCTACTCCTTCGCCGTCGCCGGCCTCGGCGCGGGCTCGCTCGAGAACCAGGCGCCGTGGATCATCATGGCCGCGGTCATGGGCGCCGGCATGGTGCCGCCGCTCGCGATGGCCCTCGCCTCGCTCGTCGCGCCGCGCCTGTTCACCCCGGTCGAGCGCGAGAACGGCAAGGCGGCCTGGCTGCTCGGCGCCGCGTTCATCTCCGAGGGCGCGATCCCGTTCGCGGTCGCCGACGTGTTCCGCGTCATCCCGGCCTCGATCGTCGGCTCGGCCGTCACCGGCGCCATGCTCATGGGCTTCGGCGTCACGTCGCAGGCCCCGCACGGCGGCATCTTCGTGTTCTTCGCGATGAACAACTTCCCGCTGTTCGCCCTCTCGGTCGTCGTCGGCGCCGTCATCACGGCGGGCCTCGTGATCGTGCTCAAGGCGTTCGTGCGCCGCAGCGCCCCCGTCGCGGCCGCCCAGCCGGAGGCCGTGGCCGTCTGACCTCGGGGCGCCGGCGCCCCGCGGCTCCGCTCCCGCAGCGGATGCGCGCCCCCGTCGAACCGATCGCAGCGGATACTCCGATCGGCTCGGCGGGGGCGTTCGCGTGCCGGGCTCGTCCGGGCTCGTCCGGGCTCGTCCGGGTGCGGGGATGCCGGTCCGCTCGCACCGGTGGTCGCGTCCGCCACGCCGCGCATCCGCACCCCTGCTTCCCTGATCCCGAATGACGGAGTCCAGCGGGCGCACGACCGTGCATCCGCCGTCCCTGGACTCCGCCGCCACTGCATCTCCGTCATCCGGGACAGGGACCGACGCGGCGCACCCGCGGAGCGACGGGCTGGTGGGAGGGACGAGCGGATGCGGCGCTGCAGCGTGCGGCGGAACCGCAGCTGTCCCCTCGAGGTCGGGGCATGCGTGCGCGTTGCCGGTCGTCCCGCCGCGGTGCCAGCACATGCTGCTCCTGTGGTACCGGAGAGCGGAACATGCCCCGTCGACCGGCACGGGCGTTCCGAGGCGAGCACCTCGAGCCCCTGACGCCGCAGCGGTGCGAGTCGTGGCGGCTGCGCCCCACACGCACCCGCCACGTCTCGCACCGCTGCGACCGCCCGACCGGGCCGAGCCCGATCGAGCAGAGCCCGATCGAGCAGAGCCCGATCGAGCAGAGCCCGCCCGAGCTTCGAGCGTCCCGGGCGCCGAGCCTCTGGCCGCTCGGCGCCGGGAAGCGTTCAGGACTCCCGGCGCGCCCCCGCATCCGCTCGCACCGCGAAGCAGTTGGGGGCCTCGAAGCCGTCGCGCGCGAAGGCCTTGGTCACCGCGTCGATGACGGTCGCGACCTGCTCCCTCGGCACCAGCGCGATCGCCGCCCCGCCGAAGCCGCCGCCGGTCATGCGGGCGCCGATCGCTCCCGTGGCTCGGGCCATCTCGACCGCGAGGTCGAGCTCGGGCACCGAGATCTCGAAGTCGTCGCGCATCGACACGTGCGAGGCGTCGAGCAGCGGGCCGATCGCCCGCGGGCCGCGCTCGCGCAGCGCCGCGACGGTCTGCAGCACGCGCTCGTTCTCGGTGACGATGTGGCGCACACGGCGGAAGGTCACGTCGTCGAGCACCTGCTGGGCGCGCGGCAGGTCGTCGACGCTCAGGTCGCGCAGCGAGCCGACGCCCATGAGGCGCGCGCCGAGCTCGCAGCTGGCGCGGCGCTCGCCGTAGCCGCCGGTGGCGTGCGAGTGCTTGACGCGGGTGTCGATGACGAGCACCTCGAGGCCGGCCGCCTCCAGGCCGAGCGGCACGACCTCCGACTCCTGGGTGCGGCAGTCGAGGAACACCGCCGCGTCGCGCTCGCCGAGCAGCGAAGCGGACTGGTCCATGATGCCGGTCGGCGCTCCGACGGCCTCGTTCTCGGCCTTCTGTCCGAGCAGCACGAGCTCGGGCTTCGAGAGGCCGAGGTCCCAGAGCTCGTCGAGCGCGGTCGACACCGAGCACTCGACGGCGGCCGACGACGAGAGGCCGGCGCCGACGGGCACGTCCGAGTCGAGGAAGATGCGCGCGCCGCTGCGGGCACCGAGCGCCCAGGCCACGCCGAAGGGGTACGCGGACCAGCCGGGCAGCGGCACCTCGATGCCCTCCGCGGCCGACGACTGCACGCCCGGCTCGGCGGTCGTGCCGGCCTGCAGCTGCCCGTCGTCGGTGAGCGCGACGGCGGCCACGGTGCGGCGGTCGATCGCGAAGGGCAGCACGAATCCCTCGTTGTAGTCGGTGTGCTCGCCGATGAGGTTGACGCGGCCGGGCGCGGACCACACGCCGTCGGGCTCGCGGTCGAAGGCCTCGCGGAAGCCGGCGACGGCGCGGGCGGTGATCTCGGTCATGCGGTTCTCCAAGCGGGACGAGCGGATGCGGTCGGCTGGCGCCGCGCGGGACGAGCGGATGCGGGGCGCCGGGGCCCCGGCCGACGAGCGGATGCGGTCGGCTGACGCAGCGCGGGACGAGCGGATGCGGTCGGCTGACGCAGCGCGCGTGCGCACGCCGCGCGCGGCGCAGCACGGCCGGCCGCCCGCATCCGCATCACAGCACCTCCCGCAGCCGCGCCGCGGTCTGCTCGGGCACGAGGTCGCCGACCCAGGCGCCCATGGCGGCCTCCGACCCGGCGAGGAACTTGAGCTTGTGCTCGGCGCGCCGCGGCGACGTGATCTCGAGGTGCAGCCGCACGGTGCCGCGGTGCGCGACGGGCGCCTGGTGCCAGGCGGCGATGTACGGCGTGGGGTCCGGGTAGAGCGCGTCGATGCCGCGCAGCAGCCGCGGATAGAACTCCGCCAGCTCGTCGCGCTCGGCGTCGTCGAGGCCGGCGAGGTCGGGGACGTGGCGGTGCGGCAGCAGGTGCACCTCGAGGGCCAGCGCGCCGCGAACGGCACGAAGGCGGTGAAGTGCTCGCCGCGGATCAGCACGCGGTCGGAGGCCTGCTCCCGCTCGAGCAGCTGCTGGAACAGATCGGGGCCGACGCGCTCGATCGAGCGCAGCAGCTGCTGGGTGCGCGGGGTCACGTACGGGTACGCGTAGATCTGCCCGTGCGGGTGGTGCAGCGTGACGCCGATCGCCTCGCCGCGGTTCTCGAACGGGAACACCTGGGCCACGCCGGGCAGCGCGCTGAGCGCCTCGGTGCGGTGGGCCCAGGCTTCGATGATGGTGCGGATGCGCGTCGTCGGCAGGCTCGCGACGCTGCCGTCGTGCGCGGGCGAGAAGCAGACGACCTCGCAGCGGCCGACGGACTCCAGCGAGCGCTCGAATCCGATCTCCTCGACGCCCTCGACGCCGTGGTGCGCGGGGCCGAAGGAGGGCGAGCGGTTCTCGAAGACGACGACGTCGTAGTCGTCGGGCACCTCGCTGGGGTTGCTGGCGGTCTGCGGAGCGAGCGGGTCGAGCTCGGCCGGCGGCAGGTGGGCGCGGTTCGAGCGCGCGGCTGCGACGGTGATCCACTCGCCGGTGAGCACGTCCTGGCGCATGTGGGCGGTCGCGGGGCGCGGGTCGAGCTCGCGCGCATCGGCCGCGCGGTCGACCGGGCGCTCGCTGCCGGCGTCGTCGAAGTAGATGATGTCGCGCCCGTCGGCGAGCCTGTCGGCGATGATGCGGATGCCCGCAGCAGTGGTGGTCACCCGCGCAGCATACGATCGAAAACGCTCAGAACGCAAAGTTCCGCATCATCCGCTTCGACGCTAGCGTGGTGTCGGATGCGCGGAGCCGCCGCGCAGGCGTCGAAGGAGCCCCGCATGATCCCCGCCACCGGCGAGCAGTACCTGCTCTCCCGCACCGCATCCGATGGCCGCCGCTGGAGCGCCATCGTCACCGAGGTCGCGGCCGGCCTGCGCCACCTCGCCGTCGACGGCCTCGAGCTCGTGGAGACGTTCCCCGAGTCGTCGCAGCCGCCGTCGGGCATGGGCATCACCCTCGCGCCGTGGCCGAACCGCGTCGAGGACTCCCGCTGGACCCACGAGGGCGAGACCCTGCAGCTCGACATCACCGAGCCGAAGACCGGAAGCGCCCTGCACGGCCTGCTGCGCTTCCAGCCCTACCGCGTCGTCGACCAGGACGAGTCGTCGATCACGCTCGTCGCCCGCATCCACCCGCAGCACGGCTGGCCCTTCACCCTCGATATCGAGGCGCGCTACGCGCTCGGCGACGAGGGACTCACCGTCACCTACACGGCCCGCAACCTCTCGGGCGAGCGCGCGCCGGTGGCGTTCGGCACGCATCCGTTCTTCCGCCTCGGTGCGACGCCGAAGGCCGAGCTGGTCGTGACCGTGCCGGCGGACCTCCGCTACGCCGTCGACGAGCGCCTCATCCCGACGGGCACCGTCGCGGTCGACGGCGGCTACGACCTGCGCGCCGGCAAGGCGCTCGGCGAGCTGAGCCTCGACGACGCCTTCGGCGGACTCGCGGTGCAGGACGGTCGCACGGTCACCACCGTCGCCGGCCCCGACGGTGTGCTCGACCTCTGGCAGGAGCAGGTCTTCGGGTGGATCCAGGTCTACACGACCGAGACCTTCCCGACCGCCGACGGCCCCGAGCTCGCCATCGCGATCGAGCCGATGACCGCGCCGCCGAACGCGCTCAACACCGGCGAGGGCCTGCAGTGGCTCGAGCCCGGCGAGCGCTTCGCGGCCAGCTGGGGCGTGGGCTACACCGCCGGGTGACCACCGAGCGGATGCGGGGGACAGCACCATGGTGCGCCCCCGCATCCGCTCGTTAGCGTCGAAGGCATGAGCCAGTACCAGTCCTCGACCGTCGCCCCGAGCCGGGGCCTCTCCATCGCCAGCCTCGTCGTCGCCCTCGCATCGGTGCTCTTCGGCTGGACCTTCATCGCCCCGATCGCCGCGTTCGTGCTCGGCATCATGGGCCTGCGCCGCGAGCCCGAGGGACGTGGCCTGGCCTGGGCCGGCATCGTCGTCAGCGCGCTGGTGCTCTTCGGCTGGGTCCTCATCGCGCTCGCGTTCGCCTTCGGCGCGGTCGCGCTGCCGTTCCTGTTCTTCGTCTGAGCGCCGCCGCGGTGCGCGCGTGGTGCGCCGGCTCGCGTTGCGCCGGGCCGCGGTGCGCGCACCGCGTTGCGCCGGGCCGCAACCCCACGACTCAGCACCGCGGCGACAACTCGGCACCGAAGACCGTGCTGACTTGTCGCGATGGTGCTGAGTTGTGTCGCGGGCGAGCCGGCGCCGCGCGCGGTCGAGCCGTTGCCGCGCGCAGACGAGCTGGTGCCGCGCGCAGACGAGTCGATGCTCCCCGCAACTCAGCACCGCGGCGACAACTCGGCCCCGAAGACGGTGCTGACTTGTCGCGACGGTGCTGAGTTGTGGCGCGGTCGAGCTGGTGCCGCGCGCGGTCGTGCTGGTGACGTGCGGAGACGAGTCGGTGCTGCCCGCGCGACTCAGCACCGCGGCGACATCTCGGCCCCGAAGACGGTGCTGACTTGTCGCGACGGTGCTGAGTTGTGGCGCGGTCGAGCTGGTGCCGCGCGCGGTCGAGCTGGTGCCGCGCGCCGTCGAGCCGGGGCCGCGCGCGGACGAAACGGGGCCGCGCGCGGTCGAGTCGGCGCCGCGTCAGTACTCGAGGGTCGACAGGTACGCGGGCTGCTCCGGGCACGTCTCGAGGACTCGGGCGATCGCGTCGCGCTCGGCCGGCACGACCCAGAGGCCGTAGGCCGCCTTCACGGAGACCTGCCGTGCCACGTACTCGCAGCGGATGCCCTTCGACGGCGGCAGCCAGGTGGCCGCGTCGCCCGAGCCCTTGGCCGAGTTCGTCGGACCGTCGACCGCCAGCAGGTTGAGCGGATCGTTGGCGAGCGCCACCCGGTCCTCCTGCGCGAGCTGCTGCGCTCCGGTGCGCCAGGCGTTCTGGAGCGCCACGACGTGGTCGATCTGCACGGCCGTCGAGGTGTCCTGCCCGCGCACGAAGGCGATCGTCTCGCCCGTGTAGGGGTCGCGCAGCTCACCGCCGAGCACCCGGCAGCCGCCCGGTGCGTCGATGCTGGTCAGGTCGCGGGCGAGCACGTCGTTGCGGGTGTCGCAGCCGTTGCGGTCCACGTCGAGCCAGGCCGTGCCGAATCCTCCCTCGCGGTCGTACCCGGTCGCGGGGGCCGGCCCCTTCACCTCGAGGGCTGCCAGCGCCTCGACCGCGGTGAGCCCGCTCGGATGGGCCGGGGCGAGCGCGACGGGAGCGGATGCGGGCGGTTGCCCCGTCGAGGCGCCGCCGAGTTCCAGCCCACCCAGCTGCGTCGCCAGCAGCACGACGAGCGCGACGGCGCCCACGAGCGCGGCGGGGATCGCGGCGCCGCGCCGCCGCCGGGCCGAGCGGCTCATCCCGCGGACCGCCCGGCGGTGCGGGCACGCCGCAGGTCGAGTCGCAGCACGCCCCAGGCGAGCAGCGCCTGCGCGGCGCAGTAGGTCGCCATCGTGACGATGTGCACGGCCGACCGATCCCATCCGGGCACGAACTTCGCGACCGCCAGCAGCGCATCCGAGACCACGAAGCTCGCGCCGCCGAGGGCGAGCACGAGCCCGCCGCGCGCCGCGACCGCGCCCATCGCGCAGAGCACGGCGCCGTAGACGGCGAGCGCCGGCAGCAGCGCCCCGAGGCTCGGGCCGAGCAGCGCGAGCAGGCCCGCGAACGCCGCGAGGTACAGGGCGACCGGCAGGAGCAGCGGCCGGCCGGTGGTGCGCGGCAGCAGCAGCGACAGGTAGAGGGCCTGCGCCACGAGGAAGCAGGCGACCCCGCCGAGGAAGGCGTCGGGCAGCATGAGCAGCAGATCCCCGGCGAAGGACGCGCCGAGCGCGGCGAGCAGCAGCGCCGGAGGCCGGCGCCCCGGGACCGCCGCGAGCACGGCCGCCGTCAACAGCGGCACGATCGCGGCCTTCGTGGCCAGGTTCAGCGCCTCGGGCATGCCCGGCAGCAGGCTCACGAGGTGCGCGAGCGAGGCGATCGCGAACGCCGCCGAGGCGGGCGTGAGCGCTCGGGGCGCGGCGGTCGTCGTCACGAGCTCGACTGTAGGGCCGACCACCGACGGCGGCCGCGCCCCGCGCCGCCTAGGATGGTGCCGGTCGCCCCTGTAGCTCAGTTGGCAGAGCATCGGACTTTTAATCCGCGGGTCGTGGGTTCGAGCCCCACCGGGGGCACGATCCATCAGCAAACCCCCGCAAGATCAAGGTGGCAGCGTGTCCAAGGTCCTCTCCTCCCTCCCCGTCGGCGAGCGCGTCGGCATCGCCTTCTCCGGCGGCCTCGACACCTCCGTCGCCGTCGCCTGGATGCGCGACAAGGGCGCGATCCCCTGCACCTATACCGCGAACATCGGCCAGCCCGACGAGCCCGACATCGACGCCGTGCCGGCGCGCGCGACCGAGTACGGCGCCGAGATCGCCCGCCTGGTCGACTGCCGCGAGCTGCTCGTCGAGGAGGGCCTCGCGGCGCTGCAGACCGGCGCCTTCCACATCCGCTCGGGTGGCAAGACCTACTTCAACACCACGCCGCTGGGCCGCGCCGTCACCGGCACCCTGCTCGTGCGCGCCATGAAGGAGGACGGCGTCGACATCTGGGGCGACGGCTCCACCTACAAGGGCAACGACATCGAGCGCTTCTACCGCTACGGCCTCATGGCCAACCCGGGTCTGCGCATCTACAAGCCGTGGCTCGACGCCGACTTCGTGAACGAGCTCGGCGGACGCACCGAGATGAGCGAGTGGCTGGTCGCGCACGGCTTCCCCTACCGCGACTCGGCCGAGAAGGCGTACTCGACCGACGCCAACATCTGGGGCGCCACCCACGAGGCCAAGAAGCTCGAGTTCCTCGACACCGGCGTCACCATCGTCGAGCCGATCATGGGGGTCGCCCCCTGGCGCGAGGACGTCGCGATCGCGACCGAGGACGTCTCGATCACCTTCGAGGCCGGTCGGCCCGTCGCGATCAACGGCCACGAGTACACGGATGCGGTCGCGCTGGTCCACGAGGCGAACCTCATCGGCGGTCGTCACGGCCTGGGCATCAGCGACCAGATCGAGAACCGCATCATCGAGGCCAAGAGCCGCGGCATCTACGAGGCTCCGGGCATGGCGCTGCTGCACACCGCCTACGAGCGGCTCGTCAACGCGATCCACAACGAGGACACCCTCGCGACCTACCACGAGCAGGGCCGCCGCCTCGGCCGCCTCATGTACGAGGGGCGCTGGCTCGACCCGCAGTCGCTCATGCTGCGCGAGTCGATCGTCAAGTGGGTCGCCTCGGCGGTCACCGGCACCGTCACGCTGCGCCTGCGCCGCGGCGACGACTACACGATCATGAACACCGAGGGCCCCTCGCTGAGCTACCACCCCGAGAAGCTCTCGATGGAGAAGGTCGGCACGGCCGCCTTCGGACCGGAGGAGCGCATCGGTCAGCTGACGATGCGCAACCTCGACATCGCCGACAGCCGCACCCGTCTCGAGCAGTACGCCGCGCAGGGTCTGCTCGTCGGCGAGGCCGCCAAGCTCATCGGAGACCTCGAGCAGGGCGGCGCCGAGGCGATCGCCGGCACGGAGCACCACGAGGCGCTCGACGCGGTGAGCAACCGCGCAGCGTTCGACGCCGGCACCGACTGAGCTGCAGCACGCGATGAAGGGCCGGACCCGTCGGGTCCGGCCCTTCGCCGCTCAGCCCCGGTCGAGGCGCACGATGACGACGTGCCCGATGCGCACGCGCTCGGTCTCGGAGAACCCGGCGCGGCTGACGAGCCGGGCCTGATCCTCGAGGTCGTGCTGCACCTCGCTGCCGATGAGGTAGACGCGCTGCGCGTCGTCGAGGCGGTCGAGCGAGGCGGCCAGCGGTGCGCGCTCGGCCCACAGCGTGCCCGCGTCGACGGCGCTGCGCTCGAGCGTGACGTCGGTCAGGCCGGCGAACGGGTCCGGGTAGGCCGTCGCGATGACCTCCGGGGTGGCCCGGGGGTGGAAGCGCAGGTGGCCGTACACGACCGCGGTGGCCATCGCATCCGCTCGATCCGCCGACACCCACGCCGCGACCTCGGGCCAGGCGGTGCCCTCCTTCGCCTCGGGGTGGCGCTGCACACCGAGCGACGCGAGCCCGAGCGCTGCGATGAGGCCGAGCACGGGCCAGCGGCCGCGGGGGAGCGCCTCGACGCCGACGGCCATCGCGAGCGCGACGAACGGCAGGCAGACCGTGAGGTACCGGGGGCTGTACAACGGCAGCACGAACGCGGTGATGAGCAGCAGCGCCGCGGTCGGCAGGGCCACCAGCGCGAGCAGCAGCGGGCCCGAGTGATCGCGCCGGCGCAGCAGCACGATGAGACCGGCGATCGTCAGGACCCAGCCGACGGATGCGGCGACGACGTCGATCGGTCCGCTGGGCCACGAGAAGCGGTCACCCCCGAACCACTGCTGCACCAGCACGGCGGGCACGAAGCCGACGTCGACCTCGGGCAGCCAGGAGATCTGCCCGCGCTGCCGGACGATGAGCAGCACGAGCGGAGCGACGGAGGCCGCCGCTGCGCCGCCGGCCACGACGAACCGCCGGAGCGCGGGCCGCGGCCCGCCCAGCACCGCTGCGGCGTGGGCGATCAGCACCAGGGCCGAGTAGACGAAGACGACCATCGAGAGCGCGGCGAGCGCTGCGTAGCCGATCCACCAGCGTCGTCGCGGGCTGTCGCGGGCGATGAGCAGCACGAGCGTGGCGGCGGTGACGAGCAGCGCGGCGAAGGCGTAGGAGCGTCCCTCGGCCCCCATCCAGAGCGTGCGTGGCAGCACAGCGAAGACGAGACCGGCGAGCAGGCCAAGGCGATGCCCGCCGATCCGGCGGCCGAGCGGCACGAGCAGCGCGGCGGTGGCGCCGACGGCCAGCGCGCTCGGCAGCCTCAGCGCGAGCGGCGAGTAGCCGGCGACCTCGAACACGACGTGCATGAGCAGGTAGTACGCGGCGTGCACCGCGTCCACGTTCGCGGTCATGGCCCACAGGCCGTCCCATCCGCGGGTCGTCGCGGTGACGGTGGCGGCCTCGTCGTACCAGACGGAGGGCACGGTGGCGCCGATCAGGGCCAGGGCCGAGGCGAGCGCGCCGACGGCGGCCGGCGACCAGCGTCGCAGGGCGCCCGCCGGGATCGTCGCCCGGGGCGTCTCGATGCTGCTGGTCACGGAGCCCTCCTCGGGACCCATCGATCCTGGCGGAGCGGATGGAACGGCCGGTGCGAACAGCCTGAAGGCCCGCCGCGCGATGCGCGACGGGCCTTCGGTGGTGCTGCGGTGATCAGCTCGCGGCGCGAGCGGTGATCTTCGCGATGCCGACGACCAGCTGGTCGGTGACGGCGTCGGTGTTGAACGTCTGGTTCAGCAGCGGGGCGGCGTCCTCGCTGATGTAGACGGTCGTGCCCTCGAGCACGGCGTTGCCGTCAGCGTCCATCTCGAGCGGGTTCAGCGTGGAGCCGTCGAGGTTGAAGATGAAGACGTCCTCGCCGGCGACCTCGCCGTTGACGGTCACGGTGCCCGTGAGCTCCGAGGTGCCCGGGTCGATGACGAAGTCGGTCAGCTCGACGACGGTGTCGCCGGCCGTGAGCGAGATGCCGGAGCCCTCGTGGTCGATCTCGCCCTGCACGTACGGACGGTAGTCCTCGGCCGGGTCGTAGTAGTCGACGTTGCCGCCGGTGATCGGGAAGGCGAGCACGCCCTCCGGGCTCAGCGTGGCGCCGCCGATGACGCCCGGGGTCAGGCCGAGCGTGCCGAGGGCCTCGACGAAGCCGGCGTCCAGGGTGACCTGGGTGTCGACGCCGTCCAGCGCGGGGATCGAGGCGAGGGGCTCGGGGTCGGCGGCGGGGGCCTCTTCGCTCGGGGAGCTCTCCGTGGTGGGCTCCTCCTCGGCGGGGGTCGAGCAGGCGGCGAGGCTTCCGACGAGGAGGCCGGCGGCGGCGATGCCGATGGTGGTCTTGTAGAGCTTGCGCATGATGGTGATCCTCTGTGTGCGGTGACTTGCGGACGTCAGGGGATTCGCCGACCCGGCGGGATCGGATTGCAGGTTCGCTCGAATTCGCTCGGCCTCGTCGCGCCGCGATCGGCCATAAACCACCGCTGATCAGGTTTTTTCGTGCGAGATCGGTCCTCGGAACGGGTTCCGGATTTCTCGCAGCGCGCGCAGGTGCCATCCAGGTTGGGCCCTCCGAACGGTGCCGACGACGATGCCGACGACCGCGAGGACGACCGCGAGGCGGGCCGCGGGGACGTCGGGGAAGAGCAGTCGCTCGGTCAGCGCGAGCGGCACCAGCAGCCACTCCCAGCGTCCGGTCATGGCGATCATCGGCAGCAGCAGCAGCGCGTACCAGGGGTAGCGCGGCGTCACGACGAGCAGCACGACACCGATCATCACCAGCTGGCCGAGCCACGGGTCGGCGGGATCGGTCTTGCGCCAGACGAGCACGGCGGCGACGGCGATCAGCGCCGCGGCGAGCAGGGTGGCGCCGAGGCCCGGAGCCAGCCAGCTCAGCATGATGAACCGCTCGCCGGACTCGTAGCCCTCCTCGGAGAGGTAGCCGGGCAGATAGCCCAGCACACCCGGACCGTCGCTCAGCACGGCCGGCACGTAGACGAGCAGGAAGACCGCGACGGCCGCGAGCGCCGTGCGCCACCAGCCGGGCCGCGCGAGCGCCGGGGCTCCGATGACGGGGATGAGCTTGGTGGCGACGGATGCGCCGAGCGCGATCCCGGCGAGCCATCGCCGGTTCGAGGCGGCCGCCATCGTCGCGAGCACGAGCAGCAGGGCGCCGAGCGCGTCGATGTGCGAGTTGGTGACCGCCTCGGTCGCCACGAGCGGGCACCACGCCCACAGCGCCGCCCAGCGCGGATCGCGCCCGGCCCGGTGCAGCGCGCGCAGCAGCAGTCCGGTGACCGCGAGCGAGATCAGCAGGCCGAGCACCTGCATGGGCTGGTACTGGGCCTCGACCGGCACGAGCCAGCGCACCGCCGCGAAGGCCGCCTGCGCGACGGGCGGGTAGATCGTCGGCACGGTCGCGCGGTTGATCGTGGAGCAGAGCACCTCACCCGTGCCGACCTCCTCGAAGGTCATGACCCGCTCGCCGTCGCAGCCTCCGTCGACGGATGGGGGGAACAGCCAGTCGGTGCGCAGCTCGGCCAGCGCGGGGTCGGCGGGCACGTGCGCGTAGGGCGAGACGCCGGCGTTCTGCACGATGCCGTCCCAGGCGTAGCGGGCGGAGTCGGTGCTGGTGTTCGGCGGGCCGGCCAGCGCGGCGCCGCCGATCGCGACCGCTCCGAGCAGCACGATCGTGACCGCCTTGCGGCCGTGAACACCCCGCAGCGACCACAGCGCGGCGGCGAAGAGCAGCCAGAGCACCGCGGTGATCACCGGCAGGGTCACCCGGTCGGTGCGGAAGTAGAACGGCAGGGCGGCGGCTGAGAAGGCCGTCAGCGCCGCGGAGACCAGGAGCAGGATGACGGTCAGGGGCGCTCGCATGCGGCCCATCCTGTCCTATCGCCGAGCCGCTCCGAAGAGCATGCCGAGCGCACGACCAGCCGAACGGAGCCGACGATGACGCCACGCGAAGCCGTCGCCGCGATCGAGCGGGGCATGAGCGCCTACCGCGCCCGCCTCGCGTCGCCCACGCGCACGCCCCGGATGGCCGTCGTGCTCGGGCGCCTGCTCGGCGTCGCCTTCCTCGTCTGCTTCGGCACGGGCCTGTACAGCCACTTCCTGCAGGACCCGCTCCCGTGGATGGTGTTCCCGACGCGCCCGACGCAGCTCTACCAGTGGACCCAGGGCCTGCACATCACGGCCGGCATCCTCTGCTTCCCGCTGCTGCTCGGCAAGCTGCACGTCGTCTACCCGCAGCTCTTCCAGACGCCCGCGGTCCGCTCCCTCCCGCACCTCCTGGAGCGCGCGTCGATCGCCCTGCTCGTCGCCTCGTCGCTCGTGCAGATCGTCATCGGCTTCATCAACACGGTGCAGTGGTACCAGCTGTTCCCGTTCCCGTTCCGCCAGACCCACTACGCGCTCTCCTTCGTCGTCATCGGCTCGCTGGCCGTGCACATCGGCGTGAAGCTGCCGGTGATCCTGCGGCACTGGCGGTCGCGCCCCCGCGAGGAGACGACGGCGAGCGGAGCGACGGGCCGGCTGCACCGGTGGATGGACGGATCGCCGACCGCGACCCGCCGCGCCTTCCTCGGCACCGTCGCCGCGGGCTCCGCCGCCGTCGTTCTGACGACCGGCGGCCAGTCCTTCGCTCCGCTGCAGCCGCTCAACCTCTTCGCCCCACGCGACCCCCGCATCGGCCCGCAGGGGCTGCCGATCAACCGCACCGCCGAGGACGCCGGCGTCGTGCAGCTCGCCAGGTCCGCCGGCTGGACGCTCTCGATCGTCGACGGCGACCGCCGCACGGTGCTGGATGCGGATGCGCTGCGAGACCTGGAGCAGGTGACCGTCGACCTGCCGATCGCCTGCGTCGAAGGCTGGAGCCGCATGGCGACCTGGTCCGGCGTGCGCGTGCGCGACCTGCTCGACCTGGTGGGCGCCGCTCCGGACGTCGCGGTGCGCGCGGTGAGTCTGGAGACGAAGGGCGCGTACGGGGTCAGCGAGATCGGGCCGGAGTTCGTGCGCGATCCGCTCACGCTCGTCGCGCTGCGGTTGAACGGCGAGGTGCTCGACATCGACCACGGCTACCCGGCGCGCATCATCTCGCCGGCGCGGCCCGGCGTGCTGCAGACGAAGTGGCTGAGCCGGCTGGAGGTGATCGCGTGACCGCCGTGCGGCGCTGGCAGCTCGCGTTCATCGCGGTCGGGGTCCTGGTCATCGGTCTGGGCGGCCTGGTGCTGCTGCTCGATGTGAACCCGGCGCGGTACCTCGGCATCGCGCTCTGGTTCGCCGGGGCGCTCGTGCTGCACGACGCCGTCCTGGCGCCCATCGTGCTCGGCGTGCACCTGCTGCTGCGTCGGGTCGGCCGGCGCGTGCCGCTCTCCGTGGTCCTCATCCTGCAGGCCGCGCTCGTGGTCGCGGCCCTGGTGACCGCGCTCGTCCTGCCGGAGATCCTCAAGCAGGGCATCGGCAGTGCGAACCCGACGATCCTGCCGCTCGACTACGCGGGCAACCTCATCCGCTTCCAGGCCGGTCTCGCGCTCGTCACCGCGGCGGCGATCGCCGTCGTGCTGGCGCGCGGGCGGCGGGAACACGTCGAGCGGCCGAGACGGGACGACCCCGACGGCGGCTAGGCCGACTGATCGCCGAGCGGTGCCGGACGGCCGCGCCACCGGCCGATCGCGACCTCCGTCAGCGTCACGACCACGAAGAGCGCGGCGATGCCGAGCACCCAGAGCGCGACGCCGCCGTACCCGCCGGCGGTCGCGGGGTCCAGGAACGGGTACGGGTACCACGGGGGCCTGCCGGTCGAGAATGACTCCCTGAACGGGCCGGTGGCGAGCGTCAGCGCCGACCAGGCGAGCGGCAGCACGAGGCCCCAGAGGGCGGCCGACCACGGCAGCGCCCGTCGCCGAGGGGCGAACAGCAGGTCGGCGAGCACGAACAGCGGTCCGACGACGTGGTGGACGGCGTTGGACCAGCCGCTGCTGATGTCGGCGTCGCCCACGGAGCGCAGCACGACGTTGTAGACCAGGCCGGTCACGATCATCGCCGTCGACATCGACACCAGCAGGATCGCCAGCCATCGCGGGTCGAGCGGCTCGGGCACGCGCAGGGTCCGCACGCCGGCGATCGCGAGCACCACGATCAGCGAGGTGTTCGACAGGACCGTGAAGAAGGTGAACAGGCGGCCGATGGCCGTGATGGGCTCGATGTCGAGCGCCTCCGCGAGCTGCGCGGCGAGTCTCGCCTGCTCGAACGTGGCGGCGATCGCGACGATGACGACGAGGAGCCTGAGGACCGCCCAGACGGTGTCGATCCGCGAGGCGGACCCGATGGAGGGCGACGTGACGGTCATGAGGGGATGCTCCCACAGTGCTGGTCGGGGGCGGTTATCCGCTCAGCGATGTAGCTAGAGGCAGATATTGCTAGAGCAACTAGCTATATGACAGAGTCGTTCTTGTACCGAACGAATCCTCGAGCGGAGGAGTCCTGCCATGAGCATCGACCGCACCACCCACCTGTCGGCCGTCCCGACCGTCGACGCGCTGACCGCGTCCGAGGCCGCAGTCGCCGACACCGTCGCCGTCTACAGCCGACCCGGCATCGACGGCACGCCCACCGTCGTGATCGAGATCACCGACATGCGCCGCAACCTGATGGCGCGCAGCGTCATCGACACCGACGCCGAGCGCGAGGTGGCCGCCGACTTCGTGCTCGTCGACTCGCTCGTCGAGCGCTGCGGCTCCTGGCGCATCGACCCGATCCACAAGCACAAGCGCCTCGTGGCCATGGTCACGATCCGCAGCAGCGACGAGCTGCCCGAGTACGCGAAGCAGCGCTCCAACGCCCTCTCCGCCTGACCCCACCGACCCTCACTCGACCGACGCATCCGCACGAGACGCACGAGACGCACGGAACCAGGGATGACAGCATGACCCTTCTCGACCAGCCCACGCGGGCCACAGGCACCGACGACCGCATCGCATCCGCTCGCATCGAGCACCCCGTGTTCGGGCACGCCCGGAGGGCGACCGTGCATCCGGAATCCATGACGCGGTACCGCGTCAGCCACGGCGACGCGGTGATCGGCTACCTCGAGGCGGCCGGACCGATCTGGGTCGCCCTCGCCGGACCGTTCGCGGACCGGGCCGTCGAGGTCGGCCAGCACCGCATCTTCGCGGCGGCGCTGCGGATGCTCACCGATCCGGCCTGAGGCGATGACGATGAGCGACGACCTGCGCCCCGCGACCCGAGCGGTCCCCGCCCGGCCGCGCACGATCCAGTCCGTCCTCGCGGCGTTCCTGCTGCGCACGCTGCGCGGCTGAACCGGGGAGACGACCATGGAACGCGCCCTGCAGGAGCTCAGCCGCATCGGTGACGAGCACGAGCGCATCACGGCCGCGCAGCGCCGCAGCCTCGTCGAGCTGCGCGCCCGCAGCGTCGCGCTCGTGCTGCGCGGCGTACCGATCGACGAGGTCGCCTCGGCGGTCGGGCTCTCCACCGTGGCGGTCGCCGGATGGATGGCGCCCGCCTCCTCCTGACCGGCAGCTGCACCTGCGGAGCCCGCCTTCCGCGGGCGTTACGGTCGGCCCATGTACCTCGGCGCCCCGGTCTGCCCCAACTGCTCGGGAGCGCTCGACGCCGCGGGGAGCGCCGAGGCGGCGCACTGGCACTGCCCGGTGTGCGACCTCGTCGTGCTGGACACGCCGGAGACGGCCACGCCGGTGGGCCAGCCGGCTCGCGACGCCTGAACGCCTCCTCCGCTCAGCCCTGGAGGGCGACCCTGCTGTCCAGGTAGCGGAAGGTCGCGGCGAAGCGCGTGAGCGGGTCCGCCTCGGCGACCTCCATCGCCGCGTCGTAGGTGTCCACGTCCGTCAGCGTCGCGAGGGTGCGCAGCCGCAGCCCCGCCTCCTCGATGCGGCGGCGCTGCTGCAGCGCGGTGTCGTCGCGCGACATCGGCACGCCGCGCAGCAGATCGCCGGTCGGCTCGCGGAAGCCCAGCGACCACCAGCCGCCGTCGCTGGCGGGGCCCATGACCGCGTCCGCGTCGTCCGGCCAGCCGCCCAGCGGCACGGCGAGGTGCTCGAACCGCAGCTGCGGCGTGTCCATGCCGATCAGCACGCACGGCTCGTCGACCGCGTCGAACACCGCGCCGAGGCGCACGTCGAGCGAGCCCTCGACCTGGCGCACCACCTCGAAGCCCTCCGCGCCCGCGGGAGGCTGGTCGCCGTCCCAGAGCAGGATGCGCCGGCTGGCGGGAGCGTCGCGGACGAACTCCAGGCTGTCGGCGAGGCAGGCGGCGGCCACGTCGGCGGCCTCCTCGAGCGTGAGGGGCGGATGCAGGCGGGTCTTCGCCCGCCCCGGCAGCGGCGGCTTGGCGATCAGGATCAGTGTCGTCATCGTGCCGTCTCCTCGTGCTGACTGGACTCCTCGTCGGATCCCTGGGTTCGGAGCGGCGCCGCGGGGGATGGGTCCGGACCTCGGCGAGCAGCCGGGACATGTCGCGCACCGCGTTGATCGTGCCGCGCACCGTGCCGGTCACCTTCGAGCGCCCCTCGCGCGGTGCGTACGGCACGTCGGTCTCGCGGATGCGCCAGCTCGCCTCCGAGGCCCGCAGCACCATCTCGAGCGGGTAGCCGCTGCGGCGGTCGCGCAGGTCGAGAGCCAGCAGCGCCTCGCGGTCGGCCGCGCGCATCGGGCCGAGGTCGCTCAGGCGCACGCCGGTCGCGCGTCGCATGAGCCGCGCGAGCACGAGGTTGGCGAAGCGGGCGTGCGCGGGCCACGCGCGCAGCGTCGTCGCGCGCCGGCGACCGAGCATCAGCTCGACCTCGCCGCGGCGCACCGGGTCGACCACCCGGGGCAGGTCCTGCGGGTCCATCGACGCGTCCGCGTCGCAGAAGGCCACGAGCGGCGCCGTTGCGGCGAGCAGCCCGGCGTGGGCGGCCGCCCCGAACCCGCGTCGCGCCTCGTGCACGACGAGCGCACCGAGCTCGGCCGCCACGGCCGCGGTGCGGTCGGTCGACCCGTTGTCGACCACGATCGCCCGGTACCCCTCCGGCAGCCGCCCGAGGATGCGCGGCAGGGCCCGCTCCTCGTTGAGCGCCGGGAGCACCACGTCGACGTCGTACCTGTGCGATGCATCCATGCTGATCCTTCGGAGCCCTCGTCGATTCAGCGCGCTGCGGCGCGCAGCGGGGCCGTGGCGAACTCCGCCATCCCCTCGTCGAAGCCGACGGCGGCGCGCCAGCCGAGCTCGCTCGCGATCCGCTCGGAGGAGGCCGTGATGTGCCGCACGTCGCCGAGCCGGTACTGCCCGGTGACGATCGGATGCGCGCCGCCGCTGCTGCGGCTCAGCGCCGCCGCGAGGTCGCCGATCGTGTGCACGACGCCGCTGCCGACGTTGTAGGCGCGGAAGCCGGCGTGGGCGTCGAGCCGGTCGTCGCCGGTCGCGGCGAGGGCGGCGAGGTTGGCGCCCGCGATGTCGGCGACGTGCACGAAGTCGCGGCGCTGCGCCCCGTCCTCGAAGACCCGGGGCGCCTCACCGCGCTCGATCGCCGAGCGGAACAGCGAGGCGACGCCCGCGTAGGGCGTGTTCTGCGGCATGCCGGGGCCGTAGACGTTGTGGTAGCGCAGGGCGACCGCCCGTCCGCCGGTCGACCGGGCCCACGTCGCGGCCAGGTGCTCCTGCGCGAGCTTGCTCAGCGCGTAGGCGTTGCGCGGGTCGAGGGCGGCGTCCTCGGCGATGACGCCGGGCTCGAGCACGGCGCCGTCCGCGTCGCGGGGGTCGAAGAGTCCGGCCTCGAGGTCGGCGACCGTGCGCGGCGCCGGGCGGGCGGGGCCCGTCGGGCCCCGGTAGGCGCCCTCGCCGTAGACCACCATCGAGCTGGCGACACCGAGGCGCCGCACGCCGGCGCGCTCCATCGCCGCGAGCAGCTGCGCGGTGCCGAGCACGTTGCTCGAGACGTAGTCGGGGGCGTCCGAGAAGTCGACCCCGAGGCCCACCTTGGCGGCCTGGTGGCTCACCGCGTCGACGCCCTCCAGCGCGCGATCGAGCACCGCGTCGTCGCGCACGTCGCCGTGCACGAGCTCGACGCCGTCGGGTGCGGCGGGCGTCTCGGCGCCGTGCACGTCGCGGCGCAGCGAGTCCAGCACCCGCACCGACCAGCCGTCCTCGAGGGCGGCGCGCACGACGGCGCCGCCGATGAATCCGGCCCCGCCGGTCACGAGCAGCCGGCCCTTCCCCTGCGTCATGCGCGTCCTCTCATCCGGTCGTCCGTCATCGCAGTCTGGCAGCGGCGCCCGACCGCGGCCTGCGGACTCCCGGCCCGCACCCGGGTGCTTCGACGGTGCTTGCTGCGAGAGTGGGGGCACCGCATCCGCTCTCCGGAAGGACCGACATGGGTTACGACCCCTACGAGAACGCCATCCCCGCGCCCGAGTTCCCGATCTCGAGCATCGACTTCGAGCACGGCGGGGCCCTGCCGACGCGGGCCTGGGCGCACGGCGGGCACATCTCGCCGGCGCTGTCGATCGGCCCGCTGCCCGAGGGCACCAAGAGCGTGCTGCTGACGGTCTTCGACCCCGACGCGCCCATCGCCGGCGGCTTCTGGCACTGGCTCGCGATCCTGCCCGTGGGCCTCACCGAGCTCGAGGCCGGCATCCGCCTGCCCGAGAGCGTGCTGCGCTACCGCAACTCGGTCGGCGGCACCGGCTACACGGGCGCCGCGCCGCCCGCCGGCACCGGCACGCACCGCTACTTCTTCGCCGCCACCGCGCTCGACGTCGAGCACCTCGACCTGCCGCCCGAGGCCAGCCCGGCCGCGCTGCAGTTCACGGCGATCGGCCACGTGCTCGGCCGCGCGATCCTGGTCGGCACGGCGACGCCCGACGAGGACTGACGCCCGCCCGGCTCCGTTCCCGTTGCTCCATGCGTCGCCGTGCGTCGCGGTCGTGCCGCCCGCCGGTCATGATGGGCCCATGAGCGATCCCGGCCAGCAGCGCGAGAGCGCACCCGACCTCCTCACCGGGCTCGATCAAAACCTGCAGCAGCCGTTCGGCGGCCGCGATGCCGGCCCGCGACCGGGCTCCATCCGTCGGGCGCTCGTCGCGCTGGCGACCGGCCTGCTCGTCCTCGCCGCGGCCGTCACGGCGCTGCTGCTGCGCTGACGGGCGGCAGCGCGGGCGAGCGGATGCGGCAGGCCGCGATGTCGGCGGTGCGCGGCACACTCGCCGTATGCCCCCATCCGCGCTCCGCAGCTCGCCCGCGCCCGCCCGGGGCGCCGGCCGAGGCGCCCCGATCGGGCAGAATGAGCGGATGACCATCGCGGAGCACCCGGCCACGCCGGGCTCCGTCGACCTGGCGCTGCAGCAGGTGGCGCGGTTCCCGCGGCTGCGCTACATGGGCTCGAAGTTCCGGCTCGCCAAGCCGCTCGCCGAGGTGTTCGCCGCGGCCGGCGGCGGCACCGCCGTCGACGCGTTCTCCGGCAGCGGCGTGGTGTCCTACCTGCTCAAGGCGCAGGGCTTCCGGGTCGTATCGAACGACTTCCTCGCCTTCCCGACCGCGATCGCCGAGGCGGTCGTGGTCAACCAGGGCGTGCGGCTCGGCGACGAGCTCGTCGCGCGCATCGCCGGCGAGCCGCTCGACGACCGCGATTTCATCGCCAGCACCTTCGACGGCCTCTACTTCGACGCCGACGACCGCCGCTTCCTCGACAGCGCGTGGTCGCACATCGACCTGCTCGACGGCGCCGAGCGCGCGCTCGCCATCTCGGCGCTCGTGCTCTCGGCGGCGCGCAAGCAGCCGCGCGGCGTCTTCACCTTCACCGACTCGTCGCGCTACGACGACGGCCGCCGCGACCTGCGCCTCTCGCTGCGCGAGCACTTCGCGCTGCGCGCCGCCGAGTACGACGCCGCCGTCTTCGACCGGGGCGCGGGACACGCGGCGCACTGCGGCGACGTCGCCGAGCTCGCCGTCGAGTCGCCGAGCCTCGTCTACCTCGACCCGCCCTACGCGCCGCCGAGCGACGACGCCGACTACATGAAGCGGTACCACTTCCTGCAGGGGCTGGCCACCTACTGGCGCGGGCAGGAGATCATGCCCGAGACGAAGACCAAGAAGATCGCCAAGCGCTTCACCCCCTTCGCCTACCGGCGCACCGTCGAGGCGGCGCTCGAGCGCACCTTCGAGCAGTTCGCGGAGGCCGGCACCATCGTGCTCTCGTACTCGAGCAACTCGGTGCCCGACGCCCAGACCATCGAGGCGCTGCTGCGCCGGGTGAAGCCGAGCGTCGAGGTGCTGCCGGTGGCGCACTCGTACTCCTTCGGCACCCACGCCGCGGCCACGCGCCGAGCGGTGAGCGAGTACATCTTCGTGGCCCGCTGATGGCGGTCCCCGACTTCGAGCAGTACGTCGGCACGCTCGGCCGGCTCTCGGTGCACGTCGACCCACTGGCAGCCAGCGAGGAGTCCGATCTCATCCGGGCCGTCGCCGACGACCTGGCCGGCCTGCAGTGGATCGACGCCGACGCGCTCGAGTGGTGGGCCGCGACGCACGCCGACCAGGCCGGCCTGCTCGGCCTCGTCGTGGGCCTTACCCAGGAGCGGATGAAGAACGTGCTGCGCGAGCGCTTCGGCACGACGAGCGCGCGCCAGGTCGCGCTGCGCAGCCCCGCCGAGCTCATCGCCTACCTCGACGAGGAGTTCGACCTGCTCGGCGTGCTCGCCGAGCACCGCCACGCCACCTTCACCTTCGGCGACCTGCTCGTCGCGCGCGCCGGCTCGCGCGCCCGCGCCGCCGCGGCCGGTCGCTCCGGTCGCCGCATTGAGGACCGCATCGAGCAGATCGCGCTCGACCTCGGCCTCACCGTGCGCACCCGCACGCGCTTCCAGGGCCGCGGGCACGACGCCCCCGCCGATCTGCTCGTGCTGCGCGGCGACGAGCCGGTCATCGCCGTCGCCGCCAAAGGCTTCGACTCCACCGGCTCGAAGCTGGGCGACGCGGTGCGCGAGATCGTCGAGATGGCCAGCGTACGCAAGCCGACGCAGTTCGTGTTCGCGGTCGTCGACGGCATCGGCTGGCTCAGCCGCCAGTCCGACCTGCGCCGCATCCACGCGCTCTGGGCGGGCGGCGAGATCGACGGCCTCTACACGCTCGCCACCCTCGACCGCTTCCGCGACGACCTCGAGCAGGCGGCCCGCAGGCTCGCCCTGCTCTGACACCCCGCTCCCGACTCCGCCCGCCCGCCGCCCACCTCCCCCGTCCCCCTCCCCGCCAAAACGAAGGTGTTCTGCGGGACACGCCGCAGTTCCGAGTGCCGAGTCGGCGTGTCGCGCGATTTCTCCTTCGTTTTGGCGAGGGAGCGCTCCCGCTCGGGAACGTTCCACCAGCGGACGGTGCGCCTCGCGCCTCGACCTTCCCACTCCGCGCCAAAACGAAGGTGTTCTGCGGGACACGCCGCAGTTTCGAGTGCCGAGTCGGCGTGTTGCGCGATTTCTCCTTCGTTTTGGCGAGGGAGTGCTCCCGGTCGGGACCGTTCCAGCAAGGCCACGTTGGGGCAGGCACGAGCCACGTTGGGGCAGGCACGACTCACGTTCGGGCAGGCACGAGTCACGTCGGGGCGGGCACGAGCCGCATTCGGGCCGGGGCGCGAGCATGGTCGCTGCGTCCTCGATGACGTCGGCGTACCCTGGTCCACCTATGGCCGACGACTTCCACAAGCCCACGCTCTTCGCGGGGCACCGCTTCGACGTGTTCGAGGGCGCGCCCGATCCGGCGCAGCGCACCCGCGCGGCCCACGAGACCGCCCAGGCGCTGCTGGCCCGGGTGCGCGAGGGCGCCGATCCCGCCGTCGTCGAGCGGCTCGTGCACTTCACCGACGAGCACGGCCTCGAGACGGTCGCGGAGCTGTGGTCGCACACCCGCGCCGAGACGCTGCCCGGTGCGCTCTGGCGCGTCTACCTGACGCGGGCCTTCATCACCCACGACGCGACCGAGTCGAGCTGGCTCTTCCAACGCGGCGTCGACGAGCTCGGCACGATCGACCCCGTCGTCGCGGGTGCCGCCGACCCCGCCGGCCCCGCGGACGTGCTCGAGCTGAGCGATCTCATCCTGCGCGGCGTCTTCGACGGCGATCTCGCCATCGCCCTCGAGCGTGCGGCCTCGTTCTGCCGTCTGGCGGCTCGCGGCTCGACCAGCGTCGCGAACGACCTCGAGGCCACCGAGCCCGAGCGGGCCGAGCGGCTCACCCGCCGGGCCCTGCGGCTCAGCTCCATGGCCGACGAGCTCACCGCGGCCGCGCGCCTCTGGAACGACGGCACGCTCGACTGAGCGCATGACGCCCGTCCGCGGCGCATCGGTCCGCCCGTGCCCAGTCGTCTGCGCGACGCCGGCCGGGTGTGCTTCCGAGCCGTGTTGCTGGAGTTCAGGAACCGCGGTGCGACTCGCCGTTCCGGCAGGCTCAGCCAGCGGCGTGCCGTGGTCATACTCCTGAACTCCGTGTTGCCGTGCCCGCCGCCGAGCCGGTGCGAATCCTCGGGTGAGGGCTGGCTCGTCCGGCGCCGCAACGCCCGACCGCCGCGCCGTTCGCGCAGCGCGGACCGGACTGCGAGCGGATGCACCCCTCGCTACACTGGATGACGCCGGGCCGCTGTAACCCCGGGCTCCAATATTCGCCGCTTCGAGCGGCCTTCCGCCGTGAGGCGTTCTCAGCGGTCCGGCTTCTCCATGCCCGCCTCGGGGTGCCGTCACGACCGGCGGTGCGCATCCGAGCCCGACCGTTCGCAACTCGGAACCAAACCTCCCGGCCCCCGCCTCCGAAGCACCGTCATCGGCCGAACCCCGCGCATCCCGTGAGGTCCCGCGCCGATCGACCATGATTGGAGGTGGGCCTGACATGCTGGTGACCATGACGAGGGAACCGGAACGCGTCGAACGGGCGCCCGCCTCGCTGGAAGACCTGCTGACCGCGGTCGCTGCCGGCGACCGCGCAGCATTCGCCGAGCTGTACGACCGTACGGCTCCGCGGGTGCTCGGGTTGATCAAGCGATTGCTCATCGACCACTCGCAGTCCGAGGAGGTCGCCCAGGAGGTGTTCCTCGAGATCTGGCAGACGGCGGCCCGCTACCAGCCCAACAAGGGCGCGGCGGTCACCTGGATGCTCACGATGGCCCACCGCCGCGCGGTGGACCGGGTGCGCTCCTCGCAGTCGAGCCGGGATCGCGACGTGCGCATCGGCATCCGCGACTTCGAGCCCGGCTTCGACCAGGTGAGCGAGTCGGTCGAGGTCAGCGTTGAGCACGAACGGGTCAGCAAGGCGCTCGGCAGACTCACCGAGCTGCAGCGCCAGGCCGTGAAGCTGGCCTACTACGGCGGTCTCAGCCACAGCGAGATCGCCGCGAAACTCAGCATCCCCATCGGCACCGTGAAGACCCGGTTGCGGGATGGGATGATCCGCCTCCGAGACGAGTTGGGAGTCGTGCCGTGAGCACGCGAGAAGAAGACCACTACGGCAACTGGGCCGGCGCGTACGCGCTGCACGCCCTGACGCCGGACGAGCGCGAACGGTACGAGGAGTACCTGCGCCGCTCCGAGGACGCCCGCGCCGAGGCCGCCGAACTCGGCGACACCGCCGCCCTGCTCGCCGTCGACACGGCCGAGCCCAGCGCGGCCCTGCGCGCCAACCTGCTCGACGCCATCGCGGTGACTCCGCAGCTCGGCGCCGACGACGCGGAGCCCGCGCCAGCGGGTCCCGCGCAGACGCACGCGCGCGAGGACCGCGTAGCCGACGACGACGCCGTCGACCGAGAGGAGCTCGCCCGGGTCACGGCCCTCGCATCCGCTCCGGAGGTCGCCGCCCCCTCCGCCGCAGGTGCCGTCATCACCCCTGCGGCGGGTTCCAAGGCCGCGCGCCGCTGGTCCCGACCGATGGCCCTGGTCGCCGCCGCCGCGGCGGTCGTGGTGATCGGCGCCGGCATCGCGGGAGGCACCGGGCTGCTCACCCCGCCGAGCGAGCAGCAGCAGGCCTTCGCCGCCCTCGAGGGCGCCGACGACTTGCAGCGCGTCGAGACCACGGCGACCGACGGCACCGAGGTCACGGTGCTCTGGAGCGAGGACCTCGCGAGCGCCGCGGTTGAGAGCGACGGCATGCCCGAGCTCGACGACGACCTCGTCTACCAGCTCTGGATGATCCGCGACGGCGGCGCGATCCCCGCCGGGCTCATGGATGCCGACGAGGGTTTCGCGGTGATGGACGGCGAGCTGCACGACGGCGACGTCATCGGCATCACCGTCGAGCCTGCCGGCGGCTCGGAGTCGCCGACGACCGACCCGATCCTGGTCCAGGCCACCTAGATGTAGTTCCCAGTGAGGTTGTGAACGCGGTCGGCGGGCGTGAGCCCGCCGATCCCGGTGTGGGGCCGGTGGTGGTTGTAGTGGTGGATCCAGTCGACGTAGGTCGCTGAGCGGGCTTCGTCGGTGGAGTAGAGCCGTTCGTAGGCCCACTCGGTCGCGAGGGTGCGGTTGAAGCGCTCGACCTTCCCGTTCGTCTGTGGCCGATAGGGGCGGGTGCGTCGATGCTTGACGTCGCCGAGCGCCGTCGCGAAGACGCGGGAGCGGTAGCAAGAGCCGTTATCGGTCATCACCGCGCTGACGGTGAAGCCCGCGGTCTCGAAGAACGCCCGCGCCCGCAACCAGAACCCGGCCGCGGTCTCCTTGCGCTCGTCCGTGTGCTGCTCGGAGTAGACCAACCTCGAGTAGCTGTCGATCGCGTGATGCAGGAACGCGTAACCCCGGCCCCGCTTCTTGTTGTGCCGGTTCCCGACCGTGCGGCCGAGCATCCGGTGCCCGCCGCCGTCAGGGATGCGCCCGAGCTTCTTGATATCGATGTGGACCAGCTCGCCCGGCCGGGTCGCCTCCATCCGGACCGGGGCAGCCTTGCGAACGGGGAGCCCGGTGGCCTGATCGAGATGCACCAGGCGTGGCATCCGGTAGCGGGCCAGGACCCGCTCGACCGTGGAGCGCGGGATGCGCAAGTGGTAGCCGATGCGGTGCGGACCCCAACGGCGGGTGAACCTCAGCGCGACGATCCGCCGCTCCCGCCGCCGCGTCGTCCGCGATGGCGAACGATGCGGCGTTGAGGACCGGTCCGTCATCGCCTGCCCGGCCCGGAACCGGGCAGCCCAACGCGACGCGGTCGCGGGCGAGCACTGAAACCGCTCCGCAGCACGGCGCACCGACCAGCCCTCCTCGACGATCAACCGGGCAAGACGAGTCCTGCCCTCCGGGGTGAATGGCGCGTTAGCGTGGGTCACGAAGGCCTCCGTGGATGGTGATGTGTGTCGTAACTCACATCGTCCCGGAGGCCTTCGCTAACGCCCCCAACGTTCACAACCTCCCAAGGAAGTACACCTAGACCGCAGCAGGCGCGAGGCCGGGCTCCGACGGAGCCCGGCCTCGCTGCCGTCCAGGGGTGCGGAGGCTCAGGAGAATCGAGCCCGCAGCTTCTCGAGCAGCGGCCCGGCCGCCTCGTCGAGGAACCGCTGCTGCGCCTCGTCGCCTACCTGCACGAGGGCGATGTCGGTGAACCCCGCCTCCACGTAGGGCGCGAAGCTCTCCGCGAGCGCGTCCAGGTCGGGCCCGCAGGCGATCGACGACGCCACGTCCTCCGGCCGCACGAACTGCGTCGCGGCCTGGAAGCCCTTCGTCGTCGGCAGGTCGGCGTTCACGTCCCATCCGCCGGCGAACCAGCGGAACTGCTCGTGCGCCCGCTCGACGGCGCGGTCGCGGTCCGGGTCCCAGCTGATCGGGATCTGGCCGATCTTCCGGCTCGCGGGCAGGCCGGAGCGGGCCGCATCCCATCCGCTCACCAGGTCGGCGTCGGGCTCGACCGCCACGAGGTGGTCGGCCAGCGGCGCGAAGCGCTCGACGCTCTTCTCACCCGACACCGCGATCGCGATCGGCACGCCGCCCTCGGGCAGGTCCCAGACCCGCGAGGAGTCGACGCGGAAGTACTGGCCCTCCCAGGTGACGAGGCCGCCGTCGTGCAGGGCGCGGATGATGTGCACCGCCTCCTCGAGCATGTCCTGCCGCACGCCGACCGCGGGCCAGCCCTCGCCCACGGTGTGCTCGTTGAGGTTCTCGCCCGAGCCGAGGCCCAGTGTGAACCGCCCGTCGGCCAGCAGCTGCAGCGTCGCCGCCTTCTGCGCCACGATCGCCGGGTGGTAGCGGATGGTCGGCGCCGTCACGTAGGTCATCAGCTCCATGCGCTCGGTGGCGTGGGCCACCGCGCCGAGCATGGTCCAGGCGTGCGACGCGTGCCCCTGGGACACCAGCCAGGGGGAGTAGTGGTCGCTCGAGACGGCGAAGTCGAAGCCGGTGCGCTCCGCGTCGACGGCGTAGCCGACCAGCTCCTTCGGGCCGCTCTGCTCGGTCATGAGGGTGTAGCCGAAGTTCGTCATGCCCCGCAGGCTAGGAAGCGGATGCGCTCCCTCGGTCGACTCCCAGCGCACGTGCCGCTCGCGGGGCCGCCCCGCGCATCCGGCGTACCGCCGTCGACTTCCGTTCACCTCCCGTTTACCTAGACTGGTGACGCTGTTCACCGTCGGCTCCCACCGACGGCACCCCTGCACGGCGACGAGAGGAACGGTCATCGCCACCCCACGCGCCCGCGCGCTCGTCGCCACGCTCGCCGCAGCAGGCATCCTGCTCAGCGGCTGCGCCGCCAACGAACCCGGCACCGAGCCCGGCTACGACGGCCCGACCGGCCGCTTCAACGCCAGCGGCTCCTCCGCCCAGGAGGCCGCGCAGGCGGCCTGGATCTCCGGCTACCAGGAGACCTACCCCGGCGTCACGATCAACTACTCGCCCGTCGGCTCCGGTGCGGGCCGCGCGAACTTCGTGGAGGGCTGGACCGTCTACGCCGGTTCGGATGCGGCGCTCGACGAGGACGAGGGCCCGCTGGTCAGCTGCACCGACGGCGCGACCGCGCTGAACCTGCCGGTCTACATCTCGCCGATCGCCGTGATCTTCAACGTCGACGGCGTCGACGACCTGCGCCTCGACCCGGCCACCATGGCCGCGGTCTTCAACGGCTCGATCGGGCGCTGGGACGACCCGGCGATCGCCGCCCTGAACCCCGACGCGGCGCTGCCGGACGCCCCGATCACCGTGGTGCACCGCTCCGACGACTCCGGCACCACCGAGAACTTCACCGAGTACCTGCACGACACGGCGCCCGACGTCTGGACCGAGGAGCCGAGCGACACGTACGCGTACCGCTTCGCCGGTGCCGACGGCAACCAGGGCAACAGCGGCGTGGTCGAGGGCGTGCGCAACGGCCGCAACACGATCGGCTACGCCGACGCCTCGCGGGCGGGCGGCCTCTCCTCGGCGCAGATCCTGGTCGAGGGGAGTGGACGGCGTTCAGCGACGAGGCCGCCGCGGCCGCCGTCGCCGCGAGCCCCTTCGCCGAGCGCTCGAACGGCCTCGACCTCGTGATCGAGCTCGACCGCGAGGGCCCGGCGGGGTCCTATCCGCTCGTGCTCGTCTCGTACATGGTGGTCTGCAGCGACTACCGCGACGCCGACGACGCCGCCTTCCTCAAGGACTACGCCGAGTGGGTCGTCAGCGACGCGGGCCAGGCCCGGGCGGCGCAGAGCGCGGGTTCCTCGCCGCTCGCCGAGGCCACCGCCGAGCGCGTCCGCGAGGCCGTGCGATCGATCGGAGCGGACGGATGAGCGCAGCAGTGAACGACCCCGCCGCCGGACTGCGCAGCCGCCGGATCGGCGACGCCGTGTTCGCCGGCATGAGCCGCTGGGCGGGCGCGCTGATCCTGATCGTGCTCGCCGCGGTCGCCATCTTCCTCGTCGCGCAGGCGCTGCCCGCGCTGATCCAGGGCACCGACGAGGGCGAGTCGTTCCTGGCCTACGTGCTGCCGCTCGCGTTCGGCACCGTCTGGGCCGCGGCCCTCGCGCTCGCCATGGCCATCCCGGTGGCCGTCGGCATCGCGCTCTTCATCTCGCACTACGCGCCCCGGCGCCTCGCGGCCGGACTCGGCTACGTCATCGACCTGCTCGCGGCCGTGCCGTCGGTGGTGTTCGGCCTCTGGGGCATCCAGGTGCTGGCACCCGCGACAGTCCCGCTCGCCGACTGGCTCACAGCCAACCTGGGGTGGATCCCGCTGTTCGCGGGGCCCGCATCCGGCACCGGCCGCACCATGCTCACCGTCGCGATCGTGCTGGCCGTCATGATCCTGCCGATCATGACCGCCATGTGCCGCGAGGTCTTCCTGCAGACGCCGCGGCTCAACGAGGAGGCCGCGCTGGCCCTCGGCGCGACCCAGTGGGAGATGATCACGATGTCGGTGCTGCCCTACGGCCGCCCGGGCATCGTCTCGGCGGCGATGCTCGGCCTCGGCCGCGCGCTCGGCGAGACGATGGCGGTGGCGATGGTGCTCTCGCCCGCCACCGTCATCTCGTTCGCGCTCGTCACGACGCAGAACCCGGCCACCATCGCGAGCAACATCGCGCTCAACTTCCCCGAGGCGCACGGCCTGGGCGTCAACACGCTCATCGCCACCGGCCTCGTGCTCTTCGTCATCACGCTGGCCGTCAACGCGCTGGCCCGCTGGTACGTGAACCGCCGGACGGTGAGCGCGTGAGCGCCGTGACGCAGCGGGCGAACCCGCTGACCGCCGGCCGTCTGCCCCGCTGGTCGAACCTCGCGGTGCTCGCCGCCTCGGCCGCCGTGTTCGGCGTCGCCCTGGGGCTGACCGCCGCCGCGAGCGGGGCCGCGTTCCCCGTGCCGGCCTTCGTCATCGCCACGGTGCTCGGCTACCTCGTGCTGCTGGTGCTGCTCTCGCGCGTCGTCGAGGGCCCGCGCAAGGCCAAGGACCGGCTCATGCGCAACCTCGTGGTCGCGGCGTTCCTGCTCGCGCTCACCCCGCTGATCTCGCTCATCGTCACGGTGGTCGGCCGCGGCGCCGCGCGCTTCGACATCGCGTTCTTCACCGAGTCGATGCGCAACGTCACCGGCGAGGGCGGCGGCGTGCTGCACGCGGTCGTCGGCACGCTCGAGATCACGGCCGCGGCCACCCTCATCTCGGTGCCGATCGGCCTGCTCACCGCGATCTACCTCGTGGAGTACGGGCGCGGCTGGCTGGCGCGTGCGATCACCTTCTTCGTCGACGTCATGACGGGCATCCCGTCGATCGTCGCCGGCCTGTTCGCCTTCTCGCTGTTCCTGCTGCTGTTCGGCCCCGGCTCGCGCATGGGCCTCTCGGGCGCGGTGGCGCTGAGCATCCTCATGATCCCGGTCGTGGTGCGCTCGAGCGAGGAGATGCTCAAGCTCGTGCCGCGCGACCTGCGCGAGGCCAGCTACGCCCTCGGCGTGCCGAAGTGGCGCACGATCCTCAAGGTCGTCATCCCCACCGCCATCGCCGGCATCTCGACCGGCGTCATGCTCGCGATCGCCCGCGTCATCGGCGAGACGGCGCCGCTGCTCATCACCGCCGGCTTCACGCAGAGCATGAACTACGACCTCACCGACGGCGACATGATGAGCCTGCCGGTGTTCGTCTACAACTCGTACATCAGCCAGGGCGTCGACGCGCAGGCGTACATCGACCGCGCGTGGGCGGGAGCGCTCACCCTCATCCTCATCGTCATGCTGCTCAACCTGCTCGCGCGCCTCGTCGCGAAGATCTTCGCGCCCAAGCTCGGGCGCTAAGGAAGGAACCCGTGTCCAAGCGCATCCAGGTCAACGACCTCAACGTCTTCTACAGCCAGTTCAAGGCCGTCGAGGGCGTGAACATGGTCATCGAGCCCCGCAGCGTGACCGCCTTCATCGGTCCGAGCGGATGCGGCAAGTCCACCTTCCTGCGCACCCTCAACCGCATGCACGAGGTCATCCCCGGCGCGCGCGTCGAGGGCGAGGTGCTTGTCGACGGCAACGACCTCTACGGCCCCGGCGTGGACCCGGTGCTCGTGCGCCGCCAGGTGGGCATGGTGTTCCAGCGGCCGAACCCGTTCCCGACCATGTCCATCCGCGACAACGTGCTGGCCGGGGTGAAGCTCAACAACCGGCGCCAGTCGAAGAGCGAGCAGGACGACCTCGTCGAGAAGAGCCTGCGCGGCGCGAACCTCTGGAACGAGGTCAAGGATCGGCTGAACCTGCCCGGCTCCGGCCTCTCCGGCGGCCAGCAGCAGCGCCTCTGCATCGCCCGCGCCATCGCGGTCTCGCCGGACGTGCTGCTCATGGACGAGCCCTGCTCGGCCCTGGACCCCATCTCGACGCTCGCGATCGAGGACCTCATCGAGGAGCTCAAGACCGAGTACACGATCGTGATCGTGACGCACAACATGCAGCAGGCCTCGCGGGTCAGCGAGAAGACCGCCTTCTTCAACATCGCGGGCACCGGGCAGCCGGGCAAGCTCATCGAGTACGCCGACACCGCCAAGATCTTCTCGAACCCCGACGTGCAGGCCACCGAGGACTACGTCTCCGGCCGCTTCGGCTGAGCCCAGCCGTACCCGCCGCCTGAACCCGGCCTGCTCGCGCTGCGGCTGCGTGCGCATCCGCTCGTAGGGTGGTCGGCGTGACATGGCGCGGGGTGCTCCGGAAGGTCGTCGGAGGAGTCGGGTCGCTGACCCCGACGCGCGTGCCCGCGCCCGCCGTCGAGCGGCCGGTGCGCGAGGTGCTCGAGCTCGCCGTGCGCATCGGCGAGGCGATGCTCGCGCTCGGGGCGCCCGCCGCCGAGGTGACCGACGCCATCCGCCGCGTCAGCCGCGTCTACGAGCTGGAGTGCCAGGTCGATCTGACCTTCACGTCGATCATGGTGGCCCACGACGGCACCGAGCGGATGCCCGGCGTCACCGTCATGCGCGTCGTCGCGTCGCCGTCCGCCGACTTCGAGCGCCTCGCCAGGGTCGTCGACCAGGTGGAGCGCATCGTGCGCTCCGGGCCGGTCGTGCCGGCAGCCGAGGCCGCGGTCGACGACGAGGCGCGCGACACCGTACGCGAGAGCCTCGCGGCCGCGCACGCCGAGCTGGACGCCGTGCTGGCCGCGCCGCGCACCTACCGCCGCGGCGTCGTCACGCTGCTGCTGTCGGCCATGGCGGCGTCGGTCGCGCTGCTCCTCGGCGGCGGACCGGTCTCGGTGGTGCTCGCCGCCGCCACGACCGCCCTCATCGACAGCACCTTCCGCGTCCTGGCGGCGCTGCGCCTGCCGGTGTTCTTCCTGCAGCTCACCGGAGCCGCCATCGCCACGACCGTCGCGGTGGTCGTGACCGTGCTCGCGCCGTACCTGCCGCTCGAGGTCTCGGCCCTGCCGCCGGCGCTGGTCGTCGCCTCGGGCATCGTCGTGCTGCTGGCCGGCGGCTCGCTGGTCGGCGCCGCGGACGACGCGATCAACGGCTTCCCGGTCACGGCGAGCGGACGCCTCGTCGAGGTGATGCTGCTGACCATCGGCATCGTGGTCGGCATCGGCGCGGTGCTCGACCTGGCGCGCCGGCTCGGCGTCGGCTTCGTGCTCGACGAGCTGCCCGTCGGCCCCTGGCCCGTGGCCGTGCAGGTGCTCGGCGCGGCCGGAGCCTCGGCGGCCTGGGCGATGGCGTCGTACGCCACGGTGCGCACGGCGCTCCTCGCGGGCGCCACGGGCGCGACGGCGTTCGTCGTGGCCATGCTGCTCGGCGGCACGGGCGTGGCGCCGGCGGCCGCGAGCGCGCTCGGTGCGCTCGCGATCGGGTTCGCGGCCGAGGCGCTCGGCCCGCGGGTGCGCGTGCCCGCCATCGTGCTGACCATCTGCGGCATCGTGCCGCTGCTGCCGGGTCTCGCCATCTACCGCGGCATGCTGGCGCTGGTGAACGGCGACGATCCGACCCAGGGCTTCGAGCTGCTCCTGCAGGCGGGCATCACCGGGCTCGCGCTCGCCGCGGGCGTGACGCTCGGCGAGATCCTCGCGCGGCGCACGGGCGCCTCCGACCGTCGGCTGATCCCCGGGTACATCCGGCGCACGCTGCGCCGCCGCTGAGCGCCGCTCGACGGCAGGCGGTGTTCCCCGCCCGTTCACCATCCGTTCACGCTCGCGGGCACGCGAGGTCACATCCCCTTCGTAGCGTCGCCGACGGGTCAGCACCGGCCCCACCTGCAACCACGCACCCGAAGGAATCTCCGTGAACATCAAGCGCGTCGGCACCCTCGCCGCCCTCGGCCTCACCAGCACCCTCCTCCTGGCCTCCTGCGCCGCGAACGAGACCCCCGACGCGGGCTCGGGCGGCGACAGCAGCCTCTCGGGCACCATCTCGGCGACCGGCGCCTCGTCACAGGAGACCGCGCAGGCCGCGTGGGTCGCCGCGTTCCAGACCGCCAACACCGGCGTCACCGTCGACTACGTCTCGACCGGTTCGGGCCCCGGCCGCGAGAACTTCCTCGCCGGCGCCAGCGACTTCATCGGCTCGGACCGCGCCTTCAACGACGAGGAGATCGCCGCCGGCGGCTTCACCTCCTGCGCCTCGGACGAGATCGTCGAGCTGCCGCTCTACGTCTCGCCGATCGCGATCATCTTCAACCTCGAGGGCGTCGACTCGATCAACCTCGACGCCGCGACGGTCGCCAACATCTTCAACGGCACCATCACCACCTGGAACGACCCGGCCATCGCCGACCAGAACGAGGGCGTCGAGCTGCCCGACACGGCCATCACCCCCGTGCACCGCTCGGACGACTCGGGCACCACCGAGAACTTCACCGAGTACCTGAACGCGGTCGCCCCCGAGGCGTGGACCGCCGAGGCCGACGGCGTGTGGCCGCTCGAGGGCGGCGAGTCGGCCGAGGGCACCTCGGGCCTCGTCGGCGCCGTCGAGGCCGGCCAGGGCACGATCGGCTACGCCGACGCCTCGCGCGCCGGCGACCTCGGCACCGTCGCGGTCAAGGTCGGCGAGGAGTACGTGCCGTACTCCACCGAGGCCGTCGCGGCGTTCCTCGACTCGGCCGAGCGCGTCGAGGGCCGCGGCGAGGGCGACCTCGCGCTCGAGCTCGACCGCACCACCACCGCGGCCGGCGTCTACCCGATCGCGCTCGTGAGCTACCTCATCGGCTGCGTCGACTACGAGGACGCGAACACCGCCGAGCTCGTCTCGTCCTACTTCTCCTACATCGCCAGCGCCGAGGGCCAGGACGAGGGCAATGCCGAGGCCGGCTCCGCCCCGATCTCCGACGACCTGCGCGCCGAGGTCGAGGCCGCGATCGCCCTGATCGGCTGACGATCCCGCCGATCCGCCCGGCGGTTCCCCGCGAACCGCCGGGCGGAGCCGCTCCCGGGCGCCGCTGCGGCGCCCGATGCTCGCCCGATCGAGCTCCACCCCTTCCGCACCACCGGGTCCGCCCGGGAAGGACAACCCCATGACCACCGCGTCCCCCCAACGCGCCGCGCTCCGCGCCGTCCGACGGCCCGGCGACCGCATCTTCTCCGGCACCGCGCTCGGCGCCGGCGTCGTCATCCTGCTGCTGCTGGCCGCCGTCGCCATCTTCCTCATCACCGAGAGCCTCCCGGCCTTCACCGCGGACCCCGACGAGATCGGCATGCTCCGCGGCGCCACGTTCCTCGAGTACGTCGCGCCCCTCGTCTTCGGCACGCTCTGGGCCGCCCTGCTGGCGCTCATCATCGCCGCGCCGCTCGCCGTCGGCATCGCGCTCTTCATCTCGCACTTCGCGCCGCGACGGCTCGCTGCCGTCATCGGCTACGTCGTCGATCTGCTGGCGGCGCTGCCGTCGGTGGTCTACGGCCTCTGGGGTGCCACGACCTTCGCCCCGATCCTGCAGCCGTTCTACGTGTGGCTCAACGAGAACCTCGGGTGGATCCCGCTCTTCGAGGGGCCCGTCTCGGCCACCGGTCGCACCATCGCCACCGCCGCGCTCGTGCTGGCCGTCATGATCCTGCCGATCATGACGGCCATCTGCCGCGAGGTCTTCCTGCAGGCGCCCCGCCTGCACGAGGAGGCCGCGCTCGCGCTCGGCGCCACGCGCTGGGAGATGATCCGCATGGCCGTGCTGCCCTTCGCCCGCGGCGGCATGGTCTCGGCCGCGATGCTCGCCCTCGGCCGCGCGCTCGGCGAGACCATGGCCGTGACCATGGTGCTCTCCGCATCCGGCGTGATCACCTTCGACCTGATCTCGTCGACCAACCCGACGACGATCCCGGCGAACATCGCGCTCTCGTTCCCCGAGGCGTACGGCGAGGGGGTCAACGTACTCATCGCCACGGGCCTCATCCTCTTCATCGTCACCTTCGCCGTGAACGCGATCGCCCGCTACATCGTGAACCGCCGCGCCGCCTTCTCCGGAGCCAACTGATGACCGCCACGACCGCCGCCGCCGCCTCGGCCCGCGTCAACCCGCTCACCACCGGGCAGCTGCCCGCGTGGTCGCCGTGGGCGATCCTGCTCGGATCGTGGGTGCTCGTCGGCGGCGTGTTCGCGCTGATGAACACCGGCGGCGACCCCGCGGACTTCAACATCGCCGCCACCCTGTTCCTCGGCACGGTGCTCTTCGTCGTGCTGCTGACGGTCTTCTCGAGCGTCGCCGAGAACCGGCGCAGGGCCGTGGACCGGCTGGTCACCTCGCTCGTGTCGTCGGCCTTCGTCATCGTGCTCATCCCGCTCGTCTCGTTGCTGTACACGGTCGTCGTCAACGGCCTCGACCGCTTCGACGCCGAGTTCTTCAGCTCCTCGATGCGCAACATCGTGGGCGAGGGCGGCGGCGCCGTGCACGCGATCTGGGGCACGCTGCTCATCACCCTGGGCGCCGCGGTCATCTCGGTGCCGATCGGCCTCATGACCGCGATCTACCTGGTCGAGTACGGTCGCGGCAAGCTCGCGAAGGCGATCACCTTCCTCGTCGACGTCATGACGGGCATCCCGTCGATCGTCGCCGGCCTCTTCGCCGCCGCGGTGTTCGTCATCTTCTTCGGGCCGGGCACCTACATGGGCATCGCCGGCTCCGTGGCGCTGTCGGTGCTCATGATCCCCGTGGTCGTGCGCTCCAGCGAGGAGATGCTGCGGCTCGTGCCGAACGAGCTGCGCGAGGCCAGCTACGCCCTCGGCGTGCCGAAGTGGCTCACGATCATGAAGGTCGTCATGCCCACGTCGATCGCCGGCATCACGACGGGCGTCACGCTCGCCATCTCCCGCGTCATCGGCGAGACCGCGCCGCTCGTGCTCACCGCCGGCATCACCGCGAGCCTCAACACGAACCTCTTCAGCGGTCCGATGACCACGCTGCCCGTGCTGGTCTTCTCGCAGTACCGCAGCCCGGGCATCGACCCGACCGAGGCGCTCGACCGCGCCTGGGCCGGTGCCCTCACCCTCATCCTCATCGTCATGGCGCTCAACCTCGTCGCGCGCCTCGTCGCCAAGATCTTCGCGCCCAAGCTCGGGCGCTGACGGAAAGCACAGGAATCAGCATGTCCAAGCGCATCCAGGTCAACGACCTCAACGTCTTCTACGGCAAGTTCAAGGCCGTCGAGGGCATCTCGATGACCATCGAGCCCCGCTCCGTCACGGCATTCATCGGCCCGAGCGGATGCGGCAAGTCCACCTTCCTGCGCACCCTCAACCGGATGCACGAGGTCATCCCCGGCGCCTACGTCGAGGGCGAGGTGCTCGTCGACGGCGACAACCTGTACGGCGAGGGCGTCGACCCCGTGCTGGTGCGCCGCCAGGTGGGCATGGTCTTCCAGCGCCCGAACCCGTTCCCCACCATGTCGATCCGCGACAACGTGCTGGCGGGCGTGAAGCTCAACAACACCCGCATGGCCAAGAGCGACGCGGATGCGCTGGTCGAGAAGAGCCTCCAGGGCGCGAACCTCTGGAACGAGGTCAAGGACCGCCTGAACCTGCCCGGATCCGGTCTCTCCGGCGGTCAGCAGCAGCGCCTCTGCATCGCCCGCGCGATCGCCGTCTCGCCCGAGGTCATCCTCATGGACGAACCCTGCTCGGCCCTCGACCCCATCTCGACGCTCGCGATCGAGGACCTCATCGAGGACCTCAAGCGCGAGTACACGATCGTGATCGTGACGCACAACATGCAGCAGGCCAGCCGCGTCAGCGACAAGACGGCGTTCTTCAACATCGCCGGCACCGGCAAGCCGGGCAAGCTCATCGAGTACGCCGACACGACCAAGATCTTCTCGAACCCCGACGTGCAGGCCACCGAGGACTACGTCTCCGGCCGCTTCGGCTGATGGGCTGCGGGGGCGCACCGTCGCCCCCGCGGCGGGCTCCGGCCCGCCACACGGGGTCGTCGTGGTGCACGATCCCGGCGCAGGGGAGACCCGCGCCGAAGCGGAGGGGCCCGGCCAGGGGCGCCGGTCCCCTCCGCCGTCCGCGCCGTCCGCGCCCGCGCGCGCCGCGCCCGCGCGCGCCGCGCCGTCCGCGCCGCGCCGTCCGCGCCGCGCCCGTGCGCCCCACGTCGCGCACCCGCCGCACCGGCCGCGTCCGCGTCCGCGCCTCCGCACCCGCGCCTCCGCACCCGCGCGACTCAGCATCGAGGCGACAAGTCAGGCCCTCCCGCGACGCTGAGTTGTCGCTCTGGCACTGACTCGCCGCGCGCCTGCGCCCGCGTCCGCATCCGGGCCCGCGTCCGCATCCGCGCCCGCGCCCGCACTCGCACTCGCGCATCCGCGATCATCGGCGCATCCGTGCGACCCAGCATCGAAGCGACAAGTCAGGCGCTTCCGCGACGCTGAGTTGTCGCTCCGGCACTGACTCGTCGCGCCTTTGCGCCCGCGCCCGCCTCCGCGCCCGCCTCCGCGCCCGCGTCCGCCTCCGCGCCCGCGTCCGCATCCGCGCCCGCGTCCGCGTCCGCGCCTGCGTCTCCGCCTGCGCCCGCCTCCGCGCATCCGCGATCATCGGCGCATCCGCACAACTCAGCATCGAAGCGACAAGTCAGGCGCTTCCGCGACGCTGAGTTGTCGCTCTGGCACTGACTCGTCGCGCCTCCGCGCCCGCGCCTGCGTCTCCGCCTGCGCCCGCACTCGCGCATCCGCGATCATCGGCGCATCCGCACAACTCAGTATCGAAGCGACAAGTCAGGCGCTTCCGCGACGCTGAGTTGTCGCTCCGGCACTGACTCGCCGACGCGAGCCACGCCGAGCGGCCGCGGCGATGGGGCGGATGGCGCATCCGCTCGCCCTCGATGCACGCCGAGCGGTGCGTCTCCGCGGCGGTCGCGCCGAACGGTGCACCTCCATGGCGGTCACGCCGAGCGGTGCGTCTCCACGGCGATCACGCCGGAGCGCGGCGCCGACCGCGCCAGGTGCACGACCACGGCCTCGCCGGTGTGCAGACCGGATGCGGCGCGCAGGTCGCCGCTGAACGCGCCGCCCGTCGACTCCGCGATCTCGCGCAGGATCTCGGGGATCACCGGACCGTGGCTGCAGAGCACCGCGGTCACCGCCCGGTCGAGGCGCTTCTCGACGACGCCGTCGATGTCGGCGACGCCCTCCTCGTAGGCGTCCTGGCTGATCTCCTCGCTGCGCTTGACCTTGAGCCCCGTGCGCTGCGCGAGCGGAGCGATGGTGCTGAGGCAGCGCACGGCCGTGCTGCTGATGAGGCGCTCGGGGCCCCAGGCGGAGACCACCTCGGCCATGCCGCGCGCCTGCTCGAGCCCGCGCGACGCGAGCGTGCGTGCGGCGTCCGTGGCCGCGCTGCCGTGGGGCACCGCCGTGCCGTGCCGCAGCAGCACCAGGGCGAAGGTGCGCAGCGCGCCGCGGCGGATGAGCGACGCGAAGCGGTCGAGGATCTCGCCGTCGTGCCCGTAGGTCAGCTGCGCCTTGGCCTCGACGATCGGCGCCCACGTCATCGACTCGACCTCGTCGTTGGGCACGAAGGGCTTGGCGGCCTGACGGGCGGGCACCTCGGCGGCCCAGTAGTGCACGATCTTCGGGCGGCCTCCCGGCAGCAGGTACTCGCTCACGCCCAGCGGTGCGCCGAGGTGCACGGCGAAGCCGGTCTCCTCGGCGACCTCGCGCACGGCGGTGACGGGCGGGGTCTCGCCCGGGTCGACCTTGCCCTTGGGCAGCGAGACGTCGCCGTGGCGGTGCCGGCTGATCAGCAGCACCTGCACCTCGCCGTCGACCTCGCGCCAGCACACCGCGCCTGCGGCGACCACCCGCGACGCGGCAGGGCCGGGCGTCATCGGGCGTTGCGCTTCCTTCGGGAGATACGGGTCATGACACTATCTTGCAGGTCGACGAGGGCTTCGCCCGCATCCGTCCGGTGCCGGCGCTCCCACGTGCCGTCCGTCGAGAGACGCCACGCGGAGACCGCGTCGCTCATCGCCTCGTCGAACAGCGCGTCGATCTCGCGCAGGTGGGCCGGCTCGGTCAGCTGCACGAGGGCCTCGACGCGGCGGTCGAGGTTGCGGTGCATCATGTCGGCGCTGCCGATGAACGCCGTGTGCTCGCCGCCTCCCGCGAAGCTGAAGATGCGCGAGTGCTCGAGGTAGCGGCCCAGCACCGACCGCACCTGGATGGTCTCGCTGAGTCCGGGCACGCCGGGGCGGATCGCGCAGATGCCCCGCACCCAGATGTCGATGGGCACGCCGGCCTGGCTGGCCCGGTACAGGCCGTCGATGATGGCCTCGTCGACCATCGAGTTGACCTTGAGGCGGATGCGGGCGGGCTTGCCGTCGCGCGCGTTCTGCGCCTCCTTGTCGATGCGCTTGAGCAGCCCCTTGCGCAGGTAGCGCGGTGCCACCAGCAGGCGCTGGAACTTCTTCTCGATCGCGTAGCCGCTGAGCTCGTTGAAGAGGCGGCTGAGGTCGGCGCCCACGGTGTCGTCGGCGGTGAAGAGGCCGAGGTCCTCGTAGATGCGGCTCGTCTTCGGGTTGTAGTTGCCGGTGCCGATGTGGCTGTAGTGCCGCAGTCGGCGGCCCTCCTGGCGCACCACCTGCACGAGCTTGCAGTGCGTCTTCAGGCCGACGAGGCCGTAGACCACGTGCACGCCGGCCTTCTCGAGCTTGCGCGCCCACTCGATGTTGTTCTGCTCGTCGAAGCGCGCCTTGATCTCGACGAGCGCGAGCACCTGCTTGCCGGACTGGGCGGCGGCGATGAGCGCCTCGACGATGGGGCTGTCGCCCGAGGTGCGGTACAGGGTCTGCTTGATCGCCAGCACGTCGGGGTCCGCGGCGGCCTGCTCGAGGAAGGCCTGCACGCTGGTGGCGAAGGACTCGTACGGGTGGTGCACGAGCACGTCGCCGCGTGCGATCGCGCGGAACAGGTCGGGCTTGGCGTTGGGCTCGCCGGGGGTCAGGTCGATCGCGGTCTTCGGCAGGTGCTTCGGGTACTTGAGCTGGGGCCGGTCGAGCTTCTGCAGCTCGAACAGGCCGCGCAAGTCGAGGGGCGCGGGAAGGCGGTAGACCTCCTGCTCGGTGATGCCGAGCTCGCGCACGAGCAGCTCGAGCGTCACCGGGTCCATGTCGTCGGTGATCTCGAGGCGGATGGGCGGGCCGAAGCGGCGGCGCAGCAGCTCCTTCTCGAGGGCCTGGATGAGGTTCTCGCTCTCGTCCTCCTCGATCTCCACGTCCTCGTTGCGGGTGACGCGGAACTCGTGGTGGTCGAGCACCTCCATGCCCGGGAACAGGTCCTCGAGGTGGTTCGAGACCAGATCCTCCAGGGGGATGTAGCGCGTCAGGCCGCTGCCGTCGTCGGGCAGCTGCACGAAGCGCGGCAGCACCGAGGGCACCTTGATGCGGGCGAACTGCACCTTGCCGGTCTGCGGATGGCGCACCCGCACGGCGAGGTTCAGCGAGAGCCCGGAGATGTAGGGGAACGGATGCGCGGGGTCGACCGCGAGCGGCATGAGCACCGGGAAGATCTGCTGCGAGAAGATCTCGTCGATGCGCTGCCGGTCGGCGTCGTTCAGGTCGCTCCACGACTCCACGTGGATGCCCGCATCGTCGAGCGCGGGCTTGACGAGCAGCCTGAAGGCGTTCGCGTGCCGGTCCTGCAGCTCGTGCGCCTTGGCGCTGATGTCGGCGAGCACGTCCAGGGGCGCGCGGCCGACGTTGGTGGGCACCGCGATGCCGGTGGCGATGCGGCGCTTGAGGCCGGCCACGCGCACCATGAAGAACTCGTCGAGGTTGCTCGCGAAGATCGCCAGGAAGTTGGCGCGTTCGAGCAGCGGCAGATCCGGGTCCTCGGCGAGTTCAAGCACGCGCTGGTTGAAGGCGAGCCAGCTCAGCTCGCGGTCGAGGTAGCGATCGGCCGGCAGCGTGCCGTCGTCGACGCTCGAGGACTGGTAGTCGTCATCGTCGATGCCGTCGCTGACGATCTCCGTGCTGACGGTCGGGTCGCTCTCCATCGCCCCATCATGGCACCGGCCTGTGAACGCCGGTTGAACTATGCGGCTCGATGCCCGCTGCCCGCGAGCGCGCTCATGACCGCCCGCACGGCCGGCTCGAGCGCCGACTCCGGCACATGGCCCGCGGTCACCAGCTGCGCCAGCCCGTGCACCGACGACCAGCTGACGACGGATGCGATGCCGCCGTCCCCGGCATCCGACCCAATGAGCGCCTTGATCGTCGTCGCGAGGATGCGCTCGTTCTCGGCGATGAGCGGACCCATGGCGCCGGTCGGCTGCCCGGGCACGCAGACGGCGGGGTCGAAGATCACCGCGAAGGCGTTCGGGTTCGCGACGGCCCAGCCCGTGTACGCGACGCCGAGTGCGACGGCGCGCTCGACCGCATCCGCTCCCTCCGCGCGCGCCAGCGCAGCCTGCTGCGCCGCGAGCAGCCGGGACATGGCGGCCTCTGCGAGGTGGTGCAGCAGCGCGGAGCGGTCGCCGAAGTGGTGGTAGGGAGCGTTGTGGCTGACCCCGGCGCGCCGTGCGACCTCGCGCAGGCTCAGCGAGGCGTGGCCCTGCTCGGCGAGGAGCTCGAAGGCGGCCTGCTCGAGCGCGGCCACGAGGTCGCCATGGTGATAGCTCGCGTTCGATCTTGACACGAGCAACATTCTAGCTAGGCTCCTCGTATCTGGACACTGTCCAGTTCGTATCGACCGAAGGGGTCAACATGACCGCGCTCGTCATCGACGGCCACCCCGACGAGCACTCGCTCGTCGCCGCGCTCGCCCGCGCCTACGTCGGCGCCCACCCCGACGCTCGGCTGCTCGCCGTGCGCGACCTGCGCTTCGACCCCGTGCTGCGGCACGGCTACCGCCAGCGGATGGAGCTCGAGCCCGACCTCGTCGAGGCCTGGGCGGCGATCCTCGAGGCCGACCGCGTGGTCGTGCTCGCCCCGATCTGGTGGGGTTCCGTGCCCGCCGAGCTGAAGGGCTTCCTCGACCGGCTGCTGCTGCCGCGCCGGGCCTACCGCTACGGCGCGAACGGCCTGCCCGAAGGGCTGCTGCGCGGTCGTCGCGGGCGCATCGTGCTCAGCACGGACTCGCCGTGGTGGTACCTGCTGCTCACCGGCAACCCCGCGGCCAAGCAGCTGCGCAGCCTCGTGCTCGGCTTCTGCGGCATCCGCACCGAACGCGCCGTCATGATCGGCCCCGTGCGCGGATCGACCGATGCGCGGCGCGCGGCATGGATCGAGCGGATGCGACGGACGGCCGAGCGCGACAGCGCCGCGGACGCGCGCCGCGCATCCCGTCCCCGGAACCCCGTCGAGGAGCCGGCGGCGACGCCCTGACCGCGCGCGGGCTCAGCGCGCGGGCTCGTCGTCGTCGTGCACATTGAAGCGGTAGCCGACGTTGCGCACGGTGCCGATGAGCGACTCGAGGTCGCCGAGCTTGGCCCGCAGGCGCCGTACGTGCACGTCGACCGTGCGCGTGCCGCCGAAGTAGTCGTACCCCCAGACCTCGCTGAGCAGCTGCTCGCGCGTGAAGACGCGCGACGGGTGCGTCGCGAAGAAGCGCAGCAGCTCGAACTCCTTGAAGGTGAGATCGAGGGTGCGGCCGTGCACCTTGGCGGAGTAGCTGGCCTCGTCGATGACCACGCCGGAGGCCTGGATCTTCGAGCTCGACTGGTCCTGGGCGGCACGCCCGATGACGAGACGCAACCGCGCGTCGACCTCGGCGGGGCCGGCGCCGTCGAGCACCACGTCGTCCACGCCCCAGTCGGCGTTGACGGCGGTGAGCCCGCCCTCGGTGATGACGAGCACGACCGGCACGTTGACGCCGGTGGTGCTGAGGATCTTGCAGAGCGACTTCGCACTGGCGAGGTCGCGGCGCCCGTCGACCAGCATGACGTCGCTGCTGGGAGCGTTGATCAGCTGCGACGCCTCCGCGGGGATCTGCCGCACGCGGTGGCTCAGGAGTCCGAGCGCGGGAAGGACTTCCTGCTCGACCGTCGCGGTCAAGATGAGAAGCTGCGCCACGTACCCTCCCGGATGCCGCGGTCAGTCTACAAGCAGCGCGACACGCGGTCGGCACCTGTGGTGGAATCGACTCCATGGACGACACCGCCGACGCGCGCCGCAAGCTCTGGGGCAGCGCCGTCCCGGTCTGGGCGGCCACCGCCGTCGCGGCGGTGCTCGTCCTCGCCCTCATCGACGGCCGGGGCGGCCACGCCTGGCTGGCGGTGGTGCTCGGCGGCGCGGTGCTGCTGAGCTTCGCCATCCAGCTGACCATGCCCGGGCCGGGCCTCGTCAACCGGATGCTCGCCGGCGTCGGCGGTGCCGTCGTCGTCCTGGCGCTCGCCTCGGGGACCGGAGACCTCCTCCACGCGCTCTGAGCGCATCCGTCCCGCGTCCGGGCGGGCGTAGACTCGACCCATGGATTCGCTGCTGGCCCTGGAGCTCTTCTTCGTCGGCTTGCTGGTCATCGCCAGCCTGGCCATCGCGTTCGTCTCGGGGGTCGTGCTGCTGCGCCTCTTCAAGGGTCAGCGCTGAGCGCCCGGTGAGCCTCGATCTCAACACCGGCCTGCCGCCCGAGCTCGGCCCCATCTCCTGGCTGCACGGGGTCTGGGAGGGCACCGGCGTGCTCGACTACAAGCTCGACGACGACACGGTGCACAGCGCCGAGTTCGGCCAGCGGATCAGCTTCTCGAACGACGGCCCGCCGTACTTCAACTACTCCGCCCAGGCCTGGCTGCTCGACGAGGCGTCCACGCCGCTCGTCGCGGAGACCGGCTACTGGCGGCTCGGCCGCGACCTGCAGGCCTTCGACGCCGGCCCCGGCATGATCCCGCCGTCGGCCAGCACGCCGTACACCGGCGTCGAGTCGGTCGAGGCGCTGCGCAACCGCGATGAGGGCTTCGACCTCGAGGTGGCCATCGTGCATCCGAACGGCGTCAACGAGCTCTACGTCGGTCAGGTCAAGGGCGCCCGCATCGACCTGGCGACGGATGCGGTCGTCCAGTCGGTCAACGCCAAGCCGTACACCGCGGCCACCCGCCTCTACGGCCTCGTCGAGGGCACCTGCTGTGGGCGTGGGACATGGCCGCCTTCGGCAAGGATCTGCGCAACCATGCCTCCGGACGGCTGGCGAAGGTTGGATGAGGCGAGCCCTCTGCCCGGTTCCAGCCCGCTGCTGAGGCTGCCCGGCGCCGTCGCGTCGGAGCAGCATCCCGGCCTGGCCGCCCACTACGGCGAGCCGCTGCCCGAGCAGCGCCGCCTCGAGGCGGGTGCCGCCTTCGTCGAGCTGCCGCGCTCGGTCGTCTCCGTCACCGGACCCGACCGCCTGAGCTGGCTCGACTCCATGACCTCGCAGCGGCTCACCGGCCTCGCCCCCGGCGGCTCGGCCGAGACGCTCGTGCTCGACCAGAACGGGCGCATCGAGCACGCGGCGCGCGTCGTCGACGACGGCGCGACCGCATGGCTCGTAGCCGAGCCGGAGAACGCATCCGGTCTGGCGTCCTGGCTCGACCGGATGCGCTTCATGCTGCGCGTCGAGGTGGCCGAGCACCCGGAGCTCGCCGTGCTCGGCGCGGTCGACGGGTCGGGTCTGCCCGCCTGCGCCCCCGCCGGCGTACCGCTCGTCTGGATCGACCCGTGGCGCGAGGTCGCGGCGGGGGCTGGCAGTACGCGTCCGCCGTCGAGCACCCCGGCGACCACTGGCGCTGGAGCGAGACCATCGTGCCGCGCGAGGCGCTGGCGGCGCTCGCCGAGTCGGTGCGCGCGGGGGAGCGGGCCGTGTCCGGCCTGCTCGCCGCCGAGGCGCTGCGGATCGCCGCCTGGCGCCCGCGGCAGGGAGCCGACACCGACGAGCGCAGCATCCCGCACGAGCTCGACTGGCTGCGCAGCGCCGTGCACCTGACCAAGGGCTGCTACCGCGGCCAGGAGACCGTGGCGAAGGTGCACAACCTCGGCCACCCGCCGCGCCGGCTCGTCATGCTGCACCTCGACGGCTCCGACGGGGTGCTGCCCGCGCCGGGCGCCGAGGTGCTGCTCGGCGAGCAGACCATCGGCGCGATCACCTCGAGCGCGCTGCACCACGAGCTGGGGCCGATCGCGCTCGCCCTCGTGCGCCGCGGCGCGGATGCCGGGGCCGATCTGCTCGTGCGCGCGGAGGGGCTCGAGATCGCCGCGGCCCAGCAGGTGATCGTGCCCCCGGGCGCCGGCGCCACCGCCGACGTGCCCCGGCTGCCGAGGCTCGGCGCGGTGCGCCGGGAACGATGAGGCCAGCGGGCTCCGCGCTCCGGGCCGCGACGTCGCGGCTCTCCGACGGCCTCCCGGCCATCCTGCAGATCGTGCTCGCGGTCGTCGCCTCCTACGCGATCGCGCATCACGCGCTCGGTCACGCCATCCCGCTGCTCGCGGTCACCACCACGATCACGGCGCTGGGACTCAGCCGGGATGCGCGGCCGCGACGGGTCATCGAGACAGCCGGCGGCATCCTCATCGGCATCGTGCTCACCGAGCTCTGGTTGATGCTCATCGGCAAGGGCACATGGCAGATCGCCGTCGTGCTGCTCTCGGTGCTCGCGCTGCTGCGCTTCCTCACGGCCAGCTCGGCCTTCGTGCTCGCGGCCGGCACGCAGTCGATGATCGTGATGCTGCTGCCCGATCCCGAGGGCGGTCCCTTCGTGCGCAGCCTCGATGCCGCGGTCGGCGGGGTCGTCGCGCTGCTCGTCACCGTGCTGCTGCCCCGCGATCCGCGCCGCCTGGCCCGGCACGACGCCGCGCGCCTCTTCGCCTGCTTCACGGGTGCGCTCGGCGCGACGGTCGAGGCGCTGCGCCGCGCCGAGCAGGCCCCTGCCGACCGGGCCCTGGAGCAGCTGCGGGCGAGCCAGCCGCTGATCGACGGATGGACGGCCTCCTCGACTCGGCCGTCGCCATCGCGAGGCTGTCGCCGTTCCACCACCGACGCCGTCCCGAGCTGGCCGAGCAGCAGCGGATGCTGCACCGCATGGACCTCGCCACCCGCAACCTGCGCGTCGTGGTGCGGCGGGTGGACTTCATGGTGGCCGACGGGCGCCCGCGGCCCGAGCTCGCCGGCCTGCTGGCCGACCTCGCCACCGCGGTCCAGGCGCTCGGCGACAGCGTGCCGCGGCCGCAGCACGTCAACGCCGCCCGTTACGGGCTGCTGGGCGTGGCGGGTCGTCTCGATCCGCGGCGGGTGCTGCCGGATGCAGCGCTCGGCGAGGCGATGCTGGTGGTCATGCTGCGCCCGCTGCTGGTCGACCTGCTCGCAGCGACGGGCATGTCGGACGCCGAGGCGCGGGCGTCGCTGCCGCGGCTCTGAGCCGTCTCGTGCGCCGCTCGACAAGTCCGTCGGGCGTCGGGAGGATGGGCGGATGAGCGACGACGTCATCACCTACCGCCGCTTCAGCGAGCGGCCGGCCCGCGACTACGTCACCGGGGCCTGGACCCGGCGCATCCGCTCGACGTCCATGGCGCTCATGATCGCCGGCGTCGCCGCGGGACTCGTCGCGCTGCCCTTCCTGCCGGAGGAGATCCCGACGCATTTCGGCTTCACGGGCGAGGCCGACGCCTGGGGGTCGAAGTGGTCGCTGCTCGGCATGCTGGCGCTGTGGGCGGTGATGCAGATCGGCATGGATGCGCTGTCGCGGCACCCGCGGCTGATCAACTTCCCGGGTCCGCTCACCTCGGCGAACGCGCAGCGGCTCTACCGTGTCGGCGAGCAGATGCTGGTCTGGCTCTCGGCCTCGCTCGCCATCGTGTTCCTCGGCATCGTCGGCATGGTCCTGGGCCTGCCGACGGTCGCGCTGGCGATGATCGGGCTGGTCGGCACCCTCGTCGCGACGTTCGGCGGCATCGCCCGCCTCGGCAACGCGTCCTGACGCCGCCCGCTCTCCTCGCGCACGCGGTTCGGCACCCGTCCTGCCCTCATCCGCTGCTGCGGACGTCGAGACGCGTTCAGGGCGCTCAGCGCGGTGCCACCGCATCCCACGCGACGGTGACCTCGCCGAGCCGCCACCGGCTCGCGCCGTCGCGCACCGGCCAGCCGGCCTCGCGCAGCGCGCGCACGACGGCGAGCCAGCGCTGCACCGGGCCGTAGGCGCCGAGCGGCGCGGCGATGCGCCACTGCCGGTCGAGCTCCTCGAGCAGCCGGTGCACGCCCTCGCCGGGCACGTTGCGGTGGATCAGCGCCTTCGGCAGCCGCTCCGCCGCGATCGACGGCGCCTCCAGCTCGGCCAGCCGCAGCGAGATCGTCAGGGTGCGGGGCCCCTCGGCGTCGAGCGCCACCCAGCAGCAGATCCGGCCGAGCTCGTCGCAGGTGCCCTCGACGAGCAGGCCGCCGGGGGCGAGCCGGGCGCGCATCCGCTCCCAGTGCCCGGCCACCTCCTCCTCGGAGTACTGCCGCAGCACGTTGAGCACGCGCAGCACGTCCGGGGGCCGCGGCGCCGGCACCTCGAAGCCGCCGCGCACGAACGACACCCGGGCGTCGCGGGCGAAGCGGCCGCCCGCGTACTCCCCGCGCCGGGCCGCCTCGAGCTGCGCGCTCGCGAGCGCCACCCGGTCGGGATCGATCTCCACACCGACGACCTCGACGTCGGGCCGCACGGCGGCGAGCCGCTCGTGCAGCTCGAGCGTCGTCACGGCGCTGCCGCCGAAGCCCAGGTCGACGACGAGCGGATGCGCGGCCGCCCGCAGCTGCGGCTGCGCGGCGATCCACCGGTCGATGCGCCGCAGCCGGTTCGTGCCGGTCGTCCCGCGCGTGACGTTCCCGATCGGCATGCACCCATCCAACCACCGAGCGGATGCGTCGCCCCGTTCGCCCGTTCGCTCGCTCGCTCGCCCGTTCGCCCGCTGAACGCGCCGTGCCGCACGTGCACCGCCCTCCTCCGTGCGACTCAGCACCGGAGCGACGACTCAGCGGTGTGTTCGATGCCGACTCGTCGCTTCGGTGCTGAGTCCTGCGCGCGCGGTCGTGCTGCCCGCGCGGTCGTGCTGCCCGCGCGGTCGTGCTGCGCGCGCGGTCGTGCTGCGCGCGCGGTCGTGCTGCCCATGCGCCGCCGCCGCGCCCGAGCCGTCCAACCTCGCTGGATAGGATGCGGGCATGACCTCCGCGCCCTACACCCTGATCCTGCTGCGCCACGGGCACAGCGAGTGGAACGCCAAGAACCTCTTCACCGGATGGGTCGACGTCGACCTCAACGAGCGCGGCGTCGAGGAGGGCCACCGCGCCGGCGAGCTGCTGCGCGACAGCGGCCTGCTGCCCGACGTGCTCTACACCTCGCGCCTCAAGCGCGCCATCCGCACCGCCAACCTGGCGCTCGAGGTCGCCGACCGCTCGTGGATCGACGTCAAGCGCAGCTGGCGCCTCAACGAGCGCCACTACGGCGCGCTGCAGGGCAAGGACAAGGCGCAGACCCTCGAGGAGTTCGGCGCCGAGCAGTTCCAGACCTGGCGCCGCAGCTTCGACGTGCCGCCGCCCGAGCTCGCCGACGACAGCGAGTTCAGCCAGGCGCACGACCCGCGCTACGCCGACCTCGGCGACGATCTGCCCCGCACGGAGGCGCTCAAGAACGTGATCGAGCGCATGATCCCGTACTGGGAGTCGGACATCGCCGTCGACCTCGCCGCAGGCAAGACGGTGCTCGTCACGGCCCACGGCAACTCGCTGCGCGCCCTCGTCAAGCACCTCGACGGCATCAGCGACGCCGACATCGCCGAGCTCAACATCCCCACCGGCATCCCGCTCGTCTACAAGCTCGACGAGCAGTTCCGCCCGGTCGAGCCCGCCGCCTACCTCGACCCGGAGGCCGCCGCCGCCGGCGCCGCGGCGGTCGCCTCGCAGGGCAAGCAGTAGTCGTCACCACGCACCGAGCGGAGGGGCGGGGCCGGCATCGGCCCCGCCCCTCCGGCGTCTCCGCGCTGATCGCGAAATCAGCGCGCATCGAGTTGCCGCGAATGGCGGTTTCGCGAGCACGATGGCCACCATTCGCGGCAACTCGAGCGTGCGACTGGGGTTCTCGCCGGGCGCGAGGGTGCACGCGGCGCCCGCTACCCCCGCACGAGCAGCAGCACCGCCAGCGCGAGCATCGTCACCGCGATGAGCCCGTCGAGCACCCGCCACGCGCCGGGCCGCGCGAAGAAGCGCCCCAGGGCGCGCGCGCCGAAGCCGAGCAGCGCGAACCAGGCCAGGCTCGCCGCCGCCGCGCCCGCCGCGAAGAGCCAGCGCCCCGGGTCGCCGTGCGCGGCGCCGAGGCTGCCGAGCAGCAGCACCGTGTCGAGGTAGACGTGCGGGTTCAGCCAGGTGAGCGCGAGCATGGTGAGCGCCGCCACGCCGAGCCGGGTGCGCGGCTGCTCGCCCGGTAACAGCGCCTGCGGCCGCAGCGCGCGCCGGGCGGCCAGCAGCCCGTAGCCGACGAGGAACGCGGCGCCCGCCCAGCGCAGCACCTGCAGCGCCCAGGGCGCGGCGCTGACGAGCGCGCCGACGCCGAGCGCCCCGAGCACGATGAGCAGGGCGTCGCTGATCGCGCAGATGAGCACGAGCGGCAGCACGTGCTCGCGGCGCAGGCCCTGCCGCAGCAGGTAGGCGTTCTGCGAGCCGATGGCGATGATGAGACCGGCGCCGCTGGCGAAGCCGGTGAGGATCGGGGTGATGGGCACGGATCGAACCTAGGCAGCGAGCGGATGCCGGTCCAGCTAACGTTCCTTCATGAGCGTTAGCGATGCTTCATCGACCGATCTGCCGCTCGAGCAGCTGCGCGCGATCGCCGCGGTGGTCGAGGCGGGCAGCTTCGAGGGTGCCGCACGCGCCCTGCGGCTCACCCCTCGGCGGTGAGCCAGCGCGTCAAAGCGATCGAGTCGCAGCTCGGCCGGGTGCTGCTGCGCCGCGGCAAGCCGGTCACGGCCACCGAGTCCGGGCAGGCGGTCGTGCGGCTCGCGCGCCAGGTCGAGCTGCTGCAGCGCGACGCGCGAGCGGCGCTGCAACCCGCCGAGGGCGAGCTCACGAGCATCGCGCTCGCGGTGAACGGCGACAGCCTGGCCACCTGGATCCTGCCGGCGCTCGCCCGGCTCAGCGCGGTGCATCCGCTCGTCTTCGACCTGCACCGGGAGGACCAGGCGCACTCCGCGGAGCTGCTGCGCCAGGGCGCCGTGATGGCCGCGGTCACCTCGGAGGCGGCGCCCGTGCAGGGCTGCGTCGTGACGCCGCTGGCCCGGATGCGCTACCGGCCGATGGCGACCGCGGCGTTCCGGCGGCGCTGGTTCCCGCACGGCGTCACGGCCGAGGCGATCTCAGCGGCCCCGGTGGTGGAGTTCGACCGCAAGGACGACCTGCAGCGCGACTTCGTGCGCTCGGTGCACCCCGGCGCCCGCCCGCCGCAGCACTTCGTGCCGGCGAGCGCCGAGTTCGCCGCTGCGGTGGCGCTGGGGCTCGGCTGGGGCATGGTGCCGGCGATGCAGGCCGAGGAGCACCCCGGGCTCGAGCCGCTCGCCGACGGGGTCGACGTGCCGCTCTACTGGCAGCAGTGGGCGCTCGACTCGCCGGCGCTCGCCCTGGTCGCCGAGGCGCTGCGGGAGGCGGCGCGCTCGGTGCACTGAGCGGAGACGACGAAGCCGCCCCGAGCGGATGCGCGGGGCGGCTTCGAGGAAGAGCTCAGTTGCCCTCTACCGGGATCCAGTCGCCGGTCTGCAGGTACTGCACCTTCTTGGCGATCGAGACCGCGTGGTCGGCGAAGCGCTCGTGGTACCGGCTGGCGAGCGTCGCGTCGACCGTGTCCTCGGCGCCTCCCTTCCAGGTCTCGCCGAGCACCTTGTCGAAGACGCTGAGGTGCAGGTCGTCGATGCGGTCGTCGTCGTTGCGGATCTCCTCGGCGATGCGCACGTCCTGGGTGCGCAGCAGCTCGGCGAGCTTCTTCGCGATCTGCACGTCGAGCTGGCCCATCTCGGCGAACGTCGAGCGCAGGCTCTTCGGCACCACCTTGTCCGGGAACCGGTAGCGCGCGAGCTGGGCGATGTGCGTGGCCATGTCGCCCATCCGCTCGAGGGAGGCGCTGACGCGCAGGGCGCTCACCACGACGCGCAGGTCGCGGGCGACCGGCGCCTGGCGGGCGAGGATGTTGATGGCCAGCTCGTCGAGCTCGACGGCCAGCTCGTCGATGGTCTTGTCGGAGGCGATCACACCCTCCGCGATGCTCACATCGGACTCGGTGAACGCGCGGGTCGCGCGCTCGATGGCCTCCGCGACGAGATTCGCGATCTCGACCAGACGCTCCTGGACCTCCTGCAGCTCCTGCTGGAACAACTCGCGCATGGGCTCCGCCTCTTCACTCTTCGGGATTCGGGTCGCCGTCGTCGGACGGCGCACCGCGAGCCATGCTCGTCAGCGCAGGTGAACGAACGATGACCCTTCGTCGAACAGCATCTAAAGTACCGTCGTCCGGTGGGCGAGTGGTTCGCGCCGCCCCGACGGGTTACTACGCTGAGCCTCATGGATACGCCCTGGCTGGTCCCGGTGGCGCTGCTCTTCGGGGCGGTCGTCGGCGGTGGGCTCGTCGTCCTCCTGCGTGCGGCCGCGCACCGGGGCGAACGAGCCGTGAGCGTGGCGACGGCCGCCGTGCCCGACGGCGTCGACCAGGTCATCGAGATCCTCGAGACCGCCGGCGTCGTGCTCGACGGCTCGAACAACGTGCTGCGAGCCTCGCCCGGGGCGATGGCCTTCGGGCTCGTCTGGAACAAGGCCCTCGTGCATCCGGAGCTCGTCGATATCGTCGACCGGGTGCGCCGCACGGGCGAGCCGGTCGACGAGGAGCTCGAGCTGGCGCGGGGCCCGTTCGGCGACGCGAGCGTCTACCTCGACGTGCGGGTGGCCATGCTGGGCTCGCGCTACGTGCTGCTGCTCGCCGACGACCGCACCGAGAGCTACCGGCTCGAGGAGGTGCGCCGGGATTTCGTGGCGAACATCAGCCACGAGCTCAAGACCCCGATCGGGTCGATCGGGCTGCTGGCCGAGGCGCTCGAGAGCGCCTCCGACGAGCCCGAGCAGGTCAAGCGCTTCGCCAAGCGGATGCGCAAGGAGGCCGAGCGTCTCGGTCGCCTCACGCAGGAGATCATCGAGCTCTCCCGCCTGCAGGCCAGCGACTCCCTCGACCACCCCGAGCCCGTCGCGCTGGACGGCGTGATCACCGCGGCGGTCGATCAGAACCGGGTGATCGCCGAGTCGCGGCGCATCCAGATCGTCTCGGGCGGCGACGACGGCGCAGTCGTGCTCGGCGATGCCCCGATGCTCACGATGGCCGTGCACAACCTCGTCAGCAACGCCATCAACTACTCGCCCGAGGGCACCCGCGTCGGCATCGGCGTGCACTCCCGAGACGGCATCGCCGAGATCGCGGTGACCGACCAGGGCATGGGCATCCCGGAGGAGGACCTCGACCGCGTCTTCGAGCGCTTCTTCCGCGTCGATCCGTCCCGGGCCCGCGACACCGGGGGCACGGGTCTCGGGCTCGCGATCGTCAAGCACGTCGTGCAGAACCACGGTGGCGACATCCGCGTCTGGTCCAAGGCCGGCAGCGGCTCGACCTTCACCATCCGCCTCCCCGAGGCCTCCCACGCGAGCGCGCCCGCGCTCGCCGCGACATCAGGAGAACAGCTGTGACCCGCATCCTCATCGTCGAAGACGAATCGTCGCTCAGCGAGCCCCTGGCGTTCCTGCTGGGCCGCGAGGGCTACGAGGTGACCGTGGCCGCCGACGGTCACGCCGCGCTCGCCGAGTTCGAGCGCCAGAGCGCCGACCTGGTGCTCCTCGACCTCATGCTGCCCGGCATCCCGGGCACCGAGGTGTGCCGCGAGCTGCGCACGCGCAGCTCGGTGCCGATCATCATGCTGACCGCGAAGGACAGCGAGGTCGACATCGTCGTGGGGCTCGAGCTGGGTGCCGACGACTACGTGACCAAGCCGTACTCGACCCGCGAGCTGCTGGCCCGCATCCGCGCCGTGCTGCGCCGCCGGGTGGAGGACCTCGACGACGACGAAGCGATCCTGCAGGCCGGCTCGGTGACCATGGACGTCGAGCGGCACACCGTGGCGGTCGACGGCAAGGAGGTGGCGATGCCCCTGAAGGAGTTCGAGCTGCTCGAGATGCTGCTGCGCAACGCCGGTCGCGTGCTCACCCGCGGCCAGCTCATCGACCGGGTCTGGGGCGCCGACTACTTCGGCGACACGAAGACCCTCGACGTGCACATCAAGCGCATCCGCTCGAAGATCGAGAAGGTGCCCGGCGAGCCTGTCATGCTCGTGACCGTGCGCGGCCTCGGCTACCGCTTCGAGGCGTGACGCCCTGACCCTCCGTTGCGGGGCAGCTGAGTCGGGAACCTTCTCGATATCCTGCATGCCCGACAGCTGACGGAGGAGGGGAGCGGATGGCGCGATCGCCGCGATCCACGCCGCCCCGGATCGCCGCCGCTCGCCTCCGCCCGCGGGCCCCGCTCGAGCCGTGACCGCGATCGCCGTCGCCGTCGCGGACCGTCGGGCCCCCTCGCGGCTGGTCCTCATGCTGCTGGTGGTCGCCCTCGTGGCCGGACTTGCCGGCCTGCTGCCCGAGCGCTTCGCCGGCGCTGCCGGGGTCGTGGGCTCGGTCGTGGCGGAGCTGGGGCGGCAGATGGCCGCCGTGCGACCGCCGACGCCGGCCCGGCTGCCCGCATCGGCGGCGCCGGAGGAGCTCATCCGGGCGCTCGACGCCGGGGCCGCCCCCGTCGCGGCCGAGGCCGCCGCGTACTGGGCGGGGCTCGCCGAGGAGGAGCGGGCCGTGCTGCTCGAGCGGATCCCGGGCGCCATCGGCCGTCTCGAGGGCATCGGCTACGGCGCCCGGGACGCCGGCAACCGCGCGGCGCTCGCCGGAGTGCTGGCCGGGCCGTCCGCAGGCACGGCGACCATGACGACGGCGAAGGCCGTGACCGAGGTGCTCGACGACGTGGAGGCTCGCGGGCTGACCGCCCAGCTGGTCTCCTTCGACGACTCCGAGGCGCTGGACGCCCGCGCCGCGATCGCGATCGGCGACCTCGACACCGCGGACTCGATCGCCTTCCTCGTGCCGGGCATGGACTACACGGTGGGACGGGATCTCGACACGCTGACCGAGGCCGCGCTCAACCTCTACGACGCGCAGACCGATCGGCTCCTGGCGCGGGGCTCCACCGCCTCGCACGCCGTCGTCTCCTGGCTGGGCTACCGCACGCCGGCCGCGGCACCCAGCATCGAAGTGCTGCTCGAGGATCGGGCCGTGGCCGGCGGGGCGCTGCTCGCGGCGGCCCTGGAGGGCGTGCGCGCGGTGCGCGGTGACGCGGCGGAGCTCGCGGTCGTGGCGCACTCCTACGGCACCCGTGTGGCCACCTACGCGCTCTCCGACGGCGCGACGGCGGATGCACTGGTGCTGATCGCCTCGCCGGGCGTGGCGGAGGAAGTCCGCTCGGTCGCGCAGCTCGACGTGCCGGCGGATCGCGTGTGGGCCGCCACGGCGCAGGAGGACGGCCCGGCCCGGCTCGGACTGGGCCTCGGCGCGCTCTTCGGCGGCAACGCCGACCCCGTGGCCGCAGCCTTCGGCGCGCAGGTGTTCGGGCAGTCGTTCGGCGCGGACTACGACCACGGCCTGCTCGAGGTGGAGCTGACGGACGGCGTCCGGGTCGGCTACCTCGACCAGGCCACGGAGTCGCTGCGCGAGATCGCGGAGCTCGCGCTGGCGGCCTGAGCCGGCACCTGAGCCGGGATCAGGCGAGCGCCGCGGCCGCCGCCTTCGCTGCAGCCGGCGCCGCCTCGAGGATGCGCCCGATGGCCCGCTCGTCGTGCGCGGCCGAGACGAACCAGGCTTCGAACACGCTCGGCGGCAGGTGCACGCCGGCGTCCAGGAACGCGTGGAACAGGGCGGGGTACGCCTCCTGCCGCTGCTGCTTGACCGTCGCGTAGTCGAGCGGGGCACGGTCGGCGAAGGCGAAGGAGAACAGCGTGCCGGCCCACTGCACGGTGTGGGGCACGCCCTCGGCGCTCAGCGCCGCGGACACGCCCTCGGCGACCGCGCGGGCCGTCCGGTCGAGCGCCTCGTAGACGTCCGCATCCGCCAGCCGCAGCGTGGTGAGGCCGGCCGCCACGGCGACCGGGTTCCCGCTCAGCGTGCCGGCCTGGTAGACGGGGCCGAGCGGCGCGAGCAGGTCCATCAGCTCGGCGCGACCGGCGAGGGCCGCGACCGGCAGCCCGCCGCCGACGACCTTGCCGAAGGTGACGAGGTCGGGGGAGTAGTCGGCCTCGAGGCCCCAGTAGCCGGCGGGGCCCGCGCGGAAGCCGGTGAGCACCTCGTCGACGATCAGCAGGGCGCCGTGCTCGTGCGCGAGGCGGCCGAGGGCGGCGTTGAAGCCGGGCAGCGGGGGCACGACGCCCATGTTCGCGGCGGCGGACTCGACGATGACGGCGGCGATCTCGTCGCCGCGCGCCGCGAAGAGCGTCTCGACCGCGACCGGGTCGTTGTAGGGCAGCACGATGGTCTGCGCGGCGACCTCGGGCGTCACACCCGCGGAGCCGGGCATCGCCTGCGTGGCCAGGCCCGAGCCGGCCTCGGCGAGCAGGCCGTCGGAGTGCCCGTGGTAGTGACCGGCGAACTTGACGAGCAGGCTGCGGCCGGTCGCCCCGCGGGCGAGGCGGATGGCGGTCATGGTCGCCTCGGTGCCGGTCGAGAGCAGGCGCACCCGCTCGATCGGCGCGAGGCCGTCGACCGCGAACCGCGAGCGGATGAGCTCCGCCAGCTCCACCTCGGCCTCGGTGGGCGCGCCGAAGGAGAGGCCCCGCGTCGCGGCCTCCTGCACGGCGGCGACGACCTCGGGGTGCGCGTGGCCCAGGATGGCGGGACCCCACGAGCCGACCAGGTCCGCGTACTCGTTGCCGTCCGAGTCCGTGATCCAGGCGCCCTTCGCCGAGCGGATGAAGGCGGGCGTGCCGCCGACGGAACCGAACGCCCGCACGGGCGAGTTCACGCCACCGGGGATGACGCCGCGTGCGCGGCGGTAGAGGCCCTCGTTGACCGTGGACTTCATCCGTCCTCCTTGATCCAGTTCGCGGCCTCGACCGCGTGGTAGGTGAGGATCGCGTCGGCACCGGCCCGACGGATCGCGGTGAGCGACTCGAGCACCGCGCGGCGCCGGTCGATCCAGCCGTTGCCGGCGGCGGCCTCGAGCATCGCGTACTCGCCGCTCACCTGGTACGCCCAGACGGGCACGCGGGCGGCCGCGGCGATCTCGGCGAGCACGTCGAGGTAGAAGGTGGCCGGCTTGACCATGACGATGTCGGCGGCCTCGAGCTCGTCGAGCTCGGCCTCGCGCAGCCCCTCGCGGCCGTTGCCGGGGTCGAGCTGGTAGGTGCGGCGGTCGCCCTGCAGCTGCGAGTCGACGGCCTCGCGGAACGGCCCGTAGAGCGCGGTCGCGTACTTGGCCGAGTAGGCCAGCAGGGCCACGTCGGCGAAACCGTGCGCGTCCAGCGCCTCGCGCACCGCGGCGGTCTGGCCGTCCATCATGCCGCTGAGGCCGAGCAGCGGGGCGCCGGCCTCGGCCTGGGCGACGGCCATGCGCTGGTACTGCATGAGCGTCGCGTCGTTGTCGACCCGGCCGTGCACGTCCAGCACGCCGCAGTGGCCGTGGTCGGTGAACTCGTCGAGGCAGAGGTCGGCCTGCACGACGAGCGCGTCGCCGACCTCCTCCTGCGCGATGCGGATCGCCCGGTTGAGCACGCCCTCCGGGTCGATCGCGCCGGAGCCCTGCGCGTCGCGCTCCGCGGGCACGCCGAAGAGCATCACGCCGCCGACGCCGGCGCCCGCCGCGCGCTGCAGCGCGGCGCGGAACGACGCCTCCGAGTGCTGCACGACGCCCGGCATCGACGAGATCGGCTGCGGATCGCGCAGACCCTCGCGCAGGAACATCGGCAGCACGAGCTGGGCGGGGTGCACCCGCGTCTCGCGCACGAGCCGCCGCATCGCCGGCGACGTGCGCAGGCGGCGGGGACGGATGGTCGGTGCGGTCATGCTGCGCTCCGTTTCGTCAGTCGCCGAGCGGCGCGATGTCGCGCGCGCCGTTCGCGAGCAGCTCGTCGGCCGCCCGCTCCGCGATCTCGATCGCGGGGTGCTCGGAGTCGGCGACGTACTGCGCGTGCGAGGCGGTCAGCTGCTCGCTGCCGTCCACGGCGTAGACGCGCGCCGAGAGGAAGATGAGGCCGTCGTCGAGGAAGGCGGTGGCGGCGACCGGCGCGGCGCATCCGGCCTCGAGGCGCGCGAGCACGGTGCGCTCGGCCTCGACGGCGAGGCGCGTCGAGAAGTGGTCCAGGCCCTTGAGGGCCGTGCGCAGCGCGCCCCTGGCGCCCTCGCGCACCTCGATGGCGAGCGCGCCCTGGCCGGGGGCGGTGGGCCACGGGCCGAGCTCGAGCAGCTCGGTCGCCGACTCGAGGCGGCCGAGGCGTCCGAGTCCCGCGGCAGCGAGCACCACGGCGTCGAGGTCCGCGTCCGGTCCCTGCGCACGGGCGAGCCGGGTGTCGATGTTGCCGCGGATGTCCACGACCTCGAGGTCGGGGCGGGCCTTGCGCAGCTGCGCCACCCGGCGCGGCGAGCCGGTGCCGACCCTCGCGCCCTCGGGCAGCGTCTCGAGCGTCAGGCCGTCGCGGGCGCAGAGCGCATCGCGCGCATCCGCCCGCTTCGGCACGGCGCCGATCTCGAGGCCGGGGTGCGGTGCGGTCGGCAGGTCCTTGAGCGAGTGCACGACGACGTCGCACTCCTCGGCCAGCAGCGCATCGCGCAGGGCCGAGGCGAAGACGCCGGTGCCGCCGAGGCTCGACAGCGAGGCGCGGCTCGTGTCGCCCTCGGTCACGACGCGCACGATCTCGATCTCCTCGCCGGTGCGGGCGGCGATCGAGTCGGCGATGGTCTGGGTCTGGGCGAGCGCGAGCGCGCTGCCGCGGGTGCCGACGCGGATCACGGGGCCACCCCCGCCACGGCCGGCTTGAAGCCGAGCCGCGCGTTCTCGCAGCAGCCCGGACGGCACACGTCGAACCAGGGCCCCAGGCCCGTCATCGCCGGCCGCTCGGCGGCAGGGGTGCCGTGCACGCGCTCGAGCACGAGGTCGACGAGGCCGGCGACGTAGGCCGGATGGATGCCCGGCGTCGGCGTGCGCAGCGCCTGCATGCCGTGCGACTCGGCGGTCTGCACCGCCTCGGTGTCGAGGTCCCAGAGCACCTCCATGTGGTCGCTCACGAAGCCGAGCGGCACGATCACGACCGCCTCGACGCCGTCCTGCGCCAGCTCGGCGATCTCGTCGTTGACGTCGGGCTCGAGCCAGGGCTGCGTGGGCGGGCCGCTGCGGGACTGGTACACGAGCTTCCAGGCCACGTCCGCGCCCAGCGTCGTCATGATGTGCTCGGCCACCGCGCGGTGCTGCGCGCCGTACGCGCCCTCGTCGCCGAAGTCCCGGTCCCGGGGTCCGCTCCTCAGGGCGTCGCCGGTCGGGATCGAGTGCGTCGCGAACAGCACGCGGGTACGCGAGGAGGCGATCCCCCGGTCGGCGAACGTCGCGAGCGCATCGCGCACGCCCTCCGCGAAGGGGGTCACGAAGCCGGGGTGGTCGAAGAACTGGCGCACCTTGTCGATGCGCAGCTCGCCTCGCAGGCCGGTGGCGTCCAGCGCCATCGCGAAGTCCTCACGGTACTGGCGGCAGCCCGAGTAGCTGGAGTAGGCGCTGGTGGCCAGCGCGATGATGCTGCGGAAGCCGCGGTCGTGCGCCTCCTGCACCGCGTCCTTCATGTAGGGGTCCCAGTTGCGGTTGCCCCAGAGCACGGGCAGGTCGATGCCGCGGCGCTCGAGCTCGGCCTCCAGGGCGGCCTTGAGCTGGCGGTTGTGCTCGTTGATGGGGCTCACGCCGCCGTAGTGACGGTAGTGGTGCGCCACCTCCTCGAGCCGCTCGTCGGGGATGCCGCGGCCGGCGGTCACGTTGCGCAGGAAGGGGATCACGTCGTCCTGACCCTCCGGCCCGCCGAAGCCGGCGAGCAGGATGGCGTCGTACGCCACCGGGGCCTCGACGTGCGGCGGGCCGCAGAGCGCCGGCTCCGAGGCCGCGAGCACGGCCTGGCCGTTGGTGATGCCGCTCACGCGAGCACCTCGGGCACCTCGGCGGCGGGGATGCGGCGACCCGTGTAGAACGGGATCTCCTCGCGCACGTGGCGGCGCGCATCCGTCGCCCGCAGATCGCGCATGAGGTCGACCAGGTCGGTCAGCTCGTCGGCCTCGAGGGGGAGCAGCCACTCCCAGTCGCCGAGGGCGAAGGACGAGACGGTGTTCGCGATGACGTCCGTGAACGCGGCGCCCTTGCGGCCGTGCTCGGCGAGCATCCGGCCGCGCTCGGCCGGGTCGAGCAGGTACCACTCGTAGCTGCGCACGAAGGGGTAGAGGCAGAGCCAGCCGCGCGGCTCGATGCCGCGCATGTAGCCGGGCACGTGCTGCTTGTTGAACTCGGCGTCGCGGTGCACGCCCATGGCGCTCCAGCTCAGCTCGAGGCGGTCGAGCACGCTGGCGCGGCGCAGCTCGCGCAGCGCGGCCTGCAGGCCCTCCGCGGTCGGGCCGTGCAGCCAGAGCATGAGGTCGGCGTCGGCGCGCAGGCCGCTCACGTCGTAGATGCCGCGCACGGTCACGCCGTCGAGCGCGTCGATGGCGGCCTGCAGCGCCTCGCCCTCGCCGCCGTCGAGGCGGAAGCCGGTCGGGCGGCGGTACACGGCCCACAGCGTGAACGCGCCGGGGGTGGCGGCGCCGGCGGAGGTGTCGATGTCGTTCATCGGTCGTCCATTCTTCCACTAGGTTCCTGCGAGGTGAGTCCGCGCTCGGCGAGCGTGCGGCGGGCGTGCGCGACGACCCGGGCGAGGCCGGTGCCGGCGACCGCGGTGCCGATGCGCACCACGTCCTCGGCGTCGTCGGAGGCGACCGGATGCGCCCCGGCGGGCGCCGGCGTCGCCCACGTCTGCAGGTGGCTGCTCACGAGCATCGTGCGGTCGAGCGCGATCCCGAGCAGGCGCCCGGCCTCCAGCAGCGCGAGGTCGACGAGCTCGTCGCCGTCGAGCGCGGGGAGGGGTAGCTGAGCCGCACGACGTGCCTGCCGGCGGGCAGCGCCTCGGCCAGCCAGGGCCACTTGGCGCTGGAGTGCGTGAGCGCCTTGGCCGCGGTGAGCCGGCGCGCCACGAGCACGCCGGTGCCGCGCGGCCGGGTGTCGAGCGCGGGGGCGTCGAGCAGCAGGGTGGCGATGACGAGCGACCCGGAGTCCGTCGTCGTCGGCGCGCCCGCGAGCACGGTGAGGTCCGCGGCGCCGGGGCCGGGCAGGTCCGAGCCGAGGTGCACCGTGGCGCCGAGCCGCTCGAGGTCGGCGGCGAGGGCCTCGACGAGCGTGTGCATGCCGCCGCGCAGCCCGGCGACGGCGGTGCCCGCGGCGGCGGCGCGCTGCCGGGCGACGGCGGCGCCCAGCGAGCCGGTCTCGCGCATCGCCTCGGCGAGACCCGGCGCGGCGACGGCGAGGGGCATCCGCTCGGGCGGGGTGGAGTAGACGCCGCCGGCGACCGGGGCGACCAGCCGGTCCAGCACGCGGTGCCCCATCCGGGCGATCACCACCTCGGCGAGGCTCGCGTCGTCGTCCACCCGCACGGGCAGGTGCCGGTCGAGGCGCGCACGCAGCACGCCGGCGCGGCCCAGCACGGCGCGCACGCCGGGCTCGGCCAGGTCGCCTGGGATGCCGAGCAGGCCCGTGCGGGGCAGCGGATGCGCGCCCGCCGGTCCCACGAGCCACGCGCCCTCGGCGATCGGGGCGACGCGCTCCAGACCGAGCTCCTCGGCCAGGCCGGCCACGGCATCCGTGCGGGTCGCGAAGCTCTCCGCGCCGACGTCGAGGGCGATCGAGCCGCCCGCGCCGTCGTCGAGGAGGGCGGATGCGACCGTGCCGCCGAGCCGCTGCGTCCGCTCGTGCAGGTGCACGCGCCATCCGGCGCGCGCGAGGTCGCGCGCCGCGACGAGACCGGCGATGCCGCCGCCGGCGACGGCGGCCGTGCGGGTCACAGGGAGTGCACCAGCTCGACGATCCGGGTGAGCACGGTCGGGTCGGTCTCGGGCGGCACGCCGTGACCGAGGTTCACGACGTGGGCGCGCGCGGCGCGGCCGCGCTCGACGACCTCGCGCACATGCGCCTCGACGACCGGCCAGGGGCTCCGAGCAGTGCGGGGTCGATGTTGCCCTGCAGGGTGACGTCCTGCCCGACGCGGCGGGCGGCCTCGTCGAGCGGCAGGCGCCAGTCGACGCCGAGCGCGTCCACGCCGATCGAGCGCATCGCGGGCAGCAGCTCGGCCGTGCCGACGCCGAAGTGGATGACGGGCACGCCGAGGTCGCGCACCGGCTCGAGCGCGAGCGCCGAGTAGGGGGCGACCGAGCGGGTGTAGTCGGCCACGCCGAGCGAGCCGGCCCAGGAGTCGAAGAGCTGCGCGGCGCTCGCGCCGGCGAGGATCTGCGCGCGCAGGAAGGCGCCGGTGAGCCGAGCGGTCCAGCTGAGCAGCGCGTCCCAGGCCTCCGGGTCGCCGTGCATGAGGGTGCGCGCGGGCAGCTGGTCCTTCGACGGGCCGCCGGCGGTGAGGTAGGCGGCCAGCGTGAACGGCGCGCCCGCGAAGCCGATGAGCGGGGTGGAGCCCATCTCGGCGACGGTGCGGCGCACGCCCTCCGCGACGGCGGAGAAGTCGGCGGCCTCGGGGTCGGGCAGCGCGGCGACCTGCGCGGCGGTGGTGATCCGCTCGGCGAAGACCGGGCCGCGGCCCGGCTCGATGGTCACATCGACGCCGGCGAGCTTGATCGGCACGACGATGTCGCTGAAGAAGATGCCCGCGTCCACGCCGTGGCGTCGGACCGGCTGGAGCGTGATCTCGCTCGACATCGCCGGGTCGAGGCAGGCGTCGAGCATGTCGGTGCCCATCCGCAGCTCGCGGTACTCGGGCAGTGAGCGCCCGGCCTGACGCATGAACCAGACGGGCGGATGCTCGGGCCGTTCGCCCCGCAGTGCGCGCAGGAGCGCGGAGTCGCCGGTGGCGGAGCGGAGGAGGGGATGAGCATCGCCGAGAGCGGAAGACGGCATGGTCACCAGGGTACATCGACAAGTCGTAGAAGGTTTAGACTCGTGCGGTGCTCGTCTCCCTGTCCGCCACGCACCGCCGTACGCCCTTCGAGACGCTCGAGCGCCTCTCGGTGACGTCGGAGGACTTCGCGGGCCGACTGGTCGCGTCGAGCGAGGCCGTCAGCGGCGCCGTCGTCGTCGCCACCTGCAACCGCTTCGAGGTGTACCTCGAGCTCGACGACCCGGTGACCGCCGGGCGCGCCGTGGCCCTCGAGGCGACCGCGAACGAGATGCACCGCAGCTTCGGCCTCGACGAGCGCGAGCTCGGCGAGCTGCTCGACGTGCGCACCGGCCCCGAGGCCGTGGAGCACCTCTTCAGCGTCACCGCCGGCCTCGACTCGGTCGTGATCGGCGAGGGCGAGATCGCCGGACAGGTGCGCCGCTCGCTCGAGGACGCCCGCTCGCGCGGCACGACCTCGCCCGAGCTGGAGCGCGCCTTCCAGCACGCCTCGCAGACCAACCGCGGCATCCGCAAGACCACCGCGCTGGCCCACGCCGGCCGGTCGCTCGTGCGCCTCTCGCTCGAGCTCGCGGCCAGCCGGGTGGAGGACTGGTCGGCCGCCCGCGTGCTGCTCGTCGGCACGGGCTCCTACGCCCGCGCCACGCTGGCCGCGCTGCGCGACCGCGGCGTCGTCGACGTCGCCGTGCATTCGCCCTCGGGCAACGGCGCGCGCTTCGCGCTGCCCCGCGGTCTGCGCGACGTGCCCGCCGCAGCGCTCGCGGCCGAGCTGGCCCAGGCCGACCTCGTCATCACCTGCACCTCCTCGGTGCAGGTCGTCGACCGCGCGCTGATCGAGTCCGGCCGGCTGCAGCACGGCGCGCGCCGCCAGCTCGTGATCGATCTCGGCATGCCACGCAACGTCAACCCCGACGTGCGCGGCCTGGAGCTGCTCGAGCTGCTCGATCTCGAGATCATCCGCCTGCATGCGCCGCTCGAGGAGCTCAACGCTACCGAGGACGCGCAGCAGCTCGTACGCCGCGCCGTCGACGACTACGCCGACGCCCGCGCCGAGCAGGCGCTCGCGCCCGCCGTCAGCGCGCTGCGGCAGCACGTGCACGGCGTGCTCGAGGAGGAGATCGCCCGGCTGCGCCGCCGCGGGGGCGACCCCGAGACGGAGGCGGCGATGCGCCACCTCGTCGGCGTGCTGCTGCACGAGCCGAGCGTCCGCGCCCGCGAGCTGGCCCGCGAGGGCGAGCCGGAGCGCTTCATCGACGGCGTCGAGGCGCTGTTCGGGCTCGAGGTCGAGCGTCGCGATCGGCGCGACGAGCGCGGCCCCGGCCTCCTCGCGGTCTGAGCCGCTCGGCTCAGAATCCGAAGGCCGACGCGATCCGCTGCAGCTCTCCCCAGGCGTAGACCGCGAAGAACACGATCGCGCCCATCGAACCGGCGATGAGACCGAGGGTGAGCAGCAGGTGCCGCCACTCGGGGCGGTTGCCGGATCGGGTGCGCTGCGGTGCCGTGGTCATGCGACCAGTCCACCGCGCGGGGTGCGATCCGCGCGTCGGGCGACGGTGCCATCCGCCATCCGCCGAAGGTTGTAGCGCACCCTGACGGGGCACCCTGAGACGACGATGGCGCCGACCCCGAGCGGGACCGGCGCCATCGCGCAAGCAGGGGCTATGCGGCGGGGGCGGCCTGCTCCAGCGCGTCGACCAGGGCGTCGAGGCCCCAGCTCACGCTGAGCGCGGTGGGCGGCGAGACCGCCGCCACGTAGGACGCGCCGACCAGCGGGGCGACCGTGCCGGCCGCGACCTGCGGCAGGGTGGCGGCGGTGCTGCTGGCGAGGTACGTGTCGGCCGTGGCCTGGTCGTCGAAGTAGAGCAGCAGCACGTCGCTCTCGAGCTGGTCGAGCTGCTCGTTGCTCGCGGTGAAGAAGAACGAGCCGTCGCCCGGGTCGAAGCCCTCGAGCGCCGGGGCGTTCTCGAAGCCGAGCTCGAAGAGCACCTCGACCCGCGGATCGGCCGGCGTGTAGCCGTAGAAGGCGCCCTCGAAGTCGGCGGCGGCGATGATGGTCTTTCCGGCGAACTGGGGGTGCTCCTCGGCGACGGTCGCGAGCTCGGCGGAGATGTCGTCGATGATCGCGTCGGCCTCGTCCTCCCTCTGCAGCGCGGTGCCGGCGGTCGTGATGACCTCCTGCCACGGCGTGGACCACTCCTTCTCCGGGTAGGCCACGGTCGGGGCGATGGCGTCGAGCAGGTCGTACTCGTCCTGCGTCACGCCCGAGTAGGTGGCGAGGATCAGGTCGGGCTCGAGCGCCGCGATCGCCTCGACGGGGGTCTCCTGGCTGTTCGGCAGCACGGTGGTCTCGCCGCCGAGGGCGTCGAGCTCGTCGACGACCCAGGGCTCGATGCCCTCCTCGTTCGCACCGTAGGACTGGTAGCTGATGCCGACCGGCACGATCCCGAGGGCGAGCACCGCCTCGGTGCTGCCCCAGCCGAGCGTCACGACGCGCTCGACGTCGGCGGGGATCTCGGCCGTGCCGAGCGCGTGCTCGATCGTGACGGACTCGGCGCCGGGCTCGGCGGCGCCGCCGGCGTCCGGGCCGGTCGTGGCGCAGCCGGTGAGGGCGAGGGCGGCGATCGCGCCGAGTGCGGCGATCGAGCGGATGCGGTTGGTCACGCGGGGTGCTCCTGTGCTGTGAGAGGGGTAGAGGCGAGGGTAGCCTAACCTCACGCTACGCGATCCTGCCGTGGAGCGGGACGGCAGGCGTCGTCAGACGCCGTGGAACCGTCCGATCGGCACGACCATCGGCGAGCCGCACACCGGATCGGCGACGACGCGGCTCGGCAGTCCGAAGGCCGTCTCGATGATCTGCGGCGTGACGACGTCCTCCGGGGCGCCCTCCGCGACGATGCGGCCCTCGTGCATCACCACCAGGCGGTCGGCGTAGCGGGCGGCGAGGTTGAGGTCGTGCAGCACCATCACCACGGTGCGGCCGTGCTCGCGATTGAGCTGCAGCAGCAGGTCGAGCACCTCGAGTTGGTGGGCGACGTCGAGGAAGGTGGTGGGCTCGTCCAGCAGCATCACGTCCGCGTCCTGCGCCAGGGCGAGGGCGATCCAGACGCGCTGCCGCTGCCCACCCGAGAGCTCGCCGACGGCGCGCTCGGCCAGTTCCGCCGTGTCGGTCAGGCGCAGCGCCTCCTGCACGGCGGCGTCGTCCTCCGCGCTCCAGCGCCGGAACAGCCCCTGGTGGGGGTAGCGCCCGCGGCCGATGAGATCGCCGACCGTGATGCCGTCGGGGGCGATGGGCTGCTGCGGCAGCATCCCGACGGCTCGGGCCAGCTCTCGGGCCGGCACGTCGGCGAGGGAGCGCCCGTCGAGCGTGACGGTTCCGCCGGTGGGCGCGAGCAGCCGACCGAGCCCTCGCAGCAGGGTCGACTTGCCGCAGCCGTTCGCGCCGACGATGACGGTGACCCCGCCCGCGAGCAGCTCCAGGTCGAGCTCGTCGACGATGGTGCGGTCGCGGTAGCCGAGGCTCAGCCCCTCCGCCCGCACGATCCGGTTCTGCGCGCTGCGCATCAGCGGCTCCTCTCGCGGTCGCGTCCCGTGGCGAGCAGCCACAGCAGGTAGGCGGCGCCGATCGCGCCGGTGACGATGCCGGCGGGGGCGGCGAGGTTCAGGGGCAGCGCGTGCTGCGCGACCACGTCCGCCCAGACCACGATGAGCGCCCCGACCAGCGCCGTCGCACCGAGCGACGGACGGCCGAGGCCGAGCACCCGCCGCGCGACGGGCGCGGCGATCAGGGCGACGAAGGCCATCGGCCCGGAGGCGGCGGTGCCGGCGGCGGCGAGCGCCACGGCGAGCGCGAGCAGCATCGGGCGCAGCCTGCGGGCCGGTGCGCCGAGGCCCGTGGCGAGCTCGTCGCCCGACTCGAGCAGGCCGAGCGGACGAGCGGATGCGGCCACCAGCGGCAGCAGCGCGGCGAGCACGATCGCGAGCACCGCGATCTCCGGCCACCGCGCGTTGCCGACGCTGCCGACCAGCCAGGAGAGCGCCGTCGCGGCTTCGCGCACGTCGCTCCGCGTCAGCACCCACTCGAGGGCGGACTTGCCCATGAACCCGATGGCGATGCCGGTGAGCACGAAGCGGTAACCGCTCACGCCGGTTCCGCCGCGCAGCGACAGGAGCGAGATGAGGGCCGCGATCACGAGCGCCCCCGCGAAGGCGGAGCCGGTGACGATCCACGGCGCCGCGCCGGCCATGAGGGCCGTGACCGCGGCGACGCTCGCCCCGGTGGTGATGCCGATGACGTCCGGGCTGGCGAGCGGATTGCGCAGCACGCTCTGGAACAGGCCGCCGGCGAGCCCGAAGGCGGCGCCGACGAGCACCGCGAGCACGAGGCGCGGCAGGCGCACGTCGATCACGATGAAGCGGTCGAGCCGCTCGCCCCCTCCGGCGAGCACCTGCAGCACGTCGAGCGGCGTGAGGCCGAAGTCGCCCAGGCAGAGGATGAGCAGCCCGGCGACGAGCAGCAGCGCGGCCATCACGGCGAGCGTCGCACGGGCTCGGCGGCGACGGCCGGAGCCGAGGCGCGCGGGGGCGGCGGTCACAGCCCCTCGCTCCGGTTGCGGCGCAGCAGCAGGATCATGACCGGCGCGCCCAGGAACGCGGTGACGATGCCGACCTCGATCTCGGAGGGGCGCGCGATCAGCCTGCCCGCCACGTCCGCCAGCAGCACGAGCGCCGGCCCGAGCAGCGCCGAAAGCGGCACGATCCAGCGGTAGTCCTGCCCGACGAGCCCTCGGGCGAGGTGCGGCACGACGAGGCCGACGAAGAGCAGCGGCCCGGCGAGCGCGGTGCCGCCGCCGGCGAGCAGCACGATGACGGCGAGCAGCAGCGCGCGCACGGCGCCGGTGCGCTGCCCGAGTCCGCGGGCGAGGTCGTCGCCGAGCGCGAGCAGGTTCAGGGTGCGCCCGCTGAGGAGCGCCACCGCCGCGCCGACGGCCAGGAACGGCCAGATCGAGGCCACGTTGTCGAGGTCGCGCCCCACGAGCGACCCGACCTGCCAGAAGCGGAACCGGTCGAGGGTCTGCTGGTCGCTGAGCAGCACGAGGCTGATCACCCCCTGCAGCCCGGCGGTGAGCGCTGCTCCGGAGAGCACCAGCCGGGCGGGGAGGTGCCGCCCTCGCCGCCGCGACCGACGAGGTAGACGACGACGGTCGCCACCGCAGCGCCCAGCAGTGCGCACCAGAGGTAGCCGAGGCTGGTCGAGACGCCGAGCAGCGCGATGCCGAGCACCACGAAGAGCGACGCCCCCGTGCTCACGCCGAGCAGCCCCGGCTCGGCGAGCGGATTGCGGGTGAGCCCCTGCATGACGGCCCCGGCGAGCGCGAAGGCGATTCCCGCGAGCAGCCCGATCACCGTGCGCGGCACCCGCAGGTCGCGCACGACCGTGTGGTCGTTGTCGCCCGTCACCGGGTCGAGCAGGGCCTGCAGCACGGCGGAGGGCGCTACGTCGCGGGCGCCGAGCGCCAGGGAGGCGAGCAGCGCCAGCGCCAGCAGCGCTGCGGCGAGCACGAGCACCAGCGTCCGCCGGCCGACCCCGATGCGAGCGGCGGATGCGGCGGGCGCCCCCTCGAGCGCGGTCGCCACCTCAGCCGGTCCGCTCGGCGACGCCGAGGCGCCAGTAGCCCATGAAGGCGACCCGCTTGCGGTCGATGCCGGTCTCGGTCACGAGCACGCGCCGCAGCGCCTTGATGGCGGCGGACTCGCCGGCCAGCCACGCGTAGAACGCCCCCGGGCCGTCCTCGGGGCTGTCCCAGAGGATCTCCGCGTCGACGTCGATCTCCTCGACCGGCTGCTGCCGGGCGCCGAGCGCGGGGGCGTAGGCGGCGCGATCGCTCGCGAGCCATCCGCGCAGGGCGGGCTCCAGCCTGCTGCCGTGCGGGCCGCCGTCGCGGGTCAGCCAGGTGATGCGCGCATCCGCTCGCGTGGGCAGATCGATCGGGAAGCCGTCGTCCGGCACCTCGAGCAGCACGCGCGCCACGGTGCTCTCGGGCAGCGCCTCGAGGATGCCGCCCACGGCGGGCACCGCGGTCTCATCGCCCACGAGCAGCACGGAGGTCGCCTCGCCCGGGTGCCAGTCGAGTCCGAGACGGTACCCCTCGCTGCGGTCGTCCGGTCCGACGATGGCGATCCGGTCGCCGGGGCGCGCCTGCGCGAGCCACTGCACGGCGGGCCCCTCGCCGACGTGCACGGCGAAGTCGACGTCGAGTTCGCGGGCGGACTGGTCGATGCGTCGCACCGTGTAGGTGCGGAAGGGGTTGCGGCGCTCCTCGGGCAGCTCGCGCCAGCGCGCGTACCAGCCGACGGGGTCGCCGCTGAGGAAGTCGGGGTCGCCCCAGCCGGTGCCCGGCAACGGGAAGACGAGCTTGATGCGCTGGTCGAGGCCGGCCGTGCCGAAGTACGCGAGCTGGTCGCCGGTGAAGGTCACCCGCACGAAGCCGGGCGCGATCGACTCGACGCGCGCGACGACGACCTCGAACGGGCGGTACGCGGGGCGGTCGTCGCGCAGCACGGCGCGCTCTTCGACTGAGGTAAGCATCACCTCAGTTTCACACACCGCGGGACCGCGGTGGGCGGCAGGGCCCTAGTGGCCCTCCTCCTCCGACTCCTCGGTGCGAGGGTCGTAGGACGGGTCGGTCACGCTGAGCACGTCGCCGTCGAAGTCGGCGGGCAGCAGCGCCTCGTACTCGGGCAGCGAGCCGTCGACCACGGGCACGGTGAGCACCTCGCCCTGCTCGGTGCCGTACTGCACGAACACGTCGAGGTAGCCGCCGATCGAGCCGTCGAGGTCGGTGAAGAGCAGCTGCTCGCGGTCGCCGAAGCTGGTCGTGAACGTCTCGCCCGCGGGGACCCAGAACTCCTCGGTGACGCGCTCGCCGGAGGCGGTCTCGTACTGGAGGCCGAGTCGCGCGGGGTCGTCGCCGAGGTTGGTCACGGTGCCCACGAAGGTCGCGGTCTCGCCGTCGCCCGTCACGAGCAGGGCGTTCTGGACGTCGACGGTGCCGACCGAGCCGGAGACGCCGTCGCTCGGGTCGTAGACCTCGGTGGTCGCCTGGTAGGTGACGAGATTGCAGGCCGAGGCGCCCAGCGCCACCGCGCCGGCGATGGCGACCGAAGCGGCGATGCGTGCTGTCTTCACTGAGCCCTCCCGAGCCGGAATGTGCTGCCCGGGCACGCGGAGGCGCATCGGGCGACGATGGTTCGGCGACAGTCTACGCGGCGTGGAGCGCGGGGCGCGCTTAGGGCACCCTAAAGAGAGGCCGGGGATGCTATCATGGCCTGCACTGGAAGGGACGTACCTACATGCTTTTTGAGGTCGGAGAGACCGTTGTCTACCCCCACCATGGCGCAGCCACCATCACCGAGGTGAAGAAACGCGTCATCAAGGGCGAGGAGAAGGTCTACCTCAAGCTCAACGTCACCCAGGGCGATCTCGTGATCGAGGTGCCCGCCGAGAACGTCGACCTCGTCGGTGTGCGCGACGTGATCGGCAAGGAGGGGCTCGACCGCGTCTTCGAGGTGCTCCGCGCCCCGTTCACCGAGGAGCCCACCAACTGGAGCCGCCGCTACAAGGCGAACCTCGAGAAGCTCGCGTCCGGCGACGTGATCAAGGTCTCCGAGGTCGTCCGCGACCTGTGGCGCCGCGACCAGGATCGCGGCCTCTCGGCCGGCGAGAAGCGCATGCTCGCGAAGGCCCGCCAGATCCTCATCTCGGAGCTCGCGCTCGCGGAGAAGACCGACGAGGACCAGGCTTCGACGGTTCTGGACGAGGTGCTGGCCTCCTGAGCACCGTGCATCCGGCGGGGTCGGTGCCGCCGGATGCGAACCGCTGTGCGCCCGCTGAAGATCGCCCGTGGCGCGCGGCCGCGGTCGACAGGCTGATCGCATGAGCACCCCGCCCGGCCCCCGCGTCGCGGTCGTCATCGTGGCCGCAGGTGAGGGCTCCCGGCTCGGGCTCGGCGAGCCCAAGGCCTTCGTGCCCCTGGCCGGTCGCAGCGTGCTCGCGCACGCGATCGCGCCGCTGGCGGAGCTGCGCGAGCATCCGCTGCTCGTCGTCGCGGTGCCGCGCACGCACGTCGCGCTCGCCCGCGAGATCGTCGCCGGGTCGCCCGCTGCGCACCTCGACGCCCGCGTGGTCGTGGGCGGCGCCACCCGTCAGGCCTCGGTCCGCGCCGCGCTCGACGCGCTCGACCCCGCTGTCGACATCGTGCTCGTCCACGACGCTGCGCGACCGCTCGCGCCCGTCGAGCTCTTCGAGTCCGTCATCGCCGAGGTGACCGCGACCGGTGCAGGCGTCGTGCCCGCGCTGCCGGTGGCCGACACGATCAAGCGGGCGGATGCGGGCGGCGCGGTCGTCGAGACGCTCGACCGCTCCGAGCTGGCCGCCGTGCAGACGCCGCAGGGCTTCCCGCGAGCGCAGCTGCTCGCCGCCCACGACGCCGCGGGCGCCGAGCGCACGGACGACGCCGCGCTCGTCGCCGAGGCGGGGCATCCGGTGCGCATCGTCGCCGGCCACGAGCTCGCCTTCAAGATCACCACGGGCGCGGAGCTCCGTCGGGCCGAGCAGCTCCTCGCCGTCGTGCCCGTCGCCGGCGTGCGGGTCGGCACGGGCGCCGACGTGCATCCCCTCGACGCCGGTCGCGAGCTGTGGCTCGCGGGCCTGCACTGGCCTGGCGAGGCGGGCCTGCGTGGTCACAGCGACGGCGACGTCGCCAGCCACGCGATCTGCGACGCGCTGCTCGCGGCCGCCGGCATCGGCGACCTCGGCTCGGTGTTCGGCACCGACGACCCCCGGTTCGCCGCCGCGCGCGGCGAGGTCTTCCTGCGCGCGACCCTCGACCTGGTGCGGGGCCGCGGCTTCTCGGTGGGCAACGTCACGGTGCAGGTCGTCGGCAACCGGCCGAAGCTGGCGCCCCGGCGCGACGAGGCGGAACGGGTGCTCTCCCGCATCCTCGAGGCGCCGGTGAGCGTCGCCGCCACGACGACGGACGGTCTCGGGCTCACGGGGCGGGGCGAGGGGGTCGCGGCGATCGCGACGGCGCTGCTGCTCGGCCCGCACCCGCTGCCCGCCCGCTGATCAGCCGCTCGCTCCGCTCGCCCCCATCCCGCCCGCCCCCGCCCTCACCCCGCCCGCCCTTCCGCCGTCCGCGCGATACCGAATGCAGGAACGCGCTACGACTCACCCCCGCCACTGCCGCAAAAGCGGCACCAAACTGCTCGCGGGCACGCAGATGCGGCGCTCCCGGCCTCTGTGCCGCCCGTGTTCCTGCATTCGGCACGGTACGCGGGCTGCGGGGGAGCGAAGCACGCGACGTGATGGACAAGATGGGGCGGGTGGAACGAGCCGGCGAAGCGTGAGCAGGGCGGCCTCTGCTGCGGCACGCGTCGAGGACGCGGGCCACGAGGTCGCCTGCGCCGGGTCGTTACACTGAGGCGGTGACGATCCGGCTCTACGACTCCGCGCAGCAGGCGCTGGTCGACTTCACCCCCGGGAGCCGGGTCGGGTGGGCCTGTACGTCTGCGGTCCGACGGTGCAGTCGGCCCCGCACATCGGCCACCTGCGCAGCGCCCTCGTCTACGACCTCTGGCGCCGCTGGTTCGAGCACCGCGGCCTCGCCGTCACGCTCGTGCGCAACGTCACCGACATCGACGACAAGGTGCTCGCGAACGCGACCGCCGACGAGCCGTGGTGGGCGCTGGCGTACCGCGTCGAGCAGCGGTTCGACGAGGCCTACGACGCCCTCGGCATCCGACGCCCGACCTACGAGCCTCGGGCCACCGCGTCCATCCCCGAGATGATCGCGCTCATCCAGCGCCTCGTCGCGAACGGCCACGCCTACGCGGCGGGCGGCGACGTCTACTTCGACACCGCATCCTTCCCCGCCTACGGCGCCCTCACCCGGCAGCGCGCCGACGACATGGAGGCCGCCGAGGACGCGGACCCGCGCGGCAAGCGCAGCCCGCAGGACTTCGCCCTCTGGAAGGGCCGCAAGCCGGGCGAGCCCGACAGCGCCGTCTGGACCACTCCCTGGGGCCCCGGCCGTCCCGGCTGGCACATCGAGTGCTCCGCCATGAGCACGCGCTACCTCGGCCCGGAGTTCGACATCCACGGCGGCGGCCTCGACCTGCGCTTCCCGCACCACGAGAACGAGCTCGCCCAGTCGCACGCGGCCGGCGACCCCTTCGCGCGGCACTGGCTGCACAACGGCCTCGTCAGCACGGGTGGGCAGAAGATGTCGAAGTCGCTCGGCAACTCCTTCTCCGCCGCCGACCTGCTCGCCGGCACCCGGCCCATCGTCGCCCGCTACCTGCTCGCGAGCGCCCACTACCGCTCCACCCTCGAGTTCAGCGAGGCGACGCTCGCCGAGGCCGCGTCGGCCTTCGAGCGCGTCGAGACGTTCCTGCAGCGGGCCGAGCGGATGCTGGGCGCCGTCATCGCGGGCGAGGTCCCGTCCGCGTTCGGCGCGGCCATGGACGACGACCTCGGCGTGCCGCAGGCGCTCGCCGAACTGCACGGCGCCGTGCGCTCCGGCAACGCCGCGCTGGACGCGGGGCGGATGGACGAGGCCCGCGAGCGCGCCGCCGAGACGGCCGCCATGCTCGGTGCGCTCGGCCTCGATCCGCGCGACCCCGCGTGGGCGGCCGGCGGAGCGGGGCCCGAGGCCGCCGCGCTGGAGGCGCTCGTGCGCGACCTGCTCGAGCAGCGGCAGGCGGCGCGTGCCGCCAAGGACTACGCCGGAGCGGATGGCGTGCGCGACCGCCTCGCCGCCGCCGGCATCACGATCGAGGACACCCCGTCGGGTGCGCAATGGAGGATCGATGGCTAAGCCAGGACGACCGGGAACTTCCAAGGGCAAGAAGGGCGCCACGAAGGGCACCGGCGGGAACGGCCGTCAGGCGCTCGAGGGCCGCGGGCCCACCCCGAAGGCCGAGGACCGCAGCTGGCACGTCGCCGGCAAGCGCAAGATCGCGAGGGAGCGCCTCGAGGCCGCCAAGGCCCGCCACGGCGGCGGCTCGGCGGGATCGCGTCCGAGCGGTGGCCAGCGGCCCCGCAAGTCGAACGACGAGAGCGAGATCGTCACCGGCCGCAACTCGGTCGTCGAGGCGCTGCGGGCCAAGATCCCAGCGACGACGCTGTACGTGGCCGCTCGCATCGAGATGGACGAGCGCGTCCGCGAGGCGCTGGCGCTCGCCACGAACCGCGGCGTCGCCGTGCTCGAGGTCATGCGCCCCGAGCTCGACCGCCTCACCGGCCCGGACGCCGTGCACCAGGGCCTCGCGCTGAAGGTGCCGCCGTACGAGTACAAGGACGTCCTGGACGTGCTCGACGAGGTGGAGGGCCGTGGTCGGACGCCGCTGTTCGTCGCCCTCGACGGCATCACCGACCCCCGCAACCTGGGCGCCATCATCCGCTCCACCGGAGCCTTCGGCGGCCAGGCGGTCATCGTGCCGCAGCGCCGCAGCGCCGGCGTCACCGCTGCGGCGTGGAAGACCGCGGCGGGCGCGGCCGCACGCATCCCCGTGGCCATGGCCGGCAACCTCACCCGCACCCTCGTCGCCCTCAAGGAGCGCGGCGTCTTCGTGATCGGCCTCGACGGCGGCGGCGACGTGTCGCTGCCCGGCCTCGAGCTGGCCGACCGGCCGATCGTCATCGTGGTCGGCAGCGAGGGCAAGGGCCTGTCGCGCCTCGTCACCGAGACCTGCGACGCCATCGTCTCGGTGCCGATCGACGCCGCGACCGAGTCGCTCAACGCCGGCATCGCCGCGAGCGTCACCCTCTACGAGATCAGCAAGCTGCGCGCCGCGAAGTAGCCGCAGACGCGAGGAGCGGATGCGGGATCCCGGTGATCCCGCATCCGCTCCGTCGTTCCCGGCCCTCGCCGGGGGGTCAGACCTTGTCGCGCCAGCTGCCGGGCTGCGGCTCGTCCTCCTCGAGCTGCGCGGCGGTCGGCAGGGTGATCGCCCCGGTCGGCGGCTCGATGATGGTGGCCTCGTCGCGCCGGTGCCGCAGCACGTTGTCGACGTAGCTGGTCAGCGCCTCGGCCAGCGGGATGTCGCGGTTCTGGTCCTGCGAGAGGTACCAGCGGTGATCGAGCAGCTGGTGGAACATCTCGGCGGCTTCGAGCTTCCCGCGCAGCTCGCGCGGGATGGAGCGGATCACCGGCTCGAACACGGTGCTGAGCCACTGGTGGGCCACCTGCTCCTCGTCGGCGTCCTCGAGCCCGCGGCGCGCGGCGAAGGAGTCGTGGTCGTTGAGCAGCCGGCGGGCCTGGTTCTCGCCGGCGTCGAGCCCGGTGAGCCGCAGCAGGCGGCGCGAGTGGTGGCCGGCATCGACGACCTTGGGCTGGATGCGCACGGTGGTGCCGCCCTCGTCGGTCTTGATCGCGAGCTCCTCGATGTCGAAGCCCAGGCGGTTCAGGCGCTCCACGCGCTGGCTGATCCGCCAGCGCTCGTTCGACGCGAACGTCTCGGCGCTGGTGAGCTCCTTCCACAGCATCCGGTACTGCTCGACGATGCCGTTGGAGACCTCGACGGGGTCGATCCCCTCCTCGAGGCGCCCGCCGGCCTCGAGGTCGAAGAGCTCGCCGGCGATGTTGACGCGGGCGATCTCGAGGTCGTTCTCGCGCTGACCGTTCGAGAGGCCGCCCTGGTAGAGCTGCCCCGTCTCGGCGTCCACGAGGTAGGCGGCGAAGGCGCCGGCGTCGCGCCGGAACAGGGTGTTCGAGAGCGAGACGTCGCCCCAGAAGAAGCCGACGATGTGCAGGCGCACCATGAGCACCGCGAGCGCATCGACGAGGCGCACGGCGGTGTCGGGGCGCATCGAGCGCGAGTACAGCGCACGGTAGGGCATCGAGAACTTCAGGTGCCGGGTCACGAGCGCCGACTGCAGCACCGCGCCGTCCTCCGTGTGGCGGTTCGTGATGACGGCGACGGGCTCGACGCAGGGGATGTCGAGGCGCTGCAGCGTGCGCAGCATCTCGTACTCGCGCCGTGCCATCTCCTCGTTCGTCTCCTTGATCGCCACGACGTACCCGGAGAGGTTGGCGAAGCGCACGAGGTGACGCGAGATGCCCTTCGGCAGCGCGGCGATGGTCTCGTCCGGCCAGCTGTCGAGCGGTGCGCTCCAGGGCAGGTCGAGCAGTGCGGGCTCGACCTTGGCGGCCGTGATGTTGAGGGATGCGGGCACGGAGGTGGTCTCTCTCGGTGAGCGGTGCGGGAACGGGACGAGCCCGCCCGGATCCGTGCGAAGCGGATGCGGGCGGGCTCGTCGTCAGCGACGGATCGCGGTCAGGCGTGGATCGCCCGGGTGAGACGCTGGCCGCTCTCGAGGTCGAAGGCGTGGATGTGCTTCGGCTCGGGGGTGATGAACACCGACTCGCCGGCGTTCGGGTGGGCGCGGCCGTCGACGCGGGCGACGACGTCGACGCGGTTGCCCGCGACGTCGGCGTGACCGTAGAGGTAGCCGTCGGCGCCGAGCTCCTCGACGAGGTCGACCTGCACCTGCAGGCCCTCGCCGGTGGTCGAGACGACCAGGTCCTCGGGGCGCACGCCCACCGTGACCTGCGAGAGGTTCGTGGCTGCCTGCACATCGCGGTCGAGCGCGGCGACGCCGGTGCCGAAGCGGATGCCGCCGTCGGTCAGGTCGGCCACGAAGAGGTTCATCGCGGGCGAGCCGATGAAGCCGGCCACGAAGACGTTGGCGGGGGACTCGTAGAGGTCGCGCGGGGTGCCGACCTGCTGCAGGATGCCGTCCTTGAGCACCGCGATGCGGTCGCCCATGGTGAGCGCCTCGGTCTGGTCGTGCGTGACGTAGACCGTGGTGACGCCGAGACGGCGCTGCAGCGAGGCGATCTGGGTGCGGGTCTGCACGCGCAGCTTGGCGTCGAGGTTCGACAGCGGCTCGTCCATGAGGAACACCTGGGGCTGGCGCACGATGGCGCGGCCCATCGCGACGCGCTGACGCTGACCACCCGAGAGGGCCTTCGGCTTGCGGTCGAGGTACGGCTCGAGGTCGAGCAGCTTGGCGGCCTCGAGGACGCGGGTGGCGCGCTCCTCCTTGCCGACGCCGGCGATCTTGAGCGCGAAGCCCATGTTCTCCGCCACGGTCATGTGCGGGTACAGCGCGTAGTTCTGGAACACCATGGCGATGTCGCGGTCCTTCGGCGGCACGTCGGTGACGTCGCGCTCGCCGATGCGGATGGCGCCGTCGTTGACCTCCTCGAGGCCGGCGAGCATGCGCAGCGAGGTGGACTTCCCGCAACCGGAGGGGCCGACCAGGACGAGGAACTCGCCGTCAGCCACATCGAGGTCGAGCGAGTCGACCGCGGGGCGAGTGGAACCCGGGTAGAGGCGGGTCGCCTTGTCGAACGTTACAGACGCCATGAGCGTTCTCCTTCTTCACCGGCAGGTACGTGCCGGACGATCCGTTGTGAATGGGAATGCGGGTCTTCATCGCGGGCGACGTCGACCACTGGTGCTCAGTATGGCACCTGCGCGGAAGGGCTTCGCCCACCACCCGTCGGCGAACGGCTCGCGGTGGGTTCCGGATGACGGCCCTGTCGATTCCCAGGCCTCTGCGACTACCATTCCCGGGTTGTCCTGCGCAGCCGGCGAACCCCACCCCTCCTTCCCGCCGGCGCCCCGCAGCAGGAGGAATTCGAGGTACGAGTGAGCAACGGCAATCCCGGCGAGCGCCACGGGCGCCGCGGCGGACACCGTCGCGCCGAGATGCGCGAGAAGGCCCGCGAGCTGCGGCACGCGCAGCGCAAGCGCGACCGTCGCGGGCGCGCGGCCGTCCTGATCTCGATCGTGACGGTCGCCGTCGCGATCGTCGTCGGCGTCACCCTGGTGGTGCTGCAGGGCATCCCGACGCCCTCCGCTGGACCGCGCAACATGGCCAGCGACGGCATCCTCATCAGCGGTGATCTGCAGGCGGTGCGCACCGACGCGCTGCAGCCCGGCGACGAGCCCAGCCCGGTCGCGTCCCCGAGCGCGAGCGCCCCCGCCGACGCGGAGGAGGAGGACGCCACGACCGAGGCGATCGCCGAGGACCCGGTCGCGATCCGCCTCTACTACGACTTCCAGTGCGAGGGCTGCGCCGAGTTCCTCAGCGCCAACGGCGAGCAGCTGGAGACGTGGCTCGGTCGAGGCGCCGCCACCTTCGAGCTGCACCCGATCGTGCTGCAGTCGCAGGGCACGCAATACTCGCAGCGCGCGGTGAACGCCGCGGCCTGCGTGGCCGACCTCGACCCCGACGGCTTCTGGGCGTTCAACGGCGCGCTGCTCGCGGCGCAGTCCGACGAGGGGCTCACCGACGACGAGCTCGTCGAGCTGGCTTCGGGCGAGGCGGTGGCGTCGGGCGAGCTGGAGACCTGCATCCGCGAGCGGCAGTTCCGCACCTGGGTGACCGACGTGAGCCAGCGTGCGCTGGAGGGGCCGATCCCCGACTCCGGCGTCGAGCGCATCACCGAGACGCCCACGATCCTCGTGAACGGGCAGCTCTACTCGGGCGGAGCGGACCCGGTGCAGTTCGCGAGCTTCGTGCAGCAGGCTTCGGCCGAGCGCTTCACGGACGAGTCGGCGACCACCCCGAGCCCTTCGGCCTCCCCGGCGGGCTGAGCCGCGGGCGCTGGCTAGGATGGACCGGTACCGGCCCGCCTCCTTAGCTCAGCTGGTAGAGCACCGCTCTTGTAAAGCGAAGGTCGCCGGTTCGAACCCGGCAGGGGCTCGAACGCCGCGCTCGTCAGAGGGCGGTGAGCCGCCCGTCGACGCGGCGCGGCTTGCGCGGCTTGTCCATCCGGTCCGGGTCCGGGCGGCCGCCGACGTAGAGCCAGCCCAGCAGGTCCTCGTGGTCGCCGAGGCGGTGGAAGCGGCGCACCGCATCCGTCCTCGTGGCGAGACCGGTGCGCCAGAACGCATTCCAGCCCTCGGCGTCGAGCAGCAGGCCGAGGTTGTGGGCGACGCCCGCGGCGGTGGCCTCCTGCTCCCAGGCCGGCACCTTCGGGCTGGGCCGCCGGCTCACGACGAGCGCCAGCAGCAGCGGCGCCCGCAACGGCTTCCGCGCCGTCGACGATGCCTTGTCGCCGACGAGGCCCAGGCCCTCGGCGAGCGCGGCGCCCAGGCCGCTGCGGGCCTCGCCGCGCAGCTCGACGACGCGCCAGGGCTCGTACTCCGAGTGATCGGCCACGTTCGCCGCGGCGGCGAGCAGCCGCAGCAGCTCGTCGCGCCCCGGGGCGTCGTCGGTGGTCTTCGATCGGGCCCTGCGGGCGGCGAGCGCAGCGACGAGGTCGGTGCGCTCGGCGCTCACTCTGCGGCCTTGAACGAGAGCGCGACCGAGTTCATGCAGTAGCGGTCGCCGGTCGGCGTGCCGAAGCCGTCGGGGAAGACGTGGCCGAGGTGCGAGCCGCAGGCCGCGCAGCGGACCTCGGTGCGCTGCATGCCCAGGCTGTCGTCCTCGAGCAGCTGCACCGCCTCCGGGCGCACGGACTCGTAGAAGCTCGGCCAGCCGCAGCCCGAGTCGAACTTGGTGCCGCTCTGGAAGAGCTCGTTGCCGCAGGCCGCGCACGCGTAGAGGCCGGCGCGGTGCTCGTCGAGCAGCTCGCCCGTCCACGGACGCTCGGTGGCCGCCTGGCGCAGCACGGCGAACTCCTCGGCGCCGAGCTGCTCGCGCCACTCGTCGTCGCTCTTGCGGATCTCGTACTCCATGGAGGCCTCCCGGCTCATCGGTGGTGGTCTCCCCAGTCAACACCGTCGCGGCCGCAGGCATTCCGTGCGTCGGATCGGCGCGGCCTGCACGCCGGGAGGGCGGGCGGGGCGCACACTGGGCGCATGCCCGAGAACGTCCCGCTCGCCGAGGAGGACCGCCGCCTGCTCGACTTCGAGGCGGAGTGGCCGCGGCACTCCGGGGCCAAGGAGCGCGAGATGCGCCAGCGCTTCGGGGTGGGGCCGGCGCGGTACTATCAGGCGCTCGACACGGTCATCGACTCCCCGGCCGCCCTCGCCGCGGAGCCGCTGCTGGTGCATCGCCTGCTGCGCTTGCGGCAGCAGCGCTCGCGCAGCCGTGCCGCGCGCATCCTCGGCCGCGTCGAGGACTGAGACCGAACCGCACCCGAGGACCATGACCGCTTTCGAGAAGGACCGCTTCGACGCGATCCCCGACGCCTACCCGCGCGTCGGCGTGCACCGCGCCCGGCCGAGCCGTCTGCGCACGGCGGCGCCGGTGCTCTGGTCCCTGGTCGCGACCGTCGCGCTCGTCGCCGTCGGGATCACCGGCGTGGAGACGTTCTCCGCGCGCTTCTCGGGCGCCGGCTCGACGGACGCTGCGCCGGCCGCGCCCGCCGAGCAGCAGCCGGTCGCCGAGGTGCCCGCGCAGGCGGTGTTCTCGGCGGACGAGAGCATCACCGTGCTGAACGGCTCGACGACCGACGGCCTGGCGACGACCGTCTCCGAGCGGCTGCAGGAGGGCGGATGGACGGTCGGCACCGCCGCCAGCGCGGTGCAGGACGACGTCGCCACCACCACCGTCTACTACGCGGATCCGCTGGACGAGGGCGCTGCCCGCGGCGTAGCCCGCGCGCTCGGCGTCGACGGCAGCGTCGAGCGCTCGGAGGCCTTCCCCGGCTCGTCGCTGACGGTCGTGATCGGCAACGACTTCCGCGTGTGAGCGGAGGCCCCGTGTTACGGGGCTGTTTCCGACGTGTTGAGATGTCGCGAAGCCTCGCCGCTGCGCCCCTCCGGAGCCGTTCCCGCCGGCCCGGCTCGGCTACTGTCGGCCCAGGTCGCGGCGACAGCATCAGCCGCGCCGAGGCGACATCGTGAGGAGCAGGGCATGGCGACGGGCACCGTGAAGTGGTTCAACGCTGAGAAGGGGTTCGGCTTCATCACGGTCGCCGACGGCGGGCAGGATGTGTTCGTCCACTACTCGGCGATCGACATGAGCGGCTACAAGGTGCTCGAGGAGGGCCAGCAGGTCGTCTTCGAGGTCGGCAGCGGCACCAAGGGCCCGCAGGCCGAGGCCGTCCGGCCCGCCTGATCGCCACGGCATCCGACACGCACGGCCCGGACGCCGTCCGCCGCGCGGCGGCCCCGCTAGTGTTCCCGGCGTGACGACCACGGCGAGACGGCGACCGACCACCGCGATCCTGACCGCGGTCCTCGCGCTCGGCCTCGTCGCGGCCTGCTCCGAGCAGCCGGAGCAGCCGGTGCCGACCGCGACTCCGGCCCCGGAGCCGCCCGCCCCCGTGCTCGCCCCGCTGCGCGGCACCGTCGTCGACGGCGAGCTCGGCCACCCGGCCCTGGCCGCCAAGATCGACAACCACGCGGCGGCCCGTCCGCAGATCGGGCTCGAGCGCGCCGACCTGGTGTTCGAGGAGCTGGTCGAGGGCGGCCTCACGCGCTACGTCGCCGTCTGGCACTCCGACGTGCCGGAGGAGGTCGGCCCGGTCCGCTCCATCCGCCCCATGGACCCCGACATCGTCTCGCCGTTCGAGGGGCTCATCGCCTACTCCGGCGGCCAGCCGCAGTTCGTGCGGATGATGGAGGAGGCCCCGGTGGTCAACGTCGTCCACGGCGCCCCGGGCACGGAGGGCCTGTTCTCGCGCACGGCCGACAAGGCGGCCCCGCACAACGTGATCCTGCGCGCGTCCGATCTGGTGGGTCGGCACGCGGACCTGGCCGCGCCGGCGATGCAGTTCTCCTACGCGGCGGACGGCGCTCCGGCCACGGCCTCCGAGGGCGGCGATCCCACGGGTCGGCTCGACCTGGTCTTCTCGCACGCGAGCGGTCCGTCGTGGTCGTGGGACCCGGCGGCCTCCGTCTTCCTGCGCGCGCAGGGCGGCGAGGTCGACACGGACGCCGCCGGAGCGCAGCTCGCCGCGGTCAACGTCGTCACCCTGCGCGTGCCGGTCACGGCGGGCGAGGTGCCGAAGACCGAGCTCATCGGCGAGGGCGAGGCGCTCGTGTCGACCGGCGGCGGCACCGTCTCCGCGACCTGGGTGAAGCGCTCGCCGACCGATCGCATCCGCCTGGTCGACGCCCTCGGGGTCGACGTGCGGCTCGCCGCCGGCAACACCTGGATCGAGCTCGTGCCGACCACCGGCAGCGCGGCCGTCGTCGCTCCGTGACGCCGCGGGACGCTCGTCCCGTGGGAGGTTGCACTCCCCAGAGTGGAGTGCCAGAATCGTCTGGCACTCAGTCATGCCGAGTGCCAAAGCTGTCACGACGTCCGGAAGGGACGAGAAACACACATGGCTAAGATCATCGCTTTCGACGAGGAGGCCCGCCGCGGCCTCGAGCGCGGCCTCAACACGCTCGCGGATGCCGTCAAGGTCACCCTCGGACCGCGCGGTCGCAACGTCGTCCTCGAGAAGAAGTGGGGCGCCCCCACGATCACCAACGACGGCGTCTCCATCGCCAAGGAGATCGAGCTCGACGACCCGTACGAGAAGATCGGCGCGGAGCTCGTCAAGGAGGTCGCCAAGAAGACCGACGACGTCGCCGGCGACGGCACCACCACCTCGGTCGTGCTCGCTCAGGCGCTCGTGCGCGAGGGCCTGCGCAACGTCGCGGCCGGCGCCGACCCCATCAGCCTGAAGCGCGGCATCGAGAAGGCCGTCGCGGCCGTCTCGGAGGAGCTCGTCGCGAGCGCCAAGGAGATCGAGACCAAGGAGGAGATCGCCGCCACCGCGAGCATCTCCGCCGCCGACTCGACCATCGGCGAGCTGATCGCCGAGGCGATCGACAAGGTCGGCAAGGAGGGCGTCGTCACCGTCGAGGAGTCGAACACCTTCGGCACCGAGCTCGAGCTCACCGAGGGCATGCGCTTCGACAAGGGCTACCTCTCGGCCTACTTCGTCACCGACGCGGACCGCCAGGAGGCCGTCTACGAGGACGCCTACGTCCTCATCGTCAACTCGAAGATCTCGAACATCAAGGACCTGCTCCCGCTGGTCGACAAGGTGATCCAGACCGGCAAGCAGCTGCTCATCATCGCCGAGGACGTCGACGGCGAGGCGCTGGCGACCCTGGTGCTCAACAAGATCCGCGGCATCTTCAAGTCGGTCGCCGTCAAGGCCCCCGGCTTCGGCGACCGCCGCAAGGCGCAGCTGCAGGACATCGCGATCCTCACCGGCGGCCAGGTCATCAGCGAGGAGGTCGGCCTCAAGCTCGAGAACGCGACCCTCGACCTGCTCGGCCAGGCACGCAAGGTCATCGTCACCAAGGACGAGACCACCATCGTCGAGGGCGCGGGCGAGGCGGACCTCATCGCCGGTCGCGTCAAGCAGATCCGCCAGGAGATCGAGAACACCGACTCCGACTACGACCGCGAGAAGCTGCAGGAGCGCCTCGCCAAGCTGGCCGGCGGCGTCGCCGTCATCAAGGCCGGCGCGGCCACCGAGGTCGAGCTCAAGGAGCGCAAGCACCGCATCGAGGACGCCGTGCGCAACGCGAAGGCCGCCGTCGAGGAGGGCATCGTCGCCGGTGGTGGCGTCGCGCTCATCCAGGCCGGCAAGACCGCCTTCGAGAAGCTCTCGCTCCAGGGCGACGAGCAGACCGGTGCGAACATCGTCAAGGTCGCCATCGACGCTCCGCTCAAGCAGATCGCCCTCAACGCCGGCCTTGAGCCCGGCGTCGTGGTCGACCGCGTGCGCAACCTCCCGGTCGGCCAGGGCCTCAACGCCGCGACCGGCGAGTACGTCGACATGCTGGCCGCCGGCATCAACGACCCGGTGAAGGTCACGCGCTCGGCGCTGCTCAACGCGGCCTCGATCGCCGGACTGTTCCTCACCACCGAGGCCGTCGTCGCCGACAAGCCCGAGAAGAACCCGGCCCCGGTCGGCGACCCCTCGGGCGGCATGGACTTCTGAGTCCCACGCCACCAAGCAGCACGGAAGGGCCGTCCCCGCGAGGGGCGGCCCTTCCGCCGTTCCCGGGCGGGGTGCCTACTCCCCGGCCCGGAGCTCCCGGATCAGCGCGCCGCGAAGAGGCGGGCGTTCTGCTGCTCCACCTCCTGGTACTGCTGCCCGGCGTGCTGCAGCGCGCGGCTGAGCTGGGCGAGGTTCTCCTCGACCCGCTGCTGAGTGGCCTTCCAATCGGCCACGAGCGCGCCGAAGGCGCTCGAGGCCTGACCGGTCCACGAGCCCTGCAGCCCGGTCAGCTGCGCGTGCAGCGCGGCGACCTCCGCCTGCACCCGCCCGATCGTGCCCTGTGCCGCGCTGGTGGCGGCGAAGACCGCCTCGCTGTCGACCTGGAACCGCGACATGTCATCTCCCGTCGTCCTGCGCCGGGTCGTCCGGCGACGGGAGTCACGCTACGGACGGCGCTCGCCCGCTTCCGGGCCGTCGGAGGCCTCGGTGGAGTCCGCTGCCGGGGCCTCCTTCGGGAGGAGGGGAAGGAGCAACCGGAAGGTCGCACCACCGCCGGGGGTCTCGAGCACCTCGACGCTGCCCCTGTGCTTCGCCACGAGCGCCTCGACGATCGACAGCCCCAGCCCGGTGCCGCCCGTCTCGCGGGCGCGTGACGTGTCGGCCCGCCAGAAGCGCTGGAAGATCTTCTCGCGCACCTGTTCGGGGATGCCCTCGCCGTGGTCGACGATGTCGAGGATCGCCACATGCCGGGTCGGGTCGGTGCCGATGGCGATCTCGATCGGGCTGCCCTCCGGCGTGTACCGGTTGGCGTTGCCGATCAGATTCGTGAGCACCTGCCGGATCTTGTTCTCCTCCGCCAGCACGACCGCCGGTGGCGGCGGCGGGGCGAGGTGCAGGGTGGGCAGCACGATGTCGTCGGTCGCGACCGGCCCGCGCCGTCCTCGCCGCGCGGCCCGCAGACGGGCGAACGTGGCACCCGCGAACGCGATCGGCCCGGTGACGTTCGGGTCGCGCGGCTTGCCGTCCGGGTCGGCGCCACCGGCCGACTCGGGAACGGGCATGCGCAGCGGCGCCGTCGCGGACGGGTCGAGCTCGACGACCTGCACGACGCGTCCGGGAGCGGCCGCCATCGTGTCCCGCGCAGCGTCCTGGGCCAGCGGCACCAGGTCGACGGGGGTCAGCTGCAGGGGCTTGTCCTCATCGATGCGGGCCAGCTCGAGCAGGTCCTCGACCAGCTCGCCCATCCGCTTGGCCTCGGATTCGATGCGGCCCATCGCCTCGGAGACCGCCTCGGGGGTCTGCAGCGCCCCCATCCGGTACAGCTCGGCGTAGCCGCGCAGCGAGACGAGCGGCGTGCGCAGCTCGTGCGAGGCGTCGCCGATGAAGCGGCGCATCTGCACGATGGTGCGATCGCGGTCGCCGAACGCGCGGTCGATGCGGCTGAGCATGATGTTGAGCGAGCGGTTGAGCCGCCCGACCTCGGTGTTCGGGGTCGCCCCGGCGAGGCGCTGACCGAAGTCGCCGCGCGCGATCTCCGCGGCGGTGCGCTCGACCGCGCGCAGCGGTTCGAAGGTCGTGGTCACGAGCAACCGGGTGAGGGCTCCGCCGAGGAGCACGACGGAGATCGAGAAGCCGAAGAAGATCGCGGCGAACTGCGCGATGGTGCTGTTGGTGTCGGCGAGGTTGACGCCGATGACCAGCGTGAGCACATCGGAGGTGCCGGGCACCTGGCGCGAGAGGGTCGTGACGCGCCACTGCGCGTTCAGCGTCTCGTTGCTGAGCGTGCGGGGCGCGCTGAGCTCGCCGTCCGGGGCGAGTCGCAGTTCGTCGAACGTGGGCCGCAGCCGCACCTCGTCGGGCTCATCCGTGAGGTTGTCCTGCACCAGCTGGCCCTGCGGGTCCAGCAGCGCCACGTAGTACGTCAACGGGTCCGACGGCTGGCGGTCGAAGAACTCCGGGTCCGAGATGTACGACGGCAGATCCTCGGCGTACGCGGCGATCTTCCGATCCGCCTCGTCGAGCAGGTAGCCGCGCAGCACCGTCATGGTGCCGACGCCGGCGACGATGAGGCCGAGCGTCACGAGCAGTACGGTCACGCCCGTGACCTTGGTGCGCAGGGAGATGCCCGACCACCAGCGGGAGAGTCCGTCGATCACTCACAACAAACTAGGGCACGGCATCCGACCGGATGCCGTGCCCTCGAGGTTCGCGCCTGGCGCTCAGCCCTTCGCGGCCTTGAGCATGTAACCGAAGCCGCGCTTGGTCTGGATCAACGGCTCCTCGGTGTGGCTGTCGAGCTTGCGGCGCAGATACGAGATGTAGCTCTCGACGATGCCCGCGTCGCCGTTGAAGTCGTACTCCCAGACGTGGTCGAGAATCTGCGCCTTCGACAGCACGCGGTTGGGGTTGAGCATGAGGTAGCGCAGCAGCTTGAACTCGGTGGGGGAGAGCTCGACCTGGGTGCCGCCGATGCTGACCTCGTGCGTGTCCTGGTCCATGCTCAGGTCGCCGGCGCGGATGATCGCGTCGTCCTCGTCGTGCATGGTGCGGCGCAGGATCGCCTTGATGCGCGCCACGATCTCGTCGAGCGAGAAGGGCTTGGTGACGTAGTCGTCGCCGCCGACGGTGAGGCCGGTGATCTTGTCCTCCGTGTCGTCCTTCGCGGTGAGGAAGAGGATGGGGGAGGTGTAGCCGGACGAGCGGAGTCGCTTGGTCACGCCGAAGCCGTTCATGTCGGGCAGCATGACGTCGAGGATGATGAGGTCCGGCTCCTCCTCGATGACTGCGGAGATCGCCTGGGCACCGTTCGCGACCGCACGCACGGCGAAGCCGGCGAAGCGGAGGCTCGTGGTGAGCAGGTCACGGATGTTCGGCTCGTCGTCGACGATGAGGATCTTGGGCCCGTTCATGCCCCTCAGTATTTGCGGGTTCGCTGCATGAATCCTGGGAGCACTTCGAGTGCGAGCGAGGACCGCGCCGAAGATGCGCTCCGCGGATTGTCGCTCAGGCCGCGAGGTCGACGGAGTCGAGGATCGTGTAACTGTACCCCTGCTCGGCGAGGAAGCGCTGGCGGTTCTGCGCGAAGTCCTGATCCACGGTGTCGCGGGCCACCAGCGTGTAGAAGCTGGCCGGGATGCCGCTCCGCTTCGGTCGGAGCAGACGTCCGAGGCGCTGAGCCTCCTCCTGCCGCGAGCCGAAGGAGCCCGAGACCTGGATGGCCACCGTCGCCTCGGGCAGGTCGACCGAGAAGTTCGCGACCTTCGACACGACGAGCACCTTGGTCCCGCCGTCGCGGAACGACTGGAACAGCTCCTCGCGCTCCGGGATCGGCGTCGCGCCGGTGAGCGTCGGTGCGCCGAGCGCTTCGCCCAGCTCCTCGAGCTGATCGATGTACTGGCCGATCACCAGGATGCTCTCGCCCTCGTGCTTCCGCAGCAGCGCCTTGACGGCGTCGATCTTGGCGGGCGCGGAGGCGGCCAGGCGGTAGCGCTCGTCGTCCCCGCTCGCGGCGTACTGCATCCGCTCGTCCGGCGGGAGGTCGACCCGCACCTCGAAGCACGCGGCCGGCGCGATGTAGCCCTGCGCCTCGATCTGCTTCCACGGGGCGTCGAAGCGCTTGGGGCCGATGAGGCTGAACACGTCGCCCTCGCGGCCGTCCTCGCGCACGAGCGTGGCCGTGAGGCCCAGGCGGCGACGCGCCTGCAGCTCGGCGGTCAGCTTGAACACCGGGGCCGGCAGCAGGTGCACCTCGTCGTAGACCACGAGTCCCCAGTCGAGGGCGTCGAGCAGCGAGAGGTGCGCGTACTCGCCCTTCCGCTTCGCGGTGAGGATCTGGTAGGTCGCGATGGTGACCGGCTTGACCTCCTTGAGCTGGCCGGAGTACTCGCCGATCTCGTCCTCGGTCAGCGTCGTGCGCTTGAGCAGCTCGGCGCGCCACTGCCTCGCGCTCACCGTGTTGGTGACGAGGATGAGCGTGGTCGTGCCGGTCGCGGCCATCGCCCCGGCGCCGACGATCGTCTTGCCGGCGCCGCAGGGCAGCACCACGACGCCCGAGCCGTTGGCGGAGAAGTGGTCGACCGCGTCCTGCTGGTAGGGGCGCAGCGTCCAGCCGTCCTCGGCGAGGTCGATCCCGTGCGGCGTGCCGGGGGTGAACCCGGCGTGGTCCTCGGCGGGCCAGCCGAGCTTCAGCAACTCCTGCTTGAGCTGCCCGCGCGCCCACGCCTCGATCGCGATCGTGTCGCCGCCGCGCCGTTCCGCCAGCAGCGGTGCGATGCGCTTCGAGCGCGACACCTCGCGCAGCACCGCGTCGTCCATCGAGCGCAGCACGAGGCCGCCCTCTTCGTCGCGCTCGATGACGAGGCGGCCGTAGCGGCGCACCGTCTCGGCGATGTCGACCTCGACGCTCTGCGGCACGGGGAACTTGGAGTAGCGACGCAGCACGTCGAGCATCTCCTCGGCCTCGTGGCCGGCGGCACGGGCGTTCCAGAGCCCGAGGCGGGTGATCCGATAGCTGTGCATGTGCTCCGGGGCGCGCTCGAGCTCGGCGAAGACCGCCAGCTCGTGCCGTGCCGTCTCGGCGAGCGGATGGGCGAGCTCGAGCAGGACGGTTCGGTCGCTCTGCACGATGAGGGGGCCGTCGGACATAGCGTTCGAGTCTACGCGCGGTGAGCGCCGCGACGGCCGAGGCTCAGTCGGCCGGCTCGACCGCGACGATACGGCTGAGCGGCAGCGTGCGCTCCAGGTCGGCGGCGCGGTCGCGGGCGCGCACGCGGCCACCGGCGATGCTGGTCGGCTCGAGCACGGCCTCGACCGTCCTGTCGTCGGGCATGCGGACGGTCAGCCGCACGAGGCCCTTGCGACGCACGGCGAGCTCGATGCGACGGGCGATCCACCCGGCCTCGTCCTCGGCGGCGTTCGGCGCCGGCAGGGCGGCGAGGCGCTCCACGAGCGCGGCGTACGGCGCGGTGCCGGTCGAGCGCCGCTGCGCCGGCACCGGCCGGCGCGGCGTGACGAGCGCTCCGGCCGCGTCCTCGAGGGCGACCGGGTAACGGGCGTCGCGGAGCGTCCAGTAGAGCACCTCGGGGTCGAAGCGGCTGAGCGCCCGGTGCGGTCCGCTCCGGCGCAGGGCGAGCGGAGCGACGGCCTGGTCGACGAGCACGGTGTCGAGCACGGACGGGTCCTCGGCGTGCAGCACCGAGACCGCGGGCTCGGGCCCCTCGGTCTCCTCGGCTGCGGGCGGGCCGGCGCGCAGGCTGCCGTGGCGACCGGCGGTCGAGCGGATGAGGTACTCCAGCGGCTGCGGTACGCCCGTCAACGAGAGCGCGCCCAGGAATGCGAGCAGGTCGTCCGCGGTCTCGCCGTCGACGAGCGCCTGCTCGACGGTCTCGGTCGTGATGCGGTAGCTGCTCGCGAGTCCGCCGCCCTCCGCGAGCGCGACGCCGCGCAGGCGCCGGTCCAGGTCGCCGCGCAGTGGGCCGGGGGCGATGACCGAGAGGTCGTGCTGCAGGTAGACGCGCTCGACCGGCGCGGGCATGGCCGCTCCGATCGCCGCCTCCGCGTCCGCGTCGCGGCGCTCCAGCACGGCCTGGCCCGCGGCTCCGATCGTGCCGTCGACGGCGATTCCGAGCAGCTCGGCCTCGCCGATCCGCTCCGCGAAGCGCTCGCGCTCCGCCCCGCCGAGCGGCAGCAGCCGCTGCAGCAGCGTCTCCGGCCCGTCGCGCCAGCCGTGCGCGAGGTCGTCGAGCGCGGCGGGAGGGAGTCGACCGCGCCATGCGGCGGCGAGGATGCGCCACCGCTCGGCGGGCCGGGCATCGAGCCAGGAGTCGGCCTCCGCGCCCCGTTCCCACGCGGAGTCGCCAGCGGCGAGCGCGGCCTCGTCGGCGAGCGAGAGCAGCGTCTCGATCTCGGTGCGCGGCCGACCGGTGCGCTCGGCGAGGCGGCGCGCCGCGGGCAGGGCGAGGCCGCCGTGCTGCAGACGGCGCGCGGGCTCGCGGGCGAGCTCGTGCAGCAGCTCGGCGACGCCGCTGACGAGCAGGAAGGCACGCTCGGTGGCCAGGCCGTCGGGCCGTTCCGACGGCTCGACGGCATCGGGGGTGCGAAGGGAGTCCGCTTCCACGCCGCGCTCCGCGAGGCGTTCGGCGACGGCGTCGTAAAGGTGCCATCCGTCGTCCGCCAGCTCGATCAGCGCGAGGTGGTCGAGCCGCTGCGGCACGTCGTGGCCGAGCGATCCCGCAGGGATGCCCGTCTCGGCCGCGGCGAGCTCGAGGGCGAGCGCGAGTTCCGGGCGGACGAGGCGATCGAGGGCTGCGTCGAGGTTGGGACGGCTCAGCAGCGCCTCGGCGAGGTCGGCGTGGTCCTGGACACCGGTGACCGCGGGCGCCCGGCGGAGCAGCAGCGCCCGCAGGTCCTCCGCGGGCAGGGAGCGCAGGCGCGCAGCGAGCGAGAGCGCGCCCCTCACCGGTTCACCGGATCACCCTCGACGCGCCGGCCGCTCAGCCGCGCTTCGCCCCGCGGCTGCGACGCACCATGTTGATGATCAGCAGCGCGAGCACCAGCACGAAGCCGATCGGCAGGCCCACGAGCGGCATGAGGATCACGGTCGGCCAGAGCCCGTCGCTGAAGCCGTCGTCGTTGCCGGCGCCGGTCGCGGTGCCGACGAGCAGGGCGATGAAGGCGAGCAGCGAGGCGCCGATCACCGTCACGATCATGACGGCGAGGATGCTTTCGATACGATTGGTGCTCTCCGGAGTGCTCTTCGCCACGGAGTCAAGGATAGGGGCAGGTACTTGCCCCCGGTGCGCCGCAGGCGCCGCGGAAGGACGTCAGGATGCCCACGGGCAAAGTCAAGTTCTACGACGAGGACAAGGGTTTCGGCTTCATCAGCGGAGACGACGGCCAGGAGGTGTTCCTGCACGCGACCGCGCTCCCCGCGGGGACGACGATCAAGGCCGGCGCCCGGCTCGAGTACGGTCTGGCGGACGGCAAGCGCGGCCCGCAGGCGCTCTCGGTGCGCGTCATCGAGGCCGCGAGCGTGACGCGGGCGAACCGGAAGCCCGCGGACGACATGGCGGTCATCGTCGAGGACCTCGTCAAGCTGCTGGACAACCTCGGCACCGGCCTCAAGCGCGGTCGGTACCCGGAGGGCGCGCAGGGGCGCAAGATCGCCGCGCTGCTGCGCAAGGTCGCGGACGAGCTCGATGTCTGAGCGCCCGTCGCCGCAGGAGGTGGAGATCGCTCGAGCCGGTCTGCTCGAGATCACCGATGCCAAGACGGTCGGCGACGCCTTCGCACGCGTGGACGAGGTGGACGGCGTCGTCTCCGTGCTGTTCCACTGCACGCTCGACGGCTACCCGGGATGGCACTGGACCGTCAGCCTCGCCGCGGTGGACGGGGATGAGCCGACCGTGCTGGAGGCCGAGCTGCAGCCCGGCCAGGGGGCGCTCCTCGCTCCCGACTGGGTGCCCTGGGCCGACCGCCTCGCCGAGTACCAGGCGTCGCAGGAGGCGGATGGCGACGACGCCGACGACGACTTCGACGACGCTTCGGATGAGGACGACTCGGACGACGACTCGGACGAGGACGACGACTCGGATGAGGATGACGACCTCGGCGACGCTGGGGACGACGTCTACGACGGCGTAGACGTGGACGAGCTAGCGCCGGGCTCGCAGGACGACGGCGAGCAGGGCGGCTCCGATGAGGACTCCGATACCGACGGTGACGAGCACCTCGACGCCGATGGCGACGCCGACGGCTCCCAGGACGACCAGCAGGATCAGCGCGGCTGACCAGCCGATGAGGCCGACGACGACCGGGGTCCGGTCGTCCGCGGCCTCGGGCGGCGGCGAGGGCCGCCGCCCGCGCTTGCGCCCGGCGATCATGCCGAGAGGCGCTCGACGACGTACTCGATCGACGCGATCAGCGCGCGGACGTCGTCCGGCTCGATCGCCGTGAAGGTCGCGACCCGCAGCTGGTTGCGCCCCAGCTTGCGGTACGGCTCCGTGTCGACGATGCCGTTCGCCCGCAGCGCCTTCGCGATCGCCGCCGCGTCGACGGCCTCGTCGAAGTCGATGGTGGCGACCACCTGCGATCGGTGCTCCGGGTCGGCCACGAAGGGCGTCGCGTAGCTGCTCGCGGTCGCCCAGCGGTAGAGCTCGCCGGACGACTCGGCGGTGCGCGCCGAAGCCCAGGCGAGACCGCCGTTGCCGTTGATCCAGTCGATCTGGTTCTCCATCAGCAGCAGCGTGCCGAGCGCGGGCGTGTTCAGCGTCTGCTGCAGCCGTGAGTTGTCGAGGGCCTGCTTGAGGCTCAGGAACTCGGGGATGTAGCGGTCGCCCGCGGCGATCCGCTCGATCCGCTCGATGGCGGCGGGGGAGACCAGGGCGAACCACAGGCCGCCGTCGGCGGCGAAGTTCTTCTGCGGTGCGAAGTAGTAGACGTCGGCCTCGGCGGCGTCGAAGTCGATGCCGCCCGCGGCGCTGGTGCCGTCGACGACGGTGAGCGCGCCGGCGTCGCCGCCGACGCGGCGGACCGGCGCCATGACGCCGGTCGACGTCTCGTTGTGCGGCCACGCGTACACGTCGACGCCGTCGAGCACCTCGACCTCGGCGCGCGATCCCGCCGGGGCGGAGACGACGTGCGGCGCGTCGAGCCACGGCGCCGCGGCGGCCTTGCCGAACTTGGCGCCGAACTCGCCGAAGGCGAGCTGCTCGCTGCGCCGCTCGATGAGTCCGAAGGCGGCGGCATCCCAGAAGGCCGTCGAGCCGCCGTTGCCGAGCACGACCTCGTAGCCCTCGGGGAGCCGGAACAGCTCGCCCAGGCCGGAGCGCACCCGCCCGACGAGGTCCTTGACCGGGGCCTGCCGGTGGGAGGTGCCGAGCACGGCGGCGCCGGCGCCCGCGAGGTGCGCGAGCTGCTCGGCGCGCACCTTCGAGGGGCCGCAGCCGAACCGTCCGTCGGCGGGCAGGAGGTCGGCGGGGATGGTGATCTGGGCCATGTCGGGATTCTATGGGCCGGGGCGCTCCGGCAGGCGCGGCGCAGGCGTCCCGCGTCGGTGCCGCGGGATAGGCTTGAGGCTTGTTCGCGCGCTCGACGAAGGGGACCTCCTGATGACCGACCTCATCGACACCACCGAGATGTACCTCAGGACGATCCTCGACCTGGAGGAGGAGAGCATCATCCCGCTCCGGGCGCGCATCTCGGAGCGCCTCGGGCACTCCGGGCCCACGGTCTCGCAGACGGTCGCGCGCATGGAGCGGGACGGTCTGGTGGTGGTCGAGGGGGACCGGCACCTCGAGCTCACCGCAGACGGCCGTCGCAAGGCCGTCGGCGTGATGCGCAAGCACCGCCTCGCCGAGCGGCTCCTCGCCGATGTGATCGGACTCGACTGGGCCTACGTCCACGACGAGGCGTGCCGGTGGGAGCACGTCATGAGCGAGCAGGTCGAGCGCCACATCGTCGAGCTGCTCGGCAACCCGACGGAATCGCCGTACGGCAACCCGATCCCCGGCGCGGACGAGCTGAACACCTGGCCGACCGAGGCCGTCACCACCGGCTACGTCAACCTGCACCAGCTCGTGCAGCGCAGTTCGGAGGCGACCGTCGAGGCGGTTATCAAGCGCCTCGCCGAGCCGGTGCAGTTCGAGCCCGAGCTGCTGGCCCAGCTGAAGCAGTCGGGTGTCGTCCCGGGTGCCACGGCCTCCATCTCGTCCTCGGGCGACTACGTGCTGGTCGAGGTCGCGGGCTTCGGCGACGGCCTGGAGCTGCCCGTCGAGGTGGCCGTGCACATCTACGTCGCGGGCTGACCATCCGCTCGGATCGGATGCGCGAGGAGCTGTCGGCGCGCATGATGCCGGCGTCCAGACTCGTTGTCAATACGCCTCCGGTCCCAGATTGAAGGTGACAGATTGGTAACGCTGGCGTACGATGGGCGAATACTCCCGGCATAGACCCCGTGCTGGAAGAGCTTCGTCGAGGCGTTCCCAAGACCCGTCCCTCGTCGTAGTACCCGTGATGAACGAGTGACGATGGATGGGCGCTGCCGCGGTGGCGTTGGAACGCTGGAGGACATGAGTGTGACGACCGATCACGGCAGAGATCTCGACCCGACGGATCTCCCCACCCCCGGCAGCTCGACCGAGCAGCCGACCGGCACCACCCCAGGCCGCGCAGCGGAGCTCGAGAGCTTCCGCATCGCCCCCGCGGCGGAGGTCGCCCCGACCAGCCGCCGTGCGGCCCGCGAGGCCGAGGCCGCAGCCGCCAAGGCGCGCCAGCGTCGCCAGCCGCGTGCCGCCGAGCGCCCCGCAGGCCGACCCGCTCAGGCGAAGGCGAAGCCGCGCGCCACGAGGAGCCAGCGCAACGTTCGCGGCATCGCCGTGATGCTCCTGATGGTTCCCGCGCTGTTCCTGACCGTCGCGCTCCCGCACACCGCCGGCAGCTTCGGCTCCGGCCCCTCGGCGGCGGCTGCTGCGGCCGACGAGCTCGCCAAGCTCAAGCTCGAGCAGGCGCAGGGTGTGACCGTCGCCTCCGGCGCTCCCGCGCAGACGGTCGAGCGCGACGACTACACCGCGACGAGCGGAGCCGAGCTGCGTCGCGCCGAGATCGCCCAGAACTACGAGGCGTACAGCGGCCCGACGGCCGCGCAGTACCTCGAGAACCCCGCCTACCCGAACTTCAGCCTCAGCGAGGTCGTCAACGTCGGTCTGCAGTACGTGGGCGTGCCCTACGTCTACGGCGGCGCGACGCCGGCCGGCTTCGACTGCTCCGGGTTCGTCAAGTACGTGTACGCCCAGTTCGGCGTGGATCTGCCGCACTCCGTGCCGGCCCAGGCCGCCAGGGGCACCGTGATCTCGGCTGCCGACGCCCAGCCGGGCGACCTCGTCATCTGGAGCGACCACGGACACGACGGCATCTACATGGGCAACGGCAACGTGCTGCACGCGCCGAACCCGTCGAAGAGCGTCATGGTCCGCCCGCTCTACTCCTTCGAGTCCGTGTACTACGTGCGCATCGGCATCTGACCGGTCGGCGTCTCGACGAGGGCCCGCGGCACTACAGTGTGCCGCGGGCCCTCGCGCGTGCGGAGGACCGCATCTCGACCTCGGAGGACCAGCATGAACGCGGGACGAGCGTGACGGAGCCGAGCCGCGATGCGGCGGAGGGGCGCCCGCCCGCGGTGGACCTGCCCGGCGATGGCCCGGTGGACGAGGCTCCCGCGCGGGTGCCGGTGCTCGGCGGCAACCGCGCCCTCGGGGCCGGTGTCGCGCTCGTCGGCTCGATCCTGTTCGCCCTGCTGCTCGCCTCCGGCGGCTCCCTGCTCATCGGGCTCGCCCGGCCGGGCGACGGCACCCGGCAGTGGATCGACGCCTACCTCGCGAACCCGCTGCTCGCGGTGCCGACACTGATCTTCCTGGTCGCGTTCCTCATCCTGACCGCCATCGCGAACCGGGCCGGCTGGTGGGCGTACATCTTCGGCGGCCTCATCGTGGCCGCAGTGGTGTACGCGGGATCGATCGCCGTGCTGCTGCTCCTGCAGGGCGGGTTGCAGATGTCGCTGCGAGGGGCGGTGGACGCCGCGCTGCGGTTGGCGGTGAACCCGGCGCTCGTGCTCGGCGGGCTGCTCGCGCGGGAACTGGTGCTCTGGCTCGGGCTCGGCATCAGCCGCTCGGGCGCGAGGCTCGTGCGACGTCACCGTGCCGCCTTAGACGACTTCGAGCGGCGTGCCGTGTCCGGCGCGTCGCAGCCTGCGGTCGCCGCGCCGCATGAGAGTGTTGACGGTTCCTCCGGTCGGCGGGGCTCATTTGACGGACCTCGGTACGACAGCTAATCTTCTTCAGGTGTGTGCTCTGCGGCGCGCCCGGAGTTCGTGCAAGCGAACCGGGCGGCAGGGCCTCCAGACTCAACAGGCCTCGTGCACCGGGCGGAAGCATCCGTCCGGCGGATGAGGCCGCACGCCAGCCAGCAGTGCAAAGCACGTGTGTACCGCCGGTGGCCGAGATGGCCGGACACGCCCGAGTGCGGGGGTGGGCTGGTCAGAGGAACGCAGCGGGCGCGAAGTCCGCCCGACACCGAGCAGTACGAATCCGAGGAGTAATTCAGTGCCCACCATTCAGCAGTTGGTCCGCAAGGGCCGCAGCCCCAAGGTCACGAAGACCAAGGCGCCTGCCCTGAAGTCCAACCCGCAGCAGCGCGGCGTGTGCACCCGCGTGTACACGACCACCCCGAAGAAGCCGAACTCGGCGCTTCGCAAGGTCGCGCGCGTCAAGCTGAGCAACGGCACCGAGGTGACCGCCTACATCCCCGGCGAGGGCCACAACCTGCAGGAGCACTCGATGGTGCTCGTGCGCGGCGGTCGTGTGAAGGACCTCCCCGGTGTGCGCTACAAGATCGTCCGCGGCGCTCTGGACACCCAGGCCGTGAAGAACCGCAAGCAGGCTCGCAGCCGCTACGGCGCGAAGATGGAGAAGAAGTAATGCCCCGCAAGGGACCCGCCCCGAAGCGGCCCGTCGTCGCCGACCCCGTGTACGGCGCTCCGATCGTGAGCCAGCTCGTCAACAAGATCCTCCTCGACGGCAAGAAGGGCCTCGCCGAGCGCGTCGTCTACGGTGCCCTCGAGAACGTCGCCAACAAGAGCGGCCAGGACGCGGTCGTCGTGCTGAAGAAGGCGCTCGACAACGTGCGCCCGACCCTCGAGGTGCGTTCGCGCCGCGTCGGCGGCTCGACCTACCAGGTCCCCGTCGAGGTCAAGCCCCACCGCGCCAACACGCTGGCGCTGCGCTGGCTCACCAGCTACGCCAAGTCGCGTCGCGAGAAGACCATGACCGAGCGTCTCACCAACGAGATCCTCGACGCCTCGAACGGCCTCGGTGCCGCGGTCAAGCGCCGCGAGGACACCCACAAGATGGCCGAGTCGAACCGCGCCTTCGCGCACTACCGCTGGTAGTCGCCCCGGCGGGATGCCGGCTCCCGGCATCCCGCCGATTCTCGTTCCACCCCTAGCCCCACCACTCCGGAGGACACCGTGGCACAGGACGTGCTCACCGACCTGAACAAGGTCCGCAACATCGGCATCATGGCGCACATCGATGCCGGCAAGACCACCACTACCGAGCGCATCCTGTTCTACACCGGTGTCAACCACAAGATCGGCGAGACGCACGACGGCGCCTCGACGATGGACTGGATGGCGCAGGAGCAGGAGCGCGGCATCACCATCACGTCGGCGGCGACGACCTGCTTCTGGAACAAGAACCAGATCAACATCATCGACACCCCCGGCCACGTGGACTTCACCGTCGAGGTGGAGCGCTCGCTCCGCGTGCTCGACGGCGCGGTCGCCGTGTTCGACGGCAAGGAGGGCGTCGAGCCCCAGTCCGAGACCGTCTGGCGCCAGGCCGACAAGTACGACGTGCCCCGCATCTGCTTCGTCAACAAGATGGACAAGCTCGGCGCTGACTTCTACTTCACCGTCGACACCATCATCAACCGCCTCGGGGCCAAGCCGCTCGTGATCCAGCTCCCGATCGGTCAGGAGTCCTCGTTCGAGGGCGTTGTCGACCTCGTCGAGATGCGCGCGCTCACCTGGCGCGGTGACGCCAAGGGTGACGTGAAGATGGGCGCCGAGTACGCCATCGAGGAGATCCCCGAGGACCTCAAGGAGAAGGCCGAGGAGTACCGCCAGGCCCTCCTCGAGACCGTCGCGGAGAGCGACGACGCGCTGCTCGAGAAGTTCTTCGGCGGTGAGGAGCTCACGGTCGCCGAGATCAAGGGCGCCATCCGCAAGATGACGATCAACTCGGAGCTCTACCCGGTGCTCTGCGGTTCGGCGTTCAAGAACCGCGGCGTGCAGCCGATGCTCGACGCCGTCATCGACTACCTCCCCACCCCGCTCGACGTGCCGGCCATCGAGGCCCACGACGCGCGCGACGAGGAGAAGGTCATCATGCGCCACGCGGACTCGGCCGAGCCGTTCGCCGCGCTCGCGTTCAAGGTCGCGGTGCACCCGTTCTTCGGCCGCCTCACCTACGTGCGCGTCTACTCCGGCAAGATCGACTCCGGCGCCCAGGTCATCAACTCGACCAAGGGCAAGAAGGAGCGCATCGGCAAGATCTTCCAGATGCACGCCAACAAGGAGAACCCGGTCGAGTCGGTGACCGCCGGTCACATCTACGCGGTCATCGGTCTGAAGGACACCACCACCGGTGACACCCTGTCCGACCCGAACGAGCAGGTCGTCCTCGAGTCGATGACGTTCCCGGAGCCGGTCATCGAGGTCGCCATCGAGCCGAAGACCAAGGCCGACCAGGAGAAGCTGGGCACCGCGATCCAGAAGCTCGCGGAGGAGGACCCGACCTTCCGCACCGAGCAGAACCAGGAGACCGGTCAGACGGTCATCAAGGGCATGGGCGAGCTCCACCTCGACATCCTGGTCGACCGCATGAAGCGCGAGTTCAACGTCGAGGCCAACGTGGGCAAGCCCCAGGTCGCGTACCGCGAGACCCTGCGCAAGACGGTCGAGAAGTACGACTACACGCACAAGAAGCAGACCGGTGGTTCCGGCCAGTTCGCGAAGGTGCAGATCTCGCTGGAGCCCATGGAGGTCACCGGCGACACGATCTACGAGTTCGTGAACGCCGTGACGGGTGGCCGCGTGCCGCGCGAGTACATCCCGTCCGTCGACGCCGGAATCCAGGACGCCATGCAGGTCGGCGTGCTCGCCGGCTTCCCGACGGTGGGCGTCAAGGCCACCCTGGTGGATGGCGCCGCGCACGACGTCGACTCCTCGGAGATGGCGTTCAAGATCGCCGGCTCGATGGCCTACAAGGAGGCCGCGCGCCGCGCGAACCCCGTGCTCCTCGAGCCGCTCATGGCGGTCGAGGTCCGTACTCCCGAGGAGTACATGGGCGATGTGATCGGCGACCTGAACTCGCGTCGCGGTCAGATCCAGTCCATGGAGGACGCGAGCGGCGTCAAGGTCGTTCGCGCCAACGTGCCGCTCTCGGAGATGTTCGGCTACGTGGGCGACCTGCGGTCGAAGACCTCGGGCCGCGCCGTGTACTCGATGACGTTCGAGACGTACGCGGAGGTCCCGAAGGCTGTCGCCGACGAGATCGTCCAGAAGAACAAGGGCGAGTGAGCTCCGGCTCACGCGCCTGTAACATAACGCAGTACCCAACCCAGTGGCGGCCCGGGAAGATCCCCGGGCCCGCCGCGACCGAGTCCTGAGGAGGACCCACAGTGGCGAAGGCCAAGTTCGAGCGGACCAAGGACCACGTCAACATCGGAACGATCGGTCACGTCGACCACGGCAAGACCACGCTCACGGCCGCGATCTCGAAGGTGCTTGCTGACAAGTACCCGTCCGCGACCAACGTGCAGCGCGACTTCGCCTCGATCGACTCGGCGCCGGAAGAGCGCCAGCGTGGTATCACGATCAACATCTCGCACGTCGAGTACGAGACCCCGAAGCGCCACTACGCGCACGTCGACGCCCCGGGTCACGCCGACTACATCAAGAACATGATCACCGGTGCGGCGCAGATGGACGGCGCGATCCTCGTGGTCGCGGCGACCGACGGCCCGATGGCCCAGACCCGCGAGCACGTGCTGCTCGCGCGCCAGGTCGGCGTCCCCTACCTGCTCGTCGCCCTGAACAAGGCCGACATGGTGGACGACGAGGAGATCCTGGAGCTCGTCGAGCTCGAGGTCCGCGACCTGCTCGCCGGCCAGGAGTTCGACGAGGACGCCCCCATCGTCCGCGTCTCGGGCCTGAAGGCGCTCGAGGGCGACGAGAAGTGGGTCCAGTCCGTGCTCGACCTCATGGAGGCCGTGGACAACTCGGTTCCGGACCCCGTGCGCGACCGCGACAAGCCGTTCCTCATGCCGATCGAGGACGTGTTCACGATCACCGGTCGTGGCACCGTCGTCACGGGTCGCGCCGAGCGCGGCACCCTGGCGATCAACTCCGAGGTCGAGATCGTCGGCATCCGCCCGGCGCAGAAGACCACCGTCACGGGCATCGAGATGTTCCACAAGCAGCTCGACGAGGCCTGGGCCGGCGAGAACTGCGGTCTCCTGCTCCGCGGCACCAAGCGCGAGGACGTCGAGCGCGGCCAGGTCGTCGTCAAGCCGGGTTCGATCACCCCGCACACGAACTTCGAGGGCAACGCGTACATCCTCTCGAAGGACGAGGGCGGCCGTCACAACCCGTTCTTCACGAACTACCGCCCGCAGTTCTACTTCCGCACCACGGACGTCACCGGCGTCATCACGCTGCCCGAGGGCACCGAGATGGTCATGCCCGGCGACACCACCGAGATGTCGGTCGAGCTCATCCAGCCGATCGCCATGGAGGAGGGCCTCCGCTTCGCCATCCGTGAGGGTGGTCGTACGGTCGGCGCCGGCACGGTGACGAAGATCATCAAGTAAGTCCCCTCGAGGACTTCCGGCGACAGGGGTCGGGCCTTCGGGCCCGGCCCCTTCGTCGTCTCTCCGCGTCCTCGCGGTGCGGCCCAGCGGGCCGGGATGGAGCAGCGCTCCGTTCCGGCCCGCTTCGTCGTTTCCGCGTGAGCTCCCGCGATCTGCCGCGCGAGGGGTCCTTGCGCATTTCTTGAGGAACTCGACCGCGCTTGCGCGTGTCCTTGAGGCGCAGGAGTGCCGCAATGGCGGATGGACGGCCCCCATCCGCGGTACGTGGCGCGCGGCCCGCTCGCTGGTAAAACGACGTAGTGGGTCCGGGCGTCGCCAACCTGCTGGACAGGCGTCGTCCAATCCCGCCTCCAGCGCGCTCATGCCTCCGACGCTCCCGAACGGGGGCTCCCATGCGTTTGCGGCGTCCCCGACCGGGTACGTACCTTCTCCTCCGCCGAGAACCACGGCGATGCAGAAGGACCTCGGATCAGATCTTGAGGAACGGCTGGATCGCCCCGAGCAGGAGATCCACGACCATGCAGGCCACCCGACGCGCACGCACCGCGGCACGACGCACCCGGCGGCTCATCGCCGCCGCCGTGTCGGCCGCGCTCGTGGCCAGCGTCGTCGCGCTCGGTGTGCCCGCCTTCGTGCAGACGGATGGCAGCGCCCCCGCGGCCCGAGCGGTCGAGCAGCCGGTCGCAGCGGCACCGGCGGAACCGACCCCGGTGTTCGTCGAGGACTTCGAGCGCGGGGGCGGCACGCTCCCCGCGCGTCTCACGAACTACGTCGGCGCCGGCGGGAACGCCTATCGTGCGACGGGCAACTGGGCCGCCATCGCCGACTGCAACGGCGTGATCCTGAACTACGCGACCGCGAGCTTCACCAGCAACGGCACCCGGTACTGCTCCACCGAGAACGCCGTGCAGGCGCAGAACAACGCTCGCCGACTGGCCGACGTGCTCGGCCAGGTCGCCGCGGGAACGAACGGTTCCACGTCCGCCACGCAGTCCAACCGCGCGCTCGTGGACTGGACGACGAGCTCCGCGGGCAGCAGCAGCGACGCGGTGCTCGAGACCACCGCGAACGTGGGCGGACCCGCGGCGACCGGCTACTACGTGGTCAGCCTCGACGTCGCCGAGGCCTCCTGCGACTACGGGGGCGGCGCCAACGCCTCCAAGCTCTGGGTCACGGCGAACGCCGGTACGACGACCGCGCAGCGCTTCAACGCCGACGCCATCGCGCTCTGCGCGACCACGGGAGCCGGTTCCTACACGTCGCCGATGGGGAGCATGACGCGGCCGACGGGCGCGAGCTCGGTCTGGGGCGGCGGCGGCGCCTCGGTCAAGGCGGGGCGCGTGTACGGCGACACCGCACTCCTCCTCTCCGCCGCCGAGCGCCGGTCGCTCAAGCTCACGGTCACCAACGCGACGACGACCGGCGACGGCAACGACTTCGCCGTCGACAACCTCCGCATCGCGGACGGCACGCCGACGCTGACGAAGGCGTTCTCGAGCGAGACGGCCTTCACCGGTGCGCGCACGACCCTCACCTTCACCGTCACGAACACCAGCGAGCGCGCGGCGAAGTACGACTGGGGATTCACCGACACGCTCCCCGCCGGGATGAAGCCGGTCGCGGGCTCCTTCGGCGGCACCTGCGTGAACAGCTCCGCGGGCAAGGTCGCCTTCAGCCGGAACGCGGATGCGGCAGCCGGCACGATCACGATCGCCGGCGGCGACCTGCCGCGCAACGCGTCGAGCTGCACCATCACCGTGGACGTGACGGCCGCCGCCGCCGGCACCTACACGAACGGCGCCGCGAACATCGGCAACTCCACGCTGCGTCCGCCGCAGGACGCGACGCTCATCGTGCAGCAGCCGGCCTCGCTCTCGGTGCGCCACGTGCTCCAGCGGGCCGCTGCCGGCGACCAGTTCACGAGCAGCGTGTACTCGGGCACCGAGGCGCTGGCGACCTCGACCACCTCGGGCTCCGCCGACGGGCTCCAGTCGGCGCAGATCTCCGCGCTGCAGGTCCGGCCCGGCGCGGCCTACACGATCCACACCACGCTCGCCGGCGGCGGCGCGGGACTGGGCTACACGACCTCCTACAGCTGCGAGCGCGACGGCGTCGTCATCGCATCCAACCCGGCAGCCGCCTCGGGCTCGATCACCGTGCCCGACGAGCCCGGCGCGCAGATCGTCTGCACCTTCACGACCGCGCCGCGCACGGCGCAGTTCAACTGCGACCCCAACCACTTCTACTCGGTCACCGAGAACGGGGCGCTCGTGCAGGGCGACATCGTCACCGGGACCGCCAGCCAGCTGCGCGCCGGCGCGGACGATGTCTCCGGCATCAACGCGCTGGCCGTGGCGCCGAACGGCTCGGCGGTGTGGGGGCTCTCCCGGACGGCCGACTCGACGGACGTCGCCTACGTGGCGAGGGTCCTGCCGGACGGCTCCTTCTCGGTGCCAGGCGGCGCGTGGACGACCGTCGACAGGAGCGGTGCGGAGGTGCCCGGCGGCATCGTCGCCGGCGCCATCGACCTCGAGTCCGGTCGGTACCTGTTCGGCAAGTTCAACGGCGGCAGCTTCTACCTCTACAGCTTCACCGAGGCGACTCGCGCCTACGCCTTCGTCGGGTCCTTCCCGACCGGCAACGCCGCCGTGGGCAACGGCGACATGGCTTTCGACGCCAAGGGCAACCTCTCCGTGCTCGGAGCCGCATCGAACGGCAGCTCGAACTCGGCCACCATCTACACGGTCACCAAGCAGAACCTCGCCGCCCCGGTGAACGGGGTGCTGACGGTGGGCGCCTCGGTGACCGCGAACCTGACCGGCGCCGAGGCCGGCGGGTTCCCGAACGTCAACGGCCTGGCATTCTCGCCGCGCGGGACCGTGTACCTCTCGAACGCGTCGGGCACGCACGAGTTCGACCCCACCACCTGGAAGCGCGTCGAGGGCACCCGGTTCGTCGGCAGCCCCTCGGTCGACCTCGCGAGCTGCTCGTCGCCGTCGACGGTCACCGTGCAGAAGAACGTGATCGGACGCTCCGCCCCGGCCGACCAGTTCACGCTCGCGGTGCGGAACGGCTCGACGACGGTCGCGACGGCGACGACGACGGGATCGGCCGCGGGGCGCCAGAAGGAGCAGATCGGCCCGTACCCCGCACCGATCGGCACGACCCTGTCGATCGCCGAGTCGATGGCTGCGGGCAGCCCGACGGCCCTGGACGTCTACACCGTCCGCTACGAGTGCTGGGTCGACGGCGAGCGGGTGGCCGACGGCTCGACCCCCGCCGCCGACGTCGCCATGCCCGACCGCTACAGCGCCGCGCTCAACTGCACCTTCTTCAACGCGCCGAAGCCGGCGACGGTCGTCACCGTCCGGAAGCTGGTGCAGGATCCTGCGACCGGTGCATCCACTGCTGCAGCCGGTTGGCGGCTCGGTATGGTCGCGACGGCGACCGCGGGCGTCGCCACCGCGCTGCCGAGCGACACGCCGCAGCAGACCACCGGCCCCGACGGCACCGTCTCGTGGACGGTGCTGCACAGCGACGGCGGCGTCGCCACCGTCCGGGTGTCGGAGGTGCAGCAGGCCGGCTACGAGGTGGTCTCGCTCGCGTGCACGGTGAACGGCGGCGCGGCGACCTACGGGGCCGTGACCAGCCTCGACCTGACCGGCATCGCCGCGAACTCCTCCGTGGACTGCTCGTTCACGAACCGCCCCGTCGCGACCCTCGCCCTCGTCGTCGAGCGGTCCTCGGGCAGCAAGGCCACGACCACGTGGACCGCCTCGGCGACCGGATCGCGCACGGCGCTGGCCGGGCCCGCGGGCGCCGGTGGTGCGCCGTCCAAGACCGTGTCGGCGGGTGTGCCCTACCGTCTCGCCTCGACCGGTCCGGCCGATGCCTCCGACGCCGCGTACGTGGTGACCAGCCCCTGGTCGTGCACCGACGCCGCCGGCGCGGCCGTCGCGGTCAGCGCATCCGGCGACGTCACGGCGACGCGCGGCAGCTCGGTGACCTGCCGGATCGCCTACGGCACCGCGCAGATCACCCTGCTCAAGCAGGTCGTCGACCCCCAGCCGGGCTTCGAGGCCAGGAACTGGACGATCACCGCCACCCCGAACGCCTTCACCGGGCTCGGCGCGCAGTCGAGGATCGGCGCCGAGTACTCGGCCGCGACCGGCGGCAACGCGGCGAGCACCGTCGAGGTCCGCCCCGGGCACGGCTACGCGCTCACGGAGGCGCTGACCGACCAGGGCAGCAAGGTCGCCTACCAGGAGCTGCGCCTCGAGCAGCTCGTCAACGGCGCCTGGGTGACCGTGAGCTCGGCCTCGATCACGGCTCCCGCAGCCGGTCAGAGCGCCGTCTACCGCTTCGTCAACGCACCGATCCCCGGAGTGGTGCTCCCGTTGACGGGAGGGATGAGCACCGACGCCTTCATGATCGCAGGCGCCATCATCCTGCTCCTCGCCCTGTCTGGCGCCGTGGTGCACGGCTCCCGACGCCGACGGAGGAGCACCGCTTGACCCGACATCCGTCATCGCAGCCCCAGCCCCACCACCTCTCATCCCGCAGCAGAACCCGAACCCTGAAGGGGAATCCCATGTCCCGCAAGACCTTCGCCGCCCGAGCGGCGGCCACCCTGGGCGCCGTCGCCATCGGTGCCCTCGCGATCTTCGGCACCGCCGTCCCGGCGAGCGCCGCCGGCGCCAACATCGACGCCTCGCAGACCCGCACCCTGACCGTCCACAAGCACGAGCGCACCGCGTCCAACGGCACCACGCCGGGCACCGGTCAGCAGATCACGGATGCGAACAAGAAGTCCGCCCTCGGCGCGCCGCTCGCGGGCGTCACCTTCAAGGTGCAGCAGATCGCCGACATCGACCTGAACACCACGCAGGGCTGGGCGACCGTCCAGAACCTCACGGCGCAGCAGGCGGCCAACCGCGCGCTCGCCGCCGGCACCTCCGTCGTCACCAACGGCAACGGCGAGGCCGTGTTCTCGAACCTCCCGATCGGCGCCTACCTCGTGACCGAGACCACTGCGCCCAACACGGTCACCGACCGCACCGCGCCGTTCCTCGTCACCGTCCCGACGGCGACGGGCAAGGCGGGCGCTCCGTCCAACACCTGGGTGTACGACGTGCACGTCTACCCGAAGAACGCGACCTCGTCGCTCAGCAAGGTGCGCGTCCCGGCGGCGGCCGGCACCGCTGAGGCGGCGAACGCCGACCTGCAGCGCTGGAGCGTCGCGGCCCGCGTGCCGCAGATCGCCTCGAACGACTCCCTCGAGACCTTCTCCGTGGTCGACACCATCGACACCGCCGTCCTGAAGTTCCTCACCACCGACGCGCCGACGGGCGTGGCCGCGGGCGGCACCGTGAGCCTGACCAACGCCTCGGGCGCCGCCGTCACCCTGACTGCCGGCACCGACTACTCGGTCGTGAAGAGCACCGACGGCAAGACGCTCACCCTGACCTTCACGCAGGCCGGTCGCACCATCCTCGCGGCCAACAAGGGCGGCACCGTCAGCCTCAACGTCCTCACCAAGGCCGTCGCCGTCCCGACGACGACCCCGGCCGGCACCGTCACCAACAACGCCAGCAGCATCATCAAGGCCGCGAACAGCCCTGCCGTGACGAACACCACGTCGGCCACCGCCACGGTCGCCTCGTTCCAGTTCTTCACCTACTCGCCCGTCACCGACAACGGCACGACCACCAAGTCGCCGCTCGCCAACGCCTCGTTCGAGATCTACCCGTCCAAGGCCGACGCCGAGGCCGGCACGAACAAGATCGTCATCGACGGCAAGTCGAGCTGGACCACCGACGCCAACGGCCAGTACACCTTCCCGGTGCTGAACTCGGGCACGTACGTCATCAAGGAGACCAACGCGCCGGTCGGCTTCGAGCTGCCCACGCTGAACATCCCGGACACCACCGCGGGCACCGGCACCACGTACTACGCCGAGCTGCCGCACAACCAGCAGCTCCCGACCTGGGCCCTGCCCTTCACGGGTGGCAACGGCCCCGTGCTGTTCGCGACCGGCGGCGGCGCGCTGCTCGTGATCGCCCTCGGCGCCGCCCTGGTGGCCGCCCGCCGTCGCCGCGGCGCTGCCGAGATCGCCGCGTAAGCTGCACGCATCATGAGCGCGGAGGGGTCGGAGCGGGGTCATCCCGCGACGGCCCCTCCGTCGCTCCCACCGGGCTCGGCGCCGGCCCACACAGGACGGGGCCGCCGCCGGGCCCGCTGGCGTCTGCCGAAGCTGGCGCTCGCCGTGGCGGTCGTCGCCGTGCTGGGCGCCGGTGTCGTGCTCTTCCCCTCCATCGCCGGCTGGCTGAGCCAGGTGCAGCAGGCCGCCGAGATTGGCGCGATCGACGGGGAGATCGAGGACCTGGGACCGGACGCGGTGCAGCAGGCCCTCGCGGGCGCGCGCGCGTACAACGCCGCGCTCGTGGGCGGCGCGGCAGAGCTGCCCGCGAACGAACGGCTGCCGCAGGCCGTCGCGCCGGACCAGGAGGGCGATTACGCCGCGCTCCTCGACGTCGACTCCTCCGGGCTGATGGCCCGGGTCAAGGTGCCGAGCATCGCGGTCGACCTGCCCGTCTACCACGGCACCAGCGAGGCCGTCCTGGAGGAGGGCGTCGGCCATCTCGAGGGCACGGCGCTGCCCGTCGGCGGCGCCGGCACCCACGCGGTGCTGACGGGGCACCGGGGGCTCGCGACCTCCGAGCTCTTCACGAACCTCGACCGGGTGCAGGTGGGGGAGACCTTCACCGTCGAGGTCTTCGGCGAGGTGCTCACCTACCGGGTGACGGACACGCGGGTGGTCGAGCCGGAGGACACCGAGACGCTGCTGCCCGTGCTCGGCGAGGACCTCGTCACCCTGGTGACGTGCACGCCGCTGGGCGTGAACAGCCACCGCATCCTGGTGACGGGGGAGCGCATCCTGCCGACGCCGGCGGCGGATGTCGAGGCCGCGGGTCGGCCGTCCGAGCTGCCGGGCTTCCCGTGGTGGGCCGTGATCCTCGGCGCGGTGCTCCTGCTCGGCACCGTCTACGTCTGGTGGTCCGGTCGCCCGGTGCTCGCCGCAGGAGCGCGCAAGCGCCGTCGACGGGATGCCGAGCACCGCCTGGAGCACGCGCGGGAGGAGCGGATGAACCCCCGGACCCGCCGCGCGGAGCCCCGCCCGGGAACCGCCCCCGCTGAGCGCCGACCGCCCCGCGGAGCGCGACACGCCCGGCTTGCACGGAGTGCGAGCCTGTGGCAAACTTCTTGAGTTCAAGACGCCACCGCTCCGCGTGTGGCTCACTCCCATGGACAGTGCACAATCCAGCGCCTCGAGCGCGAGAGGTTGGGCCGCGGGGAGCAGGACGCAGATTCAATCGACAACCGATGGGCCTGTGGCACCGCCATGCGCTCACCGGTGTGCTCGCCCGTCAGGACGACACGCCCGAGCGCGGGGGTCGGTGAAGAGGACCGGGGAACCGGTTGCTCGAGAGCGGGGCCGGAGCGATCCGGGCCGGCTTTGACAGAAGAACAGTGTGCGAAGCAGAAGTGCTGCAGCAATCCCCTCCATCCGGCCGGATGGAACGGGTACGAAAGAGAGAGAGTCAGACATGGCGGGACAGAAGATCCGCATCCGACTGAAGTCGTACGACCACGAGGTCATCGACTCCTCGGCGCGCAAGATCGTCGACACGGTCACCCGTGCGGGCGCGCAGGTCATCGGTCCGGTGCCGCTGCCGACCGAGAAGAACGTCGTCGTCGTGATCCGTTCGCCTCACAAGTACAAGGACAGCCGCGAGCACTTCGAGAAGCGCACGCACAAGCGTCTGATCGACATCATCGACCCGACGCCCAAGGCCGTCGACTCGCTCATGCGCCTCGACCTGCCTGCTGACGTCAACATCGAGATCAAGCTCTGAGGAACAACGCACTGATGTCTACCGCTACCAAGACCGTGAAGGGCCTGCTGGGCACCAAGCTCGGCATGACCCAGGTCTGGGACGAGAACAACAAGCTCGTTCCCGTGACCGTCATCGAGATCGCGCCGAACGTCGTGACCCAGCTGCGCTCCGAGGAGACCGACGGCTACGTCGCGATCCAGATCGCCGCCGGCCAGATCGACCCGCGCAAGGTCAACAAGCCGTCCGCCGGCCACTTCGAGAAGGCCGGCGTCACGCCGCGCCGCCACCTCGTCGAGATCCGCACCGCCGACGCCGCGGAGTACGCGCTCGGCCAGGAGCTCACCGCCGAGGGCACCTTCGAGGCCGGCCAGAAGGTCGACGTCGTCGGCACCTCCAAGGGCAAGGGCTTCGCCGGTGTCATGAAGCGCCACAACTTCAAGGGCGTCTCCGCCTCGCACGGTGCGCACCGCAACCACCGCAAGCCGGGCTCGATCGGCGCCTCGTCGACCCCCAGCCGTGTCTTCAAGGGCATGCGCATGGCCGGCCGCATGGGTGGCGAGCGCGTCACCGTCCAGAACCTGACCCTGCACGCGATCGACGCCGAGAAGGGCCTGGTGCTCGTCAAGGGCGCCGTCCCCGGTGCTCGTGGCCGTCTGGTCTTCGTCCGCACCGCAGTGAAGGGAGCCTGATCACCATGGCTACCATCGACGTCCTCGACGCGAAGGGCAAGAAGACCGGCACGGTCGAGCTTCCGGCCGACATCTTCGACGTCCAGACCAACGTCCCGCTCATCCACCAGGTCGTGACCGCCCAGCTCGCCGCCGCGCGCCAGGGCACGCACAAGACCAAGAACCGTGGAGAGGTCTCGGGCGCCGGCCGCAAGCCCTTCAAGCAGAAGGGCACCGGCCGCAGCCGCCAGGGCTCCGTCCGTGCTCCCGAGCACACCGGCGGTGGCGTGGTGCACGGCCCGACGCCGCGCGACTACTCGCAGCGCACCCCCAAGAAGATGATCGCCGCCGCTCTGCTCGGCGTCATCTCCGACCGCGCTCGCGGCGAGCGCATCCACGTGGTGGAGGGCTTCGTCGTCGACGGCGCCCCGACCACGAAGGCCGCCGCCGCGCTGCTCGCCCAGGTCGCGACCTCGAAGAACGTGCTCATCGTGCTCCAGCGCGACGACGAGCTCAACCTCAAGAGCGTCCGCAACCTGCCGTCGGTGCATGTCATCTCCGCCGACCAGCTCAACGCCTACGACGTCGTCGTGAGCGACGACCTGGTCTTCTCGAAGGCCGCGTTCGAGGCCTTCGTCGCCAGCAAGTCCAAGAAGGAAGAGGTCAGCGCATGACCGGCTACAACAAGGACCCGCGCGACGTCGTGATCGCTCCGGTCGTCTCCGAGAAGAGCTACAACCTGATCGACGAGGGCAAGTACACGTTCATCGTGGACACCCGCTCGAACAAGACGGAGATCAAGCTCGCCATCGAGAAGATCTTCGGCGTCAAGGTCGCCTCGATCAACACGCTCAACCGACAGGGCAAGACCCGTCGCACCCGCTTCGGCACCGGCAAGCGCAAGGACACCAAGCGCGCCATCGTGACCCTGAAGTCGGGCTCCATCGACATCTTCACCGCGGTCAGCTGACCGGCGGATCGAGAAGGACACGAGAATGGCTATTCGCAAGTACAAGCCCACGACCCCCGGTCGTCGCGGTTCGTCGGTCGCCGACTTCGCCGAGATCACCCGGTCGACCCCCGAGAAGTCGCTGCTGAAGCCGCTGCCGAAGACCGGTGGCCGCAACAACACCGGCCGCATCACCACCCGCCACATCGGCGGTGGGCACAAGCGCCAGTACCGTCTGATCGACTTCCGTCGCAACGACAAGGACGGCGTGGACGCCAAGGTCGCGCACATCGAGTACGACCCCAACCGCACCGCGCGCATCGCGCTGCTCCACTACGTGGACGGCACCAAGCGCTACATCCTGGCCCCGAACAAGCTCTCGCAGGGCGACATCGTCGAGTCGGGCCCGGGCGCGGACATCAAGCCGGGCAACAACCTCCCGCTGAAGAACATCCCCGTGGGTACCGTCATCCACGCGATCGAGCTCCGTCCCGGTGGCGGCGCGAAGATCGCCCGCTCGGCCGGCGCCTCCGTGCGTCTCGTCGCGAAGGACGGCCCCTACGCCCAGCTGCGCCTGCCCTCGGGCGAGATCCGCAACGTCGACGTGCGCAACCGCGCCACGATCGGCGAGGTCGGCAACGCCGAGCAGTCGAACATCAACTGGGGCAAGGCCGGCCGTCTGCGCTGGAAGGGCGTCCGCCCGACCGTCCGCGGTGTCGCCATGAACCCGATCGACCACCCGCACGGTGGTGGTGAGGGCAAGACCTCCGGTGGTCGCCACCCGGTGAGCCCGTGGGGCCAGAAGGAAGGCCGCACGCGTCGTCCCAACAAGGAGAGCGACAAGCTCATCGTCCGCCGGCGCACCGTCGGCAAGAAGCGCAAGTAGGAGTAGAGGAAGATGCCGCGCAGTCTCAAGAAGGGCCCCTTCATCGATGACCACCTGCTTCGCAAGGTCGTCGCGCAGAACGAGGCCAACAGCAAGAACGTGATCAAGACCTGGTCGCGCCGCTCGATGATCATCCCGGCGATGCTGGGCCACACCATCGCGGTGCACGACGGTCGCAAGCACATCCCGGTGTTCGTCACCGAGACCATGGTCGGTCACAAGCTCGGCGAGTTCGCGCCGACCCGCACCTTCCGCGGTCACGAGAAGGACGACAAGAAGGGTCGTCGCCGCTAACGCGGCGACGTAAGGAGGAGAAGAGAATGGTGGAGTCGATCGCACGCGTGCGTCACATCCGCGTCACGCCTCAGAAGGCCCGTCGTGTCATCAACCTCGTCCGCGGCAAGCAGGCGCAGGAGGCACTCGCCATCCTGAAGTTCGCCCCGCAGGCGGCCAGCGAGCCCGTCTACAAGCTCGTCGCGTCGGCCATGGCCAACGCGCGCGTCAAGGCGGACAGCACGAACACCTACCTCGACGAGCAGGACCTCTACGTGTCCCGCATCTTCGTCGACGAGGGCACCACCCTGAAGCGGTTCCAGCCGCGCGCCCAGGGCCGTGCCTTCGCCATCCGCAAGCGCACCAGCCACATCACCGTCGTGCTCGCCACGCCGGAAGAGGCTGCTGCGGCCACGACTTCCAAGAAGGCGGCCAAGTAATGGGACAGAAGGTCAACCCGTACGGTTTCCGTCTGGGCATCACCACCGACCACGTGTCGCGCTGGTTCTCGGACAGCACCAAGGCCGGTCAGCGCTACGCCGACTACGTGGCCGAGGACGTCAAGATCCGCTCGATGCTCAAGACGAGCCTCGACCGCGCCGGCGTCGCCCGCATCGAGATCGAGCGTCAGCTCGGCCGCGTGCGCGTCGACATCCACACGGCCCGCCCGGGCATCGTGATCGGCCGCCGCGGCGCCGAGGCCGAGCGCATCCGCGCCGACCTGGAGAAGCTCACCAAGAAGCCGATCCAGCTCAACATCCTCGAGGTCAAGAACCCCGAGGCCGAGGCCCAGCTCGTCGCGCAGGGCATCGCCGAGCAGCTCTCCGCCCGTGTCGCGTTCCGTCGCGCCATGCGCAAGGGCCTGCAGGGCGCGCAGCGCGCCGGCGCCAAGGGCGTGCGGATCCAGGTGTCGGGCCGTCTCGGCGGCGCCGAGATGAGCCGTTCGGAGTTCTACCGCGAGGGTCGCGTGCCGCTGCACACCCTGCGCGCGAACATCGACTACGGCTTCTACGAGGCCAAGACCACCTTCGGCCGCATCGGCGTGAAGGTCTGGATCTACAAGGGTGACATCACCAACAAGGAACTCGCTCGCGAGCAGGCGAACCAGCGTTCGTCGCGCCCCGAGCGCGGTGACCGCCGTCGTGGCCCCCGTGCCGAGGCGGTCGGAGCAGGAGCTGAGGCCTGATCATGCTGATCCCCCGTCGCGTCAAGCACCGTAAGCAGCACCACCCCAAGCGCAGTGGCCAGGCCACCGGCGGCACCCAGGTGTCGTTCGGCGAGTTCGGCATCCAGGCGCTGACCCCTGCCTACGTCACCAACCGTCAGATCGAGTCCGCTCGTATCGCCATGACCCGTCACATCAAGCGTGGCGGCAAGGTCTGGATCAACATCTACCCGGACCGCCCGCTCACCAAGAAGCCCGCCGAGACCCGCATGGGTTCCGGTAAGGGCTCGCCCGAGTGGTGGGTCGCCAACGTCAAGCCGGGCCGCGTCCTCTTCGAGGTCGCCGGTGTCGACGAGACCCTCGCCCGTGAGGCCCTCACGCGCGCAATCCACAAGCTGCCCCTCAAGGCACGCATCATCAAGCGTGAGGACGGTGACGCGTAATGTCCATCGGATCGAAGGAGCTCGCTCCTGTTGAGCTCGACACCTTCGAGGACGAGCGCCTCGTCGACGAGCTGAAGAAGGCCAAGGAGGAGCTGTTCAACCTGCGCTTCCAGTCGGCCACCGGTCAGCTCGAGAGCCACGGCCGTCTCCGCGCGGTCAAGCGCGACATCGCGCGCATCTACACGGTGATCCGCGAGCGCGAGCTCGGCATCCGGGCCACCCCCGCTCCCGTCGAGAAGGCCCCGGCCAAGGCGAAGAAGAGCACCAAGAAGGCCGAGGCCGCCGAGGCCGAGACCACCGAGACTGCCGAGGAGGCGAAGTAATGGCTGAGACGAAGCAGACCGCCGGACACGAGTCCGCGGAGCACGACGTCAAGGACGCCGACGCCCGCGGTTACCGCAAGACGCGTCGCGGCTACGTGACCAGCGACAAGATGGACAAGACCATCGTCGTCGAGGTCGAGGACCGCGTGAAGCACCCGCTGTACGGCAAGGTCATCCGCCGCACGTCGAAGGTCAAGGCTCACGACGAGCTGAACACCGCCGGCATCGGCGACCTCGTGGTCATCAGCGAGACCCGTCCGCTGAGCGCCTCCAAGAACTGGCGCCTGGTCGAGATCCTCGAGAAGGCCAAGTAGACCCCGGTCTGCTTGAGGAACTAGGAGAACAGCAGTGATTCAGCAGGAATCCCGGCTCAAGGTCGCCGACAACACCGGCGCCAAGGAGCTCCTGACGATCCGCGTGCTCGGTGGCTCGGGCCGCCGCTACGCGGGTCTCGGCGACATCATCGTCGCCACGGTCAAGGACGCGATCCCCGGCGGCAACGTCAAGAAGGGCGACGTCGTCAAGGCCGTCATCGTCCGTACCAAGAAGCAGACGCGCCGTCCCGACGGCTCGTACATCAAGTTCGACGAGAACGCCGCCGTCATCCTGAAGACCGATGGTGACCCCCGTGGCACCCGCATCTTCGGACCGGTCGGTCGTGAGCTCCGTGACAAGAAGTTCATGAAGATCGTCTCGCTCGCCCCGGAGGTGCTGTAAGCCATGGCGAACATCAAGAAGGGCGACCTGGTCCAGGTCATCAGCGGTGCGTCGCAGGCGCGCGGCGGTGACAAGGGCAAGCAGGGTCGCGTCATCGAGGTCCTGGTCGAGCGCAACCGCGTCATCGTCGAGGGCGTCAACTACGTCACCAAGCACGTGCGGGTCGGCCAGACCCAGCGCGGCGCGAAGACCGGCGGCATCGAGACCCACGAGGCCCCGATCCACATCTCGAACGTCGCGCTCGTCGACCCCGAGACCAAGAAGCCGACCCGCGTCGGCTTCCGTACCGAGGACGTGGTGAAGGACGGCGTGAAGAAGACCGTCCGCATCCGCTACGCCAAGAAGTCCGGAAAGGACCTCTGATGACCGACACGACTGCCGCGCCGGCTGGCAAGATCCAGCCGCGCCTCAAGCAGAAGTACCGCAACGAGATCACGGCTGCCCTCACCGAGCAGTTCGGCTTCACCAACCCGCACCAGGTTCCGCGACTCGTCAAGATCGTCGTGAACACCGGTGTCGGCGAGGCCGCCCGTGACAGCAAGATCATCGACGGCGCCATCAAGGACCTCGTCGCGATCACCGGTCAGAAGCCGCAGGTCACGCTGGCCCGCAAGTCCATCGCGCAGTTCAAGCTCCGCGAGGGTCAGGCCATCGGCGCGCACGTCACCCTCCGCGGTGACCGCGCGTGGGAGTTCATGGACCGCCTCGTCACGCTCGCGCTCCCGCGCATCCGCGACTTCCGCGGCCTGAGCCCGAAGCAGTTCGACGGCAACGGCAACTACACCTTCGGCCTCACCGAGCAGTCGGTGTTCCACGAGATCGACCAGGACAAGATCGACCGCGTCCGCGGCTTCGACATCACGGTCGTGACCACGGCGAAGAACGACGACGAGGGCCGCGCGCTCCTGCGCGCGTTCGGCTTCCCGTTCAAGGCCGAATAAGCTCTACCCAAACCCCATCGATCGCACAGGCCGTCATTCGCGGAACGGATGCCGGAACCGGGCGAGAATAGGAACGAATCATCATGACGATGACAGATCCGGTCGCTGACATGCTGACCCGTCTGCGCAACGCCAACCGGGCGTACCACGAGACCGTGTCGCTCCCGAGCAGCAAGCTCAAGTCGCACATCGCCGAGATCCTCCAGAAGGAGGGCTACATCTCCGGCTGGAAGGTCGAGGACGCCCGCGTCGGCCAGACCCTCACGATCGACCTGAAGTACGGCCCCAGCCGCGAGCGCTCGCTCGCCGGCATCAAGCGCGTGTCGAAGCCCGGCCTCCGCGTCTACGCGAAGTCGACGGAGATCCCCCAGGTCCTGGGCGGCCTCGGCATCGCCATCCTGTCCACCTCCTCCGGTCTGCTCACGGACCGCCAGGCTGTCGAGAAGGGCGTGGGTGGGGAAGTCCTCGCCTACGTGTGGTGACCTGACATGTCTCGTATCGGTCGTCTCCCCATCGACATCCCCGCCGGCGTGACCATCGCGGTGGACGGCTCGGCCGTCTCCGTGAAGGGCCCCAAGGGCGAGCTCGTGCTGAACGTCGCGAGCCCGATCCAGGTCGCCGTCGAGGAGAACCAGGTGCTGGTCACCCGCCCGGACGACGAGCGCGAGTCGCGTTCGCTCCACGGCCTGACCCGCACGCTCATCAGCAACAACATCGTGGGCGTCACCCAGGGCTACACCAAGGGCCTCGAGGTCGTCGGCACGGGTTACCGCGTCGCGGCCAAGGGTTCCGGCGTCGAGTTCGCGCTCGGCTTCTCGCACCCGGTCTACGTCGAGCCGCCGGCCGGCATCACGTTCGCGGTCGAGGGCAACAACAAGCTCACGGTCTCGGGCATCGACAAGCAGGCCGTCGGTGAGGTCGCCGCCAACATCCGCAAGATCCGCAAGCCGGAGCCCTACAAGGGCAAGGGCGTGCGCTACGCCGGCGAGGTCGTTCGCCGCAAGGCCGGAAAGGCTGGTAAGTAAGCCATGGCTCTGGGAATCAAGGGCAAGAGCAAGTCGGCGGCCCGCGGCCGTCGTCACCTGCGCCTGCGCAAGAAGATCACGGGTTCGGCCGAGCGTCCGCGCCTGGTCGTCAACCGCTCCTCGCGTCACGTCTTCGTGCAGATCGTCGACGACACCAAGGGTCACACCCTGGCGTCGGCCTCGACGCTCGAGGCCGACCTGCGCGCCTTCGACGGCGACAAGACCGCCAAGGCCCGCAAGGTCGGCGAGCTGCTCGCCGAGCGCGCCAAGGCCGCCGGCGTCACGGCTGTCGTGTTCGACCGCGGTGGCAACAAGTACGCCGGTCGCGTCGCCGCGATCGCAGACGGTGCTCGAGAGGGTGGATTGGACCTGTGAGCGAGATCAACAAGGACCAGCAGGAGGTGGCCACCGTGCAGGAGGCCCCCGTCGAGACCGCGGCTGCCAGCCAGCCCGCGACCGACGACCGCGGCGGACGCCGCGGCGGCGGCAACGGCGGACGCGGCGACCGTGGCGGTCGCAACGACCGTGGTGGCCGTGGCGGCAACCAGCGCGAGGAGAGCCAGTTCCTCGAGCGCGTCGTGACCATCAACCGCGTGTCGAAGGTCGTCAAGGGCGGTCGTCGCTTCAGCTTCACCGCGCTCGTGGTCGTCGGTGACGGCAACGGACTCGTGGGCGTCGGCTACGGCAAGGCCCGCGAGGTGCCGCTCGCGATCTCGAAGGGCGTCGAGGAGGCGAAGAAGAACTTCTTCCGCGTCCCCCGCATCGCCAGCACCATCCCGCACCCCGTGCAGGGTGAGGCCGCCGCCGGCGTCGTGCTCCTCCGTCCGGCCGCCGCCGGTACCGGCGTCATCGCCGGTGGCCCGGTTCGCGCCGTGCTCGAGTGCGCCGGCATCCACGACGTGCTGAGCAAGTCGCTCGGCTCGTCGAACACCATCAACATCGTGCACGCCACCGTCGAGGCCCTCCGCGGTCTCGAGGAGCCCCGTGCCGTCGCCTCGCGTCGTGGCCTCGCCATCGACCAGGTCGCGCCGGCCCGTCTCCTGCGTGCCGAGGCTGCGGCGGCCAAGGCTGCCGCCGACGCGAAGGCAGGTGCCTGATGGCCGCGCGCCTCAAGGTGACCCAGACCAAGTCCGTTATCAGCGAGAAGCAGAACCAGCGTGACACGCTGCGGAGCCTGGGCCTCAAGCGCATTGGCGACTCCGTCGTCAAGGAGGACAACGCCCAGAACCGCGGCTACGTCAACACGGTCGCGCACCTCGTCAAGGTCGAGGAGATTGACTAATGGCTGAAGAGAAGAAGGCCGCGGAGGAGACTCCGAAGGCCCCCGCCAAGAAGCCTGCGGCCAAGAAGCCGGCCGCCGCGAAGGCTGAGAAGCCCGCCGCCGAGAAGGCTCCGGCCAAGAAGGCCGCCGCCTCGACCGCGTCGAGCACGAAGGCCGAGAAGGCCGCTGCGAAGCCGGCCGCCGAGACCGAGCCCCGCATCCAGGTCCTGAAGGCCCACCACCTGCGCCCCGCTGCGGGCTCGAAGACCGCGCGCACCCGCGTCGGTCGCGGTGAGGGCTCGAAGGGCAAGACCGCCGGCCGCGGTACCAAGGGAACCAAGGCCCGGTACCAGGTCAAGGTCGGCTTCGAGGGTGGGCAGATGCCGCTGCACATGCGCACCCCGAAGCTGCGCGGCTTCAAGAACCCGTTCCGCGTCGAGTTCCAGGTCGTGAACCTGGACAAGCTCGCGGAGCTGTACCCCCAGGGCGGCGATGTGACCATCGCCGACCTGGTCGCCAAGGGCGCCGTTCGCAAGAACGAGAAGGTCAAGGTTCTCGGCCAGGGTGACATTGCGGTTAAGCTGAACGTCGCGGTCGACAAGGTCTCGAGCTCTGCGGAGCAGAAGATCGTCGCCGCGGGCGGCTCCGTCAAGTAATACGTCGGAGGGCGGTCCCCATCATGGGGACCGCCCTTTCGCTCGTCGTCAAACGATCTCCCCTGGAGGACTCCGTGTTCCGTGCCATCGCGCGCATCTTCCGCACTCCGGATCTGCGCAGGAAGATCGGCTTCACGCTGGGCATCATCGCCATCTTCCGGCTGGGATCGTTCATCCCCGCCCCGTTCGTCGACTACGGGAACGTCGAGGCCTGCCTCGACCAGAGCTCCACCACGTCGGGCCTCTACGAGCTCGTCAACCTCTTCAGCGGCGGCGCGCTGCTGCAGCTCTCCATCTTCGCGCTGGGCATCATGCCGTACATCACGGCCTCGATCATCACCCAGCTGCTCCGCGTGGTCATCCCGCACTTCGAGAACCTCCACAAGGAGGGGCAGACCGGGCAGGCCAAGCTGACGCAGTACACCCGCTACCTGACCATCGGTCTCGCGGTGCTGCAGTCGACCACGCTCATCACCGTCGCGCGCAGCGGCCAGCTCTTCCAGACCGCCTCGGTGGTGGAGTGCCAGAACCTGCTCACCGACGACGCCTGGTACGCGATCCTGCTCATGGTCATCACGATGACCGCCGGCACCGGCCTCATCATGTGGATGGGCGAGCTCATCACCGAGCGCGGCATCGGCAACGGCATGTCGCTGCTCATCTTCACGTCGATCGCGGCGACCTTCCCGACGGCGCTCTGGACCATCCAGCAGACCAACGGCCTCGAGGTCTTCATCGTCGTCATCCTGATCGGCATCGTCATCCTCGGCGCCGTCGTCTTCGTCGAGCAGTCCCAGCGGCGCGTGCCCGTGCAGTACGCGAAGCGGATGGTGGGACGCCGCACCTACGGTGGCAACAACACCTACATCCCTATCAAGGTCAACATGGCCGGCGTGGTGCCCGTCATCTTCGCGTCCTCGCTGCTGTACCTGCCGCTGCTGGTGACCCAGTTCTTCCAGCCGGCACCGGGCGAGGAGGTCACGCCCTGGGTCGCGTGGATCCAGAACAACCTGGCCTCGGGCGACAACGCGCTCTACATGGCCGTGTACTTCCTGCTCATCGTCGGCTTCACCTACTTCTACGTCGCGATCACCTTCAACCCCGAAGAGGTCGCCGACAACATGAAGAAGTACGGCGGCTTCATCCCCGGCATCCGCGCGGGCCGCCCGACCGCCGAGTACCTCGACTACGTGCTGACCCGGGTGACCCTGCCCGGCTCGCTGTACCTCGGCCTGGTCGCGCTCATCCCGCTGATCGCCCTCGCCACCGTGCAGGCCAACCAGAACTTCCCGTTCGGTGGTGCCAGCATCCTGATCATCGTCGGTGTGGGTCTCGAGACGGTCAAGCAGATCGACTCGCAGCTCCAGCAGCGGCACTACGAAGGACTCCTGCGTTGACCCGTCTCCTCCTCATCGGTCCCCCCGGCGCCGGCAAGGGCACCCAGGCGGTCCGCCTGGCGGACGCCTACGGCATCCCCGCGATCTCGACCGGCGACATCTTCCGCTCGAACGTCAAGAACGGCACCGAGCTCGGCAAGCAGGCCAAGGCCTTCATCGATGCCGGCGACAACGTGCCGGACTCGCTGACCAACGCCCTCATCCGCGACCGCCTGGCTCAGGACGACGCGAAGGACGGCTTCCTGCTCGACGGCTACCCGCGCACCATCGACCAGGTGCGCGAGCTCGACGAGTTCCTGGCCTCGCGCGAGACCGCTCTCGACGCCGTGGTGGAGATCACCGCCGACATCGACGAGGTCGTCGCGCGCCTCGGCAAGCGCGCCCTCGAGCAGGGCCGCAGCGACGACACCGAGCAGGTCGTGCGCCATCGCCTCGACGTCTACCGCGAGCAGACCGCTCCGCTGGTCGACGTGTACAGCGAGCGCAAGGTCCTCGTGAAGGTCGACGGCATCGGCGACATCGACGAGGTCACCGAGCGCATCACCGCCGGCCTCGCGTCGCGCGGGATCGGACCGCGCGACGCGGCATGAGGCCGTTCCGCCGGTCCATCTACAAGAGCCCCGCTCAGCTGCGGCTCATGGTGGAGCCGGGGCTCGTCACGGCGCGTGCGCTGCGCGCAGCGCTCGACGCCGTCGCACCCGGCGTCTCGACCCTCGAGCTCGATGCGATCGCCGAGCGGAGCATCCGCGACGCCGGCGGTGCGCCGAACTTCATGAAGGAGCCCGGCTACCACCACACGCTCTGCGTCTCGGTGAACGACGAGGTGGTGCACGGCGTGCCGGGCGGGCGCGTGCTCGAGGCCGGCGACGTGGTCTCGATCGACTGCGGCGCCGAGGTCGGCGGCTGGAACGGCGATTCGGCCGCCACCGTCGTGGTGCCGGACCCGGGCGGCGACCTCCGCGCCGGGCAGGAGCTCAACCGCGTGACCGAGCAGTCGCTCTGGCACGGCATCGCGGCGCTCTCCCGCGCCGAGCACCTGAACGAGGTCGGCGCGGCGATCGAGTCCTACGTCCGCTCGCAGGAGCGCGACGGCGTGCGCTACGGCATCCTCGAGGACTACGTCGGCCACGGCATCGGCCGATCGATGCACGAGGACCCGCCCGTGTTCAACTACCGCGTGCAGCAGCGCGGGCCGGAGGTCAAGCCCGGCCTGGTCGTGGCCATCGAGCCGATGATCACGCTCGGCACCATCGAGACGGTCATCGAGGACGACGCCTGGACGATCACGACCGAGGACGGTTCGCTCGCCGCCCACTGGGAGCACTCCGTGGCGGTGCACGAGCGCGGCGTCTGGGTGCTCACCGCCGAGGACGGCGGTGCAGCGGCGCTCGCCCCGCTCGGTGTGAGGCCCGTGCCCCTGCACTGAGCGGTCGCCGCCCAGCATCGCCCGCCCGCCCGCTGCCTAGACTGGTGCGGTGAGCTTCTTCCCGCGCCGCGGACGCGCCTCCGAACCGGATCAGGACCCGCGCTCCACGGTGCCCGAGGGCGAGCTCGTCACGCCCGGGATGCGCATCGCGGGCGCCTGGTCGTGGCGCATCCTGGTGGTGCTCGGCGTCGTGGGCGTCGTCATCTTCCTGGTCATGCAGCTGCGCGCCGTGGTGATCCCGGTCTTCGTGGGCGTGCTCCTGGCCGCCCTCCTGAACCCGCTGGTCGACTGGCTGCACCACCGACGCGTGCCGCGCGTGCTGGCCGTCGTCGCCGCGGCGCTCACGCTCATCGCCGTGGTCGGCGGACTCGGCTACCTCGTCACCACCCAGGTGTCCCGGGGCGCCGAGGACCTCAGCGCCCGCTCGATGACGGCCTACGCGGACTTCCAGGAGTTCCTGCTCGACTCCCCGCTGCACGTCACGTCCGAGCAGTTCCAGGAACTGCTCGACCAGGGCGTCGCCTACGTCGAGGCCAACTGGCAGAGCCTGCTCGGCGGCGTCGTGAGCTTCGGCTCGGGGTTGACCGCCTTCCTCAGCGGATTGCTGCTCGCGCTCTTCACCCTGCTGCTCGTGCTGTACGACGGCCGGAACATCGGCAGCTGGCTGGTGCGCCTCTTCCCGCGCCGCGCCCGTGCCGCCGTGCACGGCGCGGCACGCGCCGGCTGGACGAGCGTGAGCGGATTCGTGCGCGCGCAGATCCTGGTCGCCACCGTCGACGCGGTGGGCATCGGCCTCGGGGCCGCGATCCTCGGGCTTCCGCTCGCGATCCCCATCGCGGTGCTCGTCTTCCTGGGCTCGTTCATCCCGTTCTTCGGCGCGATCATCACCGGCACCCTCGCCGTCTTCATCGCGCTGGTGTACCAGGGCCTCTGGCCCGCGGTCATCATGCTGATCATCGTGCTCGGCGTGCAGCAGTTGGAGGGGCATGTGCTGCAGCCGCTCATCATGGGCAACGCCGTGAAGGTGCATCCGCTCGCCGTGGTGCTCGCGGTGGTCACCGGGACCATGCTCGCCGGCATCGCGGGCGCCCTCTTCGCGGTGCCGATCGTCGCAGCGCTCAACAGCATGATCGCATTCATCGCCTCCGGACGATGGCGCCAGCAGTCGAAACCGCTGCCGACGCCGACCGCCGAGACCCGACCCGAGCTGGGCCGTTCATGAGCAAGGGAGCCGCAGCACCATGACCATCGCCCCGAACCCCACGGAGCGGACCACCGCCCCGGTCTTCCCCGGACCAGACCTCGCCGCCTTCGAGCGCGCTCGCAGTGTCGTCGCGGAGGTGGTTCAGCCCACGCCGCTCGAGCACTCCCGCATCCTCGAGCAGCAGATCGGCTCGCCGGTCTGGCTCAAGTGCGAGAACCTGCAGCGCACCGGCTCGTACAAGATCCGCGGCGCGTACCACCGGATGTCGCGGCTCAGCGACGAGGAGAAGGCGCGCGGCGTCGTCGCCGCCTCCGCCGGCAACCACGCGCAGGGCGTGGCGCTCGCGGCCCGCGAGCTCGGCATCGCGGCGACCATCTTCATGCCGATCGGCGTGGCGCTGCCCAAGCTGCAGGCGACGCGCGGTTACGGCGCCGAGGTCGTGCTGCGCGGCCACACCGTCGAGGAGCCGCTGCGCGCGGCGGCGGAGTTCGCCGAGTCGACCGGCGCCGTCTTCATCCATCCCTTCGACCACCACGACGTGGTCGCCGGCCAGGGGACGGTGGGCCTCGAGATCCTCGACGAGGTGCCGGACCTCGACACCCTGGTCGTGCCGATCGGCGGCGGCGGGCTCATCTCGGGCGTCGCGAGCGCCGTGAAGCAGAAGGCCGCGACGCTCGGGCGCACCGTGCGGATCGTGGGCGTGCAGGCGGCCAACGCGCCCGCCTACGCGGTGAGCATGCAGGCCGGTGCGCTCACCGAGGTCGCCGTCACGCCGACCATCGCCGACGGGATCGCCGTGAGCCGCCCGGGCGCCCTGAACTTCGCGATCGTGCAGGAGGCGGTCGACGAGGTCGTCACGGTGAGCGACGACGACACCGCGCGGGCGCTGCTGATGCTGCTCGAGCGGGCCAAGCAGGTCGTCGAGCCGGCCGGCGCCGTCAGCGTCGCGGCGCTGCTCACGGGGCAGGTACGGGACGCCGGCACGACCGTGGCGATCCTCAGCGGCGGCAACATCGACCCACTCATGATGAACCGCGTGATCAGCCACGGTCTCGCCTCGACCGAGCGCTACCTCAAGCTGCGCATCCCGCTGCCCGACCGGCCGGGTCAGCTGGCTCGCACCGCGCAGATCGTGGCGGAGGCGAACGCCAACGTCGTCGAGGTGCTGCACACACGGCACGGCAACGGCCTGCAGATCAGCCAGGTCGAGCTGGAGCTGCACATCGAGACGCGCGGACCCGATCACGCCGTCGAGGTGCTCGAGCATCTGCGCGCGGCGGGCTACGAGCCCCGGATGGACTTCTGACCGCGACGACGGAGGGCCGGATGCGATCGCATCCGGCCCTCCGTCGTCGCACCCCGTCTCAGGGCGTGTAGGTCGCGACCTTGACGACCTCGACCTCGATCTGCTTGCCGTTGGGGGCGGTGTAGCTGGTGCTGTCGCCCTCCTTGACGCCGATGATGGCCTGGCCGAGCGGGCTCTGCTCGCTGAAGACCTGCAGGTCGCCGTCCGCGATCTCGCGGCTTCCGAGCAGGAAGGTGCTCTCGTCGCCGGCGATGCGGGCGGTGATGAGGCTGCCGATGCCGGCGATGCCGTTGCTCTCCGGCGCCTCGCCGACGGTGGCGTCGCGCAGCAGCGCGGTGAGCTGGCGGATGCGGGCCTCCATCTTGCCCTGCTCGTCCTTCGCAGCGTGGTAGCCGCTGTTCTCCTTGAGGTCGCCCTCCTCGCGGGCGGCCTCGATGCGCTTGGTGATCTCGGTGCGCGCCGGGCCGCTGAGCTCGTCGAGCTCGGCCTGCAGGCGGTCGAAGGCCTCCTGGGTCAGCCAGGTGACGTTGTCGTTGCTCATGGTGATGCTCCTCACAGCGCGACCGCGTCGTCCGCGTGCGCTGACCAAAGAAGAGGACCGGTCGAATCCGACCGGTCCGCGGGTTGATCCTTCAGGCTACGGCAGCCAGCACCGGTAGATCAAGGCCGTGTTGGCCGGCGCGGTGGTGCGCAGCGACTCCTGCAGCACCCTCGTGTACCGATCCGAGGCGGGCACGTCCACGACCTTCCAGCCGACGATGCCGTGCCGCTCGTCGAGGGCCTGCACGGCGCAGGACGTGTCGGTGCCGGGGGCCACGGAGAGCTCGAAGGTGATCGACGACTCGCGGTCGGTCGAGACGTGCGCGATGTCGCGCACCTCCATGGTGGGGGAGGTGCCGTCGAAGGCGACCCAGACGACCCACACGAGGGCGGCGAGGATGATGGCTCCGCCGGCGCCGAAGCCGATCAGCCGGTTGGTGCGACGATCGCGGGCGGTGCGGCCGTAGCGGCTCTCGAGCGTGGGGCTCGGCTCGGTCACTGCGCATCCTCGAGGGTTAGGGTTGAGCCCTCAGTGTACGACCCACACCCCCGGAGCCCGCCGCATGCACCCGATCGCCGTCCTCGCGGCATTCCCCACTCCGACCACGAGCCCCGGCTTCGACGAGAACACCGTCACCCCGGGCGTGCAGGGCTTCTTCGCGATCTTCCTGCTCGCCGTCGCCGTGGTGCTGCTCGCGGTCAGCATGGTGCGCCGCATCCGCCGTGTGCGCTACCGGGAGGACGTGCGCCTGCGCCTCGAGGCCGAGGCGGCCGAGGACGACTCGACGCGTCGGGACGAGCAGCAGGGCTGAGCCGGGCGCGCGCCGCGACCGCGCTGACGGCCGAGCGGATGCGGTGCGCAGCATCGCGCATCCGCTCGCTCGGATCGCGGCTCAGCCGCCGTGGTAGGCCGGCTCGATCGCGATGAGCAGGATTGCCGTCCAGTGGCAGAGGAACGCGAGCACCGTCGCGGTGTGGAACAGCTCGTGGAAGCCGAAGACGCCCGGCACCGGGTTCGGGCGCTTGAAGCCGTAGAACACCGCGCCCGTCGTGTAGAGCAGCCCGCCCACGATGACGAGCACCATGGTGGCGGGGTTCGCGTCGAAGAGATCGACCATGTACATGACGGCGGCCCAGCCGAGCAGCACGTAGAGCGGCGTGTAGAGCCAGCGCGGCGCGCCGGTCCAGAAGATGCGGAAGCCGATGCCGAGCGCGGCGCCGGACCAGACGAGCGCGAGCAGCAGCATGCCCTTCTCAGGCGGCAGCGCGAGCACGCCGAGCGGCGTGTAGGTGCCGGCGATGAGCAGGAAGATGTTCGAGTGGTCGAGGCGGCGGAAGAGCTGCTTGGTCTTCGGCTTCCAGTCGATGCGGTGGTAGAGCGCCGAGATGCCGAACAGCAGCATCGAGGTGGCCGTGAACACCGCGGAGGCCAGCTTGGCGGCGGTGCCGTCGGCGAGCACGATGAGCACGATGCCGGCCGCGACCGCGACGGGGAAGGTGCCGGCGTGCAGCCATCCGCGCCAGGTCGGCTTGACCTCCTTCGCGGGCGTCGAGAGCGCCTCGTCGAGCAGCGGGAGGTGGGGCAGGTCCGCGGCCGGCTCGGCCTCCGCGCGCTGAGCGGATGGGCGGTCGTCGGGCCGGGACATGGCGCCAGTGTACGGGAGCGGCAGAGCCCCTCGGCCGGGGTCGATGGGCTAGCGTGAGCCCGTGCCGAACCGCCGCGACCCCGGATTCAGGGGCCTCCTGTACCGGCTCTACCTGCGTCGTCTGCGCCACGCGCTGACCGGCCAGAGCCGGCCCCACCACGTCGCCATGATCATCGACGGCAACCGTCGCTGGGCGCGTCTGCAGGCGCTCGAGACCGCGGCGCACGGGCATCGCGCCGGCGCCGCGAAGATGCGCGAGTTCCTCGAATGGTGCGAGCAGCTCGATGTGAACGTCGTCACCCTGTACCTGCTCTCGGTCGACAACCTCTCCTCCCGGGAGAGCGCCGAGCTCGGCGAGCTCTGCGAGATCATCGCCGACCTGGCGGAGGAGCTCTCGCACGTGCGCGGCTGGCGGGTGCAGCACGTCGGATCGGGCGAGGGCCTGCCCGAGCCGCTGGCGCTCGCCCTCGAGGCGGCGGAGTCGCGCACCACCGGCAACGGCGGTCTGCACGTCAACCTCGCGGTGGGCTACGGCGGGCGGCGCGAGATCGTCGACGCGATGCGCGCCATCGTCGATCACCACGGCCGCGAGGGCGGCAGCCTCGAGGATCTCGCCGAGCGCCTCACCCCGGAGCTCATCGGCGAGCACCTCTACACGGGAGGGCAGCCCGATCCGGATCTCGTGATCCGCACCTCCGGCGAGCAGCGGCTCAGCGACTTCATGCTCTGGCAGAGCGCGCACAGCGAGTTCTACTTCATGGAGGCGCTGGGGCCGGACATGCGGGAGGTCGACTTCCTTCGCGCCCTGCGCGACTTCGCGCGCCGCAACCGGCGCTTCGGCGGCTGATCGCCTCGCACCTCCGTCCCGGACGTTCCCCGGGCGGCGGTGGGAGACTCTCGGCATGACCACGATCGAGGAGTACGCGGGCGGTTTCGACGACGACCCGGGCTACCTGGACTTCGCGGGCTTCGGTCCGCTCGCCGTGGCGGCCGTCGCCGAGCAGGCCGCGTGGGACGAGCTGCTGCGCCGGGGCCGGCACGGGAGCCTCGACGCGCTGCACCGGCAGGACGTCCGGATGCGCGCGGCCGCGTCCGCCCTGACCGGCTTCCGGCCCGACCAGATCAGCTTCCAGCAGAGCACCACCTCGGGGCTCATGCACGCGATGTTCGGGTTCACCGGCGGCGTCGCGCTCGGCGCGGGGAGTTCCCGAGCGTGCGGATCGCGATCGCCCGGGCCGCCGAGCACCTGGGCGGCATCGTGCCGCTGTGGATCGCCGAGCAGTACGGCCAGATCACGCCCGGCACGATCCGCGAGCAGCTCACCACCACGACCCGGGCGGTCGTCGTGAGCCTGGTCGACTACCGCACCGGTGCCGTCACCGACATCGAGGGCGTGCGGCAGGTGATCGGCGACCGGCTGCTGATCGTCGATGCCGTGCAGGGCTTCGGCGTGGTGGATGCGCCCTACGAGCTGGCGGACGTCGTGGCGACGGGCGGCCGCAAGTGGCTGCGCGCCGGGCACGGCACGGGGCTGCTCGCGCTGAGCGACCGCGCGCTCGACGAGCTGCGCCCCGTCTTCTCGGGCTGGAACCGGCTCGAGTTCGTGCCCGGGCAGGACCTCGCCCTCACCGCGCCCGGCGCCGCCGGGTTCCAGGTGGGCACCCCCGAGCCGGTCGCCGAGGCGCGCCTGGCTGCGGTGCTCGAATCGCTGGCGGAGGTCGGCGTGGGCGCGGTGCAGGCCGCCGTGCTCGAGCGCTCCGCTCGGCTCATCGCCCTCGCCGACGAGTTCGGCGTGCCCGTCGTCTCGCCGCGCAGCGAGGTCGAACGCGCCGGCATCGTCGTGCTCGACCCCGGCGCGGAGCGGCTCGCCGCGCTCACCGCCGCCCTGCACAACCAGGGCGTGACGGTCACCGTGCGCGACGGCCGCGTGCGCCTCTCCGCGCACGTGAGCACCGGCGAGGAGACCTTCGGCATGCTGCGGGATGCGCTGCGCGGATACGCGGCGTCGCTCGCGATCGGCGGCCGTTGACCGGGCGTTCCGGTGACGGCGGGCGAATTCATCCGATCGTAACGAGCGCTGGCGCGTCGGCGTCCGGCGATGTCCGCGGCAGGGCGTAGCGTCGCATCCATCAGGCAGGGTGCCTGGTCGAGACGGCCACGCAAGTTCATCTCGATACGCCCCGTGGTCGTCAGGATGACCGGTTCCGGGATGCGGACTCCGCTCCCCGGGAAGGGAGCGGTTGTGTCCGAGCTCGAGAAGTCCACCACCCGAATCCAGGAGATCGGCGGGGCTTCGAGCCCGATCGCCGCGCAGACCGCCGAGCGCACCTACGTGCTCGACACCTCGGTGCTGCTCTCCGACCCGCGCGCGATCTACCGCTTCGCGGAGCACTCGGTGGTGCTGCCCGTCATCGTCGTCACCGAGCTCGAGGCCAAGCGCCACGACCCCGAGATCGGCTACTTCGCCCGCCAGGCCCTGCGGCTGCTGGACGAGCTGCGCGTGGAGCACGGCCGCCTCGACGCCCCCATCGAGGTCGGCGACGGCGGCAGCCTGCGCGTCGAGCTCAACCACTCCAACATGACGGTGCTGCCGAGCGGGCTGCAGCTGAACGACAACGACTCCCGCATCCTCGCCGTGGCGCTGAACCTGGCGCACGAGGGCTTCGCCGTCACCGTCGTCTCGAAGGACCTGCCCCTGCGCGTCAAGGCCTCCTCGATCGGCCTGGCGGCCGAGGAGTACCGCGCCGAGCTGGCGGTGGAGAGCGGATGGACCGGCCTCGGCGAGGTGCACCTCAGCGCGGAGCGCATGGCCGACTTCTACGAGCGCGACGCGCTGCCGCTGCCGGAGGGCGAGCACTTCCCGATCAATACCGGCCTGGTCGTGCAGTCGGACCGCGGATCGGCGCTCGCCCGGGTGACCTCGCTGGGGCGGATGAGCATGGTGCGCGGCGACCGCGAGGTCTTCGGCCTGCGCGGCCGCAGCGCCGAGCAGCGGCTCGCCATCGACCTGCTGCTCGACCGCGAGGTGGGCATCGTGTCGCTCGGCGGCAGCGCCGGCACCGGCAAGAGCGCCCTCGCGCTGTGCGCCGCGCTCGAGGCGGTGCTCGAGCAGCAGCAGCACAAGAAGATCATGGTGTTCCGGCCGCTCTACGCGGTGGGCGGCCAGGAGCTCGGCTTCCTGCCCGGCGACGCGCAGGAGAAGATGAACCCCTGGGCGCAGGCGGTGTTCGACACGCTCGGCGCGGTCGTCAGCGACAACGTGCTCGAGGAGGTCATCGAGCGGGGCATCCTCGAGGTGCTGCCGCTCACCCACATCCGCGGTCGCTCGCTGCACGACGCCTTCGTGATCGTCGACGAGGCGCAGTCGCTCGAGCGGAACGTGCTGCTCACCGTGCTCAGCCGCATCGGCCAGAACTCGCGCGTCGTGCTCACCCACGACGTCGCCCAGCGCGACAACCTGCGGGTCGGGCGGCACGACGGCATCGCGAGCGTCATCGAGACGCTGAAGGGGCACGCCCTCTTCGGTCACGTGACCCTGACCCGGTCCGAGCGCAGCGCGATCGCCGCCCTGGTGACCGGGTTGCTGGAGGGCGGCGACATCGCCTGATCCCGAGCCGACGGGCTCGCGGGGCAGCCCTCCGGCACGACGCCGGAGGGCTGCCCTGCACGTTGTGGAGACGGCGGATGCGGCGCGCCGATCGCGCCTAGCCTCTCGGCATGAGCGCAGCGCCACCGTTCCCCGCCGCGGACGGGGGTCGGCGGGCGTCCCGTCCCGTGCCGGCCCCGCGCTCCCGGCCTGCCGGGGACGAGCGGATGGGCGCGGCGGCACTCCTCGTCGCCTCCGCGCTCGCCGCCTCCGCGCTGCTCGCGCTGGGCGGGCGGGGCGCCCTCGTGCCCGCCCTGCACCTCGCCGCGGTCACGCCGCTGCTCTGGCGCACCGACGTGCGCGAGCACCGGCTGCCCAACCGGCTCCTGCTGCCGAACCTCGCCCTGGCGCTGGCCGCGGCGCTCGCGGCGGGGGCGCTCGGCGACTGGACGCCCCTGCTCGCGGGCTTCGTCAGCGGCGGCGTGCTCATCGCGCTGAGCCTGGCCGGCGGGCTCGGCATGGGCGACGCGAAGCTCGGCGCCGCCCTCGCGCTGCTGCTCGGAGCGCTCGGCGCGGAGGCCGTGGCGCTGGCGATGCTCCTCGCGCTGCTCGGCGGCGGGGCCGCCAGCCTGATCGGTCTGCTCGTCCGGCGGCTGCGCCGGGGCAGGCCATCGCCTTCGGGCCGTTCCTGCTCGCCGGGGCGTGGGCGGTGCTGGGGATGCAGGCGCTGGCGGCGCTGCGCTGAGCGGACGACCGCATCCGCTCGACCGGCGGCGTCACACGGGCTGCGGCGCTCGTACGATGTGGTCGTGACCAATCCCAGCCCCGCCGACCAGCAGTACCTGCACGGCCACCACGAGAGCGTGCTGCGCGTGCACGCCCGCCGCACCGTCGAGAACTCGGCCGCCTACCTCGCGCCGCACCTCAGTCCCGAGCTGCACCTGCTCGACGTGGGCAGCGGCCCCGGCACGATCACGAAGGACTTCGCCCGCCGGCTGCACGCCGGTCGGGTGGTGGGCATCGACGCCGGCGCGGAGATCGTGGCGCGCACGCAGGCCGAGGCGCTCGCCGAGGGGCTGACGAACCTCGAGTACCGCACCGGCGACGTCTACGCCCTCGACTTCGCGGACGACACCTTCGACGTGGTGCACGCGCACCAGGTGATGCAGTACATGGCCGACCCGATCGCCGCGCTGCGCGAGATGCGGCGCGTGACCAAGCCCGGCGGGCTCGTGGCGGTGCGCGACGTCGACTACGGCGGCGTGCGCTGGTTCCCGTGGATCGACGGCATCGAGGAGTGGCGCGACCTGTACGAGAAGGTGGCGCGGCGCGGCGGCGGCGAGCCCGACGCCGGCCCGCAGCTGCTCGACTGGGCGCTGCGCGCCGGCTTCGAGGACGTGACGGCGACCGCGACGATCTGGTGCTTCGCCGACCCGGCGGAGCGGGAGTGGTGGGGCGGCAGCTGGGCGGACCGCGCCCTGCACTCCGACTTCGCCCGCCAGGCCGTCGAGTGGGGACTCGCGAGCACCGACGACCTGCAGCGCATCTCGGACGCCTGGCGCGAGTGGACGGCGGCGCCGAACGGCCTGTTCAACATGCCGCACAACGAGATCCTCGCCCGGGCCTAGCCCGAGCACGGCGGAGGGCCGCACCCCGTGGGGAGCGGCCCTCCGCGTCTGCAGCTCAGTCCTGCGGTTCCACGACCACGGCGAGGTCGCGGGCCTCGTCGTAGCGGATGCTCGTGCCGTCGTCGAGGTCGACGATCGGCCGGCCCTCGAGCCAGGTCAGCGTCCAGCGCCAGCCGTCGGTCGAGTGGCCGGCCGCGCGGTACTCCGCGAGCTCCGCCTCGACGCCGCGGACAGCCTTGACGACCGCCTCGGGCAGCTGGGCCGGCGGGGTCGCGTCGAGCGCCCAGCGCGTGCCGAGCTGCATCAGCCCTGCTCCTCGGCCGGTGCCAGCTCGATCGCGGTGACCGCGACCTCGTCGCCGGCGACGAACTCGAGCTGCTCGATGCGGCCGACCGCGGCGAGATCGCCGGCGGCCCGTGCGATGAGCGGCAGCTGCTCGGTGGGCACCTGCACCGTCGCCGAGGTGACGGGCGTGCGCTGCGAGGCCTTCGCATCCGTCTTCGCCCGGCGGATGCCGATGAGCGCCTGGCCGGTCAGGCCCAGGAGACCGCTCGGCTCGGTCGCCGGCACCTCGTCGACGCTCGGCCAGGCTGCGGCGTGCACGCTGCCCTCGTGGGTCCAGCTCCACACCTCCTCCGTGGCGAAGGGGATGAACGGGGCGAAGAGGCGCAGCAGCACGTCGATCGCGAGGCGCAGGGTCGTGACGGCCGAGGCCTGCGTGGCCTCGTCGGCCCCCTCCGCCGTGCCGTAGGCGCGCTCCTTGACGAGCTCGAGGTAGTCGTCGCAGAAGGTCCAGAAGAACTGCTCGGCGGTCTCGAGCGCGCGCGCGTGGTCGAACTCCTCGAAGGCCTTCGTCGCGGTGGCGACGACCTTCGACAGCTCGGCGAGCAGGTCGAGGTCGAGCGCCTCCGTCGGCGCGACGGGCTCGCCGCCGGTCGACGGCGCGAGCACCGGGAAGGAGTAGACGAACTTGGCCGCGTTGAGCACCTTGATCGACAGGCGGCGACCGATCTTGATCTGCTTCGGGTTCTGCGGGTCGAACGACGCGTCCGTGCCGAGGCGCGAGCTGGCGGCCCAGTAGCGCACCGCGTCGGAGCCGTGCTCGACGAGCAGGCCAGCCGGGGTGACGACGTTGCCCTTCGACTTCGACATCTTCTTGCGGTCGGGATCGACGATGAAGCCGGAGATCGCGGCGTGCTGCCACGGCGCGCGGCCCTCGTGCTCCTGCAGCGAGCGCAGCGCGGTGGAGAAGAGCCAGGTGCGGATGATGTCCTGGCCCTGCGGGCGCACGTCGTAGGGGAACACCAGGTCGAAGAGCTCGGGGTCGCGCTCCCAGCCGCCCGCGAGCTGCGGGGTCAGCGAGGAGGTGGCCCAGGTGTCCATGACGTCGAGCTCGCCCTGGAAGCCGCCCGCGACGCCGCGCTGGCTCTCGTCGTAGCCGGCCGGCGCATCCGACGACGGGTCCACCGGCAGCGAGGCCTCGTCGGGCACGATCGGGCGGTCGAAGACGGGGTTGCCGTCGCCGTCGAGCGGGTACCAGACCGGGATCGGCACGCCGAAGAAGCGCTGGCGCGAGATCAGCCAGTCGCCGTTGAGACCGTTGACCCAGTTCTCGAACCGCACCCGCATGAAGTCGGGGTGGAAGTCGATGCCCTTGCCGAGCTCGACCAGGCGCTCCTTCACCGAATCGTCGCGGCCGCCGTTGCTGATGTACCACTGGCGGGTCGAGACGATCTCGAGCGGCTTGTCGCCCTTCTCGAAGAACTTGACCGGGTGGGTGATCGCGCGGGCGTCGCCGATCATCTCGCCCGAGGCCTGCAGCAGCTCGACGATCGACTTCTTGGCGCTGAAGATCGTCTTGCCGGCGAGCTCGGCGTAGGCGGCGCGGCCGGCCTCGCTCTCGATGGCGGCGGGGGCCTCGCTGACGATGCGGCCGTCGAAGCCGATGATCGCGCGGTTCGGCAGCTGCAGCTCGCGCCACCAGATCACGTCGGTGAGGTCGCCGAAGGTGCAGATCATGGCGATGCCCGAGCCCTTGTCGGGCTGCGCGAGGTGGTGCGCCACGACGGGCACCTCGACGTCGAAGAGCGGGGTGCGCACGGTCGTGCCGAAGAGGTGCTGGTAGCGCTCGTCGTCGGGGTGGGCGACGAGGGCGACGCAGGCGGGCAGCAGCTCCGGGCGGGTCGTCTCGATGTGGATGTCGCCGTCCGCCGCGTGGAACGCGAGGCGGTGGTAGGCGCCCGGCTGGTCCTTGTCCTCGAGCTCGGCCTGGGCCACGGCGGTTCGGAAGGTCACGTCCCAGAGGGTGGGCGCATCCGCCTGGTAGGCCTCGCCACGGGCGAGATTGCGCAGGAACGCCTTCTGCGCGACGGCCTGCGACTCCGGGCTGATCGTGCGGTAGGTCTGGGTCCAGTCGACCGAGAGGCCGAGGGTGCGCCAGAGGTCCTCGAACTGCTGCTCGTCCTCGACCGTGAGGCGCTCGCAGAGCTCGATGAAGTTGCGGCGCGAGATCGGCAGCTGGTCGGCGGCCTTCGACGACTTGTTGTCGCCGCCCTCGAACGGCGGGGTGAAGTCGGGGTCGTAGGGCAGCGTCGGGTCGCAGCGCACCCCGTAGTAGTTCTGCACGCGGCGCTCGGTGGGCAGGCCGTTGTCGTCCCAGCCGATCGGGTAGAAGACGTCCTTGCCGCGCATCCGCTGGAATCGGGCGACCACGTCGGTGTGCGTGTAGCTGAAGACGTGGCCGATGTGCAGCGAGCCGGAGGCGGTGGGCGGCGGCGTGTCGATGGAGAAGACGTTCGCCTTCGTCGCGCGGTCGCGGGGAACAGGTAGGTGCCGCGGTCCTCCCAGACCGGCCCCCACTTCTGCTCGAGGCCTTCGAGGGCGGGCTTCTCGGGGATGGACGACATGGCGGCACTCCTGTATTGGCGGCACCGGGTGTGGGTGCCTGGATGGGGGATCGGCGTCCATGCTACCGGCGGATGCGGGGAGCGGTCATGCGGCTCCGGTAGCGTCGGCGGGCCGACCGAACCACCTTCCGAGAGGACCCGCATGGCCGAGACCATCGCCTTCCCGAGCGAGCTCTTCCCCGCCTACCCCGCACTGACGCTGGAGCTGCCCGAGGGATGGGCGCCCATCGCCGTGCCCCAGACGGTGCTCGCCGCGGGAGCTCCCGTCGAGCCCGACGCCTTCCGCGCGAACGTGTGCGTGACGGTGCAGCGCACGCCGGGCGCGCGCACGCTCGAGGAGGCGATCGCCGCCGTGGTCGGGCCGCTCTCGCAGGCGCCGGGCTTCGCCGAGCTCGCGCGGCGCAACGAGCCGGTGCTCGACCTGCCGGGCTTCGCGCTCGAGGCGGTCTTCGACAGCGCCGAGGCGGGACGCCTCGTGCAGGCGCTGCGGATCGTCGTGGTGCCGCACGCCTACTTCGCCGACACCATCATCGCGGTCGGCTCGGTCGACGAGCCGTCGGCCGAGGAGCTGCTGCCCGCACTGCGCGCCTCGCTCGACGCGCTGGCGCTGCAGCAGGGCTGAGGTCGGACGCGCTCAGGAGTGATCGAAGCCGTCCGCGAGCGGCGCCAGCGCGCGCACGAGGAACGGCTCGATCGGGCCACGGGCGCTGCCCGCATCCGCCCAGGCCATGACCGCGGCGGTCACCGCGCCGATCGCGGTGGCCGCCATGGCGCGCGGCAGGATGCTGCCCGCATCCGCTCCGAGGCGCGACGCGGCGAAGTGCCGCAGCAGCAGCTCGGCGCGGGTGATGCGGTGGATGGCGCTCGCCCGCACCTCCTCGGCGCTGCCGACGAGCGAGACGTGGCCGAGCAGCCACGGCACCCGGTCGGGGCCGAAGGCGAGCGCGGCGTCGGCGAAGGCCTCGCCCATCGCGCGCACGGGGCGCAGGGCGGGATCGGTGGCCTCGAGGTGCGCGGGCAGCCCGTCGAGCGCGTCGTCGATCTGGGTCCAGAAGACGTCGCTCTTCGCGGTGAAGTAGTTGAAGAAGGTGCCCCGGCTCACGCCGGCGCGGCTCGCGATCTGGTCGACGGTCGTGCCCGCGTAGCCCTGCTCGAGGAACAGCTCGTAGGCGGCCTCCTCGAGGATGTCCCGGCTCGCGCGGCGCGGCCGGCCGCGGCCGGGACGGGATGCGGAGGGGGCGGGCATGATGCCTCCAGTATGTCGACCGGGTGGGGCGCGGGAATATCTGCACCGGGTTCAGATATTGTCTGCAGTGCACCCGCATCCGCTCCCCTCGGAGGACCCCCATGCCCCGCCATGCCCGCAGCACCGCAGCCGTCGCCCTCGTCGTGGCCGCAGGATTCGGCCTCGCCGCCTGCGCCGCGCCCTCGGGCGACGACGCCGACGGCGGCACCGTGACCTTCGCCATCGAGGGCGGCAACATCGCCAACGGCCACATGAACCCGCACCGCACGCAGCTCGACTCGAGCGCCATGGTGCTGCGCAACGTGTTCGACTCGCTGGTCGCCCAGAATCAGGACGGCAGCTTCTCGCCCTGGCTCGCGGAGTCCTACGAGGTCGCCGACGACGGGCTGAGCTACACCTTCACCCTGCGCGACGACGTCACCTTCAGCGACGGCGAGGCGCTCGACGCCGAGGTCGTGAAGGCCAACTTCGATCACGTGATCGACCCCGAGACCACCTCGTTCCGCGCCGCGGCCCTCATCGGCTACAACACCGAGCAGCCGGAGGACAGCGCGTACCGCGAGGCCGTGGTGGTCGACGACCGCACCGTGCGCTTCGAGTTCGACCGGCCCTTCGCGCCGTTCCTCTCCGGTGTCGCGACCCCGTTCCTCGGGCTGTACTCGCCCGCATCCCTAGAGCTCGACCAGGCCGACCTCGCCGCCGGCAGCCCGGAGGCGACCGTCGGCAGCGGCCCCTTCGTGCTCACCGAGTACGTGCCCGACCAGGAGCTCGTGCTCGAGCGCAACGACGACTACGCGTGGGCGCCGGAGGGCGCCGAGATCGGCACGGCGCAGACGCTCGACATCCGCATCCTGCCTGAGGCGTCGGTGCGCAACGGCGCGCTGACCAGCGGTGAGGCGCAGGTGATCGCCGACGTGCTGCCCACCGACGTCGACCAGCTCGGCGACGCCGAGACCGAGGTGTGGGAGCTGCCGGGCGTGCCCTACTCGCTGTACCTCAACGTGAACCGCGGCGCGCTGCAGGATGTGCGCGTGCGCGAGGCCATCGCGCGCGGCATCGACGTGGAGGCCGACGTCGAGAGCGTCTACGGCGAGGGCTACCCCCGCGCCTGGAGCGCGCTGACCTCGACCACCCCCGGCTACGACGCGGCGCTCGAGGGCTCCTGGGACGTCGACGCGGCCGCCGCCGAGGCGCTGCTCGACGAGGCCGGCTGGACCGGAACGGATGCGGAGGGCTTCCGCACCAAGGACGGCGAGCGCCTCAGCGTCGAGTGGGTCGCGTGGACCCCGCAGCCGGACGACGCGGCCGCGCTCGCGGACCTCATCCAGCAGGACCTGGCCGGCATCGGCGTGGAGCTCGTGCGCAGCGTCGTCGAGCCCGCCGAGTACAACGCGCGCTACGGACCCAAGGAGATCGACATCACCGATTGGAGCTTCGCCGGCACGGGCGGCGAGGTGCTCGCCAACCACCTGCGCACCGGCGGATTCCAGAACGCCTCGGCCGTCTCCGATCCGTCCCTCGACGCGATCCTCGACGAGGCCGCGGCCTCGACCGACCCCGCCGAGCAGGCCGCGCTCTACGAGCAGGTGCAGCAGTGGAACGCCGAGCAGTGGGCCATCGTGCCGCTCTACTCGCCGGCCCGCATCACCGCCTCGTCGAGCGATGTCGAAGGGCTGAGCTACGACATCTACGGGCGCCCGCTGTTCCTCGGGGTGTCGGTCTGACATCGTCGAGGGCGTGACCGCAGCCCCGACCCAGCGCCGCCGCACCGCTCCCGGTGCGGCGGCGCTGCTGCGTGCCCTCGCGAGCCGCCTCGGGGCGGTGCTCATGGTGCTCTGGGGCGCCGCGACGCTCGCCTTCCTCGCCCTGCAGCTCGTGCCGGGCGATCCGGTCGACACGATCATCGGGGTGGACGCGCAGGTCGGCGAGGAGACCCGCGCCCGGGTGCGCGAGGACCTCGGTCTCGACCTGCCGCCCTGGCTGCGCTACCTGCAGTACCTCGGCGGTCTGCTCGTCGGCGACCTGGGCACCTCGTTCCAGGCCCGGCAGCCCGTCGCCGAGGTGATCGGCTCCGCCGTCGGCCCGACCCTGCAGCTCGCCGCCGCGGCGCTCGGCCTCGCCGTGCTGCTCGCGCTCGTCGGCGCCGTGCTCTCCCGCGGGGTGCTGCGCGGGTTCGTCTCGGCTGTCGAACTGGTGGCCGCGAGCACGCCGACCTTCTGGTCGGGGCTGCTGCTCATCACCGTCTTCTCCTTCGGTCTCGGCTGGTTCCCCATCATCGCCACGCGCGATGCCGCATCCCTCGTGCTGCCGGCGGTCACGCTCGCGATCCCCGTCGCCGCGATCCTCGGGCAGGTGCTGCGCGAGGGGCTCGACGCGGCGGCCGCGGAGCCCTTCGCGCTCACGGTGCGTGCCCGGGGCGCCGGTCCCATCCGCCTGCTCGGCCACACCCTGCGGCATGCGGGCGTCGGCACGCTCGCGCTGGCCGGGTACCTGCTCGGCTCGCTGCTCGGCGGAGCGGTGCTCGTCGAGACCGTGTTCGGTCGGGCCGGGCTCGGGCGCATGGTGCTGGCCGCGATCCTCAACCGCGACCTGCCCGTCGTGATGGCCCTCGTGGTGCTGTCCGGCCTCGTCTTCGCCGTGCTGTCGCAGGTCGCCGACCTCGGCGCCCGCGCGCTGGATCCGCGGCTGCGATCCTCTGAACGGGCGAGCGGATGAGCGTCGTGCCCGGCGCCCGTCGCGCCATCCTCGCCCCCCGCTGGCGGCCCGGCGCGGTGCCCGCGCTGATTGCCGCCGCGGTGCTGCTCGTGCTGCTCGTCGCGGCGCTGGCCCCGACGCTCATCGCGCCGGGATCGCCGACGGCGACGGATGCGCGCGCCGGCACCCTGCCCCCGAGCCCCGAGCACTGGTTCGGCACCGACCGCTCCGGCCGCGACGTCTTCACGCGCGTGGTGCACGGCGCCGGCGCCTCCCTCGGCCTCGGGCTCGGCGCCACGGGCCTCGCGCTCGTGGCCGGCGGCCTGCTCGGCACGCTCGCCGGGCTCGCCCCGCGCCGCGTCGACGGCGTGCTCGCCCGCGCCGTGGACGTGCTCATGGCGCTGCCCGAGTTCCTCGTCGCGCTGCTGCTCATCGCGATCCTCGGCCCGGGCACCGGTTCGGTGCTCGTCGCCGTCGCGCTCGCCGCGGTGCCCGCCTACGCCCGCGTCGCCCGCGTGCGCACGCAGCAGCTCGCCCGAAGCGCCTTCGTCGAGAGCGCGCTCGTGCTCGGCCAGCGGCCCTGGCGACGCGTGCTGCGGCACGTCCTGCCGAACCTGCTCGGCCCGCTGCTGACCATGGCCGCGCTCGGCCTCGGCACGGCGATCGTGTCGGCGGCGGGGCTCGGCTTCCTCGGCCTCGGCGCCACCCCGCCCGCGCCCGAGTGGGGCGTGCTGCTCTCGGAGGGCCGCAACCTGCTCGGCACCGCGTGGTGGGTCGCCGTGTTCCCCGGGGCCGCGATCACCGCGTCGGTGGTGTGCGCGAGCGTGCTCGGCCGGTGGCTCGGAGGGCGGCGATGAGCGGGGCGGGCGCGCTGCGTGTGCGGGACCTGCGCCTCGCCGTCGACGGCCACGAGCTGCTGCGCGGCGTCGATCTCGACGTGGCGCCGGGGGAGTGCCTCGCCATCGTCGGGGCATCGGGCTCGGGCAAGACGCTCACCGCGCGGGCGCTGCTGGGGCTCGCACCCGGGCGGGTGAGCGCATCCGCTCTGCAGATCGGAGGGACGGATGCGCGCCGCCTGCCCGAACGCGCCTGGCGCCGCCTGCGCGGTCGCCGCATCGCCCTCGTCAACCAGGACGCGCTGAGCGCCCTCGACCCGCTGCGCCGGATCGGCGCGGAGGTGGCCGAGCCCCTGCGCATCCACCGCAGGCCCCTGGACACGGTCGACGCGCTGCTCGCGCGAGTGCACCTGCCGGGGCGCGCTGCCGCGTACCCGCACGAGCTCTCCGGCGGGCAGCGCCAGCGCGCGCTCATCGCGTCGGCGCTCGCCGCGGGCCCCGACGTGCTCGTCGCCGACGAGCCGACGACGGCGCTCGACGCGACCGTGCAGGCGCGCATCCTCGACCTGCTCGCGGAGCTCAAGACGGCCGGCACCGCGATCGTGCTCGTCAGCCACGACCTCGGCGCCGTCGCGCGCATCGCCGACCGCGTCGCCGTGATGCACGAGGGCGCGCTCGTGGAGCAGGGGGCGACGGCGACGCTGCTGACGGCGCCCGTGCATCCGGCGACCGTGGCCCTCGTCGAGGCCGCCCGGCCGTCGGCGGTGCGGGGTTCGGTGGTGGGTGGAGCCGAGCCGCCGCGCGATGCGGGCGACTCGGCGGACCACGTCGGCCGGGGGCCGAGGCGGGGCCGGTCGTGCTCGAGGCGCGCCGGCTCGCGAAGCACTTCGGCGGCACCGTCGCGGTCGCCGGCGCCGACGTCGCGCTGCACCGCGGCGAGGTGCTCGGGCTGCTCGGCGAGTCCGGTTCCGGCAAGACGACGCTCGCCAGGCTGCTCCTGGGGCTCGAGCGAGCGGATGCGGGCGAGGCGCTGCTGCACGGCGCACCGTGGAGCGCGCTGTCCGAGCGGAGGCGGCGCGCCCGCCGCGGTCGCATCCAGCTGATCGGCCAGGACCCGCTCGCCAGCTTCGACCCGCGCTGGACCGGGCGCGCGATCCTCGCGGAGGCGCTCGCCGAAGCGGGGGTGCCGCGGGCGGGACGCGCGCAGCGCATCCGCTCGCTCGCCGCGGACGTCTCGCTCGACGCGGCACTGCTCGAGCGCCGGCCGCGCGAGCTCTCGGGTGGGCAGCGGCAGCGTCTCGCGATCGCCCGCGCCCTGGCGAGCGAGCCGGACGTGCTCGTCGCCGACGAACCGGTGTCGGCGCTCGACGCCGCGGTGCGCGGCACGATCCTCGACCTGCTCGACCGGCTGCGCCGCGAGCGGGGCCTCGCAGTGCTGGTCGTGACGCACGACCTCGAGGTCGTGCGGCGCATCGCCGACACGGTCGCGGTGATGCGCTCGGGCGAGCTCGTCGAGCAGGGGCCCGCGGCCCGGGTGCTGCTGGAGCCGCGGCACGCCTTCACGCGGGAGCTACTCGCGGCGGCGACCTGAGCACCTGGCGGGGTCAGAGGGTGCTCGCGGTCGCGGTGGCGCCTGGGGATGCTCGTGGTGGCGAGAGAGGGTGCGCGCGACGCGCTCCGCTGCAGCGAGTTGGGGCAACCCACCCGCCCCAGGCCCGCAACCGGCGCGCGCACGCACCAGCAGTTCGGCGTGATGCTGCCGCTATCGACCGCCCGATGCGGCAGGAAGCCGCCGATCTGCGAGCTGGTGAGGGCACGGGGCCCGGGCGCGATGCGCCCGGGCCCCGTGCGCGGAAGCGGCTCCTTCCCGCGCGAGTCAGCCTCGGCGGCCTCGCATCTTCCGCCCGATGAGCAGGGCGGCCCCGGCGAGCAGCGCCAAGGCTGCGCCGATGAGCAGCGGCACGGGCAGGTCGGCGCCGGTGGTGGAGAGGCTGCCGGTCGCCGCGGTGCCGGCGCCGGCGCCAGCGCTCGCTCCGTCGTCGTCCTGCTCGGTTCCGCCGCCCGGCCCGTCCCCGCCGCCGTCACCGGGCGCGGGGGTGTCGGCGATGGCGAAGGTCCAGCTGGCGGTGGCGTCCGCGGCCAGGCGGTACCAGCGCTCCGCCTCGGCCGTGACGGTCACCTCGCGCGCCGCGACCGCGGCGAGCGCGACCCCTCCGGTGCCGGACGTGCCGGAGGACGCGGTCTCCGCATCCGCTCGAACGTCGATCTCGCCCGCCTCGACCGGTTCGCCGTCGAGCAGGTACCGCACCCCTTCGGTGTCGGGGATGGTGACGATGCCGTCGGCGGAGACGACCTCATCCGGCGTCACCGCGGTGGTCGGCAGCGGCACGGTCGACCAGTCGGTGTCCGAGGCCAGGTGGAAGCTCGGGTACGCCGGCTGATTGTAGGAGGTCTGCTGGCGCGCGACGTCGGCCCGGTACTGCGGGTCGTGCAGCAGCGTGTACAGCTTGATGTGCGTCTCCTCCGTCGACGTGTAGATGCGCAGCGCGCTGCTGTCGGCGGTGCGCACCACGAGCTCCTCGCGCCAGTCGCCGAGCACATCGGCGACGAGGGACGGGTTGCCCTTGGTGCCGTTGTTGGTGAGCGTGCCCTCGGCGGTCAGGAGGGTCCGACCGGGATGGCGGACGATCGACGGCGAGCTGGGCGGCACGTCGGCCGCGACCACGCCGCCGGAGACCAGCTGCGTCGTGCCGTCGCCGGCCCAGCGGATGCTCGCGTTTGTGCCCGGGATCGCGTCGCCGAGGCGCGCGCCGGCCGCCGAGTAGAGCCCGCTCGCGGCGGGGTCGGCCTGGTTCGGCGGGTTGCCCGACCAGACCTCGATGCCGGGCGTCTTCTTGTCGACGTCGCCGACCATACCGCGCCCGGTGTCGCGCCCGGTGTACTCGCCGAAGAGGATCTCGCCGTCCTCGGCGGCGCGCATGACCCAGCCGTAGGGGGCGTAGGTGCCGCCCTCATGCACGGTGAAGATCTCGAGCCCCGGGCGATCGGGATCGAAGTCGCCGACGTGCATGGCGTCGCCGTGGCCGAGCTTGGCCGGCTCGCCGGGCGTCGCGCTGCCCTCGGGCATCGTGTCGTAGCTGCTGTAGAGCAGCGAGCCGTCGTCGAGCGTCGCGGAGCCGTAGACGATCTCCTGCCGGCTGTCGCTGTCCACATCCGCGACGCTCAGCGAGTGGAAGCCCTGGGTGGTCAGCGTGCCCCACTCCTCCGAGGTGCCCTCGACGCCGTGCGGCCCGTCGTCGAAGGGGTTGCTCATCGGCGCGTGACCGCTGTCGGCGTGGAAGCGCTGCGTCAGGTTCTCGCCGTCCCAGTCGTAGGCGACGATGTTCGTGCGCGTGTAGTAGCCGCGGGCGAAGATCGCCGAGGGCCGCTCGCCGTCGAGGTAGGCGGTGGCCGCGAGGAAGCGGTCCACCCGGTTGCCGGGCTCGATGCGGCCCATCGCGTAGTCGCCCCAGAGCAGCCCGTCGTCGCCGCGCTCCGGCGTGTAGTGCTCGGTATGCAACTCGGCGCCGGTCGCGCCCTCGAAGACGGTCAGGTACTCGGGGCCGCTGATGACGAAGCCCTCGAACTGCCGCAGCACGTTGCGAGAGCTGCGGGAGGGCGCGTAGACGTCGATGAAGCGGTCGACCAGGGTCGCCGCATCCGCTTCGGAGAGCGGGTAGTCGAAGGAGGCCTCACCCCATCCGATCGCCTCCTCGATCGTGGCGGGCCACCGCCCGGCCACCACCTCGGGGTGCTCGTGCCAGCCCCGGAACACGTCGGCGAGGTGCTCGGCGTACTGCTCGGCGGAGTACCGGTAGTCGTCCTCGTTCGAGAAGCCGGCGTCGATGTCCTGCTGCGGCATCGTCACGTACTGCGCCGAGGCGGCGTCGCCGGCGGGCAGGATGCGGGTGCCGGGCGCGGTCTTCAGCATCACCTCCGCCTTGCCGTCGCCGTCGAAGTCCTGCGCGAGGAACTGCGTGTAGTGCGCGCCGGCGCGGATGTTCACGCCCAGATCGAGCCGCCAGAGCAGCTCGCCGTCGAGTTCGTAGGCGTCGAGGTAGACGGTGCCCGTGTAGCCGACCTGCGAGACGTCCTTGCCGTTCGACGGGTCCCACTTGACCAGGTACTCGAGCTCACCGTCGCCGTCGAGGTCGGCGACGCTGGCGTCGTTGGCGTGGTACTCGTAGGCCTCGCCCTCCGGGTGGATGACACCGGGCGGGGTCACGCCCCCGGCGGGCCGCTGCAGCGGGATGTCGAGGAACCCGTCCGCGCTCGGCACCACGGGGTCGCTGACGTCGCCGTCGCTCGAGACGACCGTGTACTCGCTGCTCGCGGTGCCGTCGGCGTCGAGGTAGGCGGTGCTGTCGGTCACCGTCGCGATGGGCTCGCCGTCGCGCAGCACGGTGAAGTCGGCGCCCGTCACACCGCTCGCCGAGTGGCCGGTGACCTCGTGACCCAGCAGGCGCCAGCTGAGGTGCACGCCACCCTGGGCGGTGACCGCGATGAGCCCGCGGCCCAGCTCCTCGAGCTGCGGGCCGGGACGGTCCGCGGGTCCCGCCGGTACCTCCTCCGCGCTCGCCGGCGATGCGCCGCCGAAGAGGCCGAGGGCGATCACGGCGCTGCCGACGAGGGCTGTCGCGCGCATCCGGGCAGGGGGTCTCGATCGATTCGTCATTGAATCCTCCGCGTTAAGGAAAGCGTTTTCCGGCGAGCCTAGCCAGATTCCGACCCCCGTCAAGGGGGTGGCGTCGAGCGGATGCACGTGTCGGCGGCCCCTGCCAGGATCGAACGCATGCCCCGTCTGAGCCCTGCCGCCGCGCGCCGGATCGCCCTGGCCGCGCAGGGCTTCGGCGCCCCGCAGCCCGACGTCGTGAACCTCGGCCACCTGCGCCGCACGATGCGCAGGCTCGCGGTGGTGCAGCTCGACTCGGTCAACGTGTTCAGCCGCTCGCACTACCTGCCGTTCTTCTCTCGGCTCGGCGCCTACGACCGAGGACTGCTCGACCGCCTCACGGCGCACGCCCCCGGCCGACGCAAACCGGAGCTGCTCGAGTACTGGGCGCACGAGGCGTCCATCCTCAGCCCCGAGGCGTACGCGCAGTTCGGCTGGCGCAAGCGGCTGGTGCGCGAGCAGGCGTGGGGGTCGATCCGCCGGTTCCCGTCGGAGCACCCCGAGGCGCTCGCCTCCATCCGCGCGCAGATCGCCGACCGCGGCCCGCTGCGATCGAGCGAGCTCGGCTACGAGCGGGCGCCCCGCGAGCAGCGCGAGATGTGGGACTGGCACCTCGGCAAGACCGGGGCCGAGTACCTGTTCTGGGCCGGCGAGGTGGCGGCGGCGCGGCGCATCAACTTCGAGCGGCACTACGACCTCGTCGAGCGCGTGGCGCCGCCCGAGCTGCTCGTCGAACGGCCGGCCGCCGATTCGCACCTCGAGCTCGTGCGGCTGGCCGCGCGCGCCCTCGGCGTGGCCTCGGAGCCCGACCTGCGCGACTACTTCCGCATGTCGCGCGCGGAGACCGCGTCGGCGATCGCGGCGCTCGTGGGGCGCGGCGAGCTCGAACCGGTCGAGGTGAGCGGATGGAGGGACCCGGCCTATCTGCACGCCGAGGCCCGCAGGCCCCGCCGCATCGAGGCGAGCACGCTGCTGACCCCGTTCGACAACCTCGTCTGGTTCCGCCCCCGCACCGAACGGCTCTTCGGCTTCCACTACCGTCTCGAGATCTACACGCCCGCCGAGCAGCGGGTGCACGGCTACTACGTGCTGCCCTTCCTGCTCGGCGACGAGCTGGTGGCGCGCGTCGACGTGAAGAGCGACCGGCGGGCCGGGGTGCTGCGGGCGCACCGGGTCGGCATCGAGCACGGCGCCGACCCCGCCCGGGTCATGGCCGAGCTCGAGGCCGCGATGGAGCGCACGGCCGCGTGGCTCGGGCTCGGCGCGGTCGAGCTGCCCGGCACGGGCCCCGTGCTGCTCGGTCCGCGCTGAGCCGGGGCCGCGGCGCGCCGAACGGGCGCGCCCACGGCCGGCCTGCGCTCGCCCACGGCCGGCCTGCGCTCGCCGGACGGGGCCCCGCTCGGAGGGCGGCTGACTTGCGCTTCGCTGTACCGGAGCGACGATGCGGCACGGGGAGGTCTACTGCCTTGTCGTTGAGATACCGCAACGTCAGGAGAACCGAGCGCGAGCGCGAGCGCGAGCACGAGCACGAGCCGAGCCGCGCCGAGCCAAGCCGCGTCGAGCCGAGCCGCGTCGAGCCGCGCCGAGCCGCGTCGAGCCGCGCCGAGCCGCGCCGAGCCAAGCCGCGTCGAGCCGAGCCGCGCCGCGCCGCGCCGAGCCGAGCCGCGTCGGGCCGAGCCGCGTCGGGTTGCTCCGCTCGCTCGGCGGCGTGACTCCGCTCGTAGGGCGGCTGACTTGCGCTTCGCTGTACCGGAGCGACGATGCTGTACGGGGAGGCCTACTGCCTTGTCGTCTCGGTACGGCAACGTCAGGAGAGCCGTGCCGCGCGGAGCCGTGCCGCGCGGAGCCGAGCCGCGCCGTGCCGCGCGGAGCCGCGCCGCGCAGCGCCGAGCCGCTCAGCCCTGCACGCCGCGCAGGCGGTGCCCGAGCGCGATCTGCTCGCCGCTGATCGCCGCAGCCTGGCGCGAGAGCAGGAACACGATCGCCGCGGCGACCTCCTCGGGCGAGGAGTCGCCCGGCTCGGCCGTGCCGGGGCGACCGTGCGCGGCGGCCTCGCGCACCGGCCCGGGGTTCACGACGTTGACGGTCGTGCCGGTGCCGGCGTGCGCATCCGCCAGGATCTTCGCGATCGTGATGAGCACCTGGTTGCGCACGGCTCCGGTGACGGATGCGGTGAGCCGTGCGTTCTGCCCGCTCACGCCCACGATGCGGCCGGCCCCGGCGGCGTGCAGGTGCGGTGCCACCGCTTCGGCGACGCGCAGGAAGCCGAGCGCCTTGCCGTCCAGCGCCTCGAGGATCTGCGCGGGGTCGCGGTCGCGCGTCGCGTCGAGGGTGGAGGCCGAGGGTGCCGCGGTGACGACGGCGGCGTCGAGCCGGCCGTGCTGTGCGACGACCGCGGCGACGCCGGCGGCGACCGCGTCGGCGTCGCGGGCGTCGAACGCCACCGACGTGGTGCCGAGCTCCGCTGCGGCCCGCTCGAGCCGATCGCCGCCGCGGGCCGCGAGCACCACCGTCGCCGCCTCCGCGATCAGGGTGCGCGCCGTCGCCCTGCCGATGAGTCCGCTGCCGCCCACGACGAGCACGACCTTGCCTGCGAGTCCGAGGTCCATGGCCTCATCCTGCCGCGGTCCGGTCACTCCCAGCTGAAGAACGTGCGCCACCAGCTGCGCTTGGGCGGCACCTCGATCATCGGCTGCTCGGGCGGCGCACCCGGCGGGTGCTCGAGCAGGAGGGCCAGGTCGTCGGCGACCCGCCCCATCCGCTCGTCCCGGTGCTCGGCGTAGTCCCGCTCCGGCTCGCGGGGCGCGCTGGCGAGGTAGCGGGGGCGGAACATCTCCTCCATCGCCGAGGCGCGAGCCTCGTCCACGATCGCCTCGACGGCCGCCTCGTCGTCACGGGCGGCGCGAAGCCGTTCCGCGAGGGCGAGCTCGATGGCCCGCCGCAGCTCGATGGCGCCGGCGTCCGCGCGCCGGTAGTCGCTCTGGTGCAGCGCGTCGCCGCGCCGCGTCGACGCGCGCGTCGCGATCGCCACGAGCCGCTCCGCCGTGCGCTCCTTCTCGGCGATCAGGGCGTCGATCTCCTCGCGGACGGCGTCGGCCAACCCCTCCTCGTCGTAGGAGCCGCGGTCGCGCAGCACGTTCACGATGAGGCGGTTCTTGGCGCTCATGCGCAGCGCGGCGGCGACGACGAGCATGCCCTCGTCGACCTGGCGGTCCACCTCGGGACCGGTCACGGGCGCGGCAGGCTCGGTCGCCTGCCGCTGCTTGCGCCGACCCGGGGCCACGTCCGCTCCTCACGCCCGTTCGTCGGGTGCGCCGGGCAGGGTCAACGCTACCCGGCGGCACCGACGCCGCTCCCACCCGGCGTCGAGTCGAGCCGCAGGCCACCGGCAGTCGGGGAACGCAGGATCGCCCTATGACCGAGCCGAAGAGGATCACCGACCCCGCCGAGCGCGAGGAGCAGTTGACGACCGCCCCGAACGCCGTGCCCGAGGACGCGAACGAGCGCATCGAGCTGAGCGAGGGCACGGGCGGTGCCACGCGCATCGACTGGAGCGATGACGCCGCGGTGCGCCCCGGCGACGCCGACGACTGAGGCTACTCGCAGGCGGCGCCCACAGCACGTGCGGGCGCGGCTGCGACCGTGGTCGTGACCGAGAGAGGAGCTCGCATGAGCGACAAGGCGAAGCACGAGGCCGAGGACCTGGGCGGCAAGCTCAAGGAGACGGCCGGAGCCGCGACCGGCAACCGCGACCTCGAGAACGACGGCAAGACGGATCAGGCCGGCGCGAAGCTCAAGCAGGTCGGCGACGACATCAAGAACGCCGTCAAGGGCGACTGACCAGACGGCGCCGAGGGCCGGTGGAGCGACGCTCCGCCGGTCCTTCGTCGTGCGCGGCCCCGGCGGCGGCTGAACGGCAGCGCAGCGCCTCGCCTCGCCGTGCGGCGGCGGCCTAGCGTCGCCCGCATGCGAATCGACGACGTGCAGTGGAACGAACCCGCCCGAGCCAAGATCCTCGAGGACGCCGACCGCGTGCTCCGCGAGGCCGTGACCGAGGTCGCCGGCTCCCACGCGGGCGAGGACTCCGACGCGATCTACGCCGAGCTCAACAAGCGGCTGAAGGGCCGCTTCATCGACTACGAGCCCGGCCCCGACGTGCGCGAGTACGCCGACGCGATCGCCTCCGGCGAGCTGACGACGGACTAGCGGATGGGCAGGGCCGTCACCGAGGACCCGGAGCACCCGGACCGCTGGCTGGTGATCGACGGCCGCCGCTGGCGGCGCACCGACCCGGCCCTGCCGCATCCGCTCGTCGAGGCGTTGCAGTCGCAGCTCGGGCGGGCGCGCGCGGCGGTGCGGGCGGCCAAGCGCGACGGGGACGACGCGGCGCTCGCCGCGGCCCGGCACCGGGTCGGCCTCGCGAAGCACGGCCTGGGCGAGCGGGGCGAGGCGTGGTGGGAGCGCGGGGAGCCCGAGCGGCTGGCCGCCGCCGAGGCGGCGCTCGCGGAGCTCGAGCAGCGCTGACGGCGAGGGCGCCCTCCGTCTCGGATTCGGCGTGCCGAATACCCCGGTTCCGCTGGGTCCACGACCCTCCGGGGGACAGGATGGGGCGTCCCGACCGCCCGGCGGGACGGCCAGCGCCGGCGTGCCGTCCGGCGCGCCGTGCCCCACCGGAAGGCTCCCGTGCCCGTCGCCGAGCTGCTCCTGATCGCCGTGGGCGTCTCCGCCGACGCCTTCGCGGTCGCGCTCACCCAGGGCGTCGCGATGCGCCGCCGCTTCGACTGGCGGCGCGCGCTGCTCGTCGCCGGTCTCTTCGGAGCGTTCCAGGCCGTCATGCCGCTCATCGGCTGGACCCTCGGCGCGAGCGTGATGTCGTTCATCGAAGACTACGATCACTGGGTCGCCTTCGGGCTGCTGCTGCTCATCGGCGGCAGGATGCTCTGGGAGGCGCTGCGCCGTCAGGAGCACCACGAGCCCGCCGCCCCCGGACTGCGGGCCCTGCTCGTGCTGTCGCTCGCGACGAGCGTCGACGCGCTCGCCGTCGGGGTCAGCCTCGCGGTGCTGCCGCTGTCCATCTGGGCCGCGATCCTGGTCATCGGAGCGACGACCCTGCTGCTCTCCTTGCTGGCGACCTGGCTCGGCCAGCGGGTGGGCGACCGCCTGGGGCGGCCGGCCGAGCTCATCGGCGGCGTCGTGCTGATCGCGATCGGCTCGAAGATCCTGCTGGAGCACCTCGGCGTGCTCTAGGCTGCCTGCAGGATCGGATGGGGGAGCACCGTGCACATCGTCGTCTCGCTCGTGTACCTGGTCCTGACCATCGGTCTGCTCGTCGACATCATCTCCCGGGACGACAGCCAGGTGAAGCACCTGCCGAAGGTCGCGTGGGCGATCATCGTCGCGCTCGTCCCCCTGCTCGGCGGAGCGCTCTGGCTCGTCCTCGGCCGTGAGTGGTCTGGCGGCAGTCCGCGCGCCGCGATGGATCTCCGGCAGCAGCGTCGGTCGCAGCCCGCTCCACGCCCCGCATCCGCCGTCGACACCCGCAGCACCGAGCAGCAGCTGGCCGACCTCGAGGCGGAGATCGCGTTCTACGAGCGCCTCGAGGCCCGTGAGGACAACGACCGCCGCTGAGCCGTCATCCCCGAGGCTGACATCCGCCTCGCGGTCACCGATCGCGCAGGTGCGGGACGTAGCCTGGAGCCTGCCCGATCGCGTGACGGGGGCCACGCGAAGCACTTGGAACGACGGGGGAGCCGGACTCGATGGAAGAAGAACCGCGCATCGGCGGAGTGTTCGGCGCGATCGCCGGGCTGCTGGGCATGAGCGTGATCGCCGGAGCCCTCGTCGCGGCCCTCGGCATGCCCGCCATCGCGGTGTCGACCGGAGCGGCCAGCAGCGCGGCCGGGTACTGGGACGTGCTGCCCGACTACATCACCATCGGCGAGCAGTCGAACCGCACGCGCATCTTCGCGACCCAGAACGGCGAGCCCGTGCAGATCGCGACGATCTTCGAGCAGAACCGCGAAGAGGTCGCCTACGAGGGCATCAGCGAGAACGTGCTGAACGCCGCGATCGCCGCCGAGGACCCGAACTTCTGGGAGCACAACGGCGTCTACCTGCCGTCGCTGCTGCGAGCCACCGCCGAGGTGCTCGCCGACCGCGACGACGCCGGCGGGTCGACCATCACGATGCAGCTGGTGCGCAACGAGCTCGTCGCCGAATCGCAGCGCTACCTGCAGAGCGACCCCGAGCTCGCCGAGCGCCTCTTCACGGAGGCCACGGAGACCACCCCGGCGCGCAAGCTGCAGGAGGTGCGCTACGCGATCGCCCTCGAGAAGGAGTACTCGAAGGAGCAGATCCTCGGCGCGTACCTGAACATCGCGACCTTCGGCAACAACCTCTACGGCATCCAGACCGCGGCGCACTACTACTTCGGCGTCGACGCCAGCGAGCTCGACGTCAACCAGTCGGCCGCGCTGCTGGCCATCGTGCAGAGCCCGAACGCCCTCCGGCTCGACGTCGAGGAGAACCTTCAGCGCAACGACGTCCGTCGAGGCTACATCCTCGACAACATGGCCGACGAGGGCATGATCACCGCTGAGGAGGCCGCCGCGCTGAAGCCGGAGCGGCCGGCGCTGAACATCCAGCAGGTGCAGAACGGATGCATGGCGTCGCGGCTGCCCTGGATCTGCGACTACGTGCGCAACACCGTCGAGCAGGACGAGGCCTTCGGCGAGAACGCCGCGGAGCGCCGCGCCGAGTTCCGGCACGGCGGCTACGACATCTACACCACCATCGACGTCGACGTGCAGGAGCGGGCCCAGCAGATCATGCAGGATCGGGCCCCGGCGACCGCCGAGGGCTACGACCTGGGCGCCGCGTCGAGCGGCGTGGAGCCGGGCACCGGGCGCATCCAGTACATGGTGCAGAACCGCGCCCTCGACGCCAGCGAGAACGCCGCCCCGGGCACCACGGCCCTGAACTACAACGCGGACCGCTGGATGGGCGGGTCGAGCGGCTTCCAGTCGGGATCGACCTACAAGGCCTTCGTGCTGCTCGAGTGGCTGCAGGAGGGGCACTCGCTCGACGACAACCTCGACTCCCGGCGCCGCGCGTTCACGGACTTCCACGCCAGCTGCCAGCCGGGCAGCATGGAACCCTGGGACCCGAAGAACTTCACGACCCAGCCCGACCGCATGAACGTGCGCTACGCCACGACCAACTCGTCGAACACCGGCTACGCGGCGATGGCCGAGCAGCTCGACCTCTGCGGCATCCGCGACATGGCGCAGTCGCTCGGCGTGCACCGCGCCGACGGACGGGACCTCGAGTTCTACGCCCCGACCATCCTCGGCACCAACGAGATCGCGCCGCTCACCCTCGCCGCGGCCTTCGCCGGCATCGCCGCCGAGGGGCGGTACTGCGACCCGATCATCATCGACCGCGTCGAGCGCGACGGCGAGGAGATCGAGCGGCCGGATGCGAACTGCCGCCAGGCCTTCGACCCGCAGGTCGCCGACGTGGCGATCGGCGCGCTGCAGGACGTCTACAACGGCACCGGCCGCCAGGCCCGTCCGTCGGGCGGCACCCCGGTGTTCGCCAAGACCGGCACCGCCGACGACTACCGCCAGTCGTGGATCGCCGCGGCGAGCTCCAAGATGGCCACCGCATCGTGGGTCGGCAACGTCACCGGCGGCGAGAACGGCCAGAACCTGTCGCGGGCGTCGATCAACGGATCGTCGGCGCGACTGGTCTCGCACTACTTCTCGCGGGACATGCTGAGCTACTCGAACGAGCGCTTCGGCGGCGACGCTTGGCCGGCGGCGGGTCCGCGCGTCGTGCAGAGCGCGCAGCCGGGGGCGCCCGCAGGCCCCGAGCTGCAGCAGGGCGTCGTGCCCGACCTGGCCGGCCTCACCGCCGACGAGGCGGGTCCGCTGCTCGACAGCCTCGGCTTCTCGATGGTCGTCGGCGAGCCGGTGAACTCGGGCTACTCGGCGGGGCGCATCTCCTTCACGAACCCGGCGGCGGGGTCGTCGGCGCCGGAAGGCACGCCGGTGACCGTCTACGCCAGCAACGGCGTGCCCCGCTCCTGAACCGGCGCGCTCCGGTGCGGTCGGCGCGGCGGTACCATCGGGCGTCCCCTGAACGAGAGCCGCCGCCATCAGCACCGAGACCACCGACCAGCACGATCGCGACCGCGACCGTCGCAGCCGCCGCACGACCGTGCTGCAGGGCGCGGCCGTCGTGGTGCTGCTCGTCGTCGTCGTGGTGTTCTGGCTGGTGCTGCCCGTGCCGACGGTCGACGAGATCCGCGACATGGTCGCCGCGTTCGGGTTCTGGGGCGGGCTGGTCTTCGTAGTCGGCTACGGGCTCGCGAGCCTGGTGCCGATCCCGAAGAGCGTGGTGAGCATCGCCGCCGGTCTCGTCTGGGGCCTGGGGCTGGGCGTGCTGCTCGTCACGGTGGCCTCGATGCTCGGCGCGGCGCTCGCCTTCTTCATCGGTCGAGGGCTCGGGCAGGACCTGCTGCGGCGCATCATGGGCGACCACCTCCGGCGCGCGGACGAGGCGCTCAGCGACCACGGCTTGAAGGCCCTCATCCTGCTGCGGCTCATCCCCGTGCTCCCGTTCACGGTCATCAACTACAGCGCCGGCCTCACCCGGGTGAGCCGGCGCGACTACGCGCTCGGCACGCTCATCGGCACGATCCCCGGCACGGTCGTCTTCGTGGCGATCGGCGCCTACGGCTTCCACCTCGGCTGGCCGTTCTTCGCCGCGGTGGCCGCCGTGGCGGCGGTCGGCGGAGCGGCGTGGCTGCTGGTGCGCCGCCGGCAGGCGGCGACGGCTGCGGCCTGAGCGCATCCGGTCCGCTCGCTCACTCGGCGAGCGCGGCCACCTCGGCGATGACGCGGGGGTCGGCGAGCACACGGAAGTGCCCGCCGGTCGCGAGAGGCACGTTCTTGGCGCCGGCCAGCTCGCTGCCCTCGGGGATGTGCGGGTCGAAGGCGGGGTAGACCGACACGATGCGGGCGTTGACGTCGGCCGAGCCCGTCAGGGCGACGATCGTGGCGTCGCGCGGGGAGAACGCCCGCAGGGTCGCTCCCGGCATGAAGCGCCCGTAGCGCGAGCCGCCGAACGGCGTCGCCACGGCGACCATGCCGCGCACCCGGCGTCCCGCGGGGGAGAGCATGACCTGCTTGCCGATCAGCCCGCCCTTGCTGTGCGCGGCGATCACCGCGTGCTGCAGGTCGAGCCGGTCGAGCTCCGAGGCGACGAGCGCGGCGCCGTCGCGCACGGGCGCGCGGTTGCCCTGCAGCGCCGTGACGACGTGCACCGGGTGCCCGCGCTCGTGCAGCGCGCGGACGAGCGGATGCAGGAACCGCCAGGTCTCGTAGACCCCCGGCAGCACCACCACGGGCGCCAGCGGCCCGGTCGCGTAGCGCTGCGGGTCGGTGCGGTCGAGTGCGGCGGCGAGCTGCCAGCGCAGCGCGTAGGCGTAGTCGGCCGCCCACCAACCGAGCCGGCGCAGCGGCCCGCTCACCGCCGCCGCTCCAGGAAGCGGTCGATCGCGTCGGCGACGGCCCCGGGCGCCGTGAACTGCGGGTTGTGCGCGGCGCGCGGCACGATGGCGAGCGGGCCCCGAGCCGCATCGCGCAGGCGGCGCAGCCAGGGGCGGCCCACGACCGTATCGCGCGCGCCGCCCACGACCAGCACCGGCGGGTCGAGCTGGGCGACGCGCTCGAGCAGGGGGTAGCGCAGCATGCGCTCCGCCTGCGCGAAGAACCAGCGCAGGTCCGTGCGCAGCACATCGGTGACCATGATCGTCACGATCGAGGGCGGCTCGCGCAGGAAGTCGGCGAGGATGGCGAGCGCGAGCGCCGCCCGCGAGGTGCGCCGTTCGTCGACGACGGGGCTCACGAGCACGACTGCCGAGGCCAGGCCGGGCCGCTGCGCCGCGAGCTCCACGGCCCACTGCGCGCCGAGCGAGTGCCCGACGACCACGGCGTCGCGCACCCCGAGCAGGTCGAGCGCTCGAGCCAGGGCCGCGATCATCGAGTCGACGGGCACGTCGCCCAGCGGTGCCGGGCGGCCGCCGAAGCCGGGCAGCTCGACGACGTGCACCGGGCGGCGCAGGGCGAGCCGGTCCTGCAGCGGCGCGAGCGGTCGCTGCGACATGCCGAGCCCGTGCAGCAGCACCGCGGGGCGCGCGTGCTCCGCGCCGGCCGGTACCGGGCTGGAGCGGATGCGGAACGCCAGCGCGTCGATGACGACGTCGCGCACGGTGCTCGGCAGGGGCATCCGCTCACGGTAGTGCCGCCCGCCTCGACCGCATCGTCGCGATGGCTGGATGCGGACCGACGATCGCGGCGGGTCGCGGGCGGCTGTGGGCGGGACCGCGCCGTCCGCTGAACGCGACCTCGGTGCGCATCGTGCGCTCGGTGGCAACGGGCTGACCGCAGGCGGAGCGGATGCGGCGGGGCGTGCATCCGCTCGTAGCGTTCTGCGTGCAGCGCGCGATCGTGCGCCGCCCCAAAGCAACGAGGGAGGCATCATGCCCCAGGTCATCGAGACGATCGACGTGAACGTGCCCGTGAACGTCGCCTACAACCAGTGGACGCAGTTCGAGGAGTTCCCGCGCTTCCTCGACGAAGTCGAGTCCATCACCCAGCCGACCGACGTGCTCACGGTTTGGGCCGTCAAGGTCGGCCCGGTCGAGAAGACCTTCGAGGCCGAGATCACCGAGCAGCACCCGGATGAGCGGGTCGCCTGGACGAGCACCGGCGGCGAGGTCGACCACGCCGGCGTCGTGACCTTCCACAAGCTGAGCGACAGCGAGACGCGCGTGACCGTGCAGCTCGACTGGGAGGCCGCCGGCCTGCTCGAGAAGCTCGGCGGCGCGCTCGGCGCCGACAACCACGCAGTGAAGAAGGACCTGAAGAACTTCAAGGAGTACATCGAGTCGCAGGGTTCGCCGGACGGCGCCTGGCGCGGGGACGTGCAGGCGTAAGCCGCTTCCGAGGGCCGCGGCGGGTGCCGCGGCCTTCGTGCTGCCGTCGAGGGGTTGCTCAACTCGGTGGCAAGTGATTGACTCAACCGCATGGAAAGCGAATCTGCACGAGCCCGGGAGACGCTGGCCGCCCTGGGTGAGGACCGGCGCCGGATCGGCGAGCGGATGACCGCCGAGACGTGGTGGGCGGCGCCCGCGCAGGGCTTCGGCTCGGCGCTGCTCGTCGCCGCGCCCGTAGCGGGTCTGCAGTGGGCCTGGGTGCCGTTCATCGCCGGGGCCGTGGTGTTCACCGCGGTCGAGGCGCTGTTCCGGCGACGTTCGGGCGTGGCCATCGGCCGCCCGGCCGGTCCTCTCGGAGTGCTGCTGCTCGTGGCGATCGGACTGCTGCACGTCGCCGCCGTCGGCGGTACGGTCGTGCTCTCGGTCCTCGAGCTGCACGGCTGGGCGGTCGCGCTCGCCGCCCTCACCGGCGTGGTCATGGCGCTCGGCGTCGTCGGCTACGACCGCGTGTTCGCGCAGGAGGTGCGCCGTGCGCGATGAGGCGGGGTTCCGCGACGCGCGGGAGGCGCTCGACGCGCTCGAGCTCGACCGGCGGCGGGTGCGGCGGCGGGTGCGGGCGGCGAGCTGGTGGTTCTACCCGGCGCTGTCGCTCATGGTGGCGCTCTGCGTCGCAAGTCCTGCGATCGAGCGCGCTGACGTCGGCCTCGATGGGTACTGGCTCGTGCTCGCGGTGGTCGGAGCGGTCAGCGGACTCGGTTTCCTGCACCGACGGCTGACCGGCCTCGCCCCGCGGATGCAACGTGATGCCGCCACCATCCTCACGACTGCCGTGATGCTGTCCGTGATGGTCGGCCTGTACCTGGCTTCGCTCGTCTCCGAGCGCTTCGGTTTCGCCTCGATCGCCGTGTGGTTCCCTGCGATCGCATTCGTGACGACGCTCGCTTGCTGTATCGCGCTGGACCGTCTCGGCAGCATGGGCACCTCCCGTGCCCGCTGAACCCCGCTTCGACGAGGCCATCCACGCGCCGACCCGCCTCCGCCTCTGCGCCATGCTGCGCCCGCTCGACGACGCCGACTTCGCGGCCATCGCCGCCACGCTCGAGCTCAGCGAGGCCAACCTGTCGAAGACCGTGCGCAATCTCGTCGAGCTCGGCTACGTGAGCACCAGCAAGCAGGCTTCGCCGGGTCGAGCGGATGCGCGCCGCACCACCACGGTCAAGCTCACGCCGCAGGGCCGTCGCGCGTTCGACGGCCACCTCGCGGCCCTGCGAGCGATGGCGGGGGAGGCGTCGTGAGCCTGGACCCGCGCTACCTGCGCTCGCGTCAGCGGCTGCGCGCCGCCGTGCTCGAGCTCGCCGCCGGCCGCTCGGCGGAGTCGATCACGGTCGCCGAGCTCTGCAGGGCCGCCGGCGTCACCCGTGACACCTTCTACCGGCACGCCGAGTCGCCGGTGGCGCTGCTCGTCGCGGCGCTGGGCGAGCGCTTCGAGGCCGCTGCGGTCCTGCATCAGGATCCGGACGGCGGGGTGAGCGCCGAGGGCGGCTTCCCCCGCGCGGAGCGCGCCGTGCTCGAGCACGTGCTGCAGCACCGGGACGTCTACCGCGCGGCGATCGACCCCGTGCTGCTGGCGCCCCTGCGCTCCGCGCTCGAGTCGTCGATCGTCGAGGTGCTCGTGGCGCACCTGCGTCGGCACCCCGGCACGTTGCCCGTGGGCGTCGACGCGGACGACGACGAGGCGCTCGCGCTCGTCGCCGGCTACGCGGCGGCCGGCACGGTCGGCGCGATCGAGCGCTGGGTGCAGGGGCCCGAGCCCGATGTGGAGCGCGGGGTGCGCCTCATCCTGGCGGCGTCGCCCTCCTTCTGGTTCCGTGCGCACGAGGGAACTGTCTGACAGCAGTCAGATACTTGCCCTAGGCTCCGGGTGCCGGCACTCGGCTCGGCAGCATTCGACGAGGAGGGCAGCCATGACTGCATTCGAAGGACGGTTCGACGGCAAGGTCGTGTTCGTGACCGGAGGGGTCTCCGGCATTGGCGGAGCGGCGAGCGCTCGCCTGCTGGAGGAGGGCGCCACGGTCGTGGCGGCCGACGTCTCGGAGCGCAGCATCGCCGCGTTCGCCGACGCGCATCCGAGCGACCGGCTGCACACGGTCGTGCTCGACGTCACCGACGCCGCCGCGGTCGACGCCGCCGTCGCCGAGGTGGTCGACCGCCACGGCAAGCTCGACGTGCTCGTCGCCAACGCCGGGATCGGCGCCGGGGGCGCGGTCGGCGACACCGACGACGCCACCTGGCGACGGGTGCTCTCCGTCGACCTCGACGGCGTCTTCCACACGGCGCGCGCGGCCCTGCCGCATCTCGTGGCGAGCAAGGGCTCGATCGTCAGCACCGCATCCATCTCCGGTCTCGGCGGCGACTCGGCGATGGCCGCCTACAACGCCGCGAAGGGCGCGGTCGTCAACCTCACCCGCAGCATGGCGGTGGACTACGGCCACCAGGGCGTGCGCGTGAACGCCGTCGCGCCCGGACCCGTCGCCACGCCGCTGCTGCAGCCGGTGCTCGACGCCAGCGAGCAGGTGCGCGACACCTACGCCGAGCGCATCCCGCTCGGCCGGGTCGGGCAGTCGGAGGAGATCGCGGCCAGCATCCTCTTCCTCGCCAGTGACGATGCCTCCTACATCAGCGGCGTCACCCTGCCGGTCGACGGAGGCCTGACGTCCTGGACCGCGCAGCCCGCGCTCGGCTGATCCGCCGCTACGGTGGGCCGGTGCTTCACACCGGCTCACCGAACGCGCTCGTCACGACGATCGTGCGCAGCGCCGAGCGCGTCACGCCCGGTTTCGTGCGCCTCGCGCTGCAGGGCCCCGAGCTGCGCCACCTGCCGGCGCGCGGGCTCGACCAGCGGATGAAGCTGCTCATCCCGCAGGGCGCGTACCCCGCCGAGCTGCTCGCACCGATGCTGCCCGAGCTCGAGTGGCGCCGGCGCTGGCGCGCGCTCGACGCCGCCACGCGGCCGGTGCTGCGCAGCTACACCGTCGGCGAGGCGCGCCCGCACCTCGGGGAGCTCGATGTCGACGTCTACGTGCACGCCTCGCCCGGGCCGGCCAGTGCCTGGGCGCTCTCGGCCCGACCCGGCGACCGGCTGCTGCTCTCGGCCCCGGACGCGCGACGCGACCCCCGCCTGCACGGCGTGCAATGGCGGCCCGGTGCGGCCGAGCGGATGCTGCTGGCCGGCGACGAGACCGCCTACCCGGCGATCGCCGGGATCCTGCGCAGCCTCGATCCGACGTTCCGCGTCGACGTCGTGCTCGAGGCGGGCGACCGCGTCGACGCCGCGCTCGTCGAACCGTTCCTGGCCGGCGCGCACCTCGACGTGCGGATGCGCGCACCCGGCCGCCCGGGCGGTGCGGCCCTCGAGGGCGGCGTCGCCGACTGGGTGCGGGAGCACGCGGCGGATGCGGTCGCGCTCGGGCACCGTTTCCACGCGTGGGCGGCGACGGAGACGGGGCGCGTGGCACGCATCCGCTCGCTGCTGACGGATGCGGGCATCCGCTCGGACCACGTGCACGCGCAGGGCTACTGGAACGACCGGGCGCGCGTCGACTGAGGTGAGGATAGGCTGTCCTGACCAGCTGCCCTCGAACGGGTGGCGCGACCCCTGGAGCAGCATGCCGAGCCTCACCCCAGCCCGCGGCGCCGTCGCCGCACTCGCCCTCACCGCCCTGCTCGCCGCGGCCGGCTGCGCATCGACGCCCGCCGCCGAGACGGGTGAGCCCGCCGACGACGCCACCCGCAGCGTCGAGCACGCCCGCGGCACCGCCGAGGTGCCCGAGGCGCCGCAGCGGGTCGTCGTGCTCGAACCCGTGCAGCTCGACACCGCGGTGGCCCTGGGGGTGACGCCGGTCGGCGCCGCGGTGCTGAGCGATGCAGCGGGCATCCCGGCCTACCTCGGCGAGGCGGCGGCCGGCATCGAGAGCGTGGGCACCGTGATGGAGCCGAGCGTCGAGGCGATCGCGGCGCTCGAGCCCGACCTCATCATCGGCACCGAGTCGCGCCACGCGGCTCTCTTCGACCAGCTCGAGACCATCGCGCCGACGGTCTACATGGCCACCCAGACCGACCCGTGGCAGCAGAACGTCGCGCTCGTCGCCGAGGCGCTCGGCGACGCCGAGGGCGCCGACCGGCTGCTCGCCGACTACGAGGCGCGCTGCGCGAAGATCGCCGAGCAGTTCGACACGGCGGGCTCGACGGCGCAGCTCGTGCGGCCGCGCGACGGCATCCTCACCCTCTACGGCCCCGACTCCTTCGCGGGCAGCGCCCTCGAGTGCGCCGGCTTCACGACGCCGGAGCGCGCGTGGGAGGACATCTCGCTCGACGTCTCGCCCGAGAACGTGCTCGACGCCTCCGCCGACCTGGTGCTGGTGACGACCACCGACGTCGACGACCCCGCCACGCTGCCGCGCGTCATCGCCGACAACGCCGCGGCGTTCCCCGAGCTGCACCTCGTCGACCAGTCGTTCTGGATCACCGGGGTCGGTCCGCTCGGTGGCATGACCGTGCTCGACGACCTGGAGCGCCTGCTCGCCGGCTGAGCATCCGCTGAGCGCGTTCCGGGTCGACGCGACCCACGGCCGGGGGATAGGAAGGGGTATGACCGGCATCCCCTCCGTGCTCCAGCTCAACCGGGAAGACGCCATCGCCGCGGACGTCGTCTCCGCGTACCTGCTCGACGATGGTCCGCAGCAGGGCATGACCGTGGTGGAGATCTTCGACGCCCATCAGGTGGTGCTCGGGCGCACCATCACCGATGCCGTCGGCCCGCGCGAGCAGGTCGCGGACGCGGTGCTCGATCGCAGCGAGCTCGAGCGCTGCTCCGAGTACGCGGTCGAACCGTTGGGCCAGCGCAAGCGCGTGACCGCCTCGGTGATCGTGCGCGTCTCCCCGCGGCGCAGCGCCTACGAGACCGAGCGCGAGGCCGGCGGGTACGGGGTCGCCGGCTGAGTTGCGGCCCGCGCCCGGCCCGGCGAGCATGGCCGGCATGAGCGGACTCCCCGACGGCTACCGGCTGCAGGACGCGGCCCCCACCACCGCCGAGTACCGGGCGCTGCGCGAGCGGTCCGGCCTCTCGCCGAAGAGCGAGGGCCAGGCGCGCGGCGCCATCGCGAACTCCTGGACCTTCCGCACGGTGACGGGCCCCGACGGCGGCATCGTCGCGATGGGGCGCATCGTCGGTGACGGCGGCTGGTACTTCCTGGTCGCCGACATGGCCACGTTCCCCGAGCACCAGGGTCGCGGTCTCGGCGCCGCGGTGCTCGATGCGCTGCTCGCGGCGATCCGCGAGCACGCGGAGCCGGGCGCCTATGTGACCCTCACCGCCGACCCACCCGGGCGCAGGCTCTACGAGTCGCGCGGCTTCGCGGACGTCGCCCCCGAGCGCACGGGCATGTCGCTGCTGACCTGAGCGCGGCGGGCCGCCCGCGTGTCGGGGGCCGCGCGTAGCCTCGCTGCGTGCATCCGCTCCGCCTCGTGCCCGACTGCCTCGTGCCCGACTGCGGCGAGCCGGCCGCGACCGGCGCGCTCGTCGCGCTGTGCGCCGATCACCTGGCGCTGGCGGCCGACTCCGCGGCGGCGAGCGGATGCGAGGACGTGCTGCCCTCCCCGTGCCCGGCCTGCGCCTCGCGCCTCGGCGTGCGCTACCCGAGCGGCTGGCTCTGCGCGCAGTGCGAGTGGCGGCACGGCGAGCAACCCGACGCCGACCTGCCGCCGCCGCGCGTCGACGTCGTCTACTACCTGCGCTTCGACGAGCGCTTCAAGATCGGCACCACCGCCAACCTGCGCCAGCGCCTCGCCGCGATCCGGCACCACGAGCTCGTGGCTCTCGAGCGCGGCGACCGCCTGCGCGAGCGGATGCGCCACGCCCAGTTCGCGCGCACCCGGCATGCCGGCACCGAGTGGTTCGCGCCGTCGCCGGAGCTCGCGGCGCACCTCGCGTCGCTGCGGGCCGGCGTCGACGACCCGTGGGCGCAGCTCGCGCGCTGGCGCAGCGAGGCGGCGGCGCTGCGCGGCTAGGGTCGGGGCATGGCGCAGACCGCCATCATGAGCTGCCGGGCCGCCCTCGACCGGCGGTGACGGCCTCTCCTCAGTCGACGCGGCATGCCACTCGCGCGGCCCACCACACGAGCGGCAGCTGCAGCGGCAGGCGCGCCGCCGTGATCCAGCGCTCGGCGCCCGGGCGGCGGCTCGCGCGCCGGAATTGCTTGACGTTGGCCGGGAACACGGCGACGAAGAGGGCCACGGCGCCCCAGGCCGCGAGCCTGCGGGTGCGGCGCGGCAGCAGCGCGGCGCCGAGCGCCGCCTCGGCCGCGCCGCTGACGAGCACGACCTGGCGCGGCGTGCCCGGCACCCAGCCCGGCACCACGCGCTCGTAGACGGACGGCTTGGCCAGGTGCAGGGCGCCGGCCGCGCCGAGGAGCCCGGCGAGCAGGGCGGTGGATGCGCGCATGGGGCGATCCTCGCATCCGCTCATGCGCGTCGGCCGTGGCAGCGGTGCGGTTCCGCGCCGCGCCGCGCCGCGCCGCGCCGCGCCGCGCCGCGCCGCGCCGCGCCGCGCCTCGCGGGTGCGACTCAGCGTCGTGACGACAAGTCGGGGTCGGATGCGGTGCTGAGTCGTCGCTTCGTTGCTGAGTCGTGCGTGGGATGTGCTCGGCGCCGTGGCGGCGGCGGTGCCGCTCCGCGCCGGCGCGGACGACGGAGGGCGGCGCGACCGTCGTCGCACCGCCCTCGGCCGCTCATCCGCCGGAGCGGATCGAGCCCCGGATCACTCCGGGTCGCGCTCCCCGCGCCGCTTCGGCAGCTCGGGGTCGGAGACGCCGCCGGGAGCCGCGCCCTCGGCCGCGCTGCGGTCGGCGTCGGCCCGTCCGGGCAGGCCGATCGCCCCGGTGCTCGGCTCGATCGCCGAAGCGGAGCGGCGTCCGTGCACCTTGGGCGGCGCGGCGGGCTGCTGCGCGGGGGCGCCGCCCATCGTCGTACCCGTGGTCTCCGCCGGTTCCGTCGCGTCGACGGGTGCCTCCGCGCCCGAGTCGTCCGCCGGCTCGATCACGTCGATCGCCGCCGTGTAGGTCTCCACGAGCGCCTCGTCGACCTTCGGCTCGACCCAGGCGAGGTCGTCCTGCGAGTGGTCGTACTTGACGGCGGCCAGGGCGAAGTCGTCGCCGTGCTCCTCGAGGCCGACGCGCACCGAGTGGCGCACCGCGCGCTCCGCGTAGGCGTCGCGCATGATGAGCGGATCGCTGCGCAGGTCCTTCGTGAAGGCGATCATCATGAAGGCCATGATGATCGCGAACGGCAGCGCGGCGACGATCGTCACGTTCTGCAGGGCCTGCAGTCCGCCGCCCTCCTCGCCGCCGGCGACGAGCAGCACCGCCGCGATCGCGCCGACCAGGGTGCCCCAGACGATGGTGACCCAGCGCGACGGATCGGGCTTGCCCTGCTGCGAGAGCGTGCCCATCACGAGCGAGGCGGAGTCCGCCCCGGTGACGAAGAAGATCGCCACCAGCACCGCCGCGATGACCGTGGTGATGCCGGCGAGCGGCAGATCGGCGAGCACGTTGAAGAGCACCTCCTCGGAGGGGCTCACGGGCAGGTTCGCGCCGTTCATCTGGTCGTCGATCGCGGTCGTGCCGAAGATGGCGAACCACAGGAACGAGACCGCCGACGGCACGATGACGACGACCGAGACGAACTGGCGCAGGGTGCGTCCGCGCGAGACCTTCGCGATGAACATGCCGACGAAGGGGGACCAGCTGATCCACCAGGCCCAGTAGAAGATCGTCCAGGCCGACAGGAACGCCTGCGCCTCCTCGCCCTGCGACCCCGAGCGGGCGATCATCTGCGGCAGGTCGCCGACGAACTGCGCCGCGACGGAGGGGATGACCTGCAGGATCAGCATGGTCGGACCCACGAAGAAGACGAACAGGGCGAGCAGCATCGCGACCGCGGCGTTGATGTTCGACAGCGCGCGGATGCCGCGGGAGACGCCCGAGACCGCCGAGATGATGAACGCGATCGTCAGCACGGTGATGACGCCGATGAGCAGCCCGTTGCCGACCGGTCCGACACCGGCGATGATCTCGACGCCGTGGCCGATCTGCAGCGCGCCGAGACCGAGCGACGCGGCGGTGCCGAAGAGGGTGACGATGATGGCGAAGATGTCGATCGTCTTGCCGATCGGGCCGCTGGTGCGGTGCTCGCCGAGCAGCGGGGCGAAGATCGACGAGATCAGCGGCAGACGTCCACGACGGTACGCGCCGTACGCGATCGCGCCACCGATGAGCGCGTAGAAGGCCCACGCCTGCGGGCCCCAGTGGTAGAGCACCTGCGTGAGCGCGGTGTGCATCGCCTCGACCGTGCCGGCCTCGGCGCTGCCGGGCGGCGGCGACTCGAAGAAGGTGAGCGGCTCGGCGGCGCCCCAGAAGACGAGCCCGATGCCCATGCCGGCGGCGAAGAGCATCGAGATCCACGAGAACATCGAGAACTCGGGCTTCTCGTCGTCGGTGCCGAGGCGGATGCGCCCGAAGCGACCGAAGCCGACCCAGAGCATGAAGACGAGCACCACGGTCGCGATCGAGGTGAAGAACCACCCCGTGTAGGTGATGACCCAGTCGAGCGCGCCGCTGGCGAAGGACGCCAGGCTGTCGCCGGCGACGATGCCCCAGGTGATGAAGCCGACGGTGAAGAGGAGCGCCACGGTGAACACGACGCGGTCGGTGCGGAAGACCCGGTTGGTTTGCTCCACGCCGAGACCGGGGATCAGCGCGGGGTGGATACCGTCGGGCGCGGGGTCGACGAGCTCCTTGGCGATGCGCCGGGCGCCCTTACCGGCGCGGTTCGCGGGGTGGCGCTTCGGTGGTGGGCCGTCCGGGGCGGGACTCTGGGTCTTCTCGGGTTCGTCCATAACCTCCAATCGTGCCGATGCGCCTCGAACGGGGCCAATCCCTGCACACCTTCCCACCTCGCGTCCATGTTCGACGAGCGGATGCGGGCAGCGCCCGCCCGCATCTGCTCGCTACGCTGCGGGGATGCGCGAACCGGCCGAGACCACCGTGCTGGGCTTCCACCGGGACGTCGTGCGCGAGGGCATGCTCGCCGCGATCGAACTGCGCGGTGGCGACGTCGCCCCCGTGCTGGAGGCGCTGGAGGACCTCGGTCTGCTCGATGCGGCGCGGCACCTGCGCGCCGTCGTCGCCGAGCTGGAACGGCAGGACCCGGAGAACCGGCCCGTCATCGACATCGCCGCCGAGGACGGGTATCTGCTCGACGAGGCGACGATCACCGACGCCGACCGCTAACCGTCGCGGCGCTTGCGCATCGACGCGAGCGGCCTCGCCATGCGGTGGTTCTCGGCGAGGCGCTCCTCGTGCCGCTCGAGGAAGGCCCAGTAGGCGTCGGTGAACGGGGAGTCCTTCGCCGCCTGCGCGTTCGGCCACCAGCGTCCCATCCGCTGCAGGTAGGCACCGCCGGAGACGTAGGGCTTCGTGCCGACGAGTCCGCCGTCGGCGTACTGGCTCATGCCCATGACGTTCGGCACCATGACCCACTCGTAGGCGTCGACGAACAGCGCGAGGAACCAGTCGTTGACCGAGCGCGGCGCGTAGCCGCTCAGCAGGAACCAGTTGCCGAGCACCATGAGCCGCTCGATGTGGTGCGCGTAGCCGTGCCGGTGCACGCGCTCGAGCACGGTGCGCACCGGCACCGGCAGGTCGTCGGGCACGCCGTCGAGGTCGTACCACCAGGGCTCCAGCTCGCGTTCCAACTCCAGCTCGTTGACCGATTCCAGGAACGGATGCGCCCGGTACATGCCGCGCATGTACTCGCGCCAGCCGATCACCTGCCGGACGAAGCCCTCGACCGAGTTGATCGGCGCGTCCTCGGCGTCGAGCACCGCCTCGAGCACCTCGTCGACGGTCACGAGGCCGATGTTGAGCATCGGCGTGAGCACGGAGTGGAACAGGTGGGGCTCGTCGGCGGCCATCGCGTCCTCGTAGCGGCCGAAGTCGCCGAGCCGCTCGGCGACGAACACCCGCAGCCAGTCGCGGGCGTCGGCCGGGGTCACCGGCAGGTTGAAGTCGCGGGCGTCGCCGGGGTGGTCGGCGAAGCGCGCGGCGACCTCGTCGATGACCGCCGCCGTGATCGCATCCGGCTCGAGCTCGGGCAGCGGCGGCACGTCGAGGCCGCCCTTCGGCAGCGGCTCGCGGTTGTCGTGGTCGAAGTTCCACTGCCCGCCGGCCGGCCGCTCGCCGTGCATGAGGATGCCGGTGCGGCGGCGCTGCCAGCGGTAGAAGTCCTCCATGATCGGCGTCGGATGCTCGGCGAACCACGCGTCGGCGAGCTCCGCCGGCGTGAGGAACAGGGCGTCGCGGTAGACCTTGGAGCGGATGCCGAGGCGCTCGCAGAGGCGCCGCATCCGCTCGTCGACCCCACGATCGGTCGCGCTCATCCAGGCGAGGCCGTCGATGCCGTGCTCGCGCACGAGGTGCTCGACGCCGGCGGCGAAGCCGAGCTCCTCGTCGAGTCGCACGACGCGCACCGTGCGGCCGTCGGCGTCGAGTCTCGCGACGAGCTGGCGCAGGCCGGCCAGCAGCAGCACGATCTTGTGCTGGTGGTACGGCAGCTTCTCGAAGCGGGCGGCGGACTCGACGACGAGGATCTCGTCGATATCGGGGTCGTCGAGCGCGGGGTGCCGCTCGAAGAGCTGCGTGGCCAGGATGAGGGCGGCGTTCGTCATGCACGCCGCCGCTCGCGGGCGGCCGCCGACCGGCAGGCGCGCGAGCAGTAGCGCACGGCGTCCCACTGCTCGCGGCCGTCCCAGCGCTTGCGGTTCTCGAAGGGGCGGCCGCAGTGGGCGCAGGGCTTCGACTCGCGGGGCGTGCGGACCATGCCTCCATGCTGCGCGGCATCACCCGCGGCGCTCGCAGCGGCGGGCTCGCGCCCAGGAAGGCGTGAGCCCGGACGCACCGTGGCTCCTCCGCCGACGCCCCGTCCGGCTGACGCGAAGTTCACACGATCGCAACACGGCGTGACCTGTTCGGGGGTCACCGTCGATAGGGTCGGAGGACGCCCCGCGGCGGCCCCGACGGCCGCCGTCACGATCGTGAGGACATCGATGCCCGCTCGCTCCGCCACCCGTCCGCTCATCGCCCTGGGGGCCGGAGCCCTGCTGGTGGCCGGCCTCGCAGCCCCGGCGCAGGCCGCCCCGTCGCCGAGGCTCGAGACGACCGGAGCCGATGTCGAAGAGCAGCGCCTGCCCCTCGTCCGGCCGCGGGACTCGGAGCCCTTCTCGCAGCGGATGATCGACGGGACCGGGCTCGCCGGCACGGTCGACGGCTTCGCCGCGGCGCTCGCCGCGGCCGAGCCGGCGTCGGTCGACGAGCTCGTGCGCAGCACCGGTCGGGAGCTCTGGAGCGGTGCGCTCGAGCACGCGCAGGATGCGGATGCGGCGATCCGCTACGAGGACCGCGGGCTCTACTGGGCCCGCCTCGCGCTGCGCGAGGACCTCAAGGCCTGGGCCGCCTCCGGCGGCGTCGACCAGCAGCGGCTCACGGACCTGCTGCAGGTGCTCGAGGAGGCCTCCCGCGGCCTCGACGAGCTCGGCTTCGACGCCGACCCGGGCGTCACCAAGGTGATGATCAGCGGCTTCGACCCGTTCCAGCTCGACGACCTGCTCGAGCGGTCCAACCCGTCCGGCGCCGCCGCGCTGTCGCTCTCCGGCCGGATCATCGAGACGGATGCGGGGCCGGTGCAGATCCAGGCCGTCGTGCTGCCGGTCACGTGGTCGCGCTTCGACGGCGGCATCGTCGAGGACGCCTACGGCCCGCAGCTGCAAGCCGGCGACGCCGCCCCGCAGATGGCCATGACGATCAGCCAGGGCCGCAGCGGCTACGACATCGAGCGCTGGGCGAGCATCTGGCGCGGCGGCTTCGCCGACAACCTGAACGAGGAGTTCGAAGGCGAGGCGCCCGACGCCCCCGGTTGGCCGCAGACCGTCGACGGGGCGCAGTTCATCGAGACCACGCTGCCGGCGGATGCGATGCTCGCGGCGGGCACGGGGCCGTTCGCCGTGCAGCTCAACCACGGGCACGCCTACTCGTTCGCCGAGGACCGCACTCCGTTCGTCGAGGTCGGCACCACCGACACCACCCCGCCGCCGGCCGGCGCCTTCGCCGTCTCGGGCGGCGGCGGCGACTACCTCTCCAACGAGAGCATGTACCGCGTGAACCGCCTGCGTGTCGGCCTCGGCCTCGACGAGGTCGCGGGCGGCCACCTGCACGTGCCCGTGCTCGACTACATGGATCTCGCGGCGAACCGCGCCACCAACGTCGAGCAGACGCAGCAGCTGATCCTCGCGGCCGCGGCGGCGCTGACGCCCGGCGACGACGAGGCGGCGCCGGCGCCCGTGCCCGCGCCCTCGAGCGGGCAGCCCGCCGCACCGGCCGAAGCCTCGGGCGAATCGCTGCCGGCCGTGGGAGCGGCCACCGCGCCGCTGCTCGCCGCCAGCGCGGCGATGCTGCTGGCCGGTGCCGCGCTGCTCCTGCGCCGCCGACGGGCCTGATCGGAGCGGGCCGGGCGCTGCGGCGTCCGGCCCGCGCGGCGGCTCAGCCGATCCGCCCCAGCTCCTCGCCGGCGCGCACCGTCGCACCCGCATCCGCCGTCCGGGTCAGCGTGCCGCCCGCAGCGGCGGTGACCGGGCTCTCCATCTTCATCGCCTCGAGCACGAGCAGCGTCTCGCCCTCGGCGACCTGCGCGCCGTCCTCGACGAGCCAGCGCGCCAGCACGCCCGGGAAGGGCGCGAGCACGGCCCCTGGTGCGATCGCAGCCGATGCGGGCGCGGCCGGCGCTGTCCCCGTCGCCGCCCCGAGGGCGAGCCCCGCGGGCAGGCCGAGGCGCACGCGGCGTCCGTCGATCTCGATCCAGGTGCGCTCGAGCTGCGGCTCCGCCGGGAAGGACGCGGGCTGCGGCTCGGCGGCCCAGTCCATCTCGGTCTCGATCCAGCGCGTGTGCACCGCCAGCGCATCCGCTCCCGCGAAGGCGGGGTCGTCGACGACGGCGCGATGGAACGGCAGCACGGTGGGCACGCCGTCGATGCGCAGCTCGGCGAGCGCGCGGCGGCTGCGGGCGAGCGCGGTCGCGCGGTCGGGACCCCAGACGACGAGCTTGGCGATGAGCGAGTCGAAGGCGTCGGGCACGACGGTGCCGTCGGTGACGCCCGCGTCGACCCGCACGCCGGGGCCCGACGGCGCGTGGAAGCGCTCGACGAGGCCGGGGGAGGGCAGGAAGCCGCGGCCCGGGTCCTCGGCGTTGATGCGGAACTCGATGGCATGGCCGTGCGGCGCGCGCACGAGGTCGGGGTCGAGGGCCTCGCCCTCGGCGATGCGCAGCTGCCAGGCGACCAGGTCGAGGCCGCTCGTCTCCTCGGTGACCGGGTGCTCGACCTGCAGGCGGGTGTTCACCTCGAGGAACGACAGCTCGCCGTCGGGGCCGAGCAGGAACTCGACCGTGCCGGCGCCGACGTAGCCGGCCTCGCGGCAGATGTCCGCGGCGGCGCCGAGCAGGCGGTCCCGCTGCGCGTCGGTGAGGAACGGCGCGGGTGCCTCCTCGACCAGCTTCTGGTTGCGGCGCTGCAGCGAGCAGTCGCGGGTGCCGAGCGCGAGCACGGTGCCGTGCGCATCCGCCAGCACCTGCACCTCGACGTGGCGGGGGCGGTCGAGGAAGCGCTCGACGAAGCACTCGGGCCGGCCGAAGGCCTGCTGGGCCTCGCGCCGGGCCTCGTCGAAGCGCTCGGCGACCTCCTCGGCGCGCCAGGCGACGCGCATGCCGCGGCCCCCGCCGCCGTGCGCCGCCTTGATCGCGACCGGCAGGCCGTGCTCCGCGGCGAAGGCCTCCGCCTCCGCCGCCGAGTCGACCGGGCCGGGGGTGCCGGCGACGAAGGGGGCGCCGACCCGCTCGGCGATGCGGCGCGCGCTGACCTTGTCGCCGAGCGCCTCGATGGCCTCCGGCGACGGGCCGATCCACACGAGGCCGGCGGCCTGCACGGCGCGGGCGAACTCGGCGCTCTCGGAGCGGAAGCCGTAGCCGGGGTGCACCCCGTCGGCACCGGCGGCGACGGCCGCGGCGACGAGCTTGTCGATGTCGAGGTACGTCTCGGTGCCCGTCGTGCCCTCGAGGGCGACGGCCTCGTCGGCGAGGCGCACGTGCGGCGCGTCCGCGTCCTGGTCGGCGTAGACGGCGATCGCGGTGCGGCCGGTGTCGGCGCAGGCGCGCGCGATGCGCACGGCGATCTCGCCGCGGTTGGCGATGAGGATGCGCTGCATGAGCGTCCTTCCGGTGGTGGTGCGGGTGGGGTGCCGCTCAGCGCGGCGGGGGATCGATGACGAAGCGGATGCGCGTGCCCGGCCGGGCCTGCGCGAGCGAGGCCAGCGCGACCTCGCGCACGACCGCGACGATCGGGTAGCCGCCGGTGCTGGGATGGTCGGCCAGGAAGATCATCGGCTGGCCGGATGGCGGCACCTGCACGGAGCCGGTCGCGGCCCCCTCGCTCGGCAGCTCGCCGTCCACGGCGCGCGACAGCGGCTCGGCGCCCTCGAGCCGCAGCCCGACGCGGTCGGCGAGCGGCGTGATCGTCCAGGGCTGCTCGACGAGACGCTCGAGCGAGGCGGTGTCGAACCAGTCGTCGCGCGGGCCGAGCAGGACGGGTACGCGCAGCTCCTCGTCGGGGTCGGCGGGCCACGGCTCGGGACCCGCAGTGCAGCCGACGGGCTCCGCGCCGACGGGCAGCGCGTCGCCCGCCACGACCGGGTCGGGGCCGAGGCCTGCGAGGGTGTCGGTGGCGCGGCTGCCGAGCACGGCGGGCACGCCGATGCCGCCGCGCAGGGCGAGCACCGCGAGCCGGCCGGCGGCGGGCTCGCCCAGCTCGAGCACGTCATCGTCGTCGAGTGCGACGGCGCGCTGGTCGAGCACCTCGCGCCGCCGCTCGCCGCGCAGCACCGCGATGGGCAGGCGGGCGCCGGTGACGGCCACGACCAGCGGGCCGCGGGCCCGAAGGCGCACGCCGCCCAGGGGGATCTCGAGCACGGCCGCGCCGGGCGGGTTGCCGACAAGGCGGTTCGCGAGCCGCATGGCCGGTCCGTCGAGCGCGCCGCTGGCGGCGACGCCGAGCGCCTCGAGGCCGGGGCGGCCCGCATCCTGCACGAGGGTGCGCAGGCCGGGGCGCTCGACGACGAGCGCCGGGCCGTCCTGCTGCAGGGGCGCGGCGACCGGAGCGGCGGCCCGCAGGGGTTCGTCGCGGGCCGGCACGAAGCGCACCCGGTCGCCGGGGCGGATGGCGGCGGGCGCCTCGCGGGCCGCATCCCACATCCGCAGCGGGGTGCGCCCGATCAGCTGCCAGCCGCCGGGGCTCTCGCGCGGGTAGACGCCGCTCCAGCGGCCGGCGAGCGCGACCGAGCCGGCCGGGATGCGGGTGCGCGGGGTACTGCGCCGCGGCACGTCGAAGACGGGGTCGCCGTCCACCAGGTACACGAAGCCGGGCGCGAAGCCGGCGAAGCCCGCCGTCCAGTCGGTGCCGCTGTGGCGGCGGGCGAGCGCCTCGGGGCTCATGCCGAGCAGCTCGGCCATCTCGGCGAGGTCCTCGCCGTCGTAGACGGTGGGCACCTCGACGACGGCGCCGTCGGCGCGGTCGACGGGCGCAGCGCTCACTGCATCGAGGCGCTCCAGCAGCTCGCCGCGTCGGATGCGGCGCGGGTCGAAGCCGACGAGCAGCGTGCGTGCGGCGGGCAGCAGCTGCTCCAGGCCCGGCATCTGCAGCGCCTCCAGGCGGGCGTGCAGGCCGAGCGCGGCGGCGAGGTCGGGCAGCTCCACGAGCACGGCGCGGTCGCCGGCGGGCAGCACGCGCCGCGCGGCCGCCACCGGGACGTCCATCAGCGCGCCGCGAACGGAGCGAGCTGCACGCCCGCCGCCACCAGCCGCTCGCGCACCGCCAGGGCCATCGCCTCGGCGCTGGGGCTGTCGCCGTGCACGCAGATCGAGTCGGCCTCGAAGCGGATCACCGAGCCGTCGACGGCGACCAGCTCGCCGGTCTCGACGAGGCGCAGCATCCGCTCGGCCACCGTGTCCGCGTCGTGCAGCACGCTGCCCGACTCGCGGCGCGAGACGAGTCGGCCCTCGGGCGTGTAGGCGCGGTCGGCGAACGCCTCGCGCGCCGTGGGCAGGCCGGCCTCCTCGGCGAGCCGCAGCACGACGCTGCCCGGCAGGCCGAGCAGCGTCAGCGTCGGATCGACCTCGCGCACGGCGCGCACGACGTCGGCGGCCTGCCGCTCGTCGTGGGCGATGCGGTTGTAGAGCGCGCCGTGCGGCTTGACGTACGAGACGCGCCCGCCGACCGAGGCGGCCAGCGCCTGCAGCGCCCCGATCTGGTAGATCACGTCGGGCACCAGGTCGTCGCTGGCGACGTCGAGGTCGCGGCGGCCGAAGCCGGCCAGGTCACGGTAGCCGACGTGCGCGCCGATCGCGACGCCGCGCTCGGCGGCGATCGCGGCGGTCGAGCGGATGGCGCGGGGATCGCCGGCATGGAAGCCGCAGGCGATGTTGGCGCTCGACACGATGCGGAGCATGGCCGCGTCGTCGCCGAGCGTCCACCGTCCGAAGCCCTCGCCGATGTCGCTGTTGAGGTCGATGGCGGTCATGTGCGCCCCTCCTGTCGTGGGTGGTCGATCAGCCGAGCACCAGGCTGAAGATCGGGCGGATGGAGAGGGCGCCCATGTAGAAGCTCAGCAGCGTGGCCAGCGTCCCGATGATCAGCAGCCACTTCGGGTAGCGGTAGGTGCCGAGCAGGTCCTTGCGGAACCACCCGATGAACATGAAGATCGCCAGCCCGATGGGCAGCACGAGGCCGTTGAAGCCGCCCACGAAGACCAGGATGTTCGCGGGGCGGCGCCCCAGACCAGGAACAGCGCGAGCGAGACCGCGATGAAGCCGATGGTGATGAAGTTGCGGCCGCGCTGCTGGATGTCGCGGAAGAACACGGCGAAGAACGAGCTCGACGTGTACGCGGCGCCGATGACGCTGGTGATGGCGGCGGCCCAGAACACCACGCCGAAGACGCGGAAGCCGATGTCGCCGGCGGCGGCCTGGAAGGCCTGCGCGCCGGGGTTGCCGGCCGTGTCGAGCGCCACGCCGCTCGCGACGACGCCCAGCACGGCGAGGAAGAGCACGTAGCGCATGAGGCCGGTGACGAGGATGCCGTTCATGGCCGCGCGGTTGACCTCGCGCACGTTCTCGGGCCCGGTCGTGCCCGAGTCGAGCAGCTTGTGGGCGCCGGAGTAGGTGATGTAGCCGCCGACCGTGCCGCCGACGATGGTGGTGATGGCTGCGAAGTCGAGCACGTCGGGCAGGACCGTCTGCCGCAGCGCGTCGCCGACCGGCGGTGCCGAGACGACCGCCACGTAGACCGTGAGGGCGATCATCACGAGGCCCAGCACGATGAGCACCTTGTCGACGATCGGGCCGGCCTTGCGGGCGAGGAAGATCGCGATGGCGATCACGGCGCTGATCGCGCCGCCGAGGTTCGGATCGAGGCCGAAGAGCACCTGCAGCCCGAGGCCGGCACCGGCGATGTTGCCGATGTTGAAGGCCAGGCCGCCGACCACGATGAGCACGGTGAGCACGTATCCGGCGCCCGGGATCGCCTTGTTGGCGAGGTGCGGCGCGAACATGCCCGTGATGGTGACCATGCGCCAGACATTGAGCTGGATCGCGAAGTCGATGAGCACCGAGACGAGGATGCCGAAGGCGAAGGCCGCGCCGAGCTGCGCCGTGAAGGTGGCGGTCTGGGTGATGAAACCGGGTCCGATGGCGCTCGTGGCCATCATGAAGATGGCGCCGATGAGGGCGGAACGGCGCTTGCGGGCGTAGGCCTTCGTGCGCTCGGCGACGGTCAGCGAGTCGTCGGCGGGGTCGGGGGTGGTGCTCGGTACGGATGCGTCGTGCTCGGCCACCGGGGCTCCTCGAGGTCGACGACCCGTCCCGTGACGGCGGCACCGGCTTCGCGAGTCGTTCAACGATCCACGCTAGATCGTTCACATGTCAACCATGTTTCGTCCGCGGGTCGGTCCGTCGAGCGCTCCTAGGATGAGCGCATGAGCCCGCGCCCCGCCGAGTCCGACGGCGCCGACCTGGTGGAGCGCACGGCGCTCGCGATCCGCGACCTGCTCATCGACGGGCGCCTGCGGCCCGGTCAGCAGCTCGTCGAGCCCGCCCTCGCCGCCGCCCTCGGCGTCTCCAGGAACACGCTGCGCGAGTCGTTCCGCATCCTCATGCACGAGGGCCTGCTGCTGCGGCACCCCAATCGCGGCGTCTTCGTGCACGCGCCCGATGTCGCCGAGATCCTCGACATCTACCGGGTGCGGCGCATCATCGAGGAGCAGGCGGTGCGCGGGGCCGCCCCGAAGCACCCGGGTCTCGCCGCGGTGCGAGCGGCCGTCGGGCAGGCCGTGCGCCTGCGCGACGCCGGCGACTGGAACGGCGTCGGCACCGAGAACATGCGCTTCCACGCCGCTCTCGTCGCGCTCGCCGACAGCCCCCGGCTCGCCGAGCTCTTCGCGCGGCTGCAGGCGGAGCTGCGCCTGGCCTTCGTCACCCTCGACAGCCCCGAGTACCTGCACGACCCCTTCGTCGACGAGAACCGGCGCATCGTCGCGCTGCTCGACGATGGGCGCATGGGCGAGGCCGCCGATGCGCTCGACGCCTACTTCACGCGTTCCGAGCGCACGGTGCTCGCCGCGATCGAGCGGGGGCGCGCGACGCGACCGCGCTGATCGACGCCGAGGCGCTCCGGGAGGAGTAGCGTTCCGGCAACGACGGGAGGCCCCAATGCGAGCAGCGGATGCGGCGGACACCCTGGGTGCGGACGGCCGCTTCTCCGACCCCTCTGGCGCGTCGACGTCGCCCTCACCGATCTCGAGCGCGAGCTGCTGCGCACCTGGCACGTGCGCCGACTCGCCTTCATCGCGCACGCCGGCGCCGCCTCGATCACCACGACGCAGCGCTACTCGCGCCTCGAGCACTCGCTCGGGGTGCTCGCGCTCGTGGCGCACTTCGCGCCCGACGATCATGCCGCCCGGGCCGCGGCGCTGCTGCACGACGTGGGGCACCTCGCGTTCAGCCACAGCGTCGAGGGGTTCGCGGGGCTGAACCATCACGCGATCGGCCGGGCACGCATCCGCTCGCTCGATCCGGTGCTGCGCGAGCACGGCCTCGACGCCGAGACCGTCATCGCGATCGACGAGGGTCGCGTTCCGTCGCCGCTGTTCGCCGTCGCCGGCGGGCTCAAGCTCGACCACCTCGACTCCTTCCTGCGCAGCGGCCAGGCGCACGGCCGCACGGTCTCGCCGCCGTGGGAGCTGCTGCGTCGCCTGCGCCTGCGCGGCGGCACGGTCGATGCGGATGCGGCCACCGCCGCCGAGCTCATCGACCTCATCGTCGGCGAGGCGCGCGGTCACCGCGCGAGCGCGAACGTCGCGGCCGTGGCGGTGCTGCGCAGCCTCGTCGCCGAGCTGCTGGCGGATGCGTCCGGCGAACTGCTCGACCGCTTCGCCGCGTGGACCGACGACGAGCTGTGGGCGGCGCTGCTCGCCGACCCGCGCACGGCGGAGCGCACCCGGGCGTTCCGGCGCAGCCCCGACGCCTGGCGCGCGCTGCTGCGACCGGCGGATGCGGTGCCCGGCCCCGCGCAGATCGAGCACGTCATCGCACGCGGCTACCTCGACCTGCCGATGGTCGACGGCGAGCTGCGCGGCAGCGCGGAGGTGCTCGAGCTGCGCGCCGGGCTGCCGCTGCGGTACCTCGTCGAGCCGTACTGAGCGTCTGCTCGCGAGCCGTGCCGAGCATCCGCTGTGTTCGCTTGTGCGCAATCAGATTGTGTGCGACCGTTTGTGCATGCCCGTGACCGACGACATGGTGTGCTTCAGCCTCTACGCCGCCACCCGCGCGACGACGCAGGCGTACCGCGCCCTGCTCGAGCCGTGGGGGCTCACCTACCCGCAGTACCTCGTGCTCGCCGTGCTCTGGAACGACGGCGATCAGAGCGTCAAGACCCTCGGCGAGCGACTGCAGCTCGACTCCGGCACCCTGTCGCCGCTGCTGCGGCGCATGGACGAGGCCGGACTCGTGACGCGGGCTCGCCGGGCGGACGACGAGCGGGTCGTCACCGTCGCCCTCGGCGACCTCGGCCGCGATCTGCGCGGCGAGCTCGCGCACATCCCCGCGCGCATCGCAGCGGGCACCGGGCTCGACGGGCCCGAGGCGGCGGAGTCGCTCATCCGCACCCTGCAGGAGCTCACGCGCACCATGCAGGCGACGGCGGCCGCCGCGACCGCGCAGCCGACCCGGGAGGGTGCGGCCGCGACCTGACGCGGCCCGCCGCATCCGCTCGCCCGCTCGGGCGGGCCATGAACCGCGCCGCCCACCCCTCGGGTGGCGTCGACCGAAGGAGGAACATCCATGGACGTGCTCTACACCGCCGAAGCGCTCTCGACCGGCTCGGGTCGCGACGGCCACGTCGCCACGGGCGACGGCATCATCGACCTGGACATGGCCGTGCCGAAGGAGATGGGCGGCTCCGGCGCCGGGGCCAACCCCGAGCAGCTGTTCGCCGCGGGCTACGCGGCCTGCTTCCACTCCGCGCTGCACGCCGTGGCGCGCCAGTCGAAGGCGAACCTCGAGGGCTCGAGCGTCGGCGGCCGCGTGCAGATCGGCCCGAACGGCGAGGGAGGCTTCCAGCTGGCCGTGCTGCTCGAGGTCGTGATCCCCGAGCTGCCGCACGACGAGGCGCAGAAGCTGGCCGACGCCGCGCACCAGGTGTGCCCGTACTCGAACGCGACGCGCGGCAACATCGACGTCACGATCACGGTCTCGGACGACTGATGCGCGCCGTCATCCAGGATGTCTTCGGCGAGCCGCAGGACGTGCTCGCCACCCGCGAGATCGAGCGCCCCGAGCCCGGCGCCGGCCAGGTGCGCCTGCGCGTGCTGCTCTCGCCGATCCACAACCACGACCTCTGGACCGCCCGCGGCACCTACGGGTTCAAGCCCGAGCTGCCCGCGCAGGCCGGTACCGAGGCGGTCGCCGTGATCGATGCGCTCGGCGAGGGCGTCGAGGGCCTCGAGCTCGGGCAGCGGGTCGCCACCGGCGGCAGCTTCGGCGCCTGGGCCGAGTTCGTCGTCACCCCGGCCGCGGGGCTCATCCCCGTGCCCGACGCGCTGCCCGACGAGGCCGCCGCCCAGCTCGTGGCCATGCCGTTCAGCGCCATCAGCCTGCTCGACTCGCTCGGGCTCGAGGCCGGCGACTGGCTCGTGCAGAACGCCGCCAACGGTGCGGTCGGCCGCATGGTCGCCCAGCTCGGCGCCGCCCGCGGCATCAACGTGCTCGGCCTCGTGCGCCGCGCCGAGGGCGTCGAGGAGCTGCGCGAGCAGGGCATCGAGCGCGTCGTCGCGACGGATGCCGAGGACTGGCGCGACCGGGTCGCCGAGATCACCGGCGGTGCCCCCATCCGCGTCGGCATCGAGTCGGTCGGCGGACGCTCCGCCGGCGACGTGCTCTCGCTGCTCGCGGAGGGCGGCGAGCTCGTCGCCTTCGGCGCCATGGCCGCGCCGATCATGGAGATCGCCTCGGGCGACGTCATCTTCAAGCAGGCCACCGTGCGGGGCTTCTGGGGCAGCAAGGTCAGTGCGGCGATCGGCCCCGACGACAAGCGCCGCCTCTTCGGCGAGCTGCTGCAGCGCATCGGCTCCGGCGAGCTGACCCTGCCGGTCTCGGCGATCTTCCCCCTCGAGCGGGTCGCCGAGGCGTCTGCGGCCAGCCTCACCGCCGGTCGCGTGGGCAAGGTGCTGCTCAAGCCGTAAACGGGGCGCCCTGCGGGGCGTCCGCCCCGAGTGCGGGAGCGGATGCGACGACGTGCCTGGCGTGCGCGAGGCACGACGTCGCGTCCGCTCCCGCTCCTCGGGGTCGGGCCGGGGCGCGACCCTCAGCTTCGCCGCGGCGAGCGGATGCAGGATGGACGCATCCGTCCGCCCCTCCCGAGAGCGCAGCCATGAGCACCCCCGACCCCAGCCCCGCCCCCGATCAGGACCGCGTGCCCGAGACCGGCATCGACAACGGGCAGGACCTCTCGACCCGCAGCGGCAGCAGCCCGCTGCCGATCCTGCTCGGCGGCCTCGGCGTGGTCGTGGCGATCGTGCTGAGCTTGATCGGCCTGTCGCTGAGCCGCTGAGCGCCCCGTCGGGCCCTGCAGCGAAGCGATGGCGAGCGCTCAGCCGAGCAGCGCCGCGACGGCGAGCGCGATCAGCGCCAGGCCGGGCGCCGAGAGCTGCTTGAGTGCGGCCCCGCGCTTGTCGGGCGAGGTCAGCAGCAGCACGATCGCGGCGGCGGCCATGCTGCCCGTGCCCGCGACGACGAGGGTCAGGCCGACGGTGGTCGAGCCCGCCGCGACGACGATCACGCCGACGCCGGCGAGGATCGCCAGGAACAGGTTGTAGAAGCCCTGGTTGAAGGCCATCTCCTTCGTCGCCTCGGCGCCCTCCGCGGTGGAGCCGAACACCGCGCGGGCGCGCGGGGTGGTCCAGAGCACCGACTCGAGCACGAAGATGACGACGTGCACGAGCGCGGCGAGGGCTGCGAAGACGAGGGCGACGATGAGCACCTGCTCATCCTGCCTCAGGCGAGGCTCTTGAGCACGCGCATCGTCTGGTGCGAGATGACCCGGCTCACCGCAGGCAGGCGCGTGAGCTTCTCCATCGTGAAGCGCTCGAAGGCGTTCACGTCGGCCACGTTGATGCGCAGGAAGTAGTCCGGCACGCCCAGCAGCCGCCGCGCCTCGACGACCTCGTCGAACGCTATGACGGCCGTCTCGAACTCGGCCACCGTCTGCGCGTCGCTCAGCGTGATCTCCACGGAGACGATCACCTCGAAGCCCCGCCCCGCCGCGACCGGGTCGATCACCGCGCGGTAGCCGCTGATCACCCCGTCGCGCTCCAGCCGCTGCACCCGGCGCAGGCACGGGGCGGGGGTGAGGCCGACGCTGCGGGCGAGCTCGGTATTGCTCAGTCGGCCGTCCTGGCTCAATCGCTCGATGATTGCGTGATCGATGCCATCGAATGTGGTCGCGTTGCGCATCCGCTCATTCTGCAGCCATGCTCGGCAATCGGGAAGTGTCTCGGGTTCCCTATCCTTGCTCTGTTCGAGGCGAGCGGATGGAGGAGCAACGTGCACACGGACCCGACCCCGACGGTGGACCCGCCGGTCATCGGCACCGCGCAGGGTCCCTCGGCGGTGACCGCTCCCGTGCCGGTCGTCGGCGCGGCAGACGGCGGCTTCCTCGCAGGCCTGCGCGATGCGACCCCAGCCGGCCTCGCCGCCGTGCCGCTCGGCCTGGCCTTCGGCGTGCTCGTGGCGCAGGCTGGACTCGACTGGTGGTGGGGCGCGCTGTTCGCCGCGGTCGTGTTCGCCGGCTCGTTCGAGTTCCTGCTGCTCGGTCTCGTCACGGCCGGCGCGGCGTTGCCGACGATCGCGCTCACCGCGCTGCTCGTCAACGTGCGGCACGTCTTCTACGCGCTCTCGTTCCCGCTGCACCGCCTGCCCGGCGCTGCGAAGATCTACGGCACCTTCGCGCTCACCGACGAGGCCTGGGCGCTCACCGCCTCGCCGCAGGCGCAGCGCTGGCGGGCGGCGCGCATCCTCGCGATCCAGGGCGGCTTCCACCTGGCGTGGGTCGCCAGCGTGACCGTCGGCGCCCTGACCGGGGCGCTCGTGCCCGACTGGATCGTGGGCCTCGACTTCGCGCTCACCGCGCTCTTCATCGTGCTCGGCATCGACGCCGCGCGCGCCCGCCGCGACCTGCCCGCGCCTTTCGTCGCGGTCGCCTGCGCGGCGATCGCCGGCCTGCTCGTGCCCGGCGGCATGCTCGTCGGCGGCATCGTCCTGTTCGTCGCGTTCCTGCTCGTGCGCATCGCGGTGCGGCGGCGACGTGCAGCCCGCTCCGCTGCGACCGAGGAGCGGATGCGGGCTTCGTCGGGTGTCTCGGGGGAGCGCGGGCGGGTCGTGTCGGGTGTCGCGGGGGAGCCCGGGTCGGCCTCGCCGGGCGTCGGGGACGACCGCCCGTGACCGAGACCGCCTACCTCGCCGCCGCCGTGATCGTCAGCGCCCTGGTCACATGGGCGCTGCGGGCGCTGCCCTTCCTCTTCCTGCGCCGGCTGCGCCACAGCCCCGTGCTGCAGGAGATCGGCGCCGCGCTGCCCGTCGGCGTCATGACGGTGCTGGTGCTCCACACCGTGCACGAGGTGCCGCCGCTCGACCCGGCCCGCAGCATCCCCGTGCTCGTCGGCCTCGTCGCCACCGCGGGCCTGCACCTCTGGCGCGGCAACGCCCTGCTGAGCATCGGCGTCGGCACCGGGCTGCACGTCCTGCTCGCGAGCACCCTGCCCGGGGTGCTGGCGTAGGGGTGCTCCACGCGGGCCCCGATGGTGCGCGAGATGGCTCGCGAGCTGCGCGACTCAGCGCCCAAGCGACAAGTCAGCGGCGTCACCGGCGCTGAGTTGTCGCCTCGAAGCTGAGACGTCGAGCCGTCACCGGACACGGTGCCCGGGCATGGTGCACGTGCGGCTCGGTTCAGGAAGCGGGCGCGGCGCCGGCTCGGCAGCCGGACGACGACGGCGCCCGGCGTGGCCGGCGGTGCTCGGTGTGGCCCGCGGTGCTCGGTGTGGACCGCGGTGCTCGGCGTGGACGGTGGCGCCCGTGCGGGACTCAGCGCCCTGGCGACGACTCAGCGCATTGCGCGCTGCTGACTTGTCGCTTGGGCGCTGAGTCGTGGAGCCGCGTCCATCGTGACCAGGATGTCGGGCGCACATCCGGTTCGGCAGCGGGGCAGCGAGTCGTCGACCAAGGTGAGCGGATTCGGGATGCCACCTCGCGCGCGTCGCCGGGATAGCGCCGCGACTCAGCACCGAAGCGACAAGTCAGCGGCGGACGAACTGCTGAGTTGTCGCTTCGATGCTGAGTCGAGTGCCGCGCACCGCGCACCGCGCACCGCGCACCGCGCATCGGGCACCGGGCGCCGCGCGCTGCGCGCCGGGCGCGCCGAGTGCCAAGTGCCGAGTGCCAAGTGCCGAGTGCCAAGTGCCGAGTGCCGAGTGCCGAGTGTCGCGTGTCGCGTGTCGCGTGTCGCGTGTCGCGTGTCGCGCGCCGCGCGCCGCGCACCGCGCACCGGGCGCCGCGTGCCGCGTGTCGCGCACCGCGCACCGCGCACCGGGCGCCGCGTGCCGCGTGCCGCGTGCCGCGTGTCGCGTGCCGCGCACCGCGCGCCGCGCACCGGGCGCCCGGCACCGCACCCCGGCGCAGCGCGGCAGACTGGCTTCGTGACCACCCTCGACGAGCTGCGCGCCGAGATCGCCGCGCACGAGAGCAACGCCTGGGCGACTGCGCGCGGCTGGAAGCCGCTCGTGATCGGCGAGTCGACGGCGCGCATCCTCATCCTCAGCCAGGCGCCCGGGCGGCTCGCGCAGGAGTCGGGCATCGCCTTCGACGATCCGAGCGGACGCCTGCTGCGGTCGTGGATGGACGTGACGGATGCGGAGTTCTGGGACCCGGCGAAGGTCGCGATCCTGCCGATGGACGCCTACTTCCCAGGCAGCCGGGGTGCTCCGTCCGGCCCGGGCGCCCGCGCTCGGCCGGACGTCGTGACGGGCACGGGGGCGGAGTCCGGCACGCCCGCTCCGGCGAGGGGCGGAGGGGACCTGCCGCCTCGCCCGGATTTCGCCGACCGATGGCACCCGCGCGTGCTGCAGCAGCTTCCCGAGGTGCGGCTGCGGCTCGTGATCGGCGCGCACGCGCAGCGCCGCTATCTCGGGCCCGGCAGCGTCACCGAGCACGTCCGCGATGCCGAGGCGTTCCTGCCGTTCTTCCCGCTCGTGCATCCGTCGCCCCTGGCCCGCGGATGGCGCACTGCGAACCCCTGGTTCGCCCACTCGACCGTGCCGTTGCTGCGACGCCTCGTCCGTCGAGCCCTCGACTGATCCGCGCGCGGAGACGGCGTCGCGCGGACACCACCGAGCGGGGAGATGAGGTTGCCTCAGCGACCGAGGACCTCTACGGTGAAGTCCAGACGTCGACAGAGAGGCAGTGCAGGTGCGGAACCGATGGGCCATCGCCACGCTGAGCGCCGTATTCGGCCTGACCCTTGCGGCCTGCACTGCGCCCTCCGCGAGCGAGCCGTCGCCCTCCGCGAGCGAGCCGTCCCCATCCGTCTCGGCGATGCCCGAGCCGAGCGACGACTGCGCGAACGTCGCCGACCCCGTGCTCGCGATGCACGCCGATCTGATCGTGGTGCTCGAGGCGGCCTCGCATCAGGGCAACGCCGAAATCCCTGCCGAGCAGCTCACACCGTCGCTCGCGGATCTGCGCACCGCCACCGAGAGCATCGAGTCCCCCGAGCTCGCAGCCTCGGTGTCACGTCTGTCCGCCGCTGCGGAAGGCTTCCAAGGGGTCGCGACCGAGGTCGCCGCGGCTCGCCTCGTGGTGCAGGCGGCCGGCCTGGTCGTCGATTCCGTCCCCCTGCCCGATCTGATCGAGAGCAGCGACGAGGCCGTTCGCGCCGCGGGGGAGCTCATGAAGACCAATCTCGATCGCATCCCGCTCCTCACCGACGACCTCACCGCATCCCTGCAGGAGATCCAGCAGCACTGCGGTCCGCTGACCGAGATCGGCTGAACCGGGCGTCTAGCGTCGTCGCGCGGCTCGCCCCGGGCTGCGGAACATCGCTATCGGACGGGCCGTCGGCAGGCCCAGGATCGTCGCGCCCGTCACGAAGCCGTGGCGCTCGTAGAGGGCGCGCATCCGCTCGTCCGGCGCTTCGACGTAGGCGGCGACGTCGTCCCCATCGAGTCGGGCGGTGCGATGCCGCAGCAGGGCGTCCGCAACCTCCTCGGGACCCGCGGAGGTCATCAGGTACCAGTGCGGTTCGATCGGGCGGAAGCGCTCGAGCCGGCCCTGCACCCGCAGCCCGCGCACGGTGCCGACCGCGCCGAGCGCGCGCAGGAAGGGCAGCGCGTAGGGGAGCTGCCCGACGACCGCGCTGTCGCGCCCGATGCCCGAGCGCTCCCAGACCGCGGCGCCGAGCAGCGTGCCGTCGTCGTCCACCGCGACCTCGGCGACGAGCCGGTGCGGGGGCGTGGAGCGCAGGTAGGCGCGCAGGAAGCGGCGCAGCGCATCGCTGCGATCGGGTCGCTCGCCGAGGAAGTCGGCGTAGACGGGGTCGTCGTGCAGGTGGCGTGCCAGCAGCTCCGCGACCGCGGGGAAGGCGGCACGGCGTGCCGCTTCGATCGTGATGCCCATCGGTGTCCCTCCGTGCGGCGCCGCGTCGTCGCCGCGTCCGATCGTAGGGAGGGGTCGTTCGCCGAGCGAACTCTCTCGTCTCGCTCCCATCCGCGCGGGGTGCGGGAGATCACGCGGCGGACGGGCCGCACGTCGTGCAGCATCGCGGGGATCAGCGGCACGTAGCGCGAACGAGAGCGGATGAGGGCGGCCTGCATCCGCACGATCTTCGGCTGCAGGTGCGCTGCGGCGAACGTTCTGCGTGAATGGAGCTGCTCGCCGATCGACGGCGACCGAGAGTCACGGAGTCCGTCATGCGCATCGGAGTGCCCACCGAGATCAAGAACAACGAGAACCGGGTCGCCGTCACCCCGGCTGGCGTGCACGAGCTGGCGGCGCGCGGCCACGAGGTGCTCGTGCAGTCGGGCGCAGGCCTCGGGTCCGGTATCGCCGACGACGAGTACCGCCTCGCCGGCGCGACCCTGGTCGACGGCGCCGAGGCCACCTGGGCCGCCGCCGAGCTGCTGCTCAAGGTGAAGGAGCCGGTCGCCGCCGAGTACGCCCATCTGCGCCCCGACCTCGCGCTGTTCGCCTACCTGCACCTCGCCGCCGACCGCCCGCTCACCGACGCGCTGCTGCGCTCCGGCGCCACCGCGATCGCCTACGAGACGGTGCAGTTGCCGAACCGGCAGCTGCCCCTCCTGTCGCCCATGAGCGAGGTGGCCGGACGGCTCTCGGCGCTCGTCGGGGCGTACCACCTGATGCGCGCGAACGGCGGCCGCGGGGTGCTGCTCGGCGGTGTGCCGGGCGTGCCGCAGGCGAAGGTCGTCGTGATCGGCGGCGGCGTCGCGGGCGAGCACGCGGCGGCGAACGCCCTCGGCATGGGCGCGGACGTGACGATCATCGACGTCTCGATCCCGCGACTGCGCGAGCTCGACGCCCGCTTCGACGGACGTGTGCGCACCCGCACCTCCTCGGCCTACGAGATCGCGGCGCAACTCGCCGACGCCGACCTCGTGATCGGCTCCGTGCTCGTGCCGGGCGCGTCGGCGCCGAAGCTCGTCACCGACGCCATGGTGCGCTCGATGCGCCAGGGCGCCGTGCTCGTGGACATCGCCATCGACCAGGGCGGCTGCTTCGAGGGATCGCATCCGACCACCCACGACGCGCCGACCTTCGCGGTGCACGACACCCTCTTCTACTGCGTCGCCAACATGCCCGGCGCCGTGCCCGAGACCTCGACCCGGGCGCTCACCAACGCGACGCTGCCGTACCTGCTGCGGCTCGCCGACGCCGGCGTCGATGCGGCGCTGCTCGCGGACCCGGCGCTGGCGGCGGGCCTCAACGTGCGCGGAGGCGCCGTGACGAACGCCGGCGTCGCCGCCGCGCACGGGCTCGCCCTCGCGGAGGGCTGACTCAGCGCGTCGGCAGCCACACCCGCATGCCGCCCGGGGCGCGGTTGCCCCAGCGGTGGTACGGCACCGCGATCAGGCCGAAGGCCGAGCTCGACGGGGCGTGCCCCGCATCCGTCCGCGCGCTCGGCATCGCCCGGTAGAGCTCGTGGCGGTGACCGCCGCGCACCCGTGCGCCGGCGATGAGCAGCCGCGGGCCCGTCACCGGATCGACGCCGGCCGGGCGCACCTCCGGCGCCTCGGGCACCACGACGTCGTCGCTGAGCACGCCCTCCGGCAGGTCCGCCTGCTCGATCGCGTAGAGCACGGGGCCGCGCGCGACGGCGACGCAGCCGCGCACTGCGTCGATGCGCGGGTGCGGCCGCAGCACCTCGGGCTCCATCGGCAGGTCGAGCACGACGCGGGAGAGCGGATGCGCGGAGCCGTCGACGACCAGGTAGCCGTCGCGCGCCTCCGTCGGCACGGAGCGCCCGTCCGCCGTGAGGATCGCCCCGCGCGCCCAGCCCGGCCGGCGCAGCAGCAGCTCGCCCTCGAACGGCTCGTCGAAGGCGACCTCGACGCGGCCGTCCCAGGGGTAGCCCGTGCGCACGGTCGCGGTGCCGCCGCCGGGGAGGGCGATCGTCGCGTCGGCGTAGAGGTGCAGCTGCAGGCCGTCGGCCGAGGTCGTGGCGACGTAGTCGTGCAGCGAGGCGACGAGGCGGGCGAGGTTCGGCGGGCAGCAGGCGCAGCGGAACCAGGGCTGGCGCGTCGTCGGCGCGTTCTCGCCGCCGCCCGACGCGTCGCTGCGCAGGTGCAGCGGGTTGGCGTAGGTGAAGGCGCAGCCGTCGGTCGAGGTGGAGACGGCGATGGCGTTGTAGAGCCCGCGCTCCATCTCGTCGGCGTATCTGCTGCCACCGGTGAGCAGCAGCATCCGCCAGTTCCAGTGCAGGTTCGCGATGGCGGCGCAGGTCTCGGCGTAGGCGCGGTCCGGCGGCAGCTCGTAGGCGTCGCCGAAGGCCTCGTCGCGGTGCCGCGACCCGAGACCGCCCGAGACGTACTGCTTGCGCTCGTGCACGCTCGACCAGAGCCGGTCGAGCGCCTCGGCGAGCTCGGCGTCGCCGGTCTCGGCGACCACGTCGGCGACGCCGGCGGCGAGGTAGAGCTGGCGGACGGCGTGCCCGGTCGCCTCGCGCACCGCGCGCACCGGCTCGTGGTCCTGGTAGTACTGCGGGCCGAGCGCGTCCACGCCGAGCAGGCCGCGCCCGCGCAGGTCGACGAAGCGGCGCGCGAGGCGCAGCCAGCGCTCGTCGCCGGTCTCGCGGAAGACCTCCACGAGCGCCGTCTCGATCTCCGGGTGCCCGTCGACCATGTCGGAGCCGCCCTCGCCGAAGCGGCGCTCGATCAGCTCGGCGAAGCGCAGGCCGATGGCGAGCAGGTCGGTGCGGCCGACGGCCCGCGACCAGGCGACGCCGGCCTGCAGCAGGTGACCCAGGCAGTAGAGCTCGTGGCTCCAGCGCAGCTCGGTCAGCTCGCGTTCCGGCTGGTCGACCTGGAAGTACGAGTTGAGGTAGCCGTCGTCGTCCTGCGCGCGGGCGAGCAGGTCGACGGTCGCGTCGACGAACGGCAGGAACTGCTCCGCGCCGCACCGGCCGGCCTCCCATCCGATCGCCTCGAGCGTCTTGTAGACGTCGGAGTCGGCGAACCAGAACCCGACGAACTCGCCCTCGTGCTCACCGGTGATGCGGCGGAGGTTGTCGAGCGCGTGCGAGGCCTCCAGCTGCTCGATCGCGTGGGGGATGGTGCCCTCGCGGTTGCGGAGCTGCCAGTCGGCGAGGAAGCCGCCGTCGAGCGTGACGGCGGCGTGGCCGAGCGGATGCAGCGCCGAGCGGGCGCCGTCCGTCGGTGCGGCGGGTCCGCGGCGTGCGGCGGTCGACGTGGACGTCATGGTGCCTCCCGGCAGTACATCGTTGTAACGATCAGGATGGGCGCGCGACCCGACCGCGGTCAAGGAGACCGCGCCCCGGGCCGATCAGATCGTCAGGGTGATCGCCGCCAGCGCGAGATCCGCCACGAACAGCAGGATCGCGGCGCCGGCGAGCGCGGTGGGCAGCCGCCGCCGGGTCGCGCGCCGGACGAGCACGAGCGCGACGATGGCGAGTCCCAGCCAGAGCAGTCCGCTCACCCCGAAGCCGACGAGCGGGTTCAGCAGCAGCACGCGGTCGCCGCCCTCCAACGTCAGCAGCATCTGCAGCCACACCCCGGTGAGCGCCAGCAACGGCAGCAGCGCCGCGGAGGCGCAGAGCACGGCGGCGAGGCGACGGCGGTCCTTCGGCGCGGGGGAGACGATCATGCGCCGATCGTGCAGGAACGGCGTGCGAGCGGGTGCGGTGCCCCCTGGACGCGCCGTGCGAGCACTGAGCGGTGGGAATGCCCGGGGCGCCGCGTGCGCTGACCTCACCCGTGAACCTCTTCGATCAGCTGACCCTCGGTCGCACCGACCTCGACAACCGCGTCGTCATGGCGCCGCTCACCCGCCTGCGCGCCGGCCAGCACGGCGTGCCCGGCGACCTCCTCGTCGAGCACTACGCGCAGCGCGCGGGCATGGGCCTCGTCATCACCGAGGGCACCTACCCGGTGGCCGAGGGCCGCACCTGGATGGGCCAGCCCGGCATCGAGACGCCCGAGCAGGTCGCCGGCTGGGCGCGGGTGGCGGATGCGGTGCACGCCGCGGGCGGGCGCATCGCGATGCAGATCATGCACGGGGGCCGCATCGGGCATCCGTCCATCACGGGCACCGGGCGCGTCGTCTCGGCGAGCGCCCTGGCCGCCCCCGGCGAGGTGCGCACCGCGGACGGCGGCAAGGCCGAGCACCCGGTGGCGCACGCCCTCAGCGAGCGGGAGATCGCCGAGGTCGTCGACGGCTTCGTCGCGGCGGCCCGCAACGCGATCGAGGCGGGCGTCGACGCCGTCGAGCTGCACGGCGCGAACGGCTACCTGCTGCACCAGTTCCTCTCCCCGGCGTCGAACCGGCGCACCGACGCGTACGGCGGCAGTCCCGAGAACCGGGCGCGCATCGTGATCGAGACGGTGGCCGCGGTCGCCGCCGCCATCGGGGCCGACCGCACCGGCATCCGCCTCTCCCCGCAGCACGACATCCAGGGTGCCGTCGAGACGGACGACGCCGAGACGGCCGCCACCTACGCGGCCCTCGCCGAGGGCCTCGCGCCCCTCGGGCTCGCCTTCGTCGACGTGCTGCAGGCCGACCTGCGCGGCGAGCTCGTGCAGCGCATCCGCTCGACCGTCGGAGCACCCCTGATCGGCAACAGCGGCTTCGGCGTGCAGACCACCCGCGAGGAGGCCGCCGCGCTCGTCGCGGAGGACGTCGTCGACGCCGTCGCGGTCGGTCGCGCCGCGATCGCCAACCCCGACCTCGTCGCGCGCTGGCGAGCGGATGCGGAGGAGAACGCCCCCGACGCGTCGACCTTCTACGCCCCGGATGGCCGCGGTTACACCGACTACCCGGCGCTGCAGCCGGTCGGGTGAGGGGCGGCGGCGAGTCGGATGCGCGGTCTTGAGACTCGTGCGGCGATCCTGAGGCAGTCCAGCAGCAACCCCGCGGCTGCGGCGTGGAGCGCCTTGCGGTAGCGCGCATACCGTCGAACACGACACAGATCCCCCCAGGATCGAACCGGAGGCGACCCGAACGCAACCGGCTCACCCCGGGATCGAGCCCCGCCGGGAACACCCCCTCTGCCGGCGGGGCTCTCGTGCGTTCCGGGGGCGCTCTCGGCTACGCGGCGCGCCCCGCCCGCTCGCCTCGCGCCTCTGCTTCGAGCCGCTTACCGCGGGTTTGGGGCGCTTCGACGACAACGGGGCATGCGCCCGCACGCCCCAGTGTCGCTAATGCGCCCCAAAGCCGTCGTTCCGGTGCCAGGGCAGTCGGCGTGAGGTGCCCGGCGCCTGTCACCCCGGCGTGAGGCGCCCGGCGCCAGGGGTACCGGTGACGGGTGTCCGTCGAGGCAGGGCCCCGGCGCCTCAGACGCCCGGCAGGGTCAGCACTTCCGCGCCGTCCTCCGTGATCGCGACGGTGTGCTCGCTGTGCGCGGTGCGGCCGCCGTTGACGCTGCGCAGCGTCCATCCGTCCTTGTCGGTGACCAGGGTCTTCGTGCCCTGCATCACCCACGGCTCGATCGCGATGAGCAGGCCGGGGCGCAGCGCGTAGCCGCGGCCCGCCTTGCCGTCGTTCGCGATGTGCGGCTCCTGGTGCATCGTGGTGCCGATGCCGTGGCCGCCGAAGTCGAGGTTGATCGGGTAGCCGCGTTCGCGCAGCACGGTGCCGATCGCGTTCGAGAGGTCGCCGACGCGCTTGCCGGGGCCCGCGACGGCGATGGCGGCGGCGAGCGCGACCTCGGTCGCCTCGATGAGGGCGAGGTCCTGAGCGGATGCGGTGCCGACGATGAAGCTGATCGCCGAGTCGGCCGCGACGCCGTCGAGCAGCACCGCGAGGTCGAGGGTGAGCAGGTCGCCGTCCTGCAGTGCGTAGTCGTGCGGCAGGCCGTGCAGCACCGCGTCGTTGACGGAGGTGCAGATGTAGTGCCCGAAGGGGCCACGGCCGAAGGAGGGCGCGTAGTCGACGTAGCAGCTCTCGGCGCCGGCCTCGAGGATCATCGCCTTGGCCCACTCGTCGATCTCGAGCAGGTTCGTGCCGACGACGGCGCGTTCCTTGACGCTCTGCAGGATGCGGCCCACGAGGGCGCCCGTGCGGCGCGCCTTGTCGACCTCGGCGGGGGTGAGGATCTCGATCATGCCCTCAGCCTAGCGGTATGATCATCCCGGTATTAGAATCGGATGCATGGTCCGCTTGCCGCTCAGCTCCGATGACCTCGCGCGGGGTCGACGCCTCGGCGCCCTGCTGCGCGACGCCCGCGGCGACCGCCCCATGCTGCAGGTGGCGCTCGAGGCCGGCATCTCGCCCGAGACCCTGCGCAAGATCGAGACCGGCCGCATCGCCACCCCGGCCTTCCCGACCATCGCGGCGCTCGCCACGGTGCTCGGCCTCTCGCTCGACCGGCTCTGGGCGGAGGTCGCGGCTGGCGATCGAGCGGATGCGGCCCGCCTGGTCTCCTAGGACCCCTCGGCCGAGTAGAGCACCAGCATTCAAGCGCTCGGCGCGGAGCTGGCGGAGCCGGTCGCGGAGACGGCGTCGAGTGCCCTCACCGCGGAAACGTCCTCGACGACGCGCGGGCCGTCGCCGCAGCGCAGATCGTCGAGCCCCGTGCCGGTGACGATCGAGCCCGACCGCAGCTGCACCCCGATGCGCATCGTGCCCTCGCCGAAGCAGCTGACCTCGATGCGGTCGAACGATACGGGCTCGCCGAACGTCATCCGCACTCCGTCGCCCTCCGGTTCGTCGTGCGAGGCCTGGCTGGAGAGCGAGCTCGCCCCTCGGACAGCGAGGCCTGCAGCTCCTGGCTCCACGCCTCGATCGCCGCGGCGGTCTCGGGCGTGTGCTCGGGCTCGCCCGTGCATCCGCTCAGCACGAGGGTCAGCGCGGCGGCGGCGAGCAGGGGCGCGGCGGTGCGCGGCATGGTGTCGAACCTAGCGGGCGGCCCGCCGCCGGTGAGGTCGCAGATCGGACGGTTCGGCTCGCAGTGCACGCCTAGGAGCGACCCGACCTGACCGATCTGCGCGGCTCAGGGCCCGCCGACGCCCTGGTGCGGCGTGAGGGTGCGCAGGGTTCCGTCCTCGTCCTCGGAGAGATAGAGCCGCACCTGCTGCGCGCCGAGCATCGGGTCGCCGTCGGGGTAGGTCCCGCCCGAGCAGGTCTCGGGCGTCGAGAGCACCTGCACCTGCATGCCGATCTCTTGGATCGACCCGTCGGCCAGCACCGGTGAGCCGCTTACGTCGTATCGATTCGCCTGCACCCCGCTCCAGGTCGTCGTGCCCGCCGGCTCGATGCGCCCGGCCGCGACGACCAACGAGGCGTCGGCGTGCATCCGTTCGACGCTGTCGTAGACGACCCAGTCGTAGCAGGTCTCGCCCGCCGTGCATCCGCTCAGCAGCGGCGCCGCCAGCAGCAGCGCGGCGGCCGTCCTCATGGTGCGCATCGCATCCCTCCCCATCCCTCATCGAACACGACGCGCGCCTCGCTCGGAACGTTGGGGTGCGGCGTGCGTCGCGCAGATCGGCCAGCTTCTGTCGCTTCGTGCCCCGCATTGCGAACGAAAGCGGCCGATCTGGATCGGGGCAACGAGAACGGGGCGGCGGTGAGCAGGGGGCGCTCGCAGATCGGACCATCTGTGCCGCTCTGCGGTGGGCATTGCGGCAGAACGTCGCCGACCTGGGCGGGGAGCGCAGGGCCCAGGGCGCAGGGCGCAGGGCGCAGAGTCCAGGGGCCAGAGCTCAGGGCGCAGGGCTCGGAGCCCAGCCGGCGGAGGGGGAGGACGGCGGACGGCCGGGGGAAGTGCGCGGCGTCGCTGGGGCGCGCGGAGCGCTCGAGTCCGAGGGCGCTCAGCTCGCGGCGGCCCGGCGGCGCCGGCCGCGCACGACGGGCGCGGAGGCGGGCAGCTGCGCGGCGAGCAGCGGCATCGACTCGATGCGCCCGCGCTCGACGTGGGCGGCCGTGAGCAGCTCCGCCACGTCGGGCTGGCCGGCCACGATCGCGTCGACGATCTCGCGGTGCTCGACCCACATGCCCGTCGTGTCGCGTTGCGGGGTGAGGCGGAACAGCCAGCGCACGCGTCCGCTCATCAGCTTGGTGACCCGGCGCAGCAGCGCGTGGTCGGCCAGCGCGATGATCTCCTCGTGCAGGTCGGAGTTGCGGGTCGAGGGGGAGCGTCGGAGGGCGCGTCCGAGCGCTCATCCAGGGCGGCGGCTCCGCGGGCCGAGTCGGGGGCGGCGGCTCCGCGGGCCGAGTGCAGGGCGGCGAGCATCGGCCCGACGTCGGCGCCCGCGGCGGCCCGCCGGGCGGCGAACCCGGAGGCCATGGGCTCCAGCTGGCGGCGCAGGTCGAACACCTCCGCCGCATCCCTCACGGTCAGCACGTGCACGACCGCACCGCGGCGGGGCTGCGACGTGATGAAGCCCTCCGACTCGAGGATCGGCAGCGCCTCCCGCACCGGGATGCGGGAGACCTCGAGCCGCTCCGCGATCTCGCGCTCGTTGAGCTTGGAGCCCATCGCGAGCTCGCCCGTGATGATCTGCTCGCGCAGGGCGTGGGCGATGCGCAGCGGCGAGCTGGGAAGGGTCATGGGCACCATCCTGGCACGTCCGAGAAGCGGCTTTTGGAATGCCAAAACGCCCGTAAAGCGGCACAAGAGGAGGATTAAGGCCGTTTTTGGTATGCTAACGTGACGCTGGCGTAAGAAGTGTGTGACGAGCGTGTTACACCGTCGCCGAGCGGATGCGCGGTCGCATAGCGTCGCCGACGTGCTCCTGTTCATCGCCCGCCGACTGGCTCTCGCCGTCGCCACCGTGCTCACCGTGGTGACCGTCGCCTTCGCGCTCGGCCGCGCCACCGGGGAACCCGGCGCGCTGCTGCTGCCCGACAACGCGACGCAGGCCGAAGTGGATGCGCTCAACGCGGCGCTCGGCTTCGACCGGCCCCTCATCGTGCAGTACCTCGACACCCTGCTCGGACTCGTCACCGGCGACTTCGGGGACTCCTACCGGCTGCGCGAGTCGGCTCTCGGGCTCGTGCTGGAGCGGGTGCCGGCCACCGTCGAGCTCGCCTTCTGGGCCTTCGTCATCGGTCTGGTGCTCGCCGTCGCCGCCGCCCTCACGATCCAGCTCACCGGCAGCCGGGTGCTCCGGGCGATCGCCGGATGGGCCGGGGCGGTGCGGCAGTCGGTGCCCGACTTCTTCTTCGCCCTGCTGCTGGTGCTGGTGTTCTCGGTGCTGCTCGGGGTGCTGCCCTCGCTCGGGCGCACCAGCTATGCCAGCCTGGTGCTGCCCGTGCTCACCCTCGCCACCGGCCAGTTCGTCATGTACCTGCGCCTGCTCGACTCGGCGCTCAGCGAGCAGGCGGAGCAGGACCACGTGCGCACCGCCATCGCGCAGGGGCAGCGGCGCTCGAGCGTGCTCTTCACCCGCATGCTGCCGAACGCGGCGCTGCCGGTGCTCGGCATGGCCGGCCTCAACCTCGGCGGGCTGCTCGGCGGCACGGTGGTCGTCGAGGTCGTCTTCGCCTGGCCGGGTCTCGGCCAGCTGCTCACCTCCGCCGTGAGCCAGCGCGACTTCCCGATCGTGCAGGCGGGCCTGGTCTTCGTGGCCCTCGCCTTCGTGATCGTCAACACCGGGGTGGACGTGCTCGTGCGCCGCATCGACACGAGGACGGCCGCCGCATGACCGCTCAGCTCGCCACCGTCACCGCGCCCGCCCCGCGCCGGTGGCGTCCGCGCCCCGGCGCCGTCGTCGGCGCCGTCATGCTCGGCGCGGTGCTGCTGCTCACCGCCGTCGTGCCGCTCCTGCCCGGTTTCGATCCGATGGGGCAGGACCTGCGGGCGGCGCTGCTGCCCCCGTTCACCGACCCCGCGCATCCGCTCGGCACGGACGCCCTCGGTCGCGACCTGCTCAGCCGCATCGCACTGGCCTCGGCGGTGACCCTCGGCATGACGCTGCTCATCGTCGCCATGAACGCGGTGATCGGCACGACGATCGGCATCCTCGCCGGGTACTTCGGCGGCCGCCTCGAGGCGCTCGTGACGCTGCTGAGCAACGTCACGCTGGCCATGCCGGTGGTGCTGCTGCTCATCGCGATCTGCGCCGTGCTGCGCCCCAGCGCGGGCCTCACGATCCTGGTGCTCGGCTGCACCTGGTGGGTCGGCTACGCCAGGGTCACCCGCAACGTGGCCGCGTCGCTGCGCCGGCAGGACTTCGTCGTCTCGCCGCTCACCCAGGGCGCCGACACCCTCTGGGTGCTGACCCGGCACATCGTGCCGAACGTGCGGCCGCACACGCTCATCATCGCCGCGACCGACATCGCCACGATCGTGCTCATCACGTCGTCGCTCGAATACCTCGGCCTCGGCGTGCAGCCGCCCGTGCCCAGCTGGGGCTCCATGATCTTCGACGGTCAGCGCCACCTCGGCGCCGACCCCTGGCTGTCCCTGCTCCCCGGCATCGTCATGCTGCTCGCCGTCGGCGGCGCGCAGTTCCTGAGCCAGCAGTTCACCGCCGAGACCCGCGGCGGGCTGCTGCGGAAGGGAGGCATGCGATGAGCGCCGTGCTGCGCATCGACGACCTGCGCATCGAGACCACGGGGGAGGCGCCCCGGGCGCTCGTCGACGGCGTCTCGCTGCGCGTCGATCGGGGCGAGGCCCTCGGCGTCGTGGGGGAGTCCGGGTCGGGCAAGAGCCTCACGGTGCTCGCCGCGCTCGGGCTCCTGCCCGCGGGCACCCGCATCGCCGGCGGTCGCATCGCGATCGACGATCGCGTGCTGGTCGATGCGGAGGCCGGCGCCTGGGCGGGGAGCGCGAGCTGCGCGCCCTGCGCGGACGCACCGCCGCGATGGTGTTCCAGGACCCGATGTCGTCCCTCGACCCGCTGCGGGCCGTGGGCGCGCAGGTCGCCGCCGCCGTGCGGGTGCACGCGCCGATGAGCCGTCGTGCCGCCCGCGAGCGCGCCGTCGAGCTGCTCACCGCGGTCGGCGTGCGCGATGCCGCCGAGCGCGCGGGCACCCGTCCGCACCAGTGGTCGGGAGGGATGCGCCAGCGCGCGATGATCGCGATGGCGATCGCCCACGATCCGCTGCTGCTCGTCGCCGACGAGCCGACGACCGCCCTGGACGTCACCGTGCAGGCGCAGGTCATGGACCTGCTCGCCGAGGTGCGCGGACGCACCGGCTCGGCCCTGGTGCTCATCACCCACGACCTGGGTCTCGTCGCCGAGAACAGCGACCGGCTCGCGGTCATGCACCACGGCCGCGTCGTCGAGACCGGCGTCACCCGCGCCGTGCTCGACGCCCCGGCGGAGCAGTACACGAAGCGCCTCATGGCCGCGATGCCCGCTGAGACCGAGCGCACCGCATCCGCCGTGCGGACGGGGAGCCGGATGCGCTGGTCGCCGACCGCATCGTCGTCGAGTACCGGGTCCCCGGCCGCAGGGCCCCGGTGCGGGCCGTCGACGGCGTCTCGCTGCGCATCGCCGCCGGCGAGACGGTCGCCGTGGTCGGCGAGTCCGGCTGCGGCAAGAGCTCGCTCGCCAAGGCGGTGCTCGGCGTGCAGCCCGCGGCGGAGGGCGCGATCGTGCTCGGCGGCGAGCCGGTGCGCAAGGAGCTCGCCGCGCGCACCGCGGTGGAGCGGGAGCGCGCGCAGATCGTCTTCCAGGACCCGTACTCCGCGCTCGACCCCCGGCTGACGGTGCACGAGCTCGTCGCCGAGCCGCTGCGCATCCGCCGGGCGTACACGCGGGCTGCGGTGACGCGGCTGCTCGCCGACGTCGGGCTCGACGAGGGGCAGGCCGAGCGGCTGCCCGGACAGCTCTCGGGCGGTCAGCGGCAGCGGGTCGGCATCGCCCGCGCGCTGGCCCTGCGGCCGAGGCTGCTCGTGCTCGACGAGCCCGTCTCGGCGCTCGACGTGTCCATCCAGGCCCAGGTGCTCGAGCTGCTCGACGGCCTGCAGCGCGAGCACGGCCTGGGCTACCTCTTCATCTCGCACGACCTGGGCGTGGTGCGCAGCATCGCCGACCGGGTCGTCGTGATGCAGCACGGGCGGGTGGTGGAGGAGGCGCCGACGGCGCGGATCTTCCGAGATCCGCAGCACCCCTTCACCCGCCAGCTGCTCGCCGCGGTGCCGCGCCTCGACGGGCCGCGCCGCGGCGCCCATCCGCTCGCCGTCTCCTGACCGCCCCGCCACCACAGAAACCGAGGACCTCCATGCCCCAGCACGCCCTCCGCCGCCGTCTGCTCGCCGCCGGCGCCCTCGCCGCCAGCGGCACCCTGCTGCTCACCAGCTGCGCCGGCGGCTTCGACGACGCCGCCGGCGACGGCGGGACGCCCACGTCGATCATCGCCGCGATCCCCACCGACCCGACGTCGATGGACCCCATCCGCTCGGGCGCCCTCGTCGTGCTCTCGGTGTTCTTCCACACCTTCGATCAGCTCGTCACCATCACCGCCGACGGCGAGCTCGCGCCGAAGCTCGCCACCGAGTGGACGTCCAACGACGACCTCACCCAGTGGGACTTCACCCTGCGCGAGGGCGTCGAGGCCAGCAACGGCGAGGCCATCACGGCCGAGGACGTGGCGTTCTCGTACCAGGCCATCCTCGACGACCCGACGAGCGAGAACTTCGCCTACCTGAGCTCGGTCGCCTCCGTCGAGGCCGTCGACGACCTCACCGTGCGCTTCACGCTCAACTCGCCGTTCTCGGCGTTCCCGCGCAACACCTCGCTGATCTCGATCGTGCCCGCGGACACCTACCAGGAGGTCGGCGCGGACGCGTTCGCGCAGGAGCCGATCGGCTCGGGCCCCTACGTCTTCGACGGCATCGAGACCGGCGTCTCCTACGACCTCGCGCGCAACGAGGGCTACTGGGGCGACGCCCCGGCGATCGAGCGGATCTCGCTGCAGCCCGTCTCCTCCGACGAGTCGCGCGTCAACGGGGTGCTCTCCGGCAGCCTCGACGTGGCGCCCATCGGCCCGACCCAGGTCGCCTCGGTCGACGGCCAGGGGCGGCGCAGGTCTTCTCGGCGCTGTCGAACGGCGTCGTCTTCCTCGGGGTGAACTCCACGAGCGGCGTGCTGGCGGATGCGCGCATCCGCGAGGCGATCGGCCACGCCATCGACCAGGAGGCCATCACCGAGGGGCTGCTGAACGGTCTCGCCGAGCCGGCGAGCGCGATGCTCGCCCCGGCGGTCGAGGGCTACAGCGACGACGTCGCGGGCCCGGAGTTCGACCCGGAGCGCGCCCGCGAGCTGCTCGCCGAGGCGGGCTACGCCGGCGAGCCGATCCCGTTCGACTACGCGACGGACGGCCGCATCCCGCTCTCGTCGGAGGTGGCCCAGACGATCCAGGCCTCCCTCGCCGACGTCGGCATCGTCGTCGACCTGCGCGGCGCCGACCAGCAGGCGCACACGCTGAAGGTGCGCGGCCGGGAGATGCAGGGCATCTACCTCAACACCTGGGCGCCGTCGACGGTGGACGGCGACCTGCCGCTGACCGACTTCTACGAGCCCGCCGGCAACAACAACTACGCGCAGGACCCGGTGACCGCCGAGCTCGCCGCCGAGCAGCGCGGCGTCACGGGCCAGGACCGGCTGGACGTGTTCGCCGAGCTGCTGAACTACAGCAACGAGCAGGGCTACTTCGTGCCGCTGTACGTGCCGATGAACAACTACGCGGCCGACCCGGACCTCGACTGGACGCCCCGCGCCGACGGCCTGTTCGACTTCTCGCGGACGGTGTTCGAGTGAGCGGCGCCGTCCTCGTCGCAGGGGCCCGCCCCTGGGGCGGTCCCGCCGTCGACGTCCGCCTCATCGACGGTGCGATCGCCGAGATCCTGCCGAGCGGATCGACGCCCCGGCCCGGCGAGACGGTGGTCGAGGGGCGGGACCGCATCCTGCTCCCCTCCTTCGCCGACGTGCACGTGCACCTCGACTCGACCCGCATCGGCCTGCCGTTCCGGCCGCACACCGGCGCGCCGGGCGTCTGGAGCATGATGCTCAACGACCGCGCGAACTGGCGCACCGCCGAGGCGACGATCGCCGAGCGCACCACGGAGACGCTGGGGCGGATGATCGCCCGAGGCACCACGAGCGCGCGCAGCTACGCGCAGGTGGACGTCGACGCGGGCCTCGAGCGGCTGCACGGGGTGCTCGCCGCGAAGGAGACCCACGCGGAGCGAGCGACCGTCGAGGTGATCGCGTTCCCGCAGGCCGGCCTGCTGCGCGAGGAGGGCTCCTTCGAGCTGCTCGAGGAGGCCATGCGCCAGGGCGCCGACGTGGTCGGCGGCATCGACCCGTGCCAGCTCGACCGCGACCCGGCGAAGCACCTCGACCTGGTGTTCGGGCTCGCCGAGCGCTTCGACGCGCCCATCGACATCCACCTGCACGAACCGGACCAGCTGGCCCGGTTCTCGGCCGAGCTGATCGTCGAGCGCACCCGCGCGCTCGGCATGACCGGTCGGGTGACCGTCTCGCACGGTTACGGCCTCGGCGAGCTGCCGCGCGAGCAGCTCGTGCCGCTGCTGGAGCAGTTCGCCGAGCTCGACATCGCCTGGGCGACCATTGCGCCGGCGAAGCCGCTGCCGACGCTGCTGCTCGCCGAGCACGGCATCCGGCTCGGTCTCGGCGAGGACGGCCAGCGCGACTACTGGACGCCCTACGGCAACGCCGACATGCTCGACCGCACCTGGCAGCTCGCCTTCACGAACGGCTTCCGCCGGGACGAGGACATCGAGCACTGCATGGCCGTCGCGACGGTCGGCGGCCGATCGGTGCTCGGCACGGCGCCGGCGCTGCGGGGCCGCCTCGACCGCCCCGGCCTCGCCGTGGGCGACCCGGCCGATCTGCAGCTCATCGCCGGTGAGACGGTGACGAGCGCGATCATGGATCGGCTGCCCGACCGGACCGTGCTGTTCCGCGGCGCGGTCGTGGCCGACGGGCTCGACCTGGTGGGCGCCGCATGATCGTGCTCACCGCCTCGCAGCTCGAGGGGCTCGTCGACCGCCCCGCCACGGAGCGCGCCGTCGCGCAGGTCTTCGCCGACATCGCCCGCGGCACGGCCGATCAGCCGGCGCCGACCTCGATGAGGACGGATGCGGGCACCGGCCGCTACGTGCTCATGGCCGCGCTGTCCGAGTCGACCGGCACCGCCGCGGTCAAGCTGCTCGCCGACGTGCCCGACAACGCGCGTCGCGGTCTGCCCACGCAGCGCTCGATGATCGCCGTGCTCGACCGCGAGCTCGGCGCCCCGGTCGCACTGCTGCACGGCGGGGTGCCCACCCGGGTGCGCACCGCCGCCGCCAGCGCGGTCGCCACCCGGGCGCTCGCCCGCGAGGACAGTCGCGTGCTCGGCCTCGTCGGCGCGGGCGGGCTGGCCCGCGAGCACGTCGAGGCGCTGCGCGGCGTGCGCGACTGGAACCGGCTCGTCATCTGGTCGCGCACCCGCGCGCGGGTGGCGGCGCTCGCCGAATCGCTGCGCTGGGACGGGCCGATCGAGGTCGTCGGCGACTGCGCATCCGTCTTCGAACGAGCGGATGCGATCTGCACGCTCACCCCCTCCGTCACCCCGATCGTCAGCGGGCACTGGCTGCGGCCGGGCCAGCACCTCAACGTCGTCGGGGCCAGGCCCCGCTCCGACGAGCGCGAGGTCGACGGCCTCACGATGTCGCGGGCCGACGTCTGGGTGGATGACCTGGCCACCGCGACCACGAAGTCCGGCGACCTCATGCTGGCCGTCGCCGAGGGCGCCATCGCCCTCGACGACGTGGTCGGCACGGTCGGCCAGGTGCTCGCCGGACAGCGCCCGGGCCGCACGAGCCCCGAGCAGATCACCCTGTTCGACTCGGTGGGCATCGGCGCGCAGGACCTGGCGATCGCCGACCTGCTCGTGCGCGAGGCGCGGGTGCGGGGCGTGGGACTGGAGCTCGACCTCAACGCCTGAGCTGCTGATTCCCGCGCGCTCCCCGCAGTTCGGCGGATTCGTGTCGCTTCGCCGAGCCCGGAGCGGCAGGAATCCGCCGATCCGCATCCGCCGGACGCGTCCAGGCTGCCGATGCCATGATCGACCCATGCCCGAGACCGCGCGCCCCGTCGACGTCGTGGTGGAGCACGTGCGCTTCGCCGGGGCCATGACGCGGGTCACGCGGATGCAGGCCGACGACGCCTCGCACGAGCGCGCCTTCGTGCTCGTGCCCGGCGTCGGGGTCTCGGCCACCTACTTCGAGTTCCTCGCCCCCACGCTGGCGCAGCGCGGGCCCGTGTACGCGCTCGATCTGCCCGGCTTCGCGGGCATGCCCCGTCCGCACGAGCAGCCCACGCCCCAGTACTTCGCCGACCACGTCGAGGCCGTCGTCGACCGCTACGGACTGGTCGACCCCGTGCTGCTCGGCCACTCCTTCGGCACCCAGGTGGTCACGGAGGTGCTGGCCCGGCGCCCGGAGCTCCGCCACGCCGTGCTCGTCAGCCCCGTGGTGAACGAGGCCGAGGCCACGCTGGTGCGCCAGGGGGTGCGCTTCGTCCAGTCGAGCGCCCGCGAGTCGCTGCACCTGGCCCTCACGGCGCTCAGCGCGTACATGCTCTGCGGCGTCGTCTACTTCGCCACCGTGCTGCCGCACATGCTGCGCTACCGGCTCAGCGACCGCATCCGCTCCGTCGACGCGGCGGTGCTGCTCCTCCGCGGTGAGTTCGACCGCTCCTCGCCGCGCCGGTTCCACAACCGCCTGTTCGAGTCGGCGGCGGATGCACGGCGCTGGGAGATCCGCGGCGCCGCGCACTCCGTCATCAACGCGCACGCGATCGGCGTCGCCGAACTCGTGCAGCGCCACGTCGACGGACGCCTGCCTCGCACCGGGCGCATGCCCGAGCACGAGGCGCGCGTGCCGCCGGCGCATCACGCCGACACCGTCATGCTGCTGCGCGCCTTCGGCAGCCGGGTCTCGGAATGGATCAGCGCGGTGCGACGGGACGAAGGCGGCGTAGCGGATGCGAAGGCCGAGCACGCGCGCCTGCTCTGGCGCGCGTACCGCGGCGACCGCTGAGCCCGCGCCCAGCCCGCTGACCGCCCGATGTCGGTGGTGCGCGCGACCATGGGCGCATGCGGCAGCTCCTCGATATCCGGCGCATCTACGCGGAGGACGAGGCGGTCGCGAGCGAGCGCGGGCAGGAGATCCTGGCGCGCTGGCCCGACGCCGAGGTGGTGCCGGTGGCGAGCCACTGGAACATCCCCGAGGTGCACGGCGACGAGCGCAATGTCTCGCGCTGGGTGCGGATCAAGACCGAGGCGCTCGTGCTGGGCGTCAAGAAGTCGGTGGTCACGCGGCCGAACGGCCGCTCAGCCGATTTCATCGCGCCCTCGACGGCGAACGGCTGCGCCATGGCGTGCGCCTACTGCTACGTGCCGCGGCGCAAGGGCTACAGCAACCCGGTGACGGTCTTCACGAACATCGACCAGATCGCGAGGCACCTCGCCCGCCACGTCGCGAAGCAGGGGCCGAAGACCGAGCCGAACCAGTGCGATCCCGAGGCCTGGGTGTACGACATCGGCGAGAACAGCGACTGCTCGGTCGACGCGATGCTCAGCGGCAACGTGCGCGAGCTCGCCGACCTGTTCCGCATGCTGCCCACGGCCAAGGCCTCCTTCGCCACCAAGCACGTCAACCGCGACCTGCTCGACTGGGACCCGATGGGGCGCACCCGCATCCGCTTCTCGCTGATGCCGCACGAGACGGCGAAGGTCACCGACATCCGCACCAGCCCGATCGCCGAGCGCATCGCGGCCATCGACGACTTCGTCGAGGCCGGCTTCGAGGTGCACGTCAACTTCTCGCCGATCGTCCTCACCCCCACGTGGTTCGAGGACTGGACCGAGCTGCTGCGGCAGGTCGAGGCCGGCATCGGCGCGAAGGCGAAGGCGCAGCTCGCCGCGGAGGTGATCTTCCTCACCCACAACGAGCAGCTGCACGAGACCAACCTCGGTTGGCATCCGAAGGCGGAGGAGCTGCTCTGGCGCCCCGACCTGCAGGAGCCGAAGGTCTCGCAGAACGGGCAGCTGAACGTGCGCTACCGCGCCGAGCAGAAGCGGCGGCACCTCGACCGCTTCCAGGCGCTGGTCGCTCGGGAGCTGCCGTACTGCCGCATCCGCTACGCCTTCTGAGCAGCGGATGAGCGGACGTCAGAGCGCCAGGTAGCTCAGCTCGTCGCCCATGTCGATCTTCTGCGTGGGCTCGGCGGGCTCGGCCGCGGTGAGCGGCGGCAGCTGGAGGTCGCGTTCGGTCATGACTGGCACTCCCTGGAGACGAGGTCGGTGATGCGGTCCATGAACCCGGCGAGCAGCTCGGCCTCGGTATCGCTGAGGTCGGCGGCGAGCTCGCGGATGCCCGCGGTGAGCGGGTCGATCAGGTCGGGATCGTCCGTGCGATCGATCGGGGTGACGAGCTTCCTGCGACCGTCGCTCGGATGCGGCCGCACCTCGATCATCTGCCCGTCGCGCAGTCGGTCGAGCAGGGCGGTGACGGAGGCGGAGGTGACGCCGAGGTGGTCGGCGAGGTCGCGAGGCGTGACCGGCTGCTCGGCGTCGGCCTGCTCGAGGATGAACCGCATGGCGATGCGCTCGGTGTCGCCGGGGCCGCAGGCCGTCTGGCGGCGGCGGGAGAGCTGCGCCTCGGCGCGGCGCAGCTCCTCGATCGCGTCCGCGGCGCGCTGCGCGTGAGGTTCGGTCAGGGTCGTCGTCATGGTCGCTCATCCCGTATCGCGTGGCGTCGTCCTGCCAGTATGCGAGCGGGTCTGAGCGGGGGTGGGGCCGCAGCTGAACGGCAGCGCAGCGACGGGCCAGTGCAGCGACGGGCCAGTGCAGCGACGGGCCAGCGCAGCGACGGTCAGAGCGTGGCGGTGCCGCCCTCGCGGTCCTCGCGGATCACCTGGCGCAGCTCGTCGTCGAGGCTCTTCGTCGGCTGCACGGCACCGATCATGCCCGCCAGGAACCGGGCCACGACTTCGAGCTCGCCGGGCTGCAGGTCGTCGACGACGTCGACCATGCGCCGGTGCATGTCGCCGAGGGTCTCGCGCACCTCGCGCTCGGACTCCTCGGTGGCGACGATCACCGTCGCACGACGGTCGGTGGGGTGCGGGGTGCGCTCGACGTGGTGCCCCTTCACGAGGCGGTCGATGAGCGTGGTCGTCGAAGCGGATGAGATGCCGAGGAACTTGGCGATGTCGCGCTGCAGCACCGAGCGGCCCTCGCGCTGCGCCTTGAGCACGTAGCGCAGGGCGAGCAGGTCGGTCTCGCCCATGCCCATCGAGTCGCGGGTGCGGGCGCGCATCGACGCCTCCTCGGTGCGGTAGCGCCGCAGCAGGTTCAGCACATCGACGCTCGAGGGGGAGTGGTGGTCCGGATACCAGTAGCCCGAGGTGCCGTGCTCGCCGTCGCTCATCCTCCGACCGTACGCCGTCCGGTCGCTCGAACGGTGAAGGAATCGGCTCGGCTCTCGAAGAGGCACGCGTCCGCTCTCACCTGGGGGGAGATGAACGACGATCGGTCGGGTTCGTGTCGTCCAGGTCGCCGCTCAGGTTTCACCGAGTCCGCGCCCGGCACTCTCACGGCTCCGAGGCGTGACGAATGCGCCGTGCGGAGCGTCACAGTAAGCGAGAACCACAGGAACGCCCCCGCTCGGGGCTGACGAGAGGAAGAACACCATGGCTCAGACGACCCCCACCCCCAACACCGCCGCCGCGGCCGCCGGAGCGACCACCGGCAAGACGACGATCGCCGACAGTGTGGTGTCGAAGCTGGCGGGCATCGCGGCCCGTGAGGTGCCGGGTGTGCACGCGCTCGGTGCGGGCGCGGCGCGTCTGGTCGGCAACATCCGCGAGGCGATCGGGAACAAGGACCTGTCGCAGGGTGTGAAGGTCGAGGTCGGTGAGACCGAGGTCGCCGCTGATGTGACGATCGTCGTGGACTACCCGGAGGAGCTGCAGAAGGTCGCCGAGGCGGTGCGTCAGTCGGTCTCGCGGGCGATCACGGAGCTGGTGGGGATGAAGGTCGCCGAGGTCAACGTCATCGTCACGGACGTGTTCATCCCGGGCGAGGACGACAAGGACGAGGCCGAGGAGTCGCGAGTCCAGTGAACGGCGCAGCGTCCATGAACGGTGTGGTGCTCGGCGCGTCGGCGGGGGTCGTTCTGGCTCTCGCCGGCCTCGCCTACGGGTTCTGGGGTGTCGTGCTCGTCGCCGTGCTCGGTGCCATCGGTGCCGTGGTCGGTGGTGCGGTGACGGGCCGGTTGGATGTGCGTGCCGCGTTCCGTGCGGCGCGCGGGCGCAAGGTCGGTTGATGGTCGGCGCGTCGCCGGCGGGCCGGGTCGTGTTGAGCAGTCGGGCGATCGAGCGCACGCTCGGTGCGTTGGCGGCCGAGGAGCTCGGCTCGCCCGCGCACCGCAGCGGCGTGCGGCTGCACGACGACGCCGGCCGGCTGGCCGTGACCGTCACCGCGACGGCCGCGATCCGTCCGGGCAGGACCGTGCTCGATGCGGCCGAGTCCGCGCAGCGGCGGGTCCTCGCGGACGGGCCGGTCCTCACCGGCGCGCAGATCACGACCGCGCGCATCCGCGTCACCGGGGTGCACGACGTCAAAGCTTCGAGGAGGGTCCGATGAACGCTCGCACGCGACGCCGACTCGGCAACCGCATGCGGCACCGGTCCCGCTCCGTCGCGGTGTCGATCGGACTGTGGGTCGCGGCGCTGCCGCTGGCCTACCTCGCCGTCGAAGCGGTGCTCGAGCTCGTCGGTGCGCCAGCGCTGTGGCAGCGTCCGCTCGACGTCGTGGGCACGATCACCGGCGCCGAGGCGGTCCGCTACGCCGTCGCCGGCGCAGCGATCCTCGCCGCGGTCATCCTGCTCGTGCTGGCGTTCGCGCCGGGGCGCCTGTCGCGGCATGAGTTGGCGGACGAGCGGATGCTCGTGATCGTCGATGACGAGGTCCTCGCCGGTGCGCTCTCCCGTGCGACCGCGACTGTGGCCGGGGTGCCGCGCGACCGGGTCAGCACCTCGGTCGGTTCGCGCAGCGCCGAGGTGACCGTGCGCCCGACCTCGGGGTTCGGCATCGACCGAGACGAGGTCGCGGCCGCCGCCGAGCGCGAGCTGGAGCGCCTCGCGCCGAGCCCGCGGGTGCGGCAGAAGGTTCGCATCGAGACCGCGGGGGTGATCGGGCGATGACCACCAGCAACCGCGCCCTCAACCGCATCCTGCTGATCCTGCTGGGCCTGATCGCCCTGGCCGGCGCGGCCCTGCTGCTGCGACCCGAGATCGACCAGCTGCTCGAACCCGCAGGCCTCGTCACACCGACCCTCGGTCTCACCGAGGCGCCGGCGCCGTGGCTGCAGGGAGGCATCATCGCCCTCGCAGCCCTCGCTGTGATCATCGCGTTGGCGTGGACCACGACCCGGGGTCGCGGCGCGGACGGCACCGCGATCGAGCGCGACGGCATCAGCATCGACGCGAACCTCGTCGAGGGGATGCTGCGCCGCCAGCTCGACGACGCGACCGAGATCGCCCACGTGCGCCTGCGCGCGTTCCGCCCGAAGGACCGCGTCCTGCTGGCCGAGATCCAGGTCACCCGCGGCGCCGACCTCGCCGACATCCACCACCGCGTGCAGGACGCCGTCGCCACCACCGACCAGCAACTCGGCACGCCGCTGCCACTGGTCGCCCACATCACCACCGGGCTCCGCTCACGCCTCGCCCACGAACGCCGCACCCACTAGAGACCACGCTCCCGCCGGGAGCGCGAACGAAAGGAAGAGATCATGGCCACGGATGACATCAAGAACACCGCGCAGGACCTCCTCGGCAAGGCCAAGGAGAAGGTCGGCGAGGTCACCGACAACGACAAGCTCGCTGCCGAGGGCAAGAAGGACCAGGCCGCGGCCGACGTCAAGAAGGCCGGCAACGCCGTTGGGGACGCACTGAAGAGCGATCGCTGAACCGTCGAACCACGAGGGCGCGCCGGCCGAGCCGGCGCGCCCTCGTCGTCGCTGCTCCGCGTCACACCGCGCGAACTCGCACCCGACGGGCAGGTGGGCAGCTTGCTATCCTCTCCCGGCGCCGGCGGTCCTCCCACCGGCGTCAGTGTCGCTAGCCTCCGACCTCCTCCTCAGCCACGGCGGCGCCCCAGCACGATCGCGCCGGCGATAGCCCCGGCCACGCCCAGCGCGGAGCCGATCACGGCGATCGGCCGTCGCCGCACGGTCAGCTTCGCGGACTCCAGCAGCTCCCTCGGCGCGAGGCGCCGCTCCAGCTCGTCCACGGCGGCTGCCAGCTCGTCGCGGGTTCGCTCCGCGTCGAGCCGGGTCACCTGCTCGCCGCCCTGCTCCTCGGTCATGATCCGCTCCCGGTGATGGTGCGCACATCCGCGCGCACGCTGTCGATGGTGTCGCGGGGTACCGGAGGCACCCCGCGTTTGACGGCCCGCACGCCGAGGAGCGCGAGCGCGGCGATGGCGAGCAGCAGCGCGCCGGCGACGACGAGCGCCGCGAGCCAACCGGGCACCGTGCCCGCGAGTCCGGCGACGGCCGCAGCGACGAGCACGCCGAGGGCGAAGAACCCGAGCACCGCGGCACCGGCCAGCAGCCCGAGACCGGTGCCGGCGGCCTTCAGCTTGCGCGCCATCTCGAGCTTGGCCGCCCGGATCTCGTCGCGGATGAGCCGGGTGACCAGATCGGTCACCCGGCCCGCGAGGTCGAGGAGGCCCCGCCGCTCGCTCACGGCGTCCTCAATCCTGGTTCGAGGGGCCGGGCTTCGGCTGCGCGTCCGACTGCGCGCCCGACTGCGCCGCCGATGCGCCCTGCTCCGGCGACTCGGCCTCCCGTGCCGCCTCGTCCGCCTTCTCGGCGGCCTTGCGGGTCGCCGCGGCGATCCTCTCGCCGCCGGGCAGCTTGTCCTTGGCGAGGTCCGCGGCCTTGGCCACGTTGTCGCGCACCTTCGGGTCGGTCCACACGTCGGCGGCCTTCGTCTTGAGGCGGTCGTAGGCCTGGCGGCCCTGCCGCGATCCGATGACGAATCCGACCGCCGCGCCGGCGATGAAGATCAGCTTGCCTCGCATGATGACGTCCCTTCCGTCGCCGCGACGTTCGCGGCGTCAGGGTCCTGACGTTAGGGAGTCGAGGGGCCCGCTTCGGCGAGGCCGACTCGGCGCCCAGGGCGCGCACAGGCAGCGCTCGGTCCCGGGGCTCGGACATGCGGCCGGCGCAGCGGATGCGGACAGCCCGCACCCCGGTGCGGCCCCTACGCTCACCGGCATGACCGCCCCGCATCCGCTCTCCGATCCGACGACCGGCACCGGCATCCCGCAGACCGTCGAGCGGATGCGACGCGTCTTCGACGGCGGCACCACCCGGCCGTACGCGTGGCGCCGCCGCCAGCTCGAGGGTCTCGGGCGCCTCCTCGCGGAGCAGCGCGTCGCGCTCGCGGAGGCGATCGACGCCGACCTGCGGCGCGGCCGCTTCGAGTCCGCGATGTTCGACGTCGCGCCGACCGCGGCCGAGGTGCGGCACGCGATCAAGCATCTGCGCGGATGGATGCGCCCGCAGCGCGTGCCGACCCCGCTCGCGGTGCAGCCGGGCAGCTCCCGGGTACTGCGCGAGCCGCTGGGCGTCGCGCTGATCATCAGCCCCTGGAACTACCCCGTGCACCTGGCGCTCGCCCCGCTCGTGGCCGCGCTCGCCGCCGGGAACTGCGCGGTGCTCAAGCCGTCCGAGCTCACCCCGACGGTGTCGGCCGTCCTGGCCCGGCTGCTGCCGGAGTACGTCGAGGGCGTGGCGGTGGTCGAGGGCGGCCCCGACGAGACGATGCAGCTCATCGACCAGGGCCTCGACCACGTCTTCTTCACCGGCAGCCCCGGCGTCGGACGCATCGTCGCGGCGGCCGCGGCGCAGCACCTCACGCCGGTCACGCTCGAGCTCGGCGGCAAGTCGCCGGCCGTCGTGACGCGCTCCTCCAACCTGCGGGTGGCGGCGCGGCGCATCCTCTTCGGCAAGCTCATCAACTCCGGGCAGACCTGCATCGCCCCCGACTACGTGCTCGTCGAGCGCTCGGTCCGCGACGAGTTCCTCGGGCACCTCGACGCCGTCGCCACCGAGTTCACCGAGCGCCGCGCGCTGCCGGTGCTCAGCGCGAAGCACGCGGAGCGCCTCTCCGACCTGCTCGCCGGCGCCGACGGGCAGCTGCTGCGCGGCGGCCCGGCCGACGCCGATCTGCTGACCATGCCGTTCAGCGTCGTCGTCGACCCCGCCGCCGACTCGGCGCTCATGTCCGAGGAGATCTTCGGGCCGATCCTGCCCGTCGTCACCGTCGACGACCTCGACGACGCGATCGCCCGCATCCGCTCGGGCAGCCGGCCCCTCGCGGCCTACCTGTTCACCCGCGACGGGCGCCAGCGCGAACGCTTCCTCGCGCGGGTGAGCGCCGGCGGCGTCGCGGTCAACCACACGGTGCTGCACCTGCAGGTGCCCGGCCTGCCGTTCGGCGGCGTCGGCACGAGCGGCACCGGCAGCTACCACGGACGCTGGGGCTTCGAGGCGTTCAGCCACCGCAAGGGCGTGCTGCGGCAGACCGACCGCATCGATCCGCCGCTGCTCTACCCGCCGTACGTCGGCCACAAGCGACGCCTCCTCGAGAAGGCCCTCTGAGCGAGCGGATGCGCTGAGCGGCCGGATGCGCTGAGCGAGCGGATGCGCTGAGCGGCTAGTACGGACGGGCTTCCAGCAGGGTCCGAGCGTACGGGCGCATCCTGCTCCTCACCAGCGGGGGTCGGGAAGCGGGAGCCGGCGATGCAGACGAACTTGGTGACCTCGACGCGGATCGCGTCCGTCGCGTACGAGCTGCGCACACGCCACCTCATCCTCGAGTTCAAGGACGGCACGGTGCGCGACTACGCCGGCGTCGACATCGGGCTCTACCACCAGGTGCTGCTGCCGCATCCGTGGCGTCGGGTCGGGGAGCAGCTCGATGCGCTGCCCCACCGCGACCTGCACCTGGTGGCGGAGGAAGCCTGAGGAAGACCTGTCCTGCTCCGCTCGCCTCGCGGCGGCGGCGGCGGCGGCGGTGGCGGCGGTGGCGGCGGCGGCGATGCAGTACGCGAGCGACAGGGCGGTACGCGCCTGCGTACCGCCCTGTCGCTCGCGTACTGCCGCGCGCTGCGGGAGGCGCGCTGCGGGAGGCGCGCTGCGGGAGGCGCGCTGCGGGAGGCGCGCTGCGGGAGGCGCGCTGCGGGAGGCGCGCTGCGGGAGGCGCGCTGCGGGAGGCGCGGCGCGGGAGGCGCGCCGCGGGAGGTGCGCCGTCGTCCCGCGGAACCTGACGCCGCCGGCCGCCGCTAGAGGTCGACCTTGGCGTTGTCGCCCTCCATCCGCTCGCCCGTGATCTTCGACTTCACGAACGAGAAGACGGTCGAGACGCCGCCGCCGGGGCTGTCCCAGTACTCGGCGCCCTCGGCCTCGAAGCGCACCAGGCCCGCGTTCGGGTCGCCGGGACCGTCGGGGAACCACGCCTCGACGCCCGCGCTCCACAGCTCCTCGAGCTTCGCGTGGTCGTCGACGACGGCGGCCGTCCCGGTCAGCGACAGCCAGTTGCCGTTCCTGCTGAAGGTCACGCCGACGCGCTCGTCCTGACGCAGCTGCGCGACGGCGGGGGAGTCGAGGGCGACGATGAACCACAGGTCGCCGTCGAACTCGCGCTCCTGCACGGTGAAGGGGCGGCCGACCAGCTGGCCGTGCTCGTTCCTCGTGGTGAACATGGCGAAGCGGTGCTCCTTCAGCAGCTCCGCGACCTTGGCCTGGTGATCCTCGTGCGACATGACGTGCTCCTCTCGTCGGGCTCCCGACGCTAGGCCGGGTGCCGAGCGGATGCGCGGATGCAGCGCTGAGGCACAGCCCGCGGACAGGGCACGAGCGGACACGCGCGTTGACTCCGCAGAGTGGTTTGCGGTACAAAGTTAACCGCCGGGCGAAGGGCGCCCGAGACGGAGGCCGCACGATGTCCGAGACCGAAGCGCCGCTGACCGCCGAGCAGGCGCTCGCGCTCGCGGGACAGCAGCAGCGGCGTATGGACGCGGTGGCCCTGCGCCCGGTGATGCTCATCCTCAGCGCGTGGGGCCTCGCGTGGGGCATCGGGTTCCTGGCGGTGTGGCTCTCGCGGGCGGAGTCCCCGGTCATCGCGCCGGGCGCCGCTTGGGCGGTCTTCGGGGCGCTGCTGATCGCCGCCGTCGTGACGAGCGGCGTCGCCGGCGCGCGCATCGGGCGCGGGGTGCGCGGAGGCGACGGCGGCTTCGTCGGCGGCGTGTACGGCTTCAGCTGGGCGATCGCCCCCTCGCCATCACCGCGATGGGCGTCGCCTTCGCCCGCGCCGGCGCCGATGCCGCGGTGCTCGACCTCTTCTACCCGGCCGCCTACTCGCTCGTGGTGGGCATGCTCTACATCGTCGGCGCCGCGCTGTTCCGCGCCGTGCCGATGCTGTTCCTCGGCGGATGGATCCTGCTGGTTGGCACCATCGCCCCGTTCTTCGGCACGCCGACCCACTACCTCGTCATGTCGGTCGCCGCCGGTGGCGGTTTCCTCGCCGGAGCCGTGGCCATGGCGATCATCTCGGCCGCGCGCCCGAGGGTCGCCCGTGGCTGAACTCGACCCGATCATCCACGCCCAAGCGCGTCTGCGCATCATGGCGACGCTGGCGACGCTCGGCCCGACTGAGTCGATCTCCTTCCCGCGTCTGCAGGAGCTGCTCGAGATGACGGCGGGCAACCTCTCCACCCACCTGCGCAAGCTCGAGGAGGCCGGGTACTGCTCGCAGGAGAAGGCCTTCAAGGGCCGTACCCCGGTGACGTACGTCGCCACCACGAAGGCCGGCCGTCGCGCCTTCGAGGACTACATGGAACAGCTCCGCACCCTGCTGGGAGGCACCGCGTGACCACCGCTCCGCTCGCCGTGCTCGATCGCGTGACCCGACGCTTCGGCGCATCCGTCGCCCTCGACGACGTCTCGCTCGCCATCGAGCCGGGCGTCGTGCTCGGCCTGCTCGGCCCGAACGGCGCCGGCAAGAGCACCGCCCTCTCGCTGCTGCAGGGGCTCCGCCGCCCGACGAGCGGCACCGTGAGCCTCTTCGGCGGCGATCCGCAGCACGCGCGCTCGCGGGCCGGGCTCGGCTCGACGCCGCAGCAGACCGCGCTGCCGCCGACGCTGCGGGTCGGCGAGACCATCGACTTCATCGGCGCCCACTTCGACGACCGCATGCCCACCGCGCAGCTCGCCGACGAGTTCGGGCTCACCGTCCTGCTCAAGCGGCAGAACGGCGCTCTCTCCGGTGGCCAGCGGCGCCGCCTCGCCGTGGCCCTCGCCTTCGTCGGGCGCCCTCGGCTGGTGCTGCTCGACGAGCCCACGACCGGGCTCGACGTCGACGCCCGCCGCTCGCTCTGGGACGCGGTGCGCCGTCAGCACGAGCTCGGCACCACGGTCGTGCTCACGAGCCACTACCTGGAGGAGATCGAGGCGCTCGCCGAACGCGTGGTGGTGCTCGGCGAGGGGCGCGTGCTCGTGGACGACCGCCTCGACGCCGTGCTGGGAGTCGTCGACCGCCGCCGCGTGCTGCTGCGCACCCCGCATCCCGAGGCGCTCGCGGGCGTGCCCGGCATCGACCGGCGCGTCGACGACGACGGGCTCGTCGTCATCGACACCGCGGACTCGGATGCGCTGATCCGCGAGCTCGTGCTGCGCGGCATCCCCTTCAGCGACCTGCGCGTGCACGGCGCGAGCCTCGAGGAGGCCTTCCTCGCCCTCACCGCCGAGCCGTCGGCCTGAACCGGAGGTCCGCTCCCGTGTCCACGATCGGCATCGCCGCCACCCACCTCAAGTACTCGCTCATCGAGACCGCCCGCGTACCGATGGCCATCATCGGTGCGCTGGTCTTCCCTGCCATCTCGCTGCTGTTCTTCGTCGTGCCGCAGGCGGCCATCGCCGAGGACCCGCGGCTCGCCACCCACGCCGTGATCGCGGTCAGCATCTTCGCGGTCATGGCTGGCTGCCTCTTCAACGTCGGGCTCGACCTCGCCGAGCGCCGCGAGGGGGCCTGGGATCCGTACCTGCGCACGATGCCGGTGCCCGGCCTCGCCCGCGTGCTCGCCCACGGCGCGCGGGTGCTCATCATCGCGATCGCGGCCGTGCTGCCGGTGCTGGCCATCGGCGCGCTGCTCACCGCTGCCGAGGCGTCGGCCGCGGGCACCGTCGCCGGGCTCGGCATGCTCGTGCTGACCGCGGTGCCCTTCGTGCTGCTCGGCACGGTGATCGGCTACGGGCTGCCGCCGAAGGCCGCCATCCCGGTGATCATGGTCGCGATGATGTCGCTCGCCTTCGGCGGTGGTCTCTTCCTGCCCCCGCAGCTGTTCCCGAGCTGGCTCGCCGACGCCTCGGCGTTCCTGCCCACCCGCCAGGCCCGCGAGCTCGTGATCTGGGCGGTGCAGGGCGGCGAGCTCGCATGGTGGGCGCCGATCGGGGTGCTCGCCTGGTCGGGGGCGCTGCTGCTCGTCTCCGTCGCGCTGCTGCGGAGGGATGCGGGCCGGCGCTTCCGCTGATCGGCGCCTCGCGCGGCTGGCGCTGCGCAGCATCCGACAACCGGGGTGAGCGCGCCCCGACGAGCGCTGTGCGAACTGCCCCGTATCCCTCCGCCGGCCGTACGCTCGCCCGGTGCCGCTGCATCCGCTCTCAGCCGACCCCGACCCGCTGCCCGGCGCGCAGGTCGCGGCGCAGCGATGGAGCGACCTGGCCTTCGTGCACTGGCGTGCCGACCCCGCCGCGGTCGCGCCGCTGCTGCCGCCGGGCACCGAGCCCGACCTCTTCGACGGCTCGACCTGGGTCGGCCTGATCGCATTCCGGCTGCAGCGGGCCAGTCTCGGCCCGCTGCCGCCGTTCCCCCTGTTCGGCGACTTCACCGAGATCAACGTGCGGCTCTACGCACGCGACGCCTCGGGACGGCGCGGCGTCGTGTTCCGCTCGCTCGAGGCCGGCAGCCTGCCCGCCGTGCTCGCCGCGCAGGCGCTGTTCGGCCTGCCGTACCGCTGGGCGCGGGCCGCGCAGCGGCGTACGGCGGACGGATGGGAGTACGCCTCCGCCCGCCTGCCGCGCGGGCCCCGCACGCGCCTGCGCATCGCCGTGGAACCGGGTGAGGCGGACGATCCGTTGAGCACCTTCCTCACAGCACGATGGGGCCTCTTCGAGCAGCGCCTCGGCGCCACGCGCTGGCTGCCGAACAGCCACGAGCGCTGGCGGCTGCAGCCGGCCCGGCTCGTCTCGCTGCGCGACGAGCTCGTCCAGGCGGCGGGTCTGCCCGGCATCGTCGACGGCCCGCCCGAGTCGGTGCTCTTCAGCCCCGGTGTGACGACGCGCTTCGGCGTCGGTGCCAGGCTCTAACGCCTCCGCGCCTCCCGCATCGTGTCCCTCGGGCGCTCGCCGAAGCGCTCGCCGTAGTATTGCGCGAAGCGGCCGAGGTGCGTGAACCCCCAGCGGTTGGCGACGGCGCCCACCGTGCTGCCGCCGTCGGGGGACAGCAGATCCTCGCGCACGCGGTCGAGCCGCAGCAGGCGCAGGTACTCGAGCGGCGGCATGCCGTGCCGCCGCTGGAACGCGTCCTGCACGCCCCGTACCGACAGGCCCGCGGCCTCGGCGATCCGATCGATCGTCAGCGGCTCGTGCGCGCGGGCGCTCATGAACTCGATGGCGTGGCCGATGCGCGATGCGCGGACGACGCCGACCTGTGCGCGCGCCGGCGTCGAGACGTGCTCGAAGGCGTGCAGCAGCGCGGCCACCGCGCTGCGCTTGGTCTCGGCGATCGCCAGCGGCGACGCACCCGGCGCGTGCAGCACGCGTCCGACGGATGCGGCGGTCGACGCCCAGAGCGTCGCCGTCGCGCGATCGGGCTGGCTGAGCGCGAAACGCAGGCTGCCGGGCTCGGCGTTCTCGAGCGCCGCCGCCTCGGCGTCGACGAGGGCGGAGCTGAAGAGCATGTTGCTCTCGCGGTAGTCCCGGGCGCTGAAGTGGCAGGAGCGGTCGACGGGCACGACCACGGGCAGGCCGGTGCCGACGGAGACCCTGTCCGCACCCGCGGTCATCGACCCGGTGCCGTCCGTCAGCCAGGCGACGATGACGACGCCCGTGAGCACGAACGACCCGCTCATCGCCCCGTCGACCGTGGTGCTGCGCAGCTGCAGTTGGGCGTCCCCGACCGATGAGCAGCGCCAGGCGAAGGGACGGTCGGTCCGCTCGAGTCGGTAGTCGCGGCCGTTGTAGCCCTGCTCGAAGAACGTCCGGGCGCTCTCGAGATCGTCGCCGCCGACGCTCCAGCGGTGCTCGGAGGCTGCTGGCATGGTCACGCTCCCACGTTCCCGCGTCCGGACGCATCGGCGGAATCGATCATCCGGAAACTGCGGGTCCGACGCGGGCGACGAGGCCCAGTGCGGCGGCCGTGGCGCCGATCACCGCGGCGGCGGTGAACGCTGCGGCGTAGCCGAGCGCCCCGACCGTCGCGCCGACGGCCGCGGCACCGATCGCCTGCCCGAGCACCAGCAGCACGAAGAGCAGCGCCGTGCCGCTCGCCGCGCGGTCCCGGTCGACGCCGGCGGTCCAGGCGATGAGGGCGCCGGTCGCAGCGGTGTACCCCCACCCGAAGGCGAAGCACGCGGCGAGCGACCCCGGCGTCCAAGCTGGCGTCGCGACGAGCGCGAGCGTCGAGAGCGTCAGCGCCGCGGCGCTCAGCGACCAGGCGCGGCGCGGCGCCAGGGCGCTCATCAGCTGCGCCGTCGGCACGACCGCGAGCCCGCCGGCGCCGAGCGCGACCCAGGCGAGCACTGAGGCCTGCGGGGCCGTGCCGGCGTCGGCCAGCAGGGCGCGCCCGGCGTTCCAGACCGCGGCGGATGCGGCGCCCGCGAGCAGAGCGGCGGCGATGACGAGCCGGTGCGAGCGGAACCAGTCGCGCGGCGGCAGCGCGCCGTTCGCGCGGTGCGGTCCCGTCACATCCTCCGCGCCGCCCGCGTCGGGCCGGTCGAGCAGCAGCACCGCGGCCGCAGCCGCCACCGACACCGCGGCGGCCGCCCACCAGGCGAGCCGCCATTGCGGCACCAGCAGCAGCGCGAGCAGACCCGCGGCCACCAGCCCGGGACCGGTGCCTGCGTTGACGACGGCCTGCGCCCGGTCGACCGCGCTGGAGCGCATCCCACGTTGCACGATGCGCACGAGCGCCGGTGAGGCGAGGCCCGCCGCGGCCGAGGCGAGCACCGCAGCGGGCGCGAGCGCGGAGGTCGAGGCGGCGAGCGCCATGCCGATCGAGCCGAACGCGCCGGTGGCGCCGGCGAGCAGTACCAGCGTGCGAGCCCGCCGCGACGCGAGCAGGAACCCCGCGAGGGCGCCGACGCAGTAGGCGATCGACGCGGCCGATGAGATCGCCCCGGCGGCGCCCGCGTCGAAGCGCAGCTCGTCCTGCATGTCGGGCAGGTGCAGCCCCCAGGCGAGGCGCACCAGGCCGTAGGTCGCGGCGACGAGCGCGGAGGAGGCCACGACGAGCGCGGTCGATAATGAAAACGTACGTTTCACTTTTGCGAGTCTAGGGTGCAGGCATGGCATTGCGCGAGAGCACCGAGCGCCGCATCCTCGACGCGGCGGAGGACCTCTTCTTCTCGAACGGCGTCGCCGCCACCCCGATCGACGCCGTCATCGACCGCGCCGGCGTCTCGGCTGCGACGCTCTACCGCGGCTGGGCCAGCAAGGAGCTGCTGCTGGCCGCCGCCCTCGACCGCCGTCAGCGCGCCTGGATCGCCGAGTGGGATGCGCGCATCGCCGAGGCGCACGACGACCAGGGCAGGCTGCTGGCCGTCTTCGACGCGCTGGAGTCGTTCCGCGAGCAGCCGCGCGGCTCGCGCTGGTGCGCCTTCCTCGGCGCCGCGGCCGAGTACGCCGATGCGCCGCAGCAGGTCGCCGACGCCGTGCGTGCCGACACCGAGGCGCTCCGCTCGCGGCTCACCGACCTCGCGCGCCCCGTCGTCGGCGACCGCGCCGCCGAGCTCGCCGAGCAGCTGCTGCTCGTCGTGAGCGGCGACCTGGCGATGCGCCTTCGCGAGCCCGGCGGCTCCACGGCGACCGCGCGCTCCGTGGCGCGGGCGCTGCTGGCGGAGCGCTGACGACCCTGGACGAGCGGATGCGTTGACGCACCGCATCCGCGCGCGCCAGGCTGACACGATGCGCGACGAAGCACATCCGCTCCTCGGCCAGACCGCCCTCGTCACCGGGGTGTCCCGCCGCAAGGGCATCGGCTTCGGGGTCGCCCGCCGCCTCGCCGAGCTGGGCGCCAGCGTGGTCATACACCACTTCCGCGCGCACGACCTCGACCAGCCGTGGGGCGGCGACGACCTCGAGAGCGTGCGCGGCGAGCTCGAGGCGGTGCTGCATCCGTCCGCCCGCCTGGCCGACCTCGACGCAGACCTCGCCGACCCGCAGCAGCCGCAGGCGGTCATCGACTGCGCGCTGCAGCTCACCGGGCGCCTCGATGTGCTCGTCTGCAACCAGGCGCGCAGCGGCGGTGACGGCGGCATCCTCGACCTCACACCCGAGCGCCTCGACGGCCACTGGTCGGTCGACGCTCGCGCCACGCTGCTGCTGACCGCCGCCTTCGCCAGAACCAGAGCGGATGCGCCCACCACCGCCCAGCGTCCCGGCGACCGCCCCGAGCGGGTCGCCTTCGACGAGCCGACGGGACGGGTGTTCTGGATGACGAGCGGCCAGGGCCACGGCCCGATGCGCGGCGAGGTCGCCTACGCCGCGAGCAAGGCGGCGCTGGCCGGCGTCACGCGCACCGTCGCCGCCGAGCTGCTCGAGCTCGGCATCGTGCTCAACACGATCAACCCGGGTCCGGTCGACACCGGCTACCTCGACCCTGCGACCACCGACCGCGACCTCACCGAGACGCTCGAGTACATCGCCTCGACTCCGTTCGGCCGCTTCGGCCGCCCCTCCGACCCCGCCGAGCTCATCGCGTGGCTGGCCTCCGACCGCGGCGCCTGGGTCGTCGGCCAGGTGCTCACCAGCGACGGAGGGTTCTCGCTGGGGTGAGGGCACACGACGGAGCCGCGCGTCGGCTCGTGGCCGGGGAACGCGGAGGACTCCAGCGTCAGCGCGCCGCGGTGCAGGATCCGCCGCTCGTCGCTGCGGTGGCCGACCGTGAAGCCGAACGCCCCGTAGCAGGCGTCCGAGGCGTCGACGTCACGGGAGGGCAGGTCGGGCACCGCGCGATCGGTCATGGCGCGAGACGCCGCGTGCCGTCGATCAGGTCGTCCAGGCTGCACTCCGGCAGCACGATCCTTCCTCGCGGCGGGCGCGCGCCAGCTGCTCGCCCGGCGCCGGGGCGCGGTAGCGTCCGAGCACCGCGGCGCGCGTGGCGAGCGCCGCGATCACGGCGTCGAACGCATCCGCCGACCTGATCATGAGGTCGCGGTGCTCGCCGAGGTCCAGCCGGCGAGCGGATGCGGTGAGCGCGTCGAACAGCACCGCGCGCGCCTGCGCGTCGACCCGGTACCCGCGGGTGTCGAAGCCCCACAGCCGCAGCGCCCCGCCCGGGTACACCTCGGCGATGCCGCCGCCGCCGGAGCGGTCCACATCGACGCCCGCCTCGCCGAGCCGGCGCAGCAGCCCCGCGCAGCGCAGCGCCGTCACCCCGAGCCGGTCGGTCGCGACGCTCAGCGGCCAGCGACCGGTGCGCTCGCGCGTCAGCCGGTCGGTCTCGCGGTACGCGAGCCGCGAGCGCCACGCCTTGCCGCCGTCGACCTCCAGCTCGGGCTGCCCGCCATCCGCGTGCGCCTGCACGAAGTCCACGAAGTCGTCGGGCCACCCGAAGGCGCAGTCGATGCCGATGCGGGCGCCGGAGTCCGACGCCGCGACGATCGCGGTGTCGTCGACGCCGAGCTGCAGCTCGATGAGGTGCGCACCCGCATCCGTCCACTCGACGACGGCGAGCGCGGTGCCGGCCGGCTCGGCGGCGAGATCGACGCCGATGGTGCGGGAGGGATGCATCCGACCAGTCTGCGGGGCGCGGCTGGGGCGTTGCGTGGGCAGGGTGTCGCCCACCTGTGAACGACGCTGCTCTGCCGCGCTTCGTGGGCGCGCGGAGCCGGCTCATGCCCACGTTGAGCTCCCGCCCCGCCCCCGCCCCCGTTCCCGCATCTGCATCCGCATCCGTGCCCGCGCCTGCACCCGCTTCCGCGCAGATCGGCACACTCCTGCCGCATCGAGCACCTGTAAGCGGCAGGATCGCGCCGATCTGCGAGTCCAGGCGCGCGCAGAGGTGCTTCGCCGACCGGACGCCTCACGAGCGGCGGCACGACGCTGATCGCATCGGCGACGTCTGGCGCCACGTGACCGTGCGCGCTGCGAGCTTCTCCCGCGCGAAGGGGTGAGCGGAGAGGGCCGGCCGGCCCCATCCGCTCGTCCACTCAGTCCTCCGGAATCGGGAACAGCGACTTCTTGTCGAAGTCTCGTGCCGGAGCGGGCCCGCTCGGCGAGCCGGTGTCGAGCCCGTCGATGGTGGCCAGCTCGGCGTCCGAGAGCGTGATGTCGAACACGTCGAAGTTCTGCGCGATCCGGCCCGGGTTCGTCGACTTCGGGATCACCTGCCGGCCCTGCTGCAGGTGCCAGGCCAGGGCGATCTGCGCCGGCGACTTGCCGTGCGCCTCCGCGATCCCGCCGAGGGCCGGGTCCTCGAGCACGCTGCGACGTTCGTCGCCCCAGGGACCCGGGTAGAAGGTGATGCCGCCGATGGGCGACCAGGCCTGGGTCAGGATGCCGTGCTCGCGATGGAAGGCCTGCAGCGCGGGCTGCGAGTGGTACGGGTGCAGCTCCACCTGGTTCAGTGCGGGCACGACGTCGGTCTCATCGAACAGCCGGTCGAGCGCGCGCTCGTCGAAGTTGCTGACGCCGATGGCGCGCACGCGGCCGTCGGCGAGCAGCGTCTCGAGGGCCTTGTAGGCGGCGATGGTGCGGTCGAAGAGGTTCCAGGCCTGCTGGTGCAGGATGAGGATGTCGATCTGCTCGAGCCCCAGCTTGCGGCTGCTCTTGTCGAAGGCGTGCAGGGTCTCGTCGTAGCCGAAGTCCGTCGCCCAGACCTTGGTCTCGATCACGACCTCGTCGCGGGGCACGCTGCTGACGCGCAGCCCCTCGCCGACCTGCCGTTCGTTGCCGTAGGCGGCCGCCGTGTCGATGTGCCGGTACCCGCCGCGCAGCGCGGTCTCGACGGCCGCGGCCGTCTCCTCGGGGCTGGACTGGAAGACGCCGAGGCCGAGCGCGGGCAGCGTGACGCCGCTGTTGAGCGTGAGGGTGGTGGTCATGCGTCCGACGCTACGAGCGGATGAGCGGATGCGGCAGGGTGCGCTGGTACCCGTCAGCCAGCCGGGCGCTATCATCGGTGATAGCACTTCGGGTCGGAAGGACGGATCATGGCCTCCATCGTCATCCGCGGTCTCGACGACCGTGTCAAGCGGTCGCTCGCCGCGCAGGCTGCTCGTCATGGACGCTCGATGGAGGCGGAGGCGCGCATCCTGATCGAGGCCGGCACGAGCGCTCCGGTCGCCAACATCGGTCTCGCGCTGCTCGCGGCGGTCGGCGCCGTCGGCGGGGTCGACGAGCTGCCGCTGCCGGGCCGCGACGACGAGGCGCGTACCGCGGACTTCGGATGATCGTCCTCGACACGAACGTCGTCTCCGAGCTGCTCCGCCACGCTCCCGAGCCGCGCGTGGTCGCCTGGCTCACCGCGCTCGACGACGAGGTCGCGATCACCTCCATGACGCTCGCCGAGCTGCTGGCCGGCGTGGGCGCGCTGTCGGACGGCCGACGGCGGGATGCGCTCCGCGCCGCGATCGACGGGGTCGTCGCGCAGTATCGCGGACGCGGCGCCATCCTCCCGTTTGACGATGCCGCGGCCGCGGAGTACGCGCAGGTGCTGGCGCAGCGCCGTGCGGCGGGGCTCGCGGTCTCGACGGTCGATGCGCAGATCGCCGCGGTCTGCCGCGCGCACGATGCCGTCTGCGCCACCCGCAGCACCCGGGACTTCGTGGAGACCGGCGTCGCACTCGTCGACCCGTGGTCGGCGAGCTGAGCCCCGTCCACCACCCGGATGACCCCACCCGGCACCGCGGGCCGACGCGGACGTCGGCGGCTGTCCCTACGCTCGAGTCATGAGCAGTCGACCGGCCAGCAGGTGGGCCGCCGTCGGCTTCTGGCTGGTGGCGGTCGCCGCGGTGCCCGCGCTGACGCTCGCCTGGTTCCAGTTCGGCCTGTCGTTCTCCGGCCGCCCCGATGGCCGCTGCTCGCTGCTCGAGGTCGGCGCGGCCGTGGTCACCGACCTGCCGCTCGTGCTCGGGCACCTCGGGGCGCTGCTCGTGCTGATGCTGCTCGCGCTGCCGGCCACCCGCACGCGCGCCGCCGCGGTGTGGGCGACGGTGGCGGGCGTCGTGGTGCCGTCGCTCGTCGGCATCCTCGCCGCGCAGTGGTTCTGGCGCGGCGAGCTGTTCGCGACCGGTCCGGCCGGCGGGTTCTGCGGCCTCTGAGCGCCGTGCGATGAACTCCGAGCCCCCCACGGCTAGGCTGGCGGCCGGCTCCTCCGTCCTGCTGGCGAGCCGCGGACGGGAGTGCAGCATGACCACCATCCGCGCGCTGTGGGGCAGCACCCATCCGGGCCCGGCCCTCGTCGTCACGGTGCTGTCGCTCGCCATCGGCATCGCCTCGGGGCTGGACCTCTGGCGCCTCGTGCTGCTCGTCGCATCCGTCTTCGCCAACCAGCTCTCGATCGGCCTCTCGAACGACGCGATCGACGCGGCCCGCGACCGCGCGGTCGGCCGCCAGGACAAGCCGATCGCGATGGGTGTGCTCTCGCGCCGGCTCGCGTTCGGCGTCGCCGCGGGCGCGGTCGTCGCGGCGCTGCTGCTCTCGGCGCCGCTCGGCCCGGGCATGCTGGCCGCCCAGGCGCTCGTGATCGCCGGCGGCTGGGCGTACAACGCGTGGCTGAAGTCGACCGTCCTCTCGCTCGTGCCGTTCCTCGTCAGCTTCGGCCTCTTCCCCTCGCTCGCGACGCTCTCGGCGCCGGAGCCTGCGCTCGCACCGCTGTGGGCGGGCATCGCGGGCGCCGCGCTCGGCGCCGCCGTGCACCTCACCAACGTGCTGCCCGACCTCGACGACGACCGCGCCACCGGCGTGCGGGGCTTCGGCCACCGCATCGGGGTGCGCGCGTCGGCGGTGCTCGCGGTCGTCGGCATCCTGGTCGGTGCCGCGGTCGTGCTGCTCGGACCGGTCGACGGCGACCTCGCCGCGGTGCCGTGGCACGGCTGGGCGTTCGCCGGCGCGGTCGTGCTCGTGGCCGTCGCCACGGGCGTCCGCTGCATCGTCCGCACCCCCGACCGCACGGTGTTCCGGCTGGTCATGCTCGCCGCGCTGCTGCTCGCGGCGCAGCTCGTCGCGACGGGGTCGGCGCTCACGGGTTGAGCACGGAGCGAGCGGATGCGGTGGCCGCCGAGCGAGCGAGCGGATGCGCTGGCCGGCTGCCCCCCGACCGAGCGGATGCGAGCACCCGGCCGTCAAGCCGCCCGATCGAACCCCATCGCGTACGCCTTCGCGAGCACCCCGCCCGCCGGCGACCGCAGCACGCCGCCGAGCACCGCGCGCCGCCACGCATCCGCCGTCTGCCCGAGCGGACGCCCCAGCGCCGTGTTCATCGTCGCGAGCCGTGCGGCCGTGCGGGCGGAGGTGATCCGGTCCCGCTCCCAGCGCGCCAGCTCCGCATCCGGTCGCCGTCCGCTGCGCAGCCAGGCGGCGACGACCGGCGCGAGGGTGGCCGCGTCGAGCAGCCCCAGGTTCATGCCCTGCCCGCCGATCGGGCTCACCTCGTGCGCGGTGTCGCCGATGACGATGACGCCGCCGCGCACCAGCGAGGGCGCGACGACCCTGCGCACCCGGAACGCGGTGGCGAGCTCGAGGCCGGCCGCCGCGGTCCGCTCGCCGCGCTGGTCGAGCGCGACCCGCATCCGCTCGGTGCGTGCGTCGGGGGCGTCGTCGGTGGGCGAGGCGTCCCAGGCGACGAAGCGGCGCCGACCGTCGGGCAGCGGGAACGACTCGAGCACGCCGCCGCCGTCGAGGTGCACGACGGCCACCGGCCCGCCCGGCGCGGCGAGGTCGGCCATGAGGTACTGGTCGGGGTAGCGGCGCACGCGCAGCGCGCCCGGACGGTAGACGAGGTCGCGCGCCCGGGTGCCGGCGGCGACGATCGCCACGCGGGCGAGCAGGGCCTCGCCGTCGGTCTCGACGCGCACCCGGTCGCCGTCGTTCCGCACCGAGGTCACGGCGACGCTGCGGCGCACCTCCGGGGCGTCGGCCGCGAGCGCCGCCTCGGTGGCCGACTGCGGCAGCGTCGCGACGAACGGGAACCGGGTCGGCAGCCGGTCGAAGCGCACGGTACCGAGCAGCCGCCCGCCCGAGCGCGCCTCACCGCGGTCCACTCGCAGCGCCCCGTCGAGCAGCCGCTCGGTCAGGCCGGAGGACTCCAGCGCCGCGAGCACCGGGGCGTGGATGCCGATGGCCCGCGACCCCGGCGCGGCCTCGGCCCGCCGCTCCAGCACGACCACGTCGAGGCCGGCGCGGTGCAGGCGGCCGGCCGCGAGCATCCCGACCGGCCCGCCGCCGATCACGATGACGTCATGCACGTCCCGCTCCCGTCGCGAGCACGCGGAACGGCGCAGGTCGATCCACGCGCCACGCGTCGCCGAGCGCCGCCGCGAGCTCGTCGACGCGGTAGCTGCGGCGGATGGAGCGCAGCCCGTCCGTGTGCAGGAACGTGCCCGGCGCGAGCGGCAGCACCCCGGCGGCGTAGAGCCCGTAGGCGAGCCGGCCGCGCTCGATGTCGGCGTGCAGCACGGAGCCGGTCGCGAGGTCGAGGGAGTCGCGGGCGAAGCCGGCGAGCGCCTCGGGGGAGAGGTGGTGCAGCACGTGGTTGGAGACGACGGCGTCGAAGCGCTCGCCGGCCGCGAGCAGCGCGGTCGAGTCGGATTGCACGAAGCGGATGCGCGGGGACGCCGGCCGCCGCAGCGCCGCCTCGTGCGCGCGCGGGTCGGGGTCGGCGCCGGTCCACTGCACGTCGAGCCCGTCCCGCGTGGCGAGCCGGTCGAGCCGCACGAGCAGGTCGCCGCCGCCGCTGCCGAGGTCGAGCACCCGCGCCGGCCGGCCGAGGCCGCGCAGCAGCGGTGCGAGCCGCGCGCGGTAGACGGTGCCCCACCCTGAGACGAGGCGGTTGACCGCGCCGAAGCGCCGGTAGGTCGCCGCGAGGCGCACCGGGTCGCAGGCCGGGTCGTCCATGATCTCGGTCAGGCCGACCGCGCGCTCCCGCAGCGTCATCGCAGCGTCATCGCAGCGCGGAGCCGGCGAGCTCGCGCGACGGCGCGACGGCGCCCGCGGCGGTGCGCACCGTCATCCGCGCCGCCTCGACCGTCAGGCCGGGGCCGAAGGCGAGCACGGCGAGGCGTTCGCCGTCCGGGTGCTCGGCCTCGAGCATCCGCTGCAGCACGAACAGGATCGTGGCGCTCGACATGTTGCCGAACTCGCGCAGCACGGCCCGCGAGTCGGCGAGCGCGTCGGGGTCGAGGCCGAGGCCGTGCTCGACGCGGTCGAGCACGCTGCGTCCGCCCGGATGCACGGCCCAGGCGTCCACGGCCGCCACCCCGCCGAACAGGTCGACGGCGACGGCCTCGATGGTGCGACCGACGATGCGCGGCACCTCCGCGGTGAGGGTCATCTCGAAGCCCTCGTCGCCGATGACCCACACCATGTCGTGCTCGCCCTCGTCGGCCAGCCGCGTGCCGAAGCCCTCGAGGTCGAGCCGCGCGCCGTGCTGCCGAGCGGGGTCGGCACTGACGACCGCCGCCGCGGCCCCGTCGGCGAAGATCGAGGCGGCGACGATCTGCTCGGGGTCATCGGAGCTGCGGATGTGCAGCGAGCACAGCTCCGCGCACACGACGAGCACGACGGCCTCGGGCTGCGCGGTGGCGATGCGGTGCGCGGCGCGCAGCCCCGGGATCGCGGCCGCGCATCCGACGAAGCCCAGGTGGTAGCGCTCGGTCGCGGGCGAGAGGCCGAGGTCGCGCACGAGCCGGTAGTCGGGGCCCGGCGCGAACATGCCGGTGCACGAGACGGTGATGAGGTGGGTGACCTCGTCGGGCGCGGTGCTCGATCGTCTCAGCGCATCCCGCGCGGCGGCCTCGAACAGCGCCGGAGCCACGCGGCGGTACTCGTCGTTGCGCTCGCCGGTCGATGGCACCCGCAGCCCCGGCCCGCCGTCGTCGAGCCCGAGCCCGGAGGACGCGCCGCCGCCGAGCTCCCCGAGCACGCTGTAGCGGGTGTCGATCGAGGCCGCATCGAAGGCGGCGCCGAGCAGCCGCTGCGCGCGCCGATCGATGCCGGGCTGGGCGGCGAGCAGATCGCGAACGTCGTCCTGGCGCAGTCGGGTGGCGGGTACGGCCGTGCCGATCCCCAGGATGCTCGAGGTCATGCTTCACCGTAGTTGCGCGGGCCGGGGGTTCGCAGTGAGCGGGGGCCTGGCGTCCAGGTGGGGTGTCCGGCGAGCGTGCTCGGTTCTCACCTCCCAGGCTCGACTCACCCGACGTCTCTGCCGCTGCGGTGCGAGTCGTGGTGAGCTGAGCAGATCACTGCGCACCAGAACTCGCACCGCTGAGGGGTGGTCCAAGAGGACTATGGATGCCATGACAATCTTTGCCAAGCAGCGTACGATCACCGCATGGCGACGATGAACGTGTCGCTGCCCGATTCCCTCAAGGACTTCGTCGAGGAGCAGGTCGGCCAGCGCGGCTACGGCACCAGCAGCGAGTTCGTGCGCGAGCTCATCCGCACGGAGCAGGCGCGCTCGCAACTGCGCGCGCTGATCACCGACGGGCTGGCTTCAGGCGAGGGGGAGCCATTCGATAGCGCCTACTTCGACCGACTCCGTCAGCGCGTCCGCGGCTCGTCCGAGGGATGAGCCGGCGGGTCGTCCCCACCGCGCGAGCGAGAGAGGACGTCGAGCGCGCTATCAATCACTACGCCAGCGAAGGAGCTGATCTCGCGGCGCTGGGCTTCATCGATGCCCTCGCCGACGCGCACGCGCTGCTCGCCGACCACCCGTCGATCGGCTCGACCCGGCTGACCGCCGAGGTCGGGCTGCCCGAGTTCCGAACGCTGCCGCTGCAGCGCTACCCCTACCTGCTGGTGACTGCGGACGAAGCGGATGCGGTGCGCATCATCCGCGTGCTGCACACGAGCCGCGACATCCCGGCCGAGTTGCGTGCAAGAAGCTGAGAGTCGCAGTCGGCCCTCCGGCAGGAGGGCTGCGCGGGTCAGAACACGATGTCGTTTGACGTGCCCGTGGGCTCTCCGCACAAATCGCTGTCCTCACCGTCGACGCTGAGCGCCGCATACCAGCTGATGCCGTCCTGGTAGTTCTGCAGGTCGGCGATCGGGAACCTCATGCTGACCGTCCCGTCGGCGAAAACGTAGCCGTTGTCGAGATTTTCCTGAGACGCGGACTCGTTATCAAATGCGTAGATCGCCGATGTTCCGTTCATGAACTTGGCGCCCAAGATGTAGCCGCCGTAGCCGTCCAGGCCGTAGGAGATGATCTGGAATGTGCTCGACGGCAGGTCGCTCTCGCTCAATGGACTCGCGAGTTCGAAGACGACGTGCAAGAGCGTTCCATCGTTCCTCATCGAGACCGTCTTCAGATCGGCATCCTGAAGAACGCTGTCGCCGATCTCGTCGGAGCAGGTCGACTCGAAACTCGGCAACGTCGATTGCACGGGCTCCCGAGCGGTCGTGGATGGGGTGGACTGTGGTCCGTCCGATGCATCGTCGCCGCTGCATCCTGTCATCGTCAGCAGCCCGCTCAGCAGAGCGGTACAGGCCACTACCCGAAACCGAACACGCATCGGATCAGGCGAGATATCCGGCGATCGCCCCACGGATCGCATCCGCGTGCGCGTAGATCTCATCGAGCGAGTCGATCGGGTGCCTGGTCTCGACCTTCTCCGCGTCGAAGACGCCGAGGTACTTCTGCTTCTTGCCGTTGAAGTGCAGGCGTGCGATCGGCTTGCGGTTGTTGTCGTCGAGCAGCACGGCGAAGTACGACTTCGAGTCCCGGTGCACGACGCGCTGCGGCTTGACCTCGCTGCAGGCGATGGCCTTGACGATCTGGTAGCCCTCGAGTTCCTCGAGCGTGGTCTCGATCTCCGTGTCGCGATCGAGGTCGGCCTGCGCGGCTGGCTGGCTGGTGACGGCCTCCTCTGCTGCGGCGGTGGGCGTGACCGGGATGGCGCTCGTGCCGAGCGCGGTCTTGAGCCGGTCGTTCACCTGCTCGGTGAGGAACTGCTTCGACGCCTTCGCCACGAGCGAGGTGAACTGCTCACGCACCTTCTGCGTGTACGAGCCCTCGTAGACGCGGGTCGCGAAGAACTTGATCCAGTCGTCGCTGGGCTCGCGGAACTGCGCCGCGATCGCGCGCTTGAGCGCGCCGACGTACTTGAGCTCTTCGGCCGCATTGACGATCGAGTCGAGGTCGAAGACGTCCTTCGAGAGCTTGAGCAGCTCGGGCAGCAGTGTCTCGTCGATGTCGCCGAGGTCGAGCACGAGGAACGGCTTCTCGTCCATGCGGTTCGGCGCGTCGAGATCGGTGTAGAAGTGGTAGACCTCGCCGTTGGTGAGCACCGCGATGCGGGCGTTGGTGACGGCGAAGTAGCGGAACAGCTGCGATGCGTGCTCGATGCGCAGCGGCTCGGTCGACTTCTTGCACTCGATGAGGATCTGCACCTCGCCATCCCGCAGGATCGCGTAGTCGATCTTCTCGCCCTTCTTGACACCGACGTCGGCCGTGAACTCCGGCACGACCTCGAGCGGATTGAAGACGTCGTAGCCGAGGATCGTCGAGATGAACGGCATCACGAATGCGTTCTTCGTCGCTTCCTCGGTCTGAATGGCCTCGCGCTGGTTCTCAACCTTGAGCGCGAGCGCGGCCAGGCGCTCTGCGAATTCCATCGGGTACCCCTCCTGCGTGGATCGCGGTGACGATATGTCGGATTCGCGTTCCGGAGAAGAGTGGGAGCACCCAAGTGCCTCGTTCTGGGTGCAGCTGACCCTCGGTCTTTGTCCGCAGGGCGCGGTGAGGCCCCTCGAGGCTCCTACACCGACCGCCGCCCGGCCCGCTCCGCGAACGCGTCGATCGCGGCGAGCACCTCGTCGCTGCGCCAGAACGGTCCGAGCCCGTGCTCGTTCTTCGACTTCGCGATGCCGGCCTCCACGAGCGCCTTGAGTGGCGGATAGACATTCGGCTGCCGCACACCGATCTCCGCGGCAGCCGCGGCGCTGTTCAGCACCGGGCGACGCGCCAGCACGTCGAGCAGCTTCCACGCGTTCGACGACCGACGGACGGTGAGCCGGTCGTCCCAGCTGGAGCGGATGGCGTCGATCTCCTCCACGAGCTGCCGCGCGTTGCGCACCGCTCGCAGTGACGCAGCGGCGAAGGCGCGGATGATCGGGGCGATGTCACCCTCGCGATAGGCGTCCAGCGCGCGGTGGTACCCCTCGACGTCGGCGAGCAACCCAGCCGATACCGGGATCGCCACGTTGCGGGTCACCCCTCGGCGCCGGAGCATCGACTGCGCGAGGGCCCTGCCCGTGCGGCCGTTGCCGTCGCTGAACGGATGGATCGTCTCGAACTGGGCGTGCGCGACCGCCACCGAGACCAGTGGAGGGATGGACGGAGCGCCCGCGAAGCGCACCAGATCAGCGATCAGGTCGTCGATGTGCTCGTGAGCCGGCGCCACGTAGCTCGCTCCGACGGGTGAATCGGACCTCGTCCCGATCCACACCGGTTCGTCCCGCCACCGCCCCGGGGTGTGACGTGGTTGACGCTCCATGAGCACCGCGTGCATCCGCTGGATCGAGCGTGCGGAGGGATCGTCGGCCAGGTCGATGGCGGCCTGCATCGCGCGCGTGTTCGCCGCGATCTCGTCGGCGTTGCGGCTGGTGCCGCCGCCCAGCTCGGCGCTGAAGATCGCGCGCGCCGACGCGGTGAGGTTCTCGATCTGCGACGACGATGCCGCCTCGCTGCGCAGCAGCACGGGCGCGAACGCCGCAACCCTGCCGCCCAGCTCCGCATCGAAGCGGGTGAGCTCGCGCTCGGCTTCATCCGCAGCCTCGAGGGTGGTGGCGTCAGGTTCGGGGGAGAGGCCGGCGATGTGCGAAACGACGGCTTCGTCGTAGCTGCCCCCGGTGGCCGAGCTCTCTGCGCCGACCCCCAACGAGCGCTCGCCGCCGGCACCCATCGACGCCGCCGGAGCTCGATGGCGGGCCACGTCGAAGTCATAACGCCCTCCGCCCAGATTATGAATAAGGCTATTCACTCATAATTCTTGCGGCAGCGCTTCTGATGAACAACGGGCGCTCGACTGGTCCCTGCCGGAGCAGATGCTGGGCGGGGCCATGCACACGCTCGCATCGCTTCAACTCGTCCGGACGGTGCTCGCCCTGCGGCGGCTCTGCCGGGCGGTGGTCCAGCGCCGGTCGATCGCAGACTGGCAGTCAAGCCGCAGGCACCCCGATCGCCGCGACCGCCTGCTCGGGTGCGGCGCTGCGCACGACGTAGCCCTTGCCATCCGTCGCGGTGATGCGCAGCACGGGGCCGGCGTCGAAGAGCATCGCGAAGCCGCCGCCGCTCAGCCGCCGCAGCCCGAAGCCGCCGTAGGTGGCGAGGTCGGCGTCGACGCGCTCGATGCGCGCGACCTCGTCGCGCGCCAGCCGCACGGTTACGAACGGCAGGTACCGCAGCACGATGCCGTCGGGGGAGTAGGACGAGCGGATGCGCGACAGCAGCGGCAGCAGCGCCACCGCGAGCAGCAGCAGGCCGGGCACCGCGCAGACCAGGAGCACGACGGTCCGCACCTCGCCCGCGAGCCCGAACGCGAACCAGGCCGCGGCCGCGAGCACCACGGCGAGCAGCGCGACGCCGCAGAGCCTCCAGATCGCGGGCGGACGGAAGCTTTCGTGGTGCGGGGTCACCGGTCGAGGGTAGCGGCAGCGGCGTGTCCGAGCGGATGCATCGCTCGGCCGACGCCGGCACCGTCGCCTCTGCATACGGTCGAACCATGACCACGACCGAGCGGACGAGTGGATGGACGCGCCCCGCGTTCTGGATCTGGACCGCCGCGGGCGTCGTCCCGATGCTCCTCGCCTGGATGTGGTTCGGCCTGTCGTTCATGGAGGAGATGACCGAGCATTGCAGAGCGCTGTCGGCGCAGACCTCGATGGAGGGATGGGGCGCCCTGCTCGGCCTGCCGCCCCTGCTGCTCGCCCACGCGATCGGACTCCTCATCCTCGTGCCGATCGCGCTCGGCTCGTGGACGTCGAGAACTCGAGCAGTGCTCGCCGCCATGTGCGCCGTGGCGATCGCCTCGTTGCCGGGCATGCTGCTGGCGCAGTGGTTCTGGTCCGGTCAGCTCTTCGCCATGGGCGCTTCGGCGGCGTACTGCGGGCGGTGAGGAGCGCTGAGCGGGCGAGCATGCGGGAGTATGGCGTCATGACGACTCCGTGGACCCGGCTGCTGGCTTCGAACCGGCTCTTCCGGCGTGACGGCGACGACTTCGTGTGGCCGTACGAGATCACGGTGTCGCTGCGCGAGTCCGGCCCTGTGATCGGCATCGGCGAAGGCGTGGGTCATGGTGCCGCCGGCGGCATGTTCTCGCCGCAGGAAGCTCTGGGCAGGCGCGCCCACTTCGCCAAGGCCCAGGGTGAGTGGCTGATTCCTCACATCGAGCGGATGGCTCGCGGCGAGCGCGTGACCGCGGAGGAGCTCGTCGAGCAGTTCGAGCAGATCCACGGCCGCACGCCGCCGCTCGGCTGAGCCCAGCGACGCGCAGACGTCGGCGCTCCGCCCCGATGTCGAAGCTCCGCGGAACACCGGACAAGCGGATGAGGTGCCGCAGGGGACGTGCATCCGCCAGACTGGCGCGGTGAGGGACGACCAGGGCATGACTGGGCGCGCGTTGCGCCTCGCGTCGACGCGGCTGTTCCGGAGAACAGGCGACCCCTACGTCTACCCCTACGAGGTCGATCTGTACTTCGACGATCTGGGCGTGAGGGTCGCGATCGGCGAGGGCGATGCGCACGGCGCCCACGGTGGCGTGTTCAGCGTCATCGAGGCGCTGGCCCCGCACTGGGTAGAGCACTTCCGCAAGGCGGGCGCCGAGTGGCTGCGCCCCTACCTCGAGCGCATGGTGCTCGGCGAGCAGGTGCTCGAGCGGGAGATTGTCGACCATTTCGTGAGACTGCACGGACGGGCTCCCGACTCGAGCCCGCTTCGCAGCCGCGGCGGCCACGACGACCTGGCGGGGCGCATCGAACTGCATCCGCGCCGCTCGCTGGCCGGATCGATCGCCGTGTGGGGAGCTTTCCGCGGTCGCCCCTTCGACGATTCGCACGCCATCCTCTCCGCCGGCGCGAGGATGGACGGTTCGGTGCGCATCGAGCTCGACGGCGACGAGAGCCTCATCCTCTGGCAGCCGGAGGGCTTCGTGATCGGCGCCGACGGGCTGACCGTCGAATGAGCGGAGCGCGTGCGCCGCGAGATGCTGGCCCCGGACCTCTCGGTGCGCTCGTTCCAGGAGTACACGGTGGTCCGGCGCGACGGCTCCACGCTGCTGCAGGTCGCGGACGAGCGCGGCCAGCTGCTCGACCTCGGCGACCCCGGCGACGCACCCGCGCTGCGACTGCACTCGTGGTGAGCGATGAACGACTCAGCGAGCGTCCTGCTCGAACCGGTCGAACGCGCGCTGCGTGACCGCCTCGACGCTCATCCGCTCAGAACGTGGCCTTGTACCCGGCGATCAGCAGCTCGATGACGCCGACGCCGCCGCCCGCGTTCAGCACGAAGGCTCCCAGAGCGATGCTGGAGGCTGAGCCGGCGTCGCCTGGCGAACCCCGCCGCTGCCCGTAAGCCAGTTTCCTGCCGCGCGGCGTTGAGCGCGCTGACACTCATGGGGCCGGGGCGCTTGAGTGATGAAGCTGTCAGGTCAGCCTCATCGATCAGCGCTAGCAATGTGTAGCACGGTGCTACATTCAGGACATGACTCGGAGCAGCCAACCCACCCGGCTTCCCGCCGATGTGTACGACTGGGCGCTCGTCGCGGCCCAGGTCAACTCCCGGACGGTGCCGCAGCAGATCGCGCACTGGGCGCGCATCGGGCGAGAACTCGAGAGGTCTCCGCAGGTCAGTCATCGTTCCATCAGCGAGGTGCTCGAAGGCAGTCGCGTGTATGACGCCTTGAGCGAGCCGGAGCAGGCGATCGTGCGCCAGGAGTGGGCCGAGCGAGCGACGGCCGCGCGTGGCGCGCTCGACTACGCGGCGCGGTTCGCCGCGGACGGCGAGTCGTACTCGGAGCTCGACGAGCACGGCGCGGTCGTCGTGCATCCAGCCCACGACTGATGCCGCTGCTGCACCTGCTCGCAGGACCGAACGGTTCCGGCAAGTCCAGCTACGTGGCCGACGTGCTGGCACCCATGACCCGGTTGCCCTTCATCAACACCGATGAGATCGCTGCGGCGCACTGGCCCGACTCGGCCGCTCAGCACGCCTACGAGGCGGCGCAGCTCGCCGAGCAGCTTCGTAGGCAGCACATGGCCGATGGCGCCTCGTTCATCTCGGAGACGGTGTTCTCGCATCCGAGCAAGGTTCAGCTCGTCGCCGACGCGTCGAGTGCCGATTACCTCGTGCATCTGCACATCGTCATCGTGCCCGTCGAACTCACCGTGCAGCGGGTGCGTGAACGGGTGCGGCGCGGCGGTCACGAGGTGCCCGAGCAGAAGATCCGCGATCGCTACGAGCGTCTCTGGGGCCATCTCGCCGAGGCGATCCGCATCGCCGACGTGACCGAGGTGCTCGACAACAGCAGCGCGCGTGCCCCCTTCCGGCTCTGCGCGTCCTTCGAGCGCGGCAGGCTGGCCTCGGCACCGAGCTGGCCGACCTGGGCCCCGCCCGAACTGGTGGCGGCGGGGCGCTGAACGGACGAGGGCCAGCGCGTGCCGGTCAGCCGTCGCGCGTAGCGTCCCTGCATCCGGCAGGATCAGCGGAGGGGCGCCACGAGATCGCAGACCGCTCCGTCGACGTCGCAACCCACCGGATGAAGAGAGCACGATGACCAGCGCAGCCCCGCGAGTCCGCACCAAGACCCCGTTCTGGGCGAAGGCGCTCGTCGCGCTCATCCTCATCACGGTCATCGGCGCCGTCGCCTTCTTCGCCGGCAAGTTCTTCGGCGCCGACGAGGAGCGCACCGTGCAGGTGGTCCGCTCGGTCGAGGTCGAGGAGCAGGTGATCCTGCTGACGGCTGGGCTGGCGGATGACATCCCGCTCGAGCGCGAGGCGTTCAGCATCTTCGACCTGTTCGATCTGCCGGGTTCGGAGCGTGCGACGGATCTGCGGGTCGACTTCGACGGCAAGTTCGGCATCGAGGGCGGCGAGGTGCAGATCGAGCAGCGCGGCGAGAACGCGTACCTGATCCGCATCCCCGAGTTCCAGTACCTCGGCTACGACAACCCGGAGTTCACGGTGGCGTCGGAGCGCAACGGCGTGCTCAGCTGGACGACCGAGGAGATCGACACCCTCGAGGCGGCCGAGTACGCGCTGTCCGATGATGCCGCGCAGCGGCACATCGACGGATTCCGCCCGCTGCTCGAGCAGCAGGCCGAGCAGTTCTACACCCGCATCGTCTCGGGCATCGATCCGGAGATCACGCTCGAGTTCGAGTTCGCGGGCTGACGCTCGTGCTCGGTGGGCTCACCCCTGAGCGGCGGTGCTGACACCCTCCAAAGTTTCGGCCTGCCCGAGCGCCACCAGGAGTCGCCCCCGGATCCGTTGCTTCCGCTGCTCGAAGAAGAGCGCGAAATCGGACAAGCCGAGCGGTAGGCCGTCGAGGTCGTTCTCGCTCAAGTAGGTCGCTCGTTTCTCAAGGTTCGCGAACGCGCCGTTGATCCACTCGGCGGGCAGAGCATCCTGCTTTTCGATGTTCGCGGTGCCGGCGAGCAGCTGGAGGTTTGGAAGCAAGTTGATTGCTCCGATGAAGTCATCGATTTTCTCTAGATCTACCCCCGCACTCAACAGCTTCTTCTTTGTGAATCTCGATTTCGGGAAAATGTGATCCTCATGGAACTTCTTGCCGAGATCGAGGCCCGGGTACAGCACCGAGAGCACAGAGAATGTTCGTTGGCCGGCGTATTTGAGATTGAGCAGTTCATCGATCTCAGCCTCGTCGAACACGAGGCTCTTCCCTGCCGCCGCCATGGCGCTTTCGACCGAGTTGAGCGGGAAGCCTCCCTTAGCCTCCTCGCTGATCACGTCGCGGATGCGGAGGAGGAGGGTGTCAAGACCGGACCCCCAGATGCCACGCTTCACCAGCGATCGCGTAACCCATCGCTGTAAGGCCAGGCGATCGGCAGCGTCGACCGAGGAGTCGAGATAGGAATCAGTGGCGCCTCGACGGTGTAGATAGTAGGCGACGGGCACGATCACACTGTTCGCCGTGAGGTTGCGTTCGTTGTATCCGAACTGCTGCAGGAGCGTCGCGGCGCGAAGTAGGGCGCCCTTGATCTCGTGCCAGGCAGATTCGACCTTCTCCATGTTCTCCTGGGTGAAGTTGCTCACGGTGAAACGAACGTCCACGTCGGCGATCGTGAGCGCGGTCTTGAGAACGACGTCCTTCGAGAACGAGAACTGCCGTCCGGCGTTGCTGTTGATCTCCGAGACGAGTGAGCGAACTTCCTCGCGCGCGTCGAGATCGCGCCATTGATTCGTCGCCATGGAGAGCAGTGGATCCGAGTAAGAGAGCGTGGTTCCGCCGCTGTTCACACGGACAAAGATCTCGAGAACCTTGTCAGCATCCTGGTCGGTGACCAGGAAGTAGTTCATAGGCTTCAGGATCCGCATGGCCTGAAAGAGTTCGTACAGTCGCTGAAAAGCATCAGTGGTGTTCGCAATCTCGCGCCGGCTGAGCTCCTGCATAATTGCGGGCCCTGCATCAGCGAGGTCGAGCACGGCGCCGACGCGGAACCACTTGTCTGCCTCGCCCTCGGAGGGTGCAGCTTCGCGCTCCGACAGAAAACGCAGGTCGTACCTGGTGCCGAGTTCCTCGTCGTCTGGCGCATCGACGAGGTTGAGGTACAGACGCTTGCTGGGGAACGCGTCGGCGCTATTCCACCATGCGTACTTTCGCTTCTCGGCGTAACTGCCGTACAGCGCTATGTTCAGCGAGGTGAGTCGCTGCTGTCCGTCAAGAACCGCGACGGTGCCACTTCCCGAAGGTACGGTCGCCTTGGCGGCGTAGGGGTTGTCGCGCTCGTGGTAGTTGGTCAAGAATTCGTAGAACGTGTACGACTGAGCGGTTTCGGGCTTCACTTCCCAAAGCAGGAAGGAGCCGACCGGATAGCCCCGCATCAGGCTGTCGACGAGCTTGACTATTTGATCCGAACTCCATACGAACTCGCGCTGGATTGCGGGCATGAGGTAATCCCGCTTGTGGATAGCGGTGAGCACATCCTCGATACTGCGGGGGGTCTGAAACGACATGTGAGACGGTTTCCTTCGTCTGGGGGCGAGCTGCGGATTCGTTGATCAGTTAGGAGCGACATCTACCGAAGTGGCGGAGCACGGAGTCGGCGAGGTCGGCATCGACTTCCCACCGACCGCCCTTGCCTGGAGCGGTTTGGGGGCTGAGCCTGCGCAGCTCTGTACGGACCTTCTTGCCACCATCCGTGTGACCGAGATGCGCGGCAAGCTGCGGGGGAGTAGTGGGGAGGTTCATCGCTTCTCGTCTTCAGGGGTCGTGTCCGTCGCCTGCCTCAGCCGTCGTGCCCGTTCGGCCAGTCCGGTCGACACCTTCTCGGTGACGCCGAGCGCCCCTCCAAAAGCCTTGAGCCCGAACCGGCGAACGTTGTCGGCCGTGTCGGCCCCGGTCTCGACTGCCTTATCCCGTGCTTCACCGACCGCTACGAGCCAGCGCTTCGCCTCGATCGCCTCGTGCTTGCCGTCGATGCCGATCCGATCATGGAACTCGATCACATCTGTCGCGACCTCGCCGATCGAACGGACAGCTGCACTCGAACTGAATGGATTGAACAGGGCACGAGCATTGGCCGTGTCAGCGGTCGCCTCGATCCGCTCCAGGAGCCGGAATGTCGTCTGAGAGACGAGGGCGCGGCGATGCGCGCGCGCAGCGTCGAGCGCGTTACGGTGCTGGTCCAGCTCCTCGGGCTCCGTATCGAAGACGCGATCGAGTTCGAGCACGCCGAGCCCGTTGAAGAGCTGGAAGCAGCGCGCCAGCACGACGAGCCACTCTTCGACCGTCGCCTCCGCCGCTTTCGATACATCGGCAAGCTCCGAGGCATTCGAGCGCTTCTCCAGCTTCGCGGCGATCGCGTCGAGCTGCCGCAGCGCATAGGACTGCACAGAGCTGATGATCATCGGGCCGCTCTGGACCTTCGACCAGGTGATGTCGCTGACGCGCCCCGTGTGCTCGCGGACGATCATCGCTTCATCGATCATGAGGCCGACGCCGATCATCTCGGCGAGTACCGCGTCCTTCTGAGCACGGAGGATGTCGTCGACCTTTTCCTCGATCACGGCGAGGTACTCGGAGATCTCATCCATTGCCTGCTGCATGGCGATCTGCGACATGATGCCCGCTGCTCCGGCAAGCGCCGCCGGATTGGTCAGAATGGCCATGGGCGTCTGGACGATCTGCAGGATGTGCTGTGTCTTGCTGCTGCCATCGACCACGATGGCGCGGCCGATGCTGCCGGTGGGTCCCTTCATGAGCTGGCCGAGACGCATGACCTGCGCGGACTCTTCGGTCAGCTTGACCCACCTGCCTGCGTTGGCAGCCACTTCTGCGGCAGTCTGCGCCGTTCCGGCGCCCGCGCTGAGCGTGCTCGCGAGCTTTCGCCGGTCGATGGCTCGGGACTCGAGGCCGCTTCGAGCGAAGAACTGCTCGACCGCAGTCGACGAACCGAAGACTGCGACGCCCTCGCCGTCGCTCACCAGCTCGATCTCGTTGCTCATGCTCTTCCTTCGACCAGGCAGGCAACTACCAGCCGGATTGCACCGCGGTCGTCCTGCAACTCTGAAACGGAGGCGCCCAGTGCGTCGAGGAGCCCCCAGCTCGACTGCGCTCAAACTAGCCCAGGCTTCAGACTTCGCGCTCCGCCCAAATCTGGGGCAACAGTCCAGACAGCCGGTTCAGCGCGAACTGTCCGCATGGGTCTACGTCATCGGCGAGAACAGCAATGCTCAGCGGATGTGCTGGTCAGCGGCAACGTGCGCGAGCCCTGCGACCTGTTCCGCATGCTGCCGACCGCGAAGGCGTCGTTCGCCACCAAATTCGTCAACCGCGAGCTGCTGCAGTGGGACTCGATGGGCCGCACCCGCATCCGCTTCTCCCTCATGCCGCACGAGACGGCGAAGGTCACGGACATCCGCACTTCCCCGATCGCCGAGCGCATCGCGGCGATCAACGACTTCGCGTGTTGATGCAAGCGCCGCCGGCCACGAGGTGCACGTCAACTTCTCGCCGATCATCCTGACGCCGACCTGGTTCGAGGACTGGACGGATCTGCTGCTCCAAATCGACGCCGCGCTCTCCCCGGCCACAACGGCGCAGATCGCCGCCGAGGTGATCTTTCTCACCCACAACGAGGCGCTGCACGAGACCAACCTCGGCTGGCACACCAAGGCCGAAGAGCTGCTCTGGCGCCCTGACCTGCAGGAGCCTAAGCTCTCGCAGAACGGCCAGCTCAACGTCCGCTACCGCGCGAACCAGAAGCGGATGCACCTCGACCGTTTCCTCGCGTTGGCCGACCGCGTGCTGCCGTACTGCTGCATTTGCTACGCATTTGGACTCGGCATTGATCGACTCCGGCGGAGCGTGATCGCGATGTCGGGAATGAAGTAGGAGGAGGGCCTCCGCAACCCACTCCGCGCCGCGGAACCTGGTCGATCGACGTGTACCGGCTCTGACCGATCCGGGTGACGGATGACCTCCGTCAAAGGCTACGCGGGGTCGTTCTCGGGCTGAACCCATAAATCGCTTTGGACCAATGGATCATTAATCCCCGTTTGAGGGGCAGCGTTCCGTTCACCCTGCGGTTATTCTTCCGGCATGGCGGGGGTCAGTCTTCAGTGAGCACATCAGTTGAGTCCGAAGCGTTGGCGCGAGGACTCGAAAAGCAAGTTCGTTCGTATTTCCACTTGCTCGGCGAACAGCAGGTGCTCGATACGCGTGTGCGATTCCGAGTCCATTGGCTCGCCTTCGACGCCAATGGGCGTGACCGAACTAAAGCTCTGGCCAACCACCTCTACGCTCGCATCATCGACTTCTGTATTCCGCGTTCACGAATCCTTGAAGCTCAATTCTTGGACCGTCAGGAAGGTGGCAACGCGCATCTTTCGATGCTCCAAGAAGAGGCTCGGACACTTTTCCTGAATTCCACAAAGTCAGGTGAAGGAGGCGAGTTGTTGCTCTTTTTCCTACTAGAGGCAGAACTGAAGCTGCCTCAGATCCTCTGCAAAATGGACCTCAAGACTAGTCCCGAGATGCCGATTCACGGCGTAGACGGCGTCCACGCTGGCTGGACTGACGATGGCAAGGTGGCCGTTTACTGGGGTGAGTCGAAACTTTACGAGGATGCACCAGCAGCGATGTCGGCTTGCTTCAAAAGTATTGCGCCTTTCCTTCTCGATGATGGATTTGGCCCGGCTCGTAAGGACTTCTTGCTCGTTCGCGACAACCTAGACGCGGGCGAGCGTGAGATTTCGTTGCGTCTCGTGAAGTATTTTACGGATGACGAGCCTGAGCGCCTTGACCTGGAAATCCGCGGTGCTTGCTTAGTTGGATTCAGTCATGATTCTCATGTCGATCCATTCGAACCCGACGGTGAAACTCTTCTGGAAGAGGTTAGCTCGCAAGTCGACGCGTGGGCTGCCGGTGTCCAAACGCGAGTCAAAAATCGCAAAATCTCAAACTTCGAAATTGAGTTCTTCTGCGTGCCTCTTCCTTCTGCGCAGCGGCTTCGTGACGCGTTCAACGAGAAGCTCGGTCATGCTTCATGAGCTCCGAATACTGGGATGAGGTCGGGCGTCTCGAAGCTTTCGCAGCTGGTGTTCGCCAGTCGACTATTCTAACGACAGTCAACTTTTTCGATTCCGCTCTTGTTGCTCCCAGAGTGGAACCGCCTGACTGGGCCAGGGCTCTATTTGCGGCCAGCCTTGTTTCCATGGATGCTCCGGAGGCGCTACAGAGCGGGGCGATACGCATCGTGCAGGGCTGTCTGCAAGATAGGAACACATCGACGGAACTGCGCCGGGCGTCCACTTATCTACTTCGACGTTTGGGAAACTCGAGGGCTGTTGGGCTCGCCATCAAACGTGGACTCATTGACGAGGACCTCCGCAGCGGCCAAATCGATCCACTTGGCCTAGACCTCGCAAGATCACGCCTCGAGATGACTGTAGGCTTCGGAAGCGAAGCGATGCCGGTTAATCCGTTTCAGCGTCAGTTTTGGGACGCCGCATCGCGCGATATGAGGGTTAGCGTTTCGGCCCCGACCGCCGCTGGGAAGTCCCACATCGTGAAGATGTGGATAAAACATCGCGCGTCCATGTCGAGCAACTTCTCCGCCGCCTATGTGGTCCCCACGCGTGCATTGATCGATGAAGTCTCCGCCGAACTCCGAGAGGTGCTGGCTGGTGTCGCAGAGGTTCTCACGCTCCCATGGGACGCGCGGGTTGGCCAAAGCGCAAAAGAGGTGTATGTCGTAACTCAAGAGCGTCTCCATCTGATTCTCAATCAAGACAGAGAGCGGACTTTTGATGTCGTTTTCATCGACGAGGCGCAGAAACTAGGCGATGGTCGGCGTGGAATCCTGCTTCAGAGAGTGATCGACCAAGTAACAGTTCGGGGCAATCCGCAGCTAATATTCGCGAGTCCGCTGACGGAGAACCCAGAGACACTGGTGTCGCTCGGAGATGGAACCTCGAGTTCGCTCCTGAGCGAGACGGTGACGGTCAATCAGACACTCCTTCATGCGAACCAGATACCGCGCAAGCGCCAGGACTGGACGCTCGACATAGTCATGGATGGCGAAACACATAAGTTAGGTACTTTTGCGCTCCCCGCGAGGCCAATACCTGAAAGTAAGCGCTTGCCATTAGTGGCAGTGGCTCTCGGTCGTGAACATCCGGGGAACGTGATCTACGCGAACGGTGCAGCGGAGGCCGAAAAATACGCCGGTCAGGTCTACGACGCGCTTGGTCCCAGCAGCGACATCTCCTCGGGCGGTCGCATAGACGCGCTAATCGAGCTGGTCCAGAAGACCATTCATCCGAAGTATTTGCTCGGGCAATACTTGCGCCGCGGAGTCGCGTTCCATTACGGGAACATGCCTCTCATCGTGCGAGAGGAGATTGCGTCCCTGTTCAAAAATGGCGAGATTCATTTCCTGGTCTGCACTTCGACGCTCCTTGAGGGAGTGAACTTGCCCTGCCAGAACCTGTTCGTCCGTGCGCCGAGGAAAGGGCAAGGTAACCCGATGTCACCCGCGGACTTCTGGAACCTCGCTGGCAGAGCTGGCCGATGGGGAGTGGAGTTCCAAGGAAACATTATCTGTGTGGATGCCGATAAAGACGCCTGGGAGTTCGTCCCATTGCGGCGAACTCGTCAAGAGATAACCCGCGCAACTGACCGGTTGACGCGAGAGCACGATGACCTGGTTGAGTATGTCCTAGCTGGAACTCCGGTAGCGACTTCGAAGGCTGATCCCGAGCTCGAGGGCCTCTTCGCTATCCTTGCGAGTGCGTATTGGTCGGATGTTGAGCTAGAAAACTTGCCGTGGTTGCGCGTTGACGAATCGGTGCGTCGACGGCTTGAGGAAGCGACGTCGAGCGCGCTCTCCAGCGTTTCAGTTCACCAAGAGATCTTGAGAAAGCATGCTGACATCAGCCCGCTTTCAATACAGCGATTGAGCGACGCCCTCCAGTCCTCTGGAAGGCCTGTAGAGCACTTCGCGCTTGCCGCGCCCGAATCCGAAGAGTCGTTGCCGCAGATCATCACCGCGCTGGGCTACATCGATGCGTTCCTGGGTGGCGATTTCACGGACAATGAAGCTCGACACTACGGGCTCGCGCTCTTGTTCACGGATTGGATGCGGGGACGACCGCTTTCGATGCTCATCGCCAGTCGTATCTCATGGCTGAATAGGACGGGAAAGGACTATAAGCTGCCGGCAGTAATCCGTGATGTCCTGGCTGATGTTGAGACCTACGCGCGCTTCATGGGACCACGTTACCTGGCCTGTTACTCGGATGTCGTCACCTCAATCTGGCCCCCGGTGAGTCCCGATGAAGAGATTCCAGATATTTCCATGATGATGGAACTGGGCGTCTCCCGCGTAACCGAGTTGTCGATGATGAGCATTGGAGTAAGTAGAACTAGTGCCGTCGTTCTTTCTGAGTACATCGTCGATGATGGTTTGAATCCACAGGAATGTGTCGAATGGCTGCTGTCGCGCGACCTTTCCGCGCTTGGGCTGCCGTCGCTGATCGAAGACGAGTTGGGGCGCATACTTCTTCGGCATGTAGGGCTTAGCTAACGAGCGACAGGCCCGTGACGCTGCGGGCCTGGTGAACTGACGCGTACAATCGACCCCAACGACACAGATCCGGCCATCACCGGGGAGTCTTCGGAAGAACAGGTCCCATCCGCTCGTCCCTTCACCGGGCAGCGCGGTATGAGCCCCCAGTAGACCCGAACGGGCCAGGCCCGTCACAGCCGCAGGGAGAGCGGCCTCGTAACGCAAGGGACGAGGTAAGCGAGGTGGTACCGCGCCACCCGGACGACGTCCGGGCGGCGTCCTCGCAACGGAGAGCGCCGGCACGAGCAGCCGGACGGACCAGGGCGAACAACCCAGGAGCAGCCACCGATGTACCCCAGCATCCCCGCGTCCCCGAACCTCCCCGAGGTCGAGCAGGGCATCCTCGCGTTCTGGAAGGGCGACGGCACCTTCCAGGCGTCCGTCGAGCAGCGGGAGGGCTGCGCCGAGTGGGTGTTCTACGACGGGCCGCCCTTCGCCAACGGCCTGCCGCACTACGGGCACCTGCTCACCGGCTACGCCAAGGACCTGTTCCCGCGGTTCCAGACCATGCGCGGCAAGCAGGTGCACCGGCGCTTCGGGTGGGACACCCACGGGCTGCCCGCCGAGCTCGAGGCCATGAAGCAGCTCGGCATCACCGAGAAGAGCGAGATCGAGGCCATGGGCGTCGAGGCGTTCAACGCCAAGGCGCAGGAGTCCGTCCTGGCGTACACGCAGGAGTGGCAGGAGTACGTCACCCGCCAGGCGCGCTGGGTCGACTTCGACAACGACTACAAGACCCTCGACATCACCTTCATGGAGTCCGTCCTGTGGGCCTTCAAGACCCTGCACGACAAGGGCCTCGCCTACGAGGGCTACCGCGTCCTTCCCTACTGCTGGCGCGACCAGACCCCGCTCAGCAACCACGAGCTGCGCATGGACGACGACGTCTACAAGATGCGTCAGGACCAGACCGTCACCGTCACCTTCCCGCTGCGCGGCGAGCGAGCGGATGCGCTGGGCCTGGCCGGAGTGCAGGCTCTCGCCTGGACGACCACGCCCTGGACCCTGCCCACCAACCTCGCCCTCGCGGTCGGACCCGAGATCACTTACGCCGTCGTGCCGGCGGGGGAGAGCGCGGTGCTCGAGGGCAGCTTCCTGATCGCGGAGAATCTGCTCGGCAACTACGCCAAGGAGCTCGGCTACGCCAGTGCCGACGAGGCCAAGGCGGCGGTCACCAAGACGGTCATCGGCGCGGACCTGGAAGGCATCGAGTACGAGCGCCTCTTCGACTACTACGCCGACGTCGAGACCTACCGCACCGAGAACGCCTGGCGCATCCTCGTGGCCGACTACGTCACCACCAGCGACGGCACCGGCATCGTGCACCAGGCCCCCGCCTACGGTGAGGAGGACCAGAAGCTCAGCGAGGCCGCCGGCATCCCCACCATCATCAGCCTCGACGACGGCGGGCTCTTCCTGCCGAACGTGCCCGACTTCGCCGGTCAGCTGTGGTCGGATGCGAACAAGCCGATCACGAAGGCCCTCAAGGAGCACGGGCGCCTGCTGCGCCAGGCCAGCTACGAGCACAGCTACCCGCACTGCTGGCGCTGCCGCAATCCGCTCATCTACAAGGCCGTCTCGAGCTGGTTCGTCCGTGTGACGGAGTTCAAGGACCGCATGGTGGAGCTCAACGAGCAGATCACCTGGGTGCCCGAGAACGTCAAGCACGGCCAGTTCGGCAAGTGGGTCGAGAACGCCCGCGACTGGTCGATCTCGCGCAACCGCTACTGGGGCTCGCCGATCCCGGTGTGGAAGAGCGACGACCCCGAGTACCCGCGCGTCGACGTCTACGGTTCCCTCGCCGACCTCGAGCGCGACTTCGGCCGGCTGCCGCTCGGCGCCGACGGGCAGCCGAACCTGCACCGTCCCTACATCGACGACCTCACGCGTCCGAACCCCGACGACCCCACCGGGCGCTCCACGATGCGCCGCATCGAGGACGTCTTCGACGTGTGGTTCGACAGCGGCTCGATGCCCTTCGCGCAGGTGCACTACCCGTTCGAGAACGCCGAGTTCTTCGAGCAGCACAACCCCGCCGACTTCATCGTGGAGTACATCGGCCAGACCCGCGGCTGGTTCTACGTGATGCACGTGCTCGCCACCGCGCTCTTCGACCGCCCGGCGTTCAGCAACGTCATCAGCCACGGCATCGTGCTCGGCAGCGACGGCCAGAAGATGTCCAAGTCGTTGCGCAACTACCCCGACGTCAGCGAGGTCTTCGACCGCGACGGCTCGGATGCGATGCGCTGGTTCCTCATGTCGAGCCCCGTCATCCGCGGCGGCAACCTGGTGGTCACCGAGGAGGGCATCCGCGAGGGCGTGCGCCAGTTCCTCCTCCCCATCTGGAGCACCACCTACTTCTTCACCCTCTACGCCAATGCGGCCGGCAAGACGGGCTCCATCACGACAGGATCGGCGGATGTGCTCGACCGCTACCTGCTGGCCAAGACCCGCAGCATGGTCGAGGCGCTGGCAAGCGACCTCGAGTCGCTCGACAGCACCACCGCATCCGCTCGGCTGCGCGACTTCGCCGACGTGCTCACCAACTGGTACGTGCGCCGCAGCCGCGACCGCTTCTGGGAGGGCGACCAGGACGCGGTCGACACCCTCTACACGGTGCTCGAGACCGTGCTGCGCGCCGCCGCGCCGCTCGCGCCGCTCGTCAGCGAGCACCTCTGGAAGCACCTCACCGGTGGACGCTCTGTGCACCTCGCCGACTGGCCGGACGTCTCCGGCTTCCCGGCCGACGATGCGCTCGTGACCGCGATGGACGGCGTGCGCGAGGTCGCCTCCTCCGGCCTGGCGCTGCGCAAGGCGACCAGCCGTCGCGTGCGCCTGCCGCTCGCGACGCTCACCGTCGTGACCGCCGACCCGGCCGCGTTGGAGCCGTTCGCCGCGATCATCCGCGACGAGCTCAACGTCAAGCAGGTCGTGCTCGAGGCCCTCGAGGAGGACAGCCTGGAGCGCTTCGGCATCACCCGCACCCTGCGCGTCAACGCGCGCGCCGCCGGCCCGCGCATCGGTAAGCAGGTGCAGGAGGCCATCAAGGCCTCCAAGACCGGCGACTGGTCCGCCGATGGCGGCCAGGTCGTCGCCGGCGGCATCGCGCTCGAGCCGCACGAGTACGAGCTCGACCTCGCGGCGTCCGACCCGGCCGCGGCGATCGGGTTCCTGTCGTCGGGCGGCTTCGTGCTGCTCGACACCGCCACCACGCCCGAGCTGGAGGCGGAGGGCCTGGCCCGCGACGTCATCCGTGCCGTGCAGCAGGCGCGCAAGGAGGCGGATCTCGACGTGAGCGACCGCATCCGTCTCTCCCTCGGCTCCGATGACGACGGGCGCGCGGCCATCGAGCGTCACCGGGAGCTCATCGCGGGGGAGACACTGGCAGTGGACGTCTCCATCGGCGTGGCCCTCGGCGGCGTGCCCGTGGGCGACGGCAGCAGCGTCGTGATCGGAGTGGTGAAGGCATGAGCGACCTGACGGCAGAGGACCTGTTCGAGGCCGACGAGGCCCGCGAGCGAGCGGATGCGGCGTACCAGGAGATGCTCGCGCGTCTCGGCGAGGCGAACCCGCAGCCGCGGCTCGACGCGACGCGCAAGGTCGTGGAGCTGCTCGGCGACCCGCACCGCGCCTACCCGGTGATCCACGTCGCCGGCACCAACGGCAAGACCTCGACGAGCCGCATCATCGAGTCGATCCTGCGGGCCACCGGCCTGCGCACCGGCCTCGTGACGAGCCCGCACCTCGAGCGCGTCAACGAGCGCATCGTCATCGACGGCGAACCTGTCGACGACCAGCGCTTCGCCGACGGCTGGGACGACGTCAAGCCCTTCATCGAGATGGTCGACGCCGAGCTGACCGCCGCGGGCGAGCCCGCGCTCACCTTCTTCGAGGCGCTCACCGTGCTGAGCTTCGCGATCTTCGCCGACGCGCCCGTCGACGTGGCCGTGATCGAGGCCGGCATGGGCGGGGAGTGGGACAGCACCAACGTCGCCGACGGCGCCGTGGCGGTCTTCACCCCCATCGACCTCGACCACACGAAGCGCCTCGGCTCCACCGTCGAGGAGATCGCCCGCACCAAGAGCGGCATCATCAAGGACGGCGCGATCGTCGTCACCGCGCAGCAGCGAGCGGATGCGGCCGCCCCCTCGTCGAGGCCGCCGTGCGTCACGGCGCGACGATCCACGCCGCGGGGGAGGACTTCGGGCTGCAGCGCACCGTGCCCGGCGTCGGCGGTCAGCTCATCACCGTGCAGGGCCGCGCCGGCACCTACGACGAGGTCTTCCTGCCCCTCTACGGCGAGCACCAGGCGCACAACGCCGCGCTCGCGATCGCCGCGGTCGAGTCGTTCCTCGGCGACGGCAGCGTGGCGCTCGACGCCGACCTGCTCGCGCAGGGCCTCGGCGAAGCCACCTCGCCCGGACGCATGCAGCTGCTCGGCATCGAGCCGAGCGTGCTCATCGACGCCGCCCACAACCCGCACGGCGCCGCCGCGCTCGTCGAGGCGGTGCGCGCGAACTTCAACTTCGAGGAGATCGCGGTCGTCGTCGGCATCCTCGGCGACAAGGACGTGGACGGCATCCTCGCCCCGCTGGCGACCATCGCCACCCGATTCTACGTGACCGCATCCGGTTCCGACCGCGCGGTCGAGACCGAGGACCTCGCCGAGCGCGCCGAGCAGGCCACCGACCCCGACCGCGTCATCGCGGTGAGCGACCCGGTCGAGGCCGTGGAGCTGGCCCGCGAGTGGGCGGATGAGGGCTCCGGCCGCGGCGTGCTCGTCACCGGCTCGATCACGCTGCTGGGCGAGGTGCTGACGGCGGCGAAGCAGAGCGGATGGGCGCTGTGACCTCGCAGGAGCCGCTGCCCGAGGGCCTCTCCTACGACGAGAACGGCGACATCGTGAACGCGCAGGGACAGCGGATGCGCCTCAAGCGCCGCCGCGGACTGCGCGAGAGCCTCGTGTCGATCGTGATGGGCTGCGAGATCTTCGTGGCGTTCCTCGTCGCGATCGGCCTCGCCGGGCTGCGCGCCGTCGACCCGGTCACCGCCTACGTGGGCGGCGGCGTCTTCATCCTGCTCGCCCTCGTCGCCGCGGCACGCGCCCGGTACACGTGGGCCGTCGCGCTGAGCGGTTCGCTTCAGGTCGTCGCGGTACTGTCGGGGCTGCTCGAGCCCATCCTGTTCCTGGTGGGTGCCGGGTTCCTCGCGTTCTGGCTCTACGCCGTGATCATGGGCACCCGCATCGACCGCCGCAACGCGAAGCTCGCCTGAGTCCATCCCCTTCGAAAGAGGAGCACCCATGTCGGTCGAAGAGACCCTCGTCCTGATCAAGCCCGACGGCGTCGCCCGCAACCTCACCGGCGAGATCCTGCGCCGCATCGAGGCCAAGGGCTACACGCTCGTCGACCTCAAGCTCGTGCAGCCGGAGCGCGCGCTGCTCGCCGAGCACTACGCCGAGCACGAGGGCAAGCCGTTCTTCGAGCCGCTCGTCGAGTTCATGCTCTCGGGCCCGGTCGTCGCCGCGCGCGTTGCCGGCAACCGCGTCATCGAGGGCTTCCGCGCGATGGCCGGCGTCAGCGACCCGACCATCGCCGCCGCCGGCACCATCCGCGGCGACCTCGGCCGCGACTGGGGCGAGAAGGTGCAGAAGAACCTCGTGCACGGCTCCGACTCCGCCGAGTCGGCCGAGCGCGAGCTCGCCCTCTGGTTCGCCTGAGCGACCCTCCACGAAGGCCCGGCCCCTCGGGGCCGGGCCTTCCCCGTGCGCGGGGGAGAGCGCATCCGCTCGCCCTCGCGCTCACCCGCTTCGCATTGGGGCGCTTCGGCGACGCTGGGGCATGCGCCCGCACGCCCCGACGTCGCTCGAACGCCCCAACGGATGGCCCCGACCTGCGGCGCGACCCTCGACGAGTGCGCGGGCGACGCGTGTCGAGCATCTCGGAGGTGAACGGCAGCACGCTCCCAGAACGCGTTCCTAGACTCCCTCCGACCCCGACCCCGGCGCCGCACCCGAGCGGTGAGAAGGAAGAGCCCCATGCCCGTCGAACCCCGCGGCGTCAGCGCGCCCGAGCGCATCCGCTCCCGGCGCATCGTCGGCGGTGCGGGAGCCGCGCTGCTCGTCGTGGTGGCCGTGGCGGTCCTCGTCGCGGCGATGACGGCTCCGGCCGACGGGCCCCGCAACATGGGCGCCGACGGCATCCGCATCGGCGCCGATCTGCACGCCGTGCCCACCAAGGCGCTGGCGGCCGGGGAACCCGCCATGCAGCTGACCGCCGCCGACGGCGCGGTCGACGTGCGCGTCTACGTCGACTACCGCTGCGTGCACTGCGCCCGGTTCGACGACGTGAACGGCGCCCTGCTCGCCGACCTCGCGGATGAGGGGGCGATCGTGCTCGAGATCCATCCGCTGGGCTGGCTCGGCGCCGACTCGGTCGTCGCCGGCAACGCTGCGGCCTGCGTCGCCGACCTCGCGCCGAACGCCTACCTCGCCTATCACCGCGACCTGCTGGAGCACGCCGGCCAGCACCTCGACGCCGAGCAGCTCACCGCGCTCGCCACCGACTCGGGCGCCCCGCCGACTCGCCAGGTCGCCTCCTGCATCGGCGACGGCGAGTTCGACCACTGGGTCCGCGACACCACGCGCCGCGCCCGCACCCAGGCCATCGACGGCCTCGGCTCGCCGGTGCTCGCCGCGCCGACCGTGCTCATCGACGGCGAGCAGTACACCGGCCCGCTCGACGACCCCGACGCCTTCGCCGCGGCCCTCGACAAGCACCTCGCCCCCGCGGCCTGACGGGCACGACGTCTCTGCGGCCGACCGCTGACGGTTCGCATCCGTTCGTCCAGGTCGTCCGCATCCGCTCGTCTGCATCACGGCGCGGCGTTCCGCATGCGACCTTCAGCGGCGGCTGCAGCTCCGCAGCGTCCGACATGCACCGTCCGTCGTTCACCTCGAGCTGCTGCCCTCGGCTCGCAAGCTCGCAAGCTCGCAGGCTCGCAGGCTCGCAGGCTCGCAAGCAGGGGCCGAGCGGATGCAGCCCCGACCGCCGCCCTCGATCCCGAATGACGGAGCGGATGCGACCCGCCCAAGCAGGGCGGGCTCGCTCCCGCGCTGAAGGCCCGAAACTCCGTCATTCGGGACAGGCGGGCGGAGCGCTTCCGCCCCAGTGCAGGTGCAGGTCAGCGCGGCCGCGGAGGGAGAGGATGCGACACCGAGCGGATGCAGCCCCGACCGCCGCCCTCGATCCCGAATGACGGAGCGGATGCGACCCGCGCAGCTCGTACGGGCAACGACACGCGCTGGAAGCTCGGAACTCCGTCATTCGGGATCGGAACGGATCAGAGCTGATGTCGTTCGAACGGCCGCGAAGCGAGCCGACGCCGCCCTACGCGACGCGCCGCGAGCTCACCCCAGCAGCAGCCCCGGCAGGGTCGGGAACTGCACGAGGATCGCGACGATCACGAGCAGGATGTTGACCGCCGGCACCAGCCAGAGGTACGGCCCCGCGGCCTTGAGCGCTCGGCGCACGCCGGCCGGGGCGGGCAGCGCGCCGGAGGAGGCGCCCCAGGTGAGCGTGGTCCAGAACAGCGGGATCTGCACGAGCCAGACGAGCATGCACCACGGGCAGAGCGAACCGAGCACGAAGATCGCCTGCGTCTGCAGCCAGGTGACGAAGACCCAGCCGAGCAGCAGGCCGCCGGTGAAGAGCATCCAGAACCAGCGCTGGAAGCGCGCGCCGGCCAGCAGGGCCATGCCGACGACGATCGGGGCGACGAAGGCGGCGACCCCGAGGAAGGGGTTCGGGAACCCGAACAGGGCCCCCTGCGCGCTGCCCATCGAGACGCCGCAGTCGACGAGCGGGTTGATGCTGCAGCTCGGGATGTAGGTCGGATCCGCCAGCACCCGCACCTTCTCGATGGAGAGGTCGAGGGCTGCGATCCACCCGAGCACGCCGCCGACGATGAGCAGCAGGGCGATGCCGACGGGGCGCTTGGCGGGGTGCAGGGTGCTCACGCGCACGATCCTGCCACCCGCCGCCTGTGCGTCATGCGGCGCACGGCGCGTCGGCGCGTGCGATACTGGGGGCTGTCGTCCGAGCCGCGTTCGGATGACGCCAATGAGGGCTTACCGGGCAGCGTCCGGGCCAGGTCTGCGACGGGGATCGTCGCAGCGGAGTCGGATAGCCAGTTCCGAGGCGTCGTGAGAGGGCGCTGCGACCAGAGCCGAGCGCCGGTCGCGAAGACAGAGTTTCATCGAGCGGATCTCGCGAGCGAGGTCCCTGGAGAGCACCCGGAGGGGCGGCGCGGTTGCCCCGAACCGGCGAGGAGCACGCCAGCGATGGTGGAGAACACGCAGAACACGAACAGCAACGACGACGGAACGGCACGCAAGCGCAGGGGCCTCTTCGGCTCGCGCCGCCGCGCGACCAGCGCGGTCGTCACCCCTGAGGCGGCCCCTCAGGCGGTCGCCCCGGAGACCGAGCCCGCAGTCGTCGCACCCGAGCAGCAGGTGCCCGAACAGGCCGCGTCCGAGCAGCAGCCCACTGCCCAGGAGGCGCCAGCGGAGCAGGCCCCCGAGCAGCAGCCGGCCCCCGAGCAGCAGCCGGCCGACGAGCAGCGGCCGGCCGGCGAGCAGGCCCCCGAGCCCGCTCCCGAGCAGCAGTCCGCGCCCGCCCGCAAGCGCACGGCCCCGCGCCGCGCCACGGCGAAGCAGTCCCAGCCCGACCTCGTCGAGCAGGCCGAGTCGGCCGCCGCGAGCACCGCGGACCCCGCAGCAGCAGCGGATGCGCCGGCCGCCGCCGACGACGCGTCCGCCGAGCAGGCTCCCGCGGCGCGCAACCGCCGCGGCTCGCGCACCCCGAAGGCCGCCGCCGAGCAGCCCGCCGCCCAGCAGCCCGCCGCCCAGCAGCCCGCCGCCGAGCAGCCCGCCGCCGAGCAGCCCGCCGCCGAGCAGCCCGCTGCGGAGACGCCCGCCGAGCCCGAGGCCGCCGCCGAGCAGCCCGCGAAGCAGCCCGTCGTCCTCAAGGCGGAGTCGACCACCTCCCTCCTCTTCCACGCCCCCGACATCCCCGCGCACCTGCTGCGCCCGGCACCGGGCCGCGGCGAGCGCATCGACGTGCGCGACCAGGAGGACGACGACCGCGAGGGCTCGACCTCGAACGTGCGCCGCCGCAACCGCCGCCGCAGCGGCGAGGACTCTGGCCAGCAGCAGAACGACCCCAACACCGTCACCAAGGTGCGCCAGCCGCGCCCCGCGCCCGAGCCCATCACCGAGCCGCAGCGCATCAAGGGCTCGACTCGCCTCGAGGCGAAGAAGCAGCGCCGCCGCGACGGCCGCGACGCGGGCCGCCGCCGCACGGTCGTGACGGAGAGCGAGTTCCTCGCCCGTCGCGAGGCCGTCGACCGCCAGATGGTCGTGCGCGCCCAGGGCGACCGCATCGAGATCGCGGTGCTCGAGGACAAGGTGCTCGCCGAGCACTACGTCACCAAGAACCAGAACGTGTCGCTGCAGGGCAACGTCTACCTCGGCCGCGTGCAGAACGTGCTGCCGTCGATGGAGGCCGCCTTCGTCGACATCGGCCGGGGCCGCAACGCCGTGCTCTACTCGGGCGAGGTCGACTGGGAGGCCGCGCAGGCCGAGAGCGACACCAAGAACCAGCCGCGCCGCATCGAGCTCGCGCTCAAGAGCGGCGACCGCGTGCTCGTGCAGGTCACGAAGGACCCGGTCGGCCACAAGGGCGCCCGCCTGACCAGCCAGGTGAGCCTGCCGGGCCGCTACCTCGTCTACGTGCCGGGCGGCTCGATGAACGGCATCAGCCGCAAGCTGCCCGACACGGAGCGCGCGCGCCTCAAGAAGATCCTCAAGGAGGTGCTGCCCGAGAGCGCCGGCGTGATCGTGCGCACCGCCGCCGAGGGCGCCACCGAGGAGCAGCTGACCCGCGACGTCACCCGCCTCAAGGCGCAGTGGGAGGACATCCAGAAGAAGGTCGCCTCCGGCAACGCCCCCGCGGTGCTGCACGCCGAGCCCGACCTGCTCACCAAGATCATCCGCGACGTCTTCAACGAGGACTTCCAGAAGCTGATCATCGCCGGCGCCGACGCGCACCGCACGATCGAGCAGTACCTCTCCGCGGTGGCTCCCGACCTGCTCGACCGTGTCGAGCAGTACACGGGGATGCGGACGTCTTCAGCGAGTTCCGCATCCAGGAGCAGATCCAGAAGGCGCTGGACCGCAAGGTCTGGCTGCCCTCGGGCGGCTCGCTGGTGATCGACCGCACCGAGGCGATGACCGTCGTCGACGTCAACACGGGCAAGTTCGTCGGCAGCGGCGGCAACCTCGAGGAGACGGTGACGAAGAACAACCTCGAGGCCGCCGAGGAGATCGTGCGCCAGCTGCGCCTGCGCGACATCGGCGGCATCATCGTGGTCGACTTCATCGACATGGTGCTCGAGAGCAACCGCGACCTCGTGCTGCGCCGCATGATCGAGTGCCTCAGCCGCGACCGCACGAAGCATCAGGTCGCCGAGGTCACGAGCCTGGGCCTCGTGCAGATGACCCGCAAGAAGATCGGTCTCGGTCTGGCCGAGTCGTTCACCGACCAGGGCGCGGCCGGCGGCGGCGGCAACGGCGGCAGCGGAGGCGGCAGCCGGTCGAACGACGGCGGACAGCAGCAGTCGTCGCGCTCGAGCCGTCGCGGCAAGAAGGGCGCGGCCGCGAACGGCCAGCCCTCCTCGCAGGGCAACGGCGGCGGTAACGGCAACGGGCACAACGGCACGCACGCGATCACCGAGGACGTGAAGAGCGCCCTCGCCCAGATCGCCGCGAGCACCATCCCGCACGACGAGGCCGCGCCCGCCAAGGCGGGGCAGCCCGAGCAGCCGGCCAAGGTCGTCTTCGAGCCGCGCATCGAGCAGGCGGCCGAGGCCGCTGTGGCGATCCTCGACATCCCGGTGGCCCGCGCCGAGAGCCGCAGCAAGCGCGTCACAGGCAAGGCCGCCGACGACCTGCTCGGCTCCGTGCTCGACGCGCTGCCCGAGCCCAAGCAGCCCGGCCAGGGCCGCTCGCGCTCGCGCCGCGCCTCCTCCAACGGCGTCACCTCGGCCCCGGTCCGCGAGGACTCCACCGAGGGTTGACGTCCCGCCGTTGCCGCGCCGATCGCGGTTATGGCAGAATGAGCGCTTGTGCCTCGCACGACCCTGCCGCAGGGGGTCCGCGATCACGGGCACGAACACCTCCCCTTTCTTACCCCGTCATCGACCTGCGCGCGGTGACAGAGAGCGAACATCATGAGCAACCGCCTCGCAGCCGTCGACGCTGCCAGCCTCCGCACCGACGTCCCGGCCTTCCGCGCCGGCGACACCGTCAAGGTGCACGTCAACATCATCGAGGGCAGCCGCTCCCGTGTGCAGGTCTTCCAGGGCGTCGTCATCGGCCGCTCGGGCGACTCGGTCCGCGAGACCTTCACGGTCCGCAAGGTCAGCTTCCAGGTCGGCGTCGAGCGCACCTTCCCCGTGCACTCCCCGATCATCGACAAGATCGAGCTCGTCACCCGCGGTGACGTGCGTCGCGCCAAGCTCTACTACCTGCGCGAGCTGCGCGGCAAGAAGGCGAAGATCAAGGAGAAGCGCGACGCGTAAGCATCCGCTCTCCAAGGGGCGCCCGACCGACATCGGCCGGGCGTTCCGTCGTTAACGGCGGGACGCGGCCGAGCGGATGCGCACGGCCCGACGAGCGGATGCGCACAGCCCCGATGAGCGGATGCGGGCGGCCGTCCATCCGCGCATCCGCTCGCATCGAATCCCCAGCGCCCGCGCGCGCCGCGCACGCCGCCGCCCGGCACCTGCGCCCTAGACTGAACCGACGAACGGCGGAGGCATGACGACCGAGAACGACGAGCACGCGCGGCGGTCCCGCCTCGACACGGATCGACGGCGCCGCAACAAGGGCGTGGGGATGTTCCTGCGCGACATCGCGGTCATCGTCGTCGCGGCGCTGCTGATCTCGTTCCTCATCAAGACGTTCCTGGTGCGCTCGTTCTTCATCCCCTCCGGATCGATGGAGAACACGCTGCAGGTCAACGACCGCATCATCGTCAACCAGCTCGAGCCGCGCTTCTTCGCGATCAGCCACGGCGACGTGGTCGTGTTCAAGGACCCCGACGACTGGCTGCCGGGCCAGCCGCGCATCTCGCAGGGCCCGCTGCTCGACGGCGTCGAGACCGTGCTCTCGTTCATCGGCCTCGCGCCCGCGCCCGACAGCGACGAACACCTCATCAAGCGGGTCATCGGACTGCCCGGCGACACGGTCGAGTGCTGCGACGAGCAGGGCCGCCTCATCGTCAACGGGGTGCCCATCGACGAGCCGTACCTCAAGAACCCCTCCGCGGGCGCCTCGCCCGGGGGCGGGATGATCCCGAGCGAGTTCTCGGTCACCGTGCCCGACGACTCGATCTGGGTGATGGGCGACAACCGCGAGAACTCCGCGGACTCGCGCGCGCACATGGACGACGCCACCGGCGGATTCGTGCCGATGGACGACGTCGTGGGCCGCGCCATCCTGATCACCTTCCCGTTCGACCGCTTCGGCTGGCTCGACGACCACCCCGAGACCTTCGCGGTCGTGCCGCGCTCGGACTCCTCCGACTGATGGCCGTCGCCGACCCCACCCTCGAGGTCGAGCGGCAGCTCTGGGCCGCGGGCGCCCCCGCCGTCATCGGCATGGACGAGGTCGGTCGCGGCGCGATGGCCGGGCCGGTCGCAGTAGGCGCCAGTCTGCTCGCACCGGACTGCGGCCCGATGCCGGTCGGACTGCGCGACAGCAAGATGCTCAGCCAGGCCAAGCGCGAGCTGCTCGAACCGCTCACCCGCGCCTGGGCGCCCTTCTCGGCCGTCGGCCTCGCGAGCCCCGCCGAGGTCGACGAGCACGGCATCACGCACTGCCTCGCGCTCGCTGCGAAGCGCGCGCTCACCGGGCTCCACGAGCTGGGCGCCGACGTGGCGGCCAGCACCGTGCTGCTCGACGGCCACCACGATTGGCTCAGCCCGCACCTCGCCTCGCCGCTCACCGTCGTCACGCGGGTGAAGGCCGACCGCGACTGCGCCTCCGTCGCGGCCGCCAGCGTCGTCGCCAAGGTGCACCGCGACGCGATCATGGCGACCGCGCACGGCGCGCATCCCGGCTACGGCTGGGACGGCAACAAGGGCTACGGCAGCCCCGCGCACATGGCGGCAATCGCCGAGCTCGGCGCCACCGAGCTGCACCGCCGCAGCTGGATCAAGCAGCCCGGCCTGTTCTGACGCATCCGGTCGATACCGAGGTCGGATGCGCGTCGCGCCCCACCGGCGGCAGGCTGCTCCCATGATGCTCATCGAGACCGCCGTGCCGTACCACCGCCTGGCGCGACTGCATCGGCGCAGCGCGCGCTGGTGGACCCCGCTGAGCACGCTCGGCGTCGCCCTCGGCCTCTACGCCGCCATGCTCGGTCTGCTGCTGGTCGCCTCGGTGGTCTGGGCGCTGCTCCCCGGCATGCCGAACCCCAGCGCGTGGTTCGACGACCCGCTGAACCCGCTCGACTGGCTGATGATGCTCGGGCCGCTGGCGATGATGCTGCCGGCGGTGCTGCTCGGCGTGCGCTGGGGCGGACGCCGACGCGGCACCATCCACTCGGTGGCCGGGCGGTTCCGCTGGGACCTCATGCTGCGCGCCGCCGTCGTGGTGGTGCCGGTCTACGTCGTCGTGCTCGCCGGGTGGCGGCTCATCTCGCCGCCGGAGGACTTCGCCTGGCCGCCCCTCGACGCCCGGCTGCTGATCATCGCCGCGATCGTGCTGCTGCTCGGCCCGCTGCAGTGCGCCGCCGAGGAGTACGTGTTCCGCGGCCTGCCGCAGCAGCTGCTCGGCACCTGGCTGCGCTCGCCCGCCTGGGGCATCCTGCTGCCGGTGCCGCTCTTCGTGCTCGGCCACGGCTACGACTGGGCCGGCCAGGTGGGGATCGGAGCCTTCGCGCTGGCCACCGGGGTCCTGGTCTGGAAGACCGGAGGGCTCGAGCTGGCGATCCTGCTGCATACCGCGAACAACATGGTGCTGTTCGCCTTCGCGCCCACCAGCCCATCGTCGCTGCAGCAGGGTCCGATCGATCCGTTCTGGCTGCTCATCGACCTGCCGCTGGTCTTCGGCGTGACGCTCGGGTTGTGCGTCTGGGTCTCGCGGCGGCACGGCCTGCGCTGGAACGAGCCGCTGCGCTCCTCCACAGCCGCCCCATCCTCCGCTCCCGACAAGCGTTCGCTGTCGGCGGGCGAGGAGGGCAGCGCCGTCGCCGTAGGATGAAGCGGATGGACGACGACGATTTCGAAGACTACGACCGCGAGGTCGAGGTGGCGCTGTACCGCGAATACCGCGACGTCGTCAGCATGTTCCGCTACGTGGTGGAGACCGAGCGTCGCTTCTACCTCGCCAACGAGGTGGAGCTCGTGCGCAAGGACACCGAGCACGACTTCTACTTCGAGCTGACGATGAGCGACGTCTGGGTCTGGGACGTCTACCGTTCCGACCGCTTCGTCAAGAGCGTGCGCGTGCTCACCTTCAAGGACGTCAACGTCGAGGAGCTCAGCTCGAAGGAGCTGGAGCTGCCCAAGGAGCTCGCGCTCGACGAGTAGTCGGTCCTGTTCTGAAAGCAGGAGCCCGCGGCCGTGCATCCGCTTCGGAGCGCGGTGCGCCAGGATGAGCGGATGACCGTGCATCCGATCGGCGCCGAACCGGCCGACGACGACCTGCCCGAGGTCGTGCGCCTGGCCCGCGCCCTCATCCGCATCGACACCTCGAACTTCGGCCGCCGCGCCGAACCCGAGCGACCCGCCGCCGACCTCGTCGAGGCCGAGCTCGCCGCGGTGGGCATCACGGCGCAGCGCTTCGAGCGCGAGCCCGGCCGCACGAACCTCGTCGCCCGCTGGCGGGGCAAGGACCCCGCGCTGCCGGCCCTGCTGCTGCACGCCCACCTCGATGTCGTGCCCGCCGACCCGCACGCCTGGACGCATCCGCCGTTCGCCGGCCGCATCGAGGACGGCATGCTGTGGGGTCGCGGTGCCGTCGACATGAAGGACTTCGCGGCCATGATCGTCGCGGCCGTGCGGCGCCTCGTGGGGGAGGGGTTCCAGCCCGACCGCGACATCGTGCTCGCCTTCCTCGCCGACGAGGAGGCGGGCAGCGACCTCGGCTCGGTGTGGCTGGTCGAGGAGCACCCCGAGGTGTTCGCGGGCGTCGACACGGCGCTCGGCGAGGGCGGCGGCTACAGCATCGACATCGCCGGCGGCCGCGCCTACTTCATGAACACCGGCGAGAAGGGCGTGCTGACGCTCGAGCTCACCGCTCGGGGCACCGCCGGCCACGGCTCGCTGCCGGCGATCGACAACCCGAACCTGCGCATCGCCCGCGCGGTCACCGCGGTCGGGGGATCGAGTGGCCGCTCGTCATGACCGACACCACGGCAGCCCTGCTGGAGCGGCTGCGCGAGCTCGGCGGCATGCCGTCGGATGCGACGCCCGAGGAGCTGGCGGAGCTCGCCGGACCCAGCGCGGTGCGCATCCGTGCGGGCCTGCGCGACGTCTCGAACGTCACGATCGTGAGCGGCGGCTACAAGGACAACGTGGTGCCCGAGACGGCGACGGCGACCGTCGACCTGCGCTACATCCCCGGTCGGGCGGAGGCGGCCATCGCCGCCGTGCGCGAGGCGGTCGGCGGCGACATCGAGGTGCGCCCGACCATGGAACTGCCCGCGTTCGAGACGCCCTTCTCCGGGCGGCTGGTGGACGAGCTGCAGGCCGTCATCGAGGAGGTCGACCCGGGCGCCGTCGTGCTGCCGCACCTCGTGCCCGGCGGCACCGACAACAAGGCGCTGCGCCGGCTCGGCATCGACGGCTACGGCTTCATCCCGCTGCGTCTGCCGGCGGGCTTCCCGTTCCCGCGCATGTTCCACGGCGTCGACGAGCGCGTGCCGCTCGAGTCGCTCGTCTTCGGCGAGGACGTGCTGGCACGCCTGCTGCGCCGGGCGTAGGCGCTGCGCAGCTCGGCCCGCCGCCTGCGCGCGTGCGCGGGGCGCCCTGCGGGTGCGCGGCACCGTGACTCCTGCCCCGCGACTCAGCATCGAGACGACGTCTCAGCCCGGTGCCCGCCTCTGACTCGTCGCTTCGATGCTGAGTCGCGCTGAGGTCCTGCCTGGGCGCGCTGCCGTGCTGCCCGCGTCGCATGCAACTGGTCCCCCTGCACCCCGGATCCCGAAGTGGGATGCGCGAGGCGCCACGGCTCCTGCCCCGCGACTCAGCGTCGAGACGACGACTCAGCACCGCGTCCGCTGCTGACTCGTCGCTTCGATGCTGAGTCACCCGGACGCAGGCACGCCGCGACCGCAGGCACGCCCACCCGTCCTCCACCGCCGAAGCCGCACCCCGCACCCCACCGATCGAGCGGATGCACGCCCGCCGCCCCGCCCCCGGCGCGAGCCTCGAGGCGTGAACAGCCCATCCGCTCCAGTCCCCGGACGCGCCGGTCGCGCGCCCACCGGCCGCGCCGGAAGCGCGCCGCGCAACGACCCGCGGCACGAGCTCGGCAGGCTCGGCGAGAACCTCGCGGCCCAGCACCTCGAGCGGGCCGGTTGCACGGTGATCGAGCGCAACTGGCGCTGCCCCCTCGGCGAGCTCGACATCGTGGCCCGCGACGGCGGCGAGCTCGTCGTCGCCGAGGTCAAGACCCGCGCCGGCACGGGCTGGGGCCATCCGTTCGAGGCGATCACGCACACGAAGCTCGCACGCCTGCGGCGGCTGGCCGGGGCGTGGTGCGAAGCGCATCCGCTCGACTGCGAGGGCCTGCTCGTGCGCATCGACGCGATCGCGGTCATCGCGCCGCGCGGTGCCGCCGCCACCGTCGAGCACCTGCGGGGCATCGGCTGATGGCGCTCGCGCGCACGACATCGGTGGCCCTGCTCGGGCTGCGCGGAGCCCTCGTCGAGGTCGAGGCCGACCTCAGCGCCCAGCTGCCCGGCTTCGTGCTCATCGGCCTGCCGGACGCCGCGCTGGGGGAGGCTCGCGATCGGGTCCGCGCCGCGGCCTCCAACGCCGGCTGCCCGCTGCCGAACCGCAAGCTCACCGTCAACCTCTCGCCGGCCTCCTTGCCCAAGCACGGCAGCGCCTTCGATCTGGCGATCGCGCTGGCGGCGCTCGCCGCGGCGGGAGCGGTGGAGCCCGCATCCGTGGCGAAGGTCGTGCACCTCGGCGAGCTCGGTCTCGATGGCCGGCTGCGCCCGACCGAGGGCGTGCTCGCCGCGGTGGCCGAGGCCGCGCGGCTCGGGGCCGAGACGGTGATGGTGCCGGCAGGCAACGCCGAGGAGGCGCAGCTCGTGCCGGGCGTGCGGATCGTGCCGGTGGTGTCCTTGCGGGAAGCGGCCATCTGGCACGGTGCCGAGATCGAGTCGGAGCATCAGGAGCCGCTGCTCGCAGCGCCGATCGAGCAGCGCGAGCTCGACGACACCGATCTCGCCGAGGTGATCGGCAACGAGGAGGCGGTCCACGCCCTGCTCGTCGCGGCGGCTGGTGGCCATCATCTGCTCATGCTCGGCCCGCCCGGCGCAGGCAAGAGCATGCTCGCCGCGCGGCTGCCCGGCCTGCTGCCCGACCTCGACACCGCGACCGCGCTGGAGGTGAGCGCACTGCGGTCGCTCAGCGGTATCGCCCTCTCCCGCGGATTGGACCGCAGGCCGCCCTTCGAAGCGCCGCACCACAGCGCCACGGCGCCCGCGCTCATCGGCGGCGGCAGCGGTCAGCTGCGTCCCGGTGCCGCGGCCCGGGCGACCGGCGGGGTGCTCTTCCTCGACGAGGCGACCGAGTTCCCGGCCAGCGTGCTCGACACGCTGCGGCAGCCGCTCGAGACCGGGCGCATCCGCATCCACCGGGCGCGCGCCACTGCCGAGTTCCCCGGACGCTTCCAACTGGTGCTCGCCGCGAACCCGTGCCCCTGCGGCCTCTACGGCGCGCCCGGCGACGAGTGCACCTGCAGCCCGGCGCTGCGCCGACGCTACCTCGGTCGCCTCTCGGGACCGCTGCTCGACCGCATCGACCTGCAGCTGCGCCTGCGCCGCATCACCGCGGCCCAGCTGCGCATGTCGCGCGAGCGGCCCGGGCTCGGCACCGACGCCGCCCGCGCCCTGGTCGTCGACGCCCGGGCGCGCGCCGAGCGACGCCTCGCGGGTTCCGGCTTCAGCCGCAACAGCGAGCTGCCCGGCTCGTGGCTGCGCGGCGAGGGCCGCCTGCCGCGCGCCGCCACCGCCGACCTCGACCGCGCCCTCGAGCGCGGCCTGCTCACCATGCGCGGCTACGACCGCGTGCTGCGCGTCGCCTGGACCGTCGCCGACCTCGACGGCGCATCCGCGCCAGGAGCGGATGCGGTCGGCCGCGCCCTCGCGCTGCGCCGCCCCGCGTAGACGCACGGCCCCATGCCCGCCCCGACGATCGGATGAGGAACGAATGACCCAGCGACCCCCGCTCCCGCAGACCCCGGCCCTTCCGGCGCGCCCGGCTCATCCGCCCCCGCGGGCCGCGCCCCCGCCGACCCCGGCCGTGCGGACCCCGACCCCGGCCGCGCCGCACCGACCGCACCCCGCCCCACCCTCTACGGCCTCGACCGCGACCAGCTCCGGCGAGCGGTCGGCGCCATCCGCTCGGACCACGCACCCGACGAGCTGCCCGAGCTCGTCGCCCGCGCCGCCTGGACCGGCCTCGCCGAGCCCGGCGACGGCGCGGCCGGCCTGCTCGTGGAGACCCTCGGCGCCGAGCCCGCGCTGCGACTGGTGCTCGACCGCGCCACTCCCGCGCAGCTCGTCGCCGAGGTGCAGCGCGGAGGGGCCCTGCCCGCGCCCGGGCTCGAGCAGCTGCTCGGCCAGGGCATCGAGCGCTGGTCGGCCAAGCTCGATTCGCGGCTCCTGCTGCGCTCCCTGCGCAACGCCGCCACGCTCGGTCTGCGCCTGCTCGCACCGGGCGACACCGACTGGCCCGAGGGGCTGGACGACCTCGGCGTGCACGGTCCGCTCGCCATGTGGAGCAGAGGCCGCCCCGAGCGGCTCGCCGCCCTCGGCCGCTCGATCGCCCTGGTCGGAGCGCGCGCCGCGACCACCTACGGCGAGCAGGTGGCGATGGAGGCCGCCGCAGGGCTCGTCGACCGCGGTTTCGCGGTGCTCTCGGGGGCGGCGTACGGGATCGACGGCATGGCGCACCGCTCCGCGCTCGCCAGCGAGGGTGTGACGGTGGCGGTGCTGGCCGGCGGCCTCGACCGCTACTACCCGAGCGGGCACGAGCAGTTGCTGCGGCGCATCGCCTCGGAGGGCGCGGTCGTCTCGGAGCTGCCGCCCGGTGCCGCACCGACCAAGTGGCGCTTCCTGCAGCGCAACCGCCTCATCGCCGCGATGTCGCAGGCGACGATCGTGCTCGAGGCCGGCCGGCGTTCGGGCTCGCTGAACACCGCCGGGCATGCCTCGGCGCTGGCGAGGCCGCTGGGAGCGGTGCCGGGGCCGGTGACGAGTCCCGCATCCGCCGGCTGCCACCGCCTGCTGCGCGAGTACGACGCGGTCTGCGTCACGACCGCCGAGGAGATGGCGGAGCTGGCGCCGCCGGCGCCGCCCGAGTGAGGGCGTCGCAAGAGTCGCCCGGGTGAGGGTGTCGCAGGAACCGCCGAAGTGCTAGCGGTTGGCTGCCTCAGCGCACGACGTCGTAGACGAGGTGCGCGAACCGCCCGCGCTGCTCCACCGAGACCAGGCGCAGTGACGACGGCGCGATCGTGCGCGGCAGCAGCGGCCGGCCCGCCGCCACGGTCGCCGGCGCGAACGACAGCTCGAGGCGGTCCAGCGCTCCGGCGTCGAGGAATTGCCCGGCGAGGTCGCCGCCGCCCACGATCCAGACGTCCTTCCCGTCGGCGGCCTCGCGCAGCTCGTCGAGGTGCTCGGCGACGTCGCCGAAGCGGAAGCGCACATCCGCTCCCTCCGGCGCCGGCAGCTCCCGGCTCGTGAACACGTAGCTCGGGCGCTCCCCGTAGTGCTTCGACCAGTCGGCCACCTCGTCGAGCAGCTTCGCCTCGCGCAGCACCCACTCGTAGGTGGTGGAGCCCTGCACGAGCACGCCGACGCCCTCCATGAAGTCGGCCTGCGGCTGCTCGGTGCCGGCCGGATCGACGGCGAAGAGCCAGTCGAGCGAGTCCTGCTCGTCGGCGAGGTGACCGTTCAGCGTGGTTGCGGTCAGGAACACGAAGCGGGTCATGGCGCGACGGTACCGCCGACCGCCGTCACGTCGACGAAGTGCTCGACGGTCGGGAACGGCTCGTAGAAGCGATGCAGCAGCTCCTTCCATCGCGCGTACTCGGACGAGCGCCGGAAGCCGTCCGTGTGGGCCTCGACCGAGTCCCACACGACCAGCAGCAGGTAGGTGCTCGGCGACTCGATCGAGCGCGAGAGCGACAACGACCGGAAACCCGGCTGCGCCGCGATGAGGGCACGCGCCTGGTCGAAGGCCGCCTCGAAATCGGCCTCAAGGCCGGGGCGGACGGGCAGGAGGGCGTGCTCGCGGATCATGCCGCCCATCCTGCCGCGCCTAGACTCGATGCCCTCATGCAGTGCGACTACTTCGATGCCGGCCTGTGCCGCTCGTGCACCCTGATGGGCGTGCCGTACGGCGAGCAGCTGGCGGCCAAGGAGGCGCACTGCCGCGAGCAGCTGGCCGCCCACGAGGGCATCACCTGGCTGCCGGCGGTGGCGAGCGCGGAGCGCGGCTTCCGCAACAAGGCGAAGATGGTCGTCGGCGGCACGGTGGACGCCCCGACGCTCGGCATCCTCGACGCCGCCGGGCACGGTGTCGACCTCCAGCGCTGCGGTGTCTGCGATCCGGGACTGCACGCCGCCTTCCCTGCGCTGGTGGACTTCATCCGCCTCGCCCGCATCCAGCCCTACGATGTGCCGGCCCGACGCGGCGAGCTGAAGCACCTGCTCGTCACGATCTCGCCGGACGGCGAGCTCATGGTGCGCTTCGTGCTGCGCTCGCAGGAGTCGCTCTCGCGCATCCGCAAGCACCTGGCGACGCTGCTCGCCGCGCTGCCGAACCTCGTCGTGGCGAGCGTCAACCTGCAGCCCGAGCACAAGGCGGTGCTCGAGGGGGCCGACGAGATCGTGCTGACCGAGCGGCAGACGATGCGGATGCGCGTCAACGACGTCGAGCTCGGGCTGCGGTCGCGCAGCTTCTTCCAGACGAACACGCCCATCGCCGCCGCGCTCTATGCGCAGGCGCGCGAGTGGGTCGCCGAGACCGCGCCGGCCAGCGTCTGGGACCTCTACTGCGGCGTCGGCGGCTTCGCTCTGCATCTCGCCGCACCGGGTCGTGAGGTCGTCGGCATCGAGACGAGCGCCGAGGCGGTGCGCACCGCCGAACGCAGCGCCGCCGAGGCAGGCCTGCCGGGCACCCGCTTCCTCGCCGACGACGCCACGGCCTTCGCGCTCGCCAGCACCGTTCCGCCCGAGCTCGTGCTGGTCAACCCGCCCCGCCGCGGCATCGGCACGGCGCTCGCCGAATGGCTCGAGCGCAGCGGCGTCGAGCGCGTCGTCTACTCCTCCTGCAACGCGGTCACCCTCGGCCGCGACCTGCGCTCGATGCCGAGCCTGCGCCCCACCCGCGCCCGCGTGCTCGACATGTTCCCGCAGACGAACCACTACGAGGCCATCACCCTCCTCGAACGCGCCTGACCGCCCCCGCCCGAGCACCCCCCCGCCCGAGCACCCCTGCCCGAGCACCCCTGCCCGAGCACCCCTGCCCGAGCACCCCTGCCCGACTGCCCCGCCCGCCCCCGCCCAACTGCTCCCGCCCGACTGCTCCCGCCTGACCGCCCCCGCTCGACGCGACCGCCCGCCGTCCTCTCGAACCGTGCGCTCGGCACTCCGCCCATCCCGAATGACGGAGGTTCTGAGCTGCGCCGCGCCGCGCCGCGGCGGTCGCGCCCCGTATCGACGAGATCTCCGTCATTCGGATGAGGGATGCGCGGTCACCCCCGCTCTCCGCCGTCGCTGCCCACCGCGCCGGACGGACGATGGCATCCGCTCCGCCGTCGCTGCGCCCCGCGCCGGACGGACGGCGGCGACCGCTCCACCGTCGCTGCGTACCGCGATGCGCGGCGCTCCACCGACGCAGCCCGCCGACGGGGCAGCATGGAGCCATGACCCTGCGCGAGAGCCTGGCGCCGTTCGCGGCGCACCTCGACGCCGAGCGCGGTCTCAGCGCCAACACCCGCCGTGCCTACCTCGCCGACCTCGAGGAGCTCGTCGGCGCCCTCGAGGCGAGCGGATGCACCGAGCCCGCGACCCTGGACCTCGAGCGCCTGCGCGATTGGCTCTGGGAGGGCGCGCAGCGCGGCCTCGCCGGCGCGAGCCTCGCACGGCGCTCCGCGGCGGCGCGGGCCTGGACGGCGTGGCTGTCGAAGCGGGACGGTCTGGAGGCCGACCCCGGCGCCCGCCTGCGCGCGCCGAAGGCCGAGCGGCGCCTGCCGCGGGTGCTGAGCCGCGGGCAGATGGACGGCATCCTCGAAGGGCTCGCCGTCCGAGCGGCGGGCGACGACCCGGCGGCCCTGCGCGACCTCGCGGTGATCGAGCTGCTCTACGCGAGCGCCCTGCGCGTCGGCGAGCTGGTCGGCATCGACCTGGCGCACGTCGACGCCACCAGGCTCACGGTGCGGGTCACGGGCAAGGGCTCGAGGGAGCGCGTGGTGCCGTTCGGCGTGCCGGCCTCGCGGGCGCTGCAGGCGTACCTCGACCGCGGACGCCCCGCGCTGGCCGCGGCGTCGCGTCGAGCCACCTCGGAGGCGCAGCGGGGCCCGCAGGCGGAGGAGCTGCGGGTGGCGCCGCGGGAAACTCGTCCCGAGCCTCCGGCAGCAGGTATCGCCGCGCACACCGGCACCGAAGCCCTCTTCCTCAACTCCCGCGGCGCCCGCATCGGGACCCGCACGGTCTACGGGCTCGTGGCGGGCCTGCTCGAGGGGGTGCCCGGCAGCGGCCCGAGCGGCCCGCATGCGCTACGGCACACCGCGGCCACGCACCTGCTCGACGGCGGCGCCGACCTGCGCGCGGTGCAGGAGATGCTCGGCCACGCGAGCCTCGGCACCACGCAGATCTACACGCACGTGTCCACCGAGCGCCTCCGCGACGCGTACCGCACCGCCCATCCGCGCGCCTGAGGTCGACGCAGATCGGCGTGAATCCGCCGGTCCCGCGCGGTCGGAGCGACCGATCCGCGCCGATCTGCTGACGGGTTCGTCCCTGTGGCGCTCGAGGTCGACGCAGATCGGCGTGAATCCGCCGGTCCCGCGCGGTCGGAGCGACCGATCGGTGCCGATCTGCTGACGGGTTCGTCCCTGTGGCGCTCGAGGTCGACGCAGATCGGCGTGAATCCGCCGGTCCCGCGCCGTCGGAGCGACCGATCCGCGCCGATCTGCGCGACGAATGCGCGCTGATGGCGCGACTGCCCCGCGCGACGGCTCCGCGCGACTGACCCGCGCGACTGCTCCCCGCGACGGCCCCGCGCGACGGCCCCGCGCGACGGCTCCGCGCGACGGCTCCGCGCGACTGACCCGCGCGACTGCCCCGCGCGACGGCTCCGCGCGACTGCAGCGCGTTCGCGAGCGCGACGCCCTCATCCGATCGGCCGTGTGGGCAGCAGCACGGCGCGCGGCACGCCGCCCAGGAACAGCAGCGGCGACACGTACTCGGTGCCGTCGAGTCGGGCCCCGACGTGCAGGCAGCCGCCGGCGCAGTGGCCGTCGTCCGCGACCGTGCCGATGACCTCGCCGGCGCGCACCGCGTCGCCCGCCGCGAGCGCCGTCGCCACGGGCTCGAAGCTCGACAGCAGCCCGTCGGCGTGCCGGATGCTCAGCACCGGCCGGTCCACGACCACGCCCGCGAAGTGCACGACGCCGTCCTCCGGCGCGAGCACCTCGGTGCCGGCCGCCGCACGCAGATCGATGCCGCGGTGGCCCGCCTCGTAGGGCGTCGGCGGCGCCTCGAAGTCGCGCACCACCGTGCGCGGCGGTCCGATCGGCCACGACCACCTCGATGCCTCCGCTCCGTTCGCCAGCGACGCGGCAGCGGGGCCGCCGCCGGGCGCGACCGCGCCGAGCGCCACCAGCAGCAGAGCGGATGCGCCGAGCACCTTGAGCAGACCTCTCACGCCCACAGCGTCCGTCGCGGTGGCGCAGCGCGGTCCCGTCGGAGCCGTCCTGTGGACGGCTCAGCGGGGTGGAGGAGACGACCCGGTCACGTGACGACGAGCGCCGAACCACGAGCGCCGAACCACGAGCGCCGAACCGCGAGCCACGACCCGCGAGCCAACAGCGGCGAGCAACCGGCAACGAGCTGCAAGCGACCAGCAGCGAGCAACCAGCGACCAGCGACCGACAGCAACGGGCAGCGGATCGACTCGACCGCCGAAGCGCGCCCGTCAGCCCTCGATGCCGAGCTGCTCCCGGTACACCGCCGCGATGCCCGAGAGGTAGCGGGTCACCACGGCCCGCTCGTCCTCGTCGAGCTCGTCGAGCACGCCCTGGGCCCCGCGGGTCAGCGGCAGCAGCCGGTCGAGGGCGCGGCGCACGCTCTCGGGCTCGGGCACGACCAGGAGTCGGCGCCGGTCGTCCGGGTCGGGCTCGCGGCGTGCATGGGAGAGGCCCTCGAGGCGGTCGATCACGCCGGTGACGGCGGCGGTGCTCACGCCGAGTCGGCGTGCGAGCTCGCCGGGGCTGAGCGGTCCCGACTCCATGAGGTGCTGCATGGCCGCGAAGTCGGTGGGGTTGGTGCCGAGCGCGGCGCCCATGTCGAGCTCCATCGACTTGGTGAGCTTGAGGATCTCGCGCAGCAGCAGCGTCGCCTCGCCGAACGCGAAGTCTGGTCGAGGAGCGGTGGCCATGCCGGAAGCCTACCGCCAGCTGGCTAAGACGGTTATTAGCTAACCAACTTAACGATATGCTCGAGGGCATGACCCGCTTCGTCACCGGCCGCGCGCCGGCCTGGATCGTCCTCGTGCTCACCGTCCTCGTCGCGGGCGGCCTGTTCGCCCTCGGCACGGGGGCGAGCGGCACGCAGACACCCGAGAGCGGGCTGCCCGACGCCTCCGAGTCCGCCCGCGCCGCCGCGATCGTCGACGACCTCGACGACGGCGACTCGAGCACCGCCCTGCTCGTCTACACCCGCGAGGGCGCCGGGCGCGAGGGCGGCACCGTCGACGAGGCGGACCTGGCCGCGATCCGGCAGACCCTGCCGGCGCTGGGAGAGTTCGGCCAGCCGGTGCCCCCGCAGCTGGCCGAGGACGGCAGCAGCGCGCTCGTCGTGCTCGTCCTCGACGCCGAGCCGGACGTCGACCTGCAGGCCGAGCGGGCCGCCGGGATCCGCGACGCCGCCGCCGTCGACGGACTCACCCTGTACCTCTCCGGCCCCGAGGGCTTCGCCGTGGACGTCGCCGGCATCTTCGCCGGCGCCGACGTCACCCTGCTCATCTTCACCGCCGCGGTCGTCGCGGTGCTGCTGCTGGTCACCTACCGCAGCCCCGTCCTGTGGCTGGTGCCGCTCGCCGTCGTCGGTCTCGGCGACGCCCTGGCGGGCATCGTCGCGACCCGGGTCGCGGCGCTGTTCGAGATCACCCTCGACCCGTCCGTCAGGGGCATCCTCTCGGTGCTCGTCTTCGGCGCCGGCACGAACTACGCGCTGCTGCTCATCGCCCGCTACCGCGACGAGCTGCGCAAGCACGAGGACCGCCGCGAGGCCATGCGCCGCTCGCTCCGGGGCGCCGGCCCGGCGGTGCTCGCGAGCGGCTCCACCGTCGTGCTCGCCCTGTTCACGCTGCTGCTCGCGAGCCTCGGCTCCAACCGCGCGCTCGGCCTCGCCTGCGCGATCGGCGTGCTCGTCGCGATGGCCTTCGCGCTCATCGTGCTCCCGGCCGCGCTCGTGCAGTTCCCGCGCGGCATCTTCTGGCCGCTGGTGCCGGAGGTCGGCACCGAGCCCGCGGTCGAGCGCAGCGTCTGGGGCCGTCTCGGCCGTGGCGTCGCGAAGCGGCCCACCGCGGTCGCCGTGCTCGGCGTGCTCGTGCTGCTCGGCCTCGCGGCCGGCGGCCTCGGCGCGAAGACCGGCCTGTCGCAGACCGAGCGCTTCCTCGACACCCCCGACGCCGTCATCGGCCAGGAGCTGCTGGCCGAGGGCTTCAGCCAGGGCGGCAGCGGCTCGCCGACCACGGTCGTCGTGCGCGCGGACGAAGCGGATGCGGCCGTCACCGCCGCCGAATCCGTCACGGGCGTCGTCTCCGTCGCCGAGCAGGCCGAGGGCACGAGCGGCGGCGACGACTGGACCGAGCTCTCTGTCGCCATCGAGGGCGAGCCGGAGTCGGATGCGGCGTTCGCGACGGTGGCCGACCTGCGCGAGGCGCTCCCCGCATCCGCTCTGGTGGGCGGTCTCGACGCGGAGGCGCTCGACGTCGCCGACGCGACCGCCGCCGACCAGGCGCTGCTGATCCCGCTCATCCTGGCGCTCGTCTTCGTCGTGCTCGTGGTGCTGCTGCGCGCGCTGCTCGCGCCGGTGCTGCTGCTCGTCACGGTGGTCGGCAGCTTCTTCGCGAGCGTCGGCGCCAGCTGGCTGCTCTTCCAGCACGTGTTCGGCTTCCCGGCCCTCGACGGCAACGTGCTACTGCTGAGCTTCCTGTTCCTCGTGGCGCTGGGCGTGGACTACAACATCTTCCTGGTGACCCGGGCGCGCGAGGAGGCGGCGGAGCACGGCACCCGCGAGGGCATGGTGCGCGCGCTCGCGGCCACCGGCGGCGTCATCACGAGCGCGGGCGTCCTGCTCGCGGCCGTCTTCGCGGTGCTCGGGGTGCTGCCGCTCATCACGCTCACCCAGATCGGCATCATCGTCTGCGTCGGCGTGCTGCTCGACACCCTGCTGGTGCGCACGGTCATCGTGCCCGCGCTCGCGTTCCTCGCGGGCGAGCGCTTCTGGTGGCCCCGCAAGCGCCCGGCCTGATCCTGCGCCATATGGTCCGGAGGGCCGGGCCCGATCGCGGCGGGCTGATCGGGTCCGATCCGCGGAGCGCGTCGCTCACATGCGCGATCTTCTCCGACCCGCCGCACACCTTCCGTGCGATGGATCGCCCCGTGCACCGGAGCCGGTCCGCCGACTCAGCTCCCGTGGGCCGACTCAGCACCGAGGCGACAACTCAGCATCGCGTTCGCTGCTGACTCGTCGTCTCGATGCTGAGTCAGCGCGATCCGTCCCGATCCGCCGGGTCCTGTCGGCGCCCCGGAGGCGGCGCCCCGCGGCATCCGCCCACGCCACGCGGGTGCTACCATGCCGGTAGCACCCCGCGTGTCGGGGTGACTTCGCGTGCCCACCAGGCTCACCGCATCCACCGGTCTCCTCGAACGAGGAGCGGATGCGCGCCGGGCACCAGGATCCGCGGCCGTTCGGCCCGGGTAGACAACCGCAATCGACGCGCGAACGCGCGCGTCCAGAACAGGAGGCACGGCCATGGCCGTCGTCACGATCCGCCAGCTGCTCGACAGCGGCGTCCACTTCGGACACCAGACCCGCCGGTGGAACCCGAAGGTGAAGCGTTTCATCCTCACCGAGCGCTCGGGCATCCACATCATCGACCTGCAGAAGTCGCTGGGCTACATCGACAGCGCCTACGAGTTCGTCAAGGAGACGGTCGCCCGCGGCGGCACCGTGCTCTTCGTCGGCACCAAGAAGCAGGCCCAGGAGGCCATCGCCGAGCAGGCCAACCGCGTCGGCCAGCCCTACGTGAACCAGCGCTGGCTCGGCGGTCTGCTCACCAACTTCCAGACGGTCTCCAAGCGCCTCGCGCGCATGAAGGAGCTCGAGGAGCTCGACTTCGAGGGCACCACGAGCGGCTTCACCAAGAAGGAGCTGCTGATCAAGAAGCGCGAGCTCGACAAGCTGCACAAGACGCTCGGCGGCATCCGCAACCTCACCAAGACCCCGTCCGCGATCTGGGTCGTCGACTCCAAGCGCGAGCACCTCGCGGTCGACGAGGCCAAGAAGCTCGGCATCCCCGTGATCGGCATCCTCGACACGAACGCCGACCCCGACGAGCTGCAGTTCCCGATCCCGGGCAACGACGACGCGATCCGCTCGGTGGGCCTGCTCACCCGCATCATCGCCGACGCCGCCGCCGAGGGCCTCATCGAGCGCCACCAGAAGCCGGAGGAGGGCGGCAACGTCTCCGCCGTCGAGCCGCTCGCCGAGTGGGAGCGCGAGCTCCTCGAGACCCCCGCCGAGTCCGAGGCGCCGGCCGCCGAGGCCACCCCGGCCGCCGACGAGGCCCCGGTCGGTGCGACCGTCGCCGAGAACGACGCCGACGCCCAGGTCGCGGCGAAGGCCGACGAGGCCGCGGACATCACGCCGGACCACGCTCCCGAGACCGCGGAGCAGGTCGAGGCGGCCGCCGAGGCCGAGGCGAAGTAATCCAGTCGTCATGACGACGGATGCGGCCGGTCGGGGAGCATCCCCGGCCGGCCGCATCCATCTCAGCCATCAGAACGAATCATCAGAGTTAGGGAAAGCCGAATGGCAAACTTCAACGTCGCCGACGTCAAGGTCCTGCGCGAGCGCACCGGCGCCGGCATGGTCGACAGCAAGAACGCCCTGGTCGAGGCCGAGGGTGACATCGAGAAGGCCATCGAGATCCTGCGCCTCAAGGGCCTCAAGCAGGTCTCGAAGCGCGAGGACCGCTCCACGAGCGAGGGCCTGGTCGCCGCGAAGACCGTCGAGGGTGCCACCACGATCATCGAGCTCGGCACCGAGACCGACTTCGTCGCCAAGAACGAGAAGTTCATCGCCCTGGCCGACAAGGTTCTCGAGGCCGTCGCCGCCGCCGGCGCCGGCTCGCTCGAGGAGGCGCTCGCTGCCCCGGGTGGCCGCGGCACCGTCGCGGACCTCATCACCGACGAGGCCGCGATCCTCGGCGAGAAGATCGAGCTGCGCAAGGTCGCCCGCGTCGAGGGCCAGGAGTTCGCGGTCTACCTGCACAAGACCAGCAAGGACCTGCCCCCGCAGGTCGGCGTGGTCGTGGCCTACACCGGCTCGGACGCCGACACCGCTCGCGGCATCGCGCAGCACGTCGCCATGTTCGACCCGGCCTTCCTGTCGCGCGACGAGGTGCCGGCCGACGCCGTCGAGAACGAGCGCCGCATCGTTACCGAGATCGCGACCGCCGAGGGCAAGCCCGAGGCCGCGCTGCCGAAGATCATCGAGGGTCGCCTGACCGGATTCTTCAAGGAGCGCGTGCTGCTCGACCAGGGCTACGCCAAGGACAGCAAGGTCGCCGTTGCGAAGATCCTCGACGACGCCGGTCTCGCCGTGCAGTCGTTCGTGCGCTTCAAGGTCGGCGCGTAAGCGACGTCCTCACGAGGGCCCGGCAGCGTCTCGCTGCCGGGCCCTCGTCCGTCCCCGCAGCGTCGTCGGGGCGGTGCTGCGAGCGGATGCGCGGACCCCGCATCCGCGACCCCCTATCCTTGTGAAGGTGCCCGCGGCAGCGGCGCCCCAGTTCGACCAGGAGGAGCAGCCGCCATGAACGCCCACATCCCCACCCCCGAGGACACCGGCCGTCGACGCGTGCTGCTGAAGCTCTCCGGCGAGGCCTTCGGCGGCGGCCAGCTCGGCGTGAACCCCGACACGATCAACGCGATCGCCCGCGAGATCGCCGAGGCCGCGAAGTCGGTCGAGATCGCGATCGTCGTCGGCGGCGGCAACTTCTTCCGCGGCGCCGAGCTCAGCCAGCGCGGCATGGACCGCAGCCGCGCCGACTACATGGGCATGCTGGGCACCGTCATGAACGCCCTCGCCCTGCAGGACTTCCTCGAGCAGGCCGGCGCGGAGACCCGCGTGCAGTCGGCCATCGAGATGACCCAGGTCGCCGAGCCGTACATCCCGCGCAAGGCCGTGCGCCACCTGGAGAAGGGCCGCATCGTCATCTTCGGCGCCGGCGCGGGCCTGCCCTACTTCTCCACCGACACGGTCGCCGCGCAGCGCGCGCTCGAGATCGGCGCCGACGCCGTGCTGGTGGCCAAGAACGGCGTCGACGGCGTCTACTCCGCCGACCCGCGCACCGACCCGACCGCGGTCAAGCTCGACGAGCTGACCTACCAGGACGCGCTGGTGCGCGGTCTCAAGGTCGTCGACTCGACCGCCTTCAGCCTCTGCATGGACAACCGGATCGACATGGTCGTCTTCGGGATGGAGCCCGGCGGCAACGTCGCGGCCGCCATCCGGGGCGACAGCATCGGCACGCTCGTCCGCAGCTGAACGCCCCGGGTCGCCCAGGGCGGCCTGGCTACGATGGAACCGAACGAAGGAGCACCATGATCGCGGATGTGCTGTCCGACACCAAGGACAAGATGAGCAAGGCCGTCGAGGTCGCCAAGGACGACTTCGGCACCGTGCGCACGGGACGGGCCAACCCGGCCCTGTACCAGAAGGTCCTCGTCGACTACTACGGCAGCCCGACTCCGCTCGGCCAGCTCGCCGGCTTCCAGCAGCCCGAGGCGCGCGTGCTCGTGATCACGCCCTTCGACAAGTCCGCGCTCAAGGACATCGAGAAGGCGCTCGTCGCCGCCTCGCACCTCGGCGGCAACGTCAGCAACGACGGCACGATCATCCGCACCGTGCTGCCCGAGCTCACCGAGGAGCGCCGCAAGGAGTACGTGAAGCTCGCCCGCGACAAGGGCGAGGCCGCCCGCGTGGTCGTGCGCAACCTGCGCCGCAAGGGCAAGGACGACCTCGACGCGCTCAAGAACGAGGTCGGCGAGGACGAGATCGCCCGGGCTGAGAAGGAGCTCGACGCGGCGACGAAGTCGACGATCGACGCCATCGACGAGGCGCTGAAGAAGAAGGAAACCGAGCTGCTCGCGGTCTGAGCGCTCGAACGAGGGGTGGGGATGTCGGAACCGTCCGATGACGGCCGTGGAGTCGAGGGCGCCGCGCCGCCATCGGTCGACCCCGTGAACGCGTCCGATCCGACGGCCGCGGCGCCCGCCCTCGAACCGCATCCGCAGGACCCCGGCGCCGTCGCCCACGCGCAGCGCCGGGGCACGCGCGCCGAGTTCGAGCAGTTCGCGCAGGACCGTCGCGCCGAGATCGAGGCGCAGCTGGTCGCCAAGCGGGCGCAGCTCGACGCCGTGAACGAGCGGATCGAGGCCCGCACCGGCCGCAACCTCATCATGGCGATCGTCATCGGCGTCGCGCTCGGCGGCAGCATGCTGCTGAGCCTCGTCTTCGTCAAAGAGCTGTTCATGCTCGTGGCGGTCGTGCTCATCGCGTTCACCACCTCCGAGCTCTCGACGGCCCTGCGGGCGGCGGGGCGCGACGTGCCCCGCATCCCGACCGTGGTCGGCGGCGTGCTGGTCGTGCCCGCGGCCTGGTTCTTCGAGGGGCCGGGGCAGTGGTACGGCGTGCTCGGCGCGATCGCGCTGGTCAGCGTCTGGCGACTGGTCGAGACGGCCGTGCCGACCGCGCGGGCCACCCGGCGCAACCTCGTGCTCGATCTCGCCGCGGGCGCCTTCGTGCAGGCGTACATCACCCTGCTCGGCACCTTCGCCGTGCGGCTCACAGCCGCGGAGGGCGGCCAGTGGTGGACGCTGGGCTTCATCATCCTCGTGGTGCTCGTCGACACGGGCGCGTACGCGAGCGGGCTGCTGTTCGGCAAGCACCCGATGGCGCCCCGGATCAGCCCGAAGAAGACGTGGGAGGGCACGATCGGCGCCACGCTGATCACCCTCGTCGGCGGTGTGCTCATCGCGCAGTTCATGCTCGGCCAGCCCTGGTGGGTCGGCCTGGTCCTGGGCGGTTCGATCGTGGTCGCTGCCACGATCGGCGACCTCAGCGAGTCGCTCATCAAGCGCGACCTCGGGGTCAAGGACATGAGCACGTGGCTGCCCGGCCACGGCGGCTTCCTCGACCGGCTCGACTCGCTGTTCCCCTCCGCGGTGATCGCATATGCGATCTTCCTGCTGGTGGCATGATGGTGCCGTGACCGACACCTTCCCCCGCGTGCGCAAGCACGAGCGCGGTTACGCCGCCGAGGAGGTCGAGGAGTTCCTCGCCCGGGCCCGTGAGGCCTACGCCGCCCCGCGGGGCGAGCAGACCGCGATCGGCGCCCAGCAGATCCGCGACACCACCTTCACCATCGTGCGCCGCGGCTACTCCGCGACCCACGTCGACGCCGCGCTCGAGCGGCTCGAGGACGCCTTCGCGACCCGCGAGCGCGAGCGTGCGCTGCACGCCGACGAGGTGGGCTGGTACGGCGACGCCCGCGGCCTCGCGCAGATCGTGCTCGACCGCCTCTCCCGGCCGGCCGGCCAGCGCTTCGCGCGCTCCAGCGTCTTCGCGCAGGGGTACCGCCGCCGCGACGTCGACCGCTTCGCCAACCGCATCTCGCGGTACCTCGAGAACGGCAAGCCGCTGAACCTCGAGGATGTGCGGACGGTCACCTTCCGCGCCCAGCGCGGGGGCTACCGGGAGCGCCAGGTGGACTACCTGCTCGACAGCGTCGTCTCGGTGATGCTGGCCGTGCGCGCTTCTTGAGCGAATCCGGATCCCGGCGTCCGGGAACCGTCCAGGTGCATCCGTTCACCGATTTGTTACCATTGGGGCACTGTGGGTAAGCATGCACTGACGCGCGTCCCCCAGACCGACCCGAGCTCGACCCGACGGGGACTGGTCCGTGGCGGCGCCCAAGCGACCATCAGGCCGACGCGCGCGAGCGCGGCGACGGCCTCCATCATCGACCGCCGGGGCAACCCGGCACAGCGTTTCGGGTTCGTCATGTTCGCGGTCACCGCGCTCGTGGCCGCACTCTTCGTGAGCCCGGAGCCGACCGCGTACGCGACCGCCATGTCGGCCGAGTGGCGGCCGCAGGCGCAGAGCGTCGAGGTCTCGGCCACGGCCAGCGCCGAGGTCGTCCGCGACGGCTTCACGTACACCGAGCCGGAGCCCGAGCCCGTCGTGGTCGCACCGACCACGGGCAGCACCGGCGGCAGTGGCAGCGGTGTGGCTCCGGTGGCCGGGACGCCCGACCCGGGCAGCGCCAAGGCGATCGCCGCCGACATGGTGGCCGCCCGCGGCTGGGGCACCGACCAGTACGACTGCCTCGTCTCCCTGTGGAACAAGGAGTCCGGCTGGAACGTCTATGCCCACAACACCTCGAGCGGTGCCTACGGCATCCCGCAGGCGCTGCCGGGCAGCAAGATGGCCTCGGTCGGCGGCGACTGGGCGTCGAACCCCGCGACCCAGATCACCTGGGGCCTCGGCTACATCTCGGGGCGCTACGGCACGCCATGCGGTGCCTGGGCCAAGTCGCAGGCCTCCGGCTGGTACTGACCCCGCAGCAGCTTCCCCGAACGGGCCGTCCTCGCACGAGGGCGGCCCGTTCGCGTATGCGCCGCGGCTGCCGCGCGTGCTCTCGTTCAGTGTTGGGGCGGTTCGGCGACGTCGGGGCATGCGTCCGCACGCCCCGATGTCGCCGAACCGCCCCAACGCGGGCGCCGTGGGGCGGGCGCGTGGGGCGGGGTGCAGGGTCGCTGTCTAGACTCGAGGGCATGCCCCGCTCGAACCGACCCCGTCGTCGCGCGGGCGGAGGGCACGCCGAGCCGGAGCGCGACATCGAGAGCGTGCTCATGGGCAACCGCCGCACCGAGAGCCGTCGGGGCCAGGCGTTCAGCGTGCAGCCGATCTCCGCGGCGAAGGCCGTGAAGGCCTACAGCTGCCCCGGCTGCGGCGGCGCGATCGAGGCCGGGGTCGCGCACCTGGTGGTGTGGCGCATGGACGGCGTGCTGGGCGACGCGGCGGACCTCGCCGCGCGCCGGCATTGGCACGAGCACTGCTGGAGGACCGCATGACCGAGATCCGCGGCGGCGTGGAGCTGCCCGCCCTGCGCGAGGACGTCGAGCTGCGCACGGCCGACGGCCTGACGCTCGTCGGCGAGCTGGCCGTGCCCGAGGGGCGCCCGCCGGCCGCGACGCTCGTGTGCCTGCATCCGCTGCCCACGCACGGCGGTTTCATGGACTCGCACATCCTGCGCAAGGCCGCGGCCCGGCTGCCCGAGCTCGCCGACCTGGCCGTGCTGCGCTTCAACTTCCGCGGCGTGGAGTCGCCGCGCGGTCGCAGCGAGGGCGCGTTCGGCGAGGGCGACGACGAGCGGCACGACCTCGCCGCGGCGATGGACCTCGTCGCCGAGCGCGGCCTGCCGCATCCGTGGCTGCTGGGCTGGTCGTTCGGCACCGAGGTGGCGCTCAAGCACGGCCGCGCGCATCCGATCGTCGGCGCCGTGCTGCTCTCGCCGCCGCTGCACCGCACGAGCGACGCCGAGCTCGCCGCCTGGGCCGGCAGCGGCGAGCGCCTCGGCGTCATCGTGCCCGAGCTCGACGACTACCTGCGCCCCGCCGAGGCGGCCGAGCGCTTCGCCGTCGTGCCGGAGGCGCAGCTGACCGGCGTCGAGGGCGCCAAGCACCTGTGGGTGGGGAGACCCAGACCCGTCAGGCGCTCACGGAGATCCTGCGCGTCGTGCGCCCCGAGGCGCTGCCGCTGCCGACCAGCTGGCCCTGAGCGGCTCGTCGCCGACCCGGCGAGCGGATGCGCGCATCCGCTCGCTCCGACCGGCTACAGCTCGTTCTGCCGCGGCACCCAGACCTGCTTGACGATGATCAGGATCGAGGCGGCCACCGGGATCGCGACGAGCGCGCCGAGCACGCCCGCGAGGGTGCCGCCGGCGAGGGCCGCGATGACGACGATCGCTCCGGGCACCTTGACGGCGCGGTTCATGATGTTCGGGCTGAGCACGTAGGCCTCGATCTGCATGTAGACGAGGTAGTACCCGGCCGCCCAGAGCACCGCGGGGAACGGCAGGAAGGCCGTGGTCGCGACGATGATGATCGAGCCGGTGATCGTTCCGACCAGCGGCACGAGCGAGCAGAGGAAGGCCACGAAGGCGAGCAGCGCGGCGAACGGGGAGCCGAGGATGCTGAGGAAGATGAAGCTCAGCACGCCGTTGCACGCGGCCAGCGAGGCCTGCCCGACGACGTAGCGGCCGACCGCCTGCGTGACCTGCTCGGAGATCTCGATGAAGCGCTTGCGCTTCGACGCGGCGACGAGGCCGTAGAGGCCGCGCTTGATGGTCTTCATCGACGAGGTGAAGTAGAGGGTGAGGATCAGCACCACGATCACGCCGAAGACGCCCGAGCCGATCGCGATGCCGACGGCGAGGATGCCGTTGCCGACCTCGATGATGTTCTCCGGGTCGCGGAAGAACGCGACCACGTCGTCGCGCACGTTGCCGAGGTTCACCCAGTCGCCCACGTAGCCCTGGGCCTCGTCGATGAACTCGTCGAAGGTGAAGCTCTGGAAGTAGTCGGTGATCTGCTGGATGAGGCCGGAGGTCTGATTGACGATCACCGGGATCACCGCGAAGAAGAACCCGACGAGCCCGCCGACGAACGCGGTGAGCACGATGAGGATGGCCGCCCAGCGCGGCACCCTGCGCTTCTCGAGCCAGGAGATGATCGGCTCCAGGCCGAGCGAGATGAAGAGCGCGACGGCGATGTAGGTGATGATCGTCGCCAGGCTCGACACGGCGCCGCCGATGACGAGGGCGACGAGCACACCGAGCCCGCCGAGCAGACCGACCTTGAACGCGTTGTTGATCTTCACGGACTGCTCCTCGTCGGCCTCGCGGTCAGTCCTGGTCGTCGTACTCGCTCGACGAGACCTGCTCGGCATTGCTCAGCACGCTACGCAGGTTCGTGAAGTATCCCGCGACCGCCTCGCGCTCGATGCGGATCCTGGCCAGGCGCTCCTCCGCATCCGCGACCAGCGCATCCGTGCGCTCCTGCGCCTCCGCGACGAGCGCGGCGGCGCGGGCCTCGGCGTTGGCGAGGATCTCGGTGGCGAGGTCGTCGGCGCGCTGCCGCGAGGCCCTCTCGTTCGCCTCGCCGGCGGCCTCGAGCGTGTCGGCCTCGAGCCGCTTGTCGGATGCGCGCCGCAGGGCGTCGGCGAGCTGCGCGTTCGCCTCGTCGAGGTACTTCTGCGTCTGCGCGACCGCCTCCTGGTGCTTGGCCAGATACTCCTTCTCGGCCGCGTCCCTGCGCGAGGTGAGCTCCATCTCGAGGTCCATGCGGGCCTGCTCGGTCTCGCGCTGCAGCGCGGCGCGGGCCTCGCCGTCCTGATGCTCGAAGGCGGCGCGGGCCTGCTCCTGCTCGTGCTCGGTGCCGGCCCGGCGCTCCTCGAACTCGCGCTCGAAGTCGGTGCTGCGCTGCTCGATCTCGGCCTCGAGCGCTGCGCGGCGCTGACCGAGCTCGGCCTCCTGCAGATTGCGGCGCTGGTCGAGGTCGGCGTGCTCGCGGGTGGCCCGCTCGGCGAGCTCGTTCTCGAGGGCGGTGAGGCGCTCGGCGAGTGCGTTCTCCTGCTCGTTCCGGCGCTGCTCGAACTCGGCCTCCCATTCCGAGCGGGTGCGGGCGAGCTCGGCCTCCTGCGCGTTCCTGCGCTCGGCGATCTCGTCCTCCTGCTGGTTGCGGCGCCGGTTGAGGTCGGCCTCCTGCTCGGCGCGGGCCTGCGCCAGCTGCGCCTGCTGCTCCGAGCGGATGCGCGCCAGCTCGGCCTCCTGCTCGCCGCGCGCCTGCGCGAGCTCCGCGTCCTGGCGGTTGCGGCGCTCGGTCAGCTCCGTCTCCTGCTCGGCGCGCAGGCGGGCCAGCTCGGTCTCCACCGAGGTGCGGGCAGCCTCGAGCTCGGCCTGCACGTCGGCGCGGCGGCGCTCGACCCCCGCCGTGAACTCGATGCGGTCGCGCTCGGTGTCCCGCGCGAGCTGCGCCGCAGCCTCGCGGGCCGCGACCGTCTCGCGCTCGACGACGACGCGCAGCTCGGCGGCCTCGCGCTCGGCATCGGAGCGCAGGGTGCCGGACTCGCGGGCGGCGGTGGCGCGCACCTCGGCGGCCTCCGTGGCGACGGCGCCGCGGATGGCCGCAGCCTCGCGGAGGGCGTCGTTGGTGGCGGTCTCGGCCGTGTCGCGCGAGCGGCGGAGGGCCGCCTCGCTCTCGGCACGAGCCTGCTCGAGCGTCGATGCGGCCTTCTCGGTGGCCTCGCGCACCAGGCGCTCGGCGTACTCGCGCGCCTCATCGCGCGCGGCGACGGTCTCCTTCTGCACGGCGGCGCGCAGCTTCTCCGCGTCGATGTCGGCCTGGCCGATGAGGCGGGTCGCCTGCTCCTCGGCGAGGCGCAGGGTGGTCTCGAGGCGGGAGCCGAGCCCGCTGTAGGTGGGGGTGCCGACCTCGTCGAGCTCGGTCTGCAGCTCGCCGACCTGGGCGCCCAGCTGCTTGAGCTCCCTGTTCGCCTCCGCCTTCTCGGTGTTGGCCTTGATGAGCTCGCGGCGCAGCTCCTGCATCGCCTTGTCGACCTCGTCGCGGTTGTACCCGCGCACCTGGATCGAGAAGCTCGACTCGTCTGTGGCCACCATGTCTCCTTCGGGCGCTGCGTGGGGCAGTCGTCGCGGGGCGTCCGCGGACAGGTCGAGTGTAGTCAGGGGCACCGTCGCGGGGTGACGGGGCGGGGGCCGCGGGGAGGTGGCGCCCAGGCGCATCCGCTACCGTTGCTCCGTTCTCCGCCCATCCGGGACCCCCTACCCGAGAGGATCACCCATCGTGCGCTTCGTGCTGGCCATCGTGAGCTTCGTGCTCGCGGCCCTCATGATCGGCTGGGGCATCGGTCAGCGGACCATCCTGGCGGGGCCCGAGAGCGCGACCTCCTCCGTGCGGACCGAGGCGGCGCCGCTCACGGTCGTCGACGGCGAGGCCGTCGAGCAGCTCGGCATCGAGCTCGACGCGCTCTCCCCGTCGCGCTCCATGACCGTGTCCGGCGAGGGCGAGCTGCTCGTCGCCTACGGGCGAACGGTCGACGTGCTCGCCTGGGTGGGCGACACCGACCACAACCTCGTCACCGCCGACCTCGAGTCCGGCGAGCTCGTCAGCGAGCTGGTCACCGGTGCCGAGAGCGAGGCGCCCGACCCGCGCGGCTCGGACCTCTGGTTCGACGAGGTCGACGGCGTGGACGCCGTCGAGCTGACCAGCGGCGTCCGCTCGGACATGAGCGTGCTGTTGGCCACGGACGGCACCGCCCCGGCGCCGGACGCCATCTCCGTGCAGTGGCCCATCGACGACAGCACCCCCTACGCCGTGCCGCTCATCGTCGCCGGCAGCGTCATGCTGGTGCTCGGTCTCGCCCTCTACATCTGGGCGCTCGTGCACCTGCGCCGGGGTCAGGGTCCGCGCCGCAAGACCGCCAAGCAGCCCAAGGGCCCGAAGCCGCCGAGGCGCCCGAAGCCCGGCGTGCTCGGCGCCGGCCGCCCGCCGGGGCCGCAGCTCGAGTCGCCGCGCGGACGCCGTGCGACCCGCAAGCGCATCGCGCTGCTGCCGGCCGGTATCGCCGTGGCCGCGCTCGCGGGCTGCACCGGCACGCCCTCCCTCGACGTGGACGCCAGCCCGTCGCCGTCGGCGTCCGAGTCGGCGGGGCCCGCGGTCGAGCCGCCGGTCGTCACGCAGGCGCAGGCCGAGCGCATCCTGGCGCAGGTCGCCGAGGTCGGCGCCGCGGCCGACGAGGCGCGCGACGCCGATGCCGCCTCGGCGCGCTTCGACGGCGCGGCGCTCGACGAGCGCCGCGGCTACTACGCACTCCTCGCCGCCGAGGCCGAGGAGCCCGCGCCGCCCGTCATCCCCGCGTCGGTCGTCGAGGTGACGCTGCCGCAGGCGACCGAGGCGTGGCCGCGCACCGTTTTCGCCGTGCTGCGCGACGAGGCCGACGCCGAGGCGTCGCAGGTGGCGGTCGTGCTCACGCAGAACAGCCCGCGCGAGAACTACAAGGTGCAGTACGCCGTCGCCTTCGCGCCCGGCGCCCAGTTCCCCGACGTCGCGCCCGCCAGCATCGGCGCCGCACGGCTCTCGCCCGACGACCAGCTGCTCGCCGTGCCGCCGTCGCAGCTCGGCGCCGCCTACGGCGACGTGCTCATCAACGGCGACTCGAGCGGTTCCGCCGGCCTCTTCTCGGAGGAGGCCGACGGCCTGCGGACGCAGATCGGCCAGCAGAATCGTCAGGACACCCGCGACGCGCTCGGCGAGAACGGCACCTTCGACACGCGGATCGAGGCGGGCACCGGCGAGACCATCGCCCTCGCCACGAACGACGCCGGTGCCATCGTGGCCGTCTCGCTGAAGGACGTCTACGAGGTCAAGCCCGTCGACAGCGGCGAGATCAACCTCGGCGAGACCACCGCCGCCGTGCTCGACAAGGAGTCGACGACCACGGGGGTCCGCTCGACCTACGGTCTGCAACTGCTCTTCGCCGTCCCACCGTCCACCGCCGCCGACCAGACCGTCCGGGTCCTCGGCTACAGCAACGGCTTCCTGGAAGCCTCGGAGCTCGAATGACCGACCTGCCCCCTCCGTCGCCTCGCTGCGCGGAGCCGTCGACCTCTCGTCCCTCGCACGCCGCGCCGCCCCGCCGCAGCAGGCCGCCCCGCCGGCCTCCGATGCCGCCGCCGCTCCCGGCGGGGTCGATGTCGTCGTGGAGGGCACGGATGCGGGCTTCGCCTCGATCCTCGAGCTCTCGAACACGGTGCCCGTCGTCGCCGAGCTCTACGCCGGCTGGTCCGAGCAGAGCCAGCAGCTCGGCGCCCTGCTCGAGCGCCTGGTGCGCGCCGCCGCGGGCCGTCTCGTGCTGGCCCGCATCGACGCCGAGGCCAACCCGCAGCTCGCCCAGGCGTTCCAGGCGGATGCGATCCCCACGGTCGCCGCGGTCGTCGCCGGCCGCCCCGTCTCGCTCTTCCAGGGCCTGCCGGCCGAGGAGCAGGTGCAGGGCGTGCTCGAGCAGCTGCTGGAGCTCGCCGCGCAGAACGGCGTCACCGGCAGCATCGAGCTCGATGGCGCCGAGGCGCCGGCCGAGCCCGAGCAGCCGCCGCTGCCGCCGCTGCATCAGGAGGCCTTCGACGCCATCGACCGGGGCGACTACCCCACCGCGATCGCCGCGTACAGGAAGGCCATCGCGCAGAACCCGGCCGACCACGACGCCGCCGCCGGTCTCGCACAGGTCGAGCTGCTCGAGCGCCTCGCGGGGCGCACGGCCGCGGAGATCCGCCAGGCGGCGGGTGACGCCCCGGGCGACGTCGACGCGCAGCTCGCCGTCGCTGACCTCGACCTCAGCGGCGGCCACCTCGAGGACGCCTTCGGGCGTCTGCTCGAGCTGTTCCCGAGTCTCGACGCCGCAGGCAAGGAGCAGGTGCGCGTGCGTCTGCTCGCGTACTTCCAGGTGGCCGGCGGGGACGACCCCCGGGTCGCCGCTGCGCGCCGCCGGCTCACCTCGCTCCTGTACTGAGCGCCGCGGTGGTCTTTCGCGGATCTTGAGCCTCCAGGGTGGTGACCGCGAATGCTTCCCCTTTCCTTCGGGGGGACAGCAGGCTGCATGTGGATGCGAGTGCATAGAGTCGGAGCCATCAGGCAACGAGCTGCGATCCGCTGAAGACAGCGAGCCGCGGATCGGGCCGGCCCTCGGATCGAGGGCATCCGCTTCTTCCCGGCTGCGCATCGTCTTCGGCGATCTCGCGCTGCGATCGACTCGAAAGGCATCATCATGCACAAGCTCGTCAAGGCCACCATCGCCGCCGCTGCCGGTATCGCCCTCCTGTCGGGAGGCGCGGGCACCTTCGCGATGTGGAACCAGTCGGCCAACGTGTCGGTCTCGTCCATCCAGTCCGGGTCGCTCTCGCTCACGCCCTCCTCCACCGCGGGGGCCTGGTACAACGCGGCCGGCCAGAAGATCGACATCGCGACCTACCGCATCGTCCCCGGGGACACCATCTCCTTCAAGCAGGACCTGACCATCAGCGGCACCGGCACCAACCTCGCCGCCGAGCTGTCCTGGAACGCGCTGCAGAGCACCAGCCAGATCGCCGGCGCCACCGCCGAGCTCTCGGTCACCGGCGCCGGCCTCACCAAGAAGAGCGACACGGTCTACACCGTCGCCGTCACCAACGGCACCATCTCGACCACGGCGAACGCGACCGTTACCCTCAAGTTCGACGCGAACGCCACCGGCGGGCAGAACTCGACCGCGGCCTTCAGCAACATCGCCTTCACCCTCGCCCAGGTCGCGAAGGCCTGATCCCCGGACGACAGCAGCAGCGAGCATCGGAGAGGAGGTGCGCATGTCCCGGTCACGGAGGCAGCGCCCCTCCTCTCGTTCCGCCTCCCGGCATCGCCGGGCGCGCGGCACGGTCGACATCGGCCGCTTCCTGGTGCGCGGCACCCTCGCCACGGTCGTGGTGGCGTTCGCCGCCCTCCTGGGCCTCGGCGGTACCGCCGCGCTGTGGAGCAGCACGGCGAGCGTCTCGGTGCCCTCCGTGACCGCGGGATCGATCGACATCACCCAGTCGACGCTCGCGGACGCCACGGTCGTCTACGCCAACGGCACCGCTCGCAAGACCACCTCCCTGGTCGTCAAGAACACCGGCTCGGCGTCGGCGACCGTCAGCGCGGGCGTCGCGATCGCCGGCGACACCGGACTGGCCTCGGCCATCGCGGTCAATCTGTGGCGGGTCTCCGCCGCCTCGTCCTGCACCGAGACGGCCGCCAGCTCCGGCGACGCCATGAGCTGGTCCGCACTCGGCCGGGTCTCCTCCACGGTCGCCGCGGGCGAGACCCAGGTCTACTGCCTGCGCACCTCCCTCACGTCGGCTCAGATCTCCTCCTACGCCGGCAAGGCCTACAGCGCGACGCTGACCCTGACCGCGAAGCGCGGCGGATGGACGAGCGTCGACTCGCTGGGCAAGGTCGCGCAGAGCGTCAAGGCGGTCGCCGCCTCGGCGCCGAGGTTCACGTGCAACGACAACAGCGGCTGGAACACGAACGTCGTCTGGTCGAACCCGAGCGGCGTGCCCGACACCGTGAAGTACCAGGTGCGCACCGGTTCGACCGTTCTCGGCAGCAACGGCACCTACTGGAACACGCAGGACTGGATCGAGCGCGAGGCGTTCTCCAACCTCGCCAGGAACCGCACGTACACCGTGGACGTCATCCGCACCGACACCGGTGCGACCATCGCGACCGGGGCCATCCGCTACGACTCGGAGGGCAAGACATGGTGCGCCTGAGGGCCGCTGGGCGAGCGCTCGTCGGGGTCGTGGCCGCGGCGCTGCTCGCGGGTTCCGTCGCGAGCGCCGCGCCGGCCACCGCGAGCACGACCACCGACGGTCTCGAGCTGAGCCTCGACGGCACCACCTGGTCGACGACGATCCCCGAGGCGCTCTTCGACGAGCTGCCCGTGCTGGTGCCCGGCGACACGGTCACCCGCGAGCTCATGGTCCGCAACACCACCGGCACCGACGCGCTGCTGCGCATCGACGCGGTCGAGGTGCGCATCGACAACCCCGATTTCGCCCGTTCGCTGCACATCGGAGCCGCGGTGGCGCAGGAGACGGGGCGTGCCCAGTCCCGCGCGGCCATGGTGCCGCTCGACGGCGACGGACGCTGCACGAGCGTGCTGCCGGGGGACCGGATCGAGGCGTCCGGCGTCGCGACCGTGATCGTCATGCTCGCCTTCGACGAGCACGCGCCGCCGCCCGCCCAGAACTCCTCGGCCGGCCTGTCGCTGCTGCTGTCCGCGTCGCGGGACATCGGCCAGGACATCACGGCGCAGGCCTGCCCGCTGAGCGGCATCCAGCTGCCCGTCCTCGCACTGCCCGACGACACGGAGGCCGCCGCCGCCGGCTCCGGACCGACCCGGACGGCCGCCGCCGAGCCGGATGAGCCGACCGGTGCGGCCGCGCTGGCGCTGGCGCTCACGGGGACGGCGGGCGCACCGATGCTCGCCGCCGCCGCCGCGGTCACGATCCTCGGCGTCGCCGTCGCCGTCATCGGCAGACGACGAGAGCGCCGCGAGTGAGCGGCCGTCGCAGCCGTCGCGGCGTCATCCACTTCCTGCTCCTCGGCGTCTCCGCCGGGGTGTTCGCGGTGGTCGCCGCCATCGCCGCACTCGTGCTCATCGTCCCCGCGGTCACCGGCTCGGTCGCACTGACGGTGCTCACCAGCTCGATGGAGCCCGGGCTGCCGCCGGGCAGCATGGTCGTCGTGCGTCCGACGGACCCGGCGGACGTGCGCATCGGCAGCATCATCACCTTCCAGTGGGAGTCCGGCAACCCCACCCTCGTGACGCATCGCGTCGTCGGCGTCATCACCGACGCCGACGGCGGTTACGCCTTCACCACCCAGGGCGACAACAACGACGAGCCCGACCCGAACCCGGTCGGTCAGGAGCAGTTGCGCGGGGTGGTCTGGTACTCGCTGCCGCTGCTCGGCTGGGTCGCCAACCTGACCTCCGGGGAGCTGCGTCCCATCCTGGTGCCGGTCCTCGCCGGTGCGCTCTTCGTGTACGCCGCCGTGCTGGTCGTGCAGGCGCTGCGCGGGCGGCGGCCGGCCCTCGCGCCCGAGGCGGGGGCCTCGGCCGGACGTCGTGCCCGGGTGCGAGACGGCGCGAGCGCCGCGCAGCAGCCCGAGGGCGGCCGCCGCGCCACCTTCGTCGCTCCGTCCGACGAGCCGCGGCCCGCGCACGGCCGGCGCTCCGCGTCGGCGCCCCGCGTGCGCGAGCAGGAGGCGCGGGCACCCGGCCTGCGCGAGCAGGAGGCCGCCGCGCCCATGGGCGACGCCCGCGCCGACGGCGAGCAGCCGCCCATGCGGCCGCGGGGCGCGCGGCGCGCACGTCGCTGACCGGTCCCGCATCCGCTCGTCGGACGGTCTGCCGAGCGGATGCGGGCACCGATCACTCGGCGGGCGCCAGCCAGAGCGCGCCGAGCGGCGGCAGCGTGAGCACGGCGGAGGCGGGGTGCCCGTCGTGCGCCTCGTCGAAGGCCTGCACGGCGCCGAGGTTGCCCACGCCGGAGCCGCCGTAGACCTCGGCGTCGGTGTTGAGCACCTCGTTCCACGTGCCGGCCTGCGGCAGCGCGATGCGGGCGTCGTGCACCGGGTTGCCCGAGAAGTTGAAGACCGCGACGATCGGACGGCCCTGCCGGTCGCGCCGTGCGAAGGCGAGCACCTCGCCGTCGCCGCCGAGCATCTCGAAGCCCGAGCCGTCGTGGTCCAGCTCCCAGAGCGCGGGCGTCGCCCGGTACAGCGCGTTCATGCGCGCGACCAGGTCGAAGAGGCCGCGGTGCACCGGCTGGTCGAGGATCCACCAGTCCAGCCCGCGGGACTCGCTCCACTCGCTGGGCTGACCGAACTCCTGACCCATGAAGAGCAGCTTCTTGCCCGGGTGCGCCCACATGTAGGCCAGGTAGGCGCGCACGTTGGCGAGCTTCTGCCACTGGTCGCCGGGCATCTTCGTCAGCAGCGAGCCCTTGCCGTGCACGACCTCGTCGTGGCTGATCGGCAGCATGAACTGCTCGCTGAACGCGTAGACGAAACCGAACGTCAGGTCGTTGCGGTGATGGGTGCGGTACATCGGGTCGACCGCGATGTAGCGCAGGGTGTCGTTCATCCACCCCATGTTCCACTTCAGCCCGAAGCCGAGCCCGCCCTGGTCGGTCGGCTGGGTCACGCCGGGCCAGCTGGTGGACTCCTCGGCGATCATCATGATGCCGGGGCTGCGCTTGTACGCGGTGGCGTTGACCTCCTGCAGCAGGCCGATGGCCTCGAGGTTCTCGCGACCGCCGTACTGGTTGGGCAGCCACTCCTCGCGCGAGTAGTCGAGGTAGAGCATGCTCGCCACGGCGTCGACCCGCAGGCCGTCGATGTGGAACTCCTCCAGCCAGTAGAGGGCGTTCGCGACGAGGAAGTTGCGCACCTGCGAGTCGCCGAAGTTGAAGATCTTGGTGCCCCAGTCGAGCTGCTCGCCGCGGCGCGGGTCGCTGTGCTCGTAGAGCGCCTGCCCGTCGAAGTCGGCGAGGGCCCACTCGTCCTTCGGGAAGTGGCCGGGCACCCAGTCCATGATCACGCCGATGCCCGCCTGGTGCAGCCGGTCGACGAGGTAGCGGAAGTCGTCGGGGTGGCCGAAGCGGCTCGTCGGCGCGTAGTAGCCGGTCACCTGGTAGCCCCAGCTCGGCGCATAGGGGTGCTCGGCGACGGGCATGAACTCCACGTGCGTGAAGCCCAGCTCGCCGACGTACTCGATGAGGTGGTCCGCCATCTCGCGGTAGCCGAGGCCGGGGCGCCACGAGCCGAGGTGCACCTCGTAGACGCTCGCCGGGCCCGTGTGCGGGTCGCGGGCGGCGCGTTCGCGCAGCCAGTCGCCGTCCTGCCACGCGTAGGAGCTCGTGCCGACGACGCTCGCGGTGTGCGGCGGCGTCTCGGTGTAGCGGGCGAGCGGATCGGCGCGCGTCACCCAGCGCCCGTCCTGCGTCAGGATCTCCCACTTGTAGGTGGTGCCGGCGCCGACGCCGGGGACGAAGAGCTCCCAGACGCCGTTGCCGTCGAGCCGGCGCATGGGATGGCGCGCGCCGTTCCACTCGTTGAAGGAGCCGACCACGCGCACGGCCTGGGCGTGCGGCGCCCACACCGAGAAGCCGGTGCCGACGACGCCCTCGTGCTCGCGGTGATGCGCGCCGAAGACCTTCCAGACCTCCTCGTGGCGGCCCTCGCCCCACAGGTGCAGGTCGAGCTCGCCGATCGTCGGGGTGAAGCGGTAGGGGTCCTCGGTCTCCCAGACCGGAGCGTCGCCGTAGACGGCGCGCACGGTGTACGTCCCGTCGACCGTGGTGACGAGCTCCCAGAGCCCGTCCTTCGTGTGGTCGTAGTCCGCGGTCGTGCCGTCCTCGAACACGGCGGTGACGCGGTCCGCGAGGGGGCGCACGACCCGCAGCACCCAGCGCTCGACGCCGTCGGGACCGGTGGCGAGCGGGTGGCGGCCGAGCCAGTCGTGTGGGCGCGGCTCCGCTCCGCCGACGATCCGGCCGATGAGGTGCTCGTCCAGGGCGGGCGGTGCGATGCGGGCGCTCATGCGTCCTCCTTGTCGAGCGGCGACACCGAGAAGAGGTGCACCGGGTTGTGGAAGGCGTCGAGGCGCACGTAGTTGTGCTCGCCCCAGGTCCAGACGTCGCCCGTGAGCAGGTCGGTGACGGCGAAGCGCTCGGGCAGGCCGAGCGCCTCGAGGTCGAGGTGCACCTCGGTCTCGCGCACCGAGTGCGGGTCGACGTTGGCCACGACGATGACCGTGTCCGCCGTCGCATCCGGCGAGTGCTCCGCGGCGAGGTGCTTCGAATAGACGAGCACCGCGTCGTCGTCGCTCCAGTGCACCGTCAGGTTGCGCAGCTGCTGCAGCGCCGGGTGCTCGCGGCGGATCTCGTTGAGGCGGGCGAGGTAGGGGGCGAGCGACTCGCCGCGCTCCTCGGCACCGGCCCAGTCGCGCTCCTTGTACTCGAACTTCTCGTTGTCGATGTTCTCCTCGGCACCCGGCCGGGCGACGTTCTCGACGAGCTCGTAGCCCGCGTAGACGCCCCAGGTGGGGCTGCCGGTCGCGGCGATGGCGGCGCGGATGCGGTAGGCCGCCGGGCCGCCGAACTGCAGGTACTCGGTGAGGATGTCGGGGGTGTTGACGAAGAGGTTCGGGCGCAGGAAGTCGCTCGTCTCGCGCGAGAGCTCGGTGAGGTACTCCTCCAGCTCCTCCTTGGTGTTGCGCCAGGTGAAGTAGGTGTAGCTCTGCTGGAAGCCCGCCTGCGCGAGCGACTGCAGCATCGGCGGTCGGGTGAACGCCTCGGCGAGGAACACGACGTCGGGGTGGCGCTCGTGGATCACGCCGAGCAGCCACTCCCAGAAGTCCAGGGGCTTGGTGTGCGGGTTGTCGACCCGGAAGATGCGCACGCCCTGCGCGATCCAGTGCTCGACGATCCGCAGCACCTCCGCGCGGATGCCCTCCGGGTCGTTGTCGAAGTTGACCGGGTAGATGTCCTGGTACTTCTTCGGCGGGTTCTCGGCGTAGGCGATCGACCCGTCGGGCCGGCTGGTGAACCACTCCGGGTGCGACGTGACCCAGGGGTGGTCGGGGGAGGCCTGCAGGGCGAGGTCGAGGGCGACCTCGATGCCGTTCGCCTGCGCCTGCTTGACGAAGAAGCGGAAGTCCTTGAGCTCGCCGAGGTCCGGGTGGATCGCGTCGTGGCCGCCCTCGGGCGCACCGATCGCCCAGGGCGACCCGGGGTCCCCGGGCGCCGGCGTGAGGGTGTTGTTCGGGCCCTTGCGGTGGCTCGTGCCGATCGGGTGGATGGGCGGCATGTAGAGCACGTCGAAGCCCATCGCCGCGACCGCGGGCAGACGCTTCGCCGCCGTGCGGAAGGTGCCCGACTTCCACGAGCCGTCGCGCTGGCGGCGCGCCCTCCGAGCGCGGGAAGAACTCGTACCAGCTGCCGAGACCGGCCCGCGAGCGCTCGACGCGCAGCGTCTGCTCGGCGCTGTCGGTCACCAGGGTCGCGAGCGGCTCGGCGGCGATCGCCGCGGCGGCGGCGCCGGTGCTCACGCGGTGCAGGCGCTCGAGCGGCGGCAGCGACACGTCGCGCAGCACCTTCAGCGCGTCGCGGTACGGCTTGCCCTTGCGGCTGGCGAGCAGCTGCTCGCCCATCACGAGCACCAGATCGACGTCGAGATCCGCGCCAAGCTTGATCTCGGCGGTGTGCAGCCAGGTGGCCCACTCGTCGCTGTACCCGCGTACGGTCCAGCGCCAGTCGCCGACCTCGTCGAGCCGCACCTCCGCCAGCCAGCGATCGGTGCCCTTCGCGGTCAGGCGCATCGGGATCGTCCGCTGCGTCCCATCCGGGCCCGTCAGCAGCAGGCGCACGCCGAGCTCGTCGTGGCCCTCGCGGAAGACCGTGGCGCGGAACGGCACGACCTCCCCGGCGTAGGCCTTGGGCGACCAGCGCCCTTCGGGAGAAGCGGGAGCGAGGTGGCGGATGGGGATGCGCCCGATCCGCGGCGCCGAGGTCTCTGCCATGCGCTCAACGTAGCGGAGGGGTGTCGGGGAGGGGAGGGCTCTCACGTCGCATCCATCCGCCGTCCGCCTCGGGGCCGGATGGCCGCGCCGAGCCTCAGCGACCGATCGCCGCGAAGCGTGCGCCGGTCGCCCGACGCAGGTCCTCCGGCGCGAGCTCGAGGTCGAGGCCGCGACGGCCCCCGGAGACGAGCATGCTCGGCAGGGCCTGCGCGGAGGCGTCGACGACGGTGCGCAGCCGGGTGCGCTGACCGATCGGGCTGATGCCGCCGACGACGTAGCCGGTGTGGCGCTCCGCGACGGCGGGCTGCGCCATGACGGCCTTCTTGCCGCCGAGCGCCGCGGCCAGCGCCTTCAGGTCGAGCTGGCCGCTCACCGGCACGACGCCGACGACCAACTCGCCGTCCAGGTCGACGAGCAGCGTCTTGAACACCTGCTCCTGCGGGAGGCCGAGCGCCGCGGCGGCCTCCTGCCCGAAGTCGGTGACGGCAGGGTCGTGCGTGTAGCCGCGCACCGTGAACGGGATGCCCGCCGCCGCGAGCGCGACGGTCGCCGGGGTGCCTGCGGAGCCCTTCTTCGCCATCCGCTCAGCCTAGGAGCGCGTGCGCGGCCGGCGGCCTGCGGGGCGTGAAGCCGCCGTGCGCGGCAGGCCGGCGAAGGAGGCCGGCGCCCACGTCGCGCGCATCCGGTCGCGCGGGGTCGCGGCGCGTCGCAGGCCCCGAACGACGAGCGCGCCGAGGTCGCCGGAGACGTCGCCGGTCTCGGTGCCCGGGTGCTCGGCGAAGCGCATCCGCTCGACCCGGCGCAGCAGCTCCGCCACGGCGGCGCGGGCCTCGACGTCGTCGGGGCGCAGCAGGCCGAGCAGGCGCTCGGCGCTGCCCTGCGGCGACTCCTCGCCCGCGGGCACCGAGCCGAGGTCGCGCGCCGTGGCCAGCGCCTCCCGCCACGCCGACTCGGTGCCGGAGCGCCGCGAGTCGAGGCGGTTGGAGCGCAGACCGATGCGCACGAGCATCGGGCCGAGGACGATGCCGAGGCCGATCAGCAGGATCGCCGAGATGACGCCGGTCGCCAGGTTCACGCCGTCCGACGGCGCGGGGGCAGCGCCCGCGGTGCTGCTCGGCGAGGGGCTCGGCGCGCCCGATGCGGGTGGCGGCAAGGCTTCGTCGGAGGGCTCCGGGGTGAAGCTCGGCGAGGCGCTCGGGGTGGCCGACGGCTCGGTGGTGACGTCGGCGCGGCCGGGGGTGGGCTCGAACGGCGTCCAGCCCAGGCCCTCCAGGTAGAGCTCCGGCCAGGCGTGCAGCGCGTTCGCCGGCACGACGAAGCGGTCGCCGGCCTCGAGATCGGGCAGCCCGGGCAGGTAGCCCACCGCGATCCGGGACGGGATGCCCAGCTCGCGTGCCATGACCGCCATCGCGGAGGCGAAGTGCACGCAGAAGCCGCGGCGCACCTCGAGGAAGTCCTCCAGCACCTCGATCTGGTCGTCGCGCACGCCGGGCGCCGGGGAGGACTCGTCGTAGACGAAGTCCGTCTCGCGGAAGAAGGCCTGCAGCGCCGCGCCCTGCGACGCCGCCGTCGTCGCCCCCTCGACCGCACGGCGCGCGGTCTCGCTCACGATGTCGGGGGTGTCGTCGGGCACCTGCAGGTACCGCTCCACGTCGTCGGGCTCGCCGGCGTCGGCATCGATCTGGGATGCGTCGGGCTGCAGGGCGAGGCTGGTCACCGAGTAGGTCTCGCCACCGCGCAGCTGGGCCCCGGAGACGTTGGGTCCGTCGGTCGAGAGCCGCCAGCCGTCGTCGAGCCCCTCCGCGTCGATCGGGCGCACGGGCAGGGGCAGCAGGTCGCCGCGCAGGGACTCGATGGTGATGTCGGTGCGCACCTCGTCGCGGGCCACGGCGTCGTCCAGCCCGGCGACGGGGCCGAACTCGGGCGGCCCGTCCCGACGATCGCCGCGGTCGGCGGGACCCCACACGCCTCCCTCGAACTCGTCGATGTGGCTGATCGCGAGGTACTGCGGCCCGCCCGTCGACGTGTAGCTGAGCACGGTCTGGTCGCCGGCCGCGCGCAGGTCGGCGCTGAGGTTGAGCAGCGGCGAGGCCTGGTTCGAGAGCCCGGGCAGCGCGATCTCGCTGCGGTGCGGGCCGAGGGTCGGCGCCAGCAGCCCGGCGATCGCGGCCACCGCGACCACGGCTACGCCGGGCAGCACCATGCCGCCGCCCGCGCGCCGCACCCGGTCGAGCCAGAGCAGCAGCAGGAAGGCGGCGCCGGTGGCGACGAGCACCGGCCCGTCCACCTCCCAACGGGTGACCGACGGCGGCACGATCAGCACGCCGAGCAGCGGCAGGCCGGCCAGCGCCGGCTGCCGCAGCGTGACCGCCAGCAGCTCCACGAGCAGCGCGAGCAGGCCGATGCCGGCGGTGAGCACGGGGTCGAAACCGGCGGGCACCTCGAGCGGGGCCGAGCGCACGGCGAGCTCAGCGCCCGCCTCGGCGAGGCCTCCGCGCAGCGCCGTGAGCGTCGGCGTGTTGGGCAGCAGCCCCGCGGTCGCCAGGTGCCCGAAGTGCATCGCGGTGGTCGCGACCACCACGGCGACGAGGCCGCCCAGGAACGGCAGGAACCAGGGCAGCGCACCCAGCCCGGGCACGGGCACCCGGCGCAGCAGGCTGGTCGCGGTCAGCCCGATCGCGGCGGCGACCATGCCCGCGAGCCACCAGTCCTGGCCCAGGAAGAGCATGCCCAGACCGGATGCGGCGGCGCCGGTCGCGACGAAGGACGCGAGGGTGACCGGCAGCGTGCGACGGCTGCGGGCGCGCAGGCGCTCGGCGCCCCGCTCAGCCATCCCGTCCCTCCCGCCCTCGGATCTCCGCGGCGACGAGGTCCTCGAAGAAGTCGGGGGCCTCGCGGGTCGGGTCGTCCGACCACGCGAACGCGACCTCGCTGCGCAGATCCATTACACCCACCCGCCAGCCCTGGTCGCGCAGCGCGACGGCGACCGGCTCGTCCTCGTCCATGAGCAGCAGCGTGCCCGCGCCGGCGCGCGAGCGCAGCGCGCCGAGCGCGCCGAGCTCCTCGTCGCCGTGCGCGCCGGTCACGCCGAAGACCGGCTGCGGGCCCTCGGCGAGCTCGGCCGAGACGGAGCGCAGCAGCGCCTCGTGCGCATCCGCTCGGTCGTCCGACAGGTCGACCCGGGCGAGCCGCAGCAGCACCGCTTCGAGCCCGTCGTTCCCCGTGCCGTCGCCGGTGCCCCCGTCGAGCAGGCGCACGCGCACCCCCTGCGCGTCGAGGAACGCGGCCAGCGAGGCGAGCGCCTCCACGGCCCACTCGAAGCGCGACAGCGCCGTCAGGCCGAGCAGCTCGCGGCGGTTGCGCTCGAGGCGCGGGTCCGCGGCGAGCGCGCGCTCGGCGGCCGTGAGGTAGCTCTCGGCGCGGGTGTCGAGCAGCAGCAGCGAACGGGAGCGCTCCTGGTGCTCCTCCTGCCGCACCATCAGCTCGCCGTGGTGGGCGGTGGCGCGCCAGTGCATGTGCCGCAACGGGTCGCCGGGACGGTACTCGCGGGCGGTGACGTCGCGCACCGTGCGGTCGCTGCGCAGCTGCCGCCGCGCGCTGACGCCCTGGTCGAGCTGGGCGGCGTACGCGACGTCGAGCAGCGGCGTGATGCGCGGGGTGACGACGAGCGAGGCGGAGCCCTCCGCGGTGCGCTCGGAGCGCGCGAGGCCGAGCGGATCGGTCACGACGGCGCGCAGCGGTCCGACGGTGTAGTCGCCCCGCTCGCTGGTCTCGATGCGATAGGCGATCACGGCGGCGCCCTCCCCGCGGCCGGGGATGCGCGGGGTGCGGCCGCCCGCATCCGCCGTGAAGGGGTCGTCGAAGACGTCCGTCCAGTCGCCGGGCGGCATCGGGAGCGTGCGCGGGTTGCGCAGCTGCAGCCGCACCTCCACGGCACCGCCGGCCGGTACGAGCGCGCGATCGAGGCGACGGTCCACGGTCGGCCTCGGGCGCAGCAGCAGCACGAGCAGCACGGCCGTCGCGACGGCGGCGAGCAGCAGCGCCCCGGCGTAGCCGAGCACGGTCGAGCGCTGCAGCAGGCCGACCGTCAGCAGCGCCACCCCGGCGAGCGCGAGCGCCGCGCCGCGGAGCGTCGGCCGCACCGCCCAGCGCAGCAGCGGCCGACGGGAGCGAGCGGATGCGGAACCGGCCACCCCGCGCACGCGGGCGCGTCGGCGCTCCGCCGAACGGCGGCTGCGCGGGGTGCCCGCGGGTCGCGGCACCTTCGAGGGACGGGCCACGCGGCTCAGGCCGTCGGCACGGGGACGCGGTTGAGCAGGCCTTGCACGACGACTTCGAGGAAGTCCATCTCGCCGAGCCCGCTGAGCGACAGCGACTGCCGGATGGGCAGCATGCGGTGGGCGAGCACCGGCACCGCGAGCGCGGCGACGTCGTCGGGCAGCACGAAATCGCGGCCGTCGAGCAGCGCGTGCGCCTTCACGGCGCGCACGAGGTGCAGGGTCGCGCGCGGGCTGGCGCCGAGCCGCAGGTCGGGGTGGTCACGCGTGGCGTGCACGAGGTCGACGAGGTACTGCTCGACCGGCGGCGCGATGAAGACGTCGCGCGCCGCGGCGATCATGGCCTGCAGCTGCGCGACCGTCACCACGGGCCGCACCTGGTCGAGGGGTCGACCGTGCCGCGGTGCCGCAGCATCTCGAGCTCGGCGGCCACGTCCGGGTAGCCGAGCGAGATGCGCGCGAGGAAGCGGTCGCGCTGCGCCTCGGGCAGCGCGTAGGTGCCGTCCATCTCGACCGGGTTCTGCGTGGCCACGACGAGGAACGGGTTCGGCAGCTCGTGCGTGACGCCGTCGACGGTCACCTGGCGCTCTGCCATCGCCTCGAGCAGGGCCGACTGCGTCTTGGGCGAGGCGCGATTGATCTCGTCGCCGATCACGACGTTGGCGAAGACGGCGCCGCGCTGGAACACGAAGGCGCCCTGGCGCTGGTCGTAGATCGACACGCCGGTGACGTCGCTCGGCAACAGGTCGGGGGTGAACTGGATGCGGCTGATGGTGCCGCCCACCGCGCGCGAGAGCGCCTTGGCGAGCATGGTCTTGCCCACGCCGGGCACGTCCTCGAGCAGCAGGTGCCCCTCGGCCAGCAGCACCGTGAGGGCCGTGCGGGTGGCCTCCGGCTTGCCGTCGATGACCTTGCGCACCTCGTCCAGGATGCGACCGGCCGCCTGCTGGGCTTCGGGGATGTTCAACGGGGCCTCCTGGTCAGGATGGGCAGCGCGATCGCGGCGAGGAGCGCGAGCACGCCGAGGGCGAGGGTCGTGGGGGCGAGCTGCACGAGCAGCCGCGCGAGGCCGGCGGCGGTGTCGTCCTCGGGGTGGAAGGTCATCTCGAGGAGGCCATCGGGGTTCAGCATCGTGCCGAAGCCCGAGAACTCGATGCGGCGCAGCAGGCCCTGCGACCAGATGCCGCCGAGCACGGCCAGGAGGATGAGCGCGGCGCCGAGGGCGTAGAGCGCGCCGATCGCGGGGTTGCGGCGCATGGCGGGCGCTTCGGCCGGCGCGTCGTCACCCGCGCTCTCGAGCAGCACGATGCGGTTCCCTTCGCGTGCCGACGGTGTGCGCGGCGGCGAGGCGGGGACCTCCGTGTCCGGCAGCGGGCTTCGAACGGATGGGCGCGGCGGCCGCATCGGAACGGGCGCGGTCGGCTGCCCTCCGCCCGGCTGCGTCCCGTCCGGTCGCTGGAAGGCCGCGGGGTAGCGCGGATCGCTCACGCGGACGCCCGCATCCGCATCCGCTGCTCCCAGACGACCGCCTGCAGGGCGAGCGCGCCGAGCACTGCTGCGATCCCGGCTCCGATGCACACGGGCACGAGCTCCGTGGCGAGCTGACCGGCGGCCAGGGTGCGCAGGAACTGCTCCTCGGTCATGCCGCTGGCGAGCTCGGAGCCGTATCCGGCGTACATGCCGAGCAGGTTGTCCTTCCAGAACAGCGCGTGCAGCACGATCCCCACGGCGACGAGCGCGACACCGCCCGCGTGCAGCGCGATCACCCAGGGGTTCGGCACCCGTCGGCGCCGGGCGGCGCCCTCCTGCTCGCTCATGGAACCCCCTCCGTGCAGCGTGGTCCCACTCTACGAGCCCCGGGCTGCGGGGTCCGCCCCTCGAACGGAGGATCATCCGCTGGACGGAGCGGCGGATGCGCGCTGGGGACGCGCATCCGCCGGGACCGTCAGGCGCGGTGCGCGCGGCGGCGGGCGATGACGAGACCGGTGCCGGCGGCGATCGCGAGGACGCCGAGGGTCAGGCCGGTCGCTGCTGCGGCGTCGAGGCCCGTCTCGGCGAGGCGATCGGGGTCGGTGCCGGTGCCCGGCTCACCCGTGCCGCCGGTGCCCGTGCCCGTGCCCGTGCCGGTGCCGGTGCCGGTGCCGGTGCCGGTGCCGGGGGCGGAGGGCTCGGGCGCCGGGGCGGGCGCCGACGGCTCGGGGCTCGGCTCGACCGGCAGATCGACGGCGACGAGCTGTCCGCGCACGGTGCCCGCCGTGTAGGCCGCGGTGTGCGTGTCGCCGGTGAAGCCGGCCGGGTTCGCCTCGATCTGCGCGAGCGTGAACCCGGTGCCCGTGTCGGTGCCGTCCGGTGCGACCCCGGTCGTGAACGGCCCCTGCAGGCAGCCGCTGGAGGTGCGGGTGCCGCTGCCGTCGTCCACGGGGTTCGGGAAGGCGATGCGGGGCGGGCCGGGCTGGCCGACGGCGGCCTCGTGGATGTGCGTGGCGGTCTTCGCAGGGCTCTGGTACTCGCCGGTCACACCCGTGAGCGTGATGTCGTAGCAGATGATCTCGAGGTCGCTGTTGATGCGGAACTCGAACCTGCCGCGGGCGTCGGGTTCGCCCGGGGCCGGCGCGCCGTCCGGGCCGATGACCGCGCCCGGCACGGCGTCCACCACGAAGGCGCTCGTGAACGAGTCGGGCTCGGGCACGGCGGTCTCGGCGTTGGCCGGCGTCGTCGCCGCCAACGCGAGGGCGGCGGCTGCCGCGCCGCCGATGGTCAGATTCCGGATGGTTCGCTGCTTCGACATGCTGGCTGGACCTCTCGACCGGCGCCCCCGGATGGGGCTGCTCGACAGGGCGTACGCGCGCGGGAGCCGAAGCGTTCATCCGCTGCCCGGATCCGTCGATGAACGCGTCGAGCGGATGCGGCGTACCCCTGGTGGGAGCCGCGAGCGCCGCGGATAGTCTGGAGGTCGAACGATGACGATCGTCGCGACCCCGGGCGCGGCAGGACGGAGCCCGATGAGCGAGCAGCGGCCCGCCTTCGAGCTGCGCGACGCCTTCGCCGAGCACGGCCCGTCGCTCCTCGGCTTCGCCGTCAACGCCCTCCGCGATCGCGGGCTCGCCGAGGACTGCGTGCAGGAGACGTTCCTGCGGGCCTGGCGCGCCCGCGAGCGCTTCGACGGCGATCGCGGCAGCGTGCGCACCTGGCTCTTCGCGATCATCCGCCGTGTCGTGCTCGACGCCCATCGCAGCCGCGCCCGTTCCCCGCTGCTCGTCCCCGAGCACGACGCTCCCGAATCCGTGCACGAGACCGACCCGCTCGAGCGGATCGGCATCGTGGACGGTCTCGCCCAGCTCAGCGCGCCGCACCGCGATGCGGTCGTCGCGATCCACGTGACCGGCCTCAGCTACCAGGAGCTCTCCGAGCGGACCGGCGTACCCGTGGCGACCCTCCGCACGCGCGTCTTCTACGCGCTGCGGGCCCTGCGCACCGCTCTCGACGAAGTGGACCCCACCCCATGAACGACCTCGAACCCGACCGCCGGGCGGAGCTGATCGCCGCCGCCCTCGCCGGTGAGCTCACGCCCGACGAGGGCGCCGAGCTCGACGCGCTGCGCGCCGACGACCCCACCATCGACGCCGAGTTCGCCGAGCTCTCGGCCGTCGCCCACGCCCTGCCCGCCGTCGAGCGCTGGGACGACGTCGCGCCGAGCGCGTCGCTCGCGGCACGGATCGCAGCGCTCGACGACGGGGGGATGGCGGATGCGCCGGTCACCCCCATCCGCTCGTCCCGCCGCCTGATGCGCCCGCTGCTGCTGGCCGTCGGCGCGGCCGCCTGCGTCGGCCTCGGGCTCGGCGGCGGGCTGCTGCTCGCGGCGCCGCCCGCCGCGGTCGAGGGCCCGCCCGGGACGCTCGGCGCGGTGGAGGAGGTCGCCTTCGAGGGCGCGCCGGAGTCGGTGGAGATCGACGCGGCGCTCGTCGCGCACACCTGGGGTACCGAGACGGTGCTGACCGTCGAGGGCCTCGACGCGGGCGACGCGTTCACCGTGGTCGTGGTCGGCGAGGACGGCGAGGAGGTCGAGTCCGGCACCTTCCTCGGGTCGACCGTGCCCATCGAGTGCCGGCTCAACGCCGCCGTGCTGCGCGAGGACGTTGCGGCGGTCGCCATCCGCGCGATCGACGGCGGGCAGATCGCGGTGGCCGAGGTGCCCGCCGTCTGAGCCGCTACACGCGAGCTCGGTAGAGCCGCATGGACGTGCCCGCCATCTGCAGCATCTGCCCGGGCAGGTGCTCCTCGAGGTGTCCGTCGATGTCGCGCGGCGTCTCCTCGGCGCTGTCCCAGAGCAGCTGATAGCCCTCGAAGCCGTCGTGATGGGGCAGGCGCACCAGGGTGTCGTCCTCGAGCGCGTGCACGACGAGCAGGATGCGGTCGACCGCCTCCTCCTCCGGCGTGGACTCGGCGAGGTACTGCAGCGTGCGGTTCGCCGGGTTGTTCCACTCGTCGGGGCTCATCGAACCGCCGAGCGCATCGAACCACCGCATCCGCGAGGCGCTGGGCACGACCTCCCCGGCACGGCCGTAGCGGATCGGCCGCAGGGCGGGGTGCTCGCGCCGTAACCGCAGCAGCCGCTGGGTGGTGAGCCAGAGCTCGTTCTGCCACGGCTCGCGCTCGGACCAGTCGACCCAGGCTACCGGTGAGTCCTGCACGTAGGCGTTGTTGTTGCCGCCCTGGCTGCGCCCGAACTCGTCCCCGGCCGTCAGCATCGGCACGCCCGAGCTGAGCAGCAGGGTGCCGAGCAGGTTGCGCATCGCCTTGCGACGCACGCGCTCGATGCCCTCGTCGCTCGACGGGCCCTCCCAGCCGTGGTTGTAGGAGTTGTTGTTCGTCGAGCCGTCGCGGTTGTTCTCGCCGTTGAGCAGGTTGTGCTTCACGTTGTAGCTCACCAGGTCGCGCAGCGTGAAGCCGTCGTGGGCGGTGATGAAGTTGACGCTGGCGAGCGGACCGCGCTCGTGCGCGAAGGTCATCGAGCTGCCGGCGAAGCGGGTGGCGAAGCGGCCGATGCCGCTGCCGGCGTCGCCGGTGTGCCGGGCGCGCGAGATGTCGGTGAGCCAGAAGTCCCGCATCCGGTCGCGGTAGCGGTCGTTCCACTCGGCCCAGCCGTTCGGGAAGTTGCCGGTCTGCCAGCCGCCGAGCCCCACATCCCACGGCTCGGCGATCAGGGCGAGGTCGCGCAGCTCCGGGTCGGACACGATGGCGTTGATGAGCGGATGCTCGCGGTCGAACTCCACCTTCGCGTCGCGCCCCAGCGTGGCCGCCAGGTCGAAGCGGAAGCCGTCCACGCGGCACTCGGACGCCCAGTAGCGCAGGCTGTCGAGCACCATCCGCTGCGCGGCCGGCGTCGCGGTGTTCACCGTGTTGCCGACGCCGGTGACGTCGATGTAGTCGCCCGCATCCGTCTGCCGGTAGTAGTGGGCGTTGTCGATGCCGCGCAGGCTGGAGGTCGGGCCGAGCACGCCCTCCTCGGCGGTGTGGTTGTAGACCACGTCGAGGATCACCTCGAGCCCGGCGCGGTGCAGGGCCTTGACCATGCCCTTGAACTCGCGCAGCACCTCGTCCGGGCCCACCTGCCGGGCCCGCTCGGTCGCATAGGGGGCGTGCGGCGCGAAGAAGCCGAGGGTGTTGTAGCCCCAGTAGTTGACCATGCCCATCCGCAGCAGCCGGTCCTCGCTCGTGAAGGCGTGCACGGGCAGCAGCTCGACGCTGGTGACGCCGAGGTCCTTGAGGTAGCGGATCGTCTCGTCGTGCGCGAGGCCGGCGTAGGTGCCGCGCAGGTGCTCCGGCAGCATCTCGTTGAGCTTGCTGAGGCCCTTGAGGTGCGCCTCGTAGATCACCCGGCGGTCCGGCGCGATGCGCGGGCGGTTCACGCCCTCCCAGTCGAACGCGGTGTCGACGACCTGGCTGCGCCAGCCGCCCTCGGGGAGGGCACGATCGCCTTCGCGTACGGGTCGACGAGGTGACGGTGCGGGTCGAATCGGTGCTGCGGATCGGTGGGGCCGGTCGCGCGGATCGAGTACTGCCGGCCCGGGGCGAGGCGGCTCGTGCGGGTCGACCAGACGCCGTGCGCGTCGACGGTCATGGGTTTGGTGAACTCGATGCTGGCGGGGTCGTCGGCGGCGAAGAGGCAGAGCTCCATCGCGGTCGCGGACGCGGACCACACGCGCAGCTCGGGGCCCTTCGACGTCATGACGACGCCCAGGTTCCGGAGGGGGTCTGCGGGGGACATGCGCTTTAGAGTAGTCAGCGCGCGCGACGTTCCTGTGACGCGACTGTGGAGGTGCCGTGCCCGTCTATCTCGACCACGCGGCGACCACGCCGATGCTGCCGGCGGCGATCGACGCCTACGCGGAGGCCATGCGCCTGGTGGGCAACCCGGCCTCCATCCACACCCCAGGCCAGCAGGCGAAGCGGATGCTCGAGGAGTCCCGCGAGCGGATCGCCGCCTCCCTCGGCTGCGACCCCGTCGAGGTGCTGCTGACCTCGGGCGGCACCGAGGCGGTCAACCTCGCGATCAAGGGGCTCTTCTGGGCGCGCCGCGAGCACGGGCGCCGCATCCTGGTGCCCGAGGGCGAGCACCACGCGACCATGGACACGGTCGAGTGGCTGGCGGCGTCGGAGGGCGCGATCCTCGAATGGATCCCCCTCGATGGGCGTGGTCGCATCCGCTTGGACGCCCTCGAAGCGGCCCTCGCCGCGCACGACGACATCGCCCTGCTCACGCTGCTGTGGGCCAACAACGAGGTCGGCACCATCCAGCCGGTCGAGGGCGCGGCGGCGCTCGCCGCGGCGCACGGGGTGCCGGTGCACGCCGACGCCGTGGCCGCGTACGGTCAGCTGCCCCTGCGCTTCCACGGTTCCGGGCTTGCGGCCATGAGCGTGAGCGCCCACAAGATCGGCGGGCCCGTCGGCATCGGCGCGCTCGTGCTCGCCCGCGACGCGTCGGTCGTGCCGCTGCTGCACGGCGGCGGGCAGCAGCGGCGGATGCGCTCCGGCACCCAGGACGCGGCCGCCGCGGTCGCCTTCGCGGTCGCCGCCGATCTCGCGGCCGACCCCGATGTCGACGACCTGCTCGAGCTGCGCCACCGCCTCGTGCGCGGCGTCTCGCGCGTCGTGCCGGAGGCGACCTTCCGCGGCGACGTGATCGACCGGCTGCCCGGCAACGCGCACTTCACCTTCCCCGGCACGCAGGGCGATTCGATGCTCTTCCTGCTCGACATGGCCGGCATCGCCATCTCGACCGGCTCCGCGTGCCAGGCCGGGGTCAGCGAGACCAGCCACGTGCTGCTCGCGATGGGCCTGCCGGAGGAGGAGGCGCGCGGCGCCGTGCGCGTGACCCTGGGCGCCACCACGACCGAGGCTGACGTGCAGGCCTTCCTCGACGCCCTGCCGGGCGCCTTCGCCCAGGCCGTCAAGGCCGGCTTCAGCGAGCGGGCGGTGCGCTGAGGGCGATACCGTCCTCGCGTGGCTCCGCGCACCTCCACGAGCGCCGCTCCTCTGCATGGGGGCGCTTCGGCGACATCGGGGCACGCGGGCGCGCGCCCCATCGTCGCCGAAGCGCCCCGAAGCACCATGATGAGACCCTTCCGCGGCCGCTCGGGCGACCCGAGTGCCCGGACCGGCGGATGGCTGATCGCCCCCGGACCTCGTGCGGTGCGACGACCCCGGCGCCGGCTCGCGTCCGTCGCCGCCGGCGAGCGGTGCGACGACACCGCAGCGGGCCGCGCGCCCCGCCCATCCGCTGGGCGCCGTCCTGTGACGGTCGCGTTAAACCTGCCGCGCGGGGCGTGACCCCGGCGCGGGGGTCGGGCAGACTGAGCGGATGAACGCACCGGCGCCGCTGCTCTCCATCCGCGACCTCTCGGTCGGCTTCGAGACCTCGAGCGGCTTCGCGGACGCGGTCGTCGGCGTCGACCTCGACATCGCCGTCGGCGAGACGGTCGCCATCGTCGGCGAGTCCGGCAGCGGCAAGTCGACCACGGCGATGAGCGTGCTCGGCCTGCTGCCCGGCACCGGTCGGGTCACGAAGGGCTCCATCCGTTTCGACGGCGACGAGCTCGTGGGCCTGCCCGAGGCGCGCATGCGCCAGCTGCGCGGCGGCTCCATCGGCCTGGTGCCGCAGGACCCGATGTCGAATCTCAACCCGGTCTCGAAGGTGGGCGTGCAGGTCGCGGAGGTGCTGCTCGCGCACGGGCAGGCGACGCGAGCGGATGTGGACGCGAAGGTCGTCGAGGCCCTCGAGCGCGCCGGCCTGAACGACGCCGAGCGGCGGGCCAAGCAGTACCCGCACGAGCTCTCCGGCGGTATGCGGCAGCGCGTGCTCATCGCCATCGGCCTCGCCTGCCGCCCCCGCCTGCTCGTCGCGGACGAGCCCACCAGCGCTCTCGACGTGACCCTGCAGCGGGTGATCCTCGACCAGATCGACGCGATGACCGCCGAGCTCGGCACGAGCGTGCTGCTCATCACCCACGACCTCGGGCTCGCCGCCGAGCGGGCGCAGCGCGTCGCCGTCATGCACCGCGGCCGCATCGTCGAGACGGGTCCCGCAGCCGAGATCCTCGCGAACCCGCAGCACGAGTACACGCAGCGCCTGGTCGCAGCGGCACCGGGCATCGCCGCCGCGCCGCGCGTGCGCCGCGAGCTCGCGGTGGGCGACGACATCGTGCAGCTGCGCGACCTGACGAAGATCTACCCCGTGCGCGGTCGCAAGGAGGACTTTACGGCGGCCAAGGCGGTGAGCCTCGACATCCCGCGCGGCAGCACCGTCGCGATCGTGGGGGAGTCCGGCTCGGGCAAGACCACCACGGCCCGCATGCTGCTGCAGGTCGTGGAGCCGACCAGCGGCACGATCAGCTTCGACGGCCGCGATCTGGCGACCTTCGACAAGCGCGAGCTGCGCGACTTCCGCCAGCGCGTGCAGCCGATCTTCCAGGACCCGTACTCCTCGCTCGACCCGTCGTTCACCGTCGGGCGCATCATCGAGGAGCCGCTCAAATTCCACCGCCGCGGCAGCGCCGCCGAGCGCCGCGCCCGCGTGCGCGAGCTGCTCGAGCAGGTGGCGCTGCCCGCCGGCACCGCCACCCGGTACCCGGCGGAGCTCTCCGGCGGCCAGCGCCAGCGCGTCGCGATCGCCCGCGCCATCGCGCTGCAGCCCGAGCTCATCGTCTGCGACGAGCCGGTCTCGGCGCTCGACGTGCTGGTCCAGGCGCAGATCCTCGACCTGCTCGCCGAGCTGCAGCGCGAGCTGGGCCTGAGCTACCTCTTCATCAGCCACGACCTCGCGGTCGTGCGCCAGATCAGCGACCTCGTGGGCGTGATGAAGGACGGCGAGCTCGTCGAGGCCGGCCCCACCGAGCAGATCTTCGCGTCGCCGCGCCACGAGTACACGAAGCGCCTGCTCGCCGCCATCCCGGGCGCCCGCCGCTCGGCGTAGCTCCGCCCCGCCCCTCAGCCCGGCGTCCCCCACCCTGTGCGATTCGGAGGCGTTCGGCGTGCCCCGGACCCCACCTGGCCCGGCACGGCGGGGAGCTCGGCGGGCCGAGCAGGCTGATCTCCTCCGAATCGCACGGGCGACCGGTGCGACGACCTGCGCGATCGGAGCGCCGCACGAGCGCATCGCCGTGCGATTCGGAGGACGACGGCCCCGATCGGCAGCGGAAGGCGCCGGATCACGGGCGCGCTCGGACCGAGGACCCGCCGATGTCCTCCGAATCGCACACGTCGCGGGCGGGGGTGGAGGCGGAACAGCACCGGCGAGCCGACCTGGTGGCCGCGCGCGGAGCGCGCCCCTGCCGGGCTCCCCACCGCGGGTCGAGCGCGGAGCGAGCCCCTACCGGGCTCCCGACCGCGGGTCGAGCGCCTCGCGCAGGGCCTCGCCGAGCAGCGTGAACCCAAGCGCCGTGATCGCGATGCAGATGCCCGGCAGGAAGGCCAGCTGCGGCGCGATCGCGAGCTCGTTCTGGGCGTAGGTGAGCATCCGTCCCCACTCCGCCGTCTCGGGCCGGCCGCCGCCGAGACCGAGGAACGAGAGCGCCGCCGCCTCGATCACGGCCGTCGCCAGCGTCAGCGTGCCCTGCACGATGACCGGGCCCATGCTGTTGGGCAGCACGTGGTTGACGGTGATCGCGCCCTTGCCGAGCCCGAGCGTGCGGGCCGCGAGCACGTAGTCGCTCGACGACTGGGCGAGCATGGTCGAGCGCAGCAGCCGCGCGAAGATCGGCACCTGGCTGGCGCCGATGGCGATCATCACGGCGCTGGGGGTCTGCCCCAGCACGGCGGCGATGCTCACCGCGAGCAGCAGGTTCGGCACCGAGAGCAGGATGTCGACGACGCGCATGATGACGGCGTCGACCCAGCCGCGGAAGGTACCGGCGATCGCGCCGAGCAGCATGCCGCCGATGAGCCCGAACGCCGTCGAGACGAGCCCGATGATCAGCGACGCCTGCGCGCCCCAGATGAGCTTGGAGAGCACGTCGCCGCCGAAGCGGTCGAGCCCGAGCGGGAAGCCGGGCACCTCGCCGATGCCGGGGATGCTCGTCGGCGTGATCTCGCCGCGGCCGGGCAGCGCCGTGCCGGCGTAGGGGGCCAGCACGGGCGCGAGCACCGCGACGAGCACGAAGAGCCCGACGATGACGGCGCCGGCGATGCCCTGCGGGTTGCGGCGCAGCCTGCGCCACGCGTCGCGCCACAGGCTGGTGCCGGCGTCGCCCTCGGGCGTGCCGGGGGCGGCGGGCGCGGGGGCGCCGGAGGCGGGGGAAGAGCGGTCATTGCACACGCACCCTGGGGTCGATGAGGCTGTAGCTGACGTCGACGATGAGGTTGATCAGCGAGTAGAGGATCGCGATGAAGATGATGAACCCCTGCAGCACGGGGAAGTCGCGACGGAACACCGCATCCGCCAGGAACTGGCCGATGCCGGCGAAGTTGAACACGGTCTCGGTGAGCACCGCGCCCGAGATGAGCAGGCCCAGCTGCAGGCCGATGGTCGTGACGACGGGCAGCATCGCGTTGCGCAGGATGTAGCGGTCGCGGATGATGCGCGGCAGCAGCCCCTTCGCCCGCGCGGTGCGCACGTAGTCGGCCCCGTACACCTGCAGCACGCTGGCCCGCGTGATGCGGGCGATGATCGCGAGCGGGATGGAGGCGAGCGCCAGCCCCGGCAGCACGAGGTGCACGATCGCATCCCACGCCGCGTCCAGCTCACCCGTGAGGAGGCCGTCGAGCACGTAGTAGCCGGTGGCGTGCGTGGCGTCGATGCGCGGGCTCTGCCGGCCGTCGGGCGGGAACCAGCCGAGCTGCACCGCGAAGATCCACTTGAGGATGAACGCCAGGAAGAACACGGGCACGGTCACGCCGAGCAGGCTCACGACGACCGACACGTGGTCGACGGTCTTGCCGTAGTACTTCGCGCCGAGGTAGCCGAGCGGGATGCCGACGGCGATCGCGATGGCGAGCGCCACGAGCGCGAGCTCCACCGTGGCGGGGAACCGGGTGGCGAACTCGTCGAGCACCGGGCGGTTGGTCTGCACCGAGTTGCCGAAGTCGCCGGTGAGCAGCCGCCCGATGTAGGTGAAGTACTGCTCGATGATCGGGCGGTCGAAGCCGTAGGCCTCGTTGATCTGGGCGATCGCCTCGGGCGTCGCGCGCTCGCCGAGCAGAGCGGATGCGGGACCGCCGGGCAGCGCGCGCACCCACGCGAACAGCAGGATGGAGAGGCCGAGCAGGGTGGGGACGAGCAGGAGGAGTCGCTTGCCGATGACGCGGAGCATCGGGACCTTTCGGGACGGGGGAGCGGAGGCGCCGGGCGGCGCCCGCGCTCGAGGCTGGAGCGTGGGCGGCCGCTGCGCCGCCGAGGGGCGGCGCAGCGACCGGCACGGCTCAGTCGGCGAGCTCGACGAGGTTGTAGACCTCGTCGTTCACGGGGCTCACGGGGTAGCTCTCGACGCGCGGGCTGAACGCCAGCGACGGCGCCGGGTGCGCGAGCGGCACGCCGGGGATGAACTCGGCGATCTGCTCGTTGATGGCCTCGTACTGCGACACGGCCGCCTCGGGGTCCGCGGCGGTGCGCGCCTCGGCGAGGGCGGTGAACAGCTCGGGGTTGTCGAAACCCCACTCGAAGGAGTCGCTGCCGAAGAAGACGCCGAGGAAGTTGTCGGTGTCGTTGTAGTCGCCCGTCCATCCGAGCAGGTGGATGCCGTGGTCGGTGCCGCCCTGCATGCGGTCGAGGTACTCGCCCCACTCGTTCGCCTGCGGGTTCACGGTGATGCCGACGTCCTCGAGCATGCCGCTGATCGCCGTGAACGTCGTCTCGGGGTTGGGCATGTACGGCCGCGAGATGTTCGTCGGGTAGTTGAACATGAGCTCGTAGCCCTCGGGGATGCCTGCCTCGTCGAGCAGTTCGCGCGCGCGCTCCGGGTCGTAGTCGTACGTCGTGACGTCGTCGTTGTAGCCGGCGACCACGGGCGGGATGAACTGGTCGGCGACCTCGGTGCCCTCGGGCAGCGTCTGCGAGACGAGCGCCTCGCGGTCGATCGCGAGCGTCAGCGCCTCGCGCACGCGCGGGTCCGAGAGCTCGGGGTTCGAGTCGCTGCGCTGGTTGAACGCCAGGTAGAGGATCGTGAACGGGTCACGGCTCTCGATGCGGAAGTCATTCTCCTCGAGTACGCCGACGTCGGAGGGCGACACCAGGTCGTAGCCGTCGATCGTGCCGGCCTCGAGCGCCTGGCGGCTCGCGGTCGGGTCGCCGGAGACCTGGAAGGTGATGTCGGTGACGTCGCCCTGCTCGCCCCAGTAGTCCTCGTAGGCGCTGAGGGACACGGAGGCGCCGCGGTCCCAGGAGTCGAAGACGAACGGACCCGTGCCGGTCGGGTGCTCCTGCGCGTACTCGGTCATGGTGGGCGCCTCGAGCGTGCCACCGAGGTCGTCGGCCTGGTACTCCTCGAGCGCCGTGGGGCTCTGCATGGCGAACGCGGGCAGCGAAAGGGACGGGATGAATCCGGCGAAGGCGCTGCTGAGGGTCACCGACGCCTCGAGGTCGCCGGTCGCCTCGCAGGTCACCTCGAGGCCGACGTCGCGGAAGAGGTTGCCGTAGTAGTACGAGGCGGCGGGCGACGCCGCCGGGCCCTCGAAGTCGCGCCAGCGGTCGAAGTTGAAGCAGACGGCGGCGGCGTCGAAGGCGGTGCCGTCGTGGAAGGTGACGCCCTCCTTCAGGGAGAAGACGTAGTTCAGGCCGTCGTCCGAGATGTCCCACTCCTCGGCGAGCAGCGGCTCGGGGTCGGCGCTGCCGGCCTGCACGCCGACGAGCCCCTCGAAGATCTGCCGCGAGACGCGGAAGGACTCGCCGTCGCTGGCGAAGGCCGGGTCGAGGCTGACGGGCTCGCCCGAGACGCCGAAGACGAAGGCACCCGCGTCGCCGCCGCCGCCGCCCTCCTCGCGCTCGCTCTGCACGCATCCGGTGAGGGCCACGGCCCCGGTGGTCAGCACTGCGGCGGCGATGAGCCCCCGTCGTCGTGCGCTGTGTCGCATCGTTCCTCCGTCGGAGGGAGCATTCGATCTCGGAGCCACGCTGCTCCCCATCCCGGGGCCCCTCGGCGACGACGCTAGGCGTCGCACGTTTCGCGGCGGTTTCCTGCCTCGAACGGGGGTGCAACATCGCGGGGTCGTCCCCCATGAGCGTGGCACGCTCATCCGCTCGTGTCCATGCGGCTGCTTACACTGGACGGATGCGGGTGCTGGCGGCTATGAGCGGAGGCGTGGACAGCGCCGTCGCGGCCGCGCGAGCCGTCGAGGCCGGTCACGACGTGGTCGGCGTGCACCTGGCGCTGAGCCGCATGCCCGGCACGCTGCGCACCGGCAGCCGCGGGTGCTGCACGATCGAGGACTCGATGGACGCGCAGCGGGCCGCGAACGTGCTCGGCATCCCGTACTACGTGTGGGACTTCAGCGAGCGCTTCAAGCTCGACGTCGTCGACGACTTCGTGGCCGAGTACACCGCCGGCCGCACCCCCAACCCCTGCATGCGGTGCAACGAGCGCATCAAGTTCGCCGCCCTGCTCGAGAAGGCCGTCGACCTGGGCTTCGACGCCGTCGCCACCGGCCACTACGCGAACATCGTCACGGATGTGCACGGCAACCGCGAGCTGCACCGCGCCTCGGCCTGGGCCAAGGACCAGTCGTACGTGCTCGGCGTGCTCACGAGCGAGCAGCTGGCGCACGCCATGTTCCCGCTCGGCGACACCCCCTCGAAGGACCTCGTGCGGGCGGAGGCGGAGCGTCGCGGCCTCGGCGTGGCCGCCAAGCCCGACAGCCACGACATCTGCTTCATCCCCGACGGCGACACCCGCGGTTGGCTCGCCGATCGTCTCGGCGCCGAGGACGGTCCGATCCTCGACCGCTCGGGCGCGCAGCTCGGCACGCACTCCGGTGCCCATGCCTTTACGGTCGGGCAGCGCAAGGGCCTCGACATCGGCTACCCGAGCGCCGACGGCCGCCCGCGCTTCGTGCTCGAGGTGCGGCCGAAGACCAACACGGTCGTGGTCGGTCCGAAGGAGGACCTGGAGGTCTCGCTGCTCGCCGGCCGCAAGGTCAGCTGGGCCGGGCTCGACCCCGTGGCGTCGGGCTTCTCCGCGGGCCTCGAAGCGGGCGAGACCGCCGAGTTCGCCTGCGAGGTGCAGATCCGGGCGCACGCCGACCCCGTGCCGGCCCGCGCCCGCATGGCGCTGGTCGACCCCGCCGACTACGCGGACGGAGCGGATGCGATCAGCGCCTCCCGCGCCGACCAGACCGACGCGCGCCTCGAGCTGCGCATCGTGCCGGACGCCCCGCTCGGCGCGGTCGCCCCCGGCCAGACCGCGGTGCTCTACGTCGGCACGCGCGTGCTGGGGCAGTGCACCATCGACCGCACGGTCAGCGCGGTGCCGGCGGGCGCATCCGCCTGACCGGATGCGGGGTAGGCGCTTCCTGAGCGCCGCCTCCCAGCGCGCGCGGCTGCGCGAGGGCGCGGGCGTAGGTTCCGAGCCGTGAGCGAGACGACGAGCGTGCGCAGCCTGGTCCCGGCCCGGATGGACCGCCTGCCCTGGACCCGCTTCCACTGGATGATGGTCATCGGTCTCGGCTTCAGCTGGATCCTCGACGGCCTCGAGGTGCAGATCGTGTCCCTCGGCGGCTACGAGGCCTCGCTCGGCATGACGGCGCAGGACGTGGGCATCGCCGGGTCCGTGTACCTGGCCGGGCAGGTGGTCGGCGCGCTGGTCTTCGGCCGCCTGGCCGACAGCCTGGGGCGCAAGAAGCTCTTCATCCTCACCCTCGCCATCTACCTCGGGGCGAGCGCCATCGCGGGCCTCTCCTTCGAGCCGTGGTTCTTCTTCATCTTCCGCTTCTTCGCGGGCATGGGCATCGGCGGCGAGTACGCGGCCATCAACTCGGCCATCGACGAGCTGATCCCGGCGAGGTACCGCGGTCGCGTCGACATCGCGATCAACGGCACCTACTGGGGCGGTGCGGCGCTCGGCTCGTTCGCCGGCATCTTCCTGCTCGACACGAGCCTGTTCGCGGAGGACCTCGGTTGGCGCATCGCCTTCTTCATCGGTCCCGTGCTGGGCCTCGGGCTCATCGTGCTGCGGCGGCACATCCCCGAGAGCCCGCGCTGGCTGATGACGCACGGGCGCGAGGAGGAGGCCGAGGCGACGGTCACCGAGATCGAGCACCACGTCGAGCACCAGACGCATCACACGCTCGAGCCTGTGCCCGACTCGAAGGCGATCGACATCACGCCCGAGAAGAGCACCTCGTTCCGCACGCTGGCGCGCACGGTGCTGCGCGAGCATCCGACCCGGCTGCTGCTCGGCATGACGATGATGGTGACGCAGTCGTTCCTCTACAACGCCATCTTCTTCACGTACTCGCTCGTGCTGCAGAACTTCTACGACCTGCCCGTGGCGAGCGTGCCGCTCATGTTCTTCCCGTTCGCCATCGGCAACCTGCTCGGCCCGCTGCTGCTCGGTCCGCTGTTCGACACGTGGGGCCGCCGGCAGATGATCTTCACGACCTACACGCTCTCGGCGGTCGTGCTCGCGATCAGCGCCTTCCTGTTCAGCCAGGAGGCGATCTCGATGGGCGTGCACATCGCGTTCTGGTGCGTGTCGTTTTCTTCGCCTCGGCCGGCGCCAGCTCGGCCTACCTGACGGTGAGCGAGATCTTCCCGCTCGAGATCCGCTCGCAGGTGATCGGCTACGTCTTCGCCGTCGGCCAGGGTGCCGGCGCGATCGCCCCGGTGCTCTACGCCTCGCTCATCGGCGACGGCAGCGACCGCGGGCCGCTGACGATCGGCTACTACATCGGCAGCGGCGTCATGATGATCGGTGCGCTCGTAGCGGTCGTCTGGGGCGTCGCCGCCGAGCGCAAGGGGCTCGAGGACATCGTCGACCCGCTCACCAAGTCGACGCCGACGGCGAAGTAGGCGCCGCTGGGCGGGGACTCGACGAGCGGATGCGCGTCGGTGGTCGCTCCTAGAATCGGTCCGTGACCGAGGAACCCAGCCTGGAGCAGGCGCGCGACGAGGCCGAGGGTCTGACGGCCCGCATCCTGGAGCTGCGCGCGGCGTATTACGACCGCGACGCGCAGATCGCCAGTGATGAGGAGTACGACGGCCTCGTGCAGCGGCTCGAGGAGATCGAGCGGCTGTTCCCCGAGCTGCAGAGCCAGGACAGCCCGACGCAGACCGTCGGCGGCGGCGTCTCGGAGCTGTTCGATCCGGTCGTGCACGCCGAGGCGATGCTGAGTCTCGACAACGTGTTCAGTGAGGAGGAGTTCCTCGACTGGGCCACCAAGGTCGAGCGCGACTCCGGGCGCAAGGTCGCCTTCCTCTGCGAGCTGAAGATCGACGGGCTGGCCATCAACCTGCGCTACGAGCGGGGCCGCCTAGTCAGCGCGGCGACGCGCGGCAACGGCCAGGTGGGCGACGACGTGACCGCCAACATCCGCTACGTGCCCGGCATCCTCGAGGAGCTGCAGGGGAGGGGCACCCCGAGCTCGTCGAGATCCGCGGCGAGATCTTCCTCGCCACCGCGGCTTTCGAGCGGCTGAACGAAGGGCTGGTGCGGTTCCGCGAGCGCTACGTCGCGCGCGCCGAGCAGCGCGCAGCGGCCAAGGGCCGCCCCTTCGACCGCGAGAAGGCGGAGGATGCGGCGAAGCGCCGCTTCCCGGCCCTCGCGAACCCGCGCAACGCGGCCAGCGGCGGACTGCGGCAGCAGATCGACAAGAAGGACGACGAGCTCGACCGGGAGGCCGGTCTCGCCCGCCTCGAGTCGCTCTCGCTGTACGTGCACGGCATCGGCGCCTGGCCCGACCCGCCCTTCGCCGCGCAGTCCGAGGTGTACGGCCTGATCAGCGGATGGGGGCTGCCGACGAGCCCCTATTTCCGGGTGCTGCCGGATGCCTCGGGGGCCGCGGAGTTCATCCGCGCCTACGGCGGCGAGCAGCGGCACAGCGTCGAGCACGAGATCGACGGCGTCGTCGTCAAGGTCGACGAGCTCGCCCTGCACGCGGAGCTCGGCGCCACCAGCCGCGTGCCGCGCTGGGCGACGGCCTACAAGTACCCGCCCGAGCAGGTGAACACGAAGCTGCTCGACATCGTCGTGAGCGTCGGGCGCACCGGCCGCGCGACGCCGTTCGCCGTGATGGAGAAGGTGCGCGTCGCGGGCAGCGAGGTGCGTCAGGCGACGCTGCACAACCAGGACGTCGTGAAGGTCAAGGGCGTGCTCATCGGCGACACCGTCGTGCTGCGCAAGGCCGGCGACGTGATCCCGGAGGTGCTCGGGCCGGTCGCCGAGCTGCGCGACGGCACGGAGCGCGAGTTCGTCATGCCGAGCGACTGCCCCGAGTGCGGCACCGCGCTGCGCCCGATGAAGGAGGGCGACAAGGACCTGCGCTGCCCCAACGCGCGCAGCTGCCCGGCGCAGGTGCGCGGTCGGGTCGAGCACATCGGCAGCCGTGGCGCGCTCGACATCGAGGGGCTCGGCGAGGTCGGCGCGGCGGCGCTGACGCAGCCGGAGGTGCCCGAGGTGCCGCCGCTCGTGACCGAGGCACGGCTCTTCGAGCTGACCGCCGACGAGCTCATCGGCATCGAGGTCATCGTGCGCGACGCCGAGACCGGGCTCGAGAAGGAGGACGACGACGGCGTCGTCCGTCGCCGTCTGCCGTTCCAGAAGGTGCGCTACGACTACGCGCCTGAGGCGGTCGATTTGACGAAGGCGGAGCGCCGGGCCGGGAAGCACACGAAGACGCACCCGTACGTCGAGCCGAGCGCCCAGCTCGTCAAGCTGCTCGCCGAGCTCGAGAAGGCCAAGACCAAGGACCTCTGGCGTCAGCTCGTCTCGCTCAACATCCGCCACGTCGGCCCCGTCGCCTCGCGCGCGCTGGCCCAGTACTTCGGCTCGCTCGACGCCATCCGGGCGGCGACCCGCGACGAGCTCGCCGCCGTGGACGGTGTGGGCGGGATCATCGCCGATGCGCTCGTCGAATGGTTCGAGGTCGACTGGCACCAGGAGATCGTCGAGCGCTGGAGCGCCGCGGGCGTGCAGTTCGCGATTCCCCGGCACCCCGGGCCCGGCGCCGCGGCCGCTGCGGGCGGTGTGCTCGCGGGGCTCACCGTCGTCGCCACCGGCTCGCTCGAGGGCTACACCCGCGAGGGCGCGCAGGAGGCGATCCTCGCCGCGGGCGGCAAGGCCGGCTCGAGCGTGAGCAAGAAGACCGACTTCGTCGCCGCGGGCCCCGGTGCGGGCTCGAAGCTCGCCAAAGCGGAGGCGCTCGGCCTGCGCATCCTCGACGCGGCGGCGTTCAAGCTGCTCGTCGAGCAGGGGCCCGACGCGCTGCCGCCGGCGCCCGGCGCCGAGGGGGCCCCGGCGGACGGCGCCGCGCAGGACGGCACCGAGGGGACCGAAACCGCGGAGGAAGGCACTGCCGAGAACAGCGACGCGACGACGGAGTCCGAGCGGTAGCGAGATCGGGCGTCACCGCATCCGCTGCTCGACCGGGCCGGAGCGACGTCAGCCCTGCGAGCCGCCCCGCCGCGTCGCCGCGGCCGCGGCGCGCACCGCCGAGGCGACGCCGAGCCCGGTGAACGTCAGCACCGCGCCGAGCACGAGCAGCAGCGGCAGCGTCCACGCCCCGGTGGCGTCGTGCGCGACGCCGAGGACGGCCGGGGAGGTCGCCGCCACGGCGTAGCCGATGCCCTGCACGATGCCGCTGAGGGCCGCGGCGTGCCGGTTCGAGACGGCGAAGCTCACGATGACCACGAACACCGTCGTGAAGCCGCCGCCCTGGGCGATGCCGCCGAGCGTGCCCCACAGCGTCCAGAGCTCCGGGGCGAGCAGCAGCCCGAGCGGCACCGACGACCACAGCACGCCGAGCACGAGGAACGTGCCGAGCGGACGGATGCGGGCCAGCAGCAGCGGCGTCAGCAGCGAGCCGATCACGGCGGCGAGCTGGAACAGCGAGGCGCTGGCGCCGGCGGAGACGGTGTCGGCGCCGGTCTCGTCCCGCAGGATCGTCGGCGCCCACGCCGTCGTCGCGTAGTAGGCGAACGCCTGCCCCGAGAAGGCGAAGCCGACGAGCAGCACGGTGAGGCTGCGCCAGCTGCGGGGCGGGGCCGCGGGCTGGGTCGCCGGCGCAGGCGCTGCGGCGGGCAGCACCGCGCGGCGCGGGCCGACGAAGAGGGTCCATGCGACGAGGGCGACGACCGCGAGCGCGATCCAGGCGAGCACCGCCAGCTGCCAGCCCAGCGTCGCGGCGATCGGCGCGGTGCCGAGCGACGTGATGGCGGAGCCCACGTTGAGGGCCGCGGTGTACACGCCGGTCGCGAGGTTCACGCGCGCGGGCGGCACGTCGCGGCGGATCACCACCGGCAGCACGACGTTGCCGATCGTGATGGCGGCACCGATCACGACCGTGCCCGTGATCGCCCAGCCGACGCCGTCGATCGAGCGCACCGCGGTGCCGATGCCCACACCGACGAGCGTCACCGTGACGGCGGCGTCGATGCCCAGCCGCCGGATGAGCAGCAGCGAGAACGGCACGAGCACCGAGAAGCAGAGGATCGGCAGGCTCGTCAGCAGGCCCGCGGTGCCCGCATCGATACTCAGGTCGGCCTGCACGGCGTCGATGACCGGCGCGATCGCCACGATCGGGCCGCGCAGGTTCAGCGCCACCAGCACGACGACGAGGATCACCAGCCACGGCGAGGCGCGGCGCAGGGTGCGGCCGTCACGAGGTGAACGTCGCGACGAGTCCGAACTCGGCGTTCTCGACGGTCAGCACGCCGTCGGTGGTGTCGGCCGGGAACCCGAAGCCGAGCAGGGTGAAGAGCACGTCGTCCTGGGCGGCGGTCTCTGCGGGGCACTCCGGGGTCTCGGCTGGGAAGCCGTCGAACTGCACCTGGCCGTCCGTCACCGCGTAGTCGAGCGCGATGTCGCGGCAGCCCGTGCTGCCGCTCGTGCGACCGTCCGCCCCGAACGTCAGCGAGGGGGCCGCGCCGTCGGGTCCGGGTGCGATGGGCACCTCGGCGCCCTGGGCGGTGACCGACTGGAGGTTCCAGGTGGTGCCGGCCAGCGCATCCGCTGCTCCGCCGGTCGGTGCGGGGTCGAAGCGCAGCTCGCCCTCGTCGCCGGCGAGCACCAGCTGACCGTTGTCGCGCGCCGCCGTGGTCGCACCGAGCAGCAGGCCGAAGTAGGCCGTCTCGAGCTCCATGACCGCGTCGTCGCAGGTCTCCTCGGCGGGGATCAAGCTCAGCACCTCGAGGTTGGCGGTGTCGCCGGCGATGGCGGCGCCGTAGGCGTTGCACGGGCCGATGCCGCTGAAGCCGTCGGCGGCGGCGGTGAGCGTCACGGTGGTGCCGGCGAAGTTGAGCTGCCCGCCGCCCCGCGTCGCCGCGGCGAGGGTCCACTGCCCCTCGACCACCGGCTCGAGCGGGTCGCCGGTCGCGGCGCAGCCGCCGAGGGCGAGCGCGGCCGCGGCGAGCAGCGCCGGGGCGCCGTGGCGCAGGCGGGGCGCGGGCATGCGAGACCTCTTCCGGAGCGGGGGTTGCCACCACCTTAAGCGATGCGCGCTCCGGCTCGGTCCGCGGGCGTCACAGGAACTGTACGGAATTACGGAATACCGTAATCGCATGGACCACGAGCGGATGGACGCCCTCGAGCGCCGGATCGCGGCACTCGAGCAGCGCGGCGAAGCGGGGCCCGACGCCGCCGTCGAGGCGGGGACGTTCTGGGCGCTGCAGGGCCTCAAGGCCCGCACTCCGGAGCCCGGCGCGGTGCTGTTCACCGGAGCGGTGTCCACGCCCGCCGGCGCCGCCGAGTGGCAGCAGGGCCATGCCGTCGACGACCTGCTCGACGAGGAGTGGGCGGAGCGCTCCGCCGCCCTCGCCGCCCTCGCCCATCCGCTGCGCCTGCGCCTGCTGCAGGCGATCGTCGGCGGCACCGCGACCGCCGCCGAGCTCGGGGCTCTCGAGGGCGTCGGCACGAGCGGGCAGGTGTACCACCACCTCGGCCAGCTCGTCGCCGGCGGCTGGCTCGCCGCCCAGGGCGCGGCCGCTACACCGTTCCCGCCGGCCGGCTGGTGCCCCTGCTCGTGACCATCGCCGCCGCGCGCGGCATCTGACAGGAGGACGACATGAAGCCCGCCCGCATCATCGCCGGCATCGCCGCCGCCGGCGTCCTGGCCGCCGGACTGCTGACGATGCCCCGTCCGCCGGCCACCCCGACCGAGGCCACCGGCGACACCGCGCTGGGGGAGCGGCTGCTCGCCCTGGCCGGCGACGGCTACCACCCGCGGCTCAGCGCGGTCGTGGTCGACGATGTCAGCGGGGAGCCCTCGACGCGCGCCGCGCACCTGGGAGCCGACGACGGCACCGAGTACGAGATCGGCTCCGTCACGAAGACGATGACCGGTGCGCTGCTGGCGGTCGCCGTCGGGCTCGGCGAGGTCGAGGAGGGCACCCGGGTCGGCGACCTGCTCGAGATCACGGGCGACGCGGGCGACGTGACCCTGCTCGAGCTCGCGACGCACACGTCCGGCCTGCCGCGGCTGCCCGCCGAGCCGGGTCTGATGCTGCGCGCGATGCTCGCGCAGTTCACCGCCGCCGACCCCTACGCGGGCACGACGGCCCGCGACGTGGCGGTCGCCGCCAGCAGCAGCTCGGTGGAGGGCCGCGGCTCCTACGAGTACTCCAACCTCGGCGCGGCCCTCCTCGGCCACGCGCTCGCCGCGGCGGCCGGCACCGACTACGGCGACCTCATCCGCTCACGCCTCATCGAACCGCTCGCGCTCGATGCGACCCATTACCCGGGCGGCGAGGTCGCAGCGGATGCGCCGCTGGGCTTCACCGCATCCGGCCGCGTCGCCGACGCCTGGGCCGACGACGGCTACGGGCCGGCGGGCGGCGTGCGCGCCACCGCGCCGGACCTCGCCGCCTACGCCGTCGCGACCGTGCGTGGCGAGGCTCCCGGCTCGTCCGCGACGGAGCCCCGAGCGGATGCGGGCGGCGACCAGCGCATCGGCTACGGCTGGCACACCGACGCCGACGGCCTGCTCTGGCACAACGGCGGCACGGGCGGCTTCTCGAGCATGGTCGCCTACGACCCGGCGTCCGACCGGCTCGCGGTGGTGCTCGGCGCCTCCACCGCCTCGGTGGACGCGATCGCCGAGGGGCTGCTCTCGTGAGCGAGCTGCTGCCCAGCCTCATCGGCCTGGGCATCGCCGCCGGCTACGCCGTGATGTTCTCGCTCGCCGCCGCCGGTCGCACGAAGGGTGCGCGCAACCGCCTCGACGGGCTCGCGCAGGCCTCCTGGGCGCTCTTCGGCCTCGTCGTGGCCCACCGCGTCGTCGTCTGGACCGCCGTGCCGAACGTGCTCTGGATGCTGCCCGTCGCGATCGCCGCCGCCGGCGCGGCCCTGCTCGTGCTGCGCTGGCGCGGGCTGCCGACGCTGCCCGAGAGCCGCGGCGCGCGTGTCGCCGCGGTGGCGCAGGTCGTCGTGATGACCGCGGTCTCGGCGGCGCTCATCGCCGTCTGACCGTAGACTCGCAGGGTTCCCCCGACCCCTCGACCGTGGAGTGGCATGTCCGAATTCAGCACGGAGCAGGTGCGGCACCTCGCCGGCCTCGCCCGCATCGCCCTGACCGAGGATGAGCTCGGCCGCCTGGCCGGCGAGCTCGGCGCGATCGTCGACAACGTGGCCATCGTGCAGCGCGCTGCCGGGCCCGACGTCGTCGCGACCAGCCACCCCATCCCGCTCGTCAACGTCTACCGCGACGACGTGCCCACCGAGACCCTCACCGCGGCGCAGGCCGTCGCCGGTGCGCCCGAGCACGACGGCTCGCGGTTCAAGGTCAGCGCGATCCTGGGGGAGGAGCAGTGAGCGACCTGACGCGCCTCAGCGCCGCCGAGCTCGCCGCGTCCCTCGGCAAGGGCGAGATCAGCTCCGTCGACGCCACGCAGGCCCACCTCGACCGCATCGCCGCGGTCGACGGCGACGTGCACGCGTACCTCCACGTCAATGACGCGGCGCTCGCCGAGGCCTCGGCGATCGACGCGAAGCGCGCCGCGGGCGAGCGGCTGCCCGAGCTCGCGGGCGTGCCCGTGGCCATCAAGGACGTGCTCTGCACGATCGGCATGCCCTCCACGGCCGGTTCGAGGATGCTCGAGGGCTGGGTACCGCCGTACGACGCGACGGTGGTCGAGCGGATGAAGGCCGCCGGCCTCATCGCGCTCGGCAAGACCAACATGGACGAGTTCGCGATGGGCTCCTCCACCGAGCACTCCGCGTTCGGCCCGACCCGCAACCCGTGGAACCTCGAACGCATCCCCGGCGGCTCCGGCGGCGGCTCGGCCGCGGCCGTCGCGGCCTTCGAGGCGCCCTTCGCCCTCGGCTCCGACACCGGCGGCTCGATCCGCCAGCCCGCCGCGGTCACCGGCTCGGTGGGCGTCAAGCCCACCTACGGCGGCGTCTCGCGCTACGGCGCCATCGCTCTGGCGAGCTCGCTCGACCAGGTCGGCCCCGTCAGCCGCACCGTGCTCGACTCGGCGCTGCTGCACGACGTCGTCGGCGGCCACGACCCCAAGGACTCCACCTCGCTGACGGGCGCCTGGCCGTCCTTCGCCGAGGCCGCCCGTGCGGGCCGGCGCGACGGCTCGCTCAAGGGCCTGCGCGTCGGCGTGGTCAAGCAGATCGCCGACGGCGAGGGCTTCCAGGCCGGCGTGACGCAGCGCTTCCGCGAGTCGCTCGAGCTGCTCGCCGACGCCGGCGCCGAGATCGTCGAGGTCAGCGCTCCCAACTTCGAGTACGCGGTCGCTGCGTACTACTTGATCCTGCCGGCGGAGGCCTCGAGTAACCTGGCCAAGTTCGACAGCGTGCGCTTCGGCCTGCGCGTCACCCCCGAGGGCGGCGGCACGGTCGAGCAGGTCATGGCGGCCACCCGCGAGGCGGGCCTCGGCGACGAGGTCAAGCGGCGCATCATCCTGGGCACCTACGCGCTGAGCGCCGGCTACTACGACGCCTACTACGGCAGCGCGCAGAAGGTGCGCACGCTCATCCAGCAGGACTTCTCGGCCGCGTTCGCGCAGGCCGACGTGCTGGTCTCGCCGGCCGCGCCGACCACGGCGTTCAAGCTCGGCGAGAAGCTCGACGACCCGCTGGCGATGTACCTCAACGACATCACGACCATCCCCGCGAACCTCGCCGGCGTGCCCGGCATCGGCCTGCCGATGGGTCTCGCGCCCGAGGACGGACTGCCGGTCGGCATCCAGTTCATGGCGCCGGCTCGCGAGGACGCTCGCCTGTACACGGTCGGCGCGGCGCTCGAGCAGCTGCTCGAGGACCGCTGGGGCGGCCCGCTGCTCTCGCAGGCGCCCGACCTCTCGGCATCGTCGATGCTGGCCGTCTCCGAGGGGGCGATCTGAGCGCCGTGGCCCCCGGCTCCGACTTCGCGAGCTGGTTCTCCGACGCCCACGTGCTGCCCGACTTCACCATCGAGCCGGTCGCCTGGTCGGATGCGCGGGCCATCGCCCTGCGCGCCGTCATGGATGCGGACATGGCCACGCGCTATCCGCACGTTGACGAGGAGATCGCGGTCACCGAGGAGCGCACCGCGGCCCTCTCCGTCGACCCGGACGAGATCGTGACCGTGCTGCTCGCGCTCGACCCGGACGGCACCCCGATCGGTCACGTGGCCCTGCGCCCGCTGCGCGACGAGTGGGAGGCCAAGCGCCTCATCGTCGCGCCGTCGGCCCGCGGTCGCGGCGTCGCGACGGCGCTGCTCGCCGGCATCGTAGCCTCGGCTCGCGATCACGGGGCCTCGCGCCTGATCCTGCAGACCGGTTGGAACCAGCCGGAGTCGGTGGCGCTCTACCGCAAGCTCGGCTTCGAGGAGATCCCGGTGTACGAGCCCTACGCGGCCACGATGCCGAAGTCCCTCTGCTTCGCCCTCCCGCTGTAGCGGTCCGGCCCTTCCCGCATCCGCTCCTCCGCACTCCCGCGCAGCCCTACGGCCCTTGAGCCCCAGGCCCTCCGGGCCTCAGGCCCTCCGGGCCCCAAAATGAAGGACTTTTGAGCCCGTTACCCGCGAGTCGTTCCGGGATGCTCGGTGTGTTGTGAAAATCTCCGTGGTTTTGGAGCGGTTGGAGCGGTTGGAGCGGTTGGAGCGGTTGGAGCGGTTGGAGCGGCCCGAGGGCCGAGGGCCTGCCGGGCGGTGTGCGCGCCAGTTCTCGGGCGGGATGCAGGCGAGCGGATGCGGGAACGCGGCCGCCTGCGGCAGGCTCGTTGCATGACCGCATCCCGTCGCCGCACCGTCGGCCGCATCCTGCTCGGTTCGGCGCTCGTGTTCGCCGGCACCAGCCACCTCACCTTCGCCCGCAAGGCCTTCCGCGCCCAGGTGCCCGACTGGGTGCCGCTCGACGTCGACACGACCGTGGTCGCCTCCGGAGTGGCCGAGATCGGCCTCGGCTCGGCGCTGCTGCTCGCACCGACGAGCCAGCGCCGCCGGGTCGGTAATCTCGCTGCACTCTTCTTCGCGGCGATCTTCCCGGGCAACCTGTCGCAGTTCGCCGAGCGCCGCAGCGCCTTCGGCCTCGACACCGACATGAAGCGCTTCGTGCGCCTCTTCGGCCAGCCCCTCCTCATCGCCCTCGCCCTCTGGAGCACCCGCCGCCCGCGCCCGTGACCGCCGCGCGGGCACAGTCGCACGCCCCCGCCCGCCCGCAGCCCATCCCTTCCGTCCCGCCCGCGCCCCGTCCCGCGTGCCCCGCCCCTCCGCCCCGGCCTTTCGCCAAACGACGGAGATCAGCGCTGCTCGGATCCCCGCGTCGTTGTGCACCCCCGAGAATCCGGGGTCGGCGGCGCGCGGCACCGCCCGATCTCCGTCGTTTCGGCGACAGCTGAGGAGGGATGGGGGTGCGGGATGTCGGGTGCGGCGGACTGTGCTGAGGGCGAGCCCGATCCGCCGGGCCCGCGCAGCGGGTCGCGCCGGCCCCGCGCAGCGGGTCGCGGCGCGCCCCGCGCCTTCCAGCTCCGCCGGCACTCGGGAGACCTCACCGCCGCATCGACGCTCCATGCCCCGGGAACCCGGGGACGCATGGCCCGCGCCGGTGCGTATCCGGCTCCCAGCACCGGTGCGGGCCATCCGTCCCGCCCCTTCACCTCGACCGACCGACCGACGATCGCACCCCCGATAGGATCGACCCGTGGCACGCGCAGCAGAACTCATGGACTTCGACAAGGCACTCGACCTCTACGAGCCGGTGATCGGCCTCGAGGTGCATGTCGAGCTGAGCACCGAGACGAAGATGTTCTCGAGTGCTCCGAACCCCGCCGCCAAGGGCAACCACGGCGCCGAACCGAACACGCAGATCACCCCGGTCTGCCTCGGCCTGCCCGGCAGCCTGCCGGTGGTCAACGAGAAGGCCGTGCGCTACTCGATCAGCCTGGGCCTCGCGCTCGGCTGCGAGATCGCGCCGAGCTCGCGCTTCGCGCGGAAGAACTACTTCTACCCCGACCTGGCGAAGAACTACCAGATCAGCCAGTACGACGAGCCGATCGCCTTCGAGGGCTTGCTCGACGTCGAGCTCGAGGACGGCACCGTCATCACCGTGCCGATCGAGCGCGCGCACATGGAGGAGGATGCGGGCAAGCTGACCCACGTCGGCGGCGCCACCGGCCGCATCCAGGGCGCCGAGTACTCGCTCGTCGACTACAACCGCGCGGGCGTGCCCCTGGTCGAGATCGTCACGAAGCCGATCTTCGGCGGCGAGCACCGCGCGCCCGAGATCGCGAAGGCCTACGTGGCCACGATCCGCGACATCGTGCGCGCTCTCGGCATCAGCGAGGCGCGGATGGAGCGCGGCAATCTCCGCTGCGACGCCAACGTCTCCCTCCGCCCCCGTGGCCAGGAGAAGCTCGGCACCCGTACCGAGACCAAGAACGTCAACTCGCTCCGCTCGATCGAGCGCGCGGTGCGCTACGAGATCCAGCGCCAGGCGGCGATCCTGTCGAACGGCGGCTCGATCATCCAGGAGACCCGCCACTGGCACGAGGACACCGGCGTGACCAGCGCCGGCCGCCCGAAGTCCGACGCCGACGACTACCGCTACTTCCCCGAGCCCGACCTGCTGCCGGTCGAGCCGAGCGCCGAGCTCATCGAGGAGCTGCGCGCCGCACTGCCCGAGCCGCCGGCCGCGCTGCGCCGCCGCCTGAAGACGGAGTGGGGCTTCGGCGACCAGGAGTTCCAGGACATCGTCAACTCGGGCCTGCTCGTCGAGGTCGAGGAGACCGTCGCCGCCGGCGCCTCCGCGACCGCCGCGCGCAAGTGGTGGATGGGCGAGCTGAGCCGCATCGCCAACGCCCAGCAGGTCGAGCCGGCGACGCTGGCGACCCCGCAGCAGATCGCCGAGATCGTCGCGCTCGTCGACGGCGGCGATCTCACCGACCGTCTGGCCCGCCAGGTGCTCGAGGGCGTCGTGGCCGGCGAGGGCACCCCGGCCGAGATCGTCGAGGCCCGCGGCCTCAAGGTCGTCTCGGACGACGGCGCGCTCATCGCCGCCATCGACGAGGCGCTCGCGTCGCAGCCCGACGTGCTCGCGAAGATCCGCGACGGCAAGGTGCAGGCCGCCGGAGCCGTCATCGGCGCGGTCATGAAGGCGATGAAGGGACAGGCCGACGCCGCCCGCGTCCGCGAGCTCGTCCTCGAGCGCGCCCAGGCATAACCCGCCCCGAACGCAGCGAACGCCCCGACCGCGAGGCCGGGGCGTTCGTCGTCCGAGCGGATGCGGGCGAGCGGATGCGGCCCACCTCCGATGCCGAATGCAGTCATCTGTCGCCCGGGCCCCGGATCGGCGGGGTCGCCCCAGCTCCGACACCCGCGATCCACTGCATTCGGCACCCGGCACCCGGCACCCAGCGCCCGGCACCGGGCCCGCGCGGGACTAGCCTGGTCTGATGCCCCGCCCCGTCCTCGCGCACCGCCGTGCTGCCTGAGCTTCCCGCGGTCGCGTGGGCGCTGCTCGCGGTCAGCGCCTTCGTCGTCGGCATCTCGAAGACCGGCCTGCCCGGAGTCGGCACCGTCTCGATCGCGGTGTTCGCGGCCGTGCTGCCGGCGAAGGAGTCGACCGGGACCCTGCTGCTGCTGCTGATCCTCGCGGACGTGTTCGCGATCATCGCCTACCGCCGGCACGTCGAGTGGCGCATGCTGCTGCGCCTCGCACCCGCCGTCGTCATCGGGCTCGGACTCGGCGTGCTCTTCCTGGCCGTCGCCGACGACGTGGTCGCCCGCCGCGTCATCGGCGGCATCCTGCTCGCGGTCATCGCCATCACGCTGCTGCGCCGTCGCGCGCAGCGTGCCGTCGTGGAGCACCAGCCGCCGCAGCGGGTCGCCGCCGCGGTCTACGGCGGGCTCGGCGGCTTCACCACGATGGTCGCGAACGCCGCGGGACCCGTCATGTCGATGTACTTCATCGCCGCGCGCTTCCCGGTCAAGCAGTTCCTCGGCACCGGCGCCTGGTTCTTCTTCCTCGTGAACGTGTCGAAGGTGCCGTTCTCGGCAGGGCTCGGCCTCATCACCCCCGAGGGGCTCTGGCTCGACCTGCTGCTCGCCCCGCTGGTCTGCATCGGCGCCGTCGTCGGACTGTGGGTCGCGAAGCGCATCGACCAGGCGCGATTCGAGAGCATCGTGATCGCGCTCACCGTCGTCGGCGCGCTCTACCTGCTGCTACGGCCGTGACCGGCATGGGCCGCATCCCCGCGCAGAGCATCGAGCTGCTGCTGGACGCGGATGCGGAGGCGGGCGTCCGCGAGGACTGGCGCCGCCTGCAGGCGGCCGGCCTGTCGAGCCTCGGCGCGCACACCGCCCCGAGCAACGCGCCGCATGTGACCCTGGCCGCGGGGCCGCGCCTCGAGCCGCCGCCGACGGAGCTCTGGAGCCCGCTGCCCCTGCCGGTGCGCTTCGGCGGCCTGCTGCTCTTCGGCGAGGGGAGCGGCGCGTGCTCGCCCGCGCGGTCGTTCCGAGCGCCGAGCTGCTGGCGCTGCACGCGCGCCTCCACGAGGGGCTCGGCGAGGTCGATCCGCTGACGGCGCCCGGCGCCTGGACGCCCCACGTCACCCTGGCGCGGCGCCTGCGCCTGACGCAGCTGCCGGAGGCGCTCGCGGCGCTCGGCGACGAGCCCGCGCCCGCCGCTGAACCGGCCGCTTCCGTGGCATCGCAGCACCGCGTCCCATCCGCTCGCACGAGCATCGCGCCCGCGCTGCTCGTCGCCGCCCGCCACTGGGACCCGGTCGCCCGCGCGATCACCGCGCTCTAGCCGACCGGTCCCTCCATCCGGTGCAGCACCAGCTCGTGCAGCGCGCCATCGACGGCGGTCGCGGTCATGTAGGTGCGGTGCGGCTGACGCCGGCGGTCGGTCGGCGAGCCGGGGTTGAGCAGGCGCAGGCCGCCGGGCGACACCGTGTCCCACGGGATGTGGCTGTGGCCGAACACGAGCACGTCGGCGTCCGGATGCGCGGCCTCGCAGCGGCGCTCCCGCCCCTGCGCCGCGCCGGTCTCGTGCACGACCTCCATCCGCACGCCCTCGACGGTGCGCCGGGCCACCTCGGGCAGCCGGGCGCGCAGCTCGCTGCCGTCGTTGTTGCCCCAGACGCCGAGCACCGGCGCGCGAGCCTCGAGCTCGTCGAGCAGGGAGGTCTCGACCCAGTCGCCGGCGTGCACGACCAGGTCGGCGGCGTCGACCGCAGCCCAGACCTCGTCGGGCAGCCGACGCGCGCGCTTCGGCAGGTGGGTGTCGGCCAGCAGCAGCAGTCGCGTCGCCATGCCCCGAGCGTAGGCGCGCACGGCGGAGGGCGCGCCCCGCGATGCGGTGCGCGCCCTCCGGAGCGACTGCGCTCAGGCCACGTCGACGGCCAGCTGCACGTCGATGTTGCCCTGCGTCGCGTGCGAGTAGGGGCAGATGGTGTGCGCCAGCTCGGCCGCCCGCTGCGCCTCCTCGCGGCTGATGCCGCCGAGCTCGACGTTCAGCACGACGGCCAGCTGGAAGCCGCCCTCGCGCTCGCCGATGCTCACCTCGGCCGTGACCGCCGAATCCTCGACGGCGATGTCGAGCTGCTTGCCCGCGGCCCTGAGCGCGGAGTGGAAGCAGGCCGCGTAGCCGGCGGCGAAGAAGACCTCGGGATTGGGCGCGCCGCCGGGCCCGCCCATCTCGGTGGGGGCCGCGAGGTCGGTGTCGACGAGGCCGTCGACGCTGCGCACGTGACCGGAGCGGCCATCGCCGGTGGAGGTGGCCGCAGCGGTGTAGATGGACTGCATCAGGGGAGTGCTCCTTCGTTCGGGACCAGCCCACGCTAGGAGCGCAGTCTGGGTGCCCTCCGAGGGATCGGGCAGGGGGCCGGGCATAGGCTGGCGGGATGCGCGCCCTCGCATCCCTGCTCCTCGACGCGGCCCTGCTGCTGGCCTTCGTGCTGATCGGGCGGAGCAGTCACGACGAGCCGCTCGCCGGTGCCTGGCAGACCTACTGGCCCTTCCTCGTGCCGCTGCTCGTGGGCTGGCTGATCACCGCCGGATGGCAGGCGCCCGCCGCGGTGCTGCGCACGGGCTTCATCGTTTGGGCGGTCACGGTCGGTGGCGGCATCCTGCTGCGCCTCGCGAACGGCCAGGGCGCCGAGCCGAGCTTCATCGTGGTGACCGCGGTGGTGCTCGCGGCCTTCCTGGTCGGCTGGCGGGTCATCGCCGCGATCGTGCGGCGCGCCGCTCGCCCGCGTCGGGCCTGACCGCGGTCACCGCTCGGCCCGATCGTCGGCGGAGCACGCCGATTCAGCGCGGGTCGCGCAGCGGGTCCTCAGCGTGCGGCGGGTCTCCGGGCAGCGGCGGCGGCGCGGGGGCTCGCTGCTGCTCCTCCCACTGCGCCTGCGCCTGGTGGTTCGTGGGCTGGAAGATCTCGCCCATCGGGCCGACCCCGCCGCGGGGCCGCGACTCGGGATGGCGATGGTCCCAGCGGACGAAGGCGACGATCACCGCGAGGAGCCCGAGCACCACGCCGACGCCGATGAGGACGTCGATCACGGGACGCGGCGGATCTCGCCGGTGAAGCCGTTGACCCGCTCCGTGAGCCGCTCGGAGCGCTGGCGAACCAGGTCGCTCGGATGCATGGTGCTCTGCCCCGGTGTGATGCGGATGATCATGGAGCAGGCCAGGTCGGCGCAGATGTAGTTGCCCACGGTGTTGCCGTTCTCGCCGGCCTCGCCGGCGCGCGCTGCGGTGAAGAGCACGACCTGCGTGTAGGGCTGCTGGGTGCGGCATAGCGAGCAGATCGCGGCCGTCGCGGCGCCCTTGCGCGGCTCCACCGAGCGCAGCATCACACCCACGGGGCGGTCGCCGTCCCAGTGCACGAGGTAGCCGCGACGGCGGGTGGACGGGTCGAGCCAGCCGAGGAACTCGCGCTCGTCCCAGAGCACCTCGTGGAGTCCGGGCAGCGGCATCGCCGCGATCTCCGCCTCGCTGGCGTTGACGATGGAGGAGCGGATCTCCTCGGGAGTGAGCGGCTTCATCCGTTCCACCCTAAGCACATGTCCTGGGGCGGGGGTACCGTGTCACCGTCGCGGGAGGTGGGCCGACCGACCTCCATGCGTCGGAATGAATCGGGACGATGGCGGGTTCAGCCCACGGGCGCCACCGGCGCTCCGCGCCTCCGGCGCGCAGCAGGACGCATCCGTCGCGGATGCGCGAAGCCTCAGAAGGATCACCGTGACCTACACCGTCGGAACCATCGTCGGCAGCATCGCCAGCACCTCCATCAACCGCAAGCTCGCCAGGGCCCTGGCCGAGCTCGCCCCGCAGGCGGGCCTCGAGCTGCGCGACATCCCGATCGCCGAGCTGCCGCACTACAGCGCCGACTACGACGCCGACTACCCGGAGTCGGGCAAGGCGCTCAAGGCCTCCATCGAGTCCGTCGACGCCGTGCTCATCGTGACCCCCGAGTACAACCGCTCGATCCCGGGCGTGCTGAAGAACGCCATCGACTGGGCGAGCCGCCCCTGGGGCACCAACTCCTTCGCCGGCAAGCCCTCCGCCGTCATCGGCGCCTCGATCGGCGCCATCGGCACCGCGGTGGCCCAGCAGCACCTGCGCAGCATCCTCTCCTTCGCGGCCTCGCCCGAGCTCGCGCAGCCCGAGGCGTACATCCACTTCACCGAGGGCCTCGTCGACGACGAGGGCAACGTGACGAACCCGGGCACCGAGCAGTTCCTCATCGACTGGCTGAAGGCCTTCGCCGCGCACGTGGAGAAGCACGCGGCCTGACCGCATCCGCTCGTGCCGGGGTCCCATCCGCTGCTGCGGCCGGGACCCCGCTGCTCGCTGGGCGCGCGCTGGCGGCTCGGTCGCGCGGATGCCCGCCTCCCTACCGTGGAGGCATGAGCACGAACCCCAAGGGTGCCGCCTCGCGAGCCCGCAACACGACCGCGATGCGTGCCGGTGCGCGCATCGGCTTCGCCGCGAGCGGTGTCGTCAACGGACTGGTCGGCGTGATCGCCGTGAGCGTGGCGGTCGGCGGCGGCGATGCCGGTCAGGCCAGTCAGCAGGGTGCGCTGCGGCAGCTCGCCGGGGCGCCGTTCGGAGCGGCGCTGCTGTGGATCGTCGGCGTGGGCCTGCTCATCCTCGCCGTCTGGTACCTCGCCTCGGGCGTGCTCGCGACCGGCTCGGACGACAAGGAGCGCTGGGCGCACCGGCTCAAGGACCTCGGCAAGGGCGTCGCGTACGGCGCCATCGGCGTGCTCGCCGTGCGCACGGTGCTGGGCGCCGGCGGCGGTTCCGGCGGATCGCAGGGTTCCGCGATCGCCGCGCTGCCCGGCGGGATCGTGCTGCTCGTGCTGGTCGGCCTGGGCATCCTCGGCGTCGCCGGGTACTCGATCGTCAAGGGCGCGCGCAAGAAGTTCCTCGAGGACGTGTCGCCGTCGGGCTCGGCAGAGCGCGTGGTCGAGCTGACCGGCACGATCGGCTACATCGCTCGCGGTGTCGCGCTCGCGGTGCTCGGCGTGGTCTGGATCGTCGGCGCCGTGGCCGCCGACCCGGAGCAGGCGGGCGGCATCGACGTGGCGCTGCAGACCGTCGCGGGGCTGCCGTTCGGCCAGGTGCTGCTCGTGCTGGTGGGTGCCGGCTTCGTGGCCTACGGCGTCTACTCCGTGCTGCGCGCCCGCTCCGCGAAGCTCTGACGGCACCGCGCCGGGGAGGAATCCTCACGAAAGCGCCGTTCTTCGGTAATCTCGGAGGTCACCCCGCTCGGAAGGACCGTCGTGCCCGCTGCCCTCGAGACCGCCCGCCGCGAGGCGATCGCCGCCTACGACCTCACCGACGGACCGCGGATGCTCGACCTCGACGGCCTCGCGCAGGTCGCCGCCGCCCTCTGCGGGGTTCCGACGGCGGTCGTGAACATCATCGACGAGCGGCATCAGCACCAGATCGCCGCGGTCGGTCTCGAGCCGACCATCTGCTCGCGCGAGGACTCGATGTGCGCGGTGACCCTCGACGACCCCAAGCTGCGGGTCGTGCGCGACGCGAGCGAGGACGAGCGCTGGGCGGCGAACCCCTTCGTCTCGGGCGAGATCGCGAACGTGCGCTTCTACGCCTCGAGCCCGCTGGTCACGCCGGAGGGGTCGCGATCGGCACGCTCTGCGTGTTCGACGAGCAGCCCCGTGAGCTGACGGTCGCGCAGCGACTCGCCCTCGACACGCTCGCCGATCAGGTCGTCGACGCGCTGGAGCTCCGCCGCATCGGCCGCGAGCTGCAGTGCTCCAACGAGCAGCTCGGGCGCTTCGCCGCGCAGGTCAGCCACGACCTGCGCAACCCGCTCGCCGCCATCGCGGGCTTCGTCGAGCTCGCCGCCGACAGTCCCGAGCTCGCCGACGCCCCGCAGGCTGCGGCCGCCCTCGACCGGGCCGAGGCCGCAGCCGAGCGGATGTCGGCGCTCATCGACGACCTGCTCGTCTTCGCCAAGCTCGGGGGCGCCCTGCCTCGGCGTGAGCCCGTCGCGCTCGACGAACTGGTCGAGGCCGTGCGCGATGACCTGCAGGGCGAGATCGTCGGCACGGGCGCGGAACTCGCGGTCGACGCCGACGTCGACCTCATCGGCGACCCGACGCTGCTGCGGGCGATGCTGCAGAATCTCGTCGGCAACGCCATCAAGTTCACCTGGGCCGACGGCCGCGTTCCGCGCGTGCTCGTGCGGGCCGAGACGATGCCGGGCGCCCTGCGCCTCACGGTCGACGACAACGGGCCCGGCGTGCCGGCCGGGCAGCGCGAGCGCGTCTTCGAGCTCATGGAGCGGGGCACCACCGCCGAGCCGACGGGGCTCGGCATCGGGCTGTCGACCTGCCGCCGCATCGTCGACGCTCACGGCGGCACGATCGGCATCGATGAGGCGCCGACGGGCGGCGCCCGCAGCTGGGTCGTGCTGCCCCGCTGAGATGACCGTCGTCGTCGACCTCGCCGGCGAGCTCGTGCTCGTGCATCCGAACGGGGGCGCTCTTTGGCGTTCCGCGGCGAGCGGGCTCGCGTCCGCTGCGCATCCGCCGGCCTGATCGCGGCCTCGAGCACGGCGTACGGCTCCTCGGTGTTCGGTGCCGCCGACTTCCCAGCGCCGCACGCGGTCGTCTCCGCCGCCCGCGACTCCGGGGCGCGGCGGTCACCGCGGTCGTGGCACTCGGACCGCGCCAGGGATTGCGGGGACGGCGTTCTCGAGAGTCGACGCGCTCAGAGCCCGCGATCGACCATGAGCAGCAGCCGCTCGGTGGCGCCGTCGAGCATCTCGTCGGTGAGGCCGCGCAGCGGGCCGTCGAGCGCGAGCATGCCGAGGCCGTGCACCGTCGACCAGGCGAGCAGCTCGGCACCCTGGCGGCGCTCGTCGGGGAGGACCCCGGCAGCGTGCAGTGCGTCGAGGGACTCGGCGAGCACCTGGAACGGGGTGCGCCCGCGACGGCCGGCCTTGTCGGCGTCGAAGGCCCGGCTCAGATCGTTCGGCACGGTGAACGCGGTGCGGAACAGGCCGGGCTCGTGGCGTGCGAACGCCAGGTACCCGCGGCCGACCGCGCCGACCCGCAGCCGGGCGTCGACGGCGGGGTCGCCGGTGCCGTGGACCGCCTCGAGCGCGTCCTCCATCGCATCCGCCGCCAGGCCCTGAGCGGATGCGCTGGCCGCCTCGAGCAGGTCCCGCCGGTCGGCGAAGTGCCGGTAGGCGGCGTTGGGGGAGACGCCGGCGCGACGGGTGGCCTCACGCAGCACGACCGCATCCGGTCCGCCCTGACGGGCCATGTCGAGCGCGGCGTCGATGAGCGCCTGCCGCAGGTCGCCGTGCCGGTAGCTGGACCGTGCCGGGGCGTCGCTCATCGCGTCTTGTCCACGACGGCACCCTGTGTCATTGTGGACAGCGTACACATCCTTTCCGGCCGCGGCAGGCGAGCGACCGTTCGATGACGAGCGCGAGACGAGGACGACATGTTCAGCACCGACCAGGCCTTCAGCGGATTCGCCGTCGACGACATCCCCGCGGCCCGCGCATTCTACGAAGACGTGCTGGGCGTCGACGTGCGCACCAACGAGATGGGCTTCCTCGACCTGCACTTCCCGAACGGGCACAGCGTGTTCGTCTACGGCAAGGAGGTGCACGAGCCCGCGTCGTTCACGATCCTCAACTTCCCGGTCGCCGACATCGACGCCGCCATGCGCGACCTGCGCGCGAAGGGCGTGGAGACGAAGATCTACGCGGACGACGAACTGGAGACCGATGACCTGGGCATCGCCCGCGGCATGGGCGGCGGACCGGACATCGGGTGGATCCGCGACCCCGCCGGCAATGTGCTCGCCGTCATCCAGGCCTGACGGCGCTACTGGTAGGTGATCAGGTCGGGCGTCGGCGAGACCTGCGTCATGGTCTCCTGCGGGGTCAGCATGGGCTGGTCCTCGTCGATGAAGTTCTTCCAGCCCCACCAGAAGTCCTGCTGCTCGGTCTCCTGCGTCAGCGCGCCCCAGGTGGCCTGCTTGGCGGGCTGACCGCCCTGCCCGTCGATGTGCACGAGCGTCTCGAGCTCGGGGCGGTCTGTCACGATGCGCTCGCGGTCGGGCAGCATGCTGTAGCGGAACTGGTGCAGCACGAAGAGCTTCGGCGGCAGATCGTGCGCCACGGTCAGCTCCGCCAGCCAGTCGCCGACCCGGTTGACCTCGTCGGCGCCCACCGAGCCGATCTGCACGAGGTGGGTCTGGTCGGGGCCGAGGCGCCACTCGGGGTCGAGCGCGAGACCGACCCAGGGGTAGCGCAGCAGCGGCTCGAGGGCCTTCGCCTGCTCGAGGAAATCGCTGCGGCCCGGCTGCAGGTCGAGCACGACGTACTGCCCGGCGGCCCCCGCGGCCTCGATCCAGGGGACGAAGGCCTCCGCGTCGAGTTCGTTCGAGTAGTTGCCGTCGCCGCCGGCGCTGCCGGAGGCGACAGTCGCGATGATCTCGAAGGCGGGGATGACCGTGCGGTCGGTGAGCGGCTGGTACTGCGCGGCGTAGCCGGCCGCGCGGGCCACGCTCGCCTCGACGTCCTGCTCGCCGAGGATTCCGAGCACTGGGGCGCCGGGCGTGCCGTACATGGCCACCATCATGTGGTCGGGGAACATGCGCTGCCCGCCACCGGGCAGCTGCGCACCGGTCGCCGACGAGGCGACCTTCCACTCCAGCTGCCGCTCGGCGGCCAGCGCCGGCCCGATCGCGAGCCGCGTCGTGACGCCGTCGGCGCTCAGCGCGGCGATCGCGTCGGGGGAGTCCTGCGGGTTCGGCGCATCCGCCGCCAGCACCGTGATCGGCACGCCGGCGGCCCGCGCGGTGGCCACGGCCGGCACGGAGGCGGCCTCCTCCGTCGCCACGCCCGTCACGTCGCCGAGCGGCTCGCCCGCCTCGATGCCGTCGAGCGGAGGGAGGGGCGCGCGGCTCGATCCGTCGTCACCGGCCTCCGGCGTGGCCGAGTCGATGAGCGCCGTGCCGTCGTCGAGGGCGGCGAGCCCGGCCACGGGTGCGTCGCCGGCCTCGACGAGCTCGACGTCGTCGCCGAGCAGCTCCTGCAGCCGCCCGCGGTCGAGCGGCACGGAGGTCAGGTCGCGGCCCTCGCCGAGGGCGTCGCTCGCGGCGTCCTCGCCGTCCGATGCCGGGCCGTCGACCCCGAGGGCGAGCACGAACCCGGCGCCCAGCCGGTCGAGCTCGCTCAGCAACGGGTCGTCTTCGCCGCGCTCGCCATCGTCGAGCAGCAGCGGTACGCGCAGGTGCACGGCGACGCTTGCGGCACCCACCTGAGCGGCGGGGTCGTCCGCGGGGGCGACCACGGCGGCGGGCGAGCCGGCGAAGAGCGCGGCGCTGGCCGCGACCGACTCCGATTCGGCGTCCTCGCCGGCGGCGAGCACGGTCAGCTCCTGCTCCGGCACCCGCGTCTCGACCGGTCCGTCGGGCGCCGGGGCGGGTTCCGCGGTGCCGGTGCAGCCGGCCGCGAGCAGCGCCACGGCGGCGATCGGGGCGAACAGGACGGTTCGGGTGCGGCGCATCACCGAGCCACCGTACCGGCCGTGCATCCCCCGAACGCGGCGCACAGGCTGGACGTCGCCTCCGATCCGCTCGGCGGCGGCGCGGGCTAACCTGTGTCCATGCCCAGCCTCCTCGCCGCCTGCGTCGTGCATCAGCTGCGCTCCGATGCGGGCACGGTGGGCACCACCGCGATCGACAAGCGCCCCGTCGAGGGGCCGGTCGCGGTCAAGCGCTTCGGCCTCTACGCCGACGTGCAGGTCGACCGCAAGCACCACGGCGGCGACGAGAAGGCCCTCTACGCCTATGCGCAGGAGGACGCCGAGCACTGGGCCGCCGAGCTCGGCCGCGAGCTGCCGCCCGGCTGGTTCGGCGAGAACCTGCGCCTCGACGGCGTCGACGTCAGCGGTGCCGCGATCGGCGAGCGCTGGCGCATCGGCGGCACCGTCGAGGTCGAGGTGACCATGCCGCGCACGCCCTGCGCCACCTTCGCCCGCTGGGTCGGGGGAGCGGATGAACGGGGCTGGGTGCGCCGCTTCGCCGCGGCCGGCCGCCCCGGCGCGTACCTGCGCGTGCTGCGCACCGGCGCGGTCGAGGCCGGCGACCCCGTCACCGTGCTCGAGCGACCGGATGCGCCCACCGTGGCCGCCGTGCTCGCCCGCGTCTGAACCCGAACACCGAGAGGACCCCGTGGACGTCGAGAAGGCCCACGCCCTGCAGACCGAGATCGCCGGCAACCTCTATACGGTGCTGCGCGCCCTGGGCGGCGAGCGGATCGTCTACCTCTGGGCGCGCGTATCGGGCGAGAGCCTCGCCATCGGCCGCCTCGTCGCGGCCGACGGTGGCGAGAGCCGCCCGGCGATGCCGCGCGACCTGCCCTCGGCCTTCCTCGAGCTCAAGCGCACCATGGTGCACGAGCAGGGCGGCACCTGGTTCTCGGCGGAGTTCACGGTCACGGCCGACGGCGACTTCGAGGTGGACTACAACTACGACCGCCGCATCTGGTTCGACGGCACCGAGCCGTTCGCGCCGGGCAGCCAGCCGGACGACGCCGACTGGGCCGCCGAGCTCGAGCTGTTCCCGCGCGTGCCCGAGGCCGTGCCGGCGTGGCTCGGCGGCGAAGCCGCGCCGGTCGCGCCGGAAGCGGCGCAGGTCGGCACCGAGCCGGTCGTGCCGACCGCCGCGGAGCACCGCTCCCCGGTCGACGAGGCGGAGGCGCTGCTGCGCGCGGCCTCGGAGCCGCCGTCCGCGTCGGGCCCGGACGAGGCGGCGCTCGCCGCGGCGCTCGCCGTGCGCCCGCCGCTGCCGGAGCGCCTGCGCGGACTCGCCGAGACCAGCACCTGGCCGCCGGTGCTCGCGAAGGTCGTCGCCGAGACCGAGCGGGCCCTGCCGACCAGCACCGATCCCCGCCGCCTCGAGCGCGAGGTGCTCGACGCGGTGCTCGCCGCTGCGCTCGATCTCGACGCGCCCACGAAGCGGATGTGGACCGAGCTCATCGACGTCGCCGATCTGCCCAAGCCGCCCCGGTTCGGCGGCGGCTCCGGCCGGATGCGCCAGGAGCTCACCGGCGCGATCGAGGAGCTCGTGCGCGCCGAGGTGCGCGGCCGCCTCGAGGCCTGACCGCTCACCGGCGGCGCGGAGCCGGCGCAGCGCGTGCTGGGAGCGAACTCCCCGGAGGCTCCCCAGCGTGCGCTCGTATCCTGACGGCATGTGGCTGCGCAAGCTCCTCCTCCCCGTCATGATCGGCGCCACCGTCGCCCTGCCCCTTTGGGTGCTCATCGCACCTGGGCTGCTCGGCGAGGTCAGCGGATGGGACGCCGTCTCGATGCTGCTCCTCGCCCCGCTCGCCTTCGTGGCGCTCCTCGTCACGCACCTGCTCACCGGTGCGCGGCGCTCCGTGCGCGAGCAGCGGGCGCTTGCGTGGCGCGACCTCGCCTCCCTCGTGCCCTGGTGGGTCGCCATCGCCGTCTTCCCGGTGCCGACGCCGTTCAACGGCATCGCTTGGGCGCTCTCCATCCTGCTCGGTGTCGTGGCGCTGGCGAACGCCGTGACGCAGCTGGTGCGCGAGACGCGCCGCCGCTTCGAGGAGGCGGTCACCACCATCCAGTACCAGGCGCAGCACCAGGGGCAGATGCCGCCGCGGCAGGCGGGGCACTGGGATGCGACACCGTCGAGCCCGCGCGTCGTGATCCTGCCGCCGCAGGGTCAGGGCGACGCCCCGCTGCACTGACCGCCTGGACGCCGACGCAGCGAACGCCGTCGCCCGCGCTCGTGCCTGCCAGCATCGTCGGATGATCGATCTCGACGCGTTGCGCGAGCGACTGCTGCCCGAGCGCGACGGCGCGGTGCACGACAGCATCCCCGAGCTGGCCGACGCCGACCCTGAGCGTTGCGGTCTCGCGATCGCCGGTGCCGACGGCGCGGTGCGCCGCAGCCGCGACGCCGACCTGCCGTTCAGCGTGCAGTCCGCAGTGAAGCCGTTCCTGTTCGCGCTGGCCCTGCTCGACACCGGCGGTGCCGCCCATGACCGCGTCGGCATCGAGCCGACCGGCGAGGCCTTCGACGCGATCAAGCTCGAGAGCGGCACGGGCCGGCCGCCGAACCCCATGGTGAACGCCGGCGCGCTGCTCACGGCCGCGCTCGTGGACGGCGGCGATGCACAGGGGAGGGCCGAGCGCATCCGCTCGGGCCTGTCGGCGTTCGCCGGCCGCGACCTCGTCGTCGACGAGGACGTCGCCCGCAGCGAGCACCTGCTCGGCGACCGCAACCACGCGCTGGCCCACCTCATGCGCGCCGAGGGCACCCTGGCGCTCGAGGCCGACGACGCCGTGGCCGCCTACGCACGCGCCTGCGCCGTGCTCGTCGACGCGGAGGCGCTGGCCGTGATGGGCGCGACACTGGCGCTCGGCGGCTGCAATCCGGTGACGGGGGAGCGCGTCGTGCCGACGCACATCGCCCGCGACGTCGTCTCGGTGATGGCCAGCTGCGGCGTCTACGACGGCTCCGGGCGCTGGATGCGCAGCGTCGGCGTGCCCGCGAAGTCGAGCGTCTCCGGTGCGATCGTGCTCTCGGCGCCCGGCGTGCTCGGCGCGGCGATCGTGAGCCCGCCGCTGGACGACCAGGGCACCAGCGTGCGCGGACGGATCGGCAGCGAGCTGCTCAGCGCCGAGCTCGGCCTGCACCTGTTCGGCGCGGACCAGCCCTAGCTCAGAGCCCCCGTGCGGTGTCCAGCGCGTGCTCCGCCGCCATCCACGACAGCAGCGCGCACTTCACCCGGGCCGGGAACTTCGAGACGCCGCTGAGCGCGATCGCGTCGCCGAACAGCTCCTCGTCAATCTCCTGCCTGCCCTTCGAGCGCATCGCGTCGCGGAACAGCTCGATGCGCTCGCCGAGCTCGTCGAGGCTGAGGCCCACGACCACGTCGTGCAGCACCGACGCGCTCGCCATCGAGATCGCGCATCCGCTGCCCTGCCAGCTGACGTCCGCCACGCGGTCGCCCTCGACGTGCAGGCGCAGCAGCACCTCGTCGCCGCAGACTGGGTTGCGCTGGTGGCTCTCGCCGGCGGCGCCGTCGCGCAGGCCGTGCCCGTGGCGCTCGCGGTCGTGCTCGAGGATCAGCTCCTGGTAGAGGCCGGCATCCGTCGTCATCATCGTCCTCCGAAGACGCGCCGCACCGCGTCGAGGCCGTCGACGAGCGCGTCGACCTCCGCGGGCGTGTTGTACAGGTACGTGCTCGCGCGCGCGGTCGCGGTCACGCCGAGGCGGCGGTGCAGCGGCTGCGCGCAGTGGTGGCCGACGCGCACGGCGATGCCCTGCTCGTCGAGCAGCTGGCCGACGTCGTGTGCGTGCACGGTGCCGATCGTGAACGCGGCGAGGCCGACGCGGTGCGGCGAGTCCGCCGGTCCGATCAGGCGCACGTCGGGCTGCTCGGCGAGCCGTGCGGCCAGCCGGGCGCCGAGCGCAGCCTCGTGGGCGGCGATCCGCTCCATCCCGATCGTCTCGAGGTAGTCGACGGCCGCCGCGAACGCGACGGCCTGCGAGATGCGCTGCGTGCCGGCCTCGAAGCGCTGCGGCGGCGGCAGGAAGTCGGCGCCGTCCATCGTCACGGTCGTGATCATCGAGCCGCCGGTGAGGAAGGGCGGCAGGTCGCGCAGCAGCCCGCGGCGACCGTAGAGCGCGCCGATGCCGGTGGGCGCGAGCATCTTGTGACCGCTGAGCACGGCGAAGTCCACGTCGAGCGCACGCAGGTCGAGCGGCAGGTGCGGGGCGCTCTGGCAGGCGTCGAGCAGCACGAGCGCCCCGACGGCGCGGGCCAGGGCCACGAGCTCGGCGACCGGGTTCTCGACGCCCACCACGTTCGACACGTGGCTGAAGGCGACGAGCCGGGTGCGCTCGCCGATGACCTCGGCGGCGTGGCCGAGGTCGAGCGTGCCGTCGTCGTGGGTGCGGATCCAGCGGAACGTCGCCCCGGTGCGCGCCGCCAGCTCCTGCCAGGGGATGAGGTTGGCGTGGTGCTCCTGCTCGGTCGCGACGATCTCGTCGCCGGGCCCGATGCGGAAGCCCTCGGCGGCCGCACCGCCGCGTCCCAGCGACGCGTTGCCGATCGCGTAGGCGACGAGGTTCACCGCCTCCGTCGCGTTCGCGGTCCACACGAGCTCGTCCTCGCGGGCGCCGACGAAGCGCGCCACGCGCCGGCGCGCGTCCTCGTAGTCCTCGGTCGCCTCCGCCGCGAGCGTGTGCGCGCCGCGGTGCACGGCCGCGGTGCGGGTCTCGGCGAAGCGCCGCTCCGCATCCAGGACCGACCGGGGCTTCAGCGAGGTCGCCCCCGAGTCGAGGTAGACGAGCGGATGCCCCTGCACGACCTCGCCGAGCTGCGGGAAGTCGGCGCGGATCGCCGCGAGCTCCGCCTCGGTCAGCGGTGCTGCGATGCTGCTCATGGGTGCTCCAAGCTGGCGGATGGGATGGGCGACTCTCCAGGGTAGGCCGTGCGCCGGCTCGGCGCGCCGCCGTCACGAGGGGCAACGCGCGCGGTCGCCGCGCTGTTCCCGCGGCGCTCGAGGTCGCGGCCTCGAGCGTCCGCCCGCGCCCGCGCCCGCTCGCGCCCGCTCGCGCCCGTCGTCCCTCCTCGCAGACTCGACCACCACTCTGGTTTGGGGCGCCTCGGCGACAAGGGGGCATGCGCGCGCAAGCCCCGATGTCGCCGAGGCGCCCCGAAGCAGAGCTGACGCGACTCGGCCGCCCCGCCGGGACCCGGCTGCCCTGCCCCGCTGCGACCTGCCCCGCCGCGACGCGGCCCGCCGTGCCGGCCGGCCGCATCCGCTCGCCTAGCCTGGTGACGATGAACCACCACGACGACCCCTACGGCGCGGACGTGCTCGCCGGCGACTGGCGCAAGGCCGGCGCGAAGCCCATCCCCAAGGTGCCGGTGGCCCGCGACCTCGTCGTCGAGGAGCCGGCGAGCGGATGGGTGGGTGCCGTCGTCGGCGTGCAGGGCGGCGTCGTGGAGCTCGAGGACCGGCGCGGCAAGGTGCGCGCCTTCCCGCTGGGCACCGGCTTCATGATCGACGGCGAGCCGATCGAGCTCGTGCCGCCCGTGTCCGCGGCGAAGGGCCCGGCCCGCACGGCGAGCGGCTCGGTGGCCGCGCCGACGAGTCGCGCGCGCGTCGCCCGGGCCAGCCGCATCCTCGTGGAGGGCCGCCACGACGCCGAGCTCGTCGAGAAGGTCTGGGGCGCCGACCTGCGCGCCGAGGGCGTCGTCGTCGAGTTCCTCGGCGGCGTGGACGACCTCGTCGCCGCGCTCGGCGAGTACGGCCCCACCCGCGACAAGCGCATCGGCGTGCTCGTCGACCACCTCGTGCCCGGCTCGAAGGAGCACCGCATCGCGACCGCCTCCGAGCGGGCCTTCCCCGGCACCGTGCGCGTGGTCGGGCATCCCTACATCGACGTCTGGCAGTCGGTGAAGCCGCAGCGCCTCGGCCGGGACGCCTGGCCGGTGATCCCGCGCGGCACCGAGTGGAAGCACGGCGTCTGCGAGGCGTTCGGCTGGCCGCACGACGATCAGGCCGACATCGCGCGGGCCTGGCAGCGCATCCTCTCCCGCGTCGACCACTTCGGCCACCTGGAGCCCGAGCTGCTCGGCCGGGTCGAGGAGCTCATCGACTTCGTCACCGTCGACCCGCGCTGAGCCCGCACCGCCGGACGAGCGACGAGCGGATGCGCGACGCCCCGCTGCGGGGAACGTGGATCCCGGGCGCGTCGCCGGGTACCCTCCGACCATGGAGCAGTCGATCGACGGACGCGTGCACGCCGCCGTCGACGCCTGGCTGCGCTGGCTGCCCCGGTGGGAGGTGGGCGACGGCCGCGGTCGCGCGAAGCTCTGCCGCACCTGCTTCGGGTCGCCGGTCGCGAAGGCCGCCGGTTTCGACGCCGATGTGCCGCATGCCGTGCAGCACGCGCTGCTGCAGCGGCTCAAGCGCATCGTCGACGATGAGGTGCAGCACTACACCGACCGCAACCTGCCGCTGCTGCGCAAGGAGCTCGGCGCGATCGACCGTCGTCGCGCCGCGCGACCCTACCGGCCCTCGGAGGGGCTCGCCCCCGAGTACGAGGGGCTCGACCTCGATCCCGAGCCGGAGCCCGGATCGCCGTTCCTCTTCACCCTCGCCGAGCTCGCCGCGGAGGAGCCGGCCGAGTCGCATCCCGAGCCTCCTCCGCTGAGCGAGGAGGCGAAGCAGGCGCTGCGCAGCGAGGTCGCGCTGGCCGACGGCTGCGCCAGCAGCACCGGCTTCGCCGTCTGCGCGGCCCTCGAGCCGCAGCGCGAGCGCATCGCCCAGGCCGTCCACCGCCACGTCGAACCGCAGGTGCAGGCGCTGCTCGACGAGCTCACCCGCGAGCTGTTCGCCTGAGCCCGACCACGGCGTGCGCAGGGGTGCGCCGTACCCGGCGCTTTCTTATGCAGCGACCATCCCCGTCGCATGCAGCTGCCAGCCTCCTCTCGGCACGCTGCTCGTACAGTTGTCCCCGAGGGCGGCGCCGCATTCCCCCGTGACGGCGCCGCCCCTCTTCCTCCCCTCGGAGGAGGTCCTCCCGAGGTGACGAGGAGTCGACCACGACCCGAGGAGACGACCATGGGATTCCTTGACCGCCTGCTGGGCCGCGAGGAGCAGCCTCCGCAGCAGCCGCAGTACGCCCGGCAGGGCTGGCAGCAGCAGAGCGCACCGCAGCAGCCGGCGCAGCGCAGCGACGACGAGATCGCGATCGAGCGCTACCGCTACCTGCTGCGCACCGCGCCGCCGGAGCAGCTGGAGCAGGTGCACGCCGAGGCCTTCGACAAGCTCACCCCCGAGCAGCGCCAGCAGGTCTACGCCGACATCGCCGCGAACGGCGAGCAGCCGCAGAGCGACAGCCCGCAGGACCTGGCCCGCTCGGCCACGCGCGCCGAGGTGCGTCAGCCCGGGTTCATGGAGCGCTCCTTCGGCAACCAGCAGGGCCGCCAGGGCCCCGGCTTCGGGTCGATGCTCGGCGCCTCGATCCTCGGAACGGTCGCGGGCTACGTGATCGGTTCGACGATCATGAGCGCCTTCCTGCCGCCGATGGACGGCGGCGCCGACACGGCGGGCGGTGAGGATGCGGGCGGCGACGCCGGCGCGGAGACCGACCTGGCGAGCGACGGCGGTGACGCGGGCGGATTCGGCGACTTCGGCGGCGGCGACTTCGGGGGCTTCGGCGAGTTCTGATCACCGGACCGGAGCGATCCGGACCGGCAGCGCGAAGGGCGGCACCCGTCGGGTGCCGCCCTTCGTCGCGTCCGGGCGGGGCCGGGCCGTCGCGAGCGGATGCGCTCAGCCGCGGGTGCGCATCAGCCCCGGGTGCGCGTCAACCCGCGACCGCGGCGTCGATGGCCTCGTCGATCGAGCGCTCGCCGGAGACGAGCTCCAGCTGCTTGCCGATGGTGCGGTCGTCGAGCACGGCGGCGAGCACGACGGCGGCGACGTCGGCGCGGGGCACCGAGCCGCGCTCCACCCGCTCGGCGAGCTCGATGCGGCCGGTCGCGGGCTCGTCGAGCAGACCGCCGGGGCGGATGATGGTCCAGTCGAGGTCCGCAGCCCGCAGCTGTTCGTCGGCCTCCCGCTTGGCCTCGACGTAGGCGACCCAGTCCTCGGCCGCGTCGTCGTCGAGTGGCTCGTCGACGCCGATCGCGGAGACCTGCACGACGCGTCGCACGCCGGCGAGGCGCGCGGCCTCGGCGGTGAGCACGCTGCCGCCGTAGTCGACGGTGCGCTTGCGCTCGGGGCCCGATCCGCCGCCGGCGCCGGCGCTGAAGACCACCGCATCCGCTCCGACGAAGGCCTGGGCGAGCTCCTCGGCCGTCGCCGATTCGATGTCGACGATCTGCGCCTCGGCGCCGAGCTGCTCCAGCTCCTCGATGTGCTCGGGGTTGCGGATGATGCCGATGGCCTCATCCGCTCGTTCGACGGCGAGGCGCAGCACGAGCTGCCCGACCTTGCCATGGGCTCCGACGACGGCGATTCGAGTCATGCATCCATCCTGTCGCGATCGCCGCCCGAGCGGCTGAACGCCCGCGCAGAACGCGAACGGCGCCCGGCCGCAGCCGGACGCCGTTCGGCGGAGCAGGAGGGTCAGGCCTTCGCGAACTGCAGGTCGAGGTTGATGGTCACGTCGTCGCCGAGCATGAAGCCGCCGGCCTCGAGGGCGGCGTTCCAGCTGATGCCGAAGTCGTGGCGGTTCACCTTCGTGGTGGCCTCGAGGCCCGCCTTCTGGTTGCCCCACGGGTCGGTGGTGATGCCGCCGAACTCGGCCTTGAAGGCGACGGGCTTGGTCACGCCGCGCAGGGTGAGGTCGCCGTCGACGATGTAGTCGTCGCCGTCGACGCGCACGCCGGTCGAGGTGAAGGTGAACTGCGGGTGCTCCTCGGCGAGGAAGAAGTCGCCGGTGCGGAGGTGGCCGTCGCGGTCGGCGTTCTTCGTGTTGACCGAAGCGACCTCGACCGTGGCGGTGACCTTGCTGTCGAGCGGGTTCTCGGCGGCCTCGAGGGTCGCGTCGAACGCCTCGAAGGTGCCCTTGACCTTGCTGATCGCGAGGTGGCGCACGGAGAAGGAGACCTCCGAGTGCGAGGGGTCGAGCTTCCAGGTGCCGGTCGCGTAGCCGGGGATGGAGTCGGCGGTGATGCTCATGGGATGTCCTCCGTGATGTCGTGGTCGTGGATGCGGGAACTTGAAGCTTCAAGCGTTCCCCGCACATCTCCATGCAAGCGGATGGACCTGCGCGCTATTCCCAGGCGCGCGAAGAATTCCCCGAACGGTCATCCGCCGGGCGCAGGGCGCGCTCACCACCCGATGGCGGCGGCGCGGGTTAGTGTGATCGCGATGATCAGCTCAGCGCCCCGCGTCTCGGTCGTGGTACCGGCGTACAACGAGGAGAAGGCGATCCGCCAGTGCGTCCTCGCTGCGCTCGACCAGACCGTGCCGGCGCACGAGATCATCGTGGTCGACAACCGCTCGACCGACCGCACCGCGGCGATCGTCGCGGAGCTCGCCGCCGAGCATCCGTCCGTGCGGCTGATCGAGCAGCACGCGGTGCAGGGGCTCATCCCCACCCGCAACGCCGGGCTCGACGCGGCCACCGGCGACGTGCTGGGCCGCATCGACGCCGACTCGCTGCTCGAGCCGACCTGGGTCGAGGAGGTCGCGGCGGCCTTCTGCGACGAGACCGTCGACGCCGCGACCGGCCCGGTGGCCTACTACGACATGCCGCTGCGACGGTTCGGGCTGAAGGCCGACGACCGCATCCGCCAGCTCATGCTGCGCCTGTCGAACGAGTACCACTTCCTGTTCGGGTCGAACATGGCGCTGCGAGCGGATGCGTGGCGCACCATCCGCGACGAGGTCTGCCTGGACGAGGACGATCAGTTCCACGAGGACATCGACATCTCGCTGCACCTCGCCGAGGCGGGGCTGCGCGCGCGCTACGTGCCCACGATGGTGAGCGGCATGTCCGCCCGCCGGCTCGAGGACTCGCCACGCGACTACCAGTACTACGTCTGGCGCTTCGAGCGCACCTACGCCCGTCACAACGTGCGCAGCCGTGCGGTGCGCGCGCCCATGTGGGTGTATCTGGCGATCTACCCGCCGCTCAAGATCATCCGCTCGGTCATGGCGCGCCGCGAGCAGCTGGCCGAGCGGGCCGCACGCTCCGGGGCGGCCCTGCCGCCCGGGCCCGGAACCCCTCCGGCCCTGCCGTGACCGCCGTGGCTCCCGACGACGAGGGCGCCACGATCCTGCACGTCGACATGGACGCCTTCTTCCTGTCGGTCGAGCTGCTGGACTTCCCGCAATTCCGCGGCGTGCCGGCCGCGGTCGCGCACGAGTCGGACCGCTCCGTGATCACGTCGGCCAGCTACGAGGCGCGCCGCTTCGGCGTGCGCTCCGCGATGGCCGTCGGCACCGCGCGGCGGCTCTGCCCGCACCTCGTGCTGTTGGAGCCGCACCATGAGAAGTACCGCGCCGCCTCGCAGCAGGTGATGGCGGCGTTCCACGAGGTCACCCCGCTCGTCGAGCCGTTGAGCATCGACGAGGCATTCCTCGACGTCGCCGGGGCGCGCAAGCTCATCGGTCCGCCGGCCGTCGTCGGCGCGCTGCTGCGCGAGCGGGTGAAGGAGCGCACCGGGCTCACCTGCTCGGTCGGGGTCGCCGGCACCAAGTTCGTGGCCAAGGTCGCCTCCGGCAAGGCGAAGCCCGACGGCCTGCTCGTGGTGCCGGTCGCGCGCACGCTGGAGTTCCTGCATCCGCTGCCCGTCGGTGCGCTCTGGGGCGTCGGCAAGGCCAGCCAGGAGCGGCTCGAACGGCTGGGGCTGCGCACCGTCGGCGACGTGGCGGCCACGCCGCGCGCGGCGCTGATCCGCGCGCTCGGCGAGGCCGGCGGTGCCAAGCTGCACGACCTCTCCCGCGGCATCGACCCGCGCCGGGTGCAGACCTCGCGCGAGGAGAAGAGCGTCGGGCACGAGCACACCTTCGAGCGCGACGAGACCGACCCCGAGCTGCTGCGGCGCGAGCTGCTGCGCCTCGCGGACCGCACGGCCGAGCGGCTGCGGCGCTACGGCACCACCGGGCGCACCGTGCAGCTGAAGCTGCGCTACGCGGACTTCCGCACGGTCAGCCGCTCGCGCACGCTCGCGGACCCGACTAGCGTCGGCCGGCGCATCTACGAGGAGGCGGTGGCGCTCTTCGATGCGCTCTACCGACCGGGCGACGCGATCCGGCTGCTCGGCGTGCGGATGGAGGGCCTCGGCGAGAGCGCCGGGCTCGGCCTCTGGGAGCCCGACGAGGAGTGGCGTGACGCCGAGCGCGCCGTCGACCGGGTGAGCGCCCGCTTCGGGCTCGGCTCGGTGCGGCCCGCCTCGCTGCTCGGCAAGGGGCCGCGCAAGACGGGGGACACCCGCTCGATCGAGCACTGAACCGCCGGCCCGACACCGACCCCGCTCACCAGAACGACGGAGATCTCGACGACGCACCGGGCCCGGCGTGGCGGGCCGCGGCGTGTCTCGAGAATCTCCTTCGTTTTGGAAGGGGAGGGAGGGGTCAGGAGACGGGTGCGTCCTCGTGCGTGCCGTCCTCCTTGAGGCGGGCCGGGCGCAGGTGCACGGGCTCGACGGCCTGAGCGCGCTTCTTGTCCTTATTGCGCTTGTAGAGCAGGTTGAGCACCTCGACGGCGATGGCGAAGCCCATCGCGCCGTAGAGCACGGCCTTGTCGATGTGGATGTCGAAGCCCTCGGCCGCGAGCATCGCGCCGATGAGCACCAGGAACGACAGGGCGAGCATCTTGACGGTGGGGTGCTTCTCGACGAAGCCGCCGATCCAGCCGGCCGAGAGCAGCATGACGGCGACCGCGATGACGACGGCGGCGACCATCACCGGCAGGTGCTCGGTGACGCCGACGGCGGTGATGACGGAGTCGAGCGAGAAGACGAGGTCGAGCGCGAGGATCTGGGCGATCACGGCGCCGAAGGTGGCCGCCTTGCCGGCGTCGCCGTGCGCCTCCTCGCCCTCGAGGCGCTCGTGGATCTCGGTGACGGCCTTGTAGAGCAGGAAGGCTCCACCGCCGATCATGATCAGATCCTTGCCCGAGAAGCCCATGCCGAAGAGCGAGAAGAGGTCGGCCGTGAGCGACACCACCCAGCTGGCGGCGAAGAGCAGTCCGATGCGCAGCACCATGGCGAGCGTCAGGCCGATGGTGCGGGCCTTCTGCCGCTGCGACTCGGGCAGCTTGCTCGCGAGGATCGAGATGAAGATGACGTTGTCCACCCCGAGCACGATCTCGAGGATGAGCAGCGTGCCGAAGGCGACCCACGTGGCGGGATCGGCGAGGAAGGTCCAGTCCATGCGCGAATCCTAGTGAGCGGAGGCGACGCGCCCGTGCCGATGCGATCATCCGCTCGGCGCGCCCTCGGCCAGCCGCGGCGGTAGACTCCCGATGAACACGGGAGTCCGGTGCGCCGGGCTGAGAGGAGGGCTCGGAGCCCTCGACCGTCGAACCTGATCCGGATCATGCCGGCGCAGGGAGGCTTCTCTGGCGGCCGCGGCGAGGTCGCGGCCCGAACCCGTGCCCGTTCAGCGATCGAAAGGGCACGACACGTGCGCAGGACCACCGCCGCGATCAGCGCGGCATCCGCACTCCTCCTCCTCACCGGCTGCGCGAGCAGCGGCGGCACCGAGGAGGGACCCGTGGAGCTCACCCTGGTGACCCACGACTCCACCGACTTCGGCGAGGGCACCCTCGAGCGGTTCACCGAGGAGACCGGCATCGAGGTGACGCTGCACGCGGCGGGCGACGCCGGGCAGCTCGTGAACCAGCTGGTGCTCACGAAGGAGAACCCGCTCGGCGACGTCGTCTTCGGCATCGACAACACCTTCGCCTCGCGCGCCGTGAACGCCGGGGTGCTGGCCGACCACGTCGCCGCCGGAGCGCCCGCGGAGTACCTGCTGCCCGCGGGCATGGGCGGCGAGCAGCTGACCCCGATCACCAGCGGCGACGTCTGCGTGAACGTCGATCGGGAGTGGTTCGCCGAGGCGGGCCTCGCCGAGCCGACGACGCTCGACGACCTCGTCGACCCGGCCTACGCCGACCTCTTCGTCACCTCGGCGGCCAACACCTCGTCGCCGGGCCTCGCCTTCCTGCTCGCCACGATCGCCGCGAAGGGCGAGAGCGGATGGCAGGACTACTGGTCCGCGCTCGTCGACAACGGCGCGAAGGTGGTCGCCGGATGGAGCGATGCCTACTACGTGGACTTCTCCGGCCCGTCGAGCGAGGGCGACCGCCCGATCGTGCTCAGCTACGCATCCTCGCCGCCCTTCGAGGTGACGGAGGAGGTCAGCGCGGCCGGAGGCCCCGCCCCGACCGCCGCGCTGCTCGACACGTGCTTCCGCCAGACCGAGTTCGCCGGCGTGCTCGCGGGCACCGAGCACGAGGCCGAGGCGCAGCAGCTCGTCGACTTCCTCGCCTCCACCGAGGCGCAGGAGCAGATCGCGCCGGCCATGTTCGTGTTCCCGGTCGACCCCGAGGCGCAGCTGCCGGAGGAGTGGGCCGCCTACGCCGAGGTCGCCACCGATCCGTTCACGATCGACCCGGCCGAGATCGACGCGAACCGCGAGCGCTGGATCGAGGAGTGGGCGGCCATCGCCCTGCCGTGACCCCCATCCGCTCCCGCCGCGCGTCCCCGGGCGCGATCCTCGCGATCGCGCTCGGGGCGGCGGTGCCCTCGCCTTCATCGCGGCCTTCCTCGGCTGGCCGGTGCTCCGCATGCTGGGGCTCGGCCTGCTGCCCGACGGGCAGCTCAACCTGGAGGGTGCGCTCGACGCGCTGCTGCGCGAGCGCACGCTGCGCCTGATCGGTCTGACGCTCGGCCAGGCCGCGGCGGCGACGGCGATGACGGCGGTGCTCGCCCTGCCGGCGGCGTTCGTGCTCTACCGCCTGCGCTTCCGGGGAGGGGCTGCTGCGCGCGCTGGTGATCGTGCCCTTCGTGCTGCCGACGGTGGTCGTCGGCATCGCGTTCCGCATCCTCTTCCGCGACGGCGGACCGCTGGGGGCGCTGGGCTGGGACGGCACGGTGCCCGCCATCCTCGGCGCCCTCGTCTTCTTCAACGTCGCGGTCGTCGTGCGCACGGTCGGGGGCGCCTGGGAGGGGCTCGACCCGCGCGCGGAGGAGGCGGCCCGCGCGCTCGGCGCCTCGCGGACCCGCGCCTTCCTCGACGTCACGCTGCCGCGGCTCGCGCCGTCCCTGGTCTCCGCCGGCGCCGTGGTGTTCCTCTTCTGCGCGACGGCGTTCGGCGTCGTGCTCGTCCTCGGCGGCCCGGGCACCGGCACGATCGAGACCGAGATCTACGTGCTCACCACGCAGTTCCTCGACCTGCAGGGGGCCGCCGTGCTCTCGATCCTGCAGCTGCTCGTCGTGGTGGCAGCGCTCTCCATCGCCGCCCGCGCCCGGGCCGCGGGGGAGACGGCGCAGCGTCGCGTCGCGCACGCCGCGCGGGCGCCTCGTCGCGGGGACGCGCCCGTCATCGCCGCGACGGTCGTCGTCGCCGCCCTGCTCGCCCTGCCGATCGTCGCGCTCGTGGTGCGCTCGCTGCGCACCCTCGACGGCTGGGGCCTCGGCAACTACCTCGCGCTGGGCGGTGACAACGACGTCATGCCGGCGCCGGTATGGCAGGCGGTGCTCACCTCGCTCGCCACCGCGGGGCAGGCCGTGCTCATCGCGGTGCCGCTCGCGCTCGTCGCCGCGCTCGTGCTCGGTCGGCGGCCGCGCACGCCCGCGCTGCGCCGGCTGCTCGCCGTGCTCGACGGGGCGCTCATGCTGCCGCTCGGCGTCTCGGCCGTGACCGTGGGCTTCGGCTTCCTCATCGCGCTCGACCGGCCCCCGCTCGACTTGCGCGACTCGCCGCTGCTCGTGCCCATCGCCCACGCGCTCGTGGCGCTGCCGCTCGTGCTGCGCACCGTGCTGCCCGTGCTGCGCGGCATCGACCCTCGCCTGCGCGAGGCCGCCGCCGCGCTCGGCGCCCCGCCCTGGCGCGTGCTGCTCGGCGTCGACCTGGCCATCGTCGCGCGTCCGGCGCTCGCCGCGGCGGGCCTGGCCGGCGCCGTCTCGCTCGGCGAGTTCGGGGCCACCGCCTTCCTCGCCCGTCCGGACGGGCCGACCCTGCCGATCGTCATCGTGCGGTTGCTCGGCCGCCCCGGCGGCGAGCACCTCGGCATGGCCATCGCGGCCTCCGTGGTGCTCGCGGCCGTCACCGTCCTCGTCATGGCGCTCGTCGAGCGCCTGCGCGTCAACTCGTTGGGAGCCTTCTGATGCAACCCGCCCTCCGCCTCGACGCGATCAGCGTCGACTTCGGCGGCCGCACCGTGCTCGACGGCATCGACCTCGCGGTCGACCCCGGCCAGGTGCTCGCCCTGCTCGGCCCCTCCGGCAGCGGCAAGTCGACGCTGCTGCGCGTGATCGCCGGCTTCGAGGACCGCTACACCGGTACCGTCTCGTCCGCCGGCACGCGCATCGACGGCGTGCCGCCGCATCGCCGCGGCTTCGCGCTGCTCTTCCAGGAGGGCCAGCTCTTCCCGCACCGCGACGTCGCGGGCAACATCGGCTACCCGATGCGGCTGCGCCGGATCGACCGCGCCCGCACCGCCGAGCGGATCGCCGAGCTGCTCGAGCTCGTCGGGCTCGCCGGCTTCGAGCGGCGCGACGTGAGCACCCTCTCCGGCGGCGAGCAGCAGCGCGTGGCCCTGGCCCGCGCCCTGGCGGCCGAACCGCGGCTGCTGCTGCTCGACGAGCCGCTGAGCGCCCTCGACCGCGAGCTGCGCGAGCGCCTCGCCGGCGATCTGCGCCGCATCCTCACGAGCACCGGTACGAGCGCGGTCTTCGTCACCCACGACCACGGCGAGGCGGCGGTGCTGGCCGACCGCGTCGCCGTGCTGCGCGCGGGGCGCATCGGGGCGTACGGGCCGACGGGGGAGGTGCTCGCGGGTCTCGCCGCGGGACCGGGGGAGGGCCGCGACCGCGACGGGGCGAGCGGATGAGCGGGGCCGGCACCGCATCCGGCGCCGACCCCTTCGCGGGCGCGCTGGGCCGCATCCGCTCGCCCCGCCCCCGGATCGTGCTCGTGGACGGCGCCGCCGGCAGCGGCAAGAGCACCCTCGCCGAGCGGATCGCGCACGCCATCCCGCGGGCGCAGCTGCTCGCCCTCGACGACCTCTACCCGGGCTGGGACGGCTTGGACGCGGCCGCCCGCACGGTCGCCGACGACGTGCTGCGCCCGTACCGCCGCGGCGGCCGGCCGCGCTACCGGCGCTGGGACTGGACCCTCGCCGCGCACGCCGAGACGCGCGTGCTCGACCGCACGCGACCGCTCGTCGTGGAGGGTTGCGGGTCGTTCGGCGCCGGAGCCGCCGCGCTCGCCGACCTGCGCGTCTGGGTCGAGACCCGCGACCACGAGCGGCGGCGGCGCCTGCACGAGCGCGACGGCGACGCCTTCGGCCCGTTCTGGCCCCTCTGGGAGGCGCAGTTCGCCCGCTACGCTGGCCGTGAGCGGCCCCGCACCGCGGCCGATCTCGTCGTGCGCACCTGAGCCGCGCCTAGGCTGAGGCCATGACCCTCAAGCTCGGCCTCAAGGCCTCCGCAGAGCAGTTCGCCCCGCGCGAGCTCGTCGAGATCGCCGTCGCGGCCGAGGGTCACGGCTTCGACTCGGTGACGGTGAGCGACCACTTCCAGCCGTGGCGGCACAGCGGCGGGCACGCCCCGTTCTCGCTCGCGTGGCTGGCGGCGGTCGGCGAGCGCACGAGCACCATCACGGTGGGCACGTCGGTGCTCACGCCGACCTTCCGCTACAACCCCGCGGTCATCGCGCAGGCCTTCGCCACGCTCGGCAGTCTCTACCCGGGTCGCGTCCTCCTCGGCGTCGGCACGGGCGAGGCCCTCAACGAGATCGCCACCGGGTTCCGCGGCGCCGGGGCGCAGGACTGGCCCCAGTTCACGGAGCGCTTCGCCCGGCTGCGCGAGGCGGTGCGCCTCATGCGGGCGCTCTGGACCGAGGAGCGGGTGAGCTTCGAGGGCGAGTACTACTCGACCCGCGACGCCTCCATCTACGACCGCCCCGAGCAGCCCGTGCCCGTCTACGTCGCCGCGGGCGGCCCCGTCGTCGCCAAGTACGCAGGGCGCGCCGGCGACGGCTTCATCTGCACCTCCGGCAAGGGCATGGAGCTCTACACCGAGCAGCTGCTGCCCGCGGTCGCCGAGGGCGCCGCCGCATCCGGGCGCACGATCGACGACGTCGACCGCATGATCGAGATCAAGCTCTCCTACGACGCGGATGCGGATGCGGCGCTCGAGAACACGCGCTTCTGGTCGCCGCTGTCGCTGAGCAAGGAGCAGAAGCACGACATCACCGACCCGGTCGAGATGGAGCGGGCGGCGGATGCGCTGCCGATCGAGCAGATCGCGAAGCGCTGGATCGTGGGCAGCGACCCGGACGCGGTCGTCGAGCAGATCCGGCAGTACACGGACGCGGGTCTGAACCACCTCGTCTTCCACGCGCCCGGGCACGACCAGCGCCGCTTCATGGCGCTCTTCGAGCGGGACCTGGCGCCGCGCCTGCGCGCGCTCGCCTGAGTTGGGGCGGGTGCTGCCGGGGCTGCTCGGTATCGTCGCCGCGCAGCTCGCCGGCGAGTTCCTCGTCGCGCTGCTCGGGCTGCCCGTGCCGGGCACGATCCTGGGCATGGCGCTGCTGCTCGCGGCGCTGCTGATCGTGCGACCGAGGCCGGAGGCGTCGGTCTTCGCGGCCGCCGACGAGCTGCTCGGCTGGTTGCCGCTGCTGTTCGTGCCGGCGGGCGCCGGCCTCGTCCTGTACCTGCACCTCTTCGCCGAGCAGTGGCTGCCGATCGTCGCCGGCGTGCTGCTCTCCTGGCTCGCCGCCGTGCTCGTGATCATCGGCGTCGGCGCCGGCATCCTCCGGGTGCAGCGCGCCGTCGCGGGCAGGAGGGCGTCGTGAACCTCACCGCCGCCTGGGGCGCCGTGCTCGACTCGCCGCTGCTGGGCATCCTGCTCACGCTCGCCGCGATGGTGCTCGCCCGCTGGCTCGCGGCCAAGGCGGGACACACGCCGCTCGTGAACCCCATCCTCATCGCCATCGGGCTCGTCGGGGGCACGCTGCTGCTCACCGGCATCGACTACGCGACCTACCTCGAGGGTGCGCAGCTGTTCTCGCTGCTGCTCGGACCGGCCACCGTCGCGCTCGCGATCCCGCTCTACCGCGAGGCCCGGCGCATCGCGGCGTCGGCGGCGATGATCCTGCCGGCCGTGATCGCGGGCTCGCTCGCCGCCATGGTCGTCGCGCTGCTGGCGGTGCGCTGGCTCGGCGGCGACGAGCAGCTGGCCCTCTCCATGGCGCCGAAGTCGGCGACCACCCCGGTCTCGATCGCCGCGGCCGAGGCGATCGGCGGCGTCGGATCGCTCGCCGCGGTCTTCACCCTCTGCGCGGGCATCCTCGGCGCGCTGCTCGGCCCCGAGCTGCTGAACCTGCTCCGCATCCGCGACCCGCGGCTGCGCGGCCTCGGCCTCGGTGTCGGCTCGCACGCGATCGTCACGGCGCGGCTGCTGCGCGAGGAGCCGCAGGCGGCGGCCTTCGCGGCCCTGGCGCTCGCCATCACCGCGCTGGTCACCGGCGGCGTGCTGCCGTTCCTGGCGCCGCTGCTGCTGGCGGTCTGACCCGTCGAGCCGCTTCGCAGCATCGGAACGACCAGGGCGCACGCATCCCGGTACTCCGCTGTCGTCGCGGTGCTCCGCTGCAGCGGACGCGGCCGAGCGGATGCACTCCGCCGCCCCGCGTATCCGCCGCTCCGCTCGCGCAGTATCGGAACGACGCCGCAGTGCGCGTTCCGCTACCGCGGTGTCGTTCGGGTACTGCGCGGCTCCCGAGGAACATCGATCGCAGAGGGGCCAGCGGGCCCGGCGGCCGGGGTGCGAGGGCGCTCGGCCAGCAGGCTTCTCGCCTCGGGCATGCTGCTGGACGAGCTGCTCAGGCTTCGGGCTGCAGGGCCGCCACCAGCGACTCCTGCACGAGGCCCAGCCAGTCGTAGACCGCGAGCAGGCCGACGACGTCCTCGTCGGGCTGCTCGGGGCCGCGCGGCGTCGCCGACTCGATGCCGAGGCGGGCGGCCAGGGCCAGCCGCAGGTCGGTCAGCGCGCGCAGCCAGGCCAGCGCACCGGCCTCGTCGAGCACGACCGGAAGGTCCTCGGCGTCCTCCTCGGTGACCGTCTCGATGCTGGTGAGGTCGGCCATGACGGCGCGCAGCTGCGCGACCTTGCGGTCGATGAGCCCGGGCTCGGTGAGCCGGCGGAACTCGGCCGACGCGGACTCGTCGTCGCGGTAGGCGTCCGGCAGCAGCCGGGCGAGCACCGGGTCCACCGAGATGGAGCGCGGTCCGCGCTGCTCCAGGCGGGCGAACACGTCGAGGCCCTCGCTGTCGACGCTGTGGCCCTCGTCGGCCTCGCCGCTGCGATCGCGCAGCAGCGTGATGAGCTGCGCCGCCAGATTGACGATCAGGCGCGCCTCGGCGCTCTCGAGCTCGGCGTCGAAACGCTCGTCGCGGCGGCGGAACGGCCTCATCCGCCCACCTTCTGCAGGCTGGCCCACAGACCGAAGTCGTGCATCGCCTCCACGTGGCGCTCCATCTCCTCGTGGCTGCCGGTCGCGACGACCGCGCGGCCCTCCTCGTGCACCAGCAGCATCAGTCGGTGCGCCTCGCCCTGCTCGAAGCCGAAGTAGCTGCGGAACACGTACGTCACGTACGACATGAGGTTGACCGGGTCGTCCCAGACCACGAGCGCCCAGGGGTGGTCCGGCAGCTCCCGCAGCTGCGGGGCCTCGCTCCGCCGCGTCTCGGGCGCCGTGCCGGCAGCGCCGGGGGCGCCGGGCGTCGGCAGCAGCGTGGAGGCGGAGGAGGGCATCCGTCCCATTCTGGCGCAGGCGGCACCGCTCGTGCGCGCCGCGTCCAGGGTGCATCCAGTGCCTCGGTCGTCGAGGGCCAGCCGAGCGGATGATGCGCCCGGCCGGCGAGCACCGGTAACGTCGGCGCCGTGGGGACGAGGACGACGGGGATCGCGGCGCTGCTCGCGAGCGGACTGCTGCTGACCGGATGCGCGACGGCGGCGCCGGGGAGCCCGTCGCGACGAGCGAGCCCGCACCGGAGCCCGCATCGACCGCGATCGAGTGCGCGCCCGCCTCGGCGGCCGCGCTCGCCGCCGTCAACGCGAGCATCGCCGCCGAGCCGGGGTACCAGCAGCCGGGCGTCGAGCCGTACCCGCAGGTGCTCACCGAGCTGACCACGACGCGTTACGAGCCGCTCGACATCTGGACGCTCGGCGGCGTGATGGCGGCGGGCGGCAGCGAGGGCGGCTTCCTCGTCGTCTGGGCGACCCGCGAGGATCCGACGGACGAGGACTTCTCGGGCGAGATCTTCTCCTTCGCCATGTCGTCCTCGGAGTCGGAGTCGGCCGCTCCCGTGCTCGACCCGGGCTATGTCGGCGAGCACGACATGGACGTCGTGCCGGGGCCGGGCATCGTCTGCACCGATCGCCTGGGGAGCTGATCCGCGCGGCTCAGGCCCAGCCGAGCTCGTGCAGTCGGGCGTCGTCGATGCCGTAGAAGTGCGCGATCTCGTGCACGAGCGTGATGTGCACCTCGTCGCGAAGGTGGTCCTCGTCGTCGCAGAGCGCCAGCAGCGGCTCGCGGTAGAGCACGATGCGGTCGGGCATCTCGCCGAAGCCGTACTGGCCCCGCTCGGTGAGCGCGACGCCCTCGTAGAGGCCCAGCAGGTCCGATCCGTCCTCCGGCCGGTCCTCCACGACGAAGACGACGTTGTCGAGACCGTCGACCATCTCGTCGGGCAGGTCGTCGAGCTCCTCGGTGACCAGCTGGTCGAAACGGTCGGCGCTCATCTCCACGCGTTCCAGCATCGCAGAACTACCCTGGGCGCCATGCGCCAGGACCTGCACTTCGTGACCTTCGCCACCCGCGACCTCGACGCGGCGCGCCGCTTCTACGTCGACGGCCTCGGCTGGCGGCCGCTGCTCGACGTGCCGGGCGAGATCCTGTTCTTCCAGTCCGCGCCCGGCCAGGTGCTCGGGCTCTTCGACGCGGTGGGGTTCGCCGAGGACCTCGGCCTCGATGCGCCGCCCGCGGTGGCGGGGGTGACGGTCGCCCACAACGTCGGCAGCGCGGATGCGGTGCGCGAGCTGGCCGCGGCGATGCAGGCGGCGGGCGGTCGCGTGCGCGTGGCACCTGCGCCCGGGGCGTTCGGCGGTGTCTTCCACGCGATCATCGAGGACCCGAACGGCGTCGTGTGGGAGCTCGCGCACAACCCGGGCTGGCACGTCGCGGACGACGGCACGGTCTCGTTCGGCGCGTGAACGACGAATCCCCCGGAGCGCCGCTCCGGGGGATTCGTCACGTGGGGTGAACGACGGGACTTGAACCCGCGACATCCGGCACCACAAGCCGGCGCTCTACCAACTGAGCTACGCCCACCATGACTGCCGGCGCACCGGCAACTAGGAGAGTGTATTACAGATTCGGGGCGAACTCCGCCACCACCTCGGCGGAGATGGCCTGCACCTGCTCGGTGGTCGGACCGGGCTGCTCGACGAAGAGCGCGCGGCGGTAGTAGTGCAGCTCGCGGATCGACTCGAGGATGTCGGCGAGGGCGCGGTGGCCGCCGTGCTTGGCGGGCGCGTTGAAGTACACGCGCGGGAACCACTCGTGGGCGAGCACCTTGAACGACGAGACGTCGACGCTGCGGTAGTGCAGGTGGCCGTCGACGAGCGGCATGTACCGGGCGATGAAGGAGCGGTCGGTGCCGATCGTGTTGCCGGCGAGCGCAGCCTTGCCGGGCAGCGGGACGAGGCGCTTGATGTAGTCGAGCACCTGCTGCTCGGCGTCGGCGAGCGTCGCGCCCCCGTCGAGCTCGTCGAGCAGACCCGACTCGGTGTGCATGTTCGTGACGAACTCGCCCATGTTGGCGCGCGCCGCATCCGACGGCTCGATCACGATGGAGAAGCCCGGGTCGACGAGGTTCAGCTCGAAGTCGGTGACGACCACGGCGACCTCGACGAGCTCGTCGACCTCCAGGTCGAGACCGGTCATCTCGCAGTCGATCCAGACGAGACGGTCGATCGCAGCAGCCATGGGCACGAGTCTAGGACGTGCCGCGGACACGGCCGCCCGCATCCGCTCGTCGTGCGTGCTCACGCCTCGGGCGAGGCCCGCGGGCGCCCGGCCTCGGCGTAGGCGACGCCGAGGCAGTGCGCCGCGCGGTTCGCGAGCAGCCGGTGCCCGACGGCGTCGAGCCGCACGCGCCCCTGCACCCAGTGACGAGGGCTCTGCAGGTCGCGCATGCCCCAGACGTCGAGCACGAAGGTTCCGTGACGGCGGGCGATGCTCCAGAGGTGCGCGTTGAACACCGCAGCCCGGCCGCGCCGGACTCGCAGCGACGGCGCGGAGCGCGGGTCGAAGCTCGTCGCCAGCAGCACGTCGGTACCGGCGGCGCGCAGGGCCGAGACGCCGGCCTCCAGGCGCGCGGCGACAGCGTCGGGATCGGCGCCCGTGGCGAGCAGCTCGCGTCCTCCCGTCACGATCGAGACGAGATCGGCCCGCGCCGCGAGCGCGCGCGGCACCTGCTCGCGCACGACCTCGGTCAGCGCGTGGTCGCGGTCCGTGCGGTCCGAGAACGCGACGCCGCAGCGCTCGGGGTCGCCGAGCCGCGCGTCGCGGTCGAGGATCGCCGCCAGGTGCGCCGCCCAGCCCGGCGCCGACGTGCGACCGGGCGCCACGCCGTCCGACCCGTCGGCCAACGGGTCCCCGAGCGCGATGTAGCGCTGCCACGGTGCGTGCGACACGCAGCCATCCTGGGCGAGCGGGGGCGCGCCCGGCGGCAGCCCGCGGCAGGGTTCGCCGCCCGGACACGGAGCGTTCGCCCCCCGTATACGGACGATGACAGGGCGACGGCCGTCGGGTTGACTGGGATGCTCGGGGACGCGACGCATGGAGTATCGGGAATGACGCAGGCAGCACCGGGCTGGTACGACGACGGCACGGGACGGCTCCGCTGGTGGGACGGCGCGGCCTGGTCCGGCGATGTGCTGGACCCGGCGCCGGCCGACCCCATCCGCTCACTGCGCGTGGAGCGCCACGATGACGATGTCGACCCCGTCGTCGCGTGGGCCCGGCAGCAGGCCGCGGCGCAGGAGGCCGCCGCGCCCGTCGCGACGCCCGACTCCGCCGCGCTCCGTGCGCGCCCGCGCAGGCGCGCCCTGCCCTGGGTGCTCGGCGGGCTGCTCGGCGCGATCGTGCTCGCCGGGGCCGGCGGCGCGGTGCTGGCGATGAGCGGTGCCGTCGGCGACCCGGTCGACCCCGGCGCCGCATCCGTCGTCGATGCCTACAACGAGCTCTGGGCGGGCGGCGCCTGCGAGACCGCCGGCTCGGTCGGCACGGCCGCCTTCATCGCCGACCTCGGCTGGGACGACTGCGCCCTGCTCGCCGACAGCCAGCGCTCGTTCCTGCAGAGCTACGAGGACTACCGCGTCACCGTCGACGAGACCTCGGTGCAGGGCGAGCTCGCCTGGGTCGACACGAGCGAGCGCTACCGGGTGCCCGGCGACGAGGAGGAGCGGATCGACACCTACCGCTACGAGCTCGTGTGCGAGGGCGACGCGTGGCTGATCGACTCGATCAGCGCCCGCTGAGCGGGCCGGCTGCCAGGATGGTCGCATGATCGTGCTGCTCAGCGTCCTCCTGCTCGTCAACGCCGTCTGGAACGTCGTCGTCTGGCCGCAGTTCCTGAAGCGCGTGGCCAAGGACGCCCGGGCCCGCGACGAGCACGGCAAGGCGACCCCGTTCCTCATCGTGCACGTCGTGCTCGTGAGCGTCTCCCTCGCGCTCGCCGTCGCCTCCGGAGTCGCCGGCATCGTCGGCCTGCTGCACGCCTGAGCGCCGGAACGGGGGATGAGCGGATGAGCGAGCAGCCGGCCGAGGAGCCCACCGTCTGGAGCGTGGTCGCCGACCCCGATGAGGAGCGGATCGCCGGCATGCCCGCCTTCCTGCGTGGCACGATGTTCGGCGGCACGGGGCCGACCGTCGGCTGGCTGCTGCGCAACGAGGGGCCCCACGCGGCGCGGCGCGTCGAGCTGCTGCCGGAGGACCCGGAGCAGCCCGTCGACGGTCCGCTGCGCTGGGAGTCGGTGCCCGCCGGCGGTTCCGTGCCCTTCCGCGCCGGACGCCGCCTGCTCCGGCTGCGGTGGTTCCAGCGCCGCGAGGACTCGCGCTACTGGCGGCTCGTCGCCCTGCCGAGCAGCTGATGGCCGCGCAGTTCGACGCTGTCGACCGGGCGATCCTCGCGGAGCTCGCCCGCAACGCCCGGCTGCCCAACAACGCCCTCGCCGCGGCGGTCGGCATCGCGCCGTCCACCTGCCTCACCCGCGTGCGCGCGCTGCAGGCCGCCGGGGTCATCACGGGCTTCCGCACCGAGGTGTCGATGCGCGCGATCGACCGCCCGCTGCAGGCCATGATCTCGGTCGGGCTGTCGGCGGACGTGCGCGCCGACATCCGCGACTACGCCCGGCGGTTCATCCGCTACCCCCAGGTGCTCGACGTGTACTACCTCGCCGGGCGCGACGACTTCCTCGTCAACGTCGCGGTGCGCGACACCGACGAGCTGCGCGATTTCGTCACCGACTACCTCAGCGCCGACCCGGGCGTCGCGCGCACCGAGACGAGCATCGTCTTCGAGCACCTGCGCGACCTGCGGCTGTTCCCCGACCCGGATGCGGGGCCGCCGGTCTTCTGAGGACGCTGCGGCGTGCGGACGCGGTGCCCCCGGCAGGAATCGAACCTGCGACCAAGAGATTAGAAGGCTCCTGCTCTATCCGCTGAGCTACGGGGGCGCGATGGCCAGTGTAGTCAGGAGCGGGCGTCGAGCGGATGGCGCGGCGCGGGTGATGAGCAGCCCGGTCGACCTCGTCGGACCGGTCAGGCCGCGACGCGCTCCACCGCGGCGGCGAGTGACTCGGCGTCGTGGAAGACGCCGAACACCGGACCGCCGGGCTGCAGCGCGGCGCCCGCGGCGAGCGGGCCGACCGGCACCGGGTCGAAGCCGATCCGGTCGACGAACGCGCTCACGACGGCGACCGCCTCGGCGTCGTCGCCGGCGACGCCCAGCGCGCGTCGGCGCTGGTGGCCGGCGGCGCGGGCGTCCTCCTCGAGCTCGTGGTAGCCGAGCTGGTTGAGGGTCTTCACGAGGCGGGTGCCGGTGAAATGCCGCTGCACGATGGTGCTGCTGCCGTCCTCGGCCGCGTCGAGCTCGGGCAGCGGTCCGTCGACGGGCTCCCACTGGTTCATGAGGTCGATGACCACCCTGCCGGCCAGGATCGCGGGGTCGACCGTGCGGAACTCGTGCATCGGCACCGCCAGCACGACCAGGTCGGCGCCGTCCACGGCCTCCGCGGCGGTGGCGGCCCGGGCGCCCGGGGCGAGCATCTCGACGATGAGTCGGATGCGCGCCGGATCGCCCGACGCGGCCACGGTCACGTCGTCCCCGGCCGCCAGGGCGGCTCGGGCGAGGCTCGTGCCGACGCGGCCGGCCCCCAGGATCGCGATGCTGCTCATGCTCCATGCAACCGCATGTATCCGCCCGCTATTCCGGCGCCCGCCCGAGTGCCCGACCGCTCGCGCGCTCGACGGCCCCGCCCGCATCCGCTCGCCCCACAGCCCTCTTGCCAAACGACGGAGATTGGACGGAGCGGCCAGGAGCGAAGGCTGCAGAACCAGGGAAGTCGGCGACGACGATGCCCCCGAACGCTCAGATCTCCGTCGTTTGGTAAAAGGCTGAGCGGGGAGAGGCTGAGGGGGAAAAGCTGAGCGGCGAAAGGCTGTGCCGCGAAGGGCTGAGCGGGGAGAGGCTGAGGGGCGAGCGCCAGAGGGGCGGGGGTGAGGGGGTGAAGGGGGCGAGGCGAGGGGCTGGTGCGCGGTCGGTGACCGGGCGAGCAGCGCCCCGGCGGTCGGTGACCGGGCGGTGAGTGCCGGCGCGCGGCGGGCGCTCAGCCGCGGAACGCCGAGCCGAGCATGTCGAGCGGATGCGTCAGCCGCCAGGCGAGGCCCGGATCGCGGAGCGCACCGCCGGCCTCCACGCGAGCGGATGCGGTGCGCTCCGCCACCGTCGCCACCGCCTCGCCGGCCTTGGCGCCGGCGCGGATCGTCCGGATCTCGTCGAGCTGGTAGTCGATGTCGTCCGGCGACGGCACGCCGCCGACGGTGACGAGCGGCTCGCCGAGCACCAGATCGATGCGCTCGCCCCACGCGGTGCGCAGTTCGCCGACGACGGTCCCCGCCGGCAGCGCCTCGATCTGCGCGGTGGCCGCGGCGGCCGACTCCATGAACGTGGTGACCGTCGCCGCCATGGCGTCGTAGGAGGGCTGGCGCATGAACGCCGCGGTGAGCGTCTCGCCCGAGTCGGTGGTCAGGCTGAGCACGACGGTGACCGCGGCCGCGTTCGTGTAGCTGCGCGAGACCGTCGTAGCGGCGCCGGCAGGCTCGTAGCGGTTGGTGTTGGTGATGCTCGCGCCGTTGACGGCGCCGATGCCGTCGGTGGTGACGAGCGAGGCGATGAGGGGATCGGCGGCCGCGAGCGCGCCGATGCGCACCAGGTCCTCGGCCGTGGAGACGCTGTCGCCGCTGAGCCCCGAGGCGTCCGCCAAGGCGGTGCCGTCGAAGCCGTGCTCGACGAGCCACGCCTCGGCGGCCGCCAGGTACTCGGCCTGGCTGCCGAACGCCCAGCGCACGAGCATGTCGGCGTGGTTGTTGCTGGCCGAGAGCAGCGAGGCGGCGATCATCTCGCGCTCGGTCCACCGCGAGCCGACGGTCACCGGGATCGTGCGCGCGCCGGCGAAGACGAGCGACTGGTAGGCGGCGAAGTCCTCGTCGGTCACGACGACGCTCTCGCCGTTGCGCCCGGCCTCGAGCGGATGCGCATCCAGGGTCACGAGCGCCGACACGAGCTTGGCGGAGCCGCCCATCGGGATCGACTCGAAGGCGCCGACCTCGTCGCCGCCGGTGCTCGCGAGCAGCGTCTCGCCGTCGCCGACGATGACCGCGGACTGCCCGTCCTCCGGCAGCGCCAGCGGCGGGCTGGCGATCTCGGCGTCCTCGAGCTGCGCCAGGTGCACGGATGCGGCCGGCAGGCTGGGCAGGATCGTCGTCCCGAGGAACAGTCCGGGCAGCAGGATCGCCACGGTGCCGATCGCGATGCCGATGCCCCGTCCGCTGCGCCGCCGCGCGATCTCCTCAGCCATGGGGACAGGCTACGGGCGGGCCGCGCCGCCTGACCGCATCCGATGGCCGCGTCGTCGTCGATCGTGATCGACCCGAGACCGCCGGGGGCGGCGGAGGGGATGGATGCGCGCATCCGTCCCCCTCCGCTCCAGGCGATCAGCCCGGGTGCGTCATCGAGAGCACGTCGAGGGCGGCATCGAGCTGCTCCTCGGTGATCTCGCCGCGCTCGACGAAGCCGAGGTCGACGACGGCCTCGCGCACGGTGAGCTTCTCGGCGACCGAGTGCTTGGCGATCTTCGCCGCCGCCTCGTAGCCGATGATCTTGTTCAGCGGGGTCACGATCGACGGGCTCGACTCGGCGAGCGCGCGGGCGCGCTCGACGTTCGCCTCGAGGCCGTCGACGGTCTTGTCGGCGAGCACCCGCACCGAGTTGGCGAGCAGGCGGATCGACTCGAGCAGCGCGGTGCCCATGACCGGGATCGCCACGTTGAGTTCGAAGGAGCCGCTGGCGCCGGCCCAGGCGATGGTCGCGTCGTTGCCGATCACGCGCGCGCTCACCATCAGCACGGCCTCGGGGACCACGGGGTTGACCTTGCCGGGCATGATGGACGAGCCGGGCTGCAGGTCGGGGATGTGCAGCTCGCCGAGGCCCGTGTTCGGGCCCGAGCCCATCCAGCGCAGGTCGTTGTTGATCTTGGTCAGGCTGACGGCGATGACGCGCAGCGCACCGGAGGCGTCGACGAGGCCGTCGCGCGCTCCCTGCGCCTCGAAGTGGTCGAGCGCCTCGGTGATCGGCAGGCCGCTGTCGCTCGCGAGCTCGGCGATGACCTCCTGCGGGAATCCGACGGGGGTGTTGATGCCGGTGCCGGTGGCGGTGCCGCCGAGCGGCACCTCCGCCACGCGGGGGAGGGCGCTCTCGACGCGCTCGATGCCGAGGCGGATCTGGCGCGCGTAGCCGGCGAACTCCTGGCCAAGCGTGACGGGGGTGGCGTCCATGAGGTGCGTGCGGCCGGCCTTGACGACCGACCTCCACAGCTCGGCCTTCGCCTCGAGCGCCTTCGCCAGGTGGTCGAGCGCCGGGATGAGGTCGTGGATCAGCGCACCGGTCACGGCGACGTGCACCGAGGTCGGGAAGACGTCGTTCGACGACTGCGAGGCGTTGACGTGGTCGTTCGGATGCACCGGAGCGCCGAGGATCTCGGTCGCCAGCGTGGCGAGCACCTCGTTGGCGTTCATGTTCGACGACGTGCCGGAGCCGGTCTGGTAGACGTCGACCGGGAATTGGTCGAGGTGGCGGCCGCCGATGATCTGCTCCGCGGCGCCGACGATCGCCTGCGCGACGTCGTCGGCGATGATGCCGCGCCGACCGTTGACGATCGCGGCGGCCCGCTTGATGCGCGCCAGCGCGATGATCTGACCGGGCTCGAGACCGGCCCCCGAGATCGGGAAGTTCTCCACCGCGCGCTGGGTCTGCGCCCGGTAGAGGGCCTTCGCGGGCACCCGCACCTCGCCCATGGTGTCGTGCTCGATGCGGAAGTCCTGGTTCTCGTCCACCACGTCGTGGGTCTCCTTCTGCTTGCCGGATTCGGAACGTTGCAGGTCGGCGCTCAAGCGAGCCCGACGATGCTGTCGGGCACGGCACGTCCTTCGGACAGCACGTAGTTCGCCCCGACGATCGCCAGGCTACCGTCGGCGACCGCGGCCGCGATGATCTCCGAGTGCTCGAGCAGTCCTGCCACGGTGTTGCGCAGGTGCACCCGTCCGACCTCGCCGGCGTCGACCGTCGCGGGGTCGATCGATCCGGTGACGGGAGCGGTGTGCGCCACCGCGCGCACGGCGGGAGCGATGCGGTCGGTGAGGAAGCGGATCTGCGGCGGCAGCGGGGCCGCGTCCTTGGCCGTCGCGTCGATGGCCGCGCGCACGGCGCCGCACTCGTCGTGGCCGAGCACCACGAGCATCGAGACGCCGAGCACGGCCACGGCGTACTCGAGGCTGCCGACGACGGAGTCGCCGAGCACCTGGCCGGCGTTGCGCACGACGAACAGGTCGCCCAACCCCTGGTCGAAGATGACCTCGGCGGCGAGGCGCGAGTCGCTGCAGCCGAACAGCGCCACCGTCGGCGCCTGCGAGTGCGCGAGCGCGGCGCGGCGCTCGGCGTCCTGGCGCGGGTGCAGCGGGGTGCCGTCGATGAAGCGCTGGTTGCCGGCGAGCAGATCGTTCCAGGCCTCGGCGGGGGTCGTGCGGGTCATTCGGATCCTTCTCCCTGGCCGCTGCGGTCGGTTGCGGCTGCGAGCATCGCGGCGGCGAGCTGCTCGAAGTCCTCGGGATCGGCGCGCCCGCTCAGCACGTAGGCGTCGGGGCCGACCCAGGTGACGAGCGAGTAGGCGAGGTTGCCCGCATCGGGGTCCTCGCGGTCGTCGTAGACCGTCCACTCGCGGCCGCCGATGGTGGTCACCCCGGTGGCCGGCTGCAGCTCCAGCTGCACCGCGACCCAGGTCTCGTTGGCATCGAGCGCCTGGGTGGCGCCGATGTAGCCGTCGCCGAGCACCGCATCCTCGTCGGTAAGGTAGCCGATCGTCCAGGTGGTGATGCCGTCGCGCCCCGTGCGCACCTCGGCGCGGTTGGCGGCCCATCCGTCCGGCATCTCGGCGACGGTCAGGTCGGAGCCGATCTCGCCGGCCTGGGCCGCGATGGCCGCGGGGTCGACGAACTCGCGCTCGGGTTCGCCGGGGCGCACCACGACGAGCACCATCACGAGCACGACGGCCAGCGACACCAGGGTGGCGATCACGAGGTTGAAAAGGGTCTGATTGGCCCGGTGCCTGCGCGAGTTCTCGGCCTTGCGGGCGGCGGTCTCGTCCGGGGTCTCGGGGCGGCCCAGCTCGGCGACGATCCGCGGCTCGGCGGCCCTGCGCGCCATCAGGACCCCTCGGCGGCGGCGCGGGCCGCCTCGAGGCGCTCGCGAGCGCCGAGCAGCCACTGCTCGCAGCGGGCGGCGAGCGCCTCACCGCGCTCCCAGAGCGCGAGCGACTGCTCGAGGGTGGCGTTGCCCTGCTCGAGCTCGCCGACGACGCGCACGAGCTCGTCGCGCGCCTGCTCGTAGCTCAGCTCGGCGACGCCTTCGAGGGGCGCGGCGCCGGCCGGGGTCACGGGGTTCTCGGGCACGGTGGCCATCCTATTCCCGGCCCGCTGGGGCCGATTCCGAGCGAGCGGATGCGGGGTCCTCGCCGGGCCTGGCGGCCCGCTCGCCCGCGGTGGCGGTGACCGCTCCGCGGGCCAGGGTGAGGGTGAGGGCGGAACCGCTCGGCGCCTCCGCAGCGTCGCGCAGCACCGCGCCGTCGGCGGTCTGCGCGATGGCGTAGCCGCGGTCGAGGGTGCTCTGGGGCGAGAGGGCGCGCAGGCTGGAGCGGAGCGCCTCGACACGGTGCGCGGCGAGCTCGAGGCGCCGGTCGACGATCTCGCGACCGCGGGCGGCGGCGCGCGCCACCTCCTCCGCGCGCGTGTCGACGAGCCAGGCGGGGTTCGCCAGCGCAGGCCGCGAGCGCAGCTGCTGCAGGCGGTCGAACTCGCTGCGCACGAACGCGCCGAGGCGCAGCGTGAGGCGCGAGCGCGCCTGCTGCACCCGCGCGAGCTCCTCGACCACGTCGGGCACGACGCGCTTCGCGGCGTCGGTCGGGGTCGATGCGCGCAGGTCGGCCACCTCGTCGAGGATCGGCCGGTCGGCCTCGTGCCCGATCGCCGAGACGATCGGCGTGCGAGCGGCCGCCGCGGTGCGCACGAGGCGCTCGTCGCTGAAGCCGAGCAGGTTCTGGAAGTCGCCGCCGCCGCGGGCGACGATGATGACGTCGACCTCCGGATCGGCATCGAGCAGCTCGATCGCCGCGCTCACCTCCGCCGCCGACCTGTCGCCCTGCACCGCGGTGTGCACGGTGCGGAAGCGCACCTGGGGCCAGCGCAGCTGGGCGTTGCGCAGCACGTCCTTCTCGGCGTCGGAGTCCTTGCCGGTGATCAGGCCGATGCAGTGCGGCAGGAAGGGCAGCGGCTTCTTACGCGCCGGATCGAACAGCCCCTCCGCGGCGAGCGTGCGCTTCAGCCGTTCGAGGCGCTCGAGCAGGTCGCCGAGCCCCACATGGCGCATCTCGAAGACCTGCATGCTGAGCGTGCCGCCCTTGACCCAGTAGTTGGGCTTGAGCGCGGCGATCACGCGGTCGCCCTGCTTGAGATCGGCGGGCACCTTCGAGCGGACGGACGACCAGATCGAGAAGGAGACGGTGGCGTCGGCCTCGAGGTCCTTGAGCTTGCCGTAGACGTTGCCGCCCGAGACCGACCACTGGGTGATCTCGCCCTCGACCCACGCCGTGCCGAGCCGGTCGATCCAGCCCTTGATCTTGCCCGCGAGCAGCGAGACCGACCAGGGCGCGTCGGGGGTGGGCGGGCCGACCTCGATGGTCATGCAGCTCCCTCGGTCGATGGTCTGGTGGAACGCTCCGCGCACGCTGCACGCACGGGACCGGAGCGGGGCCCGAGCGTAGACTCCGGGCGTGCCCGAGACCGCAGCGACGACCGACCCGCGCAGGGTCGGCGCGCCGCTCACGAGCCTGGCCATGCCTCGTGCTCGATCGCCTCGAGCGCCGCTCCAGGCTACCGCGGGCGACCGACACGGCCGGGTGCTGCTGGCCGCACCCCGTGGATACTGCGCGGGTGTGGACAGGGCGGTGCTCGCCGTGCAGCAGGCCCTCGAGCGCTTCGGCGCCCCCGTGTACGTGCGCAAGGAGATCGTGCACAACAGGCACGTGGTCGACACCCTCGAGCGGATGGGGGCGGTCTTCGTCGACGAGGTCGACGCCGTGCCCGAGGGTGCGAACGTGGTCTTCTCGGCCCACGGCGTCTCGCCGGCGGTCGTCCAGCAGGCCGCCGACCGCGGGCTCGCGGCCATCGACGCCACCTGCCCGCTCGTGACCAAGGTGCACCGGGAGGCGCAGCGCTTCGTCCGCGACGAACGCCACATCCTGCTCATCGGCCACGCGGGGCACGAGGAGGTCGAGGGCACGATGGGCCAGGCGCCGGGGCGCGTGACGCTCGTGGAGTCGCCGGCGCACGCCGACGTCGTCGAGCCGCCGGCGGGGCGTCCGCTCGTCTGGCTCTCGCAGACCACGCTCTCCGTCGACGAGACCATGGAGACCGTGCGACGGCTGCGGCTGCGCTTCCCCGACCTGGCCGATCCGCCGAGCGACGACATCTGCTACGCCACGCAGAACCGTCAGCTCGCGATGCGCAAGCTGGCCGCCCGGAGCGACGTCGTGCTCGTGGTGGGCTCGGCGAACTCGTCGAACACGCTGCGGCTCGTCGACGTCGCGCTCGAGCACGGCGCCCGCGCGGCCTACCGCGTCGACTTCGCCGAGGAGGTGCGTCCGGAATGGCTCGCGGGCGCGCGCACCGTCGGTGTGACGAGCGGCGCCAGCGCACCCGAGGTGCTCGTGCAGGAGCTGCTCGACGACCTCGCCGCGGCGGGCTTCGACACCGTCGAACCGGTCGTCACGGGTTCCGAGGACCTCGTCTTCTCGCTGCCACGCGAGCTGCGCCCCGATCGCGGGGGAGCGGCGCGCGGAGGACGTCGGACGTCCTGACCCTAGACTCGACGCGTCCGGCGCCGAACAGCAGGGGAGAGCCCGATGAGCCGTCCGAGTCTCGTGAGCGTCGTCGCCGACGACCTGCTGGAGCGGATCGTCGCCGGTGAGTTCGCCGAGGGCGACGCCGTGCCCACCGAGTTCGAGCTCGCGGAGCGCCACGGCGTCAGCCGCATGACGGTGCGCGAGGCGATCAAGGGGCTCATCGCCCAGAACGTCGTGGCGGTCGTGCGCGGCCGCGGCACCTACGTGCAGCCCGTGCGGCAGTGGACGGCGCTCGAGCCCGTGCTGCGCGCCACGGGCGGGGCCGATGCCGCCGTGCAGCTCATCGAGCTGCGTCGCATGTTCGAGGCGGAGGCCGCGGCGCTCGCCGCGGGGCGCCGCGACGACGAGCACCTCGCCGCGCTGGACGCGGACCTCGAGCGGATGCGGGCGGCCGCCCGGGCGGGCGACGTCACCGCCTTCGTCGAGGCCGACATCGCCTTCCACGACGTGATCCTGCGCGCGAGCGGCAACGTGCTGCTGCCCGTGCTCTTCGAGTCGCTGCGGCGCTTCCTACGCGAGACCCGCGCGCAGACGAGCCGCGTGCCGCTCATCCAGGAGCACGCCATCGACCGGCACGCCGCCGTGCTCGACGCGCTGCGCTCCGGCGACTCCGCGGCCTCGCGCGCCGCGATGCTCGAGCACATGGACCAGACCGAGGCCGACCTGCGCCGCTACGTGCTCTGAGTCCATCGCTGCGCAGCCGTTGCTGCGCTTCGGGGCGCCTCGGCGACGATGGGGCATGCGTCCGCGCGCCCCGTTGTCGCTCAGGGGCCCCGATCCTCGTGGAGAGCGATGCTCGGAGGCATCACGGGCAGGCGGGGTACGATGTCTGACGTCTCCGCTACGAGCTCCGGCTCCGCGACGCCGACTACGAAGGAGTAGCCCACCGTGCATCCCACGATCCCCGCCGAGCGCCCGGTCGACGAGGCCGCCCTGCTCGCGGCGTACCCGCATCCGCTCGACACGTCCGCCGCCGAGGTGGCCGCCCGCGTCGCCGGCAGCGGCCGGGTGCTCGTCGTGCTCGACGACGACCCCACCGGCACGCAGTCGGTCGCCGACCTGCCGGTGCTCACCCGTTGGCAGCGCGACGACCTGGTCTGGGCGCTCGGCCGCGGCGCCGCCGCCGTCTACGTGCTCACGAACACCCGCAGCCTCGGCCCGGACGACGCCGCGCAGCGCAACCGCGAGGTCGTGCGCGCGGCACTCGCCGCTGCCGACGAGGTCGGGGTGCGCGTCGGCTTCGTCAGCCGCAGCGACTCGACCCTTCGCGGGCACTTCCCGCTCGAGACCGACGTGATCGCCGAGACGCTGGCAGAGGCCGGTGCGCCGCGCCCCGACGGCGTGCTCGTCGTGCCCGCCTTCCCCGACGCGGGCCGCATCACGATCGGCGGCGTGCACTGGATGCGCGGCGACGGTGGCCTGACCCCCGTCGCCGAGACGGAGTTCGCCCGCGACGCCACCTTCGGCTTCGGCAGCAGCGACCTGCGGGACTACGTCGCCGAGAAGACCGGCGGCACCGTGCCCGCCGAACGCGTGCTCGCGCTCACCCTCGACGTCATCCGCAGCGGTCCGGAAGCCGTCGCCGCACTGCTGCGCCGGGCGGCGGATGCGACCCCGTCGTCGTCGACGCCGTCGAGGAGAGCGACCTGCGCACCGTGGCGCTCGGCCTCGAGCTCGTCGAGGTGGAGGGGCGCACCTTCCTGTACCGGGTGGGCCCGCCGTTCGTGCGCGCCCGCATCGGCCAGGCGGTGCGCGCGCCGCTCACCGAGGCCGAGGTGTTCGCCGACGTGACCCCGAACGAGCGCGGCGGCCTGGTGGTCGTCGGCTCGCACGTCGGCCTCACCAGCCGGCAGCTGGCCAGACTCAGCGAGGACCGGCCGGGCACCGCCGTCGCGGAGATCGACGTGCAGGCCGTGATCGAGGGCGATCGCGAGGCGGAGCTCGCCGCGGTCGTCGACGCGGCGGTCGCGGCGCTCGCCACGGGCGACGTGATCGTGCACACCAGTCGACTGCTGGTGCGCAGCGACGATCCGGAGGCGAGCCTCGACATCAGCCGCCGCGTCAGCGCCGCCGTCGTCGAAGTCGTACAGCGCGTGCTCGCCGCGGCCCCGCCGCGCTTCGTCATCGCGAAGGGCGGCATCACGTCCAGCGACGTCGCCGCCTTCGGTCTCGACATCCGCCACGCGATCGTGCGCGGCCCGATGCTGCCCGGCATCGTCTCGCTCTGGCAGCCGGTCGACGGACCGGCCGAGGGCATCCCGTACATCGTCTTCGCCGGCAACGTCGGCGACGACGCCTCGCTCAGCCAGGTCGTCGCGACGCTCTCGCGCGACTGACCGCATCCGCTCGTCCACGATCGACGCGACTCGTACCGCTGCCGGCGGCGGGTCCGCACCGCAGAAGGAGAACCCGATGACCACCACCACCGTCGCCGTCCTCGGCCTCGGCGCCATGGGCCTGCCCATGGCCACCCGCCTCACCGCCGGCCTCACCGTGCACGGCTTCGACATCGCCGAGCCGCGGCTCGAGCTGGCCCGTGCGGCCGGCATCCGCACCTTCGACGGCGCCGCAGCGGCGGTGGATGGAGCGGATGCGGTGCTGCTGGCCGTTCGCGACCGCACCCAGCTCGAGGACGCGCTGTTCGGCGCATCCGGCGTCGCGGCGTCGCTGCGCGACGGTGCCGTGGTGATCCTGACGAGCACCGTCGGCACGGACGGCATCGCCGAGCTGGCGGAGCGCCTCGCCGAGCGCGGTGTCGGGCTGGTCGACGCACCGCTGAGCGGCGGGCCGGTGCGCGCCGGCGAGGGCGACCTGCTCATCGTGGTCGGCGCGGAGCCCGCGCACTTGGAGGCCGCCCGCCCGGTGCTCGAGCTGCTCGCCTCCACGCTGACCGTCGTCGGCGAACGGGCCGGCGACGGGCAGGCGCTGAAGACCGTCAACCAGCTGCTCTGCGGCGTGCACATCGCGGCGGCGGGGGAGGCGCTGGCGCTCGCCCGCGCCCTCGGGCTCGACCCGGAGCGCACCCTCGACGCGCTGCAGGCCGGAGCGGCGGCGTCGTTCATGCTCGGCAACCGCGGGCCGCGCATGCTGCGGGCCTACGACGAGCAGAGCCCCGAGGTGCTCAGCCGCCTCGACATCTTCGTCAAGGACCTCGGCATCGTCGGCAAGGCTGCTCGGGGCGCCGGTCTCGCGACGCCGGTCGCAGCGGCGGCTGAGCAGCTGTTCCTGCTCGGCCAGGCGCAGGGGCTCGCGGAGGAGGACGACTCGCAGGTGCTGCGCGTCGTCGCGCCGACCGCCGACTGACCGCACGACGCAGGGGCCGGATGCATCGCATCCGGCCCCTCCGTCGTGCTCGGTCTACGAGGACGGCGGCGTCGAGAACATCTCCATGACACCCGGCGACGCGGCGACCACGGCGGCCAGGATCACGAACTGCACGATGAAGAACAGCGCCCCGGCGGCCAGCGGCACCCAGAAGGCGAGCTTGCGGGCGCGCAGGCGGCGCACCGTCCAGACCGCTGCGCCGAGCCAGAGCCCGGTGCCCACGCCGGCGATGATCGCCCACGAGTTGCCGAAGTCGAACGCGACCCCGTCGGTGTCGAAGCCCAGCGACCGGTAGGCCGCCAGCAGCTGGGGGCCGATGTCGGTCGCGGCGGCGGAGAAGGCCGACAGCACGAAGGCCAGCCCGATGCCGAGCAGCAGCACGCTCGCGACGAGGTCGCCCGTGCGGAAGCGCCCCGAGGCGCGCACCGGCTTCGGGGTGCCCCAGTCGTAGGAGCCCTGCTGCGGCGCGGGCGCCTGCTGCACGGGCTGCTGCTGCCGGGCGGCGGGCGCCTCGTCGGTCGCGGACGAGGGCTCCTCGCCCGTCACCGGCGACACCCACCCGGGCGGGGCGTACTCCCCGTACTGCGGGCGCGGGCGCGGTTCGGCCCCGGTGCCGCCGGTGCCGGACGGGTCGCTCATCAGGACTCCGACTTGCCGAACGAGCCGAGCTGCTGCGTGGCCTCGAGCACGCGGGCGGCCATCGCCGTCTCCGCCTTCTTGCCCCACGCGCGCGGGTCGTACAGCTTCTTGTTGCCGACCTCGCCGTCGGCCTTGATGAAGCCGTCGTAGTTCTTCAGCACCGTGTCGGCGACCGAGCGGCTGAAGGCGTACTGGGTGTCGGTGTCGATGTTCATCTTGATCACGCCGTTGGCGACCGCGGTGGCGATCTCCGCATCCGTCGAACCGGATCCGCCGTGGAAGACGAGGTCGAGCGGCTTCTCGCCGGTGCCGTACTTCTGCGCGATGCCGGCCTGGATCTCGCCGAGCAGCTCGGGGCGCAGCTTCACGCCGCCCGGCTTGTACACGCCGTGCACGTTGCCGAAGGTGAGCGCGGCGATGTAGCGGCCCTGCTCGCCGAGGCCGAGGGCCTCGACGGCCTGCTCGACGTCACCGAGGGTCGTGTAGAGGGCGTCGTTGCTGCCCTCGTGCTGCACGCCGTCCTCCTCGCCGCCGACGACGCCGATCTCGACCTCGAGGATGGCGTTGATGGCCTTGGTGCGCTTGATGACGTCCTGCGCGATCTCGAGGTTCTCGGTGAGCGGCACGGCCGAGCCGTCCCACATGTGCGACTGGAAGATCGGCTCGCCGCCGGCCTTGACGGCCTCCTCCGATGCCGCCAGCAGGGGCAGCAGGAAGTCGTCGAGCGCGCCCTTCGGGCAGTGGTCGGTGTGCAGGGCGACCGTCACCGGGTAGGCCTTGGCGACCTCGCGGGCGAAGGCGGCGAAGGCCAGTGCGCCGCCGGCGCGGTTCTTGACCGTGTGGCCGGCGAAGTAGTCGGCGCCGCCCGTGGTGACCTGGATGATGCCGTCGGAGCCGGCCTCGGTGAGGCCCTGCAGCACCGCGTTGAGCGTCTGCGAGGACGAGACGTTGAAGGCCGGGTAGGCGAAGCCTCCGGTCTTGGCCTTCTCGAGCAGGGCCGCGTACTGGTCGGGGGTGGCGATGGGCATGCCGGGCTCCTCGGTGAGTGTCGTCGATGGGCCCGGTTTCAGGACCCGTTCGAGTCTAGTGACGCGACCAGGCGCTGGCTGGCAGTGCGCATGTGATCCTGCATCGCCGCATCCGCCCGCTCCGGATCGCGCGAGGCGATGGCGTCGTAGACGCGGCTGTGCTCCTCGGTGGCCAAGCGGATGTGGTGCTCGTCGTGCAGGGCGCGGTCGACCCACACGCGGATCAGCGAGCGCAGGCTCTGCAGCAGGTCGAGCAGCACCGGGTTGCGCGCGCTGAGGCCGATCTGCAGGTGGAACCGCAGGTCCGCGTCGACGAACTGCTGCAGGTCGTCGTGGTGGGCGCGCATGGCGTCGAGGTGCTCGCGCAGCAGCGCGAGCTCGTCGTCGGTGGCCCGTTCCGCGGCGAGGCGGGCGGCCTGCACCTCGAGCTCGTTGCGCACCTCGATGAGGTCGCGGGTGCGCTGCTGGCCGAGCATGAGCCCCCAGCTGAGCGTCTTCGGCAGCAGCTCGCTGGCGGCGCCGCGCAGGTAGGTGCCCGAGCCGGGCCGCACGTCGACGATGCCGAGCAGCTCCAGGGCGGCGAGGGCCTCGCGCACGGCGGAGCGTCCCACGCCGAGCGACTCGGCCAGCGCGCGCTCGGGGGCAGGCGGGTGCCGGGCTCGATGTCGCCACTGGTGAAGCGCTCGAGCAGGCGGCGGGCGACCTCGCTGACGACGCTGCCGCGCGGCAGCGTCTCGAAGGCGGAGGCGATCTCGCGGGTGGCGTCGCCGGGGTACGCGGGCACCGGTCAGGCGCCTTCGGGGAAGACGACGCCCTTGTGCAGCACGAAGCAGCCCCAGGGGGCGGGATCGAGCACGTGCACCACGGCGAAGGCGCCCTTGGCGCGCTCGTAGAAGTCGAGGCGGGGGATGACGCCCCACTCCAGCGGTGCCGGGTGGCTCGCGCGCGCGAGCTCGAGCACCGCGTCCTGCTCGAGGGTGGTGCGCGCAGGGTCGCCGTCCACCTCCATCCGCTCGATCGGGGTCTCGAGGAACACGTCGAGCGGCAGCACGGAGAGGATCGCGCCGATCGCGCGCGACATGGAGGCCTCGCCGAGATGCACCACGGGCCGGCCCGTGGCGACGGCGGGGAAATTGCGGTCGACGACCAGCAGCTGGTCGCCATGGCCCATGTCGTCGAGGAGGTGCAGCAGCGCGCCTCCGAGCAGCGGGTCGATGCCCTTCAGCATCAGTCCTCCTCGTGGTCAGCCGGCACGTCGATGATCGACCAGGTGCCGGGCTCCAGCATGGCACGCACCGTCCGGCCGTCCGCGGCGATCGCGAGCTCGTCGGCGGTGTCGCCCAGCCGTGCCGCGAGCACGCGCACGCCGTCGGGGGTGCGCGCGGCGAGGGCCCAGGTGCGCGCGTCGTCGGGCGCGGGCGCCTCGGGCACGAGCAGCGGCAGCCCCGAGAGCGCGCGCACAGCGGCCACCGCCTCGGCGGCAGGCATGCCGTCGAGCCCCCGCGGCCCCCACTCCTCGAACCAGGCGACGGATGCGGCGCCGCCCTGCGCGAGGGCGGCCGCGCTGGCGACGACCCAGGCGGCCAGCTGCGGCGCGGCCTGGCGCTCGTCGGTGGCGTCGTCGCGCAGCGCCGGCCCGTAGCCCGCGTGGAGGTCGGCGGGCGGCTCGGGCGGCGCGGTCGTCGCGACCGCGTTGAACCGCGGCCGCAGGGTGATCGGTCCCACGTGCAGGGGAGCGCCGCCCGCGATCGCGACGGCGTCGGCGGCGACCCTGCGCTGCAGGCCGATCGACTCCTCGATCTGGAAGGTCTCACGGGCGTGCATCTGCGGCGTGATGCTGATCGTCCAGGCGTCGAAGCGCGGCAGGCGCTCGTGCGTGCGGTTGAGCTCGGTGAAGTGCGAGCGCGCCCCGCCGATGAGCTCGGCGTCGAGGCCCGCCGCCGCCTCGACCAGCGCGGCGTGCAGCGGCTCCTCGCTCACGTGCGTGAGCGCATCGAACACGGCGAGGCGCACGGGCGCGTGCGGTGCGGCGAGCGCGACCGCGCCGGCGACCTGCGAGGGGTCTGCGGCGACGATGCGCACGTCGAGCGGCAGCCCGCTCGCCGCGGCGCGCGCGAGCACGGCGGCGGCGTTCGGGGCGTCAGCCTCGATCTCGACCAGCACTGCATCCGCGGCCGGGGTCGGATGCGCGGTGCCGTCCGTCGGGGCGGTCGAGGCTCCGACGAGCACCGACGGCACCGCCCTGCCGGCGTCGACGAGGCGCAGGGCCGACGCCTGCGCATCCGCATCCGCCGCCGAGCCGGTCGCACGGAACACGATCGACTGCTCGACCCGCCCGCCCTCGGCGAGCTCGTAGGGGAACGGCAGCGCGAGCGGGCGCGAGTACGTCTTGTAGGAGGCGTCGGTCCAGTTGCGCTGGTCCTCCATCTCGAACACGTCGCCGGTGAAGTCGGCCGACAGCTCGAGCCCTCCGTGCGGCCAGTCGAGGCCGGTGATGCCGAAGGCGGGCTGGTGGGGGCTGATCGTCCCGGGGAACACCGTCCGCTCCGACGACCCGTCGGCGTGACGGATGCGCAGCGCCGCCCCGGACACGACGGGCGGATGCAGCAGCACGAGACCGGTGCGGTTGGTCGTGACGTGCCCGTCGGCGGTCAGCTCGAGCGAGACCGACAGCTCGGCGCCCCGCTCCTCGATGCGCAGCGTCGCGTCCGCCGTGATGCCGAGCCCGTCGTAGCGCAGGGCGAGCACGGCGGCGCCCTCCTGGTGCGTCATGGCCGCCACGGTGACGGGCACGGTGCCCCAGTCGCGGTCGCGCACCACGGCGCGCACCGACCTCGCGACGAGCACGCCGTCGACGCGCAGGTCGGCCAGCTCGTCGCCGCGCAGCTCGGCGCGCCAGCGTCCGCTCGTCCAGGGCTCGCCGCGGTGCGGACCCCAGGTGCTGAGGCTCATCGGCTCAGAGGGTGGTCATGCCGCCGTCGACGCGGAACTCCGCGCCGGTGGCGAAGGCGGCGTCGTCGCTGGCGAGGAAGACCATGGCGCCCTCGACGTCGCGCGGGCTCCCGGCGCGGCCGAGCGGGATGCGCCCGACGATCGCGGCGCGCGACTCGGGGTCCTCGCTGATCGTCGTGACCAGGGTGGTCTCGGTGTAGCCGGGTACGACCACGTTGGCGCGGATGTTCTCGTGCGCGTAGGCGCCCGCGACGGCGCGCGCCATGCCGTGCATGCCGGCCTTGGAGGAGGAGTAGGCGGTGAACTCGTTGCCCTCGCCGTTGAGCGCGGTGGGCGAGCCCGTGAAGAGTATGGAGCCGCCGCGGCCGTGGGCCCGCAGGGCGCGCACGCCGTGCTTGACGGTGAGGAAGGTGCCGGTGAGGTTGACGTCGACCGTGCGCTGCCAGGTGGCGAGGTCGAGGTCCGCGATCTTCGCATCGTGGCCGAAGAGCTGCACGCCGGCGTTCGCGACGATCACGTCGAGCTGCCAGTCGGCCGCGGCGACGGCGGCGTAGGCGGCCTCGACGGCGGCCTCGTCGCTGATGTCGACCGTCGCGGCGAGAGCGTTCGGCCCCTGGGCGGCGGCCTGCGCCCCGGCGGCGTCACGGTCGGCGTAGACGACGCGGGCGCCCTCGGCGACGAAGCGATCGGCGATCGCGCGGCCGATCCCGGTCGCGGCTCCCGTCACCAGTGCGGTCTTGCCGTCGAGTCGTGCGTTCACGGGGTGCTCCTCGTCATCGAGATGGGGCCGGAATCGGTCAACCGGTTGCGATGGTACAAGCATGCGCCCCGAAGCGAGTGATGCGGTCCGGTGGCATCCGTCGATTGGTCAACCGGTTGACATGTCGGTGGTGGATGCTCACAATGGTCTGCGGCGCGGAACCCCCGCGACAACGTCGTCACACCGCTAGGAAGTCAACGTGGACAACCCCACTGCCACCGCGGCCGTCGAGAAGTCGGCCATCCGCAAGATCTCCATCAGGCTCGTGCCCTTCGTGGCCCTGATGTTCTTCATCAACTACCTCGACCGCACCGCCATCGGCTTCGCCGGTCCCAACGGCATGAGCGACGACCTCGGGCTGAGCGCCGCGCAGTTCGGCTTCGCCAGCGGCGTCTTCTTCATCGGCTACATCCTGCTCGAGGTGCCCAGCAACCTCGCGCTGCACAGGTTCGGGGCCCGCAAGTGGCTGTCGCGCATCATGGTCAGCTGGGGCATCGTCGCGCTGCTCTTCACCTGGGTCGGCAGCTTCGAGCACCTCGCGATCCTGCGCTTCATCCTCGGCGTCGCCGAGGCCGGCTTCTTCCCGGGCGCGATCCTCTTCCTGAGCCTCTGGGTGCCCGCGAAGCACCGCGGCAAGATCCTCGCCCTCTTCTACCTGGCGCAGCCGCTGACCAACGTCATCGGCGCCCCGCTCGCCGGCTGGCTGATGACGCACGACGGCATCTTCTTCGGCCTCGAGGGCTGGCGCTTCATGTTCTTCGGCGTCGCGCTGCCCGCGATCATCGTGGGCGTCATCGCCTGGTTCTACCTGGCCGACAAGCCCTCCGAGGCCAAGTGGCTGACGCAGGAGGAGCGCACCTGGCTCACCGGCGCCCTGCAGAAGGAGCGCACCGCCACCGAGGCCGTCAACACGAAGGCCCACGGCAAGGGCGGCCTCAAGGTCGCCTTCTCGAGCGGCCGCGTGTGGGTGCTCAGCGGCATCTACTTCGGCTTCATCTACGGCCTGTACGCGCTCGGCTTCTTCCTGCCGACGATCATCGGCGGCTTCGAGGCGCGCTTCGACGTGACCTACGACGTCTTCCAGCGCGGACTCATCACGGCGATCCCGTACATCCCGGCCGCCCTCGTGCTGTTCCTCTGGTCGCGCGACGCCAGCCGTCGCGGCCTCAAGACCTGGCACATCGCGCTGCCGGCCGTGCTCGGCGGCGTCAGCATCCCCCTGGCGCTCTTCGCCGACAGCCCGGAGCTCACGATCGCGATCATCGCCGTCACCGCCTCGGCCATCTTCGCGGCGCTGCCCAACTTCTGGACCCTGCCCACGCAGTTCCTGACGGGTGCCGCGGCCGCCGCCGGCGTCGCGCTGATCAACACCATCGGCAACCTGGCCGGCTTCGCCGCACCGTACGTCACCGGTGCGCTGAGCGACCTGACCGGTGGCACCTACACCGTGCCCATGTTCGTGGTCGGCGGCTTCATGCTGCTCTCCGCGGTGCTCATGATCGGGCTCTCGCGCCGCGGCCGGGTCAGCGCCTCGAACGTGCCGAGCGCCGACGAGATCGCCCACTGAACCCGAGGGCCGGCCGGACCCCACACGGCCGGCCCTCGCATCCCATTCCGACGGAGGAACCGCATGACGACCGCGAAGCTCGGCATCAGCACCTACGCCTACTTCTGGCAGCACTCAGATCTCGTCCCAGCACCGCTGGACGCCTTCGCGATGCTCGACGACGTGGCCCGTCTCGGCGCCGACGTCTTCCAGATCTGCGACTACGCGCCGATCGAGTCGTTCTCGGACGAGCAGCTGGACGCGCTGAAGGCGCGAGCGGATGCGCTCGGCGTCACGATCGAGCTCGGCACCCGCGGCGTCACCCCGGAGCACCTGGCGCGCTACCTGTCGCTGGCGGGCGCCCTCGGCGCCACCGTGGTGCGCTCGATGGTGAACACCGCGACCCACCGTCCGACGGAGGCGGAGGCGGAGGCGGAGGCGCTGCTGCGGCAGGCGCTGCCGGCTTACGAGGCCGCCGGCGTGGTCATCGCGCTCGAGACCTACGAGCAGGTGCCCACCTCGGTGAACCTCGCACTGGTGGAGCGGATCGACTCGCCGTCGCTCGGCATCTGCCTCGACCCGGGCAACACGGTCGCCGCGCTCGAGAGCCCGGCGGACGTGGTGGCGCGCTGCGCGCCGCGCACCCTCAACCTGCACGTCAAGGACTTCGCCTTCAGTCGTCGTGACGGCTGGGTGGGGTTCACCTTCGCCGGCACCCCGCTCGGCGAGGGCCTGCTCGACTACGACGCCATGCGCGCCGCGGTCGACCCCGCCGGGCGCGGGATCACCCAGGTGATCGAGCACTGGCTGCCCTGGCAGGGCGACCCCGAGACCACCGTGCAGCTGGAACGGCAATGGACCCAGCACAACCTCGAGTACCTCAGGAGCAAGAACTCATGACCGACACCACTGGAACCCTGACCGTCGCCGTCCTCGGCGCCGGCGGCAAGATGGGCATGCGCGTCTCGAACAACCTCGTCAAGAGCGATTTCGACGCCCTCTACGTCGAGAACTCGCCAGCCGGCCAGGAGCGCGTCCGCGAGGCGGGCCGCGAGCTCACCGACAGCGACACCGCCGTGGCGAGCGCGGACGTCGTCGTCCTCGCCGTGCCGGACGTCGTGCTCGGCAAGGTCAGCGAGACCGTCGTCCCGCAGATGAAGTCGGGCGCGATCCTGCTGACCCTCGACCCCGCCGCCGCCTACGCGAACCTGCTCTTCAAGCGCGACGACATCGAGTACGCGGTCGCCCACCCGGCGCACCCGTCGGTCTTCCTCGAGCGCCGCACCGACGAGGAGTACGCGGACACCTTCGGCGGCATCGCCGCCCCGCAGCACGCGATCGCCGCGCTCGAGTCGGAGAACGCCGACGCCAAGGCCAAGGCCGAGGCCGTCATCCGCACCATCTACGCGCCCGTCATCGAGGTGCACTGGGTCACCGTGTACCAGCTCGCCGTGCTCGAGCCGACCCTCGTCGAGACCATCGCCTGCATGATCGGCGCGCTGCTCAACGAGGCGCTCGAGGAGACCGTGAACACGGTCGGCGTGCCCCGTCCGGCGGCGGAGGCCATCCTGCACGGCCACGTGCAGATCGCGCTGACGAACTCGCTGCGCGGTTCGAACCCGTTCTCCGACGCCTGCCTCATCGCGATGGACTACGGCAAGGAGTCCATCGTGCGCGACGACTGGAAGAAGATCTTCGACCCGGCCGAGCTCGACGGCGTCCTCGCCAAGATGCTCCACCTGGACAAGCCGATCGAGCGCTGAACCCGCTCGTTCCTCGGAAGGCCGCGCACTCCCGGGTGCGCGGCCTTCCGCCGTTCCGACATGGTGCCGGGCCCGTGCCGAACTAGGATCGAGGGGTGACTGGAACCGACGCCCCGCTGCTCTCCCACCCCGACCGGAACCTGGCTCTCGAGCTGGTCCGCGCGACCGAGGCGGCGGCGATCCGCGCGGTGCCGTTCATCGGCCGCGGCGACAAGAACGCCGCCGACGGGGCTGCCGTCGACGCGATGCGCAAGTTCCTCGGAACGGTCGACTTCGACGGCGTCGTGGTGATCGGCGAGGGCGAGAAGGACAACGCTCCGATGCTCTTCAACGGTGAGCACGTCGGCACCGGCCGCGGCCCTGCCTGCGACATCGCGGTCGACCCGATCGACGGTACGTCGCTGACCGCATCCGGCCGTCGGAACGCGATCTCGATGATCGCCGCAGCCGATCGCGGCTCGATGCTCGACGCCTCGAGCGTCTTCTACATGCGCAAGCTCGTCGCCGGCCCCGAGGCCCACGGCGTGCTCGACATCCGCGCCTCGATCGGCGAGAACATCCGCGAGCTCGCGAAGAAGCTCGGCAAGGACGTCGCCGAGATCCAGGTCGCCGTGCTCGACCGCCCTCGGCACGAGGAGCTCATCGAGGAGATCCGCGCGGCCGGCGCCGGCACCCGCCTGCTCCTCGACGGCGACGTCGCCGGCGGCATCGACGCGGCGTCCATCGGCGGCACCTTCGACCTCTGCGTCGGCACCGGTGGCAGCCCGGAGGGTGTCGCCACGGCCTGCGCGATCAAGGCGCTCGGCGGCTTCATCCAGACCATGCTCGCACCGAAGGACGAGGCCGAGAAGGCCAAGGGGCTCGAGGCGGGCCTCAAGTTCGATCACGTCTACACGGCCGACGAGCTCGTGACGAGCGACAACACCTTCTTCGTCGCCACCGGCGTCACCGACGGCAACCTCGTCGGCGGCGTGCGCCGCAAGGGCGGCATCATCCGCACCGAGTCGATCGTGCTGCGCTCCCACTCGGGTACCACGCGGCGCGTCGTCGCCGATCACCTCGCCTCCAAGTGGCTCTGATCGGCTGAGGGCTTCTCTCGGCTGCGCTTGCATTGTTCGGTTTGCTTACTAGACTAACTAGTAAGAAGCTCGCCGAGCGAGCTATGCATCCGCGCAGTCCAGGAGGGGCACCCGATGACCGAGATCCCGACGATCGAGCGCCTCGACCGGACCGCCGCCATGGACGCGGACGCCGTCATCGCCTATGCGATGACCTCGGCCGGGGTCGAGGGCGTCATCGTCGAGGTGCGCGACGCCCGCGAGACGCTGCTGGCCCGCACGATCGTGCAGGGGGCTCCGTCGCGGGAGGCGGCAGCGGATGCGGTGATGCGGCGCTCCGCGATCGAGCGCTACGGCGACTACATGGTCGTGCCGGCGACCGGCAAGCGCAAGCTGCGCGCGGTCGTGGGCGTGCGACTCAGCGCCGGGACGTCCGTCCAGCTGCGCGACGCGCAGCCCCGCTCGCTCGCCGGCTGAGCGGGTCCGGCGCCGCTCGGCGGTTCCGGTTCCGCTGGGCGGTCGCAACGCTGCGGGGCGGTCCCAGCTGTGCCGAGCGTTCCCAGCACTGCTGAGCGGTCACGGTGGAGCCCGTCCCGATCACCGATCGGCGCTCACGCGTCCCGTGAGCTCGTGCGCGGTCACCTCGCGCGGCACGTCCTCGATGCTCGACGCGGGCGCGAGCACCGTGGCCTCGTCCAGTTCGCCGAGCTTGCGCGCCGACACCAGCACCCGGCTCTCGAGCGTGCCCACGAGACGGTTGTAGTCGCGTACCGAGGTGGTGATCGTGCGACCGAGCTTGTCCACGTGCTCGCCCAGGGTCGACAGGCGCGTGTAGAGCTCGCGGCTGAGGTCGAAGAGCGCCTTCGCGTCCTCGGTGAGCACGTCCTGCTGCCAGCTGAAGGCCACGGTCTTGAGCACTGACCACAGGGTGACGGGCGAGGCGAGGGCGACGCGCTTGCCGAAGGCGAACTCCATGATCGTGGGGTCGGCTTCGAGCGCCGAGGAGACCAGCGACTCGCTCGGGATGAACGCGATCACCATCTCGGGGCTCGCCGGCAGGCCGTCCAGTAGCGGCGGTCGCCGAGGGCGCTGACATGGTCGCGCACCGCCTTCACGTGCTGACGCAGCAGTGCGTCGCGACGGGCGAGCTCGGCGTCGCCGGCCGTCGCCGGGATCGCGCTCGCATCGAGGTAGGCGTTGAACGGCACCTTCGCGTCCACCGCGATGCTCTTGCCGCCCGGCAGCCGCACGATCATGTCCGGACGCCCGGTGCCGCTCTCGCTCGTGATGCTCGACTGCACGTCGAAGTCGACGCGCTGCAGCAGACCCGCGGCCTCCACCACGCTGCGCAGCTGGGTCTCGCCCCAGACGCCGCGCGTGCTGTTGTTGCGCAGCGCCGAGGCCAGCGAGTCCGCGGTGGCGCGCAGCCGCTCCTCCGACTCGGTGGCGCTGCGCAGCTGCTGACTGAGTTCGCCGTGCTGCATGCGCCGCTGGTGCTCGAGGTCGGTCACCTTCGACTGCATGTCGGCGAGGCTCTGCGCCACCGGCGCCAGCGCCTCCAGCACGCGGCTCTCGCCGCGCTCGCGCTGCTGCGCGGAGGCCTGCTCCGAGCGCTGGCGCTCCATCAGCTCGCGCACCTGCTGCTGCGATCCGCCGAGCTGGCGCTGCAGCCCCTCGGCGGTGGCGGTGGCGGCGGCGAGCTCGGCGGCGAGCTCGCCCTCTCGGCGGGTCCAGTGCATCCGCTCGTCCGTCCATCGTCGCTCGGCGGCGACGAGCGCGGCGTCCGCCGAGCCCGCCGGGCCGCCGCGGCGGATGAGCGCGAGCGCGGCGGCGCCGAGCGCGGCGCCGATCACGAGGCCGAGCAGCAGGGCGATGACGGGGTCCATGCCCGCAGTGTGGCAGGGGGCACCGACATCGCCGCGACGCCGGGGGACTTGACAACCGTGGACACCGTCTTGAGAATGTTCCCAGTCTGTTCGAATGTTGACAATCGAACTCGACGGCCCCACGCAGCGGTTCGGACCCCACCCGAACGCGAAGCATCAAAGGAGATACCTCGTGTCCAGCACGCAGATGACCGGTGCCCCGGTCGGAGGAACCGCGCACCGCAAGCGCGTGGCCATCGGCTCCGCCGTCGGCACCACCGTCGAGAACTACGACTTCATCGGCTACGGCACCGCCGCGGCCCTCTACTTCGGCGTCGCCTTCTTCGAGGCCACCGACCCGTTCACGGCCACGCTGCTGTCGTTCGCCACGCTCGGCGTCGGCTTCGCCGCGCGTCCGATCGGCGGCATCATCGGCGGCTACCTGGGCGACAAGATCGGCCGCAAGCCGGTGCTCATCTACTCGCTCATCCTCATGGGCGTCTCGACCTTCGCGATCGGCCTCCTGCCGACCTACGCGCAGGTGGGCATCCTCGCCCCGATCCTGCTTGTCACCGTGCGCATCATCCAGGGCCTGGCCTTCGGCGCGGAGTGGGGCGGCGCCATCCTCATGACCTTCGAGCACGCCCCGTGGCGCAAGAAGGGCCAGTACACCGCCATCCCGCAGGCCGGCTTCCCCCTCGGGCTCCTGCTCGCCAACCTCGCCTTCCTCGCCTCGGCCGCCCTGCCGGGGGACTGGGCGTGGCGCGTCCCGTTCCTCCTGAGCTCGGTGCTCATCGGCGCCGGTCTCTACATCCGTCTCAAGGTGGAGGAGAGCCCCGACTTCGAGCAGATCAAGGAGCAAGGCGAGATCGTCAAGAACCCGCTCATCGAGGTGCTCAGGACCGACTGGCGCAACCTCGTCCGCGCCGTGGGTCTGCGCATCGCCGAGACCGCCGGCTACGCCATCTCGATCACGTACGTCACCAGCTACCTCATCTCCGCCGAGCTGGCGGACCGTCCGACCACCATCCTCGCGATCGTCGTCGCGGCCCTCTTCGGCTTCCCGGCCACGCTCTTCTGGGGGTGGCTGACCGACCGGATCGGCCGCAAGCCGGTCTACCTGTTCGGCACCGGGTTCATGGTGCTGTTCGGCGTGCCGCTCTTCCTGCTGGTCAACACCGGCCTGGTGGGCGTGATCGTCGTCACCTTCGTGCTGTCGTTCGCCGTCGCGCAGAACTCGCTCGCCGGTACGCAGGGCTCCTGGTTCGCCGAGCTGTTCAGCGCGAAGACCCGCACCTCGGGCGCCTCGCTGGCCTACCAGTTCTCGGCGATCATCTCGGGCTTCACCGCCGCCATCGCGCTCGCCCTCTACGGCGCCTTCGGCTTCTGGGGCCCGGCGATCCTGTTCTCGGCGTACGGACTCATCGGCTTCATCGCCGCGCTGTCGACGAAGGAGACCTGGGGCGCCGAGCGGCGCGCCGAGGTCGCCCGCCTGGAGCGCGAGGCCGTCGAGGCCTGATCCGACCCCACGTCACGACGGCCGGCCCCCTCGGGGACCGGCCGTCGTGGCGTCCGCCCGCGCTGCCCGCCCCGCAGATCGGCGTGATTCAGTCGCTCCAGCATCCTGGAAGCGGCCGGATCGCGCCGATCTGCGAGGGATCGGCGGGCGCAGCCGAGCGGATGCAAGGGCTCGGGTGCCGGCGGGCCCGTGAACGAGCGGATGCGCCCGCGAGCCGACGCGTGAGGGTCAGGCGAGGCTCAGCCGAGCGCCATCGGCCGCGCGACCGCGGCGGCGGCCTCCGCCGCGGCACCGATCGAGCGGATGCGCAGGCTCGCGATCTGCGCCAGGTGTCGCACCGACTCGGCCTCGTGCCGCTTCGCCGCGTGCGAGACGATCGCAGCGCAGGCCGCCGCATCCTCGAGCGCGTCATGGTGCGTGAAGTCCTCGAAGCCGGCGGCCATCGCGGCCACGGGCAGCTTGTAGGAGTCGAGGTGGTAGGTCTTGCGGGCGAGCTGCAGGCTGCAGAGGTAGTCGTAGCTCGGGGTCTCGATCTCGCTCGCCATGCAGGCGGCGGTGATCACACCCATGTCGAAGCCCGCGTTGTGCGCGACGAGGACGTCGTCGCCCGCGAAGGCGACGAGGTCGGCCAGCTGGTCGCGCCACAGCAGCGCGTCGACGACGTCCTCGGCGCGGATGCCGTGGATCCGTGTGTTCCACGGGTTGAAGCCGTCGTGCCCGAACGGCGGACGGATCAACCACCCGGCCCGGTCGACGACCCGGCCGTCGCGCACCTTCACCATCCCGACGGAGCACGCGGAGGCGGCGGAGGCGTTGGCGGTCTCGAAGTCGATCGCGGTGAAGTCGATGGGCATGTCGTGGTCCATGGTCGCACGCCCCACCGACGCCGCCGACCACGCGGCGCGGCGCCCGGCGACTTCGCCCCCTCGCGAGCCCCCCGATCCCGAATGACGGAGAACGGAGCGGATGCCCCTGTGTCACCGCAGCGAGCTCCGCATTCCGCTCCGGACATCCGTCATTCGGGATCGCCGGCCGAGCGGGCGGGCGGCTCGTGAACCGGCCGGGCAGGGAAGCCGAGGTTGGGAGGAGCACCGGGCAGGGAAGCCGAGGTCGGGAGGAGCACCGGGCAGGGAAGGAGTAGCACCGGGCAGGGAAGCCGAGGTCGGGACGGGGCACGGGGCAGCGAACCCGGCCTCGGAGGCGAGCTACGTGCAGAGAGCGAGGAGCAGGACGCAGGGCACACCCCACGAACCCTGCGTCCTCTACCGCGCGATCACGTTCTCCAGCTCGCCACCCGTCGCGAACGCCTCGATGTTGCGCTGGACGAGCTCGGAGGCGCCCAGCGGACGTCCGCCCGCAGCGTGCGGCGTGATGATGAGGTTCGGCTCGCCCCAGAGCGGCGAGTCCGCCGGCAGCGGCTCCGGGTCGGTGACGTCGAGCGCCGCGCCGCGGATGGCGCCCGAGCGCAGCGCCGCGAGCAGCGCCACCTGGTCGATGGAGGTGCCGCGCCCGACGTTGACGACCCAGGAGCGGGTCGGCAGCGCGGCGAGCCGGTCGTGGTCCAGCGCGTGCTCGGTCGCGTCGCTGCCGGGCAGGATCATGACGAGCACATCGGTCTCGGGCAGCACCGCGTCGATGTCGTCGACGACCCGCACGTCGCCCTCCTGGCGAGCGGATCGCGCCACGCCGGTCACCGAGGCGCCGAGCGCAACGAGGTGCGGTGCCAGCTCGCGGGCGATGTTGCCGTAGCCCCAGATGGTCACGCGGGCGCCGCGCAGCGTGGTGGCCGCAGTCGGGTCCCACTCGGGCTGCGGCCCGCCGATCTCGAAGGCCCAGCGCGACTCCTGCTGGGCGCGCACGGCCAGGTGCACCCGGCGCAGGCCCGCGAGCACGAGGGCGAGGGCGTGCTCCGCGACGGGCTTGTCGTGCAACCCGCTGCCGCCGGTGACGGTCACGTCGGAGGGGGTCGCGTCCAGCACGGTGTTCGGGCCGGCGGCGAGCGACTGCACCCAGCGCAGGTCGGGCAGCGCCTCGACGAGGGCGGCCACCTGCTTGCCGCTCATCGCCCACTCGACGAAGCCCGCCGCATCCGCGTGCTCCGACGGCAGGGGAGCGGTCTTGTCGATGGCGACGACGTCGACCCCCTGGACGGGCTCGAGGTGCAGTTCGAAGTCGGAGGGGATGAGGATCTTCGTCACGCGGGGCTCCATTCGATCGGTGCGAGAAGCCTAGTGAGGCCCCCGGTAGACTCGCCTCCCGTGGCTCTCACTATCGGCATCGTCGGCCTGCCCAACGTCGGCAAGTCCACCCTCTTCAACGCGCTGACCCAGAACGACGTGCTCGCGGCGAACTACCCGTTCGCCACGATCGAGCCGAACGTCGGCGTGGTCGAGCTGCCGGACAGCCGCCTCGCCGAGCTCGCGAAGCTGCACGGCAGCGAGCGCCTCGTGCCCGCCACGGTCAGCTTCGTCGACATCGCCGGCATCGTCCGCGGCGCCAGCGAGGGTGAGGGCCTCGGCAACCAGTTCCTGGCCAACATCCGTGAAGCGGATGCGATCGCGCAGGTCGTGCGCGGCTTCGTCGACGCCGACGTGGTCCACGTCGACGGCGCCGTCGACCCGGCAAGCGACATGGCCACCATCAACACCGAGCTGATCCTGGCCGACCTGCAGACCCTCGAGAAGGCGGAGCCCCGCATCGAGAAGGAGGTCAAGGGCAAGAAGACCGACCCGGTCGTGCTCGAGACCCTCAAGGCCGCCCGCGCCGTGCTCGACGAGGGCACGCCGCTCTCGGCCGTGGACCTCGACCTCGCTCCCGTCAAGGAGCTCGGCCTGCTCACCTCGAAGCCCTTCATCTACGTCTTCAACGTCGACGAGTCGGTGCTGACCGATGAGGCCAGGCTCGCCGAGCTCGCCGCGCTGGTCGCCCCCGCCAAGGCGGTCTTCCTCGACGCCAAGATCGAGAGCGAGCTCATCGGCCTCGACCCCGAGGACGCAGCGGAGCTGCTCGAGTCGACCGGCCAGGCCCAGAGCGGCCTCGACCAGCTCGCGACCGTCGGCTTCGAGACCCTCGGACTGCAGACCTACCTCACCGCCGGACCGAAGGAGGTGCGCGCCTGGACCATCCCGGTCGGCGCGAAGGCCCCGCAGGCCGCCGGCGTGATCCACACCGACTTCGAGCGCGGCTTCATCAAGGCCGAGATCGTCTCCTACGACGACCTCATCGACGCCGGCACCATGGTCGAGGCCAAGAGCCGCGGCAAGGTGCGCATGGAGGGCAAGGAGTACGTCATGCAGGACGGCGACGTAGTGGAGTTCCGCTTCAACGTCTGACCGTTCCTCCCCAGGGAGTCGAGTTCACCGATCAGGCCCGCCCCTCCTCGCGTCGTCGGTAGTAGGGCGAGGCTGCTCCCATGGGCATCCGCTACTACGCATACGCATTCGACCCCCAGAACGCCGATCTCGCCGTCGCCGATCCGGACGGCTTCATCTCTGCCGATCCGCTCGCGGACGCCTGGGGCTTCCCGCATGGCGCCGAAAGCGCCTCGCCGACCTTCGAGCAGGCCGTCCCGCCGCGCGACATGCTCTACCTCGACAAAGCGTGGAGCGCGTTCCAATCGCTGACTCGGGCTGCGGAAGGGCACTCCGCCCGTCCTTCGTTCCGGATGTTCGAGGGCGCTGTCGTGCAGCATGCCTACGGCTGGGAGCGTTTCGTGCGAGCGCTCGTCCCCGAGGAGATGCCCGCCATCGCCGCAGACCTCGCCGACATGGACCAGGACTGGCTCGAGCGGCACCTCTGCGTGCCGCCGCAGCGGGACTCGGACGAGGAACTCGAGTACCTGACCGAGTTCCTGGGTCGAGCACGGAGATTCACCGCCTCGCTCGTCGAGGACGGACGCGGCATGGTCTACATGATCGGATGAGCTACGGTAGCCCGATCGGTATACCGCGGCGTAGCATCGTGGCATGGCGATGACGACGATCAAAGTGACGACCGAGCTGCGCGACCGCATCAACCGCGATGCGAGCGAGCGCGGCGTGACCGCGGCCGGCCTCATCGAGCAACTCCTCGACGCGCACGAGCGACGGCAGCGGATGGAGGCCTTCGGGAGGTCGTTCCGCACCGCCGACGCCTCCTACCGTGACGAGTTCGCGGCCTGGGACCTCTCGATGCCGACGACGGATGCCTGAACTGCGCAGGGGCTTCGTCGTCTGGGCGGATCTCGATCCGGTGCGGGGCCGGGAGCACGCGGGCCGACGACCCGCGCTGGTCATCGCGAGCGACCTCTTTCTCGAGCACGCCGACACCCTCGCGATCGTCGTCCCGGCGACGACGGCCGATCGAGGCTGGCCCAATCATGTCCCCCTCCGGGGTCCGACCGGGCTCGCCCATCCGACCTTCGCCATGACCGAGCAGCCGCGCACCGTCGCGCGAGAACGCCTCGCATCCGTCTCCGGCGCCGTCGACGCCGCCACGATGCACGAGGTCGACCGATGGCTGCGCGACTTCCTCGCACTGCCCTGACCCGGGCGTACCCTCCAATCACCCGGCCCGAGGAGCCCCAGCATGACCGCCACCCCCGTCGACTTCACGACCGTCTCCACCGTGGGCCTCGAGCGCTCCCCGCACGCCGACGCCCTCGCCGGCCTGCGCGCCAACGAGGCCCGCTACTTCTCGAACAGGTACGACGCCGTCTTCGCGACCAGCCCCGCGGATGAGGTGTCCGAACTGGTCGGCTACGTTGCACGCGTCCTGCGCGAGCGCGGCATCGTGATCGCGAGCCCGGCGCTCGAGGCGACCGAGCTGCTGGTCGACGGCATCCGCTGGACTCATGTCTTCTTCGAGTCCGGCCTCGCCGTCAACGTGCTCTACACGCTCGAGCCCGGCGGCAAGCGCGCGGTCGGCTTCAAGCTGTCGCAGGGCATGGAGGTGCCCGACGAGCTGGGCGCGTTCAAGTTCGCCCGCCAGAGATCGAAGCTGGCCGGCGAGATCCGAGGCTCCTACTTCGTGCTCCATGGGGAGTACTGACGGCGCTCGCCTCGGGGCGCAGCGGGCTACCGTCGCGAGCGCGCGGGCAGGTCGATCGGGCCGGTGACCGACAGCTGGTCCTCCCACAGCTCGACCCCGCGCACCTCGGGCAGCCGGTCCCTGGTGAAGACCGGGTCGAGTCCGGCGCGCCGCTGCTGCGTGTAGTCGCGCAACAGCTTGAACGCGACGCCCGAGAGCAGTCCGATCGCCACGAGGTTGACGAGCGCCATGAGCCCCATGGCGCCGTCGGCGAAGTTCCAGACGAGATCGGCGGAGACCACCGAGCCCAGGAGCACCGCGACGACCGTGAGCACGCGGTAGCCGGTGAGCACGCTGCGCCGCCCGGTGATGAACTCGATGTTCGACTGCCCGTAGTAGTAGTTGCCGAGGATGGAGCTGAAGGCCAGCAGGAAGACGATGACGCTCAGCAGTACGTTCGACCACTCGCCCAGCGCCCCGATGACCGCGTTCTGCGTGAGCGCGATGCCCTGCTCGGCACCCACCAGATCCGGCACCGAGACGAGCACGATGAACGCGGTGATCGAGCACACCAGGAACGTGTCGAAGTACACGCCCAGCGTCTGCACGAGGCCCTGCTTGACCGGGTGGGTGACCGCCGCGCTGGCCCCGGCGTTCGGTGCCGAGCCGAGTCCCGCCTCGTTGGAGAACATGCCGCGCTTCACGCCGGTCAAGATGATGTAGCCGAGCGCGGCACCGAGCACCTCGTTCGGTCCGAACGCCTGCGTGTAGATCGACGCGAACACCTCGGGCACCCGTTCGATGTTCATGCCGACGATCACCAGCCCGAGCAGCAGGTAGAGCAGGGCCATCAGCGGCACCAGGGTCTGGGTCACCGAGGCGATGCGGCGCACGCCGCCGAACACGACCAGGGCCGTGAGCAGGGCGAGCACGCCCCCGATCACCCACGGCAGCCACGCGCCTCCGCCGCCCTCGATGCCCCCGGCGATGGTCGCCTTGATCGTGTTGGCCTGCAGCGAGCTGAAGGCGATGGGGAAGCACACGATGAGGATGACGGCGAAGAGCACGCCCATCCAACGCGCGCCGAGACCCCGCTGCATGTAATACGCCGGGCCTCCGCGGAAGCCGTCGGCGTCGCGGGTCTTGTAGAGCTGGGCGAGCGACGACTCGATGAACGACGACGCGCCGCCGACGAAGGCCATGGTCCACATCCAGAACACGGCGCCCGGGCCGCCGAGCGCGATCGCCGTGCCCACGCCGGCGATGTTCCCGACGCCCACGCGCGAGGCGGCGGAGATGGTGAACGCCTGGAACGACGACACCGACTGGGCGCGTCCCTCGCCGTCCGTGGGCGTCCTGTCCCGCAGGACGCGGAACATCTCGGGCAGCAGTCGCAGCTGCACCACACCGGACCGCGCGGTGAAGTACACGCCGAGCAGCACCAGCACGGGCAGCACCGCCCAGGTCCACAGGTGATCGCCCCAGGTCAGCAGCCAAGCGTTCGCAGCGTCCATCGGGTCAGTATGCCCGGCCGGGTCGGAGCAGCACGACCTCGACGAGCGCTCGACAGCGTGAGATGCGGTGCTCCCGCGCCCCCGGTGCGATGATCATCGGGCGAAGGGGGCGGATGCGCGGCGTCACCACCGCATGGTCGGCCGACGGTCCCGACGGTCGTCGCGCCACCGGGCGCGCGCTGCTCGCGGGCCTCGGCGCGGAGGACGTCACCGCCCTCCGCCCGAGCTGCGGTGGGGCGCACGGACGGGTCTCCACCGCGAGCGGCCACGCGAGCGTCGCCCACGCCGACGGTGTGACCGTCGTGGCGTTCAGCCCGGACCGACCCGTCGGCGTCGATCTCGAACGAGCGGATGCGCGGACGCCCGGCGCGACCGTGCGACGCCGGACGCGGATCGAGGCCGTGCGCAAGGCCGACGGCTGCCGGCCCGGGATCGCAGCGGAGCGCATCCGCTTCACCGGTGACGGGCGCGCCGTGCTCGACGGCGTCGTCTACGATCTCGAGCCGATCCCCGTCGACGGGTTCATCGCGACGCTGGCGCGAGCGAGGGCGGTCCCGGCGACCACCGCCGTCGGGCCTCGCATCCTGCCGCATCCCCGCCGTCCTCGATGAGGGCCCGGGCCCTCGGAGGATCCGCTCCGTGGGAGGCTCGCCGCTGCGTCTCCGCCGAGCGCGGTCCGCCACGTCAGGGGCTCGTGCGAGGATCGACCAGCTCGGATGACGGATCGCGGCGAGGCAGGGAATAATCCGTCGAGCACGAGCGGTTACTTGAGCGTTGAACCATCAGGAGTGGCCATGAACGAGAACCTCCCTCCCGCGGCCGTCCGCACCAGCGTGCGGGTGCCGCTGCGCTTCGCCGACGGCTACGAGACCGTCGCGCAGGTCGTCACCTTCGCCGACCTCGTCGACGACCGGGAGCACCTGCTGCTCGGCCTCGGCGACTGGCAGGCTGCGCTGGAGCGCTCGGCCACCGGCGGCACCGCGCCGCTGGTGCGCCCGCATTCCGAGTGCCTCACCGGCGACGTCTTCGGCTCGCTGCGCTGCGACTGCGGCCCGCAGCTGCGCGAGGCCGTCGAGCGCATCGCCGAGACCGGCGGCTTCCTGCTGTACCTGCGACAGGAGGGCCGCGGCATCGGCCTCTACGCCAAGCTCGACGCCTACGCGCTGCAGGACTCCGGCCTCGACACGTACGAGGCCAACGTCGCGCTCGGCCGGGGCGAGGACGAGCGCGAGTACCGCGCGGCCGCGCAGATGCTGCTCGCGGTGGGCGCCCAGCGCATCCGCCTGCTCAGCAACAATCCCGACAAGGCGGCGCAGCTCGAGGGGTTCGGCGTCGCCGTGGCCGAGCGCGTGCCCACGGGCGTGCACCTGTCGAGCTCGAACCTGCACTACCTCGAGGCCAAGCGCGACCACACCGCGCACACCCTCGATCTCGAGCACCCCGCCGCGTCGTGACGTTCGGAGCGGCCGAGACCGCCGCGATGCGACGCGCCCTCGAGCTCGCCGCCGACCCGGCGGTGCCGCTCGGCCCGAACCCCCGCGTCGGCAGCGTGCTGCTCGCCGCCGACGGCTCGGTCGTCGCAGAGGGCTTCCACCGCGGCGCGGGCACCGCGCACGCCGAAGCGGATGCGCTGAGCCGCGCCGGCGAGGCCGCCCGCGGCACGACCGCCGTCGTCACGCTCGAACCGTGCAATCACACGGGGCGTACCGGCCCCTGCGCGCAGGCCCTCATCCGAGCGGGGGTCCGCCGCGTCGTCTTCGCGCAATCGGATCCGAACCCGCTCGCGAGCGGTGGCGCCGAGACGCTGCGGGCCGCGGGCATCGAGGTCGCGCAGGGTCTGCTCGCCGACGAGGCGCGCGCGCTCAATCGCGCATGGCTGCACGGCGTGGCCTCGGGCCGTCCGCTCGTCACGTGGAAGTTCGCCGGCTCGCTCGACGGGCGCAGCGCCGCCGCGGACGGTACGAGCCAGTGGATCACCAGCGCCGCGGCCCGCCGCGACACCCACCGGCTCCGCGCCGAGGCCGACGTGATGCTCGTCGGCACGGGCACCGTGCTCGCGGACGACCCGCGGCTCACCGTGCGCGGCGACGACGGCGAGACGATCGCCCGCCAGCCGCTGCGCGTCGTCATGGGGCAGCGAGCCGTGCCGACCGGCGCCCGGGTGCTCGATGACGCCGCGGAGACCCTCCTGCTGCGCACCCGCGAACCACGCGAGGCGCTCGCCGAGCTGTTCGAGCGCGGGCGCCGCCACGTGTTCCTCGAGGGCGGGCCGACGCTCGCCGCGGCCTTCCTGCGCGCCGGCGTCGTCGACGAGATCGTGGCCTACGTCGCTCCGGTCCTCCTCGGTGCCGGGCGCAATGCGGTCGGCGATCTCGGCATCACCGCGATCGATGGCGCCCTCCGCCCGACGGTGACGGATGCACGACTGGTCGAGGGCGTGGACGGCGAGCCCGCCAACGTGCGCTTCACCCTCGCGTTGTCCTCGTAGCGCAGCCGCCGCCGCGGATGACGCTGCGACGACCTCGAAACGGGGAAGCGGCTGGACGGCGCTTGAGGCATGTTCGCGAAGTAAATAGGGTCTCTAGCGATATCCGGAGCATCGCCGCGACCGTCCGAATCGGCCGTCGCGACCCGGAGGAAGGCGGATCGCCGTGTCCGACATCCCCACGCTGCGCAACCTGCCGCGTACCGTCGCGACCCGCGCGCACGCCGTCTCCGCGTACACCATCGACGATCGCCACGAGGTTGTGGTCGAGGTCTTCGACGAGCACGACACCGTGCTGGCCCGCTCGGTCATCGAGTCCGAGGCTGGTCGCGAGACCGTCGTCGACGCCCTGCTCGAGGACAGCTACCTCGACCGCTACAGCGGCTTCGCCATCGACCCGCTCGGCGGACGGCGTCGGCTGACCGCGCTCGCAGGCCTGCGCCTCTCCCTCGACCCGGACCCGTACCGGGGCACCCGACTCGCCGGCTGAGCCGGCGCCCGACGCGCAGGACTGAACCTCCGCGCGTCCGCCCTCCCGTCCAGTAGGGGTGCTGGCCGGGAGGGCATTCTCATCGGTGGGCCGATCGGATGCGCCGCTCGCTCCCAGGCGGACGGCACCGCATCGGAGGCTCCGGCTCCACGCGCTCGCTACCATGACGCGGATGACCAGCACCGAGTCCGCAGCGGATGCGCGCACCGCCGGGATCGCGGACGCCCCGCCACGCTCGCGCATCCCGCGCGGGGTCTCCGTCGAGTCCAGGGCGCTGCTCGTGGCCATCGGCTCGGTGGCCGTCGCAAGCGCCGCCGCCGCGGTGCTGTTCCTCGAGATGCGGGTGCCGCTCTCGGGCGGACTGGCCGCGGGCTTCCTCGACGAGGGCCTCTCCGTCGGCGTCACCGCCGCCGCGGCCGTCGCCGTGCTCGGCGTGCCCGCCTTCCTCAGCACCTACGTGAGCGCTCCGCGGCCGCGACGTCCCCGGCGGATCGGCCATCGCATCCGCTCGGTCGTCGACCTCGCCGCGCTCGTGCTCGTGCACATCGGCATCGCCGCGCTCGGTCTGCTCGGCAGCTTCGCGGTGCTGCAGGACGCCTTCCTGCGCCTCGCCCTCGACAGCTGGACCGCCGCCGGCATCGTCGGACTCGTCTCGGGCCTGGCCACGTACTTCATCGCGCTGAGCGGCGCTCGGGTGAGCACCACGTCGCTCTCCTCGCTGCTCGGCCTGTTCCTCATCGCCGGGGCGCTCAGCGCCATGCTCACCGCCAACGATCCGCTGTGGTGGGACAAGAACCTCAGCGCCCTCGGCGTCGGCATCACGGCCTCGGCGGTCATCTTCAACGCCACGCTCATCGTGGCCGGCCTCGTGGTCGTCGGCATCGCCGACCGCGTCGCCGTCGACCTCGCCGGCTGGCGGGGAGGCCCGGATCGCGGCGCAGCACCTCGCGACGGGTCCGCATCCTGCAGGTGGGCGTGCTGCTCATCGGCCTGCTGCTCGCCACCGTCGGGGCGGTCAGCGTGAACGCGAACATGCCGTTGCACAACACCGCGGCCAGCGGCATGGGCCTGGTCTTCGTCGTGCTCGCCTGCGGGCTGCCGGCGCTGCTGCCCGGCCTGCCCCGGCCGTTCCTGCTGCTCAACTACCTCATGGTCGCCGGCGTGCTCGGTTCGACCGTGCTCTTCCTCAGCGTCGGCTACTACAACTTCACCGGCTACGAGCTCGTCGCGACGGGGCTGGTGCTCGTCTGGCTCATCGTGTTCGTGCGCAACACGGCCGCCGTGCGCTCGGACCGGGCGCAGCGCTGAACGCCGCGAGGGCCGGCCCGCAACCCGCGGACCGGCCCTCGTCATGCGGCGATCAGTTGAGCTTCTCGGTGCCCTCCGGGATCGCGCCGCCGTCGTAGAGCGACACCGCGAGGTTCTTGAGGGCGGTCAGCGCCACGTTCTGCGTCCACGGGCCGTAGGAGATGCGGGCCACACCGAGCTCCTCGTACTCCTGCGCGGTGAGCGCGCCGGGCACGCCGATCACGTTGAGGCGCCCGGGCCCGAACGCCCCGACGAGCTGCTCGGCCGCCGCGCGGTCGATCGGACCCGGCACGAAGACGGTGCTGGCGCCGGCCTCCAGGTAGGCCGTGCCGCGCGCGATCGCGTCGTCGAGGATGACCTCGCGCGGCCGGTCGCCGCCGCGCACGAAGGCGTCGGTGCGCGCGTTGAGCTGGAACGGGATGCCCTCCGCCTCGCCGGCGCGCACGATCGCCTCGACCCGGGCGACGGCCTCGTCGAGGGGTCGCAGCCGGTCCTCGACGTTGGCGCCGACGACGCCCACGCCGATGGCCTTGCGCACGGTCTCACCCGGGTCGGCGTAGCCGTCGTCGAGGTCGGCGCTGACGGGCAGGTCGACGGCGGCGACGATGCGCGCGACGGCGGCGATCATCTCGTCCGCGGGGATCTCGCCGTCGGCGTAGCCGTGGCTCGCTGCGATCGAGTGACCCGCCGTGGCGAGGGCGCGGGTCTCCGGCAGGTCGGCGACCACCTTGGCGGTGATGGCGTCCCACACGTTGACGACGCGGAGGATGGTCGAGGAACGGTGCAGCTGCTCGAGGCTCGCCGCGTGGCTCTGAATGCTCATGCGATCACGCTAGAGCGGATGCGGTGGCCGCGGTGCGGACTCGCACCGGGGGCTCATCCGACGTCCGGCGAGTGGAGCGCCGGCGCTCAGCCGACCGGCCAGAATGCGATCGCCAGCGGGATGAGCGGTGCCGCCCAGATGGCTGTGGCGGCGAGCTTCCAGCCGTTGCCCGCCCTGCTGGCTCCCGCTCGCAGTCTCGCCGCCCGCAGGGCCGTGGTCTCGCTGTCGCCGCCGAGCTTGACGAGCGCGCTCGCGACGTTGCCGGCGCCGCTGTGCGCCGCCGCTCGGTCGTCGGCGATGAGCTCGACGACGAGGCTCGTCGCCTGGGCCATGCGCTCGGCGGCCGGCAGCATCGGCACGCAGCTCTGCGCGAGCCGGCCGATGGTCACCGCTGCGGAGTGCCGGTGCGCGAGATGGGTGTCCTCGTGCCAGAGCACCGCGCGCAGCTCCCGCTCGCTCAACCGGTCTCGCGCCTCGGTGCTCACGATGATGCCGCGCGGCGACTGCAGCGCCGCCACGATCGGCACCGGGAACTCGACGAGCCGCACGTACCAGCGCCCCATCGCCATGTGCCGCACCGAGCGGCCGAAGAAGACCGAGAAGCGGTCGGCGGCCTCGCGGGCCTCCTTCGCCAGCGCATCCGCCTGCCACCAGATGCGCACGCCGATGACGCCGAGGATCGCGAGCGCTCCCCAGGCGAGGATGGCGGCGGCGAGCGGATCGAGCCACCCGATCGCGCCGGGGTGCTCCACCTGGGCGAGCACGCCGTTGGCGATGAGGATGCCCAGGGCCAGCAGCAGTGCGAGCGCCGCAGTCAGCAGCGAGGAGTGCCAGGCGCTGAGCAGCAGCATCGGATGCTTGGAGGCCAGCTTGCCGCGCACGAGCACGATCGGCGCGAGGAGCGTCAGCATGATGCTGAGCTCCATGAGGAGCATGATCTTGAGGGCCATGGGGCCTCGGAGTCAGTCGGCCGCGTTACCGGCGATCGCGGCGCGCAGCAGGTCGCGGTCGGCGATCGAGAGCTCGCCGGCGAACTGCATCAGGGCGGCGGAGCGGTCGCTCGTCGAGGCGAGCGCGGTGGCCATGGCGCCGGCGACGCGGTGCTCGCGGCTGAGGGTGGGGGCGAAGAGCAGGCCGCGGCTCGACCCGCTCTCGCGGTCGACCCAGCCCTTCTCGCGCAGGCGCTCGAGCACGGTCAGCACGGTCGTGATCGCCGGCTGCGGCTCCTCCACGGACTCCTGGACCTCGCGCGCGGTGAGCGGGCGGCCCGCATCCCACAGCAGATCCATGACGGCGGATTCGAGTTCGCCGCGCTGGCGTGATCTGGGGGAGCGCATGCTCGGATTCTATCTCCTGTAGAAGCGTTCCTGCCGCCATGCAGCGTCATCGGGCGCCGCATGCCGACACGGTGCTCCGCCTGGGTGGGGGCCGACGATCGCGGAGGATCGCGCGTTTGTACCCCGTGGATGCGCGGTGCGCCGGTCCTCGGTGGCCGCCGTGGACGGATGGTCCGTCATCGCGCAGTTCGCGGACGTCGCGTCACGGCCCTGCGGCCCCGAAAGGAATGGCCGGTCATCGGCAGTTTCGGCAGTCCTCGAGGATCGAGTGCTCCTCGGGCGCGGGACTGCTTTTACCACAACGGGACCGCTGCCCGATCGATCACGCGGAGGCCTCCGCGCACGAATGGGGGACGGCCGGGAAGATGTAACACGGTTGTAATGTCCCCCGTTTGGCCCGGACTAGGAGCTCGCTTAGAGTGCCTCTGGTTCGGCGACACCCGACAGGCGTCGTGACCGGACACCCTTTGCGCAATGGAGGCATAGTGAAGAAGAAGGCAGGCATCGCTCTCGGCGTGCTGACCGCGGGGGCCCTGGCCCTCACCGGTTGCGCGCCCGACGGAGGCGGCAGCGGCGGCGGCACCGACACGGAGTTCGCCATCGCGTACAACGCGGACGGCGGCCACGCTGCCTGGGTCGACGCGGTCGTCAACTCGGTGGCCGGCACGCTCGACATCACCGCGATCGGCGAGCCCTACCCCGACTTCGCCGGCCTGCGCGAAGAGGTGACCGACCGCGTCATCGAGTCGGCCTTCCGCACCGGTTGGCAGGCCGACTACCCCGGCCTCTACAACTTCCTCGGCCCGCTCTACGCGACCGGCGCCGGCTCGAACGACGGCGACTACTCGAACCCGGAGTTCGATGACCTCATCGCCGCCGGTGCGGCCGAGACCGACCTCGACGCGGCCAACGAGCTCTACCAGCAGGCGCAGGAGGTCCTCCTCGCCGATCTGCCCGTCATCCCGCTCTGGTACTCGAACGTCGTCGGCGGCTACAGCGAGAACGTCGACAACGTCGAGTTCGACTGGCACTCCGTCGCGGTCTTCGATCAGATCACCAAGGCCGACGGCTCCGTCGTCACGGCCAACGGCTCCGAGCCGCAGAACCCGCTGATCCCGACCAACACCAACGAGGTCGGCGGCGGCAAGATCCTCGACGCCATCTTCGCGGGTCTCGTCAAGTACGACACCGACGGCAGCGCGGTCAACGACGTCGCCGAGTCGATCACCGTCGACTCGCCCACGCAGCTCACCGTCAAGCTCCGCCAGGGACTCACCTTCTCCAACGGCGAGGAGGTCACGTCCGACAACTTCATCAAGGCGTGGAACTACGGCGCGCTCGCCTCGAACCAGCAGCTCTCCAGCTACTTCTTCGAGGACATCGAGGGTTACAACGCCGAGGAGGACTCGGAGCTGACCGGTCTCGTCGAGGTCGACCCGTACACGTTCACGATCACGCTGAACAAGCCGGCCGCGGACTTCGCGCAGCGCCTCGGCTACTCGGCGTACTTCCCGCTGCCCGACGTCGCGTTCGACGACATGGCGGCCTTCGGTGAGAACCCGATCGGCAACGGCCCGTACAAGCTGGCCGCCGAGGGCGCCTGGCAGCACGACGTGCAGATCGACCTCTCGGTGAACGAGGCGTACGACGGTCCGCGCACCCCGCAGAACTCCGGTCTGCAGATCGTCTTCTACGCCGACCAGGTCGGCGCGTACAACGACCTGCTCGCGAACCAGCTCGATGTGCTGGACGCCATCCCGGACTCGGCTTTCGGCACCTACGAGGAGGAGCTCGGCGACCGCGCGGTCAACCAGCCGGCCGCGATCTTCCAGTCCTTCACCATCCCCGAGCGCCTCGAGCACTTCGAGGGCGAGGAGGGCATCCTGCGCCGTCAGGCGATCTCGATGGCGATCGACCGCCAGCAGATCACCGACGTCATCTTCCAGGGCACCCGCACCCCGGCCAGCGACTTCACCTCGCCGGTCATCGACGGCTGGACGGACTCGCTCGAGGGCGCCGAGGTTCTCGAGTACAACCCGGAGCGCGCAGCCGAGCTGTGGGCCGAGGCCAACGAGATCTCCCCCTGGGAGTGATCTCCGCGCAGTAACTGATCACGGGGCGGTGGCGGTCGACGCCACCGCCTCGTGACGTGTGCGGCGCCCACGCCGGCTCCATGCGACAGAATGGAGCCGGCGTTCACGCCGGTCCCCACACAGGCGTGCGCGACCCCCTCCTCGCGAACGTGAACCCACCCGAACCCCCTCGAAGGGAAGTGAGACCGATGGGGAGCTACATCCTCAGGCGAGTCCTGCAGGTGATCCCGGTGTTCTTCGGCGCCACCCTGCTGATCTATTTCATGGTCTTCGCCATGCCCGGCGACCCCATCGCCGCGCTGTTCGGCGACCGCGTGCCAAACCCCGCGCTGCTCGAGGCGCTGCGGGCGCAGTACCACCTCGACGAGCCGTTCGTGGTGCAGTACTTCTACTACATCATGGGCGTCTTCCAGCTCGATTTCGGTACCAGCTTCTCCGGGCAGCCGGTCATCGAGGTGCTGCAGCGGACGTTCCCGGTCACGCTGCGCCTGGCGGTCATGGCGATCGCGCTCTCCTTCCTGCTGGCCATCGTCATCGGCCTGTTCTCCGCGATCTTCAAGGGCAAGCTCTTCGATCAGGTCTCGCTGATCGTCTCGTTGATCTTCGTCTCCGTGCCGGTGTTCGTGATCTGCTTCCTCGCGCAGTACACGTTCGGCGTGCAGCTCGGCTGGTTCAGCCCGACGGTCGGTGCCGACAACGGCTGGCTCGGTCTCACGCTGCCGGCCATCACCCTCGGCGTCGGCATCTATGCGACGAGCATGCGGCTCACCCGCTCGTCGACGATCGAGACCCTCGGCCAGGACTGGGTGCGCACGGCGTACTCGAAGGGGCTCTCCCGCGGGCGCGTCGTCCCCGTGCACGTGCTGCGCAACTCCCTCATCCCGATGGTCACCGACACCGCGACGACCTTCGGCATCCTCATGGTCGGCGCGACCGTCACCGAAGGCATCTTCAACGTGCCCGGTGTCGGCAACACGCTCTACCAGGCGATCCTGCGCCACGAGGCGCCTACCGTCGTCTCCTTCGTCACGGTCTTCGTGATCGCGTACGTCTTCGTGAACCTGCTCGTCGACCTGCTCTACGGTCTGCTCGACCCGAGGATCCGCTATGTCAAGTAACAACCCGACCCCGCAGCACTACGTCGCGCCGGTCAAGAACGCCTCGGTCACCGTCGATGCCGTGCGCATCGACGAGAAGCCGAGCAACCTCTGGCTCGACGCCTGGCGCGATCTGCGCCGGCGCCCGACCTTCTGGGTCTCGCTCGCCTTCGTCGCGGTGCTGATCTTCGTCGCGGCGTTCCCGTGGCTGCTGACGCAGATGAATCCGATCCGCGACTGCAACCTCGCCTTCAGCAACCAGGGTCCCGAGGCCGGCAGCCCGCTCGGCTTCACCCGGCAGGGCTGCGACGTCTGGTCGCGCATCGCCTGGGGCACCCGCACCTCGCTGATCGTCGGCCTGCTCGCAACCCTCATCGGCACGCTGATCGGCGTGATCATGGGCTCGCTCGCGGCCTTCTACGGGGGCTGGCTCGACTCGCTGCTCTCGCGCGTCGGCGACATCTTCTTCACGATCCCCTACATCATCGCCGCCATCGTCGTCATGACCGTGCTGAGCGACTATCGCAGCGAGCTCACCCTCGCCTTCGCGATCGGCGGGTTCTCGTGGGCCGGCACGGCTCGCATCGTGCGCGCCGAGGTGCTGCGCGTCAAGCAGTCCGACTACGTGATGGCCTCCATCGCGCTCGGCCTCTCGCGTTTCAAGACCCTGGTCGTGCACGTGCTGCCCAACGCCATGGCGCCGGTGATCGTCGTCGCGACCATCGGTCTCGGCACCGCGATCGTCGCCGAGGCGACGCTCTCGTTCCTCGGCGTCGGGCTCGGATTCACGACCATGTCGTGGGGCAACGAGATCAGCCAGGCGCAGACGACGATCCGCACCGCGCCCTGGACGCTCATCTACCCCTCGATCGCGCTCACCCTCACGGTGCTCGCGTTCATCACCCTGGGCGAGCTCCTCCGCGACGCCCTCGACCCGAAGGCGCGGGCCCAGCGTTGAGCGATCGGACGGAACACTCCATGAACCAGCCGCTGCTGAGCATCCGCGGCCTCAAGGTCGCCTTCGGCACGGGCGCCAAGCAGCGCGAGGTGCTGCACGGCGTCGACCTCGACGTCTTCCGTGGCGAGACCGTCGCGATCGTCGGCGAGTCGGGCTCCGGCAAGTCGACGACGGCGGCCGCGGTCATCGATCTGCTGCCCGGTACGGGCTCGATCACCGCGGGCAGCATCACGCTCGACGGTCAGGAGCTGACCACGATCGGCCGCCGCGAGATGGAGGCCCTCCGCGGCCGCCGCGTCGGCTACGTGCCCCAGGACCCGATGTCGAACCTCAACCCGGTGTGGTCGATCGGCTTCCAGGTCAAGGAGGCCATCAAGGCCAACGGCCTGGCGACCGGGCGCAAGGCCGTCGAGGCACGAGCCATCGAGGTGCTGCAGCAGGCGGGTCTGGCCGACGCCGAGCGGCGCCTGCACCAGTTCCCGCACCAGTTCTCGGGCGGCATGCGCCAGCGCGCGCTCATCGGCATCGGTCTCGCGGCCGACCCCGCCCTGCTGATCGCCGACGAGCCGACGAGCGCGCTCGACGTGACGGTGCAGCGGGTCATCCTCGACCACCTGTCGACCCTCACGCGGGAGAAGGGCACCTCGGTGCTCTTCATCACCCACGACCTCGGCCTCGCAGCCGACCGCGCGGACCGCATCATCGTGATGAACCAGGGCGAGATCGTCGAGTCGGGCCCGAGCCGGGCGATCCTCGAGAGCCCGCAGCACCCGTACACGCAGCGCCTCGTCGCAGCGGCGCCGAGCCTGGCCTCGCAGCGCATCCAGGCCAAGGCGGAGGCGAGCGGCATCGAGACGACGACCGAGGTGCTGCAGGAAGCCCCGGCCGTCGTCGAGGTGCGCGACCTCGTGAAGGACTACAAGATCCGCCGCGGCGGCTTCCGCAGCGAACCCTTCCGAGCGGTCGACGGCGTCTCCTTCTCGATCCCCAAGGGCAAGACGCTGGCGCTGGTCGGCGAGTCCGGCTCGGGCAAGTCAACCGTCGCGAAGATGGTGCTGCAGCTCGAGCAGGCCACGAGCGGCTCGATCCTGATCGACGGCGTGGATGCGACCACGCTCTCGAGCAAGCAGGTGTTCGACCTGCGAGGTCGGATGCAGCCGGTCTTCCAGGACCCCTACGGCTCGCTCGACCCGCTGCGCTCGATCGGCGCGCTGATCGCCGAACCGCTCGTGGTGCACAAGCTCGGCGACGCCGAGTCGCGCCGCCAGCGCGTCCTTGAGCTGCTCGACCAGGTCTCGCTGCCGCGCGAGCTGGCCTCGCGCTACCCGAACGAGCTCTCGGGCGGTCAGCGCCAGCGCGTGGCGATCGCCCGCGCGCTCGCGCTCAAGCCCAGCATCGTCGTGCTCGACGAGGCGGTCTCGGCGCTCGACGTGCTCGTGCAGGATCAGATCCTGCAGCTGCTCGCCGAGCTGCAGGCCGAGCTCGGCCTGACCTACCTGTTCATCACGCACGACCTCGCCGTCGTGCGCGTCGCGGCCGACCTGGTCTGCGTCATGGAGCAGGGGCGCGTCGTCGAGCAGGGCGCGGTGGACGAGATCTTCGCGCGTCCGCAGCAGGAGTACACCAAGCGGCTGCTCGCCGCGATCCCGGGCGCGTCCGTGGAGTACGGCGGCCGATGACCGATCGCCCACCGCACCCGTCGGCGGCGGGCCGGACCATCCGCGGCACCGCGGGTCCCGTCTGGCTCGTCGTCGTAGGGGTGCTGGTGCTCGGGCTCCTCATCGACGTGCTCGTGCGGGGGAGTCTCCTCGACGCACTGCTGATCGCGCCGTGGCTGCTGCTGCCCGTCTGGGCGGTCTGGGCGTTCCTCGCATCCCCCGAGTCTTCGCCGACGGCGAGGGCATCGCGGTGCGCAACCCGCTGCGCACCACCAGCGGCCCGTGGGCGTCGGTCGACGACCTCCGTATGCGCTGGCAGGCGGAGGTGGTCTTCCATGACGGCCGTCGGGTGCAGGCCTGGAGCATGGCGGCCCGCAAGGCGAATCCTCGCAACCCCGAACAGCCCGCCGAGCGCGAGCTCGAGATCCTGCGCGAGCTGCGCGAGGCGGCCGCGCCCAACGCCTCGGCCCCGGTATCGTCCGTCCGCTGGAACGCGGACGTGCTCCTCGGGCTCGCCGCGCTCGTGGTCTGGGCGGCGATCGCCGTCGCGGTCACGCGCTGACCGCATCCGCTCGTCCCTCGCGGACCCGCCCGCTCAGCCGCCCGACGGCAGCCCGAACAGCTCCGGCCACGCCGCCGCCGCGAACGGGTAGCCCACGAAGACGACCAGGTCGATCACGAAGTGGGCGATCACGAGCGGCAGCACCCGCCCATAGCGCTGGTAGAGCCAGCCGAAGAGCACGCCCATCGCGACGTTGCCGAAGAACGGCCCGACGCCCTGGTACAGGTGGTACGAGCCGCGCACGACGGCGCTGACGCCGATGACCGCCCAGGCGCCCCAGGCGAGCTGGCGCAGGCGCGCGAAGAGGTATCCGACGACGATGAGCTCCTCGATGAGGGCGGCGCGGGCGGCGACGAGCACCATCACCGGCACGGTCCACCAGTACTGGTCGATCGCCGTGGGCACGACCGTGGTCGTCAGGTCGAGCGAGCGGCCGACGAGGTAGACGACCAGGCCGGGGATGCCGACGGCGAAGGCCAGTGCGACGCCCCAGAGGGTCTGCCGCCCCCAGTGGCGCCGCTCGAGGCCGATGACGCTCAGGTGCGGGCGATCCCGTCGCCAGAAGAGGTAGAGCACGAGGGCCACCGGCATCAGCCCGAAGGCGATCGAGACCAGCTGGTAGGCGAGGTCGAAGAGCGGACGCTCGTCGTACGACCGCGTGATGGTCGCCGTCTGCTGCGACAGCGCCACCTCCATCGTCAGGCGGTTCACGATCGTGATGATCGAGTTGAACGTCGAGGCTCCGAAGGCGATCGCCAGCACCACCAGCAGCTCGAGGCCGAGACGGCGGCGATCGTAGGGATCGGCGACGACGGGGAGCAGCGGATGCCGGAGGCGGGCCATGCGCGGATGGTACCGCTCGCGCGCGCGGTAGACTCTGAGTCTCCGGGGTGCTCCGTCGCGCCCGAATCCCTTACTCAAGTCTCGAGGACACCTCCATGGCCCGCGCCCTCCGCTCCGACCTGCGCAACGTCGCGATCGTCGCCCACGTCGACCACGGCAAGACCACCCTGGTCGACGCCATGCTCAAGCAGACCAACTCCTTCGACGCCCACTTCGAGGCCGAGGACCGCATGATGGACTCGAACGACCTCGAGCGCGAGAAGGGCATCACGATCCTCGCGAAGAACACCGCGGTGCGCTACGAGGGCGAGCACGCCACCGAGGGCCCGATCACGATCAATGTGATCGACACCCCCGGCCACGCCGACTTCGGCGGCGAGGTCGAGCGCGGGCTGAGCATGGTCGACGGCGTCGTGCTGCTCGTCGACGCGAGCGAGGGCCCGCTGCCGCAGACCCGCTTCGTGCTGCGCAAGGCGCTCGCCGCCAAGCTGCCCGTCATCCTGCTGGTCAACAAGACCGACCGCCCCGACGCCCGCATCGTCGAGGTCGAGGGCGAGGCGCAGGACCTGCTGCTCGGCCTCGCCAGCGACCTCGCGGACGAGGTCGAGGACCTCGACCTCGACGCGATCCTCGACGTGCCCGTCGTCTACGCCTCGGGCCGTGCCGGCGCCGCCAGCCGCAACCGCCCTGAGAACGGCACGCTGCCGGACAACGACGACCTCGAGCCGCTCTTCGAGGCGATCCTCGAGCACGTGCCGGCCCCCGAGTACGACGACGAGCACCCGCTGCAGGCGCACGTCACCAACCTCGACTCGAGCCCCTTCCTCGGCCGCATCGCGCTGCTGCGCATCTTCCAGGGCGAGCTCAAGAAGGGCCAGACCGTGGCCTGGGTCAAGCACGACGGCTCCGTCGCCAACGTGCGCATCACCGAGCTGCTCATCACCAAGGCGCTCGAGCGCTTCCCCGCCGAGAAGGGCGGCCCCGGCGACATCGTCGCGATCGCCGGCATCGAGGACATCACGATCGGCGAGACCATCGCCGACCCCGAGGACGTGCGCCCGCTGCCCGCCATCACGGTCGACGACCCCGCGATCTCGATGACCATCGGCGCCAACACGAGCCCGCTCGTCGGCAAGGTCAAGGGCCACAAGCTCACCGCCCGCATGATCAAGGACCGCCTCGACCGCGAGCTCATCGGCAACGTCTCGATCAAAGTCGTCGACACCGGCCGTCCCGACGCGTGGGAGGTGCAGGGCCGCGGCGAGCTCGCGCTCGCCATCCTCGTCGAGAACATGCGCCGCGAGGGCTTCGAGCTCACCGTCGGCAAGCCGCAGGTCGTCACCAAGGAGATCGACGGCAAGGTCCACGAGCCGTACGAGCACCTGACCATCGACACCCCCGAGGAGCACCTCGGCGCGATCACCCAGCTGCTCGCCGCCCGCAAGGGCCGCATGGACAACATGTCCAACCACGGCACCGGCTGGGTGCGCATGGAGTTCATCGTGCCGAGCCGCGGCCTCATCGGCTTCCGCACCGAGTTCCTCACCATCACCCGCGGCACCGGCATCGCCAACGCGATCTCGCACGGCTACGAGCGCTGGGCGGGCAACATCGAGACGCGCGTCAACGGCTCGATCGTCGCCGACCGGATGGGCGTCGTCACCCCCTTCGCGATGATCAACCTGCAGGAGCGCATGAACTTCTTCGTGCAGCCCACCCAGGAGGTCTACGAGGGCATGATCGTCGGCGAGAACTCGCGCGCCGACGACATGGACGTGAACATCACCAAGGAGAAGCAGCTCACCAACATGCGCTCCGCTACGGCCGACAACTTCGAGAAGCTCGTGCCGCCGCGCCAGCTCACCCTCGAGGAGTGCCTGGAGTTCGCCCGCGAGGACGAGTGCGTCGAGGTGACCCCCGAGGTCGTGCGCATCCGCAAGGTCGAGCTCGACGCGAACGCCCGCGCCCGCGAGGCGTCGCGCCGCAAGAAGCAGAGCTGATCCGCTGAGCAGGGGGCGTCGGACCGATGGTCCGGCGCCCCTTCCGCATCCCCGGTCGCTACACTGACCGCGCCCCGACCGCCCCGTCCCGAGGAGCCCCGATGCCCCGTCGCGCCCGCGCGATCGCGCCCGCCGTCCTGGCGCTCGCGCTGCTGCCCGTCCTGACCGCCTGCTTCCCGAACCCGTTCTTCGATCCGCAGCAGGCGGCGGAGGACGCGATCGAGGAGGCCACGGGCGGGGACGTCGACTACGTGCAGGGCGAGCTGCCGCAGGGCTTCCCCGAGGCGGCCGTTCCGCTCGCCGAGGGCGAGCTCGGCATGGGTGTCTACCTCGGCGGAGGCGGGGCCGGAGGCTGGCAGGTCTCCGTCACGCCGACCGATGTCGACGCGGCCATCGCCACGCTACGGGCCGACTTCGAAGCTGCCGGCTACACGACGGTGAACGAGGTCACCGGCGAGGCGTACTCGGCGGTCTTCAGCAGCACCGAGTACCTGGTGCAGGTCAACCGCGACGGCGACGCGCTCACCTACCGCGTCGGCGATCCGTCGGCCGCGGGCTCGGAGGAGCCGGCGGCATGAGCGAGCCCGCCGCCGACGGACTGTCCGCCCCCATCCGCTTCGCCGACCTCGACCGGCCCGGTCGCGTGCTGCTGACCGCCCTCGCAGGCGTGCTCGGCGCCGCGGCGGGCCTGCTCGGCACCCTGCAGCACCTCGCAGTGCTCGAGATCGGCGCGGTGCCCATCCGCTTCGGCATCGCCCTCGCCTTCGCGGTCGGCCTGCTGCTGCTCGTCGGCCTGCGGGGCACGATCGACGCGCGTCTGCCGGTGGTGGTCGCCGCGGTCTGCCTCGGTGTCGTGGTGGTCGCCGCCCAGCTGCCCAGCCCGGCCGGCACCGTGCTCATCGGGGTCGAGGCGCTCTCGCAGGTGTGGGGCTTCGGCATGCCGGTGCTCGCGCTGCTCGTCGCCGCCTGGCCCCGCTTCGCGCACACGCCGCGTCCGGACGGCGGGGTCTGACCTCGCAGCTGCGCGACGGTAGGATCGGGGCACGCCTCGACCCTCGAGAGGAACCCCCGCTGTGACCTATGTGATCGCCCTGCCGTGCGTGGACGTCAAGGACCGCGCCTGCATCGACGAATGCCCCGTCGACTGCATCTACGAGGGCGATCGGATGCTCTACATCCACCCCGACGAATGCGTCGACTGCGGTGCGTGCGAGCCGGTTTGCCCGGTCGAGGCCATCTACTACGAGGACGATCTGCCGGACGAGTGGGCCGACTACTACAAGGCCAACGTCGAGTTCTTCAGCGAGATCGGCTCGCCCGGCGGCGCCGCCAAGCTCGGCGCGGTCGACCACGACCACGCGCTCGTCAAGGCGCTCCCGCCCCAGGGCGACTGATCATGGCGCTCGCGCTGCCGGACTTCCCCTGGGACACGCTCCGGCCGCTCGCCGCGCGCGCCCGCGAGCACGTCGACGGCATCGTCGACCTCTCCGTCGGCTCACCGGTCGACGCCACGCCGCAGGTGATCCGCGATGCGCTCGTCGCCGCGACGGACGCGCACGCCTACCCGGCGACGGTGGGCACCCCCGCGCTCCGCGAGGCGATCGCCGCCTGGTTCGCGCGGCGGCGCGGCGTGCCCGGCCTCGGCGCCGAGCACGTGCTGCCGACGATCGGCTCGAAGGAGTTCATCGCCGGGCTGCCGTTCCAGCTCGGCCTCGGGCCCGGCGACGTCGTCGTGCACCCGGCCACGGCGTACCCGACCTACGCGATCGGCGCCCTGGCGGTCGGCGCGACGCCGCTCGCGAGCGACAACCCGGCCGAATGGCCCGAGGCGACGAAGCTCGTCTGGCTGAACAGCCCCGGCAACCCCGACGGCCGGGTGCTCGGCGTCGACGAGCTGCGCGCCGCCGTCGCCCGCGCCCGCGAGCTCGGGGCGCTCATCATCGGCGACGAGTGCTACGCCGAGCTCGGCTGGACGGGGAGTGGGCGCACCGCCCGACCCCTGCATCCTCGATCCCGAGGTCGTCGGCGATTCGGTCGACGGCGTGCTCGCCGTGTACTCGCTCAGCAAGCAGTCCAACCTCGCGGGGTACCGCGCCGCGTTCGCCGCGGGCGACCCCGGCGTGCTCGCCGACCTGCTCGAGGTGCGCAAGCACCTCGGCCTGCTGCCGCCGGCCCCCGTGCAGCACGCCATGACGGTCGCGCTCCGGGATGACGAGCACGTGGCCGAGCAGCGCCGCGTGTACGCGTCGCGACGGGCGGTGCTCGAGCCCGCGCTGCGCGAGGCGGGCTTCCGCATCGACCGCAGCGAGGCGGGGCTCTACCTGTGGGCGACGAAGGACGACGACGCCTGGACCACGCTCGCCGAGCTCGCCGAACTCGGCATCCTCGCGGCGCCCGGCACCTTCTACGGGGAGGGATCGGGGCGGCACGTGCGGGTGGCGCTCACCGCGAGCGACGAGCGCATCGCCGCCGCGGCCGCTCGGCTCCGGCGGAAAGCGGATTCTCCGCTCCCAGGGGTCACCCCTAGGCTGGTCGAGCGGTCATCGACGGGGAGCCACGAACCCCCGGTGCGGTGCCGGATGCGAGTCCATCACACACCTGAGGAGGCGAAGTGAGCGGTGACGGCGAGAAGGCCTTCCTGCAGTTCCCCGGAGGAACGGCCGAGTTCCCGATCCTGGGAGCCGCCGACGGCGCAGCCAGCATCGACTTCTCGACGCTGACGAAGCAGACCGGCTACACGGCCCTCGATTACGGGTTCGTCAACACCTCGGCGACCCGCAGCGCGATCACCTACATCGACGGCGATGCGGGCATCCTGCGCTACCGCGGCTACCCGATCGAGCAGGTCGCGGCCAACTCGACCTTCCTCGAGGTGGCCTGGCTGCTCATCTACGGCGAGCTGCCCACGCCCGACGAGCTGCAGGGCTTCGACGAGCGCATCCGCCGGCACACCCTCCTCCACGAGGACATGCGCCGCTTCTTCGACGCGCTGCCGCACGACGCGCACCCGATGTCGGTGCTCTCCTCCGCCGTCTCGGCGCTGTCGACCTACTACCAGAACTCGCTCTCGGTGCGCGACCCGGAGCAGGTCGAGCTGTCGATGATCCGCCTGCTGGCGAAGCTGCCTGTCATCGCCGCGTACGCGCACAAGAAGAGCCTTGGGCAGGCGTTCCTGTACCCCGACAACTCGCTGAGCTTCGTCGACAACTTCCTGCGACTCAACTTCGGCACGCTCGCCGAGCCCTACGAGGTCAACCCGGTGCTGAGCAAGGCGCTCGACCGCCTGCTGATCCTGCATGAGGACCACGAGCAGAACGCCTCCACCTCGACCGTGCGCATGGTCGGCTCGACCGAGGCGAACGTCTTCGCGTCCATCTCCGCGGGCATCAACGCGCTGTACGGCCCGCTGCACGGCGGCGCCAACGAGGCGGTGCTGGGCATGCTGGCCCGCATCCGCGACTCCGGCGACAGCGTCGCCCAGTACGTGGAGCGGGTGAAGAACAAGGAGGACGGCATCCGCCTCATGGGCTTCGGTCACCGGGTCTACAAGAACTACGACCCGCGCGCCAAGCTCGTCAAGGAGAGCGCCAACGAGGTGCTCGCCGACCTGGGTGTCAAGGATCCGCTGCTCGACATCGCCATGGAGCTCGAGCAGATCGCCCTCGACGACGACTACTTCAAGGAGCGCAAGCTCTACCCGAACGTCGACTTCTACACGGGCGTCATCTACAAGGCCATGGGCTTCCCGCCCCGCATGTTCACCGTGCTCTTCGCCATCGGCCGTCTGCCCGGCTGGCTCGCCCACTGGCGCGAACTCAACCAGGACCCGGCCACGAAGATCGGCCGCCCGCAGCAGCTCTACACCGGAGCGGCCGAGCGGGACTGGCCGCAGCGCTGACGACTTGACCCGTGTTCGAACGTGTGTTCGAATGACGGGATGCGGTGGAGCGGGCAAGCGGTCGAGGCCGCCTCGGCGACGGGGCTGATCGGCGTGTCCGGGCTCGTACGCAGCGTGCGCACGCCCGAGTTCGCCGGCATGACCTTCCACGAGGTGCTCGCGAAGAGCGCGCTCAACCGCGTGCCCGGCCAGAGCGCGATGCCGTTCGGATGGACGGTCAACCCGTACCGCGGATGCTCGCACGCGTGCGTCTACTGCTTCGCGCGCAGCACGCACCGCTACCTCGATCTCGACGCCGGTGCCGACTTCGACAACGAGGTGGTCGTCAAGGTGAACGTCGCCGAGGTGCTGCTCGCCGAGGTCGCGAAGCCGAGGTGGGGGCGGCACCCGGTCGCGCTCGGCACCAATACCGATCCCTACCAGCGGGCCGAGGGGCGCTACGCGCTCATGCCGGGCATCGTCGAGGCGCTCGCCGGCAGCGGCACACCGTTCTCCATCCTCACCAAGGGCACGCTGCTGCGGCGTGACCTGCCGCTGCTCAAGGCGGCGGCGGAGCAGGTGCCGGTCGACCTGGCGATGTCGATCGCGATCTTCGAGGACGAGCTGCAGCAGTCGATCGAGCCCGGGACGCCCAGCACGGCAGCGCGGCTCGCGACCGTGCGCGCGGCGACCGAGGCGGGCTTCGACGTGTCGGTGTTCCTCATGCCGGTGCTGCCGTACCTCACCGACACCACGACGCACCTCGACCGTGCCTTCGCGGCGATCCGCGAGTCGGGGGCCAGCTCGGTCAGCTGGACGGCGCTGCACCTGCGCCCCGGTGCCAAGGAGTGGTTCCTGCAGTGGATCGCCCGCGAGCATCCGGAACTGGCCGGACGGTACCGCGCCATGTACCGGGACAGCCCGTACGCCCCGAAGGACTACCGGCGCTGGCTGCGCGAGCGCGTCACGCCGCTGCTGAGCCGGCACGGGCTGACGCGCCGTGAGGAGGACCCGTCCACCGGGGGCGTGCGCTCGACCGCCCTCGGCCGGGTCGCCGTCGAGGCGCTGCGCGTCGCCGAGCCTGCACCCCGACCGACCCTGTTCTGACGACCCGACGCCCCCGGTCTGGGGTGCGCGGAGCACCGCGGCTGTACCCCAGAATGGTGCCGTCGGGAGGAGGTGCGCAGCGCGATGACCTTCGGCCTCCCACCCCATCTCAGCGGACCGGCGACCATCCAGGCGTACAGCCGGGCGACGAAGACCATCGCAGCCGTGCTCCTGATCGGTGCGCTCTGCAGCCTCGCGGCGCTGCAGTCGGCGGCGCCGGACGCGGTGCTCTGGCCCGCCGCCCTGGCGCTCGTACCGATGCTGGGCCTGCTCTGGTACGCGCATCGGCACCGCAGCGGCTTCGCGGCGGCGGCCTTCCTCGGGCTCGGCGCGGCCTGCCACTACGCCCACGCCCTCGTGCTCTTCGCCGCTCTGCGACCGCACGTCGGCGACGACATCGATGCGGTCGTCCTGCCGCAGATCGCCCTCGTGCTCGGCGGGGGCGCCGGGGCGGGACTGCGCTCGAGCGTGCTGTGGGCCACCGGCGGCTTCGTCGCCGCCGGCCTCACCACCTCGCTCGCCGTGGCGCAGACGGGCGGGACCCCGCGGTTCGCGGTCGTGGCCTGCTCCGCGCTGGTCGCCTACGCCGGGCTGCTCGCGATTCTGTGGTACGACGTGCGCCGCACCGGCGAGGCCCGGCCGCGGCTCTACCAGGCGGTCCGCGAGCAGCGGCTCGCGGATCTGCGCGCCAACGCCGAGCAGCGGGCGGCTGCGGTGCTGCACGACACGGTGCTGGGCCATCTGGCGGCCGTCGCGGCGGCGCCCGACGGGCGGCTCGACCCGGCGCTGGCGGACCGCATCCGCTCGGACCTGATCGCGTTGGTGGGGGAGGAGTGGCTGCAGTCGGCCACGCAGCGCGAACGCAGCACCGCCGCGCGGTGGCGCAGCGGCGAGCTCGGCCGCACCATCGACGAGCTGCGTGCGGAGGGACTCGACGTGCAGGTCTCCGGCGATCCGCACGCCACCGACCTGCTCGATCCGGAGCGCGCGACCGCGCTCGTGCAGGCGGCGCGCCAGTGCCTCGTCAACGTGCACCGGCACGCCGGCGTCGACCGCGCCGAGCTCACCATCCAGGTCTCCGACGACGACGTGTCGGTCCTGGTGGTCGACGCGGGCCGAGGGTTCGCGGTCGGCGAGACCGGAGCGGACCGCCTCGGCCTGCGGACCTCGGTGGCGCAGCGGATGGAGGCGGTCGGCGGTAGCGTGCGCGTCTGGTCGAGTCCCGGCAACGGCACCGCGGTGCTGATCTCGGCGCCCTTGGCGGACGCGGGCGACGCGCGCCACCCCCGTGAGCGGATGCACGACGGTTCGGCAACCGCCGGAGGCATCGGATGACGCGACGTTCGTCGTCGCCCTCCAGCGGCGCGGAGGGGCTGTGGGATCCGCTCTCCCGGATGGACGGCGGCTCCTTCGTCGTCACGGGGGCCGTCTGGGCGTTCGGCTTCGTCGTCGTCATGACGTTCGCGGGCGCACGGCAGATCGACGTACCGCTCCTCGCCGCCGTCGCAGTGGTCACGGGCGGCGCCGCGCTCGGCGTGCTGGTCCACGCGACGCGTCCGGGCGCACCGGTCGTCACGACCGGTCGGCATCTGGTCATTGTGGCGCTCGCACTGGCCGCGGCAGCGCTGGCCGCCGCGGCCGGCTGGTCGTGCAACAGCAGCCTGCGGGACGACTGGGGGCCCGTGCTCGTCGGTGTCGTCACGATGCTGCTGGCCATGCACCGTCCGCCGCGAGAGCTCGTGGTCGTGGGCGTCGGTGCGGGTCTGCTGATCGGAGCCGTGACGGTGGGGCAGGTGCTCGCCTCCGGCGCCGATCACCGCCAGCCGCTCGTCGCCCTCGCGCTGCAGACGCTCGTGCCGGCGATCGCGCCGCCGCTCGGCGGAGCCGCGTTCGGCAGCTCGCTCATCGCCGCGCTCGCGCGCTGGCGCGCGCGTTCCAGCAGCGAGCACCGCGCCGAGGTCGCGGGTCTCGACGCAGGCATCGCCCGCTCCGTGCAGCAGGGGCACGTCAGCCTCCTCAACGCGGCGGCGGTGCCGTTCCTCTCCGGGCTCCTCGAACGCGAGGAGGTGCGCCCGCAGGACCGCGCCGAGGCGGACCGCGTCGCCGCATCGGTGCGCCGTCACCTGCTCCACGACGCGGATCGCACCTGGCTCGACGTGCTCCTCGCCGAGAACGGCGGCGCGCCGCTCGACGATCCGGGCCGGCCGGCTGCCGCCGTGCCGGAGGAGGAGCGCGCGGTCCTGCGCGCGCTCATGCGTCTGCTCGTCGAGCAACCCGAGTACGAGGCGGGCAGCCTGGCCGCGACGGTCGTGCCGCGCGGCGAGGGGTTCGCCGTGCGCGTGACGGCCACCGCGCACACCTCCGAGCAGCGGATCCAGCACGCCGCCGCTCCCTATCTCGCCGCGCTGCGCAGCCGCGGCGCCGACGTGCACCTGGACCTGGACGCCCCGAGGGTCGCAGTACAGTTGAACCATGGTGGGGGCTGACGTGGTGACGACGGATGCGGCGCCGGTCACGTTGTCGCTGCTCGACGACCACGAGGTGCTGCTCGACAGCTTCACCTCCTGGGTCCGCGAGCACGCGACGGACTTCGATCTCGTCCTCAGCGCCAGCACGTGGTCGCAGTTCGTGCACAGCGCGGCGTTCCCCACGCAGCTGGTCATCCTCGACTTCCAGCTGCGCGAGCAGGTCTCCATCGAGGCGCGGGTGCGCACCTGCCGCGCGGCCGGAGCCAAGGTCATCGTGCTCAGCGGGCTGGACTCGCAGGAGGCGCGCGATCGCGCGCTCGACGCGGGCGCGGCTCTGTTCCTCTCGAAGTCGATGCCCCTCGCCGAGGTCATGGACGCGGCGCGCCGCCTGATGGGCCGTGCCGGCCGGACCCGCGCCGTGGCGCCGGCCGACGAGCCCGCGGAGGCCCCGCTGCACCGCCCGCGGCTCAGCCAGGGCGAGCAGTCGGCGCTGACGCTGTACGCGCTCGGCAACTCCACGCAGGAGGTCGCCGACCAGCTCAACGTGCAGTACGAGACGGCGAAGACCTACCTGCGCCGCGTGCGGGAGAAGTACGCGAAAGCGGGCCGCCCGGCGAGCCGCAAGGCGGAGCTCATCCGTCGGGCCGCCGAGGACGGCTACCTGCGCTGATGGCCAAGCTGTACTTCCGATACGGCGCCATGAACAGCGGCAAGAGCACCGCGCTGCTGCAGGCCGCCTACAACTACGAGGAGCGCGATCAGCACGTGCTGCTCGCGAAGCCGGCGATCGACAGCAAGGGCGGCGGCTCCATCGTGAGCCGCCTGGGCGTCACGCGGGAGGCCGACTTCACCATCGCCCCGGGCGAGCGGATGCGTGAGGCCTTCCTGCGGGAGCGCGCGTCCGCCGAGCAACCCGTCGCCTGCCTCCTCGTCGACGAGGCCCAGTTCCTCGGCGAGGAGCAGGTGGACGACCTGCTCCGCATCGCCGTCCTGGACGGCGTGCCGGTGCTGGCGTACGGCATCCGCACCGACTTCCGCACCAGGGCGTTCCCGGGCAGTCGCCGGCTGCTCGAGGTGGCGCACTCGTTGGAGGAGCTCAAGACCATCTGCCGGTGCGGTCGCAAGGCGGTCTTCAACGCGCGGCGGTTGGGGGACCGGTACGTCTTCGACGGTGGTCAGGTCGCCATCGACGGCGTCGAGGTGGCGTACGAGTCGCTCTGCGCCCAGTGCTACCTGCGGGAGTCGGGCGGCGTGCTCGCGTAGCCGTCGCACGACGACGAAGGGCCCGTGACCGCCATGCGGTCACGGGCCCTTCGATGCTGGTCGGGGTGACAGGATTTGAACCTGCGACCTCCTCGTCCCGAACGAGGCGCGCTACCAAGCTGCGCCACACCCCGTCACCGCGGCGAACCGTGGCAACCGGTCCAGCATACAGGATGCGGGAGGGGCTCGCTGACGCTCAGTCGATCCGCGGCACGAGATCGATCACGACGGCCTCCGGCGGGCAGGCGAAGCGCACCGGGGCGTAGATCGAGGTGCCGACACCGGCCGAGACGTTCAGGTAGGCGGCGTGCTGGGCGCGGGTCCAGACGTGCATCCCACGGGCCATGGAGCGCGGCAGATCGCAGTTCGTCACCAGGGCCCCGACGCCCGGCGCGCAGACCTGACCGCCGTGGGTGTGGCCGGCCAGGATCAGCTGCGACCCGTTCGTCGTGAGCGAGTCGAGCGCGCGCACGTAAGGCGCGTGCACGACGCCGATGCTCAGCGTCTCCGGACCCTCGTCATCGCCCTCGCGCAGGGCCTCGAGCGCCGACGGCACGAGGTCGAGACGGTCGCGGCGCAGGTGCGGGTCGTCGAGGCCGACGAACTCGATCAGCCGGTCGCCCACGGGCAGCAGGGCCGCCCGGTTGTTGAGGCCGACCCAGCCGAGGCGCTCGTAGACCGCTTCGAGCGCCGCGGTGTCGAGGTGCTCCGGCTCGCGGTGCTGCCTCGACGGGCCCGAGAAGTAGGTGAGCCAGCTCTTCGGCTTCGGCGCGAAGTAGTCGTTCGAGCCGTGCACGTACACGCCCGGCACACCGGCGAAGACCTCGAGTGCTCGACCCACGGCTGGCACCGCGTCGCGATGGCCCAGGTTGTCGCCGGTGTCGACCACGAGGTCGGGCTCGAGCTCGGCGAGCGAGCGCAGCCAGTCGATCCGGTGCTCCTGCCAGGGGGCCAGGTGCAGGTCGCTGAGGTGCAGGATGCGCAGCGAGGGGCTGCCGGGCGGCAGCAGGGCGACGGTCTCCCGACGCACGGTGAAGGCGTTGCGCTCGACGAGCGCGCCGTAGGCGAGCATGCCGCCCGCCAGCGCCGCGGCACCGGCCGCCACGGCGATGCCGTGGCGGCCGGTCATGCTGCGCTCCGAGAGTCAGTCCTCGTCATCGTCCGGGCCTCCCGGTGGGGCGCCGTTGCCAGGGCCGTCGCCGCCCCCTGACCGCTGCTGACGATGATGGTCACCGCGTCGCCGAGTCCGACGTTCTGGCCGGCCGCGGGGCTGGTGCCGATCACCTGGCCCTGCGGCACGTCCGCCGAGGGCTGCGTGACCGGCGCGCCGGCGATGTTCGTGAATCCGGCGGACTGCAACGTTGCTCGTGCCGCATCGAAGCTCGCGGCGCCGGCGACGTCCGGCATGGTCGTCTGGCTGCCGTCGCTGGGGCGTACCGTGATCGACGTGCCGCGCGAGACGGTGGCTCCGGCGCCGGGTTCGGTGACCGCGACGCGACCAGCCTGCTCGGTCGAGGCGATCGGGTCGCCCAGCGTGTAGCGGAGTCCGAGGCTCTCGAGCAGCGCCTGCGCCGCAGCCGGGTCCTGGCCGACGAGCTCGGGGACGGTCTCGACGTCGCCGCGCAGGGCCTGGTCGGTCGGACCGGCCCAGTCGTCGCCGCCGAAGGCCTCGGTGGCGTACCGGAAGACGTCGCGGGCGACGTACTGGCCGAGGATGCGGTCGCTGACCCCGAGCGGGTTGCTGTACTGGCGGTTCAGCTTGGTCGAGCCGCTGATGTTGCCGGTCCAGGAGGCCGTGGCGAGCTTGCTCGAGGCCATGGCGATCCAGTTCTGCACGTAGTCGTCGGCCGTTCCGGTCTTCGCGAACAGCGGCACGCCGTTGCTCACGTTCGCAGCCGTACCGGTGCCGGCGGTGAGCACCGGCTTGAGGGCGTGGATCGCGGCCTGGGCGACCGTCGGATCGAGCACCTCCTGGCAGTCCGCCTGCGGCACCTCGACCTCGGTGCCGTCGCTCGTGGTCATCCGGTCGATGACGATCGGGTTGCAGTGGGTGCCGTTCGCCGCGAGCGTGGCGAAGGCGTTGGCCATGCTGAGCGGCGCGATCGTGTTCGTGCCGAGGATGGCGGCCGGGTTCTGCTCGAGCGCCTGGTAGCCGTTCGCATCCGCTCGCTGGTCGCCCGTCGCCACCGCGGCGCGGTGGACGCCCATCGCCTCGGCGGTCTCGGTGATGTCGCACATGTCGAGCTGCTGCGCCATCGTCGCGAAGGTGGTGTTCGCGGACTGCTGGGTCGCCTGCATCACCGACATGTAGGGCGCCATCGACGTGTAGTTCTTCGGGTTCCAGTCGTCGACGCCGCTGCCGAGGCAGCGGTTCGCGAAGCTCGAGCCGGGGTAGACCTGGCGGCGCGAGTCGACGACCTCGTTGAGCCCGCGACCGGCCTTGAGCCAGTCGACGAGCACGAAGACCTTGTAGGTCGAGCCGGACTGGAAGCCCGTCGAGCCGCCGTAGTTCTGGTCGGTGTTGAAGTTGACCGAGGTCTCCGACTCGCCGGCGTTCGAGGTCTCGTTGAAGTTCTTGTTCTGCACGAGGTAGCGCACGCGGCCGGTGCCGGGCTCGATGCCCGAGCTGGCGGAGCCGAGCCGGTAGCCGCTGCCCTCCTTGGGCACGTACTCGTCCATCGCCGCCTGGGCCGCGCCCTGCAGATCGAGGTCGATCGAGGTGTAGATGCGGTAGCCGCCGGTGCGGAAGTTGTACTGGCGCTCCGCGGCGCTCTCGCCGAACGTCGGGTCGTTCTCGATCGTCTTGCGCACGTAGTCGCAGATGTACGGCGCGGTCGAGTTCATGCAGCCGTTCTGCACGGGCTGGATGTTCAGCGGCACCACGACGTCCTTGATGCCGTCGTAGGTGGGCTGATCGATGTAGCCCTCCTCCAGCAGGTTGCCGAGCACGTACTTGCGGCGGCTGTCGTTGGGCGCCGGGTCCTCGCGGTCGGGCAGGTTCAGCGTGGGCGCCTGCACGATGGCCATGAGGGTCGCGGACTGGTTGTAGTCGAGGTCGGCGGCGTTGACGCCGAACCAGTACTGCGCGGCCGTCTGGATGCCGTAGAGGTTCGAGCCGAAGGTGGCGATGTTGAGGTACGCCGCGAGGATCTCGTCCTTCGAGTACTGCTGCTCCAGCGAGATGGCGTACTTCATCTCGGCGAGCTTGCGGTCGACCGTCGTGACGGTCGCCTGCTCGTAGAGCTCCTTGGCCTTCTCGGGATCGCTGCTGGCGTAGCGCTCCGACTCGGTGACGAGGAGGTTGCGCACGAGCTGCATGGTGATGGTCGATGCGCCGGCGTCGCTGCCGCCGGTGACCTGACCGACCGCGGCGCGCAGCACGGAGGGCAGGTAGACGCCGCCGTGCTCGTAGAAGTGGGGGTCCTCGGCCGCGACGGCGGTCTGCTTGACCGCATCCGACATCTGGTCGAGCGGCACCTCTTCGCGGTTCTGCTCGAAGATCGTCGCGATCTGCACGTCCTGGCCGCCCTGCTGGGCGTAGATCTCGGTGCGCTGCGACTGGTCGGTGATCTCGATGAAGTCGGGCAGCTCATCGAAGATGTCGATCGTGCTCGCGGCGGCGACGCCGGTCACGGCGATCGCCGGAGTCATCAGGGCCGCGACCAGCAGGCCCGCGACGGCGCTGAAGCCGAGGAAGCCTGCCGTGGCGCCGAGCACGCCCGACGGCCTGTTCTTCTGAGGGGACATAGGCTCGATGGTAAGCGATCCGCGAAACACCAGAGCTGAATGGAACACCATATGCCCCGCTGGGAGTACGTCACTACGCCCCTGCTCGTACACAACGAAGCCGCGATCCTGAACAATTGGGGGTCGGAGGGGTGGGAGCTCGTGACGATCATGGCCGGTCCCGCCGGCGGCCCGGTCGCCGTCCTCAAGCGCCCCGTCGCGGAGGCATGAGCGTGGGCCGCATCGACGACCGCCTCGCGGAGCTCGGACTGACCCTGCCGAAGGCCCCAGCGGCAGCGGGCGCCTACCTGCCCGCCGTGACCTCCGGCAGCCTGCTCTACACCGCCGGCCAGGTGCCCTTCGTCGACGGAGCCTTCCCCGCGCACGGCAAGGTCGGCGCCGAGGTGGACGCCGAGACCGCCAAGTCGCTCGCCGCGGTCTGCGCCCTCAACGGCCTCGCTGCGGCCGCCGAGCTGCTCGGCTCGCTCGACCGGGTGACCCGGGTCGTGAAAGTCGTCGGCTTCGTGGCGAGCGATCCGTCCTTCACCGGGCAGCCCGGCGTCATCAACGGCGCCTCCGAGCTGCTCGGCGAGATCTTCGGCGAGGCGGGGCAGCACGCCCGCTCGGCCGTCGGCGTCGCGGTGCTGCCGCTCGACGCGCCCGTCGAGGTGGAGCTCGTCCTCGAGTTCGTCTGAAGAGTTCGCCCGAGCGGATGCGAGAGGGCCGTCGCCGGCATCGGCGGCGGCCCTCCGTCGCCTCAGCCGGCGCGCATCCCGCTCTCGATCGTGCGCATCACGCCGGTGTCCGCGAGCGTCGTCGTGTCGCCGACCTCGCGGCCCTCGGCCAGGTCGCGCAGCAGCCGGCGCATGATCTTGCCGCTGCGGGTCTTGGGCAGCTCGGCGACCACGTGCACGCGGGCCGGCCGGGCGATGGCGCCGATGCGGTCGGCGACGTGGGCCCGCAGGACGGGCGAGGCATCCGCATCCGCCAGATCCGCAGCCGCGCGCAGGATCACGAAGGCGACGACCGCCTGACCCGTCGTCTCATCCGTCGCGCCCACGACCGCCGCCTCGGCGACGGCCGGATGGGCCACGAGCGCCGACTCGATCTCGGCCGTCGAGAGCCGGTGCCCGGACACGTTCATGACATCGTCCACGCGGCCGAGCAGCCAGAGGTCGCCGTCCTCGTCGAGCCGCGCCCCGTCGCCGGCGAAGTAGCGGCCCGGGAAGGCCGACCAGTACGTCTCGCGGAAACGCTCGGGGTCGTTCCAGATCGTGCGGGCCATCGACGGCCACGGCTCGGTGACCACCAGCAGGCCGTCGCCACCGGCCGGTGCCGGCCGACCCGACTCGTCGAGCACCGCGATCGCGATGCCCGGGATCGGCGTCTGCGCCGCACCCGGCTTGGCATCGGTGATGCCGGGGATCGGCGAGACCATGATCGCGCCGGTCTCGGTCTGCCACCAGGTGTCGACCACGGGCGTGCGCCCGCCGCCGATGACCTCGCGGTACCAGAGCCAGGCCTCGGGGTTGATGGGCTCGCCGACGCTGCCGAGCAGGCGCAGGCTCGTGAGGTCGTGCGCGTCGGGGATCGCGCGGCCGGCCCGCATGAAGGAGCGGATCGCGGTGGGCGCCGTGTAGAGGATCGTCACGCCGTACCGCTCGATGATGCTCCACCAGCGCCCCGGATCCGGGCTGTCCGGAGTGCCCTCGTACAGCACCTGCGTGGCGCCGTTGGCGAGCGGACCGTAGACGACGTAGCTGTGCCCGGTGATCCAGCCGACGTCGGCGGTGCACCAGTAGACGTCCCGCTCAGGATGCAGGTCGAAGACGGTCCGGTGGGTGAACGCCGCCTGGGTGAGGTAGCCACCGCTCGTGTGCAGGATGCCCTTCGGCCTCCCGGTCGTGCCGGACGTGTAGAGGATGAAGAGCGGATGCTCCGCGTCGAACGCGCGGGCGTCGTGCGTGGTGTCCATGGCCGCGATCTCCTCGTGCCACCAGAGGTCGCGCTCCTCGGCCCAGTCCACGTCGTTGCCGCCGCGGCGCACGACCAGCACATTGCGCACCGTCCGCTCGCCGGGCAGCTCGAGGGCCGCGTCCACCACGGGCTTGAGCGGCGCGACGGCGCCCTTGCGCCAGCCGCCGTCCGCGGTGATGACCAGCACCGCGCCGGCGTCGTCGATCCTCGCCCGCAGGCTCTCCGCGCTGAAACCGCCGAACACGACCGAGTGGACGGCGCCGATCCGCGCGATGGCGAGCATCGCGATCACGGCCTCGGGGATCATCGGCAGGTAGACGGCCACGCGGTCGCCGGCGCGCACCCCGAGATCGGCCAGCAGGTTCGCCGCGCGGCTCACCTCGCCGAGCAGCTCCGCATAGGTGATGGTGCGCGTGTCGCCGGGCTCGCCCTCCCAGTGCAGCGCCACGCGATCGCCGTTCCCGGCGACGACGTGGCGGTCGACGCAGTTGACGGCCACGTTCAGGCGGCCGTCGGCGAACCAGCTGGCGTGCGGCGCATCCGTCCAGTCCAGCACCTGCGTGAAGGGCCGCTCCCAGCGCAGCGCGCGGGCCTGCTCGGCCCAGAACGCGAGGCGGTCGCGATCCGCCGCCTCCGCCAGCTCCGGACCCGCGATCGCGTTCCTGCGGAAGGCCTCGGAAGGCGGGAACCTGCGCTGCCCTCCCTCGGCTCCGGCGATCGGGTCGGTGGGTGCGTCGGTCATCTCGGATGCGCTCCTCGCGTCGTTGCGTGGCGGCCGTGGCGGTTCGGGTTCGGCCGTCCTGCCGAGCGTAGACCCGCGCTCGGGGGCCGGTGCGGCTTTTCGACGAGGGGAGTTGCGCGGCGGGGGTGCGCGGGGTACAGTTGGCGAATCGGATGAAATACTCCGGTCGCGACGGCCGTGATTCCCCCAATCCGCCGTCGCCGTGGCGGCGCCGGTTCCCCCAACTGGCGCCGCCCCTCTTCGTTTAACGGGCTGGTCGCGCCGCACGCTGGAACAGTGTTCCAGTGTGCCGGGGCGCTTTCGAGGCGAGCGCCGGATCGGTCGGCGCACGCGACAGGTGGCGGCTAGAGCGACAGGCGTCGTGCTGACGGGGTACAAAACACGCCCTCCACAGCGCGGTCGACGGGTTCCACGCCACCCGGATGCGCGCACGACGCCCACGGCCCGCGGCAGGTGCCTAGCGTCGCCGCATGACCTTCGAGCCCTTCATCGCGCGGCCCCCGGCGGCGCTCCGCGACGTCACCCCGGTAACGGCGCCGCGATCCTTCGAGGGCTTCGGCGAGCTGACGCCGTTCCTGGAGGACGAGGCGGTCACCGATCTCTTCGTGAACGGCGGAGGCGCTGTCTGGGTCGACCGCGGGAACGGGGCCAGCGCGCATCCGCTGCCCGAGCTCGACGACGAACGCCTCCGTGAGCTCGCGGTGCGCCTGGTCGCGCTCGGGGGTCGGCACCTCGACGAGGCGAGCCCCTGCGTCGATGTGCGCTTGCTCGACGGGATCCGCGTGCACGCGGTGCTCGCGCCGGTGTCGGTCAGCGGCACGCTGCTCTCCATCCGCGTCCCGCGCGGCCGCGCCCTCGGGCTCGACGAGCTCGAGGCCGACGGCTTCCTGGGCGACACCCGCGCCGAAACGCTGCGGGCGCTGGTGTCGCGGCGTGCGAACCTGCTCGTGACGGGGGCGGGCGGCGTCGGCAAGACCACCTTCCTGGGCGCACTGCTCGGCGAGGCTGCTCCGCACGAGCGGATCGTCATCATCGAGGATGTGGCGGAGCTGCGTCCGCGGCATCCCCACTGCGTCTCGCTTGAGACCCGGCAGGCGAACCTCGAGGGCGCCGGCGCGCTCGGCCTGGACCGGCTGCTGCGCGAGGCGCTGCGCATGCGACCGGACCGTCTGGTGCTGGGGGAGTGCCGTGGCGCCGAGATCCGCGAGCTGCTCGCCGCGCTGAACACGGGGCACGACGGCGGCGCCGGCACGTTGCACGCGAACTCGCTCGACGATGTGCCGGCGCGCCTCGAAGCGCTCGGCTCGCTCGCCGGACTGCCGCCGGAGGCGATCGCGCGGCAGGCGGTGAGCGCGATCGACATCGTGCTCCACCTCGAGCGCACCAAGCGGGGGCGGGGCCTGCGCGCCGTCGGCGCGCTCGAGATCGACGGCTCGGGTCGCCTGCGCGCCAGGGAGGTGGGGGCGGATGCGCTCGCGGCATGAGCGGGCGCGGCCGGATGCCGCGCTGATGGCCGGCAGGGTGCAGCGCCTCGCCGTGCTGCTGCGCGCCGGGCTCACGCCCGCCGCGGCGTGGCACCAGCTGGCCGAGTCGGAGCAGGACGCGCCGGAGGTGCGGCGGATCGCCGACCGCATCGAGGCCGGCGAGCCGGCAGCCGCCGCCATCGAGGCGGAGTACGGCGGAGTCGCGCCCTGGAGCTCCGTGGCAGCCGCGTGGAGCGTGGCCTCGCGTGCCGGGAGCCCGCTGGCCGCCACGCTCGGCACCCTCGCCGCCACGCTACGGGTGCTCGCACAGCAGGAGCGCGAGGGTCGGATCGCGCTCGCCGGCCCCAACGCCACCGCGCGCCTCGTCGCGGTGCTGCCGCTCGTGGCCCTCGGGTTCGGCGCGGCGCTCGGCGTCGACGCCCTCGGCCTGCTGCTCGGCACCGGCTGGGGCCGGGTGTGCCTCGCCGTCGGCGTCGGCCTCATGCTGCTCGCGCGCCTCTGGTCGCGGCGCATGGTCGCGCGTGCGGCGCGAGGCCCGGTCTCACCCGGTCTGCGCATGGACCTGCTCGGCATCGCGCTCGTGGGCGGCGGCGCGCTCGACGCCGCGCGAGCCTGGGTCGACGAGGCCTGCGCTCGGCACGGGGTCGACGACCCGGGCGCCCAGGAGCGCACCGAGACGGTGCTCGCGCTCGCCGAGCGCGCTGGCGTGCCCGCGACCGCGCTGCTCGCGGCCGAGGCGGAGGAGCTGCGCCGCGAGGCCGCGGCCGGACGGCAGGAGCGTCTCGCGCGGCTCGGCGTCACGCTGCTCGTCCCGCTCGGCGTCTGCATCCTGCCCGCCTTCCTGCTGCTGGGGGTCGTGCCGCTCGTCGCCGGCGTCGTCGGCGGCACGATCTCGGGGCTCACCTGACCCGCGGCGACGGCCGGACGCCGCAGGCCCGCCCGGGTCCCCTCCGGCCACCGTGCGGCGCCGCGACGGCCGTCGCGGCGCACCCCAGAGAGAAAAGAGGAACGAGATGGACCAGATCACCGACGCCGGCCGCCCGCGAACGCCCAGGAGGATCGCACTGCTCCGCCGGATGCGCGACGACCGGGGCGCGGCCACGGCCGAGTACGTCATCGCCACCATGGCCGCCGTCGGCTTCGCCGGGCTGCTCGTCGTCATCCTGACCAGCGACGAGATCCGCACCGTGCTGACCGACATGGTGAACAGTGCGCTCACGTACGCGAGCTGAACGCGCCGCCCGCGCCGTGCTTCGGCGCGGCGCGGGCGAGCGCGGCAGTGCGACGGCGGAGACGGCCCTCGTGCTGCCCGCCATTGTGCTGGTGCTCGCCTGCTGCCTGGGCGCCCTCCAGCTCGGCGCTCGTCAGCTCCGGCTGCAGGACGCCGCGGCCGATGCGGCCCGCACCCTCGCGCGGGGAGAGCCCGCGAGCAGTGCCGCGGGCCGGGCCGCCGGTGCCGTGAGCGATGCGAGGCTGGCGATCGAGCAGGACGCCGACCTGGTGTGCGCCGTGCTCAGCGCGCCGGCGTCGACCGCGTGGTTCGACCTCGGCGAGCAGCGCGCCCGCTCCTGCGCGCTCGGAGGCGGGCGGTGAGACCGGCGAGTCGGCGGCGCAGTCGCGCCGTGCACGCGCTGCGCGACGAGCGGGGCGCCGGTTCCGCGCTCGGTCTCGGCGTGGTCGCCGTCACGGTGGCGCTGCTGCTCCTGCTGCTGCCGCTCGCCGTCGCGCTGCAGGGACGTCAGCTCGCAGCGAACGCGGCCGACGCCGCCGCGCTGGCGGCGGCGGACACCGCGATGGGCGCGGTGCCGGGGGAACCGTGCGGCAACGCGGGCCGCGTCGCCGCCGCCGGAGGCGCGGAGCTGCTCGACTGCCGGCTCGAGGGCGCCGTCGCGACCGTGCTCGTCGCGCGTGCGGTGCTCGGCGGTGCGGCGCGCGCGGCCGCCACCGCCGGTCCGGAGGGAGCGGGTCGAGGCTGAACGCCCCGTGGCGGCGCATCCGCGAGTGTGTATGGTGTGCAGGGCCGAGCCCCTCGGTAGCGGGGGCGCCGCACCCGGTGGACCCCGAGGGTCGCCGACGGCCGCGCCGGCCCCGCGAACGAAGCGCATGTGAAGGAAGAGGTACGCCCGTGCCCGCAACGAAGAAGCTGGTCATCGTCGAGTCGCCCGCGAAGGCGAAGACGATCGCCCAGTACCTCGGCGACGGCTACGAGGTGCAGGCCTCGGTCGGGCACATCCGCGACCTCATCGAGCCGAAGAACCTGCCCGCCGACCTCAAGAAGGGCTCGCTCGGCAAGTTCTCCGTCGACGTCGACAACGGCTTCGAGCCCTACTACGTCGTCTCCGACCAGAAGAAGAAGACGGTCACCGAGCTCAAGCGGGCGCTGAAGGGCGCCGACGAGCTCTTCCTCGCCACTGATGAGGACCGCGAGGGCGAGGCCATCGCGTGGCACCTCCTGCAGGAGCTGAAGCCCAAGGTCCCGGTCAAGCGGATGGTGTTCCACGAGATCACCAAGGACGCGATCCAGCACGCGCTCGGCAACACCCGCGAGCTCGACACCGCGCTCGTCGACGCGCAGGAGACCCGGCGCATCCTCGACCGCCTCTACGGCTACGAGATCTCGCCCGTGCTCTGGCGCAAGGTCGGTCCCGGGCTCTCCGCGGGTCGCGTGCAGTCGGCCGCGACGCGACTGGTCGTCGACCGCGAGCGCGAGCGGCTCGCGTTCGTCTCGGCGGAGTACTGGGACCTGGCGACCCTGCTGGCGCCCGGCGCCGACGCGGCGACCTTCGCGGCGCGCCTGTCCCGACTCGGCGGCAAGCGCGTCGCCAGCGGCCGCGACTTCGGCGACGACGGCGCGCTCAAGGGCGACGCGGTCGCGCTCGACCAGGCCGGCGCCACGGCGCTCGCGGAGGCGCTGCGCGCATCCGACGTGCCCGTCACCGTCACGAGCGTCGAGTCGAAGCCGTACACGCGCCGCCCGGCCGCGCCCTTCACGACCTCGACGCTGCAGCAGGAGGCAGCACGCAAGCTCCGCTTCTCGGCGAAGCAGACCATGAGCGTCGCGCAGAGCCTGTACGAGAACGGCTTCATCACCTACATGCGAACGGACTCGCCGAGCCTGTCCCAGCAGGCCACGAACGCCGCCCGCACGCAAGCCGCCAAGCTCTACGGCGCCGAGACCGTGCCCGAGAAGCCGCGCGTGTACACCGGCAAGAGCAAGAACGCGCAGGAGGCGCACGAGGCGATCCGTCCCTCCGGCGACGTGTTCCGCACCCCGGCCCAGCTCGAGGGCACCCTGCGCGGCAACGACTGGAAGCTCTACGACCTGATCTGGAAGCGCACCGTCGCGAGCCAGATGGCCGACGCGAAGGGCTCGACCGCATCCGTCGCCATCACGGCCGGACCGCTGAGCCTGCCGGGAGCGGATGCGCCTCAGACCGCGGAGTTCAGCGCCAGCGGCACCGTCATCACGTTCCGCGGCTTCCTCAGCGCCTACGAGGAGGGCCGCGACGAGGAGCGCCACGGCTCGGCCGACGAGAAGGACGCGAAGCTGCCGCCGCTCACCGAGGGACAGTCGCTCGTCGTGGCCGAGGTGGAGGCCAAGGGCCACGAGACCAGCCCGCCGCCGCGCTACACCGAGGCGAGCATCGTCAAGACGCTCGAGGAGCTCGGCATCGGGCGCCCCTCGACCTACGCCTCGATCATCTCGACGATCATCGACCGCGGCTACGTGACCCCGCGCGGCACCGCGCTCGTGCCCAACTGGATCGCGTTCAGCGTGGTGCGCCTGCTCGAGGAGTTCTTCCACGATCTCGTCGAGTACAGCTTCACCGCCGAGATGGAGGACGACCTCGACCGCATCGCCGGCGGCGACGCCGACCGCGTCGAGTGGCTCAAGGGGTTCTACTTCGGCCGCGAGTCGCACCAGGGCCTGCGCGGCGTGATCGACAACCTCGGCGAGATCGACGCACGCGAGATCAACTCGATCCCGCTCGACGACGAGATCACCCTGCGCATCGGCAAGTACGGCCCCTACCTCGAGGTGGCGCCGGGTGCCGACCCGCACCAGACGGGCGACACCGCGCGGCGCATCAACATCCCGCAGGACCTCGCCCCCGACGAGCTGACCGCCGCGAAGGCGCACGAGCTCGTCGAGGCGCCGGTGCAGACCGACCGCGTGATCGGCATCAACCCGGTCAGCGGCAAGCAGGTGCTCGCGAAGGACGGCCGCTTCGGCCCCTACGTGACCGAGGCCGCGCCCGAGCCCGAGGTGCAGGCGGATGCGGCCACCGGCGAGGTCGTCGAGGAGCCGAAGAAGAAGCCGGCCAAGAAGGCGGCTGCGCCGAAGGAGCGCACGGCCTCCCTCTTCAAGTCCATGGACCTCGCGACGATCGACCTGGACACCGCGCTCGCGCTGCTGGATCTGCCTCGTGTGGTCGGCACCGACCCGGAGAGCGGCGCCGAGATCACGGCGCAGAACGGCCGCTACGGTGCCTACCTGAAGAAGGGCACCGACACGCGCTCGCTCGACGGCGAGGACCAGATCTTCGACATCGACCTCGCCGGGGCGCTCGAGAAGTTCGCGGCGCCGAAGTACGGTGGCCGCGCCGCATCCAGCGCGCTCAAGGAGTTCGAGGCGGACCCGGTGAGCGGCAAGCCGATCAAGGTCAAGGACGGCCGATTCGGCCCGTACGTGACCGACGGCACCACGAACGCGACGATCCCGCGCGGCGAGGACGTCGAGGCGGTCGACTTCGACCGCGCCGTGCAGCTGCTCGCCGACAAGCGCGCGAAGGGACCGGCCAAGAAGCCCGCGGCCAAGAAGCCCGCCGCGAAGAAGCCCGCCACGCGCAAGCCGGCTCCCAAGAAGAAGGCGTGACGCACGTGCATCCCGGCCTCTTCGTCACCCTCGAGGGCGGCGACGGGGCCGGGAAGTCGACCCAGTCGGCGCTGCTGACCGCCTGGCTCGAGGAGGCTGGCCGCACGGTCGTGCACTCCCGTGAACCGGGCGGCACCGAGCTGGGCCTCGAGCTGCGGCAGATCATCCTGCACCGCCGCGGCTACATCGCCCCGCGTGCGGAGGCGCTGCTCTACGCGGCCGACCGCGCGCACAACATCGCCACGAAGGTGCGGCCGGCGATCGAGGCCGGCAGCGTGGTCATCCAGGATCGCTACCTCGACTCGTCGGTCGCCTACCAGGGTGCGGGTCGCGTGCTCGACGGCGGCGAGGTGCGCGAGCTCTCGCTCTGGGCGAGCGAGGGGCTGCTGCCCGACCTCACCGTGCTGCTCGATCTCGATGTGGCCGTCGGACGCGCCCGGCGCGACGCCGACGAGCGGGCGTGGGACCGCCTCGAGGCCGAGGCGCAGGACTTCCACCAGCGGGTGCGCGACGCCTACCTGCGGCTCGCCGCCGCCGAGCCCGAGCGTTTCCTCGTGCTCGACGCGACGCTGCCGCCCGAGCAGCTCGCCGCGGCGATCCGCGATCGGGTGGAGCGGATGCTCGCCGCGCGCTGAGCGCATCCGTCCGTTCCCGCGTGGTCGGCCGTGTCTGGGGTCGCCGGTAGCCTGGATGCGTGGCGTCGTGGGATGAGCTGACCGGGCAGGACCAGGCGGTCGCGACCCTGCGGGCCGCGGCCGAGGCCGCGCTGAGCGCTGAGGGCGGCGCCGCGATGAGCCACGCCTGGCTGCTCACCGGGCCGCCGGGTTCCGGCCGTTCCAACCTCGCGTTCGCGTTCGCCACGGCGCTGCTCGGCGGCGACCGCGACCCGAACGTCGCGCAGCAGGTTCGCGCGCGCAGCCACCCCGACCTCGAGGTGCTGACGACCTCGGGTGTGATCATCCCGATCGAGGCGGCCCGCAAGGCCGTGAAGCGCTCGTACTACGCGCCGTCGGTGTCGCCCTACCGGGTCATCGTTGTCGAGGACGCCGACCGCATGAGCGAGCACTCGTCGAACACCATGCTCAAGGCCATCGAGGAGCCGCCGGAGCGCACCGTCTGGATCCTCTGCGCGCCGAGCGAGGCCGATCTGCTGCCCACCATCCGCAGTCGCGCGCGCAGCCTGCGCCTCACCGTGCCCTCGGTCGCCGACGTGGCGGCGCTGCTCGTGCGCCGCGACGGGGTCGATCCGCAGCTCGCCGAGCGCGCCGCGCGCGAGGCGCAGAGCCATGTGGGCATGGCGCACCGGCTCGCCACCGACGAGGAGGCGCGGCGGCGCCGGGCGCACACGCTCGACCTGGCCCTGGGCATCCGCTCGGTCGGTGATGTGATGACGACCGCCGCCGCGTACCACGACATCGCGAACGAGGACGGCAAGGCGATGAACGAGGAGCGCGACGCCCGCGAGCGGGCCGCCGCGCTGCGCTCGCTCGGCGTCGAGCCGGGTGGCACGGTGCCGCCGAAGCTGCGCGGCGCCCTGCGCGAGCTCGAGGAGGAGCAGAAGCGGCGCTCACGGCGCGGGCTCCGCGACGGGCTCGACCGCATCCTGGTCGACCTGCTCTCGCTCTACCGCGACGTGCTGCTGCGACAGCTGGGGGCGCCCGCCGAGCTGGTCAACGAGGCGCTGCGCGATCGGATCGAGGACGTGGCGCGCCACACCGCGCCCGCCACCACGCTCGCCGTGCTCGACGGGATCGCGGAGGCGCGCACGCGCATCGAGGCGAACGTCGCGCCGCTGCTGGCGCTCGAGTCGATGCTGGTGACGGTCGCGATCGGGGCGCCGGCGCCGCGCTGACCGATCGACGACGCATCAGACCTCCGCATGCGAGCGGATGCGCGGAGCGCGGCGGTGACAGTGCGGGACTGCATCATTGCAGTGCGTGCAAGAATGAGGGCATGCACCCCGAACCACTCGGCCTGCGCGAGCGCAAGCGCCGGGCCACCCGACGAGCCATCCAGCTCGCCGCCCTCCAGCTGGTCGACGAGCGCGGCGCCGACGCCGTGACCGTCGAGGACATCGCCGAGCGCGCGGACATCTCGCCGCGCACCTTTTTCAACTACTTCGGCACGAAGGAGGGGCCGATCATCGGCGACCTGCCGAGCCTGCCCGACGACGCAGTCGTCACCGACGTGCTCGAACGCGGACCGCTGTGGGACGGCATCCGCGACCTCCTCATCGCGGCGACCGAGCAGAGCGTCTCCGACATTGAGCTCATGCAGCTGCGCCGCTCCGTGCTCGCCCGCTACCCGCACTACTTCGCCCTGCGGATGGGGGCGATGCACGAGGTCGAGGAGACGTTCACGGCGCAGCTCGAGCAGCGGTTCCGCGCCGACGGGCTCGACGACGAGCAGGCGCACTCGCGCGCGGCGCTCTGCACGCTGCTGGCGCTCGGCGCCGTCCGGCACGCCTGGAAGGTGTGGGCCGAGCACGAGGGCGCCGAGCCGCTCGTCGAGCACATCACCGCCAGCTTCGCCTCGGCGCCGAGCATCGTGGTGCAGCAGCACGCCTCCTGATCCGCTACGATGATCACTTGTGTCCGGCGCTCGCGCAGGCCACGCCGCCTTAGCTCAGTCGGCAGAGCATCTCACTCGTAATGAGAAGGTCGTGGGTTCGATTCCCACAGGCGGCTCCCCAGCCCCGTCCTCCGGTCACCGGAGATGACGTCCCGCATCCGCTCCCCAGCGCGACCGGCCTAGCCTGGTGGGCATGACCCTGCGCATCGCGGACCGGCCGACCGTCTACATCCTCCACGAGAACGCCGAGTGGCTGCCGCCGTTCACCCGCGCGCTCGACGAGGCGGGCGTGCCGTGGATCGACTGGGAGCTCTCCTCCGGCTCGATCGATCTCACGCAGGCACCGCCGGAAGGCGTCTTCTGGTCGCGGCTCAGCGCATCCTCCCCGTCGCGCGGCCACGCGCACGCCAAGGAGGTGGCCCGCTCGGTGCTGCGCTGGCTCGAGGCCGCCGGCCGTCGCGTGATCAACGGCAGCGGCGTGGTCGAGTTCGAGGTGAGCAAGGTCGCGCAGTACACGGCGCTCGCCGCCGAGGGTTTCGACGTGCCGCGCACGATCGCCGTGTTCGGACGGGATGAGCTGGTCGAGCGGGCGCGCACGCTGCCGACCCCGTTCATCACGAAGCACAACCAGGGCGGCAAGGGCATCGGCGTGCGCCGCTTCGACAGCCAGGACGACTTCGCGGCCTATGCCAGCAGCGATGGCTTCGAGGAGCCGGTCGACGGCGTCACGCTGCTGCAGGAGCACCTGCTCGCCGCGGAGCCCTTCGTGACCCGCGCCGAGTTCATCGGCGGGCGCTTCGTCTACGCGGTGCGCGTCGACACCTCGGGCGGCAGCTTCGAGCTCTGCCCGGCCGAGGCCTGCGCGGTGCCGCCGACGGGTCTCTCGCCCGCGGTCTGCGACGTGCCGGATGCGCAGGGCGGGTTGCCGGCGCCGGCTCCGCTGTTCACGGAGCGCACGGAGATCACGGCGGCGCATCCGCTCATCGTGCGGCTCGAGGCGTTCCTCGCGGCGCGGGGCATCGAGATCGCCGGCGTCGAGTTCTTCGAGACGGTTGATGGCAGGGTCGTGCCGTACGACGTCAACACGAACACGAACTACAGCCCCGACGTCGAGGCCGCGAACGGGCATCGCGCGGCGCGGGCGATCAGCGAGCTCCTCGCGCGCGAGCTGACCGAGCGCTACGCACCGGCCGCCGTGTGACGGTGCGGTGCCGGTTCCTGCGGACATGACGCGTCGGTCGCCGTACGACCGCTCAGCGGTGCCGGTATCCGCGGACGGGATGCCGTCGAACCGCCTGGACTGGCACCTCCAGCGGGTCCGCGGGCGCGGATAGCCTGGAACCGGACCACCCAGGAGGAGCGATGCCCCAGCCCCTGACCGACCTCGTCGCCGCCGTCGGCGCCGACGCCGTCCTCACCGGCGATGCGACCCTGCCGTACCGGCGCGACCACGCCGACGGCACGCCGGTGGGCGATCCGCTCGCGGTGGCGCTGCCCAGCAGCACCGAGGAGGTCGCCGCCGTCGTGCGCATCTGCGCCGAGCACGCCCTGACGATGGTGCCGCAGGGAGCCCGCTCGGGCCTCGCCGGTGGGGCGAACGCGATCGACGGGGCGGTGCTGATCTGCCTCGAGCGGATGCGCCGCGTGCTGGAGCTGGACGCCGTCGACCAGGTCGCGCGCGTGGAGGCCGGCGTGCTGACCATCGACCTCGCGCGCGCCGCGACGGACGCCGGGCTCTTCTACCCGCCGGACCCGGGCTCTTGGGAGATCAGCACGATCGGCGGCAACATCGCCACGAACGCCGGCGGCATGCGCTGCCTCAAGTACGGGGTGACCCGCGACTTCGTGCGCGAGCTCACCGCGGTGCTCGCCGATGGCGAGATCGTGCGGGTCGGGCACCGCACCGTGAAGGGCGTCGCCGGGCTCGACCTCGTCGGGCTGCTGGTCGGCTCGGAGGGCACGCTCGGCATCGTCACCGAGGCGACCGTGGCCCTGCTGCCGGCACCCGCGCCCTCCGCCGGGCTCTCGGCCGCCTTCCCGAGCGCTGCGGCGGCGCTCGCCGCGGCCGACGCCCTCGTCGCCGACGCGCGCCGGCCCAGCGTGCTCGAGTTCCTCGACGCCGGATGCATCGCCGCCATCGACGCCCTCATCGCCCGCGGCGACGCCCCCGGTCCCCGGCTGCCCGTCGCCGAGGCGCTGCTGCTGGTGCAGTCGGATGCGGCGGATGCGGTCGGCGACGTGCGCCACTACGCCGCGATCGCCGCGGCCCACGGCGCCACCCTCGTCGAGACGGCCGACGACCCGGAGCGGGTGGACGCGCTCATGGACGTGCGCCGCCTGCTGCATCCGGCCCTGCGCGCGATCCGCGGGGCGAGCCTCAACGAGGACGTCTCGGTGCCGCGCTCGCAGCTGCCCGCGCTGCTCGAGGGCATCGCGGCGCTGGGGGAGGAGCTGGGCATCACGATCGTGACCGGCGGGCACCTCGGCGACGGCAACCTGCATCCGACCGTCGCCTACGACGCCGACGACCCGGCGGACGTCGCGCGCGCCACCCGCGCGTATCTCGCCGTGATCGAGCTCGCGCTGCGCCTCGGCGGCACCGCGAGCGGCGAGCACGGCATCGGCAGCCTCAAGCTGCCCGCCATCGGCGCCGAGCTCGGACCGCGGGTGCACGAGGCGCAGCGGGCGATCAAGCGCGCGCTCGACCCGCGCGGGCTGCTGAATCCGGGGCGCAAGTACTGACGCGGGGCTGACGCCCTTCATCCGCTCGTCCGACGCGAGGGCGGCGATGCCCCGGCCAGGCTCGGAGCATGCACCCCCGAGGCCTGACCCCCGTCGAAGCGCGCATCGACCGGGCGGCCCGCCGGCTGCTCGACCGCAGCGGGCAGCGGCGCAGCGAGGCCCGCCGGCGGTGGGTGGAGTTCCTGGTGTTCGGCGCCAAGCAGGCCTGGGCCTGCGTCTTCGGCGGCGCGCTGATCGTGCTGATCCTGCTCTCGCGGCTCGTCTACCCGGCGGATGCTCCGATCGCCCGCGACGACGCCCTCACGATCGCCGCGGTGCTCGTGCAGGTGCTCATGCTCGCGTTCCGCCTCGAGTCGTGGCGCGAGTTCCGCGTCATCCTGCTCTTCCACGTCGTCGGCACGGTGATGGAGCTGTTCAAGACCGACGTCGGCTCGTGGACCTACGACGGCGAGGGGCTGCTGCGCATCGGCGGGGTGCCGCTGTTCAGCGGCTTCATGTACGCGGCGATCGGCTCGTACCTCGTGCGCGTGCACAACCTCTTCGACCTGCGCTTCGCCCACTACCCGCGCCGCTGGCTCACCGCGCTCGTCGCGGGCGGCATCTACGTCAACTTCTTCAGCCACCACTGGCTGCCGGACGCCCGCTGGGTGCTGCTCGCGCTGGTCGTGCTGCTCTACGCGCGCACGGTCATGCACGTGCGCATCCACGAGACGGTGCTGCAGATGCCGGTGCTCGTCGCCTTCGGGCTCGTCGCGCTGTTCATCTGGATCGCCGAGAACGTCGGCACCTGGGCCGGTGCGTGGCGCTACCCGTCGCAGCTCGACGGCTGGCACCTGGTCGGGCCCGAGAAGTTCGTCTCCTGGTACCTGCTCATGCTGATCTCGGTGGTGCTCGTGACGTGGGTGTACCGGCCGCGGGCGCCGTGAGCTCAGTCCAGCGTCAGGTCCGCCGCGACCGTGCCGTCATCGGCTCGGAGCGCGATGCCGAGCGGGCGACCGTCCGCGCCCTCGGGCAGCTCGATCGTCTGCGTCGTCGGCGCCATGTCCATCGTGCACATGCCGTCGCTCGGCGGCGCCAGCTGCAGCGTGACGCGGTCGGGAGCGTCGAGCAGCACCTCGGCGACCTCGGCCGGGCAGCTGGAGCTGCCGTAGGTCGTGAGCTCGAAGCTCGCGCCCTCCTCGAGCCAGGCGACGCTCGGCTCGAAGTCGTCCACGGGAGCGCTCGTCTCCGGGGCGGGCGCCGTCTCGGCCGGTGCGGTCTCCTCCGGGTTCCCGTCGAGCGAACCGCCCGCTCCGCCGCCGCTCGCGCAGCCGGTGACCAGCAGTGCCACCGAAGCCGCCGCGATCATGGCCGCCCGCATCCGTCCCGTCGTGATGTCCATGCTCTCGACGCTAACGAGCGGATGCACGGAGCGCAGCCCAACGTTCCGCCCGCCTCGCGCGTCGGCGCTGCGGGCATCCGGTACCCGGCGCCCGCGGCCTGCCCCGGCCCCGCGCCGCCCCGCCGTCCGCCGTGCTGTGGTCGCTCCGCTCTCTCCATCTCCTCGATCCCGAATGACGGAGTTCGCCGGGAGCGGAGGTCGGCACGGGCCGAACGCTCGGTGCTGCGCCGTCAGACTCCGTCATTCGGGATCGGGATCGGGATCGGTCTCGGCGGTCGCGAGACGTCGGAAGAGGCGAGGTGAGGGGCAGGTCCGCAGCGCCAGTCCGCCGGGACGTCGGAGGGACGGGCCCGCAGCGCGAGGGTGTCGGTCGGAGGGGCTGCCCGCAGCGCCACGGCGTCCGGACGACGGAAGGGGCCGGCCCGCAGACCGACCCCCTCCCGTGCGCGTGCCTACGCGTGCAGCGCCGCGTTGAGCTCGACGCCCTTGCCGTCGCGGGGCAGCACCTCGACGGCGCCGGTGACGCTGTTGCGGCGGAAGAGCAGGTTCGGCACGCCGTTCAACTCGCGCGCCTTCACGGTGCGCTGCTCGCCGCCGAGCACGACCACCTTGGTGCCCGCCGTCACGTACAGACCGGCCTCGACGACCGTGTCGTCGCCGATCGAGATGCCGATGCCGCTGTTGGCGCCGAGCAGGGCGCGCTCGCCGATGACGACGCGCTCTTTGCCGCCGCCGGAGAGGGTGCCCATGATCGACGCGCCGCCGCCGATGTCGCTGCCGTCGCCGACGACGACGCCCTGCGAGATGCGGCCCTCGACCATGGAGGTGCCGAGCGTGCCGGCGTTGAAGTTGACGAAGCCCTCGTGCATGACCGTGGTGCCCGGCGCGAGGTGGGCGCCGAGGCGCACCCGCGACGCGTCGGCGATGCGCACCTTCGGCGGCACCACGTAGTCGAGCAGGCGCGGGAACTTGTCGGCGCCGTACGCCTGGATGCCGTGGCGCAGCAGCACGGGCGCGAGGCGCGCGAAGGCGTCGGGGTGCACGGGGCCGGCGTTGGTGAAGACGACGATCGGCAGATGGCCGAAGATCCCGTCCAGGTTGAGCGAGTTCGGGGCCGCGAGCAGGTGGCTCAGCAGGTGCAGCCGCAGGTAGGCGTCGGGGGTCGACGCGGGCGCCTCGTCGAGGTCGATGGCCACGAGCACGGCCTCGACCGTCACGTCGCGGCGCTCGTCGCGGCCGAGCAGACCGGCGTGCTCGGCGGGCAGGTCGGGAGCGGATGCGGGCGCGTCGCCGAGCGCGGGAGCGGCGAAGTACGTGTCGAGGATCGTGCCGTCGGCGGCGATGGTGGCGAGGCCGTGGCCCCAGGCGCGGCGGGAGGAGGTGGGGTTGCTCATGATGCCGCCAAGCCTAGCGACGGCACCTCGCGGATAGGGTTGCAGCCATGCCTTCGCTCGACGTCACCGCCTCCTCCATCGAACTCACCCGGCAGCTCTGCGACATCGAATCGGTCTCCGGCGACGAGAAGGCCGTAGCGGATGCGATCGAGGCCGCCCTCGCCGGCGCGGCCCACCTTGAGGTGGTGCGCGACGGCGACGCGATCGTCGCCCGCACGAACCTGGGTCGGGCGCAGCGCGTCGTGATCGCCGGGCACATCGACACGGTGCCGCTCAACGACAATCTGCCGACCCGCTTCGAGACCGTCGACGACGTGGAGGTGCTCTGGGGTCGCGGCACCGTCGACATGAAGGCCGGCAGCGCCGTGCACCTCAAGCTGGCGGTCGAGCTGACGGAGCCGAGCGTCGACGTGACCTGGGTCTGGTACGACCACGAGGAGGTGGCGGATGCGCTGAACGGCCTGGGCCGCCTCGTGCGCAACCGCCCGGAGCTGCTGACCGGCGATCTCGCGATCCTCGGCGAGCCGACGGACAACGGCATCGAGGGCGGCTGCAACGGCAACCTGCGCGTCGCGCTGACGACCAGGGGTCAGCGCGCCCATTCCGCCCGCGCCTGGATGGGATCGAACGCGATCCACAAGGCCGGCGCCATCCTGCAGACCCTCGCCGCCTTCCAGCCGGAGGACGTCGAGGTCGACGGCCTCGTCTACAAGGAGGGACTCAACGCGGTCGGCGTCACCGGCGGCGTGGCCGGCAACGTGATCCCGGACGAGTGCGTGGTGACGGTCAACTTCCGCTTCGCACCGAGCCGCAGCCCCGAGCAGGCGGTCGAGTACGTGCGCGCCCTCTTCCCCGGCGTGGAGCTCGAGGTGCTCGACCTCGCCGCCGGAGCGCGCCCGGGCTTCGACAGCGCCATGTCGCAGGAGCTGCTGGCGGCGGTCGGCGGCGAGCCGCGCGCCAAGTTCGGCTGGACCGACGTCGCCCGTTTCTCCGCCCTCGGCGTGCCCGCCATCAACTACGGCCCCGGCGACCCGACCCTCGCGCACAAGGATGACGAGCGGGTGCCGGTCGCGCAGATCCCCGAGTTCGAGCGCGGTCTGCGCGCGTGGCTGACGCGCGGCTGAGCGAGCGCACCCGGCGCGGCAGCGCGCATCCGCTCTCCTGGCCCTGGTGGGCGCAGTCGCTCGCGATCTTCGCGGTCACCCGCATCCCCACCACCTGGCTGCTGCTCGCCGCGGCCGCCCGCCAGGAGGCGAACCCCTTCACGGATGCGGCGCCCGGCTACGCCGACTTCGCCACGATGTGGGACGGCGCCTGGTACGCGCTGATCGCCGAGCACGGCTACCCCTCGCAGCTGCCCGTGGACGACGCGGGTCACGTCCGCGAGAACGCCTGGGCCTTCATGCCCGTCTACTCGGCCGTCGTGCGCCTGCTCATGCTGGCGACGGGCCTGCCCTACGACGTGCTGGCGGTCGTGGTCGCGGTGGTCTGCGGCGCGGGGGCCGCGGTCGTGCTGCACCGCCTGCTGCTCGACGTGCTGCCGGCCGGCACCGCCGCCTTCGCCGTCCTGCTGTTCTGCGTCGCCCCGGTCTCGCCGCTGCTGCAGCTCGGTTACGCCGAGTCGCTGTTCGCGCTGCTGCTCGGCGTCGCGCTGCTGCTCGTGCAGCGAGGCCGCCTGCTCGCAGCCTTCCCGGTCGTCGCGGTGCTCGCGGTCACCCGCCCGGGCGCACTGCCGCTCGCGCTCGCCCTGCTGCTGGTCTGGATGCTGCGGCACCGCCGCCAGCGGCGCGAGGGCGTGCCGTTCCCCACCGCCGAGCGCTGGCGGCTCGGCGCCCTGGCCGTGTGGAGCGGATGCTGGGGCCTGGTCTGGCTGGTCGCCGCCGCGATCGGCACGGGCTCGCCGACGGCCTACACCGACACCGAGCTGGCCTGGCGCAGCGCCTACCTCGGCCGGCAGGAGCTCGTGCCCTTCACGCCGTGGTTCCAGGGTGCGCAGTGGTGGGTCGACGACGTGCTCGGCCCGATCGCCCTCGTGCTGCTGCTCGCGCTCGTCGCGGTCGCGCTCCTCACCCCGGCGGTGCGGCGGCTCGGCCCGCTGCTCGTGGCGTGGACCGTCAGCTACGGGCTGTACCTGCTGGCGGTGTGGTTCCCGCAGTCGAGCACGTTCCGCATCCTGCTGCCGGCCTTCCCGGCACTCGGCGCCGTCGCCGCGCCGCGCTCGCCGTGGTTCCGGTGGCCGCTGGTCGCCGCCTGCCTCGCGGGCCAGCAGCTCTGGATCGAGTGGTGCTGGCTCGTGCTGGGAGCCGACTGGACCGTTCCGTGATCGATTGATTTCCGGATCCCCTCGCGTTGCAGGGATAATGGGGGAGTAAGCCACGAAAGGGGAGCACGATGGCAGCGATGAAGCCCAGAACCGGTGACGGTCCCATGGAAGCCGTCAAGGAAGGGCGACTGATCATCGTGCGGGTGCCCCTCGAGGGCGGCGGACGACTCGTCGTCTCGGTCAACGACGCCGAGGCGAAGGAACTGCACGACGCGCTCGGCGCGGTCGTGGCCGCCGCGTCCTGACGCACCGAGCACGAACGAAGCGGGCGCCCGATCCTCGGATCGGGCGCCCGCTTCGTCCGTGCGGCCTCAGCCGCGCTTGACGAGCTGCAGCAGACCGTCGCCGAGGGGCGAGAGCGAGGCGATCACCGCATCCGACGTCGCGATCTCGGTGAGCAGGCTGCGGATGCCCACCACGGTGTCCTCGCGGCGCACCGGATCGGCGACGCGGCCGTGGAACAGGGCGTGGGTCACGAGCACGAGTCCGCCGGGACGGACCAGGCGCAGGCCGTGCTCGACGTACTCCAGGATCGACCCGGCGTCGGCGTCGACGAGCACGAGGTCGTAGCTCTCCTCGTTCATGCGCGGCAGCACGTCGAGCGCACGGCCGGTGATGAGGCGGATGCGGTTGGCGGGGACGCCGCCGTCGGCGAACGCCTTGCGGGCGGCCTGCTGGTGGTCGCTCTCGAGGTCGATGGAGGTGAGGTGCGCCTCGGGTGCGCCGCCCAGCAGCCGCAGGCCGCTGACGCCCGCGCCGGTGCCGATCTCGATGATCGTGCGCGCCCGCAGCGTCGCGGCCAGCACGGCGAGCTGCGCGCCGGTGGCGGGCGAGACGCTGTCGATGCCGAGCTCCTGCGCCGTGCGGCGCGCCTCCAGCACCGCCGCGGACTCGACGACGAAGTCCTCTGCGAACTTCCAGTTCAGCTCTCGTTCCACCACGTGCTCCTGCCTCCTCGGCAACTCTAGGGCGAGCATCCCTCGACCCGCAGGAGGCGCGGCGGTGGCGGCGTTAGTCTGTCGTCGTGTCCTTCCTCGGCTTGACCTTCGACAAGCTGCTGCTCATCGGACTGCTCGCCGCCCTGCTGCTCGGGCCGGAGCGGCTGCCGATCTACGCGAAGAAGCTCGGCGAGCTCGTGCGCTCGCTGCGCCGCATGACCGACGGCGCCAAGAGCCGCATGCGCGACGAGATGGGTCCGGAGTTCGACGACATCGACTGGCAGCAGCTCGACCCGCGCCAGTACGACCCGCGGCGCATCATCCGCGACGCGTGGGCGGAGCAACCGGACCGGCCGACGGTGAAGCCCGCGGCGCCGCAGGCGGCGCGCATGCGGGCGCAGGCGCTCGACACGACGAGGCCCGCGCCGTTCGACTCCGAGGCGACCTGACCCGCTCACGGTCGGCGCGGCCCGCTCAGCGCGGTGACAGCCCCAGGCTGCGCCCGGCGAGGCCGCGACCGCGTGCGGCGAGGCGGTCGGCCAGCGCGGCGATCGCGCGTGCGGCCGGGTCCTCCGGGGCGCCGAGCACCACCGGCGCGCCCGCGTCGCCGCCGCTGCGCAGCCCCGTGCTCAGCGGCACGCTCGCGAGCAGCTCCACGGGCTCCTGCTGCCCGGCCGAGAGCCGTCGGGCCACCTCGGTACCTCCGCCGGTGCCGAAGAGCTCCATGACCGAGCCGTCCGGCAGCGTCAGGCCCGCCATGTTCTCGACGACACCGACCACCCGCTGGCCCGTCTGACGGGCGACGACGCCGCTGCGCTCGGCCACCTCGGCGGCGGCCTGCTGCGGGGTCGTCACCACGAGCACCTCGGCCTGGGGGAGCAGCTGCCCCACCGAGATCGCCACGTCGCCGGTGCCGGGCGGCAGGTCGAGCAGCAGCACGTCGAGGTCGCCGAAGAACACATCGGTGAGGAACTGCTGGATGGTGCGGTGCAGCATCGGCCCCCGCCACGCGACCGCGGTCGACGCGTCGTCGACGAACATGCCGATCGAGATGGTCTTCACCCCGTGCGCGACGGGCGGCAGGATCATGTCGCCGACCTGCGTGGGCTTCTCGCCCGCGATGCCGAGGATCGCCGGGATGGAGAACCCGAACACGTCGGCGTCGACGAGGCCCACGGCGAGCCCCCGCTCGGCGAGAGCGACGGCGAGGTTGGCGGTGAGCGTGGACTTGCCGACCCCGCCCTTGCCGCTCGTGACGGCGATCACGCGGGTGAGGCTGTCCGGCCCGAACTGCTGGGCGCGCGACCGGCCACCGCGAAGGCGCTCCGTCAAGGCCTCGCGCTGCTCGCGGGTCATGACCGAGACGTCCACCCGCACCTGCTCGACCCCGTCGACCGACAGCGCCGCCTCGCGGACGTCGCGCTCGATGGAGGTCGCGGCCGGGCATCCGACGATCGTGAGGCGCAGGTCCACCGTGACGGAGCCCGCATCCGCTCGCACATCGCCGACCATGTCGAGCTCGGTGATGGGCTTGCGGATCTCCGGGTCGATCACCCGGTCGAGGGCGCGGCGGACCGCGGCGGCGACGTCGATCACTCGCGGTTGCGGTCCTTCTCGAGCTCCTCGAGCAGGCTGCGCAGCTCGTCGCGGATGAAGTCGCGCGAGGCCATGTCCTTCATCGCCAGGCGCAGCGCGACCACCTCGCGGGCGAGGTACTCGGTGTCGGCGAGGTTGCGCTCGGCGCGCTGGCGGTCCTGCTCCATCGCGACGCGGTCGCGGTCGTCCTGCCGGTTCTGGGCGAGCAGGATGAGCGGGGCCGCGTAGGACGCCTGCAGCGAGAGGATCAGCGTCAGCGCCGTGAAGCCGATCGCCGCGCTGTCGAAGCGCCACTCCTCCGGCCCGACGGAGTTGTAGACCATCCAGACGACGCAGACGAGCGTCAGCCCGATCAGGAACCACGGCGTGCCCATGCCGCGGGCGATCGACTCGGTGATGCGGCCGAAGCGGTCGCGGCTGGGGCGTCGGCGCAGCAGGGGCTGGCGCACGCCCTTGGGCGCGTCGAGCCGGCTATCGTCGCGTGGTGCGCGGGCCATCGGCCGACCTCCTCCGGGTGGTGATGCTGCTCGTATCGGTGCTCACGGCAGCGGCGGGCTTGCTGGGCTCGTCGGGATGACTTCGCCAGTCGTCGGGCAGCAGGTGGTCGAGGACGTCGTCGATGGTCACCACCCCGAGCAGTCGGTGCTTCTCGTCGACGACCGGCACGGAGACCAGGTCGTACGAGGCGAGGATGCGGCTGACCTCGGCCAGGCTCGTCTCCGGCGTCACCGGGTCGAGGTTGCTGTCGAGCAGGGTGCCGAGCCGCTCGTGCGGCGGGTAGCGCAGCATCCGCTGGAAGTGCACCATGCCGAGGAAGCGCCCGGTGGGCGGTTCGTAGGGCGGCAGCACGACGCAGATCGCGGCGCCCAGCGCCGGCGCCAGCTCGTGGCGGCGGATGAGGGCCAGCCCCTCCGCGACGGTCGCGTCGGCCGAGACGATGATCGGCTCGGTGGTCATCAGACCGCCGGCGGTGTCCTGGCCGAAGCTCAGCAGCAGACGCACGTCCTCCGCCTCCTCCGGCTCCATGAGCTCCAGCAGGGCCTCGCCCTGCTCCTCGGGCAGCTGGGCGATGAGGTCGGCCGCGTCGTCGGGCTGCATGCGGTCGAGCACGTCGGCCGCGCGGTCCTGGTCGAGGTGGGTGAGGATCTGCACCTGATCGTCCTCGGGCATCTCCTCGAGGGCGTCGGCGAGGCGCTCGTCGGGCATCTCGTCGACGACGTCGAACATGCGCTGCTGCGGCAGGTCGAGCAGGGTCGTGGCGAGGTCGGCGGCCTGCAGCTCGGAGTACTGCGCCACCAGGTGCTCGGCCGACTGCGACTCGCCCGCGGTGCTCTGCTCCTGCAGGTCCTTCCACTCGGCGAAGGTCGACTGGCCCTTGCCGAACGGCGAGGCGCTCGTCTTCGGACGGCGCAGGTAGACCTGCTCGATCTCCCACTCGCCGGGAGCGGATTCGGTGATCGCCACGTCCTCGACCGTCGCCTCGCCGGAGCCGTCGCGCAGCCGCATCCTGCGGCCGAGCAGTTCGGCGATCACCCGCACCTCGCCGCCGCGCTGCGCGAAGCGGCGCAGGTTGATGAGGCCGGTGGTGATGACCTGGCCGGCGCCGATGCTCATGACGCGGCCGATGGAGAGGAAGACCCGGCGCTTGCCCGGGACCTCGACGATGAGGCCGACCACGCGCGGCGAGCTGTCGGCGCGGTACACGACGAGGGCGTCGCGCACCTTGCCGACGCGATCGCCCGCGGGGTCGAAGACGGAGCATCCGGCCAGGCGGGCGACGAAGACGCGGGGGAGCTCACGCGGCCATCGTAGTCTCGGCCTCTGACCGAGCTCTGACCGGCCGGTGGCGGCGCAGCCGGTGCCACCGGGATGCGCGCTGCGAACCCCGCCGGGCCGCCGTGCGGTTCGCCGAGGGCATAGCTCAGCGCCAGCTGCGCGCCAGCCGGAGGCGCGACAATGGTGGCATGAGCGCTCAGACCCCCTTCGGCCGCCGCAGCCGCGTCATCCCCACCGTGCCGACGGGGGACGTGCTCGGCGAGTACGGCACCTACCCCGAGGCGCAGGCCGTCGTGGACCGCCTCGCGAAGGCGGAGTTCCCGGTCAGCCAGGTGGCCATCATCGGCAACGACCTCAAGATGGTCGAGCGGGTCACCGGCCGCCTCAGCTACGGCCGAGCCGCCCTCACCGGCATGGCGAGCGGTGCGTGGATGGGCCTCTTCCTCGGCCTGCTGCTCACCCTCTTCAACCCGACGGCGGGCGCGCTGGCCTACCTCGGTGCGGCCGTGGCCATCGGCGCCGGCTTCGGCATGCTCTTCAGCATCGTGACCTACTCGGCCAATCGCCGGCGCCACGACTTCACCTCGGTGCACCAGGTGGTCGCGAGCAGCTACCGCATCGTCGTCGACCCGAACCTCGGCGCGCAGGCCCGCGCCGCGCTGGAGCGCGGGCCCGCCGAACCGCAGTGAGCTGAGACCGACCCCCGGAGCGCGGCACCGTCGGCCCCTGGACCCGGTTCCATCGGGCCCCGATGCCGCTCGATCCGTCAGGCGCGCAGCGACGCCATCCAGGCCTCGACCTCGTCGGCGGTGCGGGGGATCCCCGCGGAGAGGTTCTCGTAGCCGTCCTCCGTCACGAGCACGTCGTCCTCGATGCGCACGCCGATGCCGCGCAGCTCCTCGGGCACGGTCAGGTCGCCGGGCTGGAAGTAGAGCCCCGGCTCGATCGTGAACACCATGCCCGGCTCGAGCACGCCGTCGAGGTACATCTCGCGCCGCGCCTGCGCGCAGTCGTGCACGTCGAGGCCCAGGTGGTGGCTCGTGCCGTGCACCATGTAGCGGCGGTGGAAGCCGGCGTCGGGCTCGAGCGACTCCTCGGCGCTCACCGGCAGCAGCCCCCACTCGGCGGTGCGGCGGGCGATGACCTCCATCGCGGCCGCGTGGATCTCGCGGAAGCGGATGCCGGGACGCACGATCGCGAAGGCCGCATCCGCCGCCTCGCGCACCGCCTCGTACACGCGGCGCTGGGCGGGGGTGAACACGCCGTCGACCGGCAGCGTGCGGGTGATGTCGGCCGTGTAGTAGCTCTCGCGCTCGACGCCCGCGTCGAGCAGGATGAGATCGCCCGGCAGCACGGGGCCGTCGTTGCGGGTCCAGTGCAGGATGCAGGCGTGCGGCCCGCTCGCCGCGATCGTGTCGTAGCCGACGGTGTTGCCCTCGGCGCGAGCGCGCCGGTCGAACGTGCCCTCCACGAGGCGCTCGCCGCGCGGATGCGCGACGATCTCCGGCAGGTCGCGCACGACGTCCTCGAAGCCGCGCTGCGTCGCGTCGACCGCGGCGCGCAGCTCGGCCACCTCGTAGGCGTCCTTGACCAGGCGCAGCTCGCTGAGCTCGCGGGCGAGCGTCGCATCCGCCTCCACCGCGTCCGCGCCGCGCGCGGCGTCCACCCGGGCGGTGATCGCCGGGTCGGCCTCGCGCAGCACGAGGGCGTCGGCGCCCAGGCCGTCGAGCAGCGCCGGCAGCTCGAGCACGCTGCGCGTGTCCACGCCGAGGTCGGCGGCGACGTGGCCGAGGCTCGGTCGCGCGCCCACCCAGAACTCGCCGATGTCGGAGTTCGCGTAGAACTCGTCGGTGTCGCGGCCGGCGGGCTCGCGGAAGAAGAGCGTGGCGACGTGCCCCTCGCCGGCGGGCTCGAGCACGAGCGCGGCGCCGGGCTCGCTGTCGGCGCCCCAGCCGGTGAGGTGGGCGAAGGCCGTGTGCGCGCGGAAGGGGTAGTCGGTGTCGTTCGAGCGCTGCTTGCGCTCGCCGGCCGGGATGACGATGGTCGCCCCGGGGTGCAGCGCGGCGATGCGCGCCCTGCGCTCGGCGGCGTGCGCGGCCTGCTCGCGCTGCGCCGGAGCCGGCAGCGGCTGCTCGGCCCACGCTCCGGCGATGTAGTCCTTGAAACGGTCGGACCCGGGGGTGGTGGATCGGTTCGCCGTGGCGCGCGGTGCCTTCTGGGTGTCGCTCATCCGTCCATTCTCCACCGCATCGCGGGAGAGGCGCTCAGGTCAGCCGGGCGGGTACGCCGAGACGCCTTCCCGGGCGCGCAGGCCGGGCCCCCGCCGACTCTACGATGGGGGGATGCGCTCCGGTCCGGTCGATCTGCACTGCCACAGCAGCGTCAGCGACGGCACGCAGCCGCCCGGGGTCCTCGTCGCCGAGGCCGTGGCCGCGGGGCTCGGCGCGATGGCGCTGACCGACCACGACACGACGGCCGGATGGGATGCCGCTGCCGCCGCCGTCCGCGGCACCGGCATGACGCTCGTGCCCGGCATGGAGCTCAGCACCCGGCTCGGCTGGAACAGCGTGCACCTGCTCGCCTACCTGCCCGATCCGACGGATGCGGGTCTGCTCGCCGAGACGGAGCGCATCCGCGAGGGACGGCGCACCCGCGCCGAGGCGATCGTGCGGCGGATCGGCGCCGACTACGCCATCACCTGGGACGACGTGCTGCTGCACACCGGCGCCGGCTCGACCGTCGGCCGGCCGCACATCGCCGACGCCCTCGTGGCCCTCGGCCTCGCCGCCGACCGCAGCGCGGCGTTCGCGGGCATCCTGCATCCGCGGGCCGGCTACTACCAACCGCACTACGCGCCGACCCCGCTCGAGGGTGTGCGCCTCGTGGTCGCGGCGGGCGGCGTGCCGGTGCTCGCGCATCCGGCCACGCACGGCCGCGGCGTGAACCTGCTCGAGGGCGACATCGCCGAGCTCGTCGACGCGGGCCTGTTCGGGCTCGAGGTCGAGCACCGCGAGAACACGCCGGACGGCAAGCGCGCGCTGCGCCGGCTCTGCGAGCGCTACGGCCTCGTGGAGACGGGCTCGAGCGACTACCACGGCAGCGGCAAGCCGAACCGGCTCGCCGAGAACACGACGGCCCCCGAGGTGCTCGAGCGCATCGTCGCCGCCGGCCGCGGCACCGACGTCGTCGGCTGAGCGGTCGCTCAGGTGCGGGCGAGCGACTGCCGGCTCGGCGGGAGGATCGCCAGGATCAGGAAGACCAGGCTGCCGAGGTAGGGGACCAGCTGGATGAGCACCAGCCAGCCGCTGAAGCCGGCGTCCTGCATCCGCCGCGCTCCGATGGCGATGGATGGGATGAGGCTGCCGAGCACGACGACGGCCGTGACGACCAGCGCAACGGCCACCGGGACCGGCATGCTGCCGTCGACGGACGGGGACAGCGCGGTGAGCGGGCCCGCCAGCAGTATCGGCCCGAAGATCGCGAGCACGAGGAAGAGCGCGGCCCACCAGTACTCGCTGCGGCTCGCGGTGCCCGAGAAGGTCGCGTAGCGCGTGTAGAAGAGGCGGATGGCGGTCAACGGCCCCGCGCGTCGGACGGCGAGAGCGGGCGTGGTCGGGCTGGCGGTCGGCTCGGTCATGCCCCCATCCTGGCGAAGGCGGCCGACGACGACGAGTCATCCTCCACAGCGCCGTCGCCCGCGTCCTCGTCAGCGCCGCGGACGGCCGAGGGCCGGGCCGAGGACATCCTCGACCCGGCCCTCCGGATGCTCTGCGCGATCAGCTCGCGGGCGGCGTCGGTGCGCCACCACCGCCGGCGGGGCGGCGGCGACGGGTGCGGCGGCGGCGCGCCGGTGCGGCGCCGTCGTGGGTGCCGGTGCCCGGAGCGTGCTGCTCCGCGCCCTCGGCGGCGTTCTCGGAGCTCGCGCCCGCGCTGCGGGTCTCCCCGGAGCCGCCGCGGCGGCTCCGCGTGCGGGTACGGCCGCCGTCACGATCGCCGCGCGGGGGGCGCTCGCCCTCGGCCTTGGGCGCCGGCGTGCGCTTGAGGCGGCCCTTGGAGCCCTCGGGGATGCCCAGGTCGGTGTAGAGGTGCGGCGACGACGAGTAGGTCTCGACCGGCTCGGGCTGCCCGAACTCGAGGGCGCGGTTGATGAGGGCCCACTTGTGCAGGTCGTCCCAGTCGACGAACGTCACGGCGGTGCCGGTGCGGCCCGCGCGGCCGGTGCGTCCGGCGCGGTGCAGGTACGCCTTGTCGTCCTCGGGGATCGTGTGGTTGATGACGTGGGTCACGTCGTCGACGTCGATGCCGCGGGCGGCGACGTCGGTGGCGATCAGCACATCCTTCTTGCCGGCCTTGAAACTCGCCATCGCCCGCTCGCGGGCCTCCTGCGACATGTCCCCGTGCACCGCGGCGGCGTTGAAGCCGCGGTCGTTCAACTCCTCGACGAGGCGTGCCGCGGCACGCTTTGTGCGGGTGAACACGACGGTCTTGCCGCGGCCCTCGGCCTGCAGGATGCGGCCGATGACCTCGTCCTTGTCGAGCGAGTGCGCGCGGTAGATGACGTGCTTGATGTTGGCCTGGGTGATGCCCTCGTCGGGATCGGTCGCGCGGATGTGGATGGGCCGGTTCATGAAGCGGCGCGCGAGCGCGACGATCTGGCCGGGCATCGTGGCCGAGAACAGCATGGTGTGGCGGGTCGCCGGGGTCTGCGCGAACAGCTTCTCGACGTCGGGCAGGAAGCCGAGGTCGAGCATGCGGTCGGCCTCGTCGAGCACCATCACCTCGACGTTCGCGAGGCTCAGCAGCCGCTGGCCCGCGAGGTCGAGGAGGCGTCCGGGGGTGCCGACCACGATCTGGGCGCCGGCCTTGATCTGCTCGACCTGGCCCTCGTAGGCCTTGCCGCCGTAGATGGAGACGACCTTCGTGGCGCGGTTGCTCGTCGCGAGCTCGAGGTCCTCGGTCACCTGCACGGCGAGCTCGCGGGTCGGCACGACGACGAGCGCCTTCACGCCGGGCTCGGGGTTCTCGCCGAGCGCCTGCACGAGCGGCAGACCGAAGCCGAACGTCTTGCCGGTGCCGGTCTTCGCCTGGCCGATGATGTCCTGGCCCGTGAGGGCGAGGGGGATGGTCTGGGTCTGGATGGGGAACGGCTCGAGGATCCCCTTGGTGGCGAGGGCGTCGACCATGTCCTGGTCGATGCCGAGTTCGCTGAACGTCACGTGTCCGCCTGTCGGTCTTGAGGTGAAGGGCCCCGCAGTCGGCAGGGCACGGGCCGCGCGCTCCGTCCGGGCGCGGCGTTCCCGCGAGTCTAGCCCGGTGCGGCCGTGGTCTACGCTGATCGGGTGCTCTCGCTCTTCGGTCGCCGGCGCCGCAAGTCGGCGGAGGCGCCCACCCTCAACTCCCGCGACGACGCGACCCTGCGCTCCGAGCGCGTCGCGCTCGCCGAGCTGACCCCGCCGGTGGAGCGCTTCCTCGGTCAGGCCGCCTACCTGCAGCTCTCGCTCTTCGAGTCGGCCTCGCGCGCCGCGCAGCTCGGCCCGACCGTCGCCGCCAAGCGCGCGTCCGCAGCCATCGCCGAGTTCCCGCTCGAGAAGCACCGTGCGCTCGTCGGCCTCATCGAGGACCGCGACCTCGATGCCGTCGACCTCATGGAGCCCTTCGCCCCCGCCATCGATCGCTTCCGCACCGTGACCACCGGTGCCGACTGGCACGAGTCGCTCATCACGAGCTACGTGTGCGCCGGGTTCCTCGACGACTTCTTCGCCGCGCTGGGCCGCGGGCTGCCGAAGGACCTGCCGCAGCGGATCGGCTCCATCCTCGAGGTCGAGGACGCCGAGAGGCTCATCATCGCCGAGCTGCGCTGGTCCATCGACGCGACCCCGCGCCTCTCCTCCCGCCTCGCCCTGTGGGGCCGCCGTCTCGTCGGCGACGCGATGCTCGTCGCCCGCTCGGCCACCGAGCAGGGCGTCGACGCCGACACCGAGACCCGGCTCGAGCCGGTCTTCACCGAGCTCATCGGCGCGCACACCCGTCGCATGGACAAGCTGGGCCTCACGGCCTGAACGGGAGAGCGGATGCCCGGCCCCCGTAGGAGTCCGCGCCCCTGCCCCGCGTGCGGCGGACCCCTGCGGTTCGAGGTGCTCGACGACGAGCGCTTCCTCGTCGCCTGGACCTGCCTCGACTGCGGTCACGCGAGCACGACCGAGCCGGGATGACGCATCCGCTCGCCAGTGCTCGCCTGCCTGCCCCCGGTGCCCGCTCCCAGCTCGCATCCGTCCGCTCGCATCCGCTCACCCCCGGCGCCCGTGCCTACTCGCCCCTCGCTCGCATCCCGCTCGCACCCCTCGCCCCTCGCTCGCCCCTCGCTCGCCCCTCGCTCGCATTCGCTCGCCGGTGCGATTCGGAGGACATCGGATGCGCGGTGCTGCTGCACCGAGCCCGTGCGCCCGGGGCGGCGGGGCCGGCGAGCTTCGGGAACGCCCGATCTCCTCCGAATCGCACACGCGGAGTCGCGAGGGACGAGTCGTACATCCCGCGTCGCGAGGGACGGGTCGCGAGGAACGGGTCGCGAGGGATGGGTCGCACGTGCCGAGTCGCGAGGGACGAGTCGTGCATCCCGGGTCGCGGGGGACGGGTCGCGCATCCCGGGTCGCACGGGTCAGTCGCGCTCGGCCGTCTGCGCGATGCGCTTCGCCATGCCCGGGAAGATGAAGGCGTGGAAGGGCAGCACCGCCCACCAGTACAGGCGGCCGCCGAGGCCCTTCGGGAAGAAGATCGCGCGCTGCTCGTAGAGCGAGCCGCCGTCGGCCGGCGAGACCCGCAGCTCGAGCCAGGCGCGGCCGGGCAGCTTCATCTCGGCGCGCAGGCGCAGCAGATGCCCGGGCTCGATCTCCTCGACCCGCCAGAAGTCGACGGCGTCGCCCTGCCGCAGCCGCGTCGCGTCACGACGGCCACGGCGCAGGCCGATGCCGCCGACGATGCGGTCCATGAGGCCGCGGATCGCCCAGGCCGTCGCGAGCGAGTACCAGCCGTTGTCGCCGCCGATGCCCTCGATGACGGGCCAGACGCGCTCGGGCGGCACGCTGGTCGTGGCGCTGCGCGCGTCCACGTAGACGGTGTGGCCGGCCCAGTCCGGGTCGCTGGGCAGCGGATTCGCCGGGGCGCCCTGCACCGTCGCGTCCTGCCAGCTGGTCTCGACCTCGCCGTCGCGCATCCGCTCCAGGGCCAGCCGCACCGCACGACGGTAGCTCGTCAGACCGCCCTCGGGCGGCGGGATGTGGGCGTCGATATCGTGCTCGCGCGCGACGCACTCGTACTGCAGCGAGGCGATGATCGGGCGCGCGAGGGAGCGCGGCACGGGCGTGACCAGGTTGACCCAGTGCGCGGCGAGCCACGGCGTGAGCACCGGCAGCGAGGCGATCGGGCGCTGGTGCAGCCCCGCCTCGACCGCGTAGCCGTTCATCATCTGGCCGTAGCGCAGCACGTCCGGTCCGCCCAGGTCGAAGGTGCGGCTCACCTCGGCCGGCAGCTCCGCGGCGGCGATGAGGTAGTGCAGCACGTCGCGCACGGCGATCGGCTGGATGAAGTTGCGCACCCACTTCGGCGCCGGCATGTAGGGCAGCACCTCGGTGAGGTGCCGGATCATCTCGAAGGACGTGGAGCCCGAGCCGATGATGACGCCGGCCTGCAGCACCGCGGTGGGCACGCCGGAGCCGAGCAGGATGCGACCGACCTCGCGGCGGGAGCGCAGGTGCGGGCTCAGCTCCTCCTGATCGGGGTGCAGTCCGCCGAGGTAGACGATGCGGCCGACGCCTGCGTCCTTCGCCGCGCGGGCCACGTTGCGGGCGCTGCGCCCCTCCGTCTCCTCGAACGACTCGCCGCCGCCGGAGCCCATCGAGTGCACCAGGTAGTAGAGCACCGCCACGCCGTCGACGGCGCGCGCGACGGCGTCCGCGTCCAGCAGGTCGCCCTCTGCGACCTCGACGCGGTCGGCCCACGGGACGTCGCGCAGCTTCGCCGGGTTGCGGGCCAGCACGCGCACGGTCCAGCCGGCGTCGAGCAGGCGCGGCACGAGGCGGCCGCCGAGGTAGCCGGTGGCACCGGTCACGAGGACGCGGCCGCGTGAGGGAACGGAGGGGACGGATGCGGTGGCGTCGCTCATCCGCTCAGCGTGCTGAGACGGGCTGGACGGAGTCGGGAGGTCGGCTGGATGCGCGATGCGCGCATCCGCTCGCACCGGTCAGGCGCGGCTGAGCTCCGCGAGCAGCTTCGCGTCGGCGGCCTGGCGGCGGGCCGGGAGCACGAACGGGACGGCGAGCGAGGCGGCGGCGCCGACGAGGAGGCTGATGAGCCAGATCCAGCCGCCGTCGAAGGTGAGGCCGGCCCAGAGCAGGGCGACCCACACCGCGACCGTCACGGCCGTGCCGATGGCGGGGGTCAGGAGCACCCCGTAGGTGTCGCGGGCGCCGGGGACGACGTAGCGGGCCGCCAGGCCCAGCAGCGCGCCGCCGACCGCGACGAAGAGCAGCTCCACGATCAGCTCACGAAGCCGACGCGGCGGGACTCCTCGGCACCGATCTCGACGTAGGCCACACCCGCGGTCGGCACGATGACGCGCTTGCCCTTCGCATCCTGCAGCACCAGCGCGGGGGTGCCCTTGTCGAGCGCCTCGGTCACCTGCTGCTCGATCTGCTCCGCGGTCGCGTTCGACTCGAAGGCGAGCTCACGGGCGGTGTTCTGGATGCCGATGCGAATGTCCACGGGGCGAGCCTACGACACGGCGGATGGGCGCTCGGGTCCGTTCACCGACAGCGGACGGGACGGCCGACGCGCGCGGGCCGTGTCGGTCGTCTGCCCTAGCGTGATGGCCATGACGGATGCGCGCGACCCGGCCCTGGAGGCCGTGCTGTCGCTGCCGCCCGAGGCCTCCGCCGTGGTGCTGGGCGCGCCGGGCACGGGCAAGACCGGCGCCCTGCTCGGCCTCCTCGAGCGCAGGCTCGCGCAGGGCGCGCTGGCCGCCGACGAGGCCGTGATCCTCGCCCCGAGCCGGCAGGCCGCCACCCGCCTGCGCGATGTCGCCGGCGTCCGCCTCGGTGTTCCGACCAACGGCCCGCTCGTGCGCACGGTCACGTCGCTCGCGTTCGACCTCGTCGGCGCCGCCCGGCTCGAGGCCGGGCTCGAGCCGCCGCGGCTGCTGAGCGGCGCCGAGCAGGACCGCGTGATCGCCGAGCTGCTGGCCGGCGAGGCCGAGGAGCGGGCGACTCGCGATGGCCCGGGGGCTTCGACGCGGAGGTGCGCCGCCTGCGCGGATTCCGGACCGAGCTTCGCGAGCTGGCCATGCGCATGACCGAGCTCGGGCTCGATCCCGTGGCGCTCGAGCGGCTCGGCGACCGCGAGGGCCGGCCCGCGTGGAGCGCCGCGGGGCGGTTCCTCGGTCGGTACCAGCTCGTGCTCGACCAGTACCGCGCCGAGTACCTCGACAGCGCCGAGCTGCTGGCCTCGGCCGCGCTGCTCGCCCCGACCTCGCCGCGGCTCGACCGTCTGCGCCTGCTGCTGATCGACGACGTGCAGGACCTACCCCGCGGCGCGCTCGACGTCGTGCGCGCCATCGCCCGACGCGGCGTACCCGTGGTCGCCGCGGGCGACCCCGACGTGGCCGGGAGCGGCTTCCGCGGCGGCGGGCTCGAGCTCATCGGCCGGCCCGAGGGGCTGATCGGCGCCGCCGGCGCGCGGCTGCTGCGCCTCGAGCGCTCGCACCGCCAGCCCGCGGCGCTGCGGGCCTTCACCGCGGCGGTCACCGAGCGGATCGGCACGGCCGGCGCCGTCGGTCACCGGGCGGCCTCCGCGACGCGCCCGGGCGGCGCCGTCCTGCGCATCGAGGGGGAGTCGCGCGCCCGCGAGCTCGCCGCCGTGGCCCGGCGGTTGCGCGAGGCGCACCTGCTCGAGGGCGTCGCCTGGGAGGACATGGCGGTGGTCGTCCGCTCGGGCTCGCTCGTGCCGCTCGTCGAGCGCGCGCTGCGGCTCGGCGAGGTGCCGGTGCGCACGAGCGCCGCGGGCACCCCGGTGCGCGAGGCGCCCGCCGCGCGGCACCTGCTGCTGGCCGTCGCCGCAGCGGTCGGGGCCCGCGAGCTCGACGCGGCGCTCGCCGAGGAGCTGCTGCTCGGTCCGCTCGGCGGCCTCGACCGCATCGCCGTCCGCCGCCTGCGCCTCGCGCTGCGCACCGAGGAGCTCGCCGGCGGGGGAACGCGGGGCAGCGACGAACTGCTCGTGGAGGCCCTCGCCGAGCCCGAGCGCCTCGCCACCGTCGACAGCTCGCAGGCCCGTCGCGCGGCCAAGCTGGCGCACAGCCTCGCGCAGCTTCGCGAGCGCGCCGAGCGATCGAGCGTCGAGGAGCTGCTCTGGGCGCTCTGGGAGCGCAGCGGCCTCGCCGAGATCTGGGGGACGCAGGCCGCCGGGTCCGGCACGACGGCGGTCGAGGCGAACCGGCATCTCGACGCCGTCGTCGCGCTCTTCGAGGCCGCACGCCGCTACGCCGAGCGCAGCCCGGACGCCGACGTCGGGTACTTCCTCGACGAGATGCTGAACGCCGACGTGCCCGAGGACACGCTGGCTCCGCAGGCCGACGAGCAGACGGTGCTCGTCACCACGCCGCCCGGCACCGTCGGTCGTGCATTCGCCGTCGTGGCCGTGGCGGGGCTCCAGGAGGGGGTCTGGCCGAACCGCCGGCTGCGCGGGGCGATCTTCGCGCCGCAGGAGCTCGCCGAGGTCGTCGACGGCGTCGACTCCGGCACGGTCGATCGCCGACGCGAGGTGCTCGGCGACGAGCTGCGCATGTTCGCGCTCGCCGTGTCGCGCGCCAGCGCACTGCTGGTGCTCTCCTGCACCGCGAACGACGAGGAGGAGCCCTCGCCCTTCCTGCGCCTGCTGCCGCCGGACACCGCCGTGCAGGCCGGCGCGGCCGAGCGGCCCTTCACCCTGCGCGGGCTCGTCGGCCGGTTGCGCCGGGAGGCGGCGGGCGGCGTGCTCGAGTCCGCGCCCGGGGCGCCGTCCAGCGAGCCGGTGCTGAGCGCGCGGGCGGGCGGCGCGGCGCGAGCGCTCGCGCGGCTCGCGGCCGAGGACGTGGTGGGCGCGCACCCCGACGACTGGTACGGGCTCGCGGAGCCCAGCACCGTGCATCCGCTCGTCGACCTCGACGCCGTGCACGACGACGGCGAGCCGGCCCGCGTCGCCGTCTCGCCCTCGGCCATCGACACCTTCGAGACCTGCCCGCTGCACTGGTTCCTCGACCGGGTCGGCGGCGGATCGAGCAACGTGTCCTCCGGGCTCGGCACGATCATCCACGACGTCATGGAGCGCGCCGAGACGCACGACGTCGAGCGGCTGTGGGCGGGCGTCGACGAGCGCTGGCCCGAGCTGGTCATCGAGGCCGGCTGGCAGGAGCAGGCGGAGCGGCGCAAGGCGCGCTCGCTCACGGAGGCGCTCGCGGAGTACCTGCAGGACTTCGAGCGACGTGGCGGCGAGCTGCTGGGCGCCGAGTCGGGCTTCGAGATCGCCGACGGCCGCGCCAGGCTGCGCGGCACGATCGACCGGGTCGAACGCGATCCCGACGGCTCGGTCGTGATCGTCGACCTCAAGACCGGCCGCGCGGTGCCGAGCGCCGCCAAGGTCGCCGAGCACCCCCAGCTCGCCGCGTACCAGCTGGCCGTCGAGGCCGGCGCGGTGCCCGCGGTGCCCGCCGGCGCCCAGCTCGGCGGCGCGAAGCTCGTCATCGTCTCGAGCGGGGTGCGCGGGCGGCGCTACCGCGAGCCGGTGCAGGAGCGCTTCGACGAGGAGCGCCGCGAGGCGTTCCGCCGCCGCGTGCAGGCGGCGGCGGAGGGCATGGCCGGGCGGGTGTTCCTGGCCCGCATCGACGAGCACTGCCTCGCGCCGCACGCGTTCGGCGACTGCAAGGTGCACGTGATCGGGGAGGTGAGCGGATGAGCGACGCCGGCTCCGCGCGCATCAGCGCGGTCGACCTCGCCGCGGCGATCGGCCTGCCCCGGCCGACCGACGAGCAGGCCGCCGTGATCGAATCGCCCATGGAGCCCTCGCTCGTCGTCGCTGGCGCCGGCAGCGGCAAGACCGAGACGATGGCGAGCCGCGTGCTCTGGCTGCTCGCGAACGGCCGCGTCGGCGTGCCCGGCATCCTCGGGCTCACCTTCACGCGCAAGGCGGCCGGCGAGCTCGGCAAGCGCATCGGCGAGCGCATCGCGCAGCTCGAGGCGGCCGGGCTGCTGCCGGGCGAGTTCGACCCCTTCGACGCGCCGACGATCACCACCTACAACGCCTTCGCGAACACCGTGTTCCGCGACAACGCCCTGCTGGTGGGCCGCGAAGCCGAGGCCACCGTGCTCGGCGAGCCGAGCGCCTGGCAGCTCGCCCGGGGACTCGTCGCCCGCAGCCTCGACGACCGGCTCGCGCAGCTCGGCAAGTCGCCCGACGCGCTCACGCAGGCGGTGCTCGACCTGGGCCGCGCGATGGGCGAGCACGTCGCCGCCCCCGACGCGGTGCGGGCCGAGGCCGAGCGTTTCGCGGGGCTGCTCGACCTGCCCGCCGGCAAGCGGACGCCCTACGCCTCGGTGCTCGCCGCCGTCGAGTCGGTCTCGGCGCTGCCGCCGCTGGTCGACCTCGCCGTCGCGTTCGCCGAGCTCAAGGAGCAGCGCGGGCTCGTCGAGTTCAGCGATCAGGTCGCCCTGGCCCTGCAGGTGGTCGAGGGCTCGCCGCAGGTGGCCCGCGATCTGCGCGAGCGCTTCCCGGTCGTGCTGCTCGACGAGTACCAGGACACCTCGGTGGTGCAGACCCGGCTGCTCGCCGGGCTGTTCCGCGGTGCGGCCGTCATGGGCGTGGGAGACCCGCACCAGTCGATCTACGGTTTCCGCGGTGCCAGCGCCGCCAACCTCGGGCGCTTCCTCGTCGACTTCGCGGCGCCGCCCGCCGCACGTGGCGAAGGCCCCGGCCCGGTCGGCCGCTACGCGCTGGCCACGAGCTGGCGCAACGCCGAGTCGGTGCTCGCAGCCGCCAACGCCCTCGTCGACCCGCTCTCGCGCGCCTCCGCAGTGCCGGTCGAGCGGTTGCGCCCCGCCCGGGCGCGCCGGCCGGCACGATCGAGCTGGCCTACCCCGAGACCCTGCCCGAGGAGGCGGATGCGGTGGCGGCGTGGTTCGCCGACGCCCTCCGATCCGCCCGCCGCGAGGGGCGCGAGCCGCCGACCGCGGCGATCCTGTTCCGCTCCCGATCGACCATGCCCTCCTTCGGGGCCGCGCTCGAGGCGGCCGGGGTGCCGTACCGCATCCTCGGACTCGGCGGGCTGCTCGCCCAGCCCGAGATCGTCGACCTCGTCAGCTGCCTGCGGGTGCTGCACGATCCGCAGGCCGGCAGCGCCCTCATCCGCCTGCTCGCCGGTGCCCGCTGGCGCATCGGCCTCGCCGACATCGCCGCGCTGCGCGACGTGGCCCGCTGGCTCTTCGACCGAGACCACGCGCTCGGCCGGCTCGACGACGAGGTGCGCCGCAAGCTGCGCTCCTCGGTCGCCGCGGGCGAGGACGGCTCGCTCGTCGACGCCCTCGACTTCGTCGCGACGGCGCCCGAGGGCCACGGCCGCCTGGCCGCCATCAGCCCGGACGGGTTGCAGCGGATGCGCGCCCTCGGCCGCGAGCTGACCGGGCTGCGCCGGCACGGCGGCCTCGACCTCGTCGAGCTCGTCGCGCTCGTGCAGCAGCAGCTGCGCCTCGACCTCGAGGTGACGGCGAACGACCGCAATCGGCACGGCTCCGCCTACCTACACGCCTTCGCGGAGGAGGTCGCCGGCTACGCGGCCGCCGAGGAGCAGGCCACGCTGGGCGGGCTGCTCGGTTGGCTCGACGCCGCCGCGCGCCGGGACGACCTCGGGCCTCGCCAGGACGAGGCCGAGCGCGGCACCGTGCAGCTGCTCACCGTGCACGGCTCGAAGGGGCTCGAGTGGGACCTCGTCGCCGTGCCACGTCTCGTCGAGGGCGAGTTCCCCGGCAGCTTCCGCGAGGGGCGCGGATGGACGGCGTTCGGGCAGCTGCCCTTCCCCTTCCGGGGCGACGCGGCCGAGCTGCCCGAGCTGGGCTGGCAGGGCTGCGAGACGCAGAAGGAGGTCGACGAGCAGCTCACTCGGTTCAAGGACGCGCTCGACACGCGGCACCACGCCGAGGAGCGCCGGCTCGTCTACGTCGCCCTCACCCGCGCTCGCAGCGCGCTGCTGCTCAGCGGCGCGTACTGGGCCGGGCAGAGCAGGCCGCGCGGCCCCAGCGTCTACCTGCGCGAGCTCGAGGCGCTCGGTGCCATCCCGGCACTGCCCGAGGCGACCGCGCTCGAGGAGGACCCGCTCGACGAGGCGAAGCGCTCGCTGGCCTGGCCGGTCGACCCGCTGGGGGAGCGGCGCGCGCGGGTCGAGACCGCCGCCGCCGCGGTGCGCTCCGCGATCGCCGGATCGCGGGGCGCTGCGGATCCCCGTGGCGACCGAACCACCGACTGGGACACCGAGATCGATCTGCTGCTCGCCGAACGCGAGCGGACGCGTGCCGGCGCCGCCGCGACCAGCCTGCCCACCCGCGTGCCCGCCTCGCGCTTCAAGGACTACGTCTCCGATCCGGATGCGGTGGCCGCCGAGCTGCGCCGTCCCATGCCGCAGCGCCCCTACAAGGCGACGCGGCTCGGCACGCTCTTCCACCGCTGGGTCGAGCAGCGCTCGGGCCTCACCGGGCTCGGCGAGTCGATCGACGGCGTCGCGAGCGAGCGCGACGACGAGCTGGAGCACGGTCCCGAGGCGGCGGCGCTGGCCGGGCTGCAGGCCACGTTCGAGCGATCGCCGTGGGCGGGGCTGGCACCGAGCGAGGTCGAGGTCGAGGTGCATCTGCCCTTCGACGGGCGCATCGTGGTCTGCAAGCTCGACGCCGTCTACGTCGACGGATCCGGGCGCTGCCAGATCGTCGACTGGAAGACGGGGCCCTCCCCGAGGAGCGACGCCGAGCTCGAGCTGCGCCAGCTGCAGCTGGCCCTCTACCGGCTCGCCTACGCGCGCTGGAAGGGGCTCGACCCGGCCCTCGTCGACGCCGTCTTCTACTACGTGGGCGAAGACCGCATCCTGCGTCCGGAGCGGCTCGACGACGAGGCCGCGCTGCTGGCGCGGTGGCGGGCGGCCGTGCCCGCGGCCTGAGTGCTCCGGTCGGGCACGGCCCCGCCGTGCGCGCTACCGCGTCCGCGAGCCGATCGTGAAGCGGGCGCCGTGGTGCTCCTCGGGCAGCCGGTCCCCGCGCCCGTGCAGCTTGTGGCGCAGTGTGCCCTCCTCGTACGCCTCGGGGTAGACGCCGCGGCGGCGCAGCTCGGGGATGACGAACTCGACGACGTCCTCGAAGGTGCCCGGCGTGATCGCGTAGGCGAGGTTGAAGCCGTCGACGTCGGTCTCGTCGACCCAGGCCTGCAGCTCGTCGGCGACCTCGGTGGGCGAGCCGACGAGGAACGGGCCGAGACCGCCGATGGCGCCGAGCCGCGCGATGTCCCGCACCGTCCACTCGCGTCCCTCCTCGTCGGCGCCCTGGAAGTTCGCGACCGCCGACTGGATCGCGTTGCTGCGCACGTCGCCGATCGGGTCGTCCAGGTCGTACTGCGAGAGGTCGACGCCCATCCATCCGGACATGAACACCAGCGCGCCCTCCTCGGACGCGTAGGAGAGGTAGTCGGCGTGCTTGGCGTGCGCCTTCTCGCTGGTCTCATCGGTGATGATCGTGAGCAGGGTGTAGATCTTCGCGGAGTCGCGGGCGCGGCCGGCGGCCTCGAGGGCGTCGCGGATGCGCGAGACCGTGCCTTTGAGCACCGCCTTCGTCGGCGCGGCGACGAAGATCGCCTCCGCGTTGCCGGCGGCGAAGGCGACGCCCCGCGGTGAGGCCCCGGCCTGGTAGATGACGGGGGTGCGCTGCGGCGAGGGCTCGGAGATGTGGATGCCCGGCACCGTGAAGTGCTCGCCGTGGTGGCCGATCTCGTGCACCTTCGACGGGTCGGTGAAGACGCCGGCCTCGCGGTCGCGCACGACGGCGTCGTCCTCCCACGACCCCTCCCAGAGCTTGTAGAGCACCTCGAGGTACTCGTCCGCCACGTCGTAGCGCTGGTCGTGCTCGAGCTGGTCGTCGTGTCCCATGTTGCGCGCGGCGCTCGGCAGGTATCCGGTCACCACGTTCCAGCCGACGCGACCCTTCGTGAGGTGGTCGAGCGTGGTCATCCGGCGCGCGAACGGGTAGGGGTGCTCGTAGGCCGTGCCGGCGGTGATGCCGAAACCGAGGTGCTCCGTTACCGCCGCCATCGCCGAGACGAGCAGGATGGGGTCGTTGACCGGCACCTGCGCGCCGTGCCGGATCGCGGCCTCGTTGGATCCGCCGTACACGTCGTAGGTGCCGAGCACGTCGGCGATGAAGATGCCGTCGAAGGCGCCGCGCTCGAGCAGCTGCGCGAGCTCGGTCCAGTACGAGAGCTCCTTGTAGCGCCAGGACTGGTCGTCGGGGTGCCGCCAGAGTCCGGAGGACTGGTGCGCGACGCAGTTCATGTCGAACGCGTTGAAGCGGATCTGCTTGGTCATCCGGCCATCGTGCGGTGCGGCTGCGCGGCTGTCGAGCGGCGTGCAACACGGCGTCACAGGCCCCGTCGAGGCGGGCGGGCCAGGCTGGGCATCGACGATCCAGCGGATGAGAGGAACCACGATGCGGCGACGCCTCGCGACGACCACCCTGACCGGCCTGGCGGCCGTGCTCCTGCTCGCGGCGTGCGCCGCACCCGAGGCCGCGGAGGAGGCGGACGGTCGCGACATCGCCCTGAGCGAGGTCGAGCAGAACGCCTCCGCCGAGTCGTGCTGGGTCGCGATCGACGGCGATGTGTACGACCTCACCGAGTGGATCCCGCAGCACCCGGGCGGCGCCGACCGCATCGAGGCGCTCTGCGGCACCGACGGCACCGCGCAGTTCGAGGGCCAGCACGGCGGGCAGGGTGGTCCCGAATCGCAGCTCGAGGAGTTCCGCATCGGCGAGCTCGCCGACTGAGCCGGCGCGTGCATCCGCTGCCCGCCTACCGCCCGTCGCCGCGCCGCTCCTCGTAGCCGACCCCGGTCGTCGTCGCTGGCCGGTCGAGGATCGCGGCGCTGAGGGCGTCGACGGGGCCGCGCGCCGCCGTCGGGTTGTCGAGCAGCACGAAGTCGATCTCGGGCAGCGCGGGCAGAGCGGATGCGGCGGGCACGTGCACGAGGTCCTGCGGCACCAGCGACTGCGGCAGGGCGGTGACCCCCAGGCCGGCCCGCACTGCGGCGTGGACGCCGTGCACCTCGCGGCTGGTGCAGGTGATCCGCCAGGTGCGCCCGCCGCGCTCGAGCGCCGCGAGCGCCGCCGCCCGGCTGAGGCTGGGGGAGGCGTAGACGACGAGCGGCACCGGCACCCCGGCCTCGACCACGTGATCGCGGTGCGCGGCCCAGACCAGCCGGTCGCGGCGCACCAGCCTGCCGCGCTCCGTGCCGGCCTCCTGCTTGACGAACACGAGGTCGAGCTGGCGCGCGTCGAGCCGGCGGGCGAGGCCTCCCGATTGGGCCACCGTCAGCTCGAGGTTGATCTGCGGATAGGACTGCCTGAAGTCCCGCAGGATGCGCGGCAGCTGCGTGAGCGAGAGATCGTCGGAAGCGCCGAAGCGCAACCGCCCCTTCACCGCCGAGCCGGTGAAGTAGCCGGCGGCGTGGTCGTGCGCCGCGAGGATCGTGCGGGCGAAGCCGGCCATCGCGTCGCCGTTGTCGCTGAGCCGCACGCCGCGGGTGTCGCGCAGCACGAGCTGCCGACCGGCGGCCTGCTCGAGGCGCTGCACGTGCTGGCTGACGGTCGGCTGGCTCAGCCCGAGCTGCGCCGCGGCCTGCGTGAAGTTGTGCGTGTCGGCCACGGCGAGGAACGTGCGCAGCAGGACCGGATCGAACATGGCCGTCCCCTCGTCATTGAGCTATCCAATGGCACTGATAGCCGTGATCGTATATCGCAATGGCGAGTCGGTCCATAGCCTGGAAGGGCCATGCCGACGATCGAGATCCCGCCCACCGCCCCCGTCCCGATCCAGACCGAACGCCCGCGCTGGCGCGACACCTTCGCGGCCCTGCGCATCCCGAACTACCGGCTCTACGTCATCGCCCAGGCCGTGTCGAACACGAGCTTCTGGATGCAGCGCATCGCCATCGACTGGCTCGTGCTCGAGCTCACCGGCTCGCTCGCCGCGGTCGGCCTCACCGTGGCCATGCAGTTCCTGCCCGTGCTGCTGCTCGGTCCCTGGGGCGGCGTCCTCGCCGATCGCTTCTCCAAACGCATCCTGCTGATCATCACCCAGTCGAGCGCCGCGGTGCTCGTCGCGACGCTGGCCGCCCTGGCCCTCACCGGCGCCGTCGAGCTCTGGCACATCTACGCGATCTCCGCGGCGCTCGGCCTCGGTGCCGTCGTCGACCAGCCGGCCCGGGCCGTCTTCGTCAGCGAGATGGTCGGCACCGCGATGCTGCGCAACGCCATCAGCCTGAACGCCTCGATCTTCCACCTCGGCGGGCTGCTCGGCCCCGCCGTGAGCGGCGCCCTGATCGTCGTGATCGGCTCCGGCTGGTCGATCGCGGCGAACGCGCTCGCCTGCCTCATCGTCGTGGCCAGCCTGCTGCTCATGCGCACCGCCGAGCTGCACCCGGTGACGCCCGCGCCGCGCGAGAAGGGGCAGATCCGGCAGGCCCTCGCCTACGTGCGCCGCAAGCCGGCCATCGCCTGGACGCTCGTGCTGCTCGCCTCCGTGTCGGTGTTCGGCATGACCCTGCCGACGCTGCTCGCCGCCTTCGCCGACCGCGTCTACGGCAGCGGCGCGGCCGGCTACGGCCTGCTCTCCTCCATCGCGGCCATCGGCGCCTTCGCCGGCGCGCTCGGCTCCACGCGGGTGCGCGTGGTGCGGCTGCGCAGCACCGTCACCTTCGCCGGGCTCTTCGGCCTCGCCATGGTGCTGGCGTCGATGGCCCCCGTGATGGCCGTCTTCGCCATGGCCATCCTCGGCGTCGGCCTGGCCCGGCTACTCTTCGTCATCTGCTCCGACTCGCTCGTGCAGCTCTCGTCGAATCTGGCCATCCGCGGCCGGGTCATGGCGCTCTTCGTCATGGTGCTCACCGGCGGCCAGGCGATCGGCGGCCCCGTCATCGGCTGGATCAGCGAGGAGCTGGGACCGCGCGTGGCCATGTCCATCGCCGGCGGCGTGCCGCTGCTCACCGCCGTCGTCGTGGCGCTCGTGCTGGCGCGCACCCGGCAGTGGACGCTGCGCTTCACCCTGCGCCGCGGCTCGGCGCTCGTGTCGATCGTGCGCGCCGGCCGCGCGGTCTGAGCCTGTCCGGGTCCGAGCGCCCGCGGGGTGCACCCTCAGCGGCTCGGGCCGCAGTGCGCCCCGGCATCCGCGTCGGGTGCTCCCCGACGTTCCGCCCCGCGGCCTCGAGTCGCTGCGCGGATGCGCGCATCCGCTCGGTGACTCAGTGCCGTGACGACGTGTCAGCGGCGTGCACGGTGCTGAGTCGTCGCGTCGGTGCTGTCTCGGGTGCGTCGGTGGTGACCGGTTGCGTCGGTGGTGACCGGGCGCGTCGGTGCTGGTCGGGTTCGTCGGTGCTGGGGCGTCGCCACGGTGCTGACTCGGGTGCGTCGGGTGGGATGCGCGCATCCGCCCGGTGACTCAGCGCCGTGACGACGTGTCAGCGGCGTGTACGGTGCTGAGTCGTCGCGTCGGTGCTGTCTCGGTCGCGTCGGTGCTGTCTCGGTTGCGTCGGTGGTGACCGGTTGCGTCGGTGGTGGTCGGGTTCGTCGGTGCTGGTCGGGTTCGTCGGTGCTGGGGCGTCGCCATGGTGCTGGCTCGGGTGCGTCGGGTGGGATGCGCGCATCCGCTCGGTGACTCAGCGCCGTGACGACGTGTCAGCGGCGTGTACGGTGCTGAGTCGTCGCGTAGGCGCTGACTCGAGCGCGTCGGCGCTGATCGCGCGCGTCCGTGCTGACTCGCGCGCTCAGGCGGACGCGGAGGCGGTGCGCGCGTTGTCGCGGTCGGCGACGGGTCGCACCGCGTCGGCGGCGGCAGCGGATGCGGCGACGGCGGCCGCGAGGCCGCTCTCGGCCTCGGCGGGGCCGGTCGGCGAGGCACCCGAGGTGCTGCGCGGCGAGGCACCCGGGCGAGCACCCCGCGTGGCACCGGCGGGCGATGTCGCGGACGCGGGGCTCGGCGTCGCGGACCGCACGGGCTCGCCGGCGGCCACGGCGGATGCGCTCGCCCGGGCGGCCGCGGAGGTCGCCCCCGTCACCGGGTCGTCGAGGTCGTCGGCGGTGCTGTCGACGATCGCGTGCAGCATCTCGACGGCGTCGTCCACGATCTCCGTGCTGCGGGTCGTCGTGCCGTGCAGCAGCCACTTGGCCACCTCGAGCTCCGCCTGCAGCACGGCGCGGGCGCGCAGGTGCCGGTCGTTGCCGCCGCGCTCGCGGGCGTAGCTGGCGAAGGCCGCGGCCGTGACATCCTCGGCACCGGTGCCGAGCAGCCACGCGAGGTCGCTCGCCGGGTCGCCGACCTTGAGCCCCTGCCAGCCGAGCACGGCCGTGACCGATCCGCCCGCGCTGAGGAAGGAGTCGGGGGAGAGGGCGTCGTTGATCACGGTCGGGGCGAACTGCCAGAGCACGGGCTCCTCGGTGGCGCGCTCCCAGCGGCCGAGCAGTGCGGAGGGGACCAGGCCGGTCGCGCTGGCGCGGTCCATCACGCCGACGCAGGTGCGCAGCACCTCGTGCGCGGTCAGCTGCGGCAGCCCCGCATCCGCCACGAAGCTGGTCGGCAGGGAATGGATGGCGGCGATCGCGTGACCGATCGAGCCGGCCAGCTCCGCGTCGATGCGCGCCAGGCGCACGACGGAGCCGTAGAGGTAGTCGGAGACGATCGCCCGGGTCGGCCCGATCGAGGCCTGGCCGGCGATGGTCGGCACGGTGAAGGGGAGCCGGCTGCGCACGCCGGTGCTGAGGGCGCGCAGCCCCACGGCGTCGGCGGACTGCGTCGACTCCGCGGCCTGGCTGCGCGGGGCCCGGATGATCCACTGGCCGCCGTCGCGCGCCGTGAGCAGGGCGGCGTCGTAGTCGCCCTCGCCGGTGCCGTGCGCGCTGGCGCCGACGACGTCGAGACCCGAGACGGCCGCCGTCGCGAGGGCGGCTAGAGTGAGATGCGATCGGGCCATGCCCTCCAGGGTAGGTCGAGGCCATGTCCTCCCGGCCCAACGCCACGCACGTTCTCCCGACGATCGGCCTTCCATGTTCCCTCCCTTCCTCGAGCGCCTGCCCCTCTCCCGGGGAGGGCTCGACCGGGACTACCTCGCCCGCGACGAGGAGGGTCTGCTGGCGCGTCTGCGCTCCGAGCCGGGCACCCGCTACCTCCCGATCTTCCGCGACGAGGTGCTGCTCGAGACCGGCGGCCCGGTGCGGCTGCGGCTGCTGCCGTCGGCGACCGCGCCGGCGGGGCTCGAGCTCTACCTCGGCCGGCTGGTGACGTCGCGGGGCGACGACGCGGCCGGCACGCGGATCGTCGCGGTCGTGCTCGACGAGGAGGCTCGCACCCTGCTGGCGCCCGCCGAGCAGTGGGTCTCGCTGCGCACCCTCGCGCACGAGCTCGACGCCGTCGACGCCAGCGCCGCCACCGAGGCGATCGCCCTGGCCAACTGGCACGCCTCGCACACGCACTCGCCGCGCAGCGGCGCGGCGGTCGAGGTCGAGAAGGCCGGATGGGTGCTCCGCGACAGCGAGGAGCGCCACGAGCTCTTCCCCCGCACGGACGCCGCCATCATCGTGGGCATCACGGATGCGGACGACCGCCTGCTGCTCGGCAGCAACGCCATGTGGGCCAGCAACCGCTACTCGCTGCTGGCCGGCTTCGTCGAGCCCGGCGAGTCGCTGGAGGAGGCGGTGATCCGCGAGGTCTTCGAGGAGTCCGGCGTGCGCGTCAAGGACCCGGTCTACCTCGGCTCGCAGCCGTGGCCGTTCCCGGCCTCGCTCATGATGGGGTTCCGCGCCACCGTCGACGGCGCCACCGCGGAGCTCGCGCCCGACGGCACCGAGATCCTCGACCTCCGCTGGTTCAGTCGCGACGAGCTGCGCGACGCGCTCGACGAGATCCTGCTGCCCGGCCCGACCTCCATCGCCCGCACGATCATCGAGGAGTGGTACGGCGGTCCGCTCGAATCGGGCCAGTGGTAGTCGGCCCCTCGTGGTAGCCAGCGCAGAGGAGCTCCTCGCCGGCCTCGACGAGCAGCAGCGCTCGGCGGCGCGCACGCTGCTCGGCCCCGTCTGCATCCTCGCCGGCGCCGGCACCGGCAAGACCCGCACGATCACGCACCGCATCGCCTACGGCGTCGCGACCGGCGCCTACTCGCCGAACCGGGTGATGGCGCTCACCTTCACGAGCCGCGCCGCGGCCGAGCTGCGCGCCCGGCTGCGCGGTCTCGGCGCCGGCGGCGTCTCGGCGCGCACCTTCCACGCCGCGGCGCTGTCGCAGTTCGGCTACTTCTGGCCCCAGGTGGCGGGCGGGCAGTCACCGCGCATCCTCGACGGCAAGGCCCGCGTGATCGGCCAGGCCAGCGAGAAGCTCGGGCTGCGCCTCGACTCCGCCGCGCTGCGCGACGCCGCCGCCGAGATCGAGTGGCGCAAGGTGAGCCGGCTGACGATGGAGCAGTACGGACGCGAGGCGGATGCGCGCATCCTGCCGGGCGAGCTGACCCCCGAGCGCATGCTCGACCTCATGACCGCCTACGAGCACCTCAAGGACGAGCGCCGCGAGATCGACTTCGAGGACGTGCTGCTGGCGACCGCGGGCATGCTCGAGTCGGAGCCCCGGGTGCTCGCCCAGGTGCGCGAGCAGTACCGCTTCTTCACGGTGGACGAGTTCCAGGACGTGTCGCCGCTGCAGCACGATCTGCTGCAGCTCTGGCTGGGCCCTCGCAACGACGTCTGCGTGGTCGGCGACGCCAGCCAGACCATCTACTCCTTCGCCGGCGCCAGCAACCGCTACCTGCTCGGCTTCGGCGGCCGCTACCCCCAGTCGACGGTGCTGCGCCTCGAGCAGAGCTACCGCGCGACGCCGCCGCTGCTCGAGGCGGCGAACACGCTCATCGGCGACCGGCCGGGCGCGGTGCACCTGCGGGCGGTCGATCCCTCCGTCGGCGGTCCCGCCCCGACCGTGACCGAGCATCCGGACGATCGGGCGGAGGCGCGGGCCGTCGCCGCCTCGATCGCCGATCGGCTGCGAAGGGGCGAGGCGCCCGAGTCGATCGCGGTGCTCTTCCGCGTCGGCGCCCAGTCGGCCCTGCTCGAGCAGGCGCTCGGCGACCAGGGCGTGCCCTTCGTCACGCAGGGTCAGAAGCGCTTCTTCGACCTGCCCGAGGTCAAGCAGGCGATGATGCTGCTCAAGGGCGCCGCGATGGAGGTGCGCCACGAGCCCCTCTTCCAGGTCGTCAGCGACGCGCTGCGGCACGTCGGTTGGAGCCAGCACCCGCCGGAGGGGCGCGGCGCCGAGCGGGCTCGCTGGGACTCGCTCGACCTCGTCATGCGCATGGCCGAGTCGACGCGCGAGGGCACCAGCCTGCGCGAGTTCGTGAACGAGCTCGTCGAGCGCCAGCAGGAGCAGCACGATCCCACCCGGCCTGCGGTGACGCTGGCGACCCTGCACGCGACGAAGGGCCTCGAGTGGGACTCGGTCTACCTGGTCGGTCTCATCGACGGCATCCTGCCGATCGGCTTCGCGAGCAGCGAGGCGGAGGTGGAGGAGGAACGCCGTCTGCTGTACGTCGGCATCACCCGCGCCCGCCGTGCGCTGGCCCTGTCGTGGAGTCGGCAGAGCCTCGTGCAGCTCGGATCGGCACGACCGGCGCAGCGCGACGCGAGCCGCTTCCTGGCAGACCTCGGCAACCGCACTCGGAGTGCGGCGCCCAGCTCCGCCGGCTGACCGCGCCCGTCGCCAGGTCGACGCGCAGCTCCTCGCCGTCGCCGAGCTCGTCCCGGTGCTCGAGCAGCGCGAGCACGGTCCTCGCGGCGAGCGCGGCGACCTGCACCACGACGACGGCGCGCGGGTCGGCCGCGGTGCGGTCCAGCAGCTGACTGGCGATGGCCGTCCAGGCGGGGTCCGCATCCGCTCGATGCCGCTCGAGGCAACCGAGGCACGGGGTCCGGCCGGGCATGACCAGCGGGCCGATCCTCGCGTCCCGGTCGCCGAGCAGCACGGGCAGGTGCGGCACATCGCGGCGTAGCCAGGCGGCGTGCACGGCCGGAGCGAGCACGTGGCCGCCGCAGAGCACGACCAGGTCGGGCTCGGCGCCAGGCTCGGGCCGCTCCGGCACGTCGTGCTCGCGCAGCACCCGCGCGAGCAGCCCGGCGACCGGTCCGGTGCCGAGCACGGAGACGACGGATGCGCGGCGCGGCGCAGGGGCCTCCAGCAGGCCGTCGAGGCGGTCGAGCAGCGCGCTCGCGGCCTCGACCCGACCGCCGGCCTCGCGCGCGATCACCTCGAGCGCCGGACGGGTCGTGCCGAGCGCCAGCGCGGCGAGCAGCCGCTCCACGACGGGGTCGAGGTCGTCGAGCACCAGCCTCGGTTCGTCCACGCCGAACTGCAGGGCGGTGGGGGAGCGCCAGACGAGGGGGACGGATGCGCGCAGCTTCAGGACCATGCCGCCAGTGTGGGCGGACGGTCGCGCACCGCGGTGGGGCCGTCCACAGGACCGACGCTAGGGCTGCGGGCGCCCTTCGTCGTCGCCGTTCGGAGTCGCCGGTCCGTCGGCGTCGCCGTTCAGCAGGTCCTCGAGGGCGCGATCGAACTCGTCGGGCTCCGGCGCCGGGCCGGTGAGGCGGGCCACGAGCGCGGCGGGGTCGTCGATGTCGGCCGCCGTGGGCACGACGTCGGGGTGCGCCCAGAGCTCGTCCCGGCCTTCGGCCCCGACGGCGTCCTGCACCGCGCGCCACATGGCCGCCGCCTCGCGCAGACGGCGCGGGCGCAGCTCCAGACCGACGAGCGTGGCGAACGCCGACTCGGCGGGCCCACCGGACGCGCGCCGCCGACGCACCGTCTCGGCGATCGCGCCGGCGGCGGGCAGCCGCTGGGCGGCCTGCTCGGTGACGACGTCGACCCAGCCCTCGACGAGCGCGAGCATGGTCTCGAGGCGGCCCAGCGCCACGAGCTGCTCCTCGCTCTTCGGCGGGATGAGCCGGCCGTCGCTCAGCGCGCGCTGCAGCTCCTCGGTGTTCGTCGGGTCGAAGCCCTCGGCGAGCTGCTCGAGGCGCTCCGTGTCGATCGTGATGCCGTGCGCGTACTCGGTGATCGCGGTGATGAGGTGCAGCCGCAGCCAGCGCGCGTGCCGGAAGAGCCGGGCGTGGGCGAGCTCGCGCACCGAGAGGTAGAGGCGCACCTCCTCGACCTCGACGCCGAGGTCGCGGCCGAACTCAAGCACGTTCTGCGGCAGCAGCGCCGCCTGGCCGTCGAGCAGCGGGATGCCCGCATCGCCGCCCGAGACGACCTCGCCGGAGAGCTGCCCGACGACGTGGCCGAGCTGCATGGCGAAGAGCGTGCCGCCGAGGCCGCGCATCATCTTGCCGGCACCGGCCATCATGCCGTCCATGCCCTCGGGCAGGTTCTCCTGCAGCACCCGGGTGAGCGCATCCGCGATGCTGTTCGCCACCGGCTCGGCCAGCTGGCTCCACACCGGCAGCGTCTCGCGCGCCCACTCGGCGCGGCTCAGCAGGCGCGGCTCGCCGGCGAGCTCGCCGATCTGCGTGGCCTCGCCCAGCCAGAGCGCGGCGAGGCCGAGGGCGCGCCGCAGCGCCTCCTTCTCGTCCTCGATGCTCGGCACCATGCCGCGGCTGGCGATCTGCACGGCCTGGTCGCGCGCCAGGTCCCAGTTCACGCCGTCGCCGCTCGCGTTCATCGCGGCCTGCAGCTGGCTCATCAGCCGGGCCACGCTGGCAGGGTCGCTCGGCAGGCCGGCGGCGCCGGCGAGCTTGGACGGGTCGATGTCGCCCTCGCCCGCCAGGAAGCGCTGCAGCATCTCCCGCATCTCGTCCTCGGGGCCGTCGGGGCGTGCAGGGTCGCTCATGCCGTTCACGTTACTTCGGTGCATCCGGGCATGGACCGGAATCGACCTAGGATGGGCGGTCGTGGCGTGCGCCCTGCGCGAACGCCATCGGCTTCGGGGGACCGCCGCGACCGCCAGCAGTGAGAGGACCCCGTCCGCCGTGACCGACAGCGCGAGCAGCAGCACCATCGAACCCCGACGTCCCGCATCCGCTCTCCGCTCCTGGATCGCGCTGGGACTCGCGCTCGTCGGCATCGTCCTGCTGGGAGCTCTGCCCGCGCCCTACGCGATCGACGGCCCCGGCCCAGTCACCGACACCCTCGGCAGCATCGAGGTCGACGGCGAGGAGGTGCCCCTCATCACGATCGAGGGCGCCGAGACCTACCCGACGGAGGGCCGCCTCGACCTGCTCACCGTCACGCGGGCCGGCAACCGCGAGCAGCAGCCGCGCTGGCTCGACGTCGTCGGCGCCTGGTTCGACCCGCAGCGGGTCGCCGTGCCGCTCGACACCGCCTTCCCGCTGGGCACCAGCACGGAGGCGGTCGAGCAGGCGAACGCCGCGGCGATGACGTCGTCGCAGCAGCGGGCCATCGCCGCGGCGCTCGTCGGCCTCGGCTACGACGTGGGCGCGGAGCTGACGGTCGGCACCGTCGCGGAGGGCTCGCCGGCTGCGGGCGTGCTGCGCGAGGGGATCGCATCGTCTCGGTCGACGGCGAGGCGTTCCTCAGCGTCGAGGCGATGAGCGCGACGATCGGCGAGCACGGCACGGGCTCCCCGGCGACCGTCGCGATCGAGCGCGACGGTGCACCGCTCGAGTTCGAGCTCACTCCGGTCGAGGGCCGCGGGGCGAGCGCCGACGCGGTGCTCGGCGTCGGCGTGGTCGCCGCCTACGACTTCCCGATCGACGTCTCCATCCGCATCGACCAGGTCGGCGGCCCGAGCGCCGGCATGATGTTCGCGCTCGCCATCACCGACGACCTCACGCCCGGCTCCCTCAACGGCGGCGAGCACGTGGCCGGCACGGGCACGATCACCGCCGACGGCGAGGTCGGGCCGATCGGCGGCATCCGGCAGAAGCTCTTCGGCGCCGAGGACGCGGGCGCCGAGTACTTCCTCGCCCCCGCCGACAACTGCGACGAGGTGGTCGGGCACGTGCCCGGCGACCTGCGGGTCTTCGCCGTCGACACGCTCGACGACGCGATGGCCGCCCTCGCGGCGATCCGCGGCGAGACGGATGCGGACGCGCTGCCGACCTGTGGCTGACCCCCCCAGCGCCCTCGGTACTCGTTCAGAGGCGGCACCTAGGATGGTCGGAATCACTTCCTCCCCCGAGCCAGGAGCACCCTCTTGACGTCGACCTCCTCCTCGCAGCGCCCTGCCCGATCGCGGACGGCCCTCGCCGTCACGGTCGGTGCTCTCGCGGCGCTCGTGGTCCTGTTCCTCATCTTCGCCGGCCTCTTCACCGACTACCTCTGGTTCGACCAGCTCGGATTCGCCGAAGTCCTCACGACCCAGTGGCTGGCCAGCGCGGCCATGTTCGCCGTCGGATTCCTCGGCATGGCGCTGCCGCTGTTCATCAGCATCGACGTCGCCTACCGCTGGCGGCCGGTGTACGCGAAGCTCAACGCGCAGCTCGACCGCTACCAGCAGGTGGTCGAGCCGCTGCGCCGTGCGGCGAGCTTCGGCGTGCCGATCGTGTTCGGCTTCTTCGCGGGCGTCTCCGCCGCCAACCAGTGGCCGACGGTGCTGCTGTGGATGAACGGCGGCAGCTTCGGCGAGGTCGACCCGCAGTTCGGTCTCGATGTCTCCTTCTTCGTCTTCGCGCTGCCGTTCCTGCGCGGCCTGGTCGGCTTCGCGAGCGCGGTCGTGCTGATCTCGCTCGTCGCGGCCGTGGCCACCAGCTATCTCTACGGCGCGATCCGCGTCGCCGGCCGCGAGGTGCGCATCTCCCGCACCGCGCGCATCCAGTTCGCCGTCACCGCGGCGCTCTACCTGGTGATCCAGGGCGTCAGCCTGTGGCTCGACCAGTATTCGACGCTCACCCGCCAGGGCGAGCTCATCACCGGTGCGACCTACGCCGACGCGAACGGCACGATCCCGGCGCAGCAGATCCTCGCCGGCGCGGCGATCGTGGTCGCGATCCTGTTCGTCATCACCGCGATCATCGGGCGCTGGCGTCTGCCGATCGTCGGCACGGCCGGTCTGCTCGTCGCGAGCCTCATCATCGGCCAGGGCTACCCGGCCCTGATCCAGACCTTCCAGGCGACCCCGAACGAGAGCGCCTACGAGGCGCCGTTCATCGAGCGCAACATCGAGGCGACCCGGTCGGCCTACGGTGTCGCGGACGTGCAGGAGGAGACCTACGCGGTCACCACCGAGCCGGAGCAGGGCGCCCTGAGCGACGACGCCGAGACCACGGCGAGCATCCGCATCATCGACCCAGCGCAGGTCACCGACGCGTTCGGCCAGCTGCAGCAGTTCCGCCAGTACTACGGCTTCCCGCAGTACCTCGACGTCGACCGCTACGAGATCGACGGCCAGATGCAGGACACCGTCATCGGCCTGCGCGACATCGACATGGGCAGTGTCAGCGGCAGCTGGGTCAACCAGTCGATCGTCTACACGCACGGCTACGGCGTGGTCGCCGCCTACGGCAACCAGCGCGCCACCAACGGCCAGCCGGTCTTCCTCGAGTCGGGCATCCCCGTCTCGGGTGCGCTCGGCGAGTACGAGCCGCGCGTCTACTTCGGCGAGACCAGCCCGGAGTACTCGATCGTCGGCGGCGGCGAGAACCTCGAGTTCGACTACCCCGGCAGCGAGGACGGCGAGGAGGACTCGTACTACACCTACACGGGTGAGGGCGGCCCGAAGCTCGACAACATCTTCAAGCGCGCGCTCTACGCCCTGAAGTACCAGTCGACCGATCTGCTCGTCTCGGAGTACGTCAACGACGACTCGCAGATCCTCTACGACCGCGACCCGGCCGAGCGCGTGCAGAAGGTCGCGCCGTACCTGACCCTCGACTCCGACCCGTACCCGGCGGTGGTCAACGGCCGCATCCAGTGGATCATCGACGCCTACACGGTCAGCGACAACTACCCGTACTCGCACATCGAGTCGCTCTCCGAGCGCATCGCGGACACGTACACCCCGTCGCCGACGCTGCCGCTCGACGACATCAACTACATCCGCAACTCGGTGAAGGCCACCGTCGACGCCTACTCGGGCGAGGTCACCCTCTTCGCCTGGGATGACCAGGACCCGGTGCTCGAGGCCTGGCAGAGCATCTTCCCGACCTCGCTCACCCCGATGTCGGAGATGACCGCCGAGCTGCTCGACCACGTGCGCTACCCCGCCGACCTGTTCAAGGTGCAGCGTGCGGTGCTCGGCACCTACCACGTGACGAGCCCCGGCACCTGGTACGAGGGCAACGACGCGTGGATCTCGCCGGCCGAGCCGACGCAGTCCGGCGACAATGTGCCGCAGCAGCCGCCGTACTATCTCTCCATGCAGGTGCCCGGCACCGAGGAGGCGAACTTCTCGCTGTACTCGACCTTCATCCCGCGGGCCACCGGTGCCAACACGCGCAACGTGCTCACCGGCTACCTGTCGGTGAACGCGGATGCGGGCACGGGTGCCGACGGTGAGATCTCGGAGGAGTACGGCCGGTTCAGCCTGCTGACCGTGCCGGGCGACGAGACCGTGCCGGCCCCGGCGCAGGTGCAGAACAACTTCAACGCGGACCGCACGGTCTCCACGGAGCTGAACCTGCTGCGCCAGGGCGACACCGAGGTGATCAGCGGCAACCTGCTGACGCTGCCCATCGGCGGCGGCTTCCTGTACGTGCAGCCGGTCTACGTGCAGTCGACCGGTCAGAGCGCCTACCCGGTGCTCCAGCGCGTGCTGGTCTCGTTCGGCGACCAGATCGCCTTCGAGGACACCCTCGATGCGGCGCTCGACGTCATCTTCGGCGGCGACTCCGGTGCGAACGCCGGTGACGACGACGTGCCCACGGTCGACCCGGAGACGGGCGAGCCCGCCGACCCGGGCACCGAGCCGACCCAGCCCGAGTCGGACTCGCTCCAGCAGGCGCTGGCCGACGCCCAGGAGGCGCTCACCGCCCGCCAGGAGGCGCTGACCCAGGGCGACTGGGCCGCGTACGGCGTCGCGGACGAGCAGCTGCAGGACGCGATCGAGCGCGCGCTCGTGGCCGGCGGCGACATCCCCGGCGGCGAGCCCGCGACGCCCGAGGAGGACGCGCCGGCAGGGGAGTGACCCCGGCCCGATGGAACGCCCCCGCTCCCTCCGGAGCGGGGGCGTTCCGCGTCCCGGGCGACGGAGATCGATCCGGACTTGCGCGCTGCAGGAATCCGTACTATGTTTATCTCTTGTGCCGCAGGGTGGAGCAGTTCGGTAGCTCGCTGGGCTCATAACCCAGAGGTCGTAGGTTCAAATCCTGCCCCTGCAACAAGAAGAAGGCCCGGTTCCGTCAGGAACCGGGCCTTCGTTTATACTCCCGCGAGTCCGCGGCTCCGGTCTGTACGGATCCGTCGCGCTGATCCGCGTCAGATGATGTGACGCGCTCGCCAGATCAGGCGACGCGACTTGAGCCGTGCAACGCCTAAATGTGATGTCCAGGGAGGTTGTTGGCGATTCTGCTGATGGGTGGGCCTCCGATTGCGGAGTGGTGCCTGTGGTGATTTAAGAAGTGCAGCCAGCTGGGGAGTGCTTCTCGCCGTGCTGTTTCTGAGGGATAGAGCTTCGCGTAGGCCCAGCCGTCAGCGAGGGTGCGGTGGAAGCGTTCGATCGTCCCGTTGGTCTGTGGCCGGTAAGGGCGGGTTTTCTTCGCGGTGATCCCGAGTGCCGTGCAGGCATCGCACCATGCGTAGGACTTGTAGGCGGAACCGTTGTCGGAGAGGAAGCGTTCGACGCTGACGCCGCGGTCGGCGAACCAGGAGACTGCGCGGCGCAGGACTCCGATCGCTGTTGCGGCTTTCTCATCAGAGCAGATCTCGGCGTAGGCGACGCGGGAGTGATCATCGATGACGGTGTGCACGAACGCGGTGCCCAGGCGAGGCTCGTAGCGGTGGTTCCGGCTTTGCAGGCGGGTGGCGGTGGCTTCACGGTTTCGTTCGCCCTGGACGCGGCCGACGAACCGCCATCCTCCGCCGTCGGGGATGTTGCCGAACTTCGTGACGTCGACATGGATCAGCGACCCGGGATGGTCGTGCTCGTAGCGACGGATCGGTTCGCCCGTGGCTCGGTCGATCGATGAGAGCCGGTTGATGCGGCAGCGCACCAGGACGGCGTGGACGGTCGAGGCGGGAAGATCGAGTTCACCGGCGATCTGGACCGGACCGAGCCGCCGACGCCACCGCGTTGTGACGATCCGCTTCACGATCGCCGGTGGCGTCTTCGTCGGCATCGACCGCGGCCGACTCGGACGATCGGTCATCCCGGCGGGTCCCTCCAACCGCAGCCGGGCCGCCCATTTGCGGGCAGTGACGGGCGAGACCATGAACATCTTCGCCGCGACCGACGGCGACCACCCGTCCTCGACGACCAAGCGCGCCAGCCGAAGCCGGGCGCGCGGGGTCAAAGCAGCATTAGCGTGGGACACGAGGGCCTCCTGGTTCGTGAAGCGGCTCCTTGAACAGCTCCACTTCACAACCGGAGGCCCTCGCCCCTCAGCTCCTCACGACCGTGTCGCCGAAACAACGTCCCTGGACATCACAGCTAGGAAGCGCAGGAGCGCTCGATCAGTGCTACCCAGAGACGTCGCTGTGCCCAGACGAAAGCAGCGTGTTCGCGTGAGGCCGCGGGTGGAAAACGGCGCAGCGTTGACTGAATGGGAAGCCGCACACCACGCAGATGCCTGGACCGTCGTTCATGCACCGAAGTCCAACAACACTTTGCCTGAGGAGGACGCGTCGGCAGCTATCTGGAGTGCCCGCACCGCCGCTGTCGCCGGCAGAACGTGCGTGACGACCGGGGCAACGTCGAGTGATCTGTCGCCAAGTGCTTCGAGCACGTCCTCGATTTCGTTGTGGAAGCGGAACGAGCCGACGAGCTCGAGTTCGCGGGTGATTGCGAGCGAAAGTAGCGCGTGTTGTTCTCCAGATGGGATGAGGCCGACCATGACGACGCGGCCTCCTCGGGTTGCGCCGCGCACCGCGGAGAAAAGTCCGCGCACACTCCCGGAGGATTCGATGACGACGTCGGCGTCGGCTACAGCAATACCTTCCGTATCCGTGGCCTGCAGCACGCGGGTTGCGCCGACGGCGGTGGCGATGTCGAGCGGCATCTCGTGCAGGTCGGTAGCGATGATCTCGGCAGCGCCGGCGCGCTTCGCGACTGCGACGCAGAGCGCGCCAATTGGACCACTGCCGATGACGAGCACGGACTTGCCGCGGAGCTCGCCGGCGCGGCCTACTGCGTGCCACGCGACGGCCGCCGGCTCGGCGATCGCCGCGGTGCGCAAGTCGAGCCCGTCAGGCAGGATGCGGAGCATCGATGCGGGCAGCACGACGCGCTCGGCGAAGGCGCCGGCGGTGTGAGGAAGGCGCGCGGCTGAGCCGAGGTAGCGCACGCCTGGAGAGAGGTTGGGTCGGTCAGCGGGGAAGCGCTCCGAGGCCTCGTCGCGCCGCGCAGGGTGCACGGCCACGGCCGTGCCGGCGGCCGGGCCGCTGCCATCGGCTGCGGTGCGCTCGACGGTGCCCACAACCTCGTGGCCGAGCACCATGGGCTCGCGCAGAACCGATTCGCCGGCGGCGCCGTGCTTCCAGTAATGGATGTCGGAACCGCAGATGCCGCCGTAGCGAATGCGTAGCACGACCTCATTAGGCGCGGGCTCCGGCAGCTCGATGTCCTCGTAGCGGACGTCGTCGACGCCGTGGACGACGATGGCCGGGGTGGTGTTGCTCATTTCAGACCACCACGCTCATGCCGCCGTCGACGAAGACGACTTGGCCGTTGACGAACGCGGAGGCGTCGGAGGCCAGCCAGACGGCTGGGCCGACGAGGTCGGTGGGCTTGCCCCAGCGGGTCGCGGGAGTGCGTCGCAGCACCCAGCCGTTGAAGTTCTCGTCGTCAACGAGGGCTTGTGTCATCTCGGTGTGGATGTAGCCGGGTGCGATCGCGTTGACCTGCAGGCCCTTTCCTGCCCATTCGGCGGTCATCGCGCGGGTGAGGTTGCGCAGTCCGCCTTTCGACGCCGTGTAGGGACCGATGGTGGGGCGGGCGAGGTCGGACTGGATCGAGCAGATGTTCACGATCTTGCCGCTGCCGCGATGCGTCATGCGTCGTGCAACGGCTCGACCGACGATGAAGGCGCTGGTGAGGTTGGTGGTGATGACGCGGGCCCAGTCGTCGAGGGAGACATCGAGCAGCGGCTCGCGGTGCTGCACGCCGGCGTTGTTGAACAGCACCTCGATGGGGCCGACTTCGTCCTCGATCGTGGCGACGGATGCCTCGGAGGCGGCGTCGTCGGTCACGTCGAAGGCGTAGGCGTGGATGCGGTCGTTGCCGTGCACGGCGGCGAGCTCTGCCCGTGCCGACTCGAGCCGTTCGGAGTTCGTGCCGTTCAGCACGATCCGAGCGCCAGCCTCGGCTAGGCCCTCGGCGATGGTGCGACCGATGCCGCGGCTGGAGCCGGTGACGAGCACGATGCGGTCGGTGATGTCGAAGGACGGGATGGTCATGAGGTGGCTCCGGGGGTCAGTAGAACTCGACGGTGTCGACGCGGTTCACGAGCTCGCGACCGTCGAGGAATCGTGTGGCATTATCGGCGAAGAGCTCGGCGATGCGTCGCTCCTCGGTGTCGGTGAGCGCGGCGGTGTGCGGGCTGACGAGCACGCGCGGGTGCCTCCACAATGGGCTGTCCTGTGGCAGCGGCTCGACGGCGAAGACGTCGAGGGCAGCGAAACCGATCCGTCTGTCGTCGAGGGCTGCGAGGAGCGCTGCCTCGTCGATGACGGTGCCGCGACCGACGTTGACGACGGTGGTGCCGGGGCGCACCGCGGCAAGCAGCTCGGCACCGAGGAGGCCCTCGGTGCTGGCCGTGCCGGGCAGCGTCGTCACGATCGCATCGGCGCGTGCCGCTTCGGTCACCAGCGCGTCCGTGCGCACGACCTCAGCGACCCCGGCGACGGGCGTCCCAGTGCGGCTTGCGCCGACGACCGTGGCGCCGAGTGCGGAGAGTAGGCGGGCGACTTCGGCACCGATGCCACCGAGGCCGAGGACGAGCACCCGGGATCCGGCGACCTGGCCCATGGTCCACCGGTCTGCCCAGACGCGATCGTGCTGCAGCTCATTCAGACGTGGAAGGTGCTTGGCGCCGGCGAGCACGCCGAGCACCGCGAACTCGGCCAGGGCGGTGCCGTGCACGCCCGCCGAGGTGGTGAAGGCCACCCGGGCGAGGTCGATGGTGTCGAGGCCGGCGGCCTTCACCTGGCCGCCGCCGCCGGCGGCCATGGTCTGCACCCAGCGCAGTCGGGGGTTCGCCCGCACCGTGCGGTGCAGGGCGACGGGGTCGACATCCGGGATCCCGTAGAGGATGTCGGCCCCGTCGATCATGGCCTCGTAGCGCCGCTGCTGCTCGGGGGAGCGCCGCCAGGCGGGATCCCCGGAGTAGTCCGCGGCGAAGCGCATCGGAGGCAGGAGGTCGGGCTCGTAGGCGAGGTCGAGGCGCGGCTCGAGCTCTGCGATCCGCGCCGCAAGGTCCTGGGGGAGGGGGCGGCGATGGCGACGAGGGGGCGCTCGCCGCTCATCGGGCGGCCTTGGCGGCCTCGACTTCGGCGTCCTTCTCCGCTTCGAGCGCGACGACGGCGTCGGCTGCCGCGAGAACCTCCTCGGCGCGGGCCTGGGGGATGACGATGACGCCGTCCTCGTCGGCGACGATGATGTCGCCGGCGTTGACGACGACGCCGCCGATCGCAACAGGTTCGCCGATCACGCCGGGGCCGTTCTTCCACGGTCCTGCCGGGTTCACGGCTCGGGCGAACACCGGGAAGCCGAGGCGTTCGATGATGGCCTTGTCGCGGGCGGCGCCGTCGACGATGGCACCGGTGGCGCCGAACAGGTCGAAGCGCTGGGCGAGGTTGTCGCCCAGGATTGCGCGGCCGTCGAAACCGCCGGCGTTGATGGCGAGGAAGTCGCCCGGCTGGATGTGGTCGAGCGCCTCGATGACGGCGAGGTTGTCGCCGGCGACGGTGAGCACAGGCAGGGCGGAGCCGACCGCGTAGGCGCCGGTCCAGATCGGGGCGATGCCGCCGTCGACGATGTTCAGGCGTCCGAAGGCGTCGCCGAGGTTAGCGACGGAGTGGACGCGGAAGCGCTCGAGCAGTTCGGGGGCGGGGCGCTGCCAGGTTGCGGCAATGCGGATGTTGTCGGTCATCGTGGTCTTCCTTCGGGGGCGTTGCGGTTCAGGGGTAGAGGCCTCGGCTGAGGTGCGCGTCGGCGACGCGCTCCACGGCGGTGATCATGGCGGTGCGCCGCAGACTGCGACCGGTGCGCTCCGACCCGGCACGGACGTCGTCCCACGCTGCGATCATCCGCTGGCGCAGGCGCTGCTCGACGACCTCGAGTGGCCAGCGGTAGGTCTGATTGGCCTGTGCCCATTCGAAGTAGGAGACGATCACGCCGCCCGCATTGGCGAGGATGTCGGGCACGACGAGGACTCCGCGCTGCTCGAGGGCGGCGTCCGCGGCAGCGGTGGTGGGGCCGTTGGCGGCTTCGACGATGATCGGCGCCTGGATGCGGCGGACGTTGCCGTCGTGGATGACGCCTTCCACGGCCGCCGGGACGAGGAGATCGACCGGTAGCTCAAGCAGCGCCTCACCGTCGATCGCGTCGGCACCGCTGTAACCGACAACACTGCCGGTGCGATCGACGTGGCGTGCGACAGCCTCGATGTCGAGGCCCAGGTCGTTGCGCAGCGCTCGAACTGATCGCTGACCGCGATGATGCGCACACCCGCCTCGGCGAGGAACAGCGCCGCGCTGCGCCCCACCTTGCCGAACCCCTGCACCGCGGCGCTCGTGGCGGCATAGCGCAGCCCGCGGGAGCCCAGGGCTGCGAGTGCGACGTGGGCGACGCCCCGGGAGGTAGCGGTGGCCCGTCCGAGTGAGCCGCCGAGGCTGACAGGCTTGCCGGTGACCACCCCGTGTACGGTGTGGCCCTGGGTGACAGAGTAGGTGTCCATCATCCAGGCCATGGTCTGCTCATCGGTGCCAATATCGGGCGCAGGGATGTCGCGCTCCGGACCGATGATCGGCAGGATTTCGCTCGTGTAGCGTCGGGTGACTCGCTCGCGTTCGGCGACGGAGTACCGGGAGGGGTCGAACGCGACGCCTCCTTTGGCGCCTCCGTATGGCAGGTCCATGAGCGCGCACTTCCAGGTCATCCACATCGCCAGCGCACGCACTTCGTCCAACGAGACCTGCCGGCTGAAACGCACCCCGCCTTTCGCCGGGCCGCGCGAGTAGTTGTGCTGCACCCGATAGCCCTGCAGCACCTCGACGGAACCGTCGTCGCGTCGCAGCGGTACCCCGACAGCGATCTCACGGCGGGGCATGGCGAGCAGGTGCAGCAACCCGTCGTCGTAGCCGAGAGCCTCCGCAGCCTGCGTCAACTGGGTTCGGGCGTCATCGAGTGGAGTGGGTGGGGCCTGGGCCGGCACCGTATCGATCACGGACATCATCGCTCCTGCCGATCGGACGCTTATCTGCGAGCAAAGTCGCAATTAGTAGAGCAGTGTGCACCGACGAACCGACCGGCGCAACCCCTCTGGCAATGCTCCTCCCGGCCGTGAATCCCTTTTCATTCAAGCCGAAACATGCTCGAAACAGGTCTTTTACCTGGGCGTCGTCATTGCTCCTTGCGCTGACTGAAATGCGACCGTAGTCTCATCTGCAATCCGGTCCCCGCCGGACCACGATGTCGACGCCGACCCGGGAGGAGCCTCCAATATGCGCCGCTCGCTCCCGATGCTCCACCGGCTGTCCGCCATCCCGAACTCGCGGCCCACCCCCTCCGGCACCACCCCGTGCCCTGCCGCCGCGATCCGTCGCGCCTGCACGCCCACGAAGCGAGTCGACGCCGTCACCTACGAACCCGCACCATTGACCTGAACCCCTCACGGGTTCCCCATCTTTGAGGATTGAGCATGAGCACTTCGGACCGTCTCGACACGACTCAGGTCGCTGTCGTCACCGCGGACGGAAAGGTCGTGCGCCGCGCGACCGTCGCCGGCGCCATCGGATCGTTCGTCGAGTGGTACGACTACGGCATCTACGGCCTGCTGGCCACCTACCTCGCCATCAACGTCATGGGCGGCGCCGAAGTCGGCAGCCTGTTCCTGACCAACATCGGCTTCCTGGTCAGCTTCATCGCACGCCCCTTCGGCAGCGTGATCTGCGGCTACCTCGGCGACCGCATCGGCCGCAAGGCGCTGCTGTCGACGCTGCTCATCCTGATCTCCGGTGCGACCTTCGCCATCGGATGCATCCCCTCGCAGGACGTCATCGGCGTCGCCGCGCCGATCCTGCTCATCGCGCTGCGCGTGCTGCAGGGCTTCTCCGCGGGCGGCGAGGTCGCCGGGGCGATGGCGTTCGTCGGCGAGTACGCCCAAGACGCCAAGCGCAACTTCGCGATGAGCTTCATCGCCGTCGGCTCCTTCTTCGCCCTCATGTTCGGCAGCGTCTTCTCGGCCGTGCTCATCACCACCCTCGGTGACGCGAGCATGGAGGCCTGGGGCTGGCGCATCCCGTTCCTGTTCGCCGCCCCGCTCGGCTACATCGGCTTCTACATCCGTCGCCGCATGGAGGAGACGCCGCACTTCGAAGCGCTGCGCGAGCGCAAGGCCGTCGCCCGCAACCCGCTGCGCGAGGCCTTCGCGCAGAAGGAGCACCGCCGTGCCATCGCACTGACGATCTTCCTGCCCGCGTTGAACGGCCCCGGCTACTACCTGCTCTTCGCGTACATGCCGACCTACCTCAAGACCTCGCTCGGCGAGAACAGCTTCTCCCTGGTCGACGCGCTCGTCGTGACCGCTTGCAGCCTCGTGGCGATCATCATCGCCATCCCCCTCATGGCGCGCCTGTCCGACCGCATCGGCCGCAAGCCCGTGCTGATCATCTCCGCCGTTGCCGTCGCCATCGCGGCGTACCCGGCATTCAGTGCGATCACCACCGGGCAGATGGGTCTCGCCATCGTCGGCGCCGTCGTCATGGCGCTCGGCTTCTCCGGCCACGCGGCCGTCGTGCACACCGTGCTCACCGAGCTCTTCCCGACCACGGTGCGCTACAGCGCGTACAGCATCGGCTTCTCGATCTCGACGATCATCTTCGGCGGCAGCGCCCCGCTGGTCATGACGGAGATCATCAAGGCCACCGGCAGCAGCGTCGTCCCCGCCTACGCGGCGATCATCACTGCCGCCATCACGCTCGTCACGACCCTCCTGCTCAAGGAGACCAAGGGGCAGTCGCTCCGCGTCGAGTGATCCACTGGTGCCGGCGCCCGAATGGGTGCCGGCACCGCCGGCCCCGCACCAACCCGCAACACACCAGGAGAGACCATGGTCAACCACTCCGTCGCCGTCGTCGCCGACCTCGGTGAAAGCTACGGCAACTACGTCATCGGCGACGATGAGGCGCTCCTCGGCCTCGTCACCGCCTCCAATATCGCCTGCGGCTTCCACGCCGGCGATCCGAGGGTCATCGACGCCACGGTCAAGGAGTGCGTCGCTCGCGGCATCGAGCTCGGCGCTCACCCGGGCTACCCCGACTTGGTCGGCTTCGGCCGCCGCCTCATCGAGGCCAGCGAGGAGGAGATCCGCACCGACGTGCTCTACCAGATCGGCGCCCTCGACGCCTTCGCCCGCGTGCACGGCGGCACCATCAGCCACGTCGCCCCGCACGGCCGCATGGGCAGCATCGCGCAGACCGACCTCAAGCACGCCCGCGCGATCACCGACGCGGTCGCCGCCTACAACAAGGACTACATCGTCGTCTGCCAGCAGGGCGTGCTCGCCGAGGAATCGCGCAAGCGCGGCCTCGAAGTCGCCTACGTGTTCCTCGCCGACCGCGGCTACGGCGCCGATGGCTGGCCCGTCGCCCGCAGCCACCCCGGCGGCCTCATCCACGACCCCGAGCTCATCGGCCAGCGCGTCGTCCAGGTCGTCACCGAGGGCACTGTTGTGACCGTCGACGGCGAAACCGTGCCACTCGGCCACGACGCCGACGTGGTACTGCTGCACGGCGACCACCCGCAGGTCCTCGAGAACGGAACCCGCCTGCGCGCGGCCTTGGCGACCGCAGGGGTGCGCGCCACGGGCCTGCGCGAGGTGCTGCAGGAGAAGGCAGCTCGCGCCGGGCGCGTCTGAGCATCATGCCGATCCTGCGCGAGACCGTGACCGTCGAGCCCTACGGGGACTCGGCGGTCATGGTTTCCATCCCCGCCCCCGACGCCGCGGCCCGCCGCTGCGAGATCGTCGCCTTCCGTAGCCGCCTCTTGGCGCGCCGGCCGCACGGCGTCGTCGACGTGGTCTCGGGTCTGGAATCGCTGCTGGTCTCCTTCGACCCGCTGGTCACCTCCTTCGAGCACGTGGAGTACGCCGCACGCCTGCTCGCCGAGCTGCCCGACAGCGGGACAGGTGCGGCGCAACCGGCCCGACGTTTCGCCATCCCGGTGCTGTTCGATGCGGAGGCGGCTCCCGATCTCGACGAGGTCGCCGGCGAGCTCGGCCTCACGGCCGACGAGGCCATCGAACGCATCTGCCGTTCGCAGTTCAGCATCTCGTTGCTGGCGGCGGCCATGGCGCCCATGATGGACGGCTTGGACACGCCCCGTCCCGTGCGCCGCCGCGCGGAGCCTCGCACTGACGTGCCGGCCGGTTCCATCATGATCGCCGGTGTCAACGCCATCATCCAGCCGTTCCCCGGACCGACCGGCTGGCGCGTGGTCGGCCGTACGCCGCACACGATCGTCGACATCCACCGCGAACGCCCCGTCAGCTTCGACCCTGGAGACCTCGTGCGCTTCACGCGGATCGACCGTGCTGGAGCGGCGCGCCTCGACGGGGCGTTCCTCACCGAGGAGGGCGTTTCGTGATCGACTTCGCGCTCACCATCACCGACACCGGCTGGCTGACGACGTTCCAGGACCTCGGCCGCCGCGATGCGGAGCGCCTGGGCGTGCCCTCCGGCGGCGCAGCCGATCAGCACTCCGCCGCAGTGGCGAATCTCCTCGTCGGCAACACTCGTGACGCCGTCCTGATCGAGTCCATGGGCGGCGAGCTGGCCTTCGTGCCCGAGCGCGACGTGCTCGTCGCGGTCACCGGCGCGCCCTCGCGCGTCACCGTGGGCGGCGCCGACGTCGTCCAGTGGTCTCCGGTGCTCGTGCCCGCGGGCGCTGAGATGCGCATCAGCGAGACCCCGTTCGGCATGCGCGTCTACGCGGCCGTCGCGGGTGCCCTGGAGACCGAACGCTTCCTCGGTAGCGCAGCACCTGACGCGCGGATGGGGTTCACCCAGCAGATCGCGCGCGGCTCGCGCATCGTGCTGAGGAGCTGGTTCGCCGGCTTCCCCGGTGCGACTTTCCCGCAAGCGCTCTTCCGCCTCCCCGTCCCCGTGCCGACGTTCCCCGCTGGGCCCTGGGCGATCGACGCGGTGCTTGGACCGGATTCGGCGCGTATCCGCGGCATCCGCGAGCTCATCGAATCGTCGACCTACGCCGTCACGGACCGCTCGAACCACGTGGGACTTCGGCTCAACGGGCCGGTGCTGCACCCCGAGGGCGATGACGAGATCGTCTCGCACGGAGTGCCGATCGGCGCCCTCGAGGTACCGCACGCCGATGAGCTCATCGTGCTCGGCCGGTACCGGACGCTGACGGCCGGCTACCCGATCGTCGGTTTCGCGACCAGGACGGCGCTCGCTCGACTCGGGCAAGCCGGGCCCGGTCGTGAGCTGCGCTTCCGGTGGGTCGAGCGCAGTGCCGCTGCGCATGCCGCCGCCACCGCCGAAGAGTCGTTGCGAGTGCTGGAGACCAGCGTCCACTCGGCCTTCGACGCGCTCGCCCCCGCACGTCTGTAAAATAAGAAACCATTCGCATTTAGTGGAGGACGATATGACTGCGAAGTCGCAGGGACCGATCGCTGTCGTTACCGGAGCCGGCTCGGGCATGGGATCGGAGACCGCGAAGGTGTTAGCTGCCGATGGCGCCACCGTCGTGCTCGTGGGCCGTCGCCTCAGCCCGTTGGCCGCGGTCAAGCATGAGATCACCGCCGCCGGTGGAACAGCGCACGTGCGCGCCGTCGACATCACCGACGCCACCGCGGCCGCGACGCTCGTGTCCTGGGTGGAGGACCACCTCGGACCGATCGACGTCCTCGTCAACAACGCGGGCAGCTCCTCGCCGGTGCAGAACCCGCAGTACATCGATGACGACCAGTGGGCGGGCGTCATCGACGTCAACCTCGACGCCGTCTTCCGCCTCACCCGCGCGGTGCTGCCGTCCATGCTGGTTCGCGAGACCGGCACGATCGTCACCGTCTCGTCGCTCGCCGCCGTCACGCCGAACCTGCTCGGCGGCGCCGCCTACGGTGCGGCGAAGGCTGCCGTGCGCAACTTCATGACGTTCCTGCACACGACGTTCCGCAACCAGGGCCTGCGCGCGATTACGATCCTGCCCGGCGAGACCGACACCCCGATCCTCGACAACCGTGCGCAGCCGCCGAGCGCGGAGCTGCGCGCCAACATGGTGCAGCCGGTCGATGTGGCCCGCACGATCGCGCTGGCCGTCGCTCTGCCGCAGCGGGTCGTGCTGCAGGAGATCGTCGTCGCTCCCACCCGGCAGCGCGACGTCGCCGCCGATCTCGAGATCAGCCGCTGGACCGGTGCGCCGGCCGGCGCCCGCCCCTGACCCGCTCCAACCGATCGGAACCATCATGAGCATCACCACGACCGCCCCCTCATTCACCCCGTCCGAGGCCGTCGACCGCATCGAGCGCGCATCGCGCCGCGTGCAGCAGCCACAGTCGACCGGCGATCTCGTCTCGCTCGCGATGGGGGAGCCAAACTTCGACACCCCCGCCGTTGTGCGCGAGGCTGCCGAGGCAGCCCTGGCAGCCGGCCGCACCCACTACTCGCCGCTGTACGGCGAGCAGAGCCTGCGCGACGAGATCGCCGCGCAGCTCACCGACCGCATCGGTGCCGCGGTCTCCGCCGCGGACGTGCTGATCACCCAGGGCGGCACGGGCGGTCTCGGAGCCGCGCTGCTATCCCTCGTCAGCCCCGGCGACAAGGTCGTCATCCCCGACCCGACGTACTCGCTGTACGCCGACCTCGTCGCGATGGCCGGCGGCGAGCTCGTCCCGGTGCCGCTCGGCGACGACCTGCACTGGGATCTCGACGCCCTCGCGGCGGCGCTGCGGGGCGCCCGGCTGTTCGTGTTCTGCAACCCGTCGAACCCCACCGGCATCGTCCACAGCCGCGCTGAGCTCGAGGCCCTCGCCGGCATGCTCGACGGCACGGAGACGATCGTCGTGTCGGACGAGGCGTACTCCGAACTCGATTTCACCGGTGAGTCGTTCACCTCGGCGATCGACGTGCCGGCGCTGCGCGAGCGGACGATCTACTGCCAGACCTTCTCCAAGACCTACGCGATGACCGGATGGCGGGTGGGCTACCTGTGGGGACCGACTGACCTCATCCGCTCGGCGGCACGCGTGCACAACACCTTCAACGGCTCCGTCAACACGGCCGTGCAGGACGCCGCCCTCGCCGCCCTACGTCACGCCGGATCCGATGTCGCAGCCATGAAGGAGGCCTACCTGCGCCGTCGGGAGCTGCTTACCGAGGCGCTCAGCGGCGTTCCTGGGCTCAGCTTGAGCAGCCCGGAGGGGGCGTTCTACCTCTTCCCGAAGTACGACTTCGACATGCCTTCAGTCGAGGTCGTCGCTGCGCTGCGCGAGGCCGGGGTCGCTGTGCGGCCGGGCTCCGAGTTCGGTGCGGCCGGCGAGCACCACCTGCGGATCTCGTATGCCGCCAGCGAGGATGCGTTGCGCGTCGGCGCCGAGCGCCTGGCAGCGGGGATCACCGCGCTACGCTCGTCCCAGCGGTGAGGGCGATGCGGGGCGGTCGGGAGCCCTCGGCGCCGGACGCCCCGCCCCGCCCCCGGAGGAGGAACGTGCGCAGCGACACGGAGCGCAACCGTCGACGGCTGATCCGCGCGGCCGCGTACCTCGTGGCCCGTCGCGGACGAGCCGTGAAGATGACCGACGTCGCCGAGCGCGCCGAGGTCTCCACAGCGACGGCCTATCGGCACTTCGGCTCCGTCGAGGAGATCGTCGCTGAGTTCCGCACCGACGTGGGCCGGCAACTGCTCGAGTTCAGCAATGCTGAGCGCGCGACGGGCGTGGCGCGCCTACGCGCCGTGTGCGGAGAATGGGTGCGCCTGACCGTCAAGCACGGCGGCGCCATGGTGCACACCCGATCCGAGGACGGGTACCTGCAGCGTCTACGGGCAGGAGCAGGGTATCTTTCGGCGCAGGCGGAGGCTCTTGCAGAGCCGATCTCGTCCGCGACCGCGGAGCTCGGCTTTCCCGACCCAGGTGACATCGGGCTGTTCCTGTGGAACATCCTGTTCGACCCGCGTGAGATCTTCGACCTGCGCGACACCGAGCTGCTGGACGACGAGCAGATCACCGAACGGCTCACCGGAGCGTTCCTCGGCGCCCTCCAGGGCTGGTCGAACCGGCTCTGACCGGGCATGCGAAGAGGGGCCGTCGATCGACGGCCCCTCTTCGCGTTGATCAACGCGACGGTGTGCAGCTCACCGCCATGACCAGGCCGGCCGGTCCGACGGCGTGGTGGTACTCGTGCTCACGCGGCAGATACACGGCGTCACCGGGGCGGAACTCGTGCACGGTGCCGTCCGGCAGCGTCTGCGTCGAGCCGCCGTGCAGACAATAGAGCACGCTCTCGTGCTCGCCGTCCCCGCGCGCTTCGTGCTCGAAGCCCGCTGCGATCGAGGTGATGTGGAAACTGAAGGACGAGCCCTGACCCTCCTGCGTGATGAGGCGGTGGCTGTACTCGATGCCCGGCTTCAGCTCGATCGTCGGGACGTCCTCCACGCGCGACCAAGCGATCCTGTCGACGCTCACGACCCAGCTCCCGCCAGGAACACGTCGCCGGGTTCCCACCCCACGGCGTCGCCGAACGGTAGGGCTCCGAAGCCGAGGCGGTTGCCGCGCGTGTAGAAGTGCGGGGTCCAACGACCGCCGTCCGCGGAACGGTAGACGGTGTTGGACTCGCCGACGAACTCCCCGGGGCCGTCCGGACCGAGCTCGAGGACCGCGAAGAGGTCGGCGAGCGAGGCGTCGTGCGGCAGCGACGGTGCGAGCGCTGCATCGTCGGTCCACTCCGCGAGACGGAGGTGGTGCACGTCGCGCGGAGGCTGCGCCTCGACCCGCTCGTCCCCGAAGAGCCTCAGGAAGTTGGGTCCGACGTAGGTGACGGTGAACGCCCCGAAGGACGTGCCGAGCGCGACTCGATCGCGCACGGCGAAGGCCTCGCTGCGGGGCAGCTCGATGCTGCCCTGGCGCTCCAGCGCCGGCGCCGCAGTGGTGCTCTGGGTCATAGCGGTGATTCCCTTCGTGATGGTCAGAGGTAGCGGTCCGCGTCGGAGAACAGGGCGCTTGCGGCCTCGGCGGGCGACATCCGCCCGTACGCCACCTCCTGCGAGAAGCGGGTGAGCGAGGCCGTGAACTGCTCGGACGTCTCCGGCAGCACCGGGGTGGGACGGGTGGGGTTCGAACGCTCCTCGTTGAGGTAGGCGATGATCTCCTGGTCGTCCTCCGACAGCAGCGGGGCGATGCCCTCGGAGACCGACGTCGGGGTGGGCGTGCCCATGCTGATCTTCGAGATCTCCGCGGACTCGAGGTCGTTGACCAGCGTGTTCAGCAGCGCGGCCGCGACCTCGGGGGCGGGCGTATTCGCAGCAGCGGTCACGAGCAGGGCGGTGTAGAAACGCCAGTCCTCCGCGACACCGTCGATCTCGGGGTAGCCCAGCAGGGCGAGACCGCCGTCGCGCAGCACACCGGCCTGATTCAGGTGGGTCGCGCTGGAGAGGCGGATGGCGGCCTTGCGCGCCACGAGCAGGTCGTTCGTGAAGCCCTGCGAATCGCTCTCGATCTGCACGTCGGGCGTCGGCGCCACGCCCTCGTCGCGCAGTGCGGCCCAGTACTCCCACCAGTCGACGAGCAGATCCTCGTCGAAGCCGAGCTGGCCTTCCTCGTCGAAGAGCTCCTGGTCGTGCTGGCGCACCCAGGCCTCGAACGGCCGCTGCGTGATACCGACGGTCGGATCGATGATCCCGTAGTAGCCCTCGTCGGTCCGCGCCATCTCGCGGGCGAGATCGGCCAGATCGTCCCAGCTCTCCGCCGAGTACTCGATGCCGCGTTCGTCGAAGACGACCTGGTCGATGAGCACCGCCTGCCCGTTGAAGTGAGAGGGCAGCGCGTACACGGTGCCGTCGTACTCGCCGTAGGGGAGCCAGTCCTCGCCGATGTTGTCGACGTCGATCTGCTCGCCGAGGTAGGGGGTGAGGTCGAGCAGGGCGCCGGCTCCGGCGTAGCGGCCGAAGTGGGTGTCGGTGAGCCAGAACACGTCCGGGAGGTTGCGGGAGGCGGCATTCGTGGTGAGGCGTTCGAAGTACGGCCCGCGGTCGGCGAACTCCATCGTGGCCGTGACATCGTCCTGGGTCTCGACGAAGCCGTCGAGCACCTCCTGGTAGAGGTCGGCTCGAGCGACCTCACCCCAGACCGAGACTGTGAGATCGACTTCGTCTGGACGTCCGGTGCTGCCACCGGCCGAACAGCCTGCGAGGAGGCCGGCCGTTGTGAGGCCGGCGACCGTAGTGAGGATCGTGCGTGAACGTCGTCGTGTCATTGCAGTGTTCCTTTCGAATGCGGTGCGGGAGGGGTGATGCGGGGGAGTGCGGTCACTTGAGGCCGCTCGTCGCGATGCCGTTGACCAGGTGGCGTTGCGCGAACAGGAAGATCAGGAAGACGGGTAGCAGGGACAAGCACGACATGGCGAACATCGGCCCCCACTGCGAGGCGCCCTCCGAGTCGAGGAACGCGTTGAGCGCGAGGGGAACGGTGTAGCTCTCCCGCGAGTTCAGGTAGAGCAGCGGCGAGAGGAAGTCGTTCCACGTCCAGATGAAGGTGAACGCCGCGGTGACGACGAGCGCCGGGCGCATCAGGGGGAGCAGGATGCGCGTGAAGACGGTGAAGGGACCGCATCCGTCGATCGCCGCCGCATCGTCGAGGGTGCGCGGCAGGCCGCGGATGAACTGCACCATGAGGAAGGTGAAGAACGTGTCGACAGCCAGGAACTTCGGGATCAGCAGCGGCAGGAACGTGTCGACCATGCCGAGGTTGTTGAAGAGGATGTACTGCGGCACGAGGATCACCTGGAACGGCAGCATGAGCGTCGCGAGCATCGCAGCGAAGAGCAGCTTCTTGAACCGGAACTCGAGCCGGGCGAAGGCGTACGCCGCAAGCGTGCAGGAGAAGAGATTGCCGACCACCGAGATCACGGCGACGAGCGCGGAGTTGCCGAGGAACAGCAGGAAGGGGAACCCGACCGCATCCCAGCCGACGACGTAGTTGTCGAGCGTCCAGGCGCTGGGCAGCCCCGGGTTCGAGAAGATCTCGTCGTTCGGCTTCACCGAGCTGACGACCATCCACAGCAACGGGTAGATCATGCCGATCCCCACCGCGATGATCGCCACGTGGGCGAGCACACGCTTCATGGACCAGCCGCGGCGGGGGCGAGGCGAGGCGTTCGAGCGACGAGCAGGGGTGACGAGAGCCACGGGGTCAGTCCTCTCCGTAGTGGACCCAGCGGTTCGACGTCGCGAACGCCAGCCAGGTGAACAGGGCGATGATGAGCAGCAGGATCCAGGCCATGGCGGACGCGTAGCCCATGTCGAAGTCACGGAAGGCCTTCTGGTAGAGGTACAGCGTGTAGAACAGTGTCGAATCGACCGGACCGCCGGAGCCACCCGAGACGATGTACGCCTGCGTGAAGGTCTGGAAGGCGCCGATCATCTGCAAGATGAGGTTGAAGAAGATGACCGGGCTGATCATGGGGATCGTGATCCTCGCGAACCGGGTCCACCGCCCGGCGCCATCGACCGCTGCGGCCTCGTAGAGCTCCGACGGCACCTGTCGGAGTCCCGCGAGGAAGATCACCATGGGTGAGCCGAAAGTCCAGACGTTGAGCGTGATGAGGGTGCCCAAGGCCAGCTCCGGCGTTGCGATCCAGTTCGGGAGGTCCTCGAAACCCGCCAGGCCGAGCAGCTGGTTGAAGAGCCCATCTGCGCCGAAGATCTGACGCCACAGGATCGCGATCGCAACGCTCGTGCCGAGCAGTGACGGCAGGTAGTAGACGGACCGGTAGAACGCCAACCCGCGAAGGCCCTGGTTGAGCAGCACCGCGATCCCGAGCGCGAACGCCAGTTGCAGCGGGACCGAAACGACCACGTACGTGAAGGTGACCCCGAGCGAGGTGAGAAAGCGCGGGTCATCGGCGAATATGCGCGCGTAGTTGTCAATGCCGACCCACTCCGGGGCGCGGAGAAAGTTGTAGTCCGTGAACGACAGCAGCAGCGACGCGATCATCGGCCCGAGCGTGATACCGATCATGCCGATGAGCCACGGCAACAGGAACACCAGGGCGACGAGGCTGCGACGTCGCCGTCGCGGCGGAGGAAGTTTCACAGGGAGCTGATCCAGTGGTGCAGAGGGAGCTGCCGAAAGGTCGTCATCGATTTCGGTCTCGAGCATGCGTTGCTTCACCGTGCCTCCTTTGGCAGACCTCCACAGATTGAAGATGCGACTCCAGTCCGTATTGAGAGATCACTCTCAATTACTAGGTGGCCCCCGTCAAGGCTTTTTTAGAAGCTGCATGACCCTGGAACGCGGGCGAAACAATGCCGAAACGACAACGCCTCGGGAGCGAGCGCTCTCCGGCTGAACGTCCTTGACGAGGGTGAAACGGGAACCTAATCTCATCTGCATCATCGATGACGGCGCGGTCTGTCATCTCGCAAGGGGGCGGATGGCATGCGGAGCGATACCGAGCGCAACCGGCGTCATCTCCTGCGCGCAGCTGGCGAACTCGACTGGTGGTCCGGCGCTCCCGTGAGGATGTCCGATATTGCCGAGCGAGCAGGAGTGTCCGCCGCGACTGCCTACCGCCACTTCAGTTCAGTGGCAGACCTGTTTGCCGCCTATCGCACGGAGGTTGGCGAGCAGCTCCGCGCCTACAGCCGTTCACTGCCTGACGCTGGGCAACGCTGGTTGTATCTCGTGTGCGAAGAATGGGTGCGCCTTGTGCTCGCCCACGGCGTGGTCATGGTGCATACGCGCTCAGATGACGGTTACCTGCGCCGACTGCGATCAGGTGCTGGCTATCTTACCGCCCAGGCGGAAGCTCTCCACGAGCCCATCAGAAGCGCTGCAAGAGAACTCGATATCGCTGACCCCGGCGACGTCGGCTTGTTCCTCTGGAACATCCTCTTCGACCCCCGCGAGGTCTTCGACCTTCGCGACACCGAACTCCTCGATGGTGATCAGATCACGGGACGGCTCGTCGGAGCTTTCGTCGGCGCGCTACATGGTTGGCAGCAACCGCCGTTTGCAGCAGCGCGCGAGACGCGGACCACGCGCCAGAGCCGCGGGGGTGCGACTTAGGCGGGCTCGTGTGCCGGTACTGGTGCGCCTGGCGGAATGATGTATTGCTTGTCCGATGATGTTGATTCTGTCGGGGCCGCCCCAGTTGCGTCGATCATGAGTTTGGCGAAGGTGGGGGAGGGGCGGTGGATGCTCGTTGGATCAATTCAGCCTCGATGACGAAGCCGTGCGCCGGTTCTCCATCACGTATGCGCGAGAGCATCATGCGCAGCGTCTGCCGCCCGAGCGAGCGAAAGTCGAGCCGCATCGTGGTGAGCGGCGGTGCAAAGTAGGCGGCCTCGGCCATATCGTCGACGCCGATAATCGAATAGTCGCCGGGCGCGTGGTAGCCGCGTTCGCGCATGGCGCTCATGAAGCCGAGCGCGATCTCGTCGTTGGCCGCGAAGATCGCGGTGAAGTCGGCGGGATCGACCGAGGCCCCCGAGTCGTGGCCGCCTTCGGCGCTCCAGTCGCGCTGGGGCAGCACGGGCAGCGGTTCGACACCGGCCTCGGCGAGGGCATCGTGGTAGCCGCGTTCGCGCTCGTAGGTCTCGTTACGGCCGGGCGGACCGGCGAGATGCAGGATCCGCGTGTGCCCGAGGGCGAGCAGGTGCCGGGTGGCTTGAAGTCCGGCCGAGTAGGAGCTCGCAGTGGTGACCACCGTGTGCTTGGGGTCCTCGGAGCGCGCGGCCATGGCTACGACGGGCAGGTCCGGCGCGATGCGGTCGAGCAGCAGATCCGTGCCGGGGAACGGCGTGGTCAGCACGACCCCGTCGACCTGGAAGCCGAGGAAGCGGTCGATCGCGTGTTGCGCCTGCTCCAGCCCGGCGGGGTCGCCGCGCTCGAGTTCCAGCTGGGTGATGATGAGCGAGTACCCGGCGGTCTGCGCCTCGGCGCTGAGACCCGAAACGATCTCGGCGTTGCCGTAGTTGAGCGGGCCGAGGCAGAGCACGCCGATGGTGTCGGTGCGGTCGACCCGCAAGTTGCGAGCGACCTGGTTGCGCACGTATCCGAGCGCGGCGATGGCCTCGGCGATGCGCTCGCGAGCCTCGTCGCTCACGTAGCCCTTGCCGGTGAAATACCGGGAGACGCTCTGGGCCGAGACGCCGGCGTGATTGCCGACGTCGACCATGCTCGGCCGGGGCGTCTTCGGCACGCGCTTCGACTGCGCCATCGCGACCTCCTCGGGTGAGCCTGCGAGCGCGGCGGTCGCGAATCGCCGTCACTCGTCGCGGAGTCTATCCGTCGCTCGGTCCCGCATCGATCTCGTCGAACGGGACTTCTGCGAAGTGGTTGACCGGTGCATAGGTTATCGATAACTTAGCTGCACCCCGTCGGGCCACCCTGGTCCGACGACATCGCCGTCGCCAGTGCATCCGACGACGACGTCGTGCATCGAGAGAAGGACGCAATGACGCGTACAGCCATCAAGACCGGCGCCATCCTGGCCGCCTCCATCGTGCTCGCCGGCACCGCCGCCTGCTCCTCCGGCGGCGACGCCGCGGGAAGGACCGAGGTCACCTGGTTCAAGCTCAACGAGACCGCCGAGACCGCCAACGCCGCGATCACCACGATCGTCGACGATTTCGAAGCCGCAAACCCCGACATCGTCGTCAAGGTCGAGGAGCGCGCGGTCGACGCGCACAAGGACGCGCTGCGCACCACGCTCGGCACGAGCGGTGCCCCCGACATCTTCTTCTCCTGGGCCGGGCCCGGCCTCGGCGGCGAGTTCATCGAAGCCGGCGCCAGCCTCGATCTCGAGCCGTACTACGAGGAGTACGGCTGGGCGGACCGCTTCAGCGACACCACTCTTTCGACCGTCACCCAGTACGGCGGCTACGACGGCGTGCCCTACACGCAGCGGACCGAGGCCGTCTTCTACAACAAGGAGCTCTTCGCGCAGGCGGGCATCGACGCGCCGCCCGCGACCTACGACGAACTCGTCGAGGACGCGCAGAAGCTGGCCGACGCCGGCATCATCCCGATCGAGTTCGGTGGCACCGTCAACTGGCACGTCATGCGCCTGCTCGACAGCCTGCTCGAGACGGAGTGCGGCGAGGACGGCTACCAGGCACTCGTCACCAAGGAGGCCAGCTGGGCCGACGAGGACTGCGTCACGGCGACGTTCGAGGAGTTCGCGACGTGGACGAGCGACTACCTGAACCCCGGGTTCGTCTCGATCAACAACGACGAGGCGAGCGCGCTGTTCTACTCCGGCGAGGCTGCGATGGCGCTCGAGGGCGACTGGTTCAACCAGGCGATCCGCGACAACGGCATGGACGAATCCACCGTGGGCCTGTTCGCCTTCCCGACCGGCTCGGGCCGGATCTACGGGTTCAACGAGAACAACTACATCTCGGCGAACAGCGAGCACCCGGACGAGGCCGCGAGGTTCCTCGACTACCTGACGGGTGAGGAGGCGCAGCAGACCTTCATCGCCGCGTTCGGCAGCCGCTCGGTCAACACCGCAGTGCAGTCGGAGGGCCAGAGCGAGCTCGACGCGGCCTGGACCCCGATCGCCGAGAACGCGACCGGTGTCTACATGAACAACGACCAGAACCTGTCGTTGGCCGAGACCACCGAGTACTGGCGCATCCAGAATCTGGTCGCCACCGGCGATCTCGACCCGGCAGACGCCGGCGCCGAGTTCCAGCAGTTCATCGACCAGCAGTGATCGGCGCGGGGCGGGCGCCGCGCGCCCGCCCCGCATCCCTCATCACCCCACGCCCGACACCGTCGTCGAGAGGCTCCTCATGACCGCAACCGCCGCGCCCGCGCGCCGCGCGCATCCCTCCCCGGTCCGCAAGCGCGCCGCCCGGGTCACCCGCACCGGCTTCGTCGCCGCCCTGCCGTTCCTCGCCCCGGCGCTCGCCGCCTACGCCGTCTTCGTAGTCGGGCCGATGGTCGAGTCGATCCGCCTCAGCTTCTTCGAGTGGAGCGGCTTCCAGGGCGCGCCGCAAGAGTTCGTCGGCATCAGGAACTACGTGCGCATCTTCACGCAGGACCCGGTGTTCTGGACCGCCTTCTCGAACACGCTCGTCTGGGTCGTGCTGTCGCTCTTCATCCCGCTGGGTCTGGGCCTCGTGATGGCACTGGCCCTGAACCGCCCGTTGTTCGGGCGCAACGCCTTCCGCTCGATCTTCTACATCCCGGGCGTGCTCGCGCCCATCGCCATTGCCAACATGTGGCGCTGGATGTACAACCCGAACTACGGCGTCGGTCAGACTCTCGCCGACCTACTCAACGCACCCTGGCTGGGTGAGATCCAGTGGCTCGGCGACAAGAACCTCGCCCTCTACTCGATCTTCGCCGCCTTCGTCTGGCAGATCGCCGGCACCAACATGGTGCTCTTCCTCGCCGGTCTGCAGGGCGTGACGCCCGAGCACATCGAGGCCGCCAAGCTGGACGGCGCCAACGCCTGGCAGGTGTTCCGCAACGTGACGTGGCCGGCGCTGCGCCCCACCACGGTCGTCGTGCTCGTGCTCACCATCATCAACTCGATCAAGGTCTTCGACCTCATCGTCGGCATGACCGGCGGCGGGCCCGCGCAGCAGACCCAGGTGCTCGCGCTGTGGTCGTTCCAGCAGAGCTTCGGCAACCACGAGTACGGCATGGGCAACGCCATCGCGACCGTGCTGCTGGTCGTCACCCTCGTCATCGTCGTGCCGTACATGGTCTGGACCGCCAGACAGGAGAAGAACTCGTGAGCGTCGTCACCGTCCCCGTCGCCCCCTCGGCGGTGCGCCCCTCGCGCCGCCGCCCCTTCGGCCGCCAGCCGCGCGACTGGGTCCGCGTCGGGCTCTGGATCGCGCTGCTCGTCGCCGTGCTCATCTGGGCCGTGCCGCTGATCTTCATGGTGTTCACCTCGCTCAAGAGCGAACCCGACATCTTCGGCACCCCGGCGTTCGTGCCGCCGTGGAACCCCGAGTGGGGCAACTACGTCGAGGCGCTCGATCGCGGCAACCTGCTCACCGCGGGCGGCAACAGCCTCATCATCGCCCTGGTCAAGGTGCCGCTCGGCCTCTTCCTCTCGGCGGCCGCCGCCTTCGCCCTCTCGCGACTGCGCTTCAAGCGGCAGCGTCTGCTCATGGGCGTCATCGCGATGGGCGCCATGGTGCCGATCCAAGTGGCCATCGCCCCGCTGTTCCAGGTGATCAACGGCCTTGGCCTCCTGAGCACGCACATCGGCGTGATCCTGCCGTACCTCGCCTTCGGGCTGCCCTACCAGACCTTCATCCTGTACGGCTTCTTCCGGCAGATCCCGGAGGAGATCGACGAGAGCGCGCGGATGGACGGCGCGGGCAACTGGCGCCTGTTCCTGACGATCATCCTGCCGTTGGCGAAGCCTGCTCTCGCCGCGCTCTTCATCCTCGACTTCGTCGCCACCTGGAACGAGTACTCGATCGGCCTCGCCTTGCTGCAGAGCCAGGAGTCGTGGACCATCCCGCTTGCCCTGCAGGGCTTCCAATCGCAGTTCACGAGCTCCTACGGCCCGCTGAATGCCTTCACCATCATGTCCATGCTGCCTGTGCTGATCGTCTACCTGATGTTCCAGCGCTACTTCGTCGAGGGCGCCTTCGCCGGCGCCGTGAAGGGTTAACCCCGTGAGCACCACCGCCCCCGCCCGCTTCGACGAGACCACACCGCTCATGCGGGTGCTCGCCGATCCCCGCGGCCACGAGATCGTGCAGCGCGCCCTGCCCGAGCTGGTCGGCAGCTCGATCCTGCACACCCTGCACGGGTTCCCGATCGGCCGTGTCGTCGGCACCGAGGAATCGCTCGCTCCGGAGCAGCGCTCCGCGCTGCTGGCCCAGGTCGCCGCGATCGACCTGACCCTGACGGCGCCCGAACCGCAGCGCGAGCGCTACACGGTGCCCTCCGCCGGCTACGAGAGCGCGCCACGCGCGTCCGCTCGTGCATCGCACACCGCCGAGGTGAGCCTCTACGGGCGCTTCGAGCTCGAGCTGCGGGGGCCCAGCCACGGCAACCCCTTCGTCGACGTCGAGCTGCGCGCCCGCATCGAGGGGCCGGGAGCGCGCCGATGGGAGGTGCCGGGCTTCTACGACGGCGACGGCGTCTACCGGCTGCGCTACCTGCCGGAGGAGGAGGGCGAGTACCGCTTCGCCACCCGCAGCAACGCGGCCAGCCTCGACGGCCACGAGGGCGCCTTCTCAGTGGTTCCCGCGGCGACGGGCGCGCACGGCCCGGTCCGAGTGCGCGGCACGCATCACTTCGCGCACGCTGACGGCACCGTGCACCGGCCGATCGGCACGACGGCCTACGTCTGGAACCATCAGGGTGACGCGCTCGAGGAGCAGACGCTGCGCTCCCTCGCGAACGGCCCGTTCAACAAGATCCGCATGTGCGTCTTCCCCAAGGCCTACCTCTTCAACGAGAACGAGCCCGAGCGCTTCCCCTTCGTCGGCTCCGTCGAGGAGGGCTTCGATCACCAGCGCTTCGACCCGTCATCGTGGCGTCGCCTCGAGCACCGCATCGAGCAGCTCGGCAGGCTCGGCATCGAAGCCGACCTCATCCTGTTCCACGCCTACGACCGCTGGGGCTTCTCGACCATGGACCCGGTGGCCGACGACCGCTACGTCGCTTACGCGGTGGCCAGGCTGGCGTCCTTCGCGAATGTCTGGTGGTCGCTCGCCAACGAGTACGACCTGCTGCCCGGCAAGAGCGAGGACGACTGGGAGCGCTTCGCCGGCATCATCCAACGCGACGACCCGAGCGACCATCTGCGCTCGATCCACAACTGCCGCGAGTTCTACGACCAGACACGTCCGTGGATCACCCACGCGAGCATCCAACGTCAGGACATCGTGAAGACCGCCGAGATGGTCACCGAGTGGCGCCGCTTCGGCAAGCCGGTCGTGGTCGACGAATGCGCCTACGAGGGCGACATCGACCAGGGGTGGGGCAACATCACCGGAGAGGAGATGACCCGGCGGTTCTGGGAGGGCGCGATCCGCGGAGGTTACGTGGGCCATGGTGAGACCTACGTGCACCCCGACGACGTGCTCTGGTGGGCCAAGGGCGGCGAGCTGCGCGGTACGAGCCCCGAGCGCATTGGGTTCCTGCACCGGATCATGCAGGAGCATCCGGGCGACCTCGAGCCGAGCACCGTCGACTGGGACATCCAGCGCGCCGGCGCCGAGGGCGCGCAGCTGCTCTACTACTTCGGCTTCTTCCAGCCGAGCTACCGCCGGTTCCTGCTCGACCCGGCTCACGAGTACGTCATCGATGTGATCGACACCTGGGGCATGACGATCGAGCGGATGGAGGGCAGCTACCGCGGCCGCTTCCGTATCGACCTGCCTGGTCGGCCCTACATCGCCCTCCGCTTGACGGCGATCTGAAGCGGAGCGCGGGCGGCGCCGTGGTCGGAGCCGCCCGCATCCGCGATTCGGGCAAAAAGACGCCCGCTGCGCACCGATGGGAAACCGTGCCGTCGCCATTCGGCGGTGGACTTCGGCGCCGCCCACGAATTCTATCGGCTTGCCCACGCTGGATTCGGGACCGCCTTGACAACGGCGCCGGCTGCGGAGCGACTTGCGGTGCGCGCCTCGCTGCTCGAGCAGCGCGTCGACCTCTCGTCGCGTGGCTGCCTGCTAGGACATGTTGCTGAACTCATTGGAGGGTCGCGGCGAGGCAGATCGCAGCGTGGTAGTTGCGGGCGGTCTTGTCTGAGCGCATCGCGATGCCGCGCCACTGCTTGAGCGTGTTGAAGCAGCGCTCGACGACGTTGCGTCCCGTGTAGCACTCCTTCTGCGCGTCGCCGAAATCGATTGGTTGGCCCGGGCGCTTGCGGCGGTGGGCGATCTGGTCGTTGCGCTCGGGGATCGTGGCCGCGATGCCGTGCGCGCGCAGCCAGGCGCGGTTCGCCTTCAAGGGGTAACCCTTGACGCCCTCGACCAGGTCGCCGAAGGTCCAGATCTGCTTGCGGGATGCCCAGCGCAAGAGCTCCGTCTCAGCGATGAAATGCACTCGAACTGTTCGTTCGCAAGCACAAGTAGTTTTGCAGTCATCGTCTTCTTGCCGACAACGAGATCCCGATGCTCGCACCACTCACCAGCGCTAGCGCGACGACTTCCTGCCAGCGAAGTGCTTCGGCCAGAACAAGGTATCCGGCCACCGCTCCAGCGGCAGGGCCAAAGCTTTGAAGTACTCCGAACACGTAAGTTGGAAGCGTTCGTAACGCCTTCAACTCGATGGAATAAGGCACCACCGAAGACATCAGTGCCACCGCAACGAAGATGAGTAGCAGGACGGGGTCGCGCAGTGCCTGTGATGCATCGCCTGCTCCGAGAGGCGCGGCCGCAATCGCTCCGACGAGCATCGACACGGCGAGCCCGCCACTACCAGCTTTGGACCGACGGCTGAGATTGGCGCTTGCCAAGATGTACCCTGCCCAACACGCACCCGCGGCGAGGGCGAGAAGAACGCCGAAAGCGTCGAGCCCGTCGACTATTTGAAAGCCAATGAGTACCACGCCGAACAAGGCGAGAGCAGCCCAGACAAACTCGACCCAACGACGCAGCTGCACAAGAGCGAGTGTTAGCGGCCCGAGGAATTCGATCGTGATGGCTATCCCTAAAGGAATGCGATCCATCGCTAGATAAATGAGTTGATTCATTGCCCCAAGCGCAAGCCCAAGTAGCACTGCAGCAAGCCAGGTCGACCGGTCCCACCGGAACATGCGTGGCCTCATGAGGATCATCAGGATGATCGCGGCGATAAGCAATCTGAGGAAGGTGGCGCCGATGGCCCCGACATCCTCGAAATGCTGGCGTGCAATGGCCCCACCGAGTTGCAGACAGAAGACACCGCCGACGACTGCCGGTGCCGCGATGCGGGAAAACGAGAGCGCGGGCAAACCAATCCTTTGTGAAAATTGCAGACCGACCGAGACTATGTGGCACTCGGCGTTCGTCCAAGGGGAACATATGCAACACTTTGTTCACTCGAAACGAACGGTTGTTCTTATGCTTGAGCCTCGTCGATTGCGCCTTCTCATCGCATTTGCCGAGAACGGCACGGTGCGCGGAGTCGCCGACGCTCAGCGCCTGAGTCCGTCCTCGGTCTCCCAGCAGCTTTCCCTTCTTGAACGCGAAGTCGGCGCCGCCTTGCTCGAGCGACATGGCCGTGGCCTGGTTCTGACGCCTCCAGGGCGTGTGCTCGTGCGACGAAGTCGCGAGATTCTCGAACTCATGGATTTGGCGCGGGCCGAGGTCACCGAAGGGGTCGACGAGCCGGTAGGTACCGTTCGCCTGGCGGCGTTCAGCAGCGCTCTGAACCGCATTGTCATACCGGCTTTGCGACGTCTTGAGAAGCGATGGCCGCGCCTGCGCATCGAGATCAGTGAGCTCGACCCGCACGAGAGCCGGCCGGCGTTGCATGCTGGGATGCTCGATCTTGCCGTGATTGCTGACCTGACGCCGGCGGGAGACACGAGCGGCTCCGCATCGGGACTGCTCTTGAACGACCCCGTCGTTGTGGTCTCAGCGAAGGATCACCCGTTCATGGAGCACCGTGAGCAGGAGCTTCGCGCTCTTGCATCCGCGCGCTGGGCATCAAATCGCCCCGGCACGTATCTTTCAGACCTGCTTGAATCGGCCGCTGCGCGAGCCGATTTCGTGCCAGACGTGATTGGTCGGTTCACGAGCGATGATCTCCTCATCGATGCCGTTCTCGAGCGCGGAGTCGTAGCCTTGCTGCCGGCGCTTGCGGTACCCGACGACGTGCCAGTTGCACTCACGCGGCTCCCGGAGCTACCCGAGCGTTCGATCAGCCTCTTGTCGTCTCGCTCCTCAAGAAGCAGGGCCGCGACCCGAGCCGTGGTAGATGCAATCCAAGAACGGTGTGAAGCGATTTCTTCCGTGGACATCAGGGACCGCCGCTAATGCGTCGACGCTCCTGATTCGACGGGTACGGCACGTTCATGATATCGAGCTTTCGTCAGGAAGAGCCGCCCTCGACCAGCTTGAAAGAGCTTTGTACTCTGCGCGGCATGGCAACCGTGCTTCGTTCGATGAGTGAAGCGAGCGATTCGACTGCGGTCTCTGCCATGCGTCGATGATCCGGCTCGATGCTCGGTAGAGCCGGTGGGCCACCCCTTCATTCGGTCCGGACGTTCTGTGAGTCGTCGGTTTCGATGTGATGGGTGCATTGCCGAGCGTACTCGGCTGGGGGCAAGTAGCCGAGCGTACTCGGCTGGGGCAAGTAGCCGAGCGATGAGTCCCGGCGGTGACGGTTGTACTCGTCCTTCCAGTCGCCGGTGCCGGCACCGCGACCTCGACACGAGGGCCGGCACGATCGATGTCGCGATCCCGAAGCTGCGCTCCGGCACGTACTTCCCGGAGTGGCTCCTCGAGCGCCGTAAACGCTCAGGCGTGAGGAACGAAGTGGTGACAACTGATCGTTAGTGCCGGGAGGCGCTGGCGGGAAGGATGTCATCATGCCCGGCCCCTATCCCCGGGAGTTCCGCGAGGATGTCGTCGCGGTCGCGAGACGCCGCGAGGGCGGCGTATCTGTCGCAGGCGAACCTGAAACTCGGTGGCTCCCCAACATGACGTGCCCGCTCGTTGCTGAGCTCGCCGACGCGGGGATTCCCGTGACCGTGTCGTGCCGGGTCCTCAAGTTCGCAAGACAGCCCTACTACCGCTGGCGCAACGACCCGGTCCGGGACGCCGATGTGCTCCGCGCGTATCGGATCAACGCGCTGCATGACGCGCACCACGTCGACGATCCGACGTTCGGCTACCGCTACTTGGCCGATGAGGCGCGGCGGGCAGGGTGGCGGATGAGTCGGCGGACTGCGTGGAAGCTGTGCTCTCAGGCCGGGATGCTCTCGTCCGCGCAGCGCCGCCGCTGCGGGAAGGGCAGGAAGGCCGGCCCGCCGGTGTTCGACGATCACGTGCAACGGGTGTTCCGCGCCGACGCGCCGAACCGACTCTGGCTCACCGACATCACCGAACATCGCACTGCCGAGGGCAAATTCTACTGCTGCGCGATCAAGGACGTCCACTCGAACCGGATCGTCGGCTGCTCCATCTCGGATCGGATGACCGCGAAGCTCACCGTCGACGCCGTCCGAGGCGCCGTCGCCCGCCGCGGCGAGGTTGCCGGCTGCATCCTGCAGGCCGACCGGTTGAAGACGGCCAACTTCGCAGCCGGGCCATGGCCCGCGAACTGCGCCGTCACGACATGGTCGGTTCGATGGGCAGAGTCGGCGCCGCCGGAGACAACGCGGCAATGGAGTCGTTCTGGTCGCTGCTGCAGACGAACGTTCTCAACCAGCAGCGGTGGGCGAGTCGGCAGGAGCTGCGGCTCGCGATCGTTGTCCGGATCGAGCGGAAGTATCACCGCCAGTGCGCTCAGGACGCCCTCGGCGGGTTGACGCCCATCGAGTTCGAGACCAAGCAAACCGAGCCGCTCACACTCGCGGCCTGAACCGAACTTGTCACCAGTTCGTTCCTCACGCCCCTGCATGGTGTTGTTCGAGTAGGTGTTCGAGGTGTTCCCGCGCGGGGATGCTGCTGCGGAGTCGTGGCGCGAGGAACCAGAGTCCGAGGAAGGTTTTTTGGAGGATGCGTTCTGCGTCGTTGCCGTCTGAACCGTGGGAAAGGAGGAGGCGGTACAAGGTGGGTGAGTGCCGGTCGTAGATCTCGGCGAACGCAGCGGTGTCACCCGCGGCGACGCGTTCGAGGAGCTCCGCCTCGGTGTCGGCGCCGTGCAGGCTGGTCATGGTTCCTCGTCTCGTCCGCGGGGTGGACCTCCATTCCCGCGCATGCGGGCTGTGACGGCGGCGCTGTCGGGGTGGCGCTCAGGTGCTGCGGTTGGTCGGAGCCCTAATTTGCTGGGGTGGCCACTGGGGTGGCCCACGTTTTGGGGGAAGAGGGACCCTCTCTCTCGGCACCCCTACTGACGTGTCCTGACCTGTGCCGGGTTTTCCGGGCACCTGAGTTGGGGCGATGGTCGTCCTGGACAGGAGTCCGTGATGCCTGCTGCGAAGTCTGAGGAGTTCCGTCGGAGGGCGGTCGAGCTCGCCCGGTCGGGTGAGAGGCCGGTTGCTGAGATCGCTCGTGATCTCGGGATCAGCGAGTCGGGGCTGCGACGGTGGATGGCGCAGTCCGAGGTCGAGGAGGGCCGTGCCGAGGGGCTGGCTCGGGACGAGCGTGCCGAGCTGGTGCGGTTGCGGCGTGAGAACCGGGTGCAGGCGATGGAGCTCGAGATCCTGAAGCGAGCGTCGGCGTCTTTCGCGCGGGAGAACGTTCTTCCAAAATAGGGTTCCGGTTGGTCCACGAGCTCAGCCGTGACGGGTTCCCCGTCGCGGTGGCCTGCCGGGTGCTGAACGTGTCGAGGTCGGGTTACTGCGAGTGGGCTTCTCGCGGCCCGTCGGCTCGTGTTTTCGATGATGCGCATCTGATTGACACGATCCGTGATCTGCATGCGCTCGCGCGAGGAACGTATGGGGTGCGGCGGGTGCATGCCGAGCTGGTCCTCGGCAGGCGGCTGCGGATCGGGCGCGGCCGGGTCGGCCGGCTGATGCGCTTGGCCGGGTTGCAGGGTGTTCACCATCGGAAGTGGCGTCGTGGCGGTGCCGGGCGGCTGCCGGCGGTGTTCGAGGATCACGTGAAGCGGGTCTTCGCCGCGGACGCCCCGGACAAGCTCTGGGTGATGGACATCACGCAGCACCGCACCGACGAGGGATGGGTGTACTGCGCTGCCGTGATCGACGTGTTCTCGAGGCGCTGCGTGGGCTGGTCGATCGCCGATCACCTGCGCACTGAACTCGTCGTCGACGCGATCGACATGGCCAGGTGGCGGCGCAAACCCGTCGGCACGATCGTTCACGCGGACCGCGGCGCTCAGTTCACGTCGTGGCTGTTCGGGTCGCGGCTGCGCGAAGCGGGACTCATGGGGTCGATGGGCCGGGTCGCTTCCGCGTATGACGACGCGCTGATGGAGTCGTTCTTCGGCTCGATGCAGATCGAGCTCCTCGACCGGCGAGGCTGGGCCACCAGGGCCGAGCTCGCGAACGCGATGCTCGAGTGGATCGAGGCGTTCTGCAACCCGCGCCGGCGACACTCCGCGCTCGGCTACGTCACCCCGATCGAGTACGAAACCCTTCACACCGCGGCTCCCGCCGCGGCATGATCAACACACGAGAACCGTCCGGAAAACCCGGGACAGGTCAGAGGAGCCCCATCTTCTCGGAGAGTGCTGCGAGCGAGAGGCCGGCTGCGTAGAGCGCCTCGGCGTTCTTGGCCGTCAAGACGTCAATTGCTCGGCGACGCAGCTGGACGTCGTGGCGACGGAATAGGTCTGCGAGCGCCGTCTTACTGACGCCATGCTCTTCGGCAAGGTCGATCAGGATCTCGCCCGTCTTGTACCACTCAATGAGCTTGTCGACCGTCTCAGCGCCAAGCCTCCAATCGATGGCGTGGATGCGAATGGGCTGATCAGAGCGAGCGTCGCCCAGCGTGACCTCAGGCAGGTTCACTTTCGAGTGCAGCATGATGAGGTCAACAAAGAAGGCCCGGTTCCGTCAGGAACCGGGCATTCCGCCATGAGCGGCGGCTTCGGGTCACAGCGCCGCGGCCACCGCCTGCAGCACCTGCGGCACGGTGGGCACGCCCTCGGCCCGCAGAACCTGCGCGCCGGCGTCGTCGCGCAGGATGACGGTCGGCGTGTTGCGGATCGACTCCGCCACGGCCCGCTCCTCGTGGCGCACCACGTCGAGCTCGCGCACCTCGAGTGCCGGCACGAGCCGCGACGCCTCGGCGAGCACCGCGCGGGTCGCGTGGCAGGGGCCGCAGAAGGCGGAGGTGTAGAGCTCGGCGATCACGTGAGGGTGAACGCATCCGCTCGTGCGCTCATTCCGCGCTGCCGAGGGTGCCGGCGAGGCGGCCGTGGAAGCGGCTGCTGGCCTCGTTCATGCCCTCCAAGCGCACGGTCGCGCCGTGGCGGCGGTAGCGCTCGGCGACCGCGTCGAGGGCGGCGACCGTCGAGGCGTCCCAGACGTGCGATCCGCTGAGGTCGATCACGATCGACGCGGGGTCGGCGGCGTAGTCGAACTGCTGCACGAGGTCGTTGCTCGAGGCGAAGAAGAGCTCGCCCTCCACCCGGTAGCGCGCCTCGTCGTCGTCGCGCGCGACGAGCGTCACGGTCGCGAAGTGCGCGACCCTGCGGGCGAAGACGACCATCGCGGCGAGCACGCCGAGGCCCACGCCGATGGCCAGGTTGTGCGTGATCACGGTGCCGGCGACGGTGAGCACCATCACGGCGGTCTCGCCGAGCGGCATGCGCCGCAGCGTGGAGGAGCGGATGCTGTGCCAGTCGAAGGCCGCAGCCGCGACCACGATCATGACGGCGACGAGGGCGGCCATCGGGATCAGCCCGACGATCGGGCCGAGCGCGAGCAGCAGCGCCAGCAGGAAGGCGCCGGCGAGGAAGGTGGAGACCCGGCTGCGCGCGCCGGAGGTCTTCACGTTGATCATCGTCTGGCCGACCACCGCGCATCCGCCCATGCCGCCGAACAGCCCCGAGGCGATGTTGGCGACGCCCTGGCCCCACGACTCGCGGGTCTTCGACGAGCCCGTCTCGGTGATCTCGTCGACGAGCTTCGCGGTCATGAGCGACTCGAGCAGGCCGACGACGGCCATGCCGAGCGCGTACGGCCCGATGATCTGCAGCGTCTCGAGCGTGAGCGGCACCTGCGGCAGCCCGAGCACGGGCAGCACGTCGGGCAGGGCGCCCTGGTCGCCGACCGTCGGCACGTCGAGGTTCGCGACCACGGCGACCACGGTCACGAGCACGATCGCGACGAGGGGACCGGGCACCGCCTTGGTGAGCTTCGGCAGCAGGAGCACGACGAGCAGTCCGCCGGCGACGAGCGGATAGACGACCCACGGCACGTCGATGAGGTGCGGCAGCTGCGCGGTGAAGACGAAGATCGCGAGCGCGTTGACGAAGCCGGTCATGACGCTGCGGGGGATGAAGCGCAGCAGTTTGGCGACGCCGAGCAGGCCGAGCACGATCTGGATGAGCCCGCCGAGCAGGATCGTGGCGATGAGGTAGTCGATGCCGTACTGCGGCGCGATGGGCGCCACCACGAGCGCCACGGCGGCCGTGGCGGCGCTGATCATGGCGGGGCGGCCGCCGACGATCGCGATCGCGATCGCCATGACGACGGAGGAGAAGAGCCCGACCCGCGGGTCGACCCCGGCGATCACGGAGAACGAGATGGCCTCGGGGATGAGGGCGAGCGCCACGACGAGGCCGGCGAGCGCCTCGCGCAGGAGCAGCCGCGGGCTGCGGAGCACGGCGAGCACGCCGAGGGGGCGGGATGAGGGCGTCACGGGGCGTCCGTTCGAGCGGGGAGAATGAGGTGCGGTCCGAGTGGCCGCGAATCCCTACCCTAACGTAAGGGTAAGGTTGCGGTGACGGGAGGGTGCTCGGGTGGACATGATGCAGATCGGCGAGCTCGCCGACCGTGCCGAGCTCTCGTTGCGCACCATCCGCCACTACGACGAGGTCGGTCTGCTGAAGCCGTCCGGGCGCAGCGACGGCGGCTTCCGCCTCTACACCGAGGGCGACCTCGAGCGCCTGCTGCTCATCCGCCGCATGAAGCCGCTCGGCTTCACGCTGGACGAGATGGGCGAGCTCCTGGCCGCGATCGACGCGCCGCAGGATCCCGCATCCGCTCGTCGCCTGGCCGATTTCCACACCGAGGCGCTGCAGCGGCGTGAGAAGCTGGCGCGGCAGGTGGCCTGGGCCGACGAGTTCCTCGGGCTGCTCGAGGCGCGCGAGGGCTGACGGCTCAGCGCAGCCGCGCCGCGATCCTCGCGACCTCGAAGCGGATGCGCTCCTCGTCGAGGGTCAGCAGCTCGCCATCCCGCAGCAGGGGCCGTCCGGCCACGACGACGTCGGTGACGTCGGCGCCGGTCGCGACCCAGCCGAGGTAGCCGGCGGGGGAGTGGAAGGGCTCGGCGTGCACCGAGTCCGCGGAGACCGCCACGAGGTCGGCGGGGTCGCCGGGCTCCAGCGCGGTCGGCTCGAAGCCGAGCGCCTCGTAGCCGTTCACGGTGAGCATCGCCAGTGCGTCGTCGACGCTCAGCGCATCCGCCCGTTCCAGCGAGCCGCGCTGCAGCTGCAGGGCGAGACGCAGCTCGCGCAGCGGGTCGAGGGCGTCGTTGGAGGCCGGGCCGTCGGTGCCGAGCGCCACCCGGATGCCCGCCTCGCGCATGCGCGTGACGCGGGCGATGCCGCTGCCGAGCTTGAGGTTGCTGCCGGGGTTGTGCACGACGCTCGCACCGCTGGCGGCGATGAGCGCCAGGTCGTCGTCGGTGGTGTGCACGGCGTGGGCGACGATCGTCGACGGGGTGAGCAAGCCGGTGCGCGCCGCCGTCTGCACCGGGGTCTCGCCACGGGCCGCGAGCGCCTCGGCGACCTCGGTGGGCGACTCGGAGAGGTGCACCTGCACGCCCATGCCGTTGCCCGCGGCGTGCTCCGCAACCCTGGCGAACACCTCGGGTCCGCTCGTGTAGACGGCGTGCACGCCGTAGGTGGGGCGCACGAGCGGATGCCCGCGGAACGCCTCGCCGATCCGCTCGGCCATCGCGATCTGTCCGTCGAGCGGCTGACCGCCGGCGGCCGCGTAGGGCACGCCCTCGGGCCCGAACACGGCGACGCCCGGTGCGATGCGGATGCCCGCCTCGACCGCCGCCTCGACGAGGCGCTCGTTCCAGAAGAAGGCGTCGGCCACCGCGGTCGTGCCGCCGCGGATCATCTCGGCGAGCGCGAGCCGCAGGCTCCACAGCACGTCGTCCTCGGTGAGCAGCGACTCGGCGGCCATCACGACCTCCAGCCACTCCAGCAGGGGCAGTCCGTCGCCCAGGCCGCGCAGCGCGGCCATGCCCGCGTGCGAGTGGCCGTTGGCGAAGCCGGGCACCAGCACGCGCCGCGGGGCCGTGCCCGCCGGCAGCGCCTCGAGCGAGCGGATGCGGCCGTCCGCTCCCGTCTCGATCCGCGCGTCGAGCAGATCGGGCCGGCCGGCGCGCACGAGCGCGCCCTCGAAACGCAGGGTCATGCCCAGCATCGTACGGCCGAGCGGATGCGCCGCCGCTTGCCCCGGACGGACGTCTCGTGCGCGTCCGCCCGCCCCGTTATCGTCATTCCGGGTCATGCACGCGTGCAGCGCGTAACGCGCGTGCAACATGGGCTCGAATACCCTGCAACGGGAGCACCCCGTCCCGCACCGCACAGCACCCACTTCACCCGAGGAGTCCCCGTGTTCAAGGCATCCCGTCTCGGCGTCGCCGCCGTCGCGCTCGGCGCGCTGGCGCTGACCGCCTGCTCGACCGGCACCACCGGCGGCACGTCGTCCGACGGCCCCAGCTTCGTCTACATCACCCCCGAGGCGCTCGGCATCAACGAGTTCCTCAAGCTCGGCGACGCCGGCACGAAGGCCGCGGCCGAGGAGCTCGGCGGCACCGCCAAGACCTTCGAGAGCGACGGCACCGAGCAGACCATGCGCTCGAACATCGAGGCGGCCCTCGACGAGGCCCCCGACGCCATCGTGCTCACGACCTTCCAGCTCACCAAGTTCGCCCTCGAGTACGCGACCGACAACCCCGAGCAGCCCTTCGTGCTCATCGACGACTGCCCCGTCGTCGAGGGCGACCTGCCGAGCAACCTCTACTGCGGCCAGTTCGCCGAGTACGAGGGCGCCTACCTCGCCGGCGTCGAGGCGGGCCACCTGACGCAGACCGGCGCGGTCGCCTCGGTCGGCGCGCTCGACACCCCGTTCATCAACCGCTACACCGACTCCTTCGCGCTCGGCGCGCAGAGCGTCGACGCGGCCATCACCGACAACCAGAGCTTCGTGGGCGGCGACAACCCGTTCGCCGACCCGGTGGGCGCCAAGGAGAACGCGCTCGCCGCGCTCGAGGGCGGCGCGGATCAGGTCTTCGCGGCCACGGCCGGCGGCAACGGCGGCGTCTTCGAGGCGGCGCAGGAGCGCGGCGCCTTCGCCTACGGCGTCGACATCAACCAGTGCGGCCAGGCCGAGGGCGTCGTCGTCGACAACGTCATCAAGAAGATCGACGTCGTGGTCCTCGATCTGCTCACCAAGATCACCGACGGCGAGCCCGGCGGCGAGTCGACCGTCTACGACCTCGCCTCGGGTGGCCTCTCGCTGACCGGTCTCGAGGAGGGCGTCGCCGACAGCGGCTGCGTCATCGCCGAGCACCCCGAGGTGATCGAAGCGGTCTCGGCCGTGCGCGACCAGATCGTCGCGGGCGACATCGAGGTGCCGGACCCCATCCTGGCCGGCTGACACCGACAGCATCGAGGGGAGGCGGCGCCGCGCGGCACCGCCTCCTCATCCCGTTCCCGCACCAGATCCGATCGGCAAGGCATGCGAGCCCTCGAACTCTCCGGCATCACCAAGCGCTACCCGAAGGTGGTGGCGAACGGCGGGATCTCCCTCGCGGTCGAACAGGGCGAGATCCACGCGCTGATCGGCGAGAACGGCGCCGGCAAGTCGACCCTCGTGTCGATCCTCTACGGCTTCGTGCAACCGGATGAGGGCACCATCGTCGTCGGCGGCGAGCGCCGATCCTTCAAGGACCCGACCGACGCGATCGCCGCCGGGCTCGGCATGGTGTTCCAGAACTTCAACCTGTTCCCCGAGCTCACGGTGGCGGAGAACGTCGTCTTCGGCGCGGAGCCCGGGCGCCTCGGCCTGGTCGACCGACGCGCCGCCGCCGCCGAGGTGGGCGACCTCGCCGAGCGCTACGGGCTGCAGGTGCCGGTCGGGGAGCGGGTCGAGCACCTGCCCGTGGGCGTGCTGCAGCGCGTCGAGATCCTCAAGTCGCTGTACCGCGATGCGCGCATCCTCATCCTCGACGAGCCCACCGGCGTGCTCACCCCGCAGGAGAGCGAGGGGCTCTTCGAGGTCATGCGCTCGCTGAGGGCCGCCGGCAAGTCGATCATCTTCATCACCCACAAGCTCGACGAGGTCATGGCCGTCGCCGACCGCGTCACCGTGCTGCGCGACGGCCGGGTCACGGCCTCGCTCGTGACCGCCGAGACGAGCCCGCGCGAGATCTCGCGGCACATGACCGGGCGCGACGTCGAGCTCAGCCAGCGCCTCGCGCGCAGCGCGCCGGGCGCTCCCGTGCTCGAGGTCGAGGGCGTCACCGTCGAGGTCGACGGCCGCACCGCCGTCGACGACGTCTCGCTCAGCGTGCGGGCGGGCGAGATCGTCGGCATCGCCGGCGTGGCCGGCAACGGGCAGGACGCGCTCGCTGCGGCCATCGGCGGTCATCATCCGCTGCGCTCGGGTCGCATCCGCATTGCCGGCACCGACGTCGACGGCGCGGACAACCGCCGCCGACGCGACCTCGGCTTCACGCACATCCCCGAGGACCGGCACGTCACCGGCAGCGCCCCGCTCGGCGACGCCGTGCTCAACCTCGCGGTCGGCTACCACCGCCGCTCGCCGCTGCGCGAGCGCGGACTGCTGCAGCCGAAGCGGATGGTCGAGCACGCGGAGCGCCTGATCCGCCGGTTCGGCGTGAGGATCGCCGGCCCCGCCGTCGCCGTCGGCACCCTCTCGGGCGGCAACCTGCAGAAGATCGTCGTCGCGCGGGAGCTCGGTCACGACGCGCCGCTCCTCGTCGCCGAGCAGCCGACCCGCGGCGTCGACATCGGCGCCATCGAGTCGATCCACGGCGAGCTCGACGAGTACCGCGCCCGCGGGGGCGCCGTGCTGCTCGTCTCGAGCGAGCTCAGCGAGGTGCTCAACCTCTCCGACCGCATCGCGGTCATGTTCGAGGGCCGGGTCATGGCCGTGATCCCGTCCGCCGAGGCCACCGTGCCTTTGCTGGGGCTGATGATGGCCGGCGTCCCCTACGAGACGGCGCTCGCCGAGGAGGCGGCCTCGGCCGCGGAAGGAGGGACGGCACGATGACCGCCGTCACCACCGCTGCACGGCGACGGGACCCGGCCGTGCTCGGCCGCCGCGTGCTCGCCGCGCTCACGGGCACCGTGACGGTGTCGATCCTCGGCGCGCTCGTCGCGGTCGGCGTGCTGCTCGTCGCGATCGGGCAGAACCCCTTCGCCGTCTACGGCACGCTGCTGGAGGGCTCCCTCACCGGGCGCGGCCTCGTCACGACGCTCCAGCGGTCCGTGCCGCTCGTCGGCCTGTCGATCGCGCTCATCTACTCGTTCCGCGCCGGTGTCTTCAATCTCGGCGGCCAGGGGCAGTTCCTGGTCGGCGGGCTCGCCAGCGTGGTCACCGCGCTCGCGCTCCCCGGCACCGGCGTGCTCGGCATCCTGGCCGCGTGCGCCGCGGGCGTCGTCGCGGGCGCGGCATGGGGCACGGTGCCCGGCGTCATCCAGGTGACCCTGGGGCCGCCCGTGCTGGTCACGAGCCTGCTGCTCAACTACATCGGCATCGCCGGCGTCTCGTACGTCATCTCGCTGCTCAAGCCGCCGTCCGCGAGCGATCAGGCGACGCCGACCATCTCGGAGGACCTGCAGATCAGCGCGCTCGTGCCCGCGCGGAGTCCGCTCGGCGAGGCGATGGGCCAGGCGCTCGAGCGCAACGACGTGCTGCTGCTCGCCGCTCGGGGCCTCAACTGGTCGTTCGTCGTCGTGATCCTGCTCGTCATCGCGACGATCCTCTTCAACCGCCGCACGGCGACCGGCTTCGAAGCGGGCGTCACCGGCTTGAACGGCGCCTTCGCGCGCAACGTCGGCATCCGCAGCAGCCGCGTCGTGCTCACGAGCCTGGCGATCAGCGGAGGGCTCGCCGGCCTCATCGGCGCCCTCGTCGTGCTCGGCACCAACTTCCGTCTGCTCGACGGCCAGTTCGAGGCCACCGGCTACGCCATGACGGCGATCCTGGTGGTGCTGCTCGGCCGCAGCTCGCCGATCGGCGCCGTGCTCGCCGGGTTCTTCTTCTCGATGCTGCAGGTCGGGGGCGAGGAGCTCAACCGGACGTTCGCGCTCTCGCCGGCGATCGCCTCCATCATCCAGGCGCTCGTCATCTTCCTCGTCGTGCTGCGCCTCGGCATCCCCTACGTCACGCAGCGGTTGCGCAGGCGCGCCGAGGCCGCGGCGACGGGGGAGCGGATCGAGGAGGTACCGGATGCGGCGCCCACCCCGCGCGACACCACGACCGTGAAGGAGGGCTGAGATGCTCGAGATCCTCATCGCCCCCGAGACCTTCGCGGCGCTGGTGCGCAGCCTCGTGCCCCTGCTGCTGCTCGGCCTCGGCGGTCTCATCTGCCACCGGGTCGGCGTCTTCAACGTCTCGCTTGAGGGCATCATGCTCGCCGGCGCCTTCGGCGGCCTCGCCGGCAGCGTGCTCACGGGCAGCGCGATCGCGGGCGTCGCGATCGCGATCGTCAGCGGCGTCATCGTGGCCTCGCCGCTCTCCTTCGGCGGCATCGTGCGCGGCGCCGACCCGATCGTCATCGGCATCTCGGTGAACCTGCTCGTCGTCGGGCTCACGAGCTTCCTGCTCTTCGCGATCTTCGGCGTGCGCGGGTCGCTCCAGCAGCCCGGCACCGACGGGCTCGACGCCATCCGCCTGCCGCTGCTCGGCGACGTGCCGTGGCTCGGCTCGATGCTGAGCTCGCTCACGGTGCTCGGCTACGTCGCGATCCTCGCCACCGTCGCGATGCAGCTCTACCTGAGCCGCACGCGCTCGGGCCTGCGGCTGCGTGGCGTGGGCATGAAGCCCGGCGCCGCGGCGACCCTCGGCATCAGCCCCGCGCGCTACCAGACGGCCGCGGTGCTCGTCTCGGGCGTGCTCGGCGGCCTCGCCGGCGCGCAGCTCTCTCTGGGCAACGTCGTGCTCTTCACCGAGAACATGTCGGCCGGGCGCGGATGGATCGTGGTCGTCGCCGTGCTGCTCGCGAACGGCCGCGTGCTGCCGCTGGTGGGCGTGCTCGCGCTCTTCGCCTACGTGGATGCGGTCGGCATCCGCCTGCAGTCGTTCGGGCTGCCGGTGCAGTTCGCCGACGCCGCACCCTACCTCGTCACCCTGATCGCCCTCGTCGCGATCGCCGCGCTGCGCCGCCGCCGCGGCGGCGTCGCGCTCGTCACCGCCTGAGCCCACGGAGCGCACCATGCCCAGCCCCTACCTGCTCGACGTCGACACCGGCATCGACGACGCCCTCGCCGTCGCCTGGATGGCGACGCATCCGGAGGTCGACCTCGTCGCCGCGACGAGCATCTTCGGCAACGTCAACACCCGCCAGGCTGCTCGCAACACCTGCGATCTGCTCGCGCTGCTCGGCCGCGGCGACGTGCCCGTGGCCGCCGGGCCGGACGCCGCGATGGGCCGACGGCTCGGCGAGGACGCCGCCTTCGTGCACGGCGTCAACGGCATCGGCGAGGTGGAGCTGCCCCGCGCCGGCCGCGACCCCGAGGCCGATCTCACCGCGGCCGAGATGATCGTGCGCAAGGCCCGTGAGCACGAGGGCGAGCTGCACATCGTCGCGGTCGGCCCGCTCACCAACCTGGGGCTGGCCCTGCAGCTCGAGCCCGAGCTGCCCAGGCTGGTCGGGAAGGTCACGACCATGGGCGGCAACGTGCTGGTGCCGGGCACCAACTCCGCTCGACTGGATGCGAACACCGCCAACGACATCGACGCCGCGGCGCTCGTCTACGCGGCCGACTGGGACATCACGATGGTCGGGCTCGACGTGACCATGCGCAACGTGCTGCACGCCGAGCAGCGCGCCCGACTGGAGTCGGACGGCAACCGCGCCGTGAGCTCCATCGGGGAGATGCTGCGCTTCTACTTCGGCTTCTACGAGACCATCTTCGGCAGCCCCCAGTGCGCCCTGCACGACCCCCTCGCCGCCGCCATCGCGACCGGCGACATCGTGCCGACCGTGGCGCCGAAGCTGCCGACCTTCGTCGACGTGAGCGACGGCCCCGAGCAGGGCTCGACCGTCGTCGACGCCCGCACCATGTGGCGCGGTTTCGACATCGAGCCCGAGGATGCGAACGTGCGCGTCGTCCTCGAATGCGGCGAGGACTTCGGCGCGCTGCTCACCGAGCGGCTGCTGGAGGTCTGAGCGTGAGCAAGTTCTCCACCATCGACAGCTCCGGCGTGCACCCGCTGCGCCTGCCCCCGGTGCTGCCGAGCCATGCCGGCAAGCGCTACCTGGTCACCGGGGCGGCGCGCGGGCTCGGCAAGGCCGTCGCAGCGCTGCTGACCGCGCAGGGCGCATCCGTCTGGGCCGTCGACATCCTCGACGGCGAGCTTGCGGCGACCGCGGCGGAGCTCGGCCTCGCCGGCCACGGGCGCATCGACGTCGCCGACGAGCAGTCGATCGCCGACGCCGTCGACGCCGCTCGGACGGGGCTCGGCGGCTTCGACGGCGTCGCGAACATCGCCGGCATCGTGCTCCACGCCGACCCGCTCGAGATCAGCTGGAGCGACTGGCGCCGCCTCGTCGACATCAACCTCATCGGCACCTACGAGGTCTCGCGCCGCGTGGCGAAGGCGATGATCGAGGACGGCGTGCGCGGCGCGATCGTCAACACCGCGAGCGAGGCCGGCAAGGTCGGTCACGCCGACTCGCTCGCCTACAGCGCCACGAAGGCGGCGGTCATCAGCCAGACCCGCGTGCTCAGCGAGAGCCTCGCCCCGCACGACATCAACGTCAACTGCGTGTGCCCCGGCGGCCTGCCGACGGCCATGCTGCGCGAGGTGGCGGATGCGTACTCCGAGATCGTCGGCGAGGATGCGGCGTCGATCTTCGACAAGATGGTCGCGACCCAGCTGGGCCGTCACACCGCGCTCGAGGAGGTCGCCGCGGTGTACTCGTTCCTGCTCTCGGACGCCGCGTACGTGATCCGCGGCCAGGCGGTCAACGCGGACGCGGGCGGCACGCCCTACTGAGCCCGGAACGGCGGCAGGGCGCCATTTCCGCGACCGCAACGGCAGGTCAGCCCTGCGGCGGCACCGGGAACGGCACCTCGCCGAGGGCGCGCACGTTCGCCGCGTGGGCGCCGAGGCGCTCCACCCAGAGGTCGCTCTCGGTGAGCATCGCGCCGATGCCGACGACCTCGGCGCCCACCTGCTCGAGCAGCTCGACGCTGGTCGCCACGCTCGCACCGGTCGAGAGCACGTCGTCCACGACGACGACGCGCTTGCCGCGCACGAGCGGGATGCGGCTCTTGTCGAGGATGAGCGTCTGCGTGTCCTGCGTGGTGATCGAGTTCACGTCGAGGCGCGGGCTGTCGCGCAGATACCACTTGCGGCTCTTCTGCAGCACGACGTAGTCCTCGTGGCCGAGCGCGCGGCTGACCTCGAGGGCGAGCGGGATGCCGAGCGTCGCCGGCGCCGCGATCACGTCCGGGCGCAGGTCGCGCAGCAGCGCCGCCAGGTCCTCGCCGGCACGAGCCATGAAGCCCACACCCATGTCGACCGTGATCATCAGCGCCATCCGCTCGCCCTGACCGAGCTCGACGATGGGCAGGTCGGTCTCCTGGCTGCCGATGGTCACACGGTAGGTCTCGGGGTTGCTGGTCGCGGGCACGCTGCTGCTTTCGTGAGGAGGGGAGGATGGGCGGATGCGCCCCTGTCGAGGGTACCCGCCGTGCGCCGGGCGACGAGGAACGGCGTCGCCCCTAGGCTGGCCGGATGAGCGACTCACTCGCCGTCGGCATCGCCCAGTTCGCGCCCGGCGCCGACCGCGCCGCGAACCTCGCCGCGATCGACGGCCTGGTGCGCGCCGCTGCCGCTCGCGGGGCCCGGCTCGTCGTGCTGCCCGAGTACGCCTCGTACTTCGGCGACGAGCTCGGTCCGCACTACGTCGAGCACGCCGAGACCCTCGACGGTCCCTTCGTCACCGAGCTCGGCGCCCTCGCCCGCGAGCTCGACCTGTTCCTCGTGGCCGGGCTCATCACGACCGTAGCCGACCCCGCGCGCTTCGCGAACACCGTCGTGGCGATCGACCCGAGCGGCGACGTCGTCGCCCGCTACGGCAAGGTGCACCTCTACGACGCCTTCGGCGTGCGCGAGAGCGACTGGATGGAGGCGGGCGAGGTCAGCGCGGCCGCGGTCTTCGATGCGGACGGCTTCGCCGTGGGCCTGCAGACCTGCTACGACGTGCGCTTCCCCGAGGTCAGCCGCACCCTCGTCGATGCGGGCGCGGAGGTGCTGGTCGTGCCCGCCGAGTGGGTGCGCGGCCCGCTCAAGGAGCACCACTGGCGCACGCTGCTCACGGCGCGTGCGATCGAGAACACGGCCTTCGCGGTCGCCGCCGATCACATCCCCCCGGTCGGGGTGGGCACGAGCCTCGTCATCGACCCGAAGGGCGTCGAGCTCGCCGGCCTGGGCGAGTCGGAGGGCACGGCCGTCGCCTGGCTCGAGCGGTCCCGGCTGGACGCGGTGCGCGCCGAGAACCCAGCGCTCCGGCTGCGCCGCTTCACGGTCGCGCCCCGCTGACCGCCACGCAGCCCGAGTCGGCGGCCGCGCCGCGCGCTGCGCTTCGCATCCCCGCCCCCTGTGCGAAACGGAGGAGATCAGCCCCGCCAGCGGTATCGTCCGAATCGGCAACCCCGCAGATCAAGCATCAGGGCTTGATCTCGCCCTGCGTCGCGGCGAGCATTCCCTCGTCCCTGCGCCGGAGGCCTCGGTGCTCCTCCGAATCGCACGGGTGATCGCATCCGCTCAGGCCCGCGCGAGGCCGGCCAGCCGTCCTGCGGCCTCCTGCAGCACCTCGGGCCGCTTGCAGTACGCGAAGCGGATGAGGGACCGGTACCCCTCGCGATGCTCCGGCAGCACGAAGGCCGTCAACGGCACGCCGACGACGCCGGCGAGCTCGGGCAGCCGCCGTGCGAAGTCCGCAGCGTCCGTCACGCCGAACGGCGCCGCATCCGCGACGACGAAGTAGCCGCCCTGCGGGGTCGAGACGGCGAAGCCGGCCTCGCGCAGGCTGGCGCTCAGCAGGTCGCGCTTGGCGCGGAGCGCATCCGCTGCTCCCGTGAAGAAGGCGTCGGGCAGCCGCAGCCCGACGGCGATCGCCGGCTGGAACGGCGCGCCGTTCACGTAGGTGAGGTACTGCTTGACCGCCGTGATGGCGCGCACGAGGTCGAGGGGGCCGCTGAGCCAGCCGATCTTCCAGCCGGTCGTGTTGAAGGTCTTGCCGCCGGAGCTGATCGTGACGGTGCGCTCGAAACCGCCGGGCAGCGAGGCGATCGGGATGTGCGGGGCGTCGAACGCGAGGTGCTCGTAGACCTCGTCGGTGACGATGACGGCATCGTGCTCGTGCGCGAGGTCGATGACGAGCTCGAGGGTCGTGCGGTCGAGCATCGTGCCGGTCGGATTGTGCGGGGTGTTGATCAGGATGAGTCGGGTGCGGTCGGTGACGGCGGCGCGCAGCTCGTCGTGGTCGGGCCGGAAGCCGGGCCATCGCAGCGGCACCGTGCGGAGCACGCCTCCGGCCAGGGCCACGGCCGCGGCGTACGAGTCGTAGAACGGTTCGAGCACGACGACCTCGTCGCCGTGGTCGACGAGCGCCAGGATCGTCGCGGTGAGCGCCTCGGTCGCGCCGGCCGTGACGAGCACCTGCGCAGCATCGAGCGGGATGCCGTAGAACCGCAGCTGATGCTCGGCGACCGCCTCCCGCAGCGCCGGCAGGCCGGGCCCGGGCGGGTACTGGTTGACGCCGTCGGCGATCGCCCGGCGCGCCGCCTCGAGCACCTCGGAGGGGCCGTCCTCATCGGGGAAGCCCTGCCCCAGGTTGATCGCCCCGGTCGCCGCGGCGAGGGCGCTCATCTCGGCGAAGATCGTGGTCGCCAGCTCGCCGGCGTCGTCGAGCAGCAGGGCGCCGCGGGCGGTGCGCTGCCAGGGGCCGGGGATGTCCATCGCTACCTCACGTCGAGCTCGGGGTCGGGCGGTCCACCAGCGGCGCGACCGCCCACCGCGAGGCTAGTGCCGTGGGCGTCACGTCCTCCACAGCTGCTCAGCCCTGCGTCTCTTCACGGAGAGCGGATGCACGGCGCCGGCAGCGCCGCCGCCCCGTAGGTTCCCGTGCCATGCACACCCCACGGACGCTCCTGCTCCCACTCATCACCCTCCCGCTCGCCGGCTGCGCTCTGCTGCCGATTCCGGGACCCGGTCGGGGCGACGTCGCTGCCCCGACGACAGCGCCGGACTCGTCCGCGACCGCGTCGGCGGAGCCCGTCAGTGACGAGGACCTCATGCGCGTCGCGGTCGCCGACTACCAGGACTACGTCGTCGTCGCTGGCGAGGTCGCCACGGGCCGGGCGGACCCGAGTGCGCTGAGCGCTCACCTCGACCCGTCGCTGCTCACGGCAGAGACATCCCTGAACGAGCGCCTGCACGCGGCCGGCCTCACGTTCGGCGCCGTCCCGGAGCTGGGCGAGGTGCGCGGCACGATCCTGCAGCAGAGCGACGAGCTGGCGCAGGTGCAACTCGAGGTGTGCCTGGAGGGCGAGCACGTGGCGCTCGGCGACAGCGGCCGCACGCTTGGCCGACTCGAGCAGACCGTCGACCTCGTCGCCGCGCCCGAGACGGGCTGGGTCTTCGTCGTCGAGCGATTGGCCGAGGGCACTGCCTCGCCCATCTGCCGATGACCCTGTGGACGGCCGGTTCGCGGAGCAGCGGGTGCGGCTACGGTGACGCCATGCTCCTCCGCCGCGCCGCCGCCCCGATCGCGCTCTTCACCGCCGTGGCATTCGCCGGCTGCACCGCGCCCGAGCCTGAACCGGAGCCGACGGTCGCGCCCCCGACGGACGAACCCATCTTCGCCTCGGAAGAGGAGGCGCTGGCGGCGGCGGAGGAGGTCTATCGCGCGTACGTGAAAGTCATCGACGACATCCTCAAAGACGGAGGGGCGGAACCCGAACGACTCGATCGATATGCCATCGGGCAGGCCGCCGAACTTCAGAAGGCCGGGTTCGCCGAAGCGCTGTCCAGCGGCGTCAGGAGCCAGGGTGAGACAACCTTCGTGATCGACAAGCTGCAGCATTGGAGTGGCAACCCCTCTGAGGGCTCGGAATCGATAGCCATCTTCGTTTGTCAGGACGTCTCAGCCACAGATTTGGTCAACGCCGACGGAAAGTCCGTATCCGATCCGGGCCGGCCACCGGTCCTTCCGTTCGAGATTGGATTGACGAGTACAGCGTCGGGCGCACTCGTGGTCTCGAGGGATGAGTTATGGCGCGGTCCAAACTTCTGCTGACACTCGCAGTTGTGACGCTACTAAGCCTCCTCCCAGGTGCCGCCTCGGCAGCTTCCGGGGCTGGCGGCACCGAGTGCGGGAGACTGCAGCAAGTCGCCGGATCCTGCCCGGTCATTGAGAGCGACAGCGACGGTCGGACTGTGACGTTGGACGGAGCAGTTGGTGCTCGTTCTGACGCCAACCAGTCGCGCTCCTCGGAGGCGACTGGTTCGGGTCCGGGCAAGAACGACTCCCCGTCGATGAAGCCCGAGGCGCCTGACCCGCGCGACTGCCTCCCGGTGAACGTCGTCGGCTCTGGAGAAGGATGCCTCGCGGGAGAGGACCAGCCGCCCCAGGACACCCCCGGCCCAGCCCCCACCGTCACGATCAACGACCTCGCCTCCTTCTCCCCGCGCGCCGACCGCCTCAGCGCCGAGCCCGGCGATTGGGCGATCACCGGGCTCCCCGTCAACCCGGTGGCCGACGACGCGCCGGTGTCCGCATCCGGGGAGCTGCTGGGCCTGCCCGCGGAGGTCCGCTTCACGCCGGTCGAGTTCCTGTGGGACCGCGGCGACGGGTCGACCCTGAGCACGCCTGACGGCGGCGCGACCTGGGCCGAGCTCGGGCAGGCGGAGTTCTCCGACACCAGGACGAGCCACGTCTACGACGATCCCGGCGTCTACACGCTGGCGCTCTCGGTGCGTTTCGCCGCGGAGTACTCCGTCGGCGGCGGGCCTTGGACGCCGGTCCCCGGCACCCTGGTGTCGGAGTCCGGCTCGTTCGAGATCACGGTCGGCCGCGCGGGCACCGTGCTCGTCGACCGGGACTGCCGCACGGGAACCCGCGGCCCCGGCTGCTGACCGAGCGCTGCAGCCCGAACGGAGCGGGTCCTACGGCGGACTGCTCGCAGAGGCGCTCCCGGACGCTGGCCGATGCGGCGAAGCGCCTCCGCACCCGTTCCGATCCTCATCGACGCGGTGTTGGGGCGCTTCGCCGACAGTGGGGCGCGTGCCCGCATGCCCCGCTGTCGTCGAGGCGCCCCAATGCGGAGGATCGGACGCGAGCCGGCGCCCTCGGTCGCCTCTAGCCCCCTCCGTTCCGCCCCCGGCGAATCGCGCTGGCAACGCCATAGACAAGGGCCAACCCGCTCACAGAATCGCCATACAGTTCATTCAGGTGTGCGCTGGAAGCTGGCTCCGCCTGAAAGGAAACCCCGATGAACGAGAACCCGAACACCGGCGCCGGTGACACCGACCCGAACCGTCAGCACGACAGCGCGTCCGTCCCCGCCGAGGAGGGCTCGACGCCGGAGCAGCAGCAGCACGCGAGCCAGCAGGGTGCCGAACCGCAGCATCCGGCAGCCGCCGACGCGACCGCGCAGACCGCGGCCCAGCGGCCCGACGCCGCGACCGCGCAGACCCCGGTCCAGCAGCCCGCCCACTCGGCCCAGCAGCCCGCCGCGAACCCGCAGCACGGCGAGCGCCAGCAGTTCGCGCCCCCGGTCGCGCCGCAGGCCGCCGCCCACGCGCAGCACGGCGCGCAGCACGCCGCCTACCAGCAGCAGGGCCACCCCCAGCAGCACGGCCACCCCCAGCAGCAGGGCCAGCCCCAGCCGCAGTACGGCCAGTACGCCCAGCAGCAGTACTCCCAGCAGCAGCCGAGCCCGGGCTCGCACCACCTCCCGGGCGCCGCCTTCGGCCCCGCGGCCACGGGACCGGGCACCCAGCAGTGGGCCCCTCCCGCGCAGAACGCGCAGAACGCGCAGAAGAAGCCGAGGAACCGCCGCGCCGGCGTCGCCGTCGCGGCCCTGGCGCTCGCCGCGCTGGTCGGCGGCGTGTCCGGTGCCGGCATCACGTCGCTCATCGGCGGCGGTGCGGGCAGCAGCTCGGTCGCCGGCGTCGAGCACGCCAACCCCACCTCCGTCACCGTCAACGACACCGAGGACGTCAACCTCGTCACGGCCGTCGCTGCGCAGGCGACCCCCTCCGTCGTCACGATCTCCGTCTCCGGCGGCGACGCCTCCGGCAGCGGTTCGGGCGTCATCATCAGCGACGACGGCTACGTGCTCACCAACAACCACGTCGTCTCGCTCGACGGCTCGGTCGCCGACCCGAGCATCCAGGTCACCGACTCCGAGGGCCGCCTCTACGACGCCACGATCGTCGGGACCGACCCCGTCTACGACCTCGCGGTCATCAAGCTCGATGGCGCCAGCGACCTCACGCCGGTGGAGTTCGCGAACTCCGACGACCTCAACGTCGGCGACCGCACGATCGCGATCGGCGCCCCGCTCGGTCTGAGCAACACCGTCACCGACGGCATCGTCAGCTCGCTCAACCGCAGCATCTCGGTCGCGTCGAGCGAGGTGCCCGACGGGGGATCGACCGACCAGGGCGAGGGCAACCAGCAGAGCCCCTACGACTTCTGGGGCTTCGACCTTCCCGGTCAGGAGCAGCAGCAGCAGGCGAGCTCGACCATCTCCCTCTCGGTCATCCAGACCGACGCGGCGATCAACCCGGGCAACTCGGGTGGCGCGCTGCTCGACGCCAACGGCGACCTCATCGGCATCAACGTGGCGATCGCGACCGCGGGTGGCGGCGGCACGAGCTCGAGCGCGGGCTCCATCGGCGTCGGTTTCTCGATCCCGTCGAATGTCGCAGAGCGCATCTCCAGCGAGCTCATCGCGAACGGCGAGGCGACGCACGGCCTCCTCGGCGCGACGGTCGGCGACGTGACCAGCACCGACCAGTCCTCGACGGTCGGCGCGCTCATCGACGACGTCTCCCCGGGCGGCGCGGCTGCAGCGGCCGGACTCCGCTCCGGCGATGTGGTCACCGCCATCGACGGCAAGCCGGTGACGAGCATGAGCGACCTCGTCGCCCAGGTGCGCGCCCAGGCCGCGGGTGCCTCCGTCACGATCACCTACAACCGGGGCGACGGCGCCGGCGAGGTCGAGGTGACGCTCGGCTCCATGTGAGCCGCCGCGCAGGCCCCGTCCCGGCAGGGACGGGGCCTGCGCCATGCCCCCACTACCATGGGGCTCATGCAGCAGGACGACTCCCTTCCCGGCGTCTCCTACGTGATGCCGGTGCTCAACGAGGTCGAGCACGTCGAGGCCGCCGTCCGCTCGCTGCTCGCCCAGGACTACGCCGGCGAGGTCGAGGTCATCCTCGCGCTCGGCCCGAGCATCGACGGCACCACCGAGCTCATCGAGGCGATGTCGGCGCGGGATCCGCGCATCCGCTTCCTCGACAACCCGGTCGGCTCGACGCCGGCCGGCCTGAACGTGGCGATCAGGGCGTCGGTCTTCCCGGTCGTCATCCGGGTCGACGCGCACTCGGTGCTCACGCCCGACTACACCGCCGTCGCCGTCGAGACGCTGCTGCGCACGGGCGCCGACAACGTCGGCGGCATCATGCTGGCGGAGGGGACCAGCGCCTTCGAGCGCGCGGTCGCCTTCGCCTACGGCTCGCCCGTCGGGCTCGGCGGCGGCAGCCACCACGTCGGTGGCGAAGAGGGACCCAGCGAGACCGCCTACCTCGGCGTGTTCCAGCGGCACCGTCTGCTCGAGGTCGGCCTCTTCGACGAGGACATCAAGCGCGGCCAGGACTGGGAGCTCAACCGCCGGCTGCGCCAGACCGGCGGCACGGTGTGGTTCACCCCGCGCCTCACCGTCACGTACCGGCCCAGGTCGAGCCTGCGCCGCCTCACCCGCCAATTCGTCGCCACCGGCCTGTGGCGCGGCGAGCTGGCCCGCCGGTTCCCGGCGCAGAACTCGGTGCGCTACTTCGTGCCCCCGCTCGCGGTCGTCGCGATGCTGCTCGGCACCATCGCGGGCCTCGTGGGCGCGATCACAGTGTCGCTCGGCGGCGCCGCCTGGCCGCTGCTCGGTTTCGCAGTGCCCGGCCTCTACCTGCTGGGTGTGATCGCGGTCGCACTGGCGTGCATCCCCCAGCTGGGTGCGGGCGCGGCCCTGCGTCTTCTCGTAGTCTTGCCCTGCATCCACATCGGATGGGGGCTGGGCTTCGTCATCGGCTTCGCCAAGCTCACCCGCAACATCTCCTACTACCGAGGGCGCTAGTGACCGCATCACCCGCCGGCGTCCGCCCGGCCTCGATCGCCGAGCTGCGCGCGGTCACCCAGCCGCCGGAGGTGCGTCAGCGCGCCAACGCCGAGCACTGGACCGCCAGCCTCTACCTGCGCGACCTCTCGCCGTACCTGACCTGGGTGCTGCTGAAGACCCCGATCAGCGCCAACGGCGTGACCGGGCTCATGATCCTCACCGGCTGGGCCACGGCCGCCGCCGTGCTCATCCCGGGCATCCCCGGCGCGATCGTCGCCGTGCTGCTCGGCCAGCTGCAGATGCTCGTCGACTGCTGCGACGGCGAGGTCGCCCGCTGGCGCGGCACCCGCTCGCCGATGGGCGTCTTCCTCGACAAGGTGGGCCACTACACGACCGAGGCGCTCATCCCGATCGCGCTCGGCGTGCGCGCCGCGGGCTGGCCCTTCGAGGCGCCGGCGGACTACCTCTGGACCACGCTCGGCCTGCTGCTCGCGCTCGTCATCGTGCTCAACAAGGCGCTCAACGACATGGTGCACGTCGCCCGTGCCAACGCGGGGCTCGAGAAGCTCGCCGACCGCAAGCACGAGTCGGTGCCGACCTCCGGTGCGCTCGCCACGCTGCGCCGCGCGGCGCGCTTCCTGCCGTTCCACCGCCTCTACCACTCGGTCGAGCTCACGCTGCTCATCGGCGCCTCCGCCGTCGTCGGCCTGTTCGTCGGCGACATCGAGGCGGCCCGTTGGCTGCTGATCGCGCTCGTCCCGCTGTCGCTGCTCGCACTGGCCGGCCACTTCGTTGCGATCCTGGCCTCGAAGCGGGTGCGTTGACCGCCGCCCCGGACGGCCGAGCGGATGCGGCGCCGAGCGTCCCCGCGGACCGAGCGGATGCGAGCACGCCGCAGCCGTCGGCCGCGCCGCACACGCAGCCGGCCGCACCCGCGGCGCCGAGCGTCGGCGTCGTCTCGCTGAGCCAGGGCACCCGCCCCGACGATCTGCGCCACGGCCTCGAGACCCTGCTCGCGCAGACCGGCGTCGAGCTCGACATCGTGGTGGTCGGCAACGGCTGGGCTCCCGTCGGCCTGCCCGAGGGCGTCCGCGGGCTGCACCTGCCCGAGAACCTCGGCATCTCCGCCGGCCGCAACCGCGGCGTCGACGCGGTGTCGGGGGAGTGGGTCTTCTTCCTCGACGACGACGCGAGCCTGCCGAGCCCGACCTTCCTCGCCGACGCGATCGCCCTCATCCGCTCGGATCCGTCGATCGGCCTGCTGCAGCCGCGCGTCGTCGACCCCGAGGGCCGAGCGAACCCGCGGCGCTGGATCCCGCGCATCCGCAAGGGTGAGGCCACCGACTCCGGCCCCGTGTTCTCGGTCTGGGAGGGTGCGACCCTGCTGCCCCGAGCGGTCTTCGACCGGACGGGCGGATGGGCGGCGCCCTTCTTCTACGCGCACGAGGGCGTCGAGCTGGCCTGGCGGGTCTGGGATCAGGGCCTGCGCGCCTGGTACGCCGGCGACCTCGTGGCGCACCACCCCGCCATCGACCCCGCCCGGCACGACTACTACTACCGGCTCAACGCCCGCAACCGGGTGTGGCTGGCCAAGCGCAACCTGCCGTGGGTGCTCGCGCCGATCTACGTGGGCAGCTGGACGGCCATCCAGGTGCTGCGCTGGGCGCGCCGCCCGGAACAGCTGCGCGCCTGGTTCGGCGGCTGGGCGGAGGGATGGCGCGAGACGCCGCCCGGACGGCGCCGTATCTCTTGGGTAACGGTCGCACGCATGTTCAGGGCCGGTCGAGGACCGATCATTTAATCTGGTGCCTCCCCACGTTCGACTGGAGTTCACCATGCCCTTCCGCCGCGATCTGGCCACGGCGCGCAAGCTGGTCGTCGAGGCGCTGCACGCGCGGCGGCTGCAGCGCCGGCTCTGGCCCCTCTACCGCGAGCGCGAGCGGCTCGAGCGGGGCGAGGCCGAGGTGGTGGTCTACTTCGCCGACAGCGACGTGAACATGTACCAGATCCGCCAGTGGTACGCACCGCTGGCCGAGTTGCACAGGACGCATCCGGTGACGATCATCGCCCGGCACCCGACGGCCGCGCTCGCGCTGCTGCAGGAGTCGCCGGTGCCCATCGTCTACGCCAGGAAGGTGGCCCAGCTCGAGGACTTCATCGACAAGCAGGAGCTGCGCGTCGTCCTCTACGTCAACCAGAACGCCAAGAACTTCCAGATGATGCGCTACGGGCGCATGTGGCACGTGTTCATCAACCACGGCGAGTCCGACAAGATGTACATGACCACCAACCAGTTCAAGGCGTACGACTACGCCTTCGTGGCCGGCGACGCGGCGCTCGAGCGGCTCGGCAGGGTGCTCTGGGACTACGACTTCGACAAGCGCGCGATCCCGATCGGCCGCCCGCAGGCGGACCACTTCGCCGGCGCGCTGCCCTACGAGCCCGACGACCGCACGGTGGTGCTCTACGCCCCCACGTGGGAGGGCGACCGACCGGCGGCGGCGTACGGCTCCATCGCCACGCACGGTCGCGAGCTGGTGCGCGCGCTCACCGCGACGGGACGCCATCGCGTGATCTACCGCCCGCACCCGCGCAGCGGCGTGCTCGACGAGGAGTACGGACGCGCGCACCGCGAGATCGTCGCCGAGCTCGCGCGCGCGAACGCCGCCGATCCGGGCGCGCAGCACGTCTTCGACGACGGCCCCGAGATGGGCTGGCAGCTCGCCGCCGCCGACATCGCGGTCTGCGACATCTCGGCGATGGTCTACGACCGCCTCGCCACCGGCAAGCCGATCATGGTGACCCGGCCCGCGCATCCGGAGGCCAGCGTCGACGAGTCGGGCTACCTCGGTGCCGCCGAGTGGCTCACGGTCGAGGGCGCAGCGGATGCGGTGGCCGAGCTCGATCGTGTGATCGGCAGCAGCGACGCGCAGGAGCGCCTGCAGCACTGGGTGCACCGGCACTTCGGCGACACGGCCCCCGGCGCCGCCACCGCGCGGTTCCACGCGGCGATCGAGCGTCTCCTGGAAGCCTGGGATCGTCATGCCCGCCTGCACGATGCCACGGACGTGCCGACCGCGTCGGACCCGTCGTCGCAGCATCCGCTCCGTCAGGCCGGCTGAGTCGGGCTCACGCCGGCCGAGCTAGGACCGCTCCCGCTTGCGGCGGCCGGGGAGGAGCGCCCTGCGAGGCGCGAGGTCGCGCTGCTTCCGCTCCCGCGGGGCCTTCGTCTCGATCGCGAGCGCGTCGGGGAACACGTCGGCAGGCGGGCCGAACGCCGTGCGCGAGGCCGCGATCACGCGCCGGCCCAGGATGAGGTTGCCGCTGCCGCCGATCGCCGCGCCGATGCCGAACGGCACGAGCCGGCCGATCGCGCCGGCACCGGTGTTGGCCGCGAAGCGTCGCAGGAAGGCGTTGCGCAGCTGATCGCCGATCGGCCCGAACGCCGTGCGCGGCAGCCTCTGCGCCAGGGTGCTGCCCCAGTAGCCGCTCATGCCGACGCCGCTGCCGGTGGCCTGCGCGGTGAGGTGCTTCACCAGCTCGACGCCCGGTCCGCCCATGATCATCGTCATGACGAGCGCGCGGGCCCGTGTCGGATCCTCCAGCGCGATGCCGTGCAGCTCGGTGATGGACTGGGCGTAGAGCGCACTCGCCTCGAGGAAGCCGGCCGTCTCGACGCCGGTGAGGGCGAGCGCGGCGCCGGTGCCGAGCCCGGGCACGGCGGCGCTCGCGCCGACCGCCGCTCCGCCCGTGGTGACGGCGGCGAGGTAGCGGCGCTCGAGGATGCGCGCGATCTCGGCAGGGCTCGCATCCGGCTTGGCGCGACGGATGCTGCGCAGGTGGGCGAGCACGGCCGGCCGGTGCACGCTGAGCAGCTTGTCGACCCAGCCGCCGAGGCGCTCGGCCATCGGGTCCTGCGGCGGGCGCAGGTCGAAGTCCGGCATGTCGTGCGGTTGCGGTCCGCCGGATGCGATCGGCGGCACGATCGGGCGGATCGGCTCCTGGGGCTGGGACATGCTCCTCCTGGTTCGGGTGATGCACACGCTACGAGGACGGGATGCATGACAGATGTCACACGTCCGCATGCCGCCTGACACTGGCCTGAGCGCACCTCAGGAAGCCAAGCTGGAGATCACTCAGAGGAGGGAGCGCCGCATGGCGAGACGAGGATCACCCATCGAGGTCAGGAACCTCACCAAGCAGTACGGGAGCGCGCGGGCCGTCGACGACCTGAGCTTCACGGTCGAGCCGGGCCGGGTCACCGGCTTCCTCGGCCCGAACGGCGCGGGCAAGACCACGACGCTGCGCAGCCTGCTGGGGCTCATCCGCCCCACCTCCGGCTCCGCGACGATCGGCGGCAAGCGCTACGCGGAGCTCGACAGCCCGCTCACCACGGTCGGCGCCGCCCTCGAGGCGAACAGCTTCCACCCCTCGCGCAGCGGTCGCGGGCACCTCGCCATCCAGGCGAAGGCCGCGGGCGTACCAGCGGCCCGCGTGGACGAGGTGCTGCTGCGCGTCGGCCTCGCCGAGGCCGGCTCGCGCAAGGTCGGCGGCTACAGCCTCGGCATGCGCCAGCGCCTCGGCCTCGCCGGAGCACTGCTCGGCGACCCGTCGGTGCTCGTGCTCGACGAGCCGATCAACGGGCTCGACCCGGAGGGCATCCGCTGGATGCGCTCGTTCCTCAAGGTGCTCGCCGAGGAGGGGCGCACGGTGCTGATCAGCTCGCACCTGCTCAGCGAGGTGCAGCAGACGGTCGACGAGCTCGTCATCATCGCGAAGGGCCGGCTCGCCTACCAGGGCGACCTGGCCGGCCTCGCCGGCGAGACCACCGTCACGGTCGACGCCCCGCGCCGGGCCGAGCTGCAGGCGGCGCTCGCGCCGCACGCCGCGGTGCAGCCGCTGCCGAACGGTCTCGTCGTCACTGGCCTCGACGCCGAGCAGGTCGGCGCGCACGCCTTCGCCGCGGGCATCCCGCTGAGCGCTCTGAGCACGACCGCGAGCGGGCTCGAGGACGTCTTCCTGAACCTCGTGACCGGCGAGCATACGACCACCGCGATGGAAGGAGCGGGGCGATGACCCTCATCCGCTCGATCAGCGCCGAGAGCGCGAAGCTCTTCGGCCTCAAGACCTGGTGGATCCTGCTGCTCGTCATGGTGGCGTACGTGGGCGCCTTCGCGGCCGGCATGGCCGCGATCTTCGGTGGTCTGCTCGGCGGCGATCAGCCGATCGAGGGCATCGCGGTCGCCGAGCTCGTCTACAGCCTGGGCAGCACGATCGCCTACGCCTTCCCGGTGCTCGTCGGCGCCTTCATCGTCACAGCGGAGTTCCGTCACGGCACCCTCACGCCCACCTTCCTCGCCACGCCGTCCCGTGCGGTCGTGCTCTCGGGCAAGGTCGTCGTCGCGGCGATCGTCGGCGCGGTCTTCGGCCTCGGCATCGTGCTCGCCTCGGTGGTGCCGGGTGCCGCGGTGCTCGGGGCGACGGGCGCCGAGACCGGGCTGGACGACCCCGACGTGTGGCTGATCATGGCGCGCACCGTGCTCGCCATGGCGATCTGGGCGGTGCTCGGCCTGGGGCTCGGCTCGGTGTTCCGCAACCAGGTGGTCGTCATCGTGATCGTGCTCGCGTTCACGCAGTTCCTCGAGCCCACCCTGCGCGTCGCGCTCGGCTTCACCGACCTCAACGCGAGCGTCGGGCAGTTCCTGCCGGGCGCCGCGGGCGACGCGCTCGTCGGGGGCAGCTCCTTCAACGCCATGATGGGCGGCGGGGGCGACCAGCTCGACTGGTGGCAGGGCGGGCTGGTGCTCGGCGGCATGGCCGCGGTGCTCGTGCTCATCGGGGCGCTGACCACCTGGCGACGCGACGTCGACTGACGGTCCTGGCGTGCATCCGCTCGACTGACGACGCGCGCGGATGCACGGGACGGGGCGGATCGCGCACGGCGCGTCCGCCCCGTCCGCCGTTCCCGGGCCGACCTCCTCGGAACTGGGATAGGTTAGGAGTTCCTAACCTCTCGCAGTCCTGGAGCCCCCATGCGCCCCCACCGCCTCCGTCACTCCGCGCCCGTCCTCGCGACGGCCCTGCTCGGCGGCGCGCTGCTCCTGCCCGCGTCGACCGTCGCTGCGGCGATGGAGGCGCCGACCGAGGGCTGCACCGTCGCCGACGCGAGCATCACCTGGGGCTTCAAGGAGTCGTTCCGCTCCTACATCTCCGGCTCGATCGCCAAGGGCACCTGGGAGGTGCTCGACGGCGCGACCTACGAGACGCCGTCCTTCGGCTTCAGCGGAGGCACGGGCACGGCGGACGCGGAGGCCGGCACGGGCTCGATCGCGTTCGGCGGTGCCATCCGCTTCACCGGGCACGGCGGCCTGCTCGACACGACCGTCGCCAACCCCACGATCGAGCTGACCGGACCGGATGCGGGCCGCCTGCTGCTCGATCTGCGCAGCGTGCCGATGGAGGCCGCGATGGCCGGGCAGACCGACGCCGAGACGCTGATCCAGGTGCCCTTCGCCGATCTCGACCTCTCCGGCGCGACGATCGTGCAGGACGGCGGGACGCTGACCATCGGCGGCGACGCCGTACCCGCCGCGATCACCGCCGAGGGCTTCGAGGCGTTCGGCAGCTACGAGGCCGGCACGGCGCTCGACCCGCTGACCTTCAGTGCGACGGGCACGTGCGCGGTTCCGACCGCCGCCGAGGCGACCGAGCCGTTGCCGGCCGCGTCGGAGGGGCCGGCGCTGGCGGCCGGTGACGACGACGTGCCGTCGCCCGGGCTCATCATCGCCATCGTCGGCGGCCTGATCGCCCTCGCCGGCGGAGTGACCGCGGCCATCGTCGCCGGCCGCAGGAAGTCCGGGGCGGCGTGATGCGGCGCACGGCGGGCATCCCCTCGGGATCCTCGCGATCGTCGCGCTGGCCGCCTGCGCCGGCCCGTCCGGCAGCGGGCCGCTCGAGGCCGTCGCCGAGCAGCCGCGGGTGCCGCTCAGCGAGCTCGCTACCCTCGACGATCCCGGGGCGTACGTGGGGGAGTCGACCGCTCTCGTCGCCGACGCCGCCATCGAGCCGGTGCTCGACGACCCGCGGCCCGAGCTGCCGGTGACGATCGCCTCGCACGACCTGGCGGGCGATGTGGAGGTCACCGTCGACGACGCCTCGCGCATCATCGCCATGGATCTCTCCGGGTCGCTCGCCGCGACCGTCTGGGGCCTCGGCCTCGGCGGCTCCCTGGTCGGCCGCGACGTCTCGACGACCTTCCCCGGCAGCGAGGACCTGCCGGTGGTCACCTCCGGTGGGCACAGCGTCAACGCCGAATCGGTGCTCGGGTTGGACCCTTCCGTCGTGATCACCGACGGCAGCATCGGGCCGAACGACGTGGTGCTGCAGCTGCGCGATGCCGGCGTGCCGGTGGTCTTCGTCGACACCGCGACGTCGTACGAGGGCGCCGAGCAGCAGGCCCGCGAGGTCGCCGCGGCGCTGGGCGTGCCGGAGGCGGGGGAGCTGCTCGCCGAGCGCATCCGCTCCGACATCGCGGACGCCGTGCGGCAGATCGCGGCGATCGCTCCGCAGGACGAGTCCGAACGGCTGCGCATGGCGTTCCTCTACCTGCGCGGCTCGGCGGGCGTCTACTACCTCTTCGGCGAGGAGTCCGGAGCGGATGAGCTCATCACCGCGCTCGGCGGCATCGACGCGGCGGGCGAGATCGGCTGGACCGGCATGATACCGGCAACGGACGAGGCGTTCACCGAGCTGGACCCGGACCTCATCCTCGTCATGACCGACGGCCTCGAGTCGGTCGGCGGCGTCGACGGCCTGCTGGCCGAGAAGCCAGCGATCGCCCTGACCGCCGCAGGGGAGCACCGCCGCTTCGTCGACATGGCCGACGGCCAGGTGCTCTCCTTCGGCCCGCGCTCGGCCGAGGTGCTCGACGCGCTCGCCCGCGCGATCTACGCGCCCGAGGCCTGAGCCTTCCTCCGTTACCGTTCCGTGATCGGCGGATGCCCATGCGTCCTTAAGGTAAGGCTAAGCTCAGTGAGGCTGCCCTCACTTCCGGGCGCCGACCCGACTCACAGCACCAGGAGGTCTTGTCGTGCACAGAACCAGGAGGGCGCCCGGACGGCGCACCCTCTCGAGCATCGCGATCGGAGCGCTGCTCGCGAGCGCGGCGGCCTTGGGCGTCGCGGCCCCGGCGAATGCGGCCGCAGCCGTGCCCACGCTGACGCTCTCCCAGGCGACGGGCCTCGACCCCGCAGGTCAGACGATCACGGTCACGGGGACGAATTTCGATCCGAACCAGGCGATCTACCTCGTCGAGTGCCCCGACGTGCCTCTGGCGCAGGTCTCCTTCGCGATGGCGTTCAGCTGCCAGTCGACCGCCAAGCGCGTCGTGCCGATCGACGATCCGTCGCCTTCCCCCACGGTCGTCCGTTTCGCCGCCGACGGCTCGTTCACCACCGAGCTCACCGTGCAGCCTCGGGCGAACGGCACCGCGGTCTTCACCCTCGCCGACCACACCGGCATGGATGTTCGCACGCAGGACGCCAAGGCGTCCGTCACCTTCGCCGAGCCGATCCCCCTGCCCTCGCTCGAGCTGTCGAAGTCCGCTGACCTCGACCCGGCCGGCGAGACGGTGAGGGTGACGGGGAGGCACTACGACCCGAACCAGGCCATGTACCTCATCGTGTGCGATGAGGCGCCGGTCGACGAGATCGATTTCAGGTTCGCCCAGTCCTGCACGGCTGGCGCCAAGCGCATCGTGCCGATGGACGACCTCACCGCCTCGCCGACGGCCGTCCGCTTCGCGGATGACGGCTCGTTCAGCACAGAACTGCACATCACGCCCAGGAGCGGCTCGACTGCCGTCTACACCCTGGCCGACCACACGGGCATGGACGTCCGCACACAGGACGTCAAAGTTCCAGTGAGCTTCGCCACGGTCGTCTCACCCGAGCCTGAGCCTGAGCCCGAGCCCGAGCCCGAGCCCGCGCCTGAGCCCGCTGCACCGGCAGTGACCGTGGCCCCGGGCACGGCACTCGACCCGAACGTCGCCAACACCCTCACGATCTCCGGCACCGGGTTCACCGGTCCGGGTGCCGCGAACGGCGCCTACGTCGTCTTCGGTGCGAAGACGCAGTGGGCTCCCGGGACCAAGCCCGGCCAGAACGCTTGGATCGCGCAGACTCACGTTCCGAAGGGCTCGATCGCCGATGGCGCCTTCACGACGACGCTCACCATCCCTCGCGGTGAGCTCGAGCCGGGCACCGAGTACCAGGTCGGCACGTTCGCCGCGCACGGTCTGTCGCAGTCCGACCGCACCCTCGACACGTCGACGACCATCACCGTGCAGGACGTCGCCGTGAAGCCCGCGATCAACCTCAGCGTCGACACCGTTCTGCAGGGCGGCGAGCTCACCGTGCGCGGCGCCGGCCTCGCTGCCGGCAAGACCGCCGTCGTCACGGTCAACTCCGACCCCTACGAGCTCGGCCGCACCACGGTCGGCAGCGACGGACGCTTCTCGGTCACGGGCGCCCTGCCCGCGGACTTCGCGACCGGCGAGCACACCGTGACGGTGTCGGTGGACGGCGTCGAGCTCGCCTCCGCTCCGCTCACGGTCGCCGCGGCGATCCTGCCCGCGGCCGTCGAGGCGCCGCCCGCAGAGACCTGCACGGCCCGTGCCGTCCGCGGCGCGAGCATCTCGTGGAACGTCAAGGAGAGCTTCCGCAGCTACGTCCAAGGTGGCACCGCGAAGGGTTCGTACTCGATCAACTGGGGCGGCGGCAACGGCGCGTTCAACACCGAGGACGACCGCGGTCGCGTCGCCTACAGCGGCTCGGCCACCTTCTCCGGTCACAGCGGCGCGCTCGACATGACCCTGTCGAACCCGCGCATCCAGGTGGCGAGCGCCACCAGCGCCTCGCTCATCCTCGACGTGCGCTCGGCCGGGCTCGGCTCCAACCCGGGTGTGGATGCGAGCGGCGTCGTCTTCGCGACCCTGCGCCTGCCCGCGGCGACCGAGTCCGCGGACCGCATCAGCTGGAGCGGCGCCTCGGCGACGCTCACGGCCGCCGGAGCCGAGGCCTTCGCCGACTTCTACGACGCCGGCGAGGCCCTCGACCCCGTGTCGTTCAGCTTCCCGCTGGGCGCCGAGGTGGAGTGCGACGCCACCACCAGCACGACGCTCGCCAGCACCGGTTCCGAGCAGGGCGCTCAGACGCTCTGGATCGGCCTCGGTCTGCTGGTGCTCGGCGCGGGTGTCTTCGCCCTCCGCCGCCGCACCGCCGGCGTCTGACCCCGGTGCCGGGCCGCGACGCGCGGCCGGCACCGCACGAGCCCCGTCCCGCATCCCGCGGGGCGGGGCTCCGTCGTCCCGCGGTGACGGCCGAGCGGATGCGGGACCACGCAGGCCGCATCCGCTCGGTGCGATGGGGAGGGGCGCCTACGCCTGGTCGGCGTTGTAGCGCTCCACGACCTCGTCGATCGGGCCGTCGAGCAGCAGGCGGCCGCCCTCGAGGTAGAGGCCGCGGGTGCAGAAGCGGCGCAGGTCGCGCTCGGAGTGCGAGACGAAGAACAGCGTGCGCCCCTCCGAGAGCATCTCCTCGATGCGGGCGTAGCACTTCTCCCGGAAGCCCTTGTCGCCGACCGCCAGCACCTCGTCGACGAGCAGCACGGGCTCCTCGACGCGCGACATGACCGAGAACGCGATGCGCACCTTCATGCCGCTCGAGAGGTGCTTGTAGGGGTGTCGACGAAGTCGCCGACGCCGGCGAAGTCGATGATCTCGGCGAAGGCGTCGTCGATCTCGGCCTTCGACATGCCGTGCAGTCCCGCGGTCAGGTACACGTTGTCGCGCACGCTCAGGTCATCGACGAAGCCTCCGGTGATCTCGATCAGCGGAGCGACGCCGCCGTTCACGCGCACGCTCCCCTCATCCGGAAGCTGCACCTCGGCGACGAGCTTCAGCAGCGTCGACTTGCCCTGGCCGTTGCGGCCGACGACGCCGATCGCCTCACCGGCGCGCACCGTGAAGCTGACGTCGCGCAGCGCCCAGAACTCGTCGGGCCGCTTGCGGCGCAGGTTGCCGGAGAGCAGGTCCTTGAAGCTGCGACGTCCGCGACGGTTGCGGCGGTAGCTGATGCCCAGGCCCTCGACCTCGATCATCGGGTGCCCCTCGGTGACCGCGGCCATCACAGCTCCTTCAGCACGGCGCGCTCGCACCGCTTGAACACGAGCAGGCCGATGCCCAGGATCGCGAGGCTCATCGCGGCGCCGATGCCGATCGTGAGCCACTCGAGCTCCTGCGGGAAGAACGCCGAGCGGTAGAGCGCGAAGATGCCGGCGAGCGGATTGAAGGACGCGAGCAGATGCAGCGACTGCGGCAGCAACGCGAAGCTGTAGACGATCGGCGTCGCGTAGAACATGAAGCGCATGATGAGCTTCACGGCCCGCTCGAGGTCGCGGAAGAACACGACGATCGGTGCGACGATCAGGCCGAGACCGACGATGAGCGCGGCCTGCAGGATGATCGCCGGGATCCAGAGCAGCGCGGTCCAGTGCAGCGTGAGGTCCGACTCCGCGTCGAAGAGCGCGAAGGCGAGAGCGAAGCCCGCGAGCACCGGGATCGAGAGCAGGAACTCGATGCCCTTCGACGCCACGACGCGCAGCACCCAGATGCTGCGCGGCAGCTTCGTGGAGCGCACGAGCTTGGCGTCCTTGAGGAAGGCCCGCGTCGACTCGTTGATCGACGTGCTGAACCACATCCACGGCAGCAGGCCGCAGAGCAGGAACACGATGTACGGGTCCTCGCCGACGTCGCGCTTGATGACCACCGTGAAGACGAACCAGTAGATCGCCGACATCATCAGCGGATCGAGGATCGACCAGAGGTAGCCGAGCACGGAGGTCGTGTAGCGCACCCGCAGGTCGCGCTGCGTCAGCAGCCAGAGCGAGTGCCGGTACCGCGCGAACGGGCTGCGCGCGGCGCGCGCAGTTGGTGCGGCGGTCATCCGCTCATCATATTGGGCGCGCCGGAGTGAGCGGGCCCGCGCACGACGAAGGGCGACCGGATGCTCGAAGCATCCGGTCGCCCTCCGGTCGCGCGCCGCAGCGGCGCGTCATGACGCTCAGACGAAGAGGTTCGCCCGCTCCAGGTCCTCGGCGAAGTCGACCTCGACCGCGTACAGGTCGGAGATGTCGACCGGCTCGATGCGCACGCCGTCCTGCTCGATGGCGAGCTCGAGGCCGCGCTCGAAGTAGTCCTGGTCGCCGACGCGGGCCAGCTGGCGCACGAGGGCCGCCTTCTGGTGCGAGGCGATGTAGTTGATGCCCACGGCCTCGCCCAGACCGCCCTTGACGGTCTTCGACAGCTCCTTGATGAAGCCCTCGGCGTCGGTCGTGTACTTGACCTCCTCGTCGCTCACCTTGGCGGTGTTGACGGTCACGAAGGACTGGTCGCGGGCGACGAGCTTGGCCGCGCGGCGCAGCGCCTCGGGGTCGAAGACGACGTCGCCGTTCATCCAGAGCGTGCCGCCACTGCCGCCGGCGCGCAGCGCGCGCAGCAGGCTCTTCGACGTGTTCGTCTGGTCGTACTCCTCGTTGTAGACGAAGTCGGCGTCGGGGAACGCCTCGACGATGTGCTCGAGCTTGTAGCCGACCACGATGGTGACCTTGGCGTCCGCGCCGAAGGCGGCGTGGATGTTGTCGAACTGCTGCTGCATGATGGTGCGGCCGTCGCTGAGCTCGGTCAGCGGCTTCGGCAGCGAACGGCCGAGGCGGCTGCCCATCCCGGCGGCGAGGATGACGATCTGCGTGCTCACGTGGAGTACCTCCCTGATACGTCGTGAATGCGGGAGGGACATGGCGGCGTCGTTCGCTCGCCATTCACCCGCAGGTGGCTTGCTAGACACGACGACGTGCCTCCTCGATCATGACAGAGCGCCTGCGATTCCGCGGTGAAGCGCTTGCTCTGTGGCCAATTCGTGACCCGCGCTCCAACCTCCCGGCGGCGTCCTCGGCCGTTGGTACGGTGGTGCGGTGGAGTCGAAGAATACCCCCGAACTGGGCACGGATGCCGAGTTTCCTGTGAACGCGCAGGAACCGGTTGCGGAGACCTCCGGCAGCGACCCCGAACCCTCCTCGGAGGAGTCGGCTCCCGCGAAGCCCGCGCGGGCGCCGCGCAAGCCCGTCGCGCGCAAGCCGACGACGAAGCCGGCCGGGGCGGCCGCGACGGACGCGCCGGTCGATGAGACCGAGCTGCCGGGAGCCGCTGCGGCCGCGACGAAGCCCTCGACCGCCGCGCGCAAGCCCGCCGCGGCGAAGGCGACGGCCGGGACGACCGGTGCCAAGCGACCCGCCGCGCGCAAGACGGCTGCCGCGAAGACGACCGCGGGAGCGAAGACGCCTGCGGAGACGCCTGCAGCCGCGAAGAAGCCCGCCGCCGCGAAGAAGCCCGCCGCACGCAAGCCCGCTGCCCGCAAGCAGCCCGCGCCGCCGCCGGCGCCGCCGAAGCCCGTGGTGCTGCAGGTCAGCGGTCTCGAGAAGCGATTCGGCCAGAAGGTCGCCGTCGCCGGGATCGACCTCGAGGTGCGCGAGGGCTCCATCTACGGCGTGGTCGGCCCCAACGGCGCAGGCAAGACGACGACGCTCTCGATGGCCACGGGACTGCTCCGTCCTGATGCGGGCGCCGTGACCGTCCACGGCGCCGACGTCTGGGGCGACCCCGAGAAGGCCAAGCGCAACATGGGCGTGCTGCCCGACCGGCTGCGGCTCTTCGACCGCCTCACCGGTGCGCAGCTGCTGCACTACTCCGGCGTGCTGCGCGGGCTCGACGTCGCCGAGGTGCGCCGGCGCAGCGCCGACCTCGTCGCAGCCTTCGGCCTCGAGGAGGCGACGGGCCGGCTCGTCACCGACTACTCCGCCGGCATGACCAAGAAGATCGCCCTGGCGTGCGCGATGATCCACTCGCCGCGCCTGCTCGTCCTCGACGAGCCCTTCGAGTCGGTCGACCCGGTCTCGGCGGCGAACGTCACCGAGATCCTGCAGCGGTACGTGGCCAGCGGCGGCACGGTGGTGCTGTCGAGCCACAGCATGGACCTCATCCAGCGCGTCTGCGACACGGTCGCGGTGGTCGTCGACGGCCACATCCTGGCCTCCGGGCCGGTCGACGAGGTGCGCGCGGGCGCGACCCTCGAGGAGCGCTTCGTCGAACTGGCGGGCGGACGCAAGGCAGCGGAGGGCATGGAGTGGTTGCACACCTTCTCCGACTGAGGCTCAGCCTCTTCGCGAACAACTTCAAGCGGTCCCCGTGGCAGGTCGTCGGCCTGGTCGTCGGCCTGCTCTACGGCGGCATCATGGCGGTCGTGCTGCTCGGCGGTCTCATCGCGCTGCGCTTCGCGCCGCTCGACATCGCCCGGCCCGCGGTGGTGCTCGGCGGTGCGCTCGTGCTGATCGGCGCGCTCGTCGTGCCGCTGCTGATGGGCAGCGACGACGACCTCGATCCGCGTCGCTTCGCGCTCTTCGGCATCCCGCTCGACCGGCTGGTGCGCGGGCTGTTCCTCGCCGGGCTGGTCGCGATCCCGTCCGTCGTGCTGGCGCTGGCCGGGATCGCGCAGATCGTCACCTGGAGCCGCGATCCGCTCGCCCTGGCGCTCGCCATCCCGGTCGCGGCGCTCGTGCCGCTCGCCTGGGTGCTGGGTGCGCGGCTCACGACGAGCATCGCCTCGCTCTTCCTCTCCACCCGCCGCGCCCGCGAGTGGACCGGCATCATCGCACTGCTGCTCGTCCTGATGGTCTCGCCCGTGTTCGTGCTGCTCGGCCAGGTCGACTGGTCGGAGGACGGCGCGGATGTGGTGAGCCTGCTCGCATCCATCGCCGGGTGGACGCCGTTCGGCGCGGTCTGGGCGGCTCCCGCCGACGCTGCCGCGGGACTCGTCGGGCCGGCGCTGCTGAAGCTGCTGATCGGCCTCGCGTACGTGGCGCTGCTCTGGTTCGGCTGGCGCGCGATGGTGGCTCGGATGCTCTCGGCCCCGGACCACGAGGGGGCGGCGAAGGAGTACTCGGGCCTCGGCTGGTTCGATCGCATGCCCGGCACCCCGACCGGGGTCATCGCCGCGCGCAGCTTCGTCTACTGGCTGCGCGACCCGCGCTACCGGGCCTCCCTGCTGGTGCTGCCGATCGTGCCGATCGTGATGATCGTGCCGCTGGCCGTGTCGGGCGTGTCCACGGAGGTGCTCGCGCTCATCCCGGTGCCGATGATCGCGCTGTTCCTCGGCTGGAGCCTGCACGACGATGTCGCCTTCGACAGCACCGCGTTCTGGATGCACGTGGCCTCCAACGTGACCGGTCGCGCCGATCGCTTCGGTCGCCTCGTGCCCGCCCTGACGATCGGCCTGCCGGTCGTGCTCCTCGGTTCGGTCGTGAGCGCTTGGGTGCACGGCGACTGGTCGGTGCTCGGCTCGATCCTGGGCGTGAGCCTGTTCACGCTGCTGTGGGGTCTGGGGCTGTCGAGCGTCATGTCGGCGGCGTTCCCGTACCCGGTGGTGCGCCCCGGCGACAACCCGTTCACGCAGCCGCAGTCCGGCGGCGGACTGACGGCGCTGCTGCAGTCGCTCACGTTCCTCGGCACCCTCGTGGCCGCGGTGCCGGTCATCGTGCTCGCCGCGCTCGGACTGTTCCTCGACCCCGGCTGGCACGTGGCGGCGCTCATCGTCGGCGCGGTGCTCGGCGGCGCGTCCCTCGTCGGCGGCGTGGTCTGGGGAGCGCGCATCTTCGAGCGCCGCGCGCCCGAGCTGCTCGCGTTCACGATCAAGCACGACTGACCTGTCGTTTGCGCCGCCGTCCCCGCCGTGCGCGGGCGCCGAGGCTTATCATCGAGGGCATGAGCAGCAACGAGCCGACCGGCGGTGGCACCGACGTCCTGGACCGCGAGCTCGAGGAGCTCCTGAACCAGGAGGCCATCGAGCCGGGCGACCACGAGCGCTTCTCGCACTACGTGCCGAAGGACAAGATCCTCGAGTCCGCGATGACCGGCAAGCCGGTGCGCGCGCTCTGCGGCAAGAAGTGGACCCCGGGGCGCGACCCGGAGAAGTTCCCGGTCTGCCCGGCCTGCAAGAAGGTCTACGAGAAGATGAAGGCCGAGTAGCACTCGGCCGCACCACGAAGGGCTCCGCCGCGGCGGGGCCCTTCGTCATTCCGGGGCGGCGCATTCGGCCCGGCTTCGGGCGGGCCCGGGAACCAGCCGCGCCCCCGGCCGCGTCCGCGGCACGGGCGCCGCGCATCCGCGCGCCGCGCATCCGCTCGCCCAGCTGGCAAACCGGCACCAGTTCCCAAATGACGGAGATTCGAGCGGATGCACGCCTCATCCAGCCCGGAAGTGCTCGAAATCAAGCCCTAAGGCTTGTTGCCGCCGATCGAGCGCCCGACAGTTCCGTCATTTGGCACAGGGGAGCTGGGGGCCGGGAAGCTGGGGGCCGGGAAGCTGGGGGCTGGGGGCTGGGGGCTGGGAGCAGAGTGCGGAGGCGGGGAGCAGCTTGGCGGCGAGCAGCGGGGATCGGGGTGCGTCAGTCGATGAGGGTGGGGATGCCGGCCTCGTCGCTGCGGCCGATGCGCAGCGCCTCGCGGGGGAGCTCGCCCATCGCGTAGGCGTGGTGGGCGCGGGCCGCCGTGACGCCCGCCGGGCCGGTCCAGCGCTCGTCGACGGCGCCATCGACGACGAGCGGCACGAGCAGCTCGCGGGCGCGCTCGGGCGGCAGCCCCCGGGTGCGCACGATCTCGGCGATGGCGGTGCCCCGCGCATCCGTCTGCCGCCAGGCGCGCTTGCGCCCGCCGACGCTGGCCTTCGAGGCGCTGCGCTTCGCCACGGGCACCCAGGCGCCGTCGTCGTCGACGTGCGCGACCAGCTTGTAGACCATGCCCGCGGTCGGGGCTCCCGAGCCCGTCACGAGCGACGTGCCCACGCCGTAGGAATCGACGGGGGCGGCGCGGAGCGCGCCGATGGTCGCCTCGTCGAGGTCGTTGGTGACGGTGATACGGGTGCCGGTGGCGCCGAGCCCGTCGAGCTGGGCGCGCACCTCGGCGACGAGCGCGGGCAGGTCGCCGCTGTCGAGGCGCACCGCGCCGAGGCCGGTGCCGGCGACGCGCACGGCGGTCTCGACGCCCTGGCGCACGTCGTAGGTGTCGACCAGCAGCGTGGTGCCGGGGCCGAGCGCCTCGACCTGGGCGCGGAACGCCTGCTCCTCGCTGTCGTGCAGCAGCGTGAAGGCGTGCGCCGCGGTGCCCATGGTGGGCACGCCCCAGGCGCGACCGGCCTCGAGGTTGCTGGTCGCCGAGAAGCCGGCGATGTACGCGGCGCGCGATGCGGCCACGGCGGAGACCTCGCCCGTGCGGCGCGAGCCCATCTCGCTGAGCGGGCGGCCGTCGGCGACCGACACCATCCGTGCCGCGGCGGCGGCGACCGCGCTGTCGTGGTTGAGGATGCTGAGGATCACCGTCTCGAGCAGCACCGTCTCGGCGAAGCCGCCCTCGAGCACGAGGATGGGGGAGTTCGGGAAGAAGGGCTCGCCCTCGCGGTAGCCGTGCACCGTGCCGGTGAAGCGGTAGTCGGCGAGCCAGGCGAGGGTCGCCGGCGTGACGACGTTCTCGCGCTCCAGCCAACCGAGCTCCTCGTCGCCGAAGCGGAAGTCGCGGATCGCGTCGAGCATGCGGCCGGTCCCGGCGACGACGCCGTAGCGGCGACCGTTCGGCAGCGAGCGGGCGAACACCTCGAAGACGCTGCGGCGGTGCGCGGTGCCGGCGCGCAGGGCGGCATCGACCATCGTCAGCTCGTAGCGGTCGGTGAGGAAAGCGGTCGTGCCGGTCACCGCGCCAGCCTAGCCATCCGCGCCGGGGGCCCATCCCATCCGGGCGGGACGGCCAGGCGCCCCGCACTAGACTCGACCCCCGTGAACGATGCGCCGATCGGAGTCTTCGACTCGGGAGTGGGCGGCCTGACGGTCGCCCGGGCGATCATCGACCAGCGGCCGAACGAGAGCATCCTCTACGTCGGCGACACCGCGCACTCGCCGTACGGGCCGAAGCCCATCGCCGAGGTGCGCCGCTACGCGCTCGAGGTGCTCGACGACCTCGTCGCCCAGGGCGTGAAGCTGCTCGTCATCGCCTGCAACACCGCCAGCGCCGCCATGCTGCGCGACGCGCGCGAGCGCTACGACGTGCCCGTCGTCGAGGTCATCCAGCCCGCCGTGCGCCGCGCCGTGAAGACCACCCGCAACGGGCGGGTCGGCGTGATCGCGACCGCCGGCACCATCGGCTCGCGCGCCTACGACGACGCCTTCGCCGCCGCCCCGCACCTCGAGCTCTTCTCGAACGCCTGCCCGCGCTTCGTCGAGTTCGTGGAGGCCGGCGTCACGAGCGGGCCCGAGCTGCTCGCCGCCGCCGAGGAGTACCTGGCACCGCTGCGCGCCGCCGACGTCGACACCCTCGTGCTCGGCTGCACGCACTACCCCTACCTCAAGGGCGCGATCTCCTACGTGATGGGTGAGGACGTGACGCTCGTCTCGAGCGACGTCGAGACCGCCAACGATGTGTACCGCGTGCTCGCCGACCGCCGCATCGAGCGCACCGCCTCGACGCCGCCGACCTACCGCTTCCGCGCCACCGGCGAGAGCGAGGACGAGTTCCTGCGCCTCGCGCACCGCTTCCTCGGCCCCGAGGTGAACACGGTGTCGCTGGTGGAGACCGGCGCGATCGCCCTGCCGCGCGACCTGCGCGCCTGACCCGACCCTCCGCATCCGTCCATCCCCTCGAGAAGGAGCACCCCCATGAGCGAGACCCGCGTCGACGGCCGCAGCAACGACCAGCTGCGCCCCATCACGATCGAGCGCGGCTGGAGCGCCCAGGCCGAGGGCAGCGCGCTCATCAGCTTCGGCGGCACGAAGGTGCTGTGCACCGCCAGCTTCACGAACGGCGTGCCGCGCTGGATGGCCGGCAAGGGCAAGGGCTGGGTGACGGCCGAGTACTCGATGCTGCCGCGATCGACGAACGAGCGGATGCAGCGCGAGAGCATCAAGGGCAAGGTCGGCGGCCGCACCCACGAGATCAGCCGGCTCATCGGCCGCAGCCTGCGCGCCGCCGTCGACATGAAGGCGCTCGGCGAGAACACCATCGTCATCGACTGCGACGTGCTGCAGGCGGACGGCGGCACCCGCACCGCCGCGATCACCGGCGCCTTCGTCGCGCTCGTCGACGCCATCGAGTGGGGCCGCGAGAAGAAGTTCATCGGGCAGAAGGCGCAGGCGATCGTCGACAGCATCCAGGCGGTCTCCGTCGGCATCATCGATGGCACGCCGATGCTCGACCTCGCCTACACCGAGGACGTGCGCGCGGAGACCGACATGAACGTCGTCATGACCGGCCGCGGTCTCTTCATCGAGGTGCAGGGCACGGCCGAGGGCGCGCCCTTCGACCGCGAGGAGCTGAACGCGCTGCTCGAGCTCGGCACCGTCGGCAACGCCGAGCTGGCCCGCATCCAGGCCGAGGTGCTCGAGCAGTGAGCACCGTCGTGCTCGCCACGCACAACCAGCACAAGGTGCGCGAGCTGGGCGAGATCCTCGGCCCGCAGCTCGGCGGCATCGAGCTCGTCGCCTACGACGGCCCCGCCCCGGTCGAGGACGGGCTGAGCTTCACGGCGAACGCGTTCATCAAGGCCCGCGCCGCGGCGGCGCACACCGGGCTGCCGGCCCTCGCCGACGACTCGGGCATCTGCGTCGACGTGCTGGGCGGCTCGCCCGGCATCTTCTCGGCGCGCTGGGGCGGCCCGGCGCGCGACGCCGACGCGAACCTGGAACTGCTGCTCTGGCAGCTCGCCGACGTGGCCGACGAGCATCGCGGCGCGCAGTTCGCCTGCGCGGCGGCGCTCGTGCTGCCCGACGGCCGCGAGCACGTGGAGGAGTCGCGCTGGCGCGGGAGCATCCTGCGCGAGCGCACCGGTGCGGGCGGGCACGGCTACGACCCGATCTTCCGCCCCGAGGGCTCCGCGATCTCGGCCGCCGAGATGACCGCCGCCGAGAAGAACGCGGTCTCGCACCGCACGCAGGCGTTCAGCGCCCTGCTGCCGACCCTGCGCGAGCTGCTCGGCTGAGCGCTCCTGCGCGCCGCCCCCTGCGGCGCGTGGCCGGGCGCGGTCGCTCGCCCCGCCGGCTCAGAGCCAGCTGCGCTCGCGGGCGACCCGCGCCGCCTGGTGTCGTGAGCTGGTGCCCGTCTTGCCCATCGCGCTCGAGAGGTAGTTGCGCACGGTGCCGCCCGCGAGGTGCAGGCGCGCGCCGATCTCGCGTACCGAGTAGCCCTCCACGGTGAGCCGCAGCGCGTCGAGCTCGCGCTCGGTGAGCGGGCAGTCGTCCATCATCGCCGCCGCGGAGATCTCGCTGTCGATGTAGCGCTGGCCGCCGTGCACGCGCTCGACGACCTCGGCGAGCTGCGCCGGGTCGATCGACTTCGACACGAAGCCGCGCACGCCCGCGCCGAGGGCCCGCTTGAGCAGGCCCGGCCGCCCGTGCCGGGTGAGCAGCACGATCGCGCGGTCCGGGAACGCCTGCAGGATGCGGGTGGTCGCCTCGATGCCGTCCATTCGCGGCATCTCCATGTCGAGCAGCACGACATCCGGTCGGTGCTCGGCGTCGAGGGCGACCGCATCCGCTCCGTTGTCGGCCTGGGCGACGACCTCGATCTGGCCCTCCAGCTCCAGCAGGGCGCCGATGGCACCGCGCAGCAGGTTCTCGTCGTCGGCGAGCAGCACCCGGATCATGCGCGCACCGCCTCGCGGCTGCCGGCGAGGCTCGCCTCGGTCGTGAAGACGCCCTTGTTCACCGAGGCCTGCAGTGCGCCGCCCGCGTCGCGGAAGCGCTCGCCGAGGCGGGCCAGCCCGCGCAGCTTCGGCTCCGCATCCGCCGCCCCATCGTTGCTGAGCAGGATGCGCCGGTCGCCGAAGCGCACGTCGACCCTGCTGGCCTGCGCGTGCCGCAGGATGTTCGTCGTGCCCTCGCGCACGACGAGGCCGAGCAGCTCCTCGCCCTCCTCGGGCGGTGCGCCGTGCACGGTGAAGCGGATGCCCGCGGCCTCGAACAGCGCCTGCGAGTTCGCGAGCTCGGCGCGCAGCGACACCTCCCGCTGGCCGTAGGCGAGCGAGCGTGTCTCGGCGAGCGTCTCGGCCACCAGCCCCTCGATCTCGGCGAGGTGCTGCCGAGCGGCAGCGGGGTCGCGCTCGAGTAGCCGGTCGGCGAGGCGCGCCTTGAGCCGGATGACGTGCAGGGTGTGGCCCTGGATGTCGTGCAGGTCGGCGGCGAAGCGGAAGCGCTCCTGCATGACGGCCAGGCTCGCGGTGGCCTGGCGCGAGTCCTCGAGCTCGAGGGAGATGTTCCAGGCGTAGCGGTTGAGCCACATCATGAGCACGAACGCGAAGATCGTGCCGACGCCGAGCCCCAAGCCGAAGCCGGGCCCGTTCTCGACCGCGGCGCCCATGGTGGGCGGCCCGTCGAGGTCGACCCCGAGCGCCCGGACGATGACGAGGGGCGCCCAGCCGATCGCGCAGGCGAGCAGCGCCCACCACAGCCGGTGCCGCGGGGCGTACGAGACGAGCATGCCGGCGCCGAGCGCGAAGGGCAGGGCTCCCAGCGGGTTCGTGAGGCAGAGCACCGACACCCACCAGAGCGCATAGCCGGCGGCGGTCATGGTCGGCACGATCCAGCGCGGGCCCTGCTCGGCCCAGTAGAGCGCCAGCACGACCGTGGCGAGCACGCTGAAGGCGAGGCTCGTGAGCAGCAGGCCGGGGTTGTCGAACCAGCCGAGGCCGACGAACATGAGCATGAGGATCGAGCTCAGCAGCGACCACGTGGTGTACCGGTGCATCCGGGTCAGCGGCGACGCCCGCCGCTTCACGCGCTTGGTCCTCATCACGCGTCCACGCTAGCGCGGCCGCACGGCACGGAGCAGAGCGGATGCGCACGCCGCGATGTGACATCCGTCACGCGGATGCGTGCTCGCCGGGCACTACTGCGCCGCCGTCCTCCGGCGTTGGATCGGAGCCATGACGAACTCCACCGTGATCCAGGCCACCGGCCTCCGCGTCTCCTACGGCTCCTTCGAGGCCGTCAGCGGCGTCGACCTCACCGTGCAGCGCGGCGAGATCTACGCGCTGCTCGGCACCAACGGCGCCGGCAAGACCACGACCCTCGAGACGCTCGAGGGCCACCGCGCGCCGAGCGCCGGCACCGTCGAGGTGCTCGGCGGCGACCCCGCCGACCGCAAGCGCATCCGCCCGCGCATGGGCGTGATGCTGCAGGAGACGGGTTTCGCCGGCGAGCTCACCACGATCGAGATGGTCGAGCTGGTGGGCCGGCTCTCGGGGCGCAGCGATGACGCGATGCGCCTGCTGCAGGCCGTCGGACTGGCCGACAAGGCGCGCACCCGCCTCGATCAGCTCTCCGGCGGGCAGAAGCGCCGGGTCGACTTCGTCATGGCCATCTACGGCACCCCCGAGCTGGTCTTCCTCGACGAGCCGACCACCGGCCTCGACCCGAGCGCCCGCGAGGCGCTCTGGCAGGTCGTGGAGGACGTGCGCCGGGCCGGCAGCACGATCGTGCTCACCACCCACTACCTGGAGGAGGCGGAGCGCCACGCCGACCGCATCGGGCTCATGCACGAGGGCCGTCTGCAGCGGGAGGGCTCGCTGCAGGAGCTCGTGGAGGCGCATCCCTCCCGCATCCGCTTCGCGCCCGTCGAAGGGCTGGCGGAGCTGCCGCTCGCGCACCGCCTCGACGACGAGCTCGTGACCATCGAGACCTCCGAGCTGCAGGACGACCTCACCGCCCTGCTCGGCTGGGCCGCCGCCCGGGGCGTGCGACTCGACCGCCTCAGCGCCACCAGCTCGAGCCTGGAGGACGTCTTCCGTCAGCTCGGCACCGCGCAGCCCGCGAACGCCTGACACCCCCGAACCCGACAAGGAGAACCTGATGCTCGCCATCGCCGCCGCCGAGTCCAAGATGCTCGTGCGCAACAAGCTCGTCGCCTTCAGCGCCCTGCTCATGCCGTTCCTGTTCGGCTTCCTCATGATCAACATGAGCGACAACTTCGGCGGCTTCGCCTTCGCCGCCTCGTCCCTGGTCATCAGCGTGGTCGCGACCGCGGTCTACCTGACGTCGACGACGACGCTCTCCGCGCGCCGCCAGAACCTCTTCCTGAAGCGGATGCGCTCCACCGCCGAGAGCGATCTCGGCATCATCACCGGGCTGCTGCTGCCCACCGTCGTGCTCGCCGCGGTGCAGCTCGCGGTGATCCTCACCGGCATGGTGGTGTTCGGCGGCACGACCATCGCGAACCCCGTCGTCGTGATCGCGGCGATCCTGCTCGCGGTCGTCATGTTCGTCGGTCTCGCGCTCGCGACCGCCGGCGTGACGAACTCGCCGGAGCACGCCCAGGTCACCACGCTGCCGGTCTTCTTCATCGCCATCGCGGCCTCCGTGTGGGCGGGCATCGGCTCGCGGATCGAGGAGCCGGGCTCGGTCTTCGGCCTGGTGCGCGCCTTCCTGCCCGGCGGCGGCGTGGCCGAGCTCGTCGGGCTGGGCTGGAGCGGCGCACCGGTGGGCGAGCTCCTGGCCCCGCTCGGCGGAGCGGTGCTCTGGGCGGTCATCGGCCTCGTCGCGGCGCGGCGGATGTTCCGCTGGGAGCCGCGGGTCTGAGCGATCCGGTGCGCCGCCGCCCCGCGGCGCACGCCCGGCGGGAGCGACCGAGCGCGGTCGCTCCTGCCGGGCCGATCGGCACCGGGCCCCGTCTCGGCGGGGCCCTCTGCCATGTCGGCCGCCAGGCCGTCCGTCCGCAGTCCGTGGCCGGGCACGGATCCGGGGCTACTGTCGTGCTGCCGTGGTCTAAGGTTTCGGTATGCCGAAACTTCGATCGTCGACGTCCCTCGCGGCGGTGCTCACCGCTGGTCTGCTGCTGAGCGGATGCGCGAACCCGTTCGCCGACGGGGCACCGCCGACCGCCTCCGACGCCGCCGAGCGCCCGGTGGTGCTGACCACCTTCACGGTGCTCGCCGACCTCGTCGCCGAGATCGGCGGCGATGCCGTCGAGGTGCGCTCCATCACGCGGGTCGGCGCCGAGATCCACGGCTACGAACCGACGCCCTCCGACCTCGTCGCGGCGCAGGACGCGGACCTCATCCTGGACAACGGCCTGGGCCTGGAAGGCTGGTTCGCGCAGTTCACGGACGGCATCGATGCGCCGCACGCGACGCTCAGCGACGGCGTCGAGACCATCGCGATCGGCACCGGCGAGTACGAGGGGCGGGTCAATCCGCACGCCTGGATGTCGCCGAAGGAGGCCGCCGTCTACGTCGACAACGCGGTGGATGCCCTCTCGGCGCTGGTGCCCGCATCCGCTCGCTCCTTCGAGGAGAACGGCGAGGCGTACCAGGCCTCCCTCGCGGAGCTCGAGGCGAGGATCGTCGACGCCGTCGCCACGATCCCGCCGGAGCAGCGGATGCTCGTCACCTGCGAGGGCGCCTTCAGCTACCTCGCGCGCGACGCCGGCCTCGACGAGGCGTACCTCTGGGCGGTGAATCAGGAGCGTCAGGGCACTCCGCAGCAGACCGCCGCGGTCGTCGACACGGTGCGCGAGCGCGGGGTGCGCGCCGTGTTCTGCGAGTCGACCGTCAGCGACGCCGCGCAGCGCCAGGTGGCGCTCGAGACCGGGGCGGTCCTGGCGGGACCGCTGTACGTGGACTCGCTCAGCGAGGGCGCCCCCGTGCCCACACTGCTCGACCTGCTCGAGCACGACATCGACACCATCGTGGCGGCGCTCGCGTGAGCGCCGTGGTGGTCGCCGACCTCACCGTGCACTACGGCGAGGTGCTCGCGTTGAGCGCGGTCGACCTGCGGCTCGAGGAGGGCCGCGTGATCGGGCTGCTCGGCACCAACGGTGCCGGCAAGTCGACGCTCTTCAACTCCGTCATGGGTCTCGTCGCCCCCACCCGCGGGCGTGTCGAAGTGCTGGGCGGCGCCTCGTCCGACGCCCGCCGCCGCGGGCTCGTCGCCTTCGTGCCGCAGAGCGAGCGGATCGACACCGACTTCCCGGTCTCGGTGCGCGACGTCGTGGCGATGGGCCGCTACGGCCGCCTCGGCATCACGCGACGGCTGCGCGCAGCGGACCGCGACGCCGTGGAGTCGGCGATCGCGCGCGTCGGACTCGCGGAGCTGGCCGACCGGCAGATCGGCGAGCTCTCCGGCGGGCAGCGCAAGCGCGCCTTCGTCGCCCGCGGCATCGCGCAGGACGCCCGCCTGCTGCTGCTCGACGAGCCCTTCGCCGGCGTCGACGTCACCTCGCAGGCGCTCATCACACAGCTGCTGCACGAGCTGCGCGACGAGGGCCGCACCGTGCTGATCTCGACCCACGACCTCGCCGGCGTGCCCGCCCTCTGCGACGAGGTGGTGCTGCTGCACCACCGCGTCGTCTTCCACGGCGACCCGGCGTCGGCCATGGCCCCCGAGCGGCTCGCGCACGCCTTCGTGGGGCCGGACGCGCCGGATGCGGCGCACGCCCCGCCCGCCGCCTCCGCGCATCCGCTCGACCGATCGGGGGAGCCCGCATGATCGACCTCATCCTCGAGCCGCTGCAGTACTCGTTCATGACACGCGCGCTCCTGGTCAGCCTCGTCGCGGCGGTCACCTGCGCCCTGCTCAGCGTCTGGCTCGTGCAGATCGGCTGGTCGCTCATGGGCGACGCGGTGTCGCACGCCGTGCTGCCCGGGGTGGTCATCGCCTACCTCATCGGCTGGCCGTTCGCGATCGGCGCCTTCGTGTTCGGCGTCGGGGCGGTGGCCCTGATCGGCGGCATCCAGGCGACGACGCGGATCAAGGCGGATGCGGCGATCGGCGTCGTCTTCACCGCGCTCTTCGCGCTCGGCGTGGTGCTCATCAGCCGCACGCCGTCGGGCGTCGATCTGAGCCACATCCTCTTCGGCAACGTGCTCGGCACCAGCGCCGCGGACCTCGTGCAGGTGCTGATCATCGGTGCGGTCACGGCCGCGGTGCTGCTGCTCAAACGCCGCGACCTGACGCTGTTCGCCTTCGATCCCTCGCACGCGCATGCGCTGGGGCTCAGCGTGCGGTGGCTGCGCGCACTGCTCCTGGGCCTGCTGGCGCTCACGGTCGTCACGGCGCTGCAGGCCGTGGGCATCATCCTCGTGGTGGCGATGCTCATCACGCCGGGCGCCACGGTCGTGCTGCTCAGCCGGCGTTTCGACCGCATGCTGCTGCTGGCCGTGCTCATCACGGCGGTGAGCGCCGCCGTCGGCGTCTACGCCAGCTACCACCTCGACGTCGCGACCGGCGGGTCGATCGTGCTCGCGCAGGCCGCGGCGTTCCTGCTCGCGTTCCTGTTCGGTCCGCGCGGCGGGATGCTCGTGCGGTTGCGCGGGCGGCGGCGGGCGCGGGCGGCGACGGCGCCGCCCTCCGGAGCCGGTCCGCTGCCGGCCGGCGGCGCATCCGCTCGTCTCGACGGAGTCGCGCCGTGAAGGCCGTCGCCGGGGCGCCCACCTCGGTCGCCGAGGACTATGTGAAGGTCGTCTACGGGCACACCGAGTGGCAGCCGGCGCCCATCACGACCTCGGGCATCGCGGTGCGACTCGGGCTCGCGGCCTCGAGCGTCACGGAGATGGTCAAGAAGCTCGCCGCGGCCGGCCTGCTCACCCACGTGCCCTACGGCGCCGTCGAGCTCACCGATCGCGGCCGCGAGCTCGCGCTGCGCATGGTGCGCCGGCACCGTCTGATCGAGACGTGGCTCGTCGAGCAGCACGGCTACGGCTGGGACGAGGTGCACGACGAGGCCGAGGTGCTGGAGCACACCGTCAGCGACCGGCTGCTCGACTCGATCGACGAGCAGCTCGGCCGGCCCGTGCGCGATCCGCACGGCGACCCGATCCCCGACGCGGCCGGAGCCCTGCACCGACCGGACGCCGTGCTGCTCGGCGAGGCTCCCGACGGCCACGTCGGGGCGGTCGTGCGCATCAGCGACCGCGACCCCGACCTGCTGCGCTACCTGGAGGCGGAGGGCATCGGGCTCGACACGACCATCTCGGTGCTCGGCAGGCGCCCGTTCGGCGGAGCGCTGGCCGTGCGCGCAGCGGAGGCGGAGCTCGACCTCGGCGAGGAGGTCGCGTCCAGCGTGTGGATCGCGCGCTGACGCGCATCCGATCGCGCAGGTGTCGGCGGTGGGCATCCGCTGTGCGTGAAAGCGCCGATCAGAGCGAGGATCGTTCTCATTCCCGAGATGCCCCACGGGTGACGGATGCGCCCTACGGTGGTCGCATGAGTCACGCGCACGAGCACGGTCAGGGATCGAACCGGCGGCGCCTGCTGCTCGCGATCGCGGTCATCGGCGGGTTCCTGCTCATCGAGGTCATCGGCGCCCTGCTGAGCGGTTCGCTGGCGCTGCTCGCCGACGCCGGCCACATGCTCGGCGACCTCGTCGGGCTCTGCGTCGCGCTCGTCGCGCTGTCGGTCGCCGCTCGGCCGGCCACGGATCGGCAGACCTTCGGCTTCCGCCGCGCCGAGGTGTTCGGCGCCCTGGTGAACGGCGTCATCCTCGCCGCCGTCGCGGTGAGCGTGGGCATCGAGGGCGTGCGCCGGCTCCTGGAGCCGGCTGAGGGCCACGTCGACGGCCCGCTCATGCTCGCGGTCGCCGCGGCGGGCCTGCTGGCGAACGTCGCGGCGCTGCTCGTGCTGCGCGGCGGCCGCGGCGAGTCCATCAACCTGCGCGGTGCCTACCTCGAGGTGCTCGGCGACCTGATCGGCTCCGTCGCGGCGATCCTCGCCGGCGCCGTCATCCTGACGACCGGATGGGCGCCCACCGACGCCATCGCCTCGCTCGCCATCGCGGCCCTCATCCTGCCCCGCGCCATCGCGCTGCTGCGCGAGGTCGTCCACGTGCTCAGCGAGAGCGCTCCGCGCGAGACGAGCGTCGCCGAGATCCGCGAGCACGTGCTCCGCGCCGACGGCGTCGTGGCGGTGCACGACGTGCACGTGTGGGCGATCACCTCGGGGCACCCGGTGTTCACCGCGCACGTCGTGGTCGAGGACTCGGTGCTCGAGTCGGGCGGCACCGATGCGCTGCTCGACCGACTCGCCGGCTGCCTGGCCGAGCACTTCGACGTGGCGCACTCCACGTTCCAGCTCGAGCCGGCCTCGCACGCCCACCACGAGGACGTCGCGCACCGCTGATCGGTGCGCTCCTCGTGGCCCTCGCCGGTGCCGCTCCTCTGCTCCCGGCCGCCGCTCCTCTGCTCCCCGGCAGCTGCTCCTCGTTGCGCAGTGCAGCACGCGAGCGACACGGGAGTATCGAGACTCCTACGTCTTGGTCGGTCGGATACGGCTACTCGATGGCCCGCGGCTGCGCACGCCAGCGCCCCTGGGGGATGCCGGCGCGCAGCATGGCCAGCCTCAGGGGCTCCACGCGCATCACGTCGCTCCAGATCCAGCGGATGAACGCATCACCGGTGGCGGCACGGATCGCGTCTTCGCGGAGCTTCTCATCGATGACCACCTCGGCGGGCGTGCGCCCCTTGCGGAACTCCGCGGCGCGGTACTTCTCCAGACCGTCGAACTCGCCCCGCCGACGCCAGCGGGGCCAGCCGAAGTCCGTCGCGTACGGCGTGCCGATGGCCGGCACCTGCAGCAGCGGCGCCGGGAAGCCGAGCTCGAGCAGCGTGGCTCGACTCGTCGACTCGCCCGCGTTCGCGGCGTGGCCGTCGGCCCAGCTGATGGCGAGCTGCGCACGGCGATGCGCACGGGGCGCAGCGGCATCCAGTTCGGCCGACAACGCCTCGCGCGACCAGCCGCGGCGCAGCGCCTCATCGAGGGGTGCCAGCGCGAAACGGAACGGCGACGTCGCAGCGAGATCCACGAGGGTGCGTCCGATGGGCGTGGCGAGCGCCGCCCCGACCCGCACGACGTCGACGGTTCCGCTGCTGGTATGGCGCAGGACCGCGGCGGTCGAACGCGAGCGGACCGTGCGTCGCTCCACGACCTCGGGGCGCTCCGGCATCGGCCCGATGAGCGGCAGACCGTGCGCGACGGCTGCCGAGCGATGGCTCAGCACCGCCTCCGGCACGGTCGCGACCAGCGCGTGGGTGCGGAGGGCGAACCGCTCCCTGGGGTTCACGAGCTCCCAGTCCCGTCGCGCGATGTAGGCGCCGGGGCGGATGCGCACGAGCGCGCCGCGCTGCTGCGCGCGCTGCAAGCCGCGAGGGTCCGATCCCGGGGAGCGGCCGATGATGATGAGTCGCGGGTCGATCTGCATCCGTCGACGATGCCGGCCGCGTCGCGGCCACGGTGACCGCCCGGGAGACCCGTGCTGGGAGCTCCCGTTGCGCCCGATGTGGAGGGATGGAGCACCGGAGCGTCACGGCGGTATCGGCACCGGTACGGCGCAGTCGTCCGCGTACTGCGCCGACGGCGTGGCATCGCCGGTGGCCCGGCGAGCGCCGTGAGAGGAGCGCACCGCGCACGCGGCTCGCATCCGCTCGGGGTGCCTCAGCGCCCGCGTCATACAGCGCCCGCGTCATACAGCGCCCGCGTCATACAGTGCCCGTGTCATGCAGTGCCCGTGTCATGCAGTGCCCGTGTCGTGCAGCGCCGGTGTCATGCAGTGCCCGTGTCATGCAGTACCGGTGCGACACGGTCGTACGGATGCCGCTACGACTGGGACGTTCGCGTACTCCTTCACGGGGAGGCGCGGCCGTGGTGGCCACAGCGCGTCGGCGCGCTGCCGCGGCATCGCGTCAGCCGAGGTGGCGCGTCAGCCGCGGCGTCGCGGCTCCGGGCCGTGCTCGTCGAGCGAGCCGTGCTCGATCGACGGCGACCTATGCGGCGCACCGGTCGACTCCGACCCGGTGCCGGGCGCAGCGGGCGCACCGATCGCCCCCGACTCGGTGCCGGGACCCCCGGGCGCACCGGTCGGCGCCGACTCGGCGCCGGGCGCCCCGGCATCCTCCTCCTCCTGGCGCTCGCGCCGCTCCTTCAGCCAGTGCACGACCATGCTCGCCACGACGATGACGACCAGCCCGATGAGCACGTACTCGATGTAGTGCGTGACGAGGTCCGCGACTCCGGGGATATGGGCCACGCCCCAGCCGACCATGACGAGCCCGACGCCCCAGACCAGTGCGCCCAGCACGTTGAAGAAGAGGAACTTGCGGTACGGCATCCGGCCGACGCCCGCGGCGACCGGCGCGATGGTGCGGGCAACCGGCACGAAGCGCGCGATCGTGACCGCGAGGCCCCCGTATCGCTCGAAGAAGGCGTTGGTGCGCTCGACGCTGCGGCGCGAGAAGAAGCCGCTCGACTTGCGCTCGAAGATCGCCGGGCCGCTCTTGACGCCGATCAGGTACCCCAGCTGGTCGCCGAGCACCGCTGCGGCGAAGACGGCCAGGCACACCAGCCACACGGGCTGCGGAATCGTGCCCTGGAAGGTGAGCACCCCCGTCACCAGCAGCAGGGTGTCGCCCGGCAGCAGGAAGCCGATGAGCAGCCCGGTCTCGACGAACACGATGGCGCACACGACGAGCAGGCCCCAGGTGCCGGCGCCGGAGATCAGGCCCTCCACGTCGAACAGGCCTGCGGCGAGCGTCTCCACGGGGGTCTCCTGATGCGGGGCCACGAAGCCGCGGCAGGGTGTGCGGGCCTCCTCCGCCATCGCGGCGAGCGGATGCGGGGAGGTTCGATCGGTGCGGAAGGAGGGACTCGAACCCTCACGCCCTGGAGCACAGGAACCTAAATCCTGCGTGTCTGCCGATTCCACCACTCCCGCGGGTGTGCCCAGTGTATCCGCGGGCGCCGTGCAGCCTCGTCCGACCGCGGGATGACGCAGGACGGCGCCCCGGACCAGTCGGGCCGTCGCCCGCCAGCGTCCTCCCGGCCCGCCTCAGCCGCAGAGCTGGAACACGTGCGCCGGGTCGCCGGGCACCGTGAGATCGCGATCGCGCAGCACCACCGAGGCCGGCGTGGCCGGATCGTCGCAGATCTCCTCGAAGGGCGCGGCAGCGCATCCGTGTACTCGATGTCGATGACCGCGTCGCCGTAGACGTCGGTGTAGGCACGGCACTCGTCGAAGGCCGCGCACTCCTCGACGACGGCGAAGTCGAAGCCGGCCTCGTCGTGCATCCGCTCGGTCAGCTCCGCCGCGTTCTTCTGGCCCGCGGCGAGCCCCGCGCCGTGCGCGATGTCGACGAGGGCGGATGCGAGCGCCAGGTTGTCGTCCACGGTCAGCGCGTCGTCCGAGCGCGTGAACGTGTCGAGGTTGTCGAACTCGACCGCGTCGAAGCCGTCCTCGGCGCAGCCCTCGATCCACGGGCCGACGAGGTCGACGATCGCGTCGCGGCCCTCGGCCGTGCTCGTGTCGAGCAGCGCCTCGTCCGGCCAGTCGGGGTCGAAGACGGTCTCGCCGTCCCGCTGCAGCAGCAGCTCGTCGGGCCACTGCTCGAGCTCGCCGGGCTGGGTCTGGAAGCCGTTGACGTAGCAGACCGAGTAGGCGCCCTCCGCGGGTTCCGCGGACCGGTCGCGGCCGACGATACCGACCGCGGGGTCGGGGTCGTAGGCGCCGCCGAGCTGGTAGTCGGGGGCCGCGCCGGCGGGGAAGCCGTCGTCCGGCTGCGCGGCGCATCCGCTCAGCAGCAGGGCCGTGACGGCGACGGCGGCGAGCGGGCGGATGCGGGGCACGGGATGAGCCTAGGCTCGCTCGAACAGCCCCGGGTAGTCCACGACGAGCCCCTCGTCGTCGACCTCGATCTCGCGCTCGAAGCCCCCGTCGAGCGCCTCGTACCGGTAGCGGCGGGCATCGAGGCGGGTGTACCGCTGCCCGTCGGGTTGCACGGCGAGGTCGGGGGAGACGTAGGCGGTGACGATCTCGGCGCTCGCCCCGACGGGCAGCCGCAGCCGCCGGATCGGCAGCGTGTTGGTGAACGGCGACAGGGCCAGGTCGATGTCGACGGCCGCCGCCAGATCGTCGCGGCGCTCGCCGTCGACCCGCCAGGTGCAGTGCGAGCGCTCCAGTCGCAGCTCCCGCTCGCCGTGGCGCAGCAGCAGGCTGCGGAACCACCACAGGGGCGACAGCTCGAGGCTGTAGCGGATGCGCCGACCGCCGGACTCGAGCGTGGACTCGGCCCGGATCCGCTCCGGTTCGCTGCGGAGCGCCAGACGCTCGATGCTCGCGGGATCGGTGCCGCGCCACGCTACGACGGTCATGCCCGAACGCTACGCATCGACGCTGATCAGCGGATGAACGAGGGTGGGGGCCGACGCCGGGGGACATGACATCGACCCCCGGGAGACGAGAGTAGCCAGCGGCGGATGTGCGGACGCTCGGAGCGCCGGACGGTGGAGAACACTGCGCCCTGTGGATAACGCAGGCCCGCCGATCCGCGGCGAACGACCATGACCGCATGCCCACCGCCGTCGCCGTCATCACCGATCGGGTGCGCGAGCGCCTGCGACGCGACGGCGTCGATCTCGCCGTCCGTCCGGAGGCCGCGGGCTCCCTCGTGCGCGAGGAGGTGCGCCGCTACGCGGAGCGCGCGCTCGCCGGCGACGGCCCGCTGCTCGGCGACGAGCCCGGCACCGCGCGGCAGGTGCTCGCCCAGCTGACCGGCCACGGACCGCTGCAGCCGCTGTTCGACGACCCCTCGGTCGAGGAGATCTGGATCAACGGCGTCGACAAGGTCTTCGCCGCGAGGAACGGCGTCTCCGAGTCCACCGGCATCCGGCTCTCGCAGATCGAGATCCGCGACCTCGTCGAGCGGATGCTGCAGACCTCCGGTCGCCGCGTCGACCTCTCGAGCCCGTTCGTGGACGCGTCGCTGCCGGACGGCTCGCGGCTCCACGTCACGATCCCGGACATCACGCGCGAGTGGTCCGTCAACATCCGCCGCTTCCCGCAGCGCATCCGCTCGCTGCAGCGGCTCGTCGAGCTCGGGTCGCTCGACGCGGCGCTCGCCGAGGTGCTGCGCGACGCGGTGCGCGCCGGGCGCAGCATCCTGGTCACCGGCGCGACGCAGGCCGGCAAGACGACGACGCTGGCGGCGCTGCTCGGCGAGAGCGCGCCGAGCGATCGCATCGTCACGGTCGAGGAGACCTTCGAGCTCGCGATCGAGGCCCGCGACGTCGTGGCCATGCAGTGCCGGCAGCCGAGCCTCGAGGGCACCGGCGAGGTGACGTTGCGCCGCCTCGTCAAGGAGGCGCTGCGCATGCGGCCCGACCGCATCGTCGTGGGCGAGGTGCGCGACGCCGAGGCGCTCGACCTGCTGCTCGCGCTCAACGCCGGCCTGCCCGGCATGTGCACGCTGCACGCCAACAGCGCCCGCGATGCCCTCGCCAAGCTCTGCACGCTGCCGCTGCTGGCCGGGCGCAACATCGACGCCGGCTTCATCCTGCCGACCGTGGCCGCCAGCCTCGACCTCGTCGTGCACTGCGAGCTGCTCCCGGACGGGCGGCGCCGCATCCGCGAGGTCGTCGCGCCGATGGGCGTCGAGGGGGCGACGATCGCGGTGCGCACGGTCTACGAAGCGGATGCGGCGCCGTCCCCCGCTGCATCGCCGGCCCGGGCGGTGACCCGGTGACCGGGCCGATCCTGCTGGGGGCGCTGCTCGGCGCCGGTGTGCTGCTGCTCGCGGCGCCGAAGCTCTGGCCGCGCGCGACGCGCGAGCGCCGCCGCGAACCCGGCCCGCTGCGCCTGCTCCGCGACCGCCTCGTGCAGGCGGGCCTCGCCTCCGTCTCCGCCCCGGTCTTCCTGCTGGTCGTGCTGCTCGTCGCCCTCGCCACGACGGTGCTGGGCGCCGCGCTGCTGCCGGTGCCCGCGCTGGGCCTCGTGCTCGGCGCCGTGGCGCTCGTGCTGCCCTTCCTGCTGCTCGGCTCGCGGGCGCGCAGCCGGCGGCGCTCCGGCCGTGAGCACTGGCCCGACGTGGTCGACCTGCTCGTCTCCGCGGTACGCGCGGGCAGCACGCTGCCCGAGGCGATCGCGCGTCTCGGCGACGTGGCGCCGGAGCCCGTACGGCCGGTGTTCATCCGCTTCGCCGACGACTACGAGACGACCGGCGATGTCGGCCGTTGCCTCGACGACGCGAAGGCGCGGCTCGCGGACCCCGTCGCGGACCGCATCCTCGAGACGCTGCGCATGGCGCGCGAGGTCGGCGGCACCGAGCTGACCAGCGTGCTGCGCGGCCTCGCCGCCGCCCTGCGCGCCGAGGCTGCGGTGCGCCGCGAACTGGAGGCTCGGCAGGGCTGGCTCGTCAACGCCGCCCGGCTCGGCGTCGCCGCGCCGTGGATCGTGCTCGTCATGCTCGTCTCCCGACCCGAGGCCGCGGCGGCCTACGACACCCCGACGGGCGCCGCGGTGATCGTCGGCGGCGTCGGCGTCTCGCTGCTGGCGTACCGGGTGATGCGCGGTCTCGGACGGCTGCCGGAGGAGCGGCGGTGGTTCCGATGACGCTGCCGCTCGCGCTCGCGGTGCTCTGCGGCATCGGCCTCGGGCTCGGGACGTGGTCGCTCGCCTCCCTAGCGCCGCCGCTGCGCGGCCCCGCCTGCTGCTGCGGGTCGCGCCGGCGGTGGTCGACGTGTCGCCCGAGGCGCGCCGCCTGCTCGCACGGCGTCCCGCCGACCCGCTGCCCGTGCTCGGGTTCCTGCTCGCGCCCATCGCCGACGCCGGTCGCACCCTGCTCGACCGGGTGCTCGGCGGCGGTGAGACCATCGCTCGGCGGCTCAGCCAATCCGGCAGCTCCCTCGACCTGCGCGCCTACCGGTCGCAGCAGCTGCTCTGCGTCATCGGCGGCGGGGTGGGCGGGGCCGTGCTCGGCATCCTGCTGCTCGCCTCCGCCGGCGCCTCGCCCCTGCTGCCGTTCGGCCTCAGCCCGCTCGGCGCCGTCGTCGCGCTGCTGGTGCGGGAGCAGCTGCTGGCGCGTGCGGCGCGCGCACGCCTCGACCGGCTGGCCGAGGAGCTGCCCACGACGCTCGAGTTCCTCACCCTCAGCCTCTCCGCGGGCGAGGGGGTGCTGGATGCGCTGCGCCGCCTCGCCCGCGTCGGCCGCGGCGAGCTGGCCGCCGAGTTCTCCCGAGCCCTCGCCGAGCACGCCGCCGGTCGCCCGCTGAGCGAGGCCCTGCTCGAGCTGAGCGCCCGACTGCGCCTGCCCGTGCTGGAGCGTTGCATCGACCAGCTCGTCGTCGCCCTCGAGCGCGGCACCCCGCTCATCGAGGTGCTCCGCGCCCATGCCGACGACGCCCGCGAGCTCGGCAAGCGCGAGCTGCTCGAGTCGGCCGGGCGCAAGGAGGTCGCGATGCTCGTGCCGCTCGTCTTCCTCATCCTGCCCATCACGGTCGTGTTCGCGATGTACCCGGGCCTCGCCGTGCTGCAGATGGGCTTCTGAGATGGGGGAGCGGATGCGGGGACGGGCCGGCACGGCGCCCGCGGCCACGAAGGCGGCCGGGAGCCGAGCGACCGCTTCGCGCCGCACGACCGCTTCGCGCCGCACGACCACGGATCGACCGACCACGACGAGAGGAACGACCATGCGAACCCTTCGAACGCGAGCCGCGCTCGCCGCGGCCGCGGTGCACCGCCGCGCCGCCGACGATCGTGGCGACGTGCCCGGCTGGTCTGAAATTGGCTAGCACATATGACAGGCAGGTGTATGGAGGCTCGGGCGCAGGCTAGGCTTCACGGGTGGTTGGGGGCGAACGATAGCGATGTGGAATCCGGCGGATTATTTCGGCGCGGGACAACTCTTCGTCGCGATTTTGGGGTTCGGGATTGCCATATGGCAATTGGTGCGCACAGCGGACGCGACGGTCGAGTCCACCCGCCTCCTCGGTGCGAGGCTGCTCGCTAACGACTTGCTCGTACTGCTTCCGGAGCTTGAGGCTCTAGAAGACGCTGTTCACTCTGCAGTGAAATCCGAGGACGCGGATAAAGTTGGCATCGCGCTGGCAAAGTACGCGCGTCGGGCCCAGAGGGTTCACGGACACCTCACGTCAAGCCCAGTGTATGAAGGCGTTGTTCTCGTCGGCCTGATCAATGAGAGCGTTGAAGCCTGCCGTGACGCGAAGCAGAAGCTTTACGATAAGCCCAAAGTCAACATCATCCCAACCGTTCGCGCCGCAAGGCAAAGCATCGATAAAGTAGTTCTAGAAGCAGCAAGTTTCTCAGCTACTCTTCAGAAGGGGACCGAAAGTGGCAACAACAGAAGAAAACGTTGGTTCGGTTCTCGCCGCTCTGATCAGTGAGACTCGCTCAGGGGAGATGCACTGGGAGGACTCCATCGAGCCAACAGAGTACACCGCTCGAACAGGAAAATTTGGTTACTACATCAAATCTCGTGATGAAGACGGTCTCTCGCCCTTCAGGTTCCAAATCTTCTCGGAAGATACACCTTCGCGACCGATCTTAGAGATTGTCTCGGCAGACTTCCTCGAGAACCTGAATGACTCCTTCCGGGAACTCTACAACCTGGCGAAGGGAGCGGCGTCCGGGCTGTCCTCAAAACTCACAGCAGAAGTGCTCGAGGCCATCGAAAGGCATCGCGCCAACCCGTCATAAGTAAGGCGTATTTACTTCAAAACACGCCTGCCCTCGAGCGTCGCCACAGGTTGGTGGAGCTCGGGGGCTTCTCTATTTGGTACTTGCCAGGTACTCTTCTCAAGCCGGGACCATCCTGGTGGGCCAATCTTCTGTACGGTGGAATCCCAAATTTTGGGACGGCATGTGTAGTTAGCACATGGGCTCTTGCAGTACGCGCGGAGCATTCGTGTCTATCTCGGAATCTAGGGCTAACTGGGCCGCATCCTTCTATGGCCAGCCTGTTCATTATCAAGACAGAACTCGTTATACCCCTAAGCCTGTACTGCAGCTAACCAGGGAGCTTCAGAACTTCCTATTCGAGCAAAGTACACTCCAGGGACTCAAGCGGTGTAGTGACAGGTTTCCCTGCAGATGCGCCCTGTGCCCCTTCTGCGCTAGACGCCTTGCGGCCAAGGCGCGACGGGGCATCCACGGCAGTGATGTAGCTAACGCTCCCGCGTTGCTGCTTACCCTCACTACAGCGAGCTCGGCGAGCCTTGCTGAAGCATGGGATAACCAATCGCGAGTACGTGCAAGATTCCAGCGCAAATCATGGCTGTCGAGTCGAACTCAAGGCTGGACGCGAAATTCAGAAATTACGATGACGGACGCCGGATGGCACGTGCACGACCACTTTGTGGTGATGCCCGATGCAGCCAACCACGCCTTCCTCGAGGCGGCTATCCGGCACTGGCTCGCCGCTGCGGAGCATGAGGGCGTGGGAGCCTCGCAGAGCGGCCAGGACGCCCGGAGCTACAGGGATGCCCGGACAGCGGTGGCTTATGCGTCCAAGGGCTGGTTCAAGCCCGCCAAGGGCGCATCGCAGTCCCCGGGTGACATCCTTGCCGCCTTCATAGCCGGAGAGGCCGATGCGGCTGAGCGATGGCGTGAGTTGGAGGATCTTCTTATACAACGGAGGGTAGTTACCCGGGGTGCAGGTGGATGCCTCAAGAAGAACGCGCTGCTCAGAATTGCGAATGTGGAGTCTAGTGAGACCGTTACGAGTTCGTGACCGGATGGCGCCGATATAGCGACTTTTCCGGAATCCGAAAGCCGATAGTACTAGTAGAGGTAGTAGTAGAGAATAAGTCGTTCTACTCGGAATCGAATGGAGTTCGAAATGGCCAGGCCATGCGCTCTCTGCGGGCTCGCAAACCGCGACAACGTAGACGCCCGACTCGTTGCGGGTGCTCGCGTTGTGGACATCGCGGCTGAAGCCCGAGTCAGTGAGTCTGCCGTCCGCCGCCATGTCCGGAACCACCTCTCGCTGCCGCTCTTCCGCGACGGACTCGATGTAGACGATTTGTCGCCTTCTGACCTCATCGAAAAGCTCAGCGAGAACCTCCGTGACCTTGAGCGGGTTCGGAGTGCCGCATTGCGCACTGGTGCGAGCGGGACGGTTATCCGGGCCGCGTCTACTTCCTCAGACATCATCGCCACCCTCATGAACAGGCTTGGCATCGATGACCTGAGTATTGCGGGAGAGCTGGCGTACGCCGAGCAGCTAGCCCGAGCAGTCGCCACCGCCACGCGGTCCAGTCCGGCCCTCGCCGCCCTACTCGCGCCCGAACTCCGCACGGTCGGACTCGAAGCCGAGGCCGCCTCTCTAGATGCCTACGTCGCCCACCTAGGCGCGCTAACTACCCTACGCAAGGAGCCCTCTCATGACTGATAAGAAGCATCCTCTAGAAGGTGCGGAGATTCACTTCCTCCGCTCCATCACCGTCTATTTGGGTCAGCGCCAAAGCCGGGTGTTCGACCGCGGCGAGACCCTGACCCTCACCGCCGAGATTCTGGAATTCTCTCGGGACCGCCTCGGACAGTCTTGGTTCGAAACCGAGCTGGCGAAGGGCTCCGCGTCGCTAAAGATCGCTCGCGGCGCATGGCCGGAGGGGGTGCCGACTTGGATCGCTGGGGACGCAGCTTGGGCTACAGCGCGCGAGCAGGCGCGGCTGGAGGCATGGGCGCATCCCACGCTTGAAGAGCAGCTTGCTGCGCGAGCCGAAGTCAACAGGGTGTACGGCCCCGCGGTCACCTCCCGCACGCTAGGGCAGGTCGTGCGATGAGTGCCCCCATGGCCCCTATGGCGTTTCGGCAGCGCATCGCCGACGTGTTGCGGTCCTTCGGGGCTCCGGCACACGTCCGTGCCCGTTCAGACCGTCAACTCTCCGAGCTACTCGCCGAAGCTGAGCAGAACGCCGTGCGTCCGGACATCTTGGGACTGAAACGGTGGAGCATCAACGCTCGTGCCGACCTTGCAGTGTCCGGCGTTATCGCTTCCGCCGCGGAGGTTACGCGCGACGGGGCAGACTTCTCCGCCGTTGTAGTGCGTCGCCACGTCGCTGCGGGTGGCCGTGGCGGACTCGTCGCGGTCGTGCCTATTGCTGTCCTTGCCGATTTGATCGCGGAGAGTGAGGGTCAGCAGGGTATCTAATCTTGCGGGCCGCTTCCGTCCCCTACATGCGGCGGCCCGCGAGCGCGGATTTTCTTCGGGTCCGCGGTGGTGGCTGGGTTCTCCTTCCCTCAGCCCCCGGGGCCGGGCCTCTGCTGGGGCCCGGCCCTTTTTCGTTGCACTGATGCCGAGATTTCCGAATCTCGGGCTCGTAACGCGACCGCAGTCGCTGCATGACTTGAGCCACACGATAATGTCAGTTATCGTGTGTTTATGAGCGCGAGCGTCCAGGCCACCGACATCACGAGCAACACAACACGCCACGGGGCTCTCGCCGGAGCTTGGCTCGCATCGCTGACCAGCGACAACACCCGCCGCGCGTACCGCCGTGACCTGACGGCATTTCTCGAGTTCCTGGACGGTCACGGGGTCGACTTGTTCGCAGCTGAGCGCCCTCACGTTGACCTCTACCGGCTCAGCATCGAAGAGCAGTCCGCTGCCACGGTGGCCCGCAAGCTCTCTGCGCTGAGCGCGTTTTACCGCTATGCGCAGGATGAGGGGGCGGCGACGTCCAACCCCGTCGTTCGCGTCAAGCGCCCCAAGATCGATGCAGACCACTCTGAGACGCAGGGCCTCACCCGTGCACAGGCAATGGCGCTGCTCGAAGCTGCGAAAGAAGATTCCGCACGCTCGCACGCGCTCGTGGCGCTGCTCCTCTTCACCGGCGCTCGCGTCTCTGAGGCCCTAGGAGCGCGCGTGAGCGACCTCAAGCACAGTGGGGGCCACAGGGTACTTAGCGTGACCCGGAAGGGCGGTAAGCGGGCTCTGCTCGTGCTTCCGGCACAGGTGCTCGACGCGCTCGGCGGCTACCTGGGAACAGGGACGGCTCATGGCACTGAGGTCACCACCGCGGATGCGGCGAGCGCCGCCGATGCCCTGCTCTTCACTACCCGCACCGGGAAGTCGTGGGCGCCCTCTGAAGCCTTCCGCACGGTACAGCGGCTCGCTAAGGGCGCGGGTATTGAAGGGGCGCTCAGCCCGCACAGCCTCCGCCACACGCACGCCACGCTGGCGCTCGACGCCGGTATGCCTCTTGCCGAACTCCAGGATTCGCTAGGTCACGCCGACCCCCGAACCACGCAGCGGTACAACCGTGCCCGGAACCGGCTGGAGCGGTCGAGCGCTCACACCCTGGCGGCGGTGTTGTCCTGAGGTCGCACGCCTGTCGTACGTATCTTCACGCCGGAACAGCCGTACGCCAGTCGGGCGTGCATTGGGGTGTACATCCCATATACACGTGGTGCTAGAGTCAGACCATTGCTCCCCGCCCTCCCTAACGGGACTGGCGGGGCCTTTTTCTTTGGGGGACGTTTTGAGCACCGGCTGGCTCCTGATCGACTATCAGAATCTCCATTTCAGCGCTGGAGACGTGTTCGAGCCCCACGGGACGCCGCCCGAGGACTACCTTGTGCACCCCGACCGTTTCGCCGCGCAAGTCGAAGTCGAGTGGCAAAACAAGTTCGCTCAGCCTCTTGAGATTCGCCGTGTAGATGTGTTTCGGGGACTCCCTGATCCTCGCAAAGAGGGTGCGCTCAACGGTCATGTGAGCAGACAGAACCGCCTATGGACTAGTGGTCGAGTCAACGTCTACACCCGTGCTCTTCGCTATCCGCGGGACTGGCCGAACTCTCGCGCCGAGGAAAAGGGCATCGACGTGCTGCTTGCGCTGTCCTTCTTCCGCGCGGTGCTCGTCAAGAAATCGGACTATGTAATTCTCGCGTCGCGAGACACGGACCTCGTGCCTGCGCTTGAGATGGCCGAGACTGCTGTCCCTGGACGCGCTGCAATCGCGACATGGAGTGGTAGCTCCGTTCTCCGCCCGAAGACGGCGAACCAAATTCCGACCGTGCAACTCGGGCGTGCTGCGTACGAGAAAACTTTGGCCGAGCACGACGGGAGCTAGCTGTACTTCCTTGGGAGGTTGTGAACGTTGGGGGCGTTAGCGAAGGCCTCCGGGACGATGTGAGTTACGACACACATCACCATCCACGGAGGCCTTCGTGACCCACGCTAACGCGCCATTCACCCCGGAGGGCAGGACTCGTCTTGCCCGGTTGATCGTCGAGGAGGGCTGGTCGGTGCGCCGTGCTGCGGAGCGGTTTCAGTGCTCGCCCGCGACCGCGTCGCGTTGGGCTGCCCGGTTCCGGGCCGGGCAGGCGATGACGGACCGGTCCTCAACGCCGCATCGTTCGCCATCGCGGACGACGCGGCGGCGGGAGCGGCGGATCGTCGCGCTGAGGTTCACCCGCCGTTGGGGTCCGCACCGCATCGGCTACCACTTGCGCATCCCGCGCTCCACGGTCGAGCGGGTCCTGGCCCGCTACCGGATGCCACGCCTGGTGCATCTCGATCAGGCCACCGGGCTCCCCGTTCGCAAGGCTGCCCCGGTCCGGATGGAGGCGACCCGGCCGGGCGAGCTGGTCCACATCGATATCAAGAAGCTCGGGCGCATCCCTGACGGCGGCGGGCACCGGATGCTCGGCCGCACGGTCGGGAACCGGCACAACAAGAAGCGGGGCCGGGGTTACGCGTTCCTGCATCACGCGATCGACAGCTACTCGAGGTTGGTCTACTCCGAGCAGCACACGGACGAGCGCAAGGAGACCGCGGCCGGGTTCTGGTTGCGGGCGCGGGCGTTCTTCGAGACCGCGGGCTTCACCGTCAGCGCGGTGATGACCGATAACGGCTCTTGCTACCGCTCCCGCGTCTTCGCGACGGCGCTCGGCGACGTCAAGCATCGACGCACCCGCCCCTATCGGCCACAGACGAACGGGAAGGTCGAGCGCTTCAACCGCACCCTCGCGACCGAGTGGGCCTACGAACGGCTCTACTCCACCGACGAAGCCCGCTCAGCGACCTACGTCGACTGGATCCACCACTACAACCACCACCGGCCCCACACCGGGATCGGCGGGCTCACGCCCGCCGACCGCGTTCACAACCTCACTGGGAACTACAGCTAGCCCCATCCGAAGTGATGGCGGAAACGTTTGGGATCAGCCCGGAACTCAAGAACCTTGCGCACCCGCTCCTCCCGATCTGCGCTGAGTTCGAGCGGAATCATCCGCCCGTCGTCCGGATGCACCCCATACGCCATCCAAAAGATCGTGTGTCCGCGCCCGATCCGCCGCCGCTCGATCTTGCCGAGCATGTCGCCGTTCTCGTTATGCAGCGTCCACGCCTCGCTTCCGGGTACCTTGCGTTCTTCCACAAGCTCGAAGGTAAAGGGCGCCTGAGACATTGAACCTTTCGAGCCCTCAGGCAGTGGATGGCCGCTCGCTCAGCGCCCGAATCCGAGCGACTGTGCGGTCCATTGCGATCTGGACTTCGATGGCGTCTTTCTTCCACTCCGGCCAGTCGGGGTCCTCAAGAAACTTCTGAAACCCCTCCTCGTCATGACCTACCTGCCGATCCCACTGCTCAGGCACGAGGTCTCGGCCAAGGAGTCCAACCAGGGTCAATGCCTCCGCGCCCATGACCTTCCGCTCCTGAGGATCACTTGATCCACCACGGTTTCGGTTCTGGAGAAGGCGGATCATCATTTCCAGGTCCAGCATGAGTTTGGCTTGCTCGATACTGGCACGCCGATCCTCCGCGGCGATGCGACGGGAGTTCACTCGATCTCGCCACGACACGATTAGAGCAACGACTGAAGCGCCTACGGCAACCACGACGGCAGCCGTCTGAATCCATAGAGCTAGGGCCTCTGGGTAATCCACGGGTTTCCTCCTCGTTGTGCACGATGCTGGTTCCATTCAGACACACTCAATGGCGGATGCCGTTTTGCCTTGACCGATGCGTACCCCCTCGACACGGGTCTACAGAATTGGATCGTCCGACTGCTTCCAATCCGGTGGCCAGCGCTTGCGGATGAACCCTGCTGACCACTCCTCGCCCTCTCCGGGCCACGAGGTTGGAGGTGCGTCGCCTTGGAAGACGAACTTGCTCCTATGCTCCGAACCCCCGATGCCTAGCACCCCACCGCCAGGTGTGATTCGCCAGGCGCGCCATACCTTGAACGCGTCAGCGGTCTCGATGTGCACACCGTGATTGGCGGGCAGCCCGTGAGCCGCGGCATCGATTAGAACATCGGGCACATCGTCCCAATATTGTGAGCCGCGTCTTTCGTACTGTCCGTTTTGCAGGACCCACAACCACTCAAGCTGTTCTTTCGTTTCGCGAAACTCACGACGATCAAGGTGCCTGCCGTCGGCGTCTCGCTCGTTCCGCCCGACGTTGCGTTCCAGTGCCGCGAGGCGATCCGCTTCGGCTTGAGCGGTCTTCCGAATGTCCGCCCGAACTTCTCTCATCCCGAGGAGCGACCCCCGCAAAGTACCGTCACGGGCGAACTCATCATGACGAGGGCGATATCTCTGCAAGATGCTCAGCCTGCCCTGAGAACCCAGGGCGAGACCAGTCACGTTGCGACGTGTGAGCTTCGTCCCTCGGATGCTGATGCGGGTGGTCACCTCTTGGAGGACTACGGAATATCCGAACCAGTAAAAGAAAGGAAACAGCGACAGCGGTAGCCAGAATCCGTAGAACAGGGACTGCATCACATCTGCCCAGTCCGGTGGCTGCGTAACGAAGCTCACCGACGTCCAAATGAATAGAGATGCCCCGATGAGGGCGAGTCCTTTGGTTGCCCAGTTGCTACCGCTGTCCTTGCCTTGCCGGGCCACTGCCACCGACGCAGCGACCAGGACAAGCACGATGACTTGAAGGAGAAGCTCGCCTAGGAGCGGAAGGGGGCTGTGTCTAGATAGAACGTGAGTAGGACGGACAACCCGAACGTCTCTTTCATGAGACGAGAGGCGAGGTGTCCTCCTGAGTCAGCTTTAAACGAGCGGTATGCAAGGGGAAACACCACAGTTGTGGTGAGGATGATGGAGTCCTTGAGCAGGTTCAAATCCCACAGCCCGATGCTCCTCGCAAGGCCGGTGGAGATGACTGCTGCACCTGCGACGACCATGAAGACCTTCAGCATGGTGATGTTGAAGACAGCGCGGAGCAGTTCGCTGAGGGATGGGCGAATCTGCCGCCGCACGTTGGGGATCGCGACAAAGATCAAGCCTGTAGCAACGATCACGATCAGAGAGGCAAGCTCTCGTGTAGTAAGCACATCCAGCATGTTGACTCCCTCGGTCAACAGCGTACGGTTCTCCACCGTCACCCATCTGCCCTCCCTACAGCACGAGACGGTTGCCGCGTGAGGTACCTGACGGTCGGAGCCGCACGCCATCGGCGAACGGCGGGCAGTGTGAGATGACGCCTTCGCTTAGCAGAGTGCCGCTGGGCTGAGAGGGAAGGAAGATCGCTAGGGTACGAGCGGCATTCGATGATCCTGGGGGGACTAATGCACGTCGTGTTCGTTGACGATTCGAAGCAAAAGGGCCGCAGGGAGGCGATGGGGAATCTCATCACCCTCGGCGCAGTCGCGTTCGCTGAGGACAAAGTGCGTCCCTTCGCGGAAGCGTTCAACGCCCGCCTCGATGAGTTCGATGTGCCGCGTGAAGTCGAACTGAAGTGGTCTCCTGACTCGAAGACCGACTGGTTCCGCAAGAACAAAAAGACCAGCATTATCGCTCCGCTCCGCGAGGCCATCCTTGCGGACGCTCTCGCACACGGTTGCAGGGTGGTTGCAGCTGTCTGGGATGACGAGCTCGCCGGACTAGGGATGAGAAATCAGACGGCGGAGCAATGGGTGATTCGGTTCCTCTTCGAACGCGTCGAGATGATGCTTCAAAATGAGGGGCACCGTGGGATTCTGGTTTTTGACAAGCCAGGCGGCGATCACCGTGCAGAGGATGCTTGGTTAGGTGAGACAGCGGACTTGACCTCGATAGGCACCGAATTCGTGAAGTCGGAAGCCATCGTGATACCCGTCTTGACTGCACCGTCTCACCGGCATCCACATCTCCAACTGGCCGATCTTGTGACGGGCGTAGTGACCGCAGCCCTCGCAGGATCGAAGTATGGAATGGCCCTCGCGAACATGGTCACTCCCATGTTTCACCGGAATTACTACGGAGGCATTGGAGGCGCGGGCCTCAAGCTCTACCCGGACTCGCTACTCAACCTGCTGCACTGGGTGTTCGAGGAAGAACGTTTCGTGCGTAACGGCATGGGCTTCGCCTTACCTGCGCCAGCGCTCGGGCGCTTCGGCGAGAACGACGGCCTTGCACCATCCTGACCTGCACGACACTGGTGCCACATCTCTTGATAACGGCCTCGAGCCCGGCTGGGCGTCAATCATTTCGCGTAGCCATGACCGGTGTCGGGGCTGTGAGCGCCACGCCGCCGAGATACACCGGGGTGCAGCAGGCTGATCCGAAAGTCACGAGATGGCTGCCCAGCCCTCGGGCTCGGGTTCGAATGAAACCGGATTGTCGAAGCCCATATAGTCCCCGCCAGGCAACTGCCCCAAACTCAGCCGACTGATCCCACGTCCACCAACCTTCACGGATGGGCGGTAGCGGGCGCGGATCATGGCCCGCTGACGGTCGATGGGCAGGCTGCCCCAAGCCTCACGGAGGCGAGCCTCCCAGGCCTCGCGCTCCTCGGTGTCTTTGAACGGAGCATCGTCCGAACGCCGCCACTCATCCAGGAACCCGGAGAGCGCACCACCATCGGCAGCGCGGGAGAGGAGGCGATCTCGCTCCGCTTCGAGCTCTTCTCGTTCGCTGTCGAGGGCTGCCAGATTCGATTTGCCCTGAGCGTGGATCGACTTGAGGGCAGGGTCGAGCAACTGTGCCCCTACGTGCTTCACGTTCTCTTGGTTCTCAATGAGTCGTTGAGCCAGGTCGCTCAGTTTGGCGCTTACGTCGTCGCCAGGAGCCTTGATCCTGTCGTGAAAGAGGTCCGCCAGGAGCGTAGCCGTGAAGAAATCATCGACGGCACCTTGGGCTATCGATGCATGGCGCTGGCTCTTGTCGTAGAGGGCCTTTGAGCATTTGTAGTTCTTGAAGACGTAGCGCTTGCCCGCGGGGACGTTGCCGCGCTCCTTATTGCGCTGGGAATAGCTCGTGGTGCCGTGCATGACGGCTCCGCACTCACAGCGGAGGACGCCGCCGAGCAGGGTCACGGCACGCTCAGACACCGGTGTCCCGGCCTTCACGCGGCTTTTCAGGGCCTCATGCTGTTCCGGCTCGATGATGCGCTCGATCTTGCTCTCTGCGAGCTGCTGACCCTTGTACACGAGCAGGCCAGCATTCCGAGGGCGAAGGAGCAGCTGACGGACCGTCGTCGCGGTCCAGACCGTTGACACCGGGCGCTTCTCACCATCCCTGCTGACTCGCTCCCGGTAGTCCCGGCCCGCCTCGACATCTGCCTCTGAAGGTCGCATCGCGTCCGTCTTGACGCCAGCAGCGGTCCAGTCCTTTGCGATTCTCAGCATGGAGCGCGTCCCGCTGAGGTAGTCGGCGACGGCGGTCCGAATGTATGCCGCCTCCTCCTCACGGACCGTGATCCGGTCGGGCTCGAATCCGAACGGACGGGTGCCCCACAAGGGCATCCCCGCGGCTCGCTCCCGCTCGTAGCGTCGTCGCTGACGTGCATCGCGGATGCGGCCCTCACGACGCCCTGACGTGAAGATCGCTACGGCTGTCTCCTCTCCATTCGGTGTGGAAACGTCCAGCGGGGTCCGGTCGCCCTCGAAGTGCCAGAGAACACCAGCGTCGGCGGAGGTCGAAATGAACTTCAAGCCGTCTTGATACGTCCTCGCCAGTCGCTCGCCTTCAACAGCAAGGAGCACATCGAACTCCTTGGCCTCCATAGCCTTCAGGAGAGCTTGTGCGCCGGGGCGCTTCTCCAACGTGGTGTCGTCGATGCTCTTGCCTGACGCCGCGATGCCGTCGTCCTGGAACACCGGCCCCACGGTGTAGCCGCACTCGCCAGCGAACAGCTTCAGGATCGCAATCTGATCTGCGACCTTTGGCGTTCGCTTGTCCTTATTGCTGATCCGGGCGTATATCGCAGCGCGCAGCTTCATATGTTGAACTCTAGTACTGGCTGGGTGCTGATCACGCTCATGACCGCCGGGCTGGTCCTCATCATCTGGGCGCTCGCCGAGCCTGCGCTCAGCGGGGTCTTCGACGCGGCCATCGCCCGCGTCATGGGGTACTGAGGGGCTGCGCCGTGCATCCGCTCGTCCGCTCCGTGCCCGCTTTCGTGGTGCGGATGCGGCATCCCCTCGCGGACGAGCGCGGTTCGGCGCCGGCGGAGTTCGTGATGGTGAGCGCCCTGCTGCTCGCGCTGCTGCTGGCGGTGCTGCAGCTGGGAGTCGCGCTGCACGTGCGCAACACCGTGACCGACGCGGCCTCGGAGGGGCGCGCTTCGCGGCGCTCGCCGACGGCTCCGCCGCCGCGGGCGTTGAGCGCACGCGCGAGCTGATCGGCACCGCGCTCGGCCCGTCCTACGCCGATGACGTGACGGCGGTCGAGGGCGAGCATCTCGGCGTGCCGTCCGTCGAGGTCACGGTGCGGGCCGCACTGCCGCTCTTCGGACTGCTCGGTGTCGAACGCGGTCTGGAGGTGCGCGGCCATGCGGCCCTCGAGACGCTGCCGTGACACGAGCTCGGCGGTCGGAGCGCGACTGCGCGACGATCGCGGCAGCGCCTCGCTCGAGTTCCTCGGTGCCGGCGTCGTGCTGCTCGTGCCGCTGATCTACCTCGTGCTCGCCGTGTCGCAGATCCAGGCCGGAGCGCTCGCCGTCGAGGGCGCGGCGCGGCAGGCCGCCCGGGTGCTCGTCGCGGCGCCCGACGTGGCCTCCGGGCGGGAATCGGCCGAGCTCGCGCTGGCGTTCGCGCTCGAGGATCACGGACTCGACGACGTCGACGCCTCGCTCGCGCTCCGCTGCGATCCGGAGCCCTGCCTCGGGCGCGGCAGCCTGGTGCACGTGACCGTCACGGCCGAGGTTCCGCTGCCGCTCGTGCCGCCCTTCGTCCAGTCCGCGCTGCCCGTCACCGTGCCGCTCGAGGCCGTCGCCAGCCAGCGCGTCTCGCGCTTCGCGGGAGCCGGGTCGTGAGGGCGGCCGAGCGGATGCGCATCCTCCGCCGCGATGACGGCTCCGTCCTGCCGCTGGTGCTGCTCGGGGCCTTGCTCGGCCTGACGCTGATCATCGTGGCGATGGGCGCCACCTCGCTCTACCTGGAGCGCAAGCGGCTGCTGAGCCTCGCCGACGGTGCCGCGCTCGCCGGAGCGGAGGCGTTCGACCTGGCCGGCGTCGGCCCGGGCGGCGACTGGCGCGCGCCGAACCTCGACTCCGGCGACGTGCTCGTCACCGTCGAGGACCACCTCGCTGTGGTGCCCCACCGGCTCGAGGGCCTCGAGCTCGTGCAGGCCGGCACGCCCGACGGCCGCAGCGCCCGCGTCGTGCTCGCCGCCGAGTGGCGACCGCCGGTCGTCGGGGTCGTGCTGCCGGAGGCGCTGCGCCTCGAGGTGACGACGACGGCGCGCTCGGTGCTCGTCGCGCCGTAGGGGCCTTCCGCGACGTCTGGTCTCGACGCCGCCTCAGCGAGCGGTCGCGGGCGACTCGCCGGCCGGGCCGCCGACGGTCGTGTCGACGCGGTCGCCGCCGAGCGCCTCGCCCTGGAAGGTGCGCACGATCCACTCGCCCTCGGGGGTGTCCTCGGCCACGACGACGCCGGTGTTGTGCATCGGGTTGCTCAGGATGTGCTCGCGCGGCACGTTGATGCCGCGGATCGAGGCCCACGCGCGGATCGCCGCGCCGTGGCTCACGAAGGCGACGGTGCCCCATCCGCTCTCCTGCGCCTCCGCGATGACGGCGTCGTAGCGTGCGACGAACTCGTGGCCGTCCTCGCCGCCCGGGATGCGCGCACCGAGGTCGCCCTGCGACCAGGAGTAGACGGCGGTCATGTAGGTCTCGACGCTGGGACGGTCGCTGTGCATCTCGAGGTCGCCCGAGGTGATCTCGCGGATGCCGGCACGCTGGATCGGCTCGAGGTCGAGGGTCGCGGAGAGGTGTGCCGCGGTGATGCTGGTGCGCACCATGTCCGACACGTAGATCGCGTCGATGCGCTCGTCGCGCAGCGCCCCCGGCAGCGCCGCCGCCTGCTCGAGGCCGAGCAGCGTGAGGCCGGGGCCGGGCAGCCGGGTGTCGAGCACCCCCTTCACGTTCGACGGTGTCTGTCCGTGGCGGATGAGGATGAGGCGCACGTCGCTCCCTGTCTGTTCGGTGCGCCCAGGCTAACCGCGCAAGGGCGTCATCCGTCCCCACGACGTAGATCGTTGGCACTCGCGGTCGGCGAGGCGCGGCCCGAGCGCCGGAAGTGGCAACGATCCCGGCGCGAGCGACCCGAGCGCCAGAAGCCGCGACGATTCCGAGGCGCGGAGTGGGCCAGGGGACACCAGTTGCTCCCCGCGGACTCGGGAAGCGCAGCTTCCGTCCCCTCGGCGGGCATCGTTGCCACTCGCGGTCGGCGAGGCGCGGCCCGAGCGCCGGAAGTGGCACCGATCGCGGCGTGCGGCGTGCGGCGTGCGGGGTGCTCAGTCCCGCGGCGTGCGGCGTGCGGGGTGCTCAGTCCCGCGGCGTGCGGCGTGCGGGGTGCTCAGTCCCGCGGCGTGCGGCCCGGCGCGTAGCGCGGCAGGTAGCGCAGGAACACCAGGCCGCCGATCACGCCGAGCACGCCCATCGCAGCGCTCGCCGCCGAGAGCGACACGAGCGCGGTCAGCCCCGAGATGATGAGCGGAGCGGATGCGGTGCCGCTGTCCGCGATGAAGCGCCACGCCCCGAGGAAGGGCGCCGGGTCGCGCGGGTCGGCCAGGTCGGCGCCGACCGTCATCATGATGCCGCTGCCGACGCCGTTGGCGAGCGCCAGGAAGACGGCGACGGCGCCGAACCACCAGGCGGCGGCGCCGACGTCGTGCGTGAGGGCCAGGACCAGGTGCCCGAGTCCCAGACCCGTCATGGCGGGCACCGCCGACCAGGCGCGGCCGAAGCGGTCCATGATCCATCCGCTCACGAAGAAGAGGCCGAAGTCGATGGCCGCCCCGAGGCCGATGATCAGCGCCGCGTCGCGCTCGCCGATGCCGAGGCTCACGGCCCACAGCGGCAGCAGGGTCATGCGGCTCGAGCGCAGCGCCCCCATGAGCAGCACGCCCCAGCCGAGCCGCAGCAGCACGTCGCGCCGCCGCCACAGCGTGCGGAAGGTGCCGGCGGATGCGGCGGGCGGGTCGTCGTCCGCCCCCGGTCCGCGCTCGGTCGGCTCGAGTGCGGTGCGCGAGCCGGCGCCCGCTCCGAGCTCGGGCGACTCCGCCCTCGGGCGCTCGGCCGCGTTCGCTCCGAGCCCGCCGGCTCCGCCCGCCGCGGTCCTATCGGCAGCGCCGCCCGGACCCCGCCGCGCAGCGGCCCCGGCACCGCCGAAGCCGCGCAGCCCGGTCTCCGGGTCGCGCAGCGCCGCGAGCAGCACCACGCAGGCCAGCGCCATGACGGCCTGCACCCAGAACACGTTCCGCGCGTCGCCGGTCAGCTCGATGATGAGCGCGCCGACGAACGGGCCGATGAAGAGCCCGAGCCGGAACGAGCCGCCGAGGGTCGACAGCGCCCGGGCGCGCACCCGCAGCGGCACCCGCTGGGTCATGAACGAGTGCCGGGCCAGCGCGAAGGCGGTGGTCGCGATGCCGAGCACGAGGATCGCCGCCGCGAGCACGGCCGGGGTCGGCGCCAGCAGGCAGCCGCCCATCGCCAGCAGCGCGAGCACGCAGCTGGCGATCATGGCCGGGCGCTCCCCGATGCGGCTGATCACCCATCCGCTCGGCAGGTCGCCGATCAGCGTGCCGATCATGAGCATGCCGGCGACGAGCCCGGCGATCGCGAGGCTGCCCCCGGCGTTCGCCACGATCTGCGGGATGACCGGCAGGATGGCGCCCTCGCCGGTGGCGAAGAGCACGGTCGGCAGGAACACCGGGATCGCCACGGAGCGCCAACGGAAGGGCTGCTCGGCGACGCTCATCACCGCCGAGCCTACGCCCGTCGGCGCGGGCCTCCGGGGCGGTAGGCTGGTCGGCACAATGCTGGACGACTTCAACGATCAGATCGCCGCTGCGCGGGCCACCTTCGCCGACATCAAGGCGGTGGTGGACACCGAGCGCCTCGAGCGCGAGATCGCTGAGCTCAGCGAGCAGGCGGGCGCCCCCGACCTCTGGGACGACACCGCGAACGCGCAGAAGGTGACCAGCGCGCTCAGCCACGCGCAGGCCGCACTCGGCCGCGTCACCGCGCTCGAGCGCCGGCTCGACGACCTCGAGGTGCTGGCCGAGCTGGCCCGCGAGATGGAGGACGACGACAGCGCCGCCGAGGCGGAGACCGAGCTGAAGTCGATCGAGAAGACCATCGCCGACCTCGAGGTGCAGACGCTGCTCGACGGCGAGTACGACAGCCGCGGCGCGGTCGTGACCATCCGCTCCGGTGCCGGCGGCGACGACGCCACCGACTTCGCCGAGATGCTCATGCGCATGTACCTGCGCTGGGCGGAGCGGCACAAGTACTCGGTCAAGGTGATGGATACCTCCTTCGCGGAGGGCGCCGGCATCAAGAGCGCGACCTTCGAGATCGACGCCCCCTACGTCTTCGGCACGCTCAGCGTCGAGGCGGGCACGCACCGCCTGGCGCGCATCAGCCCGTTCGGCGGCGCCGACAAGCGACAGACGAGCTTCGCCGCGGTCGAGGTCATCCCCGTCATGGAGGAGGCCCAGGCCGTGGAGGTGCCCGAGAACGACATCCGCGTCGACGTGTTCCGCTCGTCCGGCCCCGGCGGCCAGTCGGTCAACACGACCGACTCGGCGGTGCGCATCACGCACATCCCGACCGGCATCGTCGTGTCGATGCAGAACGAGAAGTCGCAGATCCAGAACCGCGCCGCCGCCATGCGCGTGCTGCAGACCCGCCTCATGCTGCTGCAGCGCGAGGAGGAGGCCGCAAAGAAGAAGGAGCTCGCAGGCACCATCACCGCGAGCTGGGGCGACCAGATGCGGTCGTACTTCCTCTACGGCCAGCAGCTGGTCAAGGACCTGCGCACCGGACACGAGGTCGGCAACCCCGCGATCGTGCTCGACGGCGACCTCGACGGCTTCATCGCCGCGGGCATCCGCTGGCGCAAGCAGCGCGCTGGAGCTGAAGGCTGACGCGAAGCGTCAGTGCGACGCCAGCGCCGATCGAGCTGTGCTCGATCGGTTCGATGACGAGCACCGGGCGCTCTGTTCATAAGGAACCCTCAGGGACCCGCCGCCCCCGCGCGGGTGTCGCTCCCGGGATCGCGGATGCGGCGACCTAGGCTCGTGCCGTCATGATTCGATTCGACCAGGTCACCAAGCAGTACGCGCGCACCGCCCGCCCTGCCCTCAACGCGGTCGACCTCGAGATCCTGCGGGGCGAATTCGTCTTCCTCGTCGGCGCATCGGGGTCGGGCAAGTCCAGCTTCCTGCGGCTGATCCTGCGCGAGGAGCGCCCCAACCGCGGGCAGATCCACGTGCTCGGTCAGGACCTCCAGAGCCTGCCGAGCCGCAAGGTGCCGTACTTCCGGCGCAACCTGGGCGTCGTGTTCCAGGACTTCCGCCTGCTGCCGAACAAGACCGTGGCCGAGAACGTCGCGTTCACGCTGCAGGTCATCGGCAAGAGCCGCGGCTTCATCCAGGAGGCCGTGCCCGACGTGCTGCAGATGGTCGGCCTCGGCAACAAGTCGGAGCGCCTGCCCCACGAGCTCTCCGGCGGCGAGCAGCAGCGCGTCGCCATCGCCCGCGCGATCGTCAACAAGCCGCAGCTGCTGCTGGCGGACGAGCCGACCGGCAACCTCGACCCCGCCACGAGCCAGGGCATCATGAACCTGCTCGAGCGCATCAACGCCAACGGCACGACGGTGGTCATGGCCACCCACGCCGCCGATCTGGTCGACCAGATGCAGCGCCGCGTCGTCGAGCTCAGCGCGGGTGACATCGTGCGCGACGAGCGCGGCGGCGGCTACCAGACGCAGGCCGTGCCGATCCAGGCGCCGGCGGACGCGGAGCCCGTCGCCCGGCGACGCGATCTGCGCGAGACCGGCGCGGTGACCATCCCGAGCACGCCGGTGACCGCGGCGACGGACCTGCCGTCCGCGCCCGAGTCGCTGCGCACCGGCCAGCAGCCCGCATCCGCTCCCGCCGCGACGGAACGGCCCGCCAGCGCCGCGCAGCCTGCGAGCGCCGCCCAGCCCGGCGACGACGACCGCGACCCGCGCGGCTTCGACAAGCCCATCCGCAGTACCCGGTTCGACAAGGGGGACCGCGCATGAGGTTCGCACTCGTCATGGGCGAGGTGGGCCAGGGCCTGCGTCGCAACCTGTCCATGGTCGTCTCGGTCGTGCTCGTCACGTTCATCTCGCTGACCTTCGTGGGCGCCTCGGCCCTGCTGCAGCTGCAGGTCAACGAGATGCGCCAGTTCTGGAGCGACCGCGCCCAGGTGGTCGTCTACATGTGCACGGAGTCCGCGGCCAACTGCGAGGGCGTGGCGGCCACGGATGCGCAGATCGAGGCGGTGCAGGCGGAGCTCGACTCCGACGTGCTGCAGCCCTTCGTCTCCTCCATGTCGTACGACACCCCGCAGGAGAGCTACGACCGCTTCGTGCAGCAGTTCTCGGGCACGCCGACCGCCGAGCTCGGCAGCGCCGAGAACTTCGGCGGCACCTTCTGGGTCAACCTGGTCGACCCGGCGCAGTTCGAGGTGCTCACCGAGTCGCTGGCCGGCCTGGCCGGCGTGGACGAGGTCGTCAACCAGCTCAGCTACCTGGCGCCGATCTTCGACGCCCTCAACGCCTCGAGCGTCGCGGCGATCGGCATCGCGGCCCTCATGCTCGTCGCGGCGGTGCTGCTGATCGCCACGACCATCCGTCTCTCCGCCTTCTCCCGGAGGCGCGAGCTCGGCATCATGCGCCTCGTCGGCGCCTCGAACGCGTTCATCAAGACGCCGTTCATCCTCGAGGGCATCGTGGCGGCGCTCATCGGCTCGGTGCTCGCCTGCGCCGCACTGGTGGCGCTCGTGCACTTCTTCGTGGGCGACTACCTGACGGCGCAGCTCACCGCCTTCAGCTTCATCGACCTCGACGAGGTGTGGCTCGTGCTGCCGCTCGTGATCGGCGTCGGGGTGCTGCTCTCGGCGCTCAGCGCCCAGTTCGCCATCAGCCGGTACCTGCGGGTCTGAGGCCCGTCCGCGCGGTAGGCTGTGAGGCTGCCCGCACGGTCCGGTGCGCGGCGATGGACGGATGAGGTGAGACGGTGCCCAGGGAGCAGGGAGAGCGCGTCGTCGCGACGAACCGCAAGGCGCGACACGACTACTCGATCGAGGACACCTACGAGGCGGGCCTCGTGCTCTCGGGCACCGAGGTGAAGTCGCTGCGCGAGGGCAAGGCCTCGCTGGTGGACGGCTACGCGTACATCGACCGCGAGGAGGCGTGGCTCGACAACGTGCACATCCCCGAGTGGGGATCGGGCTCGTGGACGAACCACGCGACCCGCCGCAAGCGCAAGCTGCTGCTGCACAAGGCGCAGATCATCAAGATCAGCCAGCGCATCCAGGGCGGCGGCTACACGCTCGTGCCGCTCAGGATCTACTTCAGCGACGGCAGGGCCAAGGTCGAGATCGCGATCGCGAAGGGCAAGCGCGAGTACGACAAGCGTCAGGCGCTGCGCGAGCAGCAGGACAACCGCGAGGCGCAGCGCGCCATGCGCTACCGCAACCTGGGGGTAGGGCTCAGGCCGCGCTCCGCCCAGCACATCGCCCCCTGCTTCTCCGCCCCTCCGCTGTCCTCACCAGCCTTTGGGGCGCTTTGGCGACGCTGGGGCATGCGGGCGCACGCCCCGTTGTCGCCGATGCGCCCCAACGGGAGGATGAGGCGGGTGCGACCCGGCCTCAGATCCCCGCGCCCAGGTCGAGCTCGACGGGTACGGCTGGACCGGTGCCGATCTGCCGTGCGGGCACGCCGACCAGCGTGCTGCCCGGCGCCGCGTCGCGGGTGACGACGGCGTTCGCGCCGACGCGGGTGTCCGCGCCGACCGTGACGGGGCCGATGACCTTGGCGCCGGCGCCGATGACGACGCGGTCGCCGATGGTGGGGTGGCGCTTGCCGGTGCGCAGCGTGCGCCCGCCGAGCGTGACGCCGTGGTAAATCAGCACGTCGTCGCCGACGACCGCGGTGGCGCCGATCACGACGCCCATGCCGTGGTCGATGACGACGCGGCGGCCGATGCGGGCGGCCGGATGGATCTCGACGCCGGTGAGCGAGCGGACGAGCTGTGAGAGCAGCCGGGCCGGCAGCCGCAGGCCGCGCGCCAGAGGGTGTGGGACGCCCGGTGGGCCCAGAGCGCGTGCATGCCGGAGTAGGCGAGCACGATCTCCAGGCCCGACCGGGCGGCGGGGTCGCGGGCCTGGACGGCGCGCACGTCCTCGCGAAGCCTCATGCGACCAAGGCTATCGGGCCGTGAGGTCAGGCCAGGTCCTCGTAGAGCACCGTCGAGAGGTAGCGCTCGCCGTAGCTGGCGAGGATCACGACGATGGTCTTGCCGGCGTTCTCGGGTCGCTTCGCGAGCTCGAGCGCGGCGTGCACCGTGGCGCCCGACGAGATGCCGGCGAGGATGCCCTCCTCCGTGCCGAGGCGGCGGGCGGTGGCCACCGAGGTCGCGATGTCGACGTCGATGATCTCGTCGTAGACCTCGCGGTCGAGGATCGGCGGCACGAAGTTGGCGCCGATGCCCTGAATCTTGTGCGGGCCCGGGTTGCCGCCGTTGAGGATCGGCGACTCGGCGGGCTCGACGCCGACGACCTGCAGGCCCGGCTTCTGCTCCTTCAGGTAGCGGCCGGCGCCCGTGATGGTGCCGCCCGTGCCGATGCCGGAGACGAAGATGTCGACCTCGCCGTCCGTGTCCTGCCAGATCTCGGGGCCGGTGGTCGCGTGGTGGATGGCGGGGTTCGCCTCGTTCGCGAACTGGCTCGCCAGCACCGCGCCCTCGCGCTCGGCGGCGATCTGCTCGGCACGGGCGACGGCGCCCTTCATGCCCTCGCCGCCCGGGGTGAGCACGAGCTCGGCACCGTAGGCGCGCAGCAGCAGCTTGCGCTCGTTCGACATGGTCTCGGGCATCGCGAGCACGACCTCGTAGCCGCGCGCCGCGCCGACCGCGGCGAGCGCGATGCCGGTGTTGCCGCTGGTGCCCTCGACGATCGTGCCGCCGGGCTGCAGCGCACCGGACGCCTCGGCGGCGTCGACGATGGCGATGCCCAGGCGGTCCTTGACGCTGGCGGAGGGGTTGTAGAACTCGAGCTTGCCCAGCACGGTGGCGCCGACGCCCTCGGTGACGCGGTTCAGTCGCACGAGCGGGGTCTTGCCGAAGGCACCGGTGATGTCGGCGTGGATGTTGGCCATGGGTTGCAGACGCTCCCTTGTCGGTCGGACGGGTCGTTGCGAAGCCTAGTGAGAGCGGGTGAGCGGTGACCTCGCGTGACGGCTCGATGCATCCGCTTCGCTCTGAGCGGATGCGCGGGGCATGCGCCGCGGGCGGGATGCGGGTTACACTGAACGGCCCGCCGGAAACGGCGGACACCGCTCGCGAGGGCGGCTTGGCAACTCCACAGCGCATGACGACGGCCCGCAGGGGGATGATCGGTTTCGACATCGCCTGGATGCGCACGAGAAGCGGGCCGAGGACGCGGGGTTATCTCGTTAACGCCCTCCGCAAACCAATAGGTGCCAATGCTAAGCGCACCGACTTCGCCCTCGCCGCCTAAGGCCAGCGCGTAAGTCCGTCAGACCGGGTTCGCCTCCGCCCCGGTTCCTGGCGTCATCTAGGAGGCTCGCTGCGCGGCGACGCCTGAGCGTCGCGCGGGACTTGTACTCGGGCTGGGCCTGTCGATCCAGGGGCTCATGGCAAGGATCGGGGCCGAGTAGAACGCCTTCATGAGCTGCGCCCGGAGAAGACGTGCAAACTCAGCGATGGACGGGGGTTCAATTCCCCCATCTCCACCATAGGAGGCTTATTAGAAACACCGTCCGCTGAAGCGGCGGTGATCAAGTAAGTCCAAGTCGTCGTCATGCGCTGTGAGCTGTCGAGAAGGCCGTCCTCCTGGGCGGCCTTCTGCTTTGCGGGGACGTTCCGCGCGAATGCAGCGTTGTAAGCCGCCTTGATCGCCTCAGCCCCGAGCCCAGCGTCCGATGCTCGGTAGGCTGCCTCCGTCGCCAGCAACTGGCCGAGCGGCTCGTTGAGCTCGGCGCCCTCCACGACCTCATCGCTGATGTAGAGCCGGTGGAAGATCGCCTGGTTGAGCCGGCGCCGAACCTCGTCCTCCGCGACCACGTAGAGCTCCTGCGGGTTCTCGAGGAGACGAAGGTTGGCCTCGATGTAGCGCACGCCCATCTTGAGATCGGTCTCGACGCCACCAAGCTGTCCGGAGAGGCGCTCGCGCTCGAGCTTGATCTTGGACAGTCGCGCCCGGATGCGAGCCTGCGGAACCTCGGGATCGGCCGCGAGATCGAGGAGGTTCTCCTCCTGCACGTCGTAGGACTTGAGCTGCTCGCGGAGCTGTCGCTGGAGCAGGCGCTGAGCGTCGGACTGGTCGGCGATCGTGCCCGTCATGAGGTCGCGCATCGCAGCGATGAAGTCGGGGCCGAAGCGCTTCGTCTTGTAGAAGTCCTCGACCGCGTACTCAACGCGCAGCACGTTGTGGTGCGGCTGGTTGCAGTCGCGCTCTCGCCGGCCAGGGCAGAAGAAGTAGTAGTACTCGCCGCCATTGCGCCCAACCGCCCGCTGCAGGATGAGACGCTGCTCGACACCGAATCGGCGCCTGCATTCACCGCAGTAGACGGAGCCCTTGAGGTAATGGTGGTGCTCACGGCGACGCTCACCCGAACGACCTCGTGATTCGACGAGTGCCTGTACGGCATTGAACAGTTCTTCGTCAATCAGCGGCTCGTGGCGCCCGGCGAACTGCTCGCCCTTGTAGCTGACGATGCCGACGTAGTAACTGTCGGTGAGCATCTGGTGGATCTTGTTGACCGATACCGGGCCGGCGGGGCGACTTGCTGTCGGGCGCGTAGTGAGGCCGCGCTCCGTCAACTCGTCCACGATGTCATTGAGGGTGTAGTTGCCGGTGGCGTAAAGCTCGAACGCGAGCTTGACGAAGGGGCCCGATCGGGTCGAGACCGACCGTGCGGATTTGCCGGCCCTCGCTCGAGTCGATCACGTTGAGGTAGCCGAGCTTGGCCTTGCCGAGCGTTCCACCGCGCCTGGCCTTCTCGCCCATCTTGAAGGCGATGTCAGCTCCTGAAGCCTTGGACTGGTACTCATTGATCACGGCCAGCATGCCGGGGACTGCCCCGACTTTGGTTGACATCTGAGTTCTGAGGCCCGTGGGTCTCTGATGGAAGGATGTTCCCTGTGCCGAAGCCGTATCCGAAAGAGTTCCGTGACGATGTCGTGGCCGTCGCCCGACGCGGGCAAGCGCCGCTGGTCCAGATCGCGAAGGACTTCGGGATCTCCGAAGGCTCGTTGACGAACTGGATCAAGCGCGCCGACATCGAAGACGGCGTTCGTGCCGGTGCGAGCGACGCCGACCGTGCCGAACTGCGTGAAGCGAGGAAGCGGATCCGTTTGCTCGAGCAG
>NZ_BSUL01000002.1 GCF_030161575.1 Arenivirga flava
ATCGATGCCGCCCTGCGAGGTCTCGCGGAGCGATTCGAAACCTTCGAGCGCCGCGAAGTGCTCTTGTACCGCATCGAGCAGACCGTCGGAGCGACCAGGATCGACCGCCACAGTGGTGCGTCCGGTCCAGCGCTTGACTCCGTCATCGGAACAGCTCAGCAGAACGCCTTCCTGCTGCTGTTGGATTGCATCCGGGGAGACATCGGGGACCAGCTCAGCGATCTGTCGCTCCACCTGCATCGTCGTTTGCTTCGCTGTCTCGAGCGTGATCGTCTCGTCCACCACCGGTTCCTCCTCCACGCTGGCGCACGCGGTGAGCGTCATCACTGCACCGAGCACCGCCATACCTGCGACTTTGCGCATTCTCGACATCACCGGTCCATCCTCGCGCGCATGTCCAGGAGCGCCTCCAAGTTCTTGTCCTCCTGCGTTGCGATCAGGGTGTGATTCTCCGTCAGTCCGGCGCCGGACGCGCTCCGGATCTCGCCGGGCGGGGTCGGTGCCCAGGGATTTGTCGTCGTCGGAATGTAGATCGTCGAGTCCTCGTCGGATTCGTAGATCGTGCTCGTGAAAGCGGGATCCGTATCAGGCACGTTCCCTTCACCGACGAGCCCGAAGTCCTGCGCGACCGATAGGAAGTCGGTGTATGACCAATGGTGGTAGCCGGTGTCGCCGTCGGCGTCCCAGCCCTGCGGCATCCAGGCGCCGGCCAGCGAGTGCACCTGGTCATAGTGCGCGCCGGCGACCTCCGATCCCGTCGTCGCTGCGAGACCCCAGCTGTGCCCCATCGCGATGCTCTGGCTGCCGTCAATGCGGGGATCGGCCCGGATCCCGTCCTGGAAAGCAGCGAGCGCGGAGCCGGTATCCAGTGCGAGCTGCTGGGCGTTGGCCTCGTTGATCCCGACGAAGGTGTCGACGGGCTTGCCGAGCTCGCGAGTTTGCCCCGGGAACTCGGCACCTTTCCAGACGAAACCGACCGCCCCGGAGTTCTCTCCGGTGAACCACTTCGCTGCCTCTTGCACGGAACCGTCGTAGAACGACTGCATGTTCGTGAATGTACCCGGCGTGTAGGTGATGACGCGGTGGTACTCCTTCGTGAAGTCACCGACCATTTCGACGATGTGCCCGCGGTCGCGGTCCCAGAGATAGAGCTGCACGCTGCCCTCAGCGACCTTAGCGACGTAGGTGCGCTCATCGCGAAGTTTCTCGAGATGATCAGCGAATACCTCCTCACGGAGCGCTCCGCTCGGCCTGGATTCCTCGGCGCTGCGGATTTCCTCGTCGATCGTCGTCAGCGCTCTTGTCGCGTTAACCCGGTTCGCGGCTGCGCGGGCGAGGGGTGGGATCCCTCCGAGGGCGCCGATGGCACCGGCGGCCCCGAGGACCAGCGCGGTCTGCTGAGGCTCGCCCAATGACGCCCACCATGTCCGATGGCCGCTCCCAGCCGACGCCCCGTCTCGCCGGCTTGCTCGTCGACCCCGGTGAACTCGAGGATCGCGCCCCGCACTCCGGCCTTCTCGACAGCGAGCAGGTTGGCGACCGCACCAACACGAGCCTGATGGATGCTCGTGGTCTGAGCGAGTACGCCCTCGACAGCAGCCGAACCCAACTGGACGGCTCCGATGAGCAACGTCGATTCGCTGAGCAGACTCGATGCGGCAGACGACTTCGATCGTGAACACGGGCTCTCTTTCACATCGGCTGTCGCGCATCTGGCGAGCAACATCGACCCGAGAGGCGCCGCGATCAGCAGCCGTTGTTGTCGCATGGGCTTGGTCATTTCACTACCGTCGTCGTCGTGGCTCAGCCTCCCTCAGCTTCGTTGCCGCAGCGCGAAGTCACGAGAAGGCTGACCGCGGGGCGATCCGGCGGGAGGAAGTCAGTCACGGACACGCCCGCATCTCCACACTCCGACATTTCGAGCCGGATTCGATTTCAGACGACCAGACCTGGGTGCTCGTCATCAGCGAGCGGGAAGCACGGCGAGGCGGAGGCCACACCGATACTCATTTCCTCCGCCCAAGGCGACACGAGATACGAATCGCCATCGGCTCCGAGCAGCTGCACCCGCGGCTCGCCGGAGATCGTCTGGTCCCACCGTGCAGCGAAGCCTCGTTCCTCGAATGCCGCTGCGATGCTCGCCAACGTCGCTTCGAGATCCGGCAGCTCGGACAGCACGACGGTCGCCCTTCCAGTCCATTGCGCGCTGCCCTCCGACTCGCACGCCATCAGCACACCGGTGTCGGGCTGCTCGAGTGATGCGATCAGCTCCTGCGGCAGCAAGGCAACGATCGCCTCCTGCTGCTGTTGCGCAGCGCGCTTGGCCGATTCGAGATCCTGGGCCACCGGGTCCTCCGTTCCGCACCCCGTCAAGAGCATCGCGATGACGAGCGCGCCGACGGTCGCCGTTGCTCGTGCTCTGCCCCTCATCGCTCCATCACCGCCTTGATGTCCTCTAGAGCGCGCTGGTTATCGGCTTCGCGAGCGATGACGTCGAGCTGCAGGCTCGCGTGACGGCGGGACACCTTCGGATCGTTCAACCGGATCTGCGCAGCCGAATCCCGGCCGATGAAAGCCACCCCGTCGCCCAAGGGAACCGTGCGCCGCTCACGGCGCGGCTCCTCCACCACGACCGTCGCCCGCGCAGTCACGAAGGCGTCGTCCGGACCCTCCGGGCTCGTTACCGACACCAACGCACCCGAGCCGATCCCGGCCTCGTGCACGGACAACAACGGGCTCAGCACGCGTGGGGCGGTACGCCCGCCGCCATCCGTCCACAACGTCACCGGCTGCCGCAGCCGCTGCTCCACCGTCTGCCGGAACAGCGCCGACGCGAGATCCCCGACCGTCGCCGTCGCGTCGCACGACACCACCACGTCGTCGTCGCCGCGCTCCGAACGCACCGTCAGCTTCAATCGCACGTCGATCCCCCGATATCCCGCCGCCTGCGCAGCGCGTCGAGCCTAGTCAGGCACGGTCGCAAGCGTGGCTCATTCGGGGAGGGCAGCAGGACTACAGCAGCACAACGCATGACGACGACCACGACGGTCTTCACGGAACCAGCTGATCAGCCGAGCTCACACCCGTCTCATCAACCGTCCATCCGACCGTCTCTTCGGTGGAAGTGCTGGGACACTACTCCAACCACGCGAGGGCCGCGAATGCAGTGATCGAGCTGCTGGATCGGGCTTCTCGGGGCGAGATCCGGCTTCCGCGGCTCGAGACACCTGCTGTGAATAAAACCCTCGAGCGGTCGGGAAGGTTGTCGAAGGCGCGGATCGACGAGCTCGTTGAGCGGCATCAAGCGGGCGAGTCTGCCCGGGCGCTGGCCGTCGAGTTCGAGGTGCACCGCGAGACGATCCGCGCGCTGCTGAAGCGGCGCGGGCTGCCAACTCGGTCGAGGTGACCGTCCACGCCCTAGCAATGAGGTCGCGCCGCCGCACGTTTCGAGCGCCTTACGAGTCCCAGTCCTAATCTCCGACAAACCACAGATGGGATTGCCCCGAGTTTGGTTGACAGTCGGGGGGTTGTAGAAATCAGGCCGCCTTTGCGGCCGTGTAGATCATCTCAAACTCGACCGGGGTGAGTTTCCCGAGGCCGCGTTGGCGGCGGCGCCGGTTGTACTTCGTCTCGATCCAGGACACCATCGCCAGGCGCAAGTCCTGCCGGGTTTCCCACCGGCGCGTGTTGAGGACGTTCTTCTGCAGCAGCGCGAAGAAGCTCTCCATGCTCGCGTTGTCGCCAGCGCCGTAGGAGCGGCCCATCGACCCGACGAGCCCGTGACGTTGCAGGAGCTCGTGGGTCTTCTTGGCACAAAATTGGCCGCCTCGGTCGGAGTGGCAGATCGTGCCGACCGGGGAGCGCAACGCGATCGCGTTGCGCAGGGCTGCGCGGACGAGTTCGCCGCGCATGCGGTCGCCGATGGAGTAGCCGACGATCTTGTTCGACCAGAGGTCCTTGATCGCGCAGATGTAGACCTTGCCCTCCCGGGTCGGGTGCTCGGAGATGTCCCACAACCAGACCGTGTTCGGCCCGGCCGCGACGAACCGGTGCCGGACGACGCCGTGCTCGTCGACGATCGCGAGGAGATCGTCGTGCGGGGCGGGCCCGGCGCTGCCGGCCTTGCTGCGTTTGGGGTGGTGTGAGGCCTGGATGCCCGCGATACGACACAGTCGCGCCACCCGGTTCTCGCCCACGACCAGGTCGTGCTCACTGGCGAGCTCGTCGGTCAGGAACCGGTACCCGAGCGTCGCGTCCTTGTCGTGCTCGACGCGCAGCGCGTCGATGACATGCGCGTCGTCCCAGTCCCGCTGGGACACCGGCTCCGCCAACCACTGGTAATACCCCTGCCTCGAGAGGCCGAGGACCCGCAACGCCACCGCGACCGGCACCCGCACGCGGGCGCCGGGCTCGGCCATCTCTCGGACGAGCGGGAAGACTATTTTCCCGGCAGGTTTGCCTGCGACAGATACGCCGCCGCCCGCCGCAGCACCTCGTTCTCCTGCTCGAGCAAACGGATCCGCTTCCTCGCTTCACGCAGTTCGGCACGGTCGGCGTCGCTCGCACCGGCACGAACGCCGTCTTCGATGTCGGCGCGCTTGATCCAGTTCGTCAACGAGCCTTCGGAGATCCCGAAGTCCTTCGCGATCTGGACCAGCGGCGCTTGCCCGCGTCGGGCGACGGCCACGACATCGTCACGGAACTCTTTCGGATACGGCTTCGGCACAGGGAACATCCTTCCATCAGAGACCCACGGGCCTCAGAACTCAGATGTCAACCAAAGTCGGGGCAGTCCCCGGCATGCTGGCCGTGATCAATGAGTACCAGTCCAAGGCTTCAGGAGCTGACATCGCCTTCAAGATGGGCGAGAAGGCCAGGCGCGGTGGAACGCTCGGCAAGGCCAAGCTCGGCTACCTCAACGTGATCGACTCGAGCGAGGGCCGGCAAATCCGCACGGTCGGTCTCGACCCGGATCGGGCCCCCTTCGTCAAGCTCGCGTTCGAGCTTTACGCCACCGGCAACTACACCCTCAATGACATCGTGGACGAGTTGACGGAGCGCGGCCTCACTACGCGCCCGACAGCAAGTCGCCCCGCCGGCCCGGTATCGGTCAACAAGATCCACCAGATGCTCACCGACAGTTACTACGTCGGCATCGTCAGCTACAAGGGCGAGCAGTTCGCCGGGCGCCACGAGCCGCTGATTGACGAAGAACTGTTCAATGCCGTACAGGCACTCGTCGAATCACGAGGTCGTTCGGGTGAGCGTCGCCGTGAGCACCACCATTACCTCAAGGGCTCCGTCTACTGCGGTGAATGCAGGCGCCGATTCGGTGTCGAGCAGCGTCTCATCCTGCAGCGGGCGGTTGGGCGCAATGGCGGCGAGTACTACTACTTCTTCTGCCCTGGCCGGCGAGAGCGCGACTGCAACCAGCCGCACCACAACGTGCTGCGCGTTGAGTACGCGGTCGAGGACTTCTACAAGACGAAGCGCTTCGGCCCCGACTTCATCGCTGCGATGCGCGACCTCATGACGGGCACGATCGCCGACCAGTCCGACGCTCAGCGCCTGCTCCAGCGACAGCTCCGCGAGCAGCTCAAGTCCTACGACGTGCAGGAGGAGAACCTCCTCGATCTCGCGGCCGATCCCGAGGTTCCGCAGGCTCGCATCCGGGCGCGACTGTCCAAGATCAAGCTCGAGCGCGAGCGCCTCTCCGGACAGCTTGGTGGCGTCGAGACCGATCTCAAGATGGGCGTGCGCTACATCGAGGCCAACCTTCGTCTCCTCGAGAACCCGCAGGAGCTCTACGTGGTCGCGGAGGACGAGGTTCGGCGCCGGCTCAACCAGGCGATCTTCCACCGGCTCTACATCAGCGATGAGGTCGTGGAGGGCGCCGAGCTCAACGAGCCGCTCGGCCAGTTGCTGGCGACGGAGGCAGCCTACCGAGCATCGGACGCTGGGCTCGGGGCTGAGGCGATCAAGGCGGCTTACAACGCTGCATTCGCGCGGAACGTCCCCGCAAAGCAGAAGGCCGCCCAGGAGGACGGCCTTCTCGACAGCTCACAGCGCATGACGACGACTTGGACTTACTTGATCACCGCCGCTTCAGCGGACGGTGTTTCTAATAAGCCTCCTATGGTGGAGATGGGGGAATTGAACCCCCGTCCATCGCTGAGTTTGCACGTCTTCTCCGGGCGCAGCTCATGAAGGCGTTCTACTCGGCCCCGATCCTTGCCATGAGCCCCTGGATCGACAGGCCCAGCCCGAGTACAAGTCCCGCGCGACGCTCAGGCGTCGCCGCGCAGCGAGCCTCCTAGATGACGCCAGGAACCGGGGCGGAGGCGAACCCGGTCTGACGGACTTACGCGCTGGCCTTAGGCGGCGAGGGCGAAGTCGGTGCGCTTAGCATTGGCACCTATTGGTTTGCGGAGGGCGTTAACGAGATAACCCCGCGTCCTCGGCCCGCTTCTCGTGCGCATCCAGGCGATGTCGAAACCGATCATCCCCCTGCGGGCCGTCGTCATGCGCTGTGGAGTTGCCAAGCCGCCCTCGCGAGCGGTGTCCGCCGTTTCCGGCGGGCCGTTCAGTGTAACCCGCATCCCGCCCGCGGCGCATGCCCCGCGCATCCGCTCAGAGCGAAGCGGATGCATCGAGCCGTCACGCGAGGTCACCGCTCACCCGCTCTCACTAGGCTTCGCAACGACCCGTCCGACCGACAAGGGAGCGTCTGCAACCCATGGCCAACATCCACGCCGACATCACCGGTGCCTTCGGCAAGACCCCGCTCGTGCGACTGAACCGCGTCACCGAGGGCGTCGGCGCCACCGTGCTGGGCAAGCTCGAGTTCTACAACCCCTCCGCCAGCGTCAAGGACCGCCTGGGCATCGCCATCGTCGACGCCGCCGAGGCGTCCGGTGCGCTGCAGCCCGGCGGCACGATCGTCGAGGGCACCAGCGGCAACACCGGCATCGCGCTCGCCGCGGTCGGCGCGGCGCGCGGCTACGAGGTCGTGCTCGCGATGCCCGAGACCATGTCGAACGAGCGCAAGCTGCTGCTGCGCGCCTACGGTGCCGAGCTCGTGCTCACCCCGGGCGGCGAGGGCATGAAGGGCGCCGTCGCCCGTGCCGAGCAGATCGCCGCCGAGCGCGAGGGCGCGGTGCTGGCGAGCCAGTTCGCGAACGAGGCGAACCCCGCCATCCACCACGCGACCACCGGCCCCGAGATCTGGCAGGACACGGACGGCGAGGTCGACATCTTCGTCTCCGGCATCGGCACGGGCGGCACCATCACGGGCGCCGGCCGCTACCTGAAGGAGCAGAAGCCGGGCCTGCAGGTCGTCGGCGTCGAGCCCGCCGAGTCGCCGATCCTCAACGGCGGCAACCCGGGCCCGCACAAGATTCAGGGCATCGGCGCCAACTTCGTGCCGCCGATCCTCGACCGCGAGGTCTACGACGAGATCATCGACGTCGACATCGCGACCTCGGTGGCCACCGCCCGCCGCCTCGGCACGGAGGAGGGCATCCTCGCCGGCATCTCGTCGGGCGCCACGGTGCACGCCGCGCTCGAGCTCGCGAAGCGACCCGAGAACGCCGGCAAGACCATCGTCGTGATCCTCGCCAGCTACGGCGAGCGCTACCTCTCGACGGTGCTCTACGAGGACCTGGCCTGACCTCACGGCCCGATAGCCTTGGTCGCATGAGGCTTCGCGAGGACGTGCGCGCCGTCCAGGCCCGCGACCCCGCCGCCCGGTCGGGCCTGGAGATCGTGCTCGCCTACTCCGGCATGCACGCGCTCTGGGCCCACCGGGCGTCCCACACCCTCTGGCGCGCGGGCCTGCGGCTGCCGGCCCGGCTGCTCTCACAGCTCGTCCGCTCGCTCACCGGCGTCGAGATCCATCCGGCCGCCCGCATCGGCCGCCGCGTCGTCATCGACCACGGCATGGGCGTCGTGATCGGCGCCACCGCGGTCGTCGGCGACGACGTGCTGATTTACCACGGCGTCACGCTCGGCGGGCGCACGCTGCGCACCGGCAAGCGCCACCCCACCATCGGCGACCGCGTCGTCATCGGCGCCGGCGCCAAGGTCATCGGCCCCGTCACGGTCGGCGCGGACACCCGCGTCGGCGCGAACGCCGTCGTCACCCGCGACGCGGCGCCGGGCAGCACGCTGGTCGGCGTGCCCGCACGGCAGATCGGCACCGGTCCAGCCGTACCCGTCGAGCTCGACCTGGGCGCGGGGATCTGAGGCCGGGTCGCACCCGCCTCATCCTCCCGTTGGGGCGCATCGGCGACAACGGGGCGTGCGCCCGCATGCCCCAGCGTCGCCAAAGCGCCCCAAAGGCTGGTGAGGACAGCGGAGGGGCGGAGAAGCAGGGGGCGATGTGCTGGGCGGAGCGCGGCCTGAGCCCTACTCCCCCAGGTTGCGGTAGCGCATGGCGCGCTGCGCCTCGCGGTTGTCCTGCTGCTCGCGCAGCGCCTGACGCTTGTCGTACTCGCGCTTGCCCTTCGCGATCGCGATCTCGACCTTGGCCCTGCCGTCGCTGAAGTAGATCCTGAGCGGCACGAGCGTGTAGCCGCCGCCCTGGATGCGCTGGCTGATCTTGATGATCTGCGCCTTGTGCAGCAGCAGCTTGCGCTTGCGGCGGGTCGCGTGGTTCGTCCACGAGCCCGATCCCCACTCGGGGATGTGCACGTTGTCGAGCCACGCCTCCTCGCGGTCGATGTACGCGTAGCCGTCCACCAGCGAGGCCTTGCCCTCGCGCAGCGACTTCACCTCGGTGCCCGAGAGCACGAGGCCCGCCTCGTAGGTGTCCTCGATCGAGTAGTCGTGTCGCGCCTTGCGGTTCGTCGCGACGACGCGCTCTCCCTGCTCCCTGGGCACCGTCTCACCTCATCCGTCCATCGCCGCGCACCGGACCGTGCGGGCAGCCTCACAGCCTACCGCGCGGACGGGCCTCAGACCCGCAGGTACCGGCTGATGGCGAACTGGGCGCTGAGCGCCGAGAGCAGCACCCCGACGCCGATCACGAGCGGCAGCACGAGCCACACCTCGTCGAGGTCGATGAAGCTGAAGGCGGTGAGCTGCGCCGTCAGGTAGTCGCCCACGAAGAAGTGCACGAGCGCCACCAGTGCGGCGCAGGCGAGCACCGAGCCGATGAGCGCCGCCACGATGCCCTCGAGGATGAACGGCGTCTTGATGAACGCGTTCGAGGCGCCGACGAGGCGCATGATGCCGAGCTCGCGCCTCCGGGAGAAGGCGGAGAGACGGATGGTCGTGGCGATCAGCAGCACCGCCGCGACGAGCATGAGGGCCGCGATGCCGATCGCCGCGACGCTCGAGGCGTTGAGGGCGTCGAAGATCGGCGCCAGGTAGCTGAGCTGGTTGACGACCTCGTCCACGCCGGCCAGGCCGGCCAGCGACTCGGTGAGCACCTCGAACTGCGCCGGGTCGACCAGGTTGACCCAGAAGGTGCCGCCGAAGTTCTCGGCGCTGCCGAGCTCGGCGGTCGGCGTGCCCGAGAACTGCTGCACGAAGCGGTCGTAGCTCTCCTGCGGGGTGTCGTACGACATGGAGGAGACGAAGGGCTGCAGCACGTCGGAGTCGAGCTCCGCCTGCACCGCCTCGATCTGCGCATCCGTGGCCGCCACGCCCTCGCAGTTGGCCGCGGACTCCGTGCACATGTAGACGACCACCTGGGCGCGGTCGCTCCAGAACTGGCGCATCTCGTTGACCTGCAGCTGCAGCAGGGCCGAGGCGCCCACGAAGGTCAGCGAGATGAACGTGACGAGCACGACCGAGACGACCATGGACAGGTTGCGACGCAGGCCCTGGCCCACCTCGCCCATGACGAGTGCGAACCTCATGCGCGGTCCCCCTTGTCGAACCGGGTACTGCGGATGGGCTTGTCGAAGCCGCGCGGGTCGCGGTCGTCGTCGCCGGGCTGGGCGGCGCTCGCAGGCTGCGCGGCGCTGGCGGGCCGTTCCGTCGCGGCGGGAGCGGATGCGGGCTGCTGGCCGGTGCGCAGCGACTCGGGCGCGGACGGCAGGTCCGTCGCCGCGGTCACCGGCGTGCTCGGGATGGTCACCGCGCCGGTCTCGCGCAGATCGCGTCGCCGGGCGACGGGCTCCGCGTCCGCCGGCGCCTGGATCGGCACGGCCTGCGTCTGGTAGCCGCCGCCGCGCTCGTCGCGCACGATGTCACCCGCGCTGAGCTCGACGACGCGGCGCTGCATCTGGTCGACCAGATCGGCGGCGTGGGTGGCCATGACCACCGTCGTGCCGTTGGCGTTGATGCGCTCGAGCAGGTTCATGATGCCCTGGCTCGTGGCGGGGTCGAGGTTGCCGGTCGGCTCGTCCGCCAGCAGCAGCTGCGGCTTGTTGACGATCGCGCGGGCGATGGCGACGCGCTGCTGCTCGCCGCCGGAGAGCTCGTGGGGCAGGCGCTCCGACTTGTTGCCGAGGCCGACCATCTGCAGCACGTCGGGCACGGCCTCCTGGATGAAGCCGCGGCTCTTGCCGATGACCTGCAGCGTGAACGCGACGTTCTCGGCCACGGTCTTGTTCGGCAGCAGGCGGAAGTCCTGGAACACGACGCCCAGGTTGCGCCGGAAGTACGGCACCTTGCGGCTCGGCAGGCTCTGGAGGTCCTGACCGAGCACGTGGATCTGCCCGCGGTTGGGGCGCTCCTCGCGCAGGATCAGCCGCAGGAAGCTGGACTTGCCCGACCCCGATGCGCCGACGAGGAAGACGAATTCGCCCCGCAGGATCTCGAGGTCGACCGCGTTGAGGGCAGGGCGGGCGGTGCGCGCGTACTGCTTGGTGACCTGGTCGAATCGAATCATGACGGCACGAGCCTAGGTCGCCGCATCCGCGATCCCGGGAGCGACACCCGCGCGGGGGCGGCGGGTCCCTGAGGGTTCCTTATGAACAGAGCGCCCGGTGCTCGTCATCGAACCGATCGAGCACAGCTCGATCGGCGCTGGCGTCGCACTGACGCTTCGCGTCAGCCTTCAGCTCCAGCGCGCTGCTTGCGCCAGCGGATGCCCGCGGCGATGAAGCCGTCGAGGTCGCCGTCGAGCACGATCGCGGGGTTGCCGACCTCGTGTCCGGTGCGCAGGTCCTTGACCAGCTGCTGGCCGTAGAGGAAGTACGACCGCATCTGGTCGCCCCAGCTCGCGGTGATGGTGCCTGCGAGCTCCTTCTTCTTTGCGGCCTCCTCCTCGCGCTGCAGCAGCATGAGGCGGGTCTGCAGCACGCGCATGGCGGCGGCGCGGTTCTGGATCTGCGACTTCTCGTTCTGCATCGACACGACGATGCCGGTCGGGATGTGCGTGATGCGCACCGCCGAGTCGGTCGTGTTGACCGACTGGCCGCCGGGGCCGGACGAGCGGAACACGTCGACGCGGATGTCGTTCTCGGGCACCTCCACGGCCTGGGCCTCCTCCATGACGGGGATGACCTCGACCGCGGCGAAGCTCGTCTGTCGCTTGTCGGCGCCGCCGAACGGGCTGATGCGCGCCAGGCGGTGCGTGCCCGCCTCGACGCTGAGCGTGCCGAAGACGTAGGGGGCGTCGATCTCGAAGGTCGCGCTCTTGATGCCGGCGCCCTCCGCGAAGGAGGTATCCATCACCTTGACCGAGTACTTGTGCCGCTCCGCCCAGCGCAGGTACATGCGCATGAGCATCTCGGCGAAGTCGGTGGCGTCGTCGCCGCCGGCACCGGAGCGGATGGTCACGACCGCGCCGCGGCTGTCGTACTCGCCGTCGAGCAGCGTCTGCACCTCGAGGTCGGCGATGGTCTTCTCGATCGACTTCAGCTCGGTCTCCGCCTCGGCGGCGCTGTCGTCGTCCTCCATCTCGCGGGCCAGCTCGGCCAGCACCTCGAGGTCGTCGAGCCGGCGCTCGAGCGCGGTGACGCGGCCGAGTGCGGCCTGCGCGTGGCTGAGCGCGCTGGTCACCTTCTGCGCGTTCGCGGTGTCGTCCCAGAGGTCGGGGGCGCCCGCCTGCTCGCTGAGCTCAGCGATCTCGCGCTCGAGGCGCTCGGTGTCCACCACCGCCTTGATGTCGGCGAAGGTGGCCCGCGCAGCGGCGATCTGATCGTTGAAGTCGTCCAGCATTGTGCCGACCAGCCTACCGCCCCGGAGGCCCGCGCCGACGGGCGTAGGCTCGGCGGTGATGAGCGTCGCCGAGCAGCCCTTCCGTTGGCGCTCCGTGGCGATCCCGGTGTTCCTGCCGACCGTGCTCTTCGCCACCGGCGAGGGCGCCATCCTGCCGGTCATCCCGCAGATCGTGGCGAACGCCGGGGGCAGCCTCGCGATCGCCGGGCTCGTCGCCGGCATGCTCATGATCGGCACGCTGATCGGCGACCTGCCGAGCGGATGGGTGATCAGCCGCATCGGGGAGCGCCCGGCCATGATCGCCAGCTGCGTGCTCGCGCTGCTGGCGATGGGCGGCTGCCTGCTGGCGCCGACCCCGGCCGTGCTCGCGGCGGCGATCCTCGTGCTCGGCATCGCGACCACCGCCTTCGCGCTGGCCCGGCACTCGTTCATGACCCAGCGGGTGCCGCTGCGGGTGCGCGCCCGGGCGCTGTCGACCCTCGGCGGCTCGTTCCGGCTCGGGCTCTTCATCGGCCCGTTCGTCGGCGCGCTCATCATCGAGCTGACCGGCGACGCGCGGAACGTGTTCTGGGTGCAGGCCGTCATGGCGCTGGCCTGCGTGGTGCTGCTCGCGGCGCTGCGCGACCCGGAGACCGGGCTGCGCGGCTTCGGCGGTGCCGGGGCCGCTGCGCGGCGGGGTCCGGGCGGCGCTGCCGATAGGACCGCGGCGGGCGGAGCCGGCGGGCTCGGAGCGAACGCGGCCGAGCGCCCGAGGGCGGAGTCGCCCGAGCTCGGAGCGGGCGCCGGCTCGCGCACCGCACTCGAGCCGACCGAGCGCGGACCGGGGGCGGACGACGACCCGCCCGCCGCATCCGCCGGCACCTTCCGCACGCTGTGGCGGCGGCGCGACGTGCTGCTGCGGCTCGGCTGGGGCGTGCTGCTCATGGGGGCGCTGCGCTCGAGCCGCATGACCCTGCTGCCGCTGTGGGCCGTGAGCCTCGGCATCGGCGAGCGCGACGCGGCGCTGATCATCGGCCTCGGGGCGGCCATCGACTTCGGCCTCTTCTTCGTGAGCGGATGGATCATGGACCGCTTCGGCCGCGCCTGGTCGGCGGTGCCCGCCATGACGGGTCTGGGACTCGGGCACCTGGTCCTGGCCCTCACGCACGACGTCGGCGCCGCCGCCTGGTGGTTCGGCGCCGTCGCCGTCTTCCTGGCGCTCGCCAACGGCGTCGGCAGCGGCATCATGATGACGGTCGGCGCCGACCTGGCCGACCCGCGCGACCCGGCGCCCTTCCTCGGGGCGTGGCGCTTCATCGCGGACAGCGGCACCGCATCCGCTCCGCTCATCATCTCGGGGCTGACCGCGCTCGTGTCGCTCTCGGCGGCGAGCGCTGCGATGGGCGTGCTCGGCGTGATCGGCGGCCTGGTGTTCCTGCGCTACCTGCCGCGCTACGCGCCGGGCCGCACGCCGCGGGACTGAGCACCCCGCACGCCGCACGCCGCGGGACTGAGCACCCCGCACGCCGCACGCCGCGGGACTGAGCACCCCGCACGCCGCACGCCGCACGCCGCGATCGGTGCCACTTCCGGCGCTCGGGCCGCGCCTCGCCGACCGCGAGTGGCAACGATGCCCGCCGAGGGGACGGAAGCTGCGCTTCCCGAGTCCGCGGGGAGCAACTGGTGTCCCCTGGCCCACTCCGCGCCTCGGAATCGTCGCGGCTTCTGGCGCTCGGGTCGCTCGCGCCGGGATCGTTGCCACTTCCGGCGCTCGGGCCGCGCCTCGCCGACCGCGAGTGCCAACGATCTACGTCGTGGGGACGGATGACGCCCTTGCGCGGTTAGCCTGGGCGCACCGAACAGACAGGGAGCGACGTGCGCCTCATCCTCATCCGCCACGGACAGACACCGTCGAACGTGAAGGGGGTGCTCGACACCCGGCTGCCCGGCCCCGGCCTCACGCTGCTCGGCCTCGAGCAGGCGGCGGCGCTGCCGGGGGCGCTGCGCGACGAGCGCATCGACGCGATCTACGTGTCGGACATGGTGCGCACCAGCATCACCGCGGCACACCTCTCCGCGACCCTCGACCTCGAGCCGATCCAGCGTGCCGGCATCCGCGAGATCACCTCGGGCGACCTCGAGATGCACAGCGACCGTCCCAGCGTCGAGACCTACATGACCGCCGTCTACTCCTGGTCGCAGGGCGACCTCGGTGCGCGCATCCCGGGCGGCGAGGACGGCCACGAGTTCGTCGCACGCTACGACGCCGTCATCGCGGAGGCGCAGGAGAGCGGATGGGGCACCGTCGCCTTCGTGAGCCACGGCGCGGCGATCCGCGCGTGGGCCTCGATCCGCGGCATCAACGTGCCGCGCGAGCACATCCTGAGCAACCCGATGCACAACACCGGCGTCGTCGTGGCCGAGGACACCCCCGAGGGCGAGTGGATCGTGCGCACCTTCCAGGGCGAGGCGCTCGGCGGCGACCGCGTCGACACGACCGTCGGCGGCCCGGCCGGCGAGTCGCCCGCGACCGCTCGCTGAGGCGGCGTCGAGACCAGACGTCGCGGAAGGCCCCTACGGCGCGACGAGCACCGAGCGCGCCGTCGTCGTCACCTCGAGGCGCAGCGCCTCCGGCAGCACGACCCCGACGACCGGCGGTCGCCACTCGGCGGCGAGCACGACGCGGGCGCTGCGGCCGTCGGGCGTGCCGGCCTGCACGAGCTCGAGGCCCTCGAGCCGGTGGGGCACCACAGCGAGGTGGTCCTCGACGGTGACGAGCACGTCGCCGGAGTCGAGGTTCGGCGCGCGCCAGTCGCCGCCCGGGCCGACGCCGGCCAGGTCGAACGCCTCCGCTCCGGCGAGCGCGGCACCGTCGGCGAGGCTCAGCAGCCGCTTGCGCTCCAGGTAGAGCGAGGTGGCGCCCATCGCCACGATGATCAGCGTCAGGCCGAGCAAGGCCCCGAGCAGCACCAGCGGCAGGACGGAGCCGTCATCGCGGCGGAGGATGCGCATCCGCTCGGCCGCCCTCACGACCCGGCTCCCGCGAAGCGCGAGACGCGCTGGCTGGCGACGGCCTCGAGCGGCACGGTGACGGGCAGCGCGGACTGGACGAAGGGCGGCACGAGCGGCAGCGGAACCTCGGCCGTGACGGTCACGTGCACCAGGCTGCCGCGCCCGAGGCAGGGCTCCGGATCGCAGCGGAGCGCGAGCGAGGCGTCGACGTCGTCGAGTCCGTGATCCTCGAGCGCGAACGCCAGCGCGAGCTCGGCCGATTCCCGCCCGGAGGCCACGTCGGGCGCCGCGACGAGCACCCGGGCGGCCTGCCGCGCCGCGCCCTCGACGGCGAGCGCTCCGGCCTGGATCTGCGACACGGCGAGCACGAGGTAGATCAGCGGCACGAGCAGCACGACGCCGGCACCGAGGAACTCGAGCGAGGCGCTGCCGCGATCGTCGCGCAGTCGCGCTCCGACCGCCGAGCTCGTGTCACGGCAGCGTCTCGAGGGCCGCATGGCCGCGCACCTCCAGACCGCGTTCGACACCGAGCAGTCCGAAGAGCGGCAGTGCGGCCCGCACCGTGACCTCGACGGACGGCACGCCGAGATGCTCGCCCTCGACCGCCGTCACGTCATCGGCGTAGGACGGGCCGAGCGCGGTGCCGATCAGCTCGCGCGTGCGCTCAACGCCCGCGGCGGCGGAGCCGTCGGCGAGCGCCGCGAAGCGCGCCCTCCGAGGCCGCGTCGGTCACGGTGTTGCGCACGTGCAGCGCGACTCCCAGCTGCAGCACCGCCAGCAGCAGCGCGAGCAGCAGGGCGCTCACCATCACGAACTCCGCCGGCGCCGAACCGCGCTCGTCCGCGAGGGGATGCCGCATCCGCACCACGAAAGCGGGCACGGAGCGGACGAGCGGATGCACGGCGCAGCCCCTCAGTACCCCATGACGCGGGCGATGGCCGCGTCGAAGACCCCGCTGAGCGCAGGCTCGGCGAGCGCCCAGATGATGAGGACCAGCCCGGCGGTCATGAGCGTGATCAGCACCCAGCCAGTACTAGAGTTCAACATATGAAGCTGCGCGCTGCGATATACGCCCGGATCAGCAATAAGGACAAGCGAACGCCAAAGGTCGCAGATCAGATTGCGATCCTGAAGCTGTTCGCTGGCGAGTGCGGCTACACCGTGGGGCCGGTGTTCCAGGACGACGGCATCGCGGCGTCAGGCAAGAGCATCGACGACACCACGTTGGAGAAGCGCCCCGGCGCACAAGCTCTCCTGAAGGCTATGGAGGCCAAGGAGTTCGATGTGCTCCTTGCTGTTGAAGGCGAGCGACTGGCGAGGACGTATCAAGACGGCTTGAAGTTCATTTCGACCTCCGCCGACGCTGGTGTTCTCTGGCACTTCGAGGGCGACCGGACCCCGCTGGACGTTTCCACACCGAATGGAGAGGAGACAGCCGTAGCGATCTTCACGTCAGGGCGTCGTGAGGGCCGCATCCGCGATGCACGTCAGCGACGACGCTACGAGCGGGAGCGAGCCGCGGGGATGCCCTTGTGGGGCACCCGTCCGTTCGGATTCGAGCCCGACCGGATCACGGTCCGTGAGGAGGAGGCGGCATACATTCGGACCGCCGTCGCCGACTACCTCAGCGGGACGCGCTCCATGCTGAGAATCGCAAAGGACTGGACCGCTGCTGGCGTCAAGACGGACGCGATGCGACCTTCAGAGGCAGATGTCGAGGCGGGCCGGGACTACCGGGAGCGAGTCAGCAGGGATGGTGAGAAGCGCCCGGTGTCAACGGTCTGGACCGCGACGACGGTCCGTCAGCTGCTCCTTCGCCCTCGGAATGCTGGCCTGCTCGTGTACAAGGGTCAGCAGCTCGCAGAGAGCAAGATCGAGCGCATCATCGAGCCGGAACAGCATGAGGCCCTGAAAAGCCGCGTGAAGGCCGGGACACCGGTGTCTGAGCGTGCCGTGACCCTGCTCGGCGGCGTCCTCCGCTGTGAGTGCGGAGCCGTCATGCACGGCACCACGAGCTATTCCCAGCGCAATAAGGAGCGCGGCAACGTCCCCGCGGGCAAGCGCTACGTCTTCAAGAACTACAAATGCTCAAAGGCCCTCTACGACAAGAGCCAGCGCCATGCATCGATAGCCCAAGGTGCCGTCGATGATTTCTTCACGGCTACGCTCCTGGCGGACCTCTTTCACGACAGGATCAAGGCTCCTGGCGACGACGTAAGCGCCAAACTGAGCGACCTGGCTCAACGACTCATTGAGAACCAAGAGAACGTGAAGCACGTAGGGGCACAGTTGCTCGACCCTGCCCTCAAGTCGATCCACGCTCAGGGCAAATCGAATCTGGCAGCCCTCGACAGCGAACGAGAAGAGCTCGAAGCGGAGCGAGATCGCCTCCTCTCCCGCGCTGCCGATGGTGGTGCGCTCTCCGGGTTCCTGGATGAGTGGCGGCGTTCGGACGATGCTCCGTTCAAAGACACCGAGGAGCGCGAGGCCTGGGAGGCTCGCCTCCGTGAGGCTTGGGGCAGCCTGCCCATCGACCGTCAGCGGGCCATGATCCGCGCCCGCTACCGCCCATCCGTGAAGGTTGGTGGACGTGGGATCAGTCGGCTGAGTTTGGGGCAGTTGCCTGGCGGGGACTATATGGGCTTCGACAATCCGGTTTCATTCGAACCCGAGCCCGAGGGCTGGGCAGCCATCTCGTGACTTTCGGATCAGCCTGCTGCACCCCGGTGTATCTCGGCGGCGTGGCGCTCACAGCCCCGACACCGGTCATGGCTACGCGAAATGATTGACGCCCAGCCGGGCTCGAGGCCGTTATCAAGAGATGTGGCACCAGTGTCGTGCAGGTCAGGATGGTGCAAGGCCGTCGTTCTCGCCGAAGCGCCCGAGCGCTGGCGCAGGTAAGGCGAAGCCCATGCCGTTACGCACGAAACGTTCTTCCTCGAACACCCAGTGCAGCAGGTTGAGTAGCGAGTCCGGGTAGAGCTTGAGGCCCGCGCCTCCAATGCCTCCGTAGTAATTCCGGTGAAACATGGGAGTGACCATGTTCGCGAGGGCCATTCCATACTTCGATCCTGCGAGGGCTGCGGTCACTACGCCCGTCACAAGATCGGCCAGTTGGAGATGTGGATGCCGGTGAGACGGTGCAGTCAAGACGGGTATCACGATGGCTTCCGACTTCACGAATTCGGTGCCTATCGAGGTCAAGTCCGCTGTCTCACCTAACCAAGCATCCTCTGCACGGTGATCGCCGCCTGGCTTGTCAAAAACCAGAATCCCACGGTGCCCCTCATTTTGAAGCATCATCTCGACGCGTTCGAAGAGGAACCGAATCACCCATTGCTCCGCCGTCTGATTTCTCATCCCTAGTCCGGCGAGCTCGTCATCCCAGACAGCTGCAACCACCCTGCAACCGTGTGCGAGAGCGTCCGCAAGGATGGCCTCGCGGAGCGGAGCGATAATGCTGGTCTTTTTGTTCTTGCGGAACCAGTCGGTCTTCGAGTCAGGAGACCACTTCAGTTCGACTTCACGCGGCACATCGAACTCATCGAGGCGGGCGTTGAACGCTTCCGCGAAGGGACGCACTTTGTCCTCAGCGAACGCGACTGCGCCGAGGGTGATGAGATTCCCCATCGCCTCCCTGCGGCCCTTTTGCTTCGAATCGTCAACGAACACGACGTGCATTAGTCCCCCCAGGATCATCGAATGCCGCTCGTACCCTAGCGATCTTCCTTCCCTCTCAGCCCAGCGGCACTCTGCTAAGCGAAGGCGTCATCTCACACTGCCCGCCGTTCGCCGATGGCGTGCGGCTCCGACCGTCAGGTACCTCACGCGGCAACCGTCTCGTGCTGTAGGGAGGGCAGATGGGTGACGGTGGAGAACCGTACGCTGTTGACCGAGGGAGTCAACATGCTGGATGTGCTTACTACACGAGAGCTTGCCTCTCTGATCGTGATCGTTGCTACAGGCTTGATCTTTGTCGCGATCCCCAACGTGCGGCGGCAGATTCGCCCATCCCTCAGCGAACTGCTCCGCGCTGTCTTCAACATCACCATGCTGAAGGTCTTCATGGTCGTCGCAGGTGCAGCAGTCATCTCCACCGGCCTTGCGAGGAGCATCGGGCTGTGGGATTTGAACCTGCTCAAGGACTCCATCATCCTCACCACAACTGTGGTGTTTCCCCTTGCATACCGCTCGTTTAAAGCTGACTCAGGAGGACACCTCGCCTCTCGTCTCATGAAAGAGACGTTCGGGTTGTCCGTCCTACTCACGTTCTATCTAGACACAGCCCCCTTCCGCTCCTAGGCGAGCTTCTCCTTCAAGTCATCGTGCTTGTCCTGGTCGCTGCGTCGGTGGCAGTGGCCCGGCAAGGCAAGGACAGCGGTAGCAACTGGGCAACCAAAGGACTCGCCCTCATCGGGGCATCTCTATTCATTTGGACGTCGGTGAGCTTCGTTACGCAGCCACCGGACTGGGCAGATGTGATGCAGTCCCTGTTCTACGGATTCTGGCTACCGCTGTCGCTGTTTCCTTTCTTTTACTGGTTCGGATATTCCGTAGTCCTCCAAGAGGTGACCACCCGCATCAGCATCCGAGGGACGAAGCTCACACGTCGCAACGTGACTGGTCTCGCCCTGGGTTCTCAGGGCAGGCTGAGCATCTTGCAGAGATATCGCCCTCGTCATGATGAGTTCGCCCGTGACGGTACTTTGCGGGGGTCGCTCCTCGGGATGAGAGAAGTTCGGGCGGACATTCGGAAGACCGCTCAAGCCGAAGCGGATCGCCTCGCGGCACTGGAACGCAACGTCGGGCGGAACGAGCGAGACGCCGACGGCAGGCACCTTGATCGTCGTGAGTTTCGCGAAACGAAAGAACAGCTTGAGTGGTTGTGGGTCCTGCAAAACGGACAGTACGAAAGACGCGGCTCACAATATTGGGACGATGTGCCCGATGTTCTAATCGATGCCGCGGCTCACGGGCTGCCCGCCAATCACGGTGTGCACATCGAGACCGCTGACGCGTTCAAGGTATGGCGCGCCTGGCGAATCACACCTGGCGGTGGGGTGCTAGGCATCGGGGGTTCGGAGCATAGGAGCAAGTTCGTCTTCCAAGGCGACGCACCTCCAACCTCGTGGCCCGGAGAGGGCGAGGAGTGGTCAGCAGGGTTCATCCGCAAGCGCTGGCCACCGGATTGGAAGCAGTCGGACGATCCAATTCTGTAGACCCGTGTCGAGGGGGTACGCATCGGTCAAGGCAAAACGGCATCCGCCATTGAGTGTGTCTGAATGGAACCAGCATCGTGCACAACGAGGAGGAAACCCGTGGATTACCCAGAGGCCCTAGCTCTATGGATTCAGACGGCTGCCGTCGTGGTTGCCGTAGGCGCTTCAGTCGTTGCTCTAATCGTGTCGTGGCGAGATCGAGTGAACTCCCGTCGCATCGCCGCGGAGGATCGGCGTGCCAGTATCGAGCAAGCCAAACTCATGCTGGACCTGGAAATGATGATCCGCCTTCTCCAGAACCGAAACCGTGGTGGATCAAGTGATCCTCAGGAGCGGAAGGTCATGGGCGCGGAGGCATTGACCCTGGTTGGACTCCTTGGCCGAGACCTCGTGCCTGAGCAGTGGGATCGGCAGGTAGGTCATGACGAGGAGGGGTTTCAGAAGTTTCTTGAGGACCCCGACTGGCCGGAGTGGAAGAAAGACGCCATCGAAGTCCAGATCGCAATGGACCGCACAGTCGCTCGGATTCGGGCGCTGAGCGAGCGGCCATCCACTGCCTGAGGGCTCGAAAGGTTCAATGTCTCAGGCGCCCTTTACCTTCGAGCTTGTGGAAGAACGCAAGGTACCCGGAAGCGAGGCGTGGACGCTGCATAACGAGAACGGCGACATGCTCGGCAAGATCGAGCGGCGGCGGATCGGGCGCGGACACACGATCTTTTGGATGGCGTATGGGGTGCATCCGGACGACGGGCGGATGATTCCGCTCGAACTCAGCGCAGATCGGGAGGAGCGGGTGCGCAAGGTTCTTGAGTTCCGGGCTGATCCCAAACGTTCACTTCGGATGGGGCTAGCTGTGATCGGCGGGCGTGAGCCCGATCCCAGTCGACGTAGGTCGCTGAGCGAGCCGTTCGTAGGCACTCGGTCGCGAGCGGTTGAAGCGCTCGACCGTGGCCGATAGCTTGACGTCGCCGAGCGCCGTCGCGAAGACGCGGTAGCAAGAGCCGTTATCGGTCATCACCGCGCTGACGGTGAACGCGGTCTCGAACAGAATCGTCCGTGTGCTGCTCGTAGACTCGAGTAGCTGTCGATCGCGTGATGCAGGAACGCGTAATGCCGGCCCGACCGTCGAGCACGCATGCGCGAGCGATATCGATGTGGACCAGCTCGTCGTCCATCGGACCGCAGCCTTGCGACGTGGCATCCGGTAGCGGGCCAGGACCCGCTCGACCGCGCGGATGCGCAGCCGATTGCGGACAACGTCAGCGCGACGATCGTCGATGGCGAACGATGCGGCGTTGAGGACCGGTCCGTCATCGCCTGACGCGGTCGCGGGCGAGCAGCACGGACCAGTCGACGATCACGGCGCGTCACGAAGGTCCGTGCGTCACATCGTCGGAGCGCGTCCCAGGGTACAGCTAGCTCCCGTCGTGCTCGGCCAAAGTTTTCTCGTACGCAGCACGCCCGAGTTGCACGGTCGGAATTTGGTTCGCCGTCTTCGGGCGGAGAACGGAGCTACCACTCCATGTCGCGATTGCAGCGCGTCCAGGGACAGCAGTCTCGGCCATCTCAAGCGCAGGCACGAGGTCCGTGTCTCGCGACATAGTCCGATTTCTTGACGAGCACCGCGCGGAAGAAGGACAGCGCAAGCAGCACGTCGATGCCCTTTTCCTCGGCGCGAGAGTTCGGCCAGTCCCGCGGATAGCGAAGAGCACGGGTGTAGACGTTGACTCGACCACTAGTCCATAGGCGGTTCTGTCTGCTCACATGACCGTTGAGCGCACCCTCTTTGCGAGGATCAGGGAGTCCCCGAAACACATCTACACGGCGAATCTCAAGAGGCTGAGCGAACTTGTTTTGCCACTCGACTTCGACTTGCGCGGCGAAACGGTCGGGGTGCACAAGGTAGTCCTCGGGCGGCGTCCCGTGGGGCTCGAACACGTCTCCAGCGCTGAAATGGAGATTCTGATAGTCGATCAGGAGCCAGCCGGTGCTCAAAACGTCCCCCAAAGAAAAAGGCCCCGCCAGTCCCGTTAGGGAGGGCGGGGAGCAATGGTCTGACTCTAGCACCACGTGTATATGGGATGTACACCCCAATGCACGCCCGACTGGCGTACGGCTGTTCCGGCGTGAAGATACGTACGACAGGCGTGCGACCTCAGGACAACACCGCCGCCAGGGTGTGAGCGCTCGACCGCTCCAGCCGGTTCCGGGCACGGTTGTACCGCTGCGTGGTTCGGGGGTCGGCGTGACCTAGCGAATCCTGGAGTTCGGCAAGAGGCATACCGGCGTCGAGCGCCAGCGTGGCGTGCGTGTGGCGGAGGCTGTGCGGGCTGAGCGCCCCTTCAATACCCGCGCCCTTAGCGAGCCGCTGTACCGTGCGGAAGGCTTCAGAGGGCGCCCACGACTTCCCGGTGCGGGTAGTGAAGAGCAGGGCATCGGCGGCGCTCGCCGCATCCGCGGTGGTGACCTCAGTGCCATGAGCCGTCCCTGTTCCCAGGTAGCCGCCGAGCGCGTCGAGCACCTGTGCCGGAAGCACGAGCAGAGCCCGCTTACCGCCCTTCCGGGTCACGCTAAGTACCCTGTGGCCCCCACTGTGCTTGAGGTCGCTCACGCGCGCTCCTAGGGCCTCAGAGACGCGAGCGCCGGTGAAGAGGAGCAGCGCCACGAGCGCGTGCGAGCGTGCGGAATCTTCTTTCGCAGCTTCGAGCAGCGCCATTGCCTGTGCACGGGTGAGGCCCTGCGTCTCAGAGTGGTCTGCATCGATCTTGGGGCGCTTGACGCGAACGACGGGGTTGGACGTCGCCGCCCCCTCATCCTGCGCATAGCGGTAAAACGCGCTCAGCGCAGAGAGCTTGCGGGCCACCGTGGCAGCGGACTGCTCTTCGATGCTGAGCCGGTAGAGGTCAACGTGAGGGCGCTCAGCTGCGAACAAGTCGACCCCGTGACCGTCCAGGAACTCGAGAAATGCCGTCAGGTCACGGCGGTACGCGCGGCGGGTGTTGTCGCTGGTCAGCGATGCGAGCCAAGCTCCGGCGAGAGCCCCGTGGCGTGTTGTGTTGCTCGTGATGTCGGTGGCCTGGACGCTCGCGCTCATAAACACACGATAACTGACATTATCGTGTGGCTCAAGTCATGCAGCGACTGCGGTCGCGTTACGAGCCCGAGATTCGGAAATCTCGGCATCAGTGCAACGAAAAAGGGCCGGGCCCCAGCAGAGGCCCGGCCCCGGGGGCTGAGGGAAGGAGAACCCAGCCACCACCGCGGACCCGAAGAAAATCCGCGCTCGCGGGCCGCCGCATGTAGGGGACGGAAGCGGCCCGCAAGATTAGATACCCTGCTGACCCTCACTCTCCGCGATCAAATCGGCAAGGACAGCAATAGGCACGACCGCGACGAGTCCGCCACGGCCACCCGCAGCGACGTGGCGACGCACTACAACGGCGGAGAAGTCTGCCCCGTCGCGCGTAACCTCCGCGGCGGAAGCGATAACGCCGGACACTGCAAGGTCGGCACGAGCGTTGATGCTCCACCGTTTCAGTCCCAAGATGTCCGGACGCACGGCGTTCTGCTCAGCTTCGGCGAGTAGCTCGGAGAGTTGACGGTCTGAACGGGCACGGACGTGTGCCGGAGCCCCGAAGGACCGCAACACGTCGGCGATGCGCTGCCGAAACGCCATAGGGGCCATGGGGGCACTCATCGCACGACCTGCCCTAGCGTGCGGGAGGTGACCGCGGGGCCGTACACCCTGTTGACTTCGGCTCGCGCAGCAAGCTGCTCTTCAAGCGTGGGATGCGCCCATGCCTCCAGCCGCGCCTGCTCGCGCGCTGTAGCCCAAGCTGCGTCCCCAGCGATCCAAGTCGGCACCCCCTCCGGCCATGCGCCGCGAGCGATCTTTAGCGACGCGGAGCCCTTCGCCAGCTCGGTTTCGAACCAAGACTGTCCGAGGCGGTCCCGAGAGAATTCCAGAATCTCGGCGGTGAGGGTCAGGGTCTCGCCGCGGTCGAACACCCGGCTTTGGCGCTGACCCAAATAGACGGTGATGGAGCGGAGGAAGTGAATCTCCGCACCTTCTAGAGGATGCTTCTTATCAGTCATGAGAGGGCTCCTTGCGTAGGGTAGTTAGCGCGCCTAGGTGGGCGACGTAGGCATCTAGAGAGGCGGCCTCGGCTTCGAGTCCGACCGTGCGGAGTTCGGGCGCGAGTAGGGCGGCGAGGGCCGGACTGGACCGCGTGGCGGTGGCGACTGCTCGGGCTAGCTGCTCGGCGTACGCCAGCTCTCCCGCAATACTCAGGTCATCGATGCCAAGCCTGTTCATGAGGGTGGCGATGATGTCTGAGGAAGTAGACGCGGCCCGGATAACCGTCCCGCTCGCACCAGTGCGCAATGCGGCACTCCGAACCCGCTCAAGGTCACGGAGGTTCTCGCTGAGCTTTTCGATGAGGTCAGAAGGCGACAAATCGTCTACATCGAGTCCGTCGCGGAAGAGCGGCAGCGAGAGGTGGTTCCGGACATGGCGGCGGACGGCAGACTCACTGACTCGGGCTTCAGCCGCGATGTCCACAACGCGAGCACCCGCAACGAGTCGGGCGTCTACGTTGTCGCGGTTTGCGAGCCCGCAGAGAGCGCATGGCCTGGCCATTTCGAACTCCATTCGATTCCGAGTAGAACGACTTATTCTCTACTACTACCTCTACTAGTACTATCGGCTTTCGGATTCCGGAAAAGTCGCTATATCGGCGCCATCCGGTCACGAACTCGTAACGGTCTCACTAGACTCCACATTCGCAATTCTGAGCAGCGCGTTCTTCTTGAGGCATCCACCTGCACCCCGGGTAACTACCCTCCGTTGTATAAGAAGATCCTCCAACTCACGCCATCGCTCAGCCGCATCGGCCTCTCCGGCTATGAAGGCGGCAAGGATGTCACCCGGGGACTGCGATGCGCCCTTGGCGGGCTTGAACCAGCCCTTGGACGCATAAGCCACCGCTGTCCGGGCATCCCTGTAGCTCCGGGCGTCCTGGCCGCTCTGCGAGGCTCCCACGCCCTCATGCTCCGCAGCGGCGAGCCAGTGCCGGATAGCCGCCTCGAGGAAGGCGTGGTTGGCTGCATCGGGCATCACCACAAAGTGGTCGTGCACGTGCCATCCGGCGTCCGTCATCGTAATTTCTGAATTTCGCGTCCAGCCTTGAGTTCGACTCGACAGCCATGATTTGCGCTGGAATCTTGCACGTACTCGCGATTGGTTATCCCATGCTTCAGCAAGGCTCGCCGAGCTCGCTGTAGTGAGGGTAAGCAGCAACGCGGGAGCGTTAGCTACATCACTGCCGTGGATGCCCCGTCGCGCCTTGGCCGCAAGGCGTCTAGCGCAGAAGGGGCACAGGGCGCATCTGCAGGGAAACCTGTCACTACACCGCTTGAGTCCCTGGAGTGTACTTTGCTCGAATAGGAAGTTCTGAAGCTCCCTGGTTAGCTGCAGTACAGGCTTAGGGGTATAACGAGTTCTGTCTTGATAATGAACAGGCTGGCCATAGAAGGATGCGGCCCAGTTAGCCCTAGATTCCGAGATAGACACGAATGCTCCGCGCGTACTGCAAGAGCCCATGTGCTAACTACACATGCCGTCCCAAAATTTGGGATTCCACCGTACAGAAGATTGGCCCACCAGGATGGTCCCGGCTTGAGAAGAGTACCTGGCAAGTACCAAATAGAGAAGCCCCCGAGCTCCACCAACCTGTGGCGACGCTCGAGGGCAGGCGTGTTTTGAAGTAAATACGCCTTACTTATGACGGGTTGGCGCGATGCCTTTCGATGGCCTCGAGCACTTCTGCTGTGAGTTTTGAGGACAGCCCGGACGCCGCTCCCTTCGCCAGGTTGTAGAGTTCCCGGAAGGAGTCATTCAGGTTCTCGAGGAAGTCTGCCGAGACAATCTCTAAGATCGGTCGCGAAGGTGTATCTTCCGAGAAGATTTGGAACCTGAAGGGCGAGAGACCGTCTTCATCACGAGATTTGATGTAGTAACCAAATTTTCCTGTTCGAGCGGTGTACTCTGTTGGCTCGATGGAGTCCTCCCAGTGCATCTCCCCTGAGCGAGTCTCACTGATCAGAGCGGCGAGAACCGAACCAACGTTTTCTTCTGTTGTTGCCACTTTCGGTCCCCTTCTGAAGAGTAGCTGAGAAACTTGCTGCTTCTAGAACTACTTTATCGATGCTTTGCCTTGCGGCGCGAACGGTTGGGATGATGTTGACTTTGGGCTTATCGTAAAGCTTCTGCTTCGCGTCACGGCAGGCTTCAACGCTCTCATTGATCAGGCCGACGAGAACAACGCCTTCATACACTGGGCTTGACGTGAGGTGTCCGTGAACCCTCTGGGCCCGACGCGCGTACTTTGCCAGCGCGATGCCAACTTTATCCGCGTCCTCGGATTTCACTGCAGAGTGAACAGCGTCTTCTAGAGCCTCAAGCTCCGGAAGCAGTACGAGCAAGTCGTTAGCGAGCAGCCTCGCACCGAGGAGGCGGGTGGACTCGACCGTCGCGTCCGCTGTGCGCACCAATTGCCATATGGCAATCCCGAACCCCAAAATCGCGACGAAGAGTTGTCCCGCGCCGAAATAATCCGCCGGATTCCACATCGCTATCGTTCGCCCCCAACCACCCGTGAAGCCTAGCCTGCGCCCGAGCCTCCATACACCTGCCTGTCATATGTGCTAGCCAATTTCAGACCAGCCGGGCACGTCGCCACGATCGTCGGCGGCGCGGCGGTGCACCGCGGCCGCGGCGAGCGCGGCTCGCGTTCGAAGGGTTCGCATGGTCGTTCCTCTCGTCGTGGTCGGTCGATCCGTGGTCGTGCGGCGCGAAGCGGTCGTGCGGCGCGAAGCGGTCGCTCGGCTCCCGGCCGCCTTCGTGGCCGCGGGCGCCGTGCCGGCCCGTCCCCGCATCCGCTCCCCCATCTCAGAAGCCCATCTGCAGCACGGCGAGGCCCGGGTACATCGCGAACACGACCGTGATGGGCAGGATGAGGAAGACGAGCGGCACGAGCATCGCGACCTCCTTGCGCCCGGCCGACTCGAGCAGCTCGCGCTTGCCGAGCTCGCGGGCGTCGTCGGCATGGGCGCGGAGCACCTCGATGAGCGGGGTGCCGCGCTCGAGGGCGACGACGAGCTGGTCGATGCAACGCTCCAGCACGGGCAGGCGCAGTCGGGCGCTCAGCTCGAGCAGGGCCTCGCTCAGCGGGCGACCGGCGGCGTGCTCGGCGAGGGCTCGGGAGAACTCGGCGGCCAGCTCGCCGCGGCCGACGCGGGCGAGGCGGCGCAGCGCATCCAGCACCCCCTCGCCCGCGGAGAGGCTGAGGGTGAGGAACTCGAGCGTCGTGGGCAGCTCCTCGGCCAGCCGGTCGAGGCGTGCGCGCGCCGCACGCGCCAGCAGCTGCTCCCGCACCAGCAGCGCGACGACGGCGCCGAGCGGGCTGAGGCCGAACGGCAGCAGGGGCGAGGCGCCGGCGGAGGCGAGCAGCAGGATGCCGAGCACGGCCCCGCCCACCCCGCCGCCGATGACGCAGAGCAGCTGCTGCGACCGGTAGGCGCGCAGGTCGAGGGAGCTGCCGGATTGGCTGAGCCGCCGAGCGATGGTCTCACCGCCGCCGAGCACCCGGTCGAGCAGGGTGCGACCGGCGTCGGCGATGGGCGCGAGCAGGAACCCGAGCACGGGCAGCGGGTCGGCGGGACGCCGTGCGAGCAGGCGGCGCGCCTCGGGCGACACGTCGACCACCGCCGGCGCGACCCGCAGCAGCAGGCGGGGCCGCGCAGCGGCGGCGCTAGGGAGGCGAGCGACCACGTCCCGAGCCCGAGGCCGATGCCGCAGAGCACCGCGAGCGCGAGCGGCAGCGTCATCGGAACCACCGCCGCTCCTCCGGCAGCCGTCCGAGACCGCGCATCACCCGGTACGCCAGCAGCGAGACGCCGACGCCGCCGACGATCACCGCGGCGCCCGTCGGGGTGTCGTAGGCCGCCGCGGCCTCGGGTCGGGAGACGAGCATGACGAGCACGATCCACGGCGCGGCGACGCCGAGCCGGGCGGCGTTGACGAGCCAGCCCTGCCGAGCCTCCAGTTCGCGGCGCACCGCAGCCTCGGCGCGCAGGGCGGCGGCGAGGCCGCGCAGCACGCTGGTCAGCTCGGTGCCGCCGACCTCGCGCGCCATGCGCAGCGTCTCGAGGATGCGGTCCGCGACGGGGTCCGCGAGCCGCGCCTTCGCGTCGTCGAGGCAACGGCCGACATCGCCGGTCGTCTCGTAGTCGTCGGCGAAGCGGATGAACACCGGCCGTACGGGCTCCGGCGCCACGTCGCCGAGACGCGCGATCGCCTCGGGCAGCGTGCTGCCCGCGCGTACCGCGGAGACGAGCAGGTCGACCACGTCGGGCCAGTGCTCACGGCCGGAGCGCCGCCGGCTGCGCGCCCGCGAGCCGAGCAGCAGGAAGGGCAGCACGAGCGCCACGGCGCCGAGCACGAGGCCCAGCGCGGGCACCGGCAGCAGCGCGGCGCCCAGCACCGTCGTGGCGAGGGCGACGAGCAGCACGACCAGCAGGAAGACCGGGGCGGAGACGGAGGCGAGGCCCGCCTGCACGAGGCGGTCGCGGAGCAGGCGCAGCGGGCCGGGTTCGCGGCGGCGCTCGCGCGTCGCGCGCGGCCAGAGCTTCGGCGCCGCGAGCAGCAGCACACCGGCGCCGAGCAGCGCCCCCAGCAGGATCGGCCCGGTCACCGGGTCACCGCCCGGGCCGGCGATGCAGCGGGGGACGGCGCCGCATCCGCTTCGTAGACCGTGCGCACCGCGATCGTCGCCCCCTCGACGCCCATCGGCGCGACGACCTCGCGGATGCGGCGCCGCCCGTCCGGGAGCAGCTCGCAGTGCACGACGAGGTCGAGGCTGGCGGCCACGGTCGGCAGGATGAAGCCGGCGTCGATGTTGCGCCCGGCCAGCAGCGGCAGCGTGCAGAGCTTGGCGAGGGCATCGCGGGCGCTGTTGGCGTGCAGCGTGCACATGCCGGGCAGGCCGGCGTTGAGCGCGAGCAGCAGGTCGAGCGCCTCGGCGTCGCGCACCTCGCCCACGACGATGCGGTCGGGCCGCATGCGCAGCGCCTCCTTGACGAGGCGGCGCAACGTCACCTCGCCGGTGCCCTCGAGGCTCGGCTGCCGGCACTGCATGGCCACGACGTCGCGGGCCTCGATCGCGAGCTCGAAGGTCTCCTCGACCGTGACGATGCGATCGCTCGGCGCGCTCTCGCCGAGCAGCGCCGCCAGCGTCGTCGTCTTGCCGGCCTGCGTCGCGCCGGTGACCAGGATGCTGCGCCCGGCGCGCACCGCGTCGCGCAGCACCTCGGCGAGCGCCGCGTCGAGCGACCCGAGCTCGACGAGCCGCTGCAGCGAGCGGATGCGCTGCGGGAAGCGGCGGATGTTGACGGACCACTCGCGCGTGATGTCCGGGATCGTGACGTGGAGCCGCGAGCCGTCCGGCAGCGACGCGTCCACGAACGGGCTCGAGAGGTCGACGCGGCGACCGGAGGTCTGCAGCATCCGCTCGACGAGGTCGCGGATCTCGATCTGCGAGAGCCGGATGCCGGTGGACTCGGAGACGCCGTTCCTCGCGGCGAAGACCTTGTCGACGCCGTTGATCCAGATCTCCTCGACCGAGGGGTCGTCGAACAGCGGCTGCAGCGGTCCGTGGCCGGTCAGCTGGGCGAGCACCTGCCGCGCGGTGCCGGGCTCGTCGCCGAGCAGCGGGCCGTCGCCGGCGAGCGCGCGCTCCGCGTAGCGGCGCACCTCCTCGCGCACGAGGGAGCCCGCGGCCTCCGGACGGACGGCGAGATCGACGCCGTCGCGTCGCAGGCGCTCGCGCACCCGATCGGTGATGACGGCGACGGCGGTGGGCATGCGGTCATGGTCGTTCGCCGCGGATCGGCGGGCCTGCGTTATCCACAGGGCGCAGTGTTCTCCACCGTCCGGCGCTCCGAGCGTCCGCACATCCGCCGCTGGCTACTCTCGTCTCCCGGGGGTCGATGTCATGTCCCCCGGCGTCGGCCCCCACCCTCGTTCATCCGCTGATCAGCGTCGATGCGTAGCGTTCGGGCATGACCGTCGTAGCGTGGCGCGGCACCGATCCCGCGAGCATCGAGCGTCTGGCGCTCCGCAGCGAACCGGAGCGGATCCGGGCCGAGTCCACGCTCGAGTCCGGCGGTCGGCGCATCCGCTACAGCCTCGAGCTGTCGCCCCTGTGGTGGTTCCGCAGCCTGCTGCTGCGCCACGGCGAGCGGGAGCTGCGACTGGAGCGCTCGCACTGCACCTGGCGGGTCGACGGCGAGCGCCGCGACGATCTGGCGGCGGCCGTCGACATCGACCTGGCCCTGTCGCCGTTCACCAACACGCTGCCGATCCGGCGGCTGCGGCTGCCCGTCGGGGCGAGCGCCGAGATCGTCACCGCCTACGTCTCCCCCGACCTCGCCGTGCAACCCGACGGGCAGCGGTACACCCGCCTCGATGCCCGCCGCTACCGGTACGAGGCGCTCGACGGGGGCTTCGAGCGCGAGATCGAGGTCGACGACGAGGGGCTCGTCGTGGACTACCCGGGGCTGTTCGAGCGAGCCTAGGCTCATCCCGTGCCCCGCATCCGCCCGCTCGCCGCCGTCGCCGTCACGGCCCTGCTGCTGAGCGGATGCGCCGCGCAGCCGGACGACGGCTTCCCCGCCGGCGCGGCCCCCGACTACCAGCTCGGCGGCGCCTACGACCCCGACCCCGCGGTCGGTATCGTCGGCCGCGACCGGTCCGCGGAACCCGCGGAGGGCGCCTACTCGGTCTGCTACGTCAACGGCTTCCAGACCCAGCCCGGCGAGCTCGAGCAGTGGCCCGACGAGCTGCTGCTGCAGCGGGACGGCGAGACCGTCTTCGACCCCGACTGGCCGGACGAGGCGCTGCTCGACACGAGCACGGCCGAGGGCCGCGACGCGATCGTCGACCTCGTCGGCCCGTGGATCGAGGGCTGCGCCGAGGACGGCTTCGACGCGGTCGAGTTCGACAACCTCGACACGTTCACGCGCTCGGACGACGCGCTGACCGTGGACGACAACCTGGCGCTCGCATCCGCCCTCGTCGACATCGCGCACGGCGCGGGGCTCGCCGCGGGCCAGAAGAACGCGGCGGAGCTGACCGAGCGGATGCACGACGAGGCCGGCTTCGACTTCGCCGTCGTCGAGGAGTGCGCGGCCTTCGACGAGTGCCGTGCCTACACCGACGTCTACGGCGACGCGGTCATCGACATCGAGTACACGGATGCGCTGCCGCGCCCTTCGAGGAGATCTGCGACGATCCGGCCACGCCGGCCTCGGTGGTGCTGCGCGATCGCGATCTCACGGTGCCCGGCGACCCGGCGCACGTGTTCCAGCTCTGCGGCTGAGGCGGGCCGGGAGGACGCTGGCGGGCGACGGCCCGACTGGTCCGGGGCGCCGTCCTGCGTCATCCCGCGGTCGGACGAGGCTGCACGGCGCCCGCGGATACACTGGGCACACCCGCGGGAGTGGTGGAATCGGCAGACACGCAGGATTTAGGTTCCTGTGCTCCAGGGCGTGAGGGTTCGAGTCCCTCCTTCCGCACCGATCGAACCTCCCCGCATCCGCTCGCCGCGATGGCGGAGGAGGCCCGCACACCCTGCCGCGGCTTCGTGGCCCCGCATCAGGAGACCCCCGTGGAGACGCTCGCCGCAGGCCTGTTCGACGTGGAGGGCCTGATCTCCGGCGCCGGCACCTGGGGCCTGCTCGTCGTGTGCGCCATCGTGTTCGTCGAGACCGGGCTGCTCATCGGCTTCCTGCTGCCGGGCGACACCCTGCTGCTGGTGACGGGGGTGCTCACCTTCCAGGGCACGATTCCGCAGCCCGTGTGGCTGGTGTGCCTGGCCGTCTTCGCCGCAGCGGTGCTCGGCGACCAGCTGGGGTACCTGATCGGCGTCAAGAGCGGCCCGGCGATCTTCGAGCGCAAGTCGAGCGGCTTCTTCTCGCGCCGCAGCGTCGAGCGCACCAACGCCTTCTTCGAGCGATACGGGGGCCTCGCGGTCACGATCGCGCGCTTCGTGCCGGTTGCCCGCACCATCGCGCCGGTCGCCGCGGGCGTCGGCCGGATGCCGTACCGCAAGTTCCTCTTCTTCAACGTGCTGGGCGCACTGGTCTGGGGCGTCGGGCTCGTCATGGTCGGCTGGGGCGTGGCCCATATCCCCGGAGTCGCGGACCTCGTCACGCACTACATCGAGTACGTGCTCATCGGGCTGGTCGTCATCGTCGTGGCGAGCATGGTCGTGCACTGGCTGAAGGAGCGGCGCGAGCGCCAGGAGGAGGAGGATGCCGGGGCGCCCGGCGCCGAGTCGGCGCCGACCGGTGCGCCCGGGGGTCCCGGCACCGAGTCGGGGGCGATCGGTGCGCCCGCTGCGCCCGGCACCGGGTCGGAGTCGACCGGTGCGCCGCATAGGTCGCCGTCGATCGAGCACGGCTCGCTCGACGAGCACGGCCCGGAGCCGCGACGCCGCGGCTGACGCGCCACCTCGGCTGACGCGATGCCGCGGCAGCGCGCCGACGCGCTGTGGCCACCACGGCCGCGCCTCCCCGTGAAGGAGTACGCGAACGTCCCAGTCGTAGCGGCATCCGTACGACCGTGTCGCACCGGTACTGCATGACACGGGCACTGCATGACACCGGCGCTGCACGACACGGGCACTGCATGACACGGGCACTGCATGACACGGGCACTGTATGACGCGGGCGCTGTATGACGCGGGCGCTGTATGACGCGGGCGCTGAGGCACCCCGAGCGGATGCGAGCCGCGTGCGCGGTGCGCTCCTCTCACGGCGCTCGCCGGGCCACCGGCGATGCCACGCCGTCGGCGCAGTACGCGGACGACTGCGCCGTACCGGTGCCGATACCGCCGTGACGCTCCGGTGCTCCATCCCTCCACATCGGGCGCAACGGGAGCTCCCAGCACGGGTCTCCCGGGCGGTCACCGTGGCCGCGACGCGGCCGGCATCGTCGACGGATGCAGATCGACCCGCGACTCATCATCATCGGCCGCTCCCCGGGATCGGACCCTCGCGGCTTGCAGCGCGCGCAGCAGCGCGGCGCGCTCGTGCGCATCCGCCCCGGCGCCTACATCGCGCGACGGGACTGGGAGCTCGTGAACCCCAGGGAGCGGTTCGCCCTCCGCACCCACGCGCTGGTCGCGACCGTGCCGGAGGCGGTGCTGAGCCATCGCTCGGCAGCCGTCGCGCACGGTCTGCCGCTCATCGGGCCGATGCCGGAGCGCCCCGAGGTCGTGGAGCGACGCACGGTCCGCTCGCGTTCGACCGCCGCGGTCCTGCGCCATACCAGCAGCGGAACCGTCGACGTCGTGCGGGTCGGGGCGGCGCTCGCCACGCCCATCGGACGCACCCTCGTGGATCTCGCTGCGACGTCGCCGTTCCGTTTCGCGCTGGCACCCCTCGATGAGGCGCTGCGCCGCGGCTGGTCGCGCGAGGCGTTGTCGGCCGAACTGGATGCCGCTGCGCCCCGTGCGCATCGCCGTGCGCAGCTCGCCATCAGCTGGGCCGACGGCCACGCCGCGAACGCGGGCGAGTCGACGAGTCGAGCCACGCTGCTCGAGCTCGGCTTCCCGGCGCCGCTGCTGCAGGTGCCGGCCATCGGCACGCCGTACGCGACGGACTTCGGCTGGCCCCGCTGGCGTCGGCGGGGCGAGTTCGACGGTCTGGAGAAGTACCGCGCCGCGGAGTTCCGCAAGGGGCGCACGCCCGCCGAGGTGGTCATCGATGAGAAGCTCCGCGAAGACGCGATCCGTGCCGCCACCGGTGATGCGTTCATCCGCTGGATCTGGAGCGACGTGATGCGCGTGGAGCCCCTGAGGCTGGCCATGCTGCGCGCCGGCATCCCCCAGGGGCGCTGGCGTGCGCAGCCGCGGGCCATCGAGTAGCCGTATCCGACCGACCAAGACGTAGGAGTCTCGATACTCCCGTGTCGCTCGCGTGCTGCACTGCGCAACGAGGAGCAGCTGCCGGGGAGCAGAGGAGCGGCGGCCGGGAGCAGAGGAGCGGCACCGGCGAGGGCCACGAGGAGCGCACCGATCAGCGGTGCGCGACGTCCTCGTGGTGGGCGTGCGAGGCCGGCTCGAGCTGGAACGTGGAGTGCGCCACGTCGAAGTGCTCGGCCAGGCAGCCGGCGAGTCGGTCGAGCAGCGCATCGGTGCCGCCCGACTCGAGCACCGAGTCCTCGACCACGACGTGCGCGGTGAACACCGGGTGCCCCGAGGTGATCGCCCACACGTGCACGTCGTGCACCGCCACGACGCCGTCGGCGCGGAGCACGTGCTCGCGGATCTCGGCGACGCTCGTCTCGCGCGGAGCGCTCTCGCTGAGCACGTGGACGACCTCGCGCAGCAGCGCGATGGCGCGGGGCAGGATGAGGGCCGCGATGGCGAGCGAGGCGATGGCGTCGGTGGGCGCCCATCCGGTCGTCAGGATGACGGCGCCGGCGAGGATCGCCGCGACGGAGCCGATCAGGTCGCCGAGCACCTCGAGGTAGGCACCGCGCAGGTTGATGGACTCGCCGCGGCCGCCGCGCAGCACGAGCAGCGCCGCGACGTTCGCCAGCAGGCCCGCCGCGGCGACCGCGAGCATGAGCGGGCCGTCGACGTGGCCCTCAGCCGGCTCCAGGAGCCGGCGCACGCCCTCGATGCCCACGCTCACCGCGACGGCGGCGAGGATGACGCCGTTCACCAGGGCGCCGAACACCTCGGCGCGGCGGAAGCCGAAGGTCTGCCGATCCGTGGCCGGCCGAGCGGCGACCGACAGCGCGACGAGCGCGACGCAGAGCCCGACGAGGTCGCCGAGCATGTGGCCGGCGTCGGCGAGCAGCGCCAGCGAACCGCTCAGCAGGGCGCCGATGACCTCGATGAGCAGGAACCCGCCGATGACCGCGATCGCGAGCAGCAGGCGCCGCCGGTTCGATCCCTGACCGTGCTCGTGCGCGTGACTCATGCGACCACCGTAGGGCGCATCCGTCACCCGTGGGGCATCTCGGGAATGAGAACGATCCTCGCTCTGATCGGCGCTTTCACGCACAGCGGATGCCCACCGCCGACACCTGCGCGATCGGATGCGCGTCAGCGCGCGATCCACACGCTGGACGCGACCTCCTCGCCGAGGTCGAGCTCCGCCTCCGCTGCGCGCACGGCCAGCGCTCCGCCGAACGGGCGCCTGCCGAGCACCGAGATGGTCGTGTCGAGCCCGATGCCCTCCGCCTCCAGGTAGCGCAGCAGGTCGGGGTCGCGGTCGCTGATGCGCACGACCGCCCCGACGTGGCCGTCGGGAGCCTCGCCGAGCAGCACGGCGTCCGGTCGGTGCAGGGCTCCGGCCGCGTCGGGGATCGGGTCGCCGTGCGGATCGCGCACGGGCCGGCCGAGCTGCTCGTCGATCGAGTCGAGCAGCCGGTCGCTGACGGTGTGCTCCAGCACCTCGGCCTCGTCGTGCACCTCGTCCCAGCCGTAGCCGTGCTGCTCGACGAGCCACGTCTCGATCAGACGGTGCCGGCGCACCATGCGCAGCGCGAGCTCGCGGCCGCGATCGGTGAGCTCGACGGCGCCGTAGGGCACGTGGGTGAGCAGGCCGGCCGCGGCGAGCTTCTTGACCATCTCCGTGACGCTCGAGGCCGCGAGCCCGAGTCGCACCGCGATGCCCGAGGTCGTGATGGGCGCCGGCTGCCACTCGGTGTGCCCGTAGACGACCTTCACATAGTCCTCGGCGACCGAGGTGGGCGCCCCGGCGACGGCCTTCACGGCGCGACTCCGTCGAGACGAGCGGATGCGCCGCCGGCCGGCAGCGGACCGGCTCCGGAGGGCGGCGCCGTCGCCGCCCGCGCCCGCCGCCGCCCGCGCAACCGCACGAGCATCCCGCCGCGCGGACCGAACAGGAACGCGAGCAGGAACGCCGCGGCCTGCGCGAGCACGATCGACCCGCCGGTCGCGACGTCGAGGTGGTAGCTGGCGTAGACGCCGACGGCGGCGCTCACCGCCGTGATGAGCACGGCCAGCAGCAGCATGCGGTCGAAACGCCGGCTGAGCAGCACGACCGTGGCGCCCGGCGTGATGAGCATCGCCACCACGAGGATGATGCCCACGGCCTGCAGCGCCGTGACGACCGTGAGCGCCAGCAGGCCCAGGAGCAGTGCGCGCAGCCACCGCACGCTGAGCCCCAGCGCATGCGCGTGCGAGGGATCGAAGGCGAACAGCGTCAGGTCGCGGCGTTTGAGCAGCAGCACCGCGGCCGTGACCGCACCGATGATCAGCACCTGCACGAGGTCCGCGGCGCTGGTGCCGAGCACGTTGCCGAAGAGGATGTGGCTCAGATCGACGCCCGACGGCGTGCGGCTGATGAGCACCACGCCGAGCGCGAAGAGCGCGGTGAAGACGACGCCGATCGCCGCATCCGCCTTGATCCGCGTCGTCGCCTGGATGCCGCCGATCAGGGCCACCGCCCCGACGCCGAACACGAAGGCGCCGATCGCGAACGGCCAGCCGATGAGGTAGGCGATGACCACCCCGGGCAGCACGGCGTGCGACACCGCGTCGCCCATGAGCGACCAGCCGATCTGCACGAGCCAGACGCTGAGCAGGGCGCAGGTGACCGCCGCGACGAGGCTGACCAGGAGCGCGCGTGTCATGAACGAGTACTGCAGCGGCTCGAGGATGAGGTCGATCATGCGGGCTCCCCCGATCGGTCGAGCGGATGCGCGGAGGCGGCGGGCGGGGCGTGCGCCGCATCCGGCGCGTCCGGCCCCACGAAGGCGTGCGCGAGCCGCTCGGGGGCCATGGCCGACGCCGGGTCGCCGTGGAAGACGACGCGGTGGTGCAGCAGCACCACCTCGTCGCAGAGGGCGGGCACGCCGGCGAGGTCGTGGGTCGAGATCAGCACGGTGCGGCCCTCGTCGCGCAGCTCGTGCAGCAGCTGTGTGATGAGCGCCTGCGAGGTGACGTCGACGCCGGCGAAGGGCTCGTCGAGCAGCAGCAGGCGGGCGTCCTGCGCGATGCCGCGGGCGACGAAGGCGCGCTTGCGCTGCCCGCCGGAGAGCTCGCCGATCTGCCGGTCGGCCAGCTCCGCGAGTCCGACGCGCGCGATCGCCGACTCCACGGCGTCGCGGTCCGCTGCGCGCAGCCGTCGCGTGATGCCGAGGCGGCCGTAGCGGCCCATCGCCACGACGTCGCGCACCGAGACCGGGAAGTCGGTGTCGATCCGCTCGCTCTGCGGCACGAAGGCGACGAGCCCGCGGCGGCGGGCGTCGGACGAGGCGCCGCCCAGCACTTCGACACGCCCGCGGGTGGGGGCGACGAGACCCATGACGGAGTTGAAGAGCGTCGACTTGCCGGCACCGTTGGTGCCGAGCAGCCCGATCACGCGGCCCTCCTCGAGCCGCAGGTCGACCGCGCTCAACGCGAGCACCTCGCCGTAGTGCACGGTGAGGTCGGCGACCACCACGGCGCTCACGCGAGCGCCGCCACGATGGTGTCGATGTCGTGCTCGAGCAGGTCGAGCAGTGTGGGCACGGGGGCGCCCTCGCTGAGCGAGTCCACGTACAGCGGTCCCGCCAGGACCGCCCCGGTCTCGAGCGCCACCTGGCGCTGCGCGGCGTCGCTGACGGTCGACTCGCAGAACACGGCGCGCACCCCGCGCTCGCGCACCGTGTCGACGACCGCGGCGGTCTGCTGCGGAGTGCCCTGACGCTCCTGATTCACCGCCCAGAGGTACGCCTCGTCGAGGCCGGCGTCGCGCGCGAGGTAGCTGAAGGCGCCCTCGCAGGTGACGAGCATCCGCTGCTCCGGCGGGATCGTGGCGACGGCGTCGACGATCCTCGCCTCGAGCTCCGCGAGGGAGGCCTGGTACGCCTCGCCGTTCTCCTCGAAGGAGCGAGCGGATGCGGGCACCAGCGCCGAGAGGGCATCCACCGCGTTGTCGACGTAGACGGCGGCCTCCTTCGGCGACATCCAGGCGTGCGGATTGACCCGCCCCTCGTACTCGCCGGTGCCGATCGCGATGGTCTCGACGCCGTCGCTGAGCGTCGCGTGCGGCGCATCGATGCCGTCCGTGAACTGCGCGAACCAGCCTTCCAGGCCCAGGCCGTTGTCCAGGATGAGGTCCGCGTCCTGCGCCGCGACGAGGTCGGAGGGCGTCGGTTCGTAGCCGTGGATCTCGGCGCCGACCCGCGTGATGGAGCGCACCTCGACGGCATCGCCGCCGATCTCGGCGACGAGGTCGGCGAGCACCGTGAAGGTGGTCAGCACCACCGGGCGCTCGGCGGCGTCGGAGGCGGTCGGCGGTGCCCCGTCGGCGAACGGGTTCGCGCATCCGCTCAGCAGCAGACCAGCGGTGAGCACCGCCGCGAGGGACGTCGACGATCGAAGTTTCGGCATACCGAAACCTTAGACCACGGCAGCACGACAGTAGCCCCGGATCCGTGCCCGGCCACGGACTGCGGACGGACGGCCTGGCGGCCGACATGGCAGAGGGCCCCGCCGAGACGGGGCCCGGTGCCGATCGGCCCGGCAGGAGCGACCGCGCTCGGTCGCTCCCGCCGGGCGTGCGCCGCGGGGCGGCGGCGCACCGGATCGCTCAGACCCGCGGCTCCCAGCGGAACATCCGCCGCGCCGCGACGAGGCCGATGACCGCCCAGAGCACCGCTCCGCCGAGCGGGGCCAGGAGCTCGCCCACCGGTGCGCCGCTCCAGCCCAGCCCGACGAGCTCGGCCACGCCGCCGCCGGGCAGGAAGGCGCGCACCAGGCCGAAGACCGAGCCCGGCTCCTCGATCCGCGAGCCGATGCCCGCCCACACGGAGGCCGCGATGGCGATGAAGAAGACCGGCAGCGTGGTGACCTGGGCGTGCTCCGGCGAGTTCGTCACGCCGGCGGTCGCGAGCGCGAGACCGACGAACATGACGACCGCGAGCAGGATCGCCGCGATCACGACGACGGGGTTCGCGATGGTCGTGCCGCCGAACACCACCATGCCGGTGAGGATCACCGCGAGCTGCACCGCGGCGAGCACGACGGTGGGCAGCAGCAGCCCGGTGATGATGCCGAGATCGCTCTCGGCGGTGGAGCGCATCCGCTTCAGGAAGAGGTTCTGGCGGCGCGCGGAGAGCGTCGTCGTCGACGTCAGGTAGACCGCGGTCGCGACCACGCTGATGACCAGGGACGAGGCGGCGAAGGCGAAGCCGCCGAAGTTGTCGCTCATGTTGATCATGAGGAAGCCGAACAGGAACGGCATGAGCAGGGCGCTGAAGGCGACGAGCTTGTTGCGCACGAGCATCTTGGACTCGGCGGCGGCGATGGCGAGCATCAGGTTCTCCTTGTCGGGTTCGGGGGTGTCAGGCGTTCGCGGGCTGCGCGGTGCCGAGCTGACGGAAGACGTCCTCCAGGCTCGAGCTGGTGGCGCTGAGGCGGTCGAGTCGCACGCCCCGGGCGGCGGCCCAGCCGAGCAGGGCGGTGAGGTCGTCCTGCAGCTCGGAGGTCTCGATGGTCACGAGCTCGTCGTCGAGGCGGTGCGCGAGCGGCAGCTCCGCCAGCCCTTCGACGGGCGCGAAGCGGATGCGGGAGGGATGCGCCTCCACGAGCTCCTGCAGCGAGCCCTCCCGCTGCAGACGGCCCTCGTGCATGAGCCCGATGCGGTCGGCGTGGCGCTCCGCCTCCTCCAGGTAGTGGGTGGTGAGCACGATCGTGCTGCCGGCCCGGCGCACGTCCTCCACGACCTGCCAGAGCGCCTCGCGGGCGCTCGGGTCGAGGCCGGTGGTCGGCTCGTCGAGGAAGACCAGCTCGGGGGTGCCGTAGATGGCCATGACGAAGTCGACCCGGCGCTTCTGCCCGCCGGAGAGCTGATCGAGGCGGGTGCGCGCCTTGTCGGCCAGTCCGACGGCCTGCAGCAGGCGCATCGCGTCATCGCTGCGCCCCGAGAGCCGGCCCACCAGCTCGACCATCTCGATCGTGGTGAGCTCGCCGGCGAAACCCGTCTCCTGCAGCATCACGCCCATGCGCGGGCGGATGCGCTTGCGGTCGGCGGGGTCGCCGCCGAGCACCTCGACGGTGCCGGCGCTCGGCGCGCGGTGGCCCTCGAGCGTCTCGAGGGTCGTGGTCTTGCCGGCGCCGTTGGTGCCGAGCAGCGCGTAGATCTCGCCGCGCTGCACGGTGAGGTCGACGCCGCTGACGGCCTCGAAGGAGCCGTAGGAGACGCGGAGGCCGGTGGCCTGGATCACGGTGGAGTTCGTCATGGCTCCGATCCAACGCCGGAGGACGGCGGCGCAGTAGTGCCCGGCGAGCACGCATCCGCGTGACGGATGTCACATCGCGGCGTGCGCATCCGCTCTGCTCCGTGCCGTGCGGCCGCGCTAGCGTGGACGCGTGATGAGGACCAAGCGCGTGAAGCGGCGGGCGTCGCCGCTGACCCGGATGCACCGGTACACCACGTGGTCGCTGCTGAGCTCGATCCTCATGCTCATGTTCGTCGGCCTCGGCTGGTTCGACAACCCCGGCCTGCTGCTCACGAGCCTCGCCTTCAGCGTGCTCGCCACGGTCGTGCTGGCGCTCTACTGGGCCGAGCAGGGCCCGCGCTGGATCGTGCCGACCATGACCGCCGCCGGCTATGCGCTCTGGTGGGTGTCGGTGCTCTGCCTCACGAACCCGCTGGGAGCCCTGCCCTTCGCGCTCGGCGCCGGCATGCTCGTCTCGTACGCCCCGCGGCACCGGCTGTGGTGGGCGCTGCTCGCCTGCGCGATCGGCTGGGCGCCCCTCGTCATCGTCCGGGCGCTCGGGGTCGACCTCGACGGGCCGCCCACCATGGGCGCCGCGGTCGAGAACGGGCCCGGCTTCGGCTTGGGGCTCGGCGTCGGCACGATCTTCGCGTTCGTGCTCATGATGTGGCTCAACCGCTACGCCTGGAACATCTCCCTCGAGCTCGAGGACTCGCGCCAGGCCACCGCGAGCCTGGCCGTCATGCAGGAGCGCTTCCGCTTCGCCGCCGACCTGCACGACATCCAGGGCCACACCCTGCACGTCATCCGGCTCAAGGCGCGCCTCGCCGACCGGCTACTCGAGCGCGACCCCGCTGCCGCTCGGCAGCACCTCGCCGAGATCGAGGGGCTGGTGGCCGAGACGCTCGCCGAGACACGCTCGCTCGCCTACGGCCAGCGGGAGGTGTCGCTGCGCGCCGAGCTCGCGAACTCGCAGGCGCTGTTCGAGGCCGCGGGCATCCGCTTCACCGTGCACGGCGCACCGCCCGAGGAGGGCGAGGAGCTGCTCGGCCTCGTCGTGCGCGAGGGCACGACGAACATCCTGCGGCACGCGCAGGCCAGCAGGGTCGACGTGCGCTTCGGCGACCGGCGCATCCTGCTCAGCAACGATGGGGCGGCGGATGCGGAGCCGAAGCTGCGCGGGCTGGCCCGCCTCGGCGAGCGCTTCCGCGACGCGGGCGGCGCACTGCAGGCCTCGGTGAACAAGGGCGTCTTCACGACCGAGGCGAGCCTCGCCGGCAGCCGCGAGGCGGTGCGCGCATGATCCGGGTGCTGCTCGCCGACGACGAGAACCTGCTGCGCGGTGCCATCGGCGCCCTGCTGGAGCTGGAGGGCCAGATCGAGGTCGTCGCCCAGGCCGACAACGGAGCGGATGCGGTCGCCCTCGACGCCGAGCACCGACCGGATGTCGTGCTGCTCGACATGGAGATGCCGCGAATGGACGGCATCGAGGCGACCACCCGCATCCTGCAGGCGTTCCCGGACCGCGCGATCGTGCTGCTCACCCGGCACGGGCGGCCGGGCCTGCTCAAGCGGGCCCTCGGCGCGGGCGTGCGCGGCTTCGTGTCGAAGTCGATCGACCCGGCGCAGCTCGCCGAGGTCGTCGAGCGCGTGCACGGCGGCCAGCGCTACATCGACAGCGAGATCTCCGCGGCGGCGATGATGGACGACTGCCCGCTCACCGAGCGCGAGCTCGACGCGCTGCGGCTCACCGTGGAGGGCTACTCGGTACGCGAGATCGGCGCGCGCCTGCACCTCGCGGGCGGCACCGTGCGCAACTACCTCTCGAGCGCGATGGGCAAGACGGGCACCAGCTCACGACACCAGGCGGCGCGGGTCGCCCGCGAGCGCAGCTGGCTCTGAGCCGGCGGGGCGAGCGACCGCGCCCGGCCACGCGCCGCAGGGGGCGGCGCGCAGGAGCGCTCAGCCGAGCAGCTCGCGCAGGGTCGGCAGCAGGGCGCTGAACGCCTGCGTGCGGTGCGAGACCGCGTTCTTCTCGGCGGCGGTCATCTCGGCGGCCGAGATCGCGGAGCCCTCGGGGCGGAAGATCGGGTCGTAGCCGTGCCCGCCCGCACCGGTGCGCTCGCGCAGGATGCTCCCGCGCCAGCGCGACTCCTCCACGTGCTCGCGGCCGTCGGGCAGCACGAGCGCCGCCGCGCAGGCGAACTGCGCGCCGCGATGCTCGTCGGCCACGTCGGCGAGCTGCCAGAGCAGCAGTTCCAGGTTCGCGTCGGCGTCGCGCGCCGGGCCGCCCCAGCGCGCCGAGAAGATGCCGGGCGAGCCGCCCAGCACGTCGACGCAGATGCCCGAGTCGTCGGCGAGGGCCGGCAGCCCGGTGTGCGCCGCCGCGGCGCGGGCCTTGATGAACGCGTTCGCCGTGAAGCTCAGCCCGTCCTCGACCGGGGCGGGGCCGTCGTAGGCGACGAGCTCGATGCCGCCGAGCTGCGGGCCGAGGATCTCGCCCAGCTCGCGCACCTTGTGCTGGTTGTGCGTGGCGAGCACGACGGTGCTCACTGCTCGAGCACCTCGGCCTGGATGCGGGCCAGCTCGGCGTTGCCGACGGTGCCGAGCTCGAGCAGCGCGTTCAGCTCCTCGCGGTCGAAGGGCGCGCCCTCGGCCGTGCCCTGCACCTCGATGAAGAGACCGCGGCCGGTCATGACGACGTTCATGTCGGTCTCCGCGCGCACGTCCTCGGTGTAGGCGAGGTCGAGCATCGGCGTGCCATCGATGATGCCGACGGAGACCGCCTGGATGCTGTCGACGATCGCCTGCGCCTTCTGCCCGATGAACTTCTTCTCGCGGCCCCACTCGATGGCGTCGACGAGCGCGACGAAGGCGCCGGTGATCGCGGCGGTGCGGGTGCCGCCGTCCGCCTGCAGCACGTCGCAGTCGATGACGATGGTGTTCTCGCCGAGCGCCTTCATGTCGACGGCGGCGCGCAGGCTGCGGCCGATGAGCCGGCTGATCTCGTGGGTGCGGCCGCCGACCTTGCCCTTGATGCTCTCGCGCTGCATCCGCTCGTTCGTCGATCGCGGCAGCATCGAGTACTCGGCCGTCACCCAGCCCTTGCCCTTGCCGGCCATCCAGCGCGGCACGCCGTTCGTGAAGCTGGCGGTGCACAGCACCTTCGTGCCGCCGAAGCTGATGAGCGCGCTGCCCTCGGCCTGGGCGCTCCAGCCGCGCTCGATCGTGATGGGGCGCAGCTGGTCGTTGCTGCGGCCGTCGACGCGGGTCTCGCTCATGGGGGTGCTCCTTCTCGAGGGGATGGACGGATGCGGAGGGTCGGGTCAGGCGCGCAGGTCGCGCGGCAGGGCGATCGCGCCGGTCTCCACCAGCGACACCGTGTTCACCTCGGGGCCGAGGAAGCGGTGCGCGAGGCGCAGGAACTCGTCCTCGCTCTCGCCGGTGGCGCGGAAGCGGTAGGTCGGCGGCGTCGAGGCGGTGCGCTCGATGCGGCGGTCGGCGAGCACGCGGTACACATCGTTGGCGGTCTCGACGTCGCTCGAGACGAGCGTCACGTCCTCACCCATCACGTAGGAGATCGCGCCCTTGAGGTAGGGGTAGTGCGTGCAGCCGAGCACGAGGGTGTCGACGTCGGCGGCGCGCAGCGGTGCCAGGTACTCCTCGGCGGCGGCGAGCAGCTCGGGCCCGCTCGTGACGCCGGCCTCCACGAACTCGACGAAGCGCGGGCAGGCGTTCGAGAAGAGCTCGAGGTGCGGGGCGGCGGCGAAGGCGTCGTCGTAGGCGCGCGAGCCGATGGTGCCGGCGGTCGCGATCACGCCGACCCGCCCGTTGCGGGTGGTCTTCACGGCGCGGCGCACGGCGGGCTGGATGACCTCGACGACGGGCACGTCGTAGCGCTCGCGCGCGTCGCGCAGCATGGCGGCGCTGGCGGTGTTGCAGGCGATGACGAGCAGCTTCACGCCCTGGGCGACGAGGTCGTCGAGCACCTCGAGCGCGTAGCGGCGCACCTCGGCGATGGGCTTCGGCCCGTACGGCGAGTGCGCGGTGTCGCCGACGTAGAGGATGCTCTCGTTCGGCCGCTGGTCGATGATCGCCCGGGCGACCGTCAGGCCGCCCACTCCCGAGTCGAAGACTCCGATCGGCGCATCGTTCACGGGGGTCGAGTCTAGTGCGGGGCGCCTGGCCGTCCCGCCCGGATGGGATGGGCCCCCGGCGCGGATGGCTAGGCTGGCGCGGTGACCGGCACGACCGCTTTCCTCACCGACCGCTACGAGCTGACGATGGTCGATGCCGCCCTGCGCGCCGGCACCGCGCACCGCCGCAGCGTCTTCGAGGTGTTCGCCCGCTCGCTGCCGAACGGTCGCCGCTACGGCGTCGTCGCCGGGACCGGCCGCATGCTCGACGCGATCCGCGACTTCCGCTTCGGCGACGAGGAGCTCGGTTGGCTGGAGCGCGAGAACGTCGTCACGCCGGCGACCCTCGCCTGGCTCGCCGACTACCGCTTCACCGGCACGGTGCACGGCTACCGCGAGGGCGAGCCCTTCTTCCCGAACTCCCCCATCCTCGTGCTCGAGGGCGGCTTCGCCGAGACGGTGCTGCTCGAGACGGTGATCCTCAGCATCCTCAACCACGACAGCGCGGTCGCCGCCGCCGCGGCACGGATGGTGTCGGTCGCCGACGGCCGCCCGCTCAGCGAGATGGGCTCGCGCCGCACGGGCGAGGTCTCCGCCGTGGCCGCATCGCGCGCCGCGTACATCGCCGGCTTCTCGGCGACCAGCAACCTCGAGGCCGGTCGCGCCTGGGGCGTGCCCACCATGGGCACCGCGGCGCACGCCTTCACGCTGCTGCACGACAGCGAGGAGCAGGCGTTCCGCGCCCAGGTCGAGGCGCTCGGCCCCGGCACCACGCTGCTGGTCGACACCTACGACGTGCGCCAGGGCGTCGAGACCGCCGTGCGCGTCGCCGGCACCGGCCTCGGCGCGGTGCGCCTCGACAGCGGCGACCTGCCCGCGCTCGTCGCCGAGGTGCGCGCCCAGCTCGACGGGCTCGGCGCCACCGGCACCCGTATCACCGTCACCAACGACCTCGACGAGGCGACCATCGGCGCGCTCCGCGCCGCCCCCGTCGATTCCTACGGCGTGGGCACGTCGCTCGTGACGGGCTCGGGAGCCCCGACCGCGGGCATGGTCTACAAGCTGGTCGCGCACGTCGACGACGACGGCGCCTGGGTGCCCGTGGCGAAGCGCAGCGCCTCGAAGGCCAGCGTCGGCGGGCGCAAGCGCGCCTGGCGGCAGACGGATGCGCGGGGCACCGCCATCGCCGAGATCGTGCGCACCCGGGGGCTGCCGCCCGAGCGCGCCCGCGAGCTGCTCGTGCCGCTCGTCGTCGATGGCGCCGTCGACGAGCGCTGGACCGGCCCGGCGGGCGTCACGGCGGCCCGCGCCCACCACGCCTACGCGATGGGCGAGCTCCCCGCGAGGCGCTGCGCATCGGCCGCAGCGACGAGGCCGGCATCCCCACCCTCATCGACTGACGCACCCCGATCCCCGCTGCTCGCCGCCAAGCTGCTCCCCGCCTCCGCACTCTGCTCCCAGCCCCCAGCCCCCAGCCCCCAGCTTCCCGGCCCCCAGCTTCCCGGCCCCCAGCTCCCCTGTGCCAAATGACGGAACTGTCGGGCGCTCGATCGGCGGCAACAAGCCTTAGGGCTTGATTTCGAGCACTTCCGGGCTGGATGAGGCGTGCATCCGCTCGAATCTCCGTCATTTGGGAACTGGTGCCGGTTTGCCAGCTGGGCGAGCGGATGCGCGGCGCGCGGATGCGCGGCGCCCGTGCCGCGGACGCGGCCGGGGGCGCGGCTGGTTCCCGGGCCCGCCCGAAGCCGGGCCGAATGCGCCGCCCCGGAATGACGAAGGGCCCCGCCGCGGCGGAGCCCTTCGTGGTGCGGCCGAGTGCTACTCGGCCTTCATCTTCTCGTAGACCTTCTTGCAGGCCGGGCAGACCGGGAACTTCTCCGGGTCGCGCCCCGGGGTCCACTTCTTGCCGCAGAGCGCGCGCACCGGCTTGCCGGTCATCGCGGACTCGAGGATCTTGTCCTTCGGCACGTAGTGCGAGAAGCGCTCGTGGTCGCCCGGCTCGATGGCCTCCTGGTTCAGGAGCTCCTCGAGCTCGCGGTCCAGGACGTCGGTGCCACCGCCGGTCGGCTCGTTGCTGCTCATGCCCTCGATGATAAGCCTCGGCGCCCGCGCACGGCGGGGACGGCGGCGCAAACGACAGGTCAGTCGTGCTTGATCGTGAACGCGAGCAGCTCGGGCGCGCGGCGCTCGAAGATGCGCGCTCCCCAGACCACGCCGCCGACGAGGGACGCGCCGCCGAGCACCGCGCCGACGATGAGCGCCGCCACGTGCCAGCCGGGGTCGAGGAACAGTCCGAGCGCGGCGAGCACGATGACCGGCACCGCGGCCACGAGGGTGCCGAGGAACGTGAGCGACTGCAGCAGCGCCGTCAGTCCGCCGCCGGACTGCGGCTGCGTGAACGGGTTGTCGCCGGGGCGCACCACCGGGTACGGGAACGCCGCCGACATGACGCTCGACAGCCCCAGACCCCACAGCAGCGTGAACAGGCTCACGCCCAGGATCGAGCCGAGCACCGACCAGTCGCCGTGCACCCAAGCGCTCACGACCGAACCGAGGAGCACGACCGGCAGGCCGATCGTCAGGGCGGGCACGAGGCGACCGAAGCGATCGGCGCGACCGGTCACGTTGGAGGCCACGTGCATCCAGAACGCGGTGCTGTCGAAGGCGACATCGTCGTGCAGGCTCCAGCCGAGGAACAGCGCGATCATCGGCACCGGGATGAGCGCGAGCACCTCCGTGGACACGCCCGACACGGCCAGCGGCACGATCATCACGATCGGCACGATCGGCAGCACCAGCAGGGAGGCCCGGTAGCGCGGGTCGCGCAGCCAGTAGACGAAGCTGCGCGCGGCGATGACCCCGGTCGGGGTGCCGGGCATGCGATCGAACCAGCCGAGGCCCGAGTACTCCTTCGCCGCCCCCTCGTGGTCCGGGGCCGAGAGCATCCGAGCCACCATCGCGCGCCAGCCGAACCAGAGCAGCGCCACGTACGCGAGGCCGATCAGCAGCTTCAGCAGCGCCGGCCCGACGAGTCCCGCGGCAGCGTCGGCGGGAGCCGCCCAGACCGCGCCGAACGGCGTCCACCCGGCGATGGATGCGAGCAGGCTCACCACATCCGCGCCGTCCTCCGACCAGTCGACCTGGCCGAGCAGCACGAACACGGGCGAGACCATCAGGACGAGCAGCAGTGCGATGATGCCGGTCCACTCGCGGGCGCGGCGGGTGGAGAGGAAGAGCGAGGCGATGCTCGTCGTGAGCCGCGCACCCAGCACCCAGGCGAGCGGCACGAGCGCCGCGACCGGGATGGCGAGCGCCAGGGCGAGCGGATCGCGGCTCCAGGTGACGATCTGCGCGATCCCGGCCAGCGCCAGCACGACGGACGGGATCGCGACCAGCCCGGCGAGGAACAGCCCGCGCACCAGCCGGTCGAGCGGGATGCCGAAGAGCGCGAAGCGACGCGGATCGAGGTCGTCGTCGCTGCCCATCAGCAGCGGCACGACGAGCGCGCCGATCAGCACGAGCGCACCGCCGAGCACCACCGCGGGCCGGGCGATGTCGAGCGGCGCGAAGCGCAGCGCGATGAGACCGCCGAGCAGCACGACCGCCATGATGCCGCCGTAGAGCAGGCCGACGACCAGGCCGACGACCTGCCACGGGGACCGCTTGAAGTTGTTCGCGAAGAGGCTGAGCCTCAGTCGGAGAAGGTGTGCAACCACTCCATGCCCTCCGCTGCCTTGCGTCCGCCCGCCAGTTCGACGAAGCGCTCCTCGAGGGTCGCGCCCGCGCGCACCTCGTCGACCGGCCCGGAGGCCAGGATGTGGCCGTCGACGACCACCGCGACCGTGTCGCAGACGCGCTGGATGAGGTCCATGCTGTGGCTCGACAGCACCACCGTGCCGCCGCTGGCCACGTACCGCTGCAGGATCTCGGTGACGTTCGCCGCCGAGACCGGGTCGACCGACTCGAAGGGCTCGTCGAGGACGAGCAGGCGCGGCGAGTGGATCATCGCGCACGCCAGGGCGATCTTCTTGGTCATGCCGGCGGAGTAGTCGGTGACGAGCCGGCCCGTCGCCTCCTCGAGGCCGAAGGCTGCGACGAGGTCGGCGCTGCGCCGGCGCACCTCGGCGACGTCGAGCCCGCGCAGCACGCCGGAGTAGTGCAGCAGCTGCGCACCGGTGAGGCGGTCGAAGAGCCGCAGCCGGTCGGGCAGCACGCCCATGTTGCGCTTGGCCTTCTCGGGGTCGCCCCAGACGTCGGCGCCGTGGACGGTCACGGCGCCCGCATCAGGACGGAGCAGTCCCGTGGCCATCGAGAGCGTCGTCGTCTTGCCTGCGCCGTTGGGGCCGACCACGCCGTAGATGGAGCCCTCGCGCACCTCGAGGTCGATCCCGGCGACGGCGACCTTCTGGCCGAATCGCTTCTCGAGACCGCTGACCTGCAGCACCACGGGCTTCGGCGGCGCCGGCGGCGGCGCGGGCTGCTTGCGGGCAGCGGGCTTGCGTGCGGCGGGCTTCTTCGCGGCGGCGGGCTTCTTCGCGGCTGCAGGCGTCTCCGCAGGCGTCTTCGCTCCCGCGGTCGTCTTCGCGGCAGCCGTCTTGCGCGCGGCGGGTCGCTTGGCACCGGTCGTCCCGGCCGTCGCCTTCGCCGCGGCGGGCTTGCGCGCGGCGGTCGAGGGCTTCGTCGCGGCCGCAGCGGCTCCCGGCAGCTCGGTCTCATCGACCGGCGCGTCCGTCGCGGCCGCCCCGGCCGGCTTCGTCGTCGGCTTGCGCGCGACGGGCTTGCGCGGCGCCCGCGCGGGCTTCGCGGGAGCCGACTCCTCCGAGGAGGGTTCGGGGTCGCTGCCGGAGGTCTCCGCAACCGGTTCCTGCGCGTTCACAGGAAACTCGGCATCCGTGCCCAGTTCGGGGGTATTCTTCGACTCCACCGCACCACCGTACCAACGGCCGAGGACGCCGCCGGGAGGTTGGAGCGCGGGTCACGAATTGGCCACAGAGCAAGCGCTTCACCGCGGAATCGCAGGCGCTCTGTCATGATCGAGGAGGCACGTCGTCGTGTCTAGCAAGCCACCTGCGGGTGAATGGCGAGCGAACGACGCCGCCATGTCCCTCCCGCATTCACGACGTATCAGGGAGGTACTCCACGTGAGCACGCAGATCGTCATCCTCGCCGCCGGGATGGGCAGCCGCCTCGGCCGTTCGCTGCCGAAGCCGCTGACCGAGCTCAGCGACGGCCGCACCATCATGCAGCAGCAGTTCGACAACATCCACGCCGCCTTCGGCGCGGACGCCAAGGTCACCATCGTGGTCGGCTACAAGCTCGAGCACATCGTCGAGGCGTTCCCCGACGCCGACTTCGTCTACAACGAGGAGTACGACCAGACGAACACGTCGAAGAGCCTGCTGCGCGCGCTGCGCGCCGGCGGCAGTGGCGGCACGCTCTGGATGAACGGCGACGTCGTCTTCGACCCCGAGGCGCTGCGCCGCGCGGCCAAGCTCGTCGCCCGCGACCAGTCCTTCGTGACCGTCAACACCGCCAAGGTGAGCGACGAGGAGGTCAAGTACACGACCGACGCCGAGGGCTTCATCAAGGAGCTGTCGAAGACCGTCAAGGGCGGTCTGGGCGAGGCCGTGGGCATCAACTACATCGCCTCGCACCAGAAGGCGGCCCTCGTGCGCCAGCTGGCCCGCGTCGGCGACCAGGACTACTTCGAGCGCGGCCTCGAGCTCGCCATCGAGCAGGACGGCGTGCGCATCGAGCCGGTCGACATCTCCGACCTGTACGCGGTCGAGGTCGACTTCGCCGAGGACCTGGAGCGGGCGAACCTCTTCGTCTGAGCGTCATGACGCGCCGCTGCGGCGCGCGACCGGAGGGCGACCGGATGCTTCGAGCATCCGGTCGCCCTTCGTCGTGCGCGGGCCCGCTCACTCCGGCGCGCCCAATATGATGAGCGGATGACCGCCGCACCAACTGCGCGCGCCGCGCGCAGCCCGTTCGCGCGGTACCGGCACTCGCTCTGGCTGCTGACGCAGCGCGACCTGCGGGTGCGCTACACGACCTCCGTGCTCGGCTACCTCTGGTCGATCCTCGATCCGCTGATGATGTCGGCGATCTACTGGTTCGTCTTCACGGTGGTCATCAAGCGCGACGTCGGCGAGGACCCGTACATCGTGTTCCTGCTCTGCGGCCTGCTGCCGTGGATGTGGTTCAGCACGTCGATCAACGAGTCGACGCGGGCCTTCCTCAAGGACGCCAAGCTCGTGCGCTCCACGAAGCTGCCGCGCAGCATCTGGGTGCTGCGCGTCGTGGCGTCGAAGGGCATCGAGTTCCTGCTCTCGATCCCGGTGCTCGCGGGCTTCGCTCTCGCCTTCGCGCTCTTCGACGCGGAGTCGGACCTCACGCTGCACTGGACCGCGCTGCTCTGGATCCCGGCGATCATCCTGCAGGCCGCGCTCATCGTCGGTCTCGGCCTGATCGTCGCACCGATCGTCGTGTTCTTCCGCGACCTCGAGCGGGCCGTGAAGCTCATCATGCGCTTCATGTTCTACGCGACGCCGATCGTCTACAGCTTCGCGTTGCTGCCGCAGTCGCTGCATCTGCTCGCGTCCTTCAATCCGCTCGCCGGCATCTTCGCGCTCTACCGCTCGGCGTTCTTCCCGCAGGAGCTCGAGTGGCTCACGATCGGCATCGGCGCCGCGATGAGCCTCGCGATCCTGGGCATCGGCCTGCTCGTGTTCAAGCGGTGCGAGCGCGCCGTGCTGAAGGAGCTGTGATGGCCGCGGTCACCGAGGGGCACCCGATGATCGAGGTCGAGGGCCTGGGCATCAGCTACCGCCGCAACCGTCGCGGACGTCGCAGCTTCAAGGACCTGCTCTCCGGCAACCTGCGCCGCAAGCGGCCCGACGAGTTCTGGGCGCTGCGCGACGTCAGCTTCACGGTGCGCGCCGGTGAGGCGATCGGCGTCGTCGGCCGCAACGGCCAGGGCAAGTCGACGCTGCTGAAGCTCGTCGCCGAGGTGCAGCTTCCGGATGAGGGGAGCGTGCGCGTGAACGGCGGCGTCGCTCCGCTGATCGAGATCACCGGAGGCTTCGTCGATGACCTGAGCGTGCGCGACAACGTGTACCTGACCGCGGGACTGCACGGCATGTCGAAGGCCGAGATCGACGACGCCTTCGCCGAGATCATCGACTTCGCCGGCGTCGGCGACTTCGTCGACACCCCTACAAGCACCTCTCGAGCGGCATGAAGGTGCGCATCGCGTTCTCGGTCATGTCGCGCGTCGAGGAGCCCGTGCTGCTCGTCGACGAGGTGCTGGCGGTCGGCGACAAGGGCTTCCGGGAGAAGTGCTACGCCCGCATCGAGGAGATGCTCTCGGAGGGGCGCACGCTGTTCTTCGTCTCGCACTCCGAGCGCGACCTGCGCCGCTTCTGCACCCGCGGCCTCTACCTCGAGGGCGGCCGCCTGCTGCTCGACGGCCCGATCGACGAGGTCGTGGAGCGCTACAACGCCGACCAGGCGTAGGCGCCCCTCCCCATCGCACCGAGCGGATGCGGCCTGCGTGGTCCCGCATCCGCTCGGCCGTCACCGCGGGACGACGGAGCCCCGCCCCGCGGGATGCGGGACGGGGCTCGTGCGGTGCCGGCCGCGCGTCGCGGCCCGGCACCGGGGTCAGACGCCGGCGGTGCGGCGGCGGAGGGCGAAGACACCCGCGCCGAGCACCAGCAGACCGAGGCCGATCCAGAGCGTCTGAGCGCCCTGCTCGGAACCGGTGCTGGCGAGCGTCGTGCTGGTGGTGGCGTCGCACTCCACCTCGGCGCCCAGCGGGAAGCTGAACGACACGGGGTCGAGGGCCTCGCCGGCGTCGTAGAAGTCGGCGAAGGCCTCGGCTCCGGCGGCCGTGAGCGTCGCCGAGGCGCCGCTCCAGCTGATGCGGTCCGCGGACTCGGTCGCCGCGGGCAGGCGCAGGGTCGCGAAGACGACGCCGCTCGCATCCACACCCGGGTTGGAGCCGAGCCCGGCCGAGCGCACGTCGAGGATGAGCGAGGCGCTGGTGGCGCTCGCCACCTGGATGCGCGGGTTCGACAGGGTCATGTCGAGCGCGCCGCTGTGACCGGAGAAGGTGGCCGAGCCGCTGTAGGCGACGCGACCGCGGTCGTCCTCGGTGTTGAACGCGCCGTTGCCGCCGCCCCAGTTGATCGAGTACGAACCCTTCGCGGTGCCACCTTGGACGTAGCTGCGGAAGCTCTCCTTGACGTTCCACGAGATGCTCGCGCCGCGGACGGCACGGGCCGTGCAGGTCTCTGCGGGCGGCGCCTCGACGGCCGCGGGCAGGATCGCCGCGGCGACCGTGAGCGGAGCGGAGGCGAGCTCGACGCCGTCCACCGACACCGTCACGGTGTGCTCGCCGGTCGCGAAGTCCGCGGGCAGGGCGCCCGTGACCGAGAAGCGTCCGTCGCTGCCGACCGTGGTGCGGCCGAGCTCGTAGGGGTCGGAGTTGACCGTGACGACGGCGGTCTTGCCGGCAGCGAGGCCGGCGCCGCGCACGGTGAGCTCGCCGCCCTGCAGAACGGTGTCGACGCTGAGGTTGATCGCGGGCTTCACGGCGACGTCCTGCACGGTGATGGTCGTCGACGTGTCGAGGGTGCGGTCGGACTGCGACAGACCGTGCGCGGCGAACGTGCCGACCTGGTACTCGGTGCCCGGCTCGAGCTCACCGCGAGGGATGGTGAGCGTCGTCGTGAAGGCGCCATCGGCGATCGAGCCCTTCGGAACGTGAGTCTGCGCGATCCAAGCGTTCTGGCCGGGCTTGGTCCCGGGAGCCCACTGCGTCTTCGCACCGAAGACGACGTAGGCGCCGTTCGCGGCACCCGGACCGGTGAACCCGGTGCCGGAGATCGTGAGGGTGTTGGCGACGTTCGGGTCGAGTGCCGTGCCCGGGGCCACGGTCACTGCCGGTGCAGCGGGCTCAGGCGCGGGCTCGGGCTCGGGCTCGGGCTCAGGCTCAGGCTCGGGTGAGACGACCGTGGCGAAGCTCACTGGAACTTTGACGTCCTGTGTGCGGACGTCCATGCCCGTGTGGTCGGCCAGGGTGTAGACGGCAGTCGAGCCGCTCCTGGGCGTGATGTGCAGTTCTGTGCTGAACGAGCCGTCATCCGCGAAGCGGACGGCCGTCGGCGAGGCGGTGAGGTCGTCCATCGGCACGATGCGCTTGGCGCCAGCCGTGCAGGACTGGGCGAACCTGAAATCGATCTCGTCGACCGGCGCCTCATCGCACACGATGAGGTACATGGCCTGGTTCGGGTCGTAGTGCCTCCCCGTCACCCTCACCGTCTCGCCGGCCGGGTCGAGGTCAGCGGACTTCGACAGCTCGAGCGAGGGCAGGGGGATCGGCTCGGCGAAGGTGACGGACGCCTTGGCGTCCTGCGTGCGAACATCCATGCCGGTGTGGTCGGCGAGGGTGAAGACCGCGGTGCCGTTCGCCCGAGGCTGCACGGTGAGCTCGGTGGTGAACGAGCCGTCGGCGGCGAAACGGACGACCGTGGGGGAAGGCGACGGATCGTCGATCGGCACGACGCGCTTGGCGGTCGACTGGCAGCTGAACGCCATCGCGAAGGAGACCTGCGCCAGAGGCACGTCGGGGCACTCGACGAGGTAGATCGCCTGGTTCGGATCGAAATTCGTCCCCGTGACCGTGATCGTCTGACCTGCGGGGTCGAGGCCCGTCGCCTGGGAGAGCGTCAGCGTGGGCACGGCTGCGGCCGCATTCGCCGGGGCCGCGACGCCCAAGGCCGCCGCGCTCGCGAGCAGCGCTCCGATCGCGATGCTCGAGAGGGTGCGCCGTCCGGGCGCCCTCCTGGTTCTGTGCACGACAAGACCTCCTGGTGCTGTGAGTCGGGTCGGCGCCCGGAAGTGAGGGCAGCCTCACTGAGCTTAGCCTTACCTTAAGGACGCATGGGCATCCGCCGATCACGGAACGGTAACGGAGGAAGGCTCAGGCCTCGGGCGCGTAGATCGCGCGGGCGAGCGCGTCGAGCACCTCGGCCGAGCGCGGGCCGAAGGAGAGCACCTGGCCGTCGGCCATGTCGACGAAGCGGCGGTGCTCCCCTGCGGCGGTCAGGGCGATCGCTGGCTTCTCGGCCAGCAGGCCGTCGACGCCGCCGACCGACTCGAGGCCGTCGGTCATGACGAGGATGAGGTCCGGGTCCAGCTCGGTGAACGCCTCGTCCGTTGCCGGTATCATGCCGGTCCAGCCGATCTCGCCCGCCGCGTCGATGCCGCCGAGCGCGGTGATGAGCTCATCCGCTCCGGACTCCTCGCCGAAGAGGTAGTAGACGCCCGCCGAGCCGCGCAGGTAGAGGAACGCCATGCGCAGCCGTTCGGACTCGTCCTGCGGAGCGATCGCCGCGATCTGCCGCACGGCGTCCGCGATGTCGGAGCGGATGCGCTCGGCGAGCAGCTCCCCCGCCTCCGGCACGCCCAGCGCCGCGGCGACCTCGCGGGCCTGCTGCTCGGCGCCCTCGTACGACGTCGCGGTGTCGACGAAGACCACCGGCACGCCGGCATCGCGCAGCTGCAGCACCACGTCGTTCGGCCCGATGCTGCCGTCGGTGATCACGACGGAAGGGTCCAACCCGAGCACCGATTCGGCGTTGACGCTGTGCCCACCGGAGGTGACCACCGGCAGGTCCTCGCTGCCGGGGAAGGTCGTCGAGACGTCGCGGCCGACCAGGGAGCCGCCGAGGCCGAGGCCCCAGACGGTCGCGGCGAGCGACCCGGAGAGATCCATGGCGATGATGCGCGAGGCGTCGTCGACGGTGACCTCCACATCGCCCGCCAGGTCGTGCGAGGCGATCGTCACCGGCAGCTCGGGCCGCGGGTCGTCGAGCACCGGCTCGATGGCGGCGTCGGCGACGAGAGCGGTCGACTCCCCCACGTACGCCCCGGGATCGTCGAGGGTAGCGAGCTCGCTGAGCGGCACCCGCGGCTGCTCGGCGACGGCCTCGAGCGGCCCGCTGCCGGACGGGCCGGCGCAGGCGGCCAGCGCGACGATCGCGAGGATCCCGAGGGGGATGCCCGCCGTGCGCCGCATCACGCCGCCCCGGACTTCCTGCGGCCGGCGACGATGGCCGCGGTCACTCCGCCGGCGAGGGCGATCAGGCCGCCGACGATGGCGATGATGAGCCCGGGCGACGGCACGTCGTCGTCACCGGCCGCCAGCGCCGGCCCCTCCGACGCGGCCGGCAACGGCTCGGTCGCCTCGGCGGCGGTCGGAACCGCGCACGTGCCCGTCGCACTGAAGGTCAGCGGGTCGAGCGCCGTGCCGGCCTCGTAGCTGCCGAACGCCTCGAAGCCCTCGGCGGTGATCGCGGCGGGTACGGCGTCGCCGCCGATGGTCAGCGTCCCGCCGTCCTGCACGATCGTCGCGCCGGAGAGGTCGAGATCGGCGAAGGGCACCTGGATCAGCGTCTCGGCGTCGGTCTGCCCGGCCATCGCGGCCTCCATCGGCACGCTGCGCAGATCGAGCAGCAGGCGGCCCGCATCCGGTCCGGTCAGCTCGATCGTGGGGTTGGCGACGGTCGTGTCGAGCAGGCCGCCGTGCCCGGTGAAGCGGATGGCACCGCCGAACGCGATCGAGCCCGTGCCGGCCTCCGCGTCCGCCGTGCCCGTGCCTCCGCTGAAGCCGAAGGACGGCGTCTCGTAGGTCGCGCCGTCGAGCACCTCCCAGGTGCCCTTGGCGATCGAGCCGGAGATGTAGGAGCGGAACGACTCCTTGAAGCCCCAGGTGATGCTCGCGTCGGCGACGGTGCAGCCCTCGGTCGGCGCCTCCATCGCCGCAGCGACGGTCGACGCGGGCAGGAGCAGCGCGCCGCCGAGCAGGGCCGTCGCGAGGACGGGCGCGGAGTGACGGAGGCGGTGGGGGCGCATGGGGGCTCCAGGACTGCGAGAGGTTAGGAACTCCTAACCTATCCCAGTTCCGAGGAGGTCGGCCCGGGAACGGCGGACGGGGCGGACGCGCCGTGCGCGATCCGCCCCGTCCCGTGCATCCGCGCGCGTCGTCAGTCGAGCGGATGCACGCCAGGACCGTCAGTCGACGTCGCGTCGCCAGGTGGTCAGCGCCCCGATGAGCACGAGCACCGCGGCCATGCCGCCGAGCACCAGCCCGCCCTGCCACCAGTCGAGCTGGTCGCCCCCGCCGCCCATCATGGCGTTGAAGGAGCTGCCCCCGACGAGCGCGTCGCCCGCGGCGCCCGGCAGGAACTGCCCGACGCTCGCGTTGAGGTCGGTGAAGCCGAGCGCGACGCGCAGGGTGGGCTCGAGGAACTGCGTGAACGCGAGCACGATCACGATGACGACCACCTGGTTGCGGAACACCGAGCCGAGCCCCAGGCCGAGCACCGCCCAGATCGCCATGGCGAGCACGGTGCGCGCCATGATCAGCCACACGTCGGGGTCGTCCAGCCCGGTCTCGGCGCCCGTCGCCCCGAGCACCGCGGCACCCGGCACCACCGAGGCGAGCACGATGCCGAGGCCGAAGACCGCGCCGACGATCGCCGCGACGACGACCTTGCCCGAGAGCACGACCGCACGGGACGGCGTGGCGAGGAAGGTGGGCGTGAGGGTGCCGTGACGGAACTCCGCTGTGACGATGAAGGCGCCGACGAGCACCGGGAAGGCGTAGGCGATCGTGCTGCCCAGGCTGTAGACGAGCTCGGCGACCGCGATGCCCTCGATCGGCTGATCGCCGCCGAGCAGACCACCGAAGATCGCGGCCATGCCGGCCGCGAAGGCGCCCACGTACGCCACCATGACGAGCAGCAGGATCCACCAGGTCTTGAGGCCGAAGAGCTTCGCGCTCTCGGCGCTGATCGAGCGGATGAGGGTCATCGCCCCGCTCCTTCCATCGCGGTGGTCGTATGCTCGCCGGTCACGAGGTTCAGGAAGACGTCCTCGAGCCCGCTCGCGGTCGTGCTCAGAGCGCTCAGCGGGATGCCCGCGGCGAAGGCGTGCGCGCCGACCTGCTCGGCGTCGAGGCCAGTGACGACGAGACCGTTCGGCAGCGGCTGCACCGCGGCGTGCGGCGCGAGCGCCGCCTGCAGCTCGGCCCGGCGCGGGGCGTCGACCGTGACGGTGGTCTCGCCGGCGAGGCCGGCCAGGTCGCCCTGGTAGGCGAGCCGGCCCTTCGCGATGATGACGAGCTCGTCGACCGTCTGCTGCACCTCGCTGAGCAGGTGCGAGCTGATCAGCACCGTGCGCCCCTCCTCGGCGAGCACCTTGAGGAACGAGCGCATCCAGCGGATGCCCTCCGGGTCGAGCCCGTTGATCGGCTCGTCGAGCACGAGCACCGACGGGTCGCCGAGCAGTGCTCCGGCGAGGCCGAGGCGCTGGCGCATGCCGAGGCTGTAGCCGCCGACCTTGCGCGAGCCGGCCTCGGCGAGGCCGACGCGCAGCAGCACCTCGTCCACGCGGGCCGCTGGTACGCCCGCGGCCTTCGCCTGGATGGCGAGGTGCCCGCGACCGCTGCGCGAGGGGTGGAAGCTGTTCGCCTCGAGGGCGGCGCCGACCGTGGTGAGCGGGCTGTCGAGCTCCGCGTAGCGCTTGCCGCCGATCGTCGCGGAGCCGGAGGTGGGGCGGATGAGCCCCAGCAGGCTGCGCAGCGTCGTGGTCTTGCCCGCGCCGTTCGGGCCGAGGAAGCCGGTGACCCGGCCCGGCTCGACCGTGAAGCTCAGGTCGTCGACGGCCCGCGCGCTCCCGTACTGCTTGGTGAGGTTCCTGACCTCGATGGGTGATCCTCGTCTCGCCATGCGGCGCTCCCCTCCTCTGAGTGATCTCCAGCTTGGCTTCCTGAGGTGCGCTCAGGCCAGTGTCAGGCGGCATGCGGACGTGTGACATCTGTCATGCATCCCGTCCTCGTAGCGTGTGCATCACCCGAACCAGGAGGAGCATGTCCCAGCCCCAGGAGCCGATCCGCCCGATCGTGCCGCCGATCGCATCCGGCGGACCGCAACCGCACGACATGCCGGACTTCGACCTGCGCCCGCCGCAGGACCCGATGGCCGAGCGCCTCGGCGGCTGGGTCGACAAGCTGCTCAGCGTGCACCGGCCGGCCGTGCTCGCCCACCTGCGCAGCATCCGTCGCGCCAAGCCGGATGCGAGCCCTGCCGAGATCGCGCGCATCCTCGAGCGCCGCTACCTCGCCGCCGTCACCACGGGCGGAGCGGCGGTCGGCGCGAGCGCCGCCGTGCCCGGGCTCGGCACCGGCGCCGCGCTCGCCCTCACCGGCGTCGAGACGGCCGGCTTCCTCGAGGCGAGTGCGCTCTACGCCCAGTCCATCACCGAGCTGCACGGCATCGCGCTGGAGGATCCGACACGGGCCCGCGCGCTCGTCATGACGATGATCATGGGCGGACCGGGCGTCGAGCTGGTGAAGCACCTCACCGCGCAGGCCACCGGCAGCGGCGTCGGCATGAGCGGCTACTGGGGCAGCACCCTGGCGCAGAGGCTGCCGCGCACGGCGTTCGGGCCGATCGGCGATCAGCTGCGCAACGCCTTCCTGCGACGCTTCGCGGCCAACACCGGTGCCGGCGCGATCGGCCGGCTCGTGCCGTTCGGCATCGGCGCGGCGATCGGCGGCAGCGGCAACCTCATCCTGGGCCGGCGCGTGATCGCGGCCTCGCGCACGGCGTTCGGCCCGCCTGCCGACGTGTTCCCCGACGCGCTCGCGATCGAGACGAAGGAGCGGAAGCAGCGCGACCTCGCGCCTCGCAGGGCGCTCCTCCCCGGCCGCCGCAAGCGGGAGCGGTCCTAGCTCGGCCGGCGTGAGCCCGACTCAGCCGGCCTGACGGAGCGGATGCTGCGACGACGGGTCCGACGCGGTCGGCACGTCCGTGGCATCGTGCAGGCGGGCATGACGATCCCAGGCTTCCAGGAGACGCTCGATCGCCGCGTGGAACCGCGCGGTGGCGGCGCCGGGGGCCGTGTCGCCGAAGTGCCGGTGCACCCAGTGCTGCAGGCGCTCCTGCGCGTCGCTGCTGCCGATCACACGATCGAGCTCGGCCACCGCATCCGCTGCGCCCTCGACCGTGAGCCACTCGGCGGCACCGAGGTAGCCCGACTCGTCGACGCTGGCCTCCGGATGCGCGGGCCGGGTCACCATGATCGGCTTGCCGGTGGCGAGGCGGTCGTAGACCATCGCCGAGATGTCGCAGACCGCGATGTCGGCGGCGGCGAGCTGCCAGCCCATCTCGGGGCCGTCGTCGAAGACGTGCTGCGCGCCCGGATCGGCGGCGTTCGCGCGCGCGAGCTCGGCGACGATCTCGCGGTGCGCGCG
>NZ_BSUL01000003.1 GCF_030161575.1 Arenivirga flava
GGTACTGGAGAGGTGAACTTGAATTTTTCGCGCATGTTCCGTGACTCTCCCTGCGATATGGAACAATTGAAAGCGTATCGTGTCAATCACCGTTGCCTTTTTTCTTGAGGAAATGTCATCTGTTTCATCAAATGGATGATATTGTAAGCCAAAAAGCTCAAGGCCAAACGGGCCTTGTTTGCTAAAAAGGAATGGCTATCCGTTTTATCAGCGAAAAAGCCGGTTTTCATTTCTTTGATGAAATTTTCCATATTCCCTCGTTTTTGATAAAGCTGAAAAATCGTTTTGGGGGAAAGGTTAGCGAAATCGGTCACGACAAATTGAAATTCTGAAAAAAAGGTATCCTCCTTTTCTAGTGGCTTTTATAGCGACGGTCCGCGGTCGATCCCACGAGTTTGCTTAGTTGACCTTAAAGTACTGATGTTCTGTCTTTGTGTAATCCGTACCATTCGTATACTGGACTTGGTGTTGGGCTTGGTCAATCAGACGCGCATTATTTTTGAGTTTGATCACATAATGCGCCTTTCGTTGTTCGCATTGTTCATAGATTTCCGGTTTGGCAAAGTTGCTGTCGCCACGGACCAACAAGAGCGGGTCCTCTGAACGTTGTTGATAACGATCCAACATTTCCACCAGGTAGTCTTCGGCATGGGTCGAGGTATAAGATTTTCCATGCCGATGACGGACATCTAATGCTAACCCCGTTAAACCTTCGAAAGCGACAAACGGATGATAGCCATTGACCCCATAATGGTAAATAAATCGGCTTCTTCTTGTTGTCCATAGGTAGTACAAGAGGTCGAATCCAGATCGAGAATGAAATGTTGGCTGTTTTGATGATCCATGCCGAAATCCGCCAGTCTTTTGGCTACTTGTGATAGTTGGCCCACATTTTCTTTGGTTAAGGTATGAAGCAAGGTAGACATCATGGATTGCGAGCTGAGTCGACCTTGTTTTAATGCTTCTTGAAAAGACGGTCATATTGGAGCGTATTGGCATCTCGGTCGCGAGAATAACCAGCAATCAATTGGTAGAGCCATTGTTTCAATACGTCCAACCATTCATGTTGAACGAAACAACGAGGATCCGGGATATGAACATATTGGGCTAACAATGAGTCAAAATGAATTTGTTTTAAAAATTCAGCGACCAAGATAAGCCCCGCATCATTGGTTAAGCTTCCGCCATCGTTGGCGACCGTGATTTCTTTTTGGGCATTGAATGTGAGCGATTTTTGTTGTAAAGTGAAGACATAAGAACGCACTCCTTTTGTGTTTATTGTTGTTTTTATCGACTTTACAATAACATAGAGTGTTCTTTTTGTACACCTAGAAGGTGTGGAAACAGTTTTTTAGAAAAGGTCATGC
>NZ_BSUL01000004.1 GCF_030161575.1 Arenivirga flava
TAATAAACCTAAGTGTAAAATTTATTGAGGTTTCCTCTAGACGAATAAAAAAGAAACCGTTACTCTATTCATTGGGCTGACAGGCACTAATGAATAAAGGCGGTTTCTTATGGATTCTATTGTAACAGATTTAGTGGAAGTAATGAAGAAGGAAAAAATTTTTTATAAGAGAAAGAGCCATGATGATTTTTTTGCGCAACTGATAGCGACAATCACCCAACTAGCTTTTCAAACGCTCGATGAAGAAATTTGTGCCCAATGGAAGAAAGAAGGCTTTCGCGTCGACCGCAAAAGCGAAAGAACCATCACCTTTTTGTTTGGCACGGTGACCTATGTTCGTCGCCGAATGAAAAATCAAGCCAATGACATTCGTTATCCCTTAGATGAATTTCTAGGGATTCGAAAAGGCATTCGTTACAGTTCGCTTGTCCTGCGCAATGTCTCTCAATTAGGCAGTATGATGGTCTATCGTCATGTTTCTCAAGCGATCGATTGTTTGACATCTTGGCGTATGAGTCATCAAAACGTGCAACAATTGGTGGTTAAAACGGGAGAGTTAATCCAAGCCAAAAGCACGCATGAAAGTCGTTATGACGGGATTATCACCAAGAAAAAAGTGCCTTATTTATATCTGGAAGGAGATGGCGTAAAGATCAACGGACAAAAGAAACAATCTCTTGAAGTCCATCGTTTTCAAGTGTGCGAAGGGAGCCAGAAAGTCGGGAACCGCTCGGAGATGATCGCCCCGCACTTTGTGAGTCATCTGAATCGGAAAAAAGCGTATAAAGAAATGATGGCCTATCTTCAAGCCTATTATGATTTAAGTCATACCGTTGTCATTTCCAATAGTGACGGCGGTTCAGGCTATGAAAAGGCCGTGTTTGATGAACTGGCTTTAGGTTGTTTGCGTCATGAACACTTCCGTGATCGTTACCATGTCCATCGGAAGATGAAAGAAAGAATGGCTTTGTTCCTCAACTCCAACATCGAATGATACGAGCGATTGCACATTATGATTGGCAAGAGGTCCAGCTTGTTTTAGATACCTCGGAAAGCTTGATTGAAGAAAAGGAAGCCGAGGCTTTAGAACATTTACGTTTGCTGCATCACTATCTTCAAAGAAGTTGGCCTTATTTAAAATCATTGAAAGCACGAGGAATCAGGGATCCCCAAGCATGTATTGGCACGATCGAAAGTACCCATCGAAAAATCACCTATCGCATGAAGCGCCAAGGTCGTTTATGGACAAAAACCGGGGCCCAAGCCATGATTCGTGTCATAGATAGTTTAAGAAACCAAGAATTTGAAGGTTGGTTGAACCAATACGAAGCCCTTCCGGACGACGTCGTCGCTCAAGAAAAGCGTTGGCAAGCTATGAAACGCTGGGTACAGAAAAAACCTCATTTTCAAGCTCATGAAGGTGCGTTTAAAGGGCAAATGGGCGAAGGAAAAGCGAAAAGTGCCCTTTAGGCCAATTCGCCAAAGGATTAAACCAATTAATAATGACCCCGAATTATCTCTAATAAAAACTTGTTTTTGTTAGAGATAATGAGGGCAAACCGAACGAAAGTGAGGTTGAAAATAACTTCGTGTCTGCCCCAAAAGACGGTTTTTTTATTCAACCTCAATAAACTTGACACATACTTAATAAACAATTAACTATAT
>NZ_BSUL01000005.1 GCF_030161575.1 Arenivirga flava
CAATCGCCCTCTCACGTCACCTGGACATACGGTTCCGTATCCGGCGACTCCATTATGAATATATGTTATGTCTATATTGGTAGTAATCTAAACAACTGACTAGGCCTGCTTGGCCTAGTTTTTGTTTAGTTATTGCCCTTCTTACACAGGTTTTGGTAGCTACCCACTGGTAGTGGTTTCCTGCGTACGATGTTAGTTTAGCTAAGCTCTTATTTACACCTAACTTTTGTAATCCCCATTGTCTCTTGGAGGAACCTTCCACATCTTCCAGACGATGGTTCGCAATCGCGTTCTTAAATGGGCGTCGATCCGTTCCATCTTGGCTTTCATGGACGAGCTGGAAAAGTAATTTATCCATCCGCGGATGACTTCATTTAACTTTTCCAGCCTCTTTCTAAAGTTTATTGACCATTTTCTTTGAGTTAACATTTTGAGTTTTTCTCGAATTTTCGGACAGAGTCCTCATGAGGTCGGCTCATCCAGCTTTTGGCTTTAGTGTCGTAATAGAAACTAAATCCTAAATATTTTAGCTGGCTGGGCCGCGTAACCTTTGATTTGGTTCCATTAACTTTTAGCCCTAACTTATTTTCAATCCAACGAATGACTGAATGCATCACTCGATTGGCACTTGTTCGGCTTTTAACCATGATGAGACAATCATCGGCGTATCTCACAAAGGCGAGCCCTCGGCTCTCAAGCTCTTTGTCCAGTTCATTTAGCATGATATTACTAAGAATGGGCGATAAATTCTCCTTGTGGGGCTCCTCGATCCGTTGGGTGGTATTCATCGGCGACCATGACACCTGCTTTGAGATATTTTCGAATAAGCGATTCTGTGTCTCCGTCTTGGATCATACGATGTACAAGACTCATCAGCCGGTCTTGAGGAACGTTATCAAAGAATTTTTCTAGATCTATATCAACGATCCATTGATAACCTTCATTGATCGTCTTCAATAATTGATTGACGGCCATTTCACAATTTCTGTTCGGACGAAATCCATAGCTAAATTCCGAAAAGTGGGATTCGCATATGGGTGTTATAACCTGAACAATGGCCTGCTGAATCACGCGGTCTATTGTTGTAGGTATACCGAGTTTTCGTTTCCCACCATCTGACTTTGGGATCCCAACTCTCTTTACAGGTTGGGGCTTGTAGTGTCGCTCTCTTATTTGTTGACAGATCGTTGCCCAGTTGTCTTGAATATAGGCATGAAGCTCGTCGAGCGTGACTTCGTCAACGCCGCTGGCTCCTTTATTTGCCCGGACTTTTTTATAAGCCTCATTCATATTTTGCCGGTCAAGGATACGTTCTAACATCTTCGACATAATGTGCGCGACTCCTTTCCGCTTTTAAGTATTCGTCTTAGATTGGCGTAGCTACCGACTCATTTACGTTTTGTCTACCACTACTATCAGACAGTACTTAAAACATACATTTTGTGTTGCACTATTCCATGGTTCAGTCCTTCGGAAACATGGTTTCCTACTATGACATCTGCTGACTTCTCACTATTCGTTGTTACTACTAAATCGTTAGTGAGACCTCACGGGATAAGTGTTATCTCTTTCCTCGTTTACCCATAAGGTTTACGCCACAAGATTACGGTTACCTTTTGGACTTTATCGCCTTTAGCCGACTTATCCGCTCGTAGCGCCTTCCTACCTTATTCCTGTTCGTTGGGCCACGATTTCGCTATTGCTTCCTCTCTCCGTGCCTCACAGCACGAAACTTGCAAGTCGCTTTGGGATTCGTTGGTAACGACGCTCCACAGAGACTTTCACTCTAGACATAACACATGCCCGTCATACTAAAAAAAAG